>NZ_CP087133.1:0-4362213 GCF_020911905.1 Flavobacterium flavipigmentatum | reverse complement strand
AGATTCAAATAAATTTTCTAATTATTGATATAGATTCTCCTAATAAAATGGAGGAATTTTGTTCCGAATTTCGGGATAACAAATATGTGAACAAATTTCTGTAAAAAAAAATATTTTGCTGTCTTATTTTATAAAAAAATGTTGTAAGCGAACTTTAATACGTTAATTTTTTTAATCCAATAAATAATGAAAAATCATCAAACGCAAGTGCGGGTTCGTTACTCCGAAACAGATCAAATGGGGGTTGTATATCACGGAAATTATGTTCCTTATTTTGAAATAGGACGCGTTGAATGGCTTAGAAACAAAGGGATTTCTTATAAAAGCATGGAAGAAAGCGGTATCGGGCTCCCTATTGTTTCGATGCAAATAAATTACAATAAATCAGCTCGCTATGATGAGTTACTTACGATTCATACTACATTTAAAAGTCAGTCTTCTGTCAAGATAGAATTTGACTGCGCAATCTACAACGAAGCTGAAGAGTTATTAACAACTGCATCATTTATTTTGGTATTTATTTCGTTAAAAACGGGTCGTCCAACAGCACCTCCAAACTATATTTTAGAATTATTTAAAACCCTTGAGTAATTGTCAAAATGAACGGTTAATTTCTATCGAATTACAAATATTTAATGTTAATTTCGAACATTAAACTAAAAATGTCGAAGACCATTTCGGCATTTTTTTTTCGCGTTTTGATACTAATTTTACCAATTGGTAATTCAGAATCTTGATCCATCTCCATTTCTTGCGATGTAATATCCAGCTTTTTTTCCTTGATAAGGCGCATGACTTTATTCATGTTTTTATAATCAAAAGAAATTAAAAAGGCCACATCGATTGTTTTTTCAACTATTTCGCAATTTTCCAGCGTCATTTGTGCCGAAGTTTTATAGGCCGAAATTAACCCGCCAACTCCTAATTTTGTTCCTCCAAAAATTCTAACGACCACTACTATAACGTTGGTTAGCCCAAAAGATTGTATCTGTCCATAAATTGGTGCGCCTGCTGTATTGCTTGGTTCACCATCATCGTTGGCACGGTAGGAAATTTTTGGAGTAACACCTAATTGATACGCATAACAAAAATGTACCGCATGTGGATGCAGCTTTTTTAAGTTTTCGATGATGGGTTTTACTTCATCTTCGCTTTGTATCGGGAAAGCATAGCCAAAGAATTTGCTTCCTTTTTCTTTAAATAGCACTTCTTCTGACTCGGCTGCTATTGTTTGATACGTATCGGTATATTCCAAAAGTTGTGTTTCTAAAGTATTTGTTTGTCAAATAAATCCACGACATCTTCCTGACCCACTTGTAAATTCCAAACATGCAAGCCTAATGCTGCTGCTGCATCCGTGTTTTCTTTTTTGTCGTCTACAAATAAAGTTCTCTTGGGCGAAAGCTCATGTTCGTTAATTAAATACTGAAAAACTGCTGCATTGGGTTTGCGCATTCCGATTTCAAAAGAGAAATATACTTTTTCAAAACATTGATAAAAAGCGCTGTAAAACGAGATGCCGCTTTTGTTTTCGAAAGTTTCGATATGAATAGCATCGGTATTACTCAATAAAAAGAGGCGGTATTTTTGCGAAAGCATTTGCAAAAACTCTAATCGGTACAAAGGAAAATCTGCCAAAATAGCATTCCATGCCTCTAAAATTTCTTCTGTAGAAGCGTTTGGAAGTTCTTTTTGAAAACCGCCTAAAAAGTCTTCACGAGAAATATCGCCTGTTTCAAACAAAAGATTCAAACGATCCAATGATGCACTCCACTCTGTCATGCCTAATTTTTGTAAGCCCGAAATGGTAGCTTTTTTATCCAAATTGATAAAAATATCTCCAAAGTCAAAAATGATAGTATCAATCATGATTTCTAATGTGTAATAATTCGTCTTTTCCGAGGTGCGTTTTTGTGGTTTCCTTTCGGATAAAATCAGGAGCTTTTGTTCCTTTTTCCAAAATAGTATTACCCACAAAAATTCGTGCTTCATCCCAAATATTCCAATCAATAAAAGATTGTAATGTTTTGGCTCCACCTTCAATAATTATAGATTGAATCTGATGTTGATGTAAAACAGAAAGTATTTGTGGAATTATATTTTGATTAAAATCAAGAACTTCAAAGCTAGTTTGTTTTTTTGTGGTCAAACTTTCAGTTCCCGTAAATACGATCGTTTTTATGGTGTCATCCAAAAGATAACTATCCTTTGGTATTCGGTTATTTTGATCCAAAATCACTCTCACTGGACTGTTTCCAGACCAATCGCGAACATTTAATTTTGGGTTGTCATCTATAATTGTTTGCGTTCCTGCCAAAATAGCCTGTTCTTCACTGCGCCATTTGTGTACTAATTGTCTCGAATATTGACTGGTTATCCAAATGGGTTTTCTCTCCTGATGATGCTTTTTTTCGGGGGCTAAAAAACCATCCTGACTTTCGGCCCATTTTAATATAATATAAGGTCTCTTTTTTTGATGAAATGTAAAAAAGCGTTTATTGAGTTCGTTGCATTCGTTTTCTAAGACTCCTACTACAACATTTGCCCCAGCTGCAATTAATTTTTTGATTCCATTTCCTGCTACCTTTTCATTAGGATCAACTGTCCCAACAACCACATTCGGAATTTGATTGGCAATGATTAAATCGGAACACGGTGGCGTTTTTCCAAAATGACTGCAAGGTTCTAAGCTGACATATATAGTAGCTTTTTTCAAAAGAGATTTGTCTTTTACAGAAGCAACCGCATTTACTTCGGCGTGAGGTTCTCCGGCTTTTTTATGCCAACCTTCGCCAATAATTTCGTCGTTATAAACAATAACGCTGCCTACCATCGGGTTGGGATAGGTAGTTCCTAAGCCATTTTTGGCAAGTGTTATGCATCGTCTGATATATTTTTCATGTATATTCACGATACAAAAGTAGTTATTTTTGAGTTTATGATTTCGTTTGCCAACTATCGAAAAACTTATTTTACTTTTGTATTTATAAAATTGTAATTGAGGTATATGGAAAGCTGGGTTATCAGAACAATAAAAAAAGAAGACAATCAGTCTGTTGCAAAATTAATACGCTCTGTTTTTGACGAAATGGAGATCCCGAAAGTGGGAACTGCGTATGAAGACCCGTATCTGGATTTGATGTTTGAAGAATACAATAAGCCACAATCGGTTTATTATGTAGTAGAAAATGAAGGTCAAATTGTGGGTTGCGCCGGAATTGCTCCTCTGGAAAATGGTGATCCCAAAATTTGCGAACTGCAAAAGATGTATTTTTTGCCTCAAACCCGTGGCCTCGGTATTGGAAGTAAAATGATGGAGCAATGTTTGGATCAAGCTCGAATTTTTGGTTTTGAAAAATGCTATATCGAGACGATGCCGTTTATGCATGCAGCTCAAAAATTATACAAAAAATCAGGTTTTGAGTATCTGGATGGCCCAATGGGATGCACTGGCCACAGTTCTTGCCCTGTTTGGATGCTGAAAGATTTATAAGCAAGCATGTAACAAATTTATTTATTGAATACTTATTCGGTATAGCTTTTGCCTTTGCCTATACACAATATTCAAATTGATAGTGATGAAAATTAAACAATACCGAACGCAATTTATTCAAGAACTATCTCCTCTTTACGATGCGTATGAGGCAGAGAGTTTTTTTTATTTGATTTTGGAGGAAAAGCACAATTTAAGACAAATTGATGTGGCTTTGAATCATGAATTGATTTTTAGCGAATCGGAAATTTGGGTATGGAACTCGCTTTTGGCAGAATTAAAAAAGGAAGTTCCGATTCAGTATTTAATGGGTAAAACAAATTTTTATGGTCTTGATTTTGAGGTGAATGAAGATGTACTGATTCCGCGTCCCGAGACTGAAGAATTGGTCGAATGGATTATTAACGAAAATCTGAAAGCTCAAAAATTTAAGAAATTAAAAATTCTGGATATTGGCACAGGAAGCGGTTGTATCGCAATTTCATTGGCAAAAAATATTCCAAATGCAAGGGTTTTTGCTTTGGATGTTTCTAAAGAAGCCTTGAAAACAGCCAAAAAAAATTCTGAAAACAATAAGGTAGATGTGACTTTTATACATCAAAGTATTTTAGAAATTGATGATCTGAAAAATGATTTTGATATTATTGTTTCTAATCCGCCTTATGTTCGAAATTTAGAAAAGAAAGAAATTAAAAATAATGTTCTAAATTACGAACCGCATCTCGCACTTTTTGTAGAAGATACTGATGCCTTGATTTTTTATCGAAAAATAGCCGAAATAGCACAAAAAAACCTGACGGAAAACGGACAATTGTTTTTTGAAATCAATCAGTATTTAGGAGAAGACATGAAAGCATTGCTTGAAGAAATGAATTTTAAAAATATCGAATTAAAGAAAGACATTTACGGCAATGACAGAATGATTTTTGGCAACGTTTCTAAAACTTCTTGAATACGTTTTTAGGGTTCTTTTGAAGATAAAATTTCTAAGATAGCCCCGATAGGAGTGAAAATCCTTTTGTGCCGGTGTTCGGCATAAAAGATTGAAACGGATAGCGGGACGAGTGTTGTACTGAGAAGTAGAGTGCTGCTTCTAATTTTATTCGTAACGCAAAGCCTCGATAGGATCCAGTTTTGAAGCTTTTATGGCAGGATACAATCCCGAAAACAGAGCTACAAGAAAACTGGTCGCAAAAGCAGCAAAAATAGCGGTCCACGGCACTACAAAAGCAAAACTCATAGCTGTGGCAATAGCGTAACCCAAAAGAATTCCTAAGAAAATACCAACCAATCCGCCAATTTGACCGATTAATAACGTTTCGATAAAAAATTGAACTGCAATCGTTACTTTTTTGGCTCCCAAAGCTTTACGAACGCCAATTTCGCGTGTACGCTCGGTCACCGAAACAATCATAATATTCATCAAAGCAATTGAAGAACCTAAAATGGTAATGATACTGATAATCCAGGAAGCCCAGCCTAAATATTGAGTGATGCTCAGGATGCGATTGATCAAATCGTCGCTTCGGATAACACCAAAATTATTGTCACGTACAGGACTTAATTTACGAACTCTTCGCATGGTACTTGTAGCGTTGTCAATTGCCTGGTCCAGAAGTTCTTTTTTAGAAACCATTACACTCACGGTGTAATTAATATTTGGGGCGGTAAATAAGGAACGGGCCACCTGAATCGGAATCAAAACACGTAAATCCTGACTGTTTCCGAATGTGGAACCTTTTTCTTTTAAAACCCCAATTACTTTAAAACGAGCACCTCGAATCGAAATTATTTTATCAATCGGGTTGACATCTTTTAGCAATCCTTTCTCAAAATCAGAACCCACTACGCAAGAATAGGTATTGTTGTCTACATCAAATTGATTGAAGGAACGGCCCAAACTGGTTTCTAAACCAGAATTGGCCACAAAATGTTCGTCGACTCCCAAAACCGTAATTTCCGGATCTGTCTTTTGGTCTAGAAACTTTACTTCTGCTACAGAAGTAGCTGTAAACGAAAGAGAAGTTTCGGTAAAAGGATATTTGTATTTGTTTTTGAAAGCAACAGCTTCAGGATAAGAAATGATAGGATTGATGACTTCTCGCTCATTACCGCCACGGTTTCTAACGGTGTTTTCGTATTGCGCAATATTGAAAGTATTAGCACCCATTGAAGCAAAATTGGTCGAAATAGTATTCTCGAGAGCTGTTACCACGGTTAAAATTCCGACCAAAGCGGTAATTCCGATGGCGATAATCAACACGGTTAATATGGTGCGCAGCAATTGTGTTTTGATAGAACCAAAAGCAATTCGGATATTTTCTTTAAATAATTTTAGCATCATGACCAATTTGTCACGAAAATACGGTTTTTGTTACAAGTTTGTTTTCGAACTGGCATTATTTATTTTAAAAAATAAGATATTTGCACTCGATTTAGAATTAAGAAAAGCGAATATTCTAAATAGTCCAATAATCTATACTGAATTTTAGATTTTGGATTTCAATGAAAAGAAATCTGAAATCTAAAATCAACAATCTAAAATATTAAATCAAGATGGCTTCAAAACCAAGCATACCAAAAGGAACAAGGGATTTTTCGCCTGCAGAGGTGTCAAAACGTCAATATATTATTCAAACCATAAAAAGCAATTTTGAGAAATTTGGTTTTCAGCCAATAGAAACTCCTTCGTTTGAAAATTCTGAAACGTTGATGGGTAAATATGGAGAAGAAGGCGATCGTTTGATTTTTAAAATTTTGAATTCGGGTGATTTTCTGGACAAAATTTCAGGTGATGAAATGGCGACTGTTACTTCAAAACAATTAACTCCAAAAATTTCAGAAAAAGCACTTCGTTACGACTTAACCGTTCCGTTTGCGAGATACGTGGTGCAGCACCAAAATGAAATTGAATTTCCTTTTAAAAGATACCAAATTCAGCCTGTTTGGAGAGCAGATCGACCACAAAAAGGTCGTTTTAGAGAGTTTTTTCAGTGTGATGCCGATGTGGTGGGTTCAAAATCCTTATGGCAGGAAGTAGAATTGGTGCAATTGTATGATACTGTTTTTACTGCTTTGGGCTTAGAAGGTGTGACAATTAAAATTAATAATAGAAAAATATTATCAGGAATTGCAGAAGTAATTGGCGCTTCGGATAAATTGATTGATTTTACGGTGGCTCTGGATAAGCTCGATAAAATTGGCGAAGACGGCGTAAAAAAAGAAATGATCGAAAAAGGTATTTCTGAAGAAGCGTTGGTAAAAGTACAGCCGCTTTTTAGCTTTACTGGCACTTTTGCAGATAAAATTAGTCAGCTTTCTAATTTGTTATCTTCATCTGAGGAAGGTATGAAAGGCGTTGAAGAATTGAAATTTATATGCGATAATGTGGCAACTTTAGGTTTGTCAACAGCTACTTTGGATCTTGATGTGACTTTGGCTCGTGGTTTGAATTATTACACGGGAGCTATTTTTGAAGTGGCTGCACCAAAAACAGTTGCTATGGGATCGATTGGTGGTGGCGGAAGATACGATGATTTAACAGGTATTTTTGGTTTGAAAAATATGAGTGGTGTCGGAATTTCGTTTGGTTTAGACCGAATTTATCTGGTGCTGGAAGAGTTAGGGCTTTTTCCTGAAACGGTTTCGGCAACATCAAAAGCGTTGTTTATCAATTATGGTGATGCAGAAGCTTTGTATGCCTCACAAGCGATTCAGAAATTACGAAAGGAAAATATAAAAGTAGAGTTGTACCCTGACAATGTAAAAGTGGGTAAACAGTTTCAGTATGCCGATAAGCGCCTGATTCCGTTTGCCGTTATTGCCGGCGATCAGGAAATCGAAGCTCAAACTTATTCACTTAAAAATTTAGTGACAGGCGAACAGGTTGCTTTGGATTTTGAAGGATTGAAAAAAGCACTTTTGGCATAGAAAAAATTAAAGCAAAAAAAAGCTTCGTCTGACGGCGAAGCTTTTTTTAATATAAGGTAAACTTGAATTAATAATTATTTACGAAGCCGAGGCTAACCCTTAAATTTAATTTTGATAATTAATTTGTGTATCAAATTTACTATAAACTAAAACGTAATAGTCTTAAAATTATACTAAAGTTTTGGATGTCTTTTTATTTTTTTGAAAGAATTAAATTTTGAGGAAGTGACAATTTGACATTTTAATAGATTTGGCAGAACTTTTGCAATCCAAAAGAAAGAATAAAAATGAAGTTTAAGAATATTTTTAAAAATACAAGTAATATGACTACGGAAAATACAGAATTCGATCAGGAATTAGATGATGTAACGTTAGAGACTAATGCCAACGGTGAGCAATTAATTGTTGAAGAATTAAGTGTTGAAGAGCAATTGGCTCAAGACTTAGCTAAAGAAAAAGATAAATTCTTGAGATTATTTGCCGAATTTGAAAATTACAAAAAAAGAACTTCAAAAGAGCGTATCGATTTGTTTAAAACAGCCAATCAAGAGGTTTTGTTAGCGATGCTTCCTGTTTTGGATGATTTTGACAGAGCTATTGTAGAAATCAACAAATCTGATGACGAAGTTTTGCTTAAAGGAGTAGAACTTATTCACGAAAAATTAAAAAGCACTTTGGTATCTAAAGGTTTAGAGCAAGTTGAAGTAAGAGCTGGTGATGCTTTTAATGCTGATTTTGCTGAAGCGATTACTCAAATTCCGGCTCCGTCTGATAAATTAAAGGGCAAAATTGTTGATGTTATAGAAAAAGGATACAAATTAGGAGATAAAATTATTCGTTTTCCTAAAGTAGTAATCGGAAACTAAAAAATACAAACCAAAATTACAATTGTCTTTGTTTGGAATTTAAGATTTGGACACGAGCGCTAGCGAACTGGCGAAGCAATTTAACCTTATTATGAAAAAAGATTTTTACGAAATACTAGGCATTTCAAAAAATGCTGATGCTGCCGAAATTAAAAAAGCGTACAGAAAAAGTGCGCTAAAGTATCACCCAGATAAAAATCCAGGCGACAAAGAGGCAGAAGAAAACTTTAAACTGGCGGCAGAAGCCTATGAAGTTTTAAGCGATCCTAACAAAAAAGCAAAATACGATCAGTACGGTCATCAGGCATTTGATGGTTCCGGAGGTTTTGGTGGTGGCCACGGCGGCATGAATATGGATGATATTTTTAGCCAGTTTGGTGATATTTTTGGCGGAGGATTTGGCGGTTTTGGAGGAGGCGGTGGCGGAGGCCCACGTCGTGCCAAAGGAAGCAATCTTCGTATAAAAGTAAAATTGACTCTGGAAGAAATCGCCAATGGTGTTGAGAAAAAAGTAAAGGTAAAACGTAAAGTTCAGGCCAAAGGAGTTACGTACAAAACATGTTCGACTTGTAATGGTCAAGGGCAGGTAATGCGTGTAACTAATACCATTTTAGGAAGAATGCAATCTGCATCAACTTGCCCGACTTGCGGCGGTTCTGGACAAATTTTGGATAAAAGACCTTCTGAGGCAGATGCACAAGGAATGATTCTGGAAGACGAAACAGTTTCTATAAAAATTCCTGCGGGTGTTGTTGACGGAATGCAATTGAAAGTTTCAAATAAAGGAAATGATGCGCCAGGAAACAGTGTTCCCGGAGATCTGATCGTAGCCATTGAAGAATTAGAGCATGAATTTTTGAAACGTGAAGGCGAAAATATACATTTTGACTTGTATATCAGTTTCCCAGAAGCCGTTTTAGGAGTTTCTAAAGATATTGAAGCCATTAACGGTAAAGTTCGTATTAAACTGGAAGAAGGAATTCAATCTGGTAAAATTCTTAGATTAAAAGGAAAAGGGATTCCAAGTATCAACGGTTACGGAAGCGGTGATTTATTGGTTCACGTAAACGTATGGACACCTAAAACGTTGAATAAAGAGCAGAAGCAGTTTTTTGAAAATGCTTTAAACGACGAACATTTTATTCCGAGTCCGGAAAAATCAGAAAAATCATTTTTTGAGAAAGTAAAAGATATGTTTTCATAAACTGAACTTTAAAAAAAATATTAAATAATGATAAAACCCATTCTAATGTAAATTTAGAATGGGTTTTTTGCGTAATTGTACCAAGATTTGCTTCTAATTATTTACTTTTACAGGCTGTTGACCATAATGGTCAAACTGAAGTAGAAAACCCTAAAGATAGCATGAGCAACTTACTCGAAGTACATAAAGTCGTAAAACAATACGGTGATTATGTAGCGCTTAATGAAGTTTCATTAAATGTACCAAAAGGCAGTATTTATGGCCTTTTAGGTCCAAATGGAGCTGGAAAAACTTCCTTAATACGAATCATCAATCAAATTACATTGCCCGATAGCGGTGAAGTAATTTTAGATGGAGAAAAATTGCAGCCAAAACATGTGCAGACCATTGGTTATCTTCCTGAGGAACGAGGTTTGTACACTTCGATGAAAGTAGGCGAGCAATGTTTGTATTTGGCACAAATGAAAGGACTTTCTAAGGCCGAGGCCAAGCTTCAATTAGAATATTGGTTTGATCGTCTTGGAATTCAAGGTTGGTGGAACAAAAAAATTCAGGAGCTTTCTAAAGGAATGGCACAAAAAATTCAGTTTGTGGTTTGTGTGTTACATAAGCCTAAATTACTAATTTTTGACGAGCCTTTCTCAGGATTCGATCCTGTCAATGCCAATATTATAAAAGATGAAATTCTGGCATTGAAGGAGCAAGGCGCAACCATTATCTTTTCGACACACCGAATGGAAAGTGTAGAGGAACTTTGTGATCATATTGCTTTAATTCATAAATCGAATAAATTAATTGAAGGAAAACTGAGCGATGTTAAACGACAGTTTAAAACCAATAGTTTTGAAGTGGGTATTTTAACGGATAATGTAGAAGGTTTAATGTATGATATAACTCAAAAATTTACGGTTTCGCCAGCGAGTTTTAAATCATTAAATGATGATCTGAAACTGGATATTCAGATAGGGAATGCTGCTCCGAACGAATTGTTGCATATCCTTACGCAACGCGGACAAGTAACGCATTTTGTAGAAAAAATACCAAGTGTAAACGATATTTTTATTCAAACAGTAACGGATAATAAAGTTTAAAGTTCAGGTTTTAAATTTTAGAGTGAAAACCTAGAATCTAAAATCTAAAATCAACAATTTAAAATCTAAAATATTAAAATGAGCATCATTTCATTAATTATAAAAAGAGAATTTGTTGCCAAAGTGCGCAACAAATCTTTTGTTGTCATGACTTTTCTGAGTCCGTTATTGTTTGTCGCAATTGCAGGATTTATTGCTTATTTGAGTTCAATGAAGCCCGAGACCAAACGAATTGCGATTCATGATGAAACGGGTTTATTTGCGGATAGCTTTTTAAAACAAAACAAAAAAGACTCAGAATACCATTATCTTAATCTTTCTGAAATTGATTCTGAAGCATTGAAAGACAGTATTGCAAAAGAGAATTTTGAAGGTTTAATCCTTATTCCAAAAACAACCTTAAAAGAACTGGAAACCAAAGTAGAGTTTATCTCTAATAACAGCCCAAGTATTTCTTTTATCAAAAAAACGCAGGGTTTGATTGCTTCAAAAATCACGAAACTCAATTTTGAAAAAGCACAATTAGATACGATAGCCATTCAAAAAGCAAAAGCAACTGTCAATATGCATTTGGCAAAATCATCGGGAGAAGAAAGCCTGAAAGGGCTCAACGAAATCAAGATTGCCATAGGCGGCGCATTTGGTTATCTTATCATGATGTTTATTATCATTTATGGAAATATGGTCATGAGAAGCGTGATCGAAGAAAAAACCAACAGGATTATCGAGATTATTATTTCGTCGGTAAAACCTTTTCAGCTCATGATTGGTAAAATCGTCGGAACTTCGTTGGCTGGACTTTTGCAATTTACAATTTGGGCCATTATTGGTCTAAGTTTGATGTTGGCAGCTTCGATGTTTTTTGGAGTTGATATTGGTCCTACAAGCAGAATTTCGCCAGAAATGATGCATGTAGCCCAACGAGAATTTTCAGGAACGGCGCAAATGTACATTAGCGAAGCGTGGAATTTACCCATTGCCAGTATTTTATTTGGTTTTTTGGTTTATTTTATCGGTGGCTACTTTTTATACAGTTCGTTTTATGCCGCTATTGGTGCTGCCGTAGACAATCAAACCGACTCGCAGCAATTTCTTTTACCAATCATTATGCCGTTGGTATTGAGTGTTTATATTGGTTTTTTCACTGTTGTGAATGACCCTCATGGTACCATTGCGATAGTATTTTCGATGATTCCGCTAACTTCACCAATTGTAATGCTTATGAGACTTCCGTTTGGCGTTCCGTGGTGGCAAATTGCGATTTCGGTATCATTATTGTTTGCTACCTTTTTCTTTGTGGTTTGGTTCGCAGCAAAAATTTACCGTGTAGGTATTTTAATGTATGGCAAAAAACCAACTTGGAAAGAATTGTATAAATGGCTTAAATATTAGTTTTTAAAGTTACAAAGGTTCAGAGTTACAAAGGTTCAAAGATTTTTAAATATTTGATTTTGTAACTTAGAATAAAACTTTAAGAATTATATATAGAACAAAAGATGTATCACTAATAACAGGTTAAGAGGTTTAAAAAACGATAAAGATTTTAAACTTTGTCCCTCTGAACCTTTGTAACTTTGAACCTCAAAAAAAATGAGTAAAATACTAATTATAGAAGACGAAGCAGCGATTAGAAGAGTTTTGGTAAAAATTTTATCAGAAGAAAATGATTCTTATCAAGTTGAAGAAGCAGAAGATGGTACTGTTGGTCTTGAAAAAATAAAAAACAACGATTACGATTTGGTTTTGTGCGATATCAAAATGCCAAAATTAGATGGTGTAGAGGTTTTAGAAGAAGTAAAAAAGATAAAACCAGAGATTCCGATGGTGATGATTTCCGGACACGGTGATATGGAAACCGCCATTCATACGATGCGCTTGGGAGCTTTTGATTACATCTCTAAACCGCCAGATTTAAACCGTTTATTGAATACTGTTCGAAATGCTTTGGATAAAAAGCAATTGGTAGTTGAGAATAAAATCTTAAAGAAAAAAGTCAGTAAAAACTACGAAATGGTGGGCGAAAGCGAAGCCATTAGTCATATCAAATTGATGATCGATAAAGTGGCTCAAACCGAAGCCCGAGTTTTGATCACAGGACCAAACGGAACCGGAAAAGAACTGGTTGCACATCAATTACATGAAAAAAGCGAGCGTGCAAATTTTCCTTTAATCGAAGTGAATTGTGCCGCTATCCCCAGCGAATTGATCGAAAGCGAATTGTTTGGTCATGTAAAAGGCGCTTTTACATCGGCTGTAAAAGATCGTGCAGGAAAGTTTGAAGCGGCAGATAAAGGAACTATTTTCTTAGATGAAATTGGTGATATGAGTCTTTCGGCGCAAGCCAAAGTTTTACGTGCTTTGCAGGAAAGCATGATTACAAGAGTGGGAGCTGAGAAAGATATAAAAGTAGATGTGCGTGTCGTGGCAGCAACCAATAAAGACCTGAAAACTGAAATTGCAGAAGGTCGTTTTCGCGAAGATTTATACCATCGTCTGGCCGTGATTTTGATCAAAGTGCCACCTTTGAATGAAAGACGTGACGATATTCCGGCTCTGATCGCGCATTTTACAGAGAAAATTGCTTCGGAACAAGGTAATGCTGTCAAAATATTTTCGGCTAAAGCCATAAAATTATTGCAAGAATATGATTGGACAGGAAATATCCGTGAACTTCGTAATGTGGTCGAAAGACTGATTATTTTGGGAGGAACCGAGATTTCTGAAACCGATGTAAAAATGTTTGCAAGCAAATAAAAAGCATTTAGGCTTTAGGCGATACGCTTTAAGCTACAAAATAATAAATTTTGCCTATGGCGCATTGCTTAGCGTCTAAAGCAATTAAGTAAAATAATTTTTGCCTACAGCATATCGCTTAAAGCTTAAAGCATTAAAAAGATGAAACTAAAAAAAATAAACGAGAAGTTACAAGACGCTTTAATCGAGAACGGTCTTACAGAGCCTAACATTCTGCAAAAAGAGACTTTTTCGACCATAAAAAGTGGTGCCGACTGTATGATTATTTCTCCTAAAGGAAGTGGAAAATCGACAACGATAGTGTTAAATGTGATTCAGCAATTGGCGGGTCAGACAGAAGAATCACCACGTGCTTTAATTATTGTCGAGGACAAAACGAAAGTTTTGGAGATGGAAGAACTTTTTGAAAAATACGGAAAACATAATAATCTCGAGGTGTATGGAGTGCATGACAAAGGAGATATGGATTATGATAAAAACTATATCTCGACAGGAGTAGATGTTTTAATCGGAACTCCAAACAAGCTTGGCGATATGTTTACCACCGCCGGATATAATGTGAATCGCTTAAAAATCCTAATTTTAGACGATGCAGACCCAATTTTGAAACTGCGTCACGAAACTAAAATTATGCGTATTTCGAACAGTATCACCAAAACACAGCGTATTATTTTTGCTGAAAAATTGACAGAACGTATCGAAATTTTGGCCGAGAAAATGTTGTTGGAGCCTTATTTTTTTGATATGGATGAAGAAGGTGAAGAAGAACTTGACGAAGAAGAAGGTTTGATTGAGGAGTAATAAAAATTGAAATAAATATTTGTGATGGAGCTGTTAAAGACATTTAAATTTTTGACAATTGTACTTGCCGCTTTTTTCGCTTTTCTCTATTTGGCAACCGTTTTTTATGTCTATTTCAATCAAGTTGGAATGGTGTTTCAAAGTGCAAAATTAGCTGAGGATTATCAATTTGAGTACCAAAGCAAATTTGAAGAACTGACGATTCGTTCTTTTGATGGTGTAAAATTGAACGGTTTATTGTTTAAGGCAAGCAACACTAAAGGATTGATTTTTTATCTGCACGGTAATGCCGGAACGCTGGAAACTTGGGGCAGTATTTCTAAAAGATATACCGATTTAGGATATGATATTTTTATTCTGGATTACAGAAGTTTTGGAAAAAGCGAAGGTGAAATTGAAGATGAAGAGCAACTTAATAAGGATATTTCGATTGTATACAAAAATTTATGTTTGAGGTATTCTGAGAATACAATCATTATTGCGGGTTACTCGATTGGCTCTGGATTGGCGACAATTTTGGCCGCCGAAAATAAGCCAAAAGCCTTAATTCTTCAGGCACCGTATTATAGTTTTAGAGAATTGTCGAGTACAAAGGTGAGATTTTTTCCTGATTTTCTGAAGAAATTTAGTTTTGAAACACATGATTTTTTGCCAAAAATAAAAGCACCAATTTATATTTTTCATGGTTCGGAAGATCTATTAATTCCGATTGAAAATTCAATTAGATTAAGTAAACTATTAAAACCTACTGATCATTTTTATTGTTTAGAAGGTCAGGGGCATGTGGGCATGAATGAAAATGAAGGTTTTTTAAAACAATTACAGATAGTATTAAAATAAAATAAAATAACAACATATTATGGGATTAATGAAGGTGTATTCAGGAAGTGAGATTTTAGCAAATGCTTTGCTTGAAAAGCTAGAAGCAGCAGGTGTAGAAACTTTAAAAAAAGATAATATTCAGTCGGCGAGATTGGGGGGGTACGGAGGTATGGACTTGGCAGTTGAGGTATTTATTCAGGAAACTGAGTTTGCAAAAGCAAATCCAGTTATAGAAGATTTTCGAATGAGTATTTAAGATAAGAAATTTCAGGTTCTATTTTAAATTTCAGGTAAATTCCAAACCCTTCGATTAAAAACGTATAAAAATGCAATATAAAATGTTAGTGCTCGACATGGATGACACCTTGTTGACAGACGATCATAAGATTTCTGATCTTAATAAAAAAATGCTTCTTGAAGCGCAGGCCAAAGGCGTTTATGTAGTTTTGGCTTCGGGTCGGCCTACATCTGCGATGATTGAGTATGCAAAAGAATTAGAATTACACCTTAACGATTCTTATATTATTTCGTTTAACGGAGCTATAATCAGCAGTACAAAAGACGATGTTGTTCTGTTTGAGCAAACATTAACGCAGGAGCAGATTTTTGAGTTGTACGATTATAGCATTAAAATGAAAACGCATATTATCACCTATCTTGATGGTGCTATTATAAGCGAAACTGACTCGGAATTTATCGAGATTGAAAAAGAAATTACAAAATTGCCTCATGTTAAGGTACCCAATTTTAAGGATGCAGTTTATAAACCAGCTGTAAAATGTATTTTATTGGCAGAGCCGGATTATCTGAAGCAAGTAGAAAAGGATTTAAAACTGGCAATGCCTCATTTGAGTGTGGCAATGTCGAAACCTTTTTTCCTGGAGGCAGCTCAAAACGGAATTGATAAAGCGGCAAGTTTAAAGCTTTTGGCAGAAAAATTAAATATTCATCAAAGTGAAATTATTGCAGTAGGAAATGCTGGGAATGATCTAACCATGATTGAATATGCCGGTTTGGGAGTTTGGGTAGATAATGTGACACCAGAGTTACGCGATAGAGCCAATGCAATCGTTGCATCAAATAATGATGATGGTGTTGCAGAAGTTGTACAACGCTATATTTTAAATTAAACTATTTTTAATGAAAGATCCGATAGAAACAGAACGTTTGCTTTTGAGAGAATTATTGCTTTCAGATGTAGAGGGTATGTTCGAATTGGATTCGAACCCTAATGTTCATGTTTTTATTGGTAAGAAACCAGTAAAAAATAGAGAGGAGAGCCTTGCTTATATTCATAATATTCAACAGCAATATCAAGATTTTGGTACAGGAAGGTGGGCTGTTACTTTAAAAGAAACAGGAGAATTTATAGGCTGGTCTGGAATAAAATTCATCACTAACGAGATTAATAATCACAAAAATTTTTATGAAATTGGATATCGTTTTATAGAAAAATATTGGGGAAAAGGATATGCTACCGAAGCCGGAAAAGCCTTTGTTGATTATGCTTTTAATCACATAAAAGCAGATGCCATTTATGCTTACGCAGATGAGGGAAATGAAAATTCAAGAAAGATCTTAGAAAAAATAGGACTCCAGTACGTGAATTCTTTTGTGTACGAAGAGGAAGAGGAAGTTTGGTACGAACTTAAAAATCCGAATATATAATCCAATTGTAATGATTGGATTTTTTTGTTTTAATAAGAAAAGTGTCCCAGACCTTTACAGACCATTTTTTGTTGCGATAAATAAGCAGGAATTGATTATTTTAAAGCTTTTGGTGCAAAGATTTGGGAAACACTGCTCAAGACTTGAGCGTTTTCTTATAAATATTTCTGAATTATTGTTTTGCTACAGAAACAAAATATTTATTTCCGTCACCCATTGTTAGTTTAACACGTTCGTCGCAAATATCAATAGCAAAATTGGCACTTTCATAACAAGTACATGTAGTGTTTTTGTCTTTAGACATCTCCGTTTTACATTTATTACTTTTGAAAGTCGCTAACTGAGGTGTATACAAACTTACTAAATCGGTAGATGCAGTCACCAATGAAATGATACTTGCCGAGTTATTACTCGTAATTCTATACACGATTCTATCTGTATAATTTACTTGGTTTACAGTAACTTTTCTAATATAAGTATAAGCTGTTGACTCTTCTCCTGGTTCTTTTACTTCAAATTTAAAGCCAACAGAACGTACTGCAATATCAAATTGTGTCTGATTGTTAAAACTTGCCCAACTTGTAAGTGTACTTATAGAAGGAAATTCGTTCGTTGGGGGAGCAGCTATTTGTGCTTCTGAAGTAAAAACGGCCAATAGAATTAAGCAGATCGTGGGGAAAAATGCTTTCATAAAGTAAAAATTTTAAATTTGCCTA
Organism: Flavobacterium flavipigmentatum; assembly: GCF_020911905.1. Lineage (NCBI taxonomy): Bacteria > Pseudomonadati > Bacteroidota > Flavobacteriia > Flavobacteriales > Flavobacteriaceae > Flavobacterium > Flavobacterium flavipigmentatum. The sequence continues at coordinate 4,344,868 of NZ_CP087133.1, read as the reverse complement.
CTCTATATATGGTTTTCGGCTTACCCATTTTATTAAATCTCAAAAAGAAAAGCAAATCACTAACGCTAGAAAAAGCAAATTGTTATTTGTAATTTCAATTATAAAGTAAGTATTTTTTAATTTTTAATTTCTACGATAAAGAACTAAAAAATAAATCACTAATAATGAAGTGTTTTACTAAAAAAACAAACTTGTTTTAATTTTTTAATAAAATTTATTCTGTTTTTTAAACTTCAAACAATTTTACTGAATTATGCTTTTTTGTTTTGCAAGTGTGAATTTAATGCTAAAATATGCGCTAACAAAGAAGTTTGCAAGAAATTTTTAATTTTTTTGATGCTTTTTCTCAAAATCTTATTTTATGTTAATTTTTGATGTTTTTTACTTTTGTAGTTTCTGTCGATTTTTTATACTTTTTATCGATTTTTATTTAAAGTTTTAATTCTGTTTTTAGTGTACTACTCGTTTAATAGTGAGTTTTATAGGGTATTCGTAATAACTGCTTTGTTACTTGTTTAGATGCTTAAAATCAATGTTTTTCAAAATCTTGACGGATAACGTACTCTTGATTTTATTTTAAAGAATATTGTTTGTAAATTTGAACCTTAAATTTTTTGACAACGATTTCATTAATTTAAGACATCTTATGGAAAATAGAAAAAAAGTTGCCTTTTATACGCTTGGCTGTAAATTGAATTTTTCAGAAACTTCAACCATTGCAAGAAACTTTAATGATGAAGGTTTTGATCGTGTCGATTTTGAAGAAGTTGCCGATATTTATGTCATCAACACGTGTTCGGTCACAGAAAATGCCGATAAACAGTTTAAGCAGGTTGTAAAAAAAGCAATGAAACTCAACGATAAAGCCTTTGTTGCGGCTGTTGGATGTTATGCACAATTGAAACCAGAAGAATTGGCTGCTGTAGATGGCGTTGATTTAGTTTTGGGAGCTACAGAAAAGTTTAAAATCACCGATTATATTCACGATTTAAGCAAAAACGACATGGGTGAAGTACACTCCTGCGAGATTGCCGAAGCCGATTTTTACGTAGGAAGCTATTCTATCGGCGATCGTACTCGTGCTTTTCTAAAAGTACAGGATGGTTGCGACTATAAATGTACCTATTGTACTATTCCGCTCGCAAGAGGAATTTCAAGAAGTGATGCACTCGAAAATGTTTTGCAAAATGCAGCTGAAATTTCGAAACAAGGAATCAAAGAAATTGTGCTTACTGGTGTAAACATTGGCGATTATGGCAAAGGAGAATTCGGAAACAAAAAGCACGAGCATACTTTTCTAGACTTAGTACAAGCTTTGGATAAAGTCGAGGGAATTGAGCGCTTGCGTATTTCTTCCATAGAGCCCAATTTATTAAAAAATGAAACAATCGAGTTTGTATCTAAAAGTCGCACTTTTGTACCTCATTTTCATATTCCGTTGCAATCTGGAAGCAACGATATTTTAAAATTAATGAAGCGCAGGTACTTGCGTGAAATATACACAGAACGGGTAAATAAAATCCGTGAAGTAATGCCACATGCCTGTATTGGTGTTGATGTTATTGTTGGATTTCCTGGCGAAACCGACGAGCATTTTTTAGAAACATATCATTTTTTAAATGAAATGGATATTTCTTATCTGCATGTTTTTACCTATTCTGAAAGAGACAATACCGAAGCTGCTGCTATGACAGGTATTGTTCCTGCCAATGTAAGAGCAAAACGCAGCAAAATGTTGCGCGGTCTGTCTGTAAAAAAGCGTCGTGCTTTTTACGAAAGCCAATTGGGAAGTCACAGAACGGTTTTGTTTGAAAGTGAAAATAAAGAAGGATATATTCACGGTTTTACCGAGAATTACGTCAAAGTAAAAGCACCTTGGAATCCTGAATTGGTCAACCAATTGCAACCTGTTAATTTGACGAAAATTGATGAAGACGGAAGCGTTCGTGTAGCATTTACTGCTAAACTTATAGAAGCATAAAAATCAAAAAGCCCTTTTTTAAGGGCTTTTTGATGTAATCTACATTTTAGTTCTCGTTTTCAGCAACTACTAACTTAAAAGAATTGATGTAATCAGTGTCAAACTCTATGACTCTTATTTTTTCTGGATTAAAACTTAATTCCCCTCCAAAATAGCCTTTCGTATCTAAGAAGTCAATAGTAAGTTCTTCGTCATTCAGTTCAATTAGTTTTCCGAGATAAGCCGATTTTGCTGATTTTTTTGCTATTTGAAAAATACCATATTTTGCGGTAATAAAATGTATAATAGATGCTAAATCTCTAATCGGGATGATGTCGTCGGCATTTGTTTTCAAGCCTTTCATCCGAATTACTTTTTCAGTAAATTCAAGTTCTTGGTCTCTTTCAATTGCCTCAATATTCTTATTTCTCAAAATTACAAAACCATCAATTATAAAATCAACGGGATTGTTTTTTAGTAAAATCCAATCATCCGAATAATCAATTAGGAATCCGGTAAAAATTTCCTTTTTGTCGGTAAATCCGATGGATATTAGTTGTCTTAAATATTGTTCCATTTGATGGTTAAATTTTAGATTAAGGATTGGTCGACCAAATACTGCTATTTTTTATAAAAACTCTTCGGTTTAGTTTTAGTTGTGCGATAATTAATTCGGCCACATCTTCCGATTGCATTACTTTTTCTGGATTTCCATCAGTCAATTTCAAATCGATTGCCAAATCCGTTGCAACGGTGCTTGGAGCCAATGCTGTCACACGAATATTGTGTTTTCTCATTTCCTGCATCAAAGAATCTGTGAGTCCCATAACAGCAAATTTTGAGGCACTGTAAGCGCTCGTTAACGCATTTCCATTGAGTCCGGCTGTAGATGAAATATTGATAATATCGCCCGTTTGTCTTTCTATCATATTAGGAACAACAGCACGAGTGACGTAATACGTACCCATAAGATTGACTTGAATGATTCTTTCCCAAGTGCTTGGCTCTAATTCTAAAAATTTTCCAAACGAACCAATTCCTGCATTGTTGATCAGGATATCAATAGTTTTAAATTCTGATAAGGCTTTTTCTACTGCTTCGTTTACTGCATTCATATCCGACACATCGGCAGAAAGAGCCAGTGATTTTACACCCAGAGCATTCGTTTCTAAAGCGAGTTGATCAACATCAGCTTGAGTTCTGGCGAGCAAAATTACGTTTACGCCTTCTTTTGCTAAAGCCAATGCAATTGCTTTTCCGATTCCTTTTCCTGCTCCTGTAATTAAGGCATTCGTATTTTTTAAGTCTGTCATGATTTATATTTTCAAAATGCAAAAAGCATCATTTTCTTTACACAAAAATACTATTTTTGGTTCCGAAAATGATGCTTTTCTATGTTTCTTAATGTAACTTTAACAGCCTTTTATTCTTTTAAAACCATGTCGATACACATTACCGCAGCCAATATTAATTGTCTCAACGGAGAGTCTGCTGCGACAGTTTCTTCAATTTGAAGCGCATAATTATCAGCACTTGTAAAAAACTCTTTTCCCATTCCTGCCCATTTTTTATTTACCTGCGCCAGTTCCTTATTCTCGTGTGTAAATTTAAAATCCCAACCTGTCCATTTTCCTTGGAGGGTGCAAACTGGTTTGTCATTTTTATCCAAAATTTCGAATTTTCCTCCAAATGAAAAGAATTTTTGTTTGAATGTACCAAGCAATCTCTCTTTCTCATCAAAAACTTCAACTGTTGAGCGAAAAAAAGCAACACCACGTTTTACCGAAATCAGTTTTTCGCCTGAAGCTGTTGTAATTTCGATGTTAAAAGGAGTCATTCTTTTATAATCTGTAAAACGTAAAATTTTAGTAAAAATTCCAAGATTGTTTTCTCGGCACTTCATTATAATTTCTTTGCTTTCAGGGCTATAAATGTCATAGTTGTTGGCCGCTTTAAACATGCCGATATGTTCTTTTACAAGAAATAAATTTTGATTTAGAATTGGGTGCATTAAGGTTTATTTTTAAAATTAAAATGTATGAGTGAAACCTCAAATGTAAATAAATATTGCTTAATACGCTTCTTTTGTTGCTTCAACAAGACGAATAAATTCTGCTTTGTATCCTTCAGAATCGTTAGACAATCCTTGTTTGGCCAATTTGGTGATATCTTCGGAAGATTTGTTCGTAATTAATTTCGAATCTCTTAATTTTAATCCAAACCAAGCGACAGCGCTACTAAATTTCAAATCATCAGACGCATTTTGCAAAAGCACAGCTTTATTTTCAATCACTTGTACAAGCTCGATACTTTTATCTCCGTCAGGTTTTTTGTATCTGAATTTTACTGTTGCCAATTCATTTGTATAATTATTCGAATTGGCTTGAACTTGTGTATATTTTAAATTATCAGGTTGGTTGTTTATATAATTGCTGTTAATCCCCGCTGGAATAATTTCGTACAAAGCCGTAACGGTGTGGTTGCTTCCCAATTCGCCTGCATCAATGGCGTCGTTTTTAAAATCTTCGGGACGTAATTTTCTATTTTCATAACCAATTAAACGGTAGGCCTGAACTTGTTTTGGATTGAATTCGATCTGGATTTTTACATCTTTTGCAATCGCAAACATCGAACCTTTAAATTCTTTTCCTAAAAAACGATTGGCTTCCTGAATATTATCGATGTAAGCATAATTTCCATTCCCTTTATCGGCTAAGGTCTCCATTTTGCTGTCTTTGTAATTCCCCATTCCGTATCCCAAACAGGTTAGGAAAACGCCTGATTTTCTTTTTTCTTCAATCAGTTTTTCCATATCCGTATTCGAGGAATCGCCCACATTAAAATCGCCATCAGTTGCTAGAATGACTCTGTTATTTCCGTCTTTAATAAAATTTTCTGCTGCAATTTTATACGCCAAATTAATTCCCGCACCACCCGCGGTACTTCCTCCGGCATTGAGTTTTTCTAAAGCGTCAATAATGGTTTTTTTCTCATCTCCAGAGGTAGGAGGCAAAACCATTCCAGCCGCTCCTGCATAGACTACAATGGCAACTTTGTCTTTTTTACGCAATTCGTTTACCAATATTTTCATAGATTGTTTCAATAGTGGTAATTTATTCATTTCGCTCATTGAACCGGAAACATCTATTAGGAAAACTAAGTTAGAAGCAGGTAAATCATCGGTAGGAATGTTTTTTCCCTGCAAACCAATTTTTAAAATTTGATTTTTAGAATTCCACGGCGAATCGCTCAATTCTGTATTGATAGAAAACGGATGGGCATCTTTTGGCTGCGGATAATTGTATTTAAAGAAATTGACCATTTCCTCGACACGCACTGCATCTTTTGGAACTGCCTGACCGTTGTTGATAAAGCGTCTTATATTGGTATAAGAAGCGTTGTCAACATCAATAGAGAAAGTAGAAAGTGGTGCTGTTTTTGGGCTCTCAAAAGCATTTTCAACAAAAGTATCATAATCTTCCTGATTGGGTTCTACAGGCTGAATGGTCGTTAAATGTGTCAATTTGGCATCAAGTTCTTTCTCTGAAAGATTTTTATACAACTCGTTTTTAGTTGCCAAAACAATAACCCCGTTTTTCCCTTTTAGGCCGTAAAGACTGTTCGCATTATCATCTTTTAAAACTTTTACATCTTGTATGTCATTTGGATTTATTTTCGCGATTTGTCCTGCTTTTGCTGGAACACCATCAATAATATACAAAGGTTCATTTGTAGATCCAATTGATTCAGCACCGCGAATAATTGGACTCGGACTAGCTTGTGTTATAGCGTAGTTGGCTGAAACCTCAACCCCCATAGTTCTTCCCTGAATCATTTGCGTAGAAGAAGCGGTTGTCATTTTCTTTTTAGAGCGTGAATTTCCGTAGCCCACAACGACAACTTCGCTAAGCGTTTGTTGGTCTTCTTCGAGTTTTACATCGATAACATTTTTGTCGCCAACAATTCGTGTTTGCGATTTTAATCCGATGTAGCTAAAGACCAAAACATCTCCTTTTTGAGCGGTAATAGTGTACTTTCCTTCGTAATTTGTTGTCGCTGTTTTTTTTGTTTTTTGCACACCGATAGTCGCACCGGGAATAGGACCAACATTATCAGAAACCGTTCCTGTAATGGTTTTTTCTTGCGCCATTGTTACGAAACATACGAGCATAGAAAGGGCTAATGAAATAAGTTTTACGTTTTTCATGATAGTAATTTTTTAAAATTAGTGTTTAGGATTTAGCTATTTTTTTAAAGCTGGTTTTCCGTTTTTTGTAGTGATTATAACGACTCCCTTTTTTCCTTTGTCGCCATATTTAGAGGTCGCTTCCAGGTCTTGCAGGATTGTAATTGTCTTTATTTCCTGCTTGTCTAAAGGAGCGTAAGGACTTGTTGGATTATTCCCAAATAAATCATTTTCAGAATAATAAATGCCGTCAATAATATAAAGCGGTTCGTCTAATATCACGAGCGATTCTACATTTTTAGGATTTAAATTGGGTAATTCTTCTTGCGTCATTTTATCTTTTTTTGCATCATCCTTATCCGAAATTGCTTTTCCGTTAAGTACCACAAGCGGAGCACTTTTTCTAGACATTTGAGGTTGCGTTTCCCTTTTTGATGTTTCATAACCAGCATTTTTACTGGCTTGAAGATAATTGCTTGAACTCGCTGCTTTTTCTTTTAAAAAGATGTCGTCATTTTCACTTTTTGATTCTACTTCTGCTTTTGGTGGTTCTGGATAAGCAACTTCATCTGCGGCAACCACAGTGCTTTCGTAACGTACTATAGGACTGTTTGCAGTATGTATTTCGTTTATCGCTACTGGTTCTTGATTGATTTGTTTTTCTAATATTTTTGTAGCTTCGGCTTTTGGGACTATTTCTGATGATGAAACCACTGTATTATTGTTTTCTAAAGCAGGTTTTTGAGTCTTGCCTTGTGTTGGCTCGTTTATAACCACTTTTGGATTCTCGATATCAATTTTTTTGTCTGATTTTAAGAATTGACTTCCTAACGAAATCACTAATAAAAGAGAAGCGGCAACGGCAATTTTTTTCCAAAGGGAAATGGTTTTTTTAGCCTCTTTTTTGTCGAGTTTTTCTTCCACACGAGACCAAACTTTTTCCATGGCCGAGAAGTCTTTTACTTCGACATTGTGGGAAGCCTCTTTAAATTTATCGAATAATTTATCTTGATTGTCCATGACTATTTTGCTTTTTGGTAATACAATTTATTGACTAATTCCTTTAGTTTGGTTTTTGCAGCATTCAATTGTGATTTTGAAGTGCCTTCAGAAATGTGCAGCATGCTGGCTATTTCTTTGTGTCCGTAACCTTCTATGACAAAAAGGTTAAAAACTGTTTTGCAGCCCTCTGGAATATGGTTCAGTAAATTGAGTAAATCTTCTTCTTCTAAAGTGTTAATTTCATCTGTAAAAAGTTGCGAAAGCATTTTTACATCATCCAAATACATATTAAAATTTGTATTTTTCTTGATCGTTGCCAAACAGTGATTTACAGTTATTTTTCGCGCCCAAGCTTCAAAAGCCAGTGTTTCTTTTAGCTGTTCTATTTTGGTAAAAATAGTATAGAAAGCATCTGCTAAGGCTTCTTCTATTTCCTCTTCTTTCTTGAGGTATCGTTTGCAAAGGCGATACAATTTGGGAGCCATGTGCTCATAAACCTGACGCTGAGCATCTCGGTTCATTTTTTTGCAGTTTGAAAGTAGCGTTTCGTTTATCACAATGATGGTCTTTATACTAAAGAGAGTTAAAAAGTAAAAAAGGTTGGGACGAAGTTGATTTTTTTTAAAATATTCGTTAACAGTTACAAAGAATCTAAGTTAGAAATGTTTTTTTGCACAGGTGCGAGGAACAAAGTAACGTCATCCAGTATAGCAGATTTGCTTTTTGTTTGTGTCATTGCGAGGAACGAAGCAATCTCATTCAGTATAACAAATTTGCTTTTTTTATTGTGGTGCTTCTTTCCTCGCAATGATTTAAAATGTGCTTAATTTTTTTTGCTGTAGTTTGATATCACTTTTCTATTTTCCTGATAGATTCGTTTTCTGCTTTAAAATCATATACTAAGTAATTACCAGTTAAAAGAGTAAAATTATTAGTAATGAAAGTTTTTTTTGATGAATGCTCGTATTACTTAACCGGTAAACTCAACTTAAAAATTTTAGTTTCCAAAAGTTCTGTATCATTATCTTCGCAAAGTAAAAATTCAATTTTATCATTTGATTTTTTGTAGAAAGTCAAACCCTCAAATTTATTGGTTGAGGTGATTTTTTGCGTAAAATCGATTTTCATGGTTTTAAGGTCGATGCGCCCGATGAAACTCCCTAAGATTTCGCCATCATCATACGTAGAAACGGTATCTTCGGTAGTAGAGAGGAAATAAATTTTGTCTTCGACCAAAATGGCGTCTGTAAAACTGGAGCGAATGCCTTTTATTTTGGGAAGTTTATAATTGGTCGCTACCAAGGCAAATTCTTGGTCCAATTTTTTGGCATGAATGGTAAAAATGGTGTTTTTGTTCGAAAGCCCGTTGCCACGATTGAATAAATACCAATTTTCTCCATCAAAAATAGCGCCTTCGAGATTGAAATCTTCGGGTTTTATTTCGCCAAAACTTTGCATCATACCATATAAATCGACCAAATTATTCTTTTGTAAAACAGTTTTTGACTTGAGATCAAATTCGATCATTTTGTTGCGGTTTTCAGTCGAGCCAGAACCAAAAACATACAAAGTATCGTTGTGATGTGCGATAGATTCAAAATCAGGTTTTATGTTTTTTGGAATATTGGATGTTGGATTATCAATTAAAGGATGTTGGCTTAATTGCTGATTTTGCATATTGTACTCGTACAAAAAACCACTATTGTCGCCAATAATGTAAAGTGCATCGTTGTTGAAAAATAATCCTGATGCAGAACCAATTCCGATGATTTGAAATACTATTTCTAATGTAAATTTTTCCATGAATTTTATTTTAGAATTCCTCTTTTAACAGATATGTTTTTGTTTGGTTTTTATTGATTAATTTTTTTGTCTGTTCATTGACAATGTCCTTGATTTTTTCTAATGATTTAGAAGAGAGACACTCCGCAACACTAATGTATACTAAATGATTGTCATCAGTTAAGTTTTGGTTTTTCTCATCTGCATCATATGAACTATCCATTCCGCTAGTCAGATAAATTGGGGTGCCTTCATCATAAAGAATAACACAAATTTCAATAGCTCTTTTTGAAATTGCCTCCAAAATAGTTTTTTCATCTTTTGCATATTCAAAAGCCATAACACATTCTGATAAACTACAAAAAGATATATTTTTTAAAGGTATATGATTTTCTATTTCTGGAATTGGTTTTAGGCTCTCAAAGCATTTACTGTAAATTTTATGTTGGATTTTCTGTTCAGAATCTTCATTTACATTTTGACAAAATGTTTGATTTAAAAATAAAATAAAAATTATCACTAATATTTTTTTCATTATAACTTGAACTATGAGATACTATAAATGTTCTTTTGAAAACCAATGCCTAGCCCTGATAGCAATGAAAATACTTGGAGAAGCAATTGTATTTTTTCTTGACAGAACAAAGCGACCAGCGGAAGCTCTTGTTATGGCGTAGAAAAAAACAAATGATCGAAAAAGTATTGCAATGAATAGCAGGAATATGCTTGGTAAAAATAGTATATTTACTAGTATAAAAAACAGTGAAATATGAAATCTATAGATCCGAATGATTTTAAAGTAGTAAAAAAAATAAGTTTAGCCAAGATTCCTACTTTGTTAAAAGTGAAAGCAGATGATGAGGAAAAGGAAGAAAAACTGGATAAAGTGCAGGCAAAATTGAGCGATTTTCAGGATGTGATGTATGCACACAATAAATACAGTGTTTTGATTTGTCTGCAAGGAATGGATACTTCTGGAAAAGACAGCCTGATTCGGGAGGTTTTTAAAGAATTTAATCCGCGTGGGGTTGTGGTGCATAGTTTTAAAACGCCAAATTCTACCGAATTGGAGCATGATTATTTGTGGCGCCATTATCTAGCTTTACCAGAAAAAGGGAAGTTTGCCATTTTTAATCGTACACATTATGAGAATGTTTTGGTCACACGCGTGCATCCTGAATATGTTTTGAATGAAAATTTACCAGAGATTAATTCGGTTGAAGATATTACGCCAGCGTTTTGGGAAAAGAGAATCGAGCAAATTAATAATTTTGAAAAGCATATTGCAGCCAACGGTACAATTGTGATGAAATTTTATATGCATTTGAGTAAAGAGGAACAGCGCCAACGTTTATTACGCCGTTTGGAGGAGGGAAAACACAACTGGAAGTTTTCGCCGGGTGATCTTAAAGAACGTGGACATTGGGACGAATATCAGCAATATTACGAAGAGGCGATCAATAAAACATCGACAGAACATGCGCCCTGGTACATTATTCCTGCAGATGATAAAGAAATGTCTCGCTATATTGTTGCCAAAATTATTTGGGAAGAAATGCAAAAATATACTGATATTAAAGAACCTGAACTAGATGATAAAATAAAGGCGAATTTTGAGGATTATAAAGAGCAGCTAAAGAAAAATTCTTAAGATAATGTTCGTTTTTTTGTTGAATGTTACGAAAGTTTTATGAGTGTATTTTAGTGTTAATTTAATATTAATATTTTTAATCTTACAGCGATTTTCAGATAGTATTTTTGTTTTTTTATTAATATCGAAATCATTTTAAGTTAAAGAGTGGGGATTTACTTTGTAAAAAAATAAAAACCAATTTTTAGCTCAATGAAACGAATTATTTTACCTCTAGTTATGATCGGTGCGTTATTGACATCTTGTAATAACGACTCTAAAGACGAAACAGAAACAACTGCTGTTGTACTAAAAGATCAATCTGTAACGCCAAGTTTATTGAAAGCACAGGCAGGTTTTGAAAGTTTGAAAATTTATTCACTTTTTAGCTCTGATGATGTTTTTCCGGACAGCCCTAATTTTGTTTTTGGTGGTTCTGCTGATGGTTCTGGTTTACTTAGAAACACAGATGGCACTTTTACGTTTTTAGTAAACAACGAAGACAATTTTGCTGTTTCGAGAATTACTTTAGACAAAACTTTTAAACCAACCAAAGGAGAATATTTATTAAATTCTAATGGAGGAACCTGGAGATTGTGTGGTGCAACAATGGCTACACCAGCAGAACATGGTTTTGGTCCTGTTTATTTAACATCTGGAGAATCTGGAGAAGAATCTCGTACTCATGCTTTGGATCCTTACGGAAGCGTTGGTTCTGCGTCTGTATCTAAAGAATTGGCTGGATTTGGTCGATTAAGTGCCGAAAATGCTTTGCCATTGCGCTCTTCTGCTTATAAAGGTAAAACGGTAGTGGTAATTGGAGATGATGACTCCGGAACTTATGGAGGTCAGGTTTTTATGTATGTATCGAATACTGTGGGTGATTTGACAAATGGTTCTTTGTACATGCTAAAAAGAAACGACGACAACCAAAGAGAAAAAGACATGGAAGTGAGTAAAACATATCCTGTTTCTTTTGTAAAAATTGACAATCATACTACACTTACAGGTGCTCAGATTAATGCATCGGTAAATACGTTAAAAGCTATTAAATTTGGTAGAGTGGAAGATTTGGATTACCGTAAAGGCGGTGATACAGCAGATCGCGAATTGTATTTTAATGTAACGGGACAAAATACTACAGGAACTAATGCTGACGGTTCTAGAACTAAATACGGAAGAGTGTACAGATTAAATCTTGATGCTGCTGACCCATTAAAAGGAACTCTTGAAGTTGTTCTTGACGGAGATAACCGTAGCGGAATTGCAGGTAAATTTCAGAATCCGGATAATATTTGTGTAACTAAAAAATATGTGTACGTTGAGGAAGATGCTAATGGTTACGGAGACGAAACACACGATGCTTATATTTATCAATACAACATTGCTACAAAAACCCTAAAAGTGGTAGTAGAATTAGATCACCGTCGTACAGCAACTGATGCAGCAAAATATAATGTAGGTGGGACTTCTAAATTTGGTGATTGGGAATACGGTGCTTTAATCGATGTATCCGAACAAGTAGGTATCGAGGATACTTTTATGTTGAGCGTACAGCCTCATACTTGGACTGGCGAAAAATATAAGAAAGCAGATGGTGGTACCAACAGACCTAATGAGCAACAAGCAAGTCAAATTTTAGTTATTAAAGGTTTGGCAAGATAAATTTTTAATTGAATACAAAACAGTCATCCACTACTTTAATTTGAAGTAGTGGTTTCTGTTTTTATAAATATTCCTCTTTTTAATTTTAATTACATCATGAAAAAAATATACGTTTTGTTCTTTTTGCTAGCGTTTGTGGCGTGTGAGAAAAAAAGCAAACATCTGGAAATAAATGAAGTGTTTAAAGACGATATTACTTTATTGATCGAAAAAGTAGCAAAATTGAAATATTCTGTTCAATCTGATTCTTCGGAAGCACAGATTCAGCGACAGTTTTTAGAGGCGCATCAAAGCTATAAAAAGGTCGAAATGATTAGCGAATATTACTCGCCCGCAGTTTCAAAATCGATCAACGGACCCGCAATAAGCGAATTTGAGGAAAATGATAAAGTGACGGTTCCGCCGGAAGGTTTTCAGGTTATTGAGGAATTGGTTTTTCCAAAATATAATAAGAATACAAAAAAAGAACTGCTTCAGGAATTGGGCGTTTTATCGGCTAATTTAATTCGACTTGAGAAAGTTTCCAATTCTAATGAATTGACAGACGCACACGTTTTTGATGCCATGCGATTGGAGGTATACCGCATCCTTACACTCGGCATTACGGGCTTCGATTCGCCAGTTGTACTGAATTCACTTCCGGAAGCACAGGTTTCTTTAGAAACTATCGAAAAATATTACCGTGTTTATCTGGAAAATAATTCGGTTTCAAATGCAAAACAAGTGCTTCAAATTTTTCAAAAAGGCAAAAAATATTTAAAAGTAAATACTAATTTTAATGCTTTTGATCGCGCGTATTTTATCAAAGAAATTTTAAACCCTTTGAGTAAAGGTCTTTATAAAACACAATCTGAATTGGGAATTCCGCTGATGAAAGAGCAGAGAGGCTTAAAAGTTACGGCACAGACTTTATTTGATCGGGATGCTTTTGATCCAGAAGCATTTTCTGGCTTTCCGGACTATAAAACCACACCAGAGAAAATCGCTTTGGGCAAAAAGTTATTCAATGACCCCATTTTATCAGGTAACAATACACGTTCTTGTGCTTCTTGCCATCATGCCAATAAAGCGTTTACTGATGGTTTAGAAAGAGCGGTAGCATTAGACGGAAAATCGATGATTCAGCGCAATACGCCAACACTTTCAAATATTGCTTTTCAGCGTGTGTTTTTTGCAGATTCTCGGGTAAGTTATCTCGAAGATCAGGCAATCGCGGTGATCAGTAACGAAAACGAGATGCATGGATCTCTAGAAAAATCGGCTTTGGCCCTTCAAAAAAATAAAGAGTATGTCGAGCAGTTCAAAAAAGCATTTCCAAAAGGGGATATCAATGCATTTGCGATAAAAAATGCTTTGGCTTCTTATATTCGTTCGTTAAGCCATTATGATTCTAAATTTGATGATTATATGCAAAACAAAACTTCATTTACGGCTGATGAAAAGGCAGGATTTAATGTATTTGCTGGTAAAGGAAAGTGTGCGACTTGCCATTTTATCCCGCTTACCAACGGAACTGTTCCACCCAATTTTGACAGATCGGAGAGTGAGGTTTTAGGAGTTCCTGATAAAAATAAAAAACTCGACGGCGATCTAGGCAAATTTGTTGTTACCCAAGCGGCTATTCATAAGTATTCTTTTAAAACGCCCACCATCAGAAACAGTGTGCTTACGGCTCCTTATATGCACAATGGAGTTTATAAAACCTTAGAAGAAGTGATCGATTTTTATAATGAGGGAGGAGGATTAGGTTTAGGATTGGAATTGGAGAATCAAACATTACCGGAGGAAAAATTAAACTTATCAGATAAAGAAAAAATGCAATTGATTGCCTTCATGAAAACTTTGACGGATAACAGATATTTACAAAATAAAAAATAGAAATAGTGTTTAGCTTCAATTTTTTTTTGAACATAAAAAAACCCGGCAGATTCCAGAACTGCCGGGTTTTTACCAAAAACCAAAAACCAATAAAATAACCTATATTTTATAATTCAAAACCATACGCCAGACGCAATGCTACCTGATTTGTTTCAAATTTGTGATAATCTTCGTATCTAAGACTGATGTCAAAATGTTTGTTAGCATACCCAATACCTGGCGCCCATAAAAAGGTCGTGTCGTTGTATCCGTTAGTAACTGCAAAACCAGCTCCAACTTCTCCTAAAACATAAAATTGATCTTCCCATACAAAAGCTTTGAAACCTGCTTTCGCCGGAATAAAACCTAAATCAGCTACATTGTCTCCCATAAACAAATTGGTAAAACCAGTTGTTAAGGTTACAGAAGCTCTTTTAGTCAAATCGTATTGCAATCTCACATCACCACCCAATGCCCAATCGTAGGCGTTATCGGTTGGTAATCCTCCATTTAATCCAAATCCTAATTTAAATTTCTGATCGTAGTTAACAGATTCTCCAGTGTCCTGGGCAGAAGCTATAGTTGTAAATCCTAATGTAAAAGCGGCGAAGAATAAAATTCTAATGTTTTTTAATTTTTTCATGTGCGTGTAATTTTTAAATATTATAGTGTAAAAGTACTCCCAAGGAATTTGGAGTTTGTTATATAATTTTCTGAAATTGTTATATAATAGTGGCTCGCATGCTACTCTTCTTAATATTTGCTTATAATTTGAATAATTTAAAAGAATTGAAACCTTCTAAGTATCTTTGCCGACAAAAAAAGTAGATAAAAGTGAATTTAGCTCAGTATACAAAGGAGTTTGGTTATAATTTAAGATTGGCATATCCTATAATTCTCGGAATGGTTGGGCATACCTTAATAGGGATTGTAGATAATGTAATGGTAGGAAAGTTGGGAAGTACCGAACTAGCGGCTGTTTCGCTGGGAAATAGTATGATTTTCGTCGCCTTGTCTTTAGGGATCGGATTTTCTACGGCAATTACACCTATTGTAGCCGAAGCTGATGCAGAGAAAAACGAATCTAAAATACGTTCTGCCTTTCACCACGGATTATTTTTGTGTACTATTTTAGGAGTTATGCTTTTCGGATTGATCGTTTTGGCCATGCCGTTGATGGAACTGCTGCATCAACCCGCAGATGTCATTGTTCTGGCAAAACCTTATTTGGCTTGGGTTGCTTTTTCACTCGTGCCTCTTATTATGTATCAGGGTTACAAACAATTTGCAGACGGACTCTCGATGACAAAGTATTCGATGTATGCGATTATCATGGCCAATATCATTCATGTTTTTATCAATTATATGCTGATTTACGGTGTTTGGATTTTTCCTAAGATGGGTATTGTGGGTGCTGCACTGGGAACGGTAATTTCGAGAATTATGATGCTGCTTTTTATGCACATTATTTTGTCGCGCAGAGAACAATTAAAAAAATATTTTGAAGGTTTTAGTTTTGAAGAAATCAAAAAAGAAGCCATAAAAAAAATAGTAAATCTGGGCTTGCCTTCTGCCATGCAAATGCTTTTTGAAGTCGTGCTTTTTACAGCCTCAATTTGGCTTTGCGGAAACATTGGTAAAACGAGTCAGGCCGCCAACCAAATTGCGCTAAGCGTGTCCTCGATGACTTTTATGGTTGCTATGGGGTTAAGCGTTGTTTCGATGATTCGTGTGAGCAATCAAAGGGGTCTTATGGATTATAAAAAACTGGTTGTCGTGGCGCGTTCTATCTTTTTACTGGCTATTTTTATAGAAGTAATCTTTGCCATTTTGTTTATTGCTTTTCATACCGTTTTGCCGTATCTTTTTTTGAATATGGAGAATACGTTTCAGCTTTCAGACAATACAGAAGTAATCGCTATCGCATCAAAATTGCTTTTGATTGCAGCTGTTTTTCAAATTTCTGATGGGATACAAGTAGTCGTTTTAGGTGCTTTACGTGGATTACAGGATGTAAAAATCCCCATGTACATTACCTTTGTAGCATATTGGGTAATTGGTTTTCCTATCTCCTATTATCTTGCAGAATACACTCCTTGGAAAGCAGAAGGAGTCTGGATTGGTCTTTTAGCAGGTCTTACTTCAGCTGCCCTGTTTTTGTATATTCGCTTTCATTACTTAACCAAAAAATTAATCACTAATTCAGTTTCAAATACTTAAATTTGAAGCAAAAAATAAATAAATAAAAATGGAATTACCTAAATTTTTACTCGGAGATAATACTGATTTTCCAGATGATATTTTCATCATTCACCTTGATTATCCTAGGTTTATAATTAATCTAAAAGACGATGAAGTCGAATTTATGGAAGAAGCCGAAGATCTTGATGAGGCGGAGCTGAATGCAGAAATGGAAGGTTTGATCGTAAAAGCGAATGAGTTTTACGATAGAGAAATTAAACGTTACGAAGAGTAATCAAATTAAAAATTACTCACAATTAAATCATTTTAATGAAAAAAATAAGTTTTTTAAAACCCATTTTTAATTTCATAGCAATCGGTTTGCTAATTACAACTTTAAGTCGCCTGTTTCTTTTTTTTATTTTTAAAGATAGGGTAGTAGAAACGCCTCATTTTTGGTATATTTTTCCGATCGGACTCCGAATGGATTTGATTTTACTTTGTTACTTATCATTTCTACCAGCGGTTTTAATTACTTTTTTACCCAATAAATGGATGAGGTTTACCAATAATTTTTTGGTGATTTATAGCTTTTTATTTTTGTTTCTGATTTTGTTTGTAGAATTGGCTTCTCCCGATTTTGTCAAACAATATGACACACGTCCCAATAAAATATTTTTGGATTATTTAATTTATCCAAAAGAAGTAGTCGGAATGCTTCTAAAAAGTTACCTGAAGTCTATAATTGTTACTTTTTTAATTTTAGGAGTTGTGTTGTATTTTGCCTTTAAAAAAGGAAAGAAATTTTTCTATACATCAGCTACTGAATACAAATTCAAGTTAATGATTTTTCCGTTACTAGCTTTCTTGTTGTTCTTTGGAGCACGTTCTAGTCTTACTTCAAAACGACCAATAAATGCAAGTAATGCGGTATTTTCTACAGATCAATTAACCAATACTTTAGGTCTGAACTCTTTTTATACGGTTGCTTTTGCGGCTTACTCAATAAAAAATGAGGGAAACACCAAAATGTACGGAAAAATGGATGAAGCTGAGGCCATAGCGCGTGTGAAAAAATATATGATTGCCGGCCCCAATGATTTTACAGATGCTACTATTCCTTTTCTTCATGTACAACAGCCCGATTCTCTATTAAAAAAACCGTATAATTTGGTAATTTTTTTGCAAGAAAGTTTAGGTGCTGAGTATGTTGGTATTTTAGGAGGTAAACCGCTAACACCAGAATTTGATAAATTAGCTAAAGAAGGCTTATTGTTTACCAATTTATATTGTACCGGAACGCGAAGCGTAAGAGGAATCGAAGCAGTCGTGACAGGATTTTTGCCATCTCCATCAGAGAGTGTGGTAAAATTAGGAAACTCACAGCAAGGCTTTTTTACTTTGGCAGAAGCTCTAAAACAAAAAGGCTACGATACCAGTTTTATTTATGGCGGAATGGCTAATTTTGATAATATGGCCTCTTTCTTTAATGGGAATGGTTTTGAAAATATCATTGACCAAGAAGATTTTGAATCTGATGGAAAAAAATATGCTTTCAAAGGAACATGGGGCTATTCTGATGAAGATTTAGTAACAAAAGCAAATGATTATTTCAAAGCAAAAGGTAATAAACCTTTCTTTTCTTTGATGTTTTCAACTTCTAATCATGAGCCTTTTGAATATCCAGAAGGAAGAATCAAACCATTCGATAAAAAACCTGCCACTGTAAATAATGCTATGAAGTACGCTGATTTTTCTATTGGAAAATTTTTCGAAATGGCTAAAAAAGAGGCCTATTTTAAGAACACTATTTTTATTGTAATCGCAGATCATAATACCAGAACATACGGAAAAAATTTAGTTCCAATAAATAAGTTTCATATTCCGGCTTTTATAATTGGCCCTAATGTTCCAAAAGGTACAACTTACAGCAAATTGGCGAGTCAGATAGATATTCCGCCCACTTTGTTAAGTTACTTAGGTATTCCTTTTGAAACACCAATGGTCGGCAGAAATTTAAATAAATTAGATTCTAAAACGCAGGGAAGATCGATTATGCAGTTTAATGATATCAATGCTTTTAGAGTTGAAAATCAGGTTGTAATCATGCAACCTAATCTAAAACCATTGCAGTTTGAGTTTAAAAACGATACAACTTTGATTCCGGTAAAATTAAACGAAGAGCTAGCAAAAGATGCTTTGGCACATGTGATTACGGCTGGGAATTTATACAAGGAGAAAAAGTATAAGTTGAGAAAAAAGTAGGTTTTTAATATCGCAAAGGTTCAAAGCAACAAAGTTTTTCCCCTCTGTTTCTTTGAACCTTTGTCACTTAGAACCTTATTTAAAATACAATTCCAATAAATTTTGAGCAGCTGCAAAAGGTGAAATTTCATTGTTTTGCACTGCTTTTTTGTTTTTTTCTAATTCTGAAAGTATGTTGGGCTGACTGTAAAATTTAGATTTTAATTGCTCGTTGATCGTTTCCATCATCCAAAAATGATTCTGGTCTTTGCGGTTTTCTTGGAAATAACCAGTTTCTTTTGTTTGTTCAAAATAACTCGAAATCGTTTCCCAAACTTCTGGAATTCCGTCTTTGGTAACGGCGCTACAAGTGGTTACTTTTGGCTGCCATGCTGATTTTTTTATCGGAAATAAATGCAAAGCTCTATTAAATTCTACTTTTGCCAAATTCGCTTTTTTTACATTGTCACCATCGGCTTTATTGATTACAATGGCGTCTGCCATCTCCATAATGCCACGTTTAATGCCCTGTAATTCGTCGCCTGCACCAGAAATTTTCAACAATAGAAAAAAATCGACCATACTGTGAACGGCAGTTTCGCTTTGTCCCACGCCAACAGTTTCAATAATTATGGTGTCAAATCCAGCGGCTTCACACAAAATAATCGCTTCGCGTGTTTTTCTGGCAACACCCCCTAAAGTTGCACCTGATGCACTAGGCCTGATGAAAGCATTTTCGTCTTTTACCAATTCCTCCATTCGTGTCTTATCGCCTAAAATGCTTCCGTGCGACAGAGAACTACTTGGATCAACGGCTAAAACAGCTACTTTTTTTCCTGACTGCGTAAGGTATTTTCCAAAAGCTTCTATGAAAGTGCTTTTTCCAACACCGGGAACACCTGTAATTCCTATCCGAACAGAGTTATTCGCATGTGGCAGGCAGTCTTTTATTACCTCATTTGCTTTTATCAGATGCTCCGGATTAGTGCTTTCAATCAACGTAATAGCACGACTTAAAGCAGTCCGACTACTACTTAATATCCCGTCAACTAATTCTTTTGAACTCGGTTGTAGTTTCCTTTTTTGCTGAATTTCATTGATAGCCGAAACGTTGGTGATTTCGGGAGGTGAAATTCCAGCTTTTTCATGTAAACTGCTTGATTTGCTTTTTGAATTTGACAAAATGTTACTTTTAGACATCGTAAAAGTACAGAAAACAAAAACAGTTTCAAAAAGACAATTGACCTTTTGA
The DNA here is from genome assembly GCF_020911905.1 of Flavobacterium flavipigmentatum. NCBI lineage: Bacteria > Pseudomonadati > Bacteroidota > Flavobacteriia > Flavobacteriales > Flavobacteriaceae > Flavobacterium > Flavobacterium flavipigmentatum. The sequence goes on along the minus strand of NZ_CP087133.1, from coordinate 4,325,109 downwards.
AACTGCTGGAGTTTTGTTGCCACGAATTACATGATTTTTTTAACGAAAGTATTATAAAAAAATCAATAAAAATTCATGCAATTTGAATGCGATTAATAACCTGCCGTAAAGCGTACTTGGTGGTGCTTTGGTGTTTCGATTTCGTCTGCAATTACCACAGCTAAATCTTCTACAGACAAAATGCTTCTTTGCTCATCATTAAAAACTGGATTTTCTAAACCCAGACGGTATTTACCTGTTCTTCCTGTCTTTGTTCCTGCATGCATTTCAAAAGCTGGACTAAAAAAGGCCCAATCCAATTCTTTTTCTTCCTTGATGATATTCAAATAATTTCTGGCTGCGTTTGCTCCGTCATAAATTTCTTTTGGAAAATCTGGCGTATCTACCGCTTGTAAATCTGGCGCAACAAATAAACTTCCTCCTCCTCCAATTGTAATAAAACGGCTTGTACCTGATTTTTTAACAGCTTCTTGAATGGCTTTAGAACCATTAAGAAAATCATTATAAATGTTCGGGTTTGTCCAACCAGGGTTAAAGGCGTTTACGACCACATCGTTCCCTTTTAAAATGTCGGCTAAAGTATCAATAACAAAAATATCTGCCGCTACCCAAGTAGCATTTGAAGTTTCCTTTGGATTTCTTGCAATGGCAGTAATGGTGTGATTTCTGTTTGTTAATTCTGTTAAAATTGCGGAACCTACAAATCCTGTAGCTCCAATAATTGCGATTTTCATAAATATATAATTTAATTAGTAATAAAAATTGTTACAGTTTTGAATAAAAAAACGGTTTAGAATTGATTAGAAAAATCTTCTAATGTAATATCTTCTAGTTGAAGGCTTATTTTGCGATTGATATCGGTATATAAATTACTTAAATTTTGATTGATTTTTTTTCCAACAGGACATTCCGGGTTAGGAGTATTTTTTGCATAGCCGAGATTGATAGTCTCAAAAGTCATTTCAAATATGGCTTTCAAAGTAATACTCGATGGATCAACAGTCAATTTTGTTCCACCGTTTTTGCCTTCTTTACTCTCTACCAGTCGATGCGATTTTAGGTTGGCAATTTCTTTTCGAACCAAAACGGGATTCAAGTTGATACTCCCCGCAATAAATTCTGATGATAAAAAATCATTAGGAAATTTAGTGAGCAAAGTAAGAATGTGAGTCGTTATGGCAAATTTACCTGAAATCATACTGTAATAAAATATATTACAAATATAAAGTCTTTTATCGAATAAAAAATAATTTTAACTAAAAATTAATTGAATACGGCAATTCGGAAAGTAGTATTTTTGCTTTTTTACAGACTATGAACAATTTTATTTTAATATTCATTTTTCTTGCTACAGGTCTCATTCTGCAGCATATTAAGCGGTTTCCAACCCACATCTACAAAGTTTTAAATAAAATTGTAGTATATATTTGCCTTCCTGCTTTGTCCTTATATCATATTCCTAAAATAAAGTGGGACAATAATTTATTGTTTCCAATCGCTTCTGGTTGGATTGTTTTTGTTCTGGCTTTTGTTTTTTTTCATTTTGTTGGAAAAAAAATGGGATGGTCAAATAAGCTCATCGGTTGTCTGATCTTGACTGCAGGTTTAAGTAATTCTTCCTTTTTAGGATATCCCATTATTGAAGCTTTGTATGGAAAGGAAGGTCTGAAAACGGCTATTTTGGTCGATCAGCCGGGAACTTTTGTGGTAGTCTCGACATTAGGCATATTTGTGGCTGCATTTTATTCAAAAGGAAGTCCAAATGCATCAGAAATCATTAAAAAAGTACTTCTTTTTCCTCCTTTTTTAGCTTTTCTAACGGCTTGCCTGATGAATGTTATGCAGTATCAATTTGATACCAATATTCAATACGGATTGCTTAAAATAGGAAGTTTTGTAACTCCTTTGGCGCTCACCTCTGTTGGTTTGCAATTGCAGTTTGACAGAAAAAGCAGGCACTGGAAATTTTTGCGATTGGGTCTTTTTTACAAATTAATTTTTGCTCCGGCTCTCATTTTATTTTTATATATTTTTGTATTGAATAAACATTCGGAGGAAATTAAAATTACGATCATGCAAATGGCAATGGCGCCCATGATTACGGGAGCTATTTTAGCCTCTTCTTACGGATTAAAACCTAAATTAAGCAGCATGATGATTGGTTTTGGGATTCCGCTTTCGTTCTTAACCTTAGGCATTTGGTATTTTGTAGTAGGTTTTATTTAATTAAAACACTAACTATATAGGAAGAATAGAATTTTAACTTTTTTTTAAAAAATTTGGCGTTTTTCTTATGCTTTTTTTGAGTAACTTTAAATGAACAAAAAAAAGAATATTATGGCAACATTACGATTAGGCGATATAGCTCCGGATTTTCAGGCGGAGACAACAGAAAGACCCATTAAATTTCATGAATGGTTGGGAGATTCTTGGGGTGTTTTATTTTCGCATCCTTCAGATTTTACACCTGTATGTACGACAGAATTGGGTACGGTAGCAAATTATCTTCCGGAATTTACAAAACGAAATACAAAAGTGATTGCTTTAAGTGTTGATGGTTTAGAATCTCACAAAGAATGGATCAAAGACATAAACGAAACGCAACACACGACCGTAAATTTTCCAATTATTGCTGACGAAGATAAAAAGATTGCAAATTTATACGACATGCTGCATCCTAATGCAAGTGACAAATTTACAGTACGTTCTGTTTTTGTGATTGGTCCTGACAAAAAAATAAAACTAACTTTGACTTATCCCGCCTCAACAGGACGAAATTTTGACGAACTGCTTCGTGTTATTGATAGTTTGCAACTTACTGCCAATTATAGTGTTGCAACTCCAGCTAACTGGAAAGACGGAGAAGATGTAGTGATTACACCGGCTGTTCTCGATAGTGACATTCCAGGGAAATTCCCAAAAGGGCATACGACTATCAAACCTTATTTGCGAATGACGCCACAGCCTAACAAGTAAAATAAATAAAGGCTAATTTTTTTATAACTTTATGTTTTTAAAATAAAGAAAAGTATAATGTCATCATGATATTATACTTTTTTTATGTATTCGATCATCTTCTTTTTGTCTCCAACAACCCAAATAATATCGTTTTTTTGCAAGATAAGGTTAGATTCCGGATTCAGGATACGGTTTCCGTTTCGCTCGATTCCCACGACCATTGCATTTGTTTCATTTCTGAATTTTCCAATACTTTTTTGTGCAAAATTTTCATCCGAAACCTCTAGCTGGCGCAATACAACCTGAGATTCATCTATTGTTTTTGGAGCTTCAATTTCATTCTGATTCAGATATTGTGTAAATTCTGTAATCTGTGCATCGGTTCCAATCACCGAGATTTCATCCCCGGGAAATAAACGCTCGTTTTTGGTAGGAATAGGAATCATCACTTCACCACGTTTTATATAGGCAATATTAATACCCATTAATTCGCGAATGCGCATTTCTTCTAATGTTTTGCCAGCCAAATTAGATTCTTTTCCAATGTCAAATATAGACATGTGACCATCCCAAGGCATTAAGTTGGCATAACGTCTGTCTATCTTTTTATTTTCTCTGTCATTCAAATTCTTCAAAAAGTGATTCTCAATTTTATGATATTGTTCGTTTAGTTTTTTAGGAAATATTTGATAAGCCACGATAGCAAGGATCAAAGCAACGATCGCGATTAGAGGTGAGAAGAAGATGTTTAATAAAAATCCAACAAAAAATAAACCGAGACTTATTCTAACTAATATCAGCATTAAAAGGGCACCTCGATATTTACGTTCTTTCCAAAGTATATCTACTTCTTCTACGGCTACACGGCGCAACGACAGCGCCCATAAAAAGGGAGCTATAATGACTAGTGTAATTAGGACTGCCAAAGTGTTTCCGAATCTTGTGTCGGCAACTAATGGCGCGACAAACTTGGCCGATAATAAAATGACAGCTGCCACAATAATTGAATGAACCACAATTTGCAAAAGATATGTATTTAAGACTTTTTGCCAGATGCTCACAGATTTTATGGCTTGTGCATTTACGCTATAACGGTTGATATTTTTGACCCATTTTTTGGGTAATTTTCGTTCTAAAAAGTCAGAGAAAGGTACCGCATATTTTACCATAAAAGGAGTAGTAAACGTAGTTACTGCAGAAACGGCTACCACAACAGGGTACAAAAAAGAACTTGTAACGTTGAGTGTCATTCCTAAAGTGGCAATAATAAAAGAAAACTCTCCAATTTGCGACAAACTCATCCCGGTTTGTACAGATTGTTTTAGGGGTTGTCCTGCCAAAAGTGCACCAATAGTAGAACTTACAGACTGTCCGAGGATCGTAATAAAAGTTAAAATTCCTACAGGTAAAGCATATTCATAAAGTGTATTTGGGTCAATTAACATTCCTACCGATACAAAAAAAACGGCGCCAAATAAATCTTTTACAGGTTTTATCAAATGTTCAATATGTTCAGCCTGAGTAGTTTCTGCAATAATAGATCCCATTATAAAAGCACCCAGCGCAGGTGAAAAACCTACGTTTGAAGCAAAACTCACCATCATCAAACACAAAGCAAGCGAAATAATAAGCAGCATTTCGTCTGTCAATAAATGTTTTGCTTTTTTAAGAAGCGTCGGAATAAAAAAGATGCCGCCAACAAACCAAACGGTTAAAAAGAAAACTAGTTTTAGAACAGACATCAATAATTCGGTTCCGGAAAACTGCTGACTTACCGCAATAGTCGACAGCAATACCATCATTAAAATAGCCACTAAATCCTGTACAATCAGTGATCCGATAACAATTCCTGCAAATTTTTGTGCTTTTACGCCCAATTCATCAAATGTTTTTAAGATAATTGTGGTAGACGAAATCGATAAAATTACGCCCAAAAAAATACTATCCATTTGTGACCAGCCCATCCATTGCCCCACCAGATATCCCATCGAGACCATCGTGATTATTTGGGTAATGGCAGTAATCGAAGCCGTTCCGCCTACTTTCATGAGCTTTTTAAAACTAAATTCGAGCCCCAAACTAAACAGTAAAATAATGACCCCAATTTCAGCCCAGACTTCCACACTTTTCATATCGGTAATCGAAGGAAAAAAATCAAAATGATTTCCGGCTAAGAAACCCGCAATCAAATACCCCAAAACAAGGGGCTGTTTCATTTTTTTAAAGAGCAATACAGCAATTCCGGCGGTAATCAGGATAAGTCCTAAATCGCTAATAAGTGGTTTTAGATGATGTGTAGTTTCGGCAACGGCGTTTAAGGCAATCATAAAAGTTTTGATTTTTTCAGGAGCTATTCCAGCCTTTCATTCCAAGCTTTTGATCAAAAAACTTATTTTTTAATGCTGTCTCAGGAGCTTCCTCTGGTCGCTCTGTTCCAACAAAAAAATATAGTTTTTTTCGCAAAAGGCTTTTCTTTTCAGTCAGGGCTAACCTCTCGAGAACATTCATAAAAAAAAGCTATCGTTAAAGATAGCTTTTTTTGAGAAAATATTTTGTGTTTTATTTAAATTCCTGTGTAATTACTAGGTGTTATCGCCATTAATTCTGCTCTTACAGCATCAGAAACTTCCAAAGTAGCAATAAAATTATGAATTGCCTTTTTGTCAATCGCTTCGTTAGTTCGTGTTAAACCTTTCAAAGCTTCATAAGGATTTGGATAGGCTTCTCTGCGCAAAATTGTCTGAATTGCTTCTGCTACCACGGCCCAATTTTTCTCTAGATCTTCTGCAAATTTCGCTTCGTTCAAAAGCAATTTATTCAAACCTTTCAAAGACGCTTCAAAAGCAATAATCGTGTGTCCCATCGGAACGCCAATATTGCGTAAAACAGTACTGTCAGTTAAATCACGTTGTAATCTGGAGATTGGCAATTTAGCCGCCAAATGCTCAAAAATAGCATTTGCCATTCCTAAATTTCCTTCTGAGTTTTCAAAATCAATCGGATTTACTTTATGTGGCATTGCGGACGAACCAATTTCTCCTTCTTTTATTTTTTGTTTAAAATAATCCATCGAAACATACGTCCAAATGTCTCTGTCCAAATCGATAATAATATTGTTGATTCTTTTTAAAGCATCAAAAAAGGCCGCAAAATGATCGTAATGCTCAATTTGAGTAGTCGGGAAAGAGTGGTGCAAACCAAGATCGGTTTCGACAAATTTGCTCCCAAACTGTTTCCAATCGATTTGTGGATAGGCTACATGATGCGCATTATAATTTCCAGTTGCCCCACCAAATTTGGCTGCGAACGGAATATTAAATAACAAACGCATTTGCTCTTCTAAACGCTCTACAAAAACCAAGATTTCTTTGCCCAAACGAGTAGGAGAGGCCGGTTGTCCGTGCGTGCGAGCCAGCATCGGAATGTCTTTCCATTCTACACTTAGTTCTTTTAATTTGGAAATTAGACCAATTAAAGATGGCATGTAAACCTGCTCAAAAGCTTCTTTTGTAGAAAGCGGAATGGCAGTGTTGTTAATATCCTGAGAAGTTAATCCGAAGTGAATGAACTCTTTATGCTGTGATAATCCTAATTTTTCAAAGGCATCTTTGATAAAGTATTCCACCGCTTTTACGTCGTGGTTGGTTACTTTTTCTGTTTCTTTTATCCAAAGCGCATCTGCTGTCGAGAAGTTTTTATAAATGTCACGTAAACTGTCAAATAAATTTGGATTTACATCAGAAAGTTGCGGCAACGGTACTTCGCACAAGGCAATAAAGTATTCAATTTCAACCAATACACGGTATTTGATTAAAGCTTCTTCAGAAAAATAAGGTGCTAATGAAAGGGTTTTACTTCTATATCTTCCGTCAATTGGTGATATAGCGTTCAATTCGTTTAAAGTAGTCATTGTTATGTTGTTTGTTCGAAAGTTGCAAATATAAACAGAATTTGGCGATTAAAAGGAATCAAAATAGGCAATTGTGTTTTTAAATCGATTTTAAATGTTCTCTCAAATCTGCAACTCCCTCAGATGCAATTTTAGAAATAATTACTACTTTATTTCGAAGATTCGGAATCGCAATTGGTTTCGGATCGATATAAAAAACAGGCGTTTTATGATCCGTATAGGCGATCAATCCTGCAGCTGGATATACTTGCAATGAAGTGCCAATTACGGCAAAATAATCTGCCGATTCCGTAATTTCGATGGCTTCCTCAAGAGCGGGAACATCTTCGCCAAACCAAACAATATGAGGGCGCAATTGATGACCGTTTTCGTCCAGATCACCTGTAAATAAATCTTCTTTCCAGTCTAAAATAACATTTCGATTTTGAATACTGCTTACTTTTAGTAATTCTCCGTGCAAATGCAAAACCTTTGTACTGCCGGCACGTTCATGCAAGTCATCTACATTTTGTGTGATAATGTGTACATCAAAATCATTTTCTAATTCTGCCAAAAATTGATGTCCCAAATTAGGCTGTACTTCTTTAAGTTGCTGGCGCCTTTTATTATAAAAATCCAAAACTAATTCTTGATTTTTTCTCCATCCCTCCGGAGTTGCGACTTCCATCACATCGTGTCCCTCCCACAAACCATTGCTATCCCGAAAAGTTTTGATCCCGCTTTCTGCGCTGATTCCTGCACCCGTTAAAACAACTAATTTCTTTTTCATGGCGTTATTTCAGCATTAGTTTCATTAATAAATCTGTTTGTTCGTCATCGCCCAGTCTAAAAATATGTTTATCAAAGGCTATAAAACCGTTTTTTTTATAAAAATGTAAAGCGCCATGATTTTCTTCCCAAACACCCAGCCAAATGTATTTCAAACTTGATTTTTGTGCGACCTGTAAGGCTTTTTCGTATAAAAGTTGTCCAATTTTATTGCCTTTGTGTTCTTTTAAAACATAAATACGTTCTATTTCTAAGGCATTTTTGTCTTTTAATTCTGTCTGCGCTGCTGCGAAATTGACCTTTAAATATCCGACTATTTTCTCTTCAAGAAGTGCGAAATAAAATTCTGAGTTAGAATTTGTCAGTTCGTCGGTGAGTTTTTCAAGAGAAAATTTTTCGGTTAAGTATTGTTTCATATTTTCCTCAGAATTGATAGCGGCAAAAGTTTCAGAAAAGGTTTGTTTGCCTATTTTCTGTAGTTTCTCTAATTCTGAAAGACCAATTTTTTTGATTACAATTGTTTCCATCCGTGTAATTTATTCACGAATTTAATTAAACTTTTGCTGATGTTAAAAGAAAGGCTTCTTTTTTAACTCAATTAAAAAGAAATATAAAAAATGTATTTTTGTCACAAATAAAACTCAAATGATTGATTTAGATTACCTCGCTTTTCTTGAAAATATACTGACAGATAATCGCAAAGAAAAATTCTTAAAAGTGCTCTCGACCCGAACGAAACATTTTACAGTTGTAGTAGAGGATGTTTTTCAGATGCACAATACGAGTGCTGTAATGCGTAGTTGTGAAGTTTTTGGAATTCAGGAACTCAATATTATCGAGCAGCGTTACGGTAAAAGAATTGATAAAGAAATTGCTATGGGCGCCCAAAAATGGGTAGATATCAATCAGTTTGATTCGGTTACAAACTGTATTTCGACTTTAAAAAATCAGGGTTACCAAATTATTGCAACTACGCCACATGAAAATGATTGCCTGCTGGAAGATTTTGATATTACTCAACCGAGTGCCCTGTTTTTTGGTACTGAGCGAGACGGGCTATCTCCTGAAATTCTCGAAAAAGCAGATGGTTTTCTTAAAATTCCGATGGTGGGTTTTACAGAAAGTCTTAATATTTCTGTTTCTGCGGCGATTATCATTCAAAATATAACCAACAGATTAAGGAATTCTGATATCGCTTGGCAGTTATCGGCAGATGAAATTTTAGAGAAACGCTTAGCATGGGCCAAAAGTTCTATAAAAGATATCAAGAGAATAGAAGCACGTTATTTTGAGGAAAATCCCGATAAGTTGCCGAAAGATTAAGTTACTAAGCTGCTAAGAAAAAACTTAGAACCTTAGTAACTTAGAATCTCAATAGCTTGAAATTATTTTTTCAAAAACAAAATAAATCCCAGAATGCTAACAATCAAAATAGTCAAAGCTGCCAGCACCATGGTCAGGTCGCGAATGTTTTTTCCTGCCCAATCCATGAATAAAAATTTATGAAGAATGGCAAAAGAGTATCCTTCAACCTTATCTGAATTTTTGATCACAGCTGCTAATCGTGAAGTAGAAGTTTCGATAAAATAAGTTGTTTTTTCGGGCGTTTCGTAGGCCAATTTTACTACTGGCAATCTTTTGTTTACAAAACCATATTCGCGGCTTTCAAAATCAGTAAGAACTTTTGATTCTACTAATTTTGCGTTTTCTAAAGAAGCGCTAGATTCATTAGTCGTCTCGACCATTTCGCAACAGGCTGCTTTTGGAGCGCCATCTGTAAAATAGTACGCTAGAAATTGCGCATACTCTAAATCAATATTGGGTGCTGTTTTATTAGTGATTGCATTGATATAAAGAACTTCCGATTTTGGACCTTCTTTTTTGTTCCATTTTGAATTGGAATCAGATTTTGAAGCTTTGTATTTTTCTTTTTGAATGAGTTGGCAGCGATAATATACGGTGTCATTGAGGGTAGTGATACTGCTGTTTTGAAAACGACTCCAGTCTACATTTAAATTAGTATTGGCAAGAGGGATTTCTTTTGCGGTAAAAGTAGGTTCGTAAACCATTTGCGACAAGGTATACGGCTCCCACTTGGTAGTGGCATGATAAGCGCCGCTAAAAGCAAATGTCAAAGTAAAAAGCGAAACCCAAATCCCAATTTGGCGGTGGTATTTTCGAAGCCCTTTTTTGGGTGCTAAATTATCTGTTTTTTTGAATTGTTTCCAAAGTAATCCATAGATCAAAATGCCGCTAAGGGCAGAAAATCCGATAATGGTAAGCAAAAAAATCATTGTAATAATTCGGATGCTGTTGTTGGTAATAGCATCGATAAACGACCAGTTATGAAAAGTGTCAAAGAACCAAATAAACCATTGTCGTGAAGTAGGATTGTAAGTTGCGAGTTTGCTCGAAGACGTTTCTACATACACTTGCATCGCATCGGGACGGTCTAAAGTTACTTTGTAAACAGGTAAATAACGGTTGACATATTTGTATTGCGTAGTAAATTCGGTTACTATTTCGCTCTTTTTTATGGCGCTTTTTTGGTCGTCTAAAAAATAACGCGAAAGCCATTCTGCGTATTTTTGATCTCCATTCTCTAACTTTTTAGCAGACGAAGTGTCAAAATATAATAAATCACCTGTTATGTTTTTTACCTGATAAAAAGTAGCATCGCCGAAAGCGACAATTCTGAAATTTTTAAATTCGGCAATATTGTTTTTTTGCAAAACTTCCTGAATAGAAAATTGCAATTTATTTTTGTCAATAGGCTGAAAATCTAGTTTTTCGTGTGCAATTTCTGGTTTAAAAAAATGCGCCATAAAAGGATGCATTAAACCTGATAACGTCCAGAATATAACTGGTATGATAGTGATTAGCCCAATAGTACGATGCCACTTGTACATGTGCTGTTTGATTTTCTTGACGATTTTGGAATCTTTTTTCTTGGATTTTTTTTCTTTTATTTCTTTGCTCATGTCTATATTCTTATGATTTTTTTGCCACAGATTAAAGAATTAAAATAATTTTTTTTTAATCTGTGTTAATCCTTTAATCTGTGGTTAAATATTATTTTTTTAATGAAAAATTATATTGTATGCCAAACACAAATGTTCTGGGAGCTGCTGCTGTATAAGTGGGTTGCGCATTTGTTGTATTGGCTCTGGAAACATTGTAGGCGTATAATTTGTCTGTTAGGTTCATGACATTACCATAGATTTCGAAGGCTTTCCATTGGTAACCAATTCTGGCGTTGAACAAGTTGTAACCATCATATTTCACAGTGTTGATTTGGTCTTGATAGTAGCTACCCACCAACTGCCATTCAATAGAAGTTCTAAAATTAGGAAGCCAATTTGGGTAGTAAGTCACCTCAGAATTTCCAGACCATTTTGGTGCTGCTGGCATTTCTTTACCGTTTAAATCCTGAACCGGGTCAGTGGGTTTGTCAGAAAGTTTAAAATCGATATACTCGTGCTGGGCGTAAGTGCCGCCCATGCGAATGTTGAATTGTTTTGAAGGTCGGTAGGAGGCTCCAAACTCGATTCCTTTATGGCGGGTTGCTCCCGCAGAACGATAATCTGTAGAATTATCGGGAAGTTTGATGCTTAATAATTCGTTTTTACCTTCCATATAATACAAGGCATAATCAAAATTTAATTTGTTTTGAAGGAAAGAAAACCATCCACCCACTTCGTAATTATTGAAGGTCGCAGGTTCTAAATTATAATAAAAATCGGCGGTAACTCCTGTTGTTCCTCCAGTTCCTGGTTTAGTTCTGAAGATCGAAGTGATTCCGGGAGGTGCAAAACCTTGTGAATAATTGCCATAAAATCCCGCAAACTCAAACGGATTGTAATTGGCTCCGGCTTTAAAAGTTATTTTATCGTAGATTTTGCTTCCAGTAGATTGGTCAAGCGCATTGTCATAGTTGACTTTCATATTGTCGTAACGCCCGCCGATGGTCACTACTAATTTTTCGATAGGATTGCAACTTAATTGCGCATAACCCGCTGCATTAAAAATATCTGCGGTATAATCTGCTAATTTTGAATCGGGGTGTTCTGCTACAATTTCGTAAGAGCTGACTTTTTGTTTTCCAGCTTCACCTGGATTTAAGCTGGCATTTAAGTCAATTACATACGACCAATACGTTACGGGTGAATAATCGTAGAGCGCGCCAGCAACAATTTTGGTATTCAGAAAATCAAATTTTTGAGTGTGTTGACCAATAGCGCCGTAACTCTTAAAGTTATTAGAATTGATTTCGCCTGTTGCTTTTGTTGGATTAACAGTTGGGCTCCATTTGATTCCGTAGGAAGGATTTTGTCCTAACTTATTGTCGCGCAAATAAGCCGTGATGTAACTGCTTGAGTTGTTATTCCAATCGTGCTCAAGTGTGATGCGAGTTCGTAAGGCATCTGATTTTCTGTAGGTAAAATTGGTGGTGCTTTTATAGCTTCTGTTGTAAAACGCCTCTTCATTGACACTACCACTCATATCTGAATAATATTTTCCATACATGGTATTACTAATCAGTCGGGTAGTGGACGAAATGGCATAATCGATTCTGGCATTCAAATTGTCTTTGTTATAATCGGAATAGGTCATCCATCCATTTTCCTGTAAAGTTGAAATTCCCGCAATATGAAAACCTACTTTTCCTATTGTGGCACCACCGGCAGCCTGAATTCTTCTGTATCCATAATTGTCGGCCTGAACGCCAAACTTGAATTCAGGATCAACCGGTGGTTTTTGCGAAATTAGATTGATCGTTCCGCCCACAGCTTCTGGTCCGTAAAGCGAAGAAACAGGCCCTTTTACAACCTCGATACTTTGTAAATTAAACTGATTGATTTCTAACAAAGCATTGTGATTGAAGATTCCCATTGGTCGAATAGGCAAACCGTCTTCAAGATATAAATAGTAAGCGTTTGTGGTCATCGGCTGACGGATAGCCATCATGTGCTGCTCGTTTCCTAAATTAACCATCAAAACTCCGGGTGTTTTATTGATGATTTCGTAAACCGCACTGGCTTTAGTTTCTTTAATGGTTTTAGCCGTTATTTTGCTAATTGCGACAGGAGTTTCTTTGCGTAAAGTAGCCGTTCTGTTGGCAGTTATAAAAACGTTTTCAAGTTCCTGAGTTCGAGTCGTGTCTTTTTCTGCTTTATTTTGTGCCAAGACGCATTGCCCCACGATCAATACGGCGAAATAGATATTTTTCATTTTAAATGATATAAATTTTAAAAAGTAACAGGTATTTTCCCTGATTTAAAAAAAAACAAGGAAAAAAGATTTCAATTTTGAATTGAAAAGTGTAGCTAAAATTTATACCAAAGTGGATGGAGGATGAAAAGTACTATTTGAAACCGATATTGGTTTTGCGTCAAAAGAAGCAAAAAGGGCTCTTACTGATTGGATTGGTGTTACTAATTTGAAATTAGCTGTAGCTGTATTTTGAATGTAAACAATCTCTGCTTTTTCTTTCAGATTGTTTTGCATTCTTTTTTCGTTATCGGCGTATTTTTTAAGGCTTTTTTGAAGTTCACATCGGCCGTTACAACTATTAAAAACCATTTTTCGTTGTACACAAATAGTTTTTGAGATTTCTTCCTGATTTAATTTGAATGAAGTATAAACAAAGAAGCTCCCAAATGAGGGCACCAAAAGCATACAGGAGAGAAATAGGATCAGTAACTTTTTCAAGAGTTGTTTCGTTGTTTACAAGTGCAAAAATACATTTTTATTGTTTTTAAAGAGTATGATTTTCGTCATTTTACAAAAAAAAAATATCTCCAATTATCAAAAGTAACTGGAGATATTTATGTGAGAAACCTAACAGATTTTAAAATCTGTTAGGTTTAGAGAATTTTAAAGAATTTATTATTTAACAAGAACCCATTCACCAGAAGCGATTAAAGTTTCTGCTTTTTTAAATTTCATTGTTTCTGTTTTACCCGAAGCCACTTCCTGAACTGTTACGGTGTCATTACGATTGATTTTTGGCATATCTCTCACAATAGTTTCTGTAACCTGACGTTGTTGTGTTTCTCCAGCTTCACGATTGATGTCTTCGCTGTTTACCACTTCGTCTTTGCTTAATTTGAAGTTTTCTTTTTGACGCACTTCTCTAGCTTCTTGAATTTCAGGGACGTTTTGAGCAGGCAAATCACCTTTGAATAGGAATGAAATAACCTCTTTATTAACGTTTTCTAACATTCCTCTGAACAAATTAAAAGCTTCTAATTTGTAAATAAGCAACGGATCTTTTTGCTCGTGAACCGCTAGTTGAACAGATTGTTTCAATTCGTCCATTTTACGCAAGTGTTTTTTCCAAGCTTCATCTACAATAGAAAGTGTGATGTTTTTCTCGAAATCAGCGATCAATTGCGTTCCTTGGCTGTCGTATGCTTTTTTCAAGTCAGTTACAACATTCAAAGTTTTTATTCCGTCAGTAAATGGAACTACGATACGCTCAAAATGGTTGTTTGGCTCTTCGTAAACTCCTTTAATGATTGGGAAAGCTTCTCTGGCGCTTCTTTCTGTTTTTTCTGTATAGAATGCTAAAGTTTCCTTGTAAATTTTTCCTGTGATTTCAACATCTGTTAATTTAGAAAAATCTGCTTCTGAAATTGGAGAAGTGATCGAGAAATAACGAATCAAATCAAATTCGAAAGTTTTAAAGTCATTAAATGGCTTGGTTTGACTCACGATTAGCTCGCAAGTATCATACAACATATTAGCGATATCTAGTTTTAAACGCTCACCAAATAAAGCGTGACGACGACGTTTGTACACCACTTCACGTTGAGAGTTCATTACGTCATCATATTCTAATAAACGTTTACGAACACCAAAGTTATTTTCTTCAACTTTTTTCTGAGCACGTTCTATTGATTTTGTCATCATAGAATGCTGAATTACTTCGCCTTCCTGCAATCCCATTCTATCCATTACTTTAGCGACTCTTTCAGAACCAAATAAACGCATCAGGTTGTCTTCAAGAGAAACATAAAACTGAGAACTTCCCGGATCTCCCTGACGTCCTGCACGACCACGTAACTGTCTGTCAACACGACGGGAATCATGACGCTCTGTACCCACGATTGCCAAACCTCCTGCAGCTTTTACTTCTGGAGATAATTTAATATCGGTACCACGACCGGCCATGTTTGTTGCAATCGTTACCACTCCGGCTTTACCGGCTTCTTCAACAATTTGTGCTTCTTGCTTGTGCATTTTAGCATTCAAAACGTTGTGTGTAACGCCTCTCATTTTTAACATTCGGCTTAATAATTCTGAAATCTCAACAGAAGTTGTTCCAATCAATACTGGTCTTCCTGCATTTGATAATTCTGTTACATCTTCGATAACAGCATTGAATTTTTCGCGGGTTGTTTTATAAATGTAATCTTCTTTGTCTTGTCTTGCGATGCCTCGGTTGGTTGGAATTTCGACAACGTCTAGTTTGTAGATTTGCCATAACTCTCCCGCTTCTGTAACTGCAGTACCCGTCATACCTGCCAATTTGCTGTACATTCTAAAATAATTCTGTAATGTAACAGTTGCAAAAGTTTGGGTAGCAGCCTCGATTTTTACATTTTCCTTGGCTTCAATCGCCTGGTGTAAACCATCAGAATAACGACGACCATCCATGATACGGCCTGTTTGCTCATCGACAATCATAATCTTGTTGTCCATGATTACGTATTCTACATCTTTTTCAAAAAGAGCATACGCTTTTAAAAGCTGCGTTAAAGTATGAATACGTTCACTTTTTACTCCAAAATCTTGAAATAATCTTTCTTTTGCTTCCGCTTCTGCATCTTTATCTAATTTTTGCTTCTCGATAGCAGCAATTTCAGTTCCGATATCTGGAAGTACGAAAAAGTCGGCATCAGTGTCACCCGATAGGTATTTGATACCATTGTCCGTCAATTCTACTTGATTGTTTTTTTCTTCAATTACAAAATACAAAGCCTCATCTACTTTGTGCATTTCGCGATTGTTGTCCTGCATGTATTGATTTTCGGTTTTTTGAAGCAATTGTTTGATTCCTTCTTCACTCAAAAATTTAATTAATGCTTTGTTTTTAGGCAAACTTCTGTAAGCTCTCAATAATAAGAATCCCCCTTCTTTAGTGTTGCCTTCTTTGATTAATTTTTTAGCTTCAGCCAAGAAACCATTTGCCAACTGACGTTGCTGACTTACTAGGTTTTCTATTTTTGGTTTCAATTCATTAAATTCATGACGATCTCCTTGTGGAACCGGTCCTGAAATAATCAATGGTGTTCTTGCATCATCGATCAATACAGAATCGACCTCATCGACAATAGCATAATTGTGTTTTCTCTGTACCAAATCGTTTGGCGAGTGCGCCATATTATCTCTTAAGTAGTCAAAACCAAATTCGTTATTGGTTCCGTAAGTGATATCAGCATCGTAGGCTTTCTTTCTTTGTTCTGTACTTGGTTGGTGATTATCAATACAATCAACCGTTAAACCGTGAAATTCAAACAGAGGTGCTTTCCAGGTGCTATCACGTTTAGCCAGATAATCATTTACTGTTACCAAGTGAACGCCGTTTCCTGTCAGTGCATTCAAATAAAGAGGCAAAGTAGCCACCAAAGTTTTACCTTCACCCGTTTGCATTTCAGCAACTTTACCTTCGTGTAAAACCATTCCTCCAATCAGCTGTACGTCGTAGTGTATCATGTCCCAAGTAATTTCTTTACCTGCGGCATTCCATTTGTTGGCCCAGATTGCTTTGTCTCCGTTAATAGTGATGTAGCTTTTTGCAGCAGAGAATTCTCTGTCTTTAGGAGTAGCGGTAACTTCTATAAATTCGTTGTCTTTAAATCGACGGGCGGTTTCTTTTACAACAGAAAACGCTTCCGGAAGGATGTCTAAAAGTGTTTTCTCTGAGATTTCGTAAGCTTCTTTTTCAAGCGTATCAATAGCTTCATATAAGTCTTCTCTTTTATCGATGTCTTCGATTTTTTCAACTTCCGCTTTAAGCGAAGTAATTTTAGCATCTTTGTCTGCTCTGGCTTCTTTTATTTTTTCTTTAAAAAACACCGTTCTGGCTCTCAATTCATCGTGAGACAAACTCATTAAGCTAGTTTCGAATGTTTTTATTTTGTTTAAATAAGGTTGTAAAGCTTTGACATCTTTCTGAGATTTATCACCTACAAAGACTTTTATGATACTGTTTATGAAACTCATGATTTATTGTATTTCTATTTTATCTAAATGTGTATTTCAACCAAAAAAAAAGCCTCTGTGATGAGACTTTTTCCTTTGGTTTATTTTTTAATATTCATCCTCATTCCAAAGATAATCTTCGTCTGTTGGATAATCAGGCCAAATTTCTTCCATTGATTCATATATCTCTCCTTCATCTTCAATCGACTGAAGGTTTTCTACTACTTCTAACGGAGCACCAGCTCTAATAGCGTAGTCAATAAGTTCGTCTTTGTTAGCAGGCCATGGCGCATCACTTAAATAAGATGCTAATTCTAATGTCCAATACATCTGTTATCTGTTTAGTTTGTGCAAAAATAAATTTTTTACTGAAAAAGACAAGTAAATTTTGATTTATTTTAATAAAATTTAAGAACGTCTCTATAATTGCAGATTTTAGATTGTAGATTTTAGATTATTAAAGCGTTGCATTATCTAAAATCGTAATTCTAAAATCTAAAATTTTTATTTCCTCGGAATCCATTTTACTTCTTCCGCTTTTAAGTCTGAGGACAACTTCCGTGCCAAGACGAAAAGGTAGTCAGATAGTCGGTTCAGGTACTGTATTGCAATTTCTGGGACATGCTCATTATGGCTTAAATGTACCGCCAAACGCTCTGCACGTCTACAAACACAGCGTGCAATATGACAATATGACACGGTTTGATGGCCTCCGGGTAAAACAAAATGTGTCATTTGCGGAAGCGATTCTTCCATTTTGTCTATTTCGTTTTCTAATAATTCAATATCAGTATCTATAATTCCCAGATTTTTCAATCGGAGTTCACCGTTTTTCAAAACTTCTTTTTCCTGCGGAGTGGCTAAAATAGCCCCAACAGTAAATAGTCGGTCCTGAATTTCGATCAAAATTGATTTATAATCCGGATTGATTTCCTGATCACGAATCAATCCTATATAGGAGTTCAATTCGTCAACAGTACCATAACTGTCAATTCGCATGTGGTCTTTAGGAACTCGGGTGCCTCCAAAAAGCGATGTGGTGCCTTTGTCTCCTGTTTTGGTATATACTTTCATTTTTTTGAGTTGCTAAGTTTCTAAGTTGTTGAGAAACTGAGTTTTTATAAGCTGCTATGCTTCTGTAGAATTAAGTTTTTTTATTTCCAATTAAACGATTCAACAAATAAACAGTTCAATTATTTAGAAATTATTTTGTGGTGTCACTTTCGATCACGCCATCACGCAAGCGAATTATACGGTGAGCATACGCAGCAATATCTTCTTCGTGAGTAACCAAAATTACGGTGTTGCCTTGTGCATGAATATCGCCAAAAAGCTTCATGATTTCTACAGATGTTTTACTGTCTAAGTTTCCGGTTGGCTCATCGGCGAGGATTATCGAAGGTTTATTAACCAAAGCACGTGCGATCGCCACACGCTGACGTTGTCCTCCAGAAAGCTGATTAGGTTGGTGATCCATTCTGTCGGCAAGATTTACTTGCTGTAATACTTCGGTTGCCCGTGCATTCCTGTCAGATTTAGAATGTCCTGCATAAATCATGGGTAAAGCAACATTATCTAATGCTGTAGTTCTGGGTAAAAGATTGAAAGTCTGAAACACAAAACCAATTTCTTTGTTTCGAATTCCTGCCAATTCATCATCTTTCATTTGGCTGACATCTTTTCCGTTCAAAACATAATGTCCCGAAGTTGGTGTGTCCAAACAACCTAATAAATTCATTAAAGTAGATTTTCCTGAACCCGAAGGGCCCATCAATGCAACATATTCGCCTTTGTTGATTTCTAAATCGATGCCTTTTAAGACATAAACAATTTCGTTGCCTAAAACAAAGTTTCGTTTAATATCAGTTATTTTAATTAATGGGTTTGCCATTTTATTTTACAATTTTGGATTTAAAAGTACAAAACACTTTTCAATAATTGATAAGTAGCCCAGAATTGATTTTTGTTACAGTAGAAGGAGTGTTTTACCGACTGAACTTTTTTCTCAAAAAGAAGAAAATTTTAAACACTCGTTATTTTATATTCTTATTCTTTAAAAGGGCATTATATTATTTTAAATTATTTTTACATAATTGTCATATTTTTTAATTTTAATTAAATATTTTTTAATTTTTTATGTAATTTTTAATAATATGTCTAAAATTTAACTATATTTGGCATATAATATTAAATATTAAAAATTATGAAGAACATACAAATTTTATCAGGAATTGCCATTTTGGCCTTAGGTTTTACCTCATGTAAAGACGAAAAACAAGAGAAAGCAGAAAAAACAGTCGAATCATACGTAATGTATGTAGATTCTGTAAAAAATGTTGCTGCGGACGATTTGAAAGAAAATTGGAAAGATGTGGAAGCTGAATATGATAGAAGAGCTGCAAATGCAGAATTAGCATTGGCAGATATTAAAGACAATACTGTACAAACCGAAAAAATTAATAATAGCAAAATTAAATACGAAGAATTTAAAAATAGTATGGCAGCAACTCTTGCTCCACCACTAACTCCTAAACAACAATTGCGTAATGCTTTGTTTGGTGAAGGAAAAATTGGTGAAGATATGAGCTTTAATTGGGTAAATGCTCAAAACATTCACAATGTGTACCAACAATTTGTGCATACGGTAGAAAACAATAAAGACAGCTATTCTCGCGAAGATTGGGATGAGATCAAACTAATGTATGAAGCGCTTGACAGCAGAAAAAATACAGTAGAAAAAGAAGGTCTTACTTCTGAAGATAACAGAAAAATTGCTGGTTTAAAAATTAAATTTGGACCTATCTACACTCTAAATAGAATGGGAGCTAAATCTGAAGAAGCAGCTGAGGCTAAAAAATAAAAAAAAGCAATAATTACAAAAATGACAATCAGCAATGGTTGTCATTTTTTTTTAAGCTCTAATTACAAAATGTTGTTTTTCCTGCTCATGCCTGAAAAACACAAATCCCCACTGAAAAGTATCGATGGTGACTTTTACTTTCGGATGATTCTTAATTGTCTGCCAGGCTTCTTCCATTTCTGAAGACCAATGAAT
This sequence comes from Flavobacterium flavipigmentatum, assembly GCF_020911905.1. Lineage (NCBI taxonomy): Bacteria > Pseudomonadati > Bacteroidota > Flavobacteriia > Flavobacteriales > Flavobacteriaceae > Flavobacterium > Flavobacterium flavipigmentatum. The sequence goes on along the minus strand of NZ_CP087133.1, from coordinate 4,305,208 downwards.
ATCATCAAAAATCCAGACAGAATCGTTAGTGATTGTTGGTAATAAAAATTCAAAATAAGCCAAGGTTGCTTTTTTTGAATGATTGCCATCGAAATAAATTAAATCCCAATCGCAGATATCTGCAGAATTTTTCAAAAATTCACTAAATTCTACATTTAGAAATTCAAAGTTAAAATCTGGAAATTGCTCGTTAAATAAATTTTCCGCAACTGAAAGTGTGTTTTGGCAACCTTCAATACTAAGTAAAAACGAATTCTTATCTCCCAATGCCATTGCAGAAGTTGCTAAGCCTAATGAAGTTCCTATTTCTAAGATGTTTTTTGGCTGAAAATAATTAGTTATCCTAAAAAGCAGTTCGGCTCTTTTTGGCGAAATACCAGCTGTTTTAGCTATTTTAGAAATTTGTCTTTTATTAGATTTAAAAACTCTTGAACCAACACCAAAATCAGTAACTTCTATAAAGTTTTTATTTTGTAGAAGCGATTTGCGGTACTTTTTCAGAATCGAATATTCGGTTTTAGGTTTTTTATCGTAAAAGCATTTTGTCAGTAAATTAAAGACAAAAGGAGAGTGAACAGCATGCTCGTTTTTAGAATGCCAAAGGAATTTTAAGTATGATTTTATTTGAAATAACATAGAGAAATTTACAAAGTAGCGGCGAAGATAGTAAGAATTTTTAGAAGCAGAAAGGCATAAGTCAAAAGTAAGGCGTTATGACTTTTGCAACTGAAATTTTAAGACGCTAAAAACACTATATTTGCGGCCTTGAAATAATACGCATTTTATGATGTTGAAGGAAGAAATAGAGGAGAAAAATATAATAACGGCGCAAGAAATTGATCGTTGTATTGCTGTTTTGGCACAACTAAATGCTGATACAGATCAGATATTTGATATTCCTAAAGACCAGCGAATCGCTTTGATTAAGGAAGCTGGAATGTTTTCGAGACCAGATCGAGGAGAATTTTCCAGAAGGGTTAAGGACGGAAAACAAGCCCTCTTGCGCAAAAAAGAGAAGAAAGATAAAACAGCACGTAAAGATACCGGAATTCGCCATGCGCGTGAAGCAAGCATTTTTGTTGCACCAAAATTATTAGCTTTTAATGATCTTGCTCATAAAGAACAACTAGAACTAGAACTAGAAACGCCACGAAACTGCTATGTCTGTAAAAATGGTTTTACTAAAATGCATCATTTTTATGATAGTATGTGTACCGATTGCGGCGATTTTAATTATGCAAAACGTTTTCAAACAGCTAATGTAAAGGGACAAGTAGCTGTGATTACTGGTTCTAGATTAAAAATAGGATATCACATTACTCTAATGCTTTTACGCGGAGGAGCAACTGTTATTGCGACGACTCGTTTTCCTGTAGACTCTGCATTGCGGTTTTCTAAAGAAGATGATTTTATGGAATGGGGACATCGCTTAAAAATACACGGTTTAGATTTAAGACACATTCCGAGTGTGGAGATTTTTTGCAATTTTATTGAGCAAAAATACGACCGATTGGATATTTTGATCAATAATGCGGCTCAAACCGTGAGACGTCCTGCTGGATTTTATTCCCATTTGATGGAAAATGAATCATTGCCAATAAATGCACTTCCAAAGCAAGCACAGGAATTATTGTTAGATCATATAAGCTGTCTGGATGAATTAAAAATCCTGACAACAGGGGCTTCTTCCAATGATAATATGCCGGTAACTTGGCACGGCCCTGAACCTGGGATTGGGTTACGCGCTTCGGCTAAATTATCTCAAATTCCGTATTCTTTTGATAATGCTTTGGTGGCGAATGAGGTTTTTCCAGAAGGAGAACTCGATGCCGACTTGCAACAAGTAGATTTACGAAAAACAAATAGTTGGCGTTTGCGTCTTGGTCAGATAGAAACAACTGAAATGATCGAAGTTCAATTGGTCAATTCGGTTGCGCCTTTTGTACTTTGTAATCGTCTTTCGGAAGTGATGAAGAAGGACAATACGGGTCAAAAACATATTATAAATGTTTCTGCCATGGAGGGTAAATTTCATCGCTTTTTTAAGGAAGATCGTCATCCGCATACCAACATGGCAAAAGCGGCTTTAAATATGTTAACACATACATCGTCTGGTACTTTGGCAAAACATGGTATTTTTATGAATGCCGTAGATACGGGTTGGGTAACCGATGAAGACCCTGCTGAATTAGCCAAAAAGAAGCAAGAACTAGAAGATTTTCAGCCGCCATTAGATATCGTAGATGGTGCTGCTAGAGTGATGGACCCTTTGTTTGATGGCATCAATACTGGAAAACATTGGTGTGGGAAGTTTTTGAAAGATTATAATCCTATTCCTTGGTAGCAGTAGTTTTTAGTCACGGTCGCAGTCTCAGTTTTTCTGCTTCATAAAAAATCCACAACAAGATTTAATATTGTTGTGGATTTTTTGTTTAAATAAAAAACGCTAACCAGAATTATTGTTATTTATTTTCCAGTTTCATTTTCAAAATGGGGTAATCTTTTCCTTCATCATCCTTATCGGTTCTATCGTATGTTAGAAAGCCAAATTTGGAATAGAAATTTACAGCATTTTGATTTTGTTCGTTTACATCGACTTTGTCGACAGCTAGTTCATTAATAGCAAAATTCATTAATGTTTTGCCAAATCCTTTTCCAATATGTTCTGGCGCCAAGAATAACATTTCTATTTTGTAATCTGAAACACCAATAAAGCCAAGGACTTTATCCGAATTTGTAAGGCAAAATACGGGAAAAGAGTTGAAATCGATGCCAGATACAATTGTTTTATAATAATCAATATCAGATAGCATTAAAAAATTATGTGTAGAACGAACAGAATTTTCCCAAACAAGAATCATTTGTTCTTTAAATCTTTCGTTATAAGGTTGTATTTCAAATTTCATTTTGTTTGATATGTTTATTTCTTTATGCAAAAATAAAAAACCACAACAAATAATTTTCTGTTGTGGTTTCTTACGAACATGTCTTAAGTTTTTTATTTATTGACTTTAATTAATTTTACATCAAAAACAAGAACAGAACCTCCGGGAATTCCGCTGTAATCATAACTGCCGTATCCTAAGTGTGAAGGAATCAAAAGAATGCCACTTCCGCCTTCTTTAAAATAAGGAATACCTTCTGTCCAGCCTTTTATAACTTGATTTAACCCAAAAGAAATTCCCTCAGCTTTGCTCTGATCAAAAATGTTTCCGTTTGTGTAATATCCTTTATAAGCAACGGTTACATTAGAGGTTGCTGTTGGTTGGGTACCAGTTCCGGGTTCATTTATTACATAATACAAACCAGAATCACTTCGTTGTGCTGTTAATTTATTTTTAGCAATATAATCTGTAATTTCTTTTTCATTCTCAGCAGTGTAGTCCGTTTTTTGAGGAGCCTGTTTGTCATTCGAACAAGAAATAAAAAGAGTTAAGGCTACTAAAGTCGTTAAAATGTGTTTCATTAGAAATTAATTTTTAAAAGATCAAATATAATAGAAAGCATTATTTTTTGTGAATGAAATATCGTTTACCCTTCAATTTTAGCCGAAAGCTCAAACCAACGTTCTTCTTTTTGGTCTATTTTATTGATGATGTTTTGCAATTCGTTTGCTTTTTTCTCGATATCAGCGTCGGCAACTTTTCCTTCAGAGAACAGTTGTTCTATTTTAGTTTTATCAATTTCCAGATCTTTGATTTCTCTTTCTAGTTTTTGATATTCTTTTTGCTCATTGAAAGTCAGGTTTCCAGTCGGATTATTTTGTTTCCAGTCTTTCTTTTCGGCTTTGTTTTCTTCCTTCTGCGCTACGTCTGCACTATCTTCATAAGCACGGAAATCTGAGTAGTTTCCGGGAAAATTTTCGATTTCACCATTTCCTCTAAAAACAAATAAATGATCGACTATTTTATCCATAAAATAACGATCGTGCGATACAACCAATAAACATCCTGGATAATCGAGTAGGAAGCTTTCGAGTACATTTAGCGTTACAATATCCAAATCGTTGGTAGGCTCATCGAGAATCAAAAAGTTAGGATTTTGAATTAAAACGGTACATAAATACAGTCGTTTTAACTCACCACCACTTAGTTTTTCTACAAAATCGTATTGCTTTTTGGCATCAAAAAGAAAACGCTCCAGCAATTGTGAAGCCGAAATCATGCGTCCTTTTGAAAGCGGAATAAATTCGCCGTATTCTTTTATAATATCAATTACACGCTGATTCGGTTTCGGATTGATTCCAGATTGCGTATAATAACCAATTTTTATGGTTTCTCCTTTTACAACGCGGCCACTATCCAGCGGAAGTGTTCCTGTAATAAGGTTTAAGAAAGTCGATTTTCCGGTACCGTTTTTACCAATAATTCCGATGCGTTCTCCGCGCTGAAAATCAAAACTAAATTTGTCGAGAATGACATGATCCTTAAATTTTTTAGAAATTTTGTGAAGCTCAATAATTTTGCTTCCCATGCGTTCCATATTGATTTCGAGTTCGACTTTGTTTTCGCGACGGCGGCTTTGCGCTTTTTCTTTAATGACATAAAAATCATCCTGACGCGATTTAGATTTGGTAGTTCTCGCCTTTGGCTGGCGGCGCATCCATTCTAATTCTTTTGTAAATAAGTTTTTGGCTTTGTCAACGCTCGCATTTTCAGAGGTAATTCTTTCCTCTTTTTTTTCTAAGTAATAAGAGTAATTTCCTTTGTATTGGTAAAGTTTTCCGTTGTCTAATTCGATAATTTCATTACAAACACGCTCCAAAAAGAAACGGTCGTGTGTTACCATAAAAAGCGTAATATTTTCTTTGGCAAAATAACTTTCAAGCCATTCGATCATTTCCAAATCTAAGTGATTGGTTGGCTCATCCAAAATCAATAAATCGGGGCGATTGATAAGAATAATAGCTAGTGAAAGACGTTTTTTTTGTCCACCAGAAAGATTCTTTACTTTCAATTTAAAATCTTCTAATTTTAATTTGAATAAAATTTGTTTGTATTGGGTCTCAAAATCCCAGGCATTGTGCTGATCCATGCCGTCAAAAGCTTTTTGATACGCTTCTCCGTCATCTGGATTTTCAAGTGCTTTTTCGTAGGCTTCAATTACTTTTAAGGTTTCGTTATCCGATGCAAAAATACTTTCTTCAATAGTAAGTTCTTCCTGCAAGTTATTGTCCTGAGAGAGAAACGCCATCTTGATTCCTTTTCTCAAAACCACTTGTCCAGTATCAGGCTCGTCCAAACCATTGATAATGCTCATAATGGTCGTTTTTCCGGAGCCATTTTTGGCAATAAAAGCAATTTTTTGGTCTTTATTGATTCCGAATGAGATGTTGTCAAAAAGGGTTCTTTCACCAAATGACTTCGATATATTTTCTACAGATAGGTAATTCATGTTGTAATAGTGCCTAAAATAGGGCTTTATTGTTTATTTAAAACTAAGAGGTCTGCAATTAGGTCTCTAATTTTAAATAGGAGTTTAATTTAGACCGTGCAAAGATACCTTTTTGAATCAAAGAAAAAAATAGCTTTACAGTAACGTTCAATTGTAAAAGATAAGGTGACTTTTAATATCAAATAGATTTTGAAAAACACAATTAGTAAATACTCTCTTGTACTTATTATTCGTAATATTTCGAGGTCGATTTTATAAAGAAATCAAAAATCGATGCTTTAATCTACTATTCTAAGAAAATAGCTTCTGAAATAAAGCTTTGTAATGAAACTGATAACGTGTTTTGGTCTGAACTCTTTCTTTATTATATGATTAAGCTTATAAAAAGATACTGTTTTTAATATTTACTTTTATTATATTTGACCATTTGCATAACAACTACAGCAAGCTTAAAATTTAACAAAATTTCAAAACAAGAATAATGAAAAAAACTTTTTTATTTCTTTTTTTAATAATCAGCCAAGTAGCTGTAATGGGGCAAACCGTTAATTATACAGCTTCTACAAGTGTAATTGCCAATCCAGAAAGAGGTTTACAAAAATATTCTATAAGTGGAACTAACTATGCAACAACAGTTGGCGCAAATAATCTCCCAGTTGCAACTTTAAATAGTTGGAAAAACAGCACTGACAAAGTAACTGTTGTATACCGCTATTATTTGTTGGATGCTTTTATGAATTCAAACATCAATTCGACTTTTTTGAATAATATGCAAACTGATTTTAATAATATAAGATCAGCAGGGTTTAAAGTTATTGTCAGATTTGCTTATTCTAATTCTGAAGGAACGGTTGCTCAGCAGCCCACAAAAGCACAAATATTAACGCATATTTCTCAGCTTTCTTCTTTATTAACCAATAATAAAGATGTTATTTTTTCGCTTCAGGCAGGATTTATTGGCACTTGGGGTGAATGGTATTATACAAACTCAAGCGAGTATGGAACAGATGGCGCCATATCGGCTATCCAATGGGGCAATAGAAAAGAGATAATAGACGCAATGTTAGCCATGACTCCAATTGAAATACCAATTCAGGTTAGGTATGTTGGCATAAAACAGACCATGTACGGAACAACTCAGTTAACCCCTGCCACTGCTTATCAACAAAATGCAAATGCAAGAATAGGATTTTATAATGATGCTTTTTTAAATAATTATGGTGACATGGGAACATTCAGTGCTGATGAATGTACTAATCCTGTTGGTACGCCAGACTATAATTATTTATCTAATGAGACGAATTATTTGCCAATGACCGGAGAAACTAACGGATTAAACACTTGCGATAATGGTTATAGAACTAAAGGCGATAATGCTGTATATGAAATGGGTTTAACTAATTGGACAACTTTGAACAGGGATTATCATCCTGATTTTTGGAATCAAATTAATGCAAGTCAATATGATAAAATACTTAAAAACTTGGGTTATAGATTTGTTTTGAATTCTTCAACAGTACAATCAAATGGTTCAAACTTTAATTTGACATTGAATATTACAAATGTTGGTAACGCAAGACCTTTTAAGCAACGAGATGTTTATTTGATAATGAAAAATACAGCAACAAATTCATTAACAACTCGTTTATTAAATACTGATATTAGAACATGGGAAAATTCAATTTCAATTACACAAAATTTTAATCCGGGAATAACTGGAGTATTTCAATTTTATCTTTGGATGCCCGATAAAGAATCTCTCTTATCTTCAAATTCAGATTATAGTATTCAATTTGCAAATAATGGCACTTGGGAATCAGCAACAGGATTCAATAATTTATTGCAGACAGTTAACTTAAATACACTCGGAATGCAGGATTTTTCTTTTAAAAATAATTTATCAATCTATCCAAACCCTGCATCTGATTTTATTAAAATTCAATTAAATAGTTCTGAAAAAGAAGAAATTCAAATATATGATTCAGTTGGACAACTAGTTAAAATAGCAACAATATCAAATAATGATAAAATAGATGTTTCTAAATTTACTAGCGGAATATATTTTATTCGTTTAAAAAACAACCCATCATTATCTCTAAAATTTGTTAAATTATAAGATGTAAATGTTTTACAAAACATAACTTTTTTGTAGAGTAAACGGTATTATACTGCTATTTGTGAATTATTGATTAAGGTACGAGTTTAGTATAGAACTTAAATCTATGCGATGAATTTGTTGCTGTATGTTCAAAATTGGTTTTCGCATCAGCGCTTCATTTGTTAAATAATAGTGCAAACCATCTTCGGTTGCGATGCTTTCTATCTGATGAAACGGTAGTTTAAGATTAATTCTTCTTTTGTTTCCAGACAAAAAATCATTGTTTTTAAAATCGTATAATAGGTATAAAAATAGTTTTCCAGTTTTTGAATAACCACAAAGTACAATTCGTTTTTTAGATTCTAAAAATGTAGCGCCTGTTATTAAACCTTGTGTGTCAAGCGTATTTTTTAGTTGCGCAGTATGATTTCCAGATTGTTTGGGTAGGCTGTAAATACTGGTTTTAGAAGCGGTCCATTGTTTGGTAAACAAATAAATACTGTCTTTTGAAACAATAAATGATTCGCAGTCAAAATTGGTCTGGTTGCCTTTTTGTAAAGAAAAATCGGTTTGATCAGAATACGTAAACGAAATAGTGTCGATGATCGGCTTTCTATCCAAAAATGATTTTTTCTCAATTTTTAAAATATGTAAATCTCTTCTGTTTCCAGCTGCATTATTGCCAAAATCGCCTATGTACAAATAGCTGCTGTCTTGCGAAATTTCCTCCCAGTCGTTATTTTTTACTTTTTCTAAAATAAATTTTTTACGAATTTTTCCTTTGCTATCCATGCCGTAGATTGTCGTGTCATGATCGTCATTATGTGTCCAAAGCAAATTATCAAAAGCAACTAATCCAGAAGTTTCTTTTATTGAATCACTCAATTTTATTGAATATTTTGGTTTTATTTTGAAATTTTTATATTCACAACTTCCGTCATTTACCGTTGCATTTGAATTGTAATTTTTAGAAAGCGGATCGGTACAACCTGAAATTTGCGCGTAGGTAGTATTCATGCAAACAAGTATCAGAAAAAAAGTGGTTTTTAGGTTTTTCATATTTCAAAAATAAGATATTCCTTCAGTATTGTACTTCATATTGGTTTTTGTTTTAGATTAAAACTTTAAATCTGCAAAGAATCATTTTGTAGGTTGTGATGAAGAATATAGAAAGGGGAGAAATTTTGCCAAAAACGATTGTACTTTGAGATTGGATTTGGCCGAAAATTTCTAACTTCACCAAAAAAATCAGTTAAATTTTTTATGCAATTATCTGTTGTTATCCTTAATTATAATGTGCGTTATTTTTTGGAACTCTGTGTTTTGAGTGTTCAGGAAGCGCTTATTTCGCTTGATGCGGAAATCATTGTAGTTGATAATAATTCGGATGATGATAGTGTTTTGATGTTGCAGGAGCGATTTCCGAAAGTCAAACTTATTCAAAACAAAGATAATTTTGGCTTTCCAAAAGGCAATAATATAGGAGTAGAGCATGCAAAAGGAGAATATGTTTGTATTTTAAATCCGGATACAGTTGTCGCAGAAGATACTTTTACCAAAATTCTGGCTTTCGCCGAAAGGCAGATCAATTTAGGAATTGTCGGCTGTAAATTAATTGATGGAACTGGAGCTTTTCTACCAGAAAGCAAGCGTGGGGTTCCAACTCCGTGGGTGGCTTTTACTAAGATTTTTGGGTTATACAAAGTGTTTCCAAAACAGAAGTTCTTTAATCAATATTATGCGCAAAATTTAGGTGAAAATCAAACTGGAAAAGTCGCTATTTTGGTAGGCGCTTTTATGCTAATGAAACGCGATTTGTATCATGATCTAGAGGGTTTTGATGAAAAATGTTTTATGTATGCAGATGATATCGATTTGTCTTACAGGGTGCTGCAAAAGCAAAAAACAAATTATTATTTTCATGAAACCACAGTTATTCATTATAAGGGAGAAAGTACCGTTAAAGACGATAAATACATGAGCCATTTTCAACAGGCTATGCGTTTTTTTTATAAAAAGCATTTTAAGCAATCATGGTTTTTTACTTTTTTTATTCAAATTGGAATTGTGTTTTTTTCTGTGGCAAAATGGTTTCAGGGAAAACAAAAGTCAAAACCAGTGCCCGAAAGTTATGTTTTGTACTCTTCGGATCTAAAATTGACTGAAAAATTGTCCTTTGTTTTTAAAAATAAAGTAGCTATTATCGATTTCAAAAAAGAAAAAATGGTAAATTCGTCACTGATTTTTAGAGGTAAAAGGGTAGAGATTATTTTAGATAATCAATATGTTTCATTCAAAAAATGTATCAAAATCATAGAAACTCTTAAAGATAAGAGCATTACTTTTAAAATTTTACCCAAAAACGCCAATTTTGTTATTGGAAGTGATTCAAGAAATGACAGGGGGCAAATTATAAAAATCAAGTAAAAAATTATATTAAATGTAATTTATATTTAAAATATTCAGTAATTTCGCAATCTGAAAATCAAAATCACCTTTTAGGTTAATAATATGGCAAGATTTGAATTAAAACTTCCTAAAATGGGAGAAAGTGTCGCTGAAGCAACTATTACAAATTGGTTGAAAGAAGTAGGAGACAAAATTGAAGCTGATGAAGCGGTACTTGAAATTGCAACTGATAAGGTTGATAGCGAAGTGCCGAGCGAAGTATCGGGTATTTTGGTTGAGCAATTATTTGGTAAGGATGACTTGGTTCAGGTTGGTCAAACCATCGCAATTATCGAAACAGATGGTGATGCTCCAACAACGAAAGCGGTTATAGAGACTGCTGTTCCTGATGAGATTGCTGAGATTGAAAAAAACATCGAAGTGGCAAAAGAAGTGGTTGCTGCTCCACAAGATTTTTCAGGTTCTGATAAATTTTATTCTCCATTAGTAAAAAATATTGCAAAAGAAGAAGCAGTTTCTGTTTCCGAATTAGAAAATATTGCAGGTTCAGGAAAAGACGGTCGTGTGACCAAAGAGGATATTCTTAAATATGTTGAGGATCGCAAGGCTGGTAATATCACGCCAAAAGTAGAAACAGCTGCAAAAGTTGAGGTAGTGGCGCCTAAAATTGAGGAGGCAGCTCCTAAAGCGGTAGCGCCAGTGGTTCAAAAAAGCCAACAAGCGGTTCCGGTTTCTGTAAACGGAGGCGACGAGATTATCGAAATGGACAGAATGCGTAAACTAATCTCAGGTTACATGATCGCTTCGGTGCAAACATCGGCTCACGTGCAATCTTTTATAGAGGTTGATGTAACGAATATCGTAAAATGGAGAGATAAAGTAAAAACTGCTTTTGAAAAAAGAGAAGGCGAGAAGCTTACTTTTACGCCTATTATGATGGAAGCTGTTGCAAAAGCATTAAAAGATTTTCCAGGAATGAATATCTCTGTTGATGGTGAATATATCATCAAAAAGAAAAATATTAACTTAGGTATGGCGGCTGCTTTACCCAACGGAAATTTAATTGTGCCTGTTATTAAAAATGCGGATCAGTTAAATTTGGTTGGAATGGCAAAAGCGGTAAATGATTTAGGTAATCGTGCAAAAGCAGGAAAACTTAAACCGGATGATACACAAGGCGGAACTTACACCGTAACAAACGTAGGGACATTTGGTAGTGTGTTTGGTACCCCAATTATCAATCAGCCTCAGGTGGGAATCCTGGCTTTGGGTGCTATTCGTAAAGTGCCTGCGGTTATTGAAACTCCAGAAGGTGACTTTATCGGAATTCGCCAGAAAATGTTCCTGTCGCACTCTTACGATCACAGAGTGGTAGATGGTGCTTTAGGAGGAAGTTTTGTAAAAAGAGTAGCAGAATATCTGGAAGCTTTTGATGTAGACAGAGATTTCTAAAAAGTTTTAGACTTAAAATATCGCCCAATAAATTCAGTAGAGTTTATTGGGTTTTTTTATTTGTTTAAAAAGTAAAACAATTCTGAAAAAATTAGATTTGAAGATTCTTTTTTGTGAGTTTTGAAGTAAAATCAAATGATTTTATGACCAAAAAAAGTGAATAAAATAGGAAAAATTCGGCTTTAAAAATTACATTTGTAATCTTATAAAATAAAAAATGGAACTGAAACTCAACAAACCAATTTGCTTTTTTGATCTTGAAACAACGGGAATTGATATTGGAAAAGATAGGATAGTAGAAATTTCGATATTGAAAGTTTTTCCAAACGGAAATAAAGAAAGTAAAACATGGTTGGTGAATCCGACTATTCCAATTCCGCCGCAAACAACGGCTGTGCACGGTATTACAGATGAAAAAGTAGCCAATGAACCTACTTTTAATGAGTTGGCTCCGCAAGTCTATAATATGATTAAAGACAGCGATTTGGGTGGATTCAATTCGGATCGTTTTGATATTCCGTTGCTGGCAGAAGAATTACTGCGTGCCGGAGTTGATTTTGATATGAAAAATAAAGTCTCTGTCGACGTGCAGACGATCTTTCATAAAATGGAAGAGCGCACGCTGAGTGCCGCATTAAAATTTTACTGCGGAAAAAGCCTCGAAAATGCGCATTCGGCAGAAGCTGATACAATGGCGACTTACGAGATTTTAAAAGCACAATTAGATCGTTATCCTGAATTGGAAAATGATATGAAATCCTTGTCAGAATTTACAACCCGAAAAAAGATCGCCGATTTTGCAGGAATGATCGCTTTTGATAATGATAACGAAGAAATTTTTACTTTTGGGAAGCACAAAGGCGCAAAAGTAGACAAAGTGCTGCAAACCGAACCAGGATATTTTAGCTGGATTCAAAATGCTGATTTTCCTTTGTATACCAAAAAAGTCCTGACGGCTATTAAATTAAGAAAATTAAATACGAAATAAGGTGCTGAGTGACTAAGCTTCTGAGATGCTAAGTTCTAGTTTTTAGAGTCTTAGTCACTTAACAACTTAACAACTCATAAAAAGAATGAAAATCATCTGTATCGGTAGAAATTATACCAATCATATTGAAGAATTAAAAAATGAGCGACCAGCTGAACCGGTGGTTTTTATGAAACCGGATTCTGCTGTATTACTAAAACAACATCCGTTTGTAATTCCCGAATTTTCGCAGGATGTACATCATGAAATCGAGATTATTGTTAAAATTAGTAAGGTTGGAAAGTACATCGAACCTAAGTTTGCATATAAATATTATGACGAAATAAGCGTAGGAATCGATTTTACAGCCAGAGATTTGCAAGCCAGACTAAAAGAAAAAGGATTGCCTTGGGAAAAAGCAAAAGCATTTGATGGTTCTGCGGTTATCGGTGATTTTTTACCCAAAACTGATTTTGCTTCGATGGAAAATCTTACATTTGGATTAACGAATAATTCTGAAATAGTTCAAAAAGGAAATTCAAGCCTAATGTTGTGGAAAATAGATGAGCTTATTTCGTATGTATCGCAGTATTTTACACTCAAAATTGGCGATATTATTTTTACAGGAACCCCCGAAGGTGTTGCTGCTGTAAAACCAAACGATGTTTTAGAAGGCTTTTTAGAAGATAAAAAATTATTTAGAATACAAGTAAAATAATGGCTTTAAAATACAACCTTTCAAAAGTATACGCACTCTCAGATAATGATCCGGATTTTGTAAAAGACATCCTGACATTATTTGTTAACGAAGTTCCTGAAGACCTAAAAGAAATCAGAGAAGGAATAAAGAAAAAAGACCATAAACATGCTTATGCTTATGCACACAAGGTAAAACCTACTCTGGATTTAATGGGTCTAAATGTCGCTTTTGAAGAGATTCTGCAAGTAGAAGCCTGGACAAAAGCAGAGGGCAAGAAAAAAGAGATCATCGAGACTTTCAAAAGTATCAAAATACAAGTAAAAGAAGCAATCAAAGAAATCAAAAAAGACTTTGATCTTTAGCATTTGGGCGTGACCCTATTTTTGCCCGATAAAAATCAGGTCAAAAATAGGGTCGGGTTTTTTGCTGTATCTTTTGTTCCATAACGTTTTTTGGTTGTCCAGACGTTTTTTTCGTCACAAAAGGATGCCGTTTCAACCCCTCACGCAATTTGTCACGACCACATTCATCTTAAATAATGGCTTATAATCGGGTCAGAAAAAAATAGCACACACATGAAAGCAACCATCATTACTATCGGAGACGAAATTTTAATAGGCCAAATTATTGATACAAATTCTGGCTTTATTGCCAAATCACTCGACAAAATAGGCGTAGAAGTCACAGAAATGATTTCGATAAGCGATGATAAAAAACATATTCTGGACACTTTTGCACAATTGCAAAACAAAGTAGATGTTGTTATCGTAACCGGAGGATTAGGGCCAACAAAAGACGATGTGACCAAAAAAACATTTTGCGAATATTTTGATGACAATTTGGTCGTAAATCCAGAAGTACTAGCGCACGTAACCCAATTGATAGAAGGTTTTTACAAACGTCCTATTTCACAATTAAATAAAGATCAGGCTCTTGTTCCTTCAACTTGTAATGTATTGCACAATCAGGTAGGTACCGCACCCGGAATGTGGATGAAGAAAGAAAACACCGTTTTTGTGTCTCTTCCGGGGGTTCCGTACGAAATGAAATATTTAGTCGAAAACGAAATAATTCCAAAAATTGTTCGCGAATACAAACGCCCTTATATCATTCATAAAACCATTCTAACGTATGGTCAAGGCGAGAGTATGGTGGCAGAACGTATAGAAGATTGGGAAAATAATTTGCCCGATTTTATCAAACTGGCATATCTGCCAAGCCCAGGAAGGGTACGCCTGCGTCTGTCTGCCCGAGGAACAGACAAAGAAATGTTAGAAACAGCTCTTGAAACCAATATACAATCACTAGATGCTATAATTAACGATATTATAGTAGGTTACGAAGAAAACGAAACGATCGAGGTGATTGTAGGAAGAATGTTAGCCAAACAAAATAGAACTATTTCGACTGCAGAAAGCCTTACAGGCGGAAAAATTGGTTCTGTTTTATCAGCTGTTCCCGGAGCATCAAAATATTATAAAGGCACGGTGGTTTCGTATGCAACAGAGATAAAAGTGAATGTTCTCGGGATCTCGCAAGATTTGATTGATAAATATTCGGTGGTAAGTGCTGAGGTTGCAAAGGCTATGGCTTTGAATGTGAAACAGATACTTAAAACCGACTATGCAATTGCCACAACAGGTAATGCAGGACCTACAAAAGGAGACTCAGATGCCGAAATCGGAACGGTTTTTCTTGCAATTGCAACCCCAAATGATATAATTGTAGAAGAATTTAATTTTGGTCAACCACGTGAAAAAGTGATAGATAGAGCCACGTTTAAGAGTTTTGAAATATTACAGAAAGAAATTTTAAAAAATGTGCATTAATTTTTTGTTTCAATCGTTTATTTTTCTTTTCTTTGCACCCTGATTTTGAATAACGATAAAAGATAAGTATAATGTCAAGAGTTTGTGACCTTACAGGTAAAAGAGCGATGGTAGGAAATAACGTTTCTCACGCTATGAACAAAACTAAGAGAAAATTTTCTGTAAACTTAGTTAAGAAGCGTTTTTATCTTCCAGAAGAAGATAGATGGATTACTCTTAGAGTAGCAGCATCTACGATAAAAACAATTAATAAAAATGGAATTTCTGCTGTTTTGAAAAAAGCGCAGTCAGAAGGATTTATCAAATAATCTTTTCCTAAATAAATAGATAGCAAGATGGCAAAGAAAGGTAATAGAATCCAGGTAATTTTAGAATGTACTGAGCACAAGACTACAGGTGTTGCAGGGACTTCAAGATACATCACAACAAAGAACAAAAAAAATACTCCAGACAGATTAGAGATTAAAAAATTTAATCCAATCTTGAAGCGTGTAACTGTTCACAAAGAAATTAAGTAATAATTAGAGGTTTGATAAAATCTCAGGTGGAAACATTTGGTTTTTTATTAATTTCAATAACATTTGAATCATGGCAAAGAAAACCGTAGCATCGTTACAAACAGCTTCTAAGAGATTATCAAAAGCCATCAAAATGGTGAAATCTCCTAAAACTGGCGCTTATACATTCGTAGAATCTATTATGGCTCCTGAAGAAGTGGACACTTTCTTGAAAAAGAAATAATAACAATCACATTATATAGAAAAGCTACTTTCATTCCGAAAGTAGCTTTTTTATTTTTATATTTGTCTAAAATTTTTTAGAAGCACAGCAATTGGCTTTTTTTAAACATGATTCCCGCCATCCGCTATATCTTTGTCTGCCTAAAGAAGGCAAACAAAGGATATCGCTACTGTCGGGGCTAGTCTAAAACAATGGTGCTTTTTTTCAATTTTCAGGCTTCAGATTATTTAGAAATATAAGAAGTCTCCAATCTTAAATTAATCTACAAAAAATGAGTTTTTTTAAAAAATTATTTTCTACTGATAAAAAAGAGACTTTAGACAAAGGTCTCGAAAAATCAAAAACTACTTTCTTTTCAAAATTAAGCAAGGCAGTTGCCGGAAAATCTAAAGTCGATGACGATGTTCTGGACAACCTCGAAGAAATTTTGGTTGCCTCAGATGTTGGCGTAAACACGACACTTAAAATTATTAAGCGAATCGAGAAACGCGTTGCCGATGATAAATATTTAGGAACAGAAGAATTAAACCAAATACTTCGTGACGAAATTGGTGCTTTGTTATCTGAAACCAACAGAGGCGAAGCCACCGAATTTGAGATTCCGAAAGATAAAAAACCATATGTTTTAATGGTCGTTGGTGTAAATGGTGTTGGTAAAACGACTACAATTGGCAAGCTGGCGTATCAGTTTAAAAAAGCGGGTTATAAAGTGGTTTTGGGTGCTGCAGATACTTTTCGTGCCGCAGCGATCGATCAATTACAAGTTTGGGCTGATCGTGTGGATGTTCCTATTGTAAGGCAAAATATGGGCAGCGATCCTGCTTCTGTTGCTTTTGATACCTTGCAATCTGCGGTGGCTCAAGATGCCGATATCGTGATTATCGATACTGCCGGACGCTTGCACAATAAAATCAATTTGATGAACGAGTTGACCAAAGTAAAACGTGTAATGCAAAAAGTGGTGGCCGATGCACCACATGATGTGCTCTTGGTTTTGGATGGTTCTACGGGTCAAAATGCTTTTGAGCAAGCCAAACAATTTACTGCCGCTACTGAAGTTACTTCTCTTGCCGTGACAAAATTAGACGGAACAGCAAAAGGCGGTGTTGTTATTGGTATTTCTGACCAGTTTCAGATTCCTGTAAAATACATTGGTATTGGTGAGGGAATTGAAGATTTACAGGTCTTTAATAAATATGAATTTGTTGATAGTTTCTTTAAATAATTGTAGAATGAGTTTTTCTTCTTTAAAAAATTTAACACCAGTTACGTTTTATTTTGCAAGTGTGGTGTGTTTTGTTTTGGCCAATGTACTTAAAGGCAAAAGTTTGTCTTTTTATTATGTTTTATTGGTTGTAGGACTGATTTTCTTTTTTGTCGGAATGCTAAAAAGAATACGCACGAAGCGATAAAATTAATCGAATTAAGATTTTATAATAAAAAAATCAATATTTCTAAATCCCAAATTCCAATTTTAAAGTTGGGATTTGGGATTTATTTTTTAGAATTTATACAAAGTTACTTGTACAAAGCGCTAATTTTCTCCCATAAAGTTTCGTCAAAATCAGACAAAGCAAGATTGACATCATCTGCAGCGTCTCCCATTCTGATAATTACCATTTTTTTACTCGGAATAACATATATTTTCTGATCGTTTTTGCCCAGTGCCATAAACATATCGTTTGGTGCGGTCGGAATAATACTTCCTGGAAAAGTAAGTTGTGATTGTGGTAAATGATAATTGCTTTTTCCGTTCAGCCACCACAAATAACCATATCCTAAATTGATGTTTTGCGAAGTATTTGTTGCTTCGTTAAAGAAAGTTTCATTAAGGATTGTATTGTTGTCCCATTTTCCTTTATTGAGCATTAGGAGGCCAAAACGCGCCATACTTCTTGAGTTGCTCATGTAGACACTGTTTACGTCAATCTGAACCCAATTGCCGTTCATTCCGATTTTGTCTCGTAATTTGGTGTTAAAATAATTCCCCCAAGTTTGTCCGCTTGCCTGAGCGACTACATCCTGTAGTTTTACATAGACATTATGATATGCCCAGCGGGTTCCAGCATCTGCTTTGTAAATCAAACTTGCTGGGTCAACTTCGTCAGTGGTGTCGTCTACACCTGAAGTCATGGTGAGCAGGTTTTTGCACGTAATGAGGTTTTCTTTGGCCAAAGTTTCGCTTGTCCAGCCGGTACCAATATATTGCGATACTTTATTATTGATGTTGAGTAAATTCTCTTGTTGTGCAATTCCTGTCACGGTCGAGGTGAGTGTTTTTCCGGCACTTGCCCAATACCAGTTGGTGCTGGCGGTATGACCATTGAAATAATTTTCTAAAACAATGCGGCCGTTCACCAAAACAATGAATGATTTGGAATGTTTAAGCTCGAGATAATCTAAAAGCGGTTGTACAGCATTTTGATTCCATTTGAGGTCGGAAATAGATTGCGTTTCCCAAGTAGTTCCTGTTAAAGGTGGAAAATACATGGTTTGATTGGTGGTTGTGGTTGTGTCGTTGTCTTCTTTGCTACAGCTGAAGAACGTGAACAGGATCAGGATTTTACAAATGTTTTTGGTCATGGTTTTTGTTTTTGGTTTGGGGTTTGACCAAAAATATGCAAAATAGTTTAATGTGTTTGGTGTTTTTTTATTTCTTTTGAATTTTATAAGGTTAACTTTGTAGTCTGCAAAATAATATTCTGAAAACTGGAGTCCTAGCCCTGATGGGAGCGGCATCCTTTTGTGGCGGGGTTCGCCACAAAAGATAGAGTCGGACAGCAGGAAATAGCTCCCGATACTTTAGATATTTGGTGCGAGAAGGTCTAATTTTAAAAAATAAAAACATGAAAAAATCGTTTATAATTTTGTTTGTATCAGTTTTGATGATAAGCTGTAAGCAGGAAATTAAGTCGGAGGATATTGCAAAACTAAATGGTTATTGGGAAATTGAAAAAGTAGTTTTTGAGAAGGGTGAAGAGAAGAATTACGGTATGAATGAGAGTTTTGATTATTTTGAAATCAAGAATAATAAAGGATTTAGGAAGAAAGTTATGCCACAATTTGACGGAACTTTTTTGACAAGTGATTCTTTCGAAAATGTCACGGTACGTTTTGACGGAGAAAAAACTTTTCTGGATTATAAAACAGCGTATGCCAAGTGGAGTGAGGAAATAATTGCAATTTCTGATAAAGAATTTGTAGCTAAAAATAAAGAAAACAAAGAATATCATTATAAAAAAGCAGGACCGATAAATTTACTAAAAGATGGCGAAAAGACTAAATAATGAAAGTACGATTGGAGCGGTTTTGCAACAAATTATTCAGGTCAATAAGCTACAGCCAGGAATGGATCAAATAGATGTGAAGGAAGCTTGGCGACAATTGATGGGAAACGGCGTAAATACGTATACTAAAAATATAGTGTTGAAGGGAAGTACGCTGTATGTAGAACTGGGTTCGGCTGTTTTGAGAGAAGAACTGAGTCACGGAAAGTCTAAAATTGTAAAAATGATCAATGAAGAATTGGGTCGTGATGTGGTTAAGGATGTGGTGCTGCGATGATTTTAGATTTTAGATTTTAGATTTTTCGAAATTTTCAATAAAAAAATCCATTTCAAACGAAATGGATTTTTTTTGTGATTGTTAAGTTCAGTAATCTAAAATCTAAACTCTGAACTCTAAAATCTAAAATGATTAAAACTGCTCTCTACCAGCAAAGTGAAATGCGCTTTCGATAGCGGCATTTTCGTCGCTATCAGAACCGTGTACTGCATTTTCTCCAATAGAAGTAGCGTATGCTTTACGAATAGTTCCCTCAGCAGCTTCAGCTGGATTTGTAGCTCCAATTAAAGTTCTGAAATCTTCTACTGCGTTTTCTTTTTCTAAAATAGCAGCAACGATTGGTCCGCGTGACATAAATTCAACCAACTCTCCGTAGAATGGTCTTGCAGCGTGTACTGCATAAAATGCCTGAGCATCAGCTACAGTTAATTGTGTTAATTTTAAAGAAACGATTTTGAAACCTCCGTTTGTAATCATTGCTAAGATATTCCCGATGTGTCCGTTTGCTACAGCATCCGGCTTGATCATTGTAAAAGTTCTATTTGTTGCCATTTTCTTGCGATTTTTAAATTTTGTGCAAAAATAGACTTTTTTATGAATTGTTTTTAATTAATTCATAATTAAAACTTCACGAATTGATGTTTTAGCAAATAAATACAAAACTAAATGGTGATGATGTCAAAATTAGTTGCCAAAGGTTTGAGTTTTTGCAATAAAAGCGGAATCAATTGCTCGCCTTTTTCGAGATAAAATTCTGAAAAATTCGCTTGACGTTCCTGCAAACTTTTATTGGGGAACAATTCACATTGCAGATCGATAACACGCTGTAATTGGTCGCTTAGATTTCTTTTTTGTGCTTTTAATAAACGTTTCTCCAAATTCTCTAAGCCTTTTGTTTGCTTGACTTCCTGCGCTTTTACAGCACCAATAAAAGATTTATCGGTTTGTTGCGCCAATGCTGAAAGGTGCTGAAATTGTTGAGCTAAAATTTCTTTTTGAGGCGTTAAATCAATTGGAAATGGAGATAGTCTATGTGTAATCGCATTGATCAAATCGGCTGGTTTGGCAAATAAATCTTGCCAGCTTAAACCTAATTTGTCTGCTTTTTTTACTTGTTTTTCTGTGGTTAAAAGTACTGAGTTTCGCACCAAAAGCATCGGGAAAGTAATGTTTACGGCGTCAAAAAAAGATTTTAATTCCAGCCAGTAAGCAATTTCTCCACCTCCGCCAATGTAGCACAAATTAGGGAGAATGATTTCCTGATACAAGGGACGCATGATTACGTTGGGACTGAATTTCTCTGGATGATTCTCTACTAAATGTAGAATTTCTTCTTCTGAAAATGATGTTGTAGTACCGTTGACGATGTATTTGTCATTCTCAAAAACAATTCGTTCACGCAAAGTGTCTTCGATATAAAATAAATTGATTTCACGAGGATTAACCTGTACCGTATAGTTTTTTAGTTGTTCGATTGTTTTCTGAACCGTTTTGAAAGAAGTTTGTTTTATTAATTCTTCTTTTATGTAAGGAATGAAGGCTCTTTTTAAATGCGCATCATCAGCATCCAAAATGACTAAACCTTGTGCGGCAAACAAACTATTGGCTAAAAAACGGGTGGCATCGGCTAAATTTTCATGTTGCAAATAGGCTTCTTCAAATAGTTTTTTTAGATAATTCGCATTGGTACTGGCGCCCAATTCTTTAGAATAAATCTCCAAAAACTCGATTAAACCTTCTGTAGAAAGTCTTCCTACCGGTCCTGTACTTTCCTTATTCCAACGGAATTTTTTTCCTTTAAAATTAAAATAATTAATTTCTTCAAAATCATGATCTTCAGTCGCCATCCAGTAGATGGGTACAAAATTATGAGCAGGATATTTCGATTTTAATTCTTTGGTAAGATTGATTGTCGAAATAATTTTATATAAAAAGTACAAAGGTCCGCTAAACAAATTCAGCTGATGACCTGTGGTAATAGTAAAAGTATTGGAATGCTCTAGTAGTCCGATATTTTGCTGGGTCGCATCTGAAATTTTGATGTTTTGGTATTGCTTTTTTAAGGTTTCAACCAAAGGAATTCTATTCGAGTTATCGAAATTTTTTTGCTTTTCAGCGATTTGTTTTTCAAAGTTTTCCAGTGTTGGAAAATGATTATATAGGGAGTTTAAATCTGATTTTTGCTCTAAATAATCGTGTATCAAAGTCGAGAAATATCCAGAGTTTTGATAGCTGATACAGTCGGTTGGCATATTGATTTTTATTTGTTGCTAAATTACCAAAAAAAAGCGGAACTAAATATTTGTTACTTTCAAAAATTAAATAGACTTTTAAGGTCTATTTACTAAATCTTTTCGAACCACATGAAAAATAATCCTAAGCAAGAGAACTCTCTAAAACATGTTCTTTTTGGCAGTTTAATTGGTACTACCATTGAGTTTTTTGATTTTTATATTTACGCCAATGCGGCAGTATTGGTTTTTCCGCAATTGTTTTTTCCTGGTTCAGATTCGACCACTTCGGTAATAGAATCGCTCGCTACGTTTGCAGTTGCTTTTTTTGCAAGACCTATAGGCTCGGCGGTTTTTGGTCATTATGGTGATAAAATTGGACGAAAAACTACCTTGGTCGTGGCTTTATTAACTATGGGAGTCTCTACGGTTTGTATTGGTTTACTGCCTACTTATGCCAGTATCGGCATATTGGCACCCATTTTATTGACGGTTTGCAGGTTTGGTCAAGGACTGGGTTTAGGTGGCGAGTGGGGTGGAGCAGTTTTATTGGCCATCGAGAATGCTCCTCCTAACAAACGTGCTTGGTACGGAATGTTTCCACAATTGGGTGCGCCAATCGGATTATTGCTTTCTGGTGGCACATTTTTGATTTTAGGAGATGTTTTGACCAACGAACAATTTTTTGACTACGGATGGAGAATTCCGTTTATTGCGAGCTCTGTTTTGGTAGTTGTAGGGTTTTATATCCGATTGAAAATTACAGAAACGCCATCGTTTGTTCAGTCTGTTGAAGCCAAAGAACAAGTCAAAATTCCACTTGTAACCATTCTAAAAAAGTATCAGAAAGAATTAATTTTCGGCACATTTGCTGCGGTAACTACTTTTGTGGTATTTTATTTAATGACTGTTTTTAGTTTGAGTTGGGCGACTACCAATCTCGGATTTGCAAGACGTGATTTTTTGATAATTCAGCTTTTCTCAGTTCTGTTTTTTGGGTTTTCGATTCCGATTTCGGCTATAATCGCAGATAAATTTGGAAGAAGAAAAGTTTTGATAGCGGTGTCGATAGCCATTGTTTTTTTTGGATTTTTGTTTGCAGCTTTCTTAGATTCCGGAAGCGTAACTTTTATTACGATTTTTTTATGTCTTGGAATGACCTTGATGGGGTTGACTTACGGACCACTTGGAACTTTTCTTTCAGAATTATTCCCAACTGAAGTGCGTTATTCCGGTGCTTCTCTAACATTTAATTTGGCCGGAATTATTGGTGCAGCATTTGCACCTATGATTGCCATTTGGTTTGCTACCCATTACGGTTTAACTTATGTTGGATATTATTTGTCAATTGCTGCAGTAATTACAGTTTTGGCACTTTTATTTGTGTCTAAAAAAATACATAAGTTTTAAAATATTTTTATCTGATAATTAAAAAGTCAGTTTTAATAGTATTAGACGGACTTCTTTTGTATAAATGTAAACTTTTATCGCTTTAAGCTAAAGTGACTTCTGAATTCTTTCCCATTCAGTCTGGTAACTACAAACCAATAATCTGAAGCGGGTTCATCCTGACCACTATAAGTTCCGTCCCAGGAAGCATTAATTGGTAATTCTTTAATGAATTTCCCATATCTGTCAAATATCCTAATTCCTGTGTTTGGAGCCAGATAAGCAAAATTTATAGTCCAGATGTCATTAAAACCATCATTATTTGGAGTAAAAAATTTAGGAAACGGAAGTTCGTCTACATAATTAATACAATCACCAAATGTTGCTTCAGATATATTTACAGTTACAGGTATTTTGTCACTTTCACAACTATTTGTAGTTTGAGAGGCATAATAAGTGGCTCCATTTTCAATTGGAGTTAATTCTGATAATTTGATATTCGAAGAAGCACTTTCGTACCAGTTAATGTTTTGTCCCGCAATATCAATATTATCTATTAAGGCGTTTTTTTGAATACAAAATACTTGCGGTGAATTGGCAATTGGCGGTTTTGTGTCTTGTACTTTTATATTAATTGCTACTCTTTCACTTTCGCAATTGTTAATAGTTTGGGTAACGAAATAAGTTTTGTTTTCAAGTATTGTTGTTGTTGAAAGACTATTTCCAACTGTTGCTTTATCATACCAGATTAGATCTTGTCCACTAATATTTATATCAGCAATTGTTGCATTTTCATCAATACAAAAACTTTGATCGTTTTTTGCTATTGGCAGTGTACTATCAGTAACTTTAATCAAAATCGGCGTTCTGTCGCTTTCGCAACCTACTGTTTGGGAGGCATAGTATGTTTTATTGTTTTCCAATAAAGTTGTATTTGGTAAAACAGCTGCTGCAAAATTCGTGTCGTACCATTTTATATTTTGACCAAAAATTGCAATATTATCTAAAGTCGCTTTTTGACTTTTGCAAAAGGGTTGATTTGCATTTCCTGTTGGAGCAGAAGGTGTATTTTCAATCGAAACTGTAACGCCAAATCTTTCGCTTTCGCAAGTATTTACAGTTTGTGAAGTATAATAAGTTTTACCATCCTGAAGATTCGTTGATGTTGATAAAGGATTTCCATTTACCACAGCATCGTACCATTTTATGAGATCTCCATTAATCTGAATATTTGCAATTGTCGGATTTTGTCCTGAACAAAAAGATTGATTTGCATTTCCTGTTGGAGGTAAAGTATTCTGTATTTTTGCTGTTACTGCAAATCTTTCACTTTCGCAACCATTTATTGTTTGTGTTGCATAATAGATTATATCATTTTGAAGTAAGGTTGTACTTGGTAAAAGTGTTCCGGCAGCTGCAGCATTATACCATTTTATATTTTGACCTGTGATTTGAATATTTGCCAATGTTGCATTTTGTTGGATGCATAAATTTTGTGAGGTATTTGCCACCGGAAGTGGTTGACGAGTAATAGTAACCATTTGATTTTGATGTGAGATATTGCCATTTCCATCATTATAGTTCCAGACAATTGTATAAGTTCCGGGTAAACTATAAGATAAAGGATTTGTAGTTGAACCAGTAATTGCACCTGCACACATATCTGTAGCTGTAGGAATTGTGGTTATAGTCGTGTGGCAATCTCCTGTTATTGTTGGTAGAGTTGCAATATCTGGAACGGCAGCTTGAACGTCGCCAATAGCAACAGTGATTTTTTTTGTATCATCACAACCACCAGTTCCTGTAATTAAACAGCTATATTCTCCAATATTAGTAGTTGAAGTATTTGTAATTGTTGGATTTTGATCTGTTGACGTAAAACCATTTGGACCTGTCCATGAATAATTTATACCTCCAGATGCTTTAAGTTCTAAGGTTTTACCAATGCAGACTGGTGAGTTGCTTGATACTGTGGGATTTGATAAACAATCTTGAAATTTAACCAAAAAAGCATCGGCAATATTTGGGGTAAAACCATTTATATCTTGGTATAAATTTGGCTGATATGTATTTGAAGTAGCAATATTAGTTTTACTATTAGTACTTCCTGCAAGATAAACATTGGAATTATTATCAACGTCAGTCATTATTGCATTATCAGCCTTTTCTCCTCCAAAATAAGTTGCCCATTCTCTTTGCCCTTCAGTATTAAATTTTACTAAGTAAGATTCTGTACCTGCATTTTTAATTTCTTGATATGTATTTGGTGTAGTAATAAAACCATTTTCGTATCTTCCTATAAAATAAATAGAGCCATTTTTAGTGACAGATCCTCCAGAAGCTTCCGGAAAAAAATAAGTACCCCATATTTTGAATCCATTAGGATCAAATTTTATGATACCTCCACATTTACCCAATCCATTTGCAACAAAATTTTGCTGAAAAGAACCTGGAGTGCTAATATTTATAGTGCTATTTGTTTCTCCAAAGCAATAGAGGTTATCTGTTCCATCAATTCCAATGTAATAAAATAAATCTGTTTTTTCTCCTCCAAAATATGTACCCCATTTTCTACTACCATTGGGTGAAAATTTGACCAAAAAATTATCCTGATTTTCATTGAATTCTTTAAAAGAACCTATTGTTGAAATACCACTACTGCTTTGTGAAGAGCCTAAAAAAATAATATCTCCATTAGAATCAATTTTAGAGTCAGAAATAGAATCATCATTATTTCCTCCGTAATAAGTTCCCCATTGTCTTATCCCGTCTTTATTTAATTTTGCTATAAATCCGTCTCGTGCATTATTTGATGATTTTATGATATTTAATTGATGCGCATTTGAAGTAGAAATATTTTCATAACTAAATGTGGCACCACAAATGTAAATGTTTTCATTTGGATCAACTGTAATACTATATATATTGTCATTATCTAAGCCTCCGTAATAAGTTCCCCATTGTCTGGTACCATTATTGTCAAATTTAGCAACAAAACCATCATAAAACTTGCTTTTAATTGGCTGATGGCTACCAACTGTAGAAATGTTATTATTACTTAGAGACGCTCCAACTATATAGATGTTATTAGAATTAGAAATTTTAATTTGAAAAATATCATCTGTACTTGATCCTCCATAGTATGTTCCCCAAATCCTTGTACCATCACTGTTTAGTTTTGCAAAAAAAGAATCATAATTACCAATTGATGCATAATTATTTTGATTTGATCCTGTTGATGCAATATTGATTGTACTGTAAGTTGTTCCTGAAATGTATACAAAATCATCTTTTGTACAAATAGATGATACATAATCTGGTTGTGCTCCGCCATAATAAGTTCCCCAAAGTCTCATGGGTACAGGATCAATAATGATAGTTTTTCCATCAACAGCATTAACTGTATCAAACCCATAAACAGCTCTCTTAATCTTCTTATAACTAACATAAATTTCCTTTTTACTATTTCCCTCTTCACTCCAACTCGAAGGAAGGGTTTCTTCCATTTTTCCAAAACGAACACTCATCTGGATTTTATTATCAACCAGATCAGTTTCAGCACCATTAAATTTTAATTGAATGTCAGAAATTTTTCCTTTAGGATGAATTACAAAATTATATTCTACTGTTTTTTCCGGATCTTTCGGAATAGAAAATACAATATCAATATTTGGATAAATATTTTTATAAGTAATTTGTTTATATTGGTGTACTCCTAAAATACCATCAGGTTTATTTAGGATATTATAATAATTTTCAAAGTCGTCTGATGGTTCTTCTGCGATCAATTCTACTTTTGAACTGGAATTCAGAAAATCAATATCAATTCTATGAAAAGTATATT
Organism: Flavobacterium flavipigmentatum; assembly: GCF_020911905.1. Taxonomy (NCBI): domain Bacteria; kingdom Pseudomonadati; phylum Bacteroidota; class Flavobacteriia; order Flavobacteriales; family Flavobacteriaceae; genus Flavobacterium; species Flavobacterium flavipigmentatum. The sequence continues at coordinate 4,278,590 of NZ_CP087133.1, read as the reverse complement.
CCAAACTAGATTCTGGAAGCTCCTCCTTTTTACTTTTCTCAAAATGTGAAGGCAAAACATTTTCATGTCTCGGATTTAACGAAGGATTCTTTTTTACTTCATAAATATCATAAGAAAATCCATTTTTCTTAAGCTGAACATTCAAACCATTAGAACTTAATAAGTACTTTACAGCTGTATTTGACTTTCCTTTTTGATCAATAATCTGACCTTTGTTTTCTTTAAAACCAAGAGATTTGTTTTTATTTTGAGCTAAAGTTAAACTGTTAATTATGAGAAAAAAAAAGAGTAAAGTTCGCTTCATTTGATAGATTTGAGTTAAGACAAATGTAATTAATTATCTACAAATAAAATTAAAATAACGATATAAATCTTTTCTTCAAAATCATCCAAATATCCCGTATTTTTGCAAAAAATATTTCTTTTGAAAACCAAACTCTTCGTCATCACGCCTCCTTTTACACAACTGAATACGCCGTATCCGGCAACAGCGTATATAAAAGGATTTCTAAATACAAAAAATATCGAATCGGTTCAGGCGGATTTAGGTATTGATGTGATATTGGAATTGTTTTCGAAGAAAGGGTTGATTGATTTGTTTCAGGTTTCAAGTTCCAAATTTGAAGTTTCAAAACCTGAAGTCTCCGATAATTCGAAACGTATTTTTGCTTTACAGGATGAATACATCAAGACCATTGATGCTGTAATTCTGTTTTTGCAGGGAAAAAATCCAACCTTGGCTTTGCAGATTTGTCAGGAAGATTTTTTGCCGGAAGCTTCTCGTTTTGCACAGCTCGAAGAACTCGATTGGGCTTTTGGGACCATGGGAACGCAGGACAAAGCCAAGCATTTGGCAACTTTGTACCTGGAAGATATTTCGGATTTTATTGTAGAATGTGTCGATGAAAATTTTGGTTTTAGCCGATATGCCGAACGTTTGGGTCGAAGCGCTAATTCTTTTGATGAATTGTACTGCGCTTTACAACAAAAACTAACGTACATTGATTCAATTTTAATTTCGCTTTTAAAAGTTAAAATTGAGGAAATAAAACCCACATTGTTTTTAATTTCTGTTCCCTTTCCAGGGAATTTATATAGCGCTTTTCGGTGCGCGCAATGGGTAAAACAACATCATCCTGAGATCAAGATTTCGATGGGTGGCGGTTTTCCAAATACCGAATTACGATCTCTTTCTGATGCTCGTGTTTTTGAGTTTTTTGATTTTATTACCTTAGATGATGGTGAAGTGCCGATTGAGGAGTTAATTTTTAATCTCGAAAATCCAAATTCTGATTCTTATAAAAGGACTTTTTTACTAGAAAATGGCGAAGTTGTTTATAAAAATAATTCCTTAAAACACGATTATAAGCAAGCTCAGGTCGGAACGCCAGATTACTCTGATTTGTTTTTGGATAAATACATTTCTGTGATCGAAATTGTTAATCCAATGCATAGAATGTGGAGTGACGGGCGATGGAATAAGCTTACAATGGCACACGGATGTTATTGGGGAAAATGTACTTTTTGCGATATTTCGCTCGATTACATAAAAGTTTATGAGCCCGTGGCAGCCAATTTGCTTTGCGATCGCATAGAAGAAATGATGCTTCAAACGGGACAAAATGGCTTTCATTTTGTCGATGAAGCAGCGCCGCCAGCTTTAATGCGTGCCTTGGCGCTGGAAATTCTTCGTAGAAAATTAGCGGTAACCTGGTGGACGAACATTCGATTCGAAAAAAGCTTTTCTAAAAATCTGTGTTTGCTCTTAAAGGCTTCCGGTTGTATTGCTGTTTCGGGCGGGTTAGAGGTAGCTTCTGATCGTTTATTGAAATTGATTGATAAAGGTGTTACAGTTGAACAAGTAGCAAAAGTGACGAGCAATTTTACCGAAGCAGGGATTATGGTACATGCTTATTTAATGTACGGTTATCCGACACAAACGGTTCAGGAGACTGTAGATAGTCTCGAAATGGTGCGTCAGTTGTTTGAAGCGGGCGTTTTGCAATCTGGTTTTTGGCATCAATTTGCAATGACAGCGCACAGTCCTGTTGGGTTGTATCCAGAGAAATTTGGCGTGACAAAAACAACCGAAATTATCGGAACTTTTGCCAATAATGATATTGATTATACCGATGCTACTGGTATTGACCACAATAAATTTAGTTTTGGATTAAAAAAATCACTTTTTAATTTCATGCACGGTATCTGTTTTGATTATGAGTTGCAAGATTGGTTTGATTTTAAAATTCCAAAGACTAAAATTCATCACGATTTTATTTTTAATGCGCTTGAAGAACAAAACCACTTCGACACAAAACCAAATGCAAAAGTGGTTTGGCTAGGCGGAAAGCCACTTGTTGAGTATTTTACAAAATCAAAAAAAGGTCAAACCTGGGAAATGATGACGCTGACTTTTCATGATAAGAAAGAAAGATTTGTTATTCAAACTAATAAAAGTGAGGGCGAATGGCTGATTCAGATTGTACAAAAAACCGCTATTTCAAATACAAAAAATTATACTTTTCAAGAAGTGAAAAATGATTTCGAAACGCAATTAGAGGATTTCGAACTATTTTGGTATTCGAAACCCATTAATACGTTACGCGAATTTGGTTTGCTGGTTTTATAATTAGTAATCAACGCTTTCTCCGTCAAGCGGAATGGCAACTTTTTCGAGAAGATTATTTTTTTCAAGTGCCAGTTTCAATTCTTCCCGGGTTGTGGGACAATGGTTGAGAGCTTCGAGATGATTTGCAAGCACTTTATTGGGTGCCAGTGCTACAAATTTTAAGATATCATCCATTTTCATTAAAAGAGGTTGTCCGATGTCAAGTCTTGCTGTTCCACAGGCGAAAACAGCAATGTCTGGTTTTTTTTCGATCAAAACTTTTTCTACATCTTTTGTAAAAATGGTATCAGCGCTTATGTAAATTGATTTTTCATTAGGCAATTCAATATAAAAACCCATCACATTGCCCATCAATTTTGCAATAAATCCATAACCGTGAATGGCAGGAATTCCTGTAATTTTACCTTCTAAAAAAGCTTGTTTTTCACCATAATTTAAGGTTTGAGAGATGTTTAGGCCTCTTTTTAGTAACGCTTTTTCGTCTTTGGTACTACAGATTACTGGAGTGTTTTTTCTCCTTAAAAAAATCTCTCCTCTTTTGTCAATATGATCAGGATGCAAATGAGTTATCAAGCAATGTGTGACACGGTTTAGGATATCTTTGCTATTGCGAGGCAGCATCACCAAAGGGTTTCTTTTAGGTTGGTAGCGAAATAATGTAAAAGGAGCAATCGTTTTTCTCTTTCCCAACATTGGATCTACCAAAATTACGTGATCTTCTGTTTCTATGATTAAAGTAGCGTTTCGTAAATGATGTAATTTCATATTTGAAATAATTAGATATTAAATTTACGAAAAATAGTGATAATGAAAAATTATTACACCATTGAAAATCGAAATCCAATTCCGTGCAGGTTTTCTATTGCGATTCCGCTTTCGCTAATTAGAATTTTTCGCAAACGTGAAATAAAAACATCCAGACTTCGTCCCATAAAATAATCATCAGTACCCCATAATGACATCAGAATCTGTTCTCTTTTTAAAACTTTATTTTTGTTGTCAAGAAATAATTTGAGGAGTTCTGATTCGCGCTGAGTGAGGCCAATTTTTTCATGATCATTAAAAAGAATAAAATTTTTGGTATCAAATTGGTATTTTCCAATTTCATAAAGCGATTTTTCAAGAGTAATATTTTTTTGCACTCTTTTTAAGAAAATTTCAATTTTTAAGAGCAATTCTTCAATGCTGAAAGGTTTTACGAGATAATCATCGGCGCCCAAACGCAATCCTTTTATGCGGTCTTCTTTTAAAGTTTTAGCTGATAGAAAAATAATAGGGACATAATTATCGAGTTTTCTAATTTCGGTTGCCAATTCAAAGCCATCCATTTTTGGCATCATAATATCAAAAATGCAAATGTCAAAATCTTCTTTTTTAAAAGTTTCGAAAGCTGATTTTCCTTCGCAGCAATGTACAACCTCATAATTGTTTTGCTCCAAAATGTCTTTGGTTAAAAAAGATAACGTTTCATCGTCTTCGGCATAAAGAATTCTGATTTTTTTCATTTTTTATAAGGAATTGATAAGGTAATCGTAGTTCCGTTTACGCTGTTGTTTGAGGCCGCAATTTTCCAGCTTTGTAAGGTGCAAATCTTTTTTACATAGTACAAACCGAGTCCAAATCCATTGACTTCGTTGCTTTTTGAGTTTTGAATGCGGTAAAACTTATCAAATATAAACGGAATATTTTTAATTGTAATTCCGATCCCGTTGTCGATGAATTCTAATTTTAAAATTTGATTTTCGATTGTAATCCGAATCAAAATTTCGGGTTGCGAATCACAATATTTTACGGCATTGTCGAGTAAATTATACACTAAATTGGAAAAATGAAAAATATCGGTTGCTATCTGATGATCATCAGTATTTGATTCGATTGTAATATTAGCGTCAGGATATTTTAATTGAATGTTTTGAATGGCTTCTTCGAGAACTGGTACGATCAGGACGCTTTCGATTTTTAATTCTAATGCTGTATAATCTGATTTGGCAACATTCAGAATTTTTTCGATATGACTATTCAATTTATTACTCTGATTGATAATAATGTCCGTATAAGTATGCAATTTTTTATCTTCTTTAATCGGATTTTGCTCGATCAAGTATTTAGAAGCAATGAGAATAGAAGATAAAGGTGTTTTGAACTCATGAGTCATATTATTGATGAAATCACGCTGCAATTCCGAGTATTTTTTTTGCTGCAAAAGCGTAAAAATGGAGTACACATAAATTAACAGAATAAAAATAAGCATGATCGAAAGTACAAACCAAAAACGCATCGAACTAAAAAGATAACTTGTTTCGTTTGGGAACCGCACAGCAAAATAATAGATCAAATTTTGATGTTTTGGAAAATAAACAGACTGTTTTGCTTTGCTTTTTTCGGATAGCGAAATATAATTGCCATAAATCATTTCGTCGCTTTGACAGTTGTACATGGCGTATTCAAAATCTGTCGTAATATTCATTTTTTTGAACTCAGATTTTAGATAAAATTCCAGAATATCAGGTTCAAAATCATTGTCGATGTTTACAATATAGTAGTCATTGGCTATTTTTTGCACCGGATTTTGTGCGGGTAATTCATGATTAGTGCCTTCGTATAGTTTTTTGGCAACTTCCAGCAAAGCAATATGTGTTTTCTGGCTTAACTTTTTTTGCTCTAAAGTAAAAGCCTCTTTTGTCCACAATAACTGTGCAATCAATATTCCTATGATGGCTACAAGTCCGAGAATAATGATGCTATTGAGTTTATTTATTTTCAAACAAAAGGATTTAGAAGTGCAATATTAATCAAAAATAGATTTAAAAACTCCCATTAACAAGTCATTAACAAACATTTGAAAGCGGTTAACAGCGATTGTAGAAGGTCATAAGTACTTTTGCTATAGAGAATAACAAGAACTTTAACCATTAAATAAATAACTATGAAAATGATCAAAATTACAATGTTGGCTTTGGCCTTGGGATTAATGTCTTTTGCGACAATCTCGCCGGTAGAATATTTGATTGCTAAGAAGAATAACACAACTTTGGGTGCAGCTATTGTCTGGAAAACAGAAAGTGTTGATGTTGGTGAAATTCCGCAAGGAAAACCAAAAGCTATTGTTTTTGAATTTAAGAATTCTGGAAATACAGCGATTGTTGTTACTAATGTTGTCGGCTCTTGCGGCTGCACAGCGACAGATTATACCAAGGAGCCAATTCTTCCTGGAAAAACAGCAAAAATCACGGCTACTTACAATGCAGCAAATAAGGGTGCCTTTACAAAAACAGTTACAGTTACTACAAATGCAGAGGCTACGCCTAAAGTGCTTACTCTAAAAGGAACCGTAATCTAAGATATAAGGTTGATTATATAAAGGTGAAAACTCCGGATGCTTTATGCGTTCGGAGTTTTTTTTTGCTTTTAAATTATTGTAATCTTCAAAATGTGCTTTGCATTTTGTTAACGAAATCTGTTCTGTTTAGAGCAGTTTTTTTGTTTTTGGTAATTTGTATAGTACTAATTAAGGATCCTTTTTTTGTAATTTGAAGGATATTTATTTGTAAGAATTTTAACTTCGGTAAAATGTAAATTATGTTTTAATTAAATCAGTTTTATTTTAATCAATTTTTATTAATTAGAATTATACCCCATATTTTTTAGGGTAAAATTGATTTTTTTAATTTTAAAAAGGTTTTTTTGTGTTTAAATATTCTTATTTTTTAATTAGAACCCTTAATTTTTATATGTTTTTTATAAAATTTAGTTATTGAATTTTCAAAAACAAATCCTAAATAATATGAAATAACGATTATTGAATACTAAATTTTTGTAATCCATAATTCTTGCGTCAAATCATCAAAAAAGTACTTTTGGATTCTTGTGATGATACAAAAGTTAATAAATTCGCTAATGAAAATGGTGGTGTTTTTAGGAATAAAAAATAATGTTTTAAATAATGATTTATACTGTCACTAGATATAAGAAGGATTAACTAACCAGAATCAATATTAACTAAAAACCAATTAAAACATGAAAAAAGTAGTATACATTTTTGCTGCGATGCTAACAAGTTCTTTCGCTATAGCTCAAGAAGAGGAAGTGTCAGTTTCGCCAGCGACCACTTTTGCAGGATCTGCGGATGCCTATTATAAGTATGATTTTGCCAAACAAATGAATGGTTTGACGAGTTTTACAAACTCACAAGACTCTTTTGAACTAGGAATGGCTTCTATAGAAGCATCACACACATTTGGAAAAGCATCTGTATTTGTAGATTTGGGTTTTGGAAAAAGAGCAGGAGAATTTTCATATAATGAAACAACAGATAAAGATATCAATGCAAAATTTTTAATAAAACAATTATATTTCACTTATCAAATTTCTGAAGAATTTAAAGTAGTAGCGGGTAGTTTTGGCACTCATATCGGGTACGAATTAGTTGATGCAGTAGATAACAAAAACTATAGTATGTCGTACGCATTCTCATACGGTCCGTTTTTTAATACGGGTATAAAAGCACAATATACTTCGGGCAAATTTACAGCAATGTTGGGTATTACAAATCCAACCGATTTTAAGTCGGCGATGGATGCTGGTACAAAACAAAAAACGTATGTGGGACAAATCGGGTATGTTGGTGAGACAGGAAGTGCTTATCTGAATTTTACAACAGGAAGCGGTAACCCTGCCTTTGATGACAACAAAACGCAATTTGATTTTGTGGCTTCAAAAACAATTACAGATGCATTTTCATTAGGTTTTAATGCAACTTATGCAAAAACTAAAAATGATTTTGACAGTGAGTTAGATGGCGATTGGTTTTCAGTAATAGGATATGCCAGCTATGCTTTTAAACCAAGTTTAAGTTTGGCTTACAGAGCAGAATATTTTGATGGAAAAGATGCTATAGGTTTAGGAACATTAGATGGTTCCAGTGTTTTTGCGAATACAATATCATTAAATTATAAAGTAGGTAAATTAACAATAATCCCTGAGTTACGTTACGATGCTGCTTCAGAAGATATCTTTTTAGATACTGATAGTGCACCAGCTGGCGGATCATTTTTCGGATTACTTGCAACAACATACTCTTTCTAGAGACAAAGATTGATATTTTTTTTTTTTTTTTGGAGCTGTCGAAACATAATAATGTTTAGGCAGCTTTTTTATTGACATCAATTGTAAAGTGACCAAAATTGATTGGTAGTGAATTTTATTTGATCAAGAGTCCCGAAAAGAATGATATAATGACGTAAACTTATAGAATTTTAGGTTGTTTGAGTTCAGAATTTACAAAAAGTAAAAGTTAGATGTTTCGTAAAAAAAAAATACCTTTCTAATCTAATTTAGAAAGGTGTTTTTTTATTTTTTAGTATGTTTTATTGAAGTTGCTTTTTGTAGATAGAATAGATGGTATCGATTGTTTTTCTATCTAATACTGAAGTAGTATCAGTTTGAATGTAATGCAATTTAAAAGCCATAATTGCTGCAGTAAGGTTCTTTGTGTTATAACCTATAATACGTAACGCAGGCTCAATTTTAAAGTCAAAGGGAGCTTCTTCTAAAACTTCATCTTGCCAAATTCCAAAACCTTTTTCGGCCAAAGTTTTCCAAGGAAACAAAGCACTCGGATCTGTTTTTCTTCCGGGAGCAATATCGGCGTGACCAATAAAATTTTGAGTCGGAATGTTGTAATCTTTTTTTAATTTTGTTAAAAGAGCTACTAAACTGCTTATTTGTGCTTCAGAAAAAGGCTCAAATCCATTATTGTCCAATTCAATCCCGATAGAAGTTGAGTTAAGATCGGTTGTTTTTCCCCAAGTAGAGTTTCCGGCATGCCAAGCTCGTAAATAATCGTTTAGCATTTGTACCACTTTACCATTCTCAGAAATTACATAATGCGCACTAACCTGTGTTTTTACTTTTGTAAAAGTATTGATGGTTTGCTCTAAAGAATCTTGTGCAGTATGATGAATGATGACAAAACTTGGTTTTCTTAAATTAAAATTAACGGTTCCAATCCATTCTGTGCTGATACCATTTAATAAAGCGGTCGATCCTGTCTTCGAAATTGAATCTCGCACAATATGAAGCTGTTGTGCGTAAAGAGAATCTATGCTAAGCGGCGCCACAGCAGGTATTGGTTGAACTTCTTTGCTTGTTATTTGTTGTTCTAAAGTTTTAAGTTGCTGATCGTATACTTTTTCGGTAATTTTATGAGGGTTTTTTGTTGCGCACGAAGTGATAATAAGTGCAGTAATCAGGTAATAAAAATGTTTTGTCATGTTTATACATTTTTTTTTAAGTGAGTAAGTAGCAATTATTCGGTTTCTTTGGTTGCATCTTTAACTTCCTTAATATCTTCTTTTATATCTTTTTTAGAGTCTTTTTTCTTTTTAGATTTCGGCTTTTTTACTTCTTTAAAATTAGCCATAAATGCAGTAAATTTCTCTTTTTGATCAGGATTTAAGAAAGCATTTATTTTTTTATTAGTTTCTTCTCTAAGAGCATTGATTTGTTCTAGTTTTTGATCCTGGCTGCTACTTTCATTTTTTAGCAGAATACCTTGCTCTCTCATGCTGTCTGCCATGACATTGGTAATGGCAATTGCTTGCAATTCATCAAGATTTACCTCTGGTTTCATTTGTTCTACAATTTTAGCAGCGGTTTCTTCAGCAGGAATTTCTTTAGGCTTGCTTGGCGCACTTTGTTGTCCCTGCATCATGCTTCTGTCCATTCCCATTGCGCCACCTCTTCCGTAGCCATTATTATTATAGCCATTTCCATATTGAGCCCAAACTGTATTGATGCTCAACAAAGCAAAAACAAGAAGAAATAGTGATTGAATTGGTTTCATAATTGCGTTTTTATGTTGGTTAGCTATTCTTTATCGTAAATTTAAGCAGGTTCTCCGTATAAATCAAATTCTGTTGCTTCTATTATTCTAATATTAACAAATTCTCCCGTTTTTACGTAATGTTTCGAGGCGTCTATTAATACTTCATTATCTACATCAGGACTATCAAATTCGGTTCTGCCAACAAAATGAGCGCCTTCTTTTCGGTCAATAATACATTTAAAAACCTGACCTACTTTTTCTTGGTTTAAGTCCCATGAAATTTGAGATTGTAATTCCATAATTTCATTGGCTCTGGCTTGTTTTACATCATCTGGCACATTATCTTCCAATAAATAAGCATGTGTGTTTTCTTCGTGAGAGTATGCAAAACATCCCATTCTGTCAAATTTCATTTCCTGAACAAAATCTTTCAAAATCTCAAAATCTTCTTGTGTTTCGCCAGGATATCCTACAATCAAAGTCGTTCTAATGGCCATTCCGGGAACAGCAGCACGAAAATCTTTCAATAATTGTGTGGTTTTGGCCTGAGTAGTACCACGACGCATCGATTTCAAAATAGAGTCTGAAATATGCTGCAACGGAATATCAATATAATTACAAATCTTAGGCTCACGTTTCATTAATTCAAGTACATCCATCGGAAACCCAGTTGGGTAGGCATAATGCAAACGAATCCATTCAATTCCTTCTACTTTTGCCAAAGCTTCCAGAAGTTCTGCCAGATTTCTCTTTTTATAAATATCAAGACCGTAATAAGTAAGGTCCTGCGCAATTAAAATCAATTCTTTAACTCCGTTTCTTGCCAGACCTTCTGTTTCTTTAACCAATTTTTCAATAGGCTGCGAAACGTGTTTACCGCGCATCAGCGGAATAGCACAAAAACTGCAAGGTCTGTCGCAACCTTCGGCAATTTTTAGGTAAGCGTAGTTTTTTGGAGTCGTTGTCAAACGTTCTCCCAACAATTCATGTTTATAATCGGCTCCCAAAGCTTTCAATAATTGAGGCAATTCTGTTGTGCCAAAATATTGATCTACATTCGGAATCTCTTTTTCTAAATCAGGTCTGTAACGCTCAGATAAACATCCGGTTACAAAAACTTTGTCAACCAGTCCTTTCTCTTTTTTATCAGCATATTCCAAAATCATGTTTACAGACTCTGCTTTGGCATTGTCAATAAACCCGCATGTGTTAATTACGATAATATTTCCCTCCTCTGCAGCTGGTGCCTCGTGTGTTACTTCTTTTCCATTGGCACGAAGTTGTCCCATCAACACTTCGCTATCGTATACATTTTTTGAACACCCAAGAGTGATTACGTTAATTTTGTTCTTTTTTAAGGACTTGGTTCTCATACTTTTATAAATTGGAGTGCAAAATTACGCTTTTTTATTCAAACACCGCTCCTTTAGGTTTGTTTTAGTGTTTTTTTCAGGAGCTATTCCTGCTATCATTCCAATCTTTTTTATTGCAGAAAAAGCAATAAAAAAGGATTTTCCCTTCTATCAGGGCTAAAAAAAATCCGCTAAGCAACACTCAGCGGAAATTTCCATTCATCTATTTATTCTTAATTACAATTCAAATAATAATGTCAGCGAAACATTCGTAAGCTTCGAGGTTATGTTAGCACCGTCTGTAAATCCGGTGGCAAAAAATCCTTCATTCGATTTTCTTTCGGAATAAGAATAAGCTAAATCCAATTTTGTAGCTCCAAAACTATATCCTAAACCGCCAGAATAACCGGTCAAATCTCCAATTGTTGTGGCGTTTTTATAAGGACTTCCTTCAAAACGATATCCGCCACGCAAACTCAGTTTATTTATTTTATACTCTCCGCCAATTCTAAGTTCGCCATTGCTTGTCAATTGATTACTTAACTGATTGTTGATTCCTCTAAAACCTTCGTCGCTAGTAGGTTTAAATTTAGTACTTCCGTAGTCTTTAATTGCGTAATCAATGCTAATTAAGCCAGATTTTCCAAAAACATAAGCCGCACTAAAAGTGGTTTTTCCCGGAGTTTGCAAAGTATAAGATTCATATACGTTAATTACGTTAGGATTTACAAATTTGTTTATAGGTTGTCCGCCATCTGCTTGTCTTGTGGTAGATAAAGTTTGCGAAGTTTCATCAAAAAGTTCGTACCAAGTATTTGACTCGTATGCCAATCCTAGTCTAAATGATTCTGTAACTTTTGCAATAGCTCCTAATTGAAAAGAAAAACCATTACCGTACGTGTACAATTCATTGTTAAAACGTAAATTAGAAATAGTTTCTTCTGGAGTTAACGGATTGTTATTGTCTTCGTAAAAACTGCTGGATCTTCTATAATCGGTAACATGAACATTTAAATTCGCTCCAAAGTAAAGACGGTCTTTATAAGAAGTAGCTATATTAAAACTTAATTTACTGTTATAACCTCTGGTATAAATTTCGTTTTCATGATAGTAATTTCCTCCTGCTGGTACATTAGAGTTGTATTGAGTGTTGTTATTGTCAAGTGGAGCAACGGGGTTAATAACAAAACCTTCATATCCCATGTACGCTTGTTGTTCTCTGTAGTTGAGCTCGTCGTAATACGAATTTTTAATTACCCCAAGCGGAACTCCATCAGCAAAAGCTAAAAAATAATCATCAATAGAGTTGGTAGGATTTGTACCGGCAGAAAAAACATTATTATTAAAATTGTTTGTGTTTTCGTAACTGGCCCCAATAGCAATTTTTTTCCAACTGTTACTTGGGTTGCTGTCGTGAAAAACAAAAACACCACTTGCTTGATTCAATATAAACGAGTTGTCTTTGTCACTTGTGTTCGTGCCAAAATAATTAGAGTTGTTTTTGGTATTTTGGTTGCTAAGCGTAAGTCCAAACTGGTTATTGTTGAATATAGCAGAACCAGCGGGATTGACCGTTGTAGAGGATAAATCTCCGCCAACAGCTCCAAATGCACCGCTCATGGCTCTAAATCGGGCAGTTCCAGTTAAATTATCTTGCGCATAACGTACAGCATCAGAAACTTCTTGAGAATAAGACACGCTAAAAGTTAGTCCTGTTGCAATAAGGAGAAATATTTTTTTCATTTGGCTAAGTTTTAATTTTAATTATGGTATTCAGAAAAGGGAAAAATTATCTTCTTCCACCACCACCGCCTGATGATCTTCCGCCACCGCCGCCACCTGATGATCTCATGCTGCCTCCGCCGCCACTATTCATAGAGCGCGATGGGCTAGGAGAGTAGTTTCTGGAAGAATTGCTATTGCTGCTATTGTTGTAGTTTCTGTTTGTTGTAGTTGTGTTTGATGATCTTCTGTTAGAGTAATCATAAGTGCTATTTTGTCCCTGACCAGTGCTTCTTCTATTGGTAAAAGTTGAATTACTTGCTCTGTTATCCATACCAGATCCTCTTCTGTCAGTAAAACCTCTGTTAGATGTGTAATTTCTGTTGGTAGTATAACTACTTCTGTTAGAAGTGTAACTGCTTCTGTTAGAATTGTAACTTCTGTTGCTTACAGTGCCTCTGTTAGAAGAATAGTTTCTTCCTGCGTAATATCCTGCAGAACCTCTTCGGCCTGTCGCGTATGAATAGTTATTGTAGCCGTACCCATAACCTGGTCTTCCATAGTAACCGCCTCCATAATAACCTCCGTAAAATCCACCACCATAACCCCAGCCCCAGCCGTATCCAGGTCCCCAAAAACCAGAGTAGCCCCAGTTTCCGCCACCGTACCATCCGTAACCAGGATATCCCCATCCGCCGAAGCCATAACCAGGAAATCCCCATCCCATAGACATTCCCCATGACCATGAAGAAGTTGGGTATGTATTTATGACAACTTCGGTATTGCTGCTTCCCCAAGCCGGGTAGCTTTTAGCTACTACTGTGCTGTCATTTTCGGCATTGTAATTACTGTAATTATCTACGTCTGTAAAAATTTCCGTTGGTTGTTCTTCGTCCTGCAACGATCTGAAATAGTCTGTGTATTGGTCATTTTTATTGGTTGTTGTTTGAGCATAGGTCCTTGTTGTTCCTCCGTAAACACCATCACTATCATAGTATGAAGTATTTTGATAAGAACCACATGACGTTACTAAAAAACTCACTAATACAATAATGTACAAATGAGATGAATTTTGGCGGAGAGAAGTATAAGTTTTCATATCTGTGGTGTTTTTTATTGTTGGACATTACAAAAATAGTTAGTTTTGTCAAACTATTTAGTTAAAATTATTAAAACAAAATTTGTGCCAAACTATTCAATATGAGCAAGAACCTCACTACAAGATCCGAAGATTATTCAAAATGGTATAATGAGCTGGTTGTAAAAGCAGATTTAGCTGAAAACTCGGGAGTTAGAGGCTGTATGATCATAAAGCCATACGGTTATGCTATTTGGGAAAAAATGCAAGCAGAGTTAGATAGAATGTTTAAAGAAACAGGACATCAGAACGCTTATTTTCCTTTATTTGTGCCAAAAAGCATGTTTGAAGCTGAGGAAAAAAATGCCGAAGGATTTGCAAAAGAATGTGCTATTGTAACGCATTACAGATTAAAAAACGACCCTGATAAACCTGGAAAATTGATGGTTGACCCAAATGCTAAATTAGAGGAAGAGCTTATTGTTCGCCCGACAAGTGAAGCTATTATTTGGTCAACGTACAAAGGTTGGGTGCAATCATACAGAGATTTACCTTTATTGATTAATCAATGGGCGAATGTTGTGCGATGGGAAATGCGTACGCGTTTGTTTTTAAGAACAGCCGAGTTTTTATGGCAGGAAGGGCATACGGCACACGCAACAAAAGCCGAAGCACTTGAGGAATCTGTAAAAATGATGAATGTTTACGCTGATTTTGCACAAAATTTTATGGCTATTCCGGTGGTAAAAGGTATAAAAACCGAAACGGAGCGTTTTGCTGGAGCTGATGAAACCTATTGTATCGAAGCTTTAATGCAGGACGGAAAAGCATTACAGGCGGGTACATCGCACTTTTTAGGACAGAATTTTGCAAAAGCTTTTGATGTAAAGTTTGCTAATGCCGAAGGAAAGCAAGAACACGTTTGGGGAACTTCATGGGGTGTTTCGACTCGTTTAATGGGTGCTTTGGTAATGACGCACTCTGATGACCAAGGATTGGTGTTGCCTCCAAATTTAGCTCCGATACAAGTGGTCATTGTTCCTATTTATAAAACGGATGAGCAACTGGCCGAAATTACTGTTGCAGTTAATGAGTTGACAGCGAAATTGAAAAAATTAAAAATATCGGTCAAATATGATGACAGAACAACTCAAAAACCAGGATTCAAGTTTGCTGAATGGGAATTGAAAGGGGTTCCTGTTCGAATTGCGGTTGGTCCAAAAGATTTAGAAAACGGAACTTTTGAGGTTGCGAGACGTGATACTTTATCAAAAGAAGTGGTTTCTAAAGAAGAAATTGTAAATTATGTAAACGAGTTGCTGGAAACGATTCAGGCAGATTTATTTAATAAAGCTTTAGAATATCGTAATTCTCACGTTACCGAAGTAAATAGTTTTGAGGAGTTTAAAGAAATTCTGGATGGAAAAGGAGGTTTTGTATCGGCTCATTGGGATGGTACGGCTGCTACCGAAGAAAAAATAAAAGACCTGACAAAAGCAACCATTCGTTGCATTCCTTTGGATAGTGTTGAAGAGGTGGGAACCTGTGTATTTACTGGTAATCCTTCTTCAAAAAGAGTGTTGTTTGCTAAGGCGTATTAAAAAAAAATAAATTTTTTTGCATCAGCTATTGTGCATCTTAAAAATAGATGTATCTTTGCATCCGCATTAGAGAAGCAGGGCCCGTTCGTCTATCGGTTAGGACGCATGGTTTTCATCCATGTAAGAGCGGTTCGATTCCGCTACGGGCTACTAATTTCTATTGCAAATTAAGTTATTTAACTTGATGTTTAAAAAAATGGCCCGTTCGTCTATCGGTTAGGACGCATGGTTTTCATCCATGTAAGAGCGGTTCGATTCCGCTACGGGCTACTATCTTCAATTATTTAGTTTGAAGAAAACTTAGAACGAGAATGGTCCGTTCGTCTAGGGGTTAGGACTCCAGGCTTTCGTCCTGGTAACAGGGGTTCGATTCCCTTACGGACTACTGAAATTAGTTGTAAATAAGTTTTGTAAAATAAAAACTGGTGTCTCTGTTTTTGTTTTATTAGTTAAAACCAAAGTGATTGTCATACAATTGTGGGAGGTTTTTCTTTTTTAACTAGTATTTATAATAATTATTACATCTAAAATTAAAAAGAAATGGCAAATCATAAGTCAGCATTAAAAAGAATAAGAAGTAACGAAAAAAGAAGAGTATTAAACAGATACCAACACAAAACTACTCGTAATGCTATTAAGGCATTAAGATTAGCTACTGATAAATCTGACGCTGCTTCAAAATTATCAACTGTAATTTCCATGATTGATAAATTAGCAAAAAAGAACATCATTCATGATAACAAAGCTTCTAACCTGAAGTCTAAGTTAACAAAACATGTTGCTAAGTTGTAATTCATTACAATTTCCTAAATATATAAAAGTCCTCTTTTTGAGGACTTTTTTTTGTTTGTGTAAAACTGATATATTTTAATGGAAAATGGTGAAAGCAATAGTGGCTTTCATTGTTTTATTGATTGCCTAGATGTCTAATTGTCGCTAGAGTGCGTTAAGGATGGTAACGATATCCTTTTGCGAAACCCTGAAAGTGTTCTTAGCAAAAGATATTCTTGAGCAAAAGATTTAGTGAACAGCCTGACCCGATAGGGAAACGCCATTATTATTATTATTATTATTATTATTATTATTATTATTATTATTATTATTATTATTATTATTGTGTTTTTGACGTGTTCATTGTGGTTTCATACATCAATTTTCTTTTTTATGTATTCTAACATTGGTAATGTTATGGGTTTTGAAAGAAAGTCGATTATAATTGGGTATTTTTTTGCTTTTATCAGGTCTTCGGGATCAATAGTTGATGATAAGACTATGACATTGACTGAGTTATAGTCGGAATAAGCGTAGGAAGTAAAGTGATCAAGGAATTCCCAGCCACCCATAACAGGCATGTTGAGGTCCAGGAAAATGAGTTCGGGTTTTTTGGGGTTGCTTTTGCTGCCGGCGTATTTTAAGGTGTTGAAATGATGAAGGGCTTCTTCTCCGTTTTGTGCTGTTATGATTTCATTTGAAAACTCTGATTTCGCAATTACTTTTTTGCACAACATCAGCGTGATTGGGTCATCATCGATGCATAAAATTTGCTTTAACATGTTTTTTATTGGTTTTTAAATGTTATGGTAAATGTTGTGCCTTTGTTTACTTCGCTGTCGATGCTTATCGTTCCGCCCATTGTTTCTACTTGCGATTTTACAAGATATAAGCCCAGTCCTTTACTGTCGGGGTAATTGTGAAATCTTTGATACAGGCCAAAAACTTTGTCTCTGTTTCTTTCTAAATCTATTCCGATTCCGTTGTCTTTAAAAGTTAGAATAGTTTTGTGATCTATTTGTTCGGCAGTTATTGTAATTTTTAATTTTCTGTTTTCGGATTTGTATTTGATCGAATTGGTTAGTAAATTGAGTAAAATGCTGTCGATATACGCCTTGTTGATGTGTAATGAAGGTGTTTGATCAAATTTGAGTTTTATGATTGGTTTGTGTAATTCGATCTGAAAGGCAAGTTGGCTCAATACATTTTCGAAGACCTCTTTTAGCGAAACTTCTTCTTTTTGCATAGAAGGATTGTCTTTGATGATAATTACTTTTACCAGATCATTGATGGTCTCGTTTAGTAAATGGGTCGATTTGCTGAATCCGGATAAAATTTCGTCCAATTCTGGATTCTCTACCGGAATGTCTTCTATAAGATTCAGAAGGCCAATTAAATTGGATAGTGGCGCTCTTAAATTATGCGATGTGATGTATGAAAATTGTTTTAGATCTTTGTTATTCTGAGTGAGCTCTCTAATGAGGTGTTCTTTTTCTGTTTCTAATTTTTTCTCGTCGGTGATGTCTCTTTGAATAGAAATCCAGTGCGAAATTTTTGTATCAGAATTAAAAATCGGAATCATAGAAAAACGAACCCAATATTCTTTTTTTTGTTTGGTGTAACTAATGGTTTCGATATAAAATTCTTCCTCGTTTTTTATTGCTTTTAGCAGTTTTTTTAGCTCGGATGAGTCGGATTTTGGGCCTCTGAAAATGTTAGGTGATTTGCCTATTATTTCATTAGATTGATAGCCGGACATCTGTGAGAATGCGGGATTTATATATACAATTTTGGGTATTTTGCCCTTTTCTGAATTTGCTTCGGTTATTAAAATAGAATCTTTAGACTGTGTAATAACGGTTTCTAAAAGTTTAAGTCGCTGTTCTTCTTCCTTCTGTTTAGTAATGTCCTGAATGGCTCCAATCATCCGTATAGCTCTTCCGTTTTCATCTTTTAACAAAAATCCTCTATCAAGAACATATTTATAGGATCCGTCTTTGCATTTAAAACGGTACTGATCTTGCCATTTTTCGGTTTTTTGTTCGATAAAAGAATAGAGCTTGATGGACATTCTGATACTGTCTTCGGGATGAATTTTGTCAAACCACCATCGAGAAGTTTTTCCAACTTCCTCAGTGTCATAACCAAAAACATTTTCTATGCCTTTATTCCAGCTAATAGTGTCTTGTTGAATTTTCCAGTCCCAAATAGTGTCGCTTGTAGCTTTGGCAACTATGTCATACTTTTCATTCGATTCTTTAATTTCCTCGTTTGTTGTGTTTAGCTTTTTAAATATAGCAATACTTTTCTTTTTGTTTTGGATTAAAATGTATTTGAAAATTAATCCCGTAGCCAAGATAAAAAAGATGTCTTTTAGGAAATTATAAAAGTAAAATTTTTCGGGAGAAGCATATTTAATAAGTAATTTATGACCTGCGACAGCCAAGAACAACGAAATGATAATGTAAATAAGAGTTATTTGTGTTGTTTTACTTTTCATCACTCAAATATAATTAATTTACCGAAAAAACATTAAAAAAATAATCCATTTGAGGTCGAAATTGGCGTTTGTTTTTCGAAACTAATTGCTTGGCAATACGTAAACTATAGTAAAAACGTTTTTTATATCAAAATAAAGTGTACCTTTGCACCCATTAAAAATCTCAGATGGAATCTATTAGAAACATTGCAATTATTGCCCACGTCGATCACGGTAAAACCACTTTGGTTGATAAAATTATGTATCACTGTCAATTATTTCGTGACAACGAAAATACAGGTGATTTAATTCTTGATAACAACGATTTAGAGCGCGAAAGAGGTATTACTATTACTTCAAAAAACGTATCAGTTCAATACAAAGGAACAAAAATCAATATCATTGACACTCCTGGTCACGCGGATTTTGGAGGTGAAGTAGAGCGTGTATTAAACATGGCCGATGGTGTATGCTTGCTAGTAGATGCCTTTGAAGGACCAATGCCACAAACGCGTTTTGTATTACAAAAGGCGATCGATTTAGGTCTTAAACCATGCGTAGTTATTAACAAAGTTGATAAAGAAAACTGTACTCCTGAAGAAGTTCATGAAAAAGTTTTCGACCTTATGTTTGAATTAGGTGCTGAAGAATGGCAGTTGGATTTTCCAACAGTTTATGGTTCTGCTAAAAATAACTGGATGTCTGATCATTGGGAAAACGTAACTGATAATGTGGAAGCATTATTGGATATGGTTGTTGAAAATGTTCCAGCTCCTAAAGTTTCTGAAGGTACTCCACAAATGTTGATTACTTCTTTAGATTTCTCAGCTTTTACAGGTCGTATCGCTATTGGTCGTTTGGAAAGAGGAGTTTTGAATGAAGGTATGCCAATTTCTTTGGTAAAAAGAGATGGAACTATTTCTAAATCTCGTATCAAAGAACTTCATACTTTTGAAGGACTTGGTCGTAAAAAAGTACAACAAGTTATTGCTGGAGATATTTGTGCAATCATTGGAGTTGAAGGTTTTGAAATTGGTGATACTATTGCTGATTTTGAAAATCCTGAAGGTCTAAAAACGATTGATATCGACGAGCCTACTATGAGCATGTTGTTTACAATTAATGACTCTCCTTTCTTTGGTAAAGAGGGTAAATTTGTAACTTCTCGTCATATTAGAGACCGTTTGACAAAAGAATTAGAGAAAAACTTAGCAATGAAGTTGGGTGAAACTGATTCTGCTGATAAATTTATGGTTTTTGGTCGTGGTGTACTTCACTTATCTGTTCTTATTGAAACGATGAGAAGAGAAGGGTATGAGTTACAAATCGGTCAGCCACAAGTTATCATCAAAGAAATTGATGGTAAAAAATGTGAGCCAATTGAAGAATTGACAATTGATTTACCAGAAACTCTTTCAGGTAGAGCTGTTGAATTCGTTACAATGCGTAAAGGTGAAATGCTAAGTATGGAAACTAAAGGTGACCGTATGATTGTAAAATTTAATATTCCATCACGTGGAATTATTGGATTACGTAATCAATTGCTTACTGCTACTGCTGGTGAAGCGATTATGGCACACCGTTTTATAGGATATGAACCTTACAAAGGTGAAATCGCCGGACGTAACAAAGGTTCATTGATTTCTATGGAAAAAGGAAAAGCGATTCCTTATTCTATCGATAAATTACAAGATCGTGGTAAGTTTTTTGTTGAACCAAATGCCGAAATTTACGAAGGTCAGGTAATTGGAGAAAACTCTCGTGGTGATGATATGTGTGTAAACGTAACTAAAGAGAAAAAACAATCTAACGTTCGTTCTTCAGGAAATGATGAAAAAGCTAGAATTATCCCTCCAATTATTTTCTCATTAGAGGAAGCTTTAGAGTACATTCAAAAAGATGAATATGTAGAGGTTACTCCAAAATCTATTCGTTTGAGAAAAATTTACTTGACAGAAACTGATAGAAAAAGATTCAAATTCTAATTCTTATCAAATTCAAAATATAGAAAAACCCAAATTCCAATATGGAGTTTGGGTTTTTTATTTTTAATAAGTTTGAAGTTTCAGGTTTCAAGTTTGGAATTTACAAACTTTATCTCTTCAAACTAAAGTGTCCTTTTGCCTCACGGCCATCTTCAAACTTTGCTGCATACCAATAATCATCTGCTGGCAAAGGACTCCCGTTAAAGGTTCCGTTCCAGCCTTCGGAGAGAGGAGAAAGCTGCTTGATTAATTTTCCATAACGATCAAAAATATAGATTATTGAGTTTGTATAAAAATCAGCATCAGCTCCTTTTACATTCCAAGTATCGTTATAGCCGTCTGCGTTTGGAGTGAAAAATTTTGGTGCTCCAAGAACTGCAATTAATTTTTCTGAAATTCCACAATCATTCAAATCCTTTACATAAACGGTGTGAAAACCTATTGGCACATTTTCGAATAAATTGGACTCTTGATAAGGACCATTCGCATCTGTAATGCTGTACACATAATTTCCTGCTCCAGTTGCTTTTACCAAAACAGAATTGTTGTCGCTCAAATCTTCAACTTCAATTGCCTGTATTTTTGCAATATCCGATGCTGTGACTTTTACAGTTCGTGTTCTCGAACAATTACTGGTGTTTTTTACTACTACGGTATAAATTCCTTGGGTACTGACTTCTATCGAAAAAGTAGTGGCACCCGAAAGTAGATTTCCATTCAGAAACCATTGATAAGTATAATCATTTACTGTGCTAGGAGTTGTAATTCCAGCATCGATTGTTATCAAAAACTCTGGTATGTTACTGCAGATTAACTCATTTTCTGCTCCATCTGCATTGAGCCGTACTTCCGGAAGTGGATTTACTATTAGATTAAAAGTGATAAAGCCATAACAATCATTAGATAAAGTGTTTTCTACTCGTGCCCAAATTTTTTGATTATTTGGATAGCCAATATTGCGATAATTTGAAATTGCGGTGATTGCCAAAGAATTGCCGGAAGCATCTGTTTCTGCGAGAAAATCGGCTTCATTTTTATAATAACTTACGGTATAATTTGTTGCAGGAGCGGGAAGCCTATTTTTGATTTCCTGGGTAGCATTGCTAAAATTAAAACTGGTAACGCCATCAGTATCATTGTTTAAAACATCAATAAAATCATCGCATTGCTGATAATCCGGTATTTGAAAATTACCGGGAAGCTGCGTAACAGCAACCACAAGATTTAACTGGCTAACTCTAAAACATCCGTTGGCGTTGGCAACTCTGGCGTAAATTATTTTATTTGAGCTTTTATAAGCAAGAGGTGTTGCAATTAACAAGTTCGGATTTTCTGTTTCTGCACCAGCAAGTGTGGCATAATAACTGATCGTCTCCTGAGCTGAATTTGCACTAATGATGTTATTCTTTTGTGTTAAATTGAATGCGGTAACTCCATCTGTATCATCATCGCATTGTACCAAAGTGACAGACGAAGCAACACTTGGCAACGCTAATATTGATACTGTAGCATTTGCAGAATATAAACCGCATGAATTCCCTGTTCGGTTCAAGTATACTCTGTATTGATACTTATGCATCAACAACGTAACATTCGAAACGACTAGCGTTGATGCAGTAACGCCCGAATATGTTGTATTGTTGGAAAGATCTGTCCAGGTTGCACCATTGTTGGTAGAAATCTGCCACTGGTAACTCGTAATAAAAGCGCTAGTTACGGCAAAAGTAGTGCTTTGTAATTCGCAAACGGATTTGTTTTCTGGTTGATTATTGATTATGATAGGAGCAGCAATAGTATAATTAGTATTCGGATTTGTGTAGCCCGCTCCGCTTGTTACAACACCATTGGCATTTACCGTTGGAGGGGAAATGGCACCTAATATTCGGTCATTATTGCCATCTGTAAAACCAGCTTCAATTACATCAGAGCACAAATCATTGTCGCTGTCAAGTGAGGTATAATTATAAATGCCGTCCGAATCTGTATCTGCAACAGTATAATTTAGTTTCCCGCTTTCTGCTACTGTTTCTACTGTATTTGCTAAACCGTTTGGGCCAAAATTATTGCCATCAATGATTCCATCCAAATTAGTATCAAGAGCATTACTGCCGGATTCTTTTAGATCATAAATACCATCATTGTCACTATCCAAATCCAGATAATTCATAACATTGTCGTTATCAAAATCGGCGGGTGTTATTCCGTTGGCAAACGCATCATCAATTCCGTCATGATTGGCATCAATAGTAGAAATCGTTTTAATCGTAGTACCTTGCGCCTCAATACTATCAGGTATGCCGTCGTTATCGCTGTCGAGATCCCATTGGTCTGGCACACCATCATTGTCAGTATCTTTTGAGACACAAACAGCGTAGAACTTTAATGAAGTCTTATTTGGTAATACATCCGAAAGGTTTTTATGCTTCAAGCTAATCATTTTTGACTGATTGGTCAGGAATTTAAAAGTTCCGGTTCCTGCGGCTAATGGTACTGTATTGTTGAGTCTAAATCGAATTTCGAAAGAAGAATATTCTGTTATACCGCTTTCATAAAAACCATCATAATTGGTGTCAATTAGTAATTGATTGTCTGGATTTAATACTGTGATCGTTTTGTTTATTTCTGAGTTTACCACATATTCAGCACCAGAATTTAATAAATCTCCCGTATTTGCTGTCGAAATATATTCTAAACCAAGCGAAATAGGTTGCGTAAAATTTAAAGTATAAGTTACCCAATTGGTTTTTCCGGGAGGAACTTCGGTAACAAAACTGCCATCAATGCTTCCTGTAAATGGAGTTGTGCTAGCGGAGGTAGAAGTTGTGACTTTTGTAATAAATGAATTGTTGTAGGTGCCAACTGAAATGATTCCGTTGCTTGTGGCGTCAATATTGATGTTTTGGTTCCCGAACGATTCGGTACAATTTGTTATTCCATCTGCATCATTATCCAAATCGATGTTGTCGTTTGTTTTGTCGTTATCTAGATCCGTAGGGCAATCGCTAACGGGTATTTCATCAGAAAATAAATCGATACCACAAGCAGATAAAGTTGCTTTTACTTTGTAATATCCAGGCTGAGTCGGCGAATATGAATTTGAATTTGCACCGGAAATGGCTACATCATTAAAATACCACTGAAAAGTGTCGAATCCTGTTAATGAGCTGATATTGAGTTTTATATTTGGAATACATCCGGATTGTGTAACGTTTAATTGCTGAAAATTCACCTCTGGTTTGAAGGTAAATCCGGAATAATAACCTCCAAAAGTTGCTGCACCATCGCTTCCATAAGCGGCCAAATACAACTCGGAAGTAGAAAAAACGGATACGTTTCCTGTCAATCCCGTGATGACATAGCATTGATAATCAGGATTTCCTGTTACAGCTGTTGGTCCTAAAACATTTACAAAAGGGGGTAATGTGGCCAAAGTATAAGGAGTGGCATCGATTATAAAATTGAGATTAGAACCTGTTTTTGTAGTAAGAGTAACCCTGCCCGTAAAATACCGATTACCAATTGCTTCAATAGCTGGAATATTATCTATCGTTTGCGGAGTTTGACAACTTAAAGGAGGTACAAAAAACATTTCCTGATTAGCTTCGTCCGGTCGCGAATTATCTCCTACACTTTGATAGGCAAAAATATTTTTATTAGAATGTACGTAAAGATTTCCTTCTGCATTATAATTATTACCCAAAACAGCAACATATTCGCCCGCATTGATTGTATAGTTTGGAGTTAGGGATCCATTTAAAAATATTTCAGTATTGTTTTCATGGGCAATTAAAATCACTTTTTCGACCTCGTCAGAACCTGTGCTTTTTATAAAAATATAATCTTTTCCTGTTCTTTCTGCCGATACAATTTGGTCAAAACCTAAATCTATATTGTTAGGAAGCGACCCGTTTGATCCTGCAAAAGAACCACAATTTACTGCTATTGGCTTATTTGATGCGATCAAAGCTCCTATTAATGCATCATTGTTGGCAGGCGTAGGGCCTTGTACAGCGATGGTATAACTTTCTCCGCTGTTGAGTGTGATGCTGGGAAGCGAATTGCCTGAAACGAAATTATTAATTAAAACTGAACCTGGTTTTATATCAGTAAAATTGATCACAGTATTGTTTTCGGTGGCCAAAATAGAAGCAAAAGTCAGATGCCTGTCTGAGTAGCCTGGATTGAATTTATTGGTGAGGCCACTTATTCTAAATTGTGTTCCTAATGCAGCAAGCCCTTTCGATACTATTTCGCTTGATTGATTGCCCGTTCGGTCTATAACTCTAACTGTAGCATACACAACATCTGCGGCTTCAATAATGTAACCACTGTTAGACTTGATTCGGCTCACCTCATATTCGTCCAGAACAAACTGATTGGCGTTATGCGCATTGATATCAAAAATATAAGGATTGTCTCTTGAAACTGTTCCTGAGAAGACGGCTCCTCCGATTTCTTTTAAATTAAAATTGACAGGAATTGTACTTGGAGTTGAAATATATATAAATTGCGAACCAACCGGAACTTTGGCAGAGGCAACAACTGGCGGAATATAATGCGTTTTACTAAATTGTGAAAATCCCAAAAAAGGCACTATTATCAATAAAATAAGTAACAGTAGTTTTTTTCGCATGTTTTAAAAGTAATAATTTTTAGATTATCTTTTCAAACTAAAATGGCCTTTAACATTTTTTCCATCTGCAAATAATAAAGTAAACCAATAATCATCGGCTGGAAGTTGTTGGTTGTTGAATAAACCGCTCCAACCGCTGCTCTGTTGATTCATTTGTTTTACTAATTTTCCATAGCGATCAAAAATAGAAATTTCAAAATCAGGAAGATAACTAGCGTTTTTAATTTGCCAAATATCATTAAAACCATCACCATTTGGCGTAAAAAATCTTGGGTAATCAACGACATAAATCAATAAAGTATTAGACATCCCGCAACCTTTTTTTTCACGAGCTACTGCATTGTAGATTCCCGGTAAAACGCTGGTAAATAAAGGCTCATTCTGAAAAGTAATGCCGTCAAGCGAAAATTCATAATCGCCTGAACCTGTAAATTCCAGTAAAACCGAATTGTCATTTCCTGAGAATTCTTTGACTTGCGTATTGGTTAAAGTGGCAGGTTCAGATAGATCTACCGCAAACTTTTTTGCTTTTTCGCAACCGTTAATATCGGTCACGGTCACGATATAATCACCAGCAGTGGTAGCCGTTATGGTGTTGGTATTGTTGCCTCCTGTGTCCCAGCGATAACTTGCAAATCCAGAAGCAATAGTCAAATCTACACTATCGCCTTTACATAAATGAATCGTTTCATCACCAAAATTTGGTGGATTAAAATTGTTTATTTCAAGTTGTATTGGTATGATGCCATAGCAATCGCTTCCGTTGATAGCTCGCGCATAAATTATTTGAGAATTTGGAGTGGTGTTTTTGAAAATATTGGGTAATGGATTTTTTTCTGCTAAAGCGTCCGAGGTATTCAAATAATAAACAAAACGCAATCCTGCGGGAACGCCTGTAATATTGGGAGAAATTTCTGCATTCAAATCAAATTGATACAAACCATCCTGAACCAGATCCCGATCACAAGTTTGAAAAGGGTTTTGATTCGGAATAGTATTATTGACAATCCTTAACGTAATTTCTGCTGTTGTGTAACAGCCGTATTTATTTTCAATTCGGGCAAAAATGATTTTATCTCTTGAAGTGTAATTTTCGGGTGAAATGATGGTATTTGTTTTTGCTTGTGCATCTACCAATGTTTCATAATAGCCCGCATTTGTAATATCTGTAGTATTGTTTTTTATAATGTTATCCAGTTTTGACAAATTAAAAACAGCTTCATCATTATTATTTGCACCACATTGGATCATTGTTGCATTCGAAACTGAAATTTGGGAGGCAAAATCAATTTTAATTTCTCCAATTAAAGTACATGTTGAAGGAGTTAGCACCACTTCCGCTTTATAAGTTCCGGAATCTGTTGGTGAATAATAGGGATTCGTTGCTGCTGGAATCAGAATATTGTTTTTGTACCACCTGTAGGTATAAGTTGCAGATAAATTGGTGTTTAAAGTAGTCGTTTCACCAAAGCATATCGGACTATTATTTGAGATAGTTCTATCGGGGCCAAAGTCTATCTTCGATTTAAAACTGCCTGCTTCAATAAAAACTGCCGAATCATAATATTCTTCAGAATCATCTGCGATAACAAGTTTTATGTGGTATTTTTTTCCCGAAATCACAGGGCTTTGAGCGTTCATAACGACTGTTTGTCCTGCATAATTTATCGGACTAGCAGCTGTATTAATTCCATTAAAATATTCTTGGTTTTGCTCAGGGCATCCTTGGTAAGGCACGTTTCCGTTAAGGCTAAAACCCGGTTCTATTTTGGGACGAACATTTGTTGAGGAAACTATCGCAGTTTGATTCGGTAAAACTGCAAGATTTTTATAAACGGCTGTTGGATCATCTGCTTCTTTCATTAAAAACGCAAAACCGTCGGAATACTGACACGGAAAAAACGACTGATATTCATTAGAAGCAAAAATATAATTGAAACTTAAAAAATCTGTTAGAGGAATAAAATCGAATTCTAAAACGGTTGCATTTACCGAATTAATACCCAACGCTTGATTTAAATCGCTGTCACCTTGCCAATTTGGATTTCCGCCTCCGCGATTGGTTCTAAAAGGGCCAATGGCATCGTGGCTGGGCGAAGTAGCAAGAACAACACCTTCTGAAAAGGGAAAATTACTGGCGTCTTTATTAAAGTAAGCAAAACTTTTTTGTCCGGGAGTAAACGTATCGCCAAAACCATTAATATTGGATACAGAAACGCAGGTGTTATTTACTAAAATAGTATTAATAAGTTGTTCCGGCGTTTTTGTATCATCAATACTAATAACTTGTTGTCCAATCATTTTTATAGAAAAAAAGGACATAAAAAGACCAATAAGCGTAATTTTAAAACAATTCATAGTATAGCAAATATACTACAAATCTCTCTTTTTTAATAATTTATAAGAGAAGAACACAAACAAGAACGTCCAGATCAATACTATGAGTATCGAAAGATAATTGACATCATAATCTTTTATGTTTTCAACGCCCATTTGGGTTCCGATATTTTTTACAACAGACAATCTTGTGAAGGGTTCAATAATCAAATTTGACATCGCTTCTAAAGGCAAAAATTGCATGATTGTCTCGTGAGTATTGCTGTTTGGAAAAATTTTAAAAGCTAAAATCCCTTTTACAATTCCTTCAATGATACTCCAAACCAAAAGAAATCCCAGGGCAAAAGCAGAGCGTTTTACTAATATTCCTAAGAATAGACAGAACGAAAAGAAACCGGTCAATTTGACAAAAAAGGCCAAAAGATAATCTAGATGACTAAAAACAATTCCTGCTTCGGTATAAGAAGAAAAGCTGAATCCTAAAATTAAAGTCATTACAAATACAAAAATAGTCGAGCAAAATGCAAAAAGTACCACCGTTAAAAATTTTGATAAAATAAATTCTCTTTTACTCAAACCATCAATTAGGTTTTGTTTTAAAGTACCGTAGCTGTACTCATTTGCCATCATTGAAACGATTACAATTGCCAGAAAAAACTTGAGCCAAGCGGCAACATAAGTATTAAAATGCCAGATAAACGGGAAGTTAAAGATGCCCATTTCGGCCAAATGAAATTTAAAAATACCTATGTCAAATTTTATCGAAGCAATCAAGGCGATAAACGAAAGTAAAATAAAATACGTCAGTGTAAGGATTTTGCTGGCTTTGTTTTTCCAGATTTTTTGTAATTCTATAGCGATAAGTCTGTTCATGATCTAGTTGTTTTGTGTAATGGTTTTACTAGTTAATTCTAAAAATTGAGCTTCTAAACTGTTTTTACGTTTGACCAAATGGCTCAACGCTATGTTTTTAGAAAATAAAAACTGATTCAGTTCTGAAGCCGATAATTCTGATTTTAGATACACCAAAACTTTTCCTTCTTCCTCTATCATTCTTTCTACTGATGAATGTGTTGCCAAAACTGTTTTCAAAATGTCATTATTTTCAGCCTGTACTTCAAAAAAGCCTTCATTGGCCGACATTTCATCTACCGAACCTGAATATAATATTTCGCCTTTTCTTAAAACAATCACATGCGAACATACTTTTTCGACTTCGTCTAATAAATGCGAAGCCAATAAAATTGTGGTACCTTGAGAGGCGATTTTTCTAATGATATCACGAATTTGGTGAATTCCCTGTGGGTCCAGACCGTTTGTAGGCTCGTCTAAAATTAAAATTTCGGGATCATTCAAAAGTGCCGAAGCGATAGCCAAACGTTGTTTCATCCCTAAAGAAAAAGTACTGAATTTGCTGTCTTTTCTTTCGGTAAGGCCAACTAAATCTAGCTTTTCGTTTATTTTAGCATAACTGATGCTTTTTATTTTACAAACCAGTTTTAGGTTTTCTTCGGCGGTCATGTACGGGTAAAAGTTAGGCCTTTCTATAATAGCGCCTACTTTTTTTAAGGCTTCGTGCGTTTGCATGTTGCCGCTAAACCAGCTGTAATCGCCGGAAGTTCGGTTGACGACATTCAACACAATTCCCAAAGTGGTAGATTTTCCGCTTCCATTAGGGCCTAATATGCCGTAAACGCGGCCTTTTTGTATTTCAAAAGACACATTTTTTAAGGCTTGAATACGCCCGTATCTTTTGCTGAGATTCTGAATTGTAAGTATGGTTTCCAATATAATTTTTGTTTTAGTTATTTAGTAAGACGTTTCAACTAAAGTTTTGTTACTGCCAAATGTAATTTAATGTAAATTTGCATTAAAGATATTGAAAATGAGCGAGCCGTTGATGGTTTTAAAAAAACCTTCTTACCCTTTGATGCAACCCCTTTTGAGTTATTTAGAACGATACGAACGTATTTCAAAAGTTTCTGTTTTTTATGATGATTTATTGCGTTTTACAGGTTCTGTAAACGTGTACGATAAGTATGAAAGTGATACGTTGTGGATTCGTGTGTATTATAGCGAATTTGAACGAAATGAGATCGACCTAAATCTAAAAAAAATTTATTCGTTACTGCATTCGGACGGAAATAACGAAATTATTCAGTTTCTAAATGTGGATGCGATTGATTATTGTACGTTTGGAAATTCTAAACCTTTCCGAATTAAAGTTCGAAATATTCTCAACGATAATTATGTGCATTTTTATATCAAAAAGGCAGATGCTTCGCGTATTTACGGACTCGAATTGGAAGATATTCTGTCTCCCGACAAAATCAATTTTTTGGTTTATAAAGACACTTTAATCGAGGAACATATTATCGGAATTCCAGGTGATGTTTTTATGGATACTTTGCTAGACACGTGTACTGAAACCGAAAAATCTCAGATTGCAAAAGAGTTTGTAAAATTCAACGAACGTTGTATGATCAGGCTTTTGGGAGATATGCGTGCGTATAATTATGTAATTGTCCCTATTCATGATTTTGATCAGGTGGTTTATAAAATTCGGCCCATAGATTTTGATCAGCAATGTTATGAAGGGAATTTTAAAGTATATCGGCCACAGTTTTTCAAAGAAAATTATCCAATGATTCAACTAATTAAGGATAAATTAGAAGAAAGATCGATCATTCAATATAAAGATGAGGAACGTGCTATTTTAGCAAAACGTATTCACTCGGCCGAGAACAGAATCAAAAAGTTACTGAATATCATGTGCCACGATACGATTTCGACAGAAGAAAATCTTAGTCAGCTAAAAATGGAATTATACCGTTATACTAATGATATGAAGTTTAAAAATGCAAAATCTATGGGGCATATTATGTTTGCTGCTTTTGAATTTATTACACGTAACTTTAAAAACACCCATTTAATTTAATTTTTGCCTCGAATTAACACAGCTTAAATGAATTTTTGAGTCATTCATATCATTTTAATTTGTGTTTAAATAAAAAAAAGTATGATGAAAAAATCAATTTTGTTCAGTTTTTCAGTTATTTTACTTGCTTGTCAGCAAAAAGATTCCAGCGATTTAAAAGCGCTTTATCCCCTTCCTAAAAAATTAAAAGAAGTTTCTGGAATTACTTATTTCCCAGAGACAAATCTAATTTATACTCTGGAAGACAGCGGAAATGCCAATGAAATCTATGCTATAAATGCAGAAGGAAAATTAGATAAAAAAATTGCAATTACCAATGCGACAAATGTAGATTGGGAAGATATTACCAAAGACAAAGACGAAAATATTTACATTGGAGATTTTGGGAACAATGATAATGAGCGTCAGGATTTATGTATTTACAAAGTGAATAAAAACCAGTTAAATTCAGAAAACGCTACAGCCGAATATAAAGTTTTGTTTTCTTATCCCGAACAAAAAGAATTTCCGCCGAACAAAAAAGAATTGTTTTTTGATGTCGAAGGCTTTTTTGAATACCAAAACTATTTTTATTTATTTACAAAAAACAGAAGCAAAATTTTTGATGGAACAGCTTTTATCTACAAGATTCCAAATGCAGCCGGAACGCAAAAAGCGGTAAAAATTGGAGAGTTTAAAACATGTAACAACTACAATCATTGTGTATTGACAAGTGCTACAATAAGTCCAGACGGAAAAAAAGTAGCTTTACTAAGCCACGATAAAATTGTGTTGTTTGAAAATTTCCCTGGCGATTTATTTCATAAAGGAACTCAGAAAGAGATCCAGCTCAATCATTTTTCTCAAAAAGAAGCCATTGTTTTTAAAGACAATTTTACATTGTTAATTGCCGACGAAAAAACAAATAAAGTAGGAGGTAAGGTGTATGAGTTTATTTTACGATAGGTTAAATGTAAAATGTAAAATGTAAAATGTAAAATGTAAAAAGTGAGATGTAAAAAGTGAGATGTAAAAAAGTGAGATGTGAAATGTAAAATAACAAATCACATTTCACTTTTTTATATCTCGATTTGTGTAAATTTTAGTATTCCTAAAAACTAAAGGCTGCTGCAAAAATAACTCTTCCAACTTCTTCAGGTGCTTTAAAATAGGAGATTCTCGCTGTCAAAACGTTGATAGCATTCAGCCAGAGGCCTCCTCCAAAATCCTGATGCCATTTTTTAGAATTATCTCCGTCTATCCAAATTCTTCCGTAGTCGAAACCACCTAAAACGCCGTAAGTCAGGGGAGCAATGGTACGCTGAATTTTACCAATGCTAAAACGCAAATCGCTGCTTTGAGAAAAATACGAACTGCCTAAAAATCGTTCGTTTCTATAGCCGCGCAAATTAGTATCGCCACCCAAAGAGGCTCCGTGGTAAAATTCGTAATTGTTGTTTAAAACTGTTTTTCCTTTAAAAGCTGTCGCTAAAACTAGCTTTCCGTTATGATCTATTTTATGTGTAAAACTTAAAAGACTTTCTAATGTAGGGAAATTTTGCTTGGTATTTTCCAGATTTACCAGCCACGTTGCAGACATCATAAAACCAATTCCTAAAGTAGGTTTTGATGCAAAATCGGCATTTTTAAAGCCATATTTTACTTTTGCACCACCATATAACTGACTTTCAAATACCGTTGGATTTATGATATTCGGCAGATCAATATAGCGGTCTTTGGTTTCCTCAACTCTCATTTGCTGCAATAAAGGCTGAATGCTAAATTCGCTTCCGTAACGTCCAACATGCCTGATGGCCGCTGCGATATTAAATTTCTGAATACGGACCCTATTGTAATCCATTCCAAATTCATCATCATTATTTTGTGTTTCATTTCCATAACCAAAATAATTCATGGCAAAGTTTGGAGTGGTGTATTGCGATTCAACATCAATAATCCATTTTCCTAATAATCCTGGAAAATGTGCTGCATAATTAAATTCCAGACCTCCTGTTGCAAAATAATAGAAACCGTTTAAAACATGTCGTTGTGTGTACGGATTCTGCTTAAAATTATTAACCGTATAATTTAAATTAATGCCTACTTTTATCCCGTCATCTGGGTTAAACCCAATGTTGGGTAGCCCCGAGACTACATTATATTTCGGTTTTTGATAATTATACAAGTTAACCTCGTAATCATCGGTCAATTGTGTTTGTGTTTTGCTATCTAAATTATAAGTGTTCTCTTTTGATTTAAAATCATAAACAATCACCTTTCTGCCGTTTTCGATTGCGTAAGTATCATTGTTTTGACCGCCAATTAAACGAATTTTTATTCTCGATTTTTCTTTTCCAACGACTTCAAAAACATCATTGTCATCCAAACCATAAATCCATAAATTTTTGGTTTTTGCATCCGTAACGTTTTTAGTATAAACTAATTCGTCACCTTCTTTTTTAATTCTGAATACTTGAATTTCAAGGCTTTTTTTAGCATTGTGATGAATGACAAATTTGTCTTTTTTGTCTGTTCCTGCTATCATTATCGTGTGGCTTAAAACACCAAAATATTCTGAAGCATATTTTTGAAGTTCTTTTTTTCTGTTTTTTAATTTTTGTTTGATATCAGCAACCGTTTCATCCTGTACTTCTTTCGGCATGTTTTTAAAAGCATTATCGATATCTGTATCAGACAAGTTGTCTTGAATAAATTGTGCCTGAGCCAACCAGTCTTTTTCTTCTGCCGTCTTCAAAAAAGCCAAATCCAAAGGATAAGGTTCTCTGTTGAGCCATTTTACATTGTCAATTTTATTTTTGAAAGTACGCATGTGACGCAATGCCGGAATATTCATCAATATCGACAGTAATGTTCCGTCATATTTTGTAAAAGCCTGATCGCGATCGCGAGGAATCGGGCGGTAAATTATTTTATCCCCTTTTTTATGCTCGGCCCAGCGCCATTGGTCAGAATGCCTGTCCCAATCGCCAATAAGCATGTCAAATAAACGTGCTTTTATATATTCTTTTTCATCCACTTCATATTTTTCGTCCTTATGAAGATTTTTCATCATATCATCAGTACTAATAATATCGCTCGGATGTCCAAAATTTTTGGCATCCAGATGATTGTCGGCTGGTCTTTCTTCCACCATGTACAATGCATCTCCAAAATTCGAATTAAACTCTTTTAATCCATCTTGTTTCGGAATGTAATACAATACAGGATTAGTATGCGGTAGACCTAATTGATCTGCCATACTGCCAATTACAAATGGAGCATAAGGATGCGAAGTTGTGTAAAAATCAAGTAAGAAATTTTCAGCGTATGTTTTTTCAAAGTCATTTACAACATATTGATCTTTAAAAGCAACAGATTGTAAAAATGCAGTGGCGCTTTTTTTCATTCCCCTCATCACATATTCTCTTCCTTTAGGATCAGACATACGAAGTGAAATAGATTGATGTCCGCCGCCTTCGCGAATGGGTTTCAACCCTCCCATTAAGGTATCTATTGTGGCTGTTTTGGCATTAATGGGTAAACTATAATATTTTCTATAATGATTTCCGAACAAAAATTTATGAAAAAGACTTTTCTTCGTCATATCGGTAGTATAAATCGAGGTCGTTGTGGTTTTCTGAAAAGTATTAGAACCTGCTGGAGCCCAATTAAATTCTTTCGCTTTGATGATTTCATGTTCAAAAAGCAACTTTTCTTTGTTGTTAGTATTGCCGAAAAAAGACACTTTTGCATCTCCGCTCTTAAAAAGCACTAGCATTGCATAACCATTTCCACCGTATGAAAAATCGTTTGGATTGATGGCTCTAGCAGCTTCAGATTTTGAGCCGGCACCACTAATAATTTGTTTAATGTTTTCGCTGTTGATATACTGTAGATTGTGGTCATGGCCCGAGACGACAATGACATTTTTCTGGCCTTGCAATAGGGTTTTAATTCTTTTGGCGTAAATTGTATATTGCTTGTTTTGAAGGTCTTGCGGATTAATTCCGGATGTCTTTCGTAACAAATTTATAAATGAGCCAATAATAGGAAGCGGTATCTTTTTTTCAAAAGGGAATAATTGTTTTTCTAAAGAATATTGTCCTCCGTGAGATCCGTTGCTCAGGATAGGATGATGAATAGCGACAACGACTGTTTTTTCCTGATTTTTTTTTAAAATATTTTCGAGCTGATCAAAAAAATCTTCTCGTGTTTTTATGTCACAATTCTCATTTATGGTCGGATGGTTGTCCCAATCTTCCAGAAACCATTCGCTGTCAATAGTAACCAGAGCGGTGGTGCTATCAATTTTTACATCCTCTATTGGGCAACTTTTCCTGGGCAAAAAAGCTTTTTTATTGTTCAGGTATTTAGAGACAAATTCGGCTTGAAGTTCTAAACCTTTAATGCCGCTGTACCAGTCGTGATTGCCCGGAATAAAAATCG
The DNA here is from genome assembly GCF_020911905.1 of Flavobacterium flavipigmentatum. Classification (NCBI taxonomy): domain Bacteria; kingdom Pseudomonadati; phylum Bacteroidota; class Flavobacteriia; order Flavobacteriales; family Flavobacteriaceae; genus Flavobacterium; species Flavobacterium flavipigmentatum. Next base: position 4,243,814 of record NZ_CP087133.1, on the reverse strand, counting down.
TCTTTCCTCTGAAACCTTTGGTGAGTTGCAGCTGATTGGTGAGTTTTGTCTCTGCTAAAGCCTTCTCTGTTGCGTTATTATTGCTGGGAAACCCTTTCGGATAAATATTATCACCCAGAAATAAAAGAGTGGCATTTTTACCGGATTTTTTTAGTCTTTGATGGAGTAATTCTAATGTTTGCTGTGCCTTTTCTTCATCAGCATTTCCGGCATCTCCAACCAGGTATATGGTTTGTGCAATTTTTATCGTATCGGTTGCGTTTTCGGTATTGTTGGCAGTAACATTTTTTCCGTATTGTACTTTGTGAGTAGCACAGGAAGCGACAAGCAAAATGAGAGAAGCAAACGCTAAATAGGTGTTAAGTTTATTATTTAAATGATAATCCAAAAACAATTTCATAATTTCGTGGTATAAAAATATTCTTTATGAATCTGATAGACCAAGCCGAAGATTTCGTGAGTAATTTACTCAAAGATAAACTTTCTAATTTATATTCTTACCATAATTTTAATCATACTTTGACTGTTGTAAATGCGGTAAAAGAACTTTGTAAAAAAGAAGAGGTCGTAGACGATGAAAAAACAGCACTCTTAGTAGCTGCTTGGTTTCACGATACAGGTTACATTCAAGGATATGAAAATCATGAGAGTGAGAGTGTAAAAATTGCTGCTGCTTTTTTAAAAGAGCACGGCAAATCGGATGATTTTATCGCGATTGTTTCTAATTTGATTCTTGCTACCGAAAAAGAATATGTTCCTAAAACGCAATTAGAAAAAATAATTAAAGACGCAGATTATGCTCACATAATGGGTTCTGAATATGGAACGACTTGTGAGTTATTGCGCTATGAACTAAAAAATATCTGGAATATTTCATTTTCTAATTCTGAATGGGCCGCAGAAAATTTAGAATTTTTATTAAAAAAACATCGATTTTATACGGATTATGCGCAAAGAAAATGGCAGCCTCTGAAGGAAAAAAATTTAATTGCGCTTCAAAAAAAGATAGACAAACAAAAATTAAAAGAGTCGATAGCAATAGAGAATGATAATAAAAAGGATAAAGCAGAAAAACCGGATCGCGGGATCGATACTTTATTTCGTGTAACACTTGGAAATCACACGCGATTAAGCGGAATTGCAGATAGTAAAGCCAATATTTTATTGTCTGTAAATGCCATTATTATTTCAATTGCACTTTCGACTATTATTCCAAAATTAGATAGTCCCAAAAATGCACATTTGGTCATTCCTACTTTTATAATGTTGATTTCGAGTGTCACGACGATTATTTTTGCTATTCTTTCTACACGACCAAAAGTAACATCCGGCATTTTTACCCGAAAAGACGTAGAAGATAAAAAAGTAAATTTGATGTTTTTTGGAAATTTTTACAAAATGCCACTACAGGAATATGATTGGGCCATGAACGAAATGATGAAAGACCGTGATTATTTGTATTCGACGATGATTAAAGATTTGTACTACCTCGGACTCGTTTTGCAACGTAAATACAACTTATTGCGTATTGCTTACAATCTTTTTATGGTCGGATTGATTGTGACGGTGATCTCGTTTGTAATCGCTTTTAAAAATATTTAAAAAGCTCAATTAAAAATTAATTGAGCTCGTCTAGTAAGTCTTGATACGTTATTTTTTTGGCAGTGCTCGGCGTGTTGTTAATTACTTTTACACGAATGGCTCTTAATCCTGAAACACCTTGCAAATCTTCAACTTCAAATTGTTCGATGGCTGGTTCAAGAATTTTTTTGTGCTGCAAATATTTGATGTATTTTAAATATTCTGCTTCTTCGCTGTTCTGAGAATATACAATTGTGATTTTTTCTTTCTCAGTAATACGTTCTTTTGAGCCTTTAATATTGGCTTTGTCGATACGTTTTTTTACGACTTCGTATCTGGCATTGTAAGTTCCATCAACGTCAAAACGCTTTTCATCCATTCTAAAACGAATAGAAAGAGGCTGACTAAAGACCAAAATTAGCGAAGTCACATCCAGTTCATACGGCAAAGAAGCTTTAAGTTGGTGGTGTTCCAGCTCCATTTCGCATAATGTTTGTAATTGCCACAAACGTAAATTGTGCAAATACATGATGTCAAAAGGTTTTGTAGGCGCAATCGAAGACCCAATATATAAATTATGCTCAACACCATCCGTTTTAAAACGTTCGTAGTAATGCGGATAAATTTGCTGCGCATCGAGTTGTTTTTTGTCCAGAACAGTTGCCAGCTTTTTATTAATAATAGACATCGCATTATCAAATTTCTTTCTTTCCTGATAAAAAAGACCTGTTTTCTCGTCTAAACTTTTAAAATACAATTGCTCTAATTCTTCGTTTTGAGCATTGTCTTTGGTGTTTTTTAAAATAGGATGAATTTCATCTTCAATATAATGCTGAATATGCTGCTCTGTATCTGCTTTAAGCGGATGATCTAATTCATCTCGAAGCGATTCAAGTTCAAATTTGCGTTGTTCCAAAAGTACTAAATTGCTGTTAGGTTTTTGATTTTCAAAAATTTCTAAAAGCATCGTCAATTGGTTTTTTAAATCTTTTTTTACCGTTTCATTACGATGTTCAGACGAACCTTTTATATCAATCTGGCCGTATAAAGGAAATACATTTTTAAATACAATTTCTTTAAAAATATAATCTTTGGTAGGATGGGTATTTTGAAAATAATTTTGTGATTCTTTCTTAAACTTCCAATAAACACTCGGGTGGATCGTTGTATATTCACGCTGAATAATAGCCTCGATCTGATGTTGCATATCGGTGTTGTAACGATCAATAGTATCCGTTAGATAAGGCAAAACCAGTTCGAGTTTGGTAGCATTTACACTGTTTAAATCTCTGGAATTTTCAGAAACTAATTCTACAATTCCTAATAAATTTCCCTCTTTTATGATAGGTGCAAAAACACAGCTTTGAATATTTTGCTGCAATAAATGTTCGCCTAGTTTCTTGTTTTCTGATTTTTGTATGAATTTTTTAACATTCGAAATTACAAATGGTTCTTTGTTTGTGAGCAAATTTTCAAAAGAACATCCAAAAAAAGCATTGCTGCAATCTATTTCCTGATCTGCAGAAAGTAAAAAGCTCTGAATTTGATTGTCAAATTTAATGGGTCTTATAAATTTATCTTCCTCCGAATTGTAAATAATGAAACCTACTTTTAATGCTGGAATTTTAAAAATAGATCTAAAAATATTGGCGATCACATCATTAGAAGCAACGGTTTTGGAATCGGGTTTTAGCAAATTACTTTTTAAATTCGAAATCGCACTTTCTGTAGTGGCATCAAATAAAGTTACAATTCCAAAGCCTTTGAGAATCCAGCTTCCTACCGGAAATTTAGATTTCCATAAATCGATGTCGGTATAATTGTCTATCAGTAAATCGAGGTCGTCCTGAGTAAGATTAATAGCGTTTTCAGAAGGAATAATTTCAATAAAATCGGCATTATATAAAATTCTGTAATGTTTTATAACGCCATTTTCATCCGGAATATCATAAAAAAAAGGTTTATTAAAATCGATCTTTTGATTGTAATAACTTGCCAGAATCAAACAGCAATTGTTGATATAAAATTGGTGATCGTCAAAATCACGAATTTCCATGTCAAACTCGGTACCCGCATTATTGAGTATTTTTTTGAAGCGTTCGCTATAATTGAATGTTAAATTCTGAAAAGGTATCGTAACGGCTTTTATTTCGTTGTGTGTCAATGCTGTCGGAAATAAGTCTGACAGTAAGTGTTTTATGAGTGTTTCATTTTTTTGAATGAAATCATAGTCCTGTATTCCAGTTCTAAATTCTGGTAATGGAGCTATCTGTTGTAGCACAGCCTTCGCGTAGTCCGAACGATAGTCTACATCGGATAAAGCAATTTCTTCAAAAGATTCAATTAATTTATGAAAAGAAATAATTGTTTTGAAGGGACTTTCGTTGTACAAATGAGTATTCATCTGAATTTTATTTAGAATACAAAATTAAGCATAAATTAAGAATTGATCATTATTTTACTATTTCTTTCGCTTATGCAATGATAAATTTTTATGTTGACCAATAAAAAAACGGCAATTACGAAGGTAGTTGCCGTTTTTTGTTTGTAATAAGTAAGTAGTAGAAAATGAATGACTCTTAGCTTTTTTCTTCTTTATTGAAATAAACTAAGTAGTAATACATTTGTTTTTCTTCATCCCAGCCTTTTTCAACAAATTTTTCTGCACTTTCGGGATTGATAAAATCCATTTTAATCTGAATGTGAGTATCCAGATTTATTACGTTTTTAATCGATTTTCTAGCGTCAGAAACTGCTGCGTTTGCAATTGGGAACGAGGTGATGTCTTCGATGCTGTATTTTTCTCCTTTATCTACCTTATAGTTTTTAAATTCTGGGATAAGATCAGGATTGTCCAGTACTTCGTTTAAGAAATTTTGCTCTTCAAACTGGTCATTTTTTGCAAAATAATTCACAGAGCGATTCATAAACATGACTTCTTCTTTTTTGTCTTCTGCAGGCAGAACTACATCTTTTGCAAAATTCTGGCAGAATTTTAAATATTTTTTGGTAATAAAATTTTCATCTTCAAAAGCATCAACAGACAAAAAGTGCTCTAACCAATAACGCGCATCATAACGGTTGCTGTCAACAGTCAGGATTTTATAACCTTCTTCTTTTTTGTAGTTAAAAATCAAACATCCTTTGTCTAATTTGCTCAGGTTGATGCCTTGTTGCAAAATCATTTCAAGATTGCTGTTTTTTTCTTCAAATTGTAAAAAGTCAGCTTGTAATTCGCTTTTAAAAATTCCAATAGCATCCACCACATTATTATCGATGCTTAAATTGGTTAGATACGTTACATAAACCTCTCCGTTTTTAATGTGCGGATGGTTGGATTGCTCATATAAATGTGTGGTAATATTTTTAGAAACCTCAAGTAATTTGCTCGGATTGTCAAAGATTTCAGTTGCATATTTAAACATGTCGTTGTAATCCAAATCGACTTCGTGTGCAAACTGAAAATAATTTTCTTCTTTCTCTCTAAAAGGCTTAAAAAAATACTCTTTTATTAGCGGAACAATTTCATCATTTAAGTTAAAAGTTTGTTCTGATAAAAAAATTGCTTCGTTTCTGCTTTTGTTTCCTACGCGGTGTATCGCAAGCGTCTCGATGTGTGTGTTGAAAAGGTTTATCATTTTTTAAAGTTGCTGAGGTTCTGAGTTACTAAGGTTCTGAGTTTTTAGTTTCTGTTTTTTAATTTATTAATAAAAGACACTAACATTCTTTCTACTTCGCGACTATCCTCATATAAATTGTTAAATTCTTCTTCGTTAAGGTAGGTTATATTTTTAGCAATTTCTAATTGAGTTTGCATTTCAAATAATGAACCAATTGAAATATTTAAAAAGCGTAAAAAATCTTTATCACTTTGTCGTCCATAGCCTTCAGCGATGTTGCTTGGAATTGAAATGGAACTTCGTCTAATTTGTGAAGTTAGTCCAAAGATTTCTTCTTTTGGAAAATTATTGGTAGAATAATAAATTTTTGTAATCAAGCTCATCGATTTTTGCCAGATAAGTAAATTTCTAAAATTGCTCATTTTCTTAAATTTAATTCTAAAAATTAAATTTAAGAAAAAACTTTCAAAATATAAAACTTATAAACTTAGTTTCTTAGCAACTCAGAGCCTTAAAAAAAACTAATTCCAATTCTCCTCAAACCCAAAATCTTCAAAGCTGTCGTCGCCTTCAAACATGTCTAGATCGTCTTCGTCAAGGTCATCTTCAAATTCGCCGTAGATATCGTCGTGCATATCGGCTTCAAAGTTTTTTTCGATCGCTTCGTCAGGCATTTCTCCATGAGAGAATAAAGTTTCCGGATAAGGAGCTCCCGCAATTTGATCTTCTATAGCAGCCAATTCCACCAAAAAGGTCCACATATTGATAAAATCATATACATAGATAATTTTGGTATTTTGTTCGTCTAAGATGTCTGATAGTTTATAATCGCTCATGGTTTTTTGTTCTCCGGGAATGTCACCAGTATCAAAAAGTGCGATTTCATCTTCCTGATTCCAAGTTTCATCGCAGGTATAAAACGAAGCTACTTCCATCCCGTCAAAACCAAAAGCATTGAAGATTGCGTTGTGTAAATCTTCAAGAGTATCATCTTCAAGAATTGCAATGTCTCTAAAAATATCTTCTTCGGCGTCTAGAATTACTCTAAATTTATAAACCATAATCTTTGTTTTTATTGAAAGGTCAAAGGTAAAATATAAAAAACGAATTATGAATTAGGATTTAAGATTTGTTGAAAAGATTTTATTAAGCTCCTACAAGGGTTTAAAAATCTTGCGGGAACAAGCGACACATTATGATTTGCCTCTCAATCTCTTTCTAATCTTATGATACTGTTTTCGGTACAGACCATGACTTGGATAAGTTCTGCTCGAAGTCATATTGTTAAAAATCAAAGCGGTAATTAGCAAGATAAGTACACCCACCAAAACTGGAGAAAGCACGTACATATATCCCAAAGCTTTTATTTTTTCTGAGCCAATAATAGCGATCAGTGCTGTAGCACCTCCGGGAGGATGGAGTGTTTTGGTAATCTGCATGAAGATAATAGCCAACGAAACCGCTAGCGGAGCGGCAATCCAGATGATGTCGGGAGCCAATTTCTGAACCGTAACTCCTATAAAAGCAGATACAAGATGACCGCCAACTAAGTTTCTGGGCTGCGAAAACGGACTCTGGATTATTCCGTATACCAGAACACTTGAGGCTCCAAAAGAGCCAATCAGATAAACCGCATCATGTCCCGAAAATTGTATAGATTGAATGTAAGCCAAAACTCCAATTCCGACAAACGATCCTATAAAAGACCAAAAATGCTCTTTGTAATCAACTAAAGTTTCTTTGTAAAGAATGTAACGGGTTTTGCGATATCCTCTCTTTATTTTTTGAATTGGCATAAATTCTAACTATTTGTTTTGGTGTTTTTGTTACAGATTTAAAGGCTTGAAAATTTGTATGAATCTCTGAAATCTGTGGCAAGAATATTATTTTATTAGGCTAGGGGCGTAACTATAAACAGTATAGGGATAAATTGTTTTTGCAGTGTATTTGGATATCAGGCAGGCTACTAAAATCGGTAAAAATAAAGTATAATCGTTTATAAGTCCGCAAACTAAAAATAGGGCAGTAAATGGCGCATGTATGCTGGCACTTAAAACTGCCGCCATTCCGATAATCATAAAGTTTATCGGAATCACATTTACATGAAAAAAGGTATTCAAGGCAGAAGCCAATAATAATCCTAAAAAAGCACCAATAAATAAACTAGGAGCAAAAACACCTCCATCGCCTCCAGAAGCCAGCGTAATTGAAGTTACGATTGGTTTTAGAATCAAAATCCCGATAAAAGTCAGTGTCAAAGTTACCGTTAACGGCATTTCAGAAGTACTGAAAATTGCTTTTATCGCATGATAACCTTCTCCGTATAATTGAGGAAAAATAAATAAAGAAATACTCAAAATGGCTGAACCTAGTAAAATTTTATAATAATGAACTTCTATTTTTTGAAATTGGGCTTTAAAAAACAAGACGCAACGCGTTAAATAAACCGAATTGATTCCGGCCAAAATTCCTAAAACAATAAAATAAGATATGGCTTTTAGATGCCAAGTCGTAATTGAGATCGTAAACAAAGGTTCCTCTTTTAAAATTGAAAGTAAACCAAAAGCAACTAAAACCGAAATTACATTTGAAATTACAAATGCACGAGTGACTTTTCGGGAGATAACTTCAAGAGCAAATAAAATTCCTGCAATCGGGCTGCTAAATAAAGCGGTAACTCCAGCAGCAACTCCAGCACAAATTAATTCGGTTTTATACTTGCGAAATATATTTTCTTTTTGCTGTGCCACAGAACCAATTGTAGCGGTGGCGACCACTGTAGACACTTCGATTCCTGTTGAACCTCCAAAAATAACCGTTAATAATCCATTTATAAAGTGAGATGGAATTTTATAAGAAGGTAAATTTTTAGATCCAGTTCTTGTACTTTCAAAAACTTCTTTGATGCCTTTGTTCTCTTTTTTCTTAAACAAATACTGTCTTAAAAAGTAAATAACAGATAATCCGAAAACTGGAAAAACAATAAAAAATACAGGATGTAATGACGCTTTGTGAAAGAAGATTTCCTCGTAATATTCTGTAATTTTTTTAAGTGAAATTCCTAAAAAGGCAGATAAAAAACCAATTAAAACAGAAACAATTACTAATTTTTGAAAAAGGATAAATTGATAATTTTTTTTGATTCGAGCTGTTTTGTTCATCAGAAGTAAAATTTTGAATCGCAGAATTTTTATGCGATTTTACAAAATTAGAGAATCAAATTGGGTTTTTAATAAAAACGCTTTGCATATTGTGTTAAAGTTGGTAAAAAAGAAAAATCGTATGCTTTTATTGCGGTGATATTTGCCTGTAACGATAAGAAGTTTTCACAATACTTTAATTATCGCTCATAAAACTCAATTGGCAAAGCATCGGGGTCGGCGATAAAAGTGAATCGTTTCTGGGTGATTTGATCAATTCTAATAGGTTCCGACTCGATGTTTTTTGTATTTAAAAAAGCAATAGTTTCATCCAAATTTAATACTTCAAAAGCCAAATGTCTCAAGCCTGTTGCCTCTGGTTGTGACGGTCGTTTTGGCGGATTTGGGAACGAAAATAATTCGACAATATAATGACCATTCAAAGCCAGATCAAGTTTGTAAGATTGGCGTTCTTCGCGGTAGATTTCTTTAATGATTGACAATCCTAATACTTCAGTATAAAAAAGTTTAGATTTTTGATAATCCGAACAAAGAATTGCAATATGATGTATTTTAGTTAATGAAAGCATTATTTATTTGGAGATTTTTAATTTAATTTTCGAATAATTTTTGCTGGGTTTCCAACAGCCAAAGAATAATCGGGAATGTTTTTTGTTACTACAGAACCCGCTCCAACCACACATCCTTTTCCGATGGTTATACCGGGACAAATTACAGTATTTCCGCCAATCCAGCAATCGTCTCCGATAGATACAGGCAGCGCATTTTCGAGTGTTTTTCTTAATTCAGCGTCAAGCGGATGAGTTGCCGTGTAAATTTGAACATTTGGCGCAATAAACACATTTGAACCAATAGTGACTGGAGCACAATCCAAAACCACACAATTTACATTAAAATAAACATTGTCACCACAAATAATATTGTACCCGTAATCGCAATGAAAAGGAGGTTCTATGTAAAAACTCTTGCCGGTATTAGGAATTAATTCGGCTAAAATTTCTTTCGCTTTTTTCGTTAGGCGATATTCAGTAACATTCAAACGATGTAATAAATTTTTGGCTCTTCGGCGCTCTTTTACCAAAACTGGATCGCCGGCTGCATAGTATTCTCCGGCAATCATCTTCTCTTTTTCAGTTCTCATATACAACTTATGTTTAGAGTAAAAGTAGCTTAAAAACAATTCATCCCCAAATTTCAACAATTGGGTTATTTAATATTTTTTAACTTGAATCGTTAAAATACATTTGCCTCATCAAAACCAAATGTTATGAAAACCAAATTACTTTTTGCAATAGCTTTTTTATTTATTGGCTCACTTATTTTTGCCCAAAACACCATTTCCGGAAAAGTGGTAGACGAAAAAGGGAAACCTGTTCCGGGAGCTAATATTTACATCGATGGAACTTATGATGGCGCCACCAGCTCTGAAACCGGAGATTTTTCTTTTGAAACGACTGCAACCGGAAATCAATTTTTAGTAGTAAGTTTTTTAATTTATGATACTTTTAGAAAAGAAATTGATGTTACCAATTTTAAAGAGCAGACAGTAAAACTGCGAGAAAATGTAAACGCACTAGATGCTGTTGTCATCACCGCAGGAACATTAGAATCTGGGGATAAAGCGAGAGTTTCGGTATTAAAACCTCTTGATATTGTAACCACTGCAGGTTCTGCCGGAAATATTATTGCGGCGCTCCAGACTTTGCCTGGAACGCAAACAGTGGGCGAAGATGGCCGTTTGTTTGTTCGTGGAGGTGAAGCCAGCGAAACGCAAACTTTCGTCGATGGTATTCGTGTTGCACAGCCTTACGGAGCTACAACAAATAATTTGCCAACTCGTGGTCGATTTTCTCCTTTTTTGTTTAGCGGAATCGCTTTTTCAACGGGAGGATATTCTGCAGAATATGGCGAAGCTTTGTCAAGTGTTTTGCTGTTGAACACCCAAGACGAACCCGACCAAAATAAAACAGAAATAGCTCTGATGACAGTTGGTTTAGGACTTGGAAATACTCAAAAATGGAATAAAAGTTCTTTAAGCGTCAATACGGCTTACATCAATTTAGCGCCTTATCAAGCTGCTATTCCTCAAAATGTCGATTGGAATAATCCGTATCAATCTTTATCGGGTGAAACGGTATATCGTTATCATTTTGTAAACGGAATTTTTAAATTATATGCAGCTTTTGACTCCGAAAAATTCGATTTGAATCAACAGAATATCAATTTTATTGATCCTATCAGGACTAATTTAAATAATAATAATTTTTATTTGAATGCTTCGTACAAAGGCACAATCGGAACGGGATGGCAATTAACAACAGGAATGAGTTACGGCTACAATAACGGCAAAGTAAAACTGAATAGTAGCGACATTAACAGCGACGAGAATGCGGCTCAGTTAAAAATAAAACTGAGAAAAAATGTTTCAGATCATTTTAAATTGTCTTTTGGTGCCGATTATTTTATTACAAAATTCAATGAAAATTTTAATGATAATGCTTCCATTAACGTGGCAAATGGGTACGATTCTAATATTGCAGCTTTTTACACTGAAGGAGATATTTTATTTTCGAAAAATTTTGCAGCCAAAGTAGGTTTTAGACTTTCAAATAATAGTTTGCTGGACGAAACTGCTATTGCGCCACGAGCTTCTCTAGCTTATAAAGTTTCAAAAAGCAGCCAGTTTTCTTTTGCGTACGGAGATTTTACCCAAACTCCTGTGGTTGATTATATTAAATATTCGAAATTTCATCAATTCGAAAGTGAAAAAGCAAGACATTATATCCTGAATTATCAGTTTACTAAACCAGGACAAACTTTTAGAGCCGAAGCTTATTTTAAAGATTATAGCAATTTGGTGCAATACGATACGAGAGATATTCAGTACAATTCGAATTTTAATAATAATGGTTCGGGGTATGCAAAAGGATTGGATTTGTTTTGGAGAGACAGCAATTTATACAAAAATTTAGAATATTGGATTTCGTACTCCTACATCGATTCGGAGCGAGCGTATAAAAATTTTCCAACGATGGCTACACCTGGTTTTATTGCTAATCATAATTTGTCTGTTGTTACGAAATATTTTATCACCGATTGGAAATCGCAAATTGGTTTTACAAATAGTTTTAGCACTGGAAGACCTTATAACAATCCAAACGAAGCACAATTTATGAACGGAAAAACAAAAGCGTATAATAGTTTGAGTTTTAATTGGGCGTATTTATTAACCACTCAAAAAATACTGTATTTCTCGATTTCAAATGTATTAGGGACTCAAAATGTTTTTGGCTACGATTATGCCAAAACACCAGATGCAACAGGGTTTTACAACAGACAAGCCGTTGTGCCAACTGCCGATAGATTTTTCTTCGTAGGTTTCTTCTGGACCATCAGCCAGAATAAAAATGATAATCAGTTGAAGAATTTATAAGCTCCTAAGTGACTTAGGATCTGAGTCTATAAGGTAAAGCCTTAGGTTCTTAGCAGCTTAGTAGCTCAGAGCCTTAAAAAAAACAATTCAGTCACAAAATTCGACAACTCGGTAGTATTTAATTTTAAAACAATAAAAACCAACCTACTTTTGAAGTATAAAATAACAGCGTTTTAATCATCAGTAAAACTTAGAACACTAAAAATAAAATTTAACAACCTTTAAAAAAAAGAAATCATGACCAAAATTATCACCGTAATTACATTATTTATTTGCAGTTTAATTTCTGCACAAACACAATTTGAGCAAGGAATGAGTAAAGCTTTTGGGCTTTGGAAAGAAGGAAAAAATTCAGAAGCTTCTGCCATGTTTGAAAGAATCGCTGCCGCTGAAAAAACAAGTTGGTATCCTAATTACTATGTAGCTTTAGTAAATACAACCGGCGCTTTCTCAGAAAAAGACAAAACAAAAATAGAGTTGATGTTGACAAAAGCACAAGATGCTTTGGATGTTGAAATGATCAAGGATCAAAATAACGCCGAATTGTTTGTGCTTCAGGCGCTAATTTATACCGCGTGGGTAGTTGCAGATCCTATGACAAACGGAATGAAATATTCGTCTAAAGTGATGGAAGCTTATGCAAAGGCAAAGTCTATAGACCCAAATAATCCAAGAGCCGTTTTTGGAGAAGCAGATTATCAGTTAGGCGGTGCAAAATGGACAGGAGTGGATACTAAGCCTCTTTGTGCTGAGGTGGATAAAGCTGTCGAACTTTTTGCTACTTTTAAGCCAGAAACAGCTTTTTCTCCAAAATGGGGATTAGAAAGAGCTTTGGAAGCTCAAAAAGGGTGTAAAAAATAATATTAGAAGAAGATCACAATGAAAAATCATGGAAATACATTTACAGATTTAAAAGGAGGAGCCATCGTTTGTTTTAAGATTTCTATGATTTTTACTGTAATATTCTCTGCCTTTTTGGGCGCAGATTTGAGTATAAAAAATGTTTTAATCACATTCTCTTTAAGTTGTCTTTATTCTTTTGGTTTAGGATTTGGCAACGGTTTCATCAATTTGTTCTTGGATAAAAAATGGGATTGGCTGGATCAAACAAATCTCAGGGTTTATTATGGCATTCTGGTTACTGTTTTGTACACAATTCCGGCTGTTTTAGGAATCAATTACATCATTTTTGTGATTTTGCAAAAAATGCCGATCAACCAGTTTTTTACAGAAAGAATGATTTGGGTACATCTTTTTTACATTATTTTATCATTGGGTGTTTCTACGTTTATGCAGGCCAGAAGCTTTATGGTAAAATGGAAGCAGGCTTCTAAATTTGAAGTGACACAACAAAAGATAATCGCAGGAACAGCCAATGCTAAATTTGAAAGTTTAAAAAACCAAATTGACCCGCATTTTCTTTTTAACAGCTTGAATGTTTTGAGTTCTTTGATCGAAGAAAATCCCGAGAATGCACAACGTTTTACAACTTCCTTGTCTAAAATTTACCGTTATGTTTTAGAACAAAAAGACAAAGAACTGGTTTCAGTTGAAGACGAATTGTCTTTTGCAAAAACCTATATGAATTTGCTGAAAATGCGTTTTGAGAACAGTTTGTTTTATGAGTTGCCGACGGGAGATATAAATGATGATGCAAAAGTGGTTCCGCTGTCGTTGCAGCTTTTGTTGGAGAACACGGTAAAACACAATGTGGTGAGCGAGCAAAGACCCTTGCACATAAGAATTTTTATTGACGGCGATTATTTAGCCATCCAAAATGATTTTCAGAAAAAAGAAGTTTTACAAGACAGGCAAGGGGTGGGACTGCAGAATATCGTAAATCGATACGGAATTGTCACCAATAGAAAAGTCTTAATTGAACAAAATGAACAAAATTTTACAGTTAAAATTCCAATTTTAACCAAACAAATAACAGTTATGGAAACAAATGCAGATTATAATGATGAAAGTAAAGCTTATTTTAGAGCAAAAAAAAGAGTAGAAGAAATAAAAGGATTTTATGCAAATCTTATTTCATACTGCTGTGTAATCCCGATCTTGGTTTTTATCAACCTAACGTATTCTCCTAAATTTCAATGGTTTTGGTTTTCGGCTTTAGGCTGGGGATTTGGAGTCGTAATGCATGCCTTCAAAGTGTATGGCTACAGCTCTGATTGGGAGGAGCGAAAAATTAGAGAAATTTTAGAAAGAGAAAACAATAAACAAACCTGGAAATAATCATGGAAATTAATTATAGCGAAGAGGATAAATATTACATAGCGAAGAAAAAAGTCGAAAATATTAAAGGATTTTATGGAAATCTAACCTCATTTGTATTTGTAAATATATTTTTAATCGGAATCAATTTGTACACTTCACCAAACCATTTATGGTTCTACTGGCCCTTGATGTGGTGGGGCATCGGAGTGGTATTTCATGGATTGAAAGTTTTTGAAGTTTTTCCCGCTTTTGGAAAAGATTGGGAAGAGAAAAAAATCAAAGAATTAATGGAAAAAGAGAAGGAAAACAAAGGAAAATGGCAATAATTTAAATTTAGAAAAAATGGGTAGATTTAGAAAGTATATGTTCGAAAGTGAAGCTGACAGAGAATTAATTTCAGATGAACATTACAATATGGCGTATAAAAAAGTAAAAAGAATTAAAGGATTTTATTCGCATTTAAGAGTTTATTTAATCATTAATGTGCTGCTGATTATTTCGAACTTGAGCAGAAATTTTATAGGATCAGGATTCAACGAAGAGCGATTATTTGAGTGGCATACCTATTCTACCGCATTATTTTGGGGAATCGGTTTGCTGGCACACGCATTATCGGTGTATGGTCGCGATATCTTTTTTAGCGATGCATGGGAAGAAAGAAAAATCAAGGAAATTATGGATAAAAAATCGGCAAATACCAAATGGCAGTAATTTGGTTTAAATTTTAATCCGTTGGCTTTTGAAAAAAGAGTATTGCTTTTGCAGTATATAAATTAAGAATTCATTTCGTTAAAAATTTAAATTATAGATTTTAGTGAGATGAATTCGTGCCGTTTTAAGTTTTGTTATTTCTTTCTTTTTTTAATTGATAAAAAGCATATTTTTGATTCATTTTTATATTTAAAACCAAAATAAACCGACCTTTTTAAGCATGAAAACATTGATCATAGAAGATGAGAAACCCGCAGCAAGATTACTGCAACGGAAGTTAGAGAAACTAAATATTGCGGTAGAAACCATGTTGCATTCTGTTGAAGAATCGGTAGATTGGTTTACGAAAAACGAACATCCAGATCTTATATTTTTAGATATTCAGCTGTCTGATGGTTTATCTTTTGAAATTTTTGAAAAAATTGACATCAAAAGTGCCATTATTTTTACGACAGCTTATGACGAGTATGCACTGAAAGCTTTTAAATTAAATAGCATCGATTATCTCTTGAAGCCAATTGATGAGGATGATCTGGAAGTAGCTGTTATTAAATTTAAAGAACGTTTACCTAAGGTAGATTCGACAAATCTTCAGCTTGATTTTGAGCAGATAAGAAAAATGTTGTCCAATCCTTTTGAGAAAAATTATAAAAAAAGATTTACGGTTAAGATTGGACAACATTTGAAGGTGATCACAACAGATGAAATCGAGTGTTTTTTTAGCGAAAATAAAGGGACTTACATCCATACTTTCGACAATAGAAACTATCTTATTGACTCTACTTTAGAGATTCTTGAGCAAGAATTAGACATGAAAGATTTCTTTCGCGTAAGCAGAAAATTTATCATTCCGCTTCCAGCGATAAAAGAAATACAGTCGTATACCAATTCTCGTCTTAAAGTAATTTTACCTACTTACAAAGAGGATGAGGTGATTGTGAGTCGCGAAAAAGTACAGGATTTTAAGAGTTGGCTGGGATAGGTTTTTTTGCTTCCAAAATCATATAAAACTGAATTCCGAACAAGATAGAGGCTATTATCAAGTGTATTGCCTGACTTCCAACAGGGAAATCAAAATAGGCCATAGCTATCCCGGTTATAATCTCAAATCCGATTAAGAGTAGCACCCATTTTGTTTTTGAAAAGCCTAAGCCGAACTTTGTATTCCTCACATACAAATAGATGTTTGTAAGTAGGATCACTATAGAGAAGGAGCGGTGAACGTAAAAAATAACCGATGGATTTTGCAACCATAAAATGCTTTCAGTTAAACCATTTTTTATCTGCTCGTCTACAAATTGACGTACTTGTGTACCAATTGCAATCTGAATCAAAGTCAATAGAAGCGAAAATAACAATACATTTTTAAAATTGGTATTGTATCGTACCGCAGCTAATTTGGGTCTTGCCAATTGAATAATGTACAAAATAACCGCTACGATTACCAAAGCCATAATCATGTGAACTGTTATTTTGATAGGATTTAATACAGAATAAACCACTTTTGCCCCTAGCCAGGCCTGAAAACCCATCATGACAACAACAAGCCATGAAAGCAAAGTGATTTTTTTATTTTTATTCCGAAATTTAAATGAAGCAACTGCCATTATAAAGCAAGCAATTCCAGCCAGAGCACCAAACAATCTGTTGATATATTCGATCCAGGTATGCAATGGATTAAAAATAGCATAATCATGTTTAGTATATTTTTCCCAGTGAGACGCATCAAAACTTGTTTGGGTTGTAAAGTTATCCTTGGCAACCAAAAGTGTTTCATCTTTGATAATTACCTGACCTTTTTCGAAAACACGATTTGGCGCCCAAGTCAATTCTTTTAAATCGGTTGGGGGAATGTAATATCCAAAACATTTTGGCCAGTCCGGACAGCCCATTCCGGAACCTGTCATACGAACCAAAGCTCCTGCAACAATAACTAAATAAACTAAAACTAATGCTGTTTTTGCGATTGTAGGGAAATATTTTTTCATTTTTTTTGAGTGAATAAGTTTCTGAGGTTCTAATTTTACAACACTTCAATTGAAACAATAATATTTTAAATGATCTAGATTTTTGTTACTTTAATTACTCAGTAACTTTTTTCAGCCCTAATTTTTTTGCTCTTTTTTGCATAAAAGCAAAAGCTGCATCATATTCATTAGGGATTTCACCTTCCAGAATGGCTTCCTTAATTGCCTCTTTTAAGATTCCGATTTCTCGAGAAGGTTTTAAATTGTAATATTCCATGATTTCTTCGCCCGAAATAGGTGGCTGAAAATTACGTACATGGTCGCGTTCTTCAACTTCGACAATTTTTTTGCGAACTATTTCGAAATTTTTATGGTATTTTTTGAATTTGCCTGGGTTTTTGGTCGTGATATCTGCTTCGCAAAGTGTCATCAAATTTTCTACATCTTCGCCAGCATCAAAAACCAAACGACGAACCGCACTATCTGTCACGATATCTTGCGCCAAAACAATCGGTCGTGAACTCATGATGACCATTTTTTGCACAAATTTCATTTTATGATTCAAAGGCATGTGCAGGCGCTCGAATATTTTTTTGGCCATTTTTCCGCCTAAAAACTCATGTCCGTGAAAAGTCCAGCCTTGTTTTTTGTTAAAACGTTTTGTGGGCGCTTTTCCTATATCGTGCAACAAAGCCGACCATCGCAACCAAACATCATCTGTATTTGGGCAAATATTATCGACCACTTCAAGCGTGTGATAAAAGTTGTTTTTGTGGGTGTGACCTTCAATTTCTTCTACCTGATTTAAAGCGGTGAGTTCGGGCAAAATTATATCTAAAAGTCCAGTTTGGTACAAAAGCAAGAAACCTACAGAAGGTTTATCTGTAGACAGAATTTTGTTCAGCTCGTCTACGATGCGTTCGCCAGAAATAATTTTTATTCTTTCTGCATTTTGTGTAATAGCATCAAGAGATTTTTTTTCGATCTCAAAACCCAATTGATTCGCAAAACGAATCGCACGTAACATACGCAGTGGGTCATCAGAATACGTGATGTTTGGGTCTAATGGCGTTTTGATCGTTTTGTTTTCTAAATCTGCCAGACCATCAAAAGGATCAGAGAGCTCGCCAAAAGTTTTTTCATTCAATGATAAAGCCAGCGCATTGATGGTAAAATCACGACGATTTTGATCATCTTCCAGCGTTCCGTTTTCTACAATTGGATTTCGGCTCTCAAAATTATAAGACTCTTTTCGTGCTCCAACAAACTCAATGTCAGTATCTTCAAAACGCAACATGGCTGTACCGTAGGTTTTAAAAACTTGTACTTTAGGTTTTTTTGGAAGTAGTTCAGAGACTTTTAAGGCCAATTCGATACCGCTACCCACGGCAACCACATCAATGTCTTTTTTACTGCCTCGGTTCAAAAGCAAATCTCTCACAAAACCGCCAATTACGTAGCTATCTACGTTGAGTTCCTGAGATGCTTTCGAAATGATTCCGAAAATTTTATGATGTAAAGCTGTTTTGTAGTTTGTTGGTATCGCCACGAATTCACTAATTTAAAATATTACTTTTCTTTCTCGAATGAGATTGAAACGTATGCAAATTTACAACATAGATTACGCCTTTTATAATCTGGAAGCTACTTTTTTAAAGAAATTATCAGTTTTGAATGTCTAATTTTATCAAAATGTAAAAAGAGATTATTTTTGATCTAAGACTTTTATAGAACTATCGAACAAATCAATTTGTATCTGTGTTTTTTATGAATGCAATTTGTATTTTTGAATCAAAGAAAAAAGTACAGATGAAAATTGTTATATCGCCAGCCAAGTCCTTAAATTTTGATAAAGAGTTACCCACTTCTCACTATACAGAACCTTCTTTTTTGAAGGAAGCACGTGAGGTTCATAAAGTTTTAAAACCTAAAAAGCCTTCAGAATTGGCCGATTTAATGTCAATTTCGGATAAATTATCCGAGCTAAATTGGCAAAGAAATCAAGACTGGAAAACACCTTTTACACCAAAAAATGCGAGACCAGCAGTGTACACTTTTGATGGTGATGTGTATACAGGTTTGGATGCCTACACAATTCCCGTAGAAAAACTAGATGTTTTGCAGCGTAAATTGCGAATATTATCGGGACTTTATGGCGTTTTGAAACCGCTTGATCTTATGCAGGCCTATCGATTGGAAATGGGAACTAAATTACCTGTTGGTGCATACAAAAACTTGCACGAATTTTGGAAACCTACTGTTACCAAAGCTTTGAATAAAGAACTTGTAAAAGATGAATTATTTGTCAATTTGGCCAGTAACGAATATTTTTCTGCAGTAGATGTAAAGGCTTTAAAAGTACCGGTTATAACGCCAGATTTTAAGGATTATAAAGACGGAAAATTAAAAATAATTAGTTTTTTTGCGAAGAAGGCAAGAGGTATGATGGTGCGTTATATCATAGATACCAATGCCGAAACTATTGATGACCTGAAGGGTTTTAATTATGAAGATTACCAGTTTGATGCCAATCTTTCAAAAGGAAATCATTTGGTTTTTACGCGATAGTTTTTTTAGGGAGTGGCAGAGGTTTAGAGAGGCAAAGCGGCAGAGGTTTTGACTTCAAAATTTTGAAATTTTATTATTGTTGTAACGAATTTTAGATTGTTTAATTTATAAAAACACAAAAGCCGGGTTAAAATTATCTAACTCGGCTTTTTTGTGTCAATTGTTTTTTAATGCATTGCATCGGCAGGATTTATTTTGTTTTTTCCTTTTTTAATTAATAGAATAATCGGAATACAAAATAAAAACATTATGCCCAAGTACATAAAAATATCAGTATATGCCATGACGGTACTTTGTTTTAGAACGGCGTAATCAAGTGCCTGATACGTTTTTTTTAGGGCAACATCTGCACTGTATCCTTTGGCTTCAAAAGCTTTTTGCATTCCTGCGATACGTTGTTGAACCTGATATTTTGCCGGATCGAGATTGTTGATCAAATTTACCCGGTGTTCCTGACTAAAACGCGTGATAAAAGTAGTAATGATTGCAATACCAAAAGAACCTCCTAATTGTCGCATCATTCCTGTAAAAGCTGCTCCTTCGCCAATGTGTTTTCCTTTTAATGTCGAAAGTGATAATGTCGTGATCGGTACAAAAAGTAATCCCAAACCAACACCTCTTAATATCAGTGGCCAATACATGTGTTCTACTCCTGTGTCGGGTGTCATGCGGGTTTGCATCATAAAGGTAAAGAAGAAAAAGACCAAAAATCCAACTCCTACCATATAGCCTTGCGGAACTCCTCGCTGAATCATGTTTCCAACAAATGGCATCATGATCGCCGTTGTAATCGAACCAGGTATGAGCAGCAAACCTGCATCCGTGGCGGTCCATCCTAAAATAGACTGCGTGTAGATCGGAATAATTAACGTGGAACCATATAATCCGAAACCAAGAATGAAACACATAACAGTTCCGATTCGAAGGTTTCCATCCTTTAAAACACTTAAATTTACGATTGGATGCTCATAAGTAAGCTCTCTCCAAATAAATAATACTAATCCGAGAACACTTACAACACTTAGGGTTATAATTAGCGAATTATCAAACCAATCGTCTTGCTGTCCATGCTCTAATACAAATTGTAAAGAACCTATAAATGTTGTTAACAAAATAATACCCCACCAATCTACTTGATTGGCTTTTAATTTTTCGCCATATTTCGGACTTCTTACAAAAGCAAGAGTTAGTACAGTAGCGATAATCCCTAACGGAATATTAATATAAAAGATATACGGCCACGAATAATTTTCGACTAAATAGCCTCCTAAAGGCGGACCAAGAGTAGGACCAACAATTACTCCCATTCCGTAAATGGCTTGTGCCATACCTCTTTTGGCTACAGGATAACTTTCGGTAATAATAGTTTGAGCGGTAACTAATAATGCGCCACCACCCATACCTTGCACAAACCTAAAAGCGACCAACTCCCAAATATTACTGGCATTTCCGCATAAAAACGAACAGACAGTAAATATTATAATCGACGCCACAAAGTAATTTCGTCTTCCAAATTGCTGTGACAGCCAACTGGTCATCGGAATTACAATCACGTTTGCAATTGCATACGCTGTAATTACCCAAGCCACATCTGTCAAGGTAGCGCCAAGGCTTCCTCGCATGTCTGTTAGTGCTACGTTTACAATCGTGGTATCAACAATTTCCAACAATGCACAAAGTACTGCGGTAATCGTAATAATGACACGTCTGTAACCGTATTCTACTAAATCGTCTTCTCCTGCTTGTACTGCTGTCATTATTTTATTTTAAATGTACGTCTACATCAACATTCATTCCCGGACGTAATAATTTTACTTTTTCAGGATCATTTGAGTCATCCAAACTGATTTTTACCGGTAATCTCTGAATTGTTTTTACGAAGTTACCTGTGGCATTATCAGGAGGCAATAATGAAAAGCGTGATCCTGTTGCTGGAGAGAACGAAGTTACAGTTCCTTTAAATTCATAATTAGGATAAGCATCTACTTTTAAGGTCACTTTTTGTCCCACAATCATTTTATTCAATTGTGTTTCTTTAAAGTTGGCTACCACCCAAGCTTCATTATTATTGATGATGTAAAACAAAGATTGTCCCGGCTGTACCAGTTGTCCTGGCTGAATATCAACTTTAGAAACCTGACCATCAATTGCAGCGGTAACTACGGTATAACTAAGGTTAAGTTTAGCAACTTCCAACATGGTTTGTGCTCTTTTGATATTAGCAGCAGCAACTTCTGTTTGTTTGTCTGAAACTTTAGATTTTGACTGAATAACCGATTTTTGGTACGAACTTGCTCTTTGTTGTTGCTCTAAAATACGCACTTGACTTTCTGCTTCATCTTTTGCAGCCAAAGCTTTCTCGTACTGTTGTTTGGTGATCGTGTGTGTTTTGTATAAATTATCGTAACGGTTAAAATCACTGGTAATTTGTTTCAATCGAATTTTAGCCGTTTCGATAGAACCGCCGGCAGATTTTACATTCGCATCAGAAACAGAAATACTTGCATTCGCACTTCCAATATCTGCCTTTGCAGCTTCATATTGACTTTCTGAACCCAATAAAGTAGCGTTAGCTTCATCGATTTTTAACTGGTAATCTCTTTTATCAATCGTAAATAACGTGTCTCCTTTTTTTACAAAATCATTATCTTTTACATACACTTTGCTAATGTAACCTGATACTCTAGGGATAATCGGATTCATTTTTTTCTCAATCTGAGCATCATCTGTTTCTTCATGAGCTAATGAATGCATGTATTTTGTTATTCCGTATATTCCGCCCACCAAAATCAAAACGGTTAGTATAATGATGAATTTCGTATTTGTTTTTTTCTTTTCCATGAGAGCTATCGATTATATTTTAGAAAGATTGAAAGATTGTGATAATTGTCCTGATACGGTAAGCAATTCGTAATATTTTTGAATGATATTCGATTTTGAAACCGCTTTGTTTATTTGCGCACTTAGTTGATCTACATCAGCCTCTAATAAATCATTAGTATCTGCCAAATCATTATCATATTTGTCTTTTACAAGTCTAAAGTTTTCAGAAGCTTGTTCTACAGCCTCCTCATAAACAATACTTTGATTGATGGCTAAGTGATAATCTTCTATCGCTTTTTGAACTTCTACTTTTATGTGATCTGTAAGTATGGCTTCAGAAGTTTTTGCTTCTAAGGCTTTACTTTCTGCAACTTTTACATTAGCACTATTTTTGATGATTCCCGATAAATCATACGATAATCCTATTCCAAAATTCATTGCATATTTTACAGTAATAATATCTTTTAAGTCCAAAGCGGTATAACCTCCCAACAAGGCAATAGAGGGATAATAACCTGCTTTTGCTATTTTGATATTGGCTTCACTTGCTTTTCCCTGCAATCGAATCGCTTCAAGATCTTTTCTATTTTCGATAGCAACCTGATCGGTCATCGGAGCGTTATCCGTTTTTAAATTAAAGAAATCACTTTCGTTAATTTCTAACTGAGTTGTAGTGGGCAGCTTTAGTAAAGTCGTTAGATAAAAGTTAACGATATTCAAGTTGTTATTGGCTTCATCAATCGATAATTGTATTTTAGAAACCTGTAATTGCGCTTTCAATAAATCATTTCTCGGAATAATACCATTCTTTTCTAATTCTGTAAAATCAGTTACACGTTGTTTGGCTCTCTTTTGATTTTCATTCAATAAATCCAGTGTTTTTTGAGCTTTATACAAATTAGTGTAATACGTAATAACACGCATGGCTACATCTTCTTTGGTTTTGGCAGAATAAGCACTTTCAGCTTCATATAAATTTTCATTTAATTTAATGCTGTTCTGAATTTTAAAACCTGCAAAAAGCGGTAAACTTAAAGTCGCTTGCCCAAACATAAGTTGATCCGGAGACGGCAATGGATCAGAACTGGCAACATCATTGTGCATATCAACAGACGCTTTTGTCAAGCGTTGGTACTGACCCGAAATTTTTAAGTCAGGATACTGATTGTTTTTTATAGATCGTAATTCATATTTTTTTGAGTTCACCTTAGTTTCCGCAAGAGAAACCTCGTTGCTTTTTGTCCAGGCCATTTTTACGGCTTCGTCTAAGGTTAAACTTGTTTTTTCTTGTGCTTCTATTGAAGAAATTCCGATAAAGAAAACTCCAAAGAGCATTAATTGATTAATTTTCATAAACAAGTAGCGCTTTTATAGTTTGTTGAATGTGCTTTGTGAGGCTGTTTTTAATATAATCGTTGTACAACGTTTCTGTATTTAAATGTAAGAGTTCCTGAAAGAAAGGTTTGTTCATGTGAAAGTGAAAAAAAGTTCCTAAAATCGTGGGTGTGATCAGCGGAATAACAACATCTGTTCTAAAAATCCCCTTAGATTGTCCTTCTCTGATGATGGTTTCCAGAGATTTTAGATTTCCTTTTTTTAACTCAGCAAAAGCGGCCAAATTCTCTTCTCTTTTTTTAGAAGTTAATTCAAAATGTAAAATTCTGTAAATTCCTCTGTTGCAATTAATTCTGTTGATGTAAATTTCAACTAATTTATTTACTTTATCAAGTGGCTCGAGATTTTCGTGCAATAATGACTCAATTTGTAATTTTAAATCAGAAGTTTTGTACAGAATTAAAGCTTCAAGAAGTCTTTCTTTAGAACCAAAATAATACGAAACCATGGCGATATTTATTTTCGCCATTTTTGAGATATCCCGTATCGAGGTGCCGTCAAATCCTTTCTCAGAAAATAGCTTTTCTGCAACCTCAAGAATCTGAATTTTTTTATCGTTTAATTCAATGTTTGACATGATCGTGTTTCTAATCGTGTACAAAATTAAACAACTGTTTAATTTAAACACTTGTTTAGTTTTTGTTTAACAAAATATTAACGTAAAACGGTGTGGTAATTTTTGTGCATAAAAAAAGCTGAAATTTGTATTTCAGCTTGTATTTCTAGTAATCTTATCATTTCGACAAAGGAGAAATCTTCGTTGCAAGATCGACAAAGATTGAGGCTTTTGATTGAGGAGTAATTTATGGAGATTTCTTCTCCGTCGAAATGACAAATTATGATTAATAAAATATAGTTTTACCTGATCTCTCCAACAAAATCCTTAATTTTTCCGGAACCATTTTCGCTCAAATGTTTGATAAAAGCACTGCCAATAATAGCTCCTTTTGCAAATTTAGTAGCCTGAGTAAAAGTTTCTCTGTTCGAGATTCCAAAACCAATTATTTGTGGATTTTTAAGGTTCATGTTTGAAATTCTCTCAAAATAATTTTCCTGTGTGTCTCCAAAACCTGCCTGAGAACCCGTAACGCTTGCAGAACTGACCATATAAATAAATCCGTTTGAAACGCTGTCGATAAAACGAATGCGTTCGTCAGATGTTTGTGGAGTGATCAGAAACACGTTTATTAAACCGTGTTTTTCAAAAATAGCTTTGTATTTTTCGGCATAAACATCAACAGGTAAATCTGGAATAATTAAACCGTCGATACCAACTTCGGCACATTTTGTGCAAAATTCTTCTATACCGTATTGCAGCATCGGATTGAAATATCCCATAATAATGAGCGGGATTTTTACGCTTTCGCGAATAGTACGCAGCTGATCAAAAAGAATTTGAGTGGTCATTCCGTTGTGAAGTGCCTGCGTAGAACTCGCCTGGATAGTGGGGCCATCAGCCAACGGATCGCTAAAAGGCAAACCAATTTCGATTAAGTCAACGCCATTTTTTTCTAAATCCTGAATGATTTGAACCGTATCGTTTAAGTTTGGATATCCAGCCGAAAAATAAATAGAAAGTATCTTTTTATCTTCTTGTAATTTTTGAGTTATTCTGTTCATTTTTATTCTTTTATTGATTCCTGCAAGGTTTTTCGAACCTTGTAGGTATGTTATTTTTTTAATTTTTTATAATCTGACTCGTCCAATGATCATTTTGATTTTCGACCAATAATAATCCCGAATCCGAATCGTTCATCTGTGCGACAAGTTCACCTTTGTTATTCCAAAAAGCACTTTTTCCGCCAGAAGGATGTCCCCAGGATGCTCCGCTAAAATTAGACATCAAAATATTCATTTTATATTTTTGCGCATAATTTTGCAAATCCCGATACGCATTAGGAACGCCGCTTGGTGAGAAAAAAATACTTGCTATGTAAATTGAAGTATCTTTTTTACCGGCATTTTCAGGATGCAAAGGATTGTCAATATCGGCGCAAATTGCAAAAGAAATTTTTTGATCGTCTATCAATATCATCGGATTGTGATCTAACGAAGGCTGAAAAAATTCGTCTTCACCTTGGTGTAAAAATTGCTTTGTATATATTTTGATTGAATGGTCGGGAGCGATGATAAACTCGCTAATAAACAATTGCTCATTTATCTGAATAGGCGCACCAACCACAATAATAATGTTATGTTCTACCGATAATTTTCTTAAATGATCGAGTCTACTATCGTTTTTTGCAAAAGCCAATTTTGTCGCATTCTCCCGCTCGTAGCCTGTAATAGACATTTCGGGAAAGACAATTAGATGAGCTCCTTTTTCTGCAGCCAATTTTATAAGACGATAATGATCTACTAAATTAGCTTCTATATCTCCTCGTTTTGGTTGTGTTTGTGCAGCTGCTAGGATCATTTTTGGGTGCAAGTGTTTTTCTATTATTAACTTTCTATATAAATCCAAGCAACTAGCCCTGATTTTAAGGTGATTTGAACTCTTTTGTAAGCATTTGATTCAAATAAATCTGCTTTTGCGAGGTCTTTGCTGGTGATTTTAAAAACCATACCTTCGATCTTATCTGAAGATTTTTCGCTAGCAGTTGCTACAAAATAGTCTGTCATGCCAAATTCTTCCTCTATTTTCAGATCTTTTAGTTTATAGCCTGTCAGCTCATCTGGTGTGCCGGTGAGAAGTTTATTAAAAACCTGCATTTGAATTTCTTTTGATTGTAATGTTCCGTACGAAAATAGATGTTCCATAATTGCTGTTTTTCTCGTTGTTTGTGTGCGTTAGGGATGGAAGCGATATCTCCCGATTTAGAAAAACAAGGCTTTTTAGCCGTAGTTTTTGTTAATCGGGAATTTAGCGGACAGCCCGACCCTTGGGTAACGCCCAAAATAGTCTTCTATAATTTGAAATAATCGATATAATTGTCTAAATCTTTATCGCCACGACCCGAAAGACTGATGACCACGATGTCGGTTGGTTTGAATTTCTTTTGGTCTAAAACCGCAAAAGCATGCGCACTTTCTATGGCTGGAATGATTCCTTCCAGTTGGGTGAGCTGCAAACCTGCATTCATGGCATCCTCATCGGTAACCGAGAAGAATTCGCCACGACCTGTTTGCGCTAAGTGTGCGTGCATTGGCCCGACTCCAGGATAATCTAAACCAGCAGAAATCGAGTACGGTTCCGTAATTTGCCCGTCTGGAGTTTGCATCAAAAGGGTTTTGCAACCGTGAATAACGCCTACTTTTCCTAACTTACTAGTGGCTGCGCTGTGCCCGCTGTCAACTCCTTTTCCGGCAGCTTCAACGGCAATAATTCCAACTTCAGGCTCGTGCAAAAAGTGATAATAGGTTCCCGCAGCGTTGCTTCCGCCTCCGATACAGGCTACGACATAATCAGGGTTTTCGCGACCTTCTTTTTCTTTTAACTGCCATTTTATTTCTTCTGAAATCACGCTTTGAAAACGTGTTACCATATCGGGATAAGGATGCGGCCCGATGGCAGAACCAATAATATAATGGGTGTCTACCGGATTGTTGATCCAGTCACGGATGGCTTCGTTGGTGGCATCTTTTAGAGTGCGTGAACCCGAAAGAGCTGGACGAACTTCGGCTCCCAACATTTTCATACGTGCCACATTGGGTGCCTGACGCGCAATGTCAATTTCGCCCATATACACGATACATTGCATACCCATTAAAGCACAAACTGTTGCAGTGGCCACTCCGTGTTGTCCCGCACCGGTTTCGGCTATAATTCGTTTTTTATTCAGACGTTTTGCAACCAATATTTGCCCGATCGTATTGTTGACTTTATGTGCTCCGGTATGATTGAGGTCTTCTCTTTTTAAATACACTTTTGTGTTGTATTTTTCAGACAGTCGCTTGGCAAAGTACAATGGACTAGGACGTCCCACATAATCTTTTAGCAATTGGTCAAACTCTGCTTTGAAATCAGGCTCACTCGTAATTTTTAAATAATTCTGACGTAATTCTTCTACATTTGGATACAGCATTTCGGGAATGTAGGCTCCTCCAAATTCTCCGTAATATCCTTTTTCATTGACATTATAATTCATTGTACTCTTGTTTAAGGTTTAAAATTTCAGGTTTTAAGGTTTTCTGAAACTTTCTCAATAGACTTTTGTTTTTTAATCCTGGTACTGTCTCAAATTTGCTGTTTACGTCTATGGCGTAAATAGGTAAATTGAGGTTTTTTATGACGGGTATTTCTTCAATTCCGATGCCACCACTCAAGAAGAATGGTTTTTCAGATTTGTAATTTTCTAATATTTTCCAGTCGAAAGTGACTCCGTTTCCGCCGGGTAACTTTCCTTTTGTGTCGAATAAAAAGTAATCACATACTTTCTCGAAAGGTAGTAAAACTTCGAAATCAAAAGTTGCTTCAACAGAAAATACTTTTATGATTTCGATTCGGTTCCCGATTTTATCTTTCAATTCCTGGCAGAAGGCAACAGATTCTTCTCCATGCAATTGTACCGCCTGCAAATCGTAGTGATTGATTTTGGAAATAATGTTTTCGACGGTTTCGTCTACAAAAACACCGACTTTTTTGATTGTTTTGATCAGTTCCGGAATTTCTCCGTTACAATATCGAGCGGATTTTTCCCAGAAAATAAAGCCCATATAATCGGGTAGGAGCGAGCCTACTTCGAGGATATTATCGGGATATTTCATGCCGCAGATTTTGAGTTTCATTTTTTTTTGCTTTAAACTAAATTATTAATTCTTAAAAGATGTATTCTTTACAACTGAGTCTATAGCTGTTTGATAAAATCAGTTGCTGCCTGACCCGCATTATTAGTTTTCATGAAATTTTCGCCTATTAAAAAACCCTTGAAACCATAAGGCCTTAGTTGAGAAATAGCTTCGACTGATGAAATACCGCTTTCCGAAACTTTTACAAAGTCATTTGGAATTTGTGAAGCCAATTGCTTGCTAAAATCAAGGCTTACTTCGAAGGTTTTTAAGTTTCGGTTATTTACGCCAATCATGTCTAATGTAGGCATAATTGATTTTTCTAACTCTTCCTGATTATGTACTTCTAATAAAACTTCTAAACCTAAATTTTTAGCAAAAATCGAAAGAGATTTAATTTCTTCGCGTGTTAAAACCGCAGCAATCAAAAGGATCAGATCGGCTCCAAAAGCTTTGGCTTCGAGAATTTGATATTCGTCTACGATGAATTCCTTTCGCAAAAGCGGAATATTGACACTCGCTCTTGCTAAAAGTAAATCGTCTAGTGAACCACCAAAATATTTCCCGTCTGTTAAAACTGAAATACCACAAGCTCCTGCATTTTCATACCCTTTTACCACTTCTTCAACCGTAAAATCATGATTGATGACGGATTTTGATGGGGAACGGCGTTTGTGTTCGGCTATAATTCCGCTTGAACTTGTTTTTAGTTTTTGACTTAAAGAAATAGTCTCTCGCTCAAAAAATACAGAATTCTCCAGTTGCGATACTGGAATAATAGCTTTTTTAAGAACGACTTCTCGGTGTTTATCGAAAATTATTTTATCTAAGATATTCATTATGTTATTTGTTTCAGGTTTCAAGTTTCAGGTTCGTTCCAACTAATTTGAAACCTGAAACAAAAGAAACTAATTTTTTATTTACTTAATTCTTGTAATGTTTTTAATGCTTGATGTCCTTTTCCAGAGAACAGACTTTCTTTTGCTAATTCAAAACCTTCCAGCGGACTGCATTTTGTAACGGTTGCAATAGCCATTGCGGCATTGGCACAAACCACATTGTTCTGAGCTTCGGTTCCTTTACCGGAAATAATATTGACAAACATATCTGCAGATTCCTCGATGGTTTTTCCGCCTTCAATTTGGCTTTGCGATAAAAGGTGAATGCCAAAATCTTCCGGTTTGAGCATGCCTTCTATATGATTCGAAATGGTTTTGGTTGGTCCTGTCAAAGAGATTTCGTCATAGCCGTCAAGCGAATGTAAAATCGTAAAATTGACATCGGTACTTTGGTACAAATACGCATAAATTCGGGCTAATTCTAGGTTGAAAACACCAACCAATTGATTCTTTGGAAATGAAGGATTTACCATAGGTCCCAACATATTAAAGAAGGTTTTTACAGCCAATTCTTTTCGGATCGGACCAACGTTTTTCATTGCTGGGTGAAATAATGGCGCGTGTAAAACACAAATTCCAGCCTGATCAATACATTTTTCTAAAAAGGAAGCATCATTACTAAATTGGATGCCCATTTTCTCCATTACGTTGCTCGATCCAGAAATAGATGAAACTCCGTAATTCCCGTGTTTTGCGACTTTTATTCCGGCTCCGGCTGCCACAAAAGAAGCCAATGTTGAAATGTTGAAAGTATCTTTTCCATCACCACCGGTACCACACAAGTCGATCGTATTATAAGCAGACAAATCAACACGAATACACAATTCTAGCAAAGCCTCACGAAAACCCGAAAGTTCTTCAATAGTAATACTTCGCATCATAAATACAGTCAAAAATGCCGAAATCTGACTCGGATTGTAATGGCCACTCGAAATGTTAATCAATACATTTTTGGCTTCTTCTTTGGAAAGTATTTCGTGGTTGATTAATTTATTTAATATATTTTTCATTGTTTTTAAAGGTTCTAAGTCGCTAAGCAACTAAGGTTCTGAGTTTTTTTAGGTTTAAAGTTTCAGGTTTCAGGTTTCAAGTTTCGTTACCTGAAACTTGAAACAAAACAAACTAACTCTTTATCCAATTCTCTAAAATTCTTTTTCCGTTTGGAGTTAACACACTTTCGGGGTGAAATTGTACGCCTCTTACATCAAATGTTCTGTGGCGAAGCGACATAATCTGACCGTTTTCGTCGACAGAAGTGGCTTCTAAAACGTCCGGTAAACTACTGTCTACTACCCAAGAATGATATCTTCCTACTTCAAATTCGTTCCCCAAACCTTCAAACAAAAGTTCATCCGAAACTACTGTTTTTACATTCGTAGCAACTCCGTGGTATACTTTGTCAAGGTTTGAAAGTGTTCCTCCAAAAACTTCTCCAATTGCTTGTTGCCCCAAACAAACGCCCAAAATACTTTTTGTTGGCGCATATTTCTGAATTACAGCTTTTAATAAGCCTGCTTCCTCTGGAATTCCTGGTCCTGGTGAAAGTAAAATTTTTTCAAAAATGACAATCTCATCGATGTCAAATTCGTCGTTTCTGTATACCGTAACCTCACAATTTAAATCCTCTAAATAATGCACCAAATTATAAGTGAAACTATCGTAATTGTCTATAACTAATATTTTTTTCATGTCTTTTATTTTCTTTCAGGTTTCAAGTTTTCTTTGTTTCAAGTTTCAACAATTTGAAAATTAAAACCTAAAACTATTTTTCTATTTTTCTCGAACGTATTTTTCTGTAATAATTCGGTCAACTCCTAATTTTTCTATTTTTTCAATTCCTTTTTGAATCAGTGTGTCGTTTTTAATTTTAACAACAAATTCAAATTTATTATTCTCCCACTTACGATTATTGAAGTATTCTAAATTCTCGGTATAAATACTATCCTTTAAAGTATATTTTCCGCCACCACCAAAAAATATGGCTGAACTGTCTTTTCCGTTATTCAAATCATGATTGAAAAAAGCAAAATGAGAATCGTTTATAATTTTGATCATTTTTGTTTTTGAGTCGAAAGTAGAGACAGTCGAATCTTTTTCAGTCTTTTCAGCAGCTACTAAACGCCAGGTTCCTTCAATTGAGTTTTTATTTTTGTCTGTGTGACAAGCCGAAATGGTCATCATTAAAATTAAAGCCGAAATTATTTTTTTCATAATACTTTTTATTTTGTTTAAAATTTCAAGTCCCAACAATCTGAAACTTGACACAAAGAAAACTTCTAACTAAATTTTCTCTGCCATTTCTAAGGCGGTATTCAATGCTCTCAGTTTGTTGTACACTTCCTGCATTTCGCTTTCTTCATCAGAACTTGCCACGATTCCAGCACCTGCCTGACAATGCAATTGATGATTTTTACTGAGGAAAGTTCGAATCATAATGGCATGATTAAAATTACCTTCAAAATCCATGAAGCCAATCGCGCCTCCATAAAAATTACGATTTGTTTTTTCGTACTCTTCGATCAATTGCATGGCTCTGTGTTTTGGGGCTCCACTCAAAGTTCCGGCCGGAAAAGTATCGGCAACCACTTGCATCGTGGTTGCTTTTTCATGTAAATGTCCCGTAACTTTTGAAACCAAATGAATCACATGAGAGAAAAACTGTACTTCTCTGTATTTTTCTACATTTACATCGTGACCATTTCTGCTCAAATCGTTTCGGGCCAAATCAACCAACATTACATGTTCGCTATTTTCTTTTTTATCCTCTGAAAGTTCTTTGGCCAAAAGCGCATCACGCTCATCATTTCCTGTTCTTTTGAAAGTTCCGGCAATGGGATGAATCTCAGCCTTTCTATTTTTTACAATAATCTGTGCTTCTGGCGAAGAACCAAAGATTTTAAAATCGCCGTAATCAAAAAAGAATAAATAAGGAGATGGGTTAATGCTTCGCAAAGCTCTGTAAACATTAAATTCGTCACCTTTAAAACCCTGTGTGAAACGGCGTGATAAAACCAGCTGAAAGACATCGCCACGGAAACAATGTTTTTTTGCCAAAGCCACATTATGCTTAAATTCTTCATCGGTTAAGTTAGAGAAACCTTCGCCTTCTTTGGTGAATTTGTACGAAGCGATATTTCGTGATTGTAATAATTGCTCAATTTCAGAAATATTGTTTCGACCGTCAACACTGTGGCAAAAAATATACGCTTCATTTTTGAAATGATTGATAGCAATAATATTTTGATACACCGCATAAAAAACATCCGGGATTGAAGTAGCATTGTCTTTTTTGGCAATGGCAACTTTCTCGAAATAACGAACAGCATCATACGAAATGTATCCAAACAAACCATTATTGATAAATTTAAAATCGTTTTTCTCTGATTCGAATTGACTCGAAAATGCCTGAATTACTTCTGGAATGTTGGTTGAAGCATCAATGGCAATTTGCTCTGTTGTTCCGTCAGGAAAGCTTTTTGAAATAATTTCGTTTTCGATCTTAATGGTAGCAATAGGGTTGCAGCAGATGTATGAAAAACTATTGTCATTACCATGATAATCACTACTTTCCAGCAATAAACTATTCGGAAATTTATCTCTTATCTTAAAATAAATGCTTACTGGCGTGATGGTGTCTGCCAGAATTTGTTTGTAATGTGTGTTGAGTATAAAAGGTTTCAAAGTATTTCGTTTTTTAAGTTTTAATTTATTTTTAATTGAGTTATAACCAAAAAAAAAGGCTTGTCGTGATGACAAGCCTTTTATGTTTATAGTTTTACAATACCATAGGAAGCTTTGTTCACGACGTTTGACGTAAATTCTTCCACCACCAAGTATTGTTCATTATTGTTTTCATATCTTATTTTGATTTTACAAATATATAAATGTAATTTGAATTAGAATACATAAATTTTCAAAAAAAAACTTTATAAACTTAGAAATTTGTTAGATTTAAAAATCAATAATTTTATACTTGCTTAGTTTCCGATGGCAAGCGTATTGTTTTGGTTCATTCTAAAGTCTGGATTCCCTTTGATATTTGGTAATGTAAACAACTCACTGTTTTTGTTTTTGGTGTATGAAAGCTCTAATTCGGGTTTGTTATAAAAACTTTGAATGATAGTATTACTACCTGTAGATTCGCTTGTAATTCCGCCATTGCAATTGTTAATAATCAAATTTTTGAATGTAAGTTTAGATAAATTTACCTCTCCATTGCCAATGTTTCCTTCTAACAAGGCAAAAGGGCTAAAGCCTGAAATGATGCTGTTGGTTAGATTAAAAAAAGTATCTTCTCTCACAAAAATAGATTCACGAACCAAACCTTGGTTGTTTTCTTCCAGATTTACAAGTGTGATATTACTGGCGTTTATATGAGTAAATTTTTTAGAGACGTCTGTGTTTTGAATTTTATCATAAGAATCTACTTCAAAACATCTTGAGCCTGAAACATCCGATGAAAAAGGATGACGAATCGCAATACTGTTACTGATATTGATTTGTGAACCTTGCGTAAAATCAAAATCATCATCGGTTGTACGGTATGAAATCAGGTTGCTCATGTTTAATTCTCCTCCGTAACATTCAAAAGAGTCGTCATTTGAGAAACTAATTTGTATATTATTGATAACGGTTTTGCGACCAACTCCCGCCAATGATAATCCGTTAAGTTCCTTTAGAGCACTTAATTTTCGACCCGAATATTCAATTCGAACATATTTTATGATACCGGAGTTGTCATCAATATCTTGGCCTCCATAATGGTTTATTACTGGATCTAGATCAAAAGGCAAAGGATGTATTCCGCCAAGAGTATTTATGGGAGCTTTTCCTAAAATTACAATTCCGCCCCAGTCGCCTGGTTTTCTGTCGTTTATTTCTTTATTTGATGTAAAAATAATAGGATCTGTTTCCAGTCCTTCAGCTATAATTTTTGAACCATTAGCGATAACGAGTGTTCCGCAAGTTTTGTCGTCACCACGAATTACTGTTCCCGGTTCTATAGTCAAAACGGCGTTATTTGTTACGTAAACTACCCCAACGAGCTGGTACGTATTGCGTTTGTAAAGTTTGGTGTCTTTGTCGATCGTTCCAGCAATTATATTTGTCGCTTCATTGTATTCGATGGCAGTAGGCTTAAAATTGGTCCAGTTGCTCATCCAGTTGGTATTTCCGGTGATTCCTTTTTGTTGTGCCTGAAGAAAAAAACTGCTTAACAGCATTAGAAGTGCAATATGCATTTTTGTTTTCATAATTTTGATTGCTAGTTTTGATATTTTTATTTGTCCCAAAATTAAAAGACTCATGTTAATCAAAACCCCAATCATTATTACCAAAGTGTTATGTAAAGATTATGAACGTTATTTTTTTTGAATATATCGCAAAAAAGAAACCTCAATAGCACAAGCTTTTGAGGTTTCTTTAATAGATGAACGAGTAAGTCTGAAATATTAGAATTTTAAAACTACTGCCAATTCGAAATCGTCATTGATTGTTTTGTCTCCTAAGTTTTCGAAGAAGTTACCAGAATTGTATTTGATGTCGTATTTAGTTCTGTCAACTTTGAAAGCTGTTGTAGCAGAATTTCCGCTTACTGCGATGTCAAAAGTTACTGGTTTAGTAATTCCTTTGATGGTTAAATCAGCAGTTACTGTATATACGTCAGTTGCTTTAGCTCCGATAGTTTTGAAAACTAATTTTGCTGTTGGGAATTTTTCAGTTCCAAAGAAATCGTCTGCTTTCAAGTGACCATTCAATTTTCCTTGGTATTCTCCAGTTAAATCCGTAGCAGTCAATGAAGTCATGTCTACTGTAAAACTTCCGCCAGTTAATTTTTTTCCTTTAAAAACAACAGCTCCGTCTTTAAAATTTACTGTTCCAGAGTGCTCTCCAGTTACTTTTTTTCCTACCCATTTGATAGTACTTGTTTTTACGTCGATTTTTTTAGTTTGAGCATTTACAGAAATGCTAGCTACCGCTACGAATAATGCTATTGCAATTGTTTTTAAATTTTTCATGTTCTTTAAAATTGATTTTAGATTAATATTAATTATAGTTTGATAAATAATTCTTCTTGTGATTTTCTAACTTTTTTGTAATGTTGTGCTTCGTCTTCATCGTGTCTGTAGCCTATTGGTGCAATAACAGAAGCGTTTAAACCTAGTTTGTCAAAACCTAAGATTTCATTAAATGCAGCAGCATTAAATCCTTCCATCGGTGTTGCATCGATTTTCAATTCAGCGGCAGCGTTTAATAAGTTGCCTAATGCAATATAGGTTTGTTTGGCTGTCCAGTTATTTTTTGCTTCAGCCGATAAGTTTGCTATCGAGCCTTTTATCATGTCACTAAATCCTGCTAAAGCTTCTAAAGGTAATCCTCTTGTTTCGCTGATATTAGCCATATATTTGTTTACAGCATCTTCACCAACGTTCACGTCATTTGCAAAAACAAATAAGTGTGAAGCGTCTGTAACCTGAGTTTGTCCATAAGCGGCAGCTTTTAGTTGCTCTCTTATTTCTGGATTTTCTACAATAACAACTTTGTAAGGTTGTAATCCGTATGAAGAGGCGCTTAAGC
The DNA here is from genome assembly GCF_020911905.1 of Flavobacterium flavipigmentatum. Taxonomy (NCBI): domain Bacteria; kingdom Pseudomonadati; phylum Bacteroidota; class Flavobacteriia; order Flavobacteriales; family Flavobacteriaceae; genus Flavobacterium; species Flavobacterium flavipigmentatum. The sequence continues at coordinate 4,208,132 of NZ_CP087133.1, read as the reverse complement.
GTACTGCTTCTTTTATTGTGTTTAGATCTGCATCAGCTATTTTCTTGGTAGCATCAAATTTTTTGGTAGCATATCTCCAATTTAGGTTTTCTAAATATGTGCTCATAATTTTAATTATTTGTATTGGTTCTGTATTTTTCTAATAAATAATTTAATAATTCTAATTCTTCAGGACTTATATTTTTTGCAAAAAAATGTTCATGTTGATCTACTTTTGGGTCCAGTTCTTTCAAAATATCCAATCCTTTTTGAGTGATCAGGACTTCAATTTTTCTTCGGTTGTCCGAGCAAACATTTCGTGTCACCAAATCTTTTAGTAATAATTTGTCTACCAATCGAGTCGTATTACTTGTCTTGGCTAACATGCGCTCTTGTATGACACACATGTTGGCAGGTTTTCCTTTTTGGCCTCTCAATATTCGTAATACATTATATTGTTCCCCAGATAGATCATACGGCTTCATTAATTCACTAAAGTTATCATTAATCACGTTCTGCGTGTACATGATGTTCAGAATAACTTTTTTCGCATTATCCATCTTAACTGTACTTTTTATAACCTCTTCAATTGTCATAGTCGTAAGTGTATAATTTGTATATACAAATGTATAACTTTTTATAGTTGTATATACAAGTGTTGTGTTAATTTTAAGTTAATACTGCAAGCTGGAATATTGATATTTATAGTTTACGAAATAATTATAGATAAAGTTACAGTAATTTTTTATATTTAAATAATTGATTTTATGGAATTTAACTATTATTTAAAGTTGTGACTGAGTATGCTTTGTTGCAAAAGAAAACCCGACACGTAAAAAAAACTGTCGGGTTTGATGGAATAAAAAAGGTAAAATTATTAATGAGGTAACTTATCTTTAAAGTAGCCATACACCCAAGTTCCTAAAATAGCACTGACTAAAGTGACAACAATTACGGTAACTCCCGTGCCAATCTGAGCAAATAGTGGTCCTGGACAAGCTCCTGTAATGGCCCATCCAAAACCAAACAACAGCCCGCCATAAATTTGTCCTTTACTGAAGGTCTTCGGCTGAATTTCTATTTTTTCGCCTTGAATGGTTTTGATATTGAATTTTTTTATCACCTGAACCGAGATGATTCCTACTACAACAGCGCTTCCAATAACACCGTACATAAAGAAAGATTGCAACTGAAACATTTCCTGAATGCGATACCAGCTGATGATTTCTGCTTTTACGAATACAATTCCAAAAACAATTCCCACCAAAAGGTATTTTAGATTCGAAAATCCAGAATCTTTCAATTGACTTCCGTTAATTCCTTCGGTATCGGTATTTTTATTTTCTAAATTTGAATGTGACATTTTCTAAATTTTAAAGTGAAAGAATATAAGGAAGGATCCAATTGGCCGTAATAAAACCACCAATCATAAAGCAAATCGTAGCCACCAAAGAAGGCCATTGCAGGTTTGAAAGTCCCATAATCGCATGTCCACTAGTACAACCGCCTGCGTACCGCGTCCCGAAACCAACCAGAAATCCTCCAACCACAATCATGATAAAACCACGCAATGTTACTAAACTTTCCCAAGAAAAGAGCTGTTTGGGCATCAATCCCGAGTGATCAGTGATGCCATAAGATGCTAATTGTTCTGAAAGTTTTGCATTGATTTCGATCGCATTTGGATTAGATAGAAAATAAGCAGCAATTATTCCGCCAAGGAAAATGCCAAAAACGAAGAATAAATTCCAGCTTTCTTTCTTCCAGTCGTATTTAAAGAAAGTAATATTTGAAGGAATACAAGAGGCGCAAATATGGCGCAATGACGAACTGATTCCGAATGATTTATTTCCGACAATTAATAAAATAGGAACGGTTAGCCCAATTAGCGGACCGGAAACGTACCACGGCCAAGGTTCTTTTAGGATTTCTAGCATATTTTAAGGTTCTTAGTTGTAGAGGTTCAAAGGTTCAAAGGCTTAACCATTATCGCTTTTCGCATCTTTATGTTTGTTATTTTATTTTTAGATTCTGAGTAGCAGAGGCTCAAAGGTTAAAAAAAACCTTTGCTACTTTGTACCTCTGCACCTTTGCATCTTTTTATTTTAATACTTTACTCTGGCAAACAAAATCAGATTTTGGAATGTTGGTGTTTGCGATAGCTCCAAAACCGCCTTCAATTTCGGTAAAGTTTCTAAAACCGCGTGCCTGCAAAATCGAAGCTGCAATCATGCTGCGGTAACCGCCTGCACAATGCAAATAAAAATGCTCGTTAGTGTTAATATCTTTTACCCAGTCATTAATGTAAGCCAACGGTTTGTTGTACGCATTGTCAATATGTTCTGCACTGTATTCTGTTTCTTTACGAATGTCGATTACTTTACTGTCCTCAGGTTTAAACTCTTTTGAAAATTGCTCAGCCGAAATTCTATTGATGCTATCTACTTCAAAACCTGCTTTTTCCCAAGCTTTAAAACCACCGTCAAGATGTCCGATAATCGCATCAAAACCTACGCGGCTTAAACGCGTTACGGCTTCTTCCTCTAAGCCAATTTCGGTAACCAATATTATAGGTTGTTTAACGTCGGCGATTAAAGTTCCTACCCAGGGTGCAAAATCACCGTTGATACCAATATTTACAGACTGCGGAATAAATCCTTTGCTAAAATCACTATTATTTCGGGTGTCTAAAATCAAGGCCCCAGTTTCTTCGGCTACAGCCTCAAATTCTTTAACATCAATCGCTTTCATCCCGTTATTCAAAACCGATTCGAAACTTTCATAACCGCCTTTATTCATTGCGACATTCATACCAAAATAGGCTGGCGGAGGCAATAATCCGTCTGTAACTTCGGTAATAAATTCGGCTTCGGTCATGTTAGCACGCAACGCATAGTTTGTCGCCTTTTGATTTCCTATCGTCGAAACGGTTTCTTTGCTCATGTTCTTTCCACAGGCACTTCCGGCGCCGTGTGCGGGATATACGATTACATCATCTGGCAAAGGCATAATTTTATCTCTTAAAGAGTGAAACAAAATTCCGGCCAGTTGATCTTGGGTCATTCCCGCTGCTTTTTGCGCTAAGTCGGGACGTCCTACATCGCCAATAAACAAAGTGTCTCCAGAGAAAAGTGCGTGATCTTTTCCGTTTTCATCAATCAATAAAAAGCTTGTGCTTTCCATCGTGTGCCCGGGAGTGTGTAACACCTTAATGATAATGTTTCCTATTTTGAATTCTTGTCCGTCTTTGGCTGAAACACAATCAAATTTGCAGGTAGCATTAGGGCCGTAAACAATAGGCGCCTGAGTTTCTTTGCTAAGATCGACATGTCCCGAAACAAAATCGGCATGAAAATGCGTTTCAAAAATATATTTCAATTGTACCTTATCACGTTCTAAACGATCGAGATAAGGTTGAATTTCTCGTAATGGGTCAATAATGGCAGCTTCACCATTTGAAGTAATATAGTAAGCACCTTGCGCTAAACATCCAGTGTAAATTTGTTCTATTTTCATGATAGTATATCTAAAATATTGTTTGACAAAGGTAACTCTGTTTTTTTGGAAAGTAAGTGACTAATGTTACAGAAATTATTTTTTTTGATTAAAAATATTTAGAATATTATTGAATAACCCGCATAAGCAAATTTAAGTTTTTCTCTATAGAACCTGAAGCATAATTTTAATGAGGCACCAAAAAATTAAATGTTTTTTGTGGTTAGAAATCTGGGTTTTAATAGGTAAATTTGTGGAACTTCATAAAACAAATACCACTCTATGGAAGAAATGCTTTTTTATGACCGAATGCAATTTGCCTTCACCATTACCTTTCACTATCTTTTTCCGCAACTAACAATGGGTCTCTCGTTGATTATTGTTTATTTTAAATGGAAATACCTCCGAACTAAAAATGAACAATACAATCATGCTACTCATTTTTGGATGAAGATCTTTGCCCTGAATTTTGCAATGGGTGTCGTAACAGGAATTCCGATGGAGTTTCAGTTTGGTACTAATTGGGCAAAATTCTCAGAATTGACTGGCGGAATTATCGGACAGACTTTGGCTATGGAAGGCATGTTCTCCTTTTTTCTGGAGTCATCCTTTCTCGGCATCTTTTTATTTGGAGAAAAAATAATAGGGCATAAGTGGCATTTTGTAACCGGATTATTAATTATGATTGGTTCGTGGGCAAGCGGTTATCTTATAATTGCCACACATTCGTGGATGCAAAATCCGGTGGGTTATGAAATTCTTGAAAACGGAAAATTTGTTTTGACCAACTTCAAGGCTTTGTTCCTGAATCCGTGGTTATGGCCTTCTTATTTGCACAATCAGGCCGCTTCTTTGGTCACAAGTTCTTTTGTGGTAGCCGGAATTGGAGCTTTTTATATTCTGAGTCAAAAGAATGTTTCTTTCGGCAGATTATTTGTAAAGACAGGCGTTGTTTTCGGTTTGATTTCGAGTCTTTTTGTAGCGGTTCCAACAGGTGATTTACTGGCTAAAAATGTGGTGAAATATCAGCCTGTAACTTTTGCTGCTATGGAAGGAATTTTTCATACCGAAAAAGAAGGTTCTGAAATTGTTTTAATCGGTCAACCCGATGTAAAAGATAAAAAATTAGACAATAAAATTGCAGTACCTAATATTCTGAGTTTCCTAACGTATGGCAGCTGGCATGAAGAAATTAAAGGCTTGGATAAGTTTGATCAAGACTTGCATCCTACCAATATTTCGGGACTTTATTATGCCTATCATATTATGGTGGGACTCGGAACGTTATTTATTGGTTTGATGGTTTTGGCTCTTTTTCAATTAATTAGAGGAAAATTATACCAAACCAAATGGATTTTATGGTCGCTGATGTTTATGATGCCGTTTCCTTATATCGCCAACACCACGGGCTGGTATACCGCCGAATTAGGCAGACAACCGTGGCTCGTCTATAATCTATTGCGAACTTCTGCGGGAGCTTCGCCAACTGTTTCTTCGGGAAATACATTGTTTACTTTGTTGGGTTTTATAGGATTGTATCTTTTACTCGGAATGTTGTTTTTGCTTTTAATTGGAAAAATTATTAGTAAAGGCCCGCACACAGAAGTCATAACTGAAAATATATAAGTATGGAATTTTTTTGGTACGTAGTTTTAATGGGAATTCTGGCCGTTTATATTGTATTAGACGGTTACGATTTTGGAGCAGGAATTATTCATTTGTTTTTTGCCAAAACAGAAAAAGATAAAAAAGCAATTACAAGCGCCATTGGCCCGTTTTGGGATGCCAACGAAGTTTGGATTATTGCGGCGGGAGGCGTATTGTTTTTTGCTTTTCCTACTTTGTATGCCTCTTCTTTCAGTGGTTTTTATTTGCCTCTAATCATGATTTTATGGCTGTTGATTTTTCGTGCTATTGGTTTAGAAATGCGCGGTCAGGTGCATCATCCGATGTGGGAAGCCATCTGGGATAAGGCTTTCGGAATTGCAAGTTTGCTTTTGGCCTTGTTTTTTGGGATTGCTCTTGGGAATATTGTCCGTGGTGTTAATCTCGGAATGGTAACCAACGGCGTTTCTACGCAAGAAGCACATTATTTCTTTTTGCCTTTATGGAATCCTACTTTTAGTCCACAAGCCAATGAATTGGGAATTATTGACTGGTTTACGCTCTTCTTGGGAGTAGTGAGTGTCGTTGCTTTGATGATTCACGGCGCCAACTGGATTATTTTCAAAACCAATTCGTCTTTGAATCCTCAGCTTAAAAAGTTGGTTTTTAAACTCAATATTGTCTTGCTGGTTTTGGTTATTGTTTCGTTACAAATCTCGCATTTTATTGAGCCGAAGCCGTTTCATAATTTTGTCGAAAACCCGATTTTATGGTTTTTCCCAATGATGACTTTTGTTGGTATTATTGGATTGTTTAAGGTACGATCGTACCAAAAAGATGGCTTGGGATTTTTATTCTCGAGTTTGTTTTTGGTGGGCGGTTTTGCCTCAACAGCGGTTTCTATTTTCCCGAATGTTTTGCCCTCAACCAACAAATTAAATCCTTCTTTAACAATTTATAACACTGCTGCCAACGAATACGGATTAAACGCTGGCATGAGCTGGTTTTTTATCGCTTTGTTTTTGGTAATTGTGTATTTAATTGTGCAATACCGTGTTTTTAGTGGTAAAATGGATGAGGTTGGGTATGGGGAACATTAAATGGTTTAATTTTTTTAGCCACTAATTGCACAAATTTTCACGAATTAATTATATGAATAGGCTTAATATTTACTTATTGTAAATTTGGTAGTGTGTTTGCTTCGTTCCTCGTAATAAGGTTAGGTGTGTCTTTGTGAGGAACGAAGCAATCTCATTTTTTACGTCCTTTAACTTAAATCAGTTGAGAATTTCGGTTTTATTGTCGTTACTTTAATTAATTCAAAAAAAACTTTAGTTTTCCGTAATTTCCCCAATCTTCAATAATAAGGGATCTGTTATTTGCAATTTCTATTAGTAAAGGAGCGAAAATATCATTTTTTTGATTGGATAGAATTTCTTCAAAAGCATTGACAATTATAATATTTCCGTTACTATCTTTTTTTTGTTTTGCGATAGTTCTGTCTTTTTTGTCAACAATCGTAATCATATCAAAGATGTTAGTTTTTTGCTTTGCTATTGTTTCTCCTTTTCCATTTTCGATACTAATGTTATCAAAAATATCTTTTTTTTGTGTCGCTATAGTGTAGCCTTTTCCATCTGTAATAACAACGTTATCAAAAATATCTCTCTTCAAGATTGCTATCACTTTTCCTAAAGAATCTTGAATTACAATGTTGCCAAAAATATCGGTTTTATAGTCTGATATGTTATGTTTTTGTAGCAACTCAATGGTGGTATTGCTAAATGTATCTGTTCTATAAATTATATTTTGGCTGTAAGTATAAATAGAAAAGCAGAAGAAACTTATAGTTAGAGTAATTTTTTTCATTAGGCCATTTGTTTATGACCCATAATTACAAAAGTAGTGCCAAAAAATCAATCAATTTGAAACGTAGTTTGCAAATTAAAAATATATTCGCACCTCAAAGTTTAGAAAATATCTTTAAATTAAAAAGACGTAAAATGTCTCAATTATTCGAGTTTGCATTAGGGATAGGAGCGGTATCCTTTTGCTTTTTTCTTTAAAAAGCAAAAGATTTAGCGGATAGTCCGACCGAAGGGAATGCCCAAATGATAGCAATACTCTAATGCAAACCGAATTTATTTTTTAAAAATAATGTCCAGTATATATTGACAGATTAAATTACTCTCTATTTTTTCTGGAAGATTATTTTTACTCATAAATATTGGTTTGTCTGCATCATTTTTCGGGATGCATCCATGAGAACCCTTAACCAGTTTGGCGTCTAGAGGAATTACATTCATAAGAGTGCGAAAGCCGAGTTTTTTTCTAATTAATTTTAAAATGATGCGCGGTAAAATAAACTTTTTCTTAGGGTCAAGAAATAGTTCAACAGGATCATACCCTATTTTTTTATGAATTTCTACCGTGCGGGCAAAATCGGGTGCCTTCCAATCATCTAACCAATAGTAATAAGTAAACCAACTGTCTTGATCTGCAACAAGTACAAGATCTCCTGCACGTTCATGATCCAGATGATGCGCTTTTTTTCCGGCATTATCCAGCACTTTTGCCACTCCTGGTATTTTTTCCAGTAATTTTTTCAGCTCCGGAATATCATTTTTACATTTGATATATACATGCGCTATTTGGTGATCTGCCAATGCAAAAGCACGACACTCACCAGTATCTAATAATTCGAGTTCTTTTTCTTCTCTAATTTGCAAATAACCGTTAGTTCGCAAAAACCGATTGATATGTATTGGGTTGCTAACTTTGGTAATGCCATATTCGGATAAAACAATTATTTCTGTTCCTTTATCTTCAAAATATTCAATTAAATCTTTGAAAACTAGGTCGATAGCTTTTAAATCTACTTCTATTTCGGGCGAATTGGGTTCGAATTTTTGACAGCAATAATCTAAATGTGGTAGGTAAATTAAGGTCAGGGTAGGATTGTGCCATTCGTAAACGAGTTTTGCCGCTTTGGCAATCCATTCGCTTGAGCGGATTGTTGTTTTTGGCCCCCAAAAGTCAAACAACGGAAATACGCCCAATTTGTCTTGCAAGCGATCTCGTAAATTAGCTGGTTTTGAGTACGAATCTGGTTTTTTCTGTCCGTCTGCCCAATATTGCGGACGAGGCGTTACCGTAAAATCAGCGTCTGAATACATATTGTACCACCAAAACAAATTGGCGCACGTAAATGTTGGATCAATTTCTCTCGCTAAGTCCCATATTTTGGGAGATTGCACCAGTTTGTTTGATTGTTTCCACATTTTTACCTCGGCATCATTTCGGTCATACCATCCATTGCCTACAATACCGTGTTCTGAAGGCCATTTTCCAGTTAGATAAGTGGTTTGGGCAGAGCAGGTAAGAGCAGGAAGCACGGGTTCGATACTACTCAAATACTTATTTTTTTTTAACCATTGGTGTAAAAAAAGATCTGGATTTTCGAGTAAATTGGTGGTAAGCCCCACTATATTAATAACGACAGTTTGCTGCATTGTTTTGATTTTACTTTTTTTTAAAGTGCTTTTGCATCAATCATTTGCTCTTTTGCATTATGATCTACTCTGTTTAAAACCCATTTTAATTCTCTCTCGATGGATTGCTCCAAATCTGTTTGTAAATGGGCAGGTAAAACTTGCCAAGTGTAAGTCTCTATTTCGAGATGTTTGGTAAACTCTTTTTGGCGCCATTTTTTTAAAACATCAATAATATCATTTTGGGTAGATTGCAATAGCTGGTAATCTTCAATGAAAATTGGAACATGAAAATGTGTACGCAACTCTTTAAAATCTTCTCGTTGCATGGCCTCGATACCGTTTTTTAAATCATTAAATTTTAGCAGTTCCTCGTCTATCGTCTTGATTACTGACTGATGCAAATAAGTAGGTTCATCAAAATTATGGAGGCATTTCTGTAGTTCCTGAATTGTTGTATTTGATGATGCAGTACATTTGAGAGCAGCACTAATTTGTAATTTTCCAATCTTTAAATTATGCTTTTCCATTTTTTGAAGTACATCTTCGCTTTTTTCAAATCCAATGGCAAAATGACAAACATCATAACAAAGCTGCACATGATTGCGTATGTAATATTTTGCTTTTGGCAGACTGCAAAAAAGAGTAGCGGCCAATAATGATGCCCCTTCTTTTAGTAAATAATCTTCAAAAAAAGCAATATATTCGGCACTGTTTTCAATGATCCCGTCGGGTTCCGGTTCTATATCCAAATGCATCATTGTACCTTTACTTTCATGAAGATTTACTAACTCTTTGACCACTGCGACCAATTGTTTTGTGGCTGTTTTTTTGGCTTCAATCAAACTGGCTTCGGTGGGGTACCAATGTTTGTAGGAGAGTGGAGAAGTAGAAATTCCGCCTTCTAAACCAGAGGGCAAAAGTTCAGACAAAATAGTAAAAAGTAACTGGGTATATTGCAATCTGTCGTCGCTTGTCCAATCCGGAAAATGAACTTTGTCTTTTACGGGTTGATCATGAAAATTTCCATAAGGAAATCCATTCATCGTAAAGACATACATTTTATTATTTTGCAGCCAATCCTTAAATATTGAAAGATTATTATCTAAGGTTAATTCGGTGGCGGCTTGGTAAGACAGACGCAAACCAATTCCGAAGGGCTTATTTGGTGAGACTTTTTCTTTGAGCGGAATGCAATACGTTTGGATACTTTTAAAAACAGCTTCCCACGATTCACCCGCGTGAATGTTGGTACAATAACTTAAATGACCATTTGCACTGATTAACATACTTTTGTATTTAATTGGCAAAATGAGTATAAGTATTGAATGGATGCTGCAATTAATTTATTATCAAGCGAATGTACTTCTTCTCCCGTGCCAATATCGCTTAATAACATGATTGTTAGTTGACCTCCGAGGTGTTCTCTAAATTCATCTAATCCTTTTATTACCTCATCAAGATGCGTATCAAGGATGGGATGTGTTATTGCAAACCCCAATGTTAAAAAGCATCTTAAGATTCGGTCCAGGCTTGATTGATCAATTTTTTTTGATAAAAAAGAATAGGTGACATCGAGGGCGATACCAATCGCTACGGCTTCTCCGTGTGTAATTTCATAATTGGTAAGCTGCTCCATTTTATGTGCCGCCCAATGTCCGAAGTCTAACGGACGGGAAGATCCTTTCTCAAAAGGATCTCCTTTTTTAGAAATATGATCAGTATGTAAAGCGGCACAACGAATAATGAGTGTTTCCATTGTTAAAATATCTCTATTATTTAGTGCCTGAGTATTTTTTTCTATCCAATCAAAAAATGATGCCTCTTTGATAAGCGCTACTTTTATAGCTTCGGAAATACCGGATCGCCAATGGCGTTTGCTCAAAGTTTTTAAAAAGTCGGAATCATTGAGGACAGCATAGGGCGGTGCAAATGTGCCCAAAAAGTTTTTTTTGCCAAAGTAATTCATGCTGTTTTTTACGCCAACGCCAGAATCATTTTGAGACAAAATGGTTGTCGGTATTCGGATCAGGCGCACACCACGATGTGCAATTGCAGCAGCATAACCCACAGCATCCAATACTGCTCCTCCGCCAATAGCTATTAAAAAAGAATGGCGGTCTATTTTATTATTGTTTATTAATTCTAGTACGGATTCGATATCATTGTGATTATTCTTAACGGCTTCACCTCCTTCAACTACAAGTATGTTGTTTTCGGTAATTCTGAACTGCTGATGATTAAAATAATGGATAACTTTTGTGATAAAATGTTCTGTACAGTCTACAACACCTTTATCAATCACAATTGTGACTTTGGGTTGTTGAAAACTAGGCTCTTTTTTAATCACATCAATAAGTGATGAATTATTTACATCAAATAAAGAACGATTAAAAATAATGTCATAATTAAATGCGACTTGAAAATTTTGCTGAAGTATATGTTGGTGTTTCATTTTTATGAGGTATAATCAAGTGACTGCAAATTTTTTAGATAATAAAATTGATACTGGCAATAAAGCCAGAACCAGTAGCGCATAAAACAATCCTGCCGAACCCGCAACGTAACTAGCATTAAGCGGAATTAAAGACAATATTCCTGTTTTTACAGCTTTTTGAATGGTGTGGGGTCGGTTGTAAACGAATGCTTTGTATTTGGCAAAAAAATTAATTCCGTACCAAAAAAGAAGAAAAGGCATCAATATCCAGAACCTAAATCCAAGTAGATGTCCTATCCAAACAAACAAGGCCACTACAGCGGCATCCAAAAACATAGCAATTAGTAAAGTCGATTTGTTATTGCCAGCTGCTTCTTTTTTGGCAGTAAGCGTGATGGCGGCAATAAATAAAATAGGAATAATGCCAATGTACCAATAATTGAAAACGGTGTCGTTGTTGATGCTCATTCCTAAAAGTAAATTGCCTCCCCGACAAAGCCCCATATTTAGCGGACCTATGACAGGATAATGTTTGCTTATCTTGTCGTAACTAAGTGCTAAAATGCTGATAATAATGGCTAAAACACCACTTAATGTAGAAACTGCAAAAGCAAATCCAATGCCCATCAGCAACAGTAAACAGCCCAATAAAATGGCTTCCTTTTTACGTACTAAACCTCTGGGAAGCACTCTTTCGGGACGGTTTATGATGTCTGATTCTAAATCAAAAATATCATTAAACACAATTCCTCCTCCGTATAAGCCAATAGTAGAAAAAACTAATAACAATAAATCGAGTAGAAAATAACCGTTGTTACCAGTAAAAACTAAAACTCCCGAAATGGCAATACCTGCCAAAATATCTGCTATGGCAGTTATAATATTGGCCGGACGCATTAAGGTTAATAAATAAAAGGGCTTACTTGACATTTAGTTTTCGATAATAATATTTGGGTATACAATTTTTTTTGATTCCTGTCCTCTAAGAACACTACTTCCCTCAAACATTGTATCTTGGGTAACTACCATTTCATTTTTCCAGTCTTTTTCATGCATTTGTCCGCTTTGAGAATAAGCTGTCAATGCATTTTTATAACAAGTTAGATGAACATCTTCTTTGGCAATTCCTCTTTCCAGCATTAAAGCGGCAGTTTTAGGAACAGACAAGGGATCACTCACACCCCAATCGGCAGAACTATCGACAATAATACGCTCAGAGCCATATTGTTTTACAACTTCTACCATTCTTTCGTTCCCCATTTTGGTATTAGGATATATTGTAAAAGCGGTCCAATAACCCCTGTCCAAAACATGTTTGGCAGTTTCTTCGTTATTGTGGTCGATTACGACCATGTGAGGAGCGATTCCGTGTTCTTCCAGCACGTCCATACTTCTGATAGTTCCGTTTTTTTTATCTCTGTGTGGCGTATGCACCATTACAGGGAGATTAAACTGTAATGCCAGTTCGATCTGCAATCTAAAATATTTATCCTCAGCTGGAGTTTGATCGTCATAACCGATTTCGCCAATAGCTACAACTCCTTCTTTGGCGGCAAACAAAGGCAATAAATCCATGACTTTTTCTGCCAAAGATTCGTTATTGGCTTCTTTAGAATTTAAACCTATTGTACAATAATGTTTGATTCCGAATTGTGATGCTCTAAATCGTTCCCAACCTACCAAAGTGCTAAAATAATCTTTGAAAGAAGAGGCTTCTGTTCTGGCTTGCCCCAACCAAAAAGCGGGTTCAATAACGGCTACGATACCTGCGGCACGCATGGCTTGGTAATCATCAGTAGTTCTGGATACCATGTGAATATGTGGGTCAATAAAATACATAGGTTAAGAATTTAATTGTGAATAATATTTTGCTCCTATCGCATTCCATGAAATGTTTTTATAAAACAGTGCTTCATTGGGCATTTCATTTTCATGATAAAATGAGCTTTTTTTTATTGTTTTGAAGGCTGCTCGTTTTGTTAGGTCATCTCCGTTATGTACAGCACTTACTAGATCTTGTGCTATTTCGGTATTTACAAAACCCACAACCAATCTCCAAATTTCAGGTGTTACTGCTCTTCCTGCTGACCAGCGTTCGTGAATATAATCGTGAACTATCAAAGCTAGTTTCTCGTTTTTTCGCGAGTCTAAATCGGTGATTTGATACAATGGACGCCCCATAAAAACGGCTTTCAATACCAATTGATTCCAAGCATCGATAGGTAGATATTTTGCAGCAAAAGGGTTTCCTAATGCTATGGCGTCAAATACAGCGACCATATTGGTTCTGATTCCTTCCTGAGCCATTGGCACAAAATCCTTAGCATTCTCTAGAAAAAATAAACCTTTATAAAGGCAAACAAGCTCTGTAATTGCAGCCATTTCGGCTAAGTTTTTCAGTATTTCAATATTTTGATGTTTTGGAAGCTGTATCATTAACAAGCAACGACAAAGCTGCTGTAAATCCCAGTTACTCTCTGTAAAGCCTGGATACAAATCCTCTAACAATGCTTTTTCTTCTGTAGTCCATTGCGGAAAAACCGGCGAAATGTTTCTGGAGATTAATCCGAATGTCTTAAAAAAATAGGTGCTGTTTTCGAATTTGATAGTAGCAGTAAACCACTCTAATTCAGATTCGGAAAGTTTCTTCTGAAGCAGGTTCTGAATGATTTCCTCGGCAGTTTTACTTGATTTTGCTATCATTTCTTTTTAATTTAGCACTTCTTTTATACCAGTATTATTTCAAAATATTCTCGCGGATGACCAAAGAATTATTGTCAGGATCTCTAAAAAAGAAAAACTTGTCAACATACCCTTTATCCGAAGTATTAGTATTGATTATTACACCGTCTATTTTATCGATCACAACTTTTTTACTTATAAAATACTCTAGGGTTGCCTTGATATCATCTACGATAAAACTGGGAACGCTACCAGTTTCAGGCAGCGGATAAAAAGGCACACTAATGTCTTTAAACAAACCCAGCATAAAATCATTTTTCTCCTTAGAGTCTAGGTACATTTGTAGGTATGACTCCATTCCGAAATTCCCACCCGAATTGAGCGTATATTTATCATCGACCTTAAATCCTAGAATTTCCTCATAGAATTTTCTGGATGCTACGACATCACTTACAGATAACTTAACAATTAGAGCTTTTGATTTGAATTTCATATTATGAAAGAATTTCGTGTTCAGAAAGTGTTTTGGTAAACTCGTATGAAGGTCCAATGGTGTAACCTTTTTTTCCAGGAAATGGCATTTCAGCTAATTTCTGAGAAGTTAACCTCAAATCAAACATAACTCCGATCGTATTGTTAAGATATTCGGGTTCTCCATTGAAAGTACGATGTAGCCCGTTTAATAAATCACTGTAAGAATTATTAAAAATATCTACCTGTCTTCTTTCTTCAGAACCTTCGGGCAGCATATTTGCTTTGGTGTTCGGAAAAATAGGCTGGACATTATTGGGATGAAATGGGATGGCAGGTCCGCTAAAAGAATAACCATTTGGAGCCGTTGGATTTTTGACTAATTCTTTGCCAACATATAATTCCTGAAATCGGTAATAATGTGCTAATTCTCCCTCTTCGTCTATTGGCGAAGTTGTGGTTCCCTCTCCTTGCTCTACAATTATATTGATGGCGCTTATGGCATCATGTTTTGTTAGAATAGGATACAGTAAATTAGAGTCAAAAAATGATGAAGTCACTTGTCTAGCAGGATCACCTGGTAATTTTTCTGGTGCTAATTCGTCTATTTTTTTTTGTAAAGCCATATAAAATTCTCCGATGGTCCTGAAGGAAGGCAAAGCGCTTTTGTTTGCCGTTTTTTCATAAACTATAGGGTTTTCAGGCTCTTCTATTTCCATAAAAACATTCTTTACCAGTTCGGGCGAATATTTTTCTATACCCACTATCAGGCCTTCACCAATGCCCATAGGCAAATGGGTAGGGTAATTGGGTACAAAATTCGGATTTGATATGTCTGGTTTTCCTCCCAAAGCATTCAATATATTCGCAGCGATGGTCATGTGCAGCATCTCTTCGATTACAATCGAATGGATGACTTTCCTGATCTCAGCTTCGGTGTTGGGTTTAAAAGAAAACAATGCTGTCAAATAAGGAGGGATCGTAGCATGTTCTAGTTCGATAGCATTTTGCAGCAATGGAAAAAGTTCTTCTAAACTTTCAGCATTGATTATAGAATTTACAAATTTAGGACTTATCTTTAGCATAGTGTTATAATTTAGAATTCAAATAGATTAGTGATTTCAGGGCTACTAAAGTTGGAGCCGTTTTTTGCTCGTACAGCATTTTTTAATCGCTCTTGGTTATTTGTCAAAGTGATAGTTTCTGTTAACGCTATTTCTTCCACTACATTTACTTTTGCTATCGTCTTTTGTTTTGTTACAGCAACCTGCTCATCAATGATTGGGTTTTCCAGCCATTTTAAAATAGTCAGTCTTTTATTTTCTGATAAATCTCGGGTTACGGGCATGTAAATAGGATCTTTTATATCTCTATCAAACGCAAACGTTAAAATTTCCTTCTTGGCTATCATTGCATTAGGATCAGTAAAATCAATAAAAAACTTGCTCATAATAGGGTAGAGATGCGCAAATTGTACCATAATATCTTTAATATCTGACCAAACCGGTTTCTCTGGAATTTCAAAATAGTCTCTTAAGTGTATTGCAATAAAAGCATCTGGCATCATAGAACCCGAGGCGGGATCTGGCGTTACGCCACTTAACTGATAATCCAGTGTGTAGATCTGACCATCCATATAATCTCGTGGACTATCAATTCTGTTTCCTGTCAATTTTAATATTGCCAAACCATTTTCATCGGTACTAATATTTGCATCAAAGCTAAGGCCTGCTGCGGGATAATTATTTCCCGGTATGTCGCAAATAGGTGGGGTGTTTTTGTTTTTTGGAGAAACTGGCGTAGCAGGCTCCAAAGTGATATCTAGGCTCGCGTTCTGTAGAGGTTTTCCAAACTGGTAGGCATAAAATCTCACTTCATTGGTTTGGTTGGTGTCTAAACGTTGTACAAAATTATCTGCTCTTACTACAAGTCCGTTAATCGCTTCTCGTGCAATAACCACATATTGATTTGCTTGTGAAGAGCCGCCAAGTAATAGTAATTGATTATTTTCTAAGGCCGCAACGGCCTCGGCAGTTAGGTTATTAAAATCTAAAATAGCACTGGTCTTATTGAGCCAATCTGTTCCGTTTTGATACTCAATTTTACCGATAAGTACAATATCGGTACTAGCAACTATAACAGAATTTGGGCTAGAAGGAGCGTCTATTACTTTTTTACTAACAGCCAGATATAAATTGGTAGTTAGCGAAACGTTGCCTATCGAGTTTGATACGGGGAATGAACTTCCCATATCAATCGAGAGTCTTGCATTATTTTTATCGAATAAAAAATTAGAAGTTCCAAAGAAAATAGAACCTCCATTAGAAAGAATTCCGTATAATCTTCTGGTAGGTGCAAAAAGTTGCGGTTCGTTGAAAAACCAAGGTCCCAAACTTCCTAATACACGTCCTAATGAAAATCTGCCATCTTCAGCATGACTGTAATAATAGCCAAAACCATTTAGGTTGATACTCAGTTTATTTCCTTGTGTTTTGTTTTTTAAGGCCAGTAAAAAAGGGGAATTAACAGCCAAATCGCCCCAAACTACATCTTCAAGAACCGAAGTCCATGAACCTCCTAAAGGTTGTCCGTTGACCCTGCCGCCAGATTGCTGACGCATTTGTAAATCCCTAAAACCAGTAGGCTCAATTTTTCCCTCAAGTAACAACTCATTCTTAGCGGTAAGTATTCTAAAAGTTACACCCCAAAGTTGTGAAACCATCTGCTGCTGTGGGTCTAAATCTACCATTTTTCCGGAGTTTCTTCCCTCAGCACCACATACAGCCTGGCCGATAATGCCATCCAATAAAGGATCTGAGGTGCTAGTACCATCTTCTCCTGTAATTCGTTTTACAAAACAATTTTGAAATCCAAATGTGGCACCGCCTTCAGGGTTCCACCATCCGTTTTGCGCCCCTTTGCCAAATTGCTGAAATGAAGGCTCAAAGCTGCTATTGTTGTAATGTTGTGGGTCATTATTGACCGTAGAGACATCAGAAATGAAATCTCCTGAAAAGGTAAGACGAGGGACGTTTAAGTACGACATGATTTTCTGGTTTGATTACTAAAAAACTACTAATAAGAAAGAAATGGATTGGGTTAATTTTCTATAGTAAATTTAATTTATCACCTCATTTTTTGATAGTAAAATGTCATGAACGGGCTTTTTTTGGACACAGGAAGGGTAAATGATGTTATAAGTTTTTTTTATAAATAAAGGTTTTACTGATTAAAAAAAGCTTCAGCATAATTTAGAAAACAATAAATCAATTAGACTAATGCTTCTCTGACCATTTTTGTTGGTATAGCAATGGTTTTATTTTGAATAAAAACTAGCTCAAAATTGAACGCTGATATTGAATAAATTAGACTAATTTTATAGAGATTAAAATAAATTCAAATTCATCACCCATACTAATACAAAATACTTATGTTTATAAGTACTTAAACGTAGTTTTTATTTCAAAAAAATGATACAAGTTATTGAAGCTTTAGCGATAGTCGAGGCAAACAGTTCTAAAATGCCGGGCAAAAGAATTCCTCTAGGTAAGGCTTTGTGCTATGTTTTGGCAGAAACGGTTTACTCTCACACTGCGACACCTGCTTTTCGACAATCTGCAATAGATGGTTACGCTTTTGTTTACAGCGAAAAACAACAATATGATATTGTAGGCAGTTTGCAGGCGGGAGAACACTTAAATACAAAACTGGAAAATAACCAAACCGTGCGTGTTTTTCCGGGAGCTTTTTTGCCCGATGGCGCCGATACTGTCGTTACACATGATTATGTGATGTCAAATGAAAAGTCAATTTTGATTACCGTAATGCCGGATCAGTTCGATAATATTCATGAAAATGTGGAACAAATTGATAAAATTGACAAAAATGAGGTGGTTATAGAAGCCAATACTTTAATTACACCGGCTTCAATAGGTCTTTTATCTGGTTTAGGAATTACAGAAGTTACGGTTTATAAAAAGCCGAAAATAGCTCTTTTGGTAATGGAAAACGAATTGGTTAAAACGGATGAAAAATTCCTAAAAGATAAAATTTACGAAAGTAATTCGCTGATGTTACAAGCCGCACTACAAACTATTGGAATCAAAAAAACGAAAGTTTTTGGAGTAAAAAATAATTTCAAAGTAATTAAAAAAGCACTAAAAAATAGTCTTTCAAAATATGATATTGTCCTGATTTCTGGCGGAGTTTCGGCAGGAGATTTTGATACTGTAAAAGAAGTATTACTCGAAAACGAAGTGAAAGAACTTTTTTATAAAATCAATCAAAAACCTGAAGGACTACTGTTTTTTGGAAAAAAAGAGGAAACTTTAGTTTTTACTTTATCAGGGAATCCAGCATCGTTATTAACTAATTTTTATGTTTACGTTTGTCCCGCAATAAAAAATAAAATGGGTTTTGGAGAAATTTATGTGCCAAAAGTAATTCGGAAATTAAATTCAGAAATTACAAATACATCAGGAAAAACAGTGTTTTTAAAAGGTTTATATGACGAAACATTTGTAACTGTTTTAGAGGATAATAGCCTGCTATTGCTCGATACTTTCGCAAAGGCCAACAGTGTATTGATGGTTCCTTATAACGTAGAAAATGTAAAAAAGGGAGAATCGGTTGCTTTGTTGCCGATAAATTAAACAATAATTAAAAGATCAAAACAACAACTTTGACTGAAGCTTAAGCATATAAATTAGTAGTAAATCATCAATAAATTGTTTGTTATGGAGACACTAACAGTATTTATTCTCTGCGGAGGAAAAAGCAATCACGTCCAGTCGGAGAAAGGGTTGGTTTTGTTTCAAAAAAAGCCTTTTATCGAACATATTATTCAGGCAATTTTGCCTATTACAGAAAATATTCGTTTGGTAACAAACTCAAAAGAATACGATTATTTGGTATATCCAAAAATAGCAGATATTATAATGGACAAAGGCCCTTTAGGAGCAATTTATACGGCCTTGTCACATTCTGAAACCGAATTTAATTTGATTTTGAGTTGTGATATTCCTTTAATTTCAACACAATTATTATCCGATTTGATTACGAGGCACAACCAGGAAGCGGGAATTACCATTTTTGCTTCCGAAAGCAGATTGCATCCGTTAATCGGAATCTATTCAAAAAAAATAGTGGCAGTTATCAAAAGCGCAATTGATGCAGGAGAGTTAAAAATGAATGATTTAATCGCGAAAATTCCGCATCAAATCATCACAATAGAAGATAGCGAAAAGATTCATTTGACCAGTATTCATTCGATGGATGAGTTAAACGACCTCAATATCAATTTAAGTTAAAAGAGTATGAAAAACTTTAAAAAACCAAAACTAACCATTGTGGGCGCAGGTCCTGGAGATGCTGAACTAATTACGCTGAAAGCCATAAAAGCGTTAAAAAATGCCAACGTGGTTTTGTATGATGCTTTGGTAAACGAAGAATTGTTGCAATATGCTACTCATGCTGAGATTGTTTTTGTTGGCAAACGTTCAGGATGCCATGCTTATACGCAGGATCAAATAAATGATTTGATCGTTTCTATGGCCAATCGTTACGGTCATGTAGTGCGTTTAAAAGGTGGTGATCCGTTTGTTTTTGGTCGCGGAAGTGAAGAAATTGAATATGTAGAAAAATTTGGGTTAGAGACTGCGGTCGTTCCCGGAATTTCATCGGCTTTGGGTGTTCCGGTTTCGTCAGGTATCAGCTTGACACAGCGTCATGTTGCCGATAGTTTTTGGGTAATTACAGGTACAACTTCCAATCATGAATTGTCTAAAGATGTTCAATTGGCTTCAAAATCAGCTGCAACTGTGGTAATTTTGATGGGAATGCATCAGCTTGATAAAATTGTTTCAATTTACAAAGCAAACCGAACCGATGATTTGCCAATTGCCATTATTCAGAACGGAACGAAAAATAACGAGCAAAAAGTAGTAGGAAATATTAGCTCAATTATTGACTTAGTAGCTCAAAAAAACATCGCGTCTCCGGCTATTATTGTCATTGGTGATGTGGTAACAAACACATCAAAATTAAGCTCTTATTTTAAAGAATATTTCGAGGATGAATTTGTCTTTCAGAATTTAAATTTAGAACAATAATTGAGTTTAAATGTTTAAAACTATAGTTGTAAAATAAAAACGGATGAATTAGTCTCTGACAGGTTTATTTACAACCCCAGAGATGCTTTAATCAAATTTAAATTTTCTTCAGAATAGCTGATCTTTAAAGCTTCCTTATGTCCTTTTTCAGACATTTTATCCCAAGTTTTTTTGATGATGTTTTTTAGTTTTTCGTCATCATGTTTTTGTGCAAAAGGCTCTAAATAGTAATCAAGAAAAACCAGGCAAATGACATCTTCCAGAAGCTGTGTTTCGGCATCTTTTTTAAGTAATTTTTTTTCGATTAAAAAAGAAACACGAGCAATAAAAGCCTCATCATAACCAGCTTTTTCTAAAATTTCTGAAGTAGTTTTGGCATGAAATTTTTTCAAATCTTCTCTCCATCTTAAATAACCAACACGATCCATAGCGTAAGATTCCCTTGCAACTTTCCATCGACAAATGTGTTGTGCTTTTGCTGCAATTTGGACTTCTTCAGAAGTATCTGGAGCAAAATCCATTAGTTTTTGATACATCCTCATCGAGTACAATAACTCTTTTGGATATTCGTTGTTTTGGTCAATTTCGATATTTGGATCCTGAGCATTTTCGGCATCAATCCAGATACTTGCTTGTTGAAAAGGTGTATTCATTTTTTTTGAAAAATATTGATTTCAAATATAGGTAATTAAAACAAAAAAGCCTCAAAATCAAAAGATTATGAGGCTTTGTGTGAACGCAGAAGGATTCGAACCTTCGACCGCCTGCTTAGAAGGCAGGTGCTCTATCCAGCTGAGCTATGCGTCCATTTGTTTTTAAACTTTATGGAAAGTTTTGTCGGGGTGGCAGGATTCGAACCTGCGGCCTCCTGCTCCCAAAGCAGGCGCGATAACCGGGCTACGCTACACCCCGAAAAGCAAATTATTATGCGGAGAGACAGGGACTCGAACCCTGGCGACGATTGCTCGTCGACAGATTAGCAATCTGCTCCATTACCGCTCTGGCACCTCTCCAAGCTCAAGGAAACATGTCCTATTTTGCGGTTGCAAATGTAACACAACATTGTATTACTCGCAACTATTTTGAGTCTTTTTTTTATCTTTTTTCAATCTTTTTTTTAAATCGCTTAACAATCAAACGAATAGAATTAACAAAAAGGCAACCTCAATTTAAAATTCAATCGTATTCGCTCAAAATTTGAATATCTACAAATAAAGGTTAAATTTGCTATCACTAACTAATAGTCTACAGAAAATGAACAAAAGAGTTGTTATCGTTTCTGCCGTTAGAACACCTATCGGAAGTTTCATGGGAGGTTTATCTACCGTTCCCGCACCAAAATTAGGCGCAGCCGCAATAAAAGGCGCACTACAAAAAATTAACCTTCACCCAGAATTAGTTGATGAAGTTTTTATGGGCAACGTAGTACAAGCTGGAGTGGGTCAGGCACCAGCTCGTCAAGCTGCACTGTTTGCAGGCCTATCTGAAAAGGTTGCCTGTACCACTATAAACAAAGTCTGTGCTTCTGGGATGAAAGCAATCATGTTTGGTGCGCAAGCCATTGCTTGTGGTGATGCCGAAATAGTTGTAGCAGGAGGGATGGAAAACATGAGTCTCATTCCGCATTATGTGCAAATGAGAAACGGAACTAAATTTGGTCCCGCCACAATGTTAGACGGCATGCAAAAAGATGGTTTGACAGACGCTTATGACAACAGTGCAATGGGAGTTTGCGCTGATTTGTGTGCTTCTGAATACCAGATTAGCCGTGAAGAGCAGGATAATTTTGCGATACAATCTTACGAAAGAAGTGCAAAATCATGGGAATCAGGAAGATTTGACAATGAAATAGTTCCTGTTGAAGTACCGCAAAGACGTGGAGAGCCCGTGATTTTTTCGAAAGATGAAGAATATACTAATGTAAAATTAGATAAAATACCTTCTTTAAGCGCTGTTTTTACCAAAGACGGAACGGTTACTGCCGCAAATGCATCAACAATAAACGATGGAGCAGCTGCTGTGATTTTGATGTCTGAAGAAAAAGCAATCGCATTAGGATTAAAACCTTTGGCCTACATAAAAGGCTATGCGGATGCTGCACAGGAGCCAAAATGGTTTACTACAAGCCCGGCAAAAGCATTGCCAAAAGCATTAGATAAAGCCGGAATAGCGATTGGAGATGTTGATTACTTTGAGTTTAACGAAGCTTTTGCTGTCGTTGGATTGGCCAATTCTAAAATCCTTGGTTTGGATAACGATAAAGTAAACGTAAATGGTGGAGCTGTTTCGTTAGGACATCCTCTTGGTTGCTCTGGTGCCAGAATCGTTGTAACTTTGCTCAATGTTTTAGAACAAAATAATGCCAAAACGGGTGCTGCCGCTATTTGTAATGGTGGAGGTGGAGCTTCGGCAATTGTGATAGAACGAGTTTAAAAAATAAATAGCATTATTAGGAGTTATTCTAAAAAAAATAACTCCTAATTTTAAATACATAAATTATCTGAAATGTTCGGAATTTGTAATCTAGCCATAGTACCTGTTCGATTGGAACCAAGTGACAGAAGTGAAATTGTTACGCAGCTTTTGTTTGGTGAACACATCGAAATTTTAGAACGCCAAAACCAATGGGCTAGAATCAGGATTCAGTTTGATGGCTACGAAGGATGGATGGATTCTAAACAATATCAGGTAATTTCTGAAACAAATTTCAATCAATTGAGCAACGAAGCCATTATTCTAAATGCGGATTTGATTGATTATATTACTTCTCCGGATAATTTATTATTGCCTATTCCGCTTGGAGCTTCCTTGTCATTTTTGAATAATAACGAAATTAATACCTCTAATTTTGAGTTTGAAGGAACCAAAACTAGTGGTATAAAACCCAAAACTGCTTTAATAACGACTGCCTATATGTATTTGAACGCGCCTTATCTTTGGGGCGGAAAAACTCCTTTCGGAATCGATTGTTCTGGTTTTACACAAATGGTATACAAATTAAACGGTTACAAACTCACCCGCGATGCTTCGCAGCAAGCCCTAGAGGGAGAACCGCTAAGTTTTATTGAAGAAAGTGAACCAGGTGATTTGGCTTTTTTTGATAATGAAGAAGGAAACATCATTCACGTCGGGATCATCATGGAAAACAATTACATCATTCACGCAAGTGGAAAAGTACGAATTGACCGTTTGGATCACCTCGGAATTTACAATCCTGAACTCAATAAACACACACACAAATTAAGAGTAATCAAAAAGATTATTTAAAAAAAAAAAATTCACCAATTGCCTTGGTAAAAAAAAATCTTTTTATTCTATTAAATCTGTCGCAAAAATTAGTATTTAAGCACTTATACGAATCGTTTTTCTAAATTCTGAAGGACTATTTCCTCGTTGCTTCTTAAAGAATTTATTAAAGTGGCTTTCGTCCGTAAAACCAAATTCATAAGCAATTTCATTGATTCGTTTTTCACTGAATTGCAAACGATGTTCAATCAATTTCGTTTTATAATTGCTAATATATTGCTGCATGGTTTCGCTGGCATGTTTCTTAAAATAACGCCCCAAATACGTATTCGAGATACCAAAATAATCACTTATTACATCTGCTTTTATTTTTTCTGGATAATAAATATTCGTCTGAATATATTGCAAAATATCCATTGCTTTTGCTTCACAACTCATATTTACCTGCTCGGGTAAATATTTTGCAATATTACGCGCCACAATAATAATCAAAGTATTTACGAGCTGCTGAATCAGTTCTTGGTTATAGACATCCTTATCCAGATGCTCCCGAATAACAGCTTCAACCATCACTTTTACCAAACATTTATCGGCATCATTCTTTAAAATACACCCCGGCTGATGATTCGCATTTTGCAAAATATATTCCAATCGCTGAATATTTTCGTTTTGCAGGCTTGAATTCTTCAAATAAATATCATTAAACCTCAAAAAGAAAAATTTTGTTTCGGTCTCAATCGTAAAATTATGGCAATCCTCAGGCGTTAATAAAAACAGATGTCCCGCATCATATTCAAAAATGTTTTTATTGATACATTGCGACCCAGTTCCCTCCAAAATATAAACCAATTCAAAAAAATTATGACGATCTCCCACCTCTGGATATTCAGTCAGAGTTTCAAAAGAAACCGTAAAAGGTTCGTATAAATTTTCTTTTATCATTTTGCAAATATACCTAATAAACGAAAATATCTACCAATATAAAGTCTTAAAAAAGGTATAATTTTGTCAAATAATTATAAACAGAAAAACAATAAGAAGTTTTTGGGTGTGTCCCCGCAGAAAAAGCGGGGTCGGGTCATTCGCTAAATCTTTTGCTTTTTAAAGAAAAAAGCAAAAGGATACCGCTGCTACCCCTCACACTACTCTCGACTTTAAAGAACATTTACAATATGAAGAAAATTTTTATCATCAACGGAGGACAAAACTTCGCACATTCAGGAGGAAAATTCAACCAAACAGTCACTGATTGGACAATCGAATACTTAAAAAGTAAAAATTACGAAATAAAAACAACCAGCATAAAAGAACAAATTGACCTTGACAAGGAAGTCGAAAAATTTGTTTGGGCAGATGTAGTCATTTATCACACACCTATTTGGTGGTTTCAATTGCCCAATCTTTTCAAAAAATATATTGACGACGTTTTTACAGCAGGACACAACAAAGGAATCTACAAAAGCGACGGTCGAACCAGAACAAATCCAGACATCAATTACGGTACTGGAGGACTTTTGCACGGCCGAAAATACTTGCTAACCACAAGCTGGAATGCGCCTGCAACTGCTTTTACACTTCCTGGAGAATTTTTTGAAGAAACATCCGTAGACGATGGAGCAATGTTTGGTTTTCATAAAATGAATAAATTTGTGGGAATGGAAAAACTAGAAAGCTTTCATTTTCACGACGTCGAAAAAGGAGCTACTTCCGAAAATATTAATATATTTAAGAAAAATTACACCGATCACCTGCAACAAATTTTTAAAAAGCTATAATCATGATTTCAATTACAGCCATCATAAAAAGTAAAACAGAAAACAGAGAACAAGTCCAAAATATGCTGCATCATTTGGTTACCGAAACCAGAAAAGAAGCGGCTTGTGTGCGATACGATTTACACGCAACAAAAAATATTTTTATCATCTGGGAAGAGTGGAAAGACCAAGATGGACTTGATTTTCATAATAGTCAAATTTATCTGCAGGACTTTATTGCAAAAAGCGAAGATCTGATTGATGCTCCTATTCAGGTTTACAAAACGGCAGCAGTTTTGTAAATAATAATTGTTTCTGTATTCGATAAAGTTCACGA
Source organism: Flavobacterium flavipigmentatum (assembly GCF_020911905.1). NCBI lineage: Bacteria > Pseudomonadati > Bacteroidota > Flavobacteriia > Flavobacteriales > Flavobacteriaceae > Flavobacterium > Flavobacterium flavipigmentatum. The sequence continues at coordinate 4,182,525 of NZ_CP087133.1, read as the reverse complement.
ATTAAAGTTTGTCTGCATGTGCAAAATTGGTTTACGTAGTGTGGTAAAAGCCCTCAATTTTAAATATCTTAGCAAATTATAATTCGACTTAATAAACTCAATAAAATGACGGAGCAATCTTCAATTCAGTGCCCAAACTGCGGAACCACTATCGACGTAAATGATATACTGAAACATCAGTTGGAAGATAGTATTCGCAAAGAATTTCAACAAAAAGCAAATGTTCAGTCGAGAGAACTCGAACTAAAAAATGAGCAATTAGAAAAAGCAAAATCTGAATTTGAAGCCAAAAAAAAGCAAGAAAACGAACTTTTTGCAGAACGTTTGGAGCGTGAAAAAAAACTAGCCGAAAAAGAAATTACCGAAAAACTAAAAAACAAACTCGAAGAGGAAAACAAAGATCGTTTGACATCGATGGAGAAGGAGCTCACAGAAAAATCTGAAAAAATTCGTGAACTCAATAAAATGGAAGGCGAAATTGCCAAGTTGCAACGTGAAAAACTCGAGATGAAAGACGCTATTCAGGCCGAAGCCGAAAAGCAGCTCAACGCTACTTTAATTCTCGAGCGTGATAAAATTAGAAAGCAGGAAGACGATAAAAACGAGTTGAAATTTAAAGAACTTCAAAAGCAGCTCGAGGAACAAAAAAAGCTTACCGAAGAAATGAAACGCAAGCAGGAGCAAGGTTCTATGCAGCTACAGGGCGAGGTGATGGAACTTGCAATTGAGGAATGGCTAGCCAATAATTTCCCACTTGACAGTATCGACGAAGTGAAAAAAGGCGCCAACGGAGCAGATTGTTTGCAAATTGTAAACACGAGAGAATTACAAAATTGTGGTTCTATTTATTACGAAAGTAAACGTACCAAAGCTTTTCAACCTGCTTGGATTGAGAAATTTAAGAATGATATACGAACAAAAAAAGCCAATATTGGCGTTTTAGTAACCGAAGTTATGCCCGCCGGAATGGAGCGATTAGGAATGCGTGATGGCATCTGGATTTGTACTTATGAGGAATTTAAAGGTCTAAGTGCCGTTTTGCGACAATCGCTCATACAAGTGAGTCAAGCCGTTCAGGCACAAGAAAACAAAGGCGATAAAATGGCAATGTTGTATGATTTTCTTACTAGCAACGAATTTCGTTTGCAAATAGAAGGAATCGTAGAAGGTTTTACCCAGATGCAAAGTGATTTGGATGCTGAAAAAAGAGCCATGCAGCGTATCTGGAAACAGCGTGAGAAACAAATAGAAAAAGTAGTCAATAATACTTTAGGGATGTATGGCTCTATTCGTGGTATTGCAGGAAATGCTGTTCAGACGGTTAGAGCATTGGAGCTGGATTTTATTGAAGACGAAGAGCCTACTGAAGAATTAGAATAACTGTATCTAACGATATAATGATAAAAAAATGCCTCTCGTTGAGACGAGAGGCATTAAAAAAACTACTTTTTTTAATTACAATTTTTTAAAGACCAGTGTTGGTCCAAATTGATTGAAAAGTGATAATTTTTCACTTTTTCTAGTGTAATTTGTTGTTGTTTTTAATAATCTTAAAAACTCATCTTCTTTTTTAGCCGCTGGGCATTTTTTTGTTTCTGAGCTCACATTTAAAAATTGAAGTTCTCCTTTTTCTTTCGAAAATAAAAAACCTTTAATAGCGTTACACCCCGAATTTCCGGTAAAAGATTCTGCTGAAGTATTGATTTCAACTTTAGGAAGTTGCTGTTCAAAATCAGATTCGGTAACCTTTTTACCGTTCATCTCATCCAGAACCCAAACTTCCTGCAATTTGTTTTCAATTGCTTTTGAGAGTGAATTCGTGGTTGGTTTGGCCTCTTTGGTAGCGTTACAGCTATAAGCCAATGAAGCTGTAATTAATAACATTAAAATCCTTTTCATGTAAAAAATAATATAATTTGTAAGTTTAATTTTTCAAAATTACGATTATTTTTATATTTATAAGAAAATTTGTATGTTAAAATAATTATAATATAATTTTTATCTTACATTTTTAAGGCTTTAATCTAGTCTACTTTTCTAAAAATCAAACGTAAACCGGAAGCATCAGAAAGAGACAATTGATTATTTCCAATAAAATATTGGGTCGTGGTTTGGAGGGTTTTTAGGAATTCCTCCTCATAATTTGAGGGAACGCAAGCCATCATGGTCGAAGTTACATTGGTGAAACGAAGCGAATCTTTCTCATAAAACAAACGTCCATTGATAGAATTACAGCCTCCAAAACCCATAAACTCATTTTTAGCCGCATTTATTTCGATTCTTGGCAACTCTTTAGAAACATCAGAAATTGCTACTTTTTTACCGTTTAATTCTTCTAAAACCCATATATCATGCAAGCGATAATCTGTCACATAATGTCCGCAGCCTTCTATATTTTCTACTTGATTAGTTGCTGTTTTTTTTATTAAAATTTGTACGCTGTAAGGAGACATGATGCCAGACATAGTAGTAGTGCACTCTTTTTTTAAAATGGTAATCTGAAAGTTGTAATTCGAATTACTCAATTTATAAATCTTAACATTAGCGTTGGCTGTGGTAATGGTCTCGACAGACGAAAAAACAATTTTCTCGGCACCTGGAAGCAATGATTTAAAAACGGTTTGTTCGGTACCTATTTTTACCTCCCAAAAAGGCTCATTTCCTCTGGCAATAAAAAGGTAATTATAGTCGTCATACTCAGTTTTTGTTTCTTCTAACTTTACTGGAACGACAGATTTACAGCTTATTAATAGTATGCTTGCGATAAAAAGTATAAATATTTTTTTCATAGAAAATAATTTTAAAAGGTAAAAAGAAAGTAAATATTAGATAGCTAATTTTTTAAAAAAGTTGGCAAAAGCTCTTCAATCAAAGTTATGCAGAATAAAGTGCTGTGCAACGTTTTATTGTAGTTACTATTAATCGAAGATCAATTGATGGGAAGTAACATCAGCTAATAATGCATTTTTATTAGTTTTAAACAAAAAAAGACGATCATGAAACATAATCGTCTTTTTGAGAATAAAGTAAGTCAGAATATAATTATTTATCTAAAATAGTTTAGAGATTTTTCAATAATATCAAGGCATTCATGAATTTGTACTTCAGTCATTACTAATGGAGGTGCCAATCTGATTTTGTTGCCATGAGTCGGTTTTGCCAGTAAACCGTTGTCTCTGAATTTTAAGCAAATTTCCCATGCCAAATCAGAAACTTCAGTACAATTAATGACAATTGCATTCAGTAATCCTTTTCCTCTCACCAAAGTAATTAGGTCGTTGCGTTCGGCAATTTCATTTAATCCTTTTCTTAAAATAATTCCTAAATGTTCTGCGTTTTCTGCTAGTTTTTCGTCTTTTACTACTTCAAGCGCTGCAATAGCAACAGCCGCAGCAACTGGATTCCCACCAAAAGTAGAACCATGCTGACCAGGTTTTATGACATTCATAATTTCGTCATTTGCCAACACAGCCGAAACAGGATAAACACCTCCAGAGATTGCTTTACCTAAGATAAGAATATCAGGCTGTACATTTTCGTGGTGTACGGCCAATAATTTTCCGGTACGGGCAATGCCAGTCTGAACTTCATCGGCAATAAATAAAACATTATGTTTTTCGCAAAGTGCTTTGGCTTTTGCTAAATATCCTTCAGATGGCACGTAAACGCCTGCTTCACCTTGTATTGGTTCTACCAGAAATCCCGCAATATTTTTTGAAGAGGCTAATGTTTTTTCTAAGGCTTCGAGGTTGTCATATTCAATTTTTATAAATCCTTCTGTAAAAGGGCCAAAACTTTTACGAGCTGTTTCGTCATTCGAGAACGAAATTATCGTGGTTGTTCTTCCATGAAAATTATTTTCACAAACAATTATTTGCGCCTGATTTTCCGGAATTCCTTTTACTTCGTAGGCCCATTTTCTGCATAATTTAAGCGCTGTTTCAACTGCTTCTGCACCCGTATTCATTGGCAGCACCTTATCAAAGCCAAAATATTTGGTTACATATTCTTCGTAATTTCCTAATTTATCATTGTAAAAAGCACGCGAAGTCAAACTAAGTTTTTGTGCCTGATCAATCATGGCTCCTACTATTTTTGGATGGCAATGCCCTTGATTTACAGCAGAATAGGCAGACAGGAAATCATAGTATTTTTTGCCGTCAACATCCCAAACATAAACTCCTTCGCCTTTTTCTAAAACTACAGGTAACGGGTGATAATTGTGAGCTCCGTATTTATTTTCTTTTTCAATTAAAACCTCAGATTTTGATGAAAGTACTTCCTGAATATGTCCCATGATCATTTATTTTTTAGTAGTACAAAAATATAAAAATTATTTATTTATTGATTAAAAAAGAATAATTTTAACTTAAAAACCATATTTAAAAACTAATTTTACTTTTAATTGTAGTATAATAAGTCATATTTGATATTGTTCGAAAGAATTAAATCATACTTATTTTTATCTTTATTGCTTTAAACGAAAAACAACAATTTCATGGAAATTTTAGATGAATTTGACATTAGAATAATAAAAGAATTAGAAAAAGACGGTCGGGTTGCCTATTCTACCATTGCCACTAATTTGAAAATTTCGAATACAATGGTGCATCAGCGCATCAATCGTCTGATGGAACAGGGTATTATCTCGGGAATTAAACCTGTGTTAAACGAGAAACAAATGGGGTATGATTGGGCTTCTTTTACGGGTATTACGCTCAATAAAGATTCGGATTCCGAGAGAATCATTGAAACACTAAAAGGTATTCCGGAAGTTACAGAATGTTATTTTGTAACAGGATCTTTTACTTTATATTTGAAAATTACAGCAAAAAATCATGAGCACATGCGGAAGATTTTGTATGAGCAAATTGATAATATTCCGGGTATTGCCAAAACAGATTCGATGATTGAATTGGGATGTGCCTTTAAAAGAAATATTATTTTGTAAATTATATAGTAAAAGCTTTAGAATAAATATCTTCAGAGGTTTTTTAGTACAATATTATTTCAGATATTTGTTTAAAATCTATCTTTATGAAAAATTATGCTCTTTTAATTTTAACTACTATATTCGTTTCGAGTACAATAACTGCTCAATTAAAGCCTGTGAAATATGCAGATGAAGGTCAAGTGCTAAATGGCTTATCGATAAAATCTGCCAAAAAAAGCAGTCAAAATCCCGGAATTTTATTGCTTCCGGCATGGCTAGGAATTGACAATGCTTCTAAAGGAATTGCAGAAAATTTATCTAAACTCGGCTATCATGTTTTTATTGCCGATATCTACGGCGAGGGAAATTATCCAAAAAACACTGCCGAAGCTGGAAAGCTAGCCGGTTTTTACAAGCAAAACGTTGCGGCTTATCAAAAACGTATTGATTTGGCTTTGCAGGAATTGGTAAAATCGGGTGCCAATGCCGATAATATTGTTGCAATTGGTTATTGTTTTGGAGGAACTGGAGTTCTTGAAGCCGCTCGCGGTCACCTAAATGTAAAAGGTGTAGCTTCTTTTCATGGAGGATTAGGAAAAGATGCAGCTCGCACCGCTGAGCCTATTACAACAAAAGTGTTAGTATGTCACGGTGCAGATGATCCTTTTGTTCCTACAGCAGAAATTACTGCTTTTCAGCAAGAAATGAGAGATAGCAAAGCAGACTGGCAAATGATTTATTATGCCAATTCTGTACATTCTTTTACCAATCCTGAAGCGGGAAATGACAATTCTAAAGGGGCTGCCTACAACGAAAAGGCCGCCAAAAGAGCTTTTGAGCATTTGCAATTATTTTTGAATGAAGTGCTTAAAAAATAACGCTCAACCAACTGATCAACCACCACAATAATGTCAAAAAGTACAATAAGAAAAGATAAAACGTGCCTGAACTGCAGGCACGTTGTCGAGCAACACTTTTGCCCCAATTGTGGGCAGGAAAATACAGAATCTCGAAAAACATTTCACCATTTGTTTATTCATTTTTTTGAAGATTTGACACATTACGAAAATGCTTTCTGGAAAACTATTCGGAATTTACTTTTTAAGCCATCTACACTAACTAAAGAATACCTCTCTGGAAAAAGACTTTCGTACCTGGCGCCAGTGCGCCTTTATATTTTTATCAGTTTTATTACGTTTCTTTTAATTGCTTTGTTTCCTAATAACGTAAGTGAACAATTAAATAAGAGCCGGGAGGTCATTTCTTTAGAAACAGAGAAAACCGCTAAAGCGAGCAATAAAAAGTTGGATGAGTCATTTGAATTCGAGTTAAATTCGGTTAGGAAACTCGATTCTATTCAAAAATACGGAACAGATAAAGAAAAATTTTCTGAGTTTGAATATTGGGCGATGAAGAAAGTTTTGGTGGTTACCGAACATTATTCAAAAAAGGAAATTATCGAAAAATTTATCGAATCTTTCTTTCATAATATTCCGAAAATATTGTTTATAGTGATGCCGTTTTTTGCTTTCTTTCTATGGTTATTTCACAATAAAAAGAAATGGTATTATTTTGATCACGGCATATTTACCCTGCACTACTTTTCGTTTTTGCTATTGCTATTTCTCATCATGTTTATCACTCAGAAAGTGATTGGCATGTTTGGAGAAAATAGTCCGATAGCTTTTGTGGCAGACATTACCAATTTTATTGGCTACGTCTGGATGATCTATTATTTTTTTCCTGCACATCATCGTTTTTATGGAGAAACGCGATGGATTTCTTTTATAAAAACCGTTCTATTATTTTTTATAAACTTCTTTTTTACTCTATTTTTACTCGTTTTATACACCTTTTATATATTCGTCAACTTACATTAATTTAAAATGAAAAAAATTTTAGTTTTATTACTAATTGCATCTGCGTTTTCTTGTAAAAACGTACAGTTAGCCGCTCCTCAAGACAATTCAGAACCAGCGAAGTACATGAATATTATTTCTGAAGAAAATTTAAAAAAGATGCTGTACATTGTTGCTTCTGATGAAATGGAAGGCCGTGAAACTGGCTCGAAAGGACAAAAGAAAGCAGGTCTTTATATGATTGAGCAATACAAGAATAACGGAATTCCTTTTCCTAAGGGTGCCAAAGATTATTACCAAGCTGTTCCTGCCGCTTTTTTGAATGCAAGACGCAACGAAAACCTTCCTGATTCTGAGAATATTTGGGCCTATATTGAAGGAAGTGAAAAGCCAAATGAAGTTTTGGTAATTTCTGCGCACTATGATCACGTAGGAATCAAAAAGGGAGAAATTTACAATGGTGCTGATGATGATGGTTCCGGAACAGTGGCGTTGTTAGAAATTGCAAAAGCATTTGCAAAAGCTAAAAAAGACGGACACGGACCTAAACGCTCTATCTTATTCTTGCACGTTACGGGCGAAGAGCACGGCCTACACGGTTCACGCTATTATTCTGAAAACCCATTATTTCCGATTGCGAACGCTATTGCAGATATTAACATTGATATGATTGGTCGCCGTGATGTAGAACATGCTAATACTAATAATTATGTGTATGTAATTGGTGCCGACAGATTATCATCGGATTTGCATAATATTACGGTAGCTCAGAATGAAAGATATGTTAAATTAGATTTGGATTTTAAATTTAACGATCCCGCAGATCCAAATCATTTTTACGAGCGTTCAGACCATTACAACTTTGCAAAACACGGTATTCCTGCTGTTTTTTTATTTAATGGAGTTCACGAAGATTACCACCAAAAAGGAGATGAGCCAGAAAAAATTGAGTATGATGCTTTGACCAAAAGAGCCAAATTGGCCTTTGTAATAGCGTGGGAATTGGCCAACAGAGAGAGCAGGCCAGTAGTAGATAAACCGATTAAATAAACGGATTTAGAAAGTATATTTTAGAAAAAGGATGAGTTGTAAAAATTCATCCTTTTTTGTTTCCCTAAAATATAGTTGAGATGCTCTATTGTCTGAGTGCGCGTTAGGGATAGTAGCGATATCCTTTTTGTTTTTTCTTTAAAAACAAAAAGATTTAGCGGATAGCCCGACCGAAGGGAACGCCCAAAATAGATGCTGTCTTTTAAAAGAAAATGTGCCAAATTGTTTGAAACTAATTAGATTAAAACAGCACTTCTTTGGTGATGATATAAAATCCCATGACGAGGACGAACCAGCCAAAAATAGGTTTTAGTCTGGCACCATCAATTTTTTTGGAGAGTTGGCTGCCAATAAACATTCCAGTGAGTGCCATTGCAGCAACGCTTAGTAGAAACGGGTAATCGATTGGTGTGCCGATGTATAGATCGCCTCCAAAGCCGATGGAAGAATTGATGGCGATAATGAGCAGTGATGTTCCAACGGCTTGTTTCATGGGTAAATTGGCAAAAAAGAGCAAGGCGGGAATGATCAAGAATCCGCCACCAGCGCCTAAAAATCCCGTGATGATTCCGACTACAAAACCGATGATGCTTAATTGCAAATAATTGGTTTCAGTTGTTACTATTTTGGGCTCTTTTTTTCGGATCATAGAGATCGATGCAGTAATCATCAATACAGAAAAGATGATCATAATGAGGAAATCCTTGGAAACAGAATAAGAAGCGATAGAAAATAGTGTTGAGGCAATTTGAGGAAAAATTACTTCTCTGATAATGAGTATTGAAATTACCGATGGAATCGCAAAATACAAAGCCGATTTAGGTTGCAGGTTGCCCATTTTGTAGTGACTATAACTCCCAAAAATGGCTGTCAATCCTACTATAAATAGCGAATACGATGTAGCTTGTTCTGGATTTACTTTAAATAAATAAACCAAAATAGGGATGGTGAGTATCGAGCCGCCTCCGCCAATTAAACCAAGTGAAACTCCGATGATGATAGAAGCAAAATATCCTAAATATTCCATTGTATTATTTTTTGGCAAAGTTGGGTCGTTAAACGCAAATGCGCAGTAACATTTGTCACATACGAGAAGAAATTTTAAATTATTTTTTTGATGTATTCACGAATGTATTTTATGGCTAATGGTCTCAACTATTTATTTTTAAAAGCTCGATTTGGTTTCGGTTTAATTTTACCAGACCGCGTTGTTCCATTTTTTTGAGTAATCTCGAAATTACTTCTCGTGAGGTGTTTAGTTCTGTTGCAATTTCCTGATGAGAGAGTTTTACTTCGGCACAGCCACAGGCGTCTGAGTGGCGTTTTAAATAAAATTCTAAACGTTCGTCCATAGATCGAAAAGCGATGCTGTCTACTACTTCGAGGATTTCTTCGAAACGGTTTTTGTAGGTTTCGATCACAAACTCATACCATGATTTGTGTTCCATCATCCATTTGTCCATCAGGTTTAACGGTATCATCATCACCGAAACATCTTCAACGACTTTGGCCATGATCTGGCTTTTTTCGCTTTTGGTTGCGCAGATCATCGAAATAGCACAGGCTTGTCCGGGTTGCAAATAATACATCAGGAACTCACCACCATCTTCGCCTTCGCGGTAAATTTTGATTTTTCCTTTGGTGACCAAAATGGTGTTTTTGATGTATTGTCCGGTGCGCATTAAAATTGTTCCCGCTTTAAAATCTTGCTCGCTGGCATTTTTTTCGATATCCGAAATGAGTTCGCTTGAGAAGTTGGGAAACAGTTTTTGTATAGAATTTTGCATGAATGAGAAGGATTAGGTTACATTGTGCAGCTTCGAATTTTTTGCTGTTTTGAATGCTGCTTGATGCGAAAACCATTAATTTGAAAGGCTTGTATTTTATTAAAAAAAGATTTAAACGGATGATTTTATACAAAGATAACAGAATGTAATAGTATAAGTTGTTAGAAAATCATATTTTGAAGGTATTTTATGCAAATGAAAAAATCTTATTTTCTATCGATTTTATAGAGTATATTTTTAAAAATAGTGAGTAAATTTGTATTTCACTGATTAAACTACTTTCTCTAAAACGTTTTCTGAGAATAATAATCGAAATCGTATTGGGCACGTTTTTAATTAGTAGAAACATCGTAATTTTACAAAAACACAATATTATGAATTTATCACAAGAAGAGTGGATTGCTCAGCTGGCTGCTGACAAAAACGCAGTTATACTGGATGTACGAACTGAAGACGAATTTAACGACGGCTATATCGAAAATGCCGTTAACATAGATATTCATAAAGGACAAGGTTTTATTTATGAAATCGAAGAATTAGACAAAAACAAAAACTATTATGTGTACTGTCGTTCTGGTGCAAGAAGCGCCAAAGCCTGCCAAATAATGAACGAATTAGGGATTGAAAATGCCTATAATTTACTTGGCGGAATCCTGGATTGGGAAGGCGAAACTGTACAGTCATAAAAGTTAGAGAGAGGCCCTGAAAAAGCCTCTCTTTTATTTGAAAAGCTATTAATAACCAAACTATAAATTACGAGATTATGAATTTGATACCCGAAGAATTTCAGATTAAAACCCTTATCAATCAAGATACTTATCTTGTAAACGGCGAGTTAAAAAAATGGACAGGTCAGACCACTCCTGTGTTTTCTACGATATCGTCTACAGAAAAATATGCTCCTACGCTATTGGGTTCAATTCCTTTTATGGGAGAAAAAGAAGCTCACGAAGTGGTGCAATCTGCTTATGATGCTTATGATATGGGACAGGGTTTATGGCCTACGATGAAGGTAATTGACCGTATAAAATGTATGGAAAGTTTCGTTAAGCAAATGAAGACCACCCGAGACGAAGTAGTGAAATATTTGATGTGGGAAATAGGCAAAACATTGGGAGATTCGCAAAAAGAATTTGATAGAACGGTAGAATACATCTACGATACCATTGACAGTTATAAAGAGTTAAACGGCCGCAGCTCACATTTTTCTAAAGTACAAGGCGTAAATGCCATGATTCGTCGTGGTCCTTTGGGCGTTGTTTTGTGCCTGGGGCCATACAATTATCCTCTCAACGAAACTTTTGCATTATTGATTCCGGCTCTGATCATGGGGAATACCGTGATTCTTAAACCTGCTAAAAATGGTGTTTTGTGTATCTCGCCACTCTTAGAGGCTTTTAGAAGCAGTTTTCCTAAAGGCGTAATAAACATCATTTATGGCAGAGGCCGAGAAGTAGCTTCTCCTATTATGAAGTCGGGAAAAGTTGATGTCTTAGGTCTTATCGGAAACAGTAAATCGGCTATCGCTTTGCAGGATCAGCATCCTAATAAAAATAGATTGCGTTTGATTTTAGGTCTTGAAGCAAAAAATCCCGCCATTATTTTGCCGGATGCCGACTTAGATTTGGCCATTCAGGAATGTATTGCTGGAACTTTGTCGTTTAACGGGCAACGTTGTACTGCATTGAAAGTTTTGTATGTACATGAGTCGATTGCAGAAGAATTTAATAAACGTTTTTCTGAAAAAGTGGATGCGTTAGTTTTTGGAAATCCATGGGGGAAAGGTGTTTCACTGACACCGCTTCCTGAAACAGATAAGCCGGCATATCTTCAGGGATTGGTTGATGATGCAACGGCTAAAGGAGCCAAAATATTGAACGAAAAAGGAGGGAAACATAGTGAGAATTATATTTTTCCAGCGGTTTTATTTCCTGTTAATAAAGAAATGCGTGTGTACCACGAAGAGCAATTTGGCCCCGTTATTCCAGTGATTTCATTTAAGGATATTAAAGAACCTTTGCACGATATGGCGGAGTCCAATTATGGTCAGCAGGTGAGTTTGTTCGGAAAAAACATCAAAACTCTTGCACCGCTTATTGATGCTTTGGTCAATTTGGTTTGTCGTGTAAACTTAAACAGCTCCTGCCAAAGAGGCCCTGATGCGTTTCCTTTTACAGGCCGAAAAGATTCTGCTGTAGGTACTTTGAGTATTCCAGATGCATTGCGTTCGTTCTCGATTCGTACTTTTGTAGCTTCAAAAGATATTGATTACAACAACGAAATTTTGCAGGAATTATTAAATAGTAAAGAATCAAACTTTATTAATACCGATTATATTCTTTAATTTTAGTACATATTACTGTCTAAAAAACCGTCTTTTTCTTTCGATTAAGACGGTTTTTTTTAAATAAAAAAAAGAAAAATACTACAAATAAAAGCACTTATATTTAGCTAGGATTTAGAAATAATTTATCTATTTTTGCCAAAAATATAGCTTTATTTTATGAAAAATTATCTTGTTATTATTACCTTTTTATTTGCCTTACAAAATTACGCTCAGAGCGATGTTAAAAAAAAATTTCAAAAAAACAGATATGATTTAGCTGTTTCGCATTACAAAAAATTAGAGTACACAAAAGCAATTGATCTTTTCTTTGTTGCCTCTAAAATTGATCCGGAAAGCCCAATAGGTCTTGAATCACGACAAAAAGTCGATACACTGAAAACAATTTTAAGGAAAGAATTAGTAAACCATTTACAGGGAACTTGGAGAAAAACAGGGAACGAACCAAGCTGGACAACTAAGGAAAAAAGCAAAATCTCCAGCACTGAAAAGGACGAATTAATCGTTATAAATGACAAGCAGATTTTGTTTTATGAACAAAATATAAAAACAAAAGAAAGAAAACTCGTAAAATCTGAGAACTTTGTGTTTTATGATAAAGAGGATCTGAATGGTGTGTTTTCTGGAATTATTTTATCTGATAAAACAATTTGGACGTATAGTGTGGATGATACTGCAAAAACATTGCAAATGCTATGTGTAGGTGAGGAAACACAAGAAGGAACCAAAAAAATTATTGTCGATAATCCCGAAATATATTGCGAAAAAGTACTATATCCTTAGGTTTTTACTGTTTTTTAGGGATATGATTTTTAAATTTTTCTTATGATAATCAAAGAAATCAAAGCTTCTGATACCTGGAAAATCAGGCATGAAGTGATGTGGTCCAACCAGCCCTTTGAATTTGTTCAACTCGAAGAAGATAATGAAGGATTGCATTTTGGAGCATTTATTAACGAAGAAGTAGTAACGGTAGTTTCCTGCTTTATCATTGCCGATGAAATGCAATTTAGAAAACTCGCAACATTAGAAAGTTATCAGGGACAAGGAATGGCTTCGAGACTTTTGAAATATATTTTGCAACTTGCAAAAGACAAAGGACTGAAAAAAGTTTGGTGCAATGCGAGAACCAATAAAAAGACATTTTATACAAAATTTGGATTGAAAGATACGCAGCAAAGGTTTACTAAGGCTGGGCAGGAATTTACAATAATGGAAATTGTTTTTTAGCAGTCTCTTTAGAATAAAAAAGAACTAAAAACCGCAATCAACTTTAATTGATTTCGGTTTTTTTATAGCTCAATTTTGGGTTTTTTAACACCATTGATGCGGTTCTTAACCCCAAATTTGAGGCTCCAGACCTAAACGATGGGGTTCCTAACCCCTTTGATGGGGTTCCTAACCCCATTGATGCGGTTCTTAACCCCAAATTTGAGGTTCCAGACCCAAACGATGGGGTTTCTAACCCCGTTGATGCGGTTCTTAACCCCAAATTTGAGGTTCCAGACCTAAACGATGGGGTTTCTAACCCCGTTGATGCGGTTCTTAACCCCAAATTTGAGGTTCCAGACCTAAACGATGGGGTTCCTAACCCCATTGATGCGGTTCTTAACCCCAAATTTGAGGTTCCAGACCTAAACGATGGGGTTTCTAACCCCGTTGATGCGGTTCTTAACCCCAAAGTTGGGGTTCCAGACCCAAACGATGGGCTTCCTAACCCCAACGTTGCAGCTTAGAACCCTATCGGAGGAGCTTTTAACCCCAACAACGCTATTTTATCCCTGTTAGAATGCTTTTTGATAATTCGCAACAGCGTTTTTAGCTTTTTTAGAAGGTAGAATAGAGCGGCAGTTGTCCTTTTCGATTACGGGATTCCAATCTCCTTCAAGAGGAACCGCGGTGGTAGTATTAGCCGCAAATATCTTTGCTTTGGTATACATAGATGCTTCTTCTTTAGTTAATTGATGCGTCCATGACAATCGTTTTTTTGGTAGATAGCCAGGACCAAAACAATCGTATTCGGCATAAAAAGTAGTTTTCCAGTTGTCAAACGCTTTATGGCTGGGGTCTTTTGACCATACCGACCAACCATCTGCTGCTATCTGTGGGCCTTCATACGAATGAATTAGCACCACATTGGCACCAGCACCCCAGGGTCTGCCAAAACTTACGTTGGTGACAGTCTCTTTGGGATAGGTCATAAAAACACAATCTTTAAACACAAAACCATATTTGCTTTTGCCAATCTCCTGATTGCTAGCGGTGATGTAAGAATCTTTTCTGCTGCTGATAAAGCAGTTTTCAAACAAGGCTATTCCGGCACCAAAAATAAAGTCTGTGGTTCCGTCAATAATGCAATCTTTAATGTAGGTTCTTTTGTTGTCTTTTAGATAAAAAGTATCCTGAAAACCAGTTATTTTACAGAGGTGAAAAACACCTCTGTCTCCCGTAACCATCAGCGCGACAGCTTGCCCTCCTTTTTGGTATTGTGGCAATTGGCTGTCGATGGTATTTTCAAAAGTAATGTTCTCTGCCGTAAAATCATCTGCCTCAATGCAGACGCTGAAAGACTTTTTGGTGCCGCCCGCAATTTCGGCATAATCATCATACGTCAGAATTGTGTTTTGGTACGATTCGCCTACAAGCTTTACATTTTTCTTGGCAGCAGCCAATATTAGTTTTTCTTTGTAAATCCCCGGTTTTATAAAAATCACAATTTGTTTAGAGTTATTTTCGGGCACAGCATCAAAAGCTTCTTGTATTTTAGTATAATTTCCGCTGCCATCTGTTGCCACTACGATGTCGTAAATAGCATTGTTTTTTTGAGCAATTACTGCATTTGTAAAGACAAATAAGAATATAAAACAAGAGGCAAGAGTAGTTTTCATTTGTAGTGTTTTTGGATTTGCAATGTAATTAAAATTTGAGTTTCTAAAATAATAAATCGCCAGAAAAGGCTCCTACAACCTATTCTTCATAAATAAAAAATAATTACACGCATAGCACATCCAGAAGATTACTTCATAGGCAACATCTTTATGCTTTGATTGCCTAATCTTCCCAGCCGCAAAGCGTAAGCCCGTAGTTTTTGGCCTGCGAAAGAGATGTTTTAAAAGTACCGTGTTTGCAGGAAGATAAGCCACGACAGCTTTCGTTATAATGGTATTTTTTGGCTCCCGTCTGGCCACAAATATAGACCTGAGTTTCGATAATATTCAAAGGACTCAGAAAAAGAAACAGTAGGATATAAATGGTTTTCATGTACGTATAGATTTGGGGAGTACTACTGTTATCTGACTACGAGCTGATAGTAGTTTCCGTGTTGATCGACTGCTTTTAGTTTTCCATAATGAACCCATTCAGCCTTTATTTCAATAACCGGAATCGAATCGTTTGTCAGGATTCCGGCACCATATTTTCCTTCAATATTAATGTTTCCAAAAACAGAATCTCCTTCGGTATTTATTCCTTTTACATCATAATTGTACTCATAATGTCCTGGTTTTCCTGTCCTGTACTCGTACTGATGCGTTGTATTGGTATGGTAGGTTTTGGCCTCTTCTACGGTAATGGTCTGGCGGTCAGCGGGCGTGATTACCTCTTTGTAAAAAGTATTTATTTTTTGAGGAGGCAATTGCTTTTTGCAGGAAATTAATCCTAAAGACAGCAATACGAGCGGTATTTTATAATTGAAAAGCATATTTTATAAATGTAAAAAGAACAACTCTAATGAAATAGCGTATTTATACGGGATTAATATGTTTTTTTATGAATTTTATTCGGCTTCATAAAGAGTGACAGTGTCCAGTAATTCCTTTTCAAATTGATAAATATCATCAATTGAAGCAATAGAGATTTTGGCTTCGGTTTTATTTTCGTTAAAGAGGCTGATGTATTTTTTACTGCCGTTAAGGTGCAATCGGCAAAGAGGTTTTCTATTATTATCATCTAATAAAATACCAAAATAAGATTGGGTATCACGATAAACAACTCGGCTGGTAGGAATTTTTCGTCTTAGTATGGCAACGATAATGCGATAGCCTTCAAGTTCTTCTTCGCTGGTAACTATTTTACTTTCTTCTTCAATAGATTCAACCTGTTCTCCTTGCTGTTTGATAGTTTCTTTGGTAAGTGCAGCATTGAGACGGTCATTTATTTTTTCGCTGATAAATTGGTTTAAGGATTTTTGTACCAAATCTTTAAACTCGTCTACTACTTTTTCTGTAAGTCTCCCAGCATACACTTTATTGGCGAAAAGTTTTGTAAAATCGTTTGAAGGATTTTCTAATTCGATAGTGATTTGCTTTTTAATTTCTTTGATATATTTTAAAGCGCTTGCGTTGCTTACAATGTTATCAACATTAAAATTTGTTTTATGAAATTTTGTAATTTCACTAATGGTATTTTCTTTAAGATTGGTAATGTCAAACTCTAAGAATGGCTTCTGATCCATTTTGTTTTTATCATCCAGATCAGTAAAAAACTGATATTGGATGCCATTGGTCAAAAGTGCAAAACGAGTTTTGGTTACATGAAAATAGCGAAAAAGTTGCGAATTATGAACTGTCAAATTTTCTTTCCAGCTTTTGCATTCAACTATGATAATGGGTTCTCCGTTTTGAAAGATGGCATAATCTACTTTCTCGCCTTTTTTTAAACCTAAATCGGCTGTAAATTCGGGCACTACTTCCAGAGGGTTAAAAGCATCATATCCCAAAACATGTATAAAAGGCAACACAAAAGCATGTTTGGTAGACTCTTCGGTCTCGATTTTGCTTTTTAGTTGGTTTATTTTATCAGCTAATGCTTTAAGTTGAATATTAATTTCCATAAGGTTCATTTTTAGTATGGTTTAGTATTTGATTTTTTAATTATTCAAATGTAAAACCATTAAAAAACAGTATTTTATGGAAAACCGTAATGAGATAAAAAAATGCTAAATAATTCCCATATCTTTTGCAATAGCCACGAGATGTACTGTGTTGTTTGCCTTAAAAAAGTCTCTAAGTTTGGCAATTCTTTTTTCGATAGTGCTTTTGCTGTTGGGTTTTATGCCTAACTCTTTAAATGTTGCGCCGATATCGTCCTGAGGTACACCCAACGAAAGTTGCTTGAGAATCAGGACATCAAAATCGTCTATTTCGTAGTTGTTTTTTTCTTGAATGACAGCCGCTATTTCAGATGAAACATACCTTTGTTCTGAAGCCGCCAATAAGTTGATCGCTTTTTTTAGTTCCTCGATACTGTTTCTGCCTTTAAGGACGAAACCATTTATCCCTGAGTTTTCAAAAAGTGACTTGATACGATAGCCTTTGTCTTCTACAGAATATGCAATAATTTTAATGTTAGGCTGCAGCGCGCGAACTTGCTCGATGAGCTCGTCTCCGCTGGCAATTTTTACTTCTCGATGGTCTGTTTTAAAAGACAAATCACTAATTAGTAAATCGTATGGTTCGTTATCCAAGATGGCTTTTCTCATCTTCAAAAATGCATCATCACAATATTTCGAATGTTGAAAATTTACAATATTCAGATCTTTTAAGGCTTGTTCGATTCCTAGATTAATACTGTCAAAATCTTCGGCTACTAATACTTTTTTAAACATGTGGCTCTTATTTAGTCAAGGCTATTTTTACTTTAAAACCTTTATGCGTTTCTGAGTCAAAAGTAATAGTTCCTTTGATGGCCAGAATACGGTTTTCCATATTTTGCAAACCATTTTTGATTATTTCCTCTTTTGCACATCCTTTTCCGTTGTCGGCATAGTCAATAAGCAGCGAATTTTGCAAGTTTTCAAACTTTACAATCACTATAGACGCCTCGCTGTGCTTTTTCATATTGACCATTAACTCTTGTAAAGTGCGGTAAATAGTGATTTTTTTTATATCATCCAGACCTTCCCAATTTACTTTTTCAAAATTGTTGATGATAATATTTCTACTCTCAGAGTTAAAAGTAGAGAGCATTTCTTTGATGTTTTTAGAATATCCGATACCCGTATCAACATCGTTATTCTCTCTCGAAATTCCTCTTACACGAACGTAAATCTGATCCAGTTGCTCCAATAATTTTTCTTTTTTATTCTCGCTTGTCAAAGATTGGGTCTCGGCAAAAGTGATCACATGAAATACATCATTGGCCAACTCATCGTGAATTTTTTTAGCAATTCGGGTCTCGGTATCGTACGAAGCTTTTAGTTTTCCGATTCGATTTCTGTTGCGGAAATAGCGAATCAAAACCAGAATCAGAATCAAAAGAAAAACTGCTACAATCAACCAAACAATACGCTGGTACTTTACTTTTTGAAGCGTCAGCAAATTTTCGGCTCTCTCTAAACGAAGTTTCTGATTTTCGTCTTTTTCTTTTTTAGAATCGTATTTTATTTTGGCAAATTTGTTTTTAAAATTGTTTCGAATCTTAATAATACTATCGTTCAGGAAAATGTATTTTTGGGCATACTGTGTATTTTTCGAACTAAAATCAGTTGAAATTAAAAAGGATAATGCTTTCAAACGTTCGTCAATACTGTTAAATTTTGTAGACGTTTGATAAGCTGTTTTTGCATAGTCAATAGATTTCTTCTGATTGGTTTCGGCGTAATATTCTGCGAGATGCAGGTTGCTTTCGATCGCACCGTATGCATCATCAATTTCATTTCGCATCGCAAATCCTTCATTCATCAAAGAAATACCTTTATCAAAATTTCCTTTTTTAAAGTAAGCGTAACCTAAATTGTCTGTAACACGTGCTTTTGTTGTCTGAGGTAACTTATTACTTATTTTACTATTTAAAATTGATTCCAAAATTTGAATAGCCTTGTCGTATTTTTTTTGCTTGATATAAACAACCGCAATATTGTTTAGGGGAGATTTTTTTGATATTGAATCCGTTACACTTTTTAAAGCAGTTTTGTATGAAATAATAGCATCATCGTAAAGTGACAATTCTTTATCTGCAATGCCAAAGAAATTATATATTGAAAGGAGATAAATATCGTCTTTTTTAATGTATGGTAAAGCTTCTGTTAAGGTTTCTTTACTGCCGTAATAATCGCCATTAATTTGCTGAATCGAAGCCATTTGGATCAAATTATATGCAATATTTATGCTGTCGTGAAAAGATTCAAATTTTATTTTTGATTTATTAAAATTATAGAAAGCAGTATTGAAGTTTTTATTCTTAAGGTTGAATAATCCTTTTTCAAGTAAAATATGAGCTTCTTTTTGAATGGGACTTTTAATAATATTCTTCTCCTCCTTATTGTCTTTGCAGGAAGTAAAGAAAAGTAGGAGGACAAGAATACTAAAAAACGGGGATCGTAGCATAAGAGTTACTTTCCCCGAATGTAGCAATTAATTATATATGATTACTTTTAATTAATCTTTTTTTGGTGGTGGCGGAACTATAGGATCATCACCAGGGCCATCTGCAACGGGTTGAATTGTTTTTTTAATTTCCTTTTTTGCTTGAGATTCCATTTCTTCAGCAGTGCAAGAAACAATTGTTGAACCCAATAGCGCAAACGCTCCCAATAATATTAATTTTTTCATGATAATTTGAATTAAAATTAGATATAGGTATTGCTGTCCGGAACTTTTCCGGAGCTGTTTTTAAGACAATACCAAGTTGTTTTTTGGGAAGTGAAGTGCGTAGAACAGTATGATTTTATTTATACTTCCCGGATAAAGTCCGTCTTACGGTTTTCCGCACTTTTAATTGAACTAGTTTTGTACATTTGTTTTATTTCGATATCGAACAACAACTAATTTCTGGTACAAAGGAAATACGATTACAAGCCTGCATTGATAGGGAATTCCCGGAATTCCTATTAAGTTTTTTCCACTCCTGACAATTCCTTAAAGTTCCCGGAAATTCCTAAAATAAATTTGTAATGCCTATGTCCAACACTACTTTTGAAGATTATAAAATTGCCGTTAAAAATAAATATGAGGAAGAAAAAGACGGCCGATATTTTACTTATTTGAGCGCTCCAACGAGAGCAAAACTTCGGGATTTATGTTGGGAAATATTTGAAAAACCAAACGTACATCAAGACGATTTGACTGTTTTTAATACTTTTTTAGGATTACCTTTTAGTATTAATACGAAGAATAAGTTTAAAGAGCAGAAAGATAAGTTTAGACCAATTGAGACTTTTTTTAAAGGAGAAACAGATCCGACAAATGTTGATGCTGTAAATCTTGCAGCCATATTGCTGGATTTTACACCACGTCCTTATGCTAAATTTAGAACGAGTAATCGGGAAGATGAGAATAAAGAAATTAACAGGTTTTATAATTCCGAATTAGTTGTAAAAAAAGAACAACCACTTGAAGTACTATCTGAATTAAAAGAAGTAAAGCCAGCGAGAGTCAACACTCCGATAAACCTTTTTATTAGTTTTAAGAAAAAGTGTTGTGAAACACTTTTAAAAAAATCAAAAGGAACCATCATTAGTGTAGCCCTTATTTTTTGTTTAATATCGGCTGTAATTTATTTTGCTTTCTTTAAAAAAGATTGCATGCAATGGTCGGGTGATCATTACGAAAGGGTAGATTGTAATTTAAAAGTTGAAGGATTAGTGGAGCTAAATAGTGTAGTACCCTTTGATAAAAGTACGTTTGAACTCAAAAAAATTAATCTTTCTGATACCACAATTTGTTTTAAAAATGGGGAAGCCATTATTTGGTATGCCAAGACGGCCAATGGAGTAGATTTTTTTAATACACACGGAAGACATCCTGAAAATAATAATCCGCTTCGTCCTGTGACGCAGTATATTTTGAATAAGTATGGAAAGCATTAGCCTATTTAAGAATTAAGCCAGCTTTTAAAATTATTGATTTCTTTTTTGCTCAGAATAATGGGTTCGGCATCTGGGCACGCCACATTCAGAACGATCTCTATTTTTTGGCTGGAGTGTTTGATAATTTCCTGAATATGATTGCGGCTGATAATGTACTTTCGATTTACTTTAAAAAAAAGTGACGGATCTAGTTTGTTAATGAGGTCTTTTAGATTGCTGTTGTACAAATGGCTGTTACCCGATTGGGTATGAATAAAAAGATGTTTTCCTGTGGCAAAAAAATAAGTAATTGAAGTAGTATTGATAGAGATGAGTTTATCTCTGTGATTGACCAAAAAGTGATGCTGAATATTGCTTTGGTTTTCAATTTCAACCAATGATTCAACAATTGGGTTGGGATTAAAAGTTGCTTTTATGTTTTTGTATTTTAATAAGGCTTCTAATAATTCTTCTTCTTCATACGGTTTAAGAAGATAGTCTATGGTAAAATGTTTAAAAACTTTGACCGCATAAGAGTCGTAAGCGGTTATAAAAATGATGGGGCAGGAGACCGCAATTTCTTCAAAAATGTCTAAGCTTTTTCCGTCTCCTAAATGAATATCCATAAAAGCAAGATCAACAGTGTTTTTTGTAAAAAAAGCAATAGCATCTTTTACAGATTTTAGAACCGTGATTGCGGTGATCGTAATTATAGTTTGTTGTTCTAGAGTTGATTTCAGATAATTCGAAGCCAGATGTTCATCTTCAATGATGGCAATTTTCATTTTCCTTTTTTTGCAAAGGTAAAAAAAAGCTCCGTTAAAAACGGAGCTTAATTCAATCTACAAGTTTGGATTATTTAAACGTGCATTCTGTGGGAATGGCAGTGTATAACGTGGGTCATTTTGGATTAATGTATAATCCTGATCAATTACTGTGTGTTTGATTGATTTTTGAGTTGTTCTTCTCAAATCAAACCAACGGTGTCCTTCTGCAGCAAACTCACGCTGTCTTTCCTGAGCAATAAAGGCAAGTAGTGCTGTTTGGTTCATTGCATCAATTTCAATACTAAGCTGATTGAAACCTGCAGCTTTATATCTTTTTTTGATAAAATCCAATACAGTAGTTTTTGCCGTTGTAAGATCACTTAATTGAGCTGAAGCTTCTGCTTTTGTCAAATATAATTCAGAGGCTCTAAAAGAGCATTTTTGAGCAAGTTCTCCTCCTTTTCTAAAAACATAATCACCTCCAAGTTTTTGAAAATATACCCCAAAACGTAAATCATTTGTCTGATCGTAAGCATCTAATAAATCTGAAGAAACATAACCAGCTCCTTTTAAGTTATTTGAAAAAACATCTTCAAGTGCTAATATAGATTCAACACCATCATAGCTTGTTGTTAGTACAGGAGTTGCATTTAAATCAACTAAAGTATTTTTGTATGTTAATGCTTTGTTTGCAGCTTCTACAGCTTTTGTCCACTCTTTTTGGTATAAGAAAATACGAGATTCCAATGCATAAATAGCTGCTTTAGAAAAACGGTAGTTCAATCCTTTAGTCTGAGTGTCTTTAGTAAGCAATCTTTTAGCTTCTTCCTTATCAGAAAGAATTTGCTCGTAAACTTTAGCGACACTTTCTGGAGTATAAGCCTGCTCTAAATCTACTTTTAAAGCTAATGGAACACCTTTATCAGTACCTGCTGTAGCAGCATTGTAAGGTTTTGCAAATAAGTTCAATAAGTCGAAATACGAGTAAGCTCTTAAAGCATAAGCTTCTCCAATTAATTGATCTTTATCAGCAGAGGCTTCAAGTTTACCTGCTGCATCATTAATAATAACATTTGCATAAAAAATGGTATTGTAAAGAGCATCGTATTGAAAACTTGTTGTAATCTTATCAGGGTTTGTATCATTCCATACATAAATATCTCTGAAATAAGCGAAATCCTGGCTATATTGGTCTAATATGATTTCATCACCTCTTAATGTAGTAAGCGACTTGTGTTTAGGAAAAGCTTCGTATCCTCTTGTAAGTACACTTCTGTAATCTGTTAATGTTTCAGGGATTACTCTGCCAATAGGCTGTACGTCCAGATAATCATCACAGCCTACTGTAGTTATAGCTGCAACGAAAAAGAATGCATATTTTAATATATTTTTCATTTTAAATCAGTTTAAAAAGTTAAGTTACATCCTAGAGATATTGATCTAGGGATTGGTTGTGCGTAGATATTTCCATAAGTTTCAGGATCAAAGTAACCTTTGTAATCCGAACTTAGAACAAATAAGTTTCTTCCTTCTACACTAAATCTGATATCTTCCATGAAAACACTATTTGTCGCTTTTTTAGGTAAAGAATATCCTAAACGAAGACTGCTTAATCTCATGTAACTCATCTCTTTTACCCATGTGTCAAGTAAAGCATAAGTGTCTACTGTATTTGCTGTAGCATACCAGTCGTAAGCCATCCATGAATCACCTGTTCCAGAATTTTTACCCACGATACCAGGTAAGTTTGAGCTGGTATTTGTCGGTGAATAGGCATTTAAAATATCCGTAGAATAGTTTTGTCCACGGTCTACTTCAGTTCCACTATAAGGAGGTCTCTCAACTACAGTTTGTTTAATATTAAAAGTAGTAGCAATGGTTAGGTCAAAGTTATGTACTTTAAATGTGTTGATAAAACCTCCTGTAAATTTAGGGTCACGATCTCCTACGTAGGTAAATAGGTTACGTGTTTCTGTTGCTGTTAAGCGCGATTGCGATATTTCTCCAGGAAAAAGATCTGCATAAGGGTCATAAAGGGCAAAAAAGGTGTTTGTATTAACGGTTTCTCCATTTTTATTAATAAATAATGGGTATCCATTTTCGTCGATTCCTGCTGTTTTTAGGGCGAATACAGCATTCACAGGATATCCTTCTCTTGAAGGTGTATAGGTGTTTTCTCTAATCTGGATACGATCTACATTACTCTTGTTGTGAGAGAAATTAATATTGGTAGTCCAAGAGAAATTAGGGCGTTCGATATTTTTTGTTGTTAATGCAATTTCATAACCTTTATTAGACACTTGTGCCCAGTTTAAAGTAGAGAATTCAAAACCATTTTCGATAGGAAGAGATTGTAAACCAATCAAATCTGTACTTTTTCTTCCGTAAACATCGGTTACAACACTCACACGGTTGTTAAACAATCCAAGATCAAAACCAAAGTTGGTATTGGTTGTTTTTTCCCATCTTAATTTATCGTTTGGAGGAGAGGAGATAAAGATAGTTGGCTCATTTTGTCCAGGCAATAATACTACGTTTTTATATTCTCCAACTACATAAGGAGAGGTATTTTTGTCGATATTTCCTTGTAAACCATAAGAGGCACGTAATCTTAAAGCAGAGATAATTGGGTTCTCTTTTAAGAAGTTTTCTTCAGATACTAACCAAGAACCAGAAATAGCCCATAATGGTAAGTATTTGTATTTAGGGTCTACACCAAATAAATCTGATCCGTCATAACGAACACTACCAAAAGCAGTATATTTTCTATTGTAAGTATACGATGCTGTAGCAAAGAAGGAAGCAAATGCATTTTCATTCTCTGTTTTTTGATATGTTTTGTAATTAGCATCATTAGCAACATCTGCATTAGGAAAAAGAATTTGCTTTGTTGTTAATGTTTTAGGATCAAATCCAAAACCTTTAGTTGCGATAGAAGTATTGTAATTTTTTCTTAATTCGCTACCAGCCATTACCTCAACCTCGTGTTTTTGGTTGAAAACAGCACTATAGTTTAACATTGTTTTCCAGTTGTACTGGAAAAAGTCAGTATTTGAGTTTTGAATAATTCCACCATCAGGAAGGAAATAATTAGCCACTCCGCCACTAAATCTTCTCGTTTTTTCTCTTTCTTTTCTAGTGTAATAGGTTTCTTTATCTGCAAATTTCTCAGAAGCATTATTGTCAAATTGAAGACCTACCTGAGTAGTTGCTTTGAAGTTTTTAGTAATGTTATAATCAATATCAAGTATCGCTTTTATAGCTCTGTTTTTTAATTCGTAAGATGTATTTTCTCTCTCTTCAAGGATGTTAAAAGGAACATATACAGAATTATTACCATATCCTGCAATATCCTTATCGTAGTTATAACTTCCATCAGCATTTCTAGGAGTTAAATAAGGGTTTACAGTTCTTGAATAATTGGAAGGATTTGTAAAACCATCTGTGTCAGTTAAATATGATTTTGTGGTACTTTGAGAACCAAAAATACTAACACCAACACGTAATTTATCGCTTACCTCAAAATTGTTTTTTAGGGTAAGGTTGTATCTGTCGAATCCGGTTCCAATTGTGGTTCCTTCTTCGTTATAAGCTCCAAGAGAGAAGTAGTAATCAGATTTTTCTCCACCACCAGATACACTCACACCATATTGCTTATTAACTGCATCCTGATATAATAAGTTACCCCAGTTTGTATTGTTGTTTCTTAATGCATTGATTGAGTTTTGAGTTTCTGGATTAAGAGAAGAAAAACCTCCGGCTCTGTAAGCTGCTAATTCATTAGAACCATTTAGAATACGAGAAATTTGTCCGCCAGTATCTCTGTAAGTTAAGTTTGGATCAGAAGCCATTGCTAATTCTAAATCTACTTTTTGAGAAGAGTTCATCAGGTTTAATTTAGAAAAGTCAGGTCTTTGTGTAATGAAAGTATTCGTAGTAAAATTGACTCTCATATTTCCTTTTTTTCCTTTTTTCGTGGTAACAACGATAACTCCGTTTGCAGCTCTTGCTCCGTAAATAGCAGTTGCAGAAGCATCTTTTAAGATCGTGATGTCTTTAATATCTTCAGGGTTTAATCCTGCAATAGAAAAGTTTGTCAATTGATCGATGTTGTCTTTATCATAGTTTTGTGGAACATCATTTCCTTCTAAAGGCAAACCATCTAAAACCCATAAAGGATCTTGTGGACCTGAAAGCGAAGCTGTACCACGAATTCTTACTTTGGCAATTGTTCCAGGAGCACCTGTTGCTTGAGTAACAGCAACACCCGTAACTTGTCCTATCAATAATTGGTCAATACTGGCAACACCCGCTTGCTGGATGTCGATCATATTTGCTTTACCAATGGCAGAAGTAAGTTTTCTAGTTTCAATTTTTTGGTAACCCGTAACCACAACTTCTTTCAACTCTGCTGTTTCAGATTTTAATGAAACACTGTAGTTATTCTGATTGGTAACTTCAAGTGTAGTAGATTCGTATCCAATATAGGTTACTCTCAAAAACTTGACATTACCATTTATTTTTAGTTCAAAGGTACCATCAAAATCGGTAACGGTACCAAGGCTTGAACTCTGGATTACGCCTTTTTGTTGTGTGCTGTTAGAAATAGAAGCGTTCTCTACATAAACGGTTACACCATACAAAGGCATACCATCTTTGGAGTCACTTACTTTTCCTTTAATAGTTCTGGTTCCTTGGGCAAACCCTGACAGGGTCATTAAGAAACTCAGGATGTAAAATAGATTTTTCATTCGGGAATTTGGATTTGGTTAAAAATTATAAGGTATTGTTTAATGCTCTTTCAATGCGCTGAATCAAGTCGAAATAATGGTTCTTGGTTTCTTGGTTACCACTATTTCTTTTTATTTTTAATAATTGTAAAATCTGATTCAATTCTCCTTTTTTGTCAGAAGTAACTTCTGATACTCTTTTCATAAAAGATTGATTTATGTTGCGCGCCATTCTGGATTCTTCTAAATAATCGCACAAATGTGGCATACTAAGATTTTCCTGTATTTCGATACTCTTTTTAGGTTCTGTCTTTTCAAAAAGTTTGTTTGCTGAAACGATAAGTACATCAACATAATTTTTCTGACTCAGGCGTTCTAAAATCGTAAGTGATTTATTTTGAATCGTAGAAGCAAAAATGGATTCACGCATTGTCTTAAATAATTGCGTTACCGTAAACACATTATCTTTGGTTTTATTACGCTGAAATAATTCATTTTCCGTAATACGTAATAAACGTTCGTCGCTTAACATTTTGTATAAAATATCGTATTGTAAATCTCTTGCCAATGTATAAGGCGTTATTTCATATGGCCCTAAAGGAGTATCTTTGATCGGATTTGTTTTATCCAAAATCGGATTAAAAAACAACCATTCAGGTAAAGCAATACTGTTTTTCAATAAATAAGCTACAGCTCTTTTTTGAACGGCAGCCGGAACCGGAACATAACTTGCCTTATTATCACCATGAACCGTAGGATTAAGATAAATACCCCCAAGATTGGTTAATACGTGATAGTTGTACAAATTCCATTGGCCAATAGCACTAATATAAAGTTTGCCTGTTTCATAGTAAGATTCATCTTTATCATAGGTCCAGTCCAGAATATTGCCAACAACTCTTTTTAAGTTTTTAAGTCCGTATTCACCGGCTTTCATGGCATCATTTCCTAAATCTTCAGATTGTGAACGCGGATCAATCGAAGTTCCTAGACTTTGTTGTTCTCCGTAAAAATAAAGAGGATCATTCTGATGTTTTGTAATCAAATTGTTCAATGCAGTATGCTCTTCATTTTCGTTAGCATACCATCTGTATCCCCATTCGATTGCATATTTGTCGTACTCGCCAATTTTTGGCGTAATCGCTTCTACATGATCTTCGGGTTGGGCGATATAATTGTAACGCGCATAATCCATTATTGAAGGCGCAGTTCCACCCATTTTTGCCGTAAAGTCTGGTGATCGAAGGGATTCAACATCATAAGCAAATGAAGCGCCCATATTATGTTTTAAACCAAAAGTGTGTCCAACCTCATGAGACGAAACAAAACGGATGGCTTCTCCCATGTGTTCATCAGTAAATTTATTTCCTCTGGCTTTCGGGTCAATTGCGCCGGTTTGTATGCGCATCCAGCTATGAAGTGAAGTCATTACATTATGCCACCAGATAATGTCTGATTCAATAATTTCGCCACTTCTTGGATCAACAACGGCTGGTCCCATCGCATTTGACTTTTGCGATGCAACATACGTAATAACAGAATAACGAACGTCATCAATGTCAAAATCCGTGTCTTCATCTGTAGGTTCTTTGGCAATAACTGCATTTTTAAAGCCTGCTTTTTCAAATGCAATTTGCCAGTCACGAACCCCTTCGATGATATACGAGCGCCATTGTTTAGGTGTCGACGGATCGATGTAGTAAACAATGGGTTTCTTAGGCTCTACTAATTCGCCATTTTTATATTTTTCAAGGTCTTCTTTTTTAGGTTCTAATCTCCAGCGTGTAATCAATTCTTTTTCGCGCACCGCTTGCTGATTATCACTAAAATACCAGTGTTTTTCTGAGAAATAACCAACTCGGTTGTCTGCAAAACGAGCTTGCATTGGCACTTTATCCAACAAGATGATATTACTTGTTATGCCAATTGTAACTGATGAGGGAATGCCGTTATCATTTATAGAAGTTGTAAGCTGTGACTTTACTACTATATTATTAGGAAACGTTTTGACACTCTCTATATAAGACAATTCAGATTTTACAGAACTGCCAATACCAATGTTGCTCAAAATATCATTGAAACTCTTTTGTTTCCCGTCAAAAACCTTATTTGCTTTAATAACAACCGAAGTTGAGTCGTCATTTTTTGTTTCAATATCAAAGACTTCTATAATAGATTCCGAAAAATTAGCATTTACCGAAGCTGTTATAGCATCTCCTACAGGCGATGAAACTTTTGGAACGGATGATTTTACCCAAACTTTTTTTGCCATAAGATCTTTGTGGAAAGTAATAATCTTGTTTTCGTAATTCATTCCTCTGTTTAAACCTTCTTCATTAACCAGCATTGGAACATTGGAAATTTTATTAACGACCAAAAATTCTCTTTGAAATAAAGAATCGTTTATTTCCAGGTATAAATCTGTTTTAACCTGAATTGTATTGAATAAGCCTTTTTTGAAAGTTCCCTTTTTAACAAGGTCGTTGTAATTTTTCCCTTTTGAAGCTTTAAGAGAATCTGTAACTTGTTCTGTTTTGTCTTTGTCTTTTTTATTCTTTTTTTGAGAAATAACAGAACTGGTACTTAATAGCAATGCTACCAAAGCAACGTTTTTTAGGTTTGTTAATAATGCCTTTTCCCTCATATTGAAAGTTAAGTTTAGGTTAATTTTTGCCGAAATTATTGGATAAATTATGTTAAAAAAAACAAAATGGAGTGAGTGGCTTTTTTTTGGGAGTGAATGATTTTTTTTAACCGATTAAGGGTAAAATGCAAGTAAAATTCCCGTCTTTTTTGAAGGTTAGAAACGGCTCTTTTGAGTAGAATGTATAAACGCTCTCCAAATATTTGTGACCAAATTGAGAAGGGTTCTCAAACTGTTGTTTTTCGTTTAGATTATTAACAATTATCACTTGATTTTGAAAGATTGCAATACTTATTCTTAACGGGTTTTCAACCGAGGCAATATTGTGTTTAATAGCATTCTCTACCGCAATCTGCAAAGAAAGATACGGTACTTTTTTGGTCAAAACACTTTCATCTTCGATCCTGATGCTAAAATCAAATTCTTCTTTAAAACGGGTTTGTTGCAAGAAAATATATTTTTCTATAAAAAGTAATTCTTCCTGCAGGGTCACAATGTTTTGAACAGGAGGATTAATAAGGTAACGATAAATTTTAGAAAGATTCAGCGTAAACTTCCTCGCTACACTCGTATTGCCATCAATAAGCATGTAGAGTGAGTTTAGAGAATTAAACAAAAAATGAGGATTTATCTGCTCTTTTAGCTGCTGCAATTGTATTAGCGCTTTCTCTTTGTTTATCTTTTCGTTCTCCAAGAGCAAAGTGTTTTTTTCTTGCGAAAGAATCTCTTTCTCCCGAAAACTCCTTCTGTTAAAAAGCGTGAATAAATAGAAAAAAACAATCAATATAAAGGTGGTGATCACATATATAAGCGATGCGTATTTTTTTACAGCACGTACATCCTCACTTCTAATTTCTTTAGGAAAGTTAACGCAAATGTACCAATGTGTATTTTTTACAGGAAGCCTTTTGGTATAACGTATAATATCCAATTTCAAATATTCTGAAAGATCTATTTTTTTGCCAAAAAATTCGTTATTAATAAAGGTAGTGTCTGCTGCCACCAAATTTGTAATTTTAAAGATGTTTTTTTTAAGAAGTTTGATCTCGGGATGATACAGTACCGTTCCTTTTTCATCAAACACAAAAGCATAATTGGGAACATTTTGATCAACGGTCGCAAAATAAGCTTGCAAAGATTTCAGATCAATGTCATAACCATAACGCACGATGGTGCCATTTTTTCCTTTTGACATAAAATAAATACGCCAAAAAAAGTTTTCATGATCTTGAACGATACCATTAAATTGATCTTTCGAATCATTCTGGTCAATAAGTTCTTTTATCTGGGTTGCTAGAGTAGGGTTGCTAGTAGCAGTAGTAACCTCTATTTTGTCGTTGTCTATTTGAAACCAGTTATTCTTAACAAGGCTATCATTCGCGTGAAGCGTACTCAAGACTTTAAGATGATCAGATAAATTTTGAGGAGTACTAATTGCAATAATACGATCAATTTCCTCTTGAGTTTGCAAAAAACGCGAAAATTCCTGTTGTACCACTTCCTGTTTTTTTAGAAAGCTGCGCTCCGCGCTTTCCGCGCTTGATTTTTCAGTTATTTGTGTAATTAAATTACTTAAAACATAAATAGAAATCAATGTCAGGACAATAAAAAAGAATCCTAAAATAAAGAAGTTGCGTCCGGAAAAGATATTTTTTAAAGAAAATTTCAAAGGTGTTTTTTAAGTATAAAGTATCGACCATTTTTAGTCAGAAACTATTTTTGGTCGTCAAAGATAGTATTTTCTTTCATACTGTTTTTCGATTGTTTTTTCAGAATCTTTTTAAAATTACAAATTACAACAAATTTTTAAGAGAGTAGAAAAAAAGTAGCTCCATGCATTTCATTTTGAGATAAGGTAAGATTCCCTTACTCTTCAGGTTCGCTAAAACAGAAACAAAAAAACAGAATGATTTTGCTATGATCTCGTTCAGTTTAGTAGATCGGGGGGATAATTGAACACCTAATACCTCTTTTAGCGTTTCTTGATAATTTGAAATTATTATTATTTATTATTTAAAATTCTTGAATATATTAAAATTTTATATGATAAAAAAAAAGTAGACACTCTTCATTTAGCCATTAAATAATTTTATGAATTAACGAATAAAAAAAATGTAGTTTTACTTTTTCTCTTCTTTTTATTTGCAGATTCAGTTTGTAAAATCAGTAATTAATTTTCTTTTCAATAGCTAAGAAAGCAATATATTTTTTTTTATTTTTAAGTTAATTTTAGAAGAATTAGTTATATTATTAAGTAAAATTTGTTATTTTTATAAGTAAAAGAAATAGACCTTCCTTACATAGTTTTGTTTTAAAAACAAATAAAAATTCAGTTATATGCATAAACCTGAAATTCCTGATAATGAGGATCTTCGTTTTGAAGCCTTGAGCAGTTATAATATACTAGACACCCTCCCTGAAGAAGAGTATGATGCCTTAACCAAAATAGCAGCACAAATTTGTGGCACCCCTATTGCCTTGGTAACTTTGATAGATCACAATCGACAATGGTTCAAATCACATCATGGTTTAGATGTAACCGAAACTCCTCGGGATTTTGCTTTTTGTGCACATGCAATCAACACACCTAATGAATTATTTATTATTCCAGATGCTACTAAAGACGAAAGGTTTCATGATAATCCGTTAACAACTAATGACCCAAACGTTGTATTTTATGCAGGAGCCCCTTTAAATACCAAAGACGGTTATTCTTTAGGAACGCTTTGTGTTATTGATAATAAACCAAGAGAAGGTCTTACAGAGAGCCAGCAAGAATCTCTAAAGGCATTGGCCAATCAAGTGATTTCGCAATTTGAACTTCGTAAAAAAAATAGATTTTTAGAAGATTTGAATGATGAAATTTCGAAAAAAAATGTGCAGTTGAACCAATTTGCGCATCGTCTTACTCACGATTTAAAAGTCCCAATTCGAGGGGTAAATTCGTTATTAATTTTTATAAAAGAAGATTATAAAACACTTATCGAAAATACAGACTTAGAAGTCTGGATTGATTTGATTTATTCTCGAAATGAATACATGGATTTTTTAATTAATGGTATTTTAGAATATACAAAAGTTAGTAACGACCAAATTTGTTTTGAAGATTTTAATGTCAAAAGTATTATTCAATATATAGTTGATAATGATGCTTTACATATTCCAACTTATATTCATTATAGAAATTGTGATACCGTGATAAGGCATTCAAAAATAGGTTTTGTTCAAATTATTCAAAATCTTTTATCAAATACTACAAAACATACCGACAAAGAAGAGTGCAATGTTTGGATATCACTCACAGAAAATGAAACTAGTTATTCTTTTGTTTATGAAGATGATGGTCCAGGTATACCACAAGAATATTGGGAAAAAGTATTTGAATTATTTGAAACAGTTAGTTCAAAATATGGTAAAAATGCCGGTATTGGCTTGTCAACAATAAAAGCCATAGTAGATCGAGTAGGTGGTGCTATCTATTTGAAGAAAAGAGAAGACAATAAAAAAGGTGCTTGTTTTTGTTTTGTTTTACCTAAAGAGTACGAGTGCTAATTTTTTATCAATTATAATAAAATTGATTACACAATACTTTTACTTTTAATGATAATTAGGATCAAAAGTTTATTTGTGGATTAGAAAAATAGCACTTCTCTAGAATTACATCGCCTTTACTGATTTTAATTTGGATAAAAGCTCAGGGCTTTTCGGGCAAAAAAGGCGGTCATGTTTTTGGTACTTAGCAAGTCTTTTTTGAATTTGTAGGCAATTTCAAAATTGATTTTAAAAGGGCAAAAGTCCAACAATAAACGGCAATGTAATTCTGGAAGTAACTGCAATAGTGGCATAATATTGGTGCAAACAGGATAATGGCAGTGACAAAAATGAAACAAAAAATTAGTTTTAGTTTGTCATTTTTCAAACAACTAATAAAAAATTCTTTGCTTGATACTATAACTTGCGGTAACTAATACCGTTTTTGAAATGTATCGAATAAAATTTTGTTTTTTAAAAGGTTATTAACAATTTGAAGTGTCATTCCGATTAATGAAATGGCTAAAAAACTCATAATCAAAGTGTTTACTTCGATAGGGATCTTTGGCTCTAGGCTTTTTCCAACAGTTATAATAATCATGGAGAATACTAAATAGTGCTCAGATTTGATTTCAGTAGGAATTGTGTTTGCTAAAGTAATTGCTGTTTTCATTTTTCAGTGGTATTTGAATGAAACTTCATTTCTTGTTAATAAATAGTTTTAATTTTGAGTGTTTACTAAATCGAATAGATTATCTATCGAAGTTGCAATCACTGCTGACATTGTTAAATTGTTTTTGGAAATAATTATTTTATTAATTTTTATTTTGATTTTTTTGTTTCTTAATTCTGATACAAATCTAAGACGATTATAAGAATTGTTTTTTGTTTTTTCGATGAATAGCAGTTTGCTGTCGATGAATAATCAATCTTTACACTTGACTTACAGTTGATTATGAATTTTGTGTCGATAAATGAATATTAAAAATGGAAATCGTCCTTTTTTTTTGGTTTTTTTAATATTCAGTTTACTTATTATATAGATACAGACGTTCTACTTATCTATAAGAAATTTTAAAAATCAGATGCAATGGCTGTTCTATAAAAAATAGATTGAAGTATTAGGATCCCTTTTTAGATTTCGTTTTACTGGCTTCAAGATATTTTTTATGGTTGAATTACATATAAAATACCATTCGTCGACACTTTTTTTGCAGTTGTCTACACTTTATTATGAATTAACGAAAAATGACTCTTGCTTTAAAAGGAATAAAATACCTTTGAAGTTGAATAAGTATGCATCAAACTTTAAAATTAATAAAATGGCAAAATCGTTGAATATACTATTAATAGAAGATGATGCAATTGAAGTAATGAAATTCAATAGAGTACTAAAAAGTTTAGAACTCAATCATCGCATCATTGAAGCAAATAATGGAGAAGAAGCAGTTGATGTATTAAAAAAGAAAGAAATAATACCAGATGTTATTATTTTAGACCTTAATATGCCTAAACTAAACGGTATCGAGTTTTTGTCTATCTTAAAAGCAGATGATGTATTAAAATACATACCAGCAATTATCTTAACTACTTCTAACAATCATAGAGACGTTATGGAGTGTTATAAAATAGGTATTGCGGGCTACATTTTAAAGCCTTTGAAATATGAGGATTATGTAGATAGGATAAAAAAAATACTAGATTATTGGAGCACGAATGAATTAATTTCTCAGTAAAAATAAGTAGTGTTGTTTTTTGAATCTAGAACTAGAGATAAGAATTAAAGCTTTTAAATGTTTTTTTGTTTTTATGTCATAAACAAATTGAAAACCACTTTAGATTTAAAATATTTGTAGTGTAAGAAAAAAAGTAGTACTTTACGTTACAATTCTAAAAGAGTTGAATAGCTGGAATTTGAGTTGGGTTTAGCAGTAGTCTTAGCTACTTTTCGTAATCAAAAACATTCTAAATAATAGATTGTATTCAGATGCCGTATTCATGAAATTTTTAAAAATAAGGAGGCAACAGCATGGAAAATTCTCAATTTCATTTTGACAGTGAAACATTCAATAGGATTTTCCCTTTTTATGTTTTGCTAGACCACAACTTACTTATTCAAGACCGAGGTGAAGGTTTAATCAAAGTGCTTCCGGACTTAAAATGCGGAGGATATTTCCTGAACTCATTTACAATTACCAATCCATTTATCGAAGAGCTAAATGTTGACAATTTTTATAAAGTCACTAATCAATTAGTTGTAATAGAATCTGTTAAATATAAAATTTCGCTTCGAGGACAATTTGAAAACTATGAAAATGGCTATTTGTTTATAGGTAGCCTATCGCATACTTCTGTGGATTATTTTGAAGAAAAAAAAATCTCTCTTTATGATTTCGCTCACTACGATGCAGCATTACAAAATTCTTTGAATACAATACATCAACAACAAAATCAATTAAAAGAAGCCAATAAGGAAATTGTTGATATTGCTCTTTTTACTACTCAAAGTCCAGATCCATTAATTCGCATTGATTTTGAGGGTCATCTATTAAAAATGAATCCAGCAGCCGAAGATTTAAAAAATCTTACATTTCAAGGAATTGATTATGAAATTGAGGATTTTTTAAAATTTATCATTCATCAAATTGATAAGACAAAAGAAAGATGGATGTTTGAGGCGGAGAATAATGGAAAGTGCTATTCTTTTGTTTGTAAAAGTCTGCAACGAGAGGGCTGTGTAAATATCTATGGACGTGATATTACAGAACAAAAAAGAAATCAAGAAGAGCTAAATAAGTTGTCGTTGGTGGCAAAAACGAATAAAAACGGCATTGTATTTACTTATCCGGATGGAAAGATATTTTGGTGTAATGATGCATATCTTAAATTGACAGGATATGAGAATGATGAAATTATCGGGAAAACACCTGTAGAAGTAGGTTCAAATCCTTTATCGAATAAAGAGGAAATTCGTAGAATGATCAATGCTTTTTACGAAGGAAATACTTTTGAAGTAGAAATTTTGCATGCTAAAAAAAACGGTGGTACTTTTTGGTCTAAAACAGTGGGACAGCCCATTCTGGATTCCTCCAAAAAAGTGATTCAGTATTTTGCAATGATAGAGGATATTTCTGAAGACAAACAAAAAGAAGAACAACTTTTATTACTTTCCTCGATAGCTGATAAGAATATTAGTGCTGTCATTATTTGTGACAAAGAAGGGAAAATTGAGTGGGCCAATAGTAGTTTTACCACAATGACTGGCTACTCCAAGGAAGAATTGATTGGTAAGAGTCCTGGTCGTTTATTACAAGGTGAAGCAACCAATCCAGAAACAATTGCTTATTTAAAGAATCAAATAAGACAAGGACTTCCTTTTACTTGTGAGATCTTAAATTATACAAAATTTAAAAAAAAATACTGGGTTAAAGTCCAAGGACAGGCGCTGCATAACAAACAAGGAGAAGTGATTAAGTATTTTGCTATTGAAGAAAATATTAGTCAAGAAAAAGAGTTCAATCAACAGCTTATAGATTCTGAAAATCGTTTGACTTCGTTAATAACCAATCTTCAATCGGGTATTTTACTAGAAGATGAGGATAGAAAGGTGCTAATTGCCAATAAAAGGTTTTGTAATTTATTCGATTTTAAAGGAGAACCTGCAGAGATGATAGGTTTTGATTCTAAAATGGCTACTGAAGAAAATAAACACTTTTTTAAAAGACCAGATGAATTTATTGAAAGGGTAGAAGAAATTTTGAGAAATAAAAAAAACGTCTTTTCTGAAGAAATTGAATTGGCCGATGGACGCGTTTACGAAAGAAGTTTTATTCCGATAGCCAAAGGCAAGAAAAATGATGGTCATTTATGGAGTTTTGAAGATATTACCATCAAGAAAAAGTACAAAGAAAGTCTAGAAGCAGAAAAAGAAAAATATAGAAATATTATTGCCAATATGAATATGGGCTTATTGGAAGTAGATAAGGACGATGTGATACAATTAGCCAATCAGTCTTTTTGTGATATGAGTGGTTTCTCTTTAATTGATTTGTTAGGCAACAATGCATCTGAAATTTTGTTGCATCCTGAGGATAAAAAATTAGTAAATTTTAAAAATAAAGAACGGGTTAAAGGTAAGTCAGATTCGTATGAAGTAACTTCTATCAATAAAAAAGGAGAGACAAGATATTGGTTAATTAGCGGCGCTCCCAATTATAATGTAAATGGTGAAGTAATTGGTTCAATAGGTATACATTTAGACATAACTCGACAAAAGAGTCTGGAATTGCAAAAAGAAGAATTACTTAAAAAATTAGAAAAACAGAACGAGCAGCTCAATGATTATGCTCAAATTGTATCGCATGATTTAAAGTCACCACTGCAGAGCATACATTCTCTTGTTACATGGATTAAAGAAGATAATGATAAAGAGTTTAATGTGCAAACGACTCAATATCTTGATATGATTGAAGACAAAGTCGAGAAAATGGATCATTTGATTGAAGGAATTCTAACTTATTCTAAAGTAGATGATATTGAGATGATTACTGAGAATATTAATTTGAATGTTGAAATCAACAAAATAATTGATATCATTCACATACCGAAAAACATTCAAGTTATCATAAAAAATGAACTTCCAACAATTAAAGCAGAACGATTTAGAATGCAACAGTTGTTTCTAAATATCATCAGTAATGCGGTTAATTATATGGATAAGCCTCAGGGAATTATTGAAATAAGTTTTGAGGAGGAAAAAAAGCATTATATTTTTGCTATCAAGGATAATGGTCCTGGAATTGCTACAGAGAATCAAGAAAAAATTTTTAAAATATTTCAATCTTTTACATCGAATAAAAAATCTACAGGTATTGGATTGTCTATAGTAAAAAAAATAGTCGAGAATTACAAAGGAAACATTTGGATAGAAAGTGAACTGACTAAAGGTACAACCTTCTTTATTAAATTACCAAAATAGAAACTATGAAAATAATTCAAGCTTATAAAAAAAAGAATGAAAATTGGCAGTACCTAACAAATGAGGAAGAACTAAAAAATCCGCTGGTACTTGTTTTTGCCAATAGGATGCAATTAGAGCTTCCAGAAGTCATTGATGCTATTAGAAAGGAGTTTCCTTATGAACATCTGGTTTTTGGCTCTACAGCGGGTGAAATTTTAGATGCAAATGTCTTTGATGATTCTATTGTTGTTACTGCTATAGAATTTGAAAAAAGTACGTTTGCAATTAAAACAGATAATATTTTTAATCATAATAAAGATGCAAATGCTTTAGGACAATCTCTTTACGAACAAATACCTAAAGAAAATTTGAAGCATTTATTTGTGCTCTCAGAGGGAAGTTTCGTAAACGGAAGTTCCCTTATTGACGGTCTTGAAAATAGTATTCAAAATAAAGTTCCTATTTCAGGAGGTATGTGTGGAGACGATGCAAAATTTGAGAAAACATTAGCTTCTTATAAAGAAAATCCAAAAGAAGGAGAAGTTGTTTTAATTGGATTTTATGGAGAAACTTTAGAAATTTCATTTTCCAGTTTTGGAGGATGGAGCTCTTTTGGCCCGGAAAGAATTATTACACGATCAGAAGCCAATGTGTTGTATGAAATTGATGGACAACCTGCTTTGGATTTGTATAAAAAATACTTAGGCGATAAAGCCAATCAATTGCCTCAGGCTTCTTTGTTATATCCTTTAAATGTTACCCCAGAAGGCAAATCTCAAGCTGTAGTTCGAACTATTTTAAATATTAATAACCAAGATCAGTCGATGATTTTAGCTGGTGATGCACCCGAAAATGCAAAAGTACAGCTCATGATGGCTTCTGTAGATGCTATCGCAGAGGGAGCTTCACAAGCGGCAATGTTAGCAATGCAAAATAGAATAAATCATCCACAACTTGCTTTACTAGTGAGTTGCGTAGGAAGAAAATTAGTTATGAATCAACGGGTTGAAGAGGAAATAGAGCGTGTTCAGGAAATAATTGGAAATGAAGTAGCAATTACCGGGTTTTACTCGTATGGCGAAATGGCTCCATTTAGCGAGAATACTTTTTGTGAATTGCATAATCAAACGATGACTTTAACCCTAATCAGCGAATAATGAATATGCTATTAAAAAGGCAAATTGCCAAATTTATAAACCCTGAGCATTTAAAAGATTTAAAGCATTTTTTGCAGGCAGTCAATGAATCTTATGATAATCACGAGGATCAGATGAATATGTTGCAGCGAGCGATGAAAATTAGTTCTGATGAACTTTTCCAAGCCAATAAAAAACTCCGAGAGGAAGCAAATAGTTTAAAAGAAATAAATTCAAATTTAAAGGAGATTTTAAATTCTATGAATTTGGATGCTGAAAAATTAGGTAATGAAAAAGATTTTAATCAGTCTGATTTCTTAAAAAAACAATCTATAGAAATTGTCACGATGAACAAGCAACGAGAAGAATTGTTGCAAAGTTTAGAAAATCAAAATAGAGAACTTAACGAATATGCTCATGTTGTTTCTCATGATTTAAAAGCACCACTCAGAAATATAGACACCCTTATTAATTGGGTCATTGAGGATAATAAAGAAATGGGTGAAAGTTGTTTAAACTCGCTTAATCAGGTACTTTTTAATGTAGAAAAGATGGATTTATTAATCAAAGGGATTTTAGATTATTCTACTGTAGATAAATTAGACTCTGAAGAAAGATTAATTGATCTTAATCAAGTGATTGATGAAATTAAGAGAGAGATTCACATTCCGAAAAATATTCAAATTTCGATAATTAATGATTTGCCTAAAATAAAAGGAAATACTTGGCGATTCAAACAATTATTGCAAAATTTAATTGAAAATAGCATCCATTATAATGATAAAGCTCAAGGTATAATTGAAATTGCTTGCACAGAAAAAGAGCAAGATTTTGAATTTTATATCAAAGATAATGGCATTGGAATAGCTAAAAAATACCACGATAAAATTTTTAAAATATTTACAAAATTAGAAAGCAACAATCAAAATTCAGGAGTAGGACTTTCTATAGTTAACAAAATTATTGAGTATTATAAAGGTTCTATCTGGCTTGAAAGTAAAGAAAACATTGGGACAACATTTTATTTTACCTTACCTAAAAACTATGGAACAGCCTAATTTAAATTATATAGATCAACTCTGTGGAGAGGATAATGCATTTAGAATTAAAATGATTGATATTATTAAAAAAGAACTTCCAATTGAAATATCGGCATATCATAAAAGTATGGAAGCCCATAATTACAGACATGCAGCAGAACATGTTCATAAATTAAAACATAAAATATCTATTTTAGGTCTTGAAAAAAGCTACAATCTTGCACATGAATATGAAGAACATTTATTAAATGGCACATTTGAGTCTCAAGATAAATTTGAAAGTATTTTGCAGTTAATGCAAAGTTTTGTAAACGGTTTGTAAAAAAAACTTTATTTG
This sequence comes from Flavobacterium flavipigmentatum, assembly GCF_020911905.1. NCBI lineage: Bacteria > Pseudomonadati > Bacteroidota > Flavobacteriia > Flavobacteriales > Flavobacteriaceae > Flavobacterium > Flavobacterium flavipigmentatum. The sequence goes on along the minus strand of NZ_CP087133.1, from coordinate 4,142,622 downwards.
CGAATCGTATTGTTGTCATTTCAAGAAATAAATTTAGTATCCCTGAATGAAAGTAGTAAATAAAATTACATTTGGTAGTGTATTTTTAACAACTAAATGTGCTGTAGATTCAACTATTGTAGTTTACTCTATTGTGCTAATTTTAAGAATAATGGTTCAATTGTTTTTTGCTAAATAATCCATTACAGAAAATAAGCTTTGAAAAAGGGTTAGCTTTGTTTCTTTAACATTCAAAATCTTTTCATTGTATTTTAAAATATTCAGTTGATTATCTTGAATGAATTTGATTAACATTCCTAAGTTTTCAAACTTACAAAATGTGTTTGTAGTAATAAATCCAATTTGTTTTAAATTGTATTCGTTGAACATAAATCTAGCTCCGGCTTTTATCGCTAATCTACTACTTTTGTATTTGTTGATATTAACTACAGAGACATTTTTGCACGTTTCGCTGATGTCTTTTAAGAGTTCAAAGGTATTGTCTTCACTATTATTGTTGACTAAACAAAACTCAATATCTCTAACATCATTTATATACTTGATACAGATATCCTTATCAATTTCGTATTCATTGTTGTAGCAAATGATGATAATTCCTGTTTTCATCTTTTTAAATTATGAGTTATTCTTTCTTGTTGAATTAAAAAATACTAACGGGCTCTTTGGATTTTTTTAAAAAAAAGTGTGCTGTCGCTTTATAACTGTAGAAGTTTTTCTAATTGTTTTTTTACTCCTTTTTACCTTTTCAAATTCTCTCTTTTACTATCCGAACAAGTTGACTTATAAAATGAAGGTGTTCGTTGTTTCCTTATCAATTATTTATAGGTGTAGGCCTTTATAAAAGAAGGAATATTTTGGTATCCGATAAATTTAGGTACAATATTACTAGATTAGAAGATAGTATTCCGCTCCAAGGGATTCCTGCTACTAGATCAATATCTCTAGGAATTAAGTAAATTTTTTTAAGAATGGTAATGTTTAATAGGTTTAAATTTCTGTCATTCATAATATTAAATTTATAGTACAAACTTAAGGTTACAAAACAGCGTATTTTAAGATATTTCGATGGATAGGAGTTTAGTATAGTTGAATGGCGATTTTTGTTGCTCTATTTCGGTTGCAACGATTATTAACATTATACTCACATACTTCTACACGCCAGTTGGTGTTGCCTAAAAACACTATTGCTGTAAGACGAAATTCCGCACCTAAAGGCTACGTGATTATTCCAGTGAAAGTGTACACCTAATTCCGTTTTAAACTGGACAGGTGATTCCGGACAAAGTGGACAGTTATTTTACTGATGTTTTCTTCGTTTTAAATTAGCTAATTTTTTTACTGCTTTTTCATTTTTTACTTATCGATTCCTCTTTGGGTTCAAAACGTATTGCCGAGTGAATAATTCGATCCAAAATGGTATCGGCTATTGTCTTTTCTTCTATTAAGTCGTACCCATTTTTATGGGTAATTGTAAACAAAAGCTACTAGCTCTTTTTTGATTCCGGTCCTCTACAAGATCCATCAATGTCATCTGTTTATCACTGTTGAAGACTTGGTGTTCAAAGTCATCGATGATCAGTAAATTATAATTCTCTATTTTATTGAGTTCTCTGATATAGGAGCCATCGGCTTTAGCCAGCATTAACTTTTGAAAAGGGTCCCTAAATTATAATAAAGGACTCTATACCTTTTAATACAGTCTTGGTATCCCAGAGCTGTTGTCAAAAAGTTTTTTCCTGTCACTGTAAAGCCCGTGATAATGATATTTTCATTGCGATTCAATAAAAAGAACAGTCTGAAAAACGGAGTAGAAGATTACGGTCAAGATTTGGATCTTCGTTATGGCTCATCTCCTCTTAGGAGTTCTGATAGTGTAACTTGGCATTTTTTAGTAATCGATCTGTACGACTTTTGTTGCGATGGTTGTCTTCCGATTTTATAAGCCATAAGGGATTTCCAGTTTTCTTATTAACAGCTAATTATGAGTGAATCTAAGAGATGTTACTATTTCATTTGCTGTAATTCTTTATAAGTTAAAACCTAACTATCACCATAAAATAAATTTATGTTTTCTTCTTTTTTGGTCTAAATATCCACTAAACTCAAAACCGTTTATCGTTACTTTTTGGTGATTTGTCTTGACTTGTTAATGAGTTGACGAAAATGGTTTATCGCTCATAAAGAATTGGGATAATTTTGATTTTGAATAAGAGGTTTAACCGATCAGTATTTTAAAAATACAGCTGCTAGATGAGTCTTTGAGATTGATTATTAGCTATCACTTTTTAAAAACCAATGCGATTTATCTCTTAAATTAATTTTAAAGATTCTAATTAAAAAATTACATAACATGAAGAATTTTACTCCCATCAATTCTGCAAATAAAGGTTTAGTTGTGATTTTACACTTATTATTGATTAAATTATCAACGAGCTTCAGTAAGAAAATTCAATTTAATTTCTTTACTTATTTTATGATGATAATTTTACTTTGTAATACTTCATCTTTTGTTTATGGTCAAGCCACCATTACAACAAATCCCTCAAATTTGCAGATAAATACTGCTATAAATGGGAGTGGAATAGTAATTGTAGGAGGAACATTATCTGGAGGTGCAGCTGCTGCTACATTGCGTGCCAATCAAGTTGCTACTTTTTCGAATGGTGTCAGTGGTGCTGGTTTAAGCATAGCTAGTGGGGCTTATTTTACTACAGGAAGTGCTCCTTTCGAATTAGCAAATAGAAATACGGCTATTCAAAGAAGTTCTAACCCTGCAGGAGCTACAACAGTATCAGATCCTAACTTATCTACAATTGATGCTACTGCAACACGCGACTTAGTATCGTATTCTTTTTCGATAACTTTAGCAGCAAATGTTTCGGGGCTACTTTTTAGCTATCAATTTGGATCAGAAGAATATCCAGATTATGTAGGTTCTAATTTTGATGATGCTTTTGGTTTTTTTGTTTCTGGACCTGGTATTACTGGAGTTCAGAATTTCGCAACATTACCAAATGGTAGTGCCACATCAATCAATAAGGTAAATGCGGGTACTCCTGGATTCAGTTCACCTGCAACTCCTGTTGCTGCATACGATGGTTCTCAATCTGCTTTGTATATTAATAATGGTCATATTACAACTGTTACTGGAGGTAAATACAACCAGAATGTTGCGCCTCAACCTGGGCCTTTTCCTGTTTTTACAGAGCATAATGGTTTAACAAGAGCGATAAAAAAATCCATTAAAGGTTTAACTCCTGGGGGTACTTATACTTTTAAAATTGTAATTGCTGATGCTGGTGATGCATTGTTGGATTCTGGAGTTTTTTTAGATCAAATACAAGGCATCACATCTTCAGATCTTTCTATTTCTAAAACTGTCAACAACGCAAGCCCAAATGTGGGAAGCAATGTTGTTTTTACACTTACAGCGAGCAATGCAGGTCCTAGTAATGCGCCAAGCACTATAGTTACCGATATGTTGCCATCAGGTTATACTTTTATTTCTGCTACTCCAAGTGTTGGTACATACAATTCTTCGACAGGAGTTTGGGATATCGGTTTATTAAATGTAGCCTCTTCACCAACTTTACAAATTACTGCCGCCGTAAATGCTACAGGTTCTTATTCAAATAGTGCTTCTATATCATCTACAGACATTACCGATCCTACATCGGGTAATAATACCTCTAGTGTTACTCCAACACCGGTTGCCCAATCTAATGTTGGTATCACAAAAACGATAAATACTGCTAATCCAAATGTTGGTAGTAATGTTACTTTTACCTTAACGGCTACTAATGCAGGACCAAGTGCAGCAACAGGAGTAAGTGTAGCAGACATTTTACCTTCTGGTTATACTTTTGTAAGTGCTAGCACAGCTACAGGAACCTACACAAGTGGAACAGGTATCTGGTCTATTGGTACTTTAGCCAATGGATCGAATGCTACTTTGTCTATTATTGCAACAGTAAATGCCACAGGAACGTATACCAATAGCGCGAGTATTGCTGCTAATGAAGCCGATCCTACACCGGGCAATAACACTTCTAGTGTTACTCCAACACCAGTTGCTCAATCTAATGTTGGTATCACAAAAACTATAGATACTGCTAATCCAAATGTTGGTAGTAATGTTACTTTTACCTTAACGGCTACTAATGCAGGACCAAGTGCAGCCACAGGAGTGAGTGTAACAGACATTTTACCTTCTGGTTATACTTTTGTAAGTGCTAGCACAGCTGCAGGAACCTACACAAGTGGAACAGGTATCTGGGCCATTGGTACTTTAGCCAATGGATCGAATGCTACTTTGTCTATTATTGCAACAGTAAATGCCTCAGGAACGTATACCAATAGCGCAAGTATTGCTGCTAATGAAACTGATCCTACACCAGGCAATAATACCTCTAGTGTTACTCCAACACCGGTTGCACAATCTAATGTGGGTATCACAAAAACTATAGATACTGCTAATCCAAATGTTGGTAGTAATGTTACTTTTACCTTAACGGCTACTAATGCAGGACCAAGTGCAGCCGCAGGAGTGAGTGTAACAGACATTTTACCTTCTGGTTATACTTTTGTAAGTGCTAGCACAGCTACAGGAACCTACACAAGTGGAACAGGTATCTGGTCTATTGGTACTTTAGCCAATGGATCGAATGCTACTTTGTCTATTATTGCAACAGTAAATGCCACAGGAACGTATACCAATAGCGCGAGTATTGCTGCTAATGAAGCCGATCCTACACCGGGCAATAACACTTCTAGTGTTACTCCAACACCAGTTGCTCAATCTAATGTGGGTATCATAAAAACTATAGATACTGCTAATCCAAATGTTGGTAGTAATGTTACTTTTACCTTAACGGCTACTAATGCAGGACCAAGTGCAGCCACAGGAGTGAGTGTAACAGACATTTTACCTTCTGGTTATACTTTTGTAAGTGCTAGCACAGCTGCAGGAACCTACACAAGTGGAACAGGTATCTGGGCCATTGGTACTTTAGCCAATGGATCGAATGCTACTTTGTCTATTATTGCAACAGTAAATGCCTCAGGAACGTATACCAATAGCGCAAGTATTGCTGCTAATGAAGCTGATCCTACACCGGGTAATAATACCTCTAGTGTTACTCCAACACCGGTTGCCCAATCTAATGTTGGTATCACAAAAACGATAAATGCTGCTAATCCAAATGTTGGTAGTAATGTTACTTTTACCTTAACGGCTACTAATGCAGGACCAAGTGCAGCCACAGGAGTAAGTGTAACAGATATTTTACCTTCTGGTTATACTTTTGTAAGTGCTAGCACAGCTACAGGAACCTACACAAGTGGAACAGGTATCTGGTCTATTGGTACTTTAGCCAATGGATCGAATGCTACTTTGTCTATTATTGCAACAGTAAATGCCACAGGAACGTATACCAATAGCGCGAGTATTGCTGCTAATGAAGCCGATCCTACACCAGGTAATAATACCTCTAGTGTTACTCCAACACCGGTTGCACAATCTAATGTGGGTATCACAAAAACTATAGATACTGCTAATCCAAATGTTGGTAGTAATGTTACTTTTACCTTAACGGCTACTAATGCAGGACCAAGTGCAGCCGCAGGAGTGAGTGTAACAGACATTTTACCTTCTGGTTATACTTTTGTAAGTGCTAGCACAGCTACAGGAACCTACACAAGTGGAACAGGTATCTGGTCTATTGGTACTTTAGCCAATGGATCGAATGCTACTTTGTCTATTATTGCAACAGTAAATGCCACAGGAACGTATACCAATAGCGCGAGTATTGCTGCTAATGAAGCCGATCCTACACCGGGCAATAACACTTCTAGTGTTACTCCAACACCAGTTGCTCAATCTAATGTGGGTATCATAAAAACTATAGATACTGCTAATCCAAATGTTGGTAGTAATGTTACTTTTACCTTAACGGCTACTAATGCAGGACCAAGTGCAGCCACAGGAGTGAGTGTAACAGACATTTTACCTTCTGGTTATACTTTTGTAAGTGCTAGCACAGCTGCAGGAACCTACACAAGTGGAACAGGTATCTGGGCCATTGGTACTTTAGCCAATGGATCGAATGCTACTTTGTCTATTATTGCAACAGTAAATGCCTCAGGAACGTATACCAATAGCGCAAGTATTGCTGCTAATGAAGCTGATCCTACACCGGGTAATAATACCTCTAGTGTTACTCCAACACCGGTTGCCCAATCTAATGTTGGTATCACAAAAACGATAAATGCTGCTAATCCAAATGTTGGTAGTAATGTTACTTTTACCTTAACGGCTACTAATGCAGGACCAAGTGCAGCCACAGGAGTAAGTGTAACAGATATTTTACCTTCTGGTTATACTTTTGTAAGTGCTAGCACAGCTACAGGAACCTACACAAGTGGAACAGGTATCTGGTCTATTGGTACTTTAGCCAATGGATCGAATGCTACTTTGTCTATTATTGCAACAGTAAATGCCACAGGAACGTATACCAATAGCGCGAGTATTGCTGCTAATGAAGCCGATCCTACACCAGGTAATAATACCTCTAGTGTTACTCCAACACCTATAAATATAATTGCCGCGATCACAGAGACTACAACTCCAATTAATGGCAATACAGGCGGTACTACACCAGCCTTGACCGCCAATGATACTTTGAATGGCAATCCAGTTGTGATTGGCACTAATGCAGGAGAAGTAACCCTAACAGGGGTGAGTGTTCCATCAGGATTGACTTTAAATGCAGACGGTACTCTTAGCATTGCCGCTAATACTCCAGCAGGAAATTATACTGTGAGCTATACGATCTGTGAGGTAACCAATGCATCTAATTGCAGTACGGTATCAAGTATTGTGGTGGTGACTCCAGCGAGCATTGCCGCGATCACAGAGACTACAACTCCAATCAATGGCAACACAGGCGGTACTACACCAGCCTTGACCGCCAATGATACTTTGAATGGCAATCCAGTTGTGATTGGCACTAATGCAGGAGAAGTAACCCTAACAGGGGTGAGTGTTCCATCAGGATTGACTTTAAATGCAGACGGTACTCTTAGCATTGCCGCCAATACCCCAGCAGGAAATTATACCGTGAGCTATACGATCTGTGAGGTAACCAATACATCTAATTGCAGTACGGTATCCAGCATTATTGTGGTGAGTGCCGCGAGCATTGCCGCGATCACAGAGACTACAACTCCAATTAACGGTAATACAGGCGGTACTACACCAGCCTTGACCGCCAATGATACTTTGAATGGCAATCCAGTTGTGATTGGCACTAATGCGGGAGAAGTAACCCTAACAGGGGTGAGTGTTCCATCAGGATTGACTTTAAATGCAGACGGTACTCTTAGCATTGCCGCTAATACTCCAGCAGGAAATTATACTGTGAGCTATACGATCTGTGAGGTAACCAATGCATCTAATTGCAGTACGGTATCAAGTATTGTGGTGGTGACTCCAGCGAGCATTGCCGCGATCACAGAGACTACAACTCCAATTAACGGTAATACAGGCGGTACTACACCAGCCTTGACCGCCAATGATACTTTGAATGGCAATCCAGTTGTGATTGGCACTAATGCAGGAGAAGTAACCCTAACAGGGGTGAGTGTTCCATCAGGATTGACTTTAAATGCAGACGGTACTCTTAGCATTGCCGCCAATACCCCAGCAGGAAATTATACCGTGAGCTATACGATCTGTGAGGTAACCAATACATCTAATTGCAGTACGGTATCCAGCATTATTGTGGTGAGTGCCGCGAGCATTGCCGCGATCACAGAGACTACAACTCCAATTAACGGTAATACAGGCGGTACTACACCAGCCTTGACCGCCAATGATACTTTGAATGGCAATCCAGTTGTGATTGGCACTAATGCAGGAGAAGTAACCCTAACAGGGGTGAGTGTTCCATCAGGATTGACTTTAAATGCAGACGGTACTCTTAGCATTGCCGCCAATACCCCAGCAGGAAATTATACCGTGAGCTATACGATCTGTGAGGTAACCAATACATCTAATTGCAGTACGGTATCCAGCATTATTGTGGTGAGTGCCGCGAGCATTGCCGCGATCACAGAGACTACAACTCCAATTAACGGTAATACAGGCGGTACTACACCAGCCTTGACCGCCAATGATACTTTGAATGGCAATCCAGTTGTGATTGGCACTAATGCAGGAGAAGTAACCCTAACAGGGGTGAGTGTTCCATCAGGATTGACTTTAAATGCAGACGGTACTCTTAGCATTGCCGCTAATACCCCAGCAGGAAATTATACCGTGAGCTACACGATCTGTGAGGTAACCAATGCATCTAATTGCAGTACGGTATCAAGTACCATTGCAGTGACTCCAGCGAGCATTGCCGCGATCACAGAGACTACAACTCCAATTAACGGCAACACAGGCGGTACTACACCAGCTTTGACCGCCAATGATACTTTGAATGGCAATCCGGTTGTGATTGGCACTAATGCAGGAGAAGTAACCCTAACAGGGGTGAGTGTTCCATCAGGATTGACTTTAAATGCAGACGGTACTCTTAGCATTGCCGCCAATACTCCAGCAGGAAATTATACTGTGAGCTATACGATCTGTGAGGTAACCAATGCATCTAATTGCAGTACGGTATCCAGCACCGTTGCAGTGACTGCCGCGAGCATTGCCGCGATCACAGAGACTACAACTCCAATTAATGGCAACACAGGCGGTACTACACCAGCCTTGACCGCCAATGATACTTTGAATGGCAATCCAGTTGTGATTGGTACTAATGCAGGAGAAGTAACCCTAACAGGGGTGAGTGTTCCATCAGGATTGACTTTAAATGCAGACGGTACTCTTAGCATTGCCGCTAATACTCCAGCAGGAAATTATACCGTGAGCTACACGATCTGTGAGGTAACCAATACTTCTAATTGCAGTACGGTATCCAGCACTATTGTGGTGAATGCCGCGAGTATTGCCGCCATCACAGAGACTACAACTCCAATCAATGGTAATACAGGCGGTACTACACCAGCTTTGACCGCCAATGATACTTTGAATGGCAATCCAGTTGTGATTGGCACTAATGCAGGAGAAGTAACCCTAACAGGGGTGAGTGTTCCATCAGGATTGACTTTAAATGCAGACGGTACTCTTAGCATTGCCGCCAATACCCCAGCAGGAAATTATACCGTGAGCTACACGATCTGTGAGGTAACCAATACATCTAATTGCAGTACGGTATCAAGCACCGTTGCAGTGACTGCCGCGAGCATTGCCGCGATCACAGAGACTACAACTCCAATTAACGGTAATACAGGCGGTACTACACCAGCCTTGACCGCCAATGATACTTTGAATGGCAATCCAGTTGTGATTGGCACTAATGCGGGAGAAGTAACCCTAACAGGGGTGAGTGTTCCATCAGGATTGACTTTAAATACAGACGGTACTCTTAGCATTGCCGCCAATACCCCAGCAGGAAATTATACCGTGAGCTACACGATCTGTGAGGTAACCAATACATCTAATTGCAGTACGGTATCATCAATTATTAGTGTAGGACAATCTTCTTTGAATGCTATTGAAGATGATTTTACAACTAGTCCAATTAATGGTATTACTGGGGGCATTACGCAAACAGTATTTGAGAATGATTTGCAAAATGGAAAATTTGTAAATGTATTGGATTTTAATTTACAAGTTGTTGGAGAAATGCCAAAAGGTTTTAGCTTAAATGCAAACGGAACAATAACAGTAGCACCAAATACAACAGGAGGTAACTATATGTTAATGTATGAGATTTGCGATAAATTGAATTCATCTAATTGTAGTACGGCTAAGGTTCTTGTTTTTGTTGAAGTTCCATCAATTGCCATAATTAAGACAGCGGTATTTAATGATGAAAATAGTAATGGAAATGCAGATGCTGGAGAAACAATAACTTATAACTTCAAGGTTACTAATACTGGAAATATTCTTTTACACAATATTACTGTTTCAGATCCATTACCTGGTATTATTATGTCAGGAAGTCCAATCGATTTGGATGTAAATGATACGGATGAAGTTTCTTTTAGTGCTCAATATAGCATCACGCAAAATGATATTAATATTGGAAGTGTTAGTAATCAGGCTAGTGTAATGGGTAGTACTCTAAGTGGAATTAAAGTTGAGGATAAGTCAGATAACATAAATAATCTAGGTGATAATCCAACAGTCTTATTATTAAGCGGATGTGTAATCAAAATTTTTAATGCCGTTTCAATAAATGGAGATAGCATGAACGAAAGATTCTATATACAAGGAATAGAATGTTATCCTGACAACACAGTTCAAATTTATAATCGTTGGGGTGTATTGGTTTTTGAAAGAGATCATTACAATAATACCGATGTTGCCTTTAGAGGAATTTCAGAAGGACGTGTTACCATTAAAGAATCAAATGGATTACCAGAGGGAACATATTATTATATCATAAAATATAAAGACCATCAATCTAATCCTCATCAGGAAGCGGGTTATTTGTACTTGACCAAATAATATTCTATGCTAATTAAATGGCTTGTTGAAGTTTGAGCTGTTATTAAAAATGAAAAAAATGAAAAAGTTAATTCTAGTTTTACTGTTTTGTTCAACTGCAAGCTTTGCACAGCAGGATGCACAATTTACACAATACATGTACAATACCATTAATGTGAATCCTGCTTATGCGGGATCACGTGGAGTACTGAGTATTTTTGGTTTATATCGTACCCAATGGGTTGGATTAGAGGGAGCACCAAAAACAAGTAGTTTTTCGGTAAATACGCCATTAAATAATAGCAATTTAGGACTTGGTGTTTCGTTAATCAATGATAAAATAGGCCCAACTACTGAAAATAACTTATCTGTTGATTTGTCTTATTCTATTCAAACATCTGCAGATGCTAAACTTTCTTTCGGTATAAAAGGAACAGCAAATATATTTAATCTTGATCCTACCAAACTATCTCCAGAAAATCAAGGAGATCCTCAATTTCAGGATTTTGCTAATAAGTTTAGACCAAATATTGGCGCTGGAATCTATTGGCATTCTGATAAGGCATATGTTGGTCTTTCTGTACCAAATTTTATTGAAACCGATCGTTATAACGATAATAATATTGCTATTTTCAAAGACAAAATTAGCTATTACTTTATTTCAGGATACGTTTTTAATTTAGATCGTTATGAAATGATAAAATTTAAACCTGCTTTGTTAGCAAAAATGGTAGCTGGTTCGCCACTACAAGTAGATATTTCAGCCAATTTTATGTTTAATGAAAAATTTGTATTAGGAGCCGCTTATAGATGGAGCGCTTCTATAAGTGCAATGGCTGGATTTCAAGTTACTGATGGTTTATATATTGGTTATGCGTATGATCGCGAAACAACCAAGTTGGTAAATTACAATTCAGGATCGCATGAGATTTTCTTTCGCTTTGAATTTTTAAACAAATACAGTCGTATAACTTCACCTAGATTCTTTTAGTTATGAAAATTAAAAAATTAATATACAGCATCTTTTTGTCATTTTTATTTTTTAATACTAATGCTCAGGAGGCTGTATTAAGTAGAGCAGACAGAGATTATAACAAATATGCTTACATAGATGCAATTGCTATTTATGAAAAGTTAGCAGAAGCGGGTTATAGAGAGGAGAAAATTTTTCAAAGATTGGGAAATGCTTATTATTTTAATGCTGAATTAACAAAAGCGCTAAAGTGGTACGACGAATTATTCTTGTTAAATAATCAGCAAGATCCGGAGTATTATTATCGCTATGCGCAAACTCTTAAATCTGTTGGAGATTATTCAGAAGCAGATAAGATGTTGGATATCTTCAATGAAAAAATCAAGACTGACAGTAGAGGTGTCTTGTTTGAAAATAATAAAAATTACCTCGAACAAATTAAATTAAATTCCGGCAGATTTGAAATCGCTGATGCAGGAATTAATTCAACTGAATCCGATTATGGAACCACCATGCTTGATGGAAAATTAGTATTTGCTTCTGCAAGAGATACAGCTAGATTAAGTAAAAATACATTTAGATGGACAAATAGATCTTTTACAAATTTATATACGGCAGTAGTTAAATCAGACGGAAGTCTTGAATCTCCTATACAACTTGATAAAAAGATTAATTCAAAGTTTAATGAATCGACTCCAGTTTTTACTAAAGACGGAAATACAATGTATTTTACCAGAAATAACTTTTTAGCAGGAAAAAGAGGTAAGGATGATAAAAAAGTTACGCTACTAAAACTATACAAAGCAGAACTTGTAAATGATAAATGGATAAATGTTGTAGAATTGCCTTTTAATAGCGATCAATATAGTATTGCGCATCCAGCTTTAAGTGTTGATGAAAAGAAATTATTTTTTGCCTCAGATATGCCAGGAGGTCAGGGACAATCTGATTTATATAGTGTTACCATTAATAATGGCGGTACATTTGGAAAGCCAGAAAATTTGGGGCCAGTTATTAATACTGAAGGAAGAGAAACTTTTCCTTTTATTTCGGGAGATAATGAACTATACTTTGCAAGTGATGGTCGTCCAGGATTAGGAGGTCTAGATATTTTTGTGGCAAAGATAAAAGACGATGCAGGTTTTGGTGATGTGCAGAATATTGGAGAACCAGTTAATACAAAATTTGATGATTTTTCTTTTATAATAGATCCTGCGAGTAGAAAAGGATTTTTCTCTTCAAATAAATCTGGCGGAATTGGCAGTGATGATATCTACAAATTTACCGAAACAAGAAGATTAGATTGCAATAAAAAATTATCAGGAGTAGTCGTAGATTCTCAAACGAATCTGACATTGAGTGATGCGAAGGTAATTTTGCTTGATTCTAATTTTCAACAAATTTTAGAAGTTGTAACGGATAAAGAGGGAAGGTATACATTTGAAGTTACTTGCAATAAAAATTATTATATAAGAGTTTTAAAACAAGACTTTGAAACACACGAAAGTGAGATCAAAATTGGATCATCAAAAGAGAAATATGAACTTGACGTTAAATTAGAAAAACAGATTAAAAAAATAGAAGTCGGAACCGATTTAGCTAAAACATTAGATATTCCACTTATTTATTTTGATTTAAACCAGTCATTTATTACACCCGAAGCTAAATTCGAGTTAGAGAAAGTTTTAGCCGTAATGAAGCAATATCCTAAAATGAAAATAGATGTCCGCTCTCATACAGATAGTAGAGAAAATAAAAATTACAATTTGATTTTATCAAACAAAAGAGCTAAAGCAACAATAGAATGGTTTGTAAAAAGAGGGATTTCTAATCAAAGAATCTCGGGTAGAGGATATGGCGAGAGCCAGTTGGTAAATCAATGTTCGGATAATGTGAAATGTTCAGAAGAAGAGCATAAGATAAACAGAAGAAGTGAGTTCGTCGTGCTTTCAATTAAATAAAAAAAATAGTAGAAATAATTGATAATTAATAGTATTAATAACCAAAGAGCTTGAAATGAAATTAGCTCTTTGGTTTTTTTTTAGCTTGAAATAGCTCCCCCTACTAATGAATATTGATAAGATTGAACTTAGGCAGTAGTTGTAATATTTTTTTAAGACACTGTCCTAAAAAGTGTGTAAGTTTAAAAATAATGGGGTTTGACTTTTTAATTAAAGTTGAACCCTTTTTTCAAATATAGTTAAGAACTGATTGAGTATTAATCCCCAATTATGGATTGGCATTGTCCATTTTTTGGTAGCTTCTCTTAAAGCCAAATATACAGATTTTAAAACTGCTTCATCGGTTGGGAATGATAATTTATTTTTGGTGTATTTTCTAATCTTACCGTTTAGATTTTCGATTAGATTAGTGGTATAAATTATTTTTCTAATCTCAACGGGGAAGTCAAAGAATACGGTAAGCTCTTCCCAATTGTCTTGCCATGATTTTACAGCATATGGATATTTACTATTCCATTTATTAGCAAAATCTTCAAGAGAAGCCCTGGCAGCCTGTTTGGTTGGAGCATCATAAATCTGCTTCATATCTTTAGAGAATTCCTTCTTATCTTTCCACACTACATAACGCGCTGAGTTGCGTATTTGGTGCACTACACAGATTTGAGTCTGTGATTCAGGAAATACATTTTTAATGGTTTGAGTAAAGCCGTTTAGGTTATCTGTAGCAGTAATTAATATATCTTCAACACCTCTGGCTTTTAAATCGGTTAAAACTCCCAACCAAAAACTGGAACTTTCATTCTTGCCCAGCCACATACCTAAAACTTCTTTTTTTCCATCTCGATTCAGGCCTACAGCTAAATAAATAGTTTTGTTAATGACCTTAGAGTTTTCTCGAACTTTAAATACAATCCCGTCCATCCAAACAATTAAATAAACAGCTTCTAGTGGGCGATTTTGCCAAGCTATTACATCATTAGAAACAGATTCAGTAATTCTAGAAATAGTGGAGGTTGAGATATCAAATTTATAGACTTCTCTTATTTGTTCTTCAATATCACTAACGGTCATTCCTTTGGCATAAAGAGAAATAATTACATTCTCTAATCCATCAACCATATTTTGACGTTTTGGAATAATCATGGGATTAAAAGAAGATTCTCTGTCCCTTGGAACCTGAATGTCTGATTCTCCAAATGAAGTTTTTATCTTCTTATTGGAAAAACCATTACGAGAATTAGTTGAAGGCGTCTTTTCGTGTTTCTCATAACCTAGATGAGAATCTAACTCTCCTGATAAAATAGCTTCTATCCCTCGTTTTTGTAATTGAGCAAGAAAACCATTTAGGTCTTCGCCTGTTTTGAATTGTTTTAAAAATTCATCTGATAATAAATCTTCTTTTTTCATAAGACTGTGTAAAAGTTAAAGTTAAAAAAAAATGATGGGTGATTTTAAACCCCATCATTTTTTAACTTACACAGTTAGTGAGACACTACCTTTTTTAATATGGCCTGTAATTTATGATTGAGTATAGTTTTTTATCTATAATGGAGTGCAATCTGGCCAATTTGACCAATAATTTTTATAGAATCTTTAAATGATAATTTAGAGCCATCCATGTGAATCCATCTATTTAAAGGTTTTTCTAAAATTAAGTCCTGAGTTTTTGCAGAGCCATATATTTTTTTCATTCGCATAAAAATCTCTACGTCAAAAACCCATTTTGTTATGAATTTTTCGTTAAAAGTTTTTTCTATGATTTCTCTTGTCATTATTTTGGCGCCACATTGTGTATCATTAATTTCCATTCCAAGAATTTTTCTGATGATGTAATTTATCGTTTTGCTAATGATAGCTCTTGCAGATTGTTTGGTGATGTCAGCTCCCATTCTTGAAATTCTAGAACCAAAAACTAATTTGTATTTAGAGTTATAAATAGTATCTGCCAAATCTTGAAAATCATCAAAATTGGTGGATAAATCGGCGTCTAAAAAACCGATGTAATCAAATTGATTTTGCTTGGCCAAGTGTAACATTCCCAGACGGACAGCTTCAGCTTTTCCACCATTTTTCTCGCAATCATATACGCTAATATATTCTTCTTTTCCTTTTGTTAGTTCATGCAATACGCCCAATGTATTGTCTTTACTTCCATCGTTTACAAAGCACAAATGGTACCCTAAATTTTTATGTACAAAAGACTTAAATTCATCACTAGACAAACGTGTCTCCTCGTTATAACAAGGAATAACAACTCCAATACATTTGTTTTGGATGTATCGCTCTTTCGAATTGGGTTTTTCCGTAACATTTTTTTCGATAGTAGAGCCTATTAATCTTTTTACTCTTGCGCCAATTTCGCTTAAGCTCAAAGGTTTCTTCATGTAATCATCAATTCCCAAATCAAAACCTTTTATAATGACTTCTTCATCAGTGTTACCAGATAAAACCATTACAGGTGTATTGTCTTTTTTGATTTGCTTAATATGCTTGACTACTTCTAGACCAGACGCATGCTCATTTATAGATTCTGTATTAGAAAGATTAGACATATTAATGTCGACAATAACTAAATTTGGTTTTTCACTGTCATATTTGGTAATGGCATCTATTATATTATCTGTACTTACAACTTCATATCCTAAACCACTTAACATTTTTTCTAAAGACAACAACACCAATTGCTGATCATCTACTATTAGTATTTTCATAATATTACATTTAAGTTTATTGTATTGATTTAAAACATTCTATATACATCATTATAATTTTGTCCATTGAAAGGGCACTTGCAGCGTTAAAATTGGCAATAGCTAATTCTTTTCGATAGGCATCATTTGAGATAATTTTATCAATTGCCATAGCTAAAGAATCAGCACTTTCCGGATTGAAAAATTCTCCTTTATATCCCTCATCTTTTATGAGCAAAGTCAAATCGCCCAAATCAGGCATTATAACTGCTTTGCCGTAGCTTCCTGCTTGATGCAATACTCCAGAACTACCAGTAGTAGAGGTATAAGGAAACACCACAATTGTACTATTAGTAAAAATTCGTTCTACATCATTTTCTTCGACATAGCCGGTAAAAATTATTCCGTCAACGTTTTTGTATTTTTCTTGTACTCCATCTAAATATCCAGGTGTGTTTGGACTATCTGTTCCAGCAATTACGACTTCTAATTTTTCTGGATTTGTTTTTCTAACAATTTCGACTGCTTCAATTAAAATTTCCACTTTTTTGTAGGTTCCAAATTTCCCAAAAGCCATAATTTGTTTAGGGCCAGATTTAATTTCAAAATTAGGATTTTTGACTGATTCGAATGTCCCATGTGGTATTAGCATTACATTTTTGGTATGGTATTTAGCATTTAAAACATCCACATATTTATGAATAGTTACTGCAACTTTATTGGCTTTCAAAATGCATCTGGTAATGTTAGTTCCAATAAAATTATAGATCTTCTGCATGAATTTACTCTCTGTAAATCCCGCTTTTTCTAGATCAACTTGTTCTAAAATGTTGTGTAATAAAACCACTGTTTTGTATCCAAAAAATCTCAAAATCATGGGTAACAATAATCCCAAGGCAGAAGGTACTTTTTTGTCTCCAAATTTTACAAACTGAAGATTAAACAAAATCACATCTGGTTGTTCTTCTCGAACTGCATTAAGAACAGAAAAAATAGTGGTGTAACTGTTAAATCTCCAACATTCTTTTACTTTTACCTTTTCTTTTTGGTCAAAGTCTAATTGTTTCGCTTCAGATGTTTTATCGGATAATAAAATTAATTCGGATACTTCTGAGTTTTGAACAAAGTTTTTTACCAAATGATAACCATATTCATTTAGTGTAACTTTACTTGGCGGAAATGCAGTGACTACAGCTACTTTCATATTTAAAATATTACTTTTTATTGTGATTAAAAAAGAAAAAAACCAATTGAAATAATAATAATACCACCATTGCGATGATTTGCATCACAACAACCTGTTCCAGTGAATTATGATAAAGGATTATTAGAATTATTTGTGCAAGTCCAAGAAAGGCTGATATTATCACAGGTACATACTTATTTATGGAAAGAAAATAGTAAGCAAAAATATTTGAAATGGCAAAAATTGAAGTTGCCAATGCGTATTTCCACAACAAGAAAGCAATGGGCAGGTATTTCTCGCCAAACATTAACCGTACTACAATTTCGGGAAATAAGAGTGCACTTAAAACAATTATTGTAGACAAGCAAGCAATATATAAAACATATTTTAACAGAATCGGAAGTGTATCTGCTCCTTCTTTTTTTAACTGTATTACTTTAGGTAAAAGGAGCATTACAAACATCCAAGCGACAAAATATACCACCCTGCCTATTAATGCTAAAGAAGCATATAAACCCGCTTTTTCATTATCAAAATAATGTTTAACCAACATAATATCACTATTGTTAATGATGATTTGCGTTAATTCATAGAAGGCTGTTAAAGCAAAAAATGTAATAATGGATTTTGTGTCTAAATTGTCACTTAGGGTTTGTTTGTTTTTACTGTTAATTATTTTTTGAAAAGGAATCAAACCAAAAGCAAAAGAAATTAAAATCCCTAGTGCGATGATAATAGAAGATTGAATTTTAGGTAAAAGGTAGAGTAACAAAAGTGTTAAAATCAAACGACATAACATTTCAAAATAGTAGGTTTTTGACAAATTTCTCAGATCGTTTTTGCCCTGATATAAACCTCTATTAATACTCATAATAAAATACATTGGAAGTCCTAAACCAAACAAAATGAACATTAGTGAGGTTTTGGTTTTAAAAATTTCTTGCAATTGATGGCTGAATAATAGTACAATACACCCAAACAATACACCAAACAGTAATGCGTACCTAAAAATAAATTTTAAAAAGATATGCAATTGAGTTCCTTCTAGCAAAACTGCATATTTAGCAGTAGTAACCTGAAATGTCATTCCAACAAAAGACAATACTAAGAGTAAAGTTATTAAAATCGCAGCGTCAGCAAACCCAGAAGGACCAAGTATCCTTCCTAATAGTAGATTGTACAAATAATTGCCTGCATTTACAAATAAAATTGTAAGCATAAAAAAATTCTCCGCAGTGATTTTTTTATAAGTATTTTTAATATTCAATTCAAGTGTGTGGTATTAAAAAAATTGTATGATGAAATTTTAAAAAGCTTATTCTTATAAACAAATATAAGAAAAATAAGAAAACTTTAACAAAAATGAAAAGGAATTTATTAGATAAATTCCTTTTCGGCAACAATTAACTAAATCAACATATTTATTATGAATTGTAATTTTTTAAATTAAACAGTACTTTCAGCGAAAGTCTCTACAAGAGCTGTAAACAAACGATGTTTTGTTTTTTTGAAAATAACATCACTATAAATGCTCTAATTACATGCTTCTGGCAATACTTATTTTTAGAATATTATTCTGATGTAAAATTAGAACTCTTGTATGACTTTTTTTGATATTTTAGATGTTTGGTACTGTTTCTTTCGATGAAAGGACATTTTGTACAGTTATATCGTTTTCTTCTATAGAACGATATCGCTATATTTACAAAAACAATAATCTAAAATAAGAGTGATTGAAAGAAACTTCTAATAAATATTTGATAGTAGCCTTACTTTTTGGATTGACTTTCCATGGCAGCGCTATTTTTTTTACTTTAGAAAGTACTTATGATGCTTTAATTCACATGTTTTTCGGAAATCATTATGCCCACAGTTGGTTTGAACCTTGGAACTATAGTTGGTATACGGGTTTTAACGTGATGAGTTATCCTCCATTAGTGCACCAAACCATTGGTTTACTTTCTTTAATTGGAGGTTTGAAATTTGGCATGTTTACTGTTGCCATCGTTGGAATTATTTTATTCATTACAGGAGCTTTTAGATTTTCACTTTTAATAAC
Source organism: Flavobacterium flavipigmentatum (assembly GCF_020911905.1). Taxonomy (NCBI): domain Bacteria; kingdom Pseudomonadati; phylum Bacteroidota; class Flavobacteriia; order Flavobacteriales; family Flavobacteriaceae; genus Flavobacterium; species Flavobacterium flavipigmentatum. The sequence goes on along the minus strand of NZ_CP087133.1, from coordinate 4,123,207 downwards.
TGGAAATCGAACCGTTGCAGGCTATTCTGCTATTCTGGCGGTGGTTTCTTCTTCTTTTGTCGAAACATTGCATATTTTTGGACAGCTCCCGAGTATTATTGGAATTTCTGTTTTAATGCATGCACTTCCAGAGATTTATCTTTTTATCAAAACAGGAAAAAAGAAATATTACTTCACATCTTTGTCTTTAATGGCCGTAACTGTTTGTTCGCATCATGTTACACCTTTATTTGGGATGGTATTTTTTGTTTCGCCTTTAATCGGAATGATCATAATGGATACCGCTCGCGAAAATGTCAATTCATTCAAGGAAATCACATTCAAAATATTCTACAAAACATTTCTATCATTATTAAAACGGATTATTCTTTTCTGTGGTAGCGCCGTTTTTCTGCTAGTATTTTGTATACTGCCTTATTGGATTAATTCTAAAGCCAATCCCATTACTCAGGTTCCTATTCCGCATGGGAGTCGCGACAATTTTATAGAAGTGACCTCTTCGGGCTTGATGTTCTTTTTAATACCTTGGGGAATATTACTTTTTATATTGCCTTATATATTTTATCGATATTACAGCAAAAGGTATATTTTTTTCGGATTATCTTTAACCTTGCTAACTGTTTTAGGGACAGGCGGCACAACTCCAATTCCCTTATCAATTTTAGGAAAAAATGCTTTTAATATCCTAACCTTAGATCGCTTTACACTTTGGGCTTCTATAATGAGTTTACCCATTTTTGGTGAATTTGTGTACCGATTAGTTGAAGGTGACTTAAGAACCGCTTTGCAAGTGAAATTTGGTAGTGTTTATAGGAGGATCGTAGGCGGATTATTTGCTGGTTGCTTTTTGTTTTTTGCAGTTTTTACTATGACGTTAGGGTATTTTAGACCCTTGCAACCGCAAAAAATTAACTTTTTACCAATTGTCAATTTCTTAAATCAGGATCAGCATGATCATTGGCGGTTTTTGCCATTAGGTTTCGGTGATCAGATGGCCTACTTATCGACACAAACAAAGGCAATGACGGTTGATGGAAATTACCATTCGGCAAGAAGATTACCAGAATTGACTTCTCGTGCGGTAGAAAGGCTGGAAAACTCCAAATTTCGAGGACTTGAAGGCATTGGTTCATTGCAACAATTTCTAACGGTTCCTGAAAAATACAATTTGAAATATGTTTTTTCTAACGATAAATTCTACGATCCAATTCTCTATTTCTGCGGTTGGCATCGATTATCACAATTAGAAAATGGTATAATGGTCTGGGAAAAACTAAATGTGCAGCCCTTGTCCAAAATTCTTCCAAAAGATGAAGTACCGATCTATTTGAAATTAATGTGGGGAATTATTCCATTGTTAACGATTCTTGTGGCTTTTATACTTAATGTTCAGATGATTTGGTTGCAGGCCTTAAAAATAAAGCCTTTAGAAAAACCTTCTTTCAATAAGTATGGAATTGTTTATGCTAATTTCCCAAGAGCGATGATAAAATTTCTACACATTTGGACAGGAATTTTACTGCTAATTATAAGCTTTGGAGTATATCGCATTTACATCAAAAATGCTACTCAGATTAGTCCTGAAAATGTTGTAAAAGCATATTATGATGCTCTAGATTTTAAGTTTTTTGATAAAGCGCACTCATATATTGTTCCTAATAAAGAATACTCGGTGGCGCAATTTATGTTAGAAATTTCTGTTTCTGATGGTGTTCTTAATTCTTACGCAAAATTAGATGCTATCGAAACTAAAATTGTTCAGCAAAGTAAAGATAAAGCCAAAATCATTGCAACGACCAAATGGGTTACACCATTAGAATTAATTGAAAAAAAGTACACACATGACGTTCAGAAAATAAAAGGGAAATGGTTTATCATTCCAGATAAAAAAGATACCGATATTCCTCCGGACGAATTCATGTCAGACAATATTAATTCGTATTACAAGCAAGGTAGAAGAAAGATAACTACTCAGCAAACCTACCATGAAGATGTGTTGCGTCAACCAGATTTAGAAATTATATCGGCAAGTTTGGTAAAAATTGACAGTCAATATATAGTGATTGGTGAAGTTCAAAATATAGATAATGTTCCCGCAGATGTCGTATTGAAAGCTACTTTATATGATCGAAATGATAAATCGATTGCCGTATTCAACGCGAAGTATACTATTAAACATAAATTGATGCCAAAAGAAGTCACTAGTTTTAAGGTTAATTTTGAAGATATTGCGTGGTTAAAGCCAACTGATGTAAAACCAACTACTTTTAACCCCGATGAATTTACACCAAAAGAATTGAAAAATATTCCCACCACATTTGATATTCAAAGTGCAGGAAATGTAGCGACCACAGACTTGTATAATTCGGTTGCTATTTCAGATTTAGTGATAGATAATAACCAGATCAAAGGTACTTTATTCAATTACGGAATTCAAGAAGTGACCATCCCAGAGCTTTTAATTTCGTATTACAATGATAAAAGAGAATTGGTTTATGTTGATCATCAGTTTGTAAAAGAGGGTGTTCGCATTCAGCGTAAGCAATATTTTACGTATAATTTGTCAAGAGATTTGAAACCTGTTATTATAAAATCTTCAACAGAAAATTGTTTTGTAAATGGTTTAAAATCAGAAGTTCTTGCTCGTGCGGTAATTCCAGTGCGAAATAGTAAACGAGAAAATGCACAAATGCAAAGGGTTAAAGGACATAAAGGGTATTCGTTTATTAAAATTGAAATCAATAATTACGTTGGAAATCCTAGATAATGAAGAATAAAGTCTGTATATTTTGTTTTTGTTTGTTTACTATATTATTGGTATCAGTCACTTTATTGCCTAAAAAACAAACGGGCGCTATTGGATTAATGACGCAACAGAAGACCTTTATAGCGGGTACCAAAATAACTTTAGATTTTAAGGTAAATTCCTCAAATAGACCGAAGTTGTTTTTAATTCATTCTTTAGGAAAAACACTTTTAGATGGTACTGTAAAAAATGATAAATTAACTTTTACTCTTCCTGAAAATTATGCTAAAAAATCGGGTCGTATCGATTGGTTTTTGGTTGTAAACGGAGAAAATAAACTACAGGGTAACTTTCAAATTTTGCCCAATAACGATACTAAAACGGGTATAGAAAATTATTTAGGTCCGCCAAGTACGTTGGTAGGAGATGGTCATTTTGTAATGTACGTTACGATTCCGACAGATGACTTTGATAATCCGAAACCCGAAAATACTCCCGTAATTTTTAAAACTCAGTTTTTAAACGCTATTACGGCTCAAACGGTAAAAACGAAAGATCTTATTGCTTGGAAAATAGTTAATGCTCCGACAAAATCTGGAATAGTTTTACTCTCTGCTCAATGCAATGCTACAATTACTAAAGAATTTGATGCTGTAATTTTTCCTGGAATCGCTACAAATTTCATAATTTCATTTACCAGAAATCATCAATTTGCCGATGGAAATCAAATAACGACCTTAAAAACGGCTGTTATTAAAGACAAATTTGGTAATGTTGTAAGCGACGGAACTATGGTGTCATTTGTCATTTTTACTACTAATAATATGGTTTTAAAATCATTTGGAACAACAATAGACGGAGTTGCAACCGCTCAGATTTTGCATCCTGATCACCAAGATGTTTATACTGCAAAAGCTTATGTGGCGGGAATAGCAGAAAGTAATTCTATAGTAATTAACTACAAACCGATTAATCCGAAAATTGAATTTGAATTTTCAAAAGATAATCGAACTATAATAGTTGGTCCGTTGCGTAGTTTCATGAATCAGCTAGTTCCTGACGGAATTAAAGTGACTCTAAAAGTGTATCATCATAATCAACTCGTAGCAAATTTGCAAGAAGATAGCGTAAAAGGCAATGCTGTTTTTACTATTTCATCTGAATATTATAAAGAAAAAAAATATTCATTTGAAATTTCAACCTTAGGAAGTATTCAAAAAATAGAAGAAAAAAATTATGATAGTAATTAACAATAAAAATAATTATCGGGCAATTTTAATAGTTTCATTTATTGCGATTAATATTTTGGTATTATTTGCAATTAGTGAAATTTTAGGCTACTTAAATTCGGGAGCAGATAGAAGTTCGATGCTGCATTTAGAAAAAGAGACCTCAAATACATATTTACCAAAAGTAACGTGGGAAACCTTAAAAAATCAAGGTAGACCGATGGAAAATCAAACCATCCAGAAAATTGAGAGGCATTATTTGTTTTCTTATGTAATAAAAAATAATGCTCTCAAAAACAATGTTAATGATGGAATTGACGATTATTTTACAGAAAGTTCGAGAAAGCAATTAGAACAAATTATAGCCTATAATAAGGCCAAAAAAATTTCGATCCACAGTACGACAATTGAACATCATCCATCTTTAAATTTTTATAGTGAAGATGGCCAACAAGTCGTTTTTACTGATAAAAATGTAGTTGAATTTCAAAATATTTATCAAGATAACAAGCTTATAACTTCTGTTCGGGACACCGCAAATTATAAGGTTTTAATGCTATTAGAGGATGGGTTTTGGCGTATTCGACATTATGTTCGGATGCAAAAAGAAAAGAGTTTGGTTGCTGTAGAATTAAATAAAAAAATATACACAGTAAAAGAAAATGAAATTTTAAAAAATGGTGTTCCCTATATCATAAAAGGTATTAATTATTATCCTAAAAATTCTGCTTGGGATATGTTTGGGAATAAATTTAATAGAGATACGATAGCCGCTGATTTTGACATTATTACAAAAGCAAAACTCAATACGATTAGGATTTTTGTTCCTTATGAAGAATTTGGTAAAGCAGAGATTTCACAAGAGAAATTAGATAAGTTAAAAATAGTTTTAGACTTGGCAGAAGAAAAAAAACTAGCTGTAATCGTTACATTATTCGATTTTTATGGAGATTATGCTCCAGAAAGCTGGACTTTAACGCATCGCCATGCAGAGAAAATTGTGACTACTTTTAAGGACTGCAAAAGTATTATTGCTTGGGATATTAAAAACGAACCTGATCTAGATTTTGAATCGCGCGGGGAACAAAATATAAAGCCTTGGCTGGAAGAAATGATTGCTACTGTTAAGAAATTCGATCCTAATCATTTGGTCACTATTGGATATTCTAATATTGTATCGGGAGAGATACTAAAAGATAAGGTAGATTTTATATCGTATCATTATTATGAAGATATTTCACTTTTTGAAGACAAGCTTGTTGTTTTAGAAAAAGTAACCAAAAAGCCTTTGGTAATGCAAGAATTTGGACTTTCATCCAATCGTGGACTTTGGAGTTGGTTTGGTAATTCAAAAGAAGATCAGGCTGATTATCATAAACAAATGCAATCCATATTCAAAAAGAGACAATTGGCATTTGTATCCTGGACTTTATATGATTTTCCAAAAGTTCCAGATAAAGTTGCTGGAAAATGGCCGTGGATAAAAAACAAACAAAAACAGTTTGGATTCATCGATTCAGAAGGCAAAAATAAACCTTCTTTTTTGTATATTAATTATTGATTTTAATTTTCATGATAGTACTTCACTAAAATTACATTGCCTTTACTGATTTTAATTTGGATAAAAGCTTACAGCTTTTGGGGCAAAAAAGGTGATCATGTTTTTGGTACTTGGCAACTCTTTTTTGAATTTGTAGGTAATTTCAAAATTGATTTTTAAAAATGCAAAAGTCCAACAGTAAACGGCAATGTAATTCTGGAAGTAACTGTAATAGTGGCATAATATTGGTGCAAACAGGATAATGGCAATGACAAAAATGAAATAAAAAAATACTTTAGTCGGTCATGTTTCTGACAGTTTTTGATTTTTTTTTCTGTGTTTAATGGTTTTTCATGCTCATGAAAATTTATCAATTATTTATAATTAATTTTTACTCTTTTGTTTCTTAATTCTGATACGAATTTAAGCTGCTCATAGGATTTTTTTTTATTTTTTTCGATGATTAGCAGTTTGCTGTAGACGAATAATGAATGTTTATACTTAACTTGCAGTTAATTACAAATTATATGTTAAAAAATGAATATTAAAAAGGAAATAGTCTTAGTTTTTTGCTTTCTCCTTGGATTATCAATCCAAGCCCAAGATATGCAACAGGGTTTTACCAATTTAGAGAAAGGAGAATTTGCTCAAGCCGAAATTTTTTTCAGCAAAATTTTAAAGACATATCCAGATAATAAAACGGCAAAGCTATGTTACGGGAGAGCTGTCGGTTTAAATTCTAGTCCAGAAAAAGCTACAGTAATTTTTTCTGAACTACTAAAAACGTATCCAGATGATTTTGAAATCCAACTGAATTATGCAGAATGCATGTTATGGAATAAAAATTTTTCTGAGGCAAAACCTTATTATTTTGGTCTGATAGCAAAGCATCCCGAAAGTTTTCCGGCTTTGTTAGGCTATGCAAATACTTTGTCTAATTTAAAAGAATATAAGGAGGCTTTAATATATGTAAATAAAGCTTTGGCAGTTTCTGTTAAAAATCCAAATGCCTTGGTTTCTAAGAAATACATACGCATGGGATACGCCAATCAATTGGTACAACAACAAGATTATAATACTGCACTCTCTTTACTAGATGAAAATTTTGAGGATTTTCCGAAAGACAAGGAAACATTAATGAATAAAGCTAATATTTATTTAATGACTAAAGATAAAAAAAATGCAACTAAGACATATCAAGAAATAGCAGTGACTAAAAAGGATAGTTTGTTTTCTTTGAACGGATTATCATTGGTTGCGCATATAGCCGAAAGAGATAGCGAAGCTTTATCCATAGCCGAAAAAGCATTAAAAAAGAGCGAACTTATTGAGGATGTAAAATTACAAAATGAAACAAAAGAGCGTTATGTTCAGGCATTAATTTGGAATAAAAAATACAAAGAAGCAGCAGCAAAAATTAAGGAATACCAAATTAGCAATCCCAATGAAAATTGGGTATTAGCACTTTCTGCAACTTTAGGAATGTATCGCAGTGATTTTAAAGAAAGTATTGCTGACTACCAAAATATATTGGTCAACGATGCAAAATCATTCGATGGAAACTTAGGAATATCGAATGCTTATTTTGCGGATGGCGAACCATTAAAAGCTTATGAAGCAGTAGATACTACCTTAAGAATATTTGAAAATCAAAAAGATGCTGTCGGATTTCTAAAAAAATTAAATGAAAATTTCACACCAAGTGTAGAGGAGAAGTTCAGTTATTCATTTGATAATGGTAAGAATGAAGCGTACGCAACTAATACAGTTTTGAATTTTCCAATATCGACGAAATGGTCCTTTTTAGGGACTTATCAATACAGGAAGACCGAAAATACAGTCACTAAAAATTCGGCAACATCGAATGATTTTAAGTTAGGAGCACAGTGGCAATTTCATCCCAAAATAAATTTTAATGTTTTAGTAGGTTCAAGTAACGCGCGATCTTTTGTTAGTAGTTACAGTCAATTATTGGTAGATGTGTTTTTTAAGATAAAGCCCTTAAAATTGCAAGATTTAGAAGTGGGGTATAAGCGAGATATTCAGAATTTCAATGCTGATCTGGTAAGTAGAGAAATAACTGCTAATAATTTTTATTTCAATTATAATATTGGCACTAACTTCAAATTAGGATGGTTTACACAATATTTTTATAGCACTCAAAGTGATAGTAACCAGCGAAACTTATTGTTTACCTCGCTATATTATAATTTTTTATCAAAACCAATTTTAAAAGCTGGTTTTAATTATCAATTTATAGCCTTTCAAAAACAAGTACCAACAATTTATTTTAGTCCAAGTAAATTTAATGCTTATGAGATTTTTATTGATTTTTTGAAAGATGAAAAATCGGCTGAAAACAATACTATCTTTTATACACTAAGTGCTGCAACAGGATTTCAATACATTGAAAATGATAGCAAGCAATCGACTTATCGTGTGCAAGCTAAATTTGGCTATAAATTTTCAGATCGTTTTTTGGCTAACTTTTATGGTGTTAAAAGTAATATTGCTTCAGCTACGGCTGCTGGATTTCAATATACAGAAGTAGGTTTGCGTCTTAGATGGATGTTGACATCTAAACCAGTATTCAAAGTCAAGAAAAACGAGGAATAACAACTTTTTCAACTTAGTAATAAATATGTAGTATTGTTTTTTATAAAGATTGCTACAATAAATTCAAACGTTTCATCAAATCAGGTCGATTGGCACGACTTACAGGAATCACATCTTTACCAATTAAGACACTATTGTCCTCAATGTCAATAATTTTTTTTGTATTGATGATAAAGGAACGATGCACTTTTAAAAACAAATCTTTGGGTAATTTGTCTTCAATTTTTTTAAGAGTGGAGTGAACCACATAGTTTTTGTTTTCTGTTTTGATATGAATGTAATCTCCTTTGGCTTCTACAATATTGACCAAAGCAAATTCAATTTTGATCAAACGGCGATCGATATTAATATAAAATTCGTTTGCAGTATCTTCGATTATGCCTTTATTTACTATTGTTGTTACAGATGATGAAATAGCATTTGCTTTTTGAATTGCTTTTTGAAAACGATCTTCGGTAATAGGTTTGACTAAATAATCCACAATACATTCGTATTCAAAAGCTTCGATAGCAAAATTTTTATCAGAAGTTACCAGTATAATTTTAGGAGGATTTTTTATTGTCTGAATAAAATCGAAACCTGTGAAATCAGGCATGTGGATATCTAGAAAAATCAAATCGACCTCATTCTGATTCAGATACTTTATGGCATGCATAGCATTTGAGAACTCTTGTAACAAGTTTAATTGAGGGGTATTCTCAATCATTTTTTCTATGATGGCTCTTGCCATTTCTTCGTCGTCAATAATAATGCAATTCATAATATAAGCTGATATTATAATGCCAGACCAAGCTTTTTAAGGATCTTGAAAATAACTTCAAAGCCTGATTGAAAAGCCGTACTGATGTTTATGTAATTTTCGTACTATTCTTTAGCAATATAATAATTTTTTTTAAGACTTTGCTAATATAGAGTCAATAGCTGTATCAATATTTGGAAGAATTGAAATCGCTTGTGTAATTTTTGATGAAGCAATATTTTCAAGAAAATTTCCATGCATTTCAAAGTAGGGTATCAATGAAGCTAAACAGCTTTCCAGTAAAGGACGTTGATTAAAATTGAAAATTTTTACTCTGGGCAGCTTTGTGGGGTGTATTTCGAGGCTATAAAATCGCCCAAGTCTTTCTAGTCGATAAATGCATGGCAACTGCTTTATTCGGTAATCCATCTTTTGGGATCTTGATGATGGTAGCCAATTGATTTCTTAGAATTAAAAAAAGTACTGACCGCACCAAATACACAACTTTTATCTACCAGGAGAGCATTAATAAATACGGACTTGAAAACCTCTTAAGGCTCGGGGAGGCCTTCTAAAACAGCAGTTTAGTAGATTCTGGGAGATGATTGGTTTAATTTTTCCTGAAAATTTCACATTTTGAGATAGTAAAATCCAAATCGCTCGAATCAATGAAATGGTCAATTTTATTTATTTTTTCAAATAAAAATGCATCAAATTTTTAAATGATTAAAGACATTAAAATATGATTTGTTAGTATTTTATAAAATAAAAAAGGAAGGTGTCGAACACCTTCCTTTTTGTGGAGTCGCCGGGAATCGAACCCGGGTCCAAACAAGCAACTAAAGAGCTTTCTACACGTTTATTTCCTGATTAGATTTTCGATAGTATGCTGGGCCAGAAACAGCCACATACTACTTAGCTTCTTAATTTCGAAAACCACCCAAAGCTAGTGATAATCTAGGTCTATTTTTACGGTTCCCCTGTACTGACCGCCACAAACCAAGGCTTTCAAGGAGAATCCAGCTTTCCTATCTGATAGGAACGTGGCTTAATCTTACTATAATTCGGATTATGCAGCTAAAGCGTAGTTATTTTCGCCGTGTAAAAGTGTAAGATCTTATATTTACGAGCAAGGTCTCAATGCTCGACGTGCTTACTTTCCAATTCGACTTGCTGTCAAAACCAGTCGACCCCAAAAATGAATTTGCAAATTTAGACTTTTTGAACTTAGTTTTGTAATAAATCTTTCAGAAATTTTTTATTCCGCTTCTTCCTTAAATTTAAACGGATAGTCGCCAAAAATTGGCGCTAATTTGCGAATAGCATACGTTTTTCGAGTCATTTTATTTGATAAGGCAATAATAGTAACGTGCTCTTTCATCAATGTAATGTATGAAGAAGTATTTCCGTGCCACCAACCGTTATGAAAATAGAAATTCTGTCCGGTCTCCCAGTTAATCATCCTAATTCCTAATCCATAGTTTTTTTGTCCTTGTCGTTCGTTGCTGTAACCGGTATACACTTCTTTGAGCAAAGCAGGTTTTAGAAAATCGGGTGAATTTCTCGCACGATCAAATTTTAATAAATCTCTTGGTGTAGAAAAAATATTTTTATCACCATACACACAATCCAGATAATCAAAACCAATTTCGGCATTATTCCCTTTATACGATGGCACTATTTTTTTTCTGTCTTTTTCGTTATCAAAAACATAGGTATTTGTCATGTTCAGAGGCTTAAAAATCATCTGATACATGGCTTCTTTGTATCTAAGTCCGGTAATCTTTTCGATAATCAGTGCCAACATAGCATAATTGGTATTGCAATACGCAAAACGAGTACCAACAGGAGCTTCTAAACCTATGTTCTTGGTGGCCAGAATCTCCAGAATATCTTTATTTGTCAATTGATTGTGCCTGTCCCAAACCGATTTGTCCCTGTCTGTAAAATAGGCGTAGTTACGCATCCCGCTTCGGTGGCTTAACAACATTCTAATCGTACATTCATCATAAGGAAATGTCTTCAGAATCGTATTTACTTTTTGATCTAAAATAATTTTTCCCGCATTGACCAACTTTAAAACCGCTGTTGCAGTCAAAACTTTAGTTACAGATGCAATGTGTACAGGAGTAGTAGCGGTTATCTTAGTGCCTTCGTTTTTATTGGCGTAACCATTATATCTTTCAAAGAGAATATGACCGTTTCTGGCAACCAAAAAGCTTCCGTTCATGCTATTGTTGGGCCAGTTTTTGGTGTAAAAATGATTTATACTTCCTTTTATCGAATGAATATAATTGGCTGGTAACCTTTTTTCACGACCTAAAGGTTTCATTTTAGGGAGCGTATCTTCTATCGTTGAGACGGTTTTTTCTTTAGGTTTATTATTGTTCCCGCAACTACTTAAAACTAAAATTAGGAAAAGTATTTGTGGTATATTTGTTTTTTTAAGGAAATTCATTTGCATCGTTCTTTAAAAACAAATATATAGAATTCAATAGTTATGTTTTATCGTTTTTGTGAAGTTTCTAAGGTTGATTAGACAATTTTATTAAACCATTTTTATCTATTTGTTTGTGCATCAGATTATAAAGGCTTTTGCATTTTTAAATTTAGTAGAGGAAAATAAAAATTTAACTAAATTTGTTATATTTGAAACAAATTAGATTAAAAAAGTTATATTAATTAATTATATTAAAGCTGTATAAATGAAGTTTGGAATCATAAAAGAAAGAAAAAGCCCACCAGATCGTAGAGTTGTTTTTGCTCCGGAAGAATTGGCAAAACTGAAACAACAATATAATGAAGCTTCCATTGAAGTGGAAAGCTCTGATATTCGAATTTTTTCTGATCTTCAATACCAAAGTTTTGGGATTACTGTTACCGATGATCTTTCTGACTGTGATGTATTATTTGGTGTGAAAGAAGTACCAGTAGAAAATTTAATTCCAAACAAGGCGTATTTCTTTTTTTCTCATACCATAAAAAAACAGCCTTATAACAGAAAGCTCTTGCAAGCTATTTTGGACAAAAAAATAGATTTATATGACCATGAAACAATCGTAGATGAGCAAAATCGTCGTTTGATTGGTTTTGGAAAATATGCCGGAATGGTAGGTGTATATAACGGAATTCGTGCATTTGGAATAAAATTTGAATTATTTAAACTGCCAAAAGCGGAAACACTTGCGGGTAAAGATGCTTTGATCATGCAATTGAAGCGCATTACGTTGCCGCCTTTAAAGTTTGTTCTTACAGGAACTGGAAAAGTAGGAAGTGGAGCAGTTGAAATTCTAAAAGCAATAAAAGTTAAAGAAATTACTACTGAAAATTACCTGACAAAAAATTATACACAACCAGTTTATGTGCAATTGGATGTTTTAGACTACAACAAACGATTGGATGATCAAGTGCTTGGTTTTAATGATTTTATAGCACATCCCGAAGCGTATGTTTCTGATTTTGAAAGATTCACAAAAGTTTCTGATGTTTATTTTGCTGGACACTTTCACGGAAGTGGAGCTCCAATGATTTTAACTCAGCAAATGTTAAATGCAAGCGATTGCAAAATAAAAGTAGTAGCAGATATTTCTTGCGATGTAGGTGGACCAATTGCCTGCACACTTCGTTCTTCTACGATTGCAGAACCTCTGTACGGTTATTGGCCATTAGAAAACAAAGAAGTAGATGTTTTTCATCCTGCCGCAGTGGTCGTGATGGCTGTTGATAATTTGCCTTGCGAAATTCCGAAAGACGCCAGCGAAGGTTTTGGAGAACAGTTTATGGAGCATGTGATTCCTGCTTTCTTCAATGGTGATAAAGACGGAATTCTAGAAAGAGCCAAAATCACCGAAAAAGGAAAACTAACGCCAAGATTTAGCTATCTGCAGGATTATGTGGATGGAAAATAAAGTTTCTAGTTTTTTAGAAAAGAAGTTTCAAGTTTAAAAAGTTTCAGGTTTAAGGTTTCAAGTTAGTGGAACGTAGACATAGCGTAAAAAAAAATCCCATTCGTTTAACGGATGGGATTTTTTTTTAGGACTGAAACCTGAAACCTGAAACCTGAAACCTGAAACCTGAAACCTGAAACCTGAAACCTGAAACCTGAAACCTGAAACCTGAAACCTGAAACCTGAAACCTGAAACCTGAAACCTGAAACCTGAAACCTGAAACCTGAAACCTGAAACCTGAAACCTGAAACCTGAAACCTGAAACCTGAAACCTGAAACCTGAAACCTGAAACCTGAAACCTGAAACCTGAAACCTGAAACCTGAAACCTGAAACCTGAAACCTGAAACCTGAAACCTGAAACCTGAAACCTGAAACCTGAAACCTGAAACCTGAAACCTGAAACCTGAAACCTGAAACCTGAAACCTAAAACCTGAAACCTGAAACCTGAAACCTGAAACCTAAAACCTGAACAATTGCAATTAAACCATCTCCTCAGGTTTCACCCAAGCATCAAATTCTTCGGAGGTGACATAACCTAAACGAACAGCTTCTTCTTTAAGAGTAGTTCCGTTTTTGTGCGCAGTTTGGGCGATTTCAGCGGCTTTATAATATCCTATTTTTGTGTTCAATGCCGTTACCAGCATGAGAGAGTTGTCTACTAATTCTTTGATTCTTTTGTAGTTGGGTTCAATTCCCTGAGCGCAATGTTCATCAAAAGACACACATGCATCTCCCAATAGTCGCGCCGATTGCAGGAAGTTTGCAGCCATCATCGGTTTAAAAACATTGAGTTCGTAATGACCTTGCATACCGCCCACGGCAATAGCAACATCGTTCCCGATCACTTGTGCGCAAACCATAGTCAGCGCTTCGCATTGTGTTGGATTTACTTTTCCGGGCATGATAGAAGACCCTGGTTCGTTTTCGGGAATATGAATTTCGCCAATTCCAGAGCGTGGTCCAGAAGCCAGCATTCTAATGTCATTGGCTATTTTATTTAGAGAAACCGCCAATTGTTTTAATGCTCCATGCGTTTCTACAATGGCATCGTGGGCGGCCAAAGCTTCAAACTTGTTTTCGGCAGTTACAAAAGGATGATTGGTAAATTGTGCAATATATGTGGCCACTTTTACATCGTAGCCTTCTGGTGCATTAAGTCCTGTTCCTACAGCAGTTCCGCCTAAAGCGATTTCTGATAAATGTGCCAGTGTGTTTTTTAATGCTTTGATGCCGTAGTTTAATTGTGCTGCATATCCCGAAATTTCTTGCCCTAATGTTAGTGGCGTGGCATCCATAAGATGGGTGCGGCCAATTTTTACAACGTTTTTGAACTCGGTTGCTTTTTGGTGTAATGTATCTCTTAATTTTTCAACTCCCGGAAGGGTCGTTTCTACGACCATTTTGTAAGCTGCAATGTGCATCGCAGTAGGAAAAGTATCGTTGGAAGATTGCGATTTATTGACATCGTCGTTGGCTTTTATAAAAGGTTCGCCTTCGCCAATATTAAAGCCTTTAAGGACTTGTGCACGATTGGCAATGACTTCATTGACATTCATATTACTTTGTGTTCCTGAACCTGTTTGCCAAATAACCAAAGGAAATTGATCGTGTAGTTGGCCTGCCAAAATTTCGTCGCAAACGGCTGCAATAGCGTCTCTTTTTTCGGCGGGTAAAACACCTAAATCGGTATTGGCAAATGCGGCAGCTTTTTTAAGATAAGCAAAACCTTCTATGATTTCTTTGGGCATGGAGGATGCTGCGCCAATTTTGAAATTGTTTCTTGAACGTTCGGTTTGGGCTCCCCAATATTTGTCTGCCGGAACCTGAACTTCGCCCATGGTGTCTTTTTCTATTCTGTATTTCATGATTTTTTTGTAAAATGTTATCTGTAATTTGTGAAATGTTGTCTGAACTCTCTAAAATGTTATCTGTAATTTATGAAATCGCTCAACCAGATAGTATTGAATAAATTTTATTATGAAAACAAGTGTCCTAGCCCTGATGGGACCGACATCCTTTTTCTGGCTTCTTTAGCTAGGAAAAGATACAGGGGACAGCAGGAAACAGCTCCTGAAAACACTCATATTCTTGTGATTTAGTTAATTAAAAAATAATCGAAAGAAAAGCTTATTTAAAATGAGTTTAAATATACGGATTATTGTGATTTTATAAAAATTGATTTGGTTTTTATTGCTAACGAAAAATTTAAAACATACATTTGTACTTACATTCAAAAATTCCGGAAAACATGTTTGAATTTTCACAGTACTTAGGTTTTTTACTTTTCTTGACCATACTAACTATAGGGTTTTGGTTGATGTTTTTCTTGGTTGGTTTCGTAGGTTATTGGATAACTGGAGCCAGTGTAGAAATGATCAAAGAGAAAAGAGCAAAGAAAAAGCAAGAACAATCAATTTAATTTTGAATTGATTTCATAAAAAAAGGACCCGTTTGTACGAGTCCTTTTTTTTATGTCTTTTGTTGGATTATCCAGGGAATTCTCCACCACCGTTTTCGTCGCCACCATTTTTTGGAGCATTTTTATCTCTATCGGTTTTCTTTTTGTTGAAACGATACGTAAACGATAAGTTGAACTGTCGTCTACGGAACTGCATTTCGCCATAAGAGGTTTGATTTTCAAGATAGGTATATGACCTCATGACACGAGAATTGAAAATATCACTAACATTGAAGGCGACTGTTGCCTGTTCTTTTAAAATATCTTTGCTAAATGAAGTGTTCATTCCAAATTGTCCAAGGTTTTTACCCTGAGCTGTTTTTTGTTCACCATTGTACACGCCTGTTAACTGCCAGTCAATTTTATAAGGCAATGTAACTTTTGAGCTCATTCTAGCAAACCATGTATTGGCTTTGTTGTCCAGATTTTGAACTACAAGTTCTCCATTGGCATTTGTATAGCTGTTTTCTCCACTGGTTTTTACGTTATAAAGATTGAAGTTACTATTTAATCTCCACCATTTAAAAGGTGTATAATTTAATGTGAATTCGAAACCAAATTTTTGCTCTTTTCCTAAGTTGATAGGTCTGCTTAAAATGACAGGCACACCATTTACTTCTTCACCAGTAGGAGATCTCACAAAACTGAAAACATCTTTAGTATCTTCATAATAAGCAGAAGTATTAAAAGTTACTTTCTCCCAACGTTTGAGATAACCAACGTCATATTTGTCAGTTAAAGAGGGATCCAGATCTGGATTTCCTTGAAAAATATTGATATTACTTGAATAATTTACTGCAGGATTCATGAAACGTCCTCTTGGTCTTGACAGACGTTTACTGTAGCTGACAGAAAAATTACTCTGATCGGATATTTCATAACTAACAAATGCACTTGGAAACAAGTTGTTGTATTTTTTAGTATTAAAATCATTTGTATCTAAAAGGTTAACCTGAATATTGGTATCCTCCCAGCGTAAACCAAATAAATAAGAGAATTTGTTTACTTTGAAGCCGTACTGAGTGTAGATTGCATTGATGTTTTCTTTATACTCTAACGTATTGGATAAATTTGGAAGTGCGATACCGTTTTCGTCAAGAACATAATATTCATTGTTCAAATCGGCAAAGTTTCCTTTGTATCCTGCTTCAAACTGACTTCCTTCGCCGATTGGTAAAACATAATCTGCCTGCAACTGAACTTGTTTTTGAACCTGATCATTTAACGTATTGTTAAAATCATCTGTACCCGTAATAAGACTGTTGCTATCGTCTGTATTTCTTGAAATAGATAAATCGGCAGTTAATTTATGGCCTTCATTATTAAAGTTTTTGATCAAATTTGAGCTATATTCTACATTTTCGCTACTGGTATTTCCGTCATTCAATCGAAAAGTAGCACCTGTAAAATTACGAGAGGCATCATAATTATTATAATTGATCAAGTCTCTGTCTTCTCCGGTATTATTTTGATAATTAATAGAGTTGGTCCAAAAAGTAGTAGGGGTAATGGTCCATTCCAATCCCGCTCTTGCATTAAAACCGTCTCTGATTCTTTTGGTATCACGGTCTTCATCCAAAAAGTTTTTAGTTGTGCCGTCTTCGTTAAAATATTCTGAATCAGTTTTACCACGACCTTCATTGGTTCTGTAGTTGTAACCAGCAGTTGTAAAGTAATTTAATTTTTCAGTTTTATAATTTAAATTAGCGCTTAAACCGTACGTTTCTGGTATACCAGTTGAAGCAATAAAAGTTCCGTTAAAACCTTGATTTTTACCTTTTTTAAGAATGATATTAATTAATCCTGAACCTCCTTCTGCATCATAACGAGCTGATGGATTGGTAATCACTTCTACTTTATCAATAGCATCTGCCGGAAGTTGGCGCAATGCTTCTGCCATATTAATTGCGTTAGAAGGTCTTCCGTCAATTAATATTCGAATATTGTCACTTCCTCTTAAACTTACATTTCCTTCTGTATCTACAGAAACAGATGGTACATTGTCCAGAACATCGCTTACGGTTCCGCCTTTTACCATCATATCCTGACCTACGTTATATACTTTTTTGTCTAGTTTAATTTCTACCGTTGATTTTTCTGCACGAATGACAACTTCATTCAATTGTGCAGCATCTTCAGAAAGATTCACGGCACCAAGATTAGTGTCGCTTTCAATATTTTGTTGCTTAATTTCTGTTGCTTTAAAAGAGATAAATTCAATCTTAATATCATATATTCCCGGTGCAACGGCTACTTCAAATTCACCTTTTGGGTTGGTGATTCCTCCTGCAATAACTTTCGTGTCATTGGCCGACATGATAGAGATCGTGGCATATTCAAGAGGTTGTTTACTTACTTTTTCGAAAACTTTTCCGGTAACTTTAACTTTGTTTTTGGGTGATAGTGCTTGTTGAGCGTAGTTGTAAAAACTTGTAAAAAGAAATACAAGTATTACAGCAAATTTCAATTTTTTCATTGGTGTTTTGGGTTTCATTCAGTCTTTAGACTGAAAATGTACCTTTTGGTTTAATGATAAGAATCACAAAAATATGTTAATATTATTCTTTGCAATTATTCTAAAAAAGAAGCAACCTCATCTAAATCTCTACCAATAATGGCTTTTTTATCTTTTACTACAATGGGTCTTTCGATTAAAATAGGATGATCGACCATTGCCTGAATGATTTCGTTGTCTTGTAAGTTTTTGCTTTTATAGTTTTCGATCCATATTTTCTCTTTAATTCGAATCAATTGAATTGGTTTTATATTTAATTTTTCGAGTATAATTTTTAAATCCTCAAAAGATGGATTTTCAATGAGATACGGAATAATTTCGTACGGTTGATTGGTTTGCTCAATAAAAGCAAGACAGTTTCTGGATTTTCCACAACGTGGATTATGATAAATTTGTATCATTTTTGTATTTTTAGAGGATATAAAGGTAGTTAAAATAAAAAATAAGTATTTTAGCATTCCCCAAAAAAATTATTAGTTGTACAACTAAACTCTTATTTTTTAAACTTTCAAATGTATGTTTTTAGAACAAGGAATTTCACCAGAGAATAAATTTTGGAAATATCTTATTGGCTCGGTATTTATAATTGCGGCTTCATTTATCGGCCAAATACCGTTTTCAGTAGCGGTTCTTTATAAAAGTTATATAAACAAACAGGATTTTCCCAGCGAAAATGCTGTTATAATGAAAGTTTTTGAGCCCAATCTTACGTTGTTTTTAGTCATGCTCTCGTTTGTTTTTGCTTTTGCAGGAGTATTTTTTGTCGTAAAATATTGGCACAGTCAAACGTTGTTGTCTATTACCACTTCTCGAAAAAAAATAGATTGGAAACGTGTTTTTTTCTCCTTTGCGTTGTGGGCAACTTTTTCCGTAGTAAGTTTTTTTATTCTTTATTTTAATGCGCCAGACAAGTTTATCAGTAATTTTAAATGGGAGCCTTTTTTGATATTATGTTTTATAGGAGTAATTTTTATTCCTATACAAACCAGTACAGAAGAATATATTTTTAGAGGATATTTGATGCAGGGATTTGCCAATTTGGCTCATAATAAATGGTTTCCTTTAGTTATGACTTCACTTATTTTTGGTTCGATGCATTGGTTCAATCCAGAAGTCACCAAAATGGGAAGCATTGTCATGATTTATTATATCGGGACCGGTTTTTTATTGGGTATCATTACCTTAATGGACGAAGGTATAGAGTTGGTACTTGGTTTTCATGCTGCCAACAACCTCACGGGAGCATTACTGGTTACATCAGATTGGTCGGTTTTTCAGACGCATTCTATTTTTAGAGACTTGTCTGAACCTTCCGCTGGTTTTGATGTGATTTTGCCGGTGGTGATAGTATATCCTATTTTGCTTTATATTTTTTCAAAAAAATACAAATGGAGCGACTGGAAACAAAAATTAACGGGAAAAATAAATGTTGTAGAATCATCAAATCAATAGCGCTATGTCAAACTTAACACACCACAACGTACATAATTTTTTTAAATTAAATGGTCATCATTTTAATGCTAAAGAACTGGGGAATATTGCCTACAGTTATATTAAAGAAGGCGATCTTTACGAAAAAGCAATTGGCGAATTTTTGCTGGATTGGTTTGATAATAAAGAGTATATTGAAATGACGACATCCGGGTCTACAGGGCTTCCGAAGGAAGTTAGGCTTCAAAAACAAGCCATGATTCATTCGGCTCTGGCAACGGGTGATTTTTTTGATTTAAGCCCGGGTGATAAGGCGTTATTGTGTCTTCCGGTTAAATTTATTGCGGGAAAAATGATGCTTGTGCGAAGTTTAATTCTCGGTCTCGAAATAGACATCGTAGAACCAAGTCTTGATCCTTTGGCTAGAAATACAGTAAAATACGATTTTGTGGCTATGGTACCTTTACAGGTTCAAAATAGTATAAAACAATTAATAAATGTAAAGAAACTAATCGTAGGAGGCACAAAAATGGATGCTTCTCTAGAAGAAAAATTATTGTCTCTAAAAACGGAAGTTTACGAAACGTATGGCATGACCGAGACAATTACTCATATTGCCGCCAAGCGAGTAGGAGAGAAGGTTTTCTCTGTTTTGCCAAACGTAAAAATTGCAAAGGACGAAAGAGAATGTCTGGTGATTTATTTGCCTTCCGTATCTGCTGATCCTATCGTTACTAATGATTTGGTTGAACTTATAAACGACCGCCAATTTGTTTTTATTGGCCGAATAGATAACGTCATTAATAGTGGCGGTGTAAAATTGATTCCCGAACAAATTGAAGCAAAACTGACAGGAAAAATAAATGCACGATTTTTTGTAACAGGAGTTCTTGATATCGCTTTGGGCGAAAAATTAATTTTAGTCATTGAAGGTGAAAAACAAGAGTTTGCGTCAGATTTCTTTAATTTTTTGGGCAAATTTGAAAAACCCAAAGAAATTGTTTTTGTACCTAAATTTAAAGAAACAGGAAACGGCAAAATGCTCCGAAAGCCAAGTTTAGAATCCTAAAAAACAAAAATCCAAATTCCAAGTTTTAGTGTTGGAATTTGGATTTTATTATTTTAGAATTAAAAATTTATCCTTTTCTTTCTAAAAGCGCCATGTAAAAACCATCAAAACCTGACTCTGAAGCCAAAATTTTTCTGTCTTTGATAAAATTAAATTGTTGTCCAATTTCTGTTTTTAGAAATTTTTCTACTTGTTCCTGATTTTCAGAAGGCAAAACAGAGCAAGTTGCATATACTAATTTCCCGCCTGGTTTTACAATTTTAGAATAGCTTTCCAAAACTTCACTTTGTACTTTTCGAATGTTATCAATAAACTCCGGTTGCAATTTCCACTTAGCGTCAGGATTTCTTTTCAGTACTCCCAAACCACTACAAGGTGCGTCAATCAAAACACGGTCTGCTTTTTCGTGCAATTTTTTGATCACTTTTGTACTGTCAATAATGCGGTATTCTATGTTGAAAGCGCCGTTTCTTTTGGCTCTTAATTTCAATTGTTTCAATTTGCTTTCGTACAAATCCATTGCAATTAGTTGTCCTTTGTTTTCCATTAAAGAGGCAATATGCAATGTTTTTCCTCCTGCACCTGCACACGTATCTACAACTCGCATTCCTGGTTTTACATCAAGAAAACCAGCTACCAATTGTGAGTTGGCATCTTGTACCTCAAAAAGTCCTTGTTTAAAAGCGTCTGTCAAAAATACATTGGCTCTTTCTTTCAGAACCAAAGCTTCAGGTTGATCGTTTAAATATTCGGTTTCGATATTCAAATCCATCAAGGTGTTTCTAAGGTTTTCTTTGGTTCCTTTAAGTGTGTTGGTTCTTAAAATAACTTTGGCAGGTTGGTTTTGAGCAGCAATTTCTTTTGCCCATACTTTTTCGCCAAGTTCCTTTACGCCCAATTCGTCCATCCAGTCCGGAATGGATTCTTTTAATGCTCTAATTTTAGAAAGTTCGTCAAAACGTCCTTTTATTTTTCGCTCTGGCGTTCCTTCCAATTGTCTCCAATCTGGGATAGGATATCCTCTTAAAACTGCCCAAACAGAGAACATTCTCCAAAGATTGTCCCTGTCAAAAGGCTCTTTTACTTCGGCAATTTCTGAGTATAATCGTTTCCAACGAACAACTTCGTATATGGTTTCAGCAACAAACTTCCTGTCAGAACTTCCCCAACGTTTGTCTTTTTTTAAGGCTCTTGCTACCACTTTGTCTGCATATTCTCCTTCATTGAAAATTGCGTTCAAAGAATCGATGGTAGTATAAACTAAATTTCTGTGTAATCTCATTTTAATTATTTGATTTGCAAAGGTACTATTAATTGATTGAAAGTTAAATTTTTAATTTTGAATGTTATTTTGACTTTCAATAAAAAGAAAAAAAACACTCAGATAGTAACTAAATGAGTGTTTTTGAATGTATTTTAAAAGAATTTTTATTTTATTATTCGAGTTAATCCAATGTTTTCGGGAGCATGAAGCACCATTGGGAATTTCTCTATTTTCACAGAACTACTATCTAAACCGAAAGCTCTTTCTTCAGACAAACTTAGTTTCTTGATGAAGAAATAAGAGTTCATGATAATATTCTCATGCCATTTTAAATCACTATCATTCGAAAGGAATTTTTCTGATAATACAAATTTAAAGTCGCCAATAATATTGTTTTTGTTTAATGATTCATAACGGCTGGTAATATCTACTTCTCCTCGTTTTACCATATCTCGAATCACTTCACGAAACATTAAATTGATTTTGGTAGGTTCTCTAAATCCGAGATTAAAATCGATTCTATAAATATCATCTTTTACTATTTCGGTAACTTTATATTGCGTTTTATATGGTTCTGTCAAAATATTTACGTGTACAAACCAATAAATATCGGCTCTTTTTGGTCGCTTTTGCAAAATAGAATACATTACTTTTTGCTCTAATTCATCTACACGATTAGCATTTGTCATATATACCAAATGGGTAGCATATTTTGGAATCGTTAAGTCCTGACTCAATTCCATCAACACCTTTTTATAATCGTCAATCTTGACAATTTTGGTGTAACTTTTGTTAATTTTCTTAGCTAAATACCAAGTAGTCATTACAGAAATTAACAGAACGGCAATAATTAAAGTAACATATCCGCCTTCGCTAAATTTTGTAATGTTGGCAATCAAAAAGCTAAATTCAATTATTAAATAAATAGTAATCAACGGAATCATAAAATAGAGTTTTACTCTTTTCATGATTAAATAATAATTGAGTAAGATGGTTGTCATGATCATGCACAATACGATTGCAAGACCATAGGCATGCTCCATATTACTTGATTTTTCAAAATGTAAAACGATTCCAACACAACCAAAAAATAACAACCAGTTGATTGACGGAATGTACAATTGACCTTTGACTTCTGTAGGGTATTTGATTTTTACTTTTGGCCAGAAGTTTAGTCGCATCGCTTCATTTATCAAAGTAAACGAACCGCTAATAAGTGCTTGAGAGGCAATAACAGCAGCCAAAGTAGCGATAACAATACCCGCCGGCTGAAACCAATCTGGCATGATTAGGTAGAATGGATTTCCGTTTTCACCGCCTAAACCTTTAAGTGTTTGACCTTCATTATTTATAAGATAAGCTGCTTGTCCAAAATAATTTAAAACCAAAGTTATCTTAACAAAAATCCAACTAATTCTGATGTTTTTGCGTCCGCAATGTCCCATATCCGAATACAAAGCTTCTGCTCCCGTTGTACACAAAAACACAAAGCCAAGTACAAAAAAGCCATCCGGATGTATTTGTAATAAGTGATAAGCATAATAAGGGTTGATTGCTTTTATTACTTCAGGGTGATCTAAGATTTGAATTATTCCTAACGTACCTAACATGGCGAACCAGATTAGCATCATCGGAGCAAAGAATTTTCCAACTAGTTTGGTCCCAAATTGTTGTATAGTAAATAAAACGAACAAAATTCCGATAACGATCGGGATCGTGTTTATCTCCGGATAGTAGGTTTTTATTCCTTCTACGGCAGACGAAACCGAAATCGGCGGTGTTATAATTCCATCAGCTAATAAGGCACTTCCTCCAATAATGGCGGGCACAATGAGCCATTGAATTTTTGTTTTTTTTACCAAAGCATACAAAGCAAAAATGCCTCCTTCACCATGGTTGTCAGCGCTTAAAGTGATAAGGACATACTTTATAGTAGTTTGTAAAGTTAATGTCCAAAAAACGCAGGAGATACCCCCTAAAACGATATCTGCATCAATGGTATGTTCACCAAGTATGGCTTTCATTACATATAAAGGAGAAGTACCAATATCTCCGTAAATAATTCCTAATGTGATCAATAAACCTCCTACAGACAACTTACTATGTAAGTTTTTATGTGATGCGCTCATGTATGTTTTTATAAAAGACGGTTGCAAATTTACTGTTTTAAAATAAATTAACGTCAATTATAATTAAAAAGATAAAAAAAAGCACAATCGTAAAATTGTGCTTTTTAGTTATCGTGAATTCTCTTAATTTAAATTCTTCTGCCACCACCTCTAGAAGAGGAAGAACTTTCTCTTGAGCCTTGATTACCCCTTGCTTCCTGATTGCCCCTCGGAGCTTCGGAGCGTTGAGTGGCTTGTGGTCTCGAAGTACTGTTTCTGTTTTCTGAGTTGCTTCTGTTTTGAGAATAATTTCTTTGCGACTCTGTTGCTCTTTGCTCAGTAGCAACTCTGTTAGTATTATTTCTGCTTTCTGAATTTCCTCTTGAAGAACTCATATTATTTTCGCCGTAGCTTCTTTGAGATTCTACTCTTCTTGTACTTTCAACTCTTGCGGGAGTAGCTGCTTTTACAGTATTATCTCTATTGTATGCAACTCGCTCTGTATTATAATTTTTGTTTGATGATCCTCTATTTTCGGTGTAATTTCTATTTTTATTATCTAAAGATGAAGATCTTCCTTCGTTTGATCTGTTAGCATTAGTGTAAACACCATTGCTTCTGCTGGATTGTCTACTTGCAACACGTCTTTGATCTAATTCGTATCTGTTGTTTACATTTGAATTTCTTTGCGAAAAACTATGATTAGGACGCATTTTTTCGTACCCATAAGCACGTCTTGTTTCACAGATGGCAGGAGCTCTATAGCTTCTTCTATAGTTTACATAGTTGTAATTGTTGCTTACATTAATACAAACATTGATGTTTCTTCTGTATCTGTAAATAGGGTAAGGTCTCCATGCATAGTAATAGGTAGGATAAACATTCCATGTGCAGCTAGAGTAATAAGGTCTGTAATTATTTACCCAAAACGATGTGTAAATTACTGGAGATACATGGTAAACTGGCTCATAAATATAATTGTCTCCATATAAATAAGAGTTTCCTACCACCTGTACGCTTACTTTGTTGTAATTGTCTCTTTCAACATCAATTGTTGCAATGTCTTGGTAAACATCTCTGTCTAATACCGCCTGAATTATAACAACGTGCGTTCTGTTTTCTACAGATTCTATTACACGTAAATAATCAACATCGTTGTCGTCATTTAAATCAAGATTCGAAATTTGAAATTTTGGATCGTTTAAACGTCTCTCAAAATCTTGTAAGTTATTCGATTCTCCAAAAATAGAAGCAACAGCTCTTAGATCTAAATTATCGCTTATATCTGAATTTTTTGCATAAACAGTTGTTTGAGCCTGAACTTGAAAAGTGCTAAAACCCAAAGTTAGCATTGCTATTAAAAGTAGATTGGTTTTCATGGCAAATCATTTTTAAGATTAATATTCTGAGATATCCAATTACTGTGCCAGAAAAAAAGCGAAAGCTTTTCATATCTTATAAATAATTGTATTTTAGCGCAAAAAAAAATCTGTATGAGAAAATTAGTTTTGTTTCTAGGAGCCTTTGTTTTATTAATGTCTTTTAGAACTGCAAATGATGGTAACAAGCGCGCATTATATTATGGTTTTACATCTATGCAAGTAGATACTTTATTTCAGGATAAAATCAGTATTCGTGCCATTGCTATTGATGGTGATAAAGTATGGTATGGAGCAGATAACTCTCGTTTTGGTTATTATGATTTGAGTAAAAAGTCAAGATTTGAGGAGCATATTTATCGTGATACGCTTAAATTAGAGTTTAGAAGTATTGCACAAACTTCGCAAAATATCTATTTATTAAGTGTTGCTAACCCGGGATTATTGTATCAGGTTTCTAAAAAAACGCAAAAAGTAAAATTGGTTTACAAGGAAATTCATTCAAAAGTTTTTTACGATAGTATGCAATTTTGGAATGAAAATGAAGGAATCGCTATTGGAGATCCAACAGAAGATACTTTTTCGGTTATTGTAACCCGTGATGGTGGCGAAACTTGGGCAAAATTATTGTCTGATAAATTACCAACAAATGCTGTTGGCGAAGGCGCTTTTGCAGCCAGTAATACAAATGTGGTAGTCAAAGGAGATGATACATGGATCGTTTCTGGTGGAAAAAAATCACGTGTTTTTTATTCGGGAGATAAAGGAAAAACATGGAAAGTGATCGATACCCCTATCATACAAGGAAAAGCAATGGCTGGAATTTTTACAGCCGATTTTTATGATTCTAAACACGGAATTATAGCCGGTGGAGATTTTGAAGATCTGGATAAAAAGACAGACAATAAAGCGATAACCAATGATGGTGGTCAAACTTGGCAATTAGTAGCTCAGGACAAAGGATTTGGATATGCTTCTTGTGTGCAATATGTACCGGGTACGAATGCCAAAGAATTAGTTTGCGTGGGACAATCAGGAATAATGTACTCACTGGACGGAGGAGTAAATTGGATAAAATACTCTAATGATAATTCACTTTTTACCATTCGTTTTATCAACAAAACTACTGCAATTGCTGCGGGATACAATAAGGTAGTTAGACTTCGTTTTAAGAGACAAGAGCCTTAATTAAATATATAACATCAGTTAAATAGAAAGAACCCTAAATAATAAAGTAAGTATTATTATATAGGGTTCTTTCAGCTGTTGTTTCTTTGGGTAATTAATTTTTACCTGCTTTGTCTCTGTATTGCTTTAATAATTTTCTATTAAAATCATCTTCCGATTTTTTAAGCTTTAATATCTTTTTTGCCGAAAGTATTTTTTTTAGGCTTTGAATGTATTTTTCTTTTAACAAATACAATTCTTTATCTGTACTTTCTATTTGTGATAAAAGCGTAGTAGCCTCTTTTTCTGAAATCGAATTAATAGTATCGTCATTCAATTTGCGTAGATACGTTTTCATCTTATCATGACGCAATTCAAATTGTTTGTCATCATAAGCGTTATAAATCGGCCAAAATTTTTCAGCTTCTGCTGAAGTAAGTTCGAGTTCAGTCGTTAAAAAAGCAACTTTGTATTCTTTTATTTTTTCACGTTTTTCATCTAGGTTTCCATTTTGTGCATAAAATGAAAAGCTGACCAGAAAGAAAAGTATTGATAGTATGTTTTTGATTTTCATCTTTTTAAAATTTAGTTATTCCGAAATTAAGTTTTCAATATTTGGATTAGATGATAAAATATCTTCTATCGTTTCATCTTCAAGTGCTACATTTTTGCCCAATTTTTGAATGTCAGTATTGTCTAATTCTTTAATTAAATCATATTGGTTTAAATTTGACTGATACGATAAATAGGTTTCTAAAGTCTCAGCATCAAGTTCTTTTGATTTGCTATTGTAATTATTTACTATCGGAATCATTAATCCGATCAAGATTACAGCTGCAGCAAACATAGAGATCACTTTTTTACGTCTGTTAAGGGCAATAACTTTTACTTCTTTTTTGTCTACTTGTTCCAAAACCTTAGTCGAAAAAGTATCAAAATAATCCTCAGGAGTTTTAAATCCAGATTTAATTTTTGGCTCGTTTTCTAATTTAAATGTTTTCATAGTGTCTATAAGATATCTGTTTTGCCAAAAGGTTTAATTTGTGGTAACATATAATTCAATTTTTTTTACAGCATGATGATAGGAAGCTTTTAATGCACCCACAGAAGTACCCAAAATTTCGGCTATTTCTTCATATTTTAATTCTTCAAAATACTTCATTTTAAAGACCAACTGCTGTTTTTGAGGCAATGTTGCTATCGCTTTTTGAAGTTTTATCTGAATCTCGCTTCCATCAAAATATACATCGGCAGGAAGATTGTCAATGGTTTTATTTTGTAAAGCTTCAGATGTGAGCTGGTTTAATTTTGCCTTTTGATTTAAAAAAGTCAACGCTTCGTTAGTAGCTATGCGGTACATCCATGAAAACAATTTGCTTTCACCTTTGAAATTTTTTAAATATTGAAAAACTTTTACAAATGTATTTTGCAAAACATCATCGGCATCATCATGATTCAAAACAATGTTCCGAATGTGAGAATACAAAGGTCTTTGATATTCTGACAAGAGTTTTTGAAACGCAGTATTTTGCGTTTTAGGATTTAATAATTGTGCTATAAATTCCTCCTCGTTTGTCAAGTCTGATTCTTTATCTTGTTAGAATGAATTTAGGACAAAAGGTTTAAAACGAAACTTTTTTTTAAAATTCAGATTGCTCTTCTTCTTGTTTAGCAGGTTTTTCTACTGGCGTAGGAATAGGTTCTGTAGTTTGAGGTTTGTAGACAGGAGCTATTGTTATCGGTGCTACTTTTGGTTTTACCGGCAAATAGATTTCAGTCATTAGTTTTGACGGACTTTTAACATCCATTTTGTTAATTGCTAAAATTTCCAGATGTGACCAGCTAAGTTCTGGGGTTAATTTTTCTTTGTTGATAAAGACTCTGGTTTTTGTAATGGCTTTGTCTAAATGCGTGTAGTCTCCCGTTAATGTAGATTTTACGGCTTCAAAAGAATTGAGTTTTCCAGCCAAAATATCACTTCCGGAACTGGTAAAAATTTCTTTATTAATAGGCAAACAGATCGATATTTTTGCCAGACCCGTAACGGTGTCGTACGTATGGTAAATGATAAAAGGTTTTCCTCTCTGAATTAAATTACCCGTTTTACAAAACTCCATAAGTTTCGGAATTACGATACGCGCATTTTTATTAACTTTTTTTATTTCGCTAGTAAAAGTTTGCTTGATGTAAAAAACTTCAGTTTTCTTAACGAGACCGTTTACTTTTATTGCAAAAGTCTTGGTTTCGTAATCTAAATTTTTATCAATATTGGCCAAGCTTTTTTCTGAAATTGTTCCAATTATATTATCTGACCCACCATTTAAAGCCGTGTAGATTTTAAATAAAAAACTCATTGTTCCTGTAGCTTTCCATGTCACTTTTGTTTTTCCGGCCAGAGTATCTTTAAAAATCCAATTAATATCTGCTTCATTACCGTCGTAGTTCATTTTCTGATGAATACTTTCGCCTTCTTTGGCTTCCAATGTTATCGCATTTCCCGTTCCCTCATCCCCACTCCAGGAATAAGAAGCGCCATTACCAATCGTTTTTTCAGGAAATACAAT
Source organism: Flavobacterium flavipigmentatum (assembly GCF_020911905.1). Lineage (NCBI taxonomy): Bacteria > Pseudomonadati > Bacteroidota > Flavobacteriia > Flavobacteriales > Flavobacteriaceae > Flavobacterium > Flavobacterium flavipigmentatum. The sequence continues at coordinate 4,094,431 of NZ_CP087133.1, read as the reverse complement.
TTTTACAGACGGATCTTCAACTGCCCATGATTCAAAATCTTCAAAGTTTCTAAAATCATTTACATAACTATAAACAGTAGCTTTTGGTGAATTGATCACTTTACTTCTTTCTACAGAAAAATCGCCTTTTTGAGTCGCTACAAAAACGGTGAGAGCAATAAAGCTTAGTAATAATAAAAGGAATAAATATTTTAAGATTTTCATCGGTAATGTATTGTTTGAGTCGTAAAGTTATAAATTTTATTAGTAGTCGTACTATAAGAAAGCAAAATATTACTCGCTTTTTGAAAATAGTGGTTCAAACAAAAAACGTTTTTAGACAAAAAATAACAAACCTTTGCGGGTATAAATCTTAAAAATATTTTTGAATTAAATCCCTAAAAATTTAGCCGAATTATCGCTTCAAAAATATTTTAATGACAAAAAGGATCGTGATAAAAAGAAGAAAAGCGATCAATACTTTATAATTTCCTTTGTAAAAAATCTTGTGTAATGCTAAATCTTTTCTATAAGCAAATACAATAGCTATTACAAATGCGATAAAAAAACATAATCCAAATATTAATTGTCCCTGACTAAACATGATTTTAATTTTTTTTGACAAAAATAGCTAATTGTATATGAATTGTTGCTAATTTGGCCGCTCATTTAATCAAATAAAAATTATGAAAAAACAACTTGATGCGGTGAAAGAGTTTCATACTGCTTTTAAAATCGGTCATAGCGAAACTCCCATTGCAGACTTGGGTCAAGCCAAAAATATTTTGCGTTATAATTTGATGAAAGAAGAAAATGAGGAATATCTGGAAGCAGTACACAATAAGGATTTAGTAGAAATTGCTGATGCACTTGGGGATATGATGTACATTTTGTGCGGAACAATTATAGAACATGGTTTGCAGGGTAAAATTGAAGCTGTTTTTGATGAAATCCAGCGCAGTAATATGAGTAAATTAGGCGAAGACGGACAGCCAATTTATCGTGAAGACGGAAAGGTAATGAAAGGACCAAATTATTTTAAACCTGATTTTTCAAAACTTTTATAAAATAGAAAACCCGACAAATTTTAAAATCTGTCGGGTTTGTTTTTATAATTATCTTTTAGTTATTGAACTTTTACAGTCCATCCAAAAGTATCTTCTGAAAGTTTGTTTTGAAGATTTGTTAGTTTTTCTTTTAAAAGAGAAGCATAAGAATTCTCAACAGGAGCCATTTCGTAATAAACATCCTGATACGAAAATCCCTTGATAACGCTTACAACTGCAGCGGTTCCGGCACCAAAAATTTCTTTTAGAGAACCATTTTTTACAGCCTCTACCAATTCAGAAACAATAACAGGGCGTACATCAACATTTAGACCTTCTTTTTCAGCCATTGCAATCAAACTTTTTCTGGTGATACCGTCTAAAATTCTTTCGCTTGTAGGTGCTGTCAGCAAAGTGTCATTTATTCTAAAAAAGACATTCATTGTTCCCGCTTCTTCCAGTTTGGTGTGCGTGGCATCGTCTGTCCAGATTATTTGCTGAAAACCTTCTTTATTGGCCAAAGTTGTTGGGTAAAATTGCGCTGCGTAATTTCCTGCAGCTTTTGCCGCTCCGATGCCACCGTTGGCAGCTCTACTGTAATGCTCTGCAATAATTACTTTTACTTCTCCAGAATAATAGGATTTTGCAGGAGAAAGTAAAATCATAAATTTGTATTCTTCAGATGGATTAGCAACAACACCGGCCCCAGTTGCAATCATAAATGGTCGAATGTACATGCTGCTTCCGTTTCCTTTCTGAATCCAGTCTTTGTCTAATTTCAATAATTCATTCAAACCATCCATAAAAATATCCTCCGGAACTTCTGGCATTGCCATACGGGTTGCAGATTTATTAAAACGCTTGTAGTTTTCATCAGGTCTAAACAACCAAACATCATTATTGTCGTCTTTGTAAGCTTTCATTCCCTCAAAAATAGCTTGCCCGTAGTGAAAGACTTTTGATGAAGGATCCATTAAAATGGGCGCGTAAGGCTTAATGACAGGATTTTGCCACTGACCATTTTTAAAATCACATTCAAATAAATGGTCTGTAAAAACAGCACCAAAGCTTAAGTTTTCAAAGTCTACCGCATCTATTTTTGATGAAGTGGCTTTTCTGATTTCAATTTTGCTTGTTTGAGTTGTACTCATAATTATGTAAGGTTTTATTGTAAAATTCATTTCTATAGAAAAAATCTAAAGCAATGATTTGGTGTAAATAGAATTTGTAATATGCAAAATTAAATAAAAATATATAATTTACTTACTAAAACTGCATTATTTATACCGTTTGACTGAGATTTATCTATCTTATAATAAACTTAAAAATTTAAGACATTTTTATAAAGAATTTATGAAAAACGTGTGGTTTTTTAAGGCTTTACGCATTTGTTTTGACTAAATTTGACTCATAATCCGATTTTAAAATCGGTTAGGCCTTACAATAAATTTTAAAAAAGTGAAAAGAGAAATAATTAAAACGCTAGATGGCTCAACTACAATTCATTTGGATGAATGGGATGAATGCTATCACTCAAAACACGGAGCCATTCAGGAAGCCAAACATGTTTTTATAAAAAACGGTCTCTCATTGTTTGAAAATAAAGAGGTTTCGTTGCTTGAAATTGGTTTTGGAACTGGTTTGAATGCATTTATCACTTTTTTAGAGTCAAATTTAAAAACGCAACCTATAAATTATGTTGGAGTAGAAGCGTATCCGGTTCCTGCAGAAGAAGTTTTGCAGATGAATTATGTTGCTGAGCTGGAAGCTTCACCGTTTGAAGATATATTTAAAAAAATGCACGAGTGCGAATGGAACCAAAAGGTGATGTTAAGCAGGAGTTTTTCGTTAACCAAAAGAAAACAATTTTTTGATGAAATAGACGATTTAGAAATTTTTGATTTGATTTACTTTGATGCCTTTGGATTTCGAGTGCAACCCGAGTTGTGGAGTACCGAAATTTTTAGAAAAATGTACAATAGTTTAAAGCCAAATGGCGTTTTGGTAACATACGCAGCGCGAGGTGTTGTAAAAAGAAGTATGATTGAGGTGGGTTTTGTTGTAGAAAAATTGGCAGGACCGCCAGGAAAACGAGAGATGTTCAGAGCAACTAAAAAGGCTTAAAAATAAGCTATTTAGAATAATTCTATATTGATTTATAATTATTCAGAAAACGTTTTCGTTAATAAAACTTTCAAAAAAAATAGTTAAATACTGTTGTTATATTTGTTATTTGTTTACTTTTACCGGGAGTTTAAAAATAAAGATAAACCCCAAAATCTTATTTTACCATGTCAAAAATGATGTTTGATTACACAAAATCAATACTTGAACGAGTGAGTTTTGATCCGATACTTTTCTATAAAGAGTTAGAAAAAGCAATAAAAACGCTCTTACCATACGAGATGGAGCAATTGCAAGAATGGTTATTAAATTTTATAATTGAAAAACCAGAATTAGAACCAAGTTTATTATTAATCAAAGTATAAAAAAAGGAGCCAAATCGGCTCCTTTTTTAGGGTCTATTTTTTAGAGAGCGGACTCACTATTTGCACATTTTGAAAAACAATTGCGCCTTTTACAACTCCTGCAATGGTAGAGCGAAGTGCGTCTATGATTTGCATTTTCAATTCACTTTTGGGGTAAATTAAGCTTACTTCGCGAGCGGGTTTTGGTTCCTTAAAGTTGCGAAGTTTTAATTTGTCTGAATCTTTCAAATCTAAAGTATGCAAGTACGGAAGCAATGTCGTACCCAACCCTTCGTCTGCCAGTTTTATTAAGGTTTCAAAACTTCCGCTCTGAATTTGAAAATTATTTTGGTCGATGTCTGAACCATTTTTGCATAAATTTAAAATGCCATCTCTAAAACAATGGCCATCCTGCAAAAGCAATATTTCATTCAGATTCAAATCAGAAACTTCAATTTCCTGCTTTTCAAAACTTGCGTGATGCTCTGGTATATAGGCGACAAAAGGCTCAAAATACAAAACAATTTCTTTTATTTTTTCATCTTCCAGCGGCGTAGCGGCAATCGCAGCGTCCAGATGACCATTTTTCAATTTTACAATAATTTCGTCTGTATTTAATTCTTCGATTAATAATTTTACTTTTGGATATTTTTTTATAAAATTATTCAGGAACATTGGTAAAAGCGTTGGCATGATGGTCGGAATGATTCCTAAACGAAATTCGCCACCAATAAAACCTTTCTGCTGTTCTACAATATCTTTAATTCTATTGGCTTCATTAACAATATTCTTGGCTTGATTTACAATTTTTTGGCCAATATCGGTAAGTTGGATAGGCTTTTTTGTTCGATCAAAAATCTGGATATTAAGTTCTTCTTCAATTTTTTGAATTTGCATGCTCAAAGTCGGCTGAGTCACAAAACATTTTTCTGCAGCCAGCGTAAAATTTTTGTGTTCGGCAACAGCTAATACATATTGTAATTGAGTTATCGTCATTTGGATAGTATTTTTTGATGCAAAAATAATGAAATATAATTTTTATTTATAATAATTTTAAAAAACTTAGCTTAAATTTGTAGTTGTATACTGTAAATTTAAAAATCATGAAAACAAATATTTTAGGATTACCCGTAAAAGAATCAGAATTATTAGTAGAAAAGTTAAATATTTTATTGGCCAATTTTCAGGTATATTATCAAAATTTAAGAGGAATTCATTGGAATATTCGTGGAAAACGATTCTTTGATTTACATGTAAAATTTGAAGAGTTGTATACAGATTCACAACTAAAAATAGACATGATAGCCGAAAGAGTTTTAACAATTGGCGGGACACCCTTACATACTTTCGAAGATTATATTAAAAACAATAAACTTACTGTAGGTAAAAATATTTCTAATGATGAGAAAGCAGTTCAATTAATCGTTCATTCTTTGTCTGATTTATTAAAAATTGAAAGAGAAATTTTGAATAAATCTGGAGAAATCAGCGATGAGGGAACCAATTCTATGATGAGCGACTTTATTGCTGAGCAAGAAAAAACAATCTGGATGATGCGCGCATGGCTTGAGGAAGAATTGTAAAGCGCTGTTTTTGATTTTTTTATAACTAGAGTCTGATAAGATTTTGTTTGGCTTGTTTCTTAGGAATGTTAAATTTGTATAAATTTTTCTCCTTCTTGCGCTGATTTTATTTGTTAAATTCTATTTTTGCTCAAATGAAATTAATTGCTCAGATACTTTTATTTATATTTATTGCATTCTTGTCAACACCTACTATTGTAACGGTGATCAAGAAAAGCAGTGATACGTCAATATTTTTTAGTTTTTCTGAAGAAGAAAAGGCGCATAAAGAATTAAAAGCAGCTGTTTATTCTCCTGTTTTTGAGCATGAATTTATATTTTTTGTCGTTACAGAATCAAAATTGATACTTTCAGAAAATATTGTAAAATTAGATAATATTTCTCCGAGCATATTTGCTCCACCACCGAACTTGATATAATACTTCCCATTATTTTTTCGCGAATCCACATTTATGTAAATAGATTCGTACCTTTATAAATAATTTTTTAGTATTGTATTATGACAAAAAAAATCAATCTTTTTGCCAATCTCAAATCTGATTTCGCTTCAGGTTTAGTAGTTTTCTTAGTGGCCCTTCCATTGTGTTTGGGTATTGCAATGGCATCTGGAGCGCCTTTATTTTCAGGTATTATTTCTGGTGTTATTGGTGGTATAGTCGTAGGCTATTTGAGCCAATCTCACATTAGCGTTTCCGGGCCTGCAGCTGGTTTGACAGCAATAGTGTTAACTGCGATAACAAGTTTTGGTGCTTTTGATGTATTTTTGATGTCTGTTTTTATTGCAGGACTAATTCAATTAGCGTTAGGGTTTTTAAAAGCAGGAAGTATTTCAAATTATTTTCCGACCAATGTAATAGAAGGAATGTTAGCCGGTATCGGAATCATTATCATCTTAAAACAATTGCCTCACGCTTTTGGTTACGATGCAGATTTTGAAGGTGATCAGGCTTTTATTCAGCATGACGGAACCAATACGTTTTCGTTCCTTTTCGATGCAATCAATCATGTTCAGTTGGGAGCAGTTGTCATATCGCTAGTTTCTTTTGTTATTTTAATATCTTGGGATAAAGTTTCTTTTTTAAAGAAATTAAAACTAGTTCCAGGCGCATTAATAGCGGTTTTGGCTGGAGTGATTTTGAATGAAATTTTTATTTCATCAGGAAGTCCATTGGCTATTTCAAAAGAACATCTGGTTTCTTTACCTGTCCCAAAATCTTTTGATGAATTTAAATCTATCCTGATTCTTCCTGATTTTACTGCGGTTACCCAAGGTAGAGTTTGGATTACCGGAGTAACAATTGCCGTTGTAGCCTCTATCGAAACGTTATTATGTATTGAGGCAGCAGATAGAATGGATATTCAAAAGCGATATACCAATACCAATGTAGAGCTTAGAGCCCAAGGAATTGGAAATGTTTTAAGTTCATTATTAGGAGGTTTACCCATGACATCGGTTGTAGTAAGATCGTCAGCAAATAATAGTGCAGGGGCAAAATCTAAAATGTCTACAATTATTCACGGCGTGCTCTTGATGATAAGTGTTTTAGCGATTCCCAATATTCTAAACAAAATTCCATTGGCAACTTTAGCAACTGTTTTGATTTTGGTTGGATACAAATTAGCCAAGCCTTCTACAGTTATTCATTTTTGGAAAAAAGATAAAGTTTATCAATTTATTCCATTTATTGCCACTTTAGTATTTGTTGTAGCGACAGATTTGCTAAAAGGGGTTGCATTAGGAATTGTGATTAGCGTTATTTTTGTTTTGAGAGGAAACCTAAAAAGAGCCTACAGTTTCAAAAAAGAAGAGTATGAAGATGGAGATATCATTCATATCGATTTGGCACAGGAGGTTTCGTTTTTGAATAAAGCAGCAATCAAAGAAACGCTGAGTGAGATTCCTCAAAATTCAAAAGTAATCATCAATGCACATGATACAGAATATATCGCGCATGATGTCCTGGATTTGATTCGTGAGTTTAAAGAAACCCGTGCTATTGATGAAAACATCAAAGTAAAATTAAAAGGATTTAAAAAGGCATACAAATTAGAAAATACGCCCGAAGTAAACAATCACGTCTCTATTGAGCATTATTATGATGTAGCGAAAAGGCAAATAATAAAAAAAGATAGTAAAGAAGATTTTTAAAAAAGGTTAAATAAATTTATGGTTTTTCTGGGTAATAGGAGATATTAAAATTTTAAGTAACTTTGTTACAACGTTCTTTTTGATAAGCCTAATTACACAGAAATGCCAGCCAAAAATTTAAAAAAATGAAAGATTTTTATAAGCAAATATTAGAAAACAATAAAGAGTGGGTAGAAAAATCATTAGCATTAGATCCCAATTATTTTGCAGATTTAGCCAAAGGACAAACGCCGCCATTGTTATGGATTGGTTGTTCTGACAGTCGTGTTCCTGCAAACGAAATTATTGGTGCAAAACCAGGAGAAGTTTTTGTTCACCGTAACATTGCCAACATGGTTGTGCATTCAGACATGAATATGCTGAGCGTCCTGGATTATGCTGTAAACGTTCTAAAAGTTAAACACGTAATTGTATGTGGCCATTATGGTTGTGGTGGTGTAAAAGCTGCTATGGGCAATATGTCAGTGGGAATTATCGACAACTGGATTCGCCATATTAAAGACGAGTACCGTTTGCATGATAAATATTTGAATGCTATTGAAGATGAAACGGAGCGTTTTAATGCCTTTGTAGAAATCAATGCAAAAGAGCAAGTATACAATCTGGCCAAAACATCTATTGTACAAGGAGCTTGGCAAAATGGTCAGGAATTAATGTTGCACGGATGGGTTTACGGTTTGAATTCGGGCTTTGTAACCGACTTAGAAGTAAATATTAGTTCGAATGATGAACTAGATGATGTTTATCAACTGAATAATTTATAAAAAGTAAAATCGCCTCACAAGGGCGATTTTTTTTATTCGTTTTCGTCTAAATTCTCGTTGAATGCAGAGGGCAGCATCGTAGGGATAAACTTGATTAATATCGGCAATAATAATCCTCCGCCTGGAAGTAAAAATATCGTCAATGACGGGATCGTTTTGCAGATATCCAAAATTTGCTTTTTAACTTTTTTCTTTTCTTTAGCATCAAGATCGCGATGTGTAGAATGGGCCAGTAAAATCATCAATTCTTTACTTTGTACAATCTCTTTTATTAGTCTGTTTTTATTTCTTGTTATCAGTTTTACGACACTGTGCGTCATCTGATCGTAAAAATGTTTTACAGGATTTGAGTAATTAAAATAAGGAATCTTCTTTTTATGGGTAGTGATAAAATGGTTGGTCGTTGTGATGCTTTTGGTCACAAACTCATCTGGAACCGAAAGTTTTGAACCCAAAGAATACAAAAAGTATGCTTCTTCATTTTCTACAATACCATCGCTCCATAAGGCCATCCCAGCCATATCGATTAAATAATATTGTTCTAATTTATTTCCGAAATATTCTAATTCTAAGGTTTCTAGTGTATCAACCGTTACTTTTGAAAATTTTGAATAACGAATTGAGGCTTCAAAAAGTTTGATCAGCAAATCATCATATTGCGATTTGACGGTTTTCGTTCTTAAAGCCAAACCTACAACGCCAAGAACAGTTTCTTCAATCCTTTTTAAATATTTTTCCTGAATAACACCGTGTTCCAGATAATGTCTAAAAGCTAAAACATCAATAAATAACAAGGCATTGGTAACCAAATGAGAAAAGTTTTTACTAATGATACTATCGTTTGTTTGAACTCTTTGGTCAATTACATTTTCTAAAGAAAGGGAAGGAGTATCTTTTGGAAGCAAAATTTTAAATAAATTAAAACCTTCCGGACTCATTTCTTTATAAAATTTTAAAACTTCGCTAATAAAGTTATTCGGCTCAGAATTTCTTTTTTCTAAGCAAAAGACACCATAAAGAGTATTTAATAAAGCTGCTTTTGAGATTTCGGTTTTAAACCACCCTTTTATTGTAATTGGTATCTGAGAGTCTATACCAATAATATGACCGTAGATAAAACCAGTTTCTCTTACTTTATCATAGAAGGTGTCTGCAGTCTCAAAAGGAATCAATTCTGAAATCTTTTGTTCGCTAAAAAACTTATCTATCCAACCTGGAGCCGATGGGTTAATCATTACATTTATTTGAGATTACAAAGCTATATCTTTTTCTGGTTTTAAAATTGATTTAAAATTAAATAACCACTGATTTTTGTTAAAAATAGTGGTCATTGTTTTTAAGTATTCAATGAGATTTTTTCAAATCTAAAATTAATCTCTTGCTTTTTTATTTTGCGCACAAAGGGCAATAATTTCTGCAATTCTATTATTTCGGGTATCCATTCTTTTAGCCTGATTGAGCCAGTACAAATAACTTTTTCGGTATGTTTTACTAAAATTCAGATAATTATCAAAGGCTATTTTATTAGCTTCAAAAGCTAATTGAAGATCTTCCGGCAATAGCAACTCCTCAACTGCATCCAGCGAATTCCAGGAACCATTTTGTTTGGCGACCGCAATTTTTGCCAAACCACTTTGATGCATCAAATCGTTCTCTATCAGTTTCTCAATATAAGTTTTGTTCAGTTTACTCCAAACACTTTTGTCTTTTCTGGGCGAAAAAAATTGTTTTCTGCAGTCTTCGTCTATTTTACGAACAGTAGAGTCGATCCATCCATAACAAAGGGCTACCTGAACGGCTTCTTCCCAGCGCATGCTTTCGCTGATGCTACTCACTTTATAAAAAATTAAATGAATACCTTTTGAACTCGCATGGTTCTCATGCAACCATTCTCGCCATTCATCTGCATTTTTAAAATATAGAGGCTCTGGATGTTCCACAAAAGAGATTTTCTATTAAAAAATTATTTAATAATCCCCGAACAAGCAACTCTTGCGCCAGCATTACCTGCTGGTTGCGAGGTAAAATCATCTGCTCCCTGATGTACAATCAAACCTTTTCCTAAAATGTTTTTGGTTTCGTCATCTCCGCCAATTGACCATTCGTCTGTGGTCATGGTAATGGTTCCGTTACCTTTTGCATCAGCTGTAAAGTTACCAATATCGCCTTTGTGATATTCTCCAACTCCCCATTTTCCATGTTTTTTAAAGGTTGGATTCCAGTGTCCTCCCGCAGAACTTCCGTCTGCAGCAGTACAATCAGATTTTTCGTGAATGTGTATTGCATGAACACCCGGTTCTAAACCGGCCATTTTGGCTACAAAAGTTACTTTTCCGTTTTTTTCTGTAAAAGTAGCTGTTCCTGTTACGGTACTATTGCTTTTTGGCTCGAGGGTAATGGTCAAAGTTTTACTGTCTGCTGATTTTGTATTAGTCTTACATCCAATAAATATTGCAGTAATTATAGCTAAAGAAATTAGTATCTTTTTCATTTGAGAGGCTTTTAAAGTTAAATAATTAAGTAAATTTAGTCTAAAATGCCGACAAACTTGGCCGTAAAAAGTTAAATAAATCTCAAACTAGCCATATAAATTAAGATTGCTTTGAGATAGGAACTCATAATTTATATGTAAATTAGTACGTGATTTTGAAATGAGCTCTTCATTTTTTTAATTTAATCACTAATATCATGATAAAGAAAGTTTTAACTTTAGTTTTTTTGGGAGTTGTTTTAGCTTCTTGTAGTATTTTCAAATGTAAAAAAGGTGATGCAGTTGCAAAACTCGATGGAAGTTGGGAATTGAATTACATCACAGGACCAAGAATAGCTTTTGATGGTTTGTATCCAAACAAAAAACCTATCATTACTTTTAATGTAAAAGAAAGTCAGGTTTCAGGCAATAATAGTTGTAATTCCTACACAGGAAAACTGGCTGTAGAGGGACATAAAATAAATTTTAGTGAACATCCGATGATAAGTACCAAAATGATGTGTGTAGACGGACAAGGCGAACAGGTTTATATGAATACCTTACAAAAAATAACCAGTTATGATATTACTGAGGATGGTAAGGTATTGACTTTTATTTCTGGTGATATTGCCATGATGCGATTTGAGAAAAAGTAAATATCCCTTCTTTAAATTATAGATGTAGAACTTTTAAATTTTTGTTTATGAAATCTAAAATATCAATTTTACTACTATTAGTTTGTTTTTTGAATACTCAAGTTCATGCCCAAAAAATGCCCAAAAAAGAATTGAAAGCACAAGAGAAGCTAAAAAAAGAAAAGGAAATTGAAGCATTAATCGAAAATAAAAATTTTGTTTTTGATGCAGAGAGAGTTTTGCCACAAGGTTTTCGAACTATCATAATTGATTTCAATACTTATTTTTTGAAGTTTACAGAGGATAAAATCAAGTGTGATTTACCCTTTTTTGGACGTGCTTTTAATGTAGGATATGGTTCTAATGATGGCGGAATTAAATTTGAAGGAAAACCTGAGAATTTAAAAATTGAAAAAAAGAAAAAACATTACGAAGTCAAAACTTCGGTAAAAGGAAAAGAAGATGTTTACACTATTTTTTTAATGATTTATTTTGAAGGAGGAACCACAGTCTCTATCAATAGTAATAAAAGAGCTCCTATTTCTTACGATGGAAACATTAGAGCATCCAAGGCAAATGAATTAAAATAATAAGCAATTTAATTATTGAAAGTTAAATTATTAAAAACAGAAAGAGCAATTAAAACAACTGCACTTTCTGTTTTTTTGAATTCTCTAATTCTGTTTTTTTACTTCGTAAATAGCATTTAGTAAGCCATTTTGCGTAACATCTAATGTGAGTTCCCAAAACATAATTCCACCTAATTTTTTAGTTTTTGCATATTCTGTTTTTGCTTTCACAGAACGAATATCATCTCCGGTTGCAAATGTTTTGGTACTTTCATTGTACCAATAAGGTGCCTTTGCTTTGTCATCCCAGAAATATTTCCAGCCATTTGATTCGGTATAGGTAGTGGCAAAATTTTTATAATTTACACCTTCAACATGTTCTCCTGCTTGGTATAAACCGTTATTTATATTGGCAACATTTTTCCATGTTCTTGTGTAAAAAGCACCTCCAATAACTAATTTTTCAGAAGGAATACCTAATTTTAATAAATAGGAAACGGCTTTATCAACCGACTCTTCCTTTGTATTCGTACTAAATAATGGCGTATGATGTCCCGTAACTTTTGAATATCCATTTACTAAATCATAACTCATAATATTGACACGATTGACCAAAGGCATTATTTTTTTCCACTCGACAGATTCATCTAAATATTTTTGAAAACCTCCGGCTGCAAAACTCAGTTCGTATTTTTTGCCTAGTGTAGAGCGCAAAATTTTTATTAACTCAGTAAAGTTGGTTTTGTCAACTGCTTGGTATAAATGTCCCGGAAGCCCTTCTATCGTTGGATATTCCCAGTCGAGGTCCAGCCCATCTACTTTAAAATAATCACTTACTTGTTTTACAGATTTTGCAAAAGTGAATCTTCCTTCTGCTGTAGAAAAAGCGGCAGAACAAGGCTCGCAACCACCCCAACCTCCAAGAGAAAGTACAATTTTTAGTTGTGGATTTTTTGCTTTTAGGGCAACCAAATGTTGTATAGTTGTTGAATCTTTGGCAGAATCTACATTTAATTTCCCTTCTTTTAAATGACAAAAGCTAAAAATGATTTGGTCGATTTGAGAAACTTCATAATCATCAATGAGTTTGTCATCACCCGTATAATAGGCGATAATGTCCAGTTTTTTGTTTTTTTGTGCAAAAGTATTTGTGGTATACAAACACAATAAAAAGAAGGCGAGTAGGTGAATTTGTTTCATTTTTAAGCTTTTAGTTTTTTGAAATGCTAAAGATAAAACATTAGAAGTAAAAATTTACTATAGAATATGCAACAGAAAATCAATTTTAATAAAGATTTGTGAAATGGTATTATCTAAGATAATATATGTAGCGTGTTGTAAACGAAATTTTATAAACGTAAAGGTTGAAATAAAAAATAACAAAAGGTATATTAGGTAAAAAGTCAGTATTTTTTTAAATGAATTGATACAACTTATATTGGTAAAAAATAAACCCGCACTGTTTCGGACAAGTGCGGGTTTAAACAAAATTAAAAGCTAAAAACTATTTTTATATTAGAAGCAGTATTCGTTTTCTGCCACTAATTTAGATGTAATAACCTCTCTTAAAGCTACAACATTTGGATTGTTTGTGTATTTTGTAAAACGTTTTAATCCCATTAGCATCATACGTTGCTCGTCACCTTCAGCAAAAGAAATAATTCCTTCTTTTCCTTTAGAGTTTACGATATCTACAGCTTTGTATAAGTATAATTTTGCCATAGCAATTTGCTCTTGTACTTTAGCTTCACCTTCTTTTTTGGCCAATTTCTCGGTTCTTAAAATAGTACTTTCAGCCATATAGATTTCGATCAAGATGTCTGAAGCAGCCATTAATAACTGTTGGTGAGAATCTAAATCTGGTCCGTATTTTTGTACAGCACTTCCGGCAACCATCAAGAAAACTTTTTTCAGATTAGCAAGTATTCCTTTTTCTTCAGCAAATAATTCAGATAAATCCGGAGTGTCAAAAGAAGGAATTCCCATCAATTCTTCCTGAACTTTCATAGCTGGTCCTAGTAGATCAACATGACCTTTCATTGCTTTTTTGATCAGCATTCCTACAGAAAGCATTCTGTTGATTTCGTTTGTTCCTTCGTAGATACGAGCGATACGAGCATCTCTCCAGGCACTTTCCATCGGTGTATCTTCAGAGAAGCCCATTCCGCCAAAAACCTGAATTCCTTCATCGGCACAGTTCTGAACATCTTCAGAAACGGCTACTTTCAAAATAGAACATTCTATAGCATATTCTTCAACACCTTTTAATTCAGCTTCCTGATGTGTAGATCCTTCTGCTTCACGAGCAGCAATTCTGTCTTCGATATCTTTTGCAGCTCTGTAAGAGGCACTTTCACCTGCGTAACAGTTTGTTGCCATTTCGGCTAATTTTGAACGAATAGCACCAAAACTTGAAATTGCTGTATTAAACTGAATTCTTTCGTTTGAATATTTTACTGCTCCTGAAGTTACTCTACGTTGTGCGTCCAGACAAGCGGCAGCCAATTTGATACGACCAACGTTCAAAGCATTCATTGCAATTTTGAAACCGTTTCCTCTTTCAGACAACATGTTTTCTACAGGAACTTTAGTATCATTAAAGAAAACCTGACGCGTAGAAGAAGCACGGATTCCTAATTTATGCTCTTCTTCATTCATAGAAATTCCGTTTGACGGATCGTTTTCTACGATAAAACCAGTAATATTTTTATCATCACCAATACGCGCAAAAACGATGAAAAGGCTACAGAAACCTGCATTCGAAATCCACATTTTTTGACCTGTAATTTTATAATGTGTTCCATCTTCAGACAAAACCGCTTTTGTTTTTCCAGAGTTGGCATCAGATCCTGCACCTGGCTCAGTCAAGCAATATGCTCCAAACCATTCGCCAGAAGCCAATTTAGGAACGTATTTTTTCTTTTGCTCTTCAGAACCATAAAGGGTAATTGGCATAGTACCAATTCCGGTATGTGCTCCAAAAGCAGTTGAGAAAGAACCTGTTGCACCAGAAATGTAATCACAAACTAACATTGTCGATACGAATCCCATTCCTAATCCGCCGTATTCTTCAGGAACTGCAACTCCCAAAAGTCCTAATTCACCCGCTTTACGCATAGATGATTCTGTATACGCATAATCTTTCTTTTCAAAACGATCTTTGTGCGCCCATAATTCTTTGTCAACGAACTCTTTTACAGAGTCACGCATCATTAATTGCTCTTCCGAAAAATCTTCTGGTGTAAAGATATCTTCGCACTTTGTTTCTTTAACTAAAAACTGACCACCACGGGTTACGTTTTTTTCGATTGTATCTGCCATTGCTTTTGTTTTTGTATGTTTTTTATTTATGATTTTATTCCCTAATCTTGTCATTGCGAGGAACGAAGCAATCACATTGCAAAATAAAACTTTGCGTTATTGTTAGCGAGGTTGCTTCGTTCCTCGCAATGACGAATAAGAAAGAATGCTTTATCTATAGTACCTCGTAAATCCCTGCGCTTCCTTGTCCGGTTCCAACACACATACTCACGATTCCGTATTTGTTCCCTCTGCGTTTCATTTCGTCGAATAATTGAACAGAAAGTTTTGCCCCTGTACAACCTAGTGGATGTCCTAAAGCGATTGCTCCTCCGTTTACGTTTACGATATCCGGATTTAATCCTAACTCACGAATTACAGCCAAAGATTGAGAAGCAAAAGCCTCATTCAATTCGACTAAGTCAATATCTTTCAACTCTAAACCTGCTTGTTTTAATGCTTTCGGAATCGCTTTTACTGGCCCGATACCCATAATTCTTGGCTCAACACCAGAAGAAGCAAAATTTACTAATCTAGCAATTGGTTCCAGGTTTAATTCTTTAACCATGTCCTCACTCATGATTAAGACAAAGGCAGCACCATCACTCATTTGTGAGGAGTTACCTGCTGTAACGCTTCCATCAGCTGCAAAAACAGGTCTTAGTCCAGATAAGGCAGCAACAGATGTTCCTGCTCTTGGGCCTTCGTCTTGTTTTACAACGTAAGATTTAGTTTCTTTTTTACCATTTTCATTGATGAAAGTCTGTTCTACTGTAATAGGAACGATTTGTTTATCGAATTTTCCTTCTGCTTGTGCTTTCAAGGCTTTCATGTGAGAGTTATAAGCAAACTCATCTTGATCTTCTCTCGAAATTTTATATTGGTTGGCAACGGCTTCTGCAGTTAAACCCATTCCCCAGTAGTAATCTTCGTGACCTGCAGCCGCTACTTTATAATCTGGAGTTGGTTTGTAACCTCCCATCGGAATAAAACTCATACTTTCTGCACCACCAGCAATGATACAATCTGCCATTCCTGATTGGATTTTAGCAGTTGCCATTCCGATAGTTTCTAGTCCGGATGCACAATAACGGTTTACGGTTACACCAGGAACATCTTCTACTTTTAATCCCATCAAAGAGATCAAACGTCCAACGTTAAGTCCCTGTTCTGCTTCCGGCATGGCATTTCCTACCATTACGTCATCGATACGTTTTTTGTCAAAATCAGGCAGTTCATCCATCATAAACTGAATGGTTTCTGCAGCCAATTCATCAGGTCTTTTAAATCTAAAAACCCCTTTTGGTGCTTTTCCTACCGCTGTACGATAAGCTTTTACTATATATGCTGTTTTCATAAATGATTGTATTAAGATTGGAGAATTAAGTATTAAGATTTTCCAATATTTGTGTTGATTTTATCTTTTAATGATCTCTGAAATGAAAAATTCATATTTGAAACCTCTACTAATTGATTAATAGTAGGTTGAACTACATCTTCATGAACAAGTTTAAGTCTTTTGGCAAGTATTAATTGCGTTATTAATTCAAAAGTGGAACCATTTGCAATTCCTAGAAAATGCATAAATTCTTTATCTGAATTTCTTCCAGATCCTTCAGCAATATTTGAAGGAATTGAAACGGCACATTTTTTAATTTGATGAATTAAATTGAATTTTTCGTCATTGGGTAACAATAAGGATATTTCGTAAACATGAACTGCAATATCCATTGCTTTTTGCCAAATTTTTAATTTTTCAAATTGGTGCATCTCTTAATACTTAATTCTTATTACTTGATACTAGTTTCTTAAAGGTTTTCCTTTAGTTAACATATATTGAATTCTCTCTAAAGTCTTACGCTCAGTACAAAGAGATAAGAAAGCTTCACGTTCGATATCTAATAAATATTGTTCAGATACTAAAGTTGCTTCAGATAAATCACCACCAGCCATTACGTAAGCCAGTTTGTTAGCGATTTTTTTATCATGCTCAGAGATGTATTTTCCAGCTTCCATTTGATCGGTTCCCACTAAGAACATCCCTAATGCTTGTTTCCCTAAAACCTTAACATCAGTTCTTCTGATAGGTTGTGTATAGCCTGCTTCTGCCATTAACAAAGCATGTTTTTTTGCTTCAGCGATCTGACGGTCTTTATTTACCACGATAATATCTTTACCATGTTGCAAAAGTCCTGTATCAAAAGCTTCGTATCCTGAAGTAGATACTTTTGCCATTGCAATTGTTAAGAAATATTCCTGAAGAACATTCAATTCGACATCGTTTTTACGGAATAAATCAGATGCTCTCAACGCCATTTCTTTAGATCCGCCACCACCAGGAAGTACACCAACACCAAATTCAACTAATCCCATGTAAGTTTCTGCGGCAGCCACTACTTTATCAGCGTGTAAACTCATTTCGCATCCACCTCCAAAAGTCATTCCGTGAGGAGCAACTACAACTGGAATAGAAGAATAACGAACGCGCATCATCGTGTCCTGGAACATTTTGATTGCCATGTTCAATTCGTCATATTCTTGCTCAACTGCCATCATAAAAATCATTCCGATATTGGCTCCAACAGAGAAATTTGCTGCTTGGTTTCCAATAACTAAACCTTGGTATTCTTTCTCCGATAGGTCGATTGCTTTATTGATCGCTTGAAGAACATCGCCACCAATAGTATTCATTTTAGATTGGAATTCTAAGTTCAAAATTCCATCTCCTAAATCCTGAATAATTGCACCGCTATTGCTCCAAACTTTTTTGCTTTCGCGGATGTTGTTCAGAATAATGAATGCATCTTGTCCTGGAACTTTCGTTTGAGATTTTGTTGGAATATTGTAGAAATAAGTTGCTCCTTCTTTTACAGAGTAGAAACTTTCGCTCCCAGAAGCCAACATTTCAGTAACCCATGCAGCTGGTGCTAAACCTTCTGCTTTCATGATTTCGATTCCGTTGGCAACACCAATAGCGTCCCAAATTTCGAATGGACCATTTTCCCATCCAAAACCAGCTTTCATCGCATCATCAATTTTGTATAATTCGTCTGAGATTTCAGGAATTCTATTAGATACATACGCAAACATTCCGGCGAAACTCTTGCGGTAGAATTCTCCCGCTTTGTCTTTTCCTTTTACCAAAACTTTAAAACGGTTGATAGGTTTATCGATCGTTTTTGTCAATTCAAGTGTAGCAAAATTTGCTTTTTTTGCAGCACGATATTCTAAAGTATCTAAGTCTAGAGAAAGAATGTCTTTGTCTACTTTTTTGTAGAAACCTTGTCCAGTTTTGCTTCCAAGCCAATTGTTTTCCATCATTTTGTTGACGAAATCCGGAAGTTTAAACAATTCGTGTTGTTCGTCGTTAGGGCAGTTTTCATAAATACCATTGGCAACGTGTACCAAAGTATCCAAACCAACCACGTCAACCGTACGGAAAGTAGCCGATTTTGGACGACCAATTACAGGACCAGTTAATTTATCAACTTCTTCAATTGTCAGTCCCATTTCTTTCACTAAATGGAATAAACTTTGAATACCGTAAATACCAATTCTGTTTCCAATAAACGCAGGAGTATCTTTGGCTACAACTGAAGTTTTTCCTAAAAATTTAGATCCGTATTCGTTTAGGAAATCCAGTACCTCTGTTGAAGTTTTTGGACCAGGAATGATTTCGAATAATTTTAAGTAACGCGCAGGGTTAAAAAAGTGTGTGCCGCAGAAATGTTGCTGAAAATCTTCGCTTCTTCCTTCGCTCATAAAATGAATTGGAATACCAGAAGTGTTCGAAGTAACCAAAGTTCCCGGTTTACGGAATTTCTCGATTTGCTCAAATACCAATTTTTTGATATCCAAACGCTCCACAACTACCTCAATAATCCAGTCAACAGTAGCAATTTTTGCCATGTCATCAGTCGTATTTCCAGTGGTAATTCGACTTGCAAATTTTTGACTGTAAATAGGAGAGGGTTTCGATTTCAATGAATTCGCCAAGTGTTCGTTTACCAAACGGTTGCGAACTGCTTTACTTTCAAGTGTTAATCCTTTTTTAGCTTCGGCTTCTGTCAACTCGCGTGGTACGATGTCAAGCAGTAAAACCTCAACACCAATGTTGGCAAAATGACAAGCTATTCCTGAACCCATAATTCCGGATCCGATTACAGCAACTTTTTTAATTGTGCGTTTCATATTTGTTAATTTTGTTTTTTGAAGGTCAAATAGGTTATCGCTTTTTTATTATTCAAAAAAATAAAAGTGGCGATTTCATAATTTGTTATTATTTGTTTTTAGTTAGAATTTGATTTTGCCATTCCCGTTAAGGAATTAAGGCTGTTCATTTTCCAGTTTTTCTGTTTGATTAAATATGTTTTTGTCTTGAATTAATTCGTTGATGATTTCCGAAACTTCAATAAAATGCTGTAGGCTTTCATCCGAAACATGTTTTCTCACGGTTTCATTAAATTTCAGTACAGTATTTTTTGATAAATCTCTTTTTTCTTTTCCAAATTCGGTCAGGTAGATCAAAACACCTCGCCCGTCTGTGGGGTTTTTTTTGCGAACAATCAAACCTTTGTCTTCCATAGATTTTAATGTTCTGGTGAGGCTTGTGGCTTCCATTCCCATTCTTGGCCCTAAAGCTGTCGAAGGAGTTCCTTCTTCTTTGTCGATGCTTAATAGCGCAAATCCAGTGGCCATTGTAGCGTCGTACTTTGCAGCTTCTTCATTATACATTCTTGAAACAGCCTGCCAGGTAGCTCTCAAAATATAATCTATTGTTTTGTCTTTCATAGGTAACTATATCGATTTCAAATATAATCAAAAAATACTATGCATGCATATAATTTTACGATATTTTTTTGGTTAATTAAAAAATAACTCTGGAATAGAGTGTTTTAGGGTTGTTTTTTAAGTGAAATATACTATTCTTTTTTGAGATTTTGATAATGTAAGCAAGCCTAAAATTACTTTTTGATTCAAAATCACGTTTTAATTCTTCTTTCTGTAAAAAAATCCTTTCTTCGTTGCCAAAAATTACAACTCATATCGAGTAATTGCTTTTTGAAGAATTTTTTTCATGCGATTTCTCAGATTCTCGGGCCTAATAATTTCAATTCCACCACCAAAACCCAATAAAAGACGTTCCATTTCATAATTCGGAATGATAAATAAATGAATAATAATACTTCCATCTTCATTTTGCTGAATCAGTCTTTGCGTATTGTGCAAAGGTTTTGTGAGCACATAAGGAGCATTTTCGGGATCAATCCAAAGTTCAATTCTTGCGGGTCTTAAACCTGAATTTACCGTAACACCCACCACATTTTTATAATACAATTCGGCATCAAAATTTTCTTCTATATAAGGTAGGTTAAAATCATAATCGACTTTTATGATACGATCTAGAGCCAAGTTGGTAATCGGTTGCGAACCCTTTTTCTTTCCAACCAAAAACCAGCGATTGTTAAATTCTTTCAAAATAAAGGGATGAAAATTAAACTTGCTTTCGTCTCGTGACTTAAAAGATTTGTACGTGATCACCAAAACTACCTTCTTGATAATCGCCTGATAAATTTCGTCCAGATAATGCAACCCTTTTAGATTATCGTTTTTATCGAGGTAAATAACGGGTTTGGTATGCGATTTTTCAGAATAGATTTTATCCTCCAAACGTTGTAAGATATCCGATACATCATTAAATAAAGAGAAATCTTTAAACTGTTTCAGCATCGCAACCGTCTCGGTCAACACATTCATATCGGTTTCTGTAAGAGGAATATCAGTGATCGAGAAATCGTCATCCTCATATTTGTAATACTTTTTATCATACACAACAATGGGCGCATTATAGCCCAGCTTTTCACTTCGCATCAACTGAATATCCATCTGAATCGTGCGTTTGCTAATCGGGTTGTCCCGACCTTCATATTCAAACAAAGCTTCAGAACAACATTCGATCAAATCCTCCAAAGTCCATTGTCGGTATTTATTCTGCAAACATTTGTCTATCGTTTTGTAACGAATTAAGGCATTTTTGTTTTGTGACATAGTCTTTTTTTTTGGGCGTGTCCCTACGGGTCGGGCTTTTCGTTACAATCTTTTGCTTTTTAAAGAAAAAAGCAAAAGGATTTCCACTGCAATCCCTCACGCATTTACGTTAATAAGGAAATCTCCTTTTCAATATTTCTTCTCGCTTTTTCTTCATATAACTTCCTGAATTCTTCGGTCTGAAAAATAAATTCATTCTCCAGAAAATGTTGTAGCGCCTTTGCTCTTCCGGGCTTATAAAGAAAATCAGGATAGATGCGGTATTCTTTCCTGATCTGTTCAAAATACATTTGATACTCGTTCCAGTCTCGGGCGAGAATCTTCAAATCAAAATCGATTAGCCAATTAATATCCTCAATTTGATGATGTTGATGCAATTGCGTAGCACAAATCGTATCAAAAACCAATTGTTTGTCCAGCTTTGTATTTTCAGGTAAAATTGACAACGCATATTCGGCACTTTTGAGTTCGTTGTCTTTTTTACTGCTTTTATAAATGTAATCGTGATAAAAAATAGCAAATATTATTTCATTAGGATTTTGAATTTGATCGCGATACGTTTCAAAACTAACAATCATATCCTCAAGATGCGTCAGGTTGTGGTAATGTCTTGATTTAACTGAATATACCTTTTCTAAATCCAACCATTTTTGTTGGATTTTATTTTCATCAAAACCAATATTCAAAAGTAAATCGGTATAAATTTCCTTTACCATCATATTCTTTTTTACTCAAATATAGTATTCTTTTTTTGCTGCGCAAAATAACTGCGTAGTAGTTCTGAAATCTTTGCTCAAGAAATAAAAACAAGTTCATTGAAATAAGAATTGTGTTAACAAGGTCAAGTATGAGTTACTTCGAAAACTTTCCACGTACACACTTATACCATTATCGGTTAATACAATTTAAATGGGGCAGTAGCTCAGCGGTTAGAGCAGGTAGTTTTGAAATTATCCTCAAAAGGTCAATCAAAACTTACTTCTTACACTTTTAACGTCCAGGTCGTGGGTTCGAATCCCACCTGCTCCACAATTAATGGTCAATTAAAACTTACTTCAGAAAATTGGTATTTCCGGTTCGAGTCCGGCGAGTTTTAAAATCATCATTAATAAAAAATGAGGGTCAAGATTAACTTAATTTTGGGGAAACCCACCAAACTGTCACTTTGAATCAGTTAATCAATTATCGTCAAATTTAAGGTCAAGTGTTTCTTACTTCAAATCTTTTAGGTAGAACCAGAAACACCATTATCTAAATTTTAAAAATTAAAAAAAATGAAAACAAAAGAATTATTAAAAATCAGTTTGCGTCAGAATGCCATTTTCGTTCCATCAGAAATGATTGCTAATGATATTAAAAATTTATCAGGAACAACATCGGTTTTAGTGGCCAATGTTTCAAAACTCGGATTTACATTTTCCGAAGCTTTATTGCACGCTTTAAATAATGTAAACCCAAATTATAAAGTTGAGGTTTTAGATGTTTTAAAAGAAGTTTTAGGAACGGATAAAAACTGGACGCCTTTGGTAAAAGAATGGAATATTCCGACGGGAGAATCTCTTTTGGATCATATACTAACATTCTTTTGGAATGTTTTGAATGTAAAAAGCGGAACAACTTTGCAATGCGGACACATCATACCAGATCGTACTTTTCCTTTAGAAAGATACAATGGATGCCCTTTTTGCGGAACTCCATTTGAATTTGGTGAAATCGAAAACTTCGGACAAGGAAGCAAGTTAAAAGTATTGGATTTATGGACAGAAAACCAGTTAGAAGACTTCTATAAGTCGTTGTTGCAATCCAAAACGGCTTTAGACGCTACGCAAGTAGAAAGTTTAAAAACGTCCTTGAAATACTTGCCTTTGCCAAAAACAGATATCGCCATCAAAGAGACGTTGATGTTGGTGATTGATGTTTTAATTGAACAAGGTCAAGCCGAAAATGCGGCTCAGTATTTTAAAACGCCAACCGATATCTTGAGATATTTGTGGTTTAAGAATACTGGATTATTGCAAATTATCGAGCCAAAAACGATCATCAAAAGAACGGCCAAAAACGAGACACATTTTTATGAATTTATGGATGCGAGTGCGAAAGCAAAAATTGCAGCTCAAAAAGATTTAAAACTTAAATATTCAAGAAAAGAATGTTTGATGGTGGCAACTTGGTTGAATAATTTGGATATGGAAGTTGAAACGATGTGCGAAATCATGCATCCAAAAAGAGGTATGTGGGTTCGTTTTATCCGAGCCTTGCGTTTGGCAGAATACAGTAAAAGAAAAGGCTTTGAAAAATTGTCTTTCTTAATGGATGTATTTTACAATCAGGTGTATGATGTTTGGCAAAGTAAAGTAAACACGTCACGCTTGAAGTTTGATGCCGATAAAACATTTGCTTTGTTAAAACAGCGTCCAGGATTGTTTGCACGTTCGTTATTCTCCAACATGCTTTGGTTTGGTGCAGACGAGTCTGTAGCACATTTTTCTGAAATTATTGACAAAGTGCCAGCGAGATTGGTGTTTACTTTAAATATGTATGCTCAAAATTATTTTGATCCAAACATGCAGAGAAGTGTGAAACCGTTGGGTGGAACCAACAAACGAGTAAACCCAAATGCGTTGTTAAAATTGTACGAAAATTATCAATTGGAAGCAATGAAAAAGCAGGTTGAGGATTTGTGTCTTTTGGCTATGAAGAAAAGATTTGCTGCCATTACAAACACAAACAAAACTATCTATATCGATCCTCAGTTGTACAATATCCCCGTTTCGATTGGCGATAGAAGCGAGACAGTTCAGGACTTACCGGTTGCATTAATGGGAACTCGTTTCCCTATTGAAGGTAATGAAGTGCGATTGTTCATGCAGTGGGGTAAAGATTTGCCAGCCCAACATTTGGATATGGATTTAAGCTGTCATATTGCATACGAAAACAGTACAGATATATGCTCTTATAGCCGATTGGAAACTGTTGGTTGTAAACATAGTGGTGATATTAGAAGCATTCCGAGTAAAATTGGAACCGCAGAATATATCAACATCAACATCGATGATTTAGCGAAAGCCAAAGCAAAATTTGTGACTTTTACTTGCAATGCGTATAGCAACGGAAGTATCTCGCCAAATCTTGTTGTAGGATGGATGAATAGCAAACATCCGATGAGAATCTCTGAAAAAACTGGTGTTGCCTACGATCCGTCATGCGTTGATCATCAGGTTCGTGTGACACAAAATGTTGCCAAAGGTTTGGTTTTTGGAGTTCTTGATGTAGCTAAAAGAGAAATCGTTTGGTTAGAGATGACTTTTGGAGGCCAGGTCGTGCAAGGTTTAGATAGTAAAGGAGTTCAGGCATTGTTGGCAAAATTGAGCAGTAAATTAAATATTGGTAATTTGTTACAACTAAAAGCAGAAGCACAAGGTTTAACCATTACCGAAAATGAAACCGCCGATGAGGTATATACTGCACAATGGGCCATGAATCCTGCGGTTGTTACACAATTATTAATAGATTAATTTTAGACCACGGATTCTTAATTGAGTTCGTGGTTTTTGTGTTTCAATTCTCATCAAGAGCAATGAAGAATCTCCTCGAGAATTTCTAAAGATTAGATTTTCGTTACGGAGTTCCTTGCGAAGATTTCTCGTACCTCGAAATGACATTCGATAAGTAAAAAAATCATTTTAATGCTTTGGAAGTTTGTGTCAAAAAAAGCGTTGCTATCGGAGCAAAGTTCTATTAAAGTAATAATTAATCGTAAAGTTTGTCATTTCGACGAAGGAGAAATCTCCGTGAGAAGCGGTACAAAGATTGGATTTTCGTTACGGAGTTACTTGCGAAGATTTCTCGTACCTCGAAATGACATTCAATAAGGAAAAAATCATTTTAATGCTTTTAATCTGTGGCTTGAAAACTTTGCAACTGCTAGCTATTGGTTTACTAAATGTACCATCCAATAAATAAAAAAGTAACTACGCAAAATAATTGCGTACAGAATTTTGAATCTTTGTTGAAAGATAAGAACTAATGAATACAACGCTTTTAAAAGAAATGATTGCAAAAAATTACGTAAGGGTAAACAAACATCCTGAACATGATTTATACATTTATAATTATACCCAAAATGCTCAATTTGAAAGAGTTTGGAATGATGTAACTTTAAGTTGTAGGGGTTTAATTTTAGATGAAAAAGAGAATGTGATTGCCAGACCATTTCCTAAGTTTTTCAATTTGGGTGAAATGGAAAATCAAGTGCTGCCTAAAGTTACTTTTGAAGTCTATGATAAAATGGATGGTTCGCTAGGAATTTTGTATTGGATCGAAGATGTTCCTTTTATAGCCAGCCGAGGCTCTTTTGCCAGCGATCAGTCGGATAGAGCAAATGAAATGCTGTACGGAAAATACAAAAACACTTGGTCGCTTTTGGATAAAAATAAAACCTATTTGTTCGAAATTATTTATCCCGAAAACCGTATTGTTTTAGATTACGGTGCAGCCGAAGAATTGGTGTTACTTGCGATTATCGATATCAAATCTGGTGAAGAGTTTCCGCTCGAAGATATTGGTTTTCCTTTGGTAGAACGATACGACGGAATCAATGATATTGTTTCTTTAAAACAAATGAACAGCAACAATAAAGAGGGTTTTATCATTAAATATTCGAACAATTTCAGAGTAAAAATAAAATTTGAAGATTATCTTCGTTTGCACCGGATTATTACTCAGGTTTCTAATTTGAATATCTGGGAATATCTACAAACCAATCAACCAATGGAGGAAATTCTGGACCGTGTTCCTGATGAATTCTTCGATTGGGTAAAACAAACCAAAAGCGATTTAGAAAATAAATATTCGGTAATAGAAAATCAATGTAAAAAGGATTTTAAAGTGTTGGAATCACGTAAAGAAACTGCCCTATATTTTATGACTTGCAAGCATCCTGCAGTATTGTTTGCGATGCTTAACAATAGAGATTATGCAATGATTATCTGGAAGATGATTCGGCCAAAATTTGAAAAACCGTTTAATAAAAGAGAAGAATAAGATGAGAAAAGTTATTTTGATGAGAGGATTACCTGGAAGCGGAAAATCGACCATGGCAAAAAATATAGTAGCAGAAAATCCTGAAATATACAAACGAATCAACAGAGACGATTTGCGTACTATGTTTGATAACGGAATCACGAGTTCTAGTAACGAAAAATTTGTCAAAAAGGTACGTGATATCTTGATCGTAAAATCTCTAGAAGAAGGTAAAAGTATCGTGGTAGATGATACCAATTTGTCTGAAACAAATCTAAGACGAATATCGCAATTGGTGCAGGAATACAATGCAAAATACGATGAAAAGGTTACGGTAGAAGTGATGGAGGTAAATACAGATGTGGCAGTTTGTATAGAAAGAGATGGGTTGAGAAAAAAGCCTGTTGGAGAAAAAGTTATTCGTAAGATGCACCGTCAGTTCTTTAAAGATTCTCCAGAATACGCCCCACAAAACCCAACACTTCCTAAAGCCATTATTTGCGATCTTGACGGAACGTTGGCCTTGATGAATGGCAGAAATCCGTTTGATGCCAGTACATGCGACCAAGATTTGATCAATACTCCGGTTGCCAACGTCTTGAAGAATTACAAAAAATTGGGGTACAAAATACTCTTGGTGTCAGGAAGAGAAGACCGATACAAAGAACCAACATTGCGTTTTCTAGCACAACACGAGATAGAATTTGACGAGCTAATCATGCGAAAAACAAAGGACAGCCGTAAAGATTCGATCATTAAAACCGAAATCTACAACGATGCCATCAAAGAGCATTATTTTGTAGAATTTGTGTTAGACGATAGAAATCAGGTGGTAGATACTTGGCGAAATGACTTAAAATTGCCTTGCTTCCAGGTGTATTATGGGGATTTTTAAATAGAGGTCCAAAGGGGCAGAGTAGCAAAGGCTCTGAGGTTTGCTTTACTATATAAACTTTGTAACGCTGTGTCCTCGTGACTTAAATAGAGGTTCAAAGGTGCAGAGGAGCAAAGGTTCAAAGGTTTGCTTTACTATTAAAAACTTTGCAATGCTGTGTCCTCGTGACAATAAATAATAATAATAATAATAATAATAATAATAATAATAATAATAATAATAATAATAATAATAATAATAAATAATAATAAATAATAATAAATAATAATAAATAATAATAAATAATAATAAATAATAATAAATAATAATAAATAATAATAAATAATAATAAATAATAATAAATAATAATAAATAATAATAATAATAAATAATAATAATAATAATAATAATAATAATAAATAATAATAATAAAAAAAAGACTCTAAGAGAGAACCTCTGAACCTTTGAGTCTTTGTAACTAAAAAAGCTCAAAGAGAGAACCTTTGAGCCTTTGTAACTTAAAAAAAAATGAATACATACATAGATATAGGAATCAACCTAACGAATAAACAATTCCAAAATGATACAGACGATATCGTGCAAGACGCACAAGATGCCGATGTTGCAAAAATGATCCTTACGGGAACAAGCGTCAGAAACAGCGAAGAATCGTCAAGAATAGCCAAGCAATACCCGGGCGTATTGTATGCCACGGCGGGAATACACCCGCATGATGCAAAGAGTTTTGATAGCCAGAGTATTCTGAAACTAAAGAATTTATTGCTGCAAAAACATGTGGTTTCAGTAGGCGAGTGCGGACTCGATTTTGACCGTGATTTTTCGCCCAGAAACAAACAAGAAGAATGTTATAAAGCCCAATTAGCATTGGCGATCGAAGTGCAGAAACCATTGTTTTTGCACGAAAGAGCTGCTTTTGCAAAGTTTATCGGCATTACAAAAGACTATTTGCCGCAATTACCAAAAGCTGCTGTGCATTGTTTTACAGGAAGTTTGGAGGAAGCCAAAATCTATCTCGATAACGGATTCTATCTTGGTTTTACAGGAGCAATATCCGATAGTAAACGTTTTGGCCATTTAAAAGAAGTGGTGCAATACGTTCCGCTAGACCGAATGATGATCGAAACCGATGCGCCGTTTATGCTTCCGAAAAATGTGCCGAACAGTCTACTCAAAAAATACCACGAGCGCAGATGCGAACCCGCTTTTCTGCCTTTTGTAGCGGGAACTGTGGCGCAGTTTAAAGGGATTCCTCTAAGCAAAGTGGCAGAAGAAACCACACAGAATGCGAAGGCATTTTTTGTAATTTAGGTATAAGGGGATGGTGCAAAGGTTCAAAGCGGCAAAGGTGCAGAGGATAAAACGCATTTAGGTGTTTTGATGCAGTTTTTGGGTCTTTTGATCAAAGTTTTAGGTCCTGTACCCAAACGTTTAGGTTCTGTCATGAAGTTTTTAGGTTCCTAGGGTAAAGTTTTACCCTCTGAACCTAAACGTTTAGGTTCCCAACCTAAAACTTTAGGTAGTAAGACCTAAACGTTTGGTACAATCGCTAAAATTTTGGGTTCCCGACCTAAACGTTTAGGTAAACAACCGAAACACTTCACCTTAGAACCTAAACGAAGGAGTATAAAGCCTAAAAACTTCTCGATACAATACCAACAATAGGTTGCTGAACCTGTACGAACCAGTATTTTAGTGGTACAATACTGGTTTTTGGTTTTAAAACAGGTATTTGTACTGGGTTTAAAGGCTTTTTGTTTAATTATATTTGACAACCATCATGAAAGAAAAGATACTAGCAAAATTAAAAGAAATAGAAGAAAGCAAGAATGTCAAAATACTGTTAGCGGTAGAATCGGGAAGTCGTGCCTGGGGATTTGCCTCGCCAGACAGCGATTATGATATCCGTTTTATATACCAACACCCGCCAGAGTATTATTTGTCGCTTTGGGAGCAACCCGACGTAATCGAGTTTATGACCGAAGACGATCTTGACGGTTCTGGTTGGGACTTACGGAAAACCGTAAGATTGTTAGCAAAATCCAACGCACCTTTGATAGAGTGGTTGTTCTCGCCAGTGGTGTATTACCAAGACGAAACCTTTGTACAACAAATGCAGGAGTTAGCCGTAGGATGTTTTTCGCCCATAGCGACGCTGCATCACTACTTAGGAACAACAAAGAATTTTATGGAGGTGTGCGAAATGCAAGAAGTAAAACTAAAAAGTTATTGCTACGCCTTACGCACCGCTTTGGCAGGCAAGTGGATTATAGCAAACAATACGTTTCCGCTTGTTGCTTTTGCCGATTTGTTGCCCATAGCGCCCTTGCCCGTACAAGCCAAAGTAAAAGAGTTATTGGCCATAAAAGCCATCAAAGACGAAAAGTATTTGCACCCAAAAGAGGCCTTGATAACTGATTTTTTATTGGAAACCGTAAAGTTTAATCAGGAACATGCAAGTACTTTGGGAAGTGGTAAGAAGATGAATGATGAGTTGGATATGTTTTTTAGGGGAGAAATAAATTAAATAGATTATAAAAATAGTATTATGAAAAATATAAAATCAATTGAAATAAAAAATTCTCCTTTTTTTGAGAATTTAAAAATTCATTTTAGCGAAAAGATGAATTGTATTATGGGAGGCAGAGGCACTGGTAAGTCTAGTATACTTTATTTTTTAAAGTCAGCATTGAGTATAGACTCACAAAAAGGCAAGATAAATGATATTTTGAAAAGTAATTTAGGCATGGGCGAGATTATTATAGAAATTGAATCTGAAGATGGTTCTTTATTTAGGATTGTAAAAACATTTAATGAAGAGCCTCAACCTTATAAATTGCCTAATCAAGATTATATTGCTATAGCTAGAATATTTGATGAGATTGAATGTGACTTTTATGAAACAAACCAGATAGAGGAAATAGGAAGGTCAGCAACAGACAGACTTTATTTGATCGATAAAAAAATTAAGGATAGTATATATGAATTTATAAAAGTAATTAGAAAGATACAGATTGATTTAGATGCGAATGCACAAGACATTAAAATATCTAATTTTAGAATCAACCAAATTAAAGATTCTTTATTACAATATGAAAATATTGAGGAAGAATTGAAAGAGTTTAGAAATAGTGAGCCTATTGATATTCAACCAGATGAGAAATTAGAATTTGAAAATGCTGATTTTAATGAAAAAAAGAGAACTGATGAAAAAAGATTTTTTATCAAAGCAACATCTCTTTATAGTGATCTTCAAAATCAGCTTGTTTTATTTAGAGATGATCTGGAAGAAAATTTTGAAAGTGCAATTCTAAACGTTGAAAATTTTTTTAATAAAGATCTAATCTTAAAGAACGTTAAAGTAATCCAATCTAATAACAAGTCAGTTATTGATAAATTGAGAGAAATTAATCAATTGTTAAAGTCAAACTCACAATTATTGAATGAAAATTATGGTGAAGTTGAAAAAGCTCATGAATATCAACAAGCTGAATTTGTTACTTTGAAGCAAAAATTTGATAAGAATAGAGATTATTTTAATAAATACAATGTTTTGACAAATAGATTAAAAGATAAAGAAACATTAGAATTAGAAGTAGTTGAGCGCGAATTAAAGAGAAAAAGATTTATTGATGAAAGAAAATTTATGATTGATAAATTTAATGAAGTTAAAAATGATATTTTCTCTTTAAGGCTATCTGCCGTACAGGAAATTAATACTATTCTTGCTGGAGACGTAAAAATTACTTTGAAATTTTCAGGAATTGTCTATGAGTTCGAAGAAAGATTAAGAGATGCATTAAAAGGCTCAGGTTTAAAATATAACGAACTAGTAAATAAAATAGTAGAGACATTTAAGCCTGATCATTTTGCAAGAATAATACAAGAAAAAGATGTTGAAACCTTAAAAGTAATTTCAGGAATTGATGAATATAGATCTATAGCTTTAATTAATGCTTTATACGATACTGAAGAAATTTATAAAATAGAAAGTACTTACTGTGATGATTTGCCAGATTTTAAATTAAAAATTGAAGGAGATACACAAAGAGAAAATTACAAAAATTCTGATGAATTATCTATGGGGCAAAGGTGTACAACAGTATTACCAATAATATTTGCTGTTTCAAATAATCCTTTAATCATTGACCAACCAGAGGATAATTTAGATAACAAGTATATAAGTGAAAAGATTCATAATATTATTAGAGATCAAAAGGAAAATAGGCAATTAGTATTTATTACACATAATCCAAATATTCCTGTTCTTTCGGATTCAGAGTATAATTTATTTTTGAATTATGAAAACAAAAGATCTAAAAAAATAGTAGAAGGAAATGTGGATGGAGTTAAAGATGATATTTTAAAAATTTTGGAGGGTGGAGAAAAAGCGTTCAAAACCAGAAAAGAAAAATATAAATTATGAGTTACAATGAAGCCAATAAATTAGAATTATTGAATTCATTAAAAGCACAAGCTTTTTTAAATAATTCTGTAAATACATCGATTACTGAATACATTTCATTTGAGTTAAAAACTATACCAGATGAAGAAAAACATAAATTTCATGATTTTGTTGAATTATTTCTAGAATTAGGATTTGAAAGTGGTTATGAAAGTAATATTAATCTTGAAGAGTTTTCAGTTTTAACAGATGATGAAAAAAATGAAATAATAATTGAGGAGTTAGAGAATGATGCTAAAGAAACAAATAAATCTATTACATCATTTGAAGACCTATTTGAGAAAGTTAAAGTTGAATTAAAAGATTATTTTGTAAATTATAAAGGTTATTTCATAACAGAATTAATTAATTCACGTGATCTTGGATATAAATTAATTTTTTTTTACGAAAATAATTATCACGTTACACCATTAAAGGGAAGAGTAGGTAATCAATTTAATGGATATGAATGTGACTTTATAGAATTTAATACATCAGTGGAATTGAATCTAGACTCGGATAAAAATTATTTATGCATCTTTCTGTTAATGTCAAAAATGAATAATAAAGATGGGTTGAAAAATATTATGACAAGTATCAAAAAATTTATAAATAATTTTCAAGATTTTTATTACCATTCTATAACTGAAAAGAAAGAAAATCTTTTATGTGAAAATACTAATCGTAGAGATGATTTTATTGATGAAATAGATGTAGTTCTATCAACTTATATATCTAATGGAAGAATAAATTTTGAGGAGGAAAAAATTATTAAAAAGTTATGTGCAGATTTTAAATCACCATTGATTTTTTATAAAATTCTGAGTGGCGGTTTTAGTGGTTCAAAAGTACTAGAAATTAGACCTAAAAAGACTAACAATTTTGAGAACGACAAAATTTATATAATAAAGTATGGATTTATTAGCGATGGTAAAATAAAAGAAGAAAAAGATAATTTTAGTGAATTTATAAAGGGTAGAAAAGGCTTTTTAAGTTATACAGACGCAACTTATGAGAAGACTTTGCATTACGAGGGTATACTTTATAATTATGCAATTTCTGAAAATAGTAAAGTTTCTTATTCATTTGATGAGATATTAAAGAAAGCTGAAACTCCGTATTGTGACATTGAAAGTAAAAAAAATATTATTACAAATCTATTCAGTGAAAATGAAGCTTTTAATAAATGGAGAGAAGATTTTAATGAGTTGAAAACAGGTAAAGTTGGAGATTTATATATTGATTTTGTTAGCAAAGACAAAATAGAAAATACTTTAAAATACATACTAAATGATGAAAATAAGAGCAACGCTATTTTAGATGTTTTTGATAAGATTTCCAATTATACTATTACTTATAAAGAAACGGTATGTCATGGAGACTTACATACTGATAACTTTTTTGTCGATGATGAAAAGAATATTTATTTAATTGATTTTGGATTTACGAATAAGAGACATTCAATTTTAGATTATACATCTTTGGAATGTTCTTTAAAATTTAAACATTTTCCTTTTTATTTAGAAAGTAATGAATTGATAGAAATTGAAAAAGAACTTTTGTCTGAAAGAACATTTGATTTAAGTTATAATTTTGTTAGTACTAAAAGAAAAGAAGTTATTGAATTTTTATCTATGATAAATACAATTAGGCACAATTCTCTTAGAGACTTTTCAGGACAAACATCAGATAATATCGAATATTATATTTCATTATATTTCATGACAATCAGACAGATCAGGTATCCTAATATGAATCAACTTTATGCATATCATTCTACAAAAAAATTGGGAGAATTTATTGTTGAAAAATTAAAATTATAGATGAACATCCAACTCCTAAAATCCAAAAACCTAATCCTTTTCGAAGTCATTTCGGGCAGTAAATCTTTTGGTTTAAATACGCCAACATCAGATACCGATATCAAAGGGGTTTATTATCTGCCAAAAGAAAAGTTCTTTGGGTTAGATTATATTCCGCAAATCAGTAACGATACCAACGATGAGGTGTATTATGAGTTGGGTCGTTTTGTAGAATTGTTGCTAAAAAACAATCCTAATATCTTAGAGATTTTGGCTTCGCCAGAAGATTGTATTCTGTACCAACATCCTATAATGAAGCGTTTAAAGATTGAAGATTTTCTATCTAAACTCTGCAAAGATTCTTTTGCGGGTTATGCCGTAACGCAAATCAAGAAGTCGAGAGGTTTAAACAAGAAGATTGTAAACCCAATACCAAAGGAAAAGAAAAGCCTTTTAGATTTTTGTTATGTTCTAAAAGGGTACGAAACAGTCGGAGTTCATAGTTTTTTGGCAGAAAACAACTTTAATCAAGCGCAATGCGGTTTGGTTAATTTGCCCAATTCTAAGGGAATGTTTGCTTTGTTCTACGATTCTAATAAAACGTTAGGTTACAAAGGAATCATTCAAAAAGAAAACTCCAACGAAGTTTCGGTTTCGTCTGTTCCTAAAAACGAAGAGCCAATCGGGTATTTGTCGTGCAACCAAGACGGTTATTCTAAATATTGCAAAGAATACACCGAATACTGGAGCTGGATCGAGAAGCGAAATGAAGACCGATACAATACCAACCAGCAACACGGCAAGAATTACGACAGCAAAAACATGATGCACACCATTCGGTTGTTGCAAACCGCAGCGCAAATTCTCGCTACGGGAACATTAAATATCAGAGTTGCCAATCGTGAGGAATTACTCGACATCAAAGCCGGAAACAAAGAATACGATGACTTACTAGAAATGGCAGATAATTTAATTGCTTCAATCGAAAATCATTATGAAACATCGACGCTTCCCGAAAAACCAGATGAGGCAAAAGCTATTCAGACCTTAATAAGTATTCGGGAAGAATTGTACCAATAAAAAAAGCGCCTTTTGAATGCTTAAAATATCCGTTGGTGTAAATAAGTTGATTATAAGTTTTGTTTAATTATCTTAATTTTGATCGTATCAAATAAAAAATCTGAATATTAATACTGTAATGGACAGACAAACAACAAACAAGTACCTTTTTGAACAGGAACAATCTTAAAAGTTCCTTTTATACTATCCATTCGCAAAGACATATTGGTTAAACCATTTCCTTTTTGAATAGTATCTGATAATCCAATGCCGTCATCAATTACAGCAATTTTAAAAGAAGTATCGGTTTGCTCAAATTGGATAAGTATGTTAGTTGCCTGACTGTGTTTGTAGACATTATGAATGGCTTCTTTAACCACTAAAAAAAGGTTTCGTCTTGCTTTTACAGATAAGTTGGTTTCTTTTTCAAGAACGTTCGAATCCAATTGTGTATTAATTGTGGTTTTGTTCAAAAAGCGTTTCACATACAAGCCGGTATATTCTATAAAATTGCCAATAGTATCATTTTGAGAATTCAAACTCCAGAGAATTTCCCGCATGGCCAAATTCATATCTTCAGAAGTAGTGATAATCGCTTCTAAATCTTCGGAATAATTTTCCTTAGGCATTTTATATTTTAAAAACTCAGCCTGAAGTTTTATAGCCGAAATTCCCGCGCCTAAATCATCGTGCATATCTTGTGAGATACGTTCTCTTTCTAACTGAATCGCTTTTTGCCGTTCTAATTCTTTCTGTAGCAATTGATTTTTGAATTCGCTTTCCCGTATTTGATCTTCTTGCTGCTGAATCAGTTGCTTTTTATTGTAAATAAACACCACCATAATAATGAAACAGACAAAAATGAACATCACTATGATGGCAATAATGTAAGTGAGTTTTATTTCTTGTGGAAGCGGGCTCATTTATTTAGATTTTTTGCAAGGATTTCGTATTTCATCAAAGCTTTGAAAAATAAAAGATACATTATACTATTTATGATATATACCAATTCTCTCAATAAAATTAAAAAATCTTTATCTGTAGTATCAAAAAAATATCTCGGAATTACTCTAAAAATAAAGAAACAACTCCAAAGAAGTAAAGCGGTTGAAATCCAAAAATTAGGATCATCCGTAATTTTGTCTTTGGATGGGAAAGCTACTTTTTGATAAAACCATAGCATCGAATATAAGATATAAAAAATAGGTAAAGCAATGACTAATCTTGAAACTAAGTCTTCTCCCAAAAAGCCAGGGAATACTAAAACATAAACTATGAGAATAACAGATAATATATTGACTTTTTTTCTTAGTTTTTTATGGCATTGTCTGGAATAATGAAACCAGAAAAATAGTATGCAGAATATACAATATACAGTATATTGAAAACTAAATTTAGAATCTTTATTTATTAAAAGAATGATCCACGAAAGTACTTCTACCAAAAAAGTAATAAGAAGGTATATGAACAAATAGTTTTGGCTGGAAAGACTGAACTTTCTAACCAAAACTATTGATTTTACTAGTGTTATAAGTAATATTATTTCGTAAATACTATTCATATTAAGGCATTAGATTTCCTAAATCGTAACCGTTACTTTCACCGAATAGTTTATCAGTATTGCTAAATATAGCATGTACGCAGAAAGAAATTTTATTATTTTTGCCTTCAAAATTCATTAAGATCTCATCATTTAAATTAGTAGAACGATATTGGAACATGTTGAATTTTAAGAAACTAACAGGAAAGTGAAAATCCAATGTTTTTAAGTAATAATCGACATTTTCAAAATCATATGAAATCATATTCGTCTCAAGTTTAGTCTTAGCTTTTATATTCTTTCCGATGTCATTTTTAAAAGTATTTATTAATTTGTTAAAATTTGCGTAATCTGTTGTAATAAAGAGTTCGTTTTGTAAAATATACAATGCATCAGATTCTTGAATAGGTTCTTCGCCATTATCTGAAAAAGACAAACCCAGATTCAACATATTATCGTTTTGGATATAATAGAAATTACAATAACTTTTGCTACCATTTTCCAGAAGTAATTCTTTTAGCCTTTGAAAGTTAACGATAAAGCTCTCAGTTAATCCATTAATGCTTTTTGTTAAAACTTGATACCTCATAATAAAAAGTTTTTCTTCTTCTTGTTTAATCTTTTTTTTAAAGATAAAATTTTCAATTCCTTTGTCTTGTAATTTTTCTAATTCCATAATTTCTAGTTTTTAATGTTAAACTTGTTAATTGCTTCAATTTTGTTGCTTACCTGTAATTTTCTGTAAATGTTGCCAATGTGTTTTTTAATGGTGTCAATGGTGACACTTTTTTTATCGGCAATTTCTTTGTAGAGAAGTCCTTGCGCCAGTAATTCCAGCACTTCTTTTTCGGTTACCGTAAGTAATGCTAAACTTTGTACTTGTACTTTTGATTCCTGAAAATGCTGTAAAATACGCTTGGCAATAGCAAAACTCATTGGGGCGCCACCTTTATGTGCTTCCAGAATTGCCTGAATGATTTTGTCCAAAGGATCTCCTTTTACAAGATAACCACTCGCGCCGGCACGCAAGGCAGAAAAGATTTTTTCGTCATTTTCAAAACTGGTACACATTACGAAAGTAGTGCTGGGCATTAACTCTGTTAGTTTAAAAACAATATCAATACCCGATAAATCCTGCAGTTGAATGTCCATTAAAACCACGTCTGGTTCGAGGGCTTCCAATTTTTGCAAAGCATTTTTACCATTAAAAAATTGAGCTACACATTCCATATTATTTTGAAAGTCGATGATATTCTTCAGCGCCTGACTGTAATTTTTATCATCCTCTACTATAGCAACTCTTATTTTCATGGTGTTATATTTTCATTACAAAGTTGAGTAATAAGCCCATTGAGCGCAATTACCCTTTTGGGTGATATTTGAAATTAACATAGAAAAGACAAATGTTAAATATTGAATAAACTTACAAAAAAAAAACAGGAGAAATGCAAAAAATAAATATCACCCAAACGGGTAATTGATTGATATGTAGTTCTGTAAATACATTTGGGAAATCAACTAAAAATATAGAAATCATGAAAACAACATTATTTATCCTTTATTTATTTTTTGGATTTATTGGTTATAGCCAGGTCGCAACCAAAGTCATAGAAGTCGATTTAGGGAAGCCACACAAAAAAAGTATTACGATTTATACAGATTCATTATCTACCGCTTTAGATAGCAGTAAATGGCTTTCTGTAAGATCTAGAGATGTAGTCGCTATTAAATTAATAAATTGGAATCCTTTAAAGCACACTTATAAAATTGACACGAAAGAGCTTTCTTTTTTTAATGACAAAAAAAAGCTAGATAGTATTATTGAAGGAATAAAAGTACTAGTAAATAATGAAATTCCAGAACTAGTTCTTCTGAATGATTCTATAAAAAGAATTATCAAAGAAAACGAAAATGTGATTAAAAGTATAGATAGTTTAAACTTTCAAGTAGAAAATTTTTATGAAATTTTAAAGCAAAAAAGCAAGCTTGTTGAAGATGATTACAATGTTAAAAGGAAAGAATTTTTAGATAATTCAAAAATACAATTAGGCAAGATTTATAGTTTATTAAATGATTTACAAAATATTGAAGATAATAGTTCTATTTACTCAGATACGCAAAAAAACTTACTTGAAACAAAAGAAAAATCTGAGAAAAGTATTGAATCAATTATACAAAAATTCTACACTATCAATTTAGATATTTATACTTTACCAATCGATATCCAAGGTAAAAACATCGATGTTTTAGAATTCACGCTACACCGATTTGATAAAGAAACGAAAGACGAAGATCTTAGTTTCGCACCAACACCTTACAATATATGGATCAAAGGAGGTTTAAAAATAGATGTTAGTGCCGGAATATTTTTCACATCACTTTATGATGATGAGTATGATAAAAGAGACGATCCGGCAACTTCAGGTAATAAAATCATCATGCTAAAAAATAGTGGAGACTATGATATGGCATTTGGTTCTACAATTAAC
Source organism: Flavobacterium flavipigmentatum (assembly GCF_020911905.1). NCBI lineage: Bacteria > Pseudomonadati > Bacteroidota > Flavobacteriia > Flavobacteriales > Flavobacteriaceae > Flavobacterium > Flavobacterium flavipigmentatum. The sequence goes on along the minus strand of NZ_CP087133.1, from coordinate 4,056,172 downwards.
ACTTATGTCCGAATGAATTCGTGGGTGGTTCCAACCCTTAATTTTGGTGCAGTAATAACTCAAAATCAGAAGTTACAAGTACTTCTGGGGTTTGGGGCCATATTAGGAAAGCAGGAACGTATTATTTTTTCGGCAGGTATTTCTATGGGAAAAGTTGATAGAATTGCTGATGGATATCAAGTTGGTAGCTCTTACAACTTGGGTGACTCCGGAACTATACCTACACAAAGCCAATTCAAATTTGGGAAATTTTTCGGAATAACTTACAATTTATCTAAAGTTAAGAAAATAAGTTTGGATAAAGGAATTGAAGAAAATTAGGTACTGCAAACGACCTTACAATTAAAAATACTGCCAAGCAGTTCGTTGTAAATAAGTTTTAAAAACAACACGGACAATTTCGAATCATCAAAATCAATTTTTATGAAATACACTAAATACCTTTCGATATTTGTAGCTGCAATTGTATTTACAAGTTGCAAACCTCTAAAAACGGCTATAAATAATCAATTTCCTCCACTTTCTACAATTGATCAACAATATACATCTATTGAAAGAAACCTTTTAGAAATATCGGACTTTGAACCACACGTAGGAATAAATATTAATAAAGATATTATCCTAAAATATTTACCTACAGAAATTAAAAATGAAGCAGAATCAATCGATGATGAAAACATTATAATTCAAAATATTGAACCAAAAGTATCTTTGGACAGGCAAGGTATTCTTATTGGAGCTGATTTTTCAATTCTTATTCCCAAAAATGATGTAGAAATTAAAATTTTAAATGAAAATGCAAAAATTAAAATCCCCAAAGAAAGCATAGAAATCAAAGGATATTTAAACGGTTTGACTGCAGTTTCTACTAAATCAGATTCCTTATATTTAAGAAGCGCAGTAAATTCATTAAAAGTAAAGAGCATAAAGTTTACAAAAAAAACAAAATTACCAAAAGAAACTTTAGCAAAATTAATTTCTCCAATTCTTAAAAACTACATTGAAAATTTAAATGGGGCTTTTTTAAAAAAACCAACAGTAATCTATACTGGTTGGGGGGAGACTTACAAAGTGAGTCTCAAAAAAATCTTTAAAGACCCAAATACAGAAGTTATAGCTGACTCATTAAAAGCAACTCGATTTATTAAGAAATCTTGCATTCGTATAAAATCTGATGGCATTTCAGTAATGATTCAATTGATGAAAGATAAACCAACAATGGATACATTAACTACTCCGGCAATTACTGAGAAAACTAATTTAGAATTGACAAAGATATTTAATACATTCAATGAAAAGTATGATAGTACATGGATAAGCATTTTTGAACCGATTGATACAAAACATTTAGCTGTTACAAATATTAGCAAATCAGAAATTTCAAATATTTTAAATGAGACATTGTCTAAGCAAATAATTTTGAAACAAAATTTCATTATTCCTGACGCGACATTCAATGAAAAATTAGAGGTAAAAAAAGCATATATTGATTGTCAAAAAGTAAGAACTGATTTTAATTATCCTAATTTTAATGGAGACAGTTGTAATTGGGATTGTATGCGTAGGATAACAGTTGGTATCTGTCCAGTTTGCAGAAGAGTAAGAGTGGAAGACCCTGTATGTGCTGCAACAAGGCGAGCTTGTAGAATTAGAGTAGAAGCGGAAAGAGTCGCATGGCAAATTGCTCGTGAAACTGCTCGCATTGCGCATCAAGTAGAAAATGAAGCAAAAGTAGGTGCATGTAATATTTGGAGAGAAACTACTGGTCTTTTAGCTTTAGGGAGATTTAAAGGGGATGTGTCAGGAAGTGGAAAAGCAACTATTAATCTTAACTCTTTTAATTTTAACTCAGACCTTTCAGAAATCATGCTACAATATTCTGGTGGGGTTGACGCAAAATTAAAAGCTAATTTGGAATTAAAACCAATTGATTTAGGGAATATCTTTTTTTGCTTTACCAACTACGATAAAAAGATTTCCAGTACTATAAATATAGATATTCCAGAAGTTAACTCAAAAATATCGATCACTCCAAGACAAGAAGGAGAAGATTTATTTTTAAATATAGAAGTAGACAAAGTTCGATATAATGCATCAATAAATCCTAGTCCATTACATAGTTTGCTTTTAGACCCAGAATTCCAATTAAAATGTCCTATAAGTAATTTATTAAACTTGGCTACAATAGGTATTGGTGCGGGCAAATTTTTAGGTATGGTTAAATTAGCACCCGAGCACGAGCTATTACTACTCGGAAAAGTAAGTGGCAATTATGGTATTGATGCTATCGAAATACCATTTAAACCAATTACTTTCAAAATAAACGGAGAAGAAAAAAAATCTTTAATATTTTGGAAAAACAAATCATTACAATTTGCATATTTTAAACCTTGAAATTTAATAAAAATCTACGAAGAATTAGACCAATAAAAAACTCAAACCCCGCAAATACCAATTGGCGGGGTATTTTTTTGAAATAAAAAACTACTTTTATTCTCAACTTGTCAGCGTAATTTTTTAACATTAAAATAAGTTATCGCAGTATAATCGTATTTTTTAATTTATTATTTTACAAGTTCAATTAAAAGCCGGTAAAAAATGAATATCAACATATCCGTCAAGCAGTTAGGGAAAAAGCATCCTGTACTTCAGGAAAAAAGCATCAGTTTAGATACTTCCGATTCGGTTGTTTCTGTTCGTACTTTCTTAGAATTAATTGTAAAACATCAGGTCGAGCTATTTCATGCTTCTTCATTTGAATGGGAAGATGAAGATACGATTCATCTTCCAAAAGAAAATTACCTTCCCATTTTAACCGATACCGGAAAAGTAGGTTTTGGAGCAGTTTACAACCACAACAAAGTAGATATTGCCAAAGCACAGGAAAATGCCATTGTCGCTTTTGAAGATGGTTTATACGCTCTTTTTCAAGGAGATGACCAACTCGAATCTTTAAACCATGAAATCGATTTATCCCAAAACAAATCCATCACTTTTATCAGGCTGACTTTTTTGGCGGGAAGTTATTGGTAATCTAATTGTAAAATGCTTTTTGTAAAATGTGAAAAGCAAGAAGATTAGAGTCAGATAAATAATTATTCAATGATTAGTTTTGATTCTGTTGCATATCACATTTTAAAAGACAGACACCAGCATTTCACACACATCATTTCACATCTCACAAATAAAATAAAATTATGACGATAGAAGATCTTCTGAAAAACAAGGTAATTGAAAATCCAATTAAGAGATTTAAAAAGGAACTGGAAGAAATTGTAAACAGCAATTTGGTTTCGAAATTATTATTAAAAACAAAGCTTACAAAAGAAGTAGCTGAGTTTGGTCTGCAACTTTTAAAGCTAAAAGACAATTATTACAACACCTATATATCTTTGGGTTCTAAAGAATGCACCGAATTCGAAAAATGGGTAAAAGAAGATTTGTGGGAAGATAAAAAATACTACGATCTTTTGGTTTACTTTTTTGGTGAACAAAATGCTGTTTATGTAAAAGAGGCCTGGAACCGACTGCCTCAAAAAATGTATCAGAGCGGTTATACGCGACGTTCGTTCAGGGCGCCAAACAATAAAAAATACTTGCTTGTCAATCAGGTTAATTTTTTGCGTTCCCTGCTTACTGGTCCAAATATTTATAATTACCACGACAGCAATAGCGTGTATTATGATTTAAATATTGAGGAACAAATTCGCTTTGATACTGAAGTTTCAAGTTCTACGAATCAGTTCATGCTTTGGTCGGCGGCTATAGATTTGAATAAAGAAAATTTATTTCAGCTTTTTGAAGATATTATTTTCAACAAAGACCCAAGAGGAAAAGTTTCGCGCAACATTATCAAAGCACTTTTAAACAGCGAGAAAAAAGAAAGTTGGGAACTGGTAGAAAAACTTTTGTTGGCGGCTCAGCGTCAGGAAGGTTTACGTCAAACGGTTCTGGAAGCGCTGGACGAAACCAGTATCGGCGCTTTGCAATATATGATAAAGGTGATTATCGATAATAAATTGACCCGTTTTTCATCTGTCGTACGCAGCATTGATACTTGGACAGGTTTGGGCTGGGATTCTGAAAAAGAAACTACGGTTCGAAATATCATCAATCTGGCGTATGGATATTTCTCCAATCCGGAAACGATTCTAGCGGGAATTCAGAGTAAAAATAACAACGAAGTTTATATGGCGCTTTGGGTTCAAGGCGTTTTTGATGTCGAAAAAACCGTTCCGTATCTGCATCATTTGTTAGAGAAAGGTTCGATCGAAAAGAAATCGCTTGCCTTGAAATTTGCAGGAGAAACCAACGATCCTTATATCGAAATGCCGTTGTATTTTAAAGCGCTAGACGATGAAAATCTTCAGGTTTTGGCATTTGCGCTTCCAAGATTAAATGCCTTGCTTGAAGCCAATGCCAAATCGAGATATTATGCTGAAAATACAGATTATCCTAATTTCTTCAATAAAGTTTACAATCTCACACAGACAATAACCGAAAAAGAAAAGACTTTTGAAGGAAAGGTGTTTTCATGGTTAAATGCTAAGTTTGAAAAAGACGCATTATATTCGGCAGCTATAAATTTAATTGGCGATAACAGCGAAAGATTAGAAATTATTCTAAATCATTTTGAAGGTTTTGCCATCAGCCTAAGAGAAAAACTAACCCGACAAATTTTGGGTGATTATTATTGTTATTCTTTTTACAACTTTAAAAGCAATGGCGGAAAAGGTAAAAAAGAACCAAACGATTTTCAACGAAATTTTGCCCTTCGTATCTTAAAAGACAGGGGGGAATCTTTGGTAGCTTCGGCAATAAATACTTTGAATAATTTGAGTTTAACTGAAGAGGAACTGGACATTTTTCAGGAATTATACAAACGTAAAAACTCTAATTTAAAGAAAAACTTAACCGCAATTTTATTAAAACAAGAAGATCAAAAAATAACTTCTTTTGTAGAAAATACGTTAGAAAAAGGTGATTTAGAGCAGCGCATGTCCGTTTTAGATTTGATGTTGCAATTGCAAAAAAATGCTAAACTTACCGATAAAGTAAATGACTGGGTTGCGGTATATTCGGCTCGACCGAAAATCACCGAAAAAGAAACCAAATTTATCGAGCAGTTAGAGCCTTCAAAAAAGAAAAATATTTTAAGTACAGAAAACGGATTTGGTTTCTATACTCCAAATGAAGTTTCGCCTTATGCGCTGCCAAAACCGCAAGCAGATTCTTTATATGTAAAATCGATTAAAGAACATCAATACGGTTTCTCCAAATCGATGTCTCATATACAATCGGAGATTTCTAAATTGTATAAATTATACGAAGAAAACAAAAATTACGAATACGAAATCGAAAACTACGACAACAGTAAATCGACTGTTTTACTGGCCAATAGTTTTAGGCCTGTAAAAAATCTAAAAGACGACAAAGATTCTGAAATCGCAGCGACAAATTATCCTTTATATGAAGTTTGGTCGGGCTGGTTTGAGCATTCGGGATTAACTGAAAAAGATTTGTTTTTAATGACGCTGATAAGCAATTGCGACCGAAAAATTTGGCGTGATTTTCTGGAAAAACATGTTTTTTATTTTAAAGAATTACTGCCGCATCAAAACAAAAGAGGTTACGATTGGGACAATGCTATTTTGCAAATTTTAAATGCTTTACAGCTTAAATATTCCTTTAAAGAAAAAGTCGATTTTTTAATCGACGCATGCAGTACCTTATATGCAGATCTTCCAAAATCTGTTTTAGAATTTGAATACAAACCATCAAAAGACGAATATTATTATAATTCAGATAACGGAAACGGTTGGCAGAATCAAGGCTTTTTTGATATTTATCTGAATACAATCAGTTTCCATGATTTGTCAGAAGAACAAAATAATAAGATTTGGAACCTATACAGATGGCGACAATTAAACGGATTAGAAAGAAATATTCCTTACACTAAACCAACAATTTATTTGTATTGCGTGGCTTTTGAGCAAAATTTAATTACCGAAGGTGAATTGTACGAAGGTGTTTTAGAAAGTGAAAGAATCTCTGTTTTAACCAGCGAAACCAAACATTACAGACATTTTGGAAGTGAAGATTTAATCAAAAGATTTCCATTTTTGGTTCCGATGATAGCTAAAATCCGCGAAACCTTTTTGGATATTGAAGTCAAAAGAGGCGATTCGAATACATCGGTTACACATTTGGTTCAGAGTTTCCAGAAGATTTTCGGCATCAATCGTTTGGTAGAAATGCTGACGGCACTCGGAAAATCAAGCTTATACAAAGGCTATATTTATTCGTGGAGCTACACCGAATTAACGAAGCAGAAACTGTTTAGTTATTTATTAAAAAGATGTTATCCGCTGGATTCAGACACGCAGGAAATTTTTAACGAGGCCATTAAAAAAGCCAAAATCTCTGAAGAAAGATTAATTCAGGCTGCTATTTATGCACCGCAGTGGCAGAAGTTTATTAGCAATTATTTAAACTGGAAAGGTCTTGATGAAGGAATCTGGTGGTTTCATGCGCATACGAAAACAGCAAGTTACAGTGCCGAAAATTCGGAACTAGAAAGTGAAATGGCTAAGTTTTCATCTATCGATCTTCAGGATTTTAAAGATGGAGCGGTTGATAAAAACTGGTTCGTATCGGCTTACAAACAATTAGGCAAAGCCAAATGGGAAATGCTGTACGAATCGGCAAAATATGTAACCGATGGAAACGGACACCGACGTGCGCGCTTGTATGCAGACACGATTACGGGTGATTTAAAAATAAGGGAAGTAATAGCCAAAGTAAAAGACAAACGCGATCAGGATTATTTACGAGTTTACGGATTGGTTCCTTTAAGCAAAGCGAGTCCGGAAAAAGATATTTTGGCGCGCTATGAATATTTGCAACAGTTTAAAAAAGAAAGTAAAGAATTTGGTTCGATGAAACAGGCTAGTGAAGCTTTGGCAATTCGTGTGGCGTTAGAAAATTTAGCCAGAAATGCAGGTTATCCAGATCCCGTTCGTTTGACTTGGGCGATGGAAACGAAACAAATTCAGAATATTTTATCAAAAGAAACCGAAGTTGTTTTAGATGATATAAAAGTAAATCTGGTAATTAATAAAGAAGGAAAAGCAGATCTGGTTACTTTTAAAGCAGATAAAGAGTTAAAAGCGATTCCGCCGAAATATAAAAAAGACAAAGCAATCCTGGAATTGACGACTTACCGCAAAACGATGCGCGAACAATGGACACGTTCAAGAAAAGGATTGGAAGAAAGCATGATTCGCGGGGACGAATTTTTATATGCCGAAATGCAGCATCTTTTTGAGCACCCAATTATTTCGAAACATTTAGAAAAATTAGTTTTCATTACCAATGATGATAAAATTGGTTTTTATATTGACGGAAATCTGGTTTCGGCTTTAGGCGAAGTTAATTCACTAAATGAAAATCAGACTTTTAGAATTGCACATTGTTACGATCTGCATAAAAATAATGTCTGGACAGATTTTCAAAGCTATTGTTTCGATAACAAATTACAGCAGCCGTTTAAGCAGGTTTTCAGAGAATTATATGTTCCAACTCCAGACGAATTAAAAGAGAAATCAATTTCAAGACGTTATGCCGGACATCAGGTACAGCCCAACCAAACTTTGGCTCTATTAAAAACCAGAGGATGGAAAGTTGATTATGAGGAAGGACTGCAGAAAGTTTTCCATAAAGAAGGTTATCAGGTAAAAATGTATGCGCTAGCCGACTGGTTCTCGCCAGCAGATGTTGAAAGTCCGACTTTAGAAACGATTGAGTTTCATTCGCTAAAAGATTATAAAAACATTGCATTTGAAGACATAAACCCGAGAATTTTCTCAGAAGTAATGCGAGATATTGATTTGGTAGTAAGTGTTGCTCATGTTGGAGGCGTTGATCCAGAAGCGAGCCATTCTTCTATCGAAATGAGAGGTGTTTTATTGAGAGAAACATTGCGCTTGTTTAAAATCAAAAATGTCGAGATCAAAGAAAACCATGCCATTGTAAAGGGAAAAATGGGCGAGTATAGTATTCATTTAGGAAGTGCGGTAGTACATCAAATTCCAGGTAAATATTTATCGGTACTGCCAATTCACTCGCAGCACAGAGGCCGTTTGTTCCTTCCATTTGCAGATGATGACCCGAAATCGGCTGAGGTAATGTCTAAAGTTTTATTGTTTGCAAAAGATGATGAAATTCAGGATCCAACTATTTTAAGTCAGATTGATAAAACGTATGTTTAATAAATAGTTGATTTTAAAACGGAATTTTAAAATAGAAATAAAAAAGGCCTTCTCAGAAAGAAGGCCTTTTGGTGGTTATATACTATTTTGATTAATTATGATCGTAGATTTTGGCGTAAAGATCTTTGTAGATTTCTTTGATGATCTTACGTTTTAGTTTAAGAGTAGGAGTGAGCTGGCCACTGTCTATAGACCAAACATCTGGAGTGAGCTCAAAACGTTTTATTTTTTCCCAGTTTCCAAACTTCTCATTTATAGTTTCTACTTCGCTGTCAATGCGTTTTACTACTTCAGGATTTGCAGCAATTTCTGCGTTGGTACTTCCTAAAGCTATCTTATGAATCTTCGCCCATTCTTTTACAAACTCAAAATTAGGCTGAATAAAAGCTGCTGGCATTTTTTCGCCGTCACCAATTACCATAATTTGCTCAATAAAGCGAGATTGTTTCATTGCGTTTTCGATCAACTGAGGCGCAATATATTTTCCGCCAGAAGTCTTAAACATTTCTTTTTTACGGTCGGTAATTTTCAGGAAGCCTTCGCTGTCGATTTCGCCAATATCTCCCGTATGAAAATAACCTCCTTGCATGGCTTCGGCTGTTTTTTCGGTATCTTTATAATAGCCCATCATTACGTTAGGGCCTTTGCAAAGGATTTCGCCATCTTCGGCAATTTTTACTTCTACGTTGCGAATCACTTTTCCTACGGTTCCAATTTTAAAACCTTTGTTTCGAATATCATTTACAGCAATTACGGGAGAAGTTTCAGATAAACCGTAACCTTCCATTACCGGAATTTCGGCAGCAGCAAAAACTCTCGCCAAACGAGGCTGTAAAGCAGCACTTCCAGAAACCATCAAATCAAGATTGCCTCCCAAACCTTCTTTCCATTTACTGAAAATAAGTTTTCTCGCAATCTTCAACTGAAATTCATACCAGCCACCATTGGCGCCGTATGGCTCATATCGCAAACCTAAATCAATAGCCCAGAAAAATAGTTTTTTCTTAATACCTGTCAATTCAGAACCTTTTGCGTATATTCTATCGTAAACTTTTTCAAGAAGTCGTGGTACAGCGGTAATCACAGTTGGTCGAACTTCTTTTAAGTTATCACTGATTTTTTCAATAGATTCTCCAAAATAAACCGACACACCATAATATTGATAGAGGTACAAAATCATTCTTTCAAAAATATGACAGATAGGTAAGAAGCTTAACGCTGTGCTTTTGCCCGCATCAAACGGAATCCTTGGTGCACTGTCCAATACATTCGAAACAATATTTCGGTGCGAAAGCATCACACCTTTTGGTCTGCCCGTTGTTCCAGACGTATAAATGATAGTAGCCAAATCATCAGCGGTAATACTGTTTTTTCTCGCTTCTACTTCGCTTTGATTACTGGCGTCTTCGCCAAGAGTCAGTAATTCAGACCAGTGTTTACAGTCTTCGATTTTATTAAAAGAATATACTTCTTTCAGAGTCGGCACGTTGGCTTTAATCAAATTTACTTTGCGAAGCACTTCCTCATCCGAAACAAAGCAGTACATGCTGCCACTATGGTTTAATATGTATTCGTAATCTTCCTCAGAAATCGTTGGGTATATAGGTACATTTTGAGCACCAGTTTGTAGAATACCAATATCCATGATGTTCCATTCGGTACGATTGTTCGAAGTGATCAACGCTATTTTGTCGTCTTTCTGAACGCCCATGCGTAATAATGCTCTCGAAACAGCATTTGCTTTTGCAATATATTCTTGGCTGGAAGTCTTTTCCCAGACACCGTTTTGTTTGGTGGCTAAGGCAACTTCTGTATTATAGTTTTCTTGTTGATAGTAAGGAAAATCAAAAAGGCGTGTGATTGAAACCATTGTATGATATATTGAATTTTATCGCAAATTAAATAAAAATTAAGTATAATATTTAATTTTGTGAAATTAAATGCGGAATTTTTTGCCTACAATTAAAATCTAACGAAAACGTTTTCTTTTTTGTAGTAATTTTTCGAATAAATCCTTTCGATTATTTTGATTTCGGTTTTGGCAAATCATTATAATCAACATACTCTTTAACGCGTTCGCCCATGATAAACATTTTTCTCTTATTAAAATGTATAGAGAACTGCGTTGTAATCCAGTTTTCCTCATCCGAAGGCTTGTACCAAAAGGAGTACGAAGCGCTATTAAATCCTTCTTTAAAAATCGGAATCCCTTCTTCAGAGCATTCAATCCCCCAATTAATATTTTTTTTACTCAGATCTTCAGACTGATAAATACCGGTTCCATCAGGATTCAACTGTATGATAGGTTCCTTCTTTCCATCAATCGTAAAAAGCCCGTCAACAGGATAGCCAATAGTAGTAGTGATAAAGTGCTCATGATTTTTATACGTAATCGGAGTAATCTTGATCTGTGCATAAGACTGCGTAGCACCAAGGCAAAGTGCAATAAATAATAAAGGTAAAGTTTTCATCATAGTAGGTTTTGTTTAAGAGTTCTCGCAGATTCTAAAAACGGGTCTTTTTAGATATTGCTTGTATTTTGTTTCCAAAAGCAAATCTAAATAATTTGATTTAATATATAGACTGTAATAGGTAGGAAGATTTTATAATTTTTCTAAAAGTATAACTATCCACGTATCATGTATACCCGACAGTTTTTTCTATCTGTCGGGTTTTTCATTTGTACCTATATATAATGTATTTTTTTTCAGGAGCTATTTCCTGCTATTCGTTTCAATCTTTTGTACCGAACCCCGGCACAAAAGGATTTCCACTTCTATCAGGGCTAGGGGTTGTTGTTTTCATAGGAAGAGATGTAGTTAATACGATATAAGGAGAAAGCATGATGCTATTATTAAAGTCTTATACTATATATGGTATACAAACGAAAAGATATCGCCTTTGCATTGACGATTAAAACGTTTTAAAATGTTTAAATGTGTTCTTAAGGAGAAAAAAAGTATTTTTTAGGTGTGTTTGCGAAGTTGTGATAAAAGGGGTTATATGGTTGTCAAGTCAATAAAAATGGTTGTTTGGGGTTGCGGTGTATTGTGAAGTCTTGAAAAGTAAAAAGATAATTCTCACAAATGCTAAAAAGGCATAAAAGCTAAGTTTGCTGTTATCAGAAAGTTAAGAAAAAGTTTTACAAAAGGTTTAAAATATGTAACAAAAAGTCTTGTAAATGTAAATAAAGGGACTACTTTTGCACCCGCAACAGCGATAGACGTTCACTGAAATACTGACAAGTTGAGATAATCAAAAGAAAATTTATTTTCAAAAAAGATTGTAAAAAGCTTGTGAGATTTGAAAACAGATGTTACATTTGCACCCCGCAAAACACGGAAAGTTCATTGATAGATTGGTAAGGTTGAGAAGTGAAAAAGGAAATAAATTTTCTTAAAAAAAACTTCAAAAACATTTGCCAGTTAAAAATAATTTTCTACTTTTGCACCCGCTTTGAGAAACAACGATAAGCGTAAAAGAATAAATAAATACACGTTCGTAGACATATTGAATTGACAGCCGTTTTAACAGAGATGTTAGAGCAAAAGAATAAGAGTAATGGAATCGAGAGATTCGAGAATAACCACTAGAGAAAGCATCATTATAAATAGCTTAAGTAATTAAGCACACAATATACGATGAAGAGTTTGATCCTGGCTCAGGATGAACGCTAGCGGCAGGCTTAACACATGCAAGTCGAGGGGTATAGTTCTTCGGAACTAGAGACCGGCGCACGGGTGCGTAACGCGTATGCAATCTACCTTTTACAGAGGGATAGCCCAGAGAAATTTGGATTAATACCTCATAGTATTACGACTCGGCATCGAGATGTAATTAAAGTCACAACGGTAAAAGATGAGCATGCGTCCCATTAGCTAGTTGGTAAGGTAACGGCTTACCAAGGCTACGATGGGTAGGGGTCCTGAGAGGGAGATCCCCCACACTGGTACTGAGACACGGACCAGACTCCTACGGGAGGCAGCAGTGAGGAATATTGGACAATGGGCGCAAGCCTGATCCAGCCATGCCGCGTGCAGGATGACGGTCCTATGGATTGTAAACTGCTTTTATACGAGAAGAAACACTACTTCGTGAAGTAGCTTGACGGTATCGTAAGAATAAGGATCGGCTAACTCCGTGCCAGCAGCCGCGGTAATACGGAGGATCCAAGCGTTATCCGGAATCATTGGGTTTAAAGGGTCCGTAGGCGGTTTAGTAAGTCAGTGGTGAAAGCCCATCGCTCAACGGTGGAACGGCCATTGATACTGCTAAACTTGAATTATTAGGAAGTAACTAGAATATGTAGTGTAGCGGTGAAATGCTTAGAGATTACATGGAATACCAATTGCGAAGGCAGGTTACTACTAATGGATTGACGCTGATGGACGAAAGCGTGGGTAGCGAACAGGATTAGATACCCTGGTAGTCCACGCCGTAAACGATGGATACTAGCTGTTGGAAGCAATTTCAGTGGCTAAGCGAAAGTGATAAGTATCCCACCTGGGGAGTACGTTCGCAAGAATGAAACTCAAAGGAATTGACGGGGGCCCGCACAAGCGGTGGAGCATGTGGTTTAATTCGATGATACGCGAGGAACCTTACCAAGGCTTAAATGTAGTTTGACCGTTTTGGAAACAGAACTTTCGCAAGACAAATTACAAGGTGCTGCATGGTTGTCGTCAGCTCGTGCCGTGAGGTGTCAGGTTAAGTCCTATAACGAGCGCAACCCCTGTTGTTAGTTGCCAGCGAGTCATGTCGGGAACTCTAACAAGACTGCCAGTGCAAACTGTGAGGAAGGTGGGGATGACGTCAAATCATCACGGCCCTTACGCCTTGGGCTACACACGTGCTACAATGGCCGGTACAGAGAGCAGCCACTGGGCGACCAGGAGCGAATCTATAAAACCGGTCACAGTTCGGATCGGAGTCTGCAACTCGACTCCGTGAAGCTGGAATCGCTAGTAATCGGATATCAGCCATGATCCGGTGAATACGTTCCCGGGCCTTGTACACACCGCCCGTCAAGCCATGGAAGCTGGGGGTGCCTGAAGTCGGTGACCGCAAGGAGCTGCCTAGGGTAAAACTGGTAACTAGGGCTAAGTCGTAACAAGGTAGCCGTACCGGAAGGTGCGGCTGGAACACCTCCTTTCTAGAGCCTGAGTGTTAGCACTAGTGCACGCTTAGGAAAAAAGATGTGGATCTTTTGGATATGAATTTTAAAATTCGATTACTCTTGCTGTTAGTTCAAATAATAAATTTTAAGTAAAACAGAGTCTCGTAGCTCAGCTGGTTAGAGTACTACACTGATAATGTAGGGGTCGGCAGTTCGAGTCTGCCCGGGACTACTATTTAACTTAAAAAAAGGAAATTCTAGAAGTTGGAATTCACCAAAAGAAATTAGAGAAGAATTAGAAATCTAAAATCTGAATTCTACAATCTAAGATTGCAAAATGGGGGATTAGCTCAGCTGGCTAGAGCGCCTGCCTTGCACGCAGGAGGTCAACGGTTCGACTCCGTTATTCTCCACAAGAAGTACAAAGATAGTAGTACAAAGTATCAAGATTAGTCTTAATACTTAATACAAGAATCTTACATACTTATTAAAGTTCATTGACATATTGAGATAAGAAAATAATAAAAAGTAGAAAGCGTTTTTTATTATAAGTAGCAATACAAATAATAAAAGACAAAAAAAAACGGTCATAATTGATTTTATGATTGGTACAATAAGCAAAATAAGGGCGTATGGGGGATGCCTTGGCTCTCAGAGGCGATGAAGGGCGTGATAAGCTGCGAAAAGCTACGGGGATCGGCACACACGACTTGATCCGTAGATACCCGAATGGGGCAACCCACTATGTTGAAGACATAGTACACCGATAGGTGGGCAAACCCGCTGAACTGAAACATCTAAGTAGGCGGAGGAGAAGAAAACAAAAGTGATTCCGTAAGTAGTGGCGAGCGAACGCGGATTAGCCCAAACCAATGATGTTACGGCATTGTTGGGGTTGTAGGACCACGAGATTTTATGTACAAGGAACCGGAAGTTACTGGAAAGTGACACCATAGAGGGTGATAGTCCCGTATGGGTAACGAGTATAATAGATAGTGGTATCCTGAGTAGGGCGGGGCACGTGAAACCCTGTCTGAATTTGGCGGGACCATCCGCTAAGGCTAAATACTCCTGAGAGACCGATAGTGAACCAGTACCGTGAGGGAAAGGTGAAAAGAACCGTGAATAACGGAGTGAAATAGATCCTGAAACCATACGCTTACAAGCGGTCGGAGCCCTTTCGTGGGGTGACGGCGTGCCTTTTGCATAATGAGCCTACGAGTTAACGTTGCTGGCAAGGTTAAGTGGTTAAGCCACGGATCCGTAGCGAAAGCGAGTCTGAATAGGGCGCTTTAGTCAGTAGTGTTAGACGCGAAACCGTGTGATCTACCCATGGGCAGGATGAAGCTGTGGTAACACACAGTGGAGGTCCGAACCGGTTGACGTTGAAAAGTCTTCGGATGACCTGTGGGTAGGGGTGAAAGGCCAATCAAACTCGGAAATAGCTCGTACTCCCCGAAATGCATTTAGGTGCAGCGCTGAGCGTAAAATTATATAGAGGTAGAGCTACTGATTGGATGCGGGGGCTTCACCGCCTACCAATTCCTGACAAACTCCGAATGCTATATAATGTTTCTCAGCAGTGAGGGCTTGGGTGCTAAGGTCCAAGTCCGAGAGGGAAAGAACCCAGACCATCAGCTAAGGTCCCCAAATATATACTAAGTTGAAAGAACGAGGTTTGTCTGCCCAGACAGCTAGGATGTTGGCTTGGAAGCAGCCATTCATTTAAAGAGTGCGTAACAGCTCACTAGTCGAGCGGACGAGCATGGATAATAATCGGGCATAAGTATATTACCGAAGCTATGGATTTAGAGTTTACTCTAAGTGGTAGGGGAGCATTCTAACAGGGTTGAAGGTGTATCGTAAGGTATGCTGGACTGGTTAGAAAAGAAAATGTAGGCATAAGTAACGATAATGCGGGCGAGAAACCCGCACACCGAAAAACTAAGGTTTCCACAGCTATGCTAATCAGCTGTGGGTTAGTCTGGTCCTAAGGCGAACCCGAAAGGGACAGTCGATGGCTAACGGGTTAATATTCCCGTACTACTAATTACTGTGATGGGGTGACGGAGTGATGAAAGCGCCGCGAACTGACGGAATAGTTCGTTGAAGTACCTACCTATAAGATCTGCAGGCAAATCCACAGATTTTGGGGAAATACGATAGTACTCGGCGTCTTCGGACAAAGAGATAGTGCGCCTAAGGGCTTCCAAGAAAAACCTCTAAACTTCAGGTAATTAGTACCAGTACCGTAAACCGACACAGGTAGTTGAGGAGAGAATCCTAAGGTGCTCGAGAGATTCATGGCTAAGGAATTAGGCAAAATAGACCTGTAACTTCGGGAGAAAGGTCGCCAGCGCAAGCTGGCCGCAGTGAAGAGGTCCAGGCGACTGTTTATCAAAAACACAGGGCTCTGCAAAATCGTAAGATGAAGTATAGGGCCTGACACCTGCCCGGTGCTGGAAGGTTAAGAGGAGATGTTATCTTCGGAGAAGCATTGAATTGAAGCCCCAGTAAACGGCGGCCGTAACTATAACGGTCCTAAGGTAGCGAAATTCCTTGTCGGGTAAGTTCCGACCTGCACGAATGGTGTAACGATCTGGACACTGTCTCAGCCATGAGCTCGGTGAAATTGTAGTAACGGTGAAGATGCCGTTTACCCGCAGTGGGACGAAAAGACCCTGTGCACCTTTACTATAGCTTAGTATTGACCTTGGATAAATGATGTGTAGGATAGGTTGGAGACTGTGAAGTGGCGTCGCTAGGCGTTGTGGAGTCATTGTTGAAATACAACCCTTTGTTTATCTGAGGCCTAACCCCGCGATTGCGGGGGACATTGCTTGGTGGGTAGTTTGACTGGGGTGGTCGCCTCCAAAAGAGTAACGGAGGCTTCTAAAGGTTCCCTCAGTACGCTTGGTAACCGTGCGTAGAGTGCAATGGCATAAGGGAGCTTGACTGAGAGACATACAGGTCGATCAGGTACGAAAGTAGAGCATAGTGATCCGGTGGTTCCGCATGGAAGGGCCATCGCTCAAAGGATAAAAGGTACGCCGGGGATAACAGGCTGATCTCCCCCAAGAGCTCATATCGACGGGGGGGTTTGGCACCTCGATGTCGGCTCGTCACATCCTGGGGCTGGAGAAGGTCCCAAGGGTTGGGCTGTTCGCCCATTAAAGTGGCACGCGAGCTGGGTTCAGAACGTCGTGAGACAGTTCGGTCTCTATCTACTGTGGGCGCAAGAAATTTGAGTGGATCTGATTCTAGTACGAGAGGACCGAATTGGACAAACCTCTAGTGTATCTGTTGTTCCGCCAGGAGCATCGCAGAGTAGCTACGTTTGGAAGGGATAAGCGCTGAAAGCATATAAGCGCGAAACCCACCACAAGATGAGATTTCTTTTAAGGATCGTGGGAGATGACCACGTTGATAGGCTATAGATGTAAAGGCAGTAATGTCATAGTCGAGTAGTACTAATAATCCGTAAGCTTATGTACACCCTTTTCCCGAGCCGCAAGGCTCGGGGAGAAACTTTCTAAATCAATACTTTTTTCTTTATCTCAGTATGTTAAGATATTTGCTCGACGCAGAGCAGTCTTAAAGACGAAAGTCAAAATTCTTAAAGTGAAATACTTTAGACTTTATGACCTTAGACTTTAGACTAACAACCTTAAGGTGGTTATTGCGGCGGGGCTCACCTCTTCCCATCCCGAACAGAGTAGTTAAGCCCGCCTGCGCAGATGGTACTGCAGTTATGTGGGAGAGTATGTCGTCGCCTTTCTTTTTAAAACCCCTGTTTCAATCGAAACAGGGGTTTTTTGTTTATAAAAAAATCTCCAAATTTAATAAATAATGGATCAAGACGAAAACGGATCAAGACGAAAACCTGTGGAGTGATAAAAATTATGCATAAATAGTAGTGAGTCTAAAAAGGAAGTATTCTACATTTCTAACACCTATGAATTTTGATCTGAATGTTTTTATTTTAGCATTGAATGATTCTGCAGAAGCATTAGTACTTCTGTTGTCAAAATAGTTCAATATCGTTTGATAATGATTCATAATGGTACGAGAGATTGTACCGAAAGACTTAAACCCGGATTGATTTACTTTTTCATGCCATTTGCCCAATTTTGCAAAACCAATGATTTTGTCTTTTGTATTCTCGAAGATACCACGAAGCTCTTGAGTTAGATTGTATCCTTTTTGAATATCAGGATACAATTCAAATAATAATGCAGCCCGTTCTGTTTGATTTTGAGTCCATTTCGTTTTGGTTTTGTACAAGAAATAGCGACTTCTGGCTAGTAATTGTTTAAGGGTATCTCCATTTGAGAGTGTTTTAGATTCGAAATTTACTTTTAATTTTTTGGCTTTTTCAATAGTATCATTCTCTTGATCGATGACTTCCCAGCGATATTTAATCCTGATTTCCTGCAAGGCCTCTGTAGCCAGCTTTTGAACGTGGAATCGGTCTGTAACGCGAGTAGCATTAGCAAAACACTTTTTAGCTATCAATCCCATGTTTCCGGCCATATCCAGGGTGATTTCCTTGACTAGATTTCGTTGTTGAAGAGGGATTTTTTCAATAATTGAAATTACATTCTCTGCTTTTGTACCAGCAACCATGGCCACTATAGTACCTTTTCTGCCTTTACCTGATTTATTGGTGACTATCGTATAAAGCTCGCCATTAGAAAGAGAAGTTTCGTCTATAGATAAACGTTTTCCAATGTTCTTGGGGAAAAGAAGCCATTTTTTAGCATGGGGTAGTTGATCCCAAACTTTGAAATCACTTAGAAAATCTTTATATTGAGTTTGCAGGTTTCTACCAGAAACTCCGTAGAAAGACCCAATGGTATTACAATCATTTGGACTGGAATCTATTGATTTCTTTTAAAAAAGACGCAAACTCCTGGGTGACACGAGTTCCGTCTGCTACTAAATTCCAATCTCTAAAAACCACTTTTCCAGTATCTTCATTAAGCCATCTTCTGCGAGTAATATGAAGATACACCTGATGTCCTCGAATAGGAAAATCCTGAACTGTTATCTCTTCAAAGAATCCTTTTGAGCTCAATTTTGATTCTCTATACTCTTTAGGTATTGAATTAATCTCTTTTAAATACAGATGTAGTGTTTCCTCCTCCTTTTTATAAGAAGTAAGTTCAAAGTAGTCTACTATTATCTCAGGCAATAATAACTTAAGGATGTCGATAAAAGAATCTTGCATTAGAAAAGATTTTAAAATACAAATATCTAGATTTTAATATTTCCCCACAACAATATGTGTTGATCCTAAATAGTAGTGAGTCTAAAAAGGAAGTATTCTACATTTCTAACACCTATGAATTTTGATCTGAATGTTTTTATTTTAGCATTGAATGATTCTGCAGAAGCATTAGTACTTCTGTTGTCAAAATAGTTCAATATCGTTTGATAATGATTCATAATAGTACGAGAGATTGTACCGAAAGACTTAAATCCAGATTGATTTACTTTTTCATGCCATTTGGCCAATTTTGCAAAACCAATGATTTTGTCTTCTGTATTCTCAAAGATGTTACGGAGCTCTTGAGTTAGATTGTATCCTTTTTGAATATTAGGATACAATTAACAACTTAAGGATGTCGATAAAAGAATCTTGCATTAAGGTATAATTTTAAAATACAAATATCTAGATTTTAATATTTCCCCA
This sequence comes from Flavobacterium flavipigmentatum, assembly GCF_020911905.1. Classification (NCBI taxonomy): domain Bacteria; kingdom Pseudomonadati; phylum Bacteroidota; class Flavobacteriia; order Flavobacteriales; family Flavobacteriaceae; genus Flavobacterium; species Flavobacterium flavipigmentatum. The sequence continues at coordinate 4,037,091 of NZ_CP087133.1, read as the reverse complement.
CAAAAATATGCTTTGATTCCTAAAAATGCGTTAAGGATGGAAGCGGCATCCTTTTGCGATCGATTCATACTCTATCATACCCAAAATATCCCTCGCAAAAGATATAGGGGACAGCCTGACCCAAAGGGAAACGCCATAAATAGTAAATACGAAAGGCTAGAATAATAACGATAAACTTTTCTTATTCCTCTTAGCGTATTATCAAAAAATAAATTACTATTTTGATACAAGCGATTCTCACGAATTAAAAAGTAAATTACATCTTTCTAAATAAAGTTTCTTCTGATTTTTTTTTTGAAAAAAAAAGGTTTGTATCGTCTGAAAATATTCTAATGAAGTATGGAAACTTGGTAAATTGTTTTGATCTTCAAAATAATGTTTGACTTTATGTTTGTTATAATGGATTGATCCTGTATTATCTAATTTCTTCAAAAGTTGTTCCCTGACTCATATCTCCAGAGGTAAATCCTTTTTTAAACCAATACATTCTCTGCTCTGATGTGCCATGAGTAAATGAATCAGGTACAATCTGTCCTTGCATTTTACTCTGAATTGCATCGTCACCAACGGCGTTAGCTGCACTTAAGGCTTCTTCGATGTCACCTGTGTCCAAATTTTCTTTGTTATAATGTGCCCAAACTCCCGCATAGAAGTCTGCTTGAAGCTCTAAGGCAACCGAAAGTTTATTGGCTTCTGCATCACTTTTTCCTTCTTGCGCCTGACGCATCTTTGTCGAGGTGCCCATTAAGGTTTGGATGTGGTGCCCAATTTCATGCGATATAACGTAGGCAATTGCGAAGTCGCCACCCTTAGCTCCAAATTTTGTTTTAAGCTCTTCAAAGAAGTCTAAATCCATATATACTTTTTGATCACCTGGGCAATAAAAAGGTCCCGACGCAGATGAAGCACCTCCACAAGCCGTTTGTACAGAGCCTCTAAAAAGTACTAATATTGGCTTTTTGTATGTCATGCCTTGCTCGGTAAATATTTTACTCCAGATGTCTTCGTTATCGGCAAGAACGACTTTTACGTAGTCTCCTAATTCCTGATCTTCTTTGCTCAATGGAGTTGCAGCTTCGGTTTGCGAGGATTGAGAGCCTTGCAATTGCTCCAAAATAGGGGTTATCATCTGAGCATTTTCACCACCAAAAACATTCACCAATAATATGATGATCCCAATAATTCCGCCTCCTACGATGGTTTTTCCTCCTGATGACATTCCTCTTCTGTCTTCGACATTGTCGCTTTGTCTTCTACCTAGCCATTTCATAGTGTGTTGTTTTTATGTGGGTTAAAATTTATCTTATACGAATTTATATATTTTTTTTATACTTTGCTCTATCCGGCAGAATTTACTTCGATATATTTTATCCATTTGGCTAAGGCATCTTCTACTTTTCCTCTGATAATTGGTTTCGAGATATAATCATTCATTCCGGCATTTAGACATTTATTGCGCTCGTCTTTTTCTGCTCCTGCGGTTACCGCAATTACTGGAATTTTTTTTCCAATATTAATTTTTCGGATTGCTTTTGTCGCTTCATAACCATTCATAATTGGCATCTGGATGTCCATAAAAATGATGTCCGGTTTAATGTTTTCAATCTGATTTACGGCCTCGTATCCGTTTTCGCATTCGAAAATATGGGTATTAAAATTTAGGTTTTTTACAATAGTTTTTAGTAAAAGCATGTTTACTTTATTGTCTTCTACAATCAAAACGGTTAACTTATTTCGTTTAGAATTATAACTTAAAGCATATTCCGGACTAGGATTAAGTAAAGCGAGAGTGTTGTTGTCGTTGAGGATTTGATTGCTGGTTTTTAAATTCAAATCAAAATAAAAAGTACTTCCTTCGTTTATTTTACTTGTGAGCTGCATACCACTTTCCATCAACGCCAATAATTGATTTGAAATGGTGAGCCCTAAGCCTGTTCCGCCAAATTTTCTCGTTGTAGAACTATCTTCCTGCGAAAATGCTTTGAATATTTTTTTCTGATTTTTTTCTAAAATTCCAATACCCGTATCGGTTACAGAAAAACGTAGGATGTAATTCTCTTCTGTTATTTTCTGCAAAACCGAAACATTTAATTTTATATAACCTTCGTTTGTAAATTTAATCGCATTGGATAAAAGGTTTATCAAAATTTGTTTTAATCGCACAATATCTGTCCAGATGTATTGCGGAACATCGGGGTCAATTTGAAGTTCCAGCTGCAGGTTTTTTTGATTGGATTCGTAAATGATCAAATCAAATATTTGACCTAACACTTTTTGAACATCGTACAAATCAATAAACAAATCTAATTTTCCAGCTTCGATTTTAGAAAAGTCAAGAATATCATTGATGATTTCGAGCAAAGAATGTGCCGACTGATTGATCGTGGTCATGTACTTTTCCTGAATTTCCTCCAGATTGGTTTTCATCAATAGATGTGTAAAACCTATTATACCATTAAGAGGAGTTCGAATCTCATGTGACATATTGGCCAGGAAATCCGACTTTGATTTGTTTGCAGCTTCAGCGAGTTCTTTTGCTTTTATGGCATCTTCACTTTCTTTAATTTTGGCAATATTTTTATTTCGATCTAATGCAGATGAAATATTGTTGGCCAATGTTTGAAAAATATAGATTTCATCATCAGACCATTTTTTTTCTCTGGTACAATCATCAAAACCAATGAATCCTGAAAATACACTATTAGAATACAACGGTAAAATAAGAATTGATTTTATCTGATTGGCGATCAATAAATTCTTAAAAAAACCATCTTGCAGATCATTTGTCAGAGAGTTTAAGACTTTTTTATTTTGTGAATGAAAAACAATCTCTTTTAAGTTTTCTTCGCTAAATTTCTGCAATTCTGTTATCTGATGTACCACTCCTTTTTTTGACCATTTGTATTTTTGGCTGATAGTATTAGTCTCAAAATCTTTTTCGTAATAAAAAATATGATCCACATTAGACGCTTTTCCTATGATTTCATAAGTTTCAGCAAACATTTTTTCAGTGCTTTTGCTTAATAAAAATTTCTCTGTACAAAGTGCTAATGCAGAGAGTAATTCGCTTTTTAATTCTAATTTTTTCTCTGCTTTCAAACGCATTTGAGAAGAAATAGCCAGCGAAATAACATCAGAAATAGTTCGGGCATAATTAATATCTTCGTTATCCCATTCTCTTTTTTCCTCGGTACTTTCAAAACAAACAACACCAGCTAATTGACCGCTAAAAAAAATAGGAACATCCAGCATCGATTGTATTTTATTTTTTTTAAAATAAAGTCTTTCAAATTCAGAGGTTTCCAGTTTGTTAAAAACGTCGGGAGCATTTATGATAGCTTTACTTTTGAGTGTTTCAAAATAAATTGGATAAGATTCTTTGTCTAAAACGTTTTTGTCACTGAGACTTTGATTGTCTATGCTAAAAAGGTTTTTACAAGTAATTGTATCGGCCGAAAACTTCCAGAAACTCACTCTGTTTGATTTGGATACCGAAGCTCCTTCTTTTATAATATAATCAATTACAGTCGAGAGACTGTCGTAATTACTAAAATCGGTCGTAGATAGTTTTTTAGTCGAACTATTATAAGATTCAATTTTTTCCAGACGTCTTTTTTTCTCGTTTTCGATATTTTTCAGCTCTGTAATATCTCGGGCAATTCCGGCGTAACCAATAATTTCACCCAAATCATTTTTTCGAATGATAACTTTTTGAGAAATCCACAACTCCTCCCCATTTTTTTTGATAACCGGAATTTCGATTGTTGGAAATTTATTTTCGTTTAATTCTAAATTTTCATAGAAATCAACTGCATTCTTAATGTAATGGGTATGAATAAAATTAGAATAATGCTGTAAAATGATTTCTTTTTCTGAATAACCTAAGATAGAAAAAGCAAATTCATTTATAAAAGTAAAATAGCCTTCTGCATTGATTTCGAAGATAATATCTGTGGCAGTCTGGATTAAATTTTCATATTGATTTTGAACATTGATTTGCTCTGTAACATCCTGCCCAATTCCAATTATCAAATCATCAGAAAACTTTTTGTCTTTCCATTGAATGTATTTGTATTCTCCATTTTTAGACTTTAATCTTCTAATATATAGCTTGTTAGTAATGTAGTTGAGACCTTGTTTTTCTTTAATGAATTCAATGTCTTCGGTGAGTTTCCAGAATTCGAGTCCCATTACTTCGTCCGGCAAATAACCTAAAATAGATGTTATGGTTTCGCTGCAAAATAATACTTCTCCGGTTTTATTGGTAGCAATTGTTAGCGAATTTCCTTTGTGAACGATTTCATTTGTAAATCTAAAATTATCTCTGTTGCTGGTTAGTATTGCATGTTTTACATGGTTGATGATAAAAACCATGATGCAATAATTGATTAATAGAATAGATGATTTTATTGGTATTAGATGAAAAATTATCGTGATAATTAGGTAGATAAATACAGTAGCAACAAAAGCCCAATAAATCTGGATGGGTTTTAAAATGGTATAAGAGAAGAAAAAGGATATTAAAAAAGCAATAATTGGTACAATATCATGGGTCAAAAAAATGATATTTCGACCCACGTAAGCCACATAAATTAAAAATAATGTGATAAAAATGTACTGAATTCTACTGCGTAAAAATTTAACTCTTACGATAACCAAATAAAATAGGAGTACCAGAAAGCCGATCCCTACATTTAAAACCAATAAACTCGTTGGCCGGATTTTAAAAATTTCGTTAATGATTTCTATAACGATAATAGCAATCCCAAAAAATAAAAGATAAAGCTGGTATTCTCTATTAGCGGTCTCAATTTCTCTTCTTTTTTCTATAAAATAACCTATTTTGGCCTTTATTTTAAAGAATTGATATACCAAGACTCCTAAAAAACCAAATAATAACAATCCTAAAATGATAAGTTTAGGGTTGTGATAAAATATAATTTCTGAGTTAAACATAAACCAATTGGTCACAATAGATTCTATGGCTAGTTTAATAAATAACTGCCCTTTAATAATAGACGAAAACAGACTATAGTAAGCTACCATAACAATTATTTAGGTTCTGGTATTTTATGTTTCAAAAAAGAGTGTGTCAAACTCGATTGAGTTTTTTATTATAAATCTGAATGACCAATAGAATCGATAGAATCTTCTTTTTCTTCTACACCAATAATTTCGTAATACATAGCGTAAGACATAGAATAACTAAATGGTACTGTAAAGATGATTCCGACGCAACAAGCAAAACCGCCTATAAGAGATAATATGCCGGCTACTACCAATAAAAAAAGAATTGTGAGAGGCTGTTTGCTTACCATTATAAAACTTGATTTTATAGCATCAATTGCTTTTAATTTTCCAAAAGCTATTAAAGGAATAACAAAACAAGTAAAATACGATATCAATAATGATACTACAAGACCAAAATATATGATGTCAAAACTTTGTAATACGGCATTGATAGCGTTGCCAATAACGGCGATAATAAAAGAAACTGCAAAGAGTTGTGCAAAATATGGCGATTTATAAAAATAAAAAATAGTAGAGGCATTAAATTCTTCATCTTTGTCTGCAGAGTCAGCCATTTTTAGAAAACCTGCGCTAAAAGGTCCTACCAGGGCTCCAAATAGAGCATAACACAAAGTCGAAATTATAGATTGTACATACGTTAATTTTTCACTTTGTAAATTTTGAATAAAATCTTTAGACATGCTTTCGGCACCATAAATAGCAACTATAATTGCAAAAGCGGCAATTCCAAACAGGATAGAAAAAACTAATAACATCAATCCGGCATACAATGCTATTTTTTTATAGTTTTCGAATGCGTGGTTAAAAACATTCGAAAAATCCAGAGAATAGCCATTCGTTTTGATGTCTTCAATTTGGTCGAGGGTAGATTTCATTTTGAGTAAAGTTGTTTTATATTTTCTTAAATTAATTTGAATACTAAATAGTAAATATAATATTTTAAATCAATTTTACATCAAAAACAGTGAAATACTACTAAATCAATTTTTGCTTACTATAGCCAGTTTAATATTCGTTTTATACTACTTAATTTGTCTTTGTAGGGAGCGTATCGCATAGGCAAATCAATCCAATTTCCTTTTTTAACCACACCTTTATGATGAGAAAATACGTCAAAACTCAATTTGCCATGATAAGCTCCAATTCCGCTATGGCCAACCCCACCAAATGGTAATCTTTTATTCGAAAAATGAATAACAGTATCATTAATGCAACCTCCTCCAAATGAATAAGTCGTGATTAATTTTTTGGCAAAGAAGTTATTGTCGCTAAAAACATAAAATCCTAATGGTTTTTCGTAACGATTGACCACTTTTGCTATATCTATTTCTGTTTCATAACTAAGAATAGGTAAAATAGGGCCAAAAATTTCTTCTAGCATTACAGAACTCTCCAAACTTGGCTCGTCGATTAGTGTTGGTGCTATGTAATGATGTTCAGCGTCTGTCTCTCCTCCAAAAATAATCTTTTCGTTTTGGATCATATTGGTCAGTCTGAGCCAATTTTTGGTGTTGATGATGCGTGCAAAATCTGGGGATTTCTCCATTTTTTTTCCATACGCTAAAGTTATTTCTTCCATAAGATAAGTGATGAAAGGAATCTTCATGTCCTTATGAATCAAAATATAATCAGGAGCGATACAAGTTTGACCTGCATTAATAAATTTTCCCCACACAATACGTTTGGCAGCCAATTTTAGGTTGGCTGTTTCGTCAATTATGCATGGATTTTTCCCTCCTAATTCTAAAGTAACAGGAGTTAAGTGCTCGGCAGCAGCTTTGGCGACAATTTTTCCAACTGCTACACTTCCTGTAAAAAAAATATAATCCCAGCGTTTTGCAAGCAAAGTATTAGAGACTTCTACACCTCCCTGAATAACTTCTACATGGTTAACATGAAATGTTTCTTCGATAATTTTGGCAATAATGGCGGCCGTATTTGGGGTAAGTTCTGATGGTTTTAAAACGACTTTATTTCCTGCTGCAACAGCCGAAATTAAAGGGCATAAAGCCAATTGAAACGGATAATTCCAAGGTGCAATTATAAGAACATTTCCATAAGGTTCTTTGTAAATATAATCTGTTGAGGGGAAATTGAGGATAGAAGGAAAAACACATTTTGGTTTTGCCCATTTGTGTATGTTTTTGATGGTGTCTTTGAGCTCTGAAATAACATAATTGGTCTCGGTTAAAACAGCTTCAAATTCTGGCTTTTTAAAATCATCGTACAAAGCTTTGACAATCAAATCCTCGCTTTTTTGAATAGTGTGCAATAATTTTTTAAGCGTTTCTTTGCGGTATGCAATGTCGTTTTTATAATCCATCTTTTTATAATCAGGTTAATTTCTGACTATGCAAGTTACTTGATAAAATTTTAATTTTTAACAAATTAATCATAAAAATCATAAAGCGTTCCAGATCGTTTCTTCAGGAGTAGGAGCAATAATGGTGATTTCTTCTTTGGAGACGGGATGAATAAAAAACAATTTTCTGGCATGAAGATGTATGCCACCATCAGGATTACTTCGGTCAAAACCATATTTTAAATCACCTTTTATAGGTGAACCAATGGCAGCTAATTGCACACGAATCTGGTGATGACGACCTGTATGCAAATTGATTTCGAGAGCAACGTAATTCTGTAATTCTTTAAAAACAGTATAATCTAAACTCGCTATTTTACTATCCGGAACTTCTTTAAGATGTGCTTTTGAAGTATTGTTTTTTTCGTTTCTTTTCAGATAATGAACCAATTTGGCAGTTGTTTGTTCAGGTTTATTCTTGACAACTGCCCAATAGGTTTTTTGAGTTTCCCTGTTACTGAACATTTCGTTCATGCGAGATAAGGCCTTGCTGGTTCTGGCAAAAACTACAATTCCTGTTGTGGGTCTGTCCAAACGATGAATCACTCCCAAAAAAACTTCACCAGGTTTATTGTATTTGTCTTTGATGTATTCTTTGACTACTTCAGATAATGGCTTGTCTCCTGTTTTATCGCCCTGCACGATGTCGCCCACACGTTTATTGACCACAATAATATGATTGTCTTCGTGTAGAATTTGAAGATTGTTTTTATCTGATATAATTTTCATTTTAGATTTCTCGGGAATTTTAAATTTCTGATTGAAACATAGTAATAGAACCCCTTACAATAGATAGAAGGAGTCTCATTTTTAAAACCTTTGCTGCTTTACATCTTTGAATCTTAAAAAAAAACTAATATTGTTCTTTTTCGTTCGGAAAGTCGCTAGATTTTACATCTGCTACGTATTTGCCAATTGCGTCAGTCATTTCTTGGTACAAATCCAGATAACGACGCAAAAATCGTGGGCTAAACTCATTGTTCATTCCCAACATATCGTGTATAACGAGCACTTGTCCGTCAACTCCGCCACCCGCTCCAATTCCGATTACGGGAATCGAAATACTTTTGGCTACTTTTTCGGCAAGATGAGCAGGTATTTTTTCTAAAACTATACCAAAACAACCAATTTTTTCGAGCATTTGAGCATCTTCCATTAGTTTTTCGGCTTCTTCATCTTCTTTGGCTCGTACGGTGTAAGTGCCAAATTTATAAATAGATTGGGGTGTTAAACCCAAATGCCCCATAACTGGAATTCCTGCGTTTAATATTTTTTTGATAGAATCTTTAATTTCTTTTCCTCCTTCGAGTTTTACTGCATGACCACCGCTTTCTTTCATAATCCTGATAGCCGAGCGTAAAGCTTCTTTCGGGTCTGATTGGTAACTTCCAAAAGGCAAGTCAACTACAACCAAAGCTCTTTCGGTAGCGCGAACTACAGACGAAGCGTGGTAAATCATTTGGTCTAAGGTAATTGGCAAAGTCGTTTCGTGCCCAGCCATGACATTTGAGGCTGAATCGCCAACCAAAATCACATCAACTCCAGCGGTATCCACGATTTTTGCCATGGTAAAATCGTAAGCAGTAAGCATAGAGATTTTCTCTCCGTTGCTTTTCATTTCGATTAATGATTTTGTGGTGATTCTTTTATAATCTTTTTTTGCAACAGACATTATCAGTGAGTTTTTAGTTTTTGAATAGTTTTAAAAGTCAAATAGTACTTTTTAAACGAAATTTTTCCGCAAAATTAAGGAATATATTTCTAACAATCGGCCATATTAACGGCAATTGCCAATCCGCCTTCAGATGTTTCTTTGTATTTAGAATTCATGTCTTTAGCAGTCTGCCACATGGTATTAATTACTTTATCCAAGGGTACTTTTGCGTTTTTAGAGTCGGTTTCCAGTGCAAGTTCGGCAGCATTAATTGCTTTTATGGCACCCATTGTATTTCTTTCGATACAAGGAATCTGCACCAATCCGCCTATCGGATCGCATGTTAAACCAAGGTGATGTTCCATGGCAATTTCGGCCGCCATAAGTACCTGAGCCGGTGATCCGCCCATTAACTCACACAATGCCGCTGCTGCCATTGCAGATGAGACTCCAATTTCAGCCTGACAGCCTCCCATTGCAGCAGAGATTGTAGCTCCTTTTTTAAAAATACTCCCAATTTCGCCGGCAACCATCAAAAATTGTTTGATTTCTTTTTCTCCCGCAGCATGATTTTCAATTACCAAATAATACATCAAAACTGACGGAATAACGCCTGCGCTTCCATTGGTTGGAGCCGTAACTACACGGCCTAAAGACGCATTTACTTCATTCACGGCAAGTGCAAAACAACTTACCCATTTTAGAATCTGACGAAATTTCACTTCCGTTTTTCTAATTTCTTCCAGCCACGTTTGTGGACTACTGTAATTAGACAAACCAATTAAATTTTGATGCATATCAAAAGCTCTTCTTCGCACGTTTAAACCTCCCGGAAGAATGCCTTCAGAGTGGCAGCCAATGTACATACACTCGAGCATTGTGTTCCAGATTCGCATCAATTCTGAGTTGATTTTTTCCTCTGATCGCATTGATTTTTCGTTTTCATAAACGATTTCAGAGACTAATTTTTTTTCAGAAATGGTATAATTTAAAAGCTCTTCAGCGTTTTGAATCGGGAAAGGAAAGGCACATTTTATCTCTTCTTTCTTTTTGGCATTAATGCGTTCTTCTTTTACAACAAATCCGCCACCGATCGAATAAAAAGTAGATTCGTACTCAGAACCATCCGCTTTAAAAGCTGTAAATTTGAGACCATTGGCATGAAAAGGAAGAAACTCTTTATTAAAAACAATGTCCTGAAGAAAGTAAAACGGAATCGTAATTTGATTGCCTAAAATAATTTCATTTTTGGTTTCAATGATTTTAATTATACTTGCAATATTCTCAACAGGAATGTATTCGGGATCCTGACCGCTCAATCCAAGCATAACCGATAAATCTGTAGCATGTCCCTTGCCTGTTAAGGAAAGTGAGCCATACAAATCTACTTTTATACGTGTGATTTGTTCCAAAATAGATTCGTTTTTTAACTCCTCCAAGAAGCGTTCTGCGGCGCGCCAAGGTCCTAGAGTGTGCGAGCTGGATGGGCCTACACCAATTTTAAGCATATCAAAAACAGAGATACATTCTTCCATTGTTCAAATTTTATTTAAACAAAGATAATTGAATAATGCAATGAATTTAATAGTCGAACTACTAATCTTGAGTATTTGTTAAAAAAAATATTAAATTTTAATAATTTGTCAACGAAACAAATTTTATTGTTTAATATAGAAGTTTCATAGAGTGTTCGAGTTTTTTTTAGGTATTTTTGTAGATAAGTAGTGGCTCAAATGATCGTTTTTTTTAGTTTTAAATAGATCTCAGGGAACTGCAATTTCAGGTATTTTAATTTTTATTGAATGATTATTTTTTGAAAATTAAACTAACAAAATAGCATATAAAGTTATATTATGATAGAATTTTTCAGGCATTTTTTAAGCGAATTTGAACTACCACTGAGTAATCCGGTATTGATTTTTTCGTTGATCCTTTTCATTATTTTGTTGTCTCCCATATTGTTAAAAAAAATAAATATTCCGGGTATCATCGGTTTAATTATTTCAGGAGTTATTATTGGTCCTCATGGGTTAAATATTTTGGCAAAAAGCTCGGCAGTCGATTTGTTTTCGACGATTGGCCTTCTTTACATCATGTTTATTGCGGGTCTGGAACTCGATATGAATGAGTTTAAAGCCAATAAAAACAAGAGTTTATTATTTGGATTTTTTACCTTTATTTTTCCGCTTTCTATTGGTTTTCCGGTGTGTTTCTATATCTTACAATACGATTTTAACGCTAGTTTTTTAACCGCTAGTATGTTTGCCACGCACACTTTGGTCGCCTATCCAATTGTGAGTAAGCTAGGTATTGCAAAAAATCAGGCTGTGGCCATTACAGTAGGAGGTACGATCCTTACAGATACAGCCGTTCTGATCATTTTGGCGATTATTATGGGCAGTAGTCAAGGCAATCTAAATCAGGCTTTTTGGATAAAACTGACTGTTTCTTTGCTTATTTTTTCGGCCATCATGTTCTTAGTTATTCCAAGAATTGCCAAGTGGTTTTTTAAGAAGTTAGAAAGTGAGAAACATGCTCATTATATTTTTGTGCTTTCGGTTGTTTTCTTTGCCGCCTTTTTGGCCGAAGTAGCAGGAGTAGAGCCTATCATTGGTGCATTTGTCGCTGGTTTGGCTTTAAACCCATTGATTCCGCATTCTTCTGCTTTGATGAATCGAATTGAGTTTATAGGGAATTCATTATTTATTCCGTTTTTCTTAATTTCTGTCGGAATGTTGGTCGATGTAAGTGTGATCCTGAGTGGGCCAACCGCCTTGATTGTAGCCGGAACATTAAGTGTTGTCGCTATCTTCGGAAAATGGATTGCAGCATTTTTTACCCAAATTGTTTTTAAATATACCAAGACCGAGAGACAATTGATTTTCGGTTTAAGCAGCGCACATGCCGCAGCAACTTTGGCTGTGATATTGGTTGGTTTTAAAGCCAAAATTCTGGATGAAAATATTTTAAACGGAACCATTATCCTGATCCTGATTACGTGTATTGTCGCTTCATTTGCTACTGAAAAGGCGGCCAAGAAAATCGCTATTTGCGAAGAAGAAGTCTCTCCTCAGCACACCGAGAAAGATCAGATTTTAGAGGAACACATCTTGATTCCGCTGGCTAAAACCTCAGCCACAGCAGGTCTTTTGGATTTTGCTCTTTTAATTAAAGATAAAAAATCAAACAATCCTGTTACATTATTGACAATTGTTCCGAATAATGATCAGGCAGAAATTAATATTTTGAAATACCGAAAAGCAGTTGATAAATTTATCATTCAGGGATCTGCTTCCGAAGTAAAAATAAATACAATTGCCAGAATTGACCATAATCCCGCAAGCGGAATCGCACGTACATCAAAAGAAATTATGTCTGATATCGTGATTATTGGCTGGCCAAGAAAAACAGGTTTCTTAGATAAGATTTTTGGTGAGAATGTCGATTCAATCATCAATAATGTAGATAAAAGTTTATTCATCTGTCGTTTTGAAAAATCATTTATAGAAGAAAAAAGACTGGTTTTTATTTGTCCGCCATTTTCAGAAAGAGGAATTGGTTTTCAGCTTTTATTGCAGAAAATATGCCGACTGTCGCAAGAATTGAGTATTCCGATTTTAATTTATGCAGAATATAAAACACATCAGGCCATTCAGCAAATTGCGAATCATTTAAAGCTAAACCCTAAATTAGGTTTTAAAAGTATATTGTATTGGGATGATTTTGAAGCGATTTCGGATGAAATTAAACCAACCGATCTGATTGTTTTTAATTTATCCCGTAAAGGCTCGATCTCTTACCAATCTATTTTTGATAAATTGCCACAAAAATTCGAAAAGTCATTCAGTACTAACAACCTTATTTTGGTGTATCCACATGATGATCGTCAGGAAAGCGCCATGGATGCTTACGAAGATTTTACTGCAACGCCACTTACAAAAGGTATCGAAGCTATTGAACAAATTGGTAGAGGTTTAGGAAATATTTTAAAGAAAGGTTAGCATAATTACCATGAAAAGAAATTTTTTTATCGCAGTTTTATTGTTCATCAACCTAATTGCCTCGGCACAAAATAAAATGAAAAAAGCTGACGAACTTATAAACAAAACAGATCCCGGATGGACTGTTGTAGAAGATTGGATCAAGAAAGCCAAAAATAAAGTAGAGATTTTACCAGCAGATTTGTCTAAAGCAAAAGAAGCTTTATATCAAACACAAGTTACAACGCATTCACCCATGGGAGCAATTGTTTTTATGACCGGCGGACTTTTGATTGATGACGGCTGGATTAGAATCTTAGGTTCCGGAAATGCAAAATGTAACAGAACACTTCCTGACTGGAATAAAGGCAAATCATTTAAAGAGTTTGGTGATTTACCTTCTTTTTTATTAATTGCAGATGATGCAATCGGAGGTTTTTATATTTTGAATGGGGGAGCATTAGGCACTGATACTGGCAAGATTTATTATTTTTCGCCAGATAATCTGGAATATGAGCCACTTGATATTACGTATTCAGAATTTCTGCAATTTTGTTTTAATAATGATTTAGACAAGTTTTATGAAGGGAATCGATGGAAAGGATGGAGAGAAGAAGTTTCAAAATTGAAAGGCGATGAAGTATTTAATTTTTATCCGTTTCTTTGGAGTAAAGAAGGAAACGATATCGATAAAAATTCAAGAAAAGTGATTCCGATAAGCGAACAATACAGCTTGAATTTAGATTTAAGAAAACAGTTAGGTTTTGATAATTAAAAATAAGTTTGACCCATCATTTCAAAATTATAAATGAAACATAATATCAAATCAATCCGGCCTTTTATTGGTGCTAAAGACTTTCAGGTTTCAAGAAGTTTCTATTGCGATCTTGGATTTGAAGAAACCATTTTAGCAGCTAATCTTTCTGTATTTAAAACAAATAAAATAGCATTTTATCTGCAAGACGCCTATGTCAAAGATTGGATCGATAATTCTATGATTTTTATCGAAGTAAATGATGTGCATCAATTTTACAAAGAAATTGCGGCTTTAAATATTACAGAGAAGTATCCAAGATCAAAATTGCTTCCCGTCAAAGAATTAGACTGGGGAAGCGAATTTTTTTTACATGATCCAGCGGGAATTTTGTGGCACTTTGGGACGTTTAACAAATAAGGATTTTTTATTTTAAACTTTTATTTTAAACTTTTTCTTTATCAATCCATTTCCCTACAGTAGGGGCCACATAATGTTGCATTTTATCAAGCAAATCATCAATAGTAGCACTCGTTAATAGCATTTTTTGATTTACTTCTTTCAGTAAACCTTTATCAGTCATTGTCTGAATCATCATTAATAAAGGGTCGTAAAAACCATCGATATTCAAAATAGCGATTGGTTTTTTATGCAATCCTAATTGCGCCCAGGTAAGCATCTCAAAAAGTTCTTCCAAAGTACCAAAACCACCTGGAAGCGCAATAACGCCATCGCATAAATCATTCATTTTGGTTTTTCTTTCGTGCATGCTTTCTACCAAAATAAGTTCGGTTAGGTTTTCATGAGCGATTTCTTTCGATCGAAGAAAATTGGGCAGTATACCAATAACTTTTCCTTTTTCGCTCAAAACACCATCCGCAACAGCGCCCATCAAACCTACTTTTGCACCACCATACACCAACTCTATATTTTGTTTGGCCAATGTTTGACCAAGTTCAAAAGCTTGAGATCGGTATTTTTCTTCGGTTCCAAAACTGGAACCGCAAAAAACTGTTATTCTTTTCATTCTTAATTTATTTTTTTAATTCATATTCAAAATGAGGTAATGCTACTCCGTTATGCGTAACCGTCATTTCGTTTACTTTTTCTGCGCCTAGCTTTAAAACTGCTTTTTGCGAACGAATATTTGCTGCTCCTACATGAAAAAATATCGAATTGAGACTTTTGAAAGCATAATCAATCAATAATTTTTTTGAAGAATTATTATAAGGACTTCCCCAATATTTTCTGGAAATAAATGTAAATCCGATCGCAATACTTGACTGCTCGTGGTCATAATTGTAAAATCGGGTACTGCCTATGATCTCATTATTTTTTTGGTCGAGGATCAAAAAAGCACCTTTTGAATTGATAGCTCCTTCAAAAAAGAGAGTAAAAGCATCCTTTTTATAACGATCTTTAATTGGATGCTGCTCCCATATCAAAGGGTCTGAAGCTATTTTATAAAGTGCTTCAAAATGTTTTTCTTCTAACGGAATTAATTTTGTCAACTCATCTTCTAAAATTTCGGGTTGTAAACTGAAGTTTGATTTTGGCATTTTAAAATGAATTTTATTAATTTACTTGTTTAATTTGGAAAGCAGGAAACGTTTATTTTACAGCTTTTTCATCTAATTTTAAAAAATCGCCATCGATAATCAATAGTTTGACGCCGTTTTTTGAAATGGAACGATGTGAACTCAAATCATCCGAAACGATATACGTCATTCCTTTTTTCAATAAAAAAGATTCGCCAGTTTCGAGTTCGCTTGTCACTTCGCCCTCTAAACAGTGCACGACATGTCCTTTTTGGCACCAGTGATCGGCAACATATCCGGCAGAATATTCTACAATTCGGGTGCGCAATCCTGGGTGTTGTACCGTTTGCCAAAAAGCAATTCCGGTTTCTCCTGCATGTTCGGTTTTCGGAATAGCATTCCAATCTATTGTTTCAAAAGGGATATTGCTCATATTTTTTTTTTTAGTTTATCCTTTCCAGTATTCCTTAAATTCTTGATTTTAAATCCTTAAATCAACCATTTCGCCAATCATGGGTATCTTAATCAGAATACGATTTAAGGAGTTTTTAGTTACTGCTTGCCACGCTTATCAAGGTTTTGGAAGAGGTAGGTTTTGTCAATACCTATTTTGAAAAATGTATTTTAAAATCGTCATCGATGTAGTATTTTGTTTTAGTAGATTGATCTAATTTCTTGTTATTGCCAGGAATGTAGCACCAAATTAGGTCTTATTTTTTAATAGTCAAAAATGTTTCTAAAAAAGTTGTTAGTGTGTTTTGCAACCTTACATCTCATTTTGATGTGCTTACAGCAATAGCAAGCTGTATGAACGCTATTTTTTGGCTTTGCACAGCTGTAAATAAAAAAGACTAACGTTTTATCAAGTATATTAGTCTTGATGCAGCAAAACACAAATCGTTATTGTTTTTTCAGTGGGTAGGATGCTACTTTACAGTGGTTAAATCTAACTTGCATACGGTCGAATGCTACTTTACAATGGTTAAATCTAACTTGCATACGGTCGAATGCTACTTTACAGTGGTCAAATCTAACTTGCACACGGTCGAATTCTACTTTACAATGGCTAAATCTAACTTGCATACGGTAGAATTCTACTTTACAATGGCTAAATCTAACTTGCATACGGTAGAATGCTACTTTACAGTGGTCAAATCATACTTGCATACGGTCGAATTCTACTTTACAATGGTCAAATCATACTTGCATACGGTAGAATTCTACTTTACAGTGGTCAAATCATACTTGCATACGGTCGAATTCTACTTTACAGTGCTTAAATCATACTTGCATACGGTCGAATTCTACTTTACAGTGGTCAAATCTAACTTGCACACGGTCGAATTCTACTTTACAGTGGTCAAACCTAACTTGCATACGGTAGAATTCTACTTTACAGTGGTCAAATCATACTTGCATACGGTCGAATTCTACTTTACAGTGGTCGAATCAAGTTTTCAGTCGGTCAAATCAAGTTTTCAGTCGCTTCAATCAAGTTTTCAGTCGGTCAAATCAGGTTTTCAGTCGCTTCAATCAAGTTTTCAGTCGGTCGAATCAAGTTTTCAGTCGGTCAAATCAAGTTTTCAGTCGCTTCAATCATGTTTTCAGTCGGTCTAATCAGGTTTTCAGTCGGTCGAATCAAGTTTTCAGTCGGTCAAATCAAGTTTTCAGTCGCTTCAATCATGTTTTCAGTCGCTTCAATCAAGTTTTCAGTCGGTCGAATCAGGTTTTCAGTGGGTCGAATTCTTTTTGCAGTGATCAAATCCGAAAAATGTTTAAAAATCTGTATAAAGACATCTTTAAATTAATTTTAAACGTGATAGATTTTTAAAAGTTAGTTAGGAAACCTTTTTTTTATTTATAATGTGAATCTCAATTTCGTCATTCCATTTTTGTCCAACAAATGTTTTTAATTCATAATATTTTCCATCTTTCGCTTTCGCTTTAAAAATTCTCATAAAAGTTGTGATGTATTTCAGCCTACTTATAGAAACATTATTAAAGAAAAATGTGGGTTTTAAAACTATGTTAGAGAAGGAAAAAAACTCCATTAATTTCAAAGGTCTTTCTTCAATTAATTCATATCCAATTTTTTCAAAGTTTAATTTTACAAATTCAAGAATACGCTTTCGTCTTTTTAAGTATAATTTGACATATAAAGCGATTATTGAAGGCAAAAATCCAAGAAACCTATGTTCTATCGTAATTGCTATTAAGATTGTAGAAATGAACCAAAGGAGAACAATGGCTATATTCAGTAAAATATCTTTAAATTTTATCATCCTTCTTAAAATATTTGAGAACGTTCTGCTTCTGTAACGAGTTTGGGATTAAAACAATTTCCATTATCGGATTTGTTAAAATGTTTTAAATTTGAAGCTAACTTTCTATTAAGATTAATGCTTAAATCTGTTATAATAGATATTAGGTTCAGAGTTTTATTCGTACACTGTTTTTATAATTTCCATTGCTTCATTTTTAGCATCTTCTACGTTTTCAAACTTTCGAGAATAGAAGTAAAATAGAGCTATACCAAACTTTGGAAGTTCTAAAAAAATAAAATCATTTAAGTGATGAAAGAAATAAAAACTTTCATTTTTTGTTTTAAATATTACTAAAGAATTTTGATTACTAGCTTTAGATTTTTGTGTAACTCTTTTCTGCGCAAGTCTAATTTCAGTTAACGCTTTATTTGGCGAATAATCAATATTAGTTCTCATAATAGATATAGGAATGTCTCTGAGATATTCTAAATATTGAGACGACTTTGATTTTATGAATTTTCTCCGAATCTCTAATAACTGAAATTTATATTCTATTATTTCTAACCAACGAATTATGTTCTGCAATTGCTCATTATTAAAAAAAGAGTTTGATAAATCGGTATCATTCAAAATTGAAATTATATAGCTTTCAACATTACTCAATAAATTATTGTTACAATCTGCGCAAACAGGAATTGTTGTTTTATTATATGTTTGTTCACTACCATTTATATTTGTTACAAAGAACTCTTTAGTGCAATTTTCAAATGTCCATTTTGGAAGTACATGTTCTTTTGTTAAATTATCTTGATTTGCACAAAAGACACATATTTCTTTTTTTGATTTATTTTTTGACCTAATTCTCGGAACATTTCTCACTAAAATATCATTTATGATTTCTCTGGAGTTCTGTCTCAATTTGACTCTAAGATTTTTTAGTTTAATGTCAATATCCATGAATGTGTCTTTTTAACTAAGCATCTTGTAAATTTGTGCCTAAGGTTTTGTAACTAAAGCAGGTTTTTGGCCTAAATTAAGTCTATTTTCGGATTTGCCAAATCTCCCAAATACAAAACCAACTTTCTATTAAGCAAATTGCCCAAATCTGTTGTAGCTGTTAGCTACTGTATTTTTTTAAATCAACAGTTACTTTTCCAATTAACCACTTATCTTTTTCGTTTTTTTTTGTATTTATATGCTATTTCAAAAATTCCATTTTTAATTCCTCCATCTTCAAATAAGGTTTCTGAAAAAAGATGATTTGTGATTTTCATTGTCTTTTCAATTCTTCCTTTTGGTAAATTTATTTTAAAAATTTTATTTGTGTCTAAATTTAGAAAAGTTAAGAAGTTTGATTTGTCTTTATCAATAGTTACAAAATATGGATATTTGTCGTCATTACTACCGAAAATTTGTCTTCCTAAATTTGCAATTTTTCTTCCAGTAATTTTGTCAAACAATATATATTCATAAGGATCACAACATCCTGAAATCGTATGATATTCTACTAAAAATGATTTTTTGTATTCAAACCATTCAGCGAAACCCAATTTTCCAGTGTATTCCATTAGTTCCTTATCTAATGAAAAAAGCACTTTCTTTTTCTTGTTTTTACTTTCGAAAAGTACCCAGGACGAATCACAAGAAAATTGGCGATATATTTTTGCACCATTTTTAAAGACTGTTTTTTCGCATGTGATAACCTCTTTTAGTTCTGCTCGAATTTTACAAGCACAATTTTGACCCAAACAAAGTTGTGTTATTATTGAGAATATGATTGTTACAATGATTTTCATGATATGGTAGCCAACGTTCCGCCGCTTAACGCAATTGCAAACTTCGGGACTTCTTATTTTCGTTTAAAGATAAAAATTCTTGCGAAACGCAAACGCAAACGCAAACTTACCACATAATTCACAATTGCTTGAAACGGCTGTGCTTGTTGCACAACTGCTCAAATATAACAAAAAGGAAACATTAAAAAGCGTGGTTTTATGTAAATTTAAGCATGCAAGGAAGAAAAGAATTTACCCCAAAAATGCTCTATCAAGTATACTTAACAGACTTGATTCCAGAGCATAATTTTTATAGATTATTAGATCAATCCATCGATTTTCGATTTCTATATAAAGCTACTGCAAAGTATTATGGAGACGAAGGACAAGAGAGTATTGACCCGGTTGTGTTTTTCAAAATCTGTTTAGTAGGTTATTTAAACAACATAAATTCGGATAGGAAACTCATCGAATATTGCTCGAATTGTTTAGATGTTCGCTTGTTCATTCGTTATGACATTGACGAGGCTTTACCATGGCACAGCACCATTAGTCGCACGCGTCAGTTGTATGGTGAAGAAGTGTTTTTAAGTTTATTCAAAGAAGTTTTAAAGCTGTGCGTTTCCAAAGGTATGATTCGAGGCAAACGTCAAGCAGTGGACAGCGTTTTTATCAAAGCCAATGCTTCTATGGATAGCTTGGTAGAGAAAGAAGTACTGGAAGACGCCAGTGCCTTTGTGGATGAATTAGAAGAAAACAGCGAATTTAAAACCACAAGCACCAGAAAGAAACTAGTTGATCAGCACCACAATTGGAAAAAAGAAGCTTACAAAGACCAACCCAATCCCAACTTTAATATTGACAAATTAGATGAACATGGGAATACAATACGACCAAGATTTATATCGAATCACACCCATTATTCACCCACAGATTCTGATGCCAGGGTAAGTGTAAAACCAGGCAAAGCAAGACAGTTAAACTATTTTGGACAAATCGCTGTAGACGATGCCCATCATGTAATAACAGGCGCATGTTCTGATTTTGCAGACAAACGCGATAGTCAATGTTTAGAAAAAATAGTTGAACTAACAGAGAACAACCTACATGAAAACGGCATTGCATTAGAAGAACTCTTAGCTGATGGAGGATATAGCAGCGGCGAAGCATTAGCCTATTTATACAAAAAAAATATCGATGCTTATATTCCAAACTTCGGACAGTACAAACCCGAACGTGAAGGTTTTGTTTTTAATAAAGAATTGCATCAATATGAATGTATCAAAGAAGGTTCTAACAAAGCTATTCTACTCTTTAAAGGAGAAAAGACCGATAGTAAAGGCTACATCAAACGTACGTATCGCAGTAGCGAGAGCGATTGTAAAACCTGTCCGCTCAGAGAACAATGCTGTGGAAAAAGCACCAAATACAAAAAAATAGACAACAGCATTCATAAAGAACATTACGATAGAATGCACCAAAAACTCACACAAAACCCAAACTATACTAAGAAAATGGTACGAGTGAGAAGTAAAACCGTAGAACCTGTAATCGGAACTTTAGTCAATTTTACCAATATGAAGCGTGTAAATACTAGAGGAATCAAGCAAGCTAACAAACATGTTTTGATGGCAGCATTAACCTATAATTTAAAGAAATACTTGAAGTTTATCACCAAAAAAACAAAAACAAAAACTGGAGTAGTAAGTGAAATACCAACCAAAGTAACAACTTCTCTAAAAACTGCTTTCTATGACTTGAAAAACACCTTTTTAAGACTCTTTATTTTTACAAACTCCAACTTACAACCCAAAATAAACCTCGCTTAAATACGCTTAAACGAGGTTGTCTTTTATGCTTAATTTTAAATTTTACTTTTGAATGAGGTTGTGCAACAGCTACGTGTGTTATGAGCAGTAATTATTTTATGGTTACTGTTTTCCACTCCATTACCAATTCTCCGTCTGCTCGCATGTCTGATATTTCTAAAAACTTAAATTTATTTTTAGAGATTTTCTTGTAAAGTTTATGGAAGTCTTCCATAGCCTTATATTTACCATTATTATAGAAAAAATCAAATTTCCCAACAGTTTTCCATTTATTTTTCTTCAAAGTCCAAATTTCTATAACTTTAAAATTACTTGCACAACTTGAATAATATTCAGCTATTTCATTTCCACCATCTTCGTCCATATCTCCAATACTAAATACGCTTTCCGTATGACAGCAATTAGAGTCAGTTTGTATTCTGGGAATTTTATTGTCGGTAAAATAATAGGATTGACCTTCTTCGCACCAAGCTAAACCTGGTAAAATGAAAACAGAATCACTTTTTCCATCACCGTTCAAGTCGCCCAAATTTTTAAACTCCTTCTTAGATTTTTTTTCAGCTTCGAGGTCATACTCATAAAAGTATTCTTTTTTTACTATTGTTGGGAGGCATTTCTTTTTTGCATTCTCAAGCTCATAATTGGAAATATCTAATTTGAATTTTCCTTCAAGGATAGAATCATTTATAAATTGAATGTCATTAGAAAGAACTGAATTTTTCGGCAAACTTTCTTTCATCTTTTTTATTTGTTCCTTATAAGAAAGCTTTTCAAAAGAATTTGATTTGGGAACTACTGTTTTTTCACTAAGCTTTGCTTCGATTTTTCCATCTTCTTTTTTGCAAGCGAACAAACTAAAAAAAGTAATTAAAAAGATAAAATTTCTCATTTAACGTATTGAATTATTGCTCATAACGTTCTCGCGCTACAGCGGGTTTGGGACTAAATTAAGCCTATTCTTCGGATTTGCCAAATCATCCCAAATACAAGAACATTTTCAAGTTGTTCCAAATACCCAAATCCGTTGTAGCGTGTGTTATGCCTTCGGTTTTTTATTTACTCCAATTTTCGGTTTCGCTTCCGCACCGCTTTTAAGTCGTAAGTATTTTTAAATTATTTATTATGTCAAAACACTTATTTTTAATCAATTTTAAAGACGGAACTTCAAATGTTATTGTCTTAAATCAAGGTGATACTGAATTGTATTTTCAAACGCTTTTTAACTGCGTATCAGATTCTAAAATAGAATCGTATAAACAATTCACTGGGTCAGATGTGACAAATGAAGAAAACGAACATGTTCTTAAATGTTGCAAAAGATTTTTAGGACTTGATCAAGTTATTTTTGAAAGAAAATCAAATCCTTTTTCAGTTATAATATGATGTCTTTTATCGTTATGTTTTTGAGTATATTCAAGGTATCCTAGATCCTCTAATATCATAACTAAAGTATCTGCATCAACCTTATCTTTGTATCTGAATTCATTTTCTTTTCTCACGTAATTTAAAGAATCGTATTCAAAATCTTTTTCAATATTATTTTCGGTAGTATGTCTTTTATATTTTTCAAAAAATATCAAGGCGTGTTTTTTAAAATCCATATTTTTTTCGGTGTTTCGGTTTTCTAAACTGAGGCATAACTTGTTTATACCAGCCATAAAATGGCTTCAATCTACCTAATTTTGGTTAGCTTTGTGCCATAAATAAGCTGATATTTATTTAGCTAATATAGGAAAAACTTTCATAAATCATCAAATGGACTTTTTATTTGTTGTATGTTTTTTGTGCTTACATGCGTATAAATTTCTGTGGTCTTACTACTAGAGTGTCCTAATAATTCTTGTATGTATCGCAAATCAGTTCCGCTTTCTAGTAAATGAGTTGCAAAACTGTGTCGTAGCCAGTGTAAGCTAACAGGCTTATTTATACCTGATTTTGTTAAGGCTTGTTTAAGTACATTAGATAAACTGCGTTCGTCGTATTTTATGCCTACGATTGCACCTTCGAATAGCCAAATTTTGGGTTTGTAGCTAATGTAATATTCTCGAAGCATTTTTAATATTTTTAGCGATAAAGGTGCAATACGGTCTTTTTTGCCTTTACTTTGACGAATAATCACAATCCCTCTTTTAGAATCTATATCTGCAGGTTTAAGATTTAGTAATTCATTTCGTCTCAAGCCACAGCTATAGATCAAACTTAACATGGTTTTGTGCTTGAGGTTAATATGAGCTTCTAGAATAGATTTAATTTCTTCTTTACTTAAAACATTGGGCAACAATTTTTCTCGTTTCGGACGATGGATTTTGTCTATTTCTATTTTTCTATTCTGAATAGTTTGAAAAAATAGTTTTAATGCATTAACTATTTGGTTTTGGTAGGAGGAGGAAAGCTTATTTTTGAAAATATACTCGACATTATAAAAAATAACATCGTCATTGTTGATTTCTGTAATTTGTTTTTCTTTAAAAAAGATTAAAAATGATTTTAGAGCGTCAGTATAGGTTTTGATAGTGTTTGGACTGTATCGCCTTGAAATTAACCAATCATTGAATTTTTGAATCTGATCGATTCCATCCAACGAAAGAACCGGTTGCTCTTCTATCCTGAAACGGATACGGTTTTGTAATGTGTCTGGAATATGCCAAAAACTTTGATTTTGACTCCATCTTGCACCTTCAATCTGTTTTATTCTTTCAATTAGAATTTGATTTCTTTCAAAAAGAACTGCAATTCTATTTTGAGTTTTATATTTTATCAATTTAGCTGACCAATTCATAAAAAAATATTTAGTATAAATAAATATAGGAATTTTCTTTATTTAAAATAATGTTTTGACTTTCTTTTTACAAAAAGTAATCTTTTGAAAATGAGTGTCGCGTGAAGGATGGGAGCGGCATCCTTTTGAGTAGCGGAGCGGAGCAAAAGATATAGCGAACAGCCTGACCTGGAGTTTACGGAGGGACACGCCCAGAAAATAAAAGTCCGACTTGTTTGCACAAATCGGACTTTTTGAAATTTATAGATGTGGTGAGATACTTTTATATTCGCTACAAATCCGTTTTATTATAAATGAATTACTTCGCTGTAAGCATCAGTAAACGCTTCAATAATAGCCTCGCTCAAGGTTGAGTGAGGGTGTGTCGATTTTAAGATTTTTGTAGTTTTAAAAGGGATATTGCTCCTATTATGTTATTTAATTTAGTCCTTTCCACCATTCTTTAAATTCTTGATTTTCATCTCTTAGATTTACCATTTCGCCAATCATGGGTGTCATGATCGGAATAGGATTTTCGGAGTTTTTGTTTAATGTTGTCACTCTTATCAAAGGTTCGTCCCACGGATGATTGGCCAACACAAATTTGGAAGAATGTAGCGGAAGAAATCTTTTTGCATTTAAGTCTTTTGCAGCCTGTACCACATCTTCAGGAGCATTATGAATGTATTTCCACTTGACGTCGTACTGACCATTATCGAGTATCGCAAGATCAAACGGCCCAAATTGTTGCCCTATTTCGGCATAATGTGTGTCATAACCACTATCACCACCCAAATACATTTTAAAAGTAGGTGTTTCTAATACAAAAGACATCCAAAGTGTGTTGCAGCGATGAAGACCTCTTCCTGAGAAATGCCTGCTTGGCGCGGTAAAAAAAGTAATTTTAGAATCGATTTCTATTTTTTCGAACCAATCTTTTTCAATAATTATGGAGGCAGGAAAACCCCAATGTTCAAAATGCGAGCCTACACCCAAACCACATACAATTTTTTTGGTTTTTGATTTTAGTTTTAAGATCGTTTTATAATCAACATGGTCGTAATGATCGTGTGTAATGAGTAAATAATCGATCTCGGGAAGATCATCAACGGTATAAATATCGGTGCCGTCAAACGATTTATTGGTTCCCGGAATAGGAGAGGCGTTGCCGCTAAAGACGGGATCTACCAAAATACGTTTTCCTTCTATCTGAATAAAATAAGAGGAATGCCCAAACCAAACCAAGACATCTTGTTCTTGTGCGAGTTCAAGTAAATTGGACTTGACAGAAGGAATAGGGTTTACAGGAGTTTTTCGTTCTTTTTTCTTGAAAATAAACTCGTAAAAAACTTCAAAATAAGTATAACCTTCTGTAATTTCGGGAGTAAAATGGATGTTCTGAAACTTTCCGTTTTTATAATGTGGTGATTTTTGAAGTACAGCTAATCTTTCGCCGGAAGGTTTTTTTCCAAATTGTGGATGTTGTAAAAAGGCATAGATCGCAACTCCTAAAAGTATAATAAGTGTTAATGTCATTTTATTTTGATGAATAGAATTTGTGTGTATAAGTTATGTGATTTATAAATTTTTCGGAGATACTACATTGCCGTTACACCTTTTTTTGAAAGGATACAAACATAAAAATCCCAAACGAAATTTCGATAAGCGAGCCTGTTGCCAACGTACCAAAAGAGGATGCTTTGCTGTAAAATAAGAAGTAAGCGGCAACAGCCAAAGCGGCTCCTAAAACCCAGTAAAGTCTGATTCCGTAAAGGGAAGAAAATGTGAGATATCTTCCGCCGATAATGAGAAGCATACCCTGAAAAAACCATTCTGCGTGCAGCAACGAGAGTCCGTATGCCAGAGGTAAACACAAGATCATGAAGAAGGTTCCTTCCATGGCGAGATTTCCTAATGGATTTCCTTTGGTATGATTTCCTCTTAAACCCATTATTTTGTACAGAAGAATGCTAACAGGATGTATAAGGGTTCCTCCGATTAAAAGTGTCCAGACTGCGTTTTGGGTCGAATATAAATGACTTACAGTTGCAGAAATGAGCCACATAAGCCCTGAAACAATAATGCCTACTGAGCCATTTGCATAGCCTGTGCGCATGTCTTTTTGGGCTTGCGCAATAGTTTCTGTACTGTTTATTGGATCATTTAGTAATTTTTCAGCCATTTTTTTTATGTTTTGATGCGTTAATAGTTTACCGGATTTTATTGTTTTTTATGTGAAGGGTTTGTTTTTTAAGTTATCAAGTATTGATTGAACGTTAGAGTTGGATTTGCTTGCCATTTTTTTTATGAAGTCAATTGTTACGATCAATAGCTGAGTGAGCGGGCATATAATAGATGTGAAATAGATGTAAAAAAATCGATACTTTCTCTTTATTTGAATGTCTCTGAGAAGATTATCTGCTTTTTAGTACATCAAATATATTTATTTTTTCTTACAAATGGTTAAAAGGATTCTTTATTTATTGAAAGTGTTTTCACTAACACGCAACTTAATTTTGGTAGTTGTGCTGCTGTTTTGCCGAGTATTTTTTTGAGAATTAGTTTTTTTTAATTTCTATTGGCGACAAATAGTGTTTTGAAAACGGGTGTTGCGTGAAGGATGGCAGCGGCATCCTTTTGAGAAGCGGAGCGGAGCAAAAGATATAGCGAACAGCCTGACCCGAAGTTTACGAAGGGACACGCCCAAATAACAAAAGTCCGACTTGTTTGCACAAATCGGACTTTTTGAAAATATATTTGGTAGCTTTTGCTTGTAGTAAATTTTGGCTGCAAATATTTGATTACAAGTGAATTACTTCTCCGTATGCATCAGCAACGGCCTCCATAACAGCCTCGCTCATGGTTGGGTGAGGGTGTATCGATTTTAGGATTTCGTGACCTGTAGTTTCTAATTTACGGGCTACAACTGCCTCAGCAATCATATCGGTAACGCCAGCGCCAATCATATGGCAACCTAACCATTCTCCGTATTTTGCATCAAAAATTACTTTTACAAATCCGTCAGCTGCTCCGGCTGCTTTTGCTTTTCCAGAGGCTGAGAAAGGGAATTTACCAATTTTTAATTCGTATCCTTTTTCTTTGGCTTGTTTTTCGGTTAATCCTACAGAAGCAATTTCCGGAGTTGCGTAAGTACAACCTGGAACGTTTCCGTAATCAATTGGGTCTACGTGTAAACCAGCAATTTTTTCTACACAGTTAATTCCTTCGGCAGAAGCTACGTGAGCCAAAGCCTGACCAGGAGTAACGTCTCCAATTGCATAATATCCCGGAATATTGGTTTGGTTGTAAGCGTTTACCAAGATTTTGTCTCTGTCAACAGCAATTCCAACTTCTTCAAGCCCAATGTTTTCTATGTTTGTTTTGATTCCAACTGCCGAAAGTACGATGTCAGCTTCTAGGATTTCTTCTCCTTTTGCTGTTTTTACAGTTGCTTTTACGCCAGTTCCAGTGGTGTCAATTTTCTCAACAGAAGAGTTGGTCATGATTTTTACACCTGCTTTTTTCATAGAACGTTCCATTTGTTTCGAAATGTCTTCGTCTTCTACAGGAACGATGTTTGGCATAAATTCTACAATGGTTACGTCTGTTCCCATTGAGTTGTAGAAATGTGCAAATTCTACACCAATGGCTCCAGAACCTACAATGATCATAGATTTTGGCTGCGTTGGCAAGGTCATTGCTTGGCGGTAACCAATTACTTTTACACCATCTTGTGGTAAATTTGGCAACTCACGAGAGCGTGCTCCAGTGGCAATGATGATGTGATCGGCGCTATATTCGGTAACTTTATTGTCTTTGTCTGTAACGTCAAGTTTTTTGCCTGGTTTTAGTTTTCCAAAACCTTCAATTACGTCAATTTTGTTTTTTTTCATCAAGAACTGAACTCCTTTGCTCATTCCGTCAGCAACACTGCGGCTGCGTTGTACTACCGCCGGGAAATCTTTATCAAATTCAGAAACTTTTAATCCGTAATCAGAAGCGTGTTTTAGATAATCAAAAACCTGAGCCGATTTTAGTAATGCTTTTGTTGGGATACATCCCCAGTTTAAACACACACCACCAAGGCTTTCTTTTTCAACTACAGCTACTTTAAAGCCCAATTGTGAAGCTCTAATTGCTGTTACATATCCGCCGGGACCACTTCCTAAAACAATAACGTCGTATTTCATTTTTTTGGTTTTTAGTATTTAAAGACCGAAAATGAAGTTTATATTTCCGAAACTCATTTTCCGATTTTTCTTTTGTTATTTGTGATTGCGAATTTAAGGATTTATTTTAAAAAAATAGTAACAAGTAAAAAAGTATAAAGGTAAAATGTGAAATGTGAAATGTGAGTTGTGAAATGTAAAATCTGAAAAGTTGAAATTATGAGAGGTAAAAAAGTGAGATGTGAAATACCTGTCAATATCTCTCATCTCACTTTTTACATTTTACTTTTTTACATTTTACAAATTAAACCTTTACATGTCCCCAGTTTTCACCACTGGCAATGCGTCTGATTTGCATTTCGCTTACGCCGAATTGTTTTGCAATCATTTTTAAACGTGTTTTTTGTTCAGGTCGTGCCAAAATTTTCTTGATCAACATCACTTTGGTAGTGGTTAATTTTCTTCCGTCTGCTTTTAAGTTGTGTTCGATGAGGTTTTTTTTTGCCTGAATCACACGCGGACTCTTGCGACTGTGCGCCATCATTTCGGCTTTTGTGGCCCAGCGTAAATTATTAACGTCATCGTTGCTTCTGTTGTAATCTAAATGCAACACGTACGTTTGTTCTTCAGAGGTTTTTGGAATAAAGTATTCGGCGACTAATTTGTATAAAAAAAGATATTTATTGACAATTTTGTCATCTTTTTTAACCTTAAATCTAAAAGTAGGATACCCATCACTCAAACCGCCTTTTAAGAGCCGTCCGTTTTGCATTTCGTCTGTAAAGCTTATCAATCGGCCTTTGTTCGAAATGGCGTATCGCAATTGTAGTGAGGCGTTTATTTCTATTTCTTTGAATTCTTCGTTCGGATAAAATCTAGTTTGTGGCATTTTCTTTTTCATTTGAATTAGTCTCTCAAAGATAAATAATTCAAAAAAAAGGAATGCCATTTTACGGACCACCAAGTGGTAGTTTTATGATTCTTATAACGCTAATTTAACTTTTTTAAGAACTTTTTTAGCATTTGTAGAACTATGTTGCAACCGAAAATTGAGAATCATACAAGTTTTTGTAATAGCCATCTGCTTTATTCAGCAATTCTTGATGTGTTCCTTGCTCTACAATCAATCCTTTATCCATTACTACAATCTTATCGGCATTAACTATTGTTGCCAATCGGTGCGCAATGATAATCGAGGTTCTGCCTTTGGTAATCGTTTCGGTGGCACGCTGAATCAGTTCTTCAGAATAGGTGTCAATAGATGAAGTGGCTTCATCCAGAATCAATATACTCGGGTTGCTCACATACGAGCGCAAAAACGCGATTAACTGACGCTGTCCAGACGAAAGCATCACCCCACGCTCTTTTACATCAAAATCATAATTATCGGGCAAACTCATGATAAAATCGTGTACGCCAATTTTTTTGGCTGCATCTAGAACCTGCTCGCGCGTGATCTCAGGATTGTGCAAAGTGATGTTGTTGTAAATCGTATCGGCAAACAAAAAAACGTCCTGCAAAACCACGGCAATTTGCTTTCTCAAAGAAGCCAAAGTATAGTTTTCAATATTTTGACCGTCAATAAAAATGGTTCCGCTATTGATTTCGTAAAAACGATTCAGCAAGTTAATAATCGTCGATTTTCCTGCTCCTGTAGAACCTACAATAGCAATAGTCTGCCCGGCATCAACAGATAAATCGATTCCTTTGATAACTTCCTCTTCGGGAATATAACTAAAACGGACTTCCTTAAACTCGATGCTTCCATTAAAAGTAGGAGCTTCAAGAGTTCCGGTGTCTTGTATATGATCTTGTGTGTCTATTATGTCAAAAACACGATTGGCAGCAATCATTCCGAGTTGCATCTCATTAAATTTATCTGCAATTTGTCGCAACGGGTTAAACAACATTCCGATGAACATCGTATACGAAAATAAATCTCCAAAAGTCGTAAAATGATCGCCATTCAAAATTCTAAAACCGCCATAAACTACTACCAATCCTAATGTTATCGAAGAAATTATATCAGCAATTGGAAAAAATATAGAGTTATACAAAATCGTTTTTATCCAAGCCACACGGTGTTTATCGTTGATATTTCTAAAATTTTCGGCTTCAATTTTTTCACGGTTAAAAAGCTGCACAATCTTCATTCCTGTCACGCGCTCCTGCACAAAAGAGTTCATGTTGGCAATTTGTGTTCGCACTTCTTCAAAAGCAACTTGCATTTTTCGCTGAAAAATTCTCGTAATGTACACCAAAATAGGCATGGCAACCACGACAATCCAAGTCAGTTTCCAATTCATGTAAAACATAAAAATCAATACGACAAGCATTTTCATCAAGTCACTGATAATCATAAACAAACCTTGGCTGAAAATTCGTGCAATCGACTCAATATCCGAGACCGATCGCGTAACCAATTGTCCCACCGGAACTAGGTCAAAATACTTCATTCTAAAACTCAAAATATGCTTAAAAAGTTTGGTACGAATGTCTTTTACAATATCCTGCCCGAGCCAGTTGGCCCAATAAACAAAATAAAACTGAGAGAAAACCTCGCATAAAAGAACTACGCCCATCAAAATAATGTACATTAAAAGTCCGTGTTTGTCATGCGTCTTGATGTAGCCGTCAACCGTTTGTTTTAGCAAATAAGGGCGAAGCGCAGCAAAAACAGATAACGAAACTGCAAAGGCAATCACGCCATAATAACGCCATTTATAAGGTTTGGTATATTGTAATATTCGTTTAAATAATCGGGTATCAAATGCTTTTGCTTTCATTTATTTTAGGAGCTAATTCCTGCTTTTCGTTACAAGTTTTTTTCAAAAATATGTTTTTGTTTTATTTTTATAAAGCTTCCGCTGGTCGCTTCATAAAAATCACAAAAACTATATTTTTTTCAAAAAAGCTTTTCACTGCAATCAGGGCTATTTTATGATGTAATCGTAATCAATTTTAGTTAAATATAATCCGTGTGCCGGAACCGAAAAACCTGCTTTTTCTCTGCTTTTACTGATAATGATGTTTTCAAAATCGGTCAAAGTAATTTTATGCAAACCAATATTAATAAGCGTTCCCACAATGGCGCGAACCATATTTCGTAAAAAACGATTGGCCGAAATTGTAAAAACCAAATTATCATTTTTAATTTCCCAGTACGCCTCAAAAATAGTGCAATCAAAAGTATTTACATCGGTATTTACTTTCGAAAAACATTGAAAATTGGTGTGTTCCATCAAAATTCTGGCTGCCTGATTCATCAAATCTACGTCTAAATTTCGATTAAAATACCAGCTCAATTCTGCCAAGAACGGATTTTTAACCGTATTAATGTGGTATTCGTACGTTCTTTTGGTTGCATCAAATCGGCAATGTGCTTCATCGTGAACAGGCATAATATCAAAAATAGCAATGTCTTTTGGCAAATACGAATTGAGTTTGTGTATAAGATTCGGAATATCGATAGAAGTTTCAAAATCAAAATGGGCATACATTTCCTGTGCATGGACACCTGTGTCTGTTCTTCCAGCTCCCATTGCATTAATAGGAGCATGCAGCAAAATCGAAAGTGCTTTGTTTAAAGTTTCCTGAACAGAGGCTGCGTTGGGCTGAAATTGCCAACCATGATAATGGGTTCCGTTATATGCAAATCGAATAAAATATCTCAAAGTAAAGGTTCAAAGGTTCAGAGTGACAAAGGTACAAAGGTTTTTTGAAGTTACTAAGGTTCTGAGCTGCTAAGGTTCTGAGTTTTTTTGTTTTATTTAGAGGAAGGTTAAGAGTGGCAAAGGTGTAAAGGTTTTTTTTTGAAGGTACTAAGGTTCTGAGCTGCTAAGGTTGTGAGTTTTTTTTCTTTTATTTAGAGGAAGATTCAGAGTGGCAAAGGTGCAAAGGTTTTTTTTTGAAGTTACTAAGGTTCTGAGCTGCTAAGGTTGTGAGTTTTTTTCTTTTATTTAGAGGAAGGTTCAGAGTGGAAAAGGTAGAAAGGTTTTTTTGGAGGTACTAAGGTTCTGAGTTTTTTTCTTTTATTTAGAGGAAGGTTCAGAGTGGAAAGGTACAAAGGTTTTTTTTGAAGTTACTAAGGTTCTGAGTTGTTAAGCTTCTGAGTTTTTTAAATTATAATAATGTAGAGGTTAAGCTTGCAGTATGCCTCCGTAGAAAACTTTCTAACTCTTAACTTTAAATTTTAGAAATGAAAGCTTAGAAACTTAGCTTCTTAGAATCTCAGAATCTTAAAAAAGAATTGTTAAAACCCAAAATACCAATCATAGTTGACAAAGCAAAAAATCGTGTCAGAAAATGACAATTCTAACGATTTAGTTTCGGGCTAATTTTCAATTTTTTTTGAAAAAATATCGAATTGTTAATTTTATTTATTTTTCATTTTAACAGGAAATATTTCTATTAATTTTGTAGTTCAAATAACAAAAACTATGAGTGAAATTACTTCTTATTGGTGGATAATCTTGATATTATTCTCCATTATTTTTTACAAATTTATTTTACGTGTTTTCTTCGGAATGGTCATTGTTCCCGAGGATAAAATTGGTTTGGTGACCAAAAAATTCGTTTTGTTTGGTGCAGACAGGTCGCTTCCAGATGGCCGTATTATTGCAACAAAAGGGGAGGCTGGTTATCAGGCACAAACACTTGCTCCTGGTTTGTACTGGGGAATGTGGATCTGGCAATATTCAATAGATATGTCAGGTTTTACTATTGTACCGGAAGGTAAAATTGGACTTGTTTTAAGTAAGGACGGAAAAGAAATTCCAACAGGACGGATTCTGGCCCGAAAAGTTACCAGTGACAACTTTCAGGATGCTAAGGCTTTCCTGGATAATGGAGGGCAAAAAGGACGCCAAACCGCTTTTATTACTACAGGTTCGTACCGTATCAATACGTTTCTTTTTGAAATCGTGATTGTAGAACAAATCAAGATTTTCGAAAATATGATCGGTATCGTAACAGCTCTTGACGGTGAACCAATACCGATTGGTCAGATTGCAGGTAAATATGTAGAAGGACACAATAATTTTCAGGATTGTGATGAGTTCTTAAATCTTGGCGGAAACAGAGGTTTACAGCCTCAGGTAATGTTGGCAGGTTCTTACTACATTAATACTTGGGCAATTCAAATTGAGCAAAATCCAATGACCGATGTGCCAATTGGATATGTGGGTGTCGTTATTTCGTACATTGGTGAAGACGGGTTAGATGTAACCGGAGAGCATTTCAAACATGGAAATATTGTATCAAAAGGACAACGCGGTGTTTGGATGGAACCTCTTGGGCCTGGAAAATATGCTCTGAATAAATATACAACTAAACTGGAATCTGTTCCTACAACCAATTTGGTTCTAAATTGGGCTGATGCACGCAGTGAGTCTCACAATTTAGATCATAATTTATCGACCATCACTGTTCGTTCTAAGGATGGTTTTCCATTTAATCTGGATGTATCACAGATTATTCATGTTCCTGCCAATGAAGCCCCAAAAGTTATTGCCCGTTTTGGAAGCATGACCAACCTCGTTTCTCAGGTTTTAGAGCCTACTATTGGTAACTATTTTAGAAATTCTGCTCAGGAAAGTGATGTTATTTCGTTTTTGAGTACAAGGAAAGAACGTCAGGAATCTGCCAAAAATCATATTAAAGTAGTTCTTGACGAATATAATGTGAATGCTGTTGATACTTTGATCGGTGATATTGTTCCGCCAGATTCGTTAATGAAAACTTTGACAGACAGAAAATTGGCAGAGGAGGAGCAAAAGACCTACCAAACGCAAAAAATGGCGCAAGAACAACGTCAGGGAATGGAGAAAGAAACTGCTATTGCCGACATGCAAAAAGAAATTGTACGAGCTTCGCAAAGTGTAGAAATTGCTCAGCGTACCGCCGATGCGACTGTAAAAAAAGCAGAAGGAGACGCAACCAGTTTAAAACTGAATGTAAACGCTGAAGCCGAAGCTACCAAAATGCGTGCAAATGCTGAAGCTGAAGCAACAAAAGCACGAGCAGGAGCACAAGCCGAAGCAACAAAATTAAACGCAAGTGCAGAGGCCGAAAGAATTTCGAAAACGGGTTTGGCTGAAGCCGAAAAAATCATGGCAATTGGTAAATCTACTGCAGAATCATATCAGTTGCAGGTAAGTGCAATGGGCGGCGATAATTTTACTCGTTATAAAGTAACCGAGGAAATTGGTAAAGGAAACATCAAAGTGATTCCAGATGTTTTAATTTCGGGCAATGGTGGCTCTGATGGTTCTATCAGTGGTTTGTTAGGTCTGAAACTAATGGAAATGATGGATACAAAAGATTCCAAAGAGACAAAAAATCCTAAGAAATAGTAATTATTGTACAATGTAAAACGTTAGATGTGAAATAAAAGATAACGTTAACATAGAGGCGCACAGCAGTGTGTCTAACCTTAAATATGAAAATCCGATTTGCGAAAGCGATCGGATTTTGTATTAAAAAACTTAGCAACTTAGTGTCTTAGAACCTTAGCATCTTTAAAGAAAACCTTTGTACCTTTGCACCTCTGAACCTTTACCCCTCAAAAAAATTGAAAAAAATTCTCCTCCTTTCTGATACGCACAGTCATATTGATGATACTATTTTGAAGTATGTTGCTCTGGCCGATGAGGTTTGGCACGCTGGCGATATAGGCGACTTGATCGTGACAGATACCATTAAAAAACTAAAACCTTTACGATGTGTTTATGGCAATATTGATGATGCTCAGGCACGATTAGAATTTCCCTTACACAACAGGTTTTTATGTGAAAATGTTTCAGTCTGGATCACACATATTGGCGGTTATCCCGGGAAATACAATCCGGCAATTAGAGAAGAAATGCAAAAAAATCCGCCACAATTGTTTATTTGTGGTCATTCGCATATTTTAAAAGTAATGTTTGATAAAAAGCACAATTTACTTCACATGAACCCAGGTGCTGCAGGAAAAAGTGGCTTCCATCAAGTGAGAACAATGTTGAGGTTTGTCATTGATAACGATAAAATAAAAGATTTGGAGATTATCGAAATCGAAAAGAAGGCTTAATGCGAAATAGGAACTTTTATGACCACCGTGGTTCCTTCATTTTCGATAGATTTGATAGCAAAGGTGCCTCTTAGTTTCTTGATTCTTGCTCTTATCCTGTTTAAACCAAATCCTTCAACTGAATCCAGTTTTTTTGCATCAAAACCATTTCCGTTATCATAAACGGTTACAATTAACCGATCATTTATTTCATTCAAAATTACTTTTGCATTTTGAGCCGTGCTGTGCTTTACAATATTATTTAGAAGCTCCGAAATGATAAAATAAACTCTTATTTCAAAACGTTCGTTGTATCTTTTTTTTAGCGAAACGTTACTAGAAAATTCAAAGTGAAGTGTGGAGTTTGAATTTCTTTCGCATAAATCCTCAACTGAAAATAATAATCCAAAACGAACCAACAACGCCGGCAAAAGCTCATGAGACAAGTCACGAACACTGTCATGTGCGTTTTCTAGTATGGCCTTTGTTTTTGCAATTTCCTCAGATTCTGTATCTGTTTGTGATGAATAAGCATTTAAATGTAAACCAGCCGATGATAACATCGCACTTACGTTATCGTGCAAAAAAGAAGCGATTTTTTTTCGCTCTAATTCCTGACCGTCAATACTGGCATTGATAATATTGAGCTGTATGTTTCTTTGTATGTCTTTAAGTTTGTTTTTTTGTCTTAATCGAGCATTTTGATACAAAAAGTAAAACAAGATGACAATGATAACAAAAAGCAAAATTACAACACTAACAATTTTTTTATTTCGGTTTTGCTCAGCCTTAAAAAGTTGCTGCTTGGTTTTGTATAATTTGTCTATTTTTTCAAGCTCTCTTTTGTATTCATCCAGTTCAAGATCAATTCCGGCAATTTTTATTTTTTTTAATTTTTCTTCAGAGCGTAACTCTTCATCTAACTTTTTGTATGCATTTAAGTTACTGTAAGCGTTTTTATAATCTTCAATTTTATTTAAAAATTTAGAATATTCTTCATAAGCAAAACATAAATCTGTTTTTTCACTGCCTTGAAGTCCTGCTTTTATTGCTTCCTGAAAGTATTGTCTGGCTTTATCATTTTCTTCAGAATAACTACAATACATACCATTGAGCATGTTTAGCGCGACATAAATAGAGGGTTCTTTTTTTGTAGTGTAATAGTTGTTTATGGCTTTTAGGTAAGGGTAGCCGCTCTTGTAATCTCCAATATCAAAATAAGCCCATGTGATATTGAGTTTGGTAAAATTTACTTGGTAATTATCCTTTTGCTTTAAGCTAATATTAAGTGACTTTTCGTAGTATAATATTCCTTTTTTATACTGTTTTTTATCAAAGCAATAAATATTTCCCAGATTATTATAAACAAGTTTTTTAAGTCTTTCATTGTTCGATTTTTCTGCAAAATAGAGACTTTTGTTATAATAAAAAAAAGCTTTTTCGGATTCTTCCAGTTCATCAAAATTTGCCGCAATTGTATTGTAAGCCTCTGCTGCGATACTGTAATTTTTGGATAAAATTGCAAAACTTAGCAGTTTCCTTGCCTGAATTAATGATTTTTCTAAAAAACCATCTTCATAATTCTTTCCAGCCTCATAAGAAAGTTTCTTAAGCTCCTCCTGAGATGGAATTTTTTCTTGCCCAAATACACAAATAAAATTCATTTGTATAAATATTGACAGAAATATCAAAAAACGAAAAATTGACATGTTTATAGCTGAAGTTAAGAAATATTTTTAAAAGGCATTTAGTTTTTTCGGTTTTTGTATGGTTCAATTAAGACTTGATCAAATTGTTTTTTATAGCATATTTTACGAGTCCGATTGTGTTCTTGGTTTTTAGCTTTTTCATGATGTTTTTTCGATGTGTTTCCACCGTGTTGGTACTAATGAAAAGCTGTTCACTAATTTCTTTTCCGCTGTATTCTAGCGATATTAAAGTGATTATTTCTAGTTCTCGGGCACTTAGTATCTTGTCTTCCTGAATGATTGATTTGTTTAGTTTTGGATTGTTTTCGGTAAAAGTATTGAATATTTTTTCGCGTACAGAGTCATCAAAATATTCTTGGCCAAGATGTACTATTTCAATGGCTTCAATAATATTTTCTCCGGCACATTTTTTAGTCAAATAGCCGTTGGCTCCGAGTTTCATAACTTCTTTTATAATTTTCAAATCATCATAACTGGATAGAATAATGACTTTGCAGGGAAATCCTTTTTGATGAAATTCTTTCAGCACTTCAATTCCGTCTTTTTTAGGCATACTAATGTCGAGAATTAATATCTCGGCATTGTTTTTTGTAACGTCTTCAAAAATATTTTCTCCATCTAATGAAGTTCCGGCTACTTCAAATTCCTCGACTGTATTGAGCAAATTTGTCAAGCCATCAATTAAAACCTGATGATCATCTGCTAAGTGAATGCGTATTTTTTCTTTCATCTTATCGAAGTATTTGTAATCAAATTTATAAAATTATTTTGTACAAAATGTAAATGACTTGCCTTTAATCAATTAAAGCGCGATTTACTTGGCTTTATTAACAAAAAAACCCGAATTAAAATCCGGGTTCTCTTCGCACAAATAAATTAAGTTTATAGGTTTATCTCAAACGATCGACAGATTTTACAAGATCTTCATCCTTCTTGATGGCCTTATTAGCCAAGACTAATAATACGATAGCAACAATTGGTAGAAACATCCCAATACCTTTCTCAGAAACCTGAGTTTCTCCAGATAGATTTAGTGATCGATATACAAACAATCCTAATAAAATTAAATTTAAAATTATATTTAGTCTGCCCAAAACAAACTGATTTTGTCTTTTTTTGTATGAAATAATACTTACTATGGTAAGCATCGTACTTAAACCTAATAATATAGTATACAATTGATCTTGCATAAAATAGAAAGATTTCCCTGTGTTTGATGTCCAGAGCGGTATAAAAAACAGTAAAACCCCAGTAATTAAAAAGGTAAGGAGTAAATATACGGTTTGAATTCTTTGTATCATCTTTTGAAAATTGTTTTACAAAAATATATTTTCTTTTTTATAAATACTATTGTATGATAAAATTTTATTCGTATTATTGCATTATAATACCGTAAGCACTTCATACTGCGGTCAATTCAAAAAAAAAATATCTACCTATTCTTTTTTACAATATTTCCTTAAAAATAATTAAATTCATAGAACATTCATGTTTGATATTTCTGCATTAAAAGAAATGAAGCTTTCTGAGCTTCAAGAAATAGCTAAGTTAGCTAAAACAATTAAGTTTAATGGTGTCAAAAAAGATACTTTAATCAGTCAGATCTTAGCACATCAAGAGTCTTCTGTAGCGCCTCAGGCGAATGCTGTGATAGATATTGAAAAAGGAGATGATGATAAACCAAAAAGAACGAGAATAGCTCCTATAAAAAAAGCAGCCATTAGTAAAAACAATCCCGTTCTTGAATTTGACCAAGTTGCTGAAGCTCCTGCGAACGTAGAAAAAGAAGTTGTTTCTGAAACAAAGATTCAACCAAAAGCAGACTCAGAGCAGATTGTAGAAAAAAAGGCTGAAGAGAAAAAAGGACCAAAAATTGTAAAATTTAGTAAATCTGCTTACGAGAAAAAAGTTGCTTTGCAGAAAGAAAAAGAAATCTCAAAAGAAATAATTTCTGAAGGAGATGTAGTAGCAGAAACTCCAACTGCCGAAAAAACAGAAGCTCCGGTTATAGGAAAAAAGGTTAATCCAAACCAAAATAAAAATCCAAACCAAAACCCGAATCAAAATCCAAATCAAAACGGGAATAACGGTAACCAAAATCCAAATCATAAAAACAAAAAGAATAATTTTAGAGATTCAGACTTTGAATTTGACGGAATTATTGAAAGTGAAGGTGTTCTAGAAATGATGCCAGACGGATATGGTTTTTTACGTTCATCAGATTATAATTATTTAGCATCTCCGGATGATATTTATTTATCGACTTCACAAATTAGATTGTTTGGCCTTAAAACCGGCGATACTGTAAAAGGAGTGGTTCGCCCTCCAAAAGAAGGAGAAAAATTCTTTCCTTTAGTTCGTGTACTAAAAATCAATGGTCATGATCCCCAAGTTGTTCGTGACAGAGTTTCTTTTGAACATTTAACTCCTGTATTTCCTTCAGAAAAATTCAAATTGGCAGAAAAAGGAAGTTCGGTTTCTACTCGTATTATCGATTTGTTTTCACCAATCGGAAAAGGGCAGCGTGGTATGATAGTCGCACAACCGAAAACGGGTAAAACAATGTTGTTGAAAGATATTGCCAACGCCATTGCCGCCAATCACCCAGAGGTATATTTGATCGTGTTACTCATTGATGAGCGTCCTGAGGAGGTGACCGATATGCAACGTAGTGTACGTGGTGAAGTTATTGCTTCGACTTTTGACAGAGAACCTCAAGAACACGTAAAAATTGCTAACATCGTGCTTGAAAAGGCAAAACGTTTGGTTGAATGTGGTCATGATGTGGTGATTTTGTTAGATTCGATTACACGTTTGGCACGAGCTTATAATACCGTTCAGCCAGCATCTGGAAAAGTTTTGAGTGGTGGTGTGGATGCTAATGCATTGCAAAAACCAAAAAGATTTTTTGGAGCTGCTCGAAATGTAGAAAATGGAGGATCTTTAAGCATTATCGCAACGGCATTGACAGAAACTGGTTCTAAAATGGATGAGGTAATCTTTGAAGAATTTAAAGGAACCGGTAATATGGAGCTTCAGCTGGATCGAAAAATTGCCAACAAACGTATTTTTCCTGCAATCGATCTTACATCATCAAGTACACGTCGTGACGATTTGCTTTTAGACGAAAAAACATTACAAAGAATGTGGATTATGCGTAAATATCTTTCTGATATGAACCCTGTAGAATCAATGGATTTTGTAAATGATCGTTTTAAGAAGACCAGAAACAACGAAGAGTTTTTGATCTCTATGAATGATTAATTGCCAGATGAGGTTTTGAAAATAGAATTTTGAAGCCTTACATTAAAATAATATAATATGACTAAATTTTAGAATGCAGCCAAAATTTAGCCAATATTATAACTGAATTTGATTAAGATGAGCCCGATACTGTATCGGGCTTTTCTATTTCAATAAAATAAATTCAAGGAAAATCAATTATGTTTTGCTGTTTATACTATTTGTGTACAAAAAACGAAGTCTGAGTTAGAAATCGGTTACCTCAATAAAACTCTATAGGGTACATTCTTGATAAAAACCTATTTATTAATAAGGTTTACATCATAGTGTTGATACGAATACTCGCTTTTATAAGTGCTAATGCAGAAATCTGTGAAATGTGAATGTCTTTAGGTTGATGATGCGAATTCTGGCTTACGAGTCTCACAAATTCCTGTCCCTGGTCTGATTTCTGAACATATTTGACCGTAATATATTCTTCCCAATCATTTAGTTTTACACTTAAAAGATACATTTCTCCAAAAAAGATATTTTCAAATTCAGTTTCTTTATATAAAATAATGTCTCCTGATTTCAGTAAGGGATACATACTGTCACCTGTTACAGAAATAGCTCCGTCACATTTTGGAAGGTTCGGAATCTTTATAGTATCTAGTACTCTTTGCGGTTTTCCGCTCTTAAATAACTCTTTCAAACCCGCAACAGCTTCAAGGTCATAAAGCGGAATTTCCTGATTTAAATGTATAGAGTCGATAGTCTTTCGGTTGGTATTCATTACTACAACATCTGTGGTGTTCTCTTTTAACATTGGGCCATTTCCTGTAAGCAACCATTCTGAATTTAACTCGGGGAAATAATGTAAAATTTTACACGCTTTGTCTGTTCCCATGTTACTACTGTTGTCTAGAAATTTATTAGAAAAGCCTAGGTCGTTGCAAAATTTGTATTTAGTAATTCCTTTGTAGTCAAGGTATTGTTTTGTTCTTTCAGTTGACCCCATAAAAAGATGTATTTTTTTACGTTAAATATTTTTTTAATGTATTATTTTACATTATATTTGCAAAGTAAAGAAATAAAAAAAACAAAAGAAAATATTTAAGCAAAAAAATAACTGTAATTGAAGGCATTAAAAAAAACACACAATTTATTATGAAATTATTGCTAACTGAAAGAGATGTTAAGAATCACTCCAGTATAAGATAGTAACAAAATAACTCTTAACTATATAAAATGAAAGCAGATCAAATTGAAGAGAAAATCCAAGAACTTGAAAACTGGCTAATTGAAAATCCAAATAGTGCAGAAAGAAATTTAATAGAATCGGACATAAAAAAATTACGAACCACTTTACAAAAAAAATCATGAGTAAAAAACAAATCGAAGAACGTATTGCCTTGTTATATATGGCTCTACAGTTCTGTTCTGAAAAAACAAAAACATTTACAGCTGGAGAAAGAATTTGTATTAATCAAGAACGTTTTCAATGGATGCACATTATGGAAAATGAATCCGCTCTCCCGCGTCCCGTATCTCCAGCTATAGAAAGCAAAATAAAAAATATCTCGAAACTGGCTTGTCTTCATGGTTTTAGACCTTATTATGAAGATCCATTTAAAGAATTAATTGACATCGTCTAACACAAAATTAAACCCAAAATACCTATGAACACTTTAAATTCTCAAGCAAAAACCATTGATTTGTCTCAATTTTCTTCTCAGCAACTAAAAGAAGCTTTGATAAGAATAGAAAATAAAAAAAATGAAGAACGAGAAACTTACAAAAAACTGGTAGCAGAAACGATTCCAAAAGCACTTTTGAAATTACAGAAGACATCAGAAATGATCAGTAACGTAAAAACAGAAACATTCCAGCTTTTTGAAACTATTTTAGACTTAAAAAACCAAGTTTATGGTTTTAAGGAAAAACAGATGTCGCATACTTTCTCTAATGAAAAAGAAGAAATTACAATTGGGTATCGCATTAATGAAGGTTGGGACGATACTGTAACGATTGGAATTGAAAAAGTGCAGAATTATATTTCATCGCTTTCTACAAGTAAAGAAACGGCTTCACTCGTTAAAATTGTTTTCAATCTTCTTAAAAAGGATGCAAAGGGAAATTTAAAAGGTTCAAGGGTTTTAGAATTGCAGAAATTAACAAAAGAATTTAATAATGAGGAATTTACAGACGGTGTAGAAATAATTGCGTCATCCTTCAAACCAGTACGTTCAAGTTGGTTTATCGAGGCAAGTTTAATCAATGAAAACGGCACTCGTACAAATATCCCTCTGTCAATGTCATCAGTTGATTTTTTGCATGGTTATGCTTTTAATTTTTTTAGTCAGCAAAACGAGCATACACATGCAGCCTAACAGAAATCTTCGAATTATTTTGAATTTAGCTATTTTGTTATTTTTCAATAAATCAATATTATTAATCTTTAACAAACCCTCATTATAAAACTTCGTTCTTCGCTTATCTTTTTCATTCT
Source organism: Flavobacterium flavipigmentatum (assembly GCF_020911905.1). Lineage (NCBI taxonomy): Bacteria > Pseudomonadati > Bacteroidota > Flavobacteriia > Flavobacteriales > Flavobacteriaceae > Flavobacterium > Flavobacterium flavipigmentatum. The sequence goes on along the minus strand of NZ_CP087133.1, from coordinate 3,994,486 downwards.
CTATCACTCAAATACCATATCCTCATGCCTATATCCTCAAACAGAAGTCTCGGAATTCAAAAAAATAAATTACTACGCTACAAACTTATTAAAGAATTATATCAAAAACACAAAATAGATGATATCCCTACAACGGTAGTATGGCGTAAATATGTTTATCCGGTGTATCCTATTTCGCGCACTACTTTATACGAAATTCTTTGTACGCCAGTAACTTCAGAACTAAAAAAAATTGAAGAACTGATGAGCAATCAGAAAAAATCTTGTTAGTGACTATATAAAAAAAATTATGGCTTCATCGGCAACAACAAAATCGATTTTAAATTAAGTGTAAAAAATAATAAGCAATAATAGATTTATTAATGATTTCTTAAATCGATAAAGAAGAAACCCTGTCAATACTGATATGGTTTCTTCTTTTTTTTATGTATTAATGGCTAGATTTTAATATTTTTTTATTTGACTATTACCATATTGTAATGCTTGTAATTAAGTGTTTTAACAGATTACTTATCGTGGGGTGATTCCCCATCTTATTGAAGAATTAAATATAATTTGCGTTGTTTAGTAAAAAGCGATAAAATACTAGTTCTTTTAAAATCATCACACGGATCTATATTTTATAGTCGTATTTATTAAATTGAGTAATAAAAGGAAAGCCAGCGTTGGAAGTTCTCTTGAACTCCAACGCTGGCTTTTTTAAAAAATCATAAAATAAGAAAAGTATCTTGTATTATTAAGGTTTTTTATTTCATACTTTATGAAATTTAGAGATTTATTTCATGAAAAATGAAATATAATTACTGGATCATATGATAATTTAATTTTAAAATCTTTTGAACTTTAGTGTTTTTTACTATTTACATTTACTATATAAGGAACGATTTTGTGTTTGACTATTTTTTAATTTTTCAAATTTCTTTTAGTTTTCAATTTAGCGTTTTATATATTTTATGTTTCCAATATTAAAATGTTTAATTCCTACTTTAAAAGTAATACTCCCTGTATTACTTAAATCTGTAAAAGTTGCTAATGTTATACCTAATTTTTTTACATACATTTGCGAACCTATTCTCTCAAAGTAAAATTCATCGAGATTAGGAAATATCGTAGTTGCAGAACTAGTAGTTATATTATTATTTGCGAAGTCACTATATGGGCTTTTTGAAATTGAAAAAGCACCTATTCTTGATGGACCGAACCACCAAGAAAATCGGTATCTCGATATTCCATTTTCGACAATATCAACATAATCTTCACCATTAGTATAAGTTGCGGTACTAATTGGACTTGGTTTTGCCGCAAATCTTAATTGAAAATCTTGACCTAATGGAACGTTAAAAAAAGTAACAATTCCTAACGCTTGATTAGACGAAATTTTAATTTCACCTGATTCTGAAATATTTGCAACTCCAGAAATTATATTGAAATCATTTGTTTGCGGAACTAATAATTCACCCAGAGTTATAAGAAGTACATTATTGTATGTTGCTGATAATCCGTTGTTCAATGTTACAGAGGAGCTTCCTTGCACTGATCCAGTAGTTATGTTGGCTACTACTTCATTGTCATTTTTAAATTCAATATAATTTACAAGGGCGCCACTACCAAAAGAAATAGTCATTGTTGGTGTAAAGAAGGCTCCCTTTAAAATAATATTATCAGTTGTATTGGGCTGAATATTTTCAGGAGTCAATTGATCTAAAAAAGGCGCTGGAAAGGTAGCGATAGTATAAAGCTTCAAATTACCATTTACGTCAGGTGCAAGTACCTTGTTGGTAGTTGATGGTCCGTCATTACGTGTTGATGGATAGTTTGAGAGCCTGATATCCTTATTGAGGAAATCTGTAATTTCGGTAACATTTGCTGCTAGAATGGCAGGTTGGCCAACACCAAAGCTTCGGCCTCTTAAATTCAACTGAAAAACTCTTCCAGTATCTGAAGTAGTATATTTTACGATTTCATTTGACCCAACAACCAAAACAGGATTTAGCGTATTGATATAGGTTACAAATCCCGCTACGTTTTGAGTAGTCAAAGCTGTCGATAGTATTGTTTTTGTAGTTGTAGTTACGTTTATCGATCCTGAAAGTTTGGCAATTTCGGTAGCATTTATCAATCGCTCGCCTGCAACTTTATCTACTTTATTAGTTTGCAATGTTTTCCCCATTTCGGCTGTTAATGCCTTTGTAGTTCCTCCGGTCGTGAGATCATTTACCAACATAGTAGTAAGTGAGGTCTGTACCGTTTCAATTGCATCAACTAGTTTTTGAATAGTATTTAAATTGACATTATCAGAAGCAAGTAATGTGTTGATATTATTAATCAAATCTTTCAAAATTTTGCCTTGTCTGGCATCCAGTGTTTTACCTTCTTGAGTGTAATCTAATGCATTGTAACTATCGACCTGAATGTCGCTGATGTTGCTAAATTCTAACTCTCCATCATTGTTAGTGGTTAGGATTTTGTTCGGCTGATTTTTTTCTAAATCTGATACCTTTATTCTATTGTGATTGATGCTCATTTTATATTTTTTTAATTAAATAATTGTTTTTTTAGTTTAAAAACTAATCTTAAAACCCAAATGCTGCATTAGATTAAAACTATTGAGAAAAAGAGATTCAATTATAATAGCCTAACTATTTTTTGTTTCTGTTCTAAAAATTTCTAATGCAGAGTTTGGGTTTAATCTTGAAGATTTTAAGCGGATGAATTATTTTACTTTAGTAAAATCAGATTTTAATACGCTTCTTTATAATTATGAGTTAAAATTCCATTTGCAAAATAGGTGTGAAACGGATTTAATGTCAAAGGATAAATTTTTCTTTTTTCTAAATTAATTGAAACAGATGTAACGGGTATAATTTCACTTTCAATAGTGTATAAATTATCTCCTACCAGAATATCTCCCAGAGCAATAAATCTCCAAAGACCATCACGCTGAATTAATTGCAGGTGAGTTGGCGTAGCTTCGAATAAACCATTGTTAATTACCATTGTTTTATCTGCAACTTTCTGTGTCAATTTAGTGATTGGTGATGTAATTCTGCTTTCTGATAAATGTTTAGAAGACCATTTATATAATTCGCTGGCATTATTGGTATCAATCAATGTTTCAATTTCTGCAGAAAGCAAGAGTTGATCTAGCTGTAATTCTTCTATTGCTTTTGCGGAGCCATCCGGCAACGTGATTAAGGTACCTTCAACAAAGCAACCACCACCACCGCCTCCACCAGAAGGAGGTGTATAAGTAAGTTCGCATGTTCCTGCATTATTTGCGTAAGTTTGCACATTTGCAGCCAGCCAGGCATCAGCTTGTGCATTTGCATCTGATAAACTGGTAGTAGAAAAAAACTGATTTGGATAGGAGGTAAGTATAACGGTACTTCCGCTATATCCGCTACCGCAGTTATTTTTTTTTGCACTTAATTTTTTTTCTACGCTGTAGTATCTTGTACTTGGGGCACAAGTAACATTATCTAAAACTGGTGCAATATAATCAGGATCTGTAACTACATTAGGTTTTGTTGGTTGTCCGGCAGAACTACCGTCATCGACATAGTATAACTCCAGATTAGCGAATGATTTATATCCTGTATTTCCCATGTTTATTTTTTTAATATTTAATTACTACTTGTCCCGTAGCAGAATCTTTGATGTAGGTGATGTACCCAAGATTAGTAACAGACTCAATGTTTTTAGCCAAATTTGTACCTTGAATGGATACTTTTTTAGAAAAATTCTTTAAATCCACTTGAGTTCCACCAACGTTAATGATGTCATATCCTGATTTAACCATTGTACCACCGAGGTACGTTACTATTTCGACATCGATATTTCCGGTACCTAAAGTTCTATACCAAGATCCAGCCATTCTTACCTGTATAGTATTAAGAGTAGGGTAGTCTGTTGTTATTTTACTAAAATTTACCAGACAGCTTTCTACACCATTTGCTTGTGTATTATCACCTCCCCACATGATGTAAGAATCGGTTGCAAGAGCATTTATTGGAATTTCATTATTAAATCCGTGACCCCAGCCCATCCATTTATTATCTAGGGATGTTCCTGAATTTACGATTCCGGTGTAAGTGTCAAAATCTTGTCCGGCTCCTAATGCCCATTTATACCTAATAACCATATAGTTAAAAGGTGATAATGTTACTGTTGGTTCGACCACGCAAGAAGGATTAACTCCTCTCCAGGCAGTAACTCTGCAGGAACCAGAATTATTTGCGTATGCCTGAACATTTGCTGCTAACCATGCATCTGCTTTTGCATTTGCGTCTTCGACACTTATGGTCGATACAAATTGATTTGCATTGGCAGTAAGTGTGACGGAAGTTCCAATGACTCCAGCAGCGCAATCATTTTTTGCCGCAGTCAATGACTTGGCTATATTGTAATATTCCATACTTTATTTGTAATTGATTGTGATTTGCCTTAATTGACATTCTGATTTTTTCAATTAAATAAGCTGACAGCTGTGTTACTTGACAACTATTTTATTTTTTCAGTTTATTGCTTTTCTTGTTTTACAATTTCGCCTGTTTCAATGTTGACACGAATATCACCGTGCTCTTCTTTGATTACTTTTTCCAGTTCATTGAAGTTTTGTTGCTGAACTGCAATCTGGCTTAAAATATCCGCTTTCTGAAATTCGTATTGAATTGATAATTCTCCTAATGATAATCTCGCTTTATCTATGAAGGCATTAAAGTCTTGTAACTTCTTTAATTGTTCTGCGTTGATTGTTTTTACTTCTTGCTTATTGATTGTTAGGTTTTCCATTTTGTTGTGTTTTTGAGTTTTTATTAAGATTATTACGTAGTTATTCCGCCATCTGTAATTATCCAATTGTTTGGTGCTCCGGTAAGGATTGCTCTAGCGGCTTTACTTGCTGATGTATACTTTGCAGAGCCAAAATTTATACTAATTGATGGTTTTAAAGGTCTCGAACTCCAACCATTATAAATAGCATTTAGATTGGCAGAAGATAAAGTTGTAGTTGTTTTACCCTCCATAAAATTTGAAAAATAAGTAACATTAGATACATTCCAGGAACCGATGTCCTGATTGAAATTACTGCTAGAACTAAATACTTGAGCCATATTTGTAATCTTGCTCGTATCCCAATTTCCAATAGGTTGATTGAATGCACGCGAATTATAGAACATTTGGTAGATACTAATTACCGATCCTGTATTCCAGCTTCCAATAGGCTGATTAAATACAAATGCCTGATAGAACATATAACTCATATCCGTAACTTTGCTAGTATCCCAGTTTCCAATAAATTGATTAAATACATATGCTGAATAAAACATAATACTCATATTGGTTACTTTACTGGTATTCCAATTTCCAATAGGTTGATTAAACAGATATGCCGATGAAAACATAGCTCTCATATTTACAACATTACTAGTGTCCCAATTTTCAAGAGGTTGATTAAATACATTTGTATTATTAAACATACTACTCATGTCAGTAACCTTACTAGTATTCCAATTTCCAATGGGTTGATTAAAGGAGAATGCCTGACTAAACATGCCAGCCATATTAGTAACGTTACTAGTATCCCATGATGTAATATCCTGGTTAAATTTTGTAAAATTCACATATGCAGAACCAAACATGGCATTCATATTCGTAACTTTACTAGTATCCCAATTTCCAATAGGTTGATTAAATTCTCTATTTGTAGCAAATAATTGACTCATATCAGTAACGGAGCTTGTATTCCAATTTCCAATAGGTTGATTAAAAACAAATGCAAGAGAAAATAGGTTTCTCATAGTGGTTACGTTACTTGTATCCCAATTTGAAATATTTTGATTAAATGCTCTGGCATTATAAAAAGTAAAACTCAAATCATTAATTGATTTAATGTTCCATTCGTTTGCTCTATTTATAGTAGAAAGTATTGTACATGTACTAAAAGCATAAGATAAAGATGTCGTTTCAGTTAAGTCTAATAAATCTGTTACGGCAGACAGATCTAGATTTGCACAGCCATAAAAATAGCCTCCTTCATTTGTACCTAATTTTAGTATTCCCCATTCAGAAACGTTTAATATTTTTAGTTTATCACCAATGTTATTGAATTTCCACCCTTTACAAGTTCCAGAGATATTAATAGTGTAAGTACCAGAAGCAGCATATGTATGTAGAACTTCAACTTGATCATATGAAGTTATGTAATTTGTCAAGCCATCACCCCAATCAACATTAAAAGCATAAGTACCAGTGCTAATCAAAGGCAATTTTACTTGTGAAGCAGTGCTAGATCCAGTTGAGATATTATCGGTCTTCCACGTAGAAATAAATGGTAGAGAAGGAGTAGTGTTGCTTAGTCCATATTCATAAAATAATAATGTATTCATAATTATATGTTTGAAATTCTTAAATAATCTGTAGTACCAATACTCGAAATTGTTGCTGTGCTTCCAACTGCTCCGTTTAATATAGCGGTTGCATTCACTTGTATTAAAGTTCTACCGGATGCTTGTACAAAAGTTATTGCACCCGAACCATGTTTTAAATAAGAAGCACAAAAATCAGTTCCACCATTTACTGTTATGTTTATTGCATTTACTCCATTATTAATGATTACGTTTTTGCTAATTTGTTTTTTACTATTTGCATCAAGCGTATCAGTTGTAATACTTACAGCTGTAGTAATAGTAATTTGTAAAGGTTCTACTGATGAACTAAATGATACACCAATCTTCTTCTCAACACCGTCACTTCCCATTACATACATGTCAGTCGTACCGTCTGTTTTGGCGTATAATTTTGCGTGTCCTGCAGTTGCAGCTGGAGAATCAGAACTAGCTAAAGTTAAAAAACCGTCAGTAATATCGGCTTTGGCTGTAAATGTTGTAAAAGAGGTGGCAGTTACATTTCCTTCATGGGTAATAAATGCATTTTCTTGTTCTAATTTTCGAATACTGATTGCTTTTCTGTTATTATTGGCAGTAGTAGTGTCAAAAGTAGAAGTTGTGGCGTTAGAGCTGGAGTTTTGTACAAGCTTCAAACAATTGGCACTATTGTTTTTAGTAATCGTTAAAACATCTTGTGCGGAGGTATCATGAGTTAAACTTAAAGCTCCGTCTTTCGATTCGTTTCCTGTGGTGTGAATGACATCGGTATCTAAGGAGTAAGTATTTCCGTCAAGCGAACCATCTCCCTTAACAAATTGTGTAGCTGTTGCTCCTGAAGTTACATATTTAGGTGCTATTATCACACCATCATCTTCAATTTTAACTTTGACAACATTGTCTTTTGCTACTTGTAAAATATCTCCTGTTGCTGTGGCAGCCGAATTTAAATAAACTCCGCTTCCTGCTCCGGTATTTAATACTTTGACACCAGTTCCTGTGGATGAATTTTGCAGTAAAATTCCGCTTCCTGTTCCGGTAACAGTAATATCAAGAGCAGTTGCATCAACGCCAGCACCACTATTGGTTAAAACAAGACCACTTGTTGAGGTAGGTGTGGTGTTGTTAAAAGTCAAAAGTCCATTTTTAGTTTCATTTCCCGCCGTATGCAAAAAACTAGTAAAATCAATTGGTTCTGAGGTATCGCCGCCCGGAATTGGTCCTAAATTTTTAAACCAATAATCTACTTCGATGTTGCGATCACCCACAGTTCCTGAAAAAGTGATTACTGCTGTATTGTAGTCAACGGTATAATCTTCTCCTTCTTGTAAGAGCTGCCCGTTTTTATATACTTTAATGCTATGCTGAATAGGTAATTTTTCTAATGATAAGGTAGTACCACTAAAATTATCAAAAGGTTCCTTAAAAGGCATATAACAGTTACCTGTAATAATCCCAATATTTTGTAAACCGGTATACAAAAGCGCGGGAGTTACATAGTGGTCATTATCGGTACCTCTTTCAACCATTTGAAGGTCGGCTTTGTCTTCGTCCTTATGAACAAAACTATCAAAAATTTCTACAAAGTCACTTTGTGATGGAATGTCTCCGTTTTGGAATTTACTACCAATGTTAATTCTACTTGTTGCCATGTTATTTTAATTTTATTTTCTTGCTGTAAATATTTGTTTGATTGCCATTTTTTGAATCCCAATAAAATTATTTACTGGGATTCAATAAGGTTTAAAGGGTTAAGATTTTTTCTTCACTGCTGAACATTCCCGAAGAGTTTTCGGAGAGAACTTTAAAATGATGGTAAATTCTTTGCTCATCGTTAGTCTTGATTACCAGCTCATCCGTGTAGGATGCAACATTTTCTAAAGGAAGTATTACGTTATTTTCATTTGAAAACATTTCATGAATTTTTTCCCAGTTTCCTTGGTTTTTCATCTTATACAAATGGTATTTACCATTATGTACGGTCTTTTGCCATCTAAAAACTACTGGTTTCAATAAAGATTCATTTATTCCGGTTACAGTTCCTGTGGCTTCTACTATTGGAGATGCAGGTGAAACGTTATCAACAATCACTGTAGCAGTAATTTTTGATGGTTGTGATGGTGCGTAATCAACAGTGATGATCGGATTAATTTCAGTTGAACCAGGATTAGCGTATTCAATTTCTTTAGATACGGTAATTCTATAAAAAAGACCATCTCCAAAAGGAACAAATTCTAGATCATCAAATTCATCATAAACAGTCCATACATCATTAAAATCAGTTGATAAAGTATCTTCGTTAATTACAATTTCTTTCACGGGAGTCATCGTTCTTATCGATTGCGCATCCAGCATAGAAGTAGCACGATAAATATTGATTTTTTTAATCTTGTATTCTGGCTGGTATGTATTTAACTCAATCTGAATGGCTGGCTTGATTCCTAAAACTTTATTTTCCAGAATTGGCATAATTCGCTTGATTTCTGGTGTCTGAGGCGAAGTTGAAGCTACCAATTTTACGGGTCCTAACAACTTGCTAAACTCACTAAAATTCATTTTAATATCCATTTCACGAACACCGTAGAAATAGATGTTTTGTGAGTTTCCATCCAAATTAAAATCGGTAAACTGAGTTCTGTTTTCACTATCATTAGTGATTTTCATCATAGGTGCAATATCAAAATCAGCATCAGTTGACTTTAAAATATGACCGCTTTTATCTTTAATAGTTTGCTTTTTATTGCTTGGGATGTAATCATTCCCCTTAATATATTCGTAAATAACAGGTACTTCTGTAAGAGGTACAAAAGCTGCGTGAATAGCTTGCTCAATAAAGTGAACGGCCAGCAAATCTTGCTGAACTCCTTGAGATCTGGCAATAATAACTTGATTAAGTGCGGTTAATGAAGTAATTTTCACAACATTTTTGCCTTGTGATTCATTGTGCCATTTAATAAAATCATTTATCGCAGCTATTAATTGCAAATTGTCTGGCACAGGAAAGTGATATCCTAATTCAGATTCATTTTCAGGAGGATATGTTTCGTAGTTGACTTTTATTTCCAGTAAATCAAAATCTAAAAAGTTTTTCCATCTATTACTAAAGTATGCTTCATCATTCCCGCCAAGTTTTTTCAGTTTTTCCCGAATTACATTGATGGTATCTCTTTTGTACAAAACACTTAATAAGTCTTCATCATTGGCCCTGTAATGCAATGCTCCATAAGGTTTGTGATTGTATTTGGTTGTAAATGTGTAGGTTGAACGATTATAAAAATCAGGTCGGGTTGCATATAAACTTCCTTCTACTTCGTCAGGTCTTTGTGGCTCTACAATTTTTACGGCATACATAGGACTTGGTACACTAATTTTCGAATCGTAATTAAGTGCATCAGAATGCGTACTAATTCCAAAAATGGAGTAATGTGTACTTTCTCCCTCTCTCGGTTGAATATTCGAAGCTGTAATGCCGCTTCCGGCATCGGCATAGAGGTACACTTTATAACTTGGATAATAATTTACTTTTTGCGATACATAACCCGCCGTAAAACTTCCCTCATCTTTTGCGCCAATAATTTCGTCATGATCCGGATGCATAGTTTGATTGATGAAATCGCCTAATTTGAAATTGGTATCGTTGATATACACAATCAAATCTCCCGTCTGTCCAATGTTTTCTGTTCGAACAACTTTAAACTCCTTTCGGGATTTTACAGGAATTGTATTTCCGTCTTTTACAGCACTTTTTGTAAACAACCTAATTGTACCATTAAACCATTCTACCGAGTTTTCGCCAGCTGCTTTAAATTGCGGATGCTGAGATAAATTATAATTAGAGAAAATTATTCTGTACAATCCGAGATGTTTTTTGGTTGGCAATAGAATTGGATTTTTGTCTGCATCCAATTCGAAGTTTCCTTTTGCATCCATTTTATAGCTTTCTTCCAGAACTCTTTCAATTACCGCATCATTCCAGATTCCTCTTGATTTTTCTACTTGTAAATTGGTAGGATCTTCGGCGTCAGGCTGAATAATTTCTCTATGAACCGCTTTTAAAGCTGGGGGATATTGCACTCTAAAATTAAGTGGTCCGGGCTGATGCCAATTAGTAGGAGTTAACATGTTTTCTACCAAAGTACACAGACCGTTTTCAGACTTTTTGATGGCTTTTATTTGTTCAGAATCCAATGTAGCATCGCCATCTGAAAGAATACTTTCACTAACTTCTTTTTTAAGCACTTCAACCAAAGCATAGTCAAATATATCCGGATCTCCGATATTTTGCTTTGTTTTAAGAATTACATCGATCTCTTTTATAACATAATTTTGATCTCCGATGGTTAAAATACCTCCTATAAATTTCCCTTTATTGGCATCATTCAGCGTTACTTTGATTTCTTCTCCCGTACTCAGTACTTTATATTCTGTAATTTTTATAATCGAGGTAAGATGATCCGTTGTGCTATTTTCGATACTATAAATCGAGGCATATTCTATCTGAGGAAGGCCATCTTTGTAATACAGTTTAAAATTATCAGCAAATATTTCTTCATTGTCGGGATAAATAGTGTTTGGTTTTACAGCATCTTCATTTGTCATTCCATCAGGAATACTGTAGCTCAATAATTCTTGAATAGTATAATATTCGAATAAAATTCTAATCAGTGTTTTGTCTGTTGCTACAGGAATTGCATTATAACGTACTTGCTCAGATTGCGATGTAAACATTAGAGGGTTTTCCTCAGTGATCAAAAGTGTATTAATGCCGGTTGGAGGCATTAAATTATTTGCCGGCTGAATGTTAGAATTAATGTTTATCGATCGACCAGCTGATGCTCTCGAAAAAATATTAATACCATACCCTTGATAGATATATGTTTTTTGGCCTACTTCTTCCTGACGAACATTTAAAATAGATTTTCCCGACTCAGGAATAATAATGGGAGCAGGCTCATAATAAGATTCAATGAGGTTTTTATTGATGTTTTTATATTCTGAATCAAACGCCAGTTCTGGTTTAACCCAAGTTGAATGGACATCTTTAATTTTGTAATCAACACCCAAATAAATAGGAAACGTAAAAGAGCTGCCATCAAACTCTAACGAAGATTTAAAAAATTCAGTATTGATATCATAATCCATGACATCATCCATAAATAAGCTTACGTATCTTTTTTTTCCATCAAAACTGTATCCGTCTGGATCTGTAATTTTTGCAGGCTGGCTTTCGTCTGAACCAATATTTAAACCTGGAACAATCTTGCTCAATTGTACAGGAAGAGGCAATCGCTCTGTGTTTACAGAAGTTGGAATACTCATAGAAAGATGTAAAACTTCTTTCTCAGATGTTCCTCCTTCTAAGTTGCCAAATGTGGTGTATTCTGTAAGGTAAATAAATTCTCCTGAATAAACGGCATCATCGATATCAATGCATCCCAAGCCCAACATACGTGCAATATGATAATCATTTGCAGCAATGTTTAGCATGTCCAGATTAGATATTTCGGTTAGATTTTTAGCATATTGCTGCGTTTCTCCTTCCAAAGGTTCGTTTACCGGAATATCTTCTCCAAAAGTGATGGTTTCTACCCCAGTAGGATTATCGGGCACATTACTTAACTCCAGATATCTTGCAACTACTTGCTTGATATTTCGGCTGTCACCAGTGGTCGTTTTGTTCCATCTGTTTTTGTAATTGGTAATATTTACGTATTCACCATCATTGTATTTTAGCCATTTTCCGTTAACGGAATTTAGTTTGGGCTCTAATTGTTCAAATACTTTTGAATCTTTATCGCTCAAAGCATATTTTCCTTTTAAGTCCCAATTTCCATTAGTATTTGCGTGCTGAATAAAATCGGAATAAAATTCAAAATGAATTGTATTTAAAAGACAATTATTTGCCTTAAATCGAATGCTTCTTCCGTTTTCAGCCACTACGCGAACTAAATTTACCTCAGTTGAAGAATAAGTTTTACGATTGGTTACCCTTTTGGATGCCAAAATTGTGTTTTCGGCTACAGACAAAGTTTCTAATCGAAGAGCGCTGGAATTATTTACTGAATTAAAATTTAATTCTGCTGCAAAAAACAATTCATTTTTATTCTCAATTTCGATAAGATTATTTCCGTAAGCCTCAATAAAAGAAGATGGATTTGCTCTTGGATTAATAGTTGCTTTTACAGACAAATACTTTGCTTTGTTTTTAAAATAAACATAAACAGATCTTTCAGGATTTGTTGTTTTATAAATCCATAACGCATTACTATTATCTACTAAGTTGGGGGTCTGATTAAAATTTAAACTATAAGTAACCTTAGTATAGGGAGCTCTGTATACTTTTACAAAGTCATCAGGTTTATTAAAATTAGATCTTGTACCAGTAAATAAATCGCCCTTCGGAAGGTGTTTTTCTCCTAATTGTCCTGCCAGCATCCAACGAAGATGAATACCTTTTGTACTATCAACTCCTTTTGAACCAACAGCTGCAATTTGTAAATGGGCAGATTGCAATGCCGTTGTGCCAGAAGAATTGCCAACAATGTATAACTCTTTTGTTACATTAAAATTAATGCTTATTCCGAGTGGATTACCAACCTTGTTTAGAACAACGGGAGCCGAAAAATTTCCGGTAAGTAGGGGTGTACCATCTATTCTGATTGCAACTTCCTGAGTAGATGATCCTGGAATGGTAATGGTGCTTTCAATTTTAAAAACTAATCCGTCTAAACTGCTGGCATTATGAATTCTTGTTCCTGCAGGCAGCGAGAGCGCAACACGACTTTTGTTTTTAAGAACCAAAGTTCCGGCTTCTTTGTGCACAGGCAGACCTTTTCTTAAAACAGGATATACTAATTTGTTCTGAATAATGCTAACATTAGCAACGCAACCTACCTGAGCGCGAGATAAATCTGTATTAAGTTGGTTTAGTTCGTTACCTAAAGTACTAAAGTCAGCAACTCTTATGTAATCTGAATTTAGAATAGAAATACCGCTGTTTTTTAAGATTGGCGGTTTTTCTAAAAAAGTAGTAAGCGGAGTTACCAATTCGCTAATATTATTTGCATTGCTTGTCACACCATACACAAAAATCTGTGATCTTAGATTTAGATCACGATACAAACTTTTTAGTACATCAGAATTATTGACCTGCATACCATCTGTAACAACTACAATAATATCTGGAGTGACAGATAATTCGCTGGCTGCTTTCAGGCCGGATGCCCAATAATCAGATTGCTTATTGACCCTTCCTGAACCAAATGAATTGGTCCAGGTTAAAAATTCAGATGTATTACTCGAGATTCTTTTTTGAATAATATTGTCAGTTCGCAAAGTACTATCATTATCAGACATTCCGATCAATGAAAGCGTTATGTTACCTTGAGCTTGCGAATTGATAAATGAAGTAAGCCCGCTTCTTATTTGCTGTGCTTCGGTTGCATTAATAGAACCCGATTCATCAACAACGATCGCTATATACGTTTCGCAACCAGAGAGTTGACTTTCTTGTAAATTTATAGAACTCATTTTTTTCTTGTTTTTAAAGATTTATATTTTCTAATACTTTGGTTAATATTTGTTTATCAACCGAAACGGTCAACGGAGTACTAGCGTTATTATTCCACATTCTATAGTCAAACTGAATGTCAAAATCGGTCTCTGTAATTTTTTTATCATTATTCATTATTAATGCCTGAGAATAATCTTTGGAATGCAATACTTGATAATCTGCTTTTTTGTTACCAGCACTATCTAGTAACATAATAGAATCCTTGATTTCTTGTAATGGAATTTTAGGAATATTAAACGGTTCCGGATTACGAATTAAAAGCGCTATAATGTCACCTGTAGCAGTATCGATAATACGATTGACTTCGGTGGTGCGCGCAGGATCAAGTGGAGATAATTTTAAAATCCCTTCTATTGCACGATCAAATGAATGTTGGTATTGTAATGCAATTGCATCATTTGATACATTAGAATTTCCGGCAATGATATCATGCAAAGCTCTAATTTGGTCTTGGGCTAAATTCAATTTGATATCAAATAATGCTTTTCGCGAATTTATTGTGGTTCCGGATTCATCTTTCTCTGTAATGAAATAACTGTTTATTTGCTCTTCGAAATTTTTGTAGCGTGACGTTTGGAAACCAAATTGATGTACTAATGTATTTTTGCTTTTTTCTCCAAGTAAATTTTGATTGTCATCAAAATAATTATTTACTAAAACGGTATATAATTTCGAAGGTTTTAAATCGGTAAGCGTTACTTTAAAACTATATGATTTTGGCTGTAAAGCTCCTCCAATTTCAATTTGGCATTTCATTGCAGGATTTCCAGCGATCAGGTTTCTCAATAATTGAATGCCTATTGGAACTCTCGGATCATTATCATCTTCCCATTTCGCATTTCCTTGTTCCGCTTTAGGGTAGGTGGTTTTTTTAACGGGAAGCGGGTAAGGAATCAAAGTATCATTTAAAGGATCATTAATGATGAGATTCATGGCACCTTTTATTTCTGGTCTGGCGTTGCCATAACTACTCCAGTCCTTAAACATGTGATAAACATAAGGGCTTGTAAAAAATAATTCTACTTTGCATTGCTCATTTCCGTAAAACGAAGGTTTAGATTGTAATAAACTTCCATCTGCGTTAGGATAAGAGCGGTTATAATCTAGATATTGCCTTAAGGATGTCAATGGCGATTTTGATAAATCAATAAGTTCATTGCTTGGTGCAGGTTGTTGATCTTCAGGAGTAACCGGATCTGCAACAGGGTAGTGCCCGACTGGTCCTAATGTTTTAAATCCGTAATAGTATTTAAATTCTGTTGTTTTTTTGTCATCTACGGTATCAGTCAAAACAAAATCTAAACAATACGTTGTATTAGGTCTCCAAATTGGTTGAACCGTGTTTTGAATGGCGGCCTCCATAGCCTTATTGTCTGCTACGACAGCTTCTGAACCAGGTATGGTTGTATTGTGAAAGTAACTCTCTTTACTCAGCCACTCGACTCTTTGAAGGTAAGTAGTATAATCTAATTCTTCATCGTTGTTAGAATTTCCTCCATCCGAACAAATAACATTATTGACGATTATTAGTTTTGAATTTTTAGTATTTCTCGCATAATCATTAGTTGTAACTATTGCAAGTTCAGTCAAAACAGTATTTTCAGTTGTTAGTGTCGATGTAGAAGTTGTTACCGCTACAGTTTCCGCCGGATGCAGAGAGCAATTATCAAATTGATCATTAAATAAAGAAAAGTAAACTCCTTTCTCACTTTGTTTAGAAGAAAGCATTAAAATTTCATTCGCAGATGGCTCATTTTGAATAGCGATGATCGATGCATTATCGACCGTACTTCCTCTCTCAATTAATTTTGTAAGGACTAATGCTGTGTTAAAAACAAAGAGATACTTTGCATTATAAGCAACAACAGAATTATCATTTAAAGGATTATTTGATAAATAAAGCGCCGAATCAAAGATGGTATCATGTTGTACTATTTCAGTATTCGTACCATTAATTTGAGCTAAACCAAATTTTCCGTTTGATAATGCAACAGTAAGCAAGATTTTTCCGTTTGCAATTATTGCATCTGTAATTTCGGCAACAGCTTCATCAGAAACGATTTGTGTCTCATTCACAGCAATTGCTTTGGTAGTGGTATTAACACTAAAGCGAATGATTTTTTTATCTTTTGTAAGTATACTAAACGATGTGGCACTGTGCTGAAGTACTTTAATTGCTATTCCATTGACTTTTACACGACGAATAAGAGTACGATCGATTGCAGTAATCCAACTAATTTCAGTCTCATTTGCCATGTTGTTGATCCAAAGTAACTCATTGTCCGGCAGAGGTAATAAAGTATTAAAACCAATTGAATAGGTATTTAAATAGTGTTTACCTGATTTTAAATTTAGTTCATCATCGAGTTCTATAATTGCGGTACTGCCAATAGGAGTGGGGCAGCCTACAATAAAATCATCATCAATGATAGCTTCGCCAATTCCTTTACATTGTTTAGCATCTAAAGCCTGAGTAATCAATAAGGTATTGTTTAGTACTTGCATCGAAGTAACTTTGCCATTTAATAAACGCTCTCTCAAAATAGCTCCATTGGCATCAAGCTGCACAAGAGCAGTAGTATTGGCTTGTGGATGGAAGGAAATAAGGTAAGTGTCGTTGTATTTAATTACTTTGTCAAATGCATAAGAGTTTCTTCTTGTAGGTCCATAATAGTGAGTAAAAGTAAGCAGATCAGGTGTTCCTGTAGGATTGCTGTTTTGGTTTCCTGCATTGGCCTTCAAAAGGGCTAATTCTGTCAGTAATGCATTGTATTTTGATAAATCATTCGGAAAAGAAATAGAAACTTCATCGCTTTCATCTGTGTAAGTATCATTAAATAATGTTGCGATTTCATTTCGGATTGCTTTAATACGCTCGGCATTTGCGGCTAAAGGTGTGATAACAATTTTATCAATTTTTGTTTTTGAAATTGCTTCATTTTCTGAATCATATAAAGTTATAGCACCTAACAGTTCTGCCTTAGAGTATGTTACTGTTTCTGAAGGTGTCGAATTAGCTGTTTTTTTTATTTTAATAGGATCGTAAGAAACTAATTTTGCTCCTTCTTTAATAACAGCGGTATAGGCTTTTATTGCGACTTCTTTTGCCTGGGTTGTGAGGTTTAAAGTAGGCTCAATAGCAGATTCAGGAAAAATAATTTCTAATTCATTATAATTTTTAAAAGATAAAGATCGATTGTATCCCAACGGATTACTTTCTCCTGTAATACTCATAAAATCGCCGCCCTCTGTTGTATTCTTTTCTATAATTTCAGGAGCATCTCCGATGAGTTTAAAGAATAATCCATTTATTTTATCTGCTTCATATTGAGTGGGTACATAGTAACGCTGTCCAATTTTTTTATTAAGAAAATCAGTGTGCTCTTTTTCAATTGCATCAGACACACAGAATAATTTTGATGTCGTAATTCCGTATTGTTCCGGTACGTGCCATCCAGGCTCGCCTGCACTTAAAAATGAAAATGGATTGGTGGCTAAAACACGAATACTATCATATTGATCAATTGCTTTTTGCCATTGTGCCCATGGTAAATTTTTAACAAGATCTCTCGAGTCAGATGCTACGACAGCCTCAAACGGATGGTAAGTTTCCCAAGCACTTGTTGTGCTATTCCATGATTTTATATTAATTGACTGAATAGAATATTGATGTTTTACCTGACGTAATTTTCTACCTGCTTGTGTACTAACAGGTGGCATCATATCAGTATAATTTTTGGCATCACCAGTATAACCTCCAATTTTTTGTGATAATGAAGTATTAGGCAATAATCCTTTAGCCATTTTAATATCGATAAAGGTGTCCAGAGGAATTACTTTTGTAATGGCTGTAACGTTAGGAACAGTTTTAAAATAATCAAGTGCGAAGGCTTGATTTGTAAGCATGTGAACTCCCTTAACAGATTCTGTTGTTCTGTTATCTTGGCCGTCTCCATCGGTTCCCATTGGTAGTGGGCTGTAAGGTGTACGATCAACAACTCTGTTAATATCCCATTGTAGTTCTACAACGAAATTTTTTCGAACTCTGACAAAAGCAATTTTTATACGAACACTTAACTCTAATTTTGCATAAATTAAAAACGGTTTAAACGATTCAACCGAGAATATTGTATCAAGGACTATTTCTACGTTTATTATCCAAAGTTTAATTTGAATTCCTCCACCGGCACTTATATAACCTCCCATTTGAGGACGTTTGAATGAAATTTTTCCGCCCAATTCAAGATAAGCCCATAATTTTACTTTTGCAGGACCAAAACTTTTTTCCAGTTTAAAATCTAATCTTGCACCGGCTTCAATTCCCTGAGCAGAAAGCATAATAAAGGCTTTTGCTGTAAAAAGCGTTAAAATTCTGGCGGTAATAGGATCTTTTTTAGAGCCCAGATTTACATACCAAGGCTTTTGATTTTTAAAGAAAAACCCTGACTCTAATAAAGCATGAAGCTGAAAGATTTGTCCACTATCTTTAGGAATACTAAAATCGGCTCCGGCAGCCAGTTCTAACGAATCGTCACCAAAAGCAACCATGGCAAAGAAAGGAGGATTACTAGGATCATCTTCAATAAGGCCTAATCTGCCTGCAATCACGTTTAATCCTGCTTCGATGTAAAATAGAGTAGGTAACGACAACAACAACATCGCTCTTAACGATAAAACATGGCCACCATCTGCTGTGGTACCAAATGTCGCTCCGGCACCAATAGAGAATGGTGATTTGTATTGTAAAGAATCTGGTGGTCCGCTGAATTTTCTAATATTAATTCCAGGCTTGGGATGTTTATAAAATTCATACCACGAATTGTCTGTGGTTAAGCCCACAGATTGTTTGGTCGCTACATATTTAAATCCCAATAAACCTCTAAAGGCAGAGATCGAAATAAATCCTAACGGAATAGGCGTAGGCAATTCGATATGAGCATCAATTAAAAATGCCGGATATTTAGGCATAAAACGCATGCCGACACCACCTGATATCTTGGCTTTTGGTAATTTTAAAGAAACTTCACCCGTAAACTCTGGAGATTTTCCTGGCTCAGGAAGAGAAATCATACCATGAATAATAGCCATTGCAGATGCCTCGCTAGCAGTTCCCGGAATAATTAAATCGACTTCGATGGTTTGAATTCTTAAAAAGTCATCTTTTGGGCCATCATCAGTAGAATAGTAATATTTAACACCTTCTCCACGAGCATCTAACCCTAACGGATTGATGCTAATGGCGCCATCAAATCCCCAAAAGTTATATTTACGTCCGTTTATTTGGGTAGAACCAAAATTAACATTCGAAACAGACATTTTAACTGGTCCAAGTTCTAATGAAAAATTGATTGGAATTGGAATAGAACCTCCCTCGACCTCAATGTTTCCGTTACTGTAAATACGTAATTTTTCGACATTGATTCCTTGGCCTTTCATGATATTATTCATGACGGGATTCGGAAATGTAATAAAGCAAGAAGTTCCTACATAATAGTCTTTGTCTTCTTTTCCAAGTTCAAAACTGAAGAAGTCAAAATTTACAAGACCTAATAAATTAGCTTTCGGAGCATTATTTTTATTAAATGAGGCAGTAAGATTAAAGTCTCCGTCGTCGTATAGATGTCCTTCAATAAGCGCACTAAAAGGAGTATTATCTGGTTTTTTTAATTTCTCTATGATCAGTTGGCCTTTTATATTAGAGCCAATAACCTTATTTTGTTTAAAAGAAATATCAAATTTAGTAAAACCTACTTTAAAACCAGTGCTCTCGGAACCAATGGTTTTCCATAATGTATTTTCAATAAGTTGTGACAAAAAGTTTTGGTAGTCTTTTGCCGTATTAAAACTATAAGTGGTTGATTTTTTTATAGTTGGAGATACAATTGTAGGTAATGTTTTTAACGATAAAGGATATTTAAAAGCATACGGTAATTTAGCAGCGTTTAACTCTTGTAAAAAAGTAGTTAAATCAGTATAATCAGCAATTTCTTTTTCTTCTACCTCACCACTTTCTTCGTTCTTTTCGAACATTGTGATTGGATAAATTAAATCGAATTTGTCATCAAAATAATGAAATTCACCGCCTGTAATTTGGGGGACTGTTTCCAGATAAATATTTCCGGACAAACCACCAGAACCTACTAACAAGTCTGAAGCACCAATTTTTAAGGTAGCGGCAGTACCTCCTACAGCTTCGTCTTCGCTATGAAACCATTTAGAAGGTAAAGTAACCGAAATGGCACGTGCATAAACGCCCACGAAATCATTTGGCCTACCATCTGCATCTGCTTCCGCAATATTGGTTTTCTTGCTTAAATCGACTTTTAAAGTATCTAATTCAAGAATTAATCCAGTATTACCAATCATGGCATGAGGCGGTGTCAATGTACCAGCCAATTCTATTTGATAGCCAATGCCAGCTTCTGTATCGGCATACAATTGTGCTTTGGCAAATACAAATATCGATTTTGCAGTAAGGCTTTCATAAGCAGAACCATCTATATTAACAGGTCTTAGAATAGTTTGAGGGAACTCAATACCAGCACTTAACTCAAGAGTAGCTTTTGCCTTTGGTGTAATAATTCTTTTAATATGCGCTTCGATACCGTCCGGAGCGATGATAGTATAGAATTCCTGAAGTTTACTTTTAGTGTCGCTTACATCTGATTTTAAAATATAAACCGCAAACAAAAGCAAAGGAATTGATTTTGTTATTTTTGGATTAGTATTGATAAGTGAAATTACACTTGTAATAGATTGTTCAACACCTACTGGAAATTCTAATTCTTGATACGATGGATCATTTGTAATTGCTTGTAAATCATTAATGTCTTTTAAAAGCTGTTCGTATTTTGTAATCCCGTCAGCGGCTTCAACAAAAATGTTAAGCATGTGGGCAATTACTTGTTCTTCGCTAATGCGGAAGACTTGTAATCCTACAGCATAAAAATCTTCTAATGAAAACGAAAAACTGCTGGAGCTAAACGTTTTAATAAAAGCCAGTATTTCCCACTGGTATTCAAGTGTGATAGGAAATGAGGTAATGTCAGAATCACCGTCTTTCAAATCAGGATTTAGTACAAGACCTAAACCAAACGGTAAAGGAAGAGCCAGTTTTTTGCTCGTT
The DNA here is from genome assembly GCF_020911905.1 of Flavobacterium flavipigmentatum. NCBI lineage: Bacteria > Pseudomonadati > Bacteroidota > Flavobacteriia > Flavobacteriales > Flavobacteriaceae > Flavobacterium > Flavobacterium flavipigmentatum. The sequence goes on along the minus strand of NZ_CP087133.1, from coordinate 3,973,404 downwards.
ACAATATCAAGGCTATAAAAGGCCGAGTCGCCACGATAGCCTTTTGAATATTGTAAATTTTTGTAATGTATTTTATCAAAAATGGCATTCAAACCATTTTGAACAAATGACAAAAACTCAGGTAGTTCATCTACGGTAATTACCTCAGATAATCGAGGATAATATCTTGGCGTAGCTGCTGGAATTGGAATTGCTGGAATTGGGTTAGTTGGCATGTGCTAGTTTTTTTTAACTTTAATTTTGTTTGTATTTTAAAAGATTAATACGAGTTGTAACAACCAATCTGAGCAATCAAGCGACGAATCTATTTATTGCGTTTGTACACTTTTCGGTAATTTATTTAGGCTTACATACCAATTCAAAAAACTGTTGAATTTGATGTGTTTTATAGTGTTTTTTCCTTTTGATAATGTAAAGGTGAGCCTAAAATAGGGGTTTAAAAAACCGTTGCTTAGTGGTTTAACAGAGATGTTCTATTGCTTTACAAGGTTGTAAAGTAAGCGGAATAGGTATTGAGTTGCTCTCTAGGAATTAGCCAATAATTAAGATTGGAGAACTTGTAGGAAGAAGCTTCTTCGTGTATTAAAAATGTTTTTTGAGTTTGTCAGATCATGGTTTATTTGTCTTGAGAATGACAGTCTTTTTATGATCGTTTATGTTAGTGTTTTTATATTTTGGTTTGATGAGCGGTACCCTCGCTCTGGCTTTTTTTTCTAACTTATTCGCCTCTCAAAAAAAAGGAATTAGAGTAAATAATTTTTGCTCAAAGTTATAGCGCGATTTAAAAATAGTTATCGATTATTAAATCACTATTCAAAAATCTTACAGACACACATGTCTTTTTAACCTATTTTTTCTAAATACCGTACTCAAACCGTAGTCTTAAATTCTATTTTAATCCATTTTTCTTGTTAATATTGTAAACACTTACAAGCGCTATGTTAGTCTATAGTGTGTGATTTTAATCTTAAAAAAACATTTATGAAAGAAAAAGAATCTGAATAAAATGATTGTAAAAGCGCAATTAATTTTCCTACCGTTTTTGCAGCTTCCTTTTTAATTACAAATGACCAAATGAGTTTAATATTGACCAAATAAATGTAAAATCAAAAAATAAACAGCCCCAATTTACCATTTCTAAAAAAGATTTATTCATTACAAAAAAAATTAATCATGAAAAAATTAACTACACTAATTAGAATTGCTTTCCTACTTTGTTTTATCGCAATGAGTACAACCACAATTGCGCAGACACAACCTTTTCCTGCAAACAAAACCTATTCGCAAGGACTTATGCCAAGCAATAGGAATACACAAGATGCTATTACTAATTATGCCATCTGGAAAACAAATTTTTTAGAACAATGCGCGAATGGCCGCTACCGCGTAAAGTTTGATGATCCGAGCAAAACGGTTTCGGAAGGAATCGCTTACGGAATGCTCCTTACAGCCTATACAGGCGAGAGGACTATTTTTGATGGACTTTGGAACTACTATAAAGACAATAGAGATGCAGCAGGACTTATGAATTGGAAGATCAACGGCTGTAATGGTGGCGCTGCTGGAACCGGTGGTGCAACAGATTCTGAAGTTGATGCAGCGATGGCTCTTATAATTGCTGATTATCAATGGGGATCTTCGGGTGCAATTAATTACAATAGCGATGCCAAAATATTGATTAATGCAATTAAGATTCATGAAGTTGAACAAGGTACTTTTGTGCTAAAACCCGGAGAATTCGGAGGCAGTTCTATTACAAACCCGTCGTATTTTGCTCCTGCTTATTTTAGAAAATTTGCCACTTTTACAAATGATCCTTTTTGGAATAGCGTAGCCAGTAAATGTTACGAAATAATCAATAATAATCTTTCTGTAAATGGAGCTGCAGGTGGATTAGTTTCGGACTGGTGCACCAGCTCAGGAAGTTACTCTAGCCAAGCAAGTGGTTATGCTAATGGAGGTACTAAATATTCTTATGATGCTGCGCGTACGCCCTGGAGAATAGCCGTTGATTATGTATGGCATGGCAACGCCGAAGCAAAAAACTACTCGAAAAAATCATCCGATTTTGTTCGAATAAATGTAGGTGGTTCTCAAAATGTTGTAGACGGATACAACCAGAACGGATCTAAATCGAGCCAATACCATAATGCAACTTTTGTCGGAGCTTTTGCCGCAGCAGCTATGGGAGGTGATAACCAAGCACACCTTAACAATTCGTATTCTGACTTAGTAAGTCTCAACGAGCCAAATTCGTATTTTAATCAAACGCTAAAAACACTTTACCTGTTTCTTTTAAGTGGCAACTTTTATTTGCCTGGTACAACAGTTGTGAATCCGCCAAGTGATGGAATTGTAAACGGAAACGTATACAAAATTATAGGAAAACAAAGCGGAAAAAGTGTTGATGTAACTGATGTTTCAACCAGCAACGGAGCAAATGTTCAACAATGGACTTACGGTGGTACTGAAAATCAAAAATGGAAAGCGGAAAGCGTTGGAGATGGTTACTGGAAACTAACTAATAATAACAGCGGAAAATGTCTCGAAGTAAGTGCCTATTCTAACGCAGACGGCGGTAATATACAACAATGGGATTACGCAAACCATGCTTACCAACAATGGAAAATTGAAGCTACGGGAGATGGCTCTTATAAATTAATCAATAGAGGAAGCGGTAAATCAATGGATGGTGCCGGTACCTATGATGGGGCAAATATTCAACAATGGTCTTATGGTGGAGGTGATAATCAAAAATGGTTTTTTGATAGTCTTGGCAGTAATGCTCGAACAAGCGTTGCAAAAATTGAAAACTCAGAAAGTGGTTTTGGAAAATTGTTTCCGAATCCATCTTATGGACACGTATCACTAGACATCACAGACAATACCAATGTAAAAGTATTTGATGTGTCAGGGACTATTGTTTGGCAAAAAAACTTCATCAAAGCAGAAAGAGCTGAGTTAGATTTAAATCATTTAAAAGCTGGTATTTATATTGTAAAAACAGCTAAAAATGGTGCTCTTGATTCTCAAAAATTAATTATAAAAAAATAGACTGAAGCTATACAAAGGAATAGAAAAGGTAGTGTTTCAACAACTGAGTAAGTTAGTGAGACACTACCCTTTAAAGGTAATTTCGTTTGAAGAGTTTTTTTCAATCAAAATTGCTTCTGTTAATCCATATGGGTTTATCGTAGTTAAATCTATTGTTGTCATAATTATTTTGCTTTATAATGTCCTTTTGCTAATATTTCTTTTTCTTGTGGTGTTATAATCGGAGGTATCCTTTTTTGTCTATTAATTAATCCCATCCAATTATCAGGAGATATTGGATTTGCCTTATCTTGAAACTTAAACCAGGTAACGTCATTCAAAAGAATTTCCCCCTGCTGGCGCGAGCGTCCCGCTCGTGAACGTAATCAACATCAATTCATATCAATTTTTAAAACAGTTTGGTCATTGTCGCCATAATTTTTGGCAGAACTATATTTCCAGTCTACAGGATTAGTAATGCCTTTGAGTTGTTTTTTTATACTTTGTGTTCACGAGCGGGACGCTCGCGCCAGCAGGGGTGAATAATCAGTACTAATAATTTCGCTAAACGATAGGATCTGATGGTAAGACAGGATAAAAACTATGATAATAAGGATTAGCAAACCAATCAAAGTAACTAGTTATTCCTGAATCAATAAATTCAGAAAGGGAATAATATGTTGTATCTCCCTCCCAGCCTGTTACAACTTTTTCTATTTCGGTATCATCATTATCATCATATACTATAACTAAACCTGAGTCATATTGCTGTTCTATAATAGAGCTAGTTAAATATTTCTTTTTACCTATAATCTGATTATCTATTAAACTTTTTTCACAATAAAATAGCTTATCATTTTGCCCATTATATCCTTTAATCCATTTCCTTTCTATTTCCTCGTTATAATATGCATGAATTTCCCATGAGTAATCACCAAAACTATTGGTTTGCTTATTAAAATAAAAAGTCCAATTTTTTCTCTTTCCCATTGGGGCATATTGACTTACTATGGCCTCATAATCTTCATTATCAGATAAATAATATTCTCCTCCTCCCAGTATCTTTCTGTTATCTGTTCTACTAGTGGGAACATACTCTTCTATTTTTTTTAATTCATTATTTTCATAAATGTATTTAAAGAAAAATGTAGATTGTTCTGCTTGTTGAAGAGTAAGTATTTCTGAATGCTCGTTTCTATATTCTATTTTTGTTATCATAATAATTGATTTAGTCATTAAACTTAAAATCTGTATAAGGCTGTGTATCATATTTACTGCCTTCTTTAACTATGGCAAATTTAACTTTTTTTGAAGCAAAATTAATATCATCCGAAATCGCATTTCTGAAATTTTTAATAAAACTTTTATCTAAAATATCTTCTAAGTTAATTCCATCTTTTGCTTCAGAAATTAAAAAGCCTTTCTCTATATAAGTAATTTCATTAAACCCTTTGTGTTTCTTTTTAAATAATTTCCCTAAAACTTGAAAATCTTTATCCTTAAATATCAAAGCAAACTCAAAATCACCTGGTATTCCATCTGGTAAATCTTCTGCTAATAATCCAACATGAGGTTCCCCTGTATTGTGCTTGGTGTTTGCAGATCCTTGAACAACAAGTCTTATTCGTTTTTTGAAATCAAATTTTGCACTCATCCAATAATCGTCAATATGATCAGCAAAACTAGGAAATACGGCCACTATATCATCTAAATCATTATCATTCCAAAATCTAAAATTATTAGAAAAAAAAGTCCTTGTTTTTGTACAAAAACCTTTAAAATGTGATAAACTGTTAAATCCAGATGTAAAACCTCTAACCTGTACTACGTCATAAAAGAAATTAATTCTTTTTATGAGTTGTTCTTTGGAAATAAGTTTAAGATTGTCTGCTCCTTTTCTAGATCCAGTGAAAATAAAATCCTTACATAGATTGTCAAATATAGATTCAATAGCTACTGTATTAACTTTTGTAGAAAGATGTTCAACAATTTCTCTTATAGCTTGAATACTGTATTGATCAAGCTTGAATTTTCCTACATTATATTTAAAATTAACTTTATCTTGAAACAATTTAAGCACTCTGTCGGCTATTTTATTAATTCTTTCAGAATTAGATGTTTCATCAGCAAATTCTAGAATTGTAATAGCTGCTGTATTTGCTTCGGCTGTTCCTCCTAATACTTCTGTTAAATTATCTAATGAATTATTATTAGTTCCTATTTCATTGGCACTATCAATAAGCTTTTTTGCTTTAAATTTAGCCATATTACTTGCGAGACCATCTGTCGTATTAAATGCTAAACAAGCTAATTGCAAATAATTTAAAAAACCTTTAACTCCATTACATATAGCATCATTTGTACTACATTCCACAAAATTTCCTAAAAAGCTTAAAACTCCTGAAGAGAATTCTACTCCACCAATAAATATTCTAATTCCATCAATTGTAAATAAACCTATTTCAGCAGTACCAGTTGCTGCCCATCGCAAGTGCTTCAATTTTTGCAAAGAACCTATACCAGTAGCTGTTGATGCTACATCAACACTAAAACCTATAATGTCCTCTGCGTTACTTCTACCAGTATCTTCATGGATAAACTGTAAAACAAACATTGGGATTAATGTGTTTATTTTAGTAGCGTTTACAGTAATATCTTCTCCTGTAGAAAAAGAGTAATATTGTCGTGACTCAAAATTAAAATTAGTTAGCGTTACTGGCTGATATATTTTATATGTTCCAAAAGGAACATTAATACTACCAGCGGCAAGATTGGTATTATAAATATAATCATGAGGATCTGGAGTAGAAATATTTTCATATCTTCTCCATTGTGTACATTTTTGTTCAGCTTTGATAAATTCTCCAGAAAAACTTAATTCAAAGTTTGTTACATAAGGATCTAAGACTAAATATTTTTCACCAAATGCCGTTGACATTTTTTGGTTGTAATAGGGCATAACAATTGGAGCAGCATCAGGTCTTGTTTCCTTGTATCCTTTTAGTATTGTATAACTAACTCCTTCTACTTCACCGTTTTCAAAAATTGGATCCGAAGCATAATAATTTGTATATTTAAAAAGATAATTGCTAGTATCTACATATGTCTCTATTTCAACTAAATCAGAATATTGGGAAATTAAACCAATTGTGTTTGCTTTATAACTCCCTTCATCATTAAAAGGATTATACTTACTAAGTATCCATAAAGCATATATATTATTAACAAAATAAGCTTTAGTTGTTGTTGGTTTAAAATCTGTATTTACAACATAATTTACTAGACTAATTACTCCTTCAAACATTTTTGTAGAAGTACTCATTTTACTATACAAACATTGATAAAGTGTAAAATCAGAATCAGAATATGGCTTAGTCAATATTAGTTTATCCAAAAATAAATCTATTTGGTCTGAATTTGTTAAATCAAAAGATGCACAAATTGACAAAACTAATCTTTCATCCTCTTCTTGCTCAAAAGTGGCACTTAATGTTTCTTTATTTAGATATGTCAATAACTTTATTTTTTCCTCATAATTCATAATCGTTAAGGATTCTGCATCAAGACAAAGAGCTAGAATATACAATCTTTTTGCCGGTACTGCATTTTGAAGTTTTAAAGTATTTTTATATGCAGCTTCTTGAAATAATGATATGCTATCATAATAATTATTTAATTTTTGGATAGATGGTTCCCCAAAAATATCTTTTGTCGTCCATACATTTCTTTGTTTTGTAATATAATTATAAATATCCCCGTCGGAAGATTCGTCGAATTTTGAAAATATTTCTCTTTCAATTTCTGCTATTTTAAGACCGATTTTAACTAAAATGTAATGAGCTGATTTTCTGACATCATTATCTACAAAAGATGCCAAAATGGGAAACTTATTTGTAAAAAAATCTTTTGCTGTTTGGTTTTGAACAGCACTTACATCTTCTAATGCAGAAGTTACTCCTGAAGTCGGAAATTTAATATTACCTTTTTCATCTAATAATTTTAAATTTTGATTAAAAAGAAACGATTTCCTCTCTAATTTATAAAAAACATCAGTATTTGAATCAACATTTAAAAAAGAGACCTTTACTATATCATCCTTCTGTGCTGATTTAATATTTTCTTTTAACAATACATGTTTAGTTAATTCATTAATAACTATTTCATTTGCATAATATTTCAACAACTCACTTTCTAATACATAACCCTTATAATGTTTTTCTCCAAAACCAGAAAATTCAAAACTATCAACATGTACATATTTTTTTTGCGAGGCAATTATTGTAAACTCTGTCAAAAAACCTTGTAAGTTGTAAAATCTTTTTTCTAGATTATCTATTCTAATGGCATGACCGCCCACTAATATTCTTGATTCACTCATATTTCTTCAATTAAATTATTGTCAAATAATGATTTTATTTGATACTCCTCTTTTTTGGGCATATACTCACTATACTCCTTACTAAAATGGTACTTCCTATCCAGTGAATACACAAAAAAATCTGTTTCAGGTTTAAAGAGTTGTTTTTCTCCACTTGTGTTTTCTGCCACAATAGCTACTTTGTATTTTTGGTATTTTATGTTTTCGGGTGATAATAATTCGCTACCATCTTCAAACAAGTCAATCAAAAAAAGACGTGGATTTTTTAATTCGTCAGAAATCAATGCTCGAATACTATCGTTTTCAGTTTTGGTAAGTCCGAGGATAATTTTGTTTGGCGTGCTGCCATCCAATGTTTTCAGCTCCAATCCTGTAATGGTTTGTGTACTGTCTGTAAACAGTTTCAAGTTATAGTAATAGGGCTCGGGTAACTCGTAGGTTTTGCTTTTGGTTACCGTACCACTGGCAGAAGCAGTAGTTTTAGTATCGGGTGTAGTACTTCCGGTTGCAGATACAGCGTTGTTCATGACATCCACAGCTTCAGTAAGATAAGTGACACGAGCAACCGTTGGTGTGGCTTCAACTCCGGTTTCGATAACATCGTTTACGGTTAGAGTTTGTACTACCGAGATACCTTGTTGTTTCTTGTCATAAAATTCATTGATAAGGTTTAGTTTCTCAGACGTCATTTTAGAAAAACGGCTATCATCACTTAGTTTTAATAAAGGTTGAGCATCAATTAAACTAAAAACATCATCAAAAAAGTTTGCTTGTCCGTAAAGAATAACAAGATCTCCATTCTCATCTTGCGTTGTCCCAACTGTATACATATTAACCTTTCCCTGATAAAGTAATATACTCAGCGTTGCAATGTTTTTTCCAGCTGCTGCAGTTGCTGTAAGCTGTATTGTTGAGGTTAGCTTTTGGTAAGTGCTATATGTGTCAGGAGGTAATCGCAAACCATCTGCATTGATAAAATTACCTTTCTGTGCGTTGGCTATTTTTCCAATTTGCCCGTATAATGCAGTATTGTTGTTGTTATCGGTTGTTAATTGCAAATACAGGTTGTTTGTAGTTACTGAGGTTGCCTGTTGTTGCGTATTGATTAAAACAGGCCAGTCAAAAGTTCCGTATTGGCTTTCGGTCATCGGAACAATTTTGGTTACTGCATCTTCAAGTAATCCGGTTTTTAAATTAGGAGCTCCAGTTTCGTTTATTTTGTAATTGCCATAAAAGTCATAACTACGCGTACGATCACTCTGGATATACACGTACCAATTGTTTTTTGTAGCAAATTTGCTAATAATGGCATCGTATATTTCAGAGCCTTTTTTTACAGTTTGCGTTCCTGATGTTGTAATGCCTACACTTTCGCTAGGAACAAATAAACCGTAGAACGCTGCAATATCAATAAACTGGATACTTTGCTCACGTAATAATTTTTTATTTACATCAGTACCGCTCAGGATAATTTTAGCTTCGGCTTTACGGGAATACTCTAAATTGAAAGCGAACTCGCTATTATCAAAATTATGCTTGTAGTCACCGTAGTTGAGTACAACGTCAATTCCGCATTCGCCTTGAGCAAAATTTCCTAACGTTTTACCCATGTCAATCATAGGTAACTCAAAATCATCTTTTTCGTCAAAAGTATTGTCAGCGGCTACAAATTCGGATTCTTTAAAAAAGAAAGCAGCTAACGGAATTGTTAGATCTGTGATGCTTTCATCATAACCAATGTATTTGGCGATGAATGGTGGTGTAGGTAGTTCCGTAACGCCATCCTCTGCTTTTCGACCTGAATGAAAAGCATTAAAATCAGCATTTATTTTAGTAATAAAATCAGAGGCGGAATCATTAGTTGTATTGATAAAAGGATCAGTATCTGAGGTAAAGAAGTCACTTTTTTGTAAACCTCTATAGATAAAGTATTTTATATTTAGTCCTGGAAAAGGTTGTTTGTAAGGACGAAGAATAACGTTTACTTTATCTGTATTTCCTGCTTGAGGTTGTACCAAAACAACTCCTTTACAAATAGAATAGGCCTTTTGAGTAGTGGTGACACTGAATTTGGAAGTCAAATTAAATTCAGAATTATTTACGGGTCCAAAAGATTGCGCAGGACTTTGGGTAAAGCCCCCCGAATCTGTAAAAAAATGACATGTTGCAGACATATATGTGGGTATGAAATTATTTTTAAGTTGTGTTGCTGGTCTTTAAATTATTCTGTAGAATCTCAGTAGGAATCTGCCGACATAATAAATCAGGATCAGGAGAAAAATTCGTCCTAGCCAGATTTGTACTTTCTGCCAAAAGGTCAACTGATTGATAAATTTTGTCGTATTAACTGTTTTTACTTCTACCTCTTTTACTTGTTGCGATTTCCAGAAGGCATAGAGTTCCTGTTTTTTCAATTCGCAGTCTACAATGAGTTTGTTGTTATCAAGGCGAACCTTTGGGCTTTTTAATGTGCGCCCTGGTTCGACTTGAGTAACATTCTTGAAAACAACTTTTCCGTTTTGACATTCTAATAAAGCTCTAAACGTGCTGCTGTCTTTTTCGATTTTAAAAATAGTATCGTGTAAAATTTCTTTAATGGTGATGGTTTTGGTTTTTTCTTCGCTTAGAACTGGTTTCGGGGTTCGGCAGGAAACCAGAACTAAGACAGAAAAAAACATAAAAACAATTCGGTTTAGATTTTTGCTCATGGGTTATATTTAATTTTAAGTAATTTGTATAGTGTAATTTGGGTTCGTTTTGTAACCGTTATTTCGGTATGCAAAAGCAAAGATTAGCCGAAAGTCACAGTTTAAAAAACACATGTAAAGTGGTTGAACTATTGTGTTCTAAGATCGAACAACGTTGTAAAGTGAGAGAACTTTAAAGCATGGCAAAAGTCATTCACAAAAGAATTATTTTAGAGAAAATGATTTGTATTTTGAATTAAAGTTTCACTTGATTCTTAATCGCTTCCTCTATTTCTCTCAGCTCAACAGTGACAGAAGTGCATAGAATTTCATATAAAGTTGTACGCGAAATAGGATAGACGGGACAAATATATTTTCTCCAAACTACGGTAGTCGGAATGTCTTCTGTTTTGTGTTTATAATAAAGCTCCTTGATGAGTTTGTAACGTAATAGTTTATTTCTTTGCATGCCCAGACTTTTGTTGGTTGCTGTTGGCTTAATAGTAGTAGATTTAGGTTTTTATAAGCTATTCAATAAAGTAGAATACGCTTGTTTACTAAAATTGATATTCAGTTTTTTTGAGAATTATGGTTTAAAGATCTTTCTAGAACAATTTGAGGTATTAGAAGAAATTGTTTATCTGCTGAAAATGATGTTATAAGAGTAGATTTAGAAAAAAGTTGGTCTTTTGTTCCTGAGGCAACTGTTTGTCGCAATACCTTCAGGAACAAATAAACCAGTATACTTTTTTATTTAAAGCTCAATTTGATGCTGTAACACCAAAAGTGACAGAAATCTTCATTAATAGGATTTGAATTAGGAACAATTGAATAGTGCTGTTTTTTGAAATCTTATGGATGATTACAGGAGTGGAATATATGATATGCTTCTGGATATAAAGATTTTATATTTAGTCCCTGAGAATGGTTGTTATAGGGACAGCGAATGAAGTTTGTATGTATCATTTTGCCACTCCTTATTGTGGCCACAATTAATCACCTTTTTTAAGAATTCTTGCAAGCCTGTAAAGTTTTATTTTCCATCTAAATTATCAGTGTATTAATGGTTATAAGCCGACCTTTTAGGCTTTTTAATGTACGCCCTAGTTCGGCTTAATTAACCTTAATTTTTTTATCACTTCAATTTTTACGGTACAACTTTGAGGGCTTTATTCTTGCTTTGATTTTTTTGTATTATTGATAGTTTAAGGTTGAGTTTTATGTAATAACTAGTTTTAAAGTCTCAGAAACCCCTTCATAGTTTTAATTTCTCTCCTTCTTCTGCATACTTTATATCCTTCACGGCTGCCGGTATCATTGGTGTTTCCTTCAATGGTATGAATAATGTTTCCGGTTACTTTTTCTACTATTCCGGTGTGACCCAATCCTTTTCCGAGGTCCAGAATAAAAATGTCACCCACTTGCGGAACCTTTTGTATTAGCAGAGGTCTGGAATTGTATTGATCTAATACACCGCCGGTTTTCTTTAAAGGATTTTTAAATTTAGTTTGTAGCGCTGCATTTTGGGTGCACCAAAAAACAAAGGCCATACACCAGGAATATCCTCTTGTTAGTCCTACGCTTTTTAGGTAAATTTCAACCTCAGGGCCTGAATTACTGTATTTTGGCATTTCTTCAACGCCGATCTGTGCAATTGCAATTTCTAATGTTTTTTGGGCGAGTGTCATTGTTGTTTTCCGTTTAATTGTTTGAATTTTTGTAACTCATCAACTAATTGTTGGTTGACAACCATTAGTTCTCTGTGTTGTATCTCCATTTTTTTGATGGTTTCGGTAGCCGCAGTCAATCGGGCAGTAATATCATCAAGCAGATCACGGTAATATTTTACGGCATTTACGGCATTGTCAAGTTCAGCGGCTCTATCTTGGGCTAAAGATCTCCTCACAGAGAATAACCACGTGATAAAAGCGGCAAAAAAAGCGGTTAGAGTGGGGTAGAGAAATTGTTCCATTGGATGTTTTTTTTATAATATTTCGAAATTTTTAGAAGGGAACAATAAGTGTAATTTTTTAAGATTTGAGGTCTCATTTTTATCCTTATTAAATCACTTGTTTCCCTTTGAGATGACAAAGATTGCACAAAAGAAGGGGTTTGAAAAATGGATGCACACCCGCTGTACATTTGTGTATCATGACTTTACAGAGCTGTAAAGCAAATGAACCAAAGTTTAATATGATGAAGATAGATAACTGACAAAAAGTAGTAGTATGCTTTTCTAGAAAGAAGATAATACGTCGTTACCAGAAAGGACATTTAATAGATGATCTCACTTTTTTGAAGTTTAATTCATAAAAAAACAAAAAAATAAGGCTGTCTAAATGTTAATTTATTAGACAGCCTTATTTTTTCAATTTGAGCCTTTTGAATCAGTAATTTTTTTGGAATAAATGGTTTGAAGGCAATATAAATGACGCCAATGTCGCTCTTCATATTTCTTCGATTTCGAGAGACTCTAAATATTTTTCATGAAAATAATTTAGTCCGAAGAAAATTCAATAAAAAAAATACTTTTAAAGATATCGTAATTTCTCTTCCTCAACATCAAGATAATGCAATTGTCTTTTAATAATTGCTTCGTCTAAATTTTGATTTTCTTTGTTTTTATTGAGAAGCCATTGTCGTTGTTGATTTAATAAATCAAGATAAATCACTTTAAGTTCCCTTCCGATGGATTCATCATCATTTTTTGTACTATGCTGCTCCCATTTTTCAATAAGTCGTTGTAGCGAAATATTATCTTCTACCTGATTGTTATAAGTGGTTTTTAAATAATTAGAAGCATATTCTGCCAATTCTTGTCTTAAAAGGTTGTAATCTTCATCAGGAGTCAAAGCATCATCAGCTGTATTAAATTGAATTTTTCGAATAAAATAAGGCAACGTTAATCCCTGAATCACTAATGTTAATAGGATTACGATAAAAGTAATAAACAGAATAAGGTTACGCTGTGGGAAACCGTTTCCGTTATTCAGATAAACTGGTATTGATAATGCTGCGGCCAACGATACAACGCCTCTCATTCCGGTCCAGCCGAGGATAAAAGGGCTTTTTAAGTCAGGATTTTTACTATCAGCCACAGTAATGAAATTTCGGGCAATTATCGTGATAATTACTGCGCCATAAGAAGATAAAATTCTACTCACCATCAAAACAAGGGTAATCAATATCCCGTAACCAATGGCTGTCGCAATGCTTACATCTTCAAGGCCTCGAGTAATTTGTGGTAAATCTAACCCGATGAGCATAAAAACCAATCCATTCAATATAAAACAAAAACTTTCCCACACATTTATTCCCTGCAGGCGGGATTTACTCGTTAGAAAACGGTGTCTGTTGTTGGCTAAGAGCAAACCGCCACTTACGACAGCTAAAACTCCTGAGCTATGCATTTTTTCGGCAGCAAGATAGATGATATAAGGCGTAAGTAATGACAGCACTATATCTACATTAGCATCAGTAGGCAAATATTTATGCGCTTTCATAAAAACCCATCCTATTAATAAACCAATTGCGACACCTCCAAAAATCATCCAACTAAAGCTCATGGCGGCTTTATAAAAAATAAATTGCTCTGTGGCAACGGCGATCATCGCAAATCTAAAAATAATTAGGGAAGAGGCATCATTCAATAAACTTTCTCCCTCTAAAATAGACGAAATCGTTTTGGGTACTTTCACAAATTTCAGAATAGCACCAGCACTTACCGCATCTGGCGGAGATACAATTCCGCCCAGTAAAAAACCTAATGCCAAAGAGAAACCAGGGAAAACATAATTGGCTACTAAAGCTACTGAAAGCGCCGACAAAAAGACAACTATAAAGGCAAAACTCGTAATAATACGGCGCCAGCGCCACATTTCTTTCCAGGAAACAGACCATGCAGCTTCATATAAAAGTGGTGGCAAAAATATAAAAAAGATAAGTTCCGGTTCGATATTTATAACAGGCACTCCGGGGATAAAACTGATCATAAGTCCTGCTAATACCGGGAGTACTGGATATGCGACTTTAATTTTATTAGCCAGCATGATCAAAAGTAAAATAACCATTAAAAGTCCTAAATAAAAAGGTAAGTTGTCAAGCATTAGTTTGTTTGTGAGGAGGTTTAGTTTTTAATTGGTGTCCAAATCTTCAATAGCTGTAAAATAGTTTTTTTTCTCAACACTCGAATAAAAATGATTCGGATATTTAAAATCATTTCACACATTTTTTGATGAATTGACTTATGATTCCAGAAAATTGTTATTTAACTACATGTATTCATTTTCTTCAAATTTTTTTATGTGCGTTTTTTCGTTCTTATTTTTGTTCCAAATCAATAAAAATAATTTTATAAAGGAGATAGATAATCAATTAATTATGTGTAAAATTGACACTATAAGACTGGAATTTATCAAAAAGAGGATTAAAAGAATGAATTTTATTATTTGTTATAGAATTTTTACAAAGAAAATAGGAGACACCAGTACAAAAATAAATAATCAATACATCATCTATAGTACTGAAAAGTGATGTTTTATTTGCTACCTTGCTAGCAAATACCATAAAATAAGAATAATGAATAAAGGTGGGCCAATAATAATTATAGAAGACGATCTGGATGATCAGGAATTTTTGGCAGAGGTTTTTAAAGGACTGCAATATCCCAATGAAGTCATTTTTTTTGGTGATGGAGAGCAGGCACTTGAGTATCTTACGGCTACAATCATTGAGCCTTTTATTATATTCTCTGATATCAATATGCCAAGGCTAAATGGAATAGAATTACGAACAAAAGTGCACGAAAATGAAGATTTGAGAATGAAATCAATTCCTTATCTCTTTTTCTCAACTGTTGCTGAACAGCAGCATGTTATCGATGCATATTCAAAATCTGTTCAAGGTTTTTTTGTAAAACCATCTGATTTTAATGAAATGAAAGAGATGATAAAAAATATTGTAGAATACTGGCAAAATTGTGTTTCACCCAATTACGTAAAATAGTTTTTTTTAACTGGGAACAAAAATGACAATTACAGAATAATACTTTTTACAATCGCAAAATAAATCTACAAAATTACGATAGATTGCATCTATAAATTTTTTTACAGATAATTTATTGGGTTTTGTTTCTAACTAATAGGGAAAGTTTTGAGAAAATAATAATTTCTAAAGACTTTCCCCATTTTGTTTTAATGGTAAGATAACGGTAAAAACGGCTCCATTGTCTTTCTTTCCATCGGCAGATATAATACCATTGTGGCGGGAAGCAATTTTTTTGCATAAGGCCAAACCAAGACCGTTCCCTTCATATTGATCTTTAGAATGAAGTCTTTCAAATGCATCAAATATCCGTTCAAAATAATTGGCTTCTAATCCAATACCATTGTCCTCAATAACGATCCGAATACATTCAGTACCATTATGATCAATTTCGGCAGAAGATATAATAACTCTTGGGGGCTGGTCTCTTTTTGAAAACTTTAAAGCATTGTGAATGAGGTTGTAAAATAGCTGATGAATTAAGATCGGGGCTCCTTCTATTTCTGGAAGTTCACTGGTAATCAGTATCGCACCTTTTTCTTTTATGACCAGTTCCAGGTCTGTTTTTATGTTTTCGATCACATCATCGAGATTTATCTTTTCGATGGGTTGTGTTTTTTTATTTAAGGTAGAGTAGGCCAGGATTCCTTCAATAATGGTCTGCATTCGTAAAGCAGATTGGTCGATTTTTTGAAGGTATTTTTTTGACTTATCATTAAAATTAGTTTCCTTTTCAGCTTGCAAAAGACTATTGAAGGTTTTTATTTTTCGAACAGGTTCTTTTAAGTCATGACTTACTACATTGGCAAAATGCAAAAGATCATCGTTGGATCTTTGCAGTTCGTGCGTGCGCTCTTCTACCTGTTTTTTTAATTCTTCTTCAAACTGCTTTTGCTCATGTATATCCTGAATTATTCCAATGATAGTGGTGGGAGTATCATTTTCGTTCTTAATCATTTTACCACTAATTTTAATCCATTTAGAGGTTTTATCCTCATTGATAATTCGAACCTCATAAGACATTTTTCCAGTAGTTTCAATTTCTTTTTGTGCTTTCTGATATAATGCCTGATCATCAGGATGCAATTTTTTGATGAGTTGCTCACTGGCAATTTCGTTTTCAGTACTAAAGATGTTTTTAAAATTTCCGCAAGTCGTAATTTTTTTTGTTTGAAGATCAATTTCATAGGTGCCAATTCCTGATGAGTCGATCGCCATTCTTAGCCTTTGTTCAGCACTTTCAATTTGCTGTTTTGCCTCATGTAAATCTGTTACGTCAACGCCACTATTCATCACACCAAAAACATTTCCGTGAATATCAAAAAGAGGTATAAAACTGTAGTTAAAGTAATGTGTTTTTAGCGTGCCGTGCATTACCAGATCGACTTTTTTGTCTTTGGCATGAAAAGGAACTCCAGTTTTAAAGACTGCTAGCGCTTGTTCAAAAAAATGCTGATTCTCAATCTCTGGAAGAACTTCGAGGTATTTTTTACCGATAACCTGATCTCCTTTTCCCCAGGTTTCGATCATGGCACGATTGATAAGTTCTATTTTAAATTCTTCTCCTATGTAAACAGCAATGGGCAAAGGGGTGTGATCCACAATGTTTTTCAAAAGCAATACGTTATCGTACATCGGTAGTAGATTTAGTTTTCTACGAAAATATCATTAATTTGAGCCAATGGTGTTATAGAAATTCAAATGAATGTTTTATAATTTCAATGGAGTTTTATTATAATTTAAAAAATCAAGCAACAGATTGTCAGCTGTTCAAACTCAATAGCCTGATCTAAGATCATCTGCGTTTTCAGACCTGCTTTTTTTATTGCATTTTTTTAAAATATCTTCGTAGTATAAACGTTCAAAAGTTTCTAATAGTTACCACTTTTTCAAACCGGCCATGATGGCTAATAGAGACATTCTGCGATGTATTTTCAGGATAAGTAGTCAGATAAGGAATTCCATACTTATCTTTAACAATATCTTTGTTTTCAATTTCAATTATACAATTTAAATCTTCTAAGGAAGCAGCTGCTAGAGTATGAATAATGTCCTGAGAAAGCATTGTTTTTGTGTGATATATATTTTCATCACAAAACACTAAACCTTTTACAGAACTGTTCTTATGAGTCTTAATGCTACAGATCAGTTTTTTAGGAATATAGGCTCTGATTTTGGTTTGTCTGTTGTAAATTTTATAAGCCGCTTCTTTCATGCTCCAAAGCACCCATACCATAATTTCTGGATCAGAACTATTTGATATGATTATTTGTTCATCATCGGTAAAAATTTTGTTTATAAAACCTTTACGCTGCCAATTGCTTTCTTGGCGCGATTGTAAAAGATCTATAACATCATTGCCAATCATTTTGCAGCCAGTTTGGTTTCGATGATTTCTACAGAGGTTTTAACATCAAGCATGCGCTCCATATCTGTATTGTCGATTACCACATCAAAAGCCTCTTCAATATCCAATACAATATCAACAAGATTGGCAGAATTAATGTTTAGATCATTAATAAAATCAGTGTCTTCCGTGAGATTGTCATAAGCTTCGGTGTTTGTTGTATAAGGCTTTATGATTACTTTTAGTTTCGAAATAAGTTCTTCTTTATTCATATAAATTAATTATCAAATTTTTTAAATAGTATACACGCATTTACATCGCCAAAACCAAAACTTGCTTTTGCAATTATATTGGGTTGCGAATAAATCGTTTTTAAAATTACTTTTGTCGGATCAATCTGTGAACCAATTTCGGGATGAAGGTCATCACAATTGGTATTAGCAAATATAAAGCCTTCATGAAGTTGCAAAACGCTGGCTACACTTTCGATACTGCCGGCAGCACTAAGGCAATGACCTGTCATGCTTTTTAGGGAATTGATATACGGAAAATCATTGCCGCTTCTGTTCAATGCTTTGGTCCAGTTTTCAATCTCCAGACTATCTTTTGTGGTTGCCGTAAGATGACCGTTTATGGCATCAATATCATTCGCAGAAATGCCGGCATTGCGCAGCGCATTTTTGATGCATTGTTGTACCGCCCCACTGTTTGGTGCGGTCATGCTGCCAGTGCCTCGCTGCCCGCCAGAGTTTACATTACCACCCAATATTTCAGCATAAATCGTAGCACCTCGTTTTAGGGCAGTTTCCAGTTCTTCTACGACCAATGCTCCCGCGCCACAGCCGGGTACAAACCCAGCTGCGCTCGCACTCATAGGACGAGAACCAAGCTCAGGAGTGTCGTTGTATTTTGAACTGCATACGCGAAGCGCATCAAATCCTGCCCAAATATACGGACCGCTATCGCCGGTGCTTCCCGCAAGGATGCGTTTTGCTTGACCGGATTGTATACGATCATAGGCCATCATGATAGCTTCGGTACCCGTTGCACAAGCCGAGGAATTTGTTGTTACCTGATTGCCAAGCCCCAGTTTACCGCCAAGATACGCACTAATACCGCTGTTCATAGTTTGAGCTACAACAGTGCTGCCAAGTCTTCGGGTTTGCAAATCATCTATTTTATAAATGCTTTCGCGAAATTTATCGATGCCCGAAGTCCCAGATCCAAAGATGGTACCGCTATGCCAATCGGGTTCGTTATTAGTTTCGATTGTCAATCCTGCATTTGTCCAAGCTTCTATTCCGGCTATTACGCCGTACAAAATACCTGTACTATTAAAACCGCGTAATTCAAGTTCTGTAAAATATTGATTTTTAAGTTCGTCTGATATTTGGGGCTGACCCGCTATCTGACAAGAAAACTGCAGCGCCTGTAATTGTGCATCATGACGAATTCCTGATACGCTGTTTTTTAGGGCATCAGTAAATGCAGGAATTCCCACTCCGTTAGGAGCAGCGACTCCCAGACCTGTTATTACGACACGCTTTTTCATAATTTTGTAGTAATCATACCCGCAACAATACCTTTACAAACTTCTTGTCCCGCCTCGTTTTTCATCACAACATTGCATTTAAGTTTGCCGAATCTGAAAAATGTTTTTTGAGAAGTTACCGTTACTTTTTCATTAGGATATACAGGTTTTAAAAACTGCATATCTGCCGATGTAAACGCTATCACGGTATCTTCTTTTGCAGCATCATTCAATAAATAAATACCAAGGCAAACCATTCCTATCTGAGCCATCGTTTCGGTGAGAATTACGCCCGGAGTGACAGGATTACCTTTAAAATGTCCTTTATAAAAATATAAATCTTCTCTAAAGGTATAAGTGCCCGTAATTCCGTTTTCATCTGCAGCTACTATTTCGTCTACAAATAAAAAGGGCTCGCTATAAGGCAATTTGGCTATAATATCGGTCAATTCCATAATTTGTTTTTCTGAAAAATTACCATTGTAATAAAACCCGTTGTGCCGAAAATCCGGGACCAAAGCTTAACATTAATCCTCTCTCGCCAGATTTCGGATTGCGATCCATGATGCGCTCTAAAACGTACAAAACAGTTGCACTCGACATGTTTCCGTATCGCTTAAGAACTTCTTTGGTATCATCAATATTTTTGCCTAATCCCGAGAACAGCGACTCTACTGTTGTGATTATTTTTTTTCCGCCGGGATGAAATATCATGTGGTTTATGTCTGCGATTTCAAGATTGTTTTGTTGCAAAAAAGGATGAATAATAGCTCCAAAATGAGAGGCGATAGTGTCCGGAACTTCAATATCCAAAACCATTTGCAAACCACTGTTAGTTAGCTTAAAGCCCATCATGTGTTCGGCATCATAAAAATGATACATTTGTTCGTCAATTATTTCTGGACCCTTGTCCTCTTCATACGATGACAAAAGACAACAGGCGGCTCCATCGCCAAAAATAGCAGCACTGACAATATTAGGCATCGAAAAATCATCAAGCTGAAATGTTGCTGTTGGAGACTCCACCGCAATGACTGCTGCTCGTTTATCCGGATTAGATTTCAAAAAGTTTTTAGCATACAAGATGCCCGATATTCCTGCGGCACAACCCATTTCTGTTACGGGAAGGCGCACTATATCCTGTCTCAGTTTCATTTTATTGATGAGATATGAATCTAATGAGGGGATCATGATCCCAGTGCAGCTTACCGTGATAATGTAATCCAGTGTTGTAGGATCCCAACCTGCTTTTTTAAGTGCTTTCTCTAGTACTTGTTCTCCCAGAATAATGACTTCTCTGGTGTAAATATCATTTTTATCTTCAAATGAAGTCGCTGTAAAAACCTCTGCAGGATCCATGATCGAGTAACGTTGGTCTACAGCTGCGCCCTCGAAAATCTTTTTTACTTTTTTTATAAAGCGTTCTTCTTTTCCATCAAGCCATCCATCCAAAAGCGGAAGTATATCGTTTGTGGTGCGCGAATATTTTGGTAGTTGCTTGGCAACCGTTACTATTTTTACACTCATTTTTTTGTAATTATCCATTGGTAGCGAAAAGCCCATTTCCAGTATATGGTATAGTTTTTTAGATTTAATTTTTTAGAAAACTCCTCTAATTCGGTTTTCTTAAAGCCTCTCAAAATAGAAACCAGTCCATCTTCTCGGGACATCCTATTGAGGTTAAAAATAGTGCAAACTATCTCAAAAAGTCTGTAAGCCAATTTGCTTCGATGCAAATCGTTGACTATGATTCCGGTTGTTGCATTAGTACTAAAGATAGTGATTATATTTAATATCTGCTCATTGGTAAAATGGTGCAGGGTAAGTGTGCATAAAACAATGTCATATTGTATGGCCTTAAAATCTTCGCTAAAAATATCAATACATGCATATTCTATGTTTGAATATTCATCCGAGAGGGTTTTGGCATAATTGATCGTATATTCATTTGCATCGATGCCGATCAGTTTAAAATTAATAGTATGCTTTAGTCCGTATTGAGCCAGCATACGCAGCATGTCTCCGTTGCCGCAACCAATATCTGCAATCACTATTGTTTTGGTAATATCTGTTTTCTTCAATAATTTTTTTACTCCATTCAAAGTAATACGGTTGCCACCCAGCAACTGATTAATGTTGGCAATTTGGTCTAGTGCAGCACGTAATTCTTCGCCTTCAAGCAAAAAATCATCCATTATCTCAGTTTCCTGAGTTCTGTATTGGGTACTTATATCCATTTAATTTATTGCTATTGGTTTTCCGTGCGTTTGTTTGATAATTTTAGGGAGTATTGATGGTAATGATGCCAATAGTCCGACCAATTGGTTGGTGATGATTTTATTTTTAAGCAGTTGAGCCAGAATTCTGCCCATAAGTACTCTTTTACCAAAATGCGTATTCCATTCCTTTTTATATTTTTTTTCTAATAATTGTCGAGAGGTTATCTCACCGTTGTAATACTCCAACACCAGTTCTGATGCTATTTTCGCAGCGTGTATCGCCATTGCCATTCCATTGCCGCACAGCGGGTGAATAAGTCCTGCGGTATCCCCAATCATCAGAATGTGATTTTCTACAGGCTGTTTTTTATCAAAAGAAATTTGACTTATCGTGAGTGGTTTTTCAAAAAGAAGGGTACTGTTTTCAAAAATAGCTTTCAGGTGTTTGTTTTTGTACAGCACATTTTGCTGATACTCCTCGATATTTTTATATTTTTTAAAGGTGGCATAATCGGCCAGATAACAAATATTGATGCTATCATCTTCAACCTTAGAAACGCCGCAATAACCGCCTTTGAAGTTGTGCAAAGCCACGAGATCATGATCAAATTTACCCGAATAATGTGCCTTAACAGCCAGCCAGGGCGATTTTTTACTAATAAAATCCCGTGCCAAAACTTGATCAATATTAGATCGTTTGCCAAAAGCGCCCAAGACTATTTTGGCAGTCAAAATTTGGTCTGAAGTGCTTACCGTAAAACTGTCATTGCCAAAAGAAATATCGGTAACAGTATCTTTTATAACGGTACAGTTGTTGGCCAATGCTTTTTGATATAAAAAATCATCAAGCGCATATCGGCTAATGCCAAATCCTCCTAAAGGAAGTTTTGCGGTTGCCGTTTTTCCATTACCGGAAGTAAATTCAAACCTTGTGATAGTCGTAGGACGTAATTCTGATACATCTGCACCAAGCCAGCTGAGGTACGGCAAAATTTCGTTCGAAATATATTCACCGCATACCTTGTGCCGCGGATAAGCTGATTTTTCTATCAGGATTACCTCTAAGCCTTTTTTAGATAAATGTATGGCGCTGGCTAAACCGGCTAGTCCGCCGCCAATAATCAGCACATCACAATTTGTTTTCATACCTAGCAATTTAGTGATAAAATCTCAATAAAGTGTGCTTTACGTAAGATAATTATGTGTTTTTAATAAAAATCTAGATCTTATACACTTTATAAAGTGCTTTTGTTGCCCTGATAAAATGATAACTACAGTAGTCAAAATCTAAGGTATATAGCGATTAGTAATCCAAAACAAAATGTATCAGTATGGCATCATATTTTGAGTTTTATTTCAGAACAAAATAAGGTCATACACAGTGTTTAGCATTACTTACGTAAAATTTCACATCACTTACGTGAAATTTGACATGCCAGACCTAAAGTTTCACATCACTGACCTAAAGTTTCACATCACTTACGTGAAATTTGACATACCAGACGTGAAATTTCACATGTTAGACGTGAAGTTTCACATCACTTACGTCAAATTTGACATCACTTACGTGAAATTTGACATGCCAGACGTAAAGTTTCACGTTTCTAAGAAGCAATTGGAATTCCTACAAGGTCTTTTTTGACCTTGTTAGGTATTAATTGTAATAAAAGCCATACCTACAAGGTTTTTGAAACCGTGCAGGATAACCTTATGATATATACGGATAGAGAGGAGTACAAGATATGAATTAGCATACGGGCGCAGAAACCCGCAAAATAAAGGCTATAAAATAGCATAGGAAAGAGGTGTAAAGGGCAAAAAAGCATCAGATAAAAGCTTTATACCAAAACAATTTTGTGTTTGATGGCGTACAAGACCAGCCCAATTCGGGTTTTGATTTCGAGTTTATCAAACAAACATTCCCGGTATCCATCGATTGTTTTCGGACTTAAACACATTTCTGAGGCGATTTCTTTATAGGTTTTTTCGGTGCAGGCATGTTTTATAAAAACAATTTCTTTTTCTTTCAAATTGATTTTTTTCGAGTCATCATTGGCTTTCTTAACGAGCATTCCTGAGACTAACTCGGTAAAATAAAAGCCTTTTTCGATGACAGAAATGATCGCTTCTTTGAAGATTTCTGGCGAGGTATCTTTTAGTAAATACCCTTTGGCGCCATTGGTAATCATTTTGATAATAATTTCTTCATCATCATTTACAGAGAGCGCAATTACTTTAAGATCGGGTCTGTTTTCTTTTATCCATTTCATGGTGCTTACGCCGTCTAAAACGGGCATGTTAACATCTAATAAAATCAAGTCTACTTCTGCATCTGGTTGCTCCTGCAGGTAAGAAAGAAATACTTTGCCGTTTTCGAAACGATTGATCACTTCAAAATCTTTAAAACTATTGATGAGCAGTTCTAAAGATTGCGAAAATAACTGATGATCATCTACAATAATAATTTTGTTTTTAGTACTAGGTTTCATTGGTTTTGCTTAATAAGTATTCTAAAGTTACGGTTGTTCCTGACGAATCTGACTGCATTATTAAGTTAGCGTCAATTAATCGGGCTCTTAATTTCATGTTGCTCAACCCCAATCCAGCGTTGATCTGGCTTGTGTCATAACCAATACCGAAGTCTTTTATTTCCAGAAGAAAAACGGTATCGGTGGTATGAATATTTACTTCAAATAAATCACTGTGCGAATGTTTGAGGCTGTTGTGCAGTGCTTCCTGAAAAATTCGGTAAATAAACAAATCATGTTCTTGGCTAATCTCAGGGATTTCTCCCGTAAGATTATAATTGTATTGAATGTTTTTTAGTTTTTTTATACGTTCTAAATCTTGCTTGATTGCTTCTATAAAATTGCTTTGCAGTAAATTATCTTTGTTGATGATTCGGGACAAAATTCGAATTTCGTCTAGTGATTTGGCGAGTATTTTTTTCAAATCCTGCAATTCATTGACCTGTACAGGTTTTCCGCTGTCCAGATACATGTTGAGATGCATAATGCCCACAGAAACAATTTGGCCTATATTATCGTGCAGTTCCTTACTGATTTCGCTCAGGGTCTGGTCTTTAATCTCTATTCTTGTCTTAATTAATTCGGATTGAAAATAGAGTTCTGATTCCATTTTTTCGACCAAATAATTGTTTTTCTTTTTCAAAAAATAAAAGAATATGACAAGCAGAATAACAAGTAAAGTTAAAAAAACAATACCTAACGAAATAACTAATAATTGTATTTCTTTTCGCTCCATAAGAATCCGGTAATATAGCAGCTGTGGGCCAAAACATTTAAAATAAATACTACTAAACTAAAAACAGATTCGTCTTGTTTGATCAAAAAACAGTTTAAAGCAAGCATGAAAGGCAAAAAAGGTACATGAAAAACTAATATGCCTAATATGTACCAAAAAAAGACCGATTTTTTAAAATTTAATATTTTCTCCGAATTAAAGATTTCTACCAAATACAAGCAAGATAATATCATAATAAGCAATACGCCAGTTGCATAACTGTAAGTATAGGAGTGGTTTAAGTACTCTTTGACGTATACAATATTTATAAAAAAGGAAAGTACAAATAGTATCAAACTAAGCAGCGCTATCATGCGATATTTTATTTTTGATAAAAGACTCCTTAAAAGTATGATATAAGCACAAAAACTAACCAGCATGTAAAAATTGAATACAGGATAGTTTAACAGGCCTGTCCATTCGGTAAAATAATAGCCAACTTTCTCTATTACAGCAGAAAACCAAATTAGAATCACCAAGAATTTAGCTTTTCTGGAAGGAAGTTTATGCCATGAAAGCAAGCCAATAATCCCGGAGAGTACGACTAAATAGACAATATAAAATCTTAAAAATTCGAACATAATTTTCTAGTATAATAAGCTCGGTGGTCTGCCAATGCTTCCGTAATTCATTGGTTCTATGCTTTGTATGTCTTCATTGTCATTATTTTGATCATCAGGATCATTATTTTCGCGAGTCAAGGCAAAGGTTTGTACACTGTTTAGTGCAACGGGTCTAATTCTTTTTCCTGTAGCTGTTAGAAAAAGGGTCATCAAGCCTGCTTTATCAGCATATTTTTTTTCATTCGGATATACTCCAAAATAAAAGCGGATTCCGTTTACAGCAAAACCCTTTTTTGCGCCTTTAGACTTGATGTAATGAATATAATTTTCTAGTTCTTCTATAGAAAACCAAACGGCGTTAGCATCTTCTTTTTTAATGTACTTCGCTATTATGCTGGCTCTGTACTTCATAAAATTAGAATGCAATTCTTTAGCAAATTTTTTTGTAATTAATTGTGCCGGTCTTCCTGGTTCGTTTTTCATAATCGTGTTTTATAGTTAATGGTTTTATTGATTGTTAAATAGTGGTTTACATCAATAGTAAAGAGCAAATTTATTTTAAACGGCTCAAGTTTACAAGGGTGAAAATACCCTTTTTTTTAGGGTAAATTTATTTAAAAAATTGGGGTAAAGTACTGTTTTATAGTAAATTATAATAAATCAATTTTACATCGTTCTTTTTGTGCACAAAATGAATAGGCGAAATCTGAAAAGCCTAATAAAAGAGTAAGAGCTAATTATAATACTAAGAATTATGAGTTTATATCATGAAGTTTTTCAGGGAGAATCATTCAGCGAAGACAATTATTTTGAAGCTGTACGATATGTATTGGGGCCGGAATATTCTAATTTAAGTGAAAATGAACTAGAAGATGTCCTGCTGTCACGAGTAGATCTAATGTCTGAAAGTGAAGCAGAAGGATTTTGGTCAAGTTTAGGCAATGTGGCCAGCAATATTGGTTCGGGAGTGTTACGTGGCGTTTCTGCAGTTGCTCCTATTGTTGGCACTGCGGTGGGTACTTATTTTGGAGCCCCGCAAATTGGGGGAGCAGTTGGTGGTTTGGTTAGTAATTTGGCGGGATCTGCAAGTACTGCTTTAGACAATAATCGTCAACAACAACAACGCAGACCATCACCTCCGCAGCAACAACGCAGACCGGCAAATAATAACAATTACAGACGCAGACAAGCGCCTTCGCCAGTTGGGCAAGCCTGGAGCAATACAACCCGATATTTGGCCGATGCAGGCAGAGCGGCTCTTCCGGCTATTCAGCAGTATGTGCAGGATAATCCGGTTGTGCTTCGTCCGCAGGTAGCGCAGGATATTGGCAGAGTACAAGGGCTGTACAACCAGCTGGGTGGTGTGATAAACAATCCACAATTTCAGGCGGGTCAGGCGCAGCAAAGTTTAGGAACGGCAAGCCCAAATTCGCCAATAGAAAGTCACTCTTTTGCAGAATTAATCGAAAGTGTAAATTACCTGACCGAGAATATTTTGTATGAATATTACAACGGAGGATTAATTCCGACCGAAGATTATTATGTGGACCAATATGGCCAATTTGTGGGTACCAACACTCCTAACCGAATCAATAGACTTGAAAATGCTATTGCAAGTTTATAAAACCTAAAAGTTATACAATGGATGCTTATTTAGAATATTTGAAAGAACATAATCCTGAAATGGCTAAATATTTTGAGCTGATGCAGCCTATGATGGGGAAAAATGAACCGGAAGAAGAAAAAGAAATTCCAAGAATTGATTTAGAAGTTGAGGAAAGAATTAAAAAACTCAAAAAAATCAATCACAAACTTTTTACGATGATCGAAAATCTAAAGTTGCAGTTGGAATTTGAGTTAAATCAGAACGATGATTTGGCAAAAGCCATTGGTGCCTGCACGGAATGTTTTGGCGAAGATAATGAGTGCTCAGCATGTTTCGGAACCGGAAAACCAGGCAACGGCATTCCTGATTTTATTCTTTTTAATAAATATATTCAGCCGGCCATCCAGAAATATAACAAACATTATTTCAATAAAAATTAACCAATTAATATTTAAAATTATGAATTATTTCGAAAGTTATTTAGACGAAGATTTATTAAATGAAGATTACTACAACGAGGATCTTTTAGGCGAAGATTTATTAGAAAGCTACGACGAAAGCTTTGATGAGGCTGCAAGACGCAGAAGACCATCCATAAAAGGAATCAGACCTAATGTGAGCTCGGCGGTAAAACAAAGATCTAATTTTGGAAAAACCCTGAGCGGGAGAGCTAATGATTATGCGACCAAAAGTGAACTGAAGAAATCGTTAGATTCGATTTCTAACCAAGTGAATGAGCTTAAAAAGACTTCGCTGGCTACTAATAAAGCGTTGGTAGCTTTAGATCAAAAACATACCGAATTTGCAAAGATTGACGCCCGAAAAGGCGACAACCAAACCAAGGTTTTAAAAAATATGCAAATGATGAGTATGATGGGATCTTTGTTGAATCAGCCAAAACTAAAACCTGAAAATTTGGAATTTGTTCCTGAAGCTAGTACTGAAAAAGGCGTAAAGATACCTGCACACATCATTGAAAAAAAGGATGCAAAAGCTATTTATGTAGATCAGACAATGTCTTTATTGTTGCCAATGATGACTACTATGGGAGATTCGGGCTCAGGTAAATCAGACAATATGAATATGATGTTGCCGATGGTTTTATTAATTTCTGAGCAAAATAAAAACAACTCGACAGAATCCAACAACATGTTGCCAATTGTCATGATGATGATGATGAATAAGTAAATGTAAAAAGGGCAGTTGTTACCCAATTGCCCTTTTATTTCTATTAATTTAAAATACGAAACAATGAATCCATTTAATTTATTAATCAGTTACGTTATAGCCAATAGCAGAGCCACTTTTTATAATGTTCCCGGAAATCAGGAAATAACCAATACGGCACTTTTGGCGGGTATGATTTCAGAAAATCCCTTGATGAGCTATTTAATCATTGATAACAAAGCCAAAAGCGAAGGCGAGAAGTTTAGCGCTGCTGCTAGAAATGAAACTGCTGCTGTAACTCCTATTGCGCCTGTTGTTATTTCTCCTATCGTTGGTACTGAAAAACCAATTAAGGATAAAAAAAACAATGTAACAACTGACGCAGAGAAAAAGGTTGAGGATGTTGTATTAGAAAAAAAAGAATCTTCGGAAAGTGACTTAAAAGAGGGTAATCTGGATACGAAAACATTACCACAATTAGTTACAAATAAAGAGAGTGCTACTATTACCAGCGACAAAACGCTGAAAAAAAACAATAAAAACCAACAAAAATGAAGGCTGAAATAACTAACCAAGAAACCATCAGTTTGAATAAAATTGAAAAAAACGTGACGCAAATTCTAAAAAAGATAAATCAGATTCGACCTAATCTTCTAAAAAAAAGTTTTAAATTTTCCAAAAAGGCACAAGAAGAAAAAGCTTTTTTACTTAAAAATTTAGTTTCAAAAAAAATCATTTTAATTGAAAAAACCAACGAATTATTTGTCCAGATTTTTACGAATACTAATTTTTCTAAACTTCAAGAAGAAGATCAGGACTTTATTTTAGGATTAGAAAAAATAGGATTTATAAATAGTCAGTATGTTCGAGAAATCAAAGCTTATCTGTCTAATGCAGGAGATTTTGAAGAGACCTTTCTTAATGTGATTGATGAGAATTTATACTTTATGCTTTTGTATCAAGAATTAGATGATATTGAAACAAAATTATTAAATCTGAATTAATCTCTAAAACAAAAACTCATGGATCCAAGACTCAAAGTTATATTATACGGCAATCCTGACGAAGAATTATCGCTGTTAATGCGTCTCGAAAAAGAGAATGAATATCCGGATCATTGTAAAATTATTTCAGAGTTCGGAAAAATTGTAAGTATCAGAACAAAGCGTCGTTTTTTATGTGCTATCTATAACAGCAAAAAACTAAAAAGTTTAAAAGCTCCAAGTGTGATTCCTGCTAATGATCGTGTTGAGGTAGATCCTCAAACTCATGTTTTAGATCAAAAAAATGCGGTTCTTACCAACAGTGTTTCGAAAGTTGTATTTGGAATTATTGATTTTGGTTTCGATTTTACGCATCCAGATTTTATCAATAATGGCAAAACCCGTTTCGAAAAAATTTGGGTACAATCTGATCGCTGCGATCGAAACAAATATGGTTATGGAAGGATCATTAATCAAACTCAGCTTGATGAAAGTTTACTTGATGATTTACCGTTTAAAAAATTGGGCTACCATCCGGGAAAATCAGATTTGTTTGGAAACGGAACTCATGGAACTCATGTTCTCGGAATTGCTTGTGGAAATGGAGCAGTAGCACCAAAAAGCTTTGCGCCAAACGCTTCTATCATAGCGGTCGATATGGGAACCAATCTCGTAAACGGATCAAATTTGTCTTTGGGCGATTCGGTAAAATTAATCGAAGGCATTGATTTTTTGTTAACCGAAGCAGGTCAGCGACCCATTGTGATCAATATGAGCTTAGGCGGTCATGGCGATGCTCACACGGGACAAACTCTCGTAGAACAAGCTATTGATCATATTCTTACTACGAGAAAAGGTACGGCAATAGTGCAGAGTACCGGCAATTATCATCAATCAAATGTGCATACCTATGGCGATATAAAAGTCAATCAGAAAATTAAAATTCCGTGGATGTTTAAGAAATATGATCGTACACCCAATGAAATGGAAATTTGGTATCACGGAGATGATATTTTAAGTATCAATATTTATGATGATAATAAAAAAGTACTGCTTTCATCAACACCTTTTAAAGATGAATTGATTCTAAAAGATGGCGCTGAGGTAGGCATTTGTCTACACAGAAGCAATGAGCCAAATACAAATAAAAATCAAATTAATATTTTGATTAATGGCAAACTAAATTCAAAATTTTGGGAGATCGAATTAGTTGGCAGAACGGTCAAAAATGGCCGCTACCATTGTTACATCGAACGAGATGACGGAGGCCAATCTATCTTTTTGCCTGCAATTGCCAACAAAACGCATACCACCAATTCGATCTGTAATTCAAAATATAGTATTGTTGTGGGTGCTTACAATCAAAATGAGGAGGCAAAATCTATATTGTCTTTCAGTAGTTCTGGTCCCACGGCCGATGGGCGTATGAAACCAGAGCTTGTGGCACCTGGTTTTAAGATAAAATCGTCATGCTCGTCTTCTAATAGAGAAAATAGGGCTTCAAACAAGCTAACGTCTAAAAGCGGAAGCAGTATGGCGGCTCCTTATGTTGCTTCTTTAGTCATTAAAATACTCGAAAAAGAGCCTGATCTGGATATTATTTCAATACGAAAAAAACTTTTTAATGCTTGCGATACAGCTTCTTTTAAAGACAACAGTTTTGAGATTTTTAGAGCTGGTCATGGCTATATAAATCCAAATAAACTAATCTAAATAAAGATGATCATGGAAAATTTAATTGCAAATCCCCCAGTTATAAATCAAATCCCGAGCTTAGTAACAGAATTAACGAATAGCGTTGGACTGAATGCTGTAAATAATGCATCAGATGTCGTGCAAATTCAGACTTATTTGAGAACACTTGGTTATCCTGTGCAGGCTAATGGTAGTATTGTAAATGATAAAACAGACGTTACTATTATCTCTATTCTGAATTTTCAAGCCAATAATAAAATCGTGATTAGCGGTCTCATTCGTCCAAATGATGCGACGCATAACGCATTAAAACAATTAAACTTGACAGGCGTTTCGTTGGCAGAAAGTGAGGATGAATCGCTCCATCAGCCTTTTTTGACCAATTCATTTTTGTTTAGAAGAAATGCCTCAAATGCAAATACGCTCAATGTGATTTTTGAGGGAGATTCTTGGTTAGATTATCCCGTACCAAGGGTTTTAGATTTATATGACACGATTACAGATCGAAATCAAAGGCTTAATCTCAACTGTCTTCATTTGGCAAAATTTGGTGAAACAACGTCGCAGATGTATGCAGATAAAACTCATTTTGTACAGTATATTAGCGGTTATCGTATTGATCGAATTTATTTTAGCGGAGGCGGAAATGATGTTTTTCCTCAGCTGGGAAGAATTTTAAACCCCGGCGTTACCTCTTTTAATTCGGGTTTTTTTACAGATCAGTCAAAATTAAATGAGCTTAAAAGTTTGCCTTCAGGCGATGTTCTGTATCAAAAATGTATTCTTTATAAAAGATATTTAAACACCAATGCTTTTGATGCTACGCTTTTTAATACGGTCAATCTCAATGCCATTTTTAATACTATTTTGCGCAATTACCTTGGTTTTGGAAGTATTGTAAATGCGCATGCTACTGCAAATACAATATTTTATATGCATACGTACGATTATCCTTTATTCAAACTGGGAGTGCGACCATCAATTGTGGGTGTCGATCTGCCTTTGGGACCTTGGATAAAACCAGTTTTTGATCGCCTTGGAATTGCTGACGAAATCTTAAGATGTTATATTATTATTCGATTATTAGACCGATTTTATGCGCTTCTGTGTCAGATTAAAAATCGTTTTATAAATAATGGATATCGTTTTCAGTGCCGAATCATTGATTACCGTGGACTTCTGAATGCATCAGAATTTTGGAGAGATGAAATTCATCCCAATTCAGCAGGTGCCAGGAGGTTATCGACCCGTGTTACTTTTTAAAAAAATAAAACCGACCTTTATCTATCAGTCGGTTTTTTGTTGTTTTACAAATACTTTAACGCTTTTTGATATTTTGATCACAATTAAAATTCTGTTTTTTAAGGTAACATTAAATTCAAGATAGGATAAAGGCTTGGTAAAGATTTCTTAAAACCAATAAGGTGATTCACGTTTAATATTTTTACATATTTACGTGATGAAAAATCGCTGATAGCGAGGAATTGTTCTGTTTTATAATTTAATAAAACTTTTTTATGAAATTATAAAACAGAAGCTTTGTTTGAAAAGAAGAAATACAATTATTTAAAGATTAAAAGTAAATAAAATGAAAAAATCAAGTGTACTAATAGCGTTATGTTTTATGAGCTTTTTTGGTGCAATCGCCCAGCAAAAAAAAGAGTTAAAGAATCCAAAAGTTATCGTAATTACTTTGGATGGTTTTCGCTGGCAAGAATTATTTACCGGTGCAGACAACAAACTTATTGCAAATAAAAAATACGTAGAGGATACGCTTGGTCTTAAAGAAAAGTTTTGGAGAAAAACCGCTGAAGAAAGAAGAGTAGCGCTAATGCCTTTTTTTTGGAATGAAGTGAGTAAAATGGGAGAATTACACGGCAATAGAAACCAAGGAAGTAATGTAAATTTGACCAATTCTATGTGGTTTTCATATCCGGGTTACAACGAGATTTTAACAGGTTCTGCTGATGATATCCGAATTAATAGTAATGATAAAATTAATAATCCAAATACAACGATTTTAGAAAAAATCAATAAGCTTCCTAAATATAAGGGCAAAGTAGCTGCTTTTGGAAGTTGGGATGTTTTTCCTTTTATCATCAACGAAGAACGCTCGGGAATACCTGTAAATGCAGGTTTTGAAGCCGCTAAGGAAGGTAAACTTTCTCCTCGAGAGATGTTTTTAAATGAAATGCAGACTAAGGTTCCTTCGCCTTGGGACTCTGTTCGATTTGATGCTTTTACTTCAAATTACGCGCTGGAATACATGAAAAAAGAACATCCCGAATTGGTGTATATTTCTTTGGGAGAAACAGATGATTTTGCTCATGATGGCAATTATCAGGCCTACCTAAAATCGGCGAATGCCAGCGATGGCCTGATTCAGGAATTATGGAATTTTACCCAAAAAGATTCTTTTTACAAAGACAACACTATTTTTATTGTATCGACAGATCATGGCCGTGGCACAGATCCATTGGATGAGTGGAAGAGCCATGGTTCAAAAATTGCCGGTGCAGATCAGGTTTGGTTAGTGATTTTTGGAAACGGTATTCAACCAAAGGGAGAAGTAATTTCTAGTGAACAGATTTTTAGTAATCAAATTGCGCCAACGGTATTACATTTATTTGATCCTAAAGCAAAAGATCCAGAGATGAAAGGCCTACCTCTTCAAATTCTTAAAAATAATTAAAATAAAGCCTAAAATGCAATTATATTGTAATTTTATTATCCTATTCTAAAGAATTTACTATGACTTTTTCGTTCTCTATGAATGTACAAATGTAATTTGGTACAAAAATTAACTCATTATTATTACAGAAGAGCAACCTCATTTTAGTAAGACAATATTGCATTACCCACTTTTATTCTATTAAAATTACAATAATTGTAAGAAATATTATTTATTTTTAGCTATTAATATCTGTATATCAACGATATAATGTTAAAAATATTTTTTTTTGTAAGATGTCTTAACATTTAATTTGTACTTTAGCATTATATGTTAAATATTAATGCTGTTTTTTTGTTTTATCCTCAAGTAAAATAATTTGTTTTTTGTTAGAATATTAGAAGAATTTTAAAGCATGATTTTCTTTTAATTTTTAAAAGTATGTAAGGAATTTTTTCAATACTAAGTAATTTAAATAAGCTTAACAAATGGCATTTAAAATTTTAATAGTCGATGATCATCTGGTTGTAAGGATTGGGGTTGGTATGGTTATTAAAGACCAGATCGAAGATGTTAAAATTTCAAATGCAGAAAGTTTTTCTGAAACAATTACGCTTTTAAAGCAAGAAACTTTTGACCTCTTAATTTTAGAAATTAATATTTCAGGAGGAAAAAGCAGAGAAATACTCGCTGAAATAAAAGTAATACAACCTAATATTAAAATTTTAATCTTTTCAACGTATGATCAGCGAAGTGCTTACAAATATATTCTTTTAGGTGCTCACGGCTATTTAAATAAATTGTCTTGTGAAAAAATAATAGTAACGGCCGTAAAAACTATTTTAGAAGGCGGCAGTTATATTTCGGCTGAAATTGTCGAAAAAATAATTCAGGCAGCATTGCACAAAATAGAAATGAACCCATTGGATGTTTTGTCAAAAAGAGAATATGAAATTGCCGAATTACTCGTAATTGGTAATGGCAATCTCGAAATTGCAAATAAATTAAATATTCAGATGTCTACAGTAAGCACGTATAAGAATAGAATGTACGAGAAACTTAAAATACGTACTTTGGTAGAACTTATCGATGTCTTTAAGATGAATATTTATTAACTTGAAGTAACACAGCTTTCTTATTTCTCGATTATCCCCGTTTTACCTAGATCTAATTTGTAAAGTCATGATTCTAATTTCTTTTTTAGAGTCATAAAAAATTCACTTTTCTAATTTTTTTATTGCAATTAAAGTACTTTGGTTTTATTCTTTTGGGCCTATTTGTAAGTTTGCTTTATCGTGCTGTGATTATAAGATACCAAATAGCAAACTAAAGATATTTTTTCTCTTATATATAGGTATAAATTTTTTACAATAAGTCTTCCTGATTTTTTCTCTAGATTTTTCTCTATTGTGTTTGCGATGCTTTTTTAAACAAGGTAATAAAGCTCGCAATCTTATTTTACTGTTTTTCGAGTTGCGATTATAAAAAAACTAAAAATTTCACTCCAAATATTTCTTACATTTTTTAAGAAAAAAGTAACGGTTTTTTGTAGAATTAATTCTACTAAAAACTGTTTTTTTTTCTACAAACTATTGGTTTTATTGTATTTACCTTTGCTTTAAATGATCGTTATGTCTTTAATATATTGACTATTTTGATTTGTGAATGATTGGAGAGGAAAAATTTGTTCACATATAAAAATTATGATTTTATTCTAATTTGTTTCTTACATATAATTGAATTTAAAATGCTACAAGCTCTTTTTTGTTTTAGGATTTGAGCATTATAATATTAAGGACAAAAATTGATAAACAATTAATAAGAGAAGTTGAGATAAGGCAATATCTAAATTTTATAGCTAAGAAAGCATAACAAAATAATTACTAATCATTAAATTTTAAAAACCAATAAATATGAAATTAAAATTACGAATTATCATATTCTTGCTACAGTGTAGTATGGCGGGGTTTTCCCAAACGGCTCCCGGAGGTGTAAGTGCTAATTTACGTATTTGGCTAAAACCAGAAGTGGGTATTACAACCTCGGGAACCAATGTAAGCAATTGGGCAGATCAATCAGGAATTGCTACCCCTAATAACTTTGATCAAACAAATGCTACTGCTCAACCTACACTTACAGCAGCAGCAGCAGTTTATAATTTTCATCCTGCTATCAATTTTGTTACAAATAAATTTTTGCGAAGCAGAGTAGTAACAAATGCTCCCTTTACGGCTGATAATCTTAACGGAACCCTTCATGTAGTTCTTAATAAAACAAATCTGGCGGGTGCTCAAGATACTTTTGGATTTGGAGGTTCAACCACAGGAGCAGCTGTAGGAACTGCAAATACTCCAGTTATGGGGGCAACCAATGGGAATCCTTATTGGTATGATGGAGATTGGCCTAATGCCACTACTATACCAATGACCGCAGGAAAAACACATATAGAAGGATTTTCTTGGCGGTATAATGTGGCTGGTTCAGGGATATTGTCTCTTGACGGTAAAAATGAGGTGACTGCTCAGAACCCTAACTTAATACTTACAGCACAAGGTGCTATATTAGGTTCGCAACCAGAGGAATTTAACGGTCTTATGCAAGAGGTTATTGCTTATGAAAGAGAGTTGACACTTGCTGAGAAACAACGAGTAAATTCTTATTTAGCAATAAAATATGGAATTACATTAGATCAAAGCGTTGCGCAAAATTATTTAGATTCTGGTTCTGGTATTATGTGGAATGCTACCCTAAATGCTACTTATAAGAATAATATAGCAGGGATCGGTAGAGACGATACAAGTCTATTAAATCAAAAACAAAGTCAGTCTGTAGACGCAGGTTTTCAGGTAACAATGGGTTTGACAACCATAGAACCGACCAATGCAGGTAATACAGCTACTTTTGCAGCGGATAAAAATTTTATGGTTTGGGGAGATGATGGCGCTGCAGCAACTTTTAGTACGCCTACCAGTAATGGTCATGGCGTAGATACTCGTTACACAAGAATTTGGAAAATTCAGGAAACAGGTACTGTGGGTATCGTTAAGTTTGCAGTACCTTCTACCATTGGTGCTAGTGGCAAAGTATATTTGGTA
The DNA here is from genome assembly GCF_020911905.1 of Flavobacterium flavipigmentatum. Taxonomy (NCBI): domain Bacteria; kingdom Pseudomonadati; phylum Bacteroidota; class Flavobacteriia; order Flavobacteriales; family Flavobacteriaceae; genus Flavobacterium; species Flavobacterium flavipigmentatum. The sequence continues at coordinate 3,937,083 of NZ_CP087133.1, read as the reverse complement.
CGTTCTACCAATACTACTTTTGATGCGGCAGATGAATATATTCCTTTAACTACTTATACATCAGGGTCAAATTCTTATTTGGCTTGCGATATAAATTTCAATACAGGAGATTTTTTTACATTGGCAACCAATACTAATCCAGCGACTATCGCATTGAGTATTACTCCAGCTACTGCAATTGTAGCAGAAGGTTCAACTCAAATTGTAAAAGTAGGCTTTCCTACGGGTATCACTTTGGTTACCAATACAATTGCTGATTATACTATAACTGGTACAGGTATAAATGGTACAGATTGTACTACAATTTCTGGTTCTGTAACAATTCCTGCAGGTCAAAATTCAGTAGATATCAATGTGGCTGCATTATCAGATAATGTTTTAGAAACAAATGAAACTATTACACTAACAGGAACGACAGTTACATCTATAGAAGGTTCAGAATGGACTACTGTTGCAGCAAATAAAACCACTACCGTAACCATAACAGATGCAAATCCAGCATCAGATAAGTTTTTAAGTTTTGTACCCACAACCATTAGTACACCAGAAGGTACAGCTACTTCGGTCGTAGTAAGTTTGCCATCAGGTATTACGGCGGTGAATGATATTACATTCAATTATGCAGTTAGTGGTACGGCAAGTAGTGGCAGTGATTTTACTGCTTTAAGTGGTACAGGTACTATAGTTGCAGGACAAAATTCTGTATCAATAGCTGTAACACCTTTGACCGATAGTATTATAGAACCGAATGAGACGATTATCTTGACAGGAGGCACTATAACGGGAAGCCCTTTAACAGGATTTACATGGAGTAGCTCAGCAAATACAAGTACAATTACCATTACGGATGTCACTAGTGCAGCAAGTAAGATACTAAATATTACCCCTACTGCGGTAAGTGTTGCCGAGGGAAGTCCTACTACTTTAACAGTAAGTCTGCCTACAGGTATAACTGTTGCAAGTCCGCTTGTGGTGAGTTATACAGTATCAGGAACGGCTATAAGTGGTACAGACTATACCGCTTTAACAGGATCCGTAACGATTCCAGCTGGTTCCGGTTCAGCAACGATAATAGTATCTTCTTTAACTGATAATTTGATTGAATCTGATGAAACAGTAGTAGTCACGGGAGGTACTACCTTGGGTTATACTTGGGGAAGTAACAATGCGTCTACGGTAACCATTACAGATGTAAGTGATCCAGCAAATAAAGTATTGAGCATTACACCTTCGACTGCAAGTATTGCAGAAGGAGCAAATACAATATTAACAGTGAGTTTACCTACAGGAGTTTCGGTAACTACGCCATTGGTTGTAAATTACACAATATCAGGTACTGCTTTAAGTGCAACAGATTATTCTACTTTGAGTGGTACAGTAACCATACCAGCAGGATCAGGTTCTGCCACTATCACAGTTGCTAGTTTAAGCGATAGCTCAATAGAACCAGACGAAACGGTAGTACTAACAGGTAGTACGACGTCAGGATTTACATGGAATGCTTCTGCAAGTACTTCAACAGTTACAATTACCGATGTAACAAGTCCAGCAAACAAAACATTAAGTTTTAGCCCAACTACGGTAAGTACAGCAGAAGGAACAACGACAGTTTTAACAGTAAGTTTACCAACTGGAATAACAAGTACTTCTCCAATTACGGCAGATTATACTGTGACAGGTACTGCTACAAGTGGAACTGATTATACTGCTTTGACTGGAAGTGTAACAATTCCAGCAGGACAAAATTCGATTACAATTAATATGTCGGCTTTGACAGATGGGGCAATAGAATCCAACGAAACAGTAATTCTTACTGGTGGAACAATTACAGCGACTCCTTTAACAGGTTTTACTTGGAATGTTTCAGCAAATACCGCTACTGTAACCATCACAGATGTAAGTGATCCAGCAAGTAAGGTATTAAGCATTACACCATCAACTGTAGATGTTGCCGAAGGAAGCAATACTATTTTAACCATTAGTTTGCCAACAGGAGTAACAACAGCGAGTGCTCTTGTTGTTAATTATACGGTATCAGGAACAGCTATTAGTGGTACAGATTATACCGCTTTGACAGGAAGTGTAACAATTCCAGCTGGGCAGGGTTCTGCCACTATAACATTAGCAACTTCAGCGGATAGTTTAATTGAATCGAGTGAAACAGTAATAATTACAGGTGCAACAACAGCAGGATTTACGTGGAATCCATCTGCAAATAATTCAACAATAACAATAACAGATGTAACTAATGCAGCGAATAAAGTATTAAGTATCACGCCAGCAACGGTAAGTACAGCTGAAGGAACAGCTACTGTTTTAACGGTAAGTTTACCTACGGGCATTACTACTGCTACTTCAATTGTTGTTAATTATATAGTTTCAGGAACAGCTATTAGTGCTACAGATTATAACGCATTGTCAGGAAGTGTAACCATTCCTGCCGGACAAGGGTCTGCCACAATTAATGTATCAGCCTTAACCGATGGAATTTTAGAATCTGACGAGACAGTTGTAGTTACAGGCGGTACAACATCTGGTTTTACTTGGAGTCCTTCAGCGAGTTCATCCACAGTAACAATAACTGATGTAACTAGTGCAGCTAATAAAGTATTGAGTATTACACCAACAGCAGTAAATGTTGCAGAGGGAAGTAATACTGCTTTAACAGTGAGTTTACCAACAGGGGTAACTACTGCTAATGCACTTGTTGTTAATTATACTATAGGAGGCACAGCTACCAGTGGTACCGATTATACTGCCTTAACAGGAAGTGTAACAATTCCTGCAGGACAAGGATCAGTTACTATTAATGTTTCATCCTCAAGCGATAGCATTATAGAGTCAAGTGAAACGGTTACTGTAACAGGAGCTACAACAGCTGGTTTTACTTGGAGTCCATCTGCTAGTACATCTACGGTAACAATCACAGATGTAACTAGTGTGGCTAGTAGAGTGTTGAGCATAAATCCAATAACTATAGACGTTTCTGAAGGCGCTAGTACTGATTTGACAGTAAGTTTACCATCAGGAGTAACCACAGCCAATGCACTTGTAGTGAATTATACGATTGCAGGCACCGCTACAAGCGGGGCCGATTATACAGCCTTAACAGGAAGTGTAACGATTCCAGCCGGACAAAATTCGGCTACAATAACAGTTGCAGCTTTAAGCGATTCAGTTATTGAATCTGATGAAACAGTAGTGGTAACAGGAGCTGCAACACCAGGTTTTACTTGGAACCCATCTGCAAATACTTCAACAATAACAATAACAGATGTAAGTAATGCAGCCAACAAAGTATTAAGTATCACGCCATCAACGGTAAGTACAGCTGAAGGAACAGCTACTGTTTTAACGGTAAGTTTACCAACGGGTATTACTACTGCTACTCCAATTGTTGTCAATTATACAGTTTCAGGAACAGCAACTAGTGCTACAGATTATACCGCATTGTCAGGTAGTGTAACCATTGCTGCTGGACAAGGGTCTGCCACAATTAATGTATCAGCCTTAACCGATGGAATTATAGAATCTGACGAGACAGTTGTAGTTACAGGCGGCACAACATCAGGTTTTACTTGGAGTCCTTCAGCTAATTCATCCACAGTTACAATAACAGATGTAACCAGTGCTGCAAACAAAGTATTGAGTATTACACCAACATCAGTAAATACCGCAGAAGGAAGTAGTGCTAACTTAACAGTGAGTTTGCCAACAGGTATAACTACTGCTAATGCGCTTGTTGTGAATTATACAGTGTCGGGCACTGCTGCAAGCGGAACTGATTATAACGCCTTAACAGGAAGTGTAACGATTCCTGCAGGACAAGGATCTGCCACTATAAATGTATCGGCTTTAAGCGATAATATTATAGAATCAAGTGAAACAGTGATAGTAACAGGGGCTACAACAGCAGGTTTTACTTGGAGTCCATCAGCTAGTACATCTACGGTAACAATAACAGATGTAACTAGTTTGGCTAGTAGAGTGTTGAGCATAAATTCAACATCAGTTAGTACTGATGAAGGTACCAGTACTGCTTTAACAGTAAGTTTACCATCAGGAGTAACCACAGCTAATGCGCTTGTTGTGAATTATACAGTGTCAGGAACAGCGACAAGTGGAACCGATTATACAGCCTTAACAGGAAGTGTAACAATTCCGTCAGGACAAAATTCGGCTACAATAACAGTTGCTGCTTTAAGTGATTCTGCTATCGAATCTGATGAAACGGTAGTGGTAACAGGAGGTACAACAGCTGGATTTACATGGAGTCCGACTAACAATATTTCGACAGTAACCATTACTAATGTAGATGATCCAGCTAGTAAGGTATTGAGTTTTTCTCCAATAACCATAAGTACTGCCGAAGGGACAAGTAGTGTGATAACAGTAAGTCTACCAACAGGTATTACTACTGCTACTGCTGTTGTTGTCAATTATACAGTTTCAGGAACCGCTACAAGTGGGTCCGATTATACAGCATTGAGTGGAACGGTAACTATTGGAGCAGGGCAAAATTCTGGAACCATTAATGTTTCTGCTTTAACAGATGGTGTTATTGAATCAGACGAAACTGTAATTTTAACAGAAGGAGTTACTCCAGGATTTACATGGAATGCTTCTGCTAATAGTGCAACGGTAACGCTTACGGATGCTACAGGAAATAATCCTGCCAATAAAGTACTAAGTATTTTGCCAACTACAACAAATGTAGTCGAAGGTGCTAGTACTAATTTGACCGTCAGTTTGCCAACAGGAATTACAGTAGCAAGTCCATTAGTAGTAAATTATGCGGTTTCGGGAACAGCAACTGGTACTACAGATTATACAGCATTGAGCGGAACTGTAACGATTCCAGCTGGTCAAAATTCGGCTACGCTTAATGTATCAGGTTTAACGGATAACATTCTGGAATCAAACGAAACGGTAGTATTAACTGGAGCTAGCACCAATGGATATACTTGGGGTATAAATAATGTTTCTACAGTAACAATAAATGATGCTACAGGAAATAATCCTGCTAATAAGGTGTTGACTATTACACCAGATGCGGTTAATGTGGACGAGGGTATGGCTACTACTTTGACAGTGAGTTTACCAAATAGTATTATAACAGCTAATCCATTGATTGTAAATTATACAGTTTCTGGTACTGCTACAAGTGCAAATGATTATACTGCCTTGACAGGTTCTATAACGATTCCCGCAGGTTCTAGTTCGGCTACAATAAACGTAGCGGCTTTAACTGATTCAGCAATTGAATCTGATGAAACTATCGTAGTAACGGGAGCTATTACTTCAGGATTTACATGGAACCCATCTGCTAATACTTCTACTGTGACAATTAAAAATGTAGATGATCCTGCTAATAAGGTTTTGAGTTTCTCTCCTATAACAACAAGTGTACTCGAAGGTGGTCTCAGTACAATTACCATAAGTTTGCCAACAGGAGTAAGTACGGCAGTTGCCTTAGCTGTTAATTATACAATATCGGGAACAGCTCTGAGCGCCTCAGATTATAGGTTGTTGAGCGGAACTGTAACTATTGGAGCAGGTCAAAATTCAGCAACAATTAGTATATCAACTTTGGCAGATGGTGTCATAGAGACTGATGAAACCCTAATTCTAACTGGAGGAGCTACTCCAGGCTTTACGTGGAATGTTGCTGCAAATACTGCTATTGTAACTATCACAGATGCTACAGGAAACAATCCAGCAAATAAAGTATTGAGTATTGTTCCCACTACGGCTACTGTAGCTGAAGGAGCAATTACTAATTTGACAGTAAGTTTACCAACAGGAATCACGACAGCTCAAGATCTGAATGTAAATTATACATTAAGTGGTACAGCAGGAATATCAGATTTTAGACCTTTAACTGGTACGGTAATAATTCCAGCTGGTTCTGGTTCTTTCACCATTCCTGTTGAGGCTTTGAATGACGGTGCAATCGAATCTCCAGAAACCATAGTATTTACAGGAGCAGAGACATCTGGTTTTACTTGGGGTGTGAGAAATGTAGCGACTGTCACTATTACAGATGAAACAGGAAATAACCCAGCTAATAAGGTATTAAGTATTTTACCAGCTTCAGTGAATGTTTCAGAAGGAAACAGTACCTCATTAATCATAAGCTTGCCAAACGGCATAACAACAGACAATAGCCTTGTTGTGAATTATGCAATAGGAGGTACGGCCACAAAAGATTCGGATTTTGAAAGTTTAACGGGTAAAGTAACAATTCCTGCAGGAGCGAATTCAGTTAGTCTAGATGTTGCTACTTTGAATGATTTGGTTCTTGAATCAGATGAAACGATTGTTCTTACAGGTGCTGCCACTACTGGTTTTACATGGGGATCAAATAATGTTTCAACAATTAGCATTACAGATGAAACAGGAAATAATCCAGCAAATAAAGTACTAAGTATTTTACCAGCAGTCACTAGTATTAGCGAAGGCTCAAGTACGAATTTGGTAATTAGTTTGCCTTCTGGAATAACTACAGGAATTGCACAAACCGTTAATTATAGTATTGGAGGGACAACGGATGATGGTGTGGATTATAGTACTTTAACAGGAACAGCAATTATTCCAGCTGAATCCAATTCGGTAACTTTTCCTGTACAAGCATTAACAGATAGTGTTTTAGAGTCGGATGAGACAGTAGAACTTGAAGGAGCAGCTACAACAGGTTTTACCTGGGATATTTTTGCGAATAAAGCTTCGATAGCTATAATAGACTTAGAGCGAGAAGATGCAAACAATAGAATCATAAGTATTTCTTCAGGGACAGCTTACCTAGATGAAGAATCTGTAATTTTAACAGCCAGTTTGCCCAGTGGAATAACGGCTACTGAAGATATTTATGTAAATCTAGATAACGTATTTAGTTCTTACAGCGACTTAAGTATGAGCAAATTTGTGATCATTCCAGCGGGTCAAAATTCAGCTGAGTTTGAAGTAAAAGTTGGAAGCAAAAGAAAGAACAATGAGAGCATAGAAATAAAAGGTAACGTGAATGACGTAATTTTTGAGACACGTGAAAACGAACTACCTTCTTATGAATTCACATTGGAACCAGGTAAGGTTATCGTCAAAAATGATTTGATAGAAGTTGCAGATGCTGTTTCGGCAAATGGGGACGGAATAAATGACTACTTCGCTATTGGAAATATAGAAAAATACAAAGACAACACCGTTACTATTGTTGATCGTTGGGGAGTAGAAGTTTTCAAAGTAAGAGGTTATGATAATCAATCTACAATCTTTGATGGACAATTTAGAGGTAAAGATTTAGAAAACGGAACCTATTTCTATTTCATCACAATTGTTCGTAAACAAGTTGAACATCAATACAAAGGATTTTTAGTTCTAAAAAGATAAAAAAAATGATTACTGGTAGTGTAAGGTTTTAATCCTTACACTGTCAGTAATTCATTTCTACACAAAAATTTTCAAATTCTCTCTTTCAAAATATGTGCTTAAATAAGAGAATTAGATAAAAAATAAAATTATTCATAATAAAAAAAATAATATGAAAATTCTTAAAAAATCAAAAATTTTGTTTTTAATAGGATTATTTAGCGTAGGTGTAAATGCTCAGCAGTCTCCTTTATATTCACAATACATCTACAACAGTTCTCTAATTAATCCCGCATTTATGTCTATGGATGAATATTCTAGTGTAAATGTAATGTATCGGTACCAATGGGTTGGAGTACCAGGAGCACCTAAAACAGGAGTAGTAAGTTTTTATACTCCAGTAGGAGGTGGAAAGACTAGTTTAGGCGCTATTGTTTCTCGCGACGAAATTGGTGTTGACAGCGATACAAAAATAAATGTATTACTGTCACAAAATGTTAGACTAGGAGATAATTCCTTTCTGGCGTTAGGTTTTACAACGGGAATTGGGGTATTTAAGGAAGATAATAATTTGCTCAACAATGTAGATAATGATCCCCGATTTAATGAGCCAAGAAATTTTACAAGAGGCGATATAGGTTTTGGTATTAATTATTTTTCCGATCGTTTTTTTGCAGGATTCTCGATACCATCATTTTCAAAAATAGATGTGTCATCTAATGATGATTTTAAGTTGGATAGTGAGAAAGTAATGTATTTCTACACAGGCTACTTATTTGATCTTAGTGGAGATTTAAAATTTAGGCCTTCTGTCTTATTAAAGAAAGGAAATTTTGACATTCAGGCAGAAGCACAAGCTAATTTTTTGATACATGATTTTTTTTGGATAGGAGCTGGTTGGCGTCAAGATGAATCAATATTGTTTTTAACACAATTTCAGTTAACCCCTGGGTTAAAGTTTAGTTATTCCTATGATTATGGCCAAATAGGAAAATTAAACAGGATAAATTCAGGCTCACATGAGTTTTCATTAAGTTACCGATTTAGTAATAGAGAAAAAATTGTAAGACCGTCATACTTTTAAAAACTATATAAAAATGAAAAGAAAAAATATATTATTTTTAGCCTTACTCGCTTTTACACAATTGACTTTTTCGTCTGATTTAAAAGCGGATTTCAAAAAAGTGCCGCCAGGTAAATTAGGTTCTTCCTATAAAAGGGCTTTGAGAGCTTTCGAACTAAAAAATTATGAACGTGCAATAAAAATACTTAATTATTCGATTGTCAGTGAATCTTCTTCAAAATATGAAGTAGGAGAGTCAGCACTTTTACTGGCAAGAGTATATAATGATATTAATGAGTATGCCAAGAGTTTAGAATTATACAATAGTTTGCATAATGAGCATAATCGTGGATTCACACCAAATGATGTGTGTCTGTATCTGGATTTATTAAAACGAAACGGATCAATTTCCAGAGGTGTTGAAGTGGTAAAATATTATCATAAGAATATGCGAGGAAATGTACGTTTTAATAATTTAGAGAAATCTTTATTAGAATACTATCAGTATTATGGCGATCAGGCCAGAAATACAGGATTGATAGTTAGTAAATTCGAATTTGGATCTATAGTCGATGGTAGTTACGTGTATGGAGTAGCTCCTTACCAAGGCGGAATTGTTTTTCTGGCAAATGAGGTAGACAAATTCAGATTAAAATCGTTAAGTACTAATTCAAAGTTGTATCGATTTACAAGCACTGGAGAAATCGTTCCTTTCTCAGAATTAAGAACTATTTTTCAGGCTGGGCCAGTTTCTTTTTATAACAATGGTAACTCAGTTATTTTTACGCTAAATAAATTGCGCTCCTCTAAGATAGGCGATAAGCCTTTTGGAGAGATTAACAATTTGCAATTGTATGTAGAAAACAGAAAAGAAGGGAGTGACAAATGGTCTCGACCAGCAATAATTTCAAAAAATTTCTGTCCAAAATCTAATAAATATTCTTTTTTGCATCCAAGTATTTCAGAAGATGGAAGCCGTTTATATTTTGCCTCGGATATGCCGGGAGGATATGGAGGAGTTGATATTTATTATGTAGATTATGATAAAAAGCGCAAGAATTTTGGTAAGCCAGTAAACTTAGGGCCAAAAATCAATACTAATGGAGATGAATTATTTCCTTATGTAGAAGGAAATAGCTTGCATTTTTCATCCAACGGTCACAAAGGATATGGAGGTCAGGATATTTTTGTTACGAACTTAAAAGAAGCAGATGCAACAATATTTCATTTTCCATACCCAATCAATACTCATTTTGATGATTCGAACCCTGTTTATGATGTAATCAATAAGAAATATTATTTTTCTTCTGATCGAAAAAACAGCGAAGAGGATAATTTGACAAACAAATGTGTTTATATAGTTGAATCTCCTGATCCGATGCTTTCAATTATGGATGCCTTTAATAAAACTGTGAAAGCTGGACCTATTGGTGGTTCTGGTGTAGGATCGAAAGTTGTTGAAGAACTGGTTGCTCTTCCAGATGAAGAAATATACAAATTAGTACATTTTGATTTTAATAAGGCCACTTTGAAGACAGAGGAATTGTTTATTTTGGATAATATTTATCAATTATGGACTTTAAATAAAAAAGCAGTAATTGACCTAAGCGGTAATACAGATACAGTAGGAACAGAATTATATAATCTGGAGTTATCCAAAAGAAGAGCAGAAGTTGTTCGAAATTATTTGATGGCAAAAGGGATTCCTAGTGAGTCATTCATTCTTCAATACAATGGGGATAATAATCCTTTGAAACGCATTCAACCTGGAATGTCAGAAAATGAAATTGAACAAATTTCAAGAGAAAACAGGAGAACTGTTATTACTTTAAAATAATAAATTAAACAAATAAATCCTTTAATATGATAAAAAAATTTACACAATTATTGATTATGATTGGCTGCTTTGCCACTTATGCTCAGGAGATGCCCGTAGTTTTTAATAAGAATTTAAGCGAAGGAAATAGTACCGTAAATAAAGTAGTTCCTCTGGAATCAGGTGATCTGATCATTGCAGGTGGAGGTAGCTCTAAAGCGTATATAACTAAATTATCGGAAGATGGAAAAGTACTCTTTGAACGAGCGATAGTAAATCGTGGAATAGATTCCTATCGTGATATTGTTGTCACTAAAAAGGGCTCCTTTTTGGCAGTTGGTGGAGGAACATTAAATGTAGGTGCGGGAAGAATTTCTCTTTTTGATTCTAAAGGAACACCTGTTTTTGATAAAGTTTTTGGAGAAAATGATGGAGGTTATTTCACCACTGTCAAAGAAGATTTAGAAGGTAACTTTATAGCAGTTGGGGTGTCTGGAGGCATTTTGCAACAGGGGAGAATTGTGAAATTTACTGTCGAGGGAAAAATTATTTTCGATAAATTTTTTGATAACAGTACAGTACTTCACGGTTTAATCATAGACGAAAACAACAATATTCTTTCTATGGGGAGCTCTGTAGATAATAGCAATGGATCAGGGGTTTTACTAAAACTAGATACCTCAGGAGTTGAAATTTTTCATCAGATTTCGCCTATTGCAGGAGGAGTTTATAAAGAGTTCAAGCTTTTAGAAGATGAAAGTTTATTAGCTATCGGTGGTGGTGGATATGGTTCGGGGAATTCTCCAAGAATAACACGTATTCGGATGGATGGTCAGGTTATTTTTGATAAAACTTATAGTAATGTAGATGGTATTTTTACTGCTTTAGAGGTAGATCCTTCTGGTTACATATATGCATCGGCAGAAGAATTTGATCGAGGGCGTATGTTAGGATTGCGATTTGATGGTACCATGGTTTTCAATCAAGAAACAGACACACCATTAACATCAATAAAAAGAGGTGAAGACACCAATATTGTTGCCATTGGAGGAAAAGAAGGGCAAGGTGTAGTGATAAAAACTAAACAAAATGGTAAACTTATTTTTGAAAAAAAAATAGCTCATGCCTTAAAAGAATTGTATGTATCTGAAGACAATGATATTTATGCAACAACATCTAAAGATTTCAGTATTGTAAAATTTGATACTAAAGGAAATCTCGTATTTGATAAAAATTATGTCAAAGGCAGTAAAGAAGGACATTATGCTTCCTTAATCATCTTGCCAACTGGAGAGATGATTGCTTTAGGAACGGGAACAAATATCGGAGGCAGAATAACCAAAATAAGCCAAGGAGCAACGATTAACGATATTTCGGTATCGGAGCCATTAAATGGCATTATGACAGCAAGTGTACGAGTAATATTGTCTGGTTTTTTACGTAAAGACGGTGTGAGAATGCCTGTTAAGATAAGTTATAAATGTCTTTCAGACGGTACCGCTACAGGTGAAGACTATTTGCCATCGGAAGGAGTTTTATCGTTTCTACCATCTGATTTTGCAACTGGCTCTTTGATTGAAAAGACGATTGAGATTCCAATTAAAAGCGATTCCAATTTTGAGGATTCGGAGTATTTTAATGTAAAATTATCTTCACCAGAATATACCTACATAGCCAAAGAAGAAGCTAAAATAAATATCATCAATCAAGCAGCCGTAGTTCGTTTTGTAGGAGGTTCGGATGCAGAGGAGAAAGGATCTTTAAGTTATGAATTGGGTTTATTTAGTCAAGATGGAAAGCCTTTGGTTAATAAAACTTCAAAAGCTTTACAGCTTAATTATATGTTTGGAAATGGATCGGCAACTGAAGGTCAGGACTTTTTTGGAGATACTAAAACTGTATTAAAAATACCTGTAGATCAATCTTCTGCAAAATTATTAGTAAAAACTAAAGATGATAATTTATTTGAAGATATAGAATCTGTCCAGTTAGTCTTGACAGGAGTAGAATCAAATAGTGTAGAGTCGATGGTAGAATTTCTAGGTGGAGCCAGAACGATTTCGCATATCCAAAAAATAAGAGATCAGGCTGCTGAGTTACAGATTTCAAAATTATCTAATCGAAATGAGTCTAGTGTTTTACCAGTAGCAATGTTCAAGGTATTTTTTACTAAAGTAAGTGACGGTAAGCAGCTAGTGAATTGCTCTGGCTCGGACATTCGAGTTAAATTTGATGTTGATGCAACCAATACTACAGCAGTACTAAATAAAGATTTTGTGATTTTAAATAGCCACGATCTAGTTATTGCCGGAAACTGTGACAATATGGAAGCCGATATTCAGGTACTTGTTATTCCAGACGTAGAACAAAAAGGCGACAAGAACATTGCCTTAAAACTAACAGGGGTTGATAGTTTATCAACAGCAGGTATTATTAACATTTCTCAAAAACAAGACAAAGCGATGGCGACAGTATTGTTCAATAAATAAGTATTCTATAAAATCAAACCATGATTTTTGTAAAAAGGCAAGTGTCTCAATGGAGATGAGATGCTTGTCTTTTTTCTTATTAGTTGTTTTAAAATAATAATTTTTAGAACACATCTTTTTTGTTATTGAATTTTTCTATTGAAAATATCATCTACGAAATTACTTGTTATTAAGTAGTTTTTTTTGCCCATTTTGTAGATATAAATAATTTTTTTTCAAACCTTAATTTTTTCTGCCGTTTGATTTTTTGAGGATTCATAATAGAAAGAGTACTCGATTTTTTTTATTTCATTTTTAGATTTTCATTATAATAAATTATTATAACTCTAATAATTCAATCTTATGAAGAATAAATTACTTTCTTTAATTTTATTTTCAGGCAGTTTTGCAGCTTATTCTCAGGTTGGTATCGGAACTCCTATGCCAAATGCTTCTTCTCAATTAGAAGTTGTTTCCAATGATAAAGGTGTATTAATTCCGAGAATAAAGTTAACTGGTTCAACTGATGTTACAACAATTCTAAACGGTAATATAAATAGCTTATTAGTCTTTAATACAGAGATTATTTCAGATATAACACCAGGTTATTACTATTGGTACAATAATAAATGGAACAGAATTGTTGTTTCAAGTGAAATTGCTTCGATTCCTAATACAGTTATTTATAATCCCTCTACTCAAGAATTTACTTATGTAGACGGATCGGGTACTACACAAATTGTTGATATTAGAGCAATTATCAAAGCCAATGAAACACTAACGACCCAAGCTCAAAATACGAGTACAGGAGCGATTACCTATACCAATGAAGCAGGCACGGCAGTGACTTCGCAAGTCGTGAGTGCAACTGCTGGTAACCTTATTGGTGTTGGAACCGATGGAGGTGGTTTTATTGATAATGCAGTTATTAAAGCCAATGAAACATTAACGACTCAGGCTCAAAATACTACTACTGGAGCGATCACGTATACCAATGAAGCAGGAACGACAGTGACTTCGCAAGTCGTGAGTGCAACTGCTGGCAACCTTATCGGCGTGGGAACAGATGGAGGAGGATTCATTGATAATGCAGTTATTAAAGCCAATGAAACACTAACGACCCAAGCTCAAAACACTACTACTGGAGCGATTACCTATACCAATGAAGCAGGCACGGCAGTGACTTCGCAAGTCGTGAGTGCGTCTGCTGGTAACCTTATTGGTGTTGGAACCGATGGAGGAGGATTTATTGATAATGCAGTTATCAAAGCCAATGAAACACTAACAACTCAGGCACAAAACACTAGCACTGGAGCAATTACGTATACTAATGAAGCAGGAACGGCAGTGACTTCGCAAGTAGTGAGTGCCTCTGCTGGTAACCTTATTGGTGTTGGAACCGATGGAGGAGGATTTATCGATAATGCAGTTATCAAAGCCAATGAAACACTAACGACTCAGGCACAAAACACTACCACTGGAGCGATTACGTACACCAATGAAGCAGGCACAGCAGTGACCTCACAAGTTGTGAGTACGTCTTCTGGTAACCTTATTGGTGTTGGAACCGATGGAGGTGGATTTATTGATAATGCAGTTATCAAAGCCAATGAAACACTAACGACCCAAGCTCAAAATACGAGTACTGGAGCGATTACCTATACCAATGAAGCAGGCACGGCAGTAACTTCACAAGTTGTGAGTACGTCTTCTGGTAACCTTATTGCTGTTGGAACCGATGGAGGTGGTTTTATTGATAATGCAGTTATTAAAGCTAATGAAACACTAACGACCCAAGCTCAAAATACGAGCACTGGAGCGATCACGTACACCAATGAAGCAGGCACGGCAGTGACTTCTCAAGTTGTGAGTGCGTCTGCTGGTAACCTTATCGGTGTGGGAACCGATGGAGGAGGATTTATTGATAATGCAGTTATTAAAGCTAATGAAACACTAACGACTCAGGCTCAAAATACAAGTACAGGAGCCATTACCTATACCAATGAAGCAGGCACGGCAGTGACTTCTCAAGTTGTGAGTGCGTCTGCTGGTAACCTTATTGGTGTTGGAACCGATGGAGGAGGATTTATTGATAATGCAGTTATTAAAGCTAATGAAACACTAACGACCCAAACTCAAAATACGAGCACTGGAGCGATCACCTATACCAATGAAGCAGGCACGGCAGTGACTTCTCAAGTTGTGAGTGCGTCTGCTGGTAACCTTATCGGTGTGGGAACCGATGGAGGAGGTTTTATCGATAATGCAGTTATTAAAGCCAATGAAACACTAACGACCCAAGCTCAAAATACTAATACTGGAGCGATCACCTATACCAATGAAGCAGGCACAGCAGTGACCTCACAAGTTGTGAGTACGTCTTCTGGTAACCTTATTGGTGTTGGAACCGATGGAGGAGGATTCATCAATACGGCTGTTATTAAAGCCAATGAAACGCTAACGACCCAAGCTCAAAATACGAGCACTGGAGCCATTACCTATACCAATGAAGCAGGCACGGCAGTGACTTCTCAAGTTGTGAGTGCGTCTGCTGGCAACCTTATTGGTGTTGGAACCGATGGAGGAGGATTTATTGATAATGCAGTTATTAAAGCTAATGAAACACTAACGACTCAGGCTCAAAATACAAGTACAGGAGCCATTACCTATACCAATGAAGCAGGCACGGCAGTGACTTCTCAAGTTGTGAGTGCGTCTGCTGGTAACCTTATTGGTGTTGGAACCGATGGAGGAGGATTTATTGATAATGCAGTTATTAAAGCTAATGAAACACTAACGACCCAAGCTCAAAATACGAGCACTGGAGCGATCACCTATACCAATGAAGCAGGCACGGCAGTGACTTCTCAAGTTGTGAGTGCGTCTGCTGGTAACCTTATCGGTGTGGGAACCGATGGAGGAGGTTTTATCGATAATGCAGTTATTAAAGCCAATGAAACACTAACGACCCAAGCTCAAAATACTAATACTGGAGCGATCACCTATACCAATGAAGCAGGCACAGCAGTGACCTCACAAGTTGTGAGTACGTCTTCTGGTAACCTTATTGGTGTTGGAACCGATGGAGGAGGATTCATCAATACGGCTGTTATTAAAGCCAATGAAACGCTAACGACCCAAGCTCAAAATACGAGCACTGGAGCCATTACCTATACCAATGAAGCAGGCACGGCAGTGACTTCTCAAGTTGTGAGTGCGTCTGCTGGCAACCTTATTGGTGTTGGAACCGATGGAGGAGGATTTATTGATAATGCAGTTATTAAAGCTAATGAAACACTAACGACTCAGGCTCAAAATACAAGTACAGGAGCCATTACCTATACCAATGAAGCAGGCACGGCAGTGACTTCTCAAGTTGTGAGTGTGTCTGCTGGTAACCTTATCGGCGTGGGAACAGATGGAGGAGGATTTATCGATAATGCAGTTATTAAAGCCAATGAAACATTAACGACCCAAGCTCAAAATACGAGCACTGGAGCGATCACGTACACCAATGAAGCAGGCACGGCAGTAACCTCGCAAGTCGTGAGTGCGTCTGCTGGCAACCTTATTGGTGTTGGAACCGATGGAGGAGGTTTTATTGATAATGCAGTTATTAAAGCTAATGAAACACTAACGACCCAAGCTCAAAATACGAGCACTGGAGCGATTACCTATACCAATGAAGCAGGCACGGCAGTGACTTCTCAAGTTGTGAGTGCAACTGCTGGTAACCTTATTGGTGTGGGAACAGATGGAGGAGGTTTTATTGATAATGCAGTTATCAAAGCCAATGAAACATTAACCACAATAACTCAACTGGTGACTACAGGAAATACTATTGCGAATTATACTAATGAAGCAGGAGGAGTTCCTATTGATATCAAAGAGACTGTTACGTCTCTGAGAGACGTTGTAACACAAAGTACTGATCCGCTCGGGCAAGTATTTGATTTACATACTTTGACTTATACTGATGAAACAAATACACCAAATCCTATCGATTTGGCAGTTTTAGTCAAAGGAGTAGAAACCTTGACGTCGTTAGTCTATGATGGTGCCAATCAGTCATTAATTTATAAAGATGAAAAGGGCATTTCATCAGAATTTAAAATGATTGATTTAATTGGAGATGCTGAGACATTAACCAAATTGGAAATAAATACAACAGCTGGAACATTAGATTATACTGGCGAAGACACACAATTACATCAACTGAATCTTGGGGTTCTTGTAAAAGAACCTTGGTTTAGTACAACAACTAATATTGGCGCTACTTTAAATACAGAGGATATTTATACAAATGGATGGGTAGGAATTGGTTATACATCTCCATCTGCTGCTCTTAATGAAAAACTAAGAGTTAACGGCGCAATAACTACCGTAAACAGTTACTATGCAGATTATGTATTTGAGGATTATTTTAATGGATTTTCAAATATTAAGAAGGATTACAAATTCAAACCTTTATCAGAAACGGAGAAATTTATCAGAGAGAACAATCATCTTCCTGGAATAACGTCTATCAAAGAATTAGTTAAGACAAAAGAAGGCTATTCATTTAATATATCCGAATTGTCAGTTCAATTATTAGAAAAGACAGAAGAACTTTATCTGCATATTATCGAGCAGAACAAAATAAACGAAATTCAAAGTAAAAAAATTGAAGAAAAAAATAAAGAAATTAAAGAATTAAAAGAAGTTTCAAACTCACTGAATCAGCGTCTTGAGAAACTAGAAAAATTAATAGTAGAACAAAAGAAGTAAAAACAATTACTGGATTTTGAGTATTCACAACTTGAAATTCTTAGGAACAATTTATATTATTCTAGATTTAAATAGCACGATTATGAAAATAAAAATACATAAAATACAAAAAATACTATTTCTAATAGTATTTAGTTTATTCGGTTTCTCTTCGATTTTTGCGCAAGTAAATAATACTAAAATAAAAGACGGAACAGTAAGTACAGGGGCTGAAAAAGCAAAGGCGGGAGCCATATTTGAATTAGAGAGTAACAATAAAGGAATGTTAACTTCGAGATTAACAACGGCGCAAAGAGATGCTATTCCGCCAGCTAATTTGACAGATGGATTATTACTGTATAATTTGACTACTGGATGCTTTGATTATTGGAGTCAAATACAAAATATATGGTTAAGTATTTGTGGGACATTACCTCCGGCGATTTTTGATATTTCTCCAACACAATGTACTCAAGTAGCAGCATCTGGAATTTTTAAACAAGGTGTTTCTTTGAATTTATCAAATTATTTATCCATTCCGGTGACAGTCACACAACCAGGAGTTTATTCGGTTTCTGCGACCACAACAAATGGATATTATTTTAATACGAATGGTACTTTTCCAAGTGCAGGTTCTTATATTTTGAATTTACCCGGTACAGGTACACCTAATAATGGCTATAATATTGGAGATCCAGGAGATCCTGTAAACATTTCGCTAAACGGAGTGGATAGTTCTTGTGTGCCAAATATTTTTGTAGAAAAAGCGAGTGTTGATTTTGTAATAAATTGTGGAAGTATAAGTCCATTAGGAGACTATTTTATAGGAATTCCTTTGACATCTTCAAATAAAATTACATTAACTGTAAATCCCACAACTATTGGTTTTTGGAGCATGACTACTAACACCGTAAATGGATATTCCTTTAGTGGCACAGGAACATTTAATAATACAACACCTAATCAAAGTGTCGAATTGTTAGGGACTGGCACACCAGTCGCATCTGGTACAAATAGTTTTAATCTTTCTTCTAATGCCAGCACAACAGCAACGGGTTCTTGCACAGGTATTCCTGTAACTGTTTCTACAGTAGCTTACACAATTGATTGTGCTACAGCAACTCAAAATGGAGTATATATGCAAGATGTTGCACTGTCTGCTTCAAATACTATAACGCTACCGATTAATGTGACCGCAACGGGTCAAACTACTATTACAACCACTACAGCAAATGGAATCTCATTTACTTCTGGATTAGTCAATTTATCAACTTTAGGGCCCCAAAACGTAATGTTAACTGGTACAGGAATGCCCTCGTCTGCCGGAACAACGGTTCTAACAGTCTCTGGAACTCCGGGTGCAGCGGCAACGTGTTCTCTCAATGTAACTATCGCTCCACAACCTGTAACCTATACAATAAATTGTGCAGGAATTACGACGAGTGGCAGCTATGCTCCGGGAATAGCAATGACTGCAACAAATACGATGACTGTTCCTGTTAATGTAACTTATGTTGGAGCTTATACCATTACAACAAATTCAGTAAATGGAGTTAGTTTCGCAGCAACAGGAACATTTACCGCAACAGGTGCTCAAAATGTAGTCATGACAGCAACTGGTACGCCAGTATCTGGAGGGACTTTTTCTTATGCAGTTTCAGCAAATAGTACCAATGGAGCTACAGCTTGTAACAAAAGCATCACTTTTATTTTTCGTACTATGAGGGTATTGGGGCTTGGAGGTGGTGTTTATCAGCCAGGATCCTCTGGTGCAGCAAATTCTTCTCGAGCAATATTGGCCTCAACAGCAAACTTTAGTGCTACAGGTACTTTTCCTGTACAAGGCATCACGATATTTGATGGAGCATATAGTTATGGCACTGCATTACGAAACTTAATTAACACCAACAATATTGATATTGTTGTGATCGGTTATAATTATACTCCAGATGCAGCTACTATTACGGTTCTGAATAATTTTGTTAAAAACAAGAAAGGGGTTCTTATTCATTCTCAAGAAAATGATGCCGCAAATGTTGTGAATTTAGTTAATACTATTTGTGGTTCTACAACAGTAGCTATCGCTTCAACGGGAACTACTTATACAAATCCAATTTTGAATATTTCTGATTCAATTTTGGAAGGGCCATTTGGAGATGTAAAAGGATTCAATTTAGGTTCAGATGTAAATAACTCTTATTACGCAACTGGTTTACCTGCAAATGTGACTAGTTTATCTACTCAAAATGGTAATGCAACGAGAATATTTTCTTTTAAACATACTACTTTAGGATATATCTATGTGGGTGATTCGGGATGGACAGCAGGTGATGCAACAAATGCCGCAACGACTATTTATCCAGCAAAAATGAGTTCAACAGGATTACCCTTAACAAAAGCGTATGATTCCGGGATTCCGGTATACAATAGTATTATGTATGCTAATACCATGGCATGGGCAATTAAATATGTACAAGCAAACATAAATTCTGCTTATGTTATTCCTTAACAATAGTTAAATAAAAAAGCACCTCTTTTATAAGCTTCATAATCGAGGTGTTTTATAAACTAGATGATTTTTATTAATGTCTTATAGATTTATTGTAATTAAAAAAGATGGACAAAATTTATATAAAAATAGTTGTATTATTACTTTTTCTGATGGGTGAAGTTGCTGCGCAAACAGTCAATATCGGAGATTTATCTATTGCACCTAATACACAGTTTGCAACATTATTTGATTTTAATAATACAGCAACTGGAGATTTTTTAAATGATGGGAATTGCATTGTTTATGCAAATTTTAAAAACGACGGATTAACAACTTATAGTAATTCGAGTACCGGTAAAACCTTTTTTATTGGTTTCCAGGAACAGTTAATAGAGGGGACACAAATTTCGCATTTCCAGAATATTGTTTTTGATAATAAAACCTCATTAATTCCCATTCATTTAGCTACAACAATCGCAATTGGCAATCAGGCAGAGTTTAACACTGGTATTGTTGATGCTGCCAGTTTTAACGGTAAAATGATTTTTAATGAAAATGCTTTTCACTCAAATGTAAGTGATTTGAGCTTTGTGGACGGGAAGGTAGAAAAAATAGGAAGTGAAATATTTGAATTTCCTGTTGGAGATAATGTATTCTTCAGGCCTTCTTATAATGGAACAGGCACCAATAGTAATAACGCCTACACGACTCAATATTTTCGTGAAAATACAGGTAGTCTTCATCCTTATACCAACAAGGAGGATACAATTTTGTCTATTGATGAGGTTGAGTACTGGAGCGTAATACAAGAGCAGGGGAGCGAAAAGATTGTTTTAAGTATCACTTTAGATACAAATACAACACCATCTTTATTTTTTGCAGAAACTGCGGAAACAGAACTGGCTATTGTGCGTTGGGATGACATACAATCAAAATGGATCAATGAAAAAGGAATAGTCAGTGATGCTTCCGTTGGAGAAAGTTATTCTAAATTAATTACGGCACAAGTTTCCGGATATGGTCTTTTTACAATAGCACTTGTTAAAAAGGGACCTGTCGTAGAAAGTGATTTAATTATCTATAATGCGCTGTCTCTTAACGCAGACGGCGTCAATGATCGTTTTTATATTAAAGGAATTGATAAATACCCAGATAATAGAGTTGAAATATACAATCGTTGGGGAATAAGGGTATTTGCGGCAAATTCATATAATGAAAGCGATGTAATGTTTAGAGGATATTCTGATGGACGAACAACTATCGATAGGGGGGAAGGACTTCCTGCAGGAACTTACTTTTATATTTTGAAATACAATACAGGAAGCAGAACGATTGAAAAGTCAGGGTATCTATATATTAACAAACAATAGATTAAAAATAGTGGAGTAAAAAAAATAGTAAACTTAATAACAGCTTTGAATTATGCTAAAACAATAAAATGCTGTTTTTAGATTGGCTTTTATTTCTCTTTTGACTCAACTAGCTTTCATAAAATAATAAATATCTATTATGAGAACAAAATTATTTTCTTTCGTTTTGATCTTTACAGCTATTGTAAGTCACGCTCAGCAAGATGCTCAATTTACACAATATATGTACAACACTATAAATATTAATCCAGCCTATGCTGGTTCGCGTGGAGCTCTAAGTATTTTTGGTTTGTACCGTACGCAATGGGTTGGGCTTGACGGAGCACCAGTAACAAGTAGTTTTTCTATAAATACTCCAATAAACAATAGTAATTTGGGAGTAGGAATTTCATTAGTCAATGATAAAATTGGTCCAACCAATGAGAATAATTTTTCTATAGATCTTTCCTATACAGTACAAACTTCGGCTGATTTTAAACTATCCTTTGGTATAAAAGGAACCGGGAACTTATTTAATCTCGACATTAATAAATTAAATCCTGAAAATCAGGGCGATATTCAGTTTCAGGACTTTGATAGCAAATTTTCTCCAAACATTGGGGCAGGGGTTTATTGGCATTCTAGTAAGGCCTATATTGGTTTATCAGTGCCGAATTTTATTGAAACTAATCGTTATAATGATAATGATATAGCAATCTACAGGGATAAAATCAATTATTATCTTATGGGAGGTCTAGTTTTTAATCTGGACGATTATGGTTCTATCAAATTCAAACCAGCTGTACTCGCAAAAATGGTAGAAGGCGCACCTTTGCAAGCAGATATTTCTGCCAATTTCATGTTTATGGACAAGTTTGTAGTTGGAGCTGCTTATAGATGGAATGCGGCATTTAGCGCCATGGCAGGGTTTCAAATCAACGATGCAATGTATATCGGTTATGGTTATGATCGTGAAACGACTCAGTTAAATAACTATAATTCAGGATCACATGAAATTTTCCTGCGTTATGAATTATTTAAAAATAATGATAAAATGACAACTCCACGTTTTTTCTAAAAAATATTTATTATGAAAAAATATATACTCCTTTACGTCACAATAATTAGTGCTTTTTCATTTAATACGTATGCACAACAAAGCAAAATAGCCTCGTCTGATAAGAATTACGATAACTATGCTTATGTAGATGCAATTAAAACTTATGAACGAATAGCGGAGAAAGGATATAAATCTGAAAGTATGTTTAAAAAGCTAGGTAATTCTTTTTATTTCAACTCTCAGTTTGATAAGGCAGCAAAATGGTACGGGGAATTATTTGCAATGAATAGTGAAGCAGAACCAGAATATTATTATCGTTACGATCAATCTTTAAAATCGATTGGAAATATAGAAAAATCGACTCAAATGATTGATTTATTCAATCAAAAATCCGGAAATGATACTCGATCAAAATTGTATCAGGAAGATAGAAATTATCTTGAGGAGATCAAAGCCAATTCTGGTCGTTATATCATTGAAAATTCAAAAATAAATACTCCTTATTCGGATTACGGAACTGCTTTTTATTTGGATAAAATATTTTTTACCTCTGCAAGAGATACTGGAAATTTTACGCAGCGAAAACACAAATGGACTGGCGAATATTTTACAAATTTATATCAATCGGATATTGATACTGATTTTAATCTGAATACACCGAAAAAGGTAAAATCAAAAATTAATACAAAATTTCATGAGTCGACTCCCACTTTTACAAAAGATGGCAAAACGGTTTATTTTACTCGAAATAATTACATTCATGGAAGAAAAGGAAAAGATGAAAACAAACACACTTTAGTAAAAATATACAGAGCTACACTTGAAAATAATAAATGGGTCAATGTAACAGAAGTTACCTTTAGTAGCGACAACTACAGTACGGCGCATCCCGCATTAAGTCCCGATCAAAAAACATTGTATTTTGCATCTGATATGCCGGGAACTATTGGTCAATCAGATATTTATAAAGTGAGTATAGACAACAGTGGTAATTTTGGTATTCCTGTAAATTTTGGACATGGAATCAATACCGAAGGAAAAGAGACTTTTCCTTATGTAACCGATCAAAATGAAATCTATTTCGCTTCAGACGGGCATCCTGGACTTGGAGGATTGGACTTATTTGTTGGCAAAATTGACGACAAAGGCATAAGTAATATTCAGAATATTGGAGCCGATGTAAATTCTCCTAAAGATGATTTTGCCTACATCATCGATTCTAAATCCCGAAGAGGCTTTTTTTCATCAAATAAAGATGGCGGACTAGGCTCTGATGATATTTACCAATTTTTGGAAACAAGAAGTTTAGATTGTTCCCAAGAATTAAGCGGAGTGCTAAAAGATGTTGTAACCGGCGAGGTTTTACCAAACACAAAACTGACTTTATATGATGCTGATTTTAAAACAATAAGTAGCACTTATTCTGATCAAAACGGCAATTATACTTTTACTGTCGAATGTGATATGACGTATGTCCTAAGAGTTGAAAAGGAGGAATATACAACCAAGGAACAAAGTGTTAGTATCTCGAAACAAAACGGAAAAACGAATTTACCCATTTTCATGGAAAAGGCAGATTGCGTAGTAACGGTTGGTGATGATCTTGGTAAGTGTTTTGGTATAAAAATGATTTATTTTGAGGTCGATAAATCTACTATAAGCACAGTAGCTGCTTTAGATCTTGAAAAAATATTAGATGTCTTGAATCAATATCCAAAAATGCAACTAGATATTCGTTCACATACAGATAGCCGTCAAACTGCTCAATACAACCAGAATTTATCAGACAAACGAGCTAGACTAACAAAGGAATGGCTTGTGAAAAACGGGATTGCTTCCAACAGATTAATTGCCAAAGGTTATGGAGAAAATCAACTTGTAAATAAGTGCTCTGATAATGTAAAATGTACCGAGGAAGAACATCAGATGAACAGACGGAGCGAATTTATTATATCTGTTTTGTAAAGATAAATATGCTTCATGATTTTTGTTAATTCTGCCCAGAAGTAGCGTTAATAACCAAATAAATTGTAGAACAAGTTCTACGTAGGATTGTCAAACGTACTACAGAACGTTTTGCTTTAGAGAAGTACTTTTGCCTTCAACTCATAAATAAACATAAATATAAATTCAAAAATTGAATTAAAATATAAATTTTGATCAGAAAGCATTTTATAGGTAATACGTTTAGTTTTATAAAACTAAAATTTAGATACAGGAAAGTAATTCATTATACTTTGCTGGCATGTGTTGTTTTTTTGCAAGTTGTTGTCATTATCCTCTGGTATAACGAAACTTCAAATGAAGTCCAGATTGCGAAAGCTTTTGAATCTATCAACACCTTAAATAAAATTTCACTTGTAACCAATAAAGTAAATAGGTCCTTCATTAATTCTCAAAAGTATTTTAATGATTATATACATTATAAAGATGAGGTTTCTTTTCAAAATTATACGGGTTCTCTTAACGAGATAAATCGTCTAGTGGATAGTTTGAGTTTATTTACCGAAAAAAATCAGGAATTTAAAAGGATTTTGATGGAAAAGAGCAAGTCAGAATCTGATATTTTGTCTTTAAAATCTGATATTGATTCTATTATAGCAATACAAATTAATCCCGATAAAAAATATTCATCAGACTCATTTAAGCTCAATAAATTTGAATATAAAAAGATTTTAGACAGTATTAAAACAGATTTTTATATAAAAGTTGACAGTGTATCACGCAAAGGATTGTTCTTAAGACTTGGAGATGCATTAGCTGGTAAAATTGATGTGCAAAAAGAGCATCTTAATATCATTGTTACGATGAAATATAATGATAAAGTAGTTTCAGGAAGCATTGAAAATCAGGTAGAAAATGTTTTTAATGCTACCAATAAATATTATGAAAATGAATTTAATAACTTAAAAAAGTCTTTTTCGAGTTTGACAAATGAAGACTCAAAATTGACCCAACTTAATAGCAAACTCCTCGACTTGCAAGGACAAATAATACCTAATTACAGTAATTCTTTGAGTGCGCTTCAAGAGAACACTCAAAAACAGCTGGAGGACAGATACAAATCAAATATCACAGTTAGAAATTATTCTATAATCCTGCTTTTAGTATTAATGTTTGTAATATCAATTATACTTTTCAGTTTTACACGAATGGCTTTTGGATATGAAAAAAGATTAACAAATGCGCAGAATAAGATACTACAAAGCCTGAATTTTAAGAATAGAATTATGGGTATGATAAGCCATGAAATTAGGTCTCCCTTGAGTATTATTTCTATTTATAGTAAAATGATAAGTTCCTCGATAAAAGATATTGAAATAAAAGAAACTTTCAAATCTATCCAGTTTACTACTAATTCACTGCAACTTTTAGCGAATCAGATTTTAGAGTATTCTAAAGATGAAAATCATAAACCAAAATTAAATAACAAGAAGTTTTATTTACAAACAGAAATCAAGCAGATTATTTCTTCTATGGCTTCGTTGGTCGAAACCAAAGGAAATAAAATAAAGGTAAATTCTAACTTAGATTTTGATTATGAAGTAGTGTCAGATGCTATAAAAATTCATCAGCTTTTTTATAACATAATTGGTAACGCAAATAAGTTTTCAGAAAATGGATTGATAATAATTACTATTGATCTGGACTATATTTCGGGGACTAAACTGAATTTAAAAATAGAAGTTCAAGATCAAGGAATTGGTATTGCCGAAAATGACTTAAAAAACATATTTGAGCTATATTATCAAGGAACAGTCTCGACAAAAGTCAATGATTTAGGTGTAGGTTTAGGCTTGAACCTGTGTAAGGAAATAGTCGAATTATTTGGAGGAGAAATACATGTAGAAAGTAAAGAACGCAAAGGTACCAAGGTTACTTTTAATTTAATATTAAATCTGGTATAAATTTTAAAGACCTATGATTGTTTCGAGTAAACATTTCTAGAATAGTTGATGAGTTAGTGAACAGAGTTGCAATAATTTAATTACAAATGAAATCATCAGATCAATATAATTTTTTAATTGCCGATGATCACAGCGTAGTGCGTCAAGGTATTTCGTTGATATTTAAGGATTTATTTTTAAATGCTGAGGTTTTTAAAGCAGGATCTTTCAAAGATATTTTTAAAATACTAAGTGAAGTTTACGTTGATTTACTGGTTCTGGATGTTCATTTTCCGGATGGCAATAGTTTGAATATTCTGGCAGAAATAAAAGCAATCCAACCAGATATTAAAATACTTGTATTTTCTGCCTGTGATGAAAATATTTATGCTATGCGATACCTGAATAATGGGGCATCAGGCTATTTGAATAAAGGAAGTTCAGAAGATGAAATGAAATTTGCAATTAATACTATGATTTCATCAGGGCAATATATGAGTCAAAATATAAAAGAGAGAATCTTAGATTCTTTTATTTCAAAAACAATAGTAAATCCGTTGGATATTTTATCAAATCAAGAAATTGAAGTCGCAAGATTGTTAATCAAAGGATATGGAAACTTAGAAATTCTGGAATTATTAAAGTCAAAGAAAGATATTGTTACAGTCAATAGCTATAAAAACAGAATTTTCGAAAAACTTGGAATAGATAATTTACCTGATTTAATTAACCTTTTTCAGTTGTATTTTGAAGAAAAAATATAATAATTAATCAAGAGAATATGTAGAAATTTATTAATTTATAAAAAGTACAATTATGGAATTCAATTTTTATAAAACGAAAATAGAAAACACTGTTAATCAATTGAAAGTAAAATTGTTTGACAACATCCAAGATGCATTTTTTGTATTAACGGTATCGCCAAATAATGATTACGATCTGCCATTTGTAAATGATTCGGCGTATGAAATGTTTGAAATATCAGAAGATGAGATTTTTATAAATAAAGTATTTTATATTTATAATCAAATTCATCAGGAAGATAAGAAACTTGTGAAACAATCTTTATTTGACTCGATCAAAGAAGGAAAAAGATGGGACACTATTTTTAGGGTAGAATTACCCATCAAAGGGTTATGTTGGTTTAAAATTTCCTCAACAAGTGAGATAAATAGTGATCAAAGTATTATTTTTTACGGACGAATTACAGACATAACAGATTCTAAAATACAGCATACAGACATTGGTACATACGATGCATCTCAAAAGGAAAAAGAAGAATCAAAGGTGATAAATAAAACGGAGTTATCCAGCCAAAACAATAACAGATTACTGAATTTTTCACATATTGTATCACATAATTTAAATTCGCATGCGGGCAATTTTAAGCTTCTTTTGGATATGCTTGATTTGGAGGATAGTTTTGCTCAAAAACGGGAGACGATGAAGTATCTTCGAATTGTTTCTAATGATTTAAATAAAACAATTGAAGATTTATCTCAAATAGTCAATATACAGAACAATAAGGATATTGTTGTAAAGCCTCTCAATTTGAGCGATTATTTAAGCAGAGTGCTTAATATTGTTAGTGCTTACAGTTTTAAAAATAATGCTACCATTGTAAATAATGTGCCTAAAGATGCTACGATTAATTTTAATCCCGCCTACCTTGAAAGTGTTTTGCAAAATTTATGTACGAATGCAATTAAATATGCCAATCCTGAAAAGTCTTTAATAATTGAATTTAATTTTTTTGTAGAAAACGAACAGAAAGTGTTTACCATAAAAGATAATGGTTTAGGGATTGATCTGGAAAAGTACGGACATCTGTTGTTTGGAATGTACAAAACATTTCACAAGCACGAAAATGCCAATGGTATAGGGCTTTACATAACGAAAAATCAGATTGAGTCCATGAATGGGCGAGTGACTGTTGAGAGTCAATTAGGAAAAGGAACCACTTTTAAAATTATTTTTAATGGTTGAGTTAACTTGATTTCCTCTTTTTTTTAAATCATGTTTTTCTTGTGGATTTTTTTTAACATCGAAATTTTACCAAAACTCTTTAAAAAAGGTTGTTGGTCGAAATAGTATTTATCAGAGATGTCTTTTTCCTTAATATTGTGTTGTTACTATTTTAATAACAAAATGTTAATCAAAACTGCGATGAAAAATATTTTTCTATTACTAAGTTTTTTTATTTTGCTAACTCCAATTTATAGTCAGAAGCGGGTTACACCTCCTGAGCCGTTTGGCCCTTTACCAACGCAAAAACAATTGGACTGGCACGAAATGCAATTCTATGCATTTATTCATTTTTCATTAAATACGTTTACAAATAAAGAATGGGGGTATGGTGATGAATCTCCACAACTGTTCGATCCAAGTGATTTAGATGTCCGTCAATGGGCTCGTACTGCTAAAGAAGCTGGAATGAAAGGAATTATATTGGTTGCAAAGCATCATGATGGATTTTGCTTGTGGCCTTCGGCGTACACAGAACGCTCTGTGAAAAATTCTCCTTGGAAAAATGGCAAAGGTGATTTGGTTAAAGAATTGGCTGCTGAATGTAAAGAATATGGACTTAAATTAGGGTTGTATCTTTCACCTTGGGATAGAAATAATCCTGATTATGGTAAACCTGCCTACATTACTTATTTTAGAAATCAATTAAAAGAATTACTAACCAATTATGGAGATGTTTTTGAAATGTGGTTTGACGGAGCAAATGGTGGCGATGGTTACTATGGAGGTGCTAATGAAATTAGAAAAATAAATACTTTAGAATATTACAATTGGGATGAAACTTATGAGTTAATATATAAAATAGCACCCAAAACATTGGTTTGGGGTATTGGACCTTCGGAGGCCAGATGGATAGGCAACGAGGAAGGTTATGCCCATGAAACCAATTGGAGTCTCTTACGTCAAAAAGATGACTTAGCTGGAAAAGTGCATTATACAGAATACATGTCTGGTCATGAGGATGGCGAAAAATGGGTTCCTGGAGAAACCAATGTGTCGATACGACCAGGTTGGTTTTATCATGCTGTAGAAGATGATAAAGTGCACACACTAGACGAAATGGTAGATTTTTATTATCATTCTATAGGTCGTAATTCTACTTTTTTATTGAATATTCCTCCTGATGAAAGAGGATTGATTCATGAAAATGATATTCAAAGATTAAAAGAATATGCAGCCATTATTAAAAAGGATTTCAAGACAGAAGTACTTGCAAAAAGTAAAGTTAGTGCCAGTAATTGGAGAGGAAATAGTACAGAATATGGTGCTAAAAATACAATTGACGGAAATAAAGAAACATATTGGGCAACGGATGATACTGTAAAAAAAGCTTCTATATTATTTACATTTAAAAAACCAACAGCTTTCAATCGGATTTTATTGCAAGAATATATCAAATTAGGACAGCGGGTTAAAGTATTTACAGTTGAAGCAAAAGTAGATGGAGAATGGCAAACTATTGCCAATGAAACAACTATTGGTTATAAAAGAATATTGAGAACAAAAAGAGTGACAGCTTCTGCGCTTAGGATTAATATCATAGATTCTAAAGCAAGTATTGTGATTTCTAATATTCAGGCCTTTAATGCGCCTACTTTCGTGCGAATGCCAGCTGTACAAAGAGATAAAAACGGAATGGTTTCTATGGATTCCGAAGCAGAAAATACGATTTATTATACTCTTGATGGGACAAAACCTACTGCAAAAAGCTTTAAATACAGTGGTTCTTTTAAGTATGATAAAGCAGTCGAAATAAAAGCTATTTCATTACATAATAAAGAGAAAATAAGTAGTGCTATTCGAATTGTTAAGTATGGTGTTTCTAAAGAAAATTGGAAAGTTGTTTCAGCTTCCAGTGGTGACTTAAAAACAGTGAATAAAATTATTGATGGTAATCCTGGCACAACCTGGGGTTTTGAGGAAGATGTCAATCAACATGCACAAGAAGTAATTATTGATTTAGGAAACGAGATCACCATAAAAGGGTTTACTTACACTCCGCAACAAGTAGGCAATCCTCTTAATTTAATTTCGAACTATGAATTTTATAGTAGTATAGACGGAAAAACTTGGACTAAACAATCAGAGGGCGAGTATTCAAATATAAAGAATAACCCAATAGAGCAAATCAAAACATTCGATCCGGTAAGAGCAAGATATTTACGTTTTGTAGCTAAATCAGGTCTTGACAAATCTAAGACTGTAACTATAGGAGAGCTTAGTATTGTGGAGTAATTATTTCTGTTTTAGGGATTGAATAAAATACAAGTCTAAAAAAATGTCTTTTGCCGAAGTTGATAGGTTATTGGTCGAATTTTTGATTTAATCGACAGGCTAATTCTTAATTTTATACTAATGATAAACGAAATAGCATTAAATGATTAAGGAAAGCATAAATTTTAGTGAGGCAGGAAAGTTTGAAGAAACTCGTTTTGAAAAGATTCATAACGTTATTTTCGAATCGTCTCATGAAGCTTCAATATTGGTAGCACAGGAAATCGCCAACATAATTCAAAGAAAAGAAGAATTAAACGAACCTTGTGTTTTGGGACTAGCAACTGGATCATCACCAATAAAAGTTTACGAAGAATTGGTGCGATTGCATAAAGAAGAAGGTTTAAGTTTTGCCAATGTAGTAACTTTCAATCTAGACGAGTATTATCCGATGGACAGAAATAATATTCAGAGTTACTATCATTTTATGCATGAACATCTTTTTAATCATGTTGATATTCTCGCAGAAAATATTAATATTCCTAACGGAAAAATAAAGAGTGAAGATTTACAGCAATATTGCATTGATTATGAAATGAAAATTAAGGCTTATGGCGGATTGGATTTTCAGTTATTGGGCATTGGAAGAACGGGACATATCGGATTTAATGAACCAGGATCTCACGTAAATTCGGGCACAAGAAGTATAACACTTGACCACTTGACACGTCAGGATGCTGCATCATCATTTTTAGGAATAGATAATGTACCCAGAAAAGCAATAACAATGGGAATTGGCACTGTAAAAAATGCTAAAAGAATTGTTCTTCTTGGATGGGGAATCAGTAAAGCAGGAATTATCAAACAAACAATAGAAGGAGAGATTTCTTCGAGAGTGCCTGCAACGTATTTGCAAGAACATAAAAATACGACGTTTGTTCTGGATATTGAAGCTTCATCAGAATTAACCCGCGTAAAAACGCCTTGGCTCGTCAAATCTGTTGTATGGACAGAAGAGCTAAAACTAAAAGCTGTAGCATGGCTGAGCGAACTGACTAAAAAGCCTTTTCTTAAACTAACGGATAAAGATTATAACGATAATGGAATGTCTAGTCTTTTGACAGAAGAAGGAACTGCATACGATTTGAATATTAAAATGTTTAACAAAATGCAGCAGACCATTACTGGCTGGCCAGGTGGAAAACCCAATGCTGATGATACTTACAGGCCGGAACGTGCTACGCCTGAGAGAAAAAGAATTATCATTTTTAGCCCGCATCCTGATGATGATGTTATTTCGATGGGAGGAACTTTTGATCGACTTGTAGAACAGGGACACGATGTACATATTGCCTATCAAACTTCAGGAAACATAGCAGTTTCTAATGAAGAGGCTTTAAAGTTTGCCGAAATTTCAAAGGCATTAAATGCAAATTCTAATGAGTCTAAAGATATTATCAACTTTTTAAAAACTAAAAAAGAGAATGATATTGATTCACTGGAAGTTAGAAAATTAAAAGGGTTAATTAGAAGAAGCGAATCTCTTGCGGCGACGAGATATTTAGGCGTGCCAGATTCAAATGTAAATTTCCTTGATTTGCCTTTTTATGAAACAGGAACAGTAAAGAAAAATAATCTTGGAGAGGCAGATATACAAATTATGTGTGACATTATCGAAAGAGTAAAACCACATCAAATTTATGCCGCCGGAGATCTGGCCGATCCGCACGGAACACATAAAGTTTGCCTGGATAGCTTATTTGAAGCTCTAAAAAGACTAAAACACAATAGTTTTATGAATGATTGCTGGGTTTGGCTGTATAGAGGAGCTTGGCACGAATGGGAGTCCTATCAGATTGAGATGGCAGTTCCTATGAGTCCGGATCAGGTGCTTAAAAAACGTCATGCTATTTTCTATCACCAATCTCAAAAAGATGGAGTGATGTTTCAGGGAGATGACAGTAGAGAATTTTGGGTAAGAGTTGAAGATCGAAACAGATTGACAGCAGAAAAATATCATGCTTTAGGACTGGCTGATTACTCGGCAATTGAAGCATTTAAACGATACCATTTTTAGGTTGGTATTGTTTTAGAAAATTAATAAACTATTTCATGTGGTTTATTTGGTTAGTTACCTATATGTTTAAAATGCAATCATTTATGGTTGCATTTTTTTTGTTTTATAAAGATGCTATAAATTTAGTGTAGAAAAAAAGCGCAAAACGGCATGCTTTTAAGAAGGAGAACTTAATTTTTTTACATAGGAGAATTTAAAATTCTTTGTTTTACATGGTCGATGTAAGATCTACCGATAACATATCTAAGGCCTTCAATCTCAATACTGTTTCCTTCAACAGCATCAATTTTATCGATGGCGATCGTGTAAGATCGGTGTATTCTTAAAAAATTTCTTTCGGGTAATAATTCTGTAAAATCAGATAATGTGCTGTGTATGATGTATTTGCCTGTTAAAGTATTTATTTTTAAATAATCCTTCAGGCTTTCTATGACTAGAATTTCATTAAAGAAAATTTTCTTCATTCTTTTTTTGTCAATTTTAACAAAAATAAAAGGGCTTTCAGGATTATTTTCTGTAATTACTTGGGTGTTGTTTTCCAGTCTTTTACTTACCTTATTTAATGCCTTCATCAATCTCGGAAACTCAATTGGTTTTACCAGATAATCCAACACGTCTAATTCGTAAGTTTCGATCGCAAACTGACTATATGCGCTCGTAATAATAAGCAATGGAGGGTTATCCAGACTTTTAATAAAATTAATACCATCAAGAACAGGCATATTGATGTCAAGAAAAATCACATCTACCTTGTTGTTTTTCAAAAAATTAAGACCTTCTATTGGATTACTAAAAGTATTGATTACCTCAAAATTTTCAATAGGATCTAAATAATTTTTAATAACATTAATAGCCAATGGCTCATCATCTATAATTAGGCAATTTATTTTCATTTCTGGTTGTTATTATTTGAGCGAAATAATTTTTGTAGCGATCACTTTTTAGAAAAAAAGCAGTGTGTCTCAAGAGACTTTAATGACAAGTTTAACAACAAAAATATCCTTTTTATTTTTAAATGAAAGCTTATAATCATTTTTATTATAGCCAAGTTCAAGTCTTTTTTTAACATTTTCTATACCTATACCACTTGACTTGTTAAAATTTTCTTTGTGTTGTGTAATTTCTGGCGTTGGGTTCGAAATTGTAAAATGTAGAAAATCTCCTTTAATTTTAAAATTAATATTTATAACTACTTTTCCGGTGTTTTTATTAACGCCATGTTTGAAAGCATTCTCAATAAAGGTCAATAATATAATTGGAGATATTTCTTTATCGTGAATGTCTCCGGAAATAGACATGTTTACCTCAAGGCGATCATCATTTCTAATTCTTTCTAAATCAAGATAATTTTGAATGCAAAGTATCTCGTTTTCTAAAGTTTGGCGCTTACTTTTTGTTTCGTATAACATGTAACGCATTAATTCAGATAACTTTAGAACTATTTTAGGTGTTTTGTTTGATTTTTCTACCGATAAAGAATAAATGTTATTAAGCGTATTAAAGAAGAAATGCGGAGAAATTTGAGATTTTAAAAAAAGCAATTCGGTCTCTAACTGTGATCTTTCAAGATCAGTAACTCTTTTTTGTTCTTTTAAAAAATCCAAAGTGATCTTTATTGCCGTTACAAAAGTCATGACATACAGTTCTCCCATCATCATGTCGATGGTATAGTTGAGCGTTAATTTGTCTATGGTTTCAGGACCTTCGGGCCAAACTTCATGGGTTATCAATAAATAGGTTAGATTAAATTTTACGATCACCATCATAAATATAGCCGCTAAAACCGAAATAATATAGAGGATATATTTTTTTCGATATACCAAATATGGCATAAAAATTAAAATATTCAAATAACACAACGTCATGTGAATCGGAAATCCTAATAAATTTGTTTTAAAGGAATATAGATAATCATTAAAATAGCTTCCCCATCGAAAGGTATTAAATAAAAAATAAGTCAGCCAAAAGATGATATGATAATGAAGCGGTATTCGATATAATTTGCCGGAATTGAAATTCATAATTATAGTATTTTTTGTGACTTTTTTTGATGTTTATCTAAGTTTAAGTGTTGTCCGTCTAAATTACTTTTAATAAAAACCAAATTTATCTAAATTTAAAGTTAAATTAACATTGTGCTCCATGAAGAATTTTACATTGCTAGTTTTGTTGATTATTTTAGTTGCAAGTTGCAAAATAAATGTAAATAAAAATACTCATCAGCAAACACTTTTTACCAACCATGTTGATCCGCTTATTGGTACAGGTGGTCACGGCCATACCTATCCCGGCGCAACTGTTCCTTTCGGGATGTTGCAGGTGAGTCCCGATAATGGTATTTCAAACTGGGATTGGTGCTCGGGATATCATTATTCTGATGCTACTGTGGCTGGTTTTAGCCATTTGCATTTAAGTGGTACCGGAATTGGTGATTTGGCAGACATTCTATTCATGCCCATTAATAAAAAAGTCGATTTAACGACCAAAACAACTTCTCGAGATCAATTACCTTATAAATCATCATACAATCATGTTAACGAAAAAACAACACCGGGTTATTACCAGGTTTTTCTTGAAGATCCTAAAATTAATGTAGAGTTAACAGCATCACAACGCACTGCTTTTCATAAATATACCTTTACTAAAGGCGACAAGCAATCGGTCGTGATCGATCTTGGTTTTGCAATCAACTGGGACAAAGCCTTAAAAACATCCCTTAAAGTTGAAGATAAATATACCATTAGTGGCTATCGCTACAGTATAGGTTGGGCAAAAAATCAGAAAGTATTTTTTGTTGCTCAATTTTCAAAACCTATTGCAGAATCTGTTTTAATTGCTAATAAAAGTGTTATTACCGGCAATAGTGCAGAAGGAGAAAATACTGCGGCTCAGTTATTTTTTGATCCCGCAAATACAGATAAATTATTGGTAAAAGTAGCGCTGTCTTCTGTGAGTGTGGCTAATGCCAAAGATAATCTGGAGGGTGATAATTCTAACTTTGAAAAAGCAAAATCAAAAGCTACCAAAATTTGGAACACTGCTTTGAGTACAATTACTGTGGAAACTCCCACAGATTCTTTAAAAACCATTTTTTATACGGCGATGTATCACGCTCAGATTGCCCCTGTAACCTATAGTGATAAAAACGGTCAGTTTAGGAGAGAAGATGATCAAATTGTTACAGCAAATGATTATACTGCTTACTCGACCTTATCACTATGGGATACTTTTAGGGCCGAAAATCCTCTGTTGACTTTATTGGCTCCAGACAAGGTTTCGGATATGGTAAACTCGATGGTCGCCTATTATGATACAAAAAAAATATTGCCCGTTTGGACACTTTATGCCAATGAAACTAATACAATGACGGGCTATCATTCTATTCCTGTAATTGTAGATGCATATCTAAAAGGAATTAAAGGTTTTGATGCGGAAAAAGCTTACGAAGCCTTGAAAGCCACAATGATGCAAGACGAACGTGGATTAAATTTCTACAAAAAATACGGCTATATTCCGTATAATTTATTAGACGAGTCGGTTACTATTACTTTAGAATATGCTTATGATGATTGGTGTGTAGCACAAATGGCAAAAGCTTTAGGGAAAACAGAGGACTATCAATTTTTTCTAAATCGTTCTAAAGCCTATCAATATTTATTTGATTCGAAAACGGGTTTTATGAGAGGTAAATCGGAAGATGGAAAGTCATGGAACGAACCTTTTGATCCCAAACATTCGAACCATAGAGAACATACCGATTATACCGAAGGAAATGCGTGGCAACACAGTTGGTTTGTACCACAAAATGTAGAGGATTTTATCTCACTTCACGGAAGTGATGCCATTTTTACCAAACGTTTGGAGCAACTTTTTACGGAGAGTTCAGAAATTACAGGAAACAATGTTTCGGCTGATATTTCGGGTTTAATTGGGCAATATGCGCACGGCAACGAGCCAAGTCATCATATTGCTTATATGTTTAATAAAGCCAATGAGCCTTGGAGAACACAATATTGGGTACGTCATATTTTGGATACACAATACAATACAACGCCAAACGGATTGAGTGGTAATGAAGATTGCGGTCAGATGTCGGCTTGGTATGTTTTTAGTTCATTAGGATTTTATCCGATGAATCCGGCTTCGGGAGAATACGAAATCGGAAGTCCAATTTTCGAAAAATCAACGATACATCTTCAAGGCGGAAAAACCTTTGTAATCGAAGCAGAAAAGGTTTCCGATAAAAATTTTTACATCCAGTCGGCGACATTAAACGGTGTTCCATTCAACAAAACACTCATCACGCATCAGCAAATTTTACAAGGCGGGATTCTACACTTTGTGATGGGAGCGGAACCCAATAAAAACTGGGGAATTAAAAAATAAAAACGAGCGTAACTAACTAATAAATAAAATTAATGGATATTATTGACGTATCAATTATAGTAGCTTATATACTGCTTTCGGTAGGTATAGGAATCTGGATTTCACGAAAAGCATCAAAAGGATTGGATGATTATTTCCTTGGTGGAAAAACAATCAAATGGTATTTCTTAGGGCTAAGCAATGGGTCAGGAATGTTTGATGTTTCGGGGACTTCCTGGATGATCGGAGTGCTGTTTTTGTACGGAGTAAAGAGTTTTATGTTTATGTGGCTGTGGCCGATTTGGAATCAGATTTTTGTAATGATGTTCCTCGCCGTTTGGATACGAAGATCGAAAGTAATGACAGGTTCTGAATGGATTTTAACCCGATTTGGAAGCGACAGAGCCGGAAAAGCATCACACATTATAGTAGCTATTTTTGCCATTATTTCTACAATTGGTTTTATCGCTTACTTTTTTGAAGGAATCGGGAAATTTGTAACTATTATTCTTCCTTGGGATTTAACGCTTCATTACGGAGATTTAATTTTGCTAACCTCTGAGCGTTCTTATGCATTAATAATTATTCTTTTAACTACAATTTACACGGTAAAAGGCGGAATGTTTTCTGTAGTAGCCACAGAAGTGGTACAATATTTAATCATGATTATTGCGGGTGTTTTAATTGCCAGTTACGCATTTGTCAATTATACAGATGTTCAAATTAATTCGGTTATAACCGAAGAATGGAAAAATGTTTTCTTCGGATGGCAGTTCGAAACCCAGTGGAGCGATAAGTTTCAGACCTTTAATAATCTCATTGATTCTGAAGGCTACAAAATGTTTGGCGCTTTTATCGGAATGACCTTATTTAAAGGCTTTTTTGCTAGTATTGCCGGGCCAACGCCAAGTTACGATTTGCAGCGCATTCTTTCTACCAAATCGGTAAAAGAAGCGGCTTATATGAGTGGTTTTACCAACCTGATTTTGTTTATTCCGAGGTATTTATTAATTACCGGAATTGTGGTAATTGCTTTGATGAATTTAGCTCCGGAACTAAATGCAAATACTGGTTTAACAGGAGCCGACCTGGAATTACTAATGCCAAAAGTGGTCAATTTATATATTCCTGTTGGGATAAAAGGTATTTTGTTAGCTGGTTTACTAGCGGCATTTATGTCAGGTTTCTCGGCTTTTGTAAATGCTGGGCCTGCTTATATTGTAAATGATATTTATAAAAAGTATTTCAAACCAGTTGCTACAAATGCTCATTATATAAAAGTAAGTCAGATTTCTTCTTTTTTGGTGGTAGGTTTAGGAGTATTTATGGGTTTTTTTGCAGACTCAATCAACTCACTAACTTTATGGATTACCAGTGCTTTGTACGGTGGTTATGTAGCCGCCAATTTTTTAAAATGGATTTGGTGGCGTTTTAACGGATGGGGATATTTCTGGGGAATGTTTGCTGGTTTATTGGTAGCTTCTTTTCAGTTTGTTTTAGGGCAAAATAAAGGAAATTTTACACCGGGATCATTTTTATATGATTTGTCAGAGGTACAGGCTATTTATTTATTTCCGGTAATATTTGGGTTTTCTATTTTAGGTTGCCTTCTTGGAACTTTTCTCAGTAAACCAACAGATATGGACGTTTTAAGGTCTTTTTATAAAAATGTAAGACCTTGGGGATGGTGGAATCCCGTATACAAAACACTAAAATTAGAAGATCAGTCTTTCGAAAAAAATAATGATTTCTTCCGAGATATGCTCAATTGTGTCATCGGGATTGTGTGGCAATCGAGTATGATTTTACTTCCGATATTTTTTATTATTAAAGATTATCCGAAAGCAATTACAGCATTAGTAGTGTTTTTAGTGACAACAACGATATTAAAATTTACTTGGTTAGATAAGGTTCGAAAAATACAGGATTAATACTTATAGCAATTGTGTCAAAGTTTTACGCCAAAGTTTGTCTTTCCGAGGAACGAGGAATCTTAGAGAGAAACTCTACAAAGATTGGCTAATTTTCACGAGGAGCTTCTTGCGCAGATCCTTCCTTCGTCAGGATGACAAATTGAGTGGAGTAGTAAGAATATAAAACTTTATTAAAGATTCAAACTTTTACAAAGTTTTTAGAAATAAAAATGTAACACATAGAAGCATTGGTTTTGATGGTGTTAAAAAATATTTAATATAAAAAACAAACAAAATAAAGTAAAATGAGCACAATTCCTTGGCAAGACAGACCAGAAAACAACAATAATGTAATGTGGAGATATTCTAATAATCCCATTATAGAAAGATATGCAATACCTTCATCAAATAGTGTTTTTAACAGCGCAGTTGTTCCTTTTGAAGATGGCTTTGCAGGTGTTTTTAGATGTGATAACAAAGCGGTTCAAATGAATATTTTTGCTGGTTTTAGTAAAAACGGAATCGACTGGGACATTAATCACGAGCCAATTGTAATGCAATCGGGGAATACCGAAATGATCGAATCGGCTTATAAATATGACCCTCGTGTGGTTTTTATCGAAGATCGCTACTGGATCACTTGGTGTAATGGTTATAACGGCCCAACGATTGGAATTGGTTATACTTTTGATTTTAAAGAATTTTTTCAGTGCGAAAATGCTTTTTTACCTTTTAACAGAAATGGGGTATTATTCCCTCAAAAAATAAACGGAAAATACGCGATGTTAAGTCGCCCGAGTGATAATGGTCATACGCCTTTTGGAGATATTTGGATCAGTTACAGCCCAGACATGAAATATTGGGGAGAACACCGATTAGTAATGAAACCAAGTCCTTTTGAGCAAAGTGCCTGGCAATGTACCAAAGTGGGAGCAGGGCCCATCCCGATTCTTACTAATGAAGGCTGGTTGATGTTATATCACGGCGTGATTAATACTTGCAATGGTTTTCGTTATGCAATGGGAGCAGCTCTGTTAGAGGTTGATGCACCTGAGAATGTAAAATACAGAACACAGCCTTATTTACTTGGGCCTGCAGAAATTTATGAGCAAGTTGGCGATGTACCCAATGTCGTATTTCCTTGTGCCGCTTTGCACGATACAGAAGAAGATAAATTGGCCGTTTATTATGGAGCAGCAGATACAGTCGTTGCCATGGCATTTGGTAAATTAAGTGAAGTTGTTCAGTTTACAAAAGATAATAGTTTATAGAAAAAAAAATATGGGTTCAAAATTTCAATGGTTAACCGTCATTTTAGCATTTCTTTCGATAATGGGGTATTCACAATCGAATAAAACCATTACGCCCAAAACCTATGTGGCCGCTAAAACCAGTGATATTATTGTAATTGATGGAGAAGAATCGGATGTTTCTTGGAATAAAGCAGATTGGACCGATCTTTTTGAGGACATATCAAATAGCGAAAAACCAAAATATGCAACACAAGTTAAAATGCTCTGGGATGATACCAATTTTTACATACTGGCAAAAATGGAGGAGCCACATGTTTGGGCCAATTTGAAACAGCGCGATACTATTATTTTTTACAACAACGATTTTGAAGTTTTCATAGATCCCGATAGCGACACTTTTAACTATTACGAATTAGAGATAAACGCCTTAAACACCGCTTGGGATCTATTTTTGTCAAAACCTTACAGAGAAAATGATAATGTTGTTTTAAATGACTGGAATATTCCGGGTCTAAAATCGGCAGTTAAAATCAACGGAACGCTAAACAATCCAAACGATATCGATCAGGGTTGGGTATTAGAAATGGCGATTCCCTGGGCATCTTATAGAAAATCCAATAACGAAAATAATGTACCTGAAGATAAATTTTGGAGGGTCAATTTTTCAAGAGTAAATTGGCAACATACTGTAAAAAATGGCGGTTACATGCGCAAGAAAGATGCCGACGGAAAATTTTTGCCCGAGTACAATTGGGTTTGGTCACCAATGGGTGTCATCAATATGCACGAGCCAGAAAAATGGGGTTATGTTTATTTTTCATCCAAAGAAAAAGAAATTTTTACAATTCCGCAGGAAGAAAAAGTAAGATGGGAGTTGTACAATTTGTATCGGGCTCAAAAAGAATATTATCAAAAATACAAAACATGGGCAAAGTCTTTAACGAGTCTTACTAAAGAAACCATCAGCGTTGATGGTAAAATTTTGAAACCAATAGTAGAAAATCATTCGGCAGGATACAACATATCAATCAAAAGTCCTTTTTCCAATAAAACCTTAATTATCAAACAAGATGGTCAAATCATATCCAACTAAAATAACCATGAAGCTATCCAAATTACTACTTTTTTTGGTAGTATTAAGTACTATTTCATGTGTAAATAAAGACGAAAAAACTACTTTTAAATTTGGAGTCTGGACTACCGCTGATGCTAAAAAAGCTGATGCGGAATACACAAAAGAATTTAAAAAATACAAAGCTGGCGGAATTGACGAAGTATTAATCAATACGGGAACAGATCCGAAATTGCTAAAAAGATTAGTACCACTGGCTACAAAAGAAGGTTTAAAAGTTCATGCATGGATCATGGCCATGAACCGACCTGGAGATTCAATTGCATTGCAACATCCTGATTGGTACATGGTGAGTAAAGAGGGAAAATCATGTTTTGATAATCGTCCGTATGTCGATTATTATCAATGGTTATGCCCAACAAGAAAAGAGTCCAGAGAACATGTTTTGGGCTTGGTGGAAGAATTGGCAAAAGTAGAAGGTATAGAAAGTGTACATCTGGATTATATTCGGTTTCCAGATATTTTTTTACCAATTAGTTTATTGCCAAAATACAATTTAGTTCAAGACGAAGAATTACCGCAATTTGATTTTTGTTATTGTGATGAATGTATCAAAGCTTTTGAAAAAATTCATCATAAAAATCCAAAAAAGAGCCACAATACTTCTATCGATATGGAGTGGAAAAACTTTAGATTGAATGCTATAAAATCGGTGGTAAATGATGCTTACAAAATTGCTCATAAATACAACAAAAACTTAACGGCTGCAGTATTTCCTTATCCAGAAATGGCAGATCACATGGTACGCCAGCGTTGGGACAAGTGGAACATTGATGAGGTATATCCGATGATTTATCACAGTTTTTATAATGAAGAAATTGACTGGGTAGGTTATGCAACCCAACAGGGAGTATCTGATTTAGAGG
Source organism: Flavobacterium flavipigmentatum (assembly GCF_020911905.1). NCBI lineage: Bacteria > Pseudomonadati > Bacteroidota > Flavobacteriia > Flavobacteriales > Flavobacteriaceae > Flavobacterium > Flavobacterium flavipigmentatum. The sequence goes on along the minus strand of NZ_CP087133.1, from coordinate 3,894,993 downwards.
AAAAAAAGATCAAAATAAACACCGGAATTTACATTCCAGAATTAAAATCAGATAAAGAATTAAGGGAAGCAATCCTACTAGCCAAAGAAAATGGAGCCAAAGGGGTTTCTTTTTTTGATGGTAATGCTTTATCCGATAGTAATTTAAAAACCATTGCAGCAACAAAAGCCATTTTGAAATAAATGATTCGAAATAGTTATCAATATCGCTTATTTAAGTAGACATAATTGCATAACTTTTCATCCGAAATGTTTCATAAAAAATAAAATTATGTCGAATAGAAGAGATTTTATAAAAAAAACCACTTTAGGGACATTTGCTCTAAGTGCTTCTTTGGGGTATAGCGGATTTGCTAACGACAAGGAAAATATAACTGAGAATACTGGTAAAAAAGAAAAAAAGCCCGTAATTATTTCAACATGGAATCATGGCCTTCCGGCAAATGAAGAAAGTTGGAAACAATTAAAAGCAGGAAAATCAGCCTTAGACGCCATTGAGGCGGGCATGAAAATCCCAGAAGCAGATCCTAATATTCGCAGTGTAGGTTATGGAGGATATCCTGACCGTGAAGGAAAAGTAACTTTGGATGCGTGTATTATGGATCATAACAGCAACTGCGGCTCTGTTTGTTTTTTGCAAGGAATCAAACATCCTATTTCGGTGGCTAAAAGAGTACTACAAAATACGCCTCATGTCATGTTAGCAGGTCAAGGTGCTTTCCAGTTTGCTCTTTCAGAAGGATTTAAAGAAGAAAATTTATTAACTCCTGAGTCAGAAAAAGATTGGAAAAAATGGCTGGAAGATTCAAAATACAAACCAGTTATCAATATAGAAAATCACGATACAATTAGTATGTTAATGTTGGATAAAGACGGTAATCTTGCCGGTGGCTGTACGACCAGTGGTGCCGCTTGGAAGATGCATGGTCGCGTCGGTGACTCCCCAATCATCGGCGCGGGTCTTTTTCTTGACAACGAAGTAGGTGCCGCAGCAGCAACCGGTCTCGGAGAAGCTGTTATTAGAACGGCCGGAAGTGCAATGGTTGTCGAATTAATGCGCCAGGGAAAATCGCCTTACGATGCCTGTAAGGAAATTACAGAACGCATTTATAACAAACATAAAAACCATAAAGACATGGAATACCTGCAAGTAGGTTTTATTGCTTTGAATAAAAATGGTGAACATGCTGGCTACAGCTTAAGATCAGGTTTTAATTTTGCAGTTTCTGATGACGAAAACGGACATAGAATGGAAGATGCAAAGTTTAAAATGTCTTGGGATAAATAACAAAAAAGCAATGAAAAAAAACATATTCATAGTAACTTTCATTATTACTTTTATAGGAACTGTAAAAGCGCAGGAAAGTGTTCTTTTTTGGCAAAAGGAAAAAATTAATGAGGAGAACAGGGCGTCAATGCACGCTGCTTATTATGTTTTTCAAAATGAAACAATAGCCGCAAAAAAAGCTGTAGGCAATCTAAAAGACCTATTATGAGACACAAATATTACTATTAATTTACAATTACACCATCAATAAAATAATTCATTATGAGGATATTAAAACCATTCCTTATCGTTTTTTTTATAACTTTTGTAAGTGCTGTATATTCTCAGAAAATATACACAGAAAAAGAGATTCAAATCATTCCAAAACCGGCACAATTACTTATTCAGCCTGGCGTATTTGAATTTTCTGAAAAGACGAAATTTGTTGTAAATAATGTTTTTCAAAAAGAAATAACTGCCGTTTTAATAGAGAAATTTGGTGCCGCTGCAGGATGGAGTCCTGAATTTTCAAATGCAATTCCGCAGAGTAATTTTATTCAATTTAAAACAGATGAAAACTTAAATAAAGAAGCATATAAATTAGAAGTTACCTCAAATGTTATTACGATTACAGCCAAAGGAAATGCAGGTTTTATTTACGGTTTAGAAACAATTAGACAATTGCTGCCGAGTGCTATTGAAAGCAAAAATGTAGTATCGAATGTTAAATGGCAAATTCCGAATGTTGTTATAAATGATGAACCTCGTTTTCAATGGAGAGGATTGATGTTGGATTTGTCTCGTCATTTTTTTGATAAAGACTATGTTATTCAAACTATTGATCGTTTGGCTATGCTTAAAATGAATGTTTTGCATTTGCATTTGGTCGATGATCAGGGTTGGAGAATCGAAATAAAAAAATATCCAAAATTAACCGAAATCGGTGCATGGAGAGTCGATCAGGAAAATTTAGCTTGGAATGCCAGATTAACAGTAAATCCAGATGAAAAAGGAACTTACGGAGGGTTTTTGACACAAGAAGAACTAAAAGAAATTGTCAAATATGCTGCCACCAAAAATATCGAAATCATTCCAGAGATCGAGATGCCTGCGCACGTGAGCAGTGCCATCGCATCGTATCCAGAATTGGCTTGTTTTAATCAGCGTATTGGGGTGCCGTCAGGCGGATTATGGCCTATTACCGATATTTATTGCGCAGGTAAAGAAACTACTTTTGAGTTTTTGCAGAATGTAATTGATGAGGTTATTGCTGTTTTTCCTTCAAAATATATTCATATTGGTGGAGACGAAGCCACCAAAACCAATTGGGAGAAATGTCCTAATTGTCAAAAAAGAATGAAAGACAACGGTTTGAAAAATACCCACGAACTGCAAAGTTATTTCGTTAAACGAATTGAAAAATACATCAATTCTAAAGGTAAAAAAATAATCGGTTGGGATGAAATATTAGAAGGCGGCCTCGCTCCCGAAGCCACAGTCATGAGTTGGAGAGGAACTAAAGGAGGTACTGATGCGGCCGAGCAGGGTCATGACGTGATTATGACGCCAGAATCACATTGTTATTTTAATTTTTATCAGGGACCTCAAAACGAAGAACCTATCGCTTTTGACGGCTATACACCCTTGAGTAAAGTATATGAATTTGATCCTGTTGTACCCACGATGACACCAGAACAGGCAAAACATGTTTTGGGCGGACAAGCCAATTTGTGGGCAGAACACCTGCCTAAACCAACAGATTCAGAATACATGATTTTTCCTAGAATTGCTGCTTTGGCCGAGGTTTTATGGACTAAAAAAGAAAGTAAAAACTGGAATGATTTTACAGACAGATTAACTTTGTTGCTAGAGCGTTACGATTATTTAGGTATCAATTATGCAAAAAGTGCTTATTTGGTTACCGCTTCTTCAAGTGTTAACATGACGCAGAAACAAATTAATGTTACATTAAAAAATGAATTTCCAAATCCTGATATCCGTTATGTTTTGGGGGATAAAAGTCTGGCGGGCAATGCTATAAAATATACAACTCCTATTGAGTTTACCGGAAACACAATTTTAAAAGCATCTCTTTTTCAAAATGAAAAACTGGTAGGCAAAATTTTTACAGATACAATTGTTTTTCATAAAGCGTTTGCCCACAAAGTAACTTATTTAACCCCTTTTAATCAAAATTATAAAGGTGATGGCCCTTTTGTAATGGTCAATACTATCAGAGGTTCGAAGAATTTTCACGATGGTCAGTGGCAGGCGTGGTTGATTAATGATATGGAACTTGTTATCGATCTAGAAAAAGAACAGAGCGTAGAACAGGTTACTCTTGGAGCTTTGGAGAGTCAGGGTTCGGGAGTTAATTTTCCAACACAAATAAAAGTTTTAGTGTCCAGCGACGGCTTCAAATATAAAGAAGTTGGCAAAGTCGTGCGTCCTTATGCTGCGAATGTAAATTCGGAACTAAAAGACTTTAAAATCAATTTTGAAAAACGCAACGCAAGATTTGTAAAAGTAATTGCTTTTAACTTAAAGAAAAGCCCTAAAGGAGAAGATTCTTGGCTGTTTGTGGATGAGGTTTTGGTAAATTAAATAATAAATTATAAACATATTCTTGTAGATGTTGTAAATTCTTTTTAGCTACTCATTCTAATTATAGTTTATCAAACACGAATACGCATTGTCTGTAAAAGAAACAAATTAATTTATCATAAACATGATGATGAAATAGAGATGCGTGAGATGAAATTTTTACTATAAAAAAAACATTACAAATGTATTTTTAAATTATTTCTGATAAAAAAAAGAATTTTTAAGAGATATAATAATTAACGAATAAAACAATTTGAGGTGCTATATATTATCTATGTACATAAATCATAGGTTATAATTAAAGGTATTGTAGATATATTTAAAAAAAGAAAAAATGAAGCAGATTTTATTTAGGTTCGGAATTTTATTAATTTATTTATTAACCTTTAGTAGTCTAGGTCAGTCAAAAGGATTTTCTATTTCTGATGGAGAATTTCGTCAGGATGGTAAAGTTATAAAAATACATTCGGGAGAAATGCACTATGAACGTATTCCTAGGGAGTATTGGAGGCATAGATTACAAATGCTCAAAGCTATGGGTATGAATACTGTTGCTACTTATGTGTTTTGGAATTATCACGAAATAGAGCCAGGAGTATGGGATTTTCAAACTGGAAATAAAGATTTGGCCGAGTTTATTCGTATTGCAAAAAGTGAAGGATTGTTTGTAATTCTTAGGCCAGGCCCATATGCATGCGGTGAGTGGGAATTTGGCGGTTACACGTGGTGGTTACAAAACAATACAGAGTTAATGATTCGTACAAATAACAAAGCTTTTTTAGAGGCTTGTAAAACTTATCTTCAACATTTGTATGCAGAGATTAAAGGGCTTTTTGCTAGTGAGGGCGGACCTATTATTATGGTTCAAGTTGAAAACGAATTTGGATCATATGTTTCGCAAAGAACAGATATTAAAGCTAGCGATCATAAAGATTATAAAAATGCGATTTATAATTTGCTTAAAGAAACTGGTTTTAAGGGACCATTTTTTACTTCGGATGGGACTTGGTTATTTGAGGATGGCGTAATTGAAGGTATTTTGCCAACAGCAAATGGTGAAACAAATCTTGATAATTTAAAAAAACAAGTTAATAAGTATAACAAAGGTCAAGGACCTTATATGGTTGCGGAGTTTTATTCAGGTTGGTTGGATCATTGGGCAGAACCATTTGTTAAAATAGGAACCGACGAGATTGTAAGTCAAACAAAAAAGTATCTAGATGCAGGTGTGTCTTTTAATTATTATATGGTGCATGGAGGTACTAATTTTGGATTTACTTCTGGAGCTAATTATAATTTAGAAAGTAACATTCAGCCAGATCTTACGAGTTATGATTATGATGCTCCCATTAGTGAAGCAGGTTGGCCAACACCAAAATTCATGGCTATTCGTGAGGTCATGCAACAGTTCTCAAAAACAAAATTAGCTCCTATTCCTGAAAAGATTCCATTTGTTAAATATCCTAATCAAGCTGTAAAAGCCAGTATGGATATTTTGAGTTGGATAAAAAAAGAAAAAGCAGTAGTTAGTGATCAACCACTAACATTTGAAAAACTTGGTCAGGGAAATGGGTATGTTTTGTATCGAAAACGATTTACTCAACCCATCATAGGCACATTAAAAATAGATGGATTGAGAGATTTTGCTGTAGTTTATGTTAATGGAGTAAATGTTGGTGAATTAAATAGGGTTTTCAATAAGTATGAATTAGCTGTTTCTATTCCTTTTAACGGTATTCTGGAAATTCTAGTAGAAAATATGGGGCGGATCAATTATGGAGCTGAAATAGTACATAACACCAAAGGAATCATTTCTCCTATTTTTATAAATGATTATGAAATTAGTGGTGGATGGGAAATGTATAAAATGCCTATGAATGAAGTTCCCATTATTAAAAATGAAATGGTTAAGCTTGGACGCCCCGTTGTATATGAATCGATATTGAATATAGATAAACCAGCCGATACATTTCTTGACATGACAGATTGGGGAAAGGGTATTGTATTTGTCAATGGACATAATCTTGGACGATATTGGAAAGTAGGACCACAACAAACGCTTTATGTACCTGGTTGTTGGTTAAAATCCGGACAAAACAGCATCGTAATCTATGATCAACTTAATGAAAAACCACAAACTCACATCAGTTTTACTAATGAGCCAGTATTAGAACAATTAAGAAAGCCGGAAAATTAATAAACAACTATTTTCCACAACCAAAAGTTTGTATCATAGACAATATTTTCAATTTAGATTAGTATAGAAAATTTAATTTATGAAAATATCAAAATTAGCTGAAAGTGTTTAGTTAAAACTCTATTTTTTAAAGAAATATTATTCATAAGATTGGTCTAATTTTCAACGATTTCAAAATAAAAATTCTGAATTATTAAAACGAAGAATTCATGAATGATAGGTTGTGTTTGTTGGTGATTCAATCATCTAATTTTGGCTAACCATAAAGCCTACAAACAAGATATTTAATTATAGAATGCTTTTTAAAAAGAGCAATTAAAAAAGTAATAAATTATAAACATATTAAAAATGAAAAGAATACTATTCATAATCGCCATTTTATTTTCCCTTCAAATGTTTTCGCAAGCCATTTATGAAGACGAACGCTATGTGCCGGAAACAGATCCGTTGGTGTTGAAAAATTTAGAAGAATGGCAAGGCAAAAAATTTGGATTGTTAATGCATTGGGGTACGTACAGTCAGTGGGGAATTGTAGAGTCTTGGTCAATTTGCCCTGAAGATTATGGATGGTGTGAACGTAAAAAAGGGAGTAATCCAGGTAATTATACAGAATATGTAAAAGAATATGAAGGATTGAAGAAAACGTTCAATCCCGTAAAATTTGATCCTGTAAGATGGGCAAAAGCGGCCAAAGCTGCAGGTATGAAATACATGGTTTTTACCACCAAACATCATGACGGATTTAATATGTATGATACAAAATACTCTGATTATAAAGTAACAGATAAAGATTGTCCTTTCAGCGTTAATCCGAAAGCTGATATTCTAAAAGAAGTTTTCAATGCTTTTCGAGCTGAAAATATCTCGACAGGAGCTTATTTCTCTAAACCTGACTGGCATAACGAGAATTACTGGGATCCTTATTTTCCTCCATTCGACAGAAACGTAAATTATGATCCGTCTTTATATCCAGAAAAATGGCAGAAATATGTTGATTTTACCCATAACCAAATTTTAGAAATTCTTACCAATTACGGTAAAGTTGATATTTTATGGCTTGATGGCGGTTGGGTTAGAAAAAGAGACCAACAAAACCTAAAAGAAAACTATGATGAAAAGTTTACTGAAAACGAATCTAAAAACGGTTTTATCAAGCATAGAGTGGTAGATCAAGATCCTAAAATGGATGAATTGGTTGTAAAAGCACGCCAGAAACAACCGGGAATAATTGTGGTAGACAGAGCTGTTCACGGAAAAAACCAAAATTATTTAACACCCGAAGGACGTGTTCCTGCTAAAACATTACCTTACCCTTGGGAGTCTTGCATTACATCAGGCGGTGGATGGTCTTATTCTCCAGATGTTACCTACATGACTGGAAGACAAGGTATCCACATGCTTATTGATATTGTAGCAAAAGGTGGGAATTTATTATTGAATGTTGCACCAAGTCCTGAAGGAGAGTGGCAACAAGGCGCTTATGATCTATTAGCAGCATACGGAGACTGGATGAAGGTTAATAGCACTGCTATTTATGATACAAAACCTATTGAGCCTTTTAAAGAAAATAATATTTGCATGACCCAAAATAAAAGCGGAAATGTATTCCTGTTTTATTTGGCTAAAGAAGGAGAAACTAAGATCCCTGCTGAAGTTATAGTAAAATCTATCAATCCTAAAAAAGGCACAAAAATTACGATGCTGGGCGCTAAAACACCATTGAAGTGGACCAAAGAAAAAGAAGGATTTAAAGTAGTGATTCCGGAGAATTTACGAAATAATTTGCCTTGCAAAGAAGCATGGACGCTAAAAATTGAAGCGATTAACCAATAGAAAATTATTTATGTTTTTGACAAAAAAGATAACCATACAAACAGCATGTTGTTTTTACATGCTGTTTTTTAGCATCACTATTTTTGCACAGCAACCGGCAGATTTTGTCAATCCGTTTATCGGGACTTCTAATTATGGAGCGACTTTTCCGGGACCTATTGCACCAAGAGGAATGGCGAGTATTAGTCCTTTTAATGTTGCAGGATCTCAAAATGCATTAGAAAAAGACAGTCAGTGGTTATCAAATCCGTATGTAAATGAAAACACATTTCTCACCGGATTCAGTCAGGTCAATATTAGCGGCGTTGGTTGCCCTGATTTAGGCGTTATTTTAGTAATGCCAACTACGGGAATGGTAGAAACAGACCATTTAAAATACGGTTGTACGTATTCCAACGAAATTGCAAAAGCGGCTTATTACAGCGTACAACTTGATAAATATAATGTTAAAGGCGAATTTACCGCCTCAAAAAGAGTAGGTGTAAGCAAGTTTACTTTCCCGAAAGGGCAATCAAATGTTCTGTTAAATCTTGGTTTAGGTTTAACCAATGAAGAGGGCGCTATGGTAAAAATAGTGTCTTCTACAGAAATAGAAGGAATGCGAAGCGTTGGGTCATTTTGTTATAATAGCCCAGAAGATGCTTATCCCGTATATTTTGTAGCAAAATTTTCTAAACCAGCCAACAAGTTTGGAGTTTGGAAAAAACCATCAAAATATAAAGGTCTAGAAGCACAATGGATGACCTACAATGGTAAAACCAGAATGATGGACAATACCATTAAAACGGTAGTGGGCGATAGCATTGGCACTTATTTTTCGTATCAATTTGATAAGGAAGAAAGCGTTGAAGTTAAAATTGGAGTTTCGTACGTAAGTATCGAAAATGCTCGTGAAAACTTAGAAAAAGAAACCGGAAACAAATCGTTTGACGCCGTTTATAAAGAAACGTATAACGAATGGAACGAAGAACTTTCTAAAATTCTGGTCGAAGGTGGTTCAAAAGATGATAAAACGATTTTTTATACTGCTTTGTATCATACTTTAATTCATCCCAATACATTAAATGATGTAAACGGAGAATATCCTGAAATCAAAAGAAAGAAGATTGGTAAGACTTTAGGAACCCGTTATACCGTATTTTCTTTATGGGATACGTATAGAAACATGCATCCGTTGACGTCTTTAGTATACCCTAAACAACAATCTGATATGATAAAAAGCATGTTGGATATGTATGATGAAAACGGCTGGTTGCCCAAATGGGAATTAAATTCTACCGAGACTTTTACTATGGTAGGTGATCCTGCGAGTATCGTTATAGTTGATGCCTGCTTAAAAGGAATTCAGGATTTTGATATTTACAAAGCATATTATGCAATGTTAAAAGGGGCAGATCAGATTGAAAATAATCCGTTGCGTCCCGGTCTTAAAGATTATATCGAAAAAGGCTATTTGACAACAAATGATCGCGGGCCCGTTTCTACAACGCAGGAATATAATGCTTCCGATTATGCGATTTCACTTTTAGCGAAAGCTTTGGGTAAAAAAGAAGATTATAAGCGTTTTACTAATCGTTCATTATCCTATAGAAAATTATATGACAAAGAGTTACAATTACTCCGGCCAAGAACCGCTAACGGAAAATGGTACGAACCTTTTGATCCTGTAGCAGGAGCTAATTTTCAGGAAAATGTTGGCTTTATCGAAGGCAATGCCTGGCAATATGCTTTTATGGTGCCACATGATATTGTTGGACTTAAAAAATTAATGGGCGGTGATAAAGCTTTCTCCGATCAATTGCAAAAAGTCTTTGATAGCAAACAATTTGATATGGCCAATGAGCCTGATATTGCCTATCCGTATTTATTCAATTATGTAAAAGGAGAAGAATGGAAAGCACAGGAAACGGTAAAAAAACTGGTGAAAGAGTATTTTCAGAATAAACCCAAAGGATTACCAGGAAATGATGATACGGGAACCATGTCTGCCTGGTTAGTATATTCTATGATAGGAATTTATCCAATTTCTCCGGGTGATCCAATTTATGCGATTACAGCACCAATGTTTCATAGAATCACGATCAAATTAGATCCTGCATATTATAAAAAAGAAAGCATTGTAATTGAAAGACAAATCAATAATGATGGAAAAATCATTTCGATTGAGCTAAACGGAAAACCACTTAATAGCTTTTTTATTTCGCATGAAGATTTTGTGAATGGAAAAACACTAAAAGTGATTCAAAATTAAAAACAATACCACTATGTTACAAGTAAGAATGAAAAAGACAGCCATTATTTTTGTAATGGCTGTAGGTTTTTTAAACCATGCCGAAGCGCAAAAAAAATATCCTTACCAAGATCCTAAACTACCGGTTGAAGAAAGAGTAAAAGACTTGTTGAGCCGAATGACTCTTGAGGAAAAGGCACGCCAAATGGACATGTACAAAGGTGAATTTTTTAAAGAAAAGGAAGATTTCTCGAAATCTAAATCGGATTTAAAAATAGGCAATTTAGGCATCGGTGCCATCCATGACATTTATCCGCGTTCGGCCAAAATGATCAATGATCTTCAGAGTGAAGTGATAAAAAAGAACAAATGGGGAATTCCTGCACTCATAATGTGCGAGATGCTTCACGGCTATTTAGATGACGGAAGCACCGCTTTTCCTATGAATATTGGTTTGGGCGCAACTTGGGATACTAATTTGATGGATAAAGTTGGAAAAGTAATAGGAACTGAAGCCCGAGCGCATGGCGTTCATTTTGGTTTAGGTCCCAACCTTGATGTTGGTCGTGAACCACGCTGGGGCAGAGTAGCAGAGACTTTTGGCGAAGATGTTTATTTGGTGGGAGAAATGGGTACTGCGATGATCAAAGGAATGCAAGGTGATGATTTTAAATCTGATCGTTCTATAATTGCAGAACCAAAACACTTCGCAGTTCACGGTATTCCGCAGGCAGGTGGAAATTCATCGCCAGTATTGGTGGGCGAACGTACCGCACGCGAAGATTTTTTACCTTCATTTGAAAAAGCTTTTACTAAAGGAAATGCGCTCGGTACCATGTGTGCCTATTCTGAACTTGACGGAATTCCTTGTGCCGCAAATCATTGGTTGTTGACAGATGTTTTGCGTAAAGAATGGGGTTTCAAAGGAATTGTAGTTTCGGATTTAGGGGCTATAAAATACCTTCAAACGACACATTATGTTACTAATTCTCCAAAAGAAAGCATCAGAGAAGCTGTGGCTGCGGGAGTAGACATGCAGTTTTATGATTTCACTAATGAGTTTTGGCAACAAAGCATCATTGAATTGGTGAATGAAAAAAAACTAACCATGGAGCAAATCGACCGTGCTACAGGTGGTGTTTTAAGACTTAAATTTTTGTTAGGCTTATTTGAAAATCCTTATACCGATAAAAATTTGATCAAGGAACGTTTTCATACCAAAGAAAATCAGGATATTGCTTTAGAAGCAGGTCGTAAATCGATTGTTTTATTGAAGAATCAAGACCAAATTTTGCCTTTAAATAAAGATGTAAAAACGATTGCAGTTATAGGCCCCAATGCAGATGCTTCGAGATTAGGAGGTTATTCTGTAAAAAATAAGGTAGGAACTACAGTTTTGGAAGGTGTAAAACAAGTTGTGGGCGCCCAAACAAATGTGCTATATGAAGAAGGAGTTTCTTTGATTGTAAAAGGACAAATTATTCCGTCAAAATTTTTATTTACTCCTAATGGATCTCAAAACGGATTAAAAGGAGAATATTTTAATAACAGAAATGTAGAAGGAAATCCGGTTTTGACGCGTATCGACAGTCAGTTAGAGTTTGACTGGCCTTGGTCTCCGGGTGATGGCGTTACAGATGATGATTTCTCTATTCGCTGGACAGGTTACATTCAATCAGAAAAAGCATTTGACGGTTGGTTGGGTTTAAGTTCGGATGACGGAATCAGAATGTGGATTGACGATCAATTGGTGATTGACAACTGGACAAAAGGAGCGACAAGTATGGTAACAACTCCAAAAAATATCGAAGCGGGCAAAAAATACAAAGTCCGTATCGAGATGTGGGAAGGCGGCTGGGGAGCCAGAGCGCACTTGCGTTGGAATTTAGAAAAAGTAAACTTTCAACCTGCGATAGATATTGCTAAAAAATCAGATGTTGCAATTGTGGTTTTAGGCGAATCAAACGAATTGGTTGAAGAAAACAGAGATGTTGCTTCATTAGATTTACACGGAATGCAGCAAGAATTGATAGAGGCGATTCAAAAAACTGGAACTCCGGTAGTTTGTGTGTTGTTAAATGGTCGTCCCCTTTCGACCAACTGGATCAGCGAAAATATTCCTGCTCTTGTAGAAGGCTGGTTTCCAGGTGAAGCAGGAGGAAAGGCTGTAGCCGATGTTGTGTTTGGGAATTATAATCCGGGTGGAAGATTGCCTATTACGGTTCCGAAATCTGTTGGGCAATTGCCTATTTATTATAACCAAAAACCATCAGCGATACACCGATATGTGAGCGAAAGCGAAAACCCATTGTATACTTTTGGGTACGGTTTGAGTTATACCAAATTCGATTATTCAAATTTTACTTTAAATTCTAAAGAAATAAAGGCCGACGGAGTATTAAAAGTTAGCGTAGAGGTAAAAAACACAGGAAATTATGATGGAGATGAAGTAGTACAATTATACATTAATGATGTTTACAGTTCTGTAACAACTCCGAGAAAAACATTAAAAGGGTTTAAAAGAATATTTATCAAAAAAGGAGAAACTCAAAAGGTTGAATTTACATTGACTGCTGATGAACTTTCTATCTGGAACCGCGAAATGAAAAAGGTTGTAGAACCAGGTGATTTTGAGGTAATGGTTGGAGGCAATTCTACAGATCTACAAAAGTTAACTTTTAAGGTTTTAGAGTAATAGAAAATAAGATAATCAGCTTTTTAAGTGTTTTATATAGAATACTTTTAAAAATTTACAAATTGACTAGATTAATAACATGTTAACCTCCAAAAAGTAAGGATTTTAATAGAAAAAAATGACCGTTTTGAGCAAAGTTTAACCAACACCTTTTCAAAATTGTCATTTGTCGAAATAATGATTTACTTAACAAAACGTATTCCTAAATTTAACATGTTATTAACTCAAAAAACAACCTATATGATTAAAGACGTACTAAAATTACTGTTCGTTTTCTGCTTATTCGGATTTCAAAATCTACAAGCACAAACTACAGTAAAAGGAACGATAACAGAGGCTGGAAGCGGGATTCCAATTCCAGGAGCAAATGTTGTTGTAAAAGGAACCAAAACAACTGTATCTACAGATTTTGATGGTAAATACAGTATAAATGTTTCAAATCAATCAGCGATTTTAGTGTTTTCTTATGTAGGCACTGCTACAAAAGAAATTCCTGTTGCAGGACAGACCACTATAAATGTAGCTTTAGGCCCAGACACACAGCAACTAGGTGAAGTAGTAGTAACGGCTTTGGGTATCAAGAGACAGAAAAAAGCTATTACGTATTCTGCTCAAAACATTGATGTAGGTGAGGTTTCTCAGGCAAGGTCTCTTAACGTGGCCAACTCCCTTTCGGGTAAAGTTGCGGGACTTAACTATTCTACGACTTCAAATGGTGTGGGTAGTTCGTCAAGAATTACTTTAAGGGGTAACAGATCTCTTAATGGTAACAATCAGCCTTTATATGTAGTAGATGGTGTGCCAATTAGCAACGGAACCACAACTGGTAATCCTGATATTGATACAGGAGGAACTACACAGCCGGATGGTATTTCGAATATTAACCCTGAAGATATTGCATCTATGACGGTTCTAAAAGGACCTTCTGCTGCAGCTCTTTACGGAAACAGAGCGAGTAACGGGGTTATTATTATTACGACCAAATCTGGCGCTGCCGGTAAAACTTCGGTTTCGTTATCTTCTAATTTTATGGCTTCTACAGCTTATGATCTGACAAATTTTCAAAATGAGTACGGACAGGGAGATCAAGGTGTTTATAATCCGATCTCTGTATCAAGCTGGGGAGGAAAATTAGACGGAAGTCAGGTTTCGGCATGGCAGTTGGCTCGTAATCCTAATTATTCAGGTCCTGCCACTACAGACTATTCGGCACAACCCAATAATGTTATTGATTTTTACAAAACAGGATATAATTTGGCCAATACATTATCTGTTACTACAGGAAACGAAAAGGCACAAGGTTATTTTTCATACACAAATACTCGCGCAGAAGGTATTGTGGGAGGAAATGCTTTAGACAGACATAATCTTAACTTAAGATTGACAAGCAAATTGTCTGATAAATTTTCTTTAGATGTAAAAACAAACTATATCATTCAGAATATTGATAATTTATTAAGAACGGGTGAAGAGTCTATTGGTACTTCGGCTTACTTATTGCCTCGTAGTATTAAATTTAATGAATACAGAGATTTTGAATATACCGATGCTGCTGGACAATTGCAACAAAACTATTTTATAGACGAAGCAGGATCTCCGGGCGGAAACCCATACTGGTCTGCATTACGCGATGATTCTCGTAAAGACAAAAGAAACAGATTTATTGGTCTTGCATCTCTTAAATATGATATTACCAATACGGTTAGTTTGCAAGTGAGAGCCGGTTTGGATCAAATGACCAATAAAGCAGTAAGAAACAGGTATGCAACCAGAGCGTTTAATAATAATTTAGGTTCTTATACAGAGTCTTACGAAACAGTAAGTGAGTTCAATACAGATGCATTGCTTTCGTACAAAGAGACTTTTGGTGATTTTACAATTGGTCTTAATGCGGGTGCCAACATGCTAAAACAATCTAGTTCTGGGTTAAGCTCTGGTGGGGTTTTAAGCAAAAGAAATTATTTTTCTTTGATTAATGTTGCCACCGTAGGATCTAGTTCGACAATGTCAGAAAAGCAAGTAAATTCGGTTTACGGATTTTCTCAAATCGGATTCAAAAATTATTTGTTTTTAGATCTAACAGCCAGAAACGATTGGTCTTCTGCTTTGCCTTCTAATAACCGATCTTTCTTCTATCCTTCAGTAGGTCTTTCTGCTGTAGTGTCAGATATGGTTACTTTGCCGGAACTTATTAGCTTTGCTAAATTAAGAGGATCTTATGCAAAAGTAGGTAATGATACAGATCCTTACCAGACCAGTTCTCAATTGTCTTATATTGGTGGTAATGGTGGTATGCTGTATTCTCAAACTACTGCTGCAAATCCTAATTTGAAACCAGAGATGTCTACTTCTACAGAGTTTGGTGTTGATGTTAGATTTCTAAAAAATCGTTTAGGTTTAGATTTTACTTATTTTCAAACAAAAACGGCAGATCAAATCTTTTACATCAATACGCCTGAATCTTCTTCAAAATCAAGAGCCGTGCTTAACGGAGGAGATATCGAAAACAAAGGTATAGAGCTTACGCTTACAGCAACTCCGGTGCAAACAGAAAATTTCACTTGGGATATTATGGCCAATTATGCTTCTTACAAATCCAAAATCACCTCTATTTATGATGATAGAGAAGAATTGGTGATTGGAGAAGGAAGATTGGTGAGAAGTAAAGTTATCAAAGGTGGTGAATATGGTGATTTGTACATCAAAGGTTTTCAAAGAACACCAGAGGGACAAATTATTGTAAACGCTGCAGGTATTCCTTTGGCAACTGACGATTTTAGTGTTCGTGCGGGTAACTTTAACCCAGATTGGACGGCAGGTTTTAAAAATAATTTTAGATATAAAGATTTTTCACTTAGTTTCCTTGTTGATTTTAGAATTGGTGGAGAGGTTATTTCTTATACCCAAGCAAGACAAGCTGGTTTAGGGGTAAGTGATGTTACTTTAGCAGGAAGAGAAGGCGGAATTGTAGTTGATGGTGTTGTTGCCAGCGGAGGAACTTTTGTTCCAAACACTACAAGTATCACCGCAGAACAATACTGGACAGCAATTGGACAAAGAACTCCTGTAGCAGAACCTTTTATTTATGATGCTACAAACATCCGATTGAGAGAACTTGTTTTCGGGTATTCATTGCCAAAACGTATGTTGCAGAATACTGGTTTTGCCAGTATGGATTTCTCTTTAGTAGGAAGAAATTTATTCTTCTTCCTGAATGAAGCGAAATACTTTGATCCAGAAGCCGGTGCCGGTACAGGAAACTTACAAGGTATCGAATCTTTTAATATTCCTTCAACCAGAGAATATGGTGTGAATGTAAAGTTTGGATTTTAATTTAAAAAAGAGATAACATGAAAAACAATAATAAAATTAAAACAATCGTTGCTGTCTTATCGATGGTCTCCGTTTTTTCAAGCTGTACACAGGATTTTGATGAAATAAACACCAATAAAAATGCTTTGACCGAAGATCAATTAGATCAAACTCTTGCAGGTCCTGCCTTTGCATCAGCATTGTATGCCGGGATACACAATGGTTCTTATTCTTCGCCGGGTGTAGATGATCAAGGTACCTGGGGTATTGCAACGGGTATATTACCGTCAACTTTTACACAATATCTTAGTTGTGGATACGGAACAGAAAGAAATGCATTTGTAAACGGTTATGAAGGACGCGGATGGTTACGATTTTATACCGTTGCCGTTCCTGCTTTAAACAATGCTATCAAAGCATCTGCAGGAAATGAAGATGCTCTTGCAGTCCTAAAAATCTGGAAAGTATTTATGTACAATCAGATGACAGATGCTTATGGACCAATTCCTTACACTGAAGCAGGAAATAACAAAGAAAAAGTTCCTTATGACAGTGTTGAATTTATTTACGAAGACTTTTTTAAATTGCTTGACGAAGCCAATGCTACTCTTAATAGTACTACTGCCACTACGGTAGGTACTCTTCAGCCCAACGATAGAATATATTCTGGGAATGTGCAAAACTGGAAAAGATTTGGAAACAGTCTTAGATTGCGTTTGGCTTTAAGAATTTCGGATATACAACCGGCAAAAGCAAAAACTCAGGCAGAAGCTGCTGTTGCTGCAGGTGTGATAGAAACCAATGAGCAAAGTGCGACTTTTAAAGTGAGTAACATTACCCCAAACAACATGAACATGATTGTAAATGCATGGGGTTATTATATGACTGCTTCTATGGAAAGTCTTCTTGTAGGATATGATGATCCTAGACTGGCAAAATGGTTTTCTCCTATAGATACAGGTGTTTATCAAGGGCGACCTGTTGGAGGTTTACAAGGTCAGTTTGGAACTACAAAATTTTCTATGTTTAATAATGACGTTTTAGGAAGCGGTGCTAACGGAAGTCTGAGCGAAACTAAAAATATCGAAATCTTTATGGCTTCTGAAAATTATTTAAGCAGAGCAGAAGGTGTTTTAAATGGATGGAGTATGGGTGGTACTGCCCAAAGTCTTTATGAGCAAGGTATTACATTATCTTTAAGACAATGGGGCATAACAGATCCTGCCGTTATTGCAAATTATATTGCTGGAACATCCACGCCAAGTGTACCCAACGTAGCTGCAACTTACCCAACTCTGGATTTGCAGACAGTTCCTGTAACTCTTCCTGTGGCATGGTCGGCTTCTACAGCAGATCAACGTACTCAAATTGCGGTTCAGAAATATTTGGCAGTTTTCCCGGAATCTTGGGAGGCATGGGCAGATTTGCGCAGAAGCGATGCCAAAGTAATTTACCCAATACTTAACACAGACAATGTAGAAGCGGGTGTTGGTAAAAGCTTAATGAAACGTGTGATTTTTGTTACCAACGAATATTCATCAAATAGAGATGCTGTTACAGATGCTATCTCAAAATTGGGTGGTCCTGACTCAGGAGGTACAAAACTTTGGTGGGATACTAAATAAATAAAATGAAGTAATGATAGTGAGTTTCGTTACTTATTAGATAGAAGGAGAGGTAACTCTCCTTTTATTTTTTTACTTAATTTAAAAATTAATTTTTGGCTTAACCATGATTTCAACAGTAAAAAAAGCAATATCGTTAGTAGTCTTAATGTGCTTTTCGGTGTCGTTTGCTCAGAAAACGCCGGAAGCAATCCATATAATGACTCGTTTTATAGCAGATTCTCCCGTAACGGCAAACAGTCACGCTGCAACATTAGTTGAGGTAAAGCCTAATAAATTGATGGCAGCCTGGTTCGGAGGGAAATATGAGGGTGCCAAAGATGTCGGTATTTACTGTGCTACTTTCAAAGAAAACAAATGGTCTGCACCACAAAAGGTAGTGGCTCCCGCTATTATACAAAAGGATACATTGCCTTGCTGGAATCCTGTGTTATTCAAAAGTAAAAGCAAATGTCTTTATTTATTTTATAAAGTGGGTAAAAATCCAAGAGAGTGGGTTGGTGCCATGATTACTTCAAAAGATGATGGCGACACTTGGAGCATTCCTCAATATTTGCCTAAAGGAATATTGGGTCCTATCAAAAACAAACCTATCGAAACAAAACCCGGTACTATTTTGTGTGGCAGCAGCACAGAAAGTGTCGAAAATAATCAGTGGCGTGTACATGTCGAGAGCTATAATGAAACCAATAATACCTGGCAGAAAATTGCTGTAGATAACAAAAAGAATTTCGATATTATTCAACCCACTTTTTTAATACATCCTAACAACAAAATTCAGATGTTATCCAGAAGCAAGCACAATAAACTGATTGCGAGCTGGTCAGATGACGAGGGAAAAAATTGGACAAAGACTGACTCAATCAATGTTGTAAATTCTAACTCCGGAATCGATGCCTTAACGCTGCCCAATCATTCCTTTTTATTAGTGAATAATCCGCTGCCCCAAGGAAAAGACTGGTTTAACGGTCGTAATGTATTAGATGTCGAATATTCTAAAGAAGGTATAATTTGGAAAAAAATCATCGATCTCGAAAACCAACCCGAAGGTGAGTTTAGCTATCCGGCTATCATTCAAACTTTTGATAAAAAAATTCATGTTTTGTATACTTACAACCGTAAATATATCAAGCACGTAACTTTTAAATTGAAGCCATAAAAAGCAAAAAGGCTCTTTAATTCTTTTTACAAAATTCCCTCCAAGCACAAATGGCTTCTAAAAATCGAATTAATACTCCACATAATTCAATTTGCAATTCTAATAATTGAGTTATGAGTTAACATAATTTAATTTACGATTTTTACAATCAAATTTGTAGGTGTTACAACTTAATTTATAATTCACATAATTGAATTACAGGAACCGTAAATTATTATAAAATTTCATATAATTTCTACAATAAAGAGCCTGTTATTCAATTCTCGTATACAGTGTTTTTATTTCCATAACATTTCATTAATAGTTTGATAAAAAAAGCTCTTTTTTTTAAGCATTTTTTTATTTTCAAAATGGTTGTTTGGTTTTACAAAAACGCAGTATTTTGACTTGCTCACCTGCTGTCTTATCAACAGCAATTTCGTCTTCAAAAACAGGACAAAAAAATCTTGTTTGATGGTTCCAATTATTTATAATTGTATAGCCAAAAACAACTTTTTTTTGCTCAAAGTTGTACTACTATTCCTTACAAGCATTTTATACAGTAAAAACATCGGTTTATAGATTTAATTATAACATTTAGTTATATTCTATAATGGTTATTGTAAGAAAAAAAAGAGTATAATGATTAATATTGCTATCAATAGATGAGTTTTTATGAATTCATTAATTCATGTCTTATTTTTGACTTTTTAAATATTAATTTATTTGAAAATATTGGTAAAATCGATCATCCTTTTTTCTAAATTATTTACTTATAATTATGTTCATCACTCTTACCTCAGATCAAGTACAGTTTAATTATGGATCCAAAAAATGGCACTATCAGTTTGAAGAGATAGTACAATTGGCATTACTTAAAAAAAAGAAAATCTATTTCCTCGAAAATGCCACTTTCATTGCCATTACTGCATTAGCTTACTACATAATGGTTTTTTCAGATGTTAACGAAATGTATTATATAGTGCCAACACTTTTTTGTTACACTATTATTATCGTCTTACGCTTTCAAAACCCTTCAGAATTTGAGTATTATCTTGTTGTCCGGAATATCTATCAGAAAGAAACAAAAATCAAAATAAAACCAGAACATAAGCACGTCATCACAAAACAAATAGATGAGTATCTAGACGTTGCCTATCATCGTATTTTAAAGAAAAATGCTTAGATTTTTGTACCCATGTTAACACGCACCCTTTCCCATTATGATCTCGCTTTTATTGTTGTAGCGGTCGTATATGGTTTTATTATTACTACTCGAAAAAAATAACGAGAAACTGTTTCATCAATCTATTATTGAAATGGTTTTTGATATTTAATATAAAATAAAGACAGTTGCACGCTACAAAGTCTAGTGATGCGGCTGTCTTTCTGTACAAGCCTCCCAAACCACAAGATATGACAACTTCGATAAAAAATAAAATAAAAAGTATTAGAGAATTAAAAAATTACACGCAGGAATATATGGCCAAACAATTAGGCGTTACGCAGGCAGGTTACAGTAAAATAGAAAAAGGAATTACAATTTTATCCTATGAAAAATTAGTTGCAATAGCACACATTTTAGAAGTCAGCGTAGAAGACATCATCAGTTTTGATAGACAGAAATATTTTAATAGTTTTAATAATGTAAAAGGCAATAATAACGGGAGTGTTCTCATAAATTCGGATAATTCTGTTGCTCTGAAAAAGCTATACGAAGACAAAATAAAATTACTCGAAAAATTATTAGACAGAACTGAAGGAGAACTTGATCGCTACAAAGAAAAGTACGGCAAGATTTAAATTTTTCCTGACATGAGTTTCCTATTCAAGTTCTGGCCGGGCGCAATAAATTATTACTATATTTACTCTTAGGAATATAACATCATTTTCATGAAATCATTTGCAAAGCCTTTATTTTTTTTAATTTACATTTTTTGTGTCGTCTCTTCAAATGCACAGACGCAAGATAGTGCAGGAGTTTCAGACACCACATTTGTAAACTTAAAAGATTATAGTAAAGATTTTATTTATGATATGAAATATGCTTCTGAAGATAATTTTTTGAAAGCAAAAGTATACGATTGTGCCGAATGTTTTTTGCGTTTAAAGACTGTTAAAGCCTTGATCGAAGCCAATAAAAGTTTTATAAAAAAAGGATATAAAATAAAACTCTACGACTGCTACAGGCCTTTGTCCATACAGAAAAAAATGTGGGACATCGTGCCTAATCCAGAGTATGTAGCAAATCCGAAAAAAGGCTCCATCCATAATAGAGGAGGAGCCGTTGATATTTCTTTGGTCGATGCCAGTGGAAAAGAATTAGATATGGGAACTTCTTTTGATTTTTTTGGAATTGAAGCAAGTCACAATTATAGCAAATTTTCTAAAGAAATTATTTCAAATAGAAAATTTTTAAAAAATGTAATGATTAAAAACGGTTTCAATTCATTTGATTCAGAATGGTGGCATTATAATTTAAAAACAGGTTTGAAAGATAAAGTTTCTAATCAAAAATGGAACTGCAATTAGTTTTGAATGCATCGAATATTGTCGATAAAATAAGTCTCAGGATGAAATACTTTACCGTCCATTTCAGAGGTTAATTCACTTTTTAGGATATAATCTTCGGTATCTGTCAAATATTTGATGCGCATTATCGTAACGGGAGAATTTTTAAGTTCCTCAAAGTTATCTTTCATAAACATAAACATTCCCGAGTTGATCCTGTTATTAAAACCTTTATCACGAATAAGCGTCCCACAATTTTCCTGATTAACAGAAAGTAAGGTTACAATTTTTCCGTTCTGCAACTGCAAAAATATTTTGGAGTTTTTGTCAAAACAATTGGCTTTTATAAAATCTTTGCTTTTTTGTATCAATTGTACGTTCAATGTAGGTAAACCATCTGTTTGCGCCAAAGCAAAAAAGATATAGTTAGAGGTTCCAGCAAAGTTTTTCTCGCTCACTAAGGTTTCCGGTGTTATTTTGTAGGTGCCAATAGAGTCGTTTACGTTGGTGGTATATTCGCAAGGTTTTTGTGAAAAAGAAGTGCAACTTAACAGCAAAAAAGTTAATGTAATTAGGTATTTCATGTTTAATTTATTTTTCTGCAAATTAAAACTATTTTGTTATCATTTTTATCAGTTGTAAAAAAACAATAACAATTTCCGCCATTTTTTATTTTCCACTTTTTTCGAATGTTTTCTACAGTCTCCGGAAAGTTACGTGTTGTAATATTGGCTTGTTTGTTTTGCAACATAATTTTCATTTCGTTTTTATGGTATGAAATGGTTTTTTCGATCTCAAAACTTCGTCCGGGAAAATCAATTAACGTCTCAGAAGTATATAAATGAGAGTGTTTATGAAGTTTATGTATTCTAAAAATAGTACTTACTTCTTCAAAACCGCCAGATTTCATTATCGCCGCATTGGGTTCGTACAGGTATTTTTGAGGCAGTTCATAATTGGAAAACTCTTTTTCATCGTCCAGAATAAAATTGAAAGTCTCTGTTTTTTCTTTTAAAATATTAGCTGTTTTGATGCTTATTTTGCCCAAATACTGATTATGAATTTCAAAAAGCAATTCTTTTACTTCATTATCTAAAGCAATAATATGAATATTTTTTACAAATTTTAATTCTGATAGACCTGCTGAAAGATCCAGTAAAGGAGCTGTTTTTATTAGAAT
Source organism: Flavobacterium flavipigmentatum (assembly GCF_020911905.1). Classification (NCBI taxonomy): domain Bacteria; kingdom Pseudomonadati; phylum Bacteroidota; class Flavobacteriia; order Flavobacteriales; family Flavobacteriaceae; genus Flavobacterium; species Flavobacterium flavipigmentatum. Next base: position 3,872,402 of record NZ_CP087133.1, on the reverse strand, counting down.
AGCATTTGATTTTTCAAAATAAAGCGGCAATAATTCGGGAACGTTTGGCAAACAATCTTTCAGTAAAAAAACTTTTCCTTTGGCATCATTTCGTCTTGAGGGGTCAATATAAATCCAGTCCCATTTTGTGTCTGATTCTTTTATTAAATTGATAGAATCACCTGCATAACAAAAACAATTTTCAACTTGTAATTGCTTAAAGTTATGCTGTACAATTGCCGAAAGTTTGGAATTTATTTCGCAATGTGTAATTGAATCAAATCGTTTGGCAAAGTAATAATCATCTACTCCAAAACCGCCTGTTAGGTCAATGAGGGTTTCGCCAGAAACTAAAGAAGCCTTGTACGCTGCCGTTTTTTCAGATGAGGTTTGCTCTACCGAAATTTTACTCGGATAGATAACATTTTGAGTTGTAAACCAAGTTGGTAGTTTCTCTTTTGCTTTGGTTTTGGCTTCAATTTGATTTAAAATCACAATCCAGTCTACCTCTGGAAAAGGATTTTTCTGAAGTGCTAATTGAGCAATTGAGGCGCCAATATTATTAGTTATAAATTCTTGAATATCGTTGCTTAAAATAGGAGTGTTCAAGGTCAAATTCTTTCGGTTAGTACAGATACAATTTTGTTGTCCGGAAAAAATTCTTTCAAAATTACTTTTAGCATTGTATAGACGGGAACAGCAATGATCATTCCAACAATTCCAAAGGTTATTCCACTTATTATAGTGATAAGAAAAATTTCCAGCGGATGCGAATTTACACTTTTTGATGAAATTATGGGTTGACTGATATTGTTATCGATCGCCTGAACAATCAGGAATCCGATGACAACATAAATGGTGTGAGGCAAAATTTCTGATTGAAAATCACTTCCGATAAGGCTAATCATCGTTAAAATTCCAGCTAAGATGGTTCCGATGATGGGGCCTATGTAAGGAATAATGTTTAGGATGGCACATAAAAAGGCAATCACAAAAGCATTTTTATTACCAAAAATGATTAAAACAATTAAATACAAAATAAAAACAACGGTTAATTGTAATAGTAGACCAATAAAATAGCGTGTTAACAGATGATTGATTTTAAGGATAGAATTTAGAATTTTATCTTCATTGTTATCAGGAAGAATTTTTTTGGCACCTGCCTTAAAAACCTCTTGGTCTTTAATAAAAAAGAAAGTAATAAAAAATATAGATACTAAGCCCATTCCCATATTGGCCATAAAACCCATGATAGAGTTGATAAAACCAGTAAAATAGCTAAAATCTAATTTTGATGTAATTTTGGATTCTCTTAGAACTTCATTCAAATCTAAGTGTTGTATGTTAAAATAAGTTTCTATAGCTCTTCCTGTCGCCATCAACTGTTTTTGCAAACTATCTGTATCGAGCAAGGATAAGTTATTGGCTTGCGAAATTATTAAAGGAACAAAAAGCAGAAAAAAACCAATCATGGTCAATATAAAAATTATCAGCGTAGTAGTAGCTGCCCACGAATTACTAAATTTTAATTTGTTTTTTAGAAACAGAATGAGCGGATTTGCTATCAAACAAAGTATTAAGGATATCACTAAATATACAATTACAGTTTGTATTTCATACAAAAAATATAAAATAGCAACAATTATCAAAATAGTGGCTAAAGCTCTTAAAATGCCGTTCGAAATAATTTTTGGTGTGATCATGATTTTATTTTAGTGTATAAATATAAGAAAAAGCTTTTATAATTTATAAGGCATAAAAAAAGCGAGACTTTTATATCTCGCTTTTATTTTTTTTTGATTTTGAAAATTAGATTCCAAAAGCAGCTCTCGGTCCTCCAGAAAGAAAGATAGCAGCCATTCTGCTTTTTTGTCCATTAGAGAACATATACATTCCGTTATCATCCGTATAATCCATGTAGTTCATAGTCATTTCTACAGGTGTACCTGTGCAAGTGCTATAATGAGGATATGCTGGAACTCCGTAATTTGCAGTATTGTGCGTAGGTGTATCAGATACTAAATCGCTTCCACAATTTGCATCTCCCCAAATATGACGTAAATTCATCCAGTGTCCTACTTCGTGAGTACCTGTTCTTCCTAGATTGAAAGGTGCATTTGCACTACCAGATAAACCAAAATATTTAGAGTCTATTACAACTCCATCTGTAGCAGATGATCCTCCAGGAAATTGTGCATATCCTAAAATTCCTCCACCAATGGCGCATGACCACATGTTCAATTTTGTAGTTGGAGAAGTTGGTGCAATACCTCCTTGTGCCGTTTTTTTCATGGCATCATTTGTTCCCCATGAAGTTTTAGTAGTCGATTTACGATTGATTTTTTCTAAAACAAAAGTAATTCCAACATTTGCTTTTACACCTGAAAATAATGCTGGTACACTATTATAATCAGAGTTTGCAGCATTAAAATCTTTGTTTAAAACATCGATTTGTGACTGAATTTGTGCATCAGAAATGTTTTGTGCAGTAGTTCTGTACAATACATTTACAATTACAGGAATCTCAACTTTACCATTTACTAAACGGTTTGTTAAAACTTGATTTTGAGTAAAGGCCTCAATTTCGTTCATTTTAATAGCCAAAGCAGGATTGGCTCTTAATTGGGCATCCAAAACGTCTTGTGAAGCACAGCCACGTTGTGCAATAGTGTTTGTATCTTGATCTAAATTTTCACTTTGATCATTTTGACAAGAAAAGAATACTAACGCTGCGAATGCAGATAAAAAAACTTTTTTCATAATAACTTGGTTTTTTGTTATAAAATTGTGATTTGGTTAATTAATGAAGCAATTCTATGACAAAAGTTTTACGTAACAAAATTTTTGCTTATAATAATTTGTGAGAATTTTACAATCCCTTGTAAAATATAGTTCTTACAAAAATTTAATGAGTTAAAATTGTGAAGTCATTTCGTACAATGCTATGCCTGTGGCTTGTGATACATTCATACTACTATTGTTTCCAAACATCGTAATATGAATGATTTGATGGGATATCTTTAAAATTTCTTCCGATACGCCATTAATTTCACTTCCTACAATTAAAGCTATTTTCTTACCTTGTGGAATGTTAATTTCTTTGAGCGTTTTACTGGTACTGGCAATTTCTAAAGCAATAATTTCAAAATTATTTTCTTGTAAATAGTGTACTAATTCATTGGTTTCTTCTATGACAGAGTAGGGTACATGAAGATGGGTACTTCTGGAAGTTTTGTTGATTTTGCGGGGAGTTAGCGGAATATCTTTGCCTAAAAAAATAATATTTTCAACGCCAAAAGCTTCACTTATTCTAAACAATGAACCAATATTTTGCTGAAAATAGATATGATCGCAAACAAGCGTTATCGGAAACGTTTTTCTTTCAAATTGATTCTCTCCGTGAGTCAGCTGCACTGTTTTTGTATTAGTTGGTAAAAATATAGTTAAGAATATTGGCACCCATTTTTAGCGCTTTCTGACGAACTTCAATTGGGTCGTTGTTGACTTCTGCATCTTCCCATCCATCTCCCAAATCACATTCGTAAGTATAAAGCAAAACCAATTTGTTTTCTACAAATACACCAAATGCCTGAGGTCTTTTGGCATCGTGTTCATGAATTTTGGGTAATCCGTTGGGGAAAGGAAAAGGTTTTTGAAAAATAGGATGGTTGGCTGGAATTTCGACCAAATCGTTATTCGGGAATATTTTTTTTATTTCTTTTCGAATGTATTGATCCATTCCGTAATTATCATCAATATGAAGAAATCCTCCACCGGTAAGGTAATTTCGAAGATTGTTTACATCAGCATCACTAAAAACAACATTTCCGTGACCTGTCATGTGTACAAACGGGTACGAAAGTAAGTCGGGATTACTGGGTTCAACTGTTGATGGTTTTGCTTTTATTCGGGTATTAATATTCGAATTACAAAAATTAATTAAGTTGGGCAATGAGGTTGGATTTGCATACCAGTCGCCACCTCCGCTGTATTTCAGTAACGCGATTTCTTGCGAAAATGACGAAACAGAAACCAATACTACTAATAAGAAAAGCTTTTTCATAGTTCTAAAATATCAATTACTGAATCGTTTCATTAAAAAAGACAACACTATGGCAAGCTACAATAGCAGCTGTTTCGGTTCTTAGACGTGTGTTTCCAAGCATTACAGGCTGAAAATTATTTTCGAGTGCCAAGGTAATTTCTTTATCAGAGAAATCGCCTTCGGGGCCAATAAGAATCGTAACGTTCTCCTCTTTTTTCAGTACTTCTTTTAGTGATTTTTTGTCGGTTTCTTCACAATGTGCAATCAGTTGTAAGCCTTTGTTTTTTTGTTTTATGAATTCTTTAAACGAGACGGCATCATTCAGTTTTGGCAAAAAAGTTTCGTTTGATTGCTTCATCGCCGAAAGAATGATTTTCTCAAAACGCTCTTTGTTAATCACTTTTCTTTCAGAACGATCGCAGATAATTGGCGTGATTTCCTGAATTCCAATTTCGGTAGCTTTTTCCAGAAACCATTCAAAACGATCGTTCATTTTGGTTGGAGCCACAGCCAAATGCAACCAGAATTTTGGATCAGCTGCTTTTTTAATATTTGTGACCTTAACAGCACATTTGTTGTCAGAAGCCAGCGTGATTTCAGTTTCAAACAAAAGCCCAACACCATTTGTAACGTGTAAAATGTCTGAATCTTTTTTTCGTAATACCTTAATAATATGACGACTTTCTTCTTTATCGAAAAAAAAAGTTTCGGTTGTTTCGTCTATGGCAGGATTGTAAAATAATTGCATAATTTAAAATTGAATTCTCGCTTTTGAGACTACCGAAGCAGTTTCGAAGGTATTAGATAAATATTTTTGATAGCCCACAATGCCAATCATAGCAGCGTTATCGGTCGTGTATTCAAATTTCGGAATGTACGTTTTCCAGCCATAAGGGTTTTCTTTTAATCGGGTTCTGATGCCAGAATTGGCCGACACGCCTCCGCCAATCGCAATTTGTTTGATTCCGGTTTGTTGTACGGCTAATTTTAATTTGTCCATCAAAATTTCGATAATAGTATGTTGAATCGAAGCACAAATATCATTCAGGTTTTCTTCGATAAAATTGGGATTCTCTTGTTTTTTCTTCTGAATAAAATATAAGATGGCCGTTTTTAAACCTGAAAAACTAAAATCTAACCTGGGAACTTTTGGTTTGGTAAAAATAAATGCTTTTGGATTGCCTAATTGGGCATATTTATCAATTAAGGGGCCGCCAGGATAGGGAAGTCCAAGAATTTTGGCACTCTTGTCAAACGCTTCTCCAACCGCATCATCAGTCGTTTCGCCGATGATTTCCATATCAAAAAAACTATTGACTTTTACGATTTGAGTATGGCCTCCGCTGATTGTCAAAGCCAAAAACGGAAACTCAGGTTTATCATATCCCTCTTCATCAATAAAATGTGCTAAAATGTGGGCATGCATGTGATTTACAGCAATTAACGGAATTTGCAAAGCCAACGACAGTGATTTACTGAATGAACTTCCTACCAATAAAGAACCCATTAGTCCCGGACCTTGGGTAAAAGCAATGGCAGATAACTGTTCTTTTTGTACATTTGCTTTACGAAGTGCAGCATCGATTACAGGAACAATGTTTTGCTGATGCGCTCGAGACGCTAATTCAGGAACAACACCCCCATACTGATTGTGAATTAGCTGATTGGCCACAACATTTGAGAGTACTTTATCGTTATGTAAAACTGCTGCAGCAGTATCATCGCAGGAACTTTCGATGGCAAGAATAAAAACCTCTGGATTTTGCATATAAAGGCACGAATTTTGAATTATATTTGACGAATCAAATATTAAGATTTTCTTTAGTTAAAATTAGCAGTCAAAATTAAAGAATTTTTATCAAAACAGCCGTTCTTTGTCTGTTCAAAATAATTTTAAAATAAAACTAAATTTAATAGGTATCAAAAAAGTCAAAAAAATAGTATCTCGAACCCTAATTGGGTTAATTTTACTTTTGTTAGCTATCGCTATTATTTTGTCTTTGCCAGTTGTGCAAACTTATATTGCGCATTATGCTACCAGAACATTAAATGAAGATTTTAAGACCGATATTACGGTAGATAAAGTTGCTATTAATATTTTTGGCGGCGTAAAATTGAAGAATGTTCTTATCAAAGATCATCATAAAAAAACTTTAATTTATTCGGATATTATTTCTACCGATATTTTAAGTTTTAAAAGATTGACCGATGGAGATTTGATTTTTGGTGATATCAGATTAACAGGTTTGATTTTTAATCTAAAAACCTATAAAGGCGAAAACGAGAACAATATCAATAAGTTTATTCGTTTGTTTGAAACTGGCAAAGCTTCCGAAAAAACCAATAAGCATTTTTTGATGACGGCCAAAAACGCTTACATCTCCAGAGGCGCTTTTTCTGTAGTTGACGAGAATAAAGTCAACAAAAACATGCTCGACTTAAAAAATCTTAACGCGTATATTAGCGATTTTAAAATTTATGGACCAGACGTTAACACGTATATCCACAGGTTTTCGTTTCTGGATAGTAGAGGTTTGTATGTTTCTAATTTAAAGTCTAAATTTAGTTATACCAAGAAGCAAATAAAGCTTGAAGAGCTTGCTATCACTACAAAAAGATCTTCTATTTACGGGAAACTGGAAATGAATTATAAAGTAGAAGATTTTCTTAATTTTACCGATAAAGTACAGTTTAAAGCGGTTTTCGACTCGGCTTCTATTGCTTCTAATGACATTCGATATTTTTATGACGGATTAGGAAAAAGTCAGCATTTTAAAATTAGAACAAAAATCAAAGGCACTTTAAATAACCTTACTTTAAATAGGTTGAGACTTAGTGATACCAATGGTTCAAAAATAAACGGAAACATCAATTTCAGAAATCTTTTAGGAAACAAAAATCAAAAGTTTTCTATGGATGGAAAGTTTGATAAATTGATTTCGAGTTATGATAATTTAGTAGCTATCTTGCCTAATGTTTTGGGTAAAAAACTTCCAAAAGAACTCAAAAGAATAGGAAAATTTAATATTGTTGGAAAAGCAAAAGTTTCTACCACCGATCTCGAAGCCGATTTTTACATGGTGACCGATCTCGGAAATGGAAAAGCCAATTTGAATATGAATAATATCGATTTTATTGATAAAGCGTCTTATTCGGGCAACATCGTTTTGGAAAATTTTGATATTGGAACTTTATTAGACAGAAAAGATCTTGGTAAAACAACTTTAAATTTAGACATTGATGGCGTTGGTTTTTCAGAAAAATATCTCAATACGGTAATAAAAGGAGATATTTCTAAATTTGATTATAATAAATATACCTATAATAATATCGTAGTAGATGGTACTTTTAAACTGCCTTATTATAAAGGGCAACTGTCTGTAAACGACCCCAATTTGAGTCTTACTTTTGACGGATTAGTCGATTTAAGTAAGCGAGAAAGTAAATACGATTTTCACCTGAATGTAGAGAATGCGGATTTACGAAAATTAAAATTTGTAAATGATTCGATCTCCTATTTTAGGGGAGATATGGTGGTTGAAGCTACTGGAAATTCGATCGAGAATCTTCAGGGAAATATATATTTGAAAGATGCGGTGTACCAAAACCCAAAGGCGACTTATGAGTTTGATGAGGTTACAGTAAATTCTAGTTTTGATACCAATAAATTAAGAACCATAACGGTCAATTCTACGGATATCGTCGACGGAAAAATTGTAGGTAAATTTCAATTTAATCAGTTAGGTAGATTGGTAATGAATTCTGTGGGAAGTCTTTATACTAATTACAAACCTTATAAAGTAGGTAAAGGACAGTTTTTAAATTTTAATTTTCATGTGTACAATAAAGTCGTTGAGATGTTGTATCCAGAGATTAAAATTGATTCCAGTACCGCTTTTCGCGGAAGAATTGACTCGGATAAAAAAGAATTTAAATTCAGATTTAATTCTCAGAAAGTCACCGCGGCCGAAAATGAATTTAATAATATAAGGATTGCAATTGATAACAAAAATCCGCTTTATAATGCTTTTGTCGAATTGGATAGCATTAAAACCAAATACTATAAGGTTAGAGATTTTAGTTTGATTAATGTAACATCAAAAGATACATTGTTTGTTCGATCTGAGTTTAAAGGAGGTGATCGGGGCGAGGATTATTACAATCTGAATTTGTACCACACTATTGATAAAAACAAAAATAATATCGTAGGAATTCACAAATCTGAAATGAAATTTAAAGATTATTTGTGGTTTTTGAATGAAGATTCAAAAAAAGATAATCAGATAGTTTTTGATCAGGATTTCAAGAATTTTACTATTGATAATATTGTTTTGTCGCATGAAAATCAGAAAATTGATTTGAATGGTGTCATAAAAGGAAAAGATTATAAAGATATTGCTTTGAATTTTGAAGATGTTGACATTTATAAAATTACGCCATTGAATAATAAATTTGTATTCAAGGGAAATTTAAATGGAAATATAAACTTTAAGCAAAATAAAGATGTTTATCAGCCAACTGCTTCGATAGTAGTAGATCATTTAAATCTGAATGATACCGAGTTAGGAACGTTGGATTTTGATATTTCGGGAGACCAAAGTTTTAAAAAGTTTACGATTTATTCGACTATAGAAAATGGTTTTACACAATCATTTAAAGCAGATGGTAATTTTTCTATAGAAAATAAAGAGACGATTTTAGATTTAAATTTAAAACTCGAAGGATTTAATTTGGCCACTTTAGGAAAAGTCGGTGGTGATGTTTTGTCTAATATACGAGGAAGCGTTTCCGGAAACGCTGCTATTGTTGGTAACGTCAAAAAACCTGAAATCAACGGAAGACTTTATTTAGAAAAAGCCGGAATGACAATTCCTTACCTCAATACAGATTATGCATTGAGCGATCGAACTGTTGTAGATTTAACAGGCGAAAAATTCTTGTTTCGAAACAATCAGTTGACCGATTCGAAATACGATACTAAAGGATTATTAAACGGAAGTATTGAACATAATAATTTTGCAGATTGGAAACTTGATTTGAATATTTCGACCAAAAGACTACTGGTACTTGATACCAAAGACAGTGAAGATGCCGCTTATTTTGGAACCGCTTTTATTAACGGAACCGCTTCTATAACAGGTCCTGTCGACGGATTATTTATCAAAGTAGCTGCGAAATCTGAAAAAGGAACACAGATAAAAATTCCGATAAATAATGCCGAAAGTGTGGGTGAAAGCAGTTTTATTCACTTCGTCACTCCCAAAGAAAAATATAATTTGGCTAACGGTATTTTAGAAAACACAAGAAATTATAATGGTTTAGAACTGGAATTTGATTTTGATATCACACCAGATGCCGAAGTTGAGGTTATTTTGGATAGAAGTTCGGGACACGGTATGAAAGGAAAAGGGTATGGTTCGTTATTGTTTAAGATCAATACTCTGGGTAAATTTAATATGTGGGGGGATTTCCAGGCCTATGAAGGAACGTATAATTTTAAGTATAAAGGATTAGTAGATAAAAAGTTTTCGGTAAAAAAAGGGGGTTCAATTACTTGGGAAGGAAACCCAATGCGAGCACAACTGAATCTTGAAGCGGTATACAAAACATTGGCAAATCCTGCTGTATTATTAGAAAATTCTTCTTTTAATAAAAAAGTACCTGTTGAGGTTGTCATTGGTTTAAGAGGCGATTTGGCCAGTCCGGAACCTAATTTTGACATACTTTTTCCTTCGGTAAGCAGTGTTTTTAAATCAGAGATTCAATATAAATTAGATGATAAAGATGTGCGTCAAACACAAGCATTGTATCTATTGTCTACGGGCTCGTTTATGAGTACCGATGGATTTAATCAGAATGATTTATCAGGAACATTTGCAGAAACGGCCATGGGATTGTTAGGAGGTATCATTAAATCTGATAATGATAAATTTAATGTCGGTCTTAATTTTATATCTGCCGACAGGCGTATTGGCCAGGAAGCTGATGGTCAGTTTGTGGCGACAGTTTCATCACAAATAAACGAGAAAATTTCTATCAATGGTAAAGTAGGTGTGCCTGTAGGAGGAATCAATGAATCTGCGATTGTGGGTGATATTGAAGTGCTGTATCGCATTAATCCAGACGGTACGGCTAATTTACGATTGTTTAACAAAGAAAATGATGTCAGTTATATCGGTCAGGGTATTGGCTACACGCAGGGCGTCGGTATTACGTATGAGGTAGATTTTGATACTTTTACCGAATTGGTCAATAAAATATTCAAAAATCACAAATTAGAGCGCGCCTCAAAAACTTCTGACGATTATCAAGATTCGTATTTAAATCCTGATTTCATTAATTTTAATAACGCTAAGAAAGAAAAAGAAAACGCTGCTAAAAAGGACACCGACAAAAAAGACGATAAAAAGAAAGAAGAGCAAAAACGTGAAGATTTGAATCAAGGGTTGATTCCAGATGACGATTTTTAATTATTCCATAACTTATAGCCATTTTTTTCGAATGGCTTTTTTTTGTTTAATACTTTATTAAATGGACATAAAACACATGATGCAAAAATTACCTATTTTTATAACACTTCATTAATGTATTGTTAATTTTAAGGATTTAATTAAAATAAGGGGCTTTTTTTATTTTAAATGAATTTTTACACACAGAAAAACTTATTAACGAAAACGTTTGAATTTAACATATTTTATTAATTTATAATAAACATCCATCAAAAAGTGGTGAATGTTTGTTAATTTTACACTTTAATACTTAAATAATGCCAAAAACAATAAAAAAAGTAGGTGTTCTTACTTCAGGAGGAGACTCACCGGGAATGAATGCCGCCATACGATCAGTTGTTCGCACATGTGCTTATCATAACATAGAATGCATAGGAATTTATAGAGGGTATCAAGGAATGATCGAAGGTGATTTTAAAGAAATGGGCCCTCGAAGCGTAAATAATATTGTAAACAAAGGAGGAACGATCTTAAAATCTGCCCGTTCTACGGAGTTTAGAACCCCAGAAGGTAGAAAAAAGGCACATGAAAACCTTTTGAAAGCAGGTGTTGACGCACTGGTAGTGATTGGTGGAGACGGTAGTTTTACTGGAGGTTTGATTTTTAATGCTGAATATGGTTTTCCAGTAATGGGAATTCCAGGTACAATAGATAACGATATTTTTGGAACAAGTCATACCCTAGGATATGATACCGCTCTGAACACGGTTGTAGATTGTATTGATAAAATTAGAGATACAGCAAGTTCTCATAATCGTCTGTTTTTTGTAGAGGTTATGGGTCGTGATGCAGGTCATATTGCACTAAATGCTGGTATTGGTGCTGGTGCCGAAGAAATTCTAATACCTGAAGAAGATTTAGGTTTGGATAGACTTTTAGATTCACTTCAAAAAAGTAAAGCTTCAGGAAAATCATCCAGTATAGTTGTTATTGCTGAAGGAGATAAAATTGGTAAAAATGTTTTCGAATTAAAAGATTACGTAGAGGCCAATTTACCAGAATATGATGTGAGAGTCTCTGTTTTAGGTCACATGCAGCGTGGAGGTTCTCCATCTTGTTTTGATCGTGTATTAGCAAGCCGATTGGGCGTAAAAGCAGTCGAGTCGCTGATAGAGGGTAAATCAAATTATATGGTTGGTTTGCAGTCAGACAAAGTGGCTTTGACACCTCTAGAGCAAGCAATCAAAGGGAAATCTGAGATTGATAGAGAATTATTAAGAGTATCTGATATAATGTCAACATAAAAGGAATGAAGTTTATTGTGAGGAAATTAGACTTTAAATTAGCGAAATTAAAAACAAAAGCAAAAATTAAGTAAAATGTCAAAAGTAAAATTAGGAATAAACGGATTTGGACGTATTGGAAGAATCGTTTTTAGAGAGACTTTCAACAGAGATAATGTAGAAGTAGTAGCTATCAATGATTTATTAGATGTAGATCACTTGGCTTATTTATTAAAATATGATTCAGTTCATGGTCGTTTCAACGGAACTGTAGAAGTAAAAGAAGGGAAATTATACGTAAACGGAAGAAATATTCGTATCACGGCAGAAAGAAATCCAGCTGATTTGAAATGGAATGAAGTAGATGTTGATGTAGTAGCAGAATGTACTGGTATTTTTACCACTATCGAAACTGCAAATGAGCATATCAAAGGTGGTGCTAAAAAAGTAATTATCTCAGCACCTTCTGCAGATGCTCCAATGTTTGTAATGGGAGTAAACCACGAAACTGCAAAAGCTACTGATCTTGTTGTTTCTAATGCTTCATGTACGACAAACTGTTTGGCTCCTTTGGCTAAAGTAATTCACGATAATTTCGAAATTGTTGAAGGTTTGATGACTACAGTTCACGCAACAACTTCAACTCAAATGACTGCAGATGGTCCTTCAAGAAAAGACTGGAGAGGTGGACGTGCTGCTAGCATTAACATCATCCCTTCTTCAACTGGAGCTGCAAAAGCGGTTGGAAAAGTAATTCCTGCTTTGAATGGGAAATTAACCGGAATGTCTTTCCGTGTTCCTACTGCTGACGTTTCTGTAGTAGATTTGACTGTAAAAGTGGCTAAAGAAACTTCTTATGAAGAAATTATGGCAGTTTTAAAAACAGCTTCTGAAACTACAATGAAAGGTATTTTAGGATACACTGAAGATGCAGTCGTTTCTCAAGATTTTATTTCTGATAAAAGAACTTCAATTATTGATGCTACTGCAGGAATTGGTTTGAATTCTACTTTCTTTAAATTAGTGTCTTGGTACGATAATGAGTACGGTTATTCTAGTAAATTAATCGATTTATCTGTACATATCGCAGGATTAAAATAATAGTATATAACTTTGCAAAATCCCGTTATCTTAAGTTAACGGGATTTTCTTATTTTATTTGATCGTAAATTAGTTAAAAAAATAAATTTTTAAGGTAATTTAGGATTGAACTAATCCAAAAACTAAAGAAAATGAAATTAATAGTTGATAGTGGGTCTACTAAAGCCGATTGGATAGCAATTGATGATAACGGAAAAGTATTATTTACAACACAAACCCTAGGTTTAAACCCTGAAATTCTTGATGGTCCCGAAATTATTTCGAGACTAAATGATCGTTTTGATATTTTGCAAAACAAAAAAAATGCAACACATTTGTTCTTTTACGGAGCAGGTTGCGGAACAGATAGGATGAAAATATCCCTGACGCAAATTTTTCAGGAATACTTTGTTAATGCAATAGTAGAAGTTCAGGAAGATACGTATGCAGCCGTTTATGCTACTACTCCAAAAGGAGAAGAAGCCATTGTGAGTATTTTGGGTACAGGTTCTAACTGCAGTTATTTTGATGGAAAAATATTGCACCAAAAAGTACAATCATTAGGATACATTGTCATGGATGATTGCAGCGGAAATGTTTTCGGAAAAGAATTAATCAGAAAGTATTATTTTAATAAAATGCCTAAAGAATTAGCGACTCTGTTTGAAAAAGATTATAACTTAGATGCTGATTTTATTAAAAACAAATTGTACAAAGAAGCTAATCCAAATGCTTATTTAGCGACTTTCGCTAAGTTTTTAATTCAGCATAAAGATTCAGAATTTTGCAGAAAAATTATCTTCAAAGGAATGAAATCTTTCGTTAAAAATTACATTAAACAGTTTGATAACTGCAAAGAAGTTCCTGTGCATTTTGTGGGTTCAATTGCTTTTTATTTAAAAGATGAGCTACAAGAAACATTTGATAAATACGAACTTAAGTTAGGTAATGTTTTAAGACGTCCTATAGATGGATTGATCGCTTATCACGTTGCCAATCAGTAATATAATTTATGGAAATTGCTATAATTGCACATGATGGTAAAAAAGCAGATTTAATTGATTTTTTACTTCGTAATTCTGAAGTTTTACATCACGAAAGCATACAACTTATCGGAACTGGTACTACAGGAGGAAAAGCTGAAGCTGCGGGGTTTAAAACACAAAGAATGTTGTCCGGACCTTTGGGGGGAGATGCACAAATTGCGGGTAGAGTGGCAGAAGGAATTACCAATATGGTTTTCTTTTTTAAAGATCCTCTTTCGAGTCATCCTCACGAGGCGGATATCAATATGCTAATTCGTGTTTGTGATGTGCATAATGTGCCGCTGGCCACAAACGAGGCAACGGCACAGTTATTATTAGATGCTATTGCACTGCGATTATAGAAATCTCAACATTTACATTTTTTGGCAAACAAGCCACCTGAACCGTTTCACGAGCTGGAGCGGTTTTTTCATTAAAGAAAGAACCATAAACCGTATTGATAGCAGCAAAATTATTCATATCCATGATAAAAATCGTGGCTTTCACTACGTTTTCAAAAGTCATATTTGCGGCTTCCAAAATGGCTGCAATGTTTTGCATTACTTGTTGCGTTTCGTCATTGATATTTTCGGTAATCAAATCGCCAGTTGCTGGATTTAGGGCAATTTGTCCGGAAGCATAAAGTGTGTTTCCTGATAATACAGCTTGGCTATAAGGACCGATAGGAGCAGGCGCTTTATCAGTAAAGATTATTTTTTTCATGTTTAATAAATTTTTAATTGTATCATAAAGTTAACCATTACCAAAGTAAGATAGGGTGTTTTTCTTAATTTTCTAAATGGTTAAAAAGTGTGTTTTTTACTAACGAAAAAAGAATATTTATCGGTTTATGGTGCTTCGCTTGTTCCATTTGATGTCGCTCAGGATTCCTGATTTGATACCGATAAAGAAATTCCAGTTTGAAAATTCTCCCAGAGGAGTCCAATTAAAAGCCATTCTCCAGCTCAATAAGTCTCTTTCGAAACGAAGTTGTGTAAAAGTAACCCCTTTTTGTACAAAGTCATAACCTGTAGAAACACCACCTTTCCATTTTGGTGTGATATCCATGTTGGCCGATATCATAATAGAGTTTCCGCTTATTTTGTTTTCGCGATTCACATTAGAATATGTCAAAGAATAAGCCATTGTCATATCCCAAGGTAATTTGGCATTAAAGAATTTTGTTATCACATCGTCTTCGTTATCGTCTTCTGAAAACTGACTATTCCGAGTATCATTCAAGTCAGTATTGGTTCCGAATAAGTCATCATTACGACCACCATTTCTCTGGCTTTGTTGATTTTTATCATCTTTTCCAGTTCCTTTGTTCGAGAAAGAGTAATTCAGCGTTACATTGGCGCTCGTCATTCTAAAAAGGCTTCCTCCATTATCGATATTAAAAACATTGATTTGCTGACCAGAATTATCAATGGCATACGGATTTAAAGTAGCAGCAAAGTTGACATTCATTTTGTTTTCAAACAATTGAGTTCCTCCGCTTACGCGAACGGGTTCCCAGGCAAAAGTAGTTTCTCCGTCGGCATTAAAATTATAACTTGTACTAAAATTTAAGTTGTTTAACAACATCATTTTTTTAGGCTCTGTTTTGGTACTGTCGCTGTCTCTCACTTTGGCTTCAAAGGTATTGCTTAAATCAAAACCTACTATATTTGAGTTGGATAGGCCCGGAGATCCGTATATTCCTCCTTCAAATCGGGTATAATCTTTAATCGTTGTTCCTGTTGCATCAAGGGCATACGTGTCGTAATATTTTTCAAAACTAGGCGTGTAAGCGTAGGAGATAGACGGACGCATTACATGGCGTATAGCCTGAATTCTTTTGTTCTCACCAAACTTAAACGTACCATAAATAGTAGTTCCTAAACTCGAGCTAAAATTATAAGTCCTAAAAGCATCAAAACCGTTGACAGTTCGGTCTATTACTTTGCTTTGGTCAATATTGTAGCTTTTTTCAATTGTCTTATTAACCCATGTTTCCTGATAGTTGGCTGAGGCACTTGCGCTAAAATATTTAAATACCTTAAAGTTGGTGCTAAGCGGAATACTGTGTTGCATACCAATTTCGGCATCTCTGAACATTTGAGGTTTAAAAAACAACGAGTCAGTTGTTACGTAGCTGTTTTTACCACTTAAATTATATTGTAAGTTGATGTTTTTGATAAAGCCTTTTTTAACACCATCTTTACCCACAAAAGGATAAACACGGTCAATACTGGCTTGTAACGACGGAAGGGTCATGTTGATCACCTCTGTTTGCGTATTTTGCGTATGCGTTGCAGTTACTGCTATACGAGCCTGTGGAAGCGTATTAAACGTTCTGTTGTATGAGATAGACGAACTCAAAGTATTATTAAGATTCGAACCAACATTTGCCTGATTGATCGATTGTTTAAAGTATTTACTACTACCTAAGTTTACTGATGCAGAAAAGGTCGAATTTGGGTTCGATTTACTGTCTTTGGAGTGTGACCACTGAATGTTGTAAATATTTTGTTTGGAGTAATCGGGATAGCCTCTTTCGCTGTTAATCAAATTTTCAAAACGAATATTTACATTTCCTCTATACTTGTATATTTTCGCGTAAGCAGACTCAAAACGCATTGCATAACTTCCGTTGGTGTAATAATCTCCTAAAACGGTCAGGTCGTAATTATCGCTTAAAGCGAAATAATAACCGCCGTTCTGCAACGAAAATCCTCGGGTATTCGAGTCGTTATAACTAGGTATTATAATTCCGGAGATACTTTTTTCTTCGCTCATCGGAAAAAAAGCAAAAGGCAAAGCAATTGGTGTAGGAACATCAGCAATTACCATGTTGGTCAATCCTGTCACTATTTTTTTACCTGGAACAAATTTTACTTTTCGTGTAAGAAAATAATATTCAGGATCGTCAATATCTTTTGCTGTTGTAAAACGGGCTCTTTTTAAAAAATAAACAGAGTCATTTTCTTTCTTGGTAACTTCCGCTTTTATTCTAAATTCGCCTTGTTCTGTTCTGGAATTGTAAATTAATGCTTTTTTTGTTTTGAAATTAAAACGAATAGAATCGGGCTGAACTTCGCTTGCACCTTGCTTAAAGTTGGGGTATTGTATCAAAACTCCGGCTGAATCTTTAATTCTTCCGGCATAAACTTCGTCCTTTTCATAATCAAGAACGATGATTCCCGATTTTAGTTCGACATCTTTATAGTATAATTCTGCTTCGTTGTAAAGTGTAATGAGTTTCTTTTTCTGGTCAATCTTAGCATAATCTTTAGCTCTGTACTTAACTTTTCCATCCAGAAAAGTCTTTTTAGGTTTAATACTGTCTACCTTTACAGTATCCACCGGGCTTTCGGTTACGGTAGTTTTAGGTTTATCTGCTTGTTTTGCAGTTGGTAAGGCGTTTTTTTTTGACTTTATATCTTGCGAATATAAATTACCGCATCCTAATGTTAGGAAAAATGATAACAAAACGGTATTAAATAAGTTTGTATGCAAAGGTTTAAATGCTATTTTTGTAAAATTATGGCCTGTTTTTTGACATGTCAAACTTACATATAATTTTTTGTCAAAAATAATCAATTGTAAAAATTATAGCACTTGCATTTTATTAAAATTAACTTTTAGATTTATGAACATATTTAACAGAACTAGGCTTATATTTAGTTTTTTTCTAACAATAACTTCAATTTGTGCATTCAGTCAGGCAAATGTTTTTAAGGTAACCTTAGATGCGGGCCACGGTGATCATGATTTTGGAGCTGTTTACAGCGGAAGAATTGAAAAAAATATTGCGCTGGCAATTGTTCTTAAAGTGGGTAAAATTTTAGAATTAAATCCAAATGTAGATGTTATTTATACTCGAAAAACAGATGTTTTTGTTGATTTGGTCGAACGAGCCAATATTGCCAACAGATCCAATTCAAATATTTTTGTCTCCATCCACTGTAATGCAAATAAAAATACCAACGCATTCGGTACTGAGACTTATGTGATGGGTTTGAGTAAAAGTGCTTCGAATCTTGAAGTAGCTAAAAACGAAAACTCGGTAATTACTCTAGAAAAGGATTACAAACAAAAATATGATGGATATGATCCTAAATCGCCTGAATCTATGATTGGGATGAACCTTTTGCAAGAAGAATATTTGGATAATAGTATTTCTTTGGCCAGTAAAGTAGAAGAGAATTTTGAAAAATTAGGAAAAGTACTCCGTCAGGGAGGGGTAAAGCAAGCTGGTTTTATGGTTTTGCACAAAGCATATATGCCAAGAGTTTTAATAGAAACTGGATTTATATCCAATCCGACTGAAGGTGATATTTTAAATTCTGAAGAGGGACAAAATGATATTGCAAAAGCCATTGCAGAAGCTATTTTAAGTTATAAAAGAGAATATTTTGGAACTGGCGCTCCCGAAATGATGGAAGCCAGACCTAAAAAAGATACTTCAATTCCTGTAAAGCCAAAAGCGGTAGAGACGCCAGTAATAAAAAATGCTCCAAAAGGAACTTTCTTTAAAGTACAACTTATCGCAAGCATAAAAAAAACACCTTTGGAACCTAAAAATTTTAAAGGTCTTAAAAATGTAACGATGGTATTCGAGAATAATATTTATAAATATTTTTATCAGGAAACATCAGATTATCAAATGGCTCAAAAATATTTGCAAGAAGCTAAAAGTAAAGGTTATGGAGCCTCCTTTTTAATAGCATATAAAGATGGTGAGAAAATCAGTATTCAAGACGCTATCAAATAAAACATATAAGTTCGAATATTTATATTAATTTTGTACAAACACTTAGAATTTTGAAACTAACAAGAGAAATTAAAACGGCTATTTTAGTCATAGCATCAATTTTATTATTTATTTGGGGCTATAGTTTTTTAAAAGGCAAAGACCTTTTTACAAATTATAAAACATTATATGTTGAGTATGATAATGTGGAAGATTTATCTGGTTCGGCTCCCGTAACTTTAAACGGTCTTGTAATTGGTAAAGTTACTAAAATCACCATTAACGAGACAACTGGAAAATTATTAGTCGAAATGCAGTTAAAAACTGATTTTCCTATTTCTAAAACAAGTCAGGCCTCACTTTATTCTCCAGGCTTGATTGGTGGAAAGCAAATTGCTATTATTCCAAATATGGCGGACAAAGAATTAGTCGAAGAAGGACAAATGTTAATCTCAAATGTAAAATTGGGTTTAACAGATTCTTTGGGTGGTAAATTAGAGCCAATTCAACAAAAGTTAGAAAAAATGCTTGTTAATATTGATGCTCTTGTATCAGGACTGAATAATGTTTTGGACAAAAAAGGTCAGGAAGATATCAAGAAAACTTTGGCTGAACTAAGCCAAACAATGGAGCAGTTTCACAGAGCTTCTGGTAGCATCAACAGTATTTTAGATACCAATAAAGGTCAGATCAACGGAGTGGTGACAAATTTTAATAAAATGTCAAGCAACTTCAACAAAATTTCAGATTCCTTAAACAAAGCCGATCTCGGAAAAACGGTCAGAAACCTAAACCAAACTTTGGCAAAAGTAGACGGAATAATGAGTAATTTAAACTCAGGAAAAGGTACAGCAGGAAAATTATTAAACGATGAAGCTCTTTATAATAACTTGGCTAAAACTTCAAAAGAATTAGAATTATTATTGCAGGATGTTCGTCTTTTTCCAACACGTTATGTAAATGTTTCTCTTTTTGGAAAGAAAAACAAACCGTATGTAGCACCAAAAGAAGATGAAAAAATAACGCCTAAAAATTAATAAATATGAGTTATTTAGATAATATTTTATTTGCAATACTTCTTATCGTTGGATTTGGTTTTTTTGCATTGAATGTTAAAAAAATCATTAGAAATATTAACCTCGGTGTTGATGTTGACCGAAAAGATAATCCAAAGGAACGTTGGAAAAACATGGCGATGATTGCTCTGGGACAATCAAAAATGGTAAAACGTCCTGTTGCAGGAGTTTTGCACATTATCGTTTACGTAGGGTTTATTATCATCAATATTGAGTTGTTAGAAATCATTATTGATGGTTTGTTTGGGACTCACAGAATTTTTGCTTTTTTAGGAACCGTTTATGATGTTTTAATCGGCTCTTTTGAAATTTTAGCACTGTTGGTTTTAGTTGCTGTTGCCGCTTTCTGGATAAGAAGAAATGGTATACGATTGAAGCGTTTTATTAGTTCAGATTTGAAAGGTTTCCCTAAAAACGATGCCAATTACATTTTATATTTTGAGGTAGTTTTGATGACTTTGTTTTTACTGATGAATGCTTCTGATTTGCATTTGCAAAATGTTCCTGGAGGATTCTCACATTTTCATAAAGCAGGAAGTTTTCCTGTAAGCCAATTTATAGCGCCTATTTTCAATGGAATGTCGAATGAATTGGTGATGTTATTGTCTGAAGTTTTCTGGTGGTTGCATATTGCAGGTATTTTGGTTTTTATGAATTATTTGTACTTTTCTAAACACTTGCATATTTTATTGGCTTTTCCAAATACTTATTTTGCCAATTTAAAATCACAAGGGCAATTTGATAACTTAGCATCTGTTACCAAAGAAGTAAAACTGATGATGGATCCTAATGCCGATCCTTTTGCAGCAGCTCCCGTTGACGAAAATGCTGCTCCGAGCAAATTTGGAGCTAGCGATGTTCAGGATCTTAACTGGGTGCAGTTATTAAACGCTTACACCTGTACAGAATGTGGGCGTTGTACATCATCGTGTCCTGCTAATCAAACAGGTAAAAAACTGTCTCCTCGTAAAATTATGATGGATACCAGAGACCGTTTAGAAGAAGTAGGAAAAAATATCGATGCCAATAAAGGTGTTTTTGTGCCAGATAACAAAACGCTTTTAAACGACTATATCACACCCGAAGAATTGTGGGCGTGTACATCATGTAACGCATGTGTAGAAGAATGTCCGGTCAATATTAGCCCATTGTCTATTATTATGGACATGCGCCGTTATTTGGTAATGGAGCAAAGTGCTGCGCCAATGTCGCTAAATGCGATGATGACCAATATCGAGAACAATGGAGCTCCTTGGCAATACAACCAGCAAGACAGATTAAACTGGAAGAACGAGAATTAAAAAATAAAAGTTTAATCGGTTAATCGTTAATTCGTTTAATCGTATTCAGGATTCGCAAGATGCCGATTAAACAGTTAATAGAAATCAACGATTAAACAAATAGAGATGTCAGAAAATTTAGTAGTGCCAACAATGGCTGAAATGCTGGCTCAGGGTAAACAACCAGAAGTATTGTTTTGGGTAGGTTGCGCTGGGAGTTTTGATGATAGAGCAAAAAAAATTACAAAAGCATTTGTGCGAATATTAAACCGTACCAATGTTTCTTTTGCAGTGCTGGGTACAGAAGAAAGTTGTACCGGAGACCCTGCAAAAAGAGCTGGAAATGAGTTTTTGTTTCAGATGCAAGCTATGATGAATATCGAGGTACTGAATGCGTATGAAGCAAAAAAAATAGTGACAGCTTGTCCGCATTGTTTTAATACTTTGAAGAACGAATATCCTGAATTAGGAGGTCAATACGAAGTTATTCATCATACCGAGTTTTTAAAATCGTTGTTGGATGATGGCCGTTTAACCATTGAAGGAGGACAGTTTAAAGGGAAAAAAATTACTTTTCACGATCCTTGTTATTTAGGAAGAGCCAATAAAGTATATGAAGCGCCAAGAGATTTAATTGAAAAATTGGATGTAGAATTGGTCGAAATGAAACGTTCTAAAGCCAACGGATTGTGCTGTGGAGCAGGTGGAGCGCAAATGTTTAAAGATGCGGAGCCGGGAAACAAAGAAGTAAACGTGTTACGTACCGAAGACGCTCTGGAAGTACAACCGGATATTATTGCAGCGGGTTGCCCATTTTGCAATACCATGTTAACAGATGGTATCAAACACCAGGAAAAAGAAGGACAAGTAAAAGTGATGGATGTAGCTGAGTTGATCGCTAACGCACAAGATCTTTGATCTGAGGTTCAAAGGAACAAAGGTTCAGAAGGAACAAAGGTTGAAACATCAAACGTGAAACTTTCGAAAATCTAAAATCACCAATCTAAAATCTAAAATTAAAATGTATATCCCTTTTGAAAATTTACCTGGTGAGTCCAGAATTTGGATTTATCAATCAAACAGAAAATTTTCTGAGGAAGAATTTTCTGAAATAGAAGCTGACCTTAAAACGTTTATTGAGGGTTGGGCTGCTCACGGCACTAGCCTTGAAGCTTCGTATGAATTGAAATACAATCGCTTTATTATTTTGGCTGTAAACCAAGAGGTGCAAGCAGCTACTGGTTGCTCTATTGATAGTTCGGTAGAATTTATTCAGGGTTTAGAGAAAAAATACAATGTTGATTTGCTGGATAAAATGAATGTTACTTTTAAGTTAGGAGAACATATTGCTCATAAACCCTTGATCGATTTTAAAAAAATGGTCAAAGACAAATCGGTTTCTGAGAACACGATTGTTTTTAATAACTTGGTAAACAATATCGAGGAATACCAAGAATCTTGGGAAGTTCCTGCTGCTGATAGCTGGCATAGTCGCTTTTTCTAGAAGAAATTACAACCTATTTGAAAGGCATAAAATTTAGATTTTGTGCCTTTTTTATTAAATAAAAATACCTGTAAAAAACATAAAAAAATGAAGTTAAGAACGATAAAAATAGTCGTAATACTTTTTATTATCATTATGATTGGATATTTATTATTGGATTATTACACAGGTAGAATGTTTGATGGTTTGCATCCTCCTGATTGAAAATGCATACCAAATTTTCAAACATTAAGTCTTATGAAAACCAAAACTTTCAAGTCTAGCCCTGATAGAAGTGAAAATCCTTTTGTGCCGGGGTTCGGTACAAAAGATTGTAACGGATAGCAGGACCAGACGTTCTTTTGGAACTAAATGGTTTCTGCTCCTAAAAAAGAAAATGTAAAGTTTGTTGGCTTTGTCTTAAGCAGCGAATTAAAACTGTAATTTTCTGAAAATTCTAACATTTTAAAACTTCGATTAAACGCTATTTTTAAGTACTTTCGTAGTACTAAATTTAATACATGAAAATAGCAATAGTTTGTTATCCGACTTTTGGTGGTAGTGGGGTTGTAGCCACAGAATTAGGCCTTGAATTAGCAAGACGAGGACACGAAATACATTTTATTACCTACAGTCAGCCCGTTCGGTTGGCGCTTTTAAATCCGAATGTACATTATCACGAGGTGAATGTTCCCGAATATCCTTTGTTTCATTATCAACCATATGAATTGGCTTTGTCCAGCAAATTGGTAGATATGGTAAAATTATATAAAATAGAAGTTTTGCACGTACATTATGCTATTCCGCACGCTTATGCCGGTTATATGGCAAAGCAAATGCTGAAAAACGAGGGCATTAATTTGCCGATGATTACGACGTTGCACGGCACAGACATTACTTTGGTGGGAAATCATCCGTTTTATAAGCCGGCGGTAACGTTTAGCATCAATAAATCTGATTATGTGACCTCGGTATCACAGAGTTTAAAAGATGATACGCTCAAATTATTCAAAATTAAGAACAAAATTAAGGTCATCCCAAATTTTATTGAGTTGGATAAAGTCAAAAAAGATCCGCTTGCGCCTTGTCATCGCAATGTGATGGCGGCTCCAAATGAGCGCATTATTACACACATTAGTAATTTTAGAAAGGTTAAACGTATTCCTGATATTATTAAAATTTTCTATAATATCCAGAAACAAATGCCTGCAAAATTGATGATGGTAGGCGATGGACCGGAAAAAGAAAAGGCAGAAATCCTTTGTCAGGAATTGGGGATTTATGATAAAGTTATTTTTTTTGGAAACAGTAATGAGATTGATAAAATTTTGCTTTTGACCGATTTGTTTTTGCTTCCGTCAGAAACAGAAAGTTTTGGTTTGGCTGCTTTAGAGGCAATGGCTTGTGGTGTTCCGGTAATTTCGAGTAACTCAGGAGGTTTGCCAGAAGTAAATTTTGAAGGTTTCTCCGGTTATTTGAGCAACGTGGGAAATGTAGAAGAAATGGCCGAAAACGCAATGAAAATATTGAAAGATGATGTTGTTTTAAATCAGTTTAAGGCAAACGCTTTAGAGGTCGCGAAGAAGTTTGATATCAAAAATATTCTACCAAAATATGAGGCTCTTTATGAGAAGGCGATTGACGATTATAAACATGAGAAACATTAATTTTTAAAAATAAACGCAAATGAAAAAAGTAATTGTAGTTTTAACGGTTTTTGTTTTGTTTTCTTGCGGTGCTAAAAAAACATCTGATTCGGGCTCGAAAATTTTATACGAAGTCTTGACTGAACAGACTGATGGTGGTGGAAATATTAAGTTTTTTGAAATTTTGAGCGAGCCTAATGAAATTATGATGCTTCAGAATGATCCTCTTTTGAAAGATAAAATGAAACATGACGATATCAGTACTTCTAATTATGTGATCTTGAACATGGGCGAGAAAAGCACAGGAGGATATTCGATAGGAGTTGATAAAGTAGAAGAAACGGATAAAAATATCATTATTACAGTAAAAGAAAACGCTCCTGCCAAAGATGCGATGCTCATGCAAGTGATCACATATCCTTATACGGTTGTTAAAATTCATTCGAAAAAAGAAATTATAATTAAGTGATTTTTTGTTGAGATAATAACTTATAACCTTGCTTAATAGTAAGTCTTTATTCTAGGAGTTTAAAATACCAGCTTTAGCTCGAGTTGTGACCTTACAGAAAAAAATTTGAACAAAAAAACCGTCGCTATTAAACGACGGTAATTTTTTTACAATTATTTTTTACTTTTATTTAGAATTTGAATTTTACTCCCAAACCTACATCAAAACCAAAGTTGTCATCGTTGTAATATCCTGAACCAATTTCTGGCCTTGCATCTATTGAAAGTAAAATTGGCACATTTTTGAAACCATATTCTATACCAATATCTCCTGCTGCAAATACATAAACTCCATTAAGGTCGTCGTTGTATACCGGACCATATTCATGTTTGTCATCCCAAGCTGCGATACCAGCACCAACACCAGCATACCAGTTAAAACCTTGGTCAATGTTCCAAACCCATTGGTACAATCCTACCGCTTTTACAGCATCAATATTTCTACTGTTTCTCCATCCTAAATCAAACTCCAGTCTGTTTTTTTGAGACAAACCTCTTTGGTATGATATTTCTGCGCCAAAACCGTCATTACTACCTAAACGTAAACCTAAAGCGTTTTTAGCAATGTCTTGTGATTGTGCCGAAAATGCCAAACCTAATAGCATAAAGGCAGATAAAATGATTTTTTTCATAAGTTGATTTAATTTTAATTCAAAATTACAATTAGTGTTAAATTGTAACGTATAAAATTTCCGAAAATTGTTATACAATTCACACTAGTGAAAAAAAATAGAATGTAACGGATAAAGTATCCAAAAGAATAAAAAGACCTATACCTTTATTGAGTTACTTACTTTTTATAATCGAAGTAATTAAATTTGAGGTTAAAGTATCTTCCATTTCAAAAAGATTTTCTTCTTCTGTGAAGTTCAAATCGGCATAGGAGAAGAGCTTCCAGCGTTTTTTGTGATATTCTAAAGCGGTAAGATTTTCGACCCAGTCTCCGGAATTCAGATATAAAGTAGAGCCATGTTTGTTTTCTTTTTGAATGATTTTTGGTTCGTGAATGTGTCCGCAAATTACATAATCGTATTCTTTTTCGATAGCCAAATCGGTTGCTGTGGTTTCAAAATCTGAAATAAATTTGACAGCTTTCTTTACACTTGCTTTTATTTTTTTAGAAAATGAATAAGGTTCTCTTCCTAATTTTGATAAACACCAGTTAACTAATCTATTGATCAAAATTAGATAATCATATCCTAAACCACCTAATTTTGCAATCCATTTTGAATGTTGTACGGAAGCATCAAAAACATCTCCGTGAAAAATCCACGCTTTTTTATCGTCTAATTCTAAGACTAATTTGTCTACCAAAGCAAAATTTCCCATGTTCATATCACTAAATTTCCGAAGAATTTCATCGTGATTTCCTGTAATATAATATACTTTGGTTCCTTTAGAAGCCATTCCGATTATTCTTTGAATGACTTTTAAATGTGATTTTGGGAAGTAAGATTTTCGAAATTGCCAAGCGTCAATAATATCTCCGTTTAAAACTAATGTTTTGGGCTTAATCGTTGATAAGTAATTATTTAACTCTTTGGCATGGCTACCGTATGTTCCTAAATGTACATCCGAAATAATGACCAATTCGACATTTCTTTTTTTCAATTTTTATTGATTTGAAGTTTAGCAAATTAACATAAACTTAACTACTTTCATTTTATCAAAAGGTTATCAAATGGGTTTTAATTTTAATAAAATGTGATGTTATTCTGTTGGAGTTTAAGTTCATTATCAGTGTTTTTAATTTTTTAATTTAATTCATAAAACATATATTTGTTCAAAACTATTAAAATGGCAGGAAATAGCTACGGCACACTCTTTAAAATAACCACATTTGGAGAATCTCATGGTGAAGCTTTAGGCGGTATCATAGACGGTTGCCCATCAGGAATACAACTTGATTTGGAAGCAATTGAGTTTGAAATGTCACGCAGAAAACCCGGACAGTCTGCAATTGTTACACAACGAAAAGAGCCAGATGCTGTTCAGTTTTTATCAGGTCTTTTTGAAGGAAAAACCACCGGAACGCCTATCGGATTTATTATTCCGAATACCAATCAAAAATCAGACGATTACTCGCATATAAAAGACAATTACCGACCAAGTCATGCCGATTATGTATACGACCAAAAATATGGTTTTCGTGATTATCGCGGTGGCGGAAGAAGTTCTGCCCGTGAGACCGCCAGCAGAGTTGTAGCGGGTGCCATTGCTAAGCAAATGTTACCGGAGATTAAAATAAATGCGTATGTTTCGTCTGTGGGGCCAATTCACCTCGAAACACCGTATCAGGATTTGGATTTTTCTAAAATAGAAAGTAATCCTGTGCGTTGTCCTGACGAAAAATCTGCGGCAATCATGGAAGAATATATTCGTGATATCCGCAAGCAAGGCGACACCGTTGGTGGTGTGGTGTCTTGTGTGATTCAGAATGTGCCTGTTGGTTTAGGCGAACCAGTTTTTGATAAACTACATGCAGAGCTCGGTAAAGCAATGCTTTCTATCAATGCGGTAAAAGGCTTTGAATACGGAAGCGGTTTTTCTGGTTCTGAAATGAAAGGAAGCGAACACAATGATTTGTACAATCCCGACGGAACAACAAAGACGAATCTTTCGGGAGGAATTCAGGGAGGAATCAGCAACGGAATGGATATTTATTTTAGAGTTGCATTTAAGCCAGTTGCGACGATTATGCAAACGCAAGACTCATTAGATAATAAAGGAAATATTACACCAATGACAGGCAAAGGTCGTCATGATCCATGTGTAGTGCCTCGCGCAGTGCCTATTGTAGAAGCCATGGCAGCGATAGTTTTGGCTGATTTTTATTTGATCAACAAGACTTATTAATAAATGTTAAGACAGTGAGGGTCTTATTATTTTAATTTAAAACAAACAAATTAATGCAAGTTACAGAAACCAAAAAAAAATCATTTCTTTCAGGATTAACAGGGCAAATTATAATTGCCATGATTCTTGGAGCGACTTTAGGAATTATATTGCACAATTCGATTTCGTCTGAAGCGGCACTATCATTTAGCAATAAAATAAAAATGCTGGCGACTATTTTTATCCGATTGGTACAAATGATTATTTCGCCTTTAGTATTTACCACTTTAATAGTCGGAATTGCCAAATTAGGAGATGTGAAAACGGTAGGAAGAGTAGGAGGAAAGGCACTTGGATGGTTTTTTACTGCTTCATTTGTATCACTTTTAATTGGGTTGTTTTATGTAAATATTTTAGAACCAGGAGTAGGTCTGAAATTAGAACACGTAGATATGGCTGCAGCATCTGAGGTGACTGGAAAAACACAAACATTGTCTTTTAATAATTTTGTAGAGCATATTGTTCCTAAAAGTATTTTTGAAGCAATGGCAACCAATGAAATTCTACAAATTGTTGTGTTTTCTATCTTTTTCGGACTAGCAGCTGCTTCGTTAGGAAATACTGTAAAACCTGTAATAAATGCTTTGGATAAAACATCACATATTATCTTAAAAATGGTAAATTATGTAATGAATTTTGCTCCAATTGGTGTTTTTGGTGCCATTGCAGGCGTTTTTGCAACCAGAAATGCTTCAGAGCTGTTAATTACTTATTTTAAATTTTTCGGATCTTTTTTAATCGGAATAGGTACTTTATGGTTTATTTTGATTTTAATTGGTTATATTTTTCTAAAGGGAAGAATGACAGAATTATTAAGACGCATTATGGGGCCTGTGGCAATTGCTTTTGGAACAACCAGCAGTGAAGCCGTTTTTCCTAAATTAACAGAAGAATTAGAAGAGTTTGGTGTAAAAGACAAAATTGTGTCGTTTATGCTCCCACTAGGGTATTCTTTCAATCTGGACGGAAGTATGATGTACATGACTTTTGCCAGTATTTTTATTGCACAATTTTACGGAGTACACTTAGATTTAGGCACTCAAATGGTAATGCTTCTGGTACTCATGTTGACCAGTAAAGGAATTGCAGGCGTGCCTAGAGCAAGTTTGGTGGTTGTAGCCGCTACTTGTGGTATGTTTGATATTCCGATTGAAGGGATTGCTTTGATCTTGCCAATTGACCATTTTTGCGATATGTTTAGAAGCGCTACGAACGTTTTAGGAAACGCTTTGGCAACTTCTGTGGTAGGAAAATGGGAAGAGAACAAAGAGCTTCAAATTTCTTCTGAAGAATAAGACTTTATAATTTCGTACTTAAAAAAGTAAATAATAAATAAAATAGAGAAAGTTGCGTTTTGTAAATAAAATGCGACTTTTTTTATTTTTAAACGTATATTTGATCAAAAATAGCCGAATTATGCCCCCAATACGGATTGTTTTGTTTTTCCTACTATTTATGAGCTGCTGTGACAATTTTGTACTGGCTCAAACGGATGCGAATGTTTTAAGGATTTTAAAAAAGGCTGAAAATGAATTTAAAGAAGCCAATTTTGAGCAATCATTGATTACTTCCAGAGTCGCATTAAATACTTCTACCTATATAAAAAATGATTATTTAATAGCGCGTTCTTATAAAGTTATTGCTGCCAATTATAACGAATTGGTTGAGTTTGATAAAGCCATTTTTTTTTATAAAAAAGCATTAATATACGCCAGCAAAACAGATAATGATACCATCAAAAATAAGATTTACAATAATCTCGGAAATATGTATTGCTTTGAGAAAAAGAGCTACAGCGAAGGGATAGATTATTACAAAAAATCCATACGATATTGTCTCAAAATTAAGGATTCCAGTCAGGTTTATTTTACTACTGTAAATATTACGTGGGCTTTTTTTGATATTGCAAGTTTTTCTCAGGGAAAGCGATATTTAGACTTTTTAAACAAAAATCATATAAAATTTGGTGACGATTCTACAGAAGTTATCTTAAATATGCTCAACGGAATGTATTGTCGACATACAAAAGAGATTGAAAAAGCAAATGCTTACTTCTTAAAAGCGATTCAATTAGGTAAAAAAAGTACCGAAAAATCAGATTTGTCTTTTGCACATTTAGAATATTCAAAGTTTCTTTCTGATATTAAAAAATACAAAGAGGCGTATTATAATCTTCAAAAATACAATGCAATTACCGATGAATTATACAATGTCGAAAAATTAAAAAAGGCTTCTATTGCTGGTTTTAATCTCGAATTAGACGAATATAAAAGACAAATTGATAAAATTGAGAGCGAAAAAGATTCACAATATCAAAGTCTTAGAAAATCGAGAATTATAGTCTTTTTATTTGTGTTGATTTCGTTTGTTTTTTTAATTCTGATTTTTACTTTATTTAAAAATATCAGTTTTAAGAAAAAGACCAATATTGAGCTCTTGAAGGCTAAAGAAATTGCGGAAGAAGCATCACTTTTAAAAACACAATTTATTTCGACAATAAGTCACGAACTGCGTACGCCTTTGTATGGCGTGGTCGGGATTACCAACATGCTTCTTGAGGAACACAAAGAACTCGCTCGCAGTCCGCATCTGAGTTCCCTAAAGTTTTCGGCGCGTTATTTATTGTCCTTAGTCAATGATATTCTCCAAATTAATAAAATTGAAGAAAATAAAGTCGTTCTCGAGAATCTGACTTTTAATATTTTGGATGAAATCAGTATGATTAAAAATTCACTGTCTTTTTTATCTCAAAAAAATAATAATACTATTGCTGTAAATATCGATCCTAATATTCCGGAATACCTCATTGGTGATAAATTAAGATTGGCCCAGATTATGATCAATTTGGTTAGTAATGCCTTAAAATTTACTAAAAACGGCGAAGTCATTATTACTGCAAATCTTATTAAAGTAGAAGGGATTTATTATTTTATTAAATTTACTATCAAAGACAACGGAATTGGTATTGCCATAGAAGATCAAAGTAAAATTTTTGAAAAATTTGTGCAAGTTGGCAGAAAAGAGGAAGATTATCAAGGCACAGGATTAGGCTTGACCATTGTAAAGAGACTATTGGGACTTTTTGGAAGTTCTATCGAAATAGAAAGTGATATTGGTAAGGGAACAATGTTTACTTTTACGATTGCTTTTGAATATAATCTGGAGAAAACAAAAAAATTAATTAACGAAATACAAGTTGATTTGACATCTAATCAGGAATATAAAGTTTTGGTGGTCGAGGACAATCGCATCAATCAAATTGTGACCAAACGGATCATCGAAAATAATAATTACAGCTGCAAAGTTGTAGATGACGGTTTTGCCGCATTAGAAATCTTAGAAATAGAAGATTTTGATATCATTTTAATGGATATTAATATGCCTTTGATGAATGGATTTGAAACGACAAAAAGAATTCGTCTCAAAAACATCAAAACGCCAATCGTAGCACTTACTGCTTTTGATAAAGATGAAATAAATGATGAAGCAGTTGCATCAGGAATAAATGAAATTATTATCAAACCATTTGAACCTGTAAAACTATTTAAAATTATAAATTACCTAATTGTAGAAACAAAAAACGTTGGTTATTAATACCAACGTTTTTTGTTTTGTTTAGAAGCATTTGATTTTCTTGACTTGTGTGCACCACCGCTTCGGTTAGAGTTTTTAGGCTGTTCAACCGTGGCTTCCGGACTTCCGGCATGCCATTGGTAAGGATGATCGCTGATGGTTTTTACATCTACTTTAATCAGTTTCTGAATGTCTTTCCAGTACGGATGCTCGTCTTTGCTACAAAACGAAATAGCAATTCCGCCATTTCCTGCACGTCCTGTTCTACCAATTCGGTGTACGTAAGTTTCCGGAATGTTAGGCAAATCAAAGTTGATTACAAAAGGCAATTGGTCAATATCAATTCCTCTCGCAGCAATATCGGTAGCGACTAAAACACCCACTTCTTTGTTCTTGAAAGCATCCAAAACTCGTTGTCTTGCATTTTGTGACTTATCACCGTGAATGGCTTCAGCTGGAATATCTTTTTTGCGAAGTGCTTTTACCACATTATCAGCGCCATGTTTGGTTCTCGAAAAAACCAACACATTTGACAAATCTTCATTTTTTATTAAATGATAAAGTAAATTTCTTTTTTCTGTTTTTTCAACAAAATAGACACGTTGCTCTACATTTTCTGCCGTTGACGAAACTGGCGAAACTTCTACTTTTGCAGGATCCTGCAAAAACATTTCGGCTAGTTCGCGAATTGCAATCGGCATAGTAGCTGAAAACAAAAGGGTCTGACGATTTTTTGGCGTTAATTTTACAATTTTTTTGACATCGTTTATAAAACCCATGTCCAGCATTTGATCGGCTTCGTCTAATACTAAAACGTGCAAATTATCCAAATCAAGAAAACCTTGTTTTTGTAAATCTAGTAATCTTCCTGGTGTTGCGACCAAAATATCAACACCTTTTTTTAGAGTATCAACCTGAGGATTTTGAGAAACGCCTCCAAAAATAGTCAGCTGAGTAAGATTGGTATATTTGGCGTAAGTATCAAAACTTTGCCCAATTTGTACCGCTAGTTCTCTGGTAGGGGTGACTACTAAAGCTCTAATGACTTTTGCTTTTTTTGATGAACCTACAATGCGGTGTAACTGATGTATGATGGGGATTGCAAAAGCTGCTGTTTTTCCAGTACCGGTTTGAGCACAGCCAATCAAATCTCTTCCGGCCAAAACGATGGGGATAGATTGTTCTTGAATTGGAGTGGGATTTAGGTAGCCTTCTTCAAATACGGCTTTTTGTATACTTTTTGAAAGTGATAAATCTTCGAATAACATATCTTAGGTATTAAGAATTTAGCTTTAAGTACTAAAATTCTTTGCAAAGATAGGTTTATTCGCGTAATCGTTGAGCCGAATATTGCTTTATTTGGTAAAAGCGTTTGTTTTCAGTTGATTATCTTTACGTAAATTACTCTTTTTCGTTGTTTGCTTTTATAAAGTCGGTTACTAAATAGCCAATTAATTTGCCAATTAAATGTTTGTTCTGTGAATCATCCAGATCGGGAGCACCTTCGCAAATATGCAAATAGGTCGCATTTTTATGTTGGGCAAAAAACGAAATAAACTGACGTAATTCTTCGATCGAAAAACCGCTGATAGTCATTGCGCTACTTGCAATGTTAGGAATGGCGTCTAAGTCAATTTCGATTCCAAAAGCATCTGTTTTGATAAATTCTAAAGCATAAAACATTTCTCTGCTAAAATCTTTTTCTTTACGGATGTTAACACTGTCATAGGTGTTGTAACGCACACGATCTTCTATTTTTTTTATAATATCGAGGACACTTTTTGAGGTGTAATTTTCATGTAAACCAAAAATGAAATATTTTTTCAGAAAACCTTCTTCATAAGCATAAGAAAAACCATTGCCGCTATGACGTCCTTCCAGAATTCTAAAATCTGAATGTGCATCAAAATTGATAGCATTGATCGGTTTTCCTTTGGCCAAAGCCGAACCTTTTATGTTTCCGTACGCATTATTGTGGCCACCGCCTATAATGATCGGAGTTTTTCCTGCTTTGACAATGTTAAAAATAATATGCGAAACTTCTTTGTCTATTTTTTCGACCAACTGACTGAGTTTTGAGCGGTCATCAATATCGTTAAAATCTAAGTTTTCGACGTCACGCATTTCCTGACTTACATTAATCTGACCTAAAACAATGATTTGGCTGCCTTTGCAAAAACGATTGTGCTGAATATTTGCAATTCCTCTGATCGCACTGTCCCAAGCAGACGCCGCACCAGGGCGCCCGAAATTAGCACGTATGCCAATATCTTCAGGGATGCCCAAAAGGACATATTTAGCATCGGTCTCTTTCAGAAATTGAATGATGTCTGCTCCTTTTGGAATGACAATCATCTTTTCTCCGAATTTTATTTCGCCGCTTCGGTGATTGGTTACCCTGGCTAAGTCGTTAACAGTAAAAGGAATTAATTTCTCCATGAAAAAAAATATTGCTCAAAAATAATATAATTGCACTAACTTACGTTATAACCTTATATTAATTCTTAAATTTGTTTTAAAGAAAATTATTTAAATATGGAAAACCCAAAGAACAACAACTCAAGTCTAAAGGCAGTTATCGCTGTTTTAGCAGTCCTACTTATTGGTAGCTTAGTGTATATTTTTAAATTGTCTTCTGACACAGACGTAGTTAAGACAGAACTTACTACAACCCTAACAGAGAAAGAATCTGTTATGAAAGATTTGCAAGAATTAAAATCTACTTATGATGCAGCTATTGCAGAAAACACTTCTATGTCTGATGAATTAATTCAGGAAAGAGATAAAGTAGTAGCGCTAATGGATGATTTGAATAAATCTAAAGGTGATGTTTCTAAATACAAAAACCAAGTGCAGGCAATGCAAACTAAAATGAAAACTTTGGTGGCAGAAAACGACGAATTGAAAAAACAAAACGGAGTATTAACTGTTCAGAGAGATAGTACTATTGTGGTTTTAGGAGAATCTAAAAAATACAACGAAGTTTTGGTTGGTCAAAATGAAGAGTTAGCTAAAACTGTTGAAAAAGGAGCAAAATTATCTGTTTTGAATACTAAAACAATTGCTTACAAAGTAAAAAGTTCTGGTAAACAAATCGAGACTGATAAAGCAAGCCGTGCAGACGTTTTAAAAGTAAGTTTTACGATTGCTGAAAATCAAATCGCAAAATCTGGTGATAAAACATATTATGTACAAGTGATTGATAGCAAAAACAATGTTTTAGGAGATAAGAAAACAGAAAATTTTGGTGAGCAATCATTAACTTACAGTTTTAAAACAACTGTTCAGTACGAAAATAAGACAGTAAATGTTTCTGAAGATTTAATTGGTAAAGATTTTGAAAAAGGAACTTATTTTATCAATGTATTTGATAATGACGAATTAGTTTCTAAAACAAGTTTTACTTTAAAATAAGTCTAAAAAAACATTTTATTATAAAAAAGAGGAGCTTTACGGCTCCTCTTTTTTATACTATAATTTTACCTTCTATAAAAACACTTTCGATAAGATTACTGCCAAAAGCATACGGAATTTGATAATAAGACGAAATAGATTTTGTAAGGATCAAATTGGCTTTTTTGCCTTTTGTAATGCTCCCGTGAGTCTCAGAAAGTCCCATTGCATAAGCACCGTTTAGGGTGGCAGCATTTATAGCTTCTTCTGGAGTCATCTTCATTTTGATGCAAGCCGTTGCTACTACAAAATTCATATTTCCGGAAGGAGTAGAGCCTGGATTAAAATCTGTGGCTAATGCCAGAGGCAATCCCGCTTGTATCATTTCTCGCGCAGGTGTGTAGGGAATACTTAAAAAATAAGAACACGATGGCAAGGCAACAGGCATCGTTTCGGAGTTTTTTAAAGCTTCGATATCCTCTGGATTCATAATTTCTAGGTGATCGACAGAAAGGGCTTTAAATCGAACTCCAGCCTGAATTCCGCCAATAGAATTGAATTGATTGACATGGATTTTTGGCTTTAAGCCGAATCGAATGCCGGCAGCCATAATTTCCTCTGTTTCTTCTACAGAAAAATAGCCCGTTTCGCAGAAAACATCAACATAATCGGCTAGTTGGTGTTGTGCTATTTCTGGCAACATTGTATTGATGATTTCGTCGATATAACCTGCTTTGTTTTCTTTGTAATGCAACGGAAAAGCGTGTGCACCCAAAAAAGTAGCTTTTATTGCAATAGGATAATTTTGCGCTAGTTTTTTAATCACGCGCAGCATTTTCAATTCGCCTTCAACTGTAAGACCGTAGCCCGATTTTATTTCGACCGCACCAGTTCCTAAATGTATGACTTCTTCCAATCTGAGTTTGGATTGCTCATAAAGTTCTTCTTCAGAAGTTTCGTTGAGTTTTTTAGCCGAATTTAAAATTCCGCCACCACGATTGGCGATTTCCTCGTACGTAAATCCGTTGATTCGGTCTACAAATTCCTGCTCCCGATTGCCTGCATAAACAATGTGTGTATGGCTGTCGCACCAAGAAGGCAAAACAATTCTTCCTGTGGCATCAATAACTTTATCGGCTTTGATTTTAGGAAGATTTTCCATTAAACCAAAATCTTCGATAATATTGTCTTTTAAAATTAAATAAGCATTTTTTAAAGAAGGAAGCACCGCCATTTCGGCTCCTGAAACTTTACTAATAGCATTTTCACGAACTTGTAGCAGTTCTTTTATATTGGTTATTAAAGTAATCATATTGTTTATTCTGAAACGGTGATTTCGAACATTTTATTCCAGTTTTTACCCGTTACAAAAATTGTTTTTGTTTTTGGGTTGTAAGCAATTCCGTTTAGAACATCGTCTTTAGTAACGCCGGTCATTAATTTGCGTAAGCCAGACATGTCGAGAATGCCCTCAACTGCTCCTGATGTTGGGTTTACTACTGCGATAGCGTCTTTTTGCCACACATTTACATAAAATTTACCGTTAATTAATTCTAATTCATTAATGGCTTTTATTTTTGATTCTCCTGAATAAACATTGATATAATCGATCAACTTCTGAGTGTTTGGATCCATTTTCCAGATTTTTTCAGTTCCGTCAGAGCGATAAATAAACTTTCCGTCATTGGTCATTCCCCAACCTTCTATCTTTTTATCATAATTAAAAGTTTTTTCCAATTTTAAGGTTTTTGCATCATAAATAAAACCTTTGTTCTCTTGCCATGTCAATTGGTACAGTTTACCGTTTACAATCGTAATGCCTTCGCCAAAATATTGTTGGTCAAGATCAACTTGTTTGAAGACTTTGCCTGTTTTGTAATCGTATTTTCTTATGTAAGAACTTCCTTTTTGACCTGTGCTTTCATACAAAGTATCGTTGTAGAATTCTAAACCTTCGTTGAATGATGCAATGTCATGAGGATAAGTATTGATTACTTTGTATTTTAATAATTTTGGAGTCACATTTGAAACCAACTCGATTCTTTTGGTGGCAATAGAGGAATCTGCTCCAAAATAAACAGTTGCTTTGAGGTATTGATAGCCTAATTTTTGATCTTTTAATTCGAATTTGAATTTCTCAGTACCTTTTGTACTTCCTACTCTTTTATCGTTTATGGTGTAAGCAATACTGTCAATTTCTTTCGATTTTGGGTTTAAAATATCAATTGAAACTGCTTCTGACGATAAAAAATGAGCAGGAAAAGCCGAATCATCGATAGTAAATAGAGAATTTTCACCTTTTTTTGTGTCCCCACATCCAATTAATGTGATTCCTAATAAAATGAAAGCTAGGAAGTTATAATTTTTCATAGTTTAAAATTTGAATAAGCCAATATACGACGATATTTTTATAGCAACAAAGCTCTTGCAAAAATATAAAAAGATTGTATATTTGCACCGGCAAGTCCTACACGACCAGCTCCTGCAGACTCCCCCAGGATGGGAACATAGCAAGGGTACGTGGTTGAGCGGTGCGATGTAGGTCGCTTGCCATTTTTTATTTTATCGAAATTCTTTTATCAGAATTATTACAAAACGAGTCTTCCTTATGGAGGATTTTTTTATTTTTGGGCTTGTCGTAAGTGAGAAGTTTTTACCTATGGTATCAAATCTGCTTACAGACAATCATATTGAGCTTATCACATATAACATTTAACATCTAACCAAGCAATGAATAAAGTTGTTTTAATTACCGGAGGATCCTCAGGAATTGGAAAGTCTATTGGAGAATTTTTGCATAAAAAAGGTTTCGTTGTGTACGGAACGAGCAGAAATCCTGAGAAAGTATTAAATTCTATTTTTCCGCTTGTGGCGTTAGATGTTCGAAATGCCGAATCTATTCAGGCTGCGGTGGCCAATATTATCAAAACTTCTGGACGACTGGATGTGGTGATCAATAATGCTGGTGTGGGAATCACAGGACCTTTGGAAGAGATTCCGATGGAGGAAATCAAAAACAATTTTGAAACCAATTTTTTTGGACCGATTGAAGTAATGAAAGCCGTTTTGCCTCAAATGAGGGAGCAAAAATCGGGTTTGATTATTAATATTACATCAATTGCTGCATATATGGGTTTGCCGTACAGAAGTATATATTCGGCATCAAAAGGGGCTTTGGAGTTGGTTACCGAAGCATTGCGTATGGAAGTAAAGCAATTTGGTATTGAAATTACCAACATCGCACCAGGAGATTTTGCGACCAATATTGCTTCGGGGCGTTTTCATGCACCAGTTATCAAGGGTTCGGCTTACGAAAAAGTGTATGGTGATACGCTCGCTGCAATGAACGAGCATGTTGACGCAGGAAGCAATCCTAACGAAATGGCCGAAGCCGTGTACCAAATTATACAGCAAAAATCGCCTAAAATACATTATAAAGTGGGCGCTTTTATGCAAAAGTTTTCAATTGTTTTGAAACGTGCGCTTCCCGACAAAGTGTATGAAAAGATGTTAATGAACCATTATAAATTATAAAATCATGGAAAATATTAACGAGTTTATACCTGTAGCGATTGGTATTTTGTTTTTTGTTGCGGTTTGGATCATTA
Source organism: Flavobacterium flavipigmentatum (assembly GCF_020911905.1). Lineage (NCBI taxonomy): Bacteria > Pseudomonadati > Bacteroidota > Flavobacteriia > Flavobacteriales > Flavobacteriaceae > Flavobacterium > Flavobacterium flavipigmentatum. The sequence continues at coordinate 3,834,342 of NZ_CP087133.1, read as the reverse complement.
TTCGAAGACTACTCAAATCGATAAGTGACCGGATAAATAATGCAGAACTTTATAGAGAAGATACTCTTAATGTTCTCGAAGAAATTAGGGATGAGCTAAAAGAATTGAACAAAAACAATTCTCTTAAATAATTATAAGTTGTAATTTTGCAACGGAATTTGCGTGAGGGATTGGAGTGGAAATCCTTTTGTTTTTTTCTTTAAAAAATAAAAGATTGCAACAAAAAGCCCGACCCTTGTGGTCACGCCCAAAATACGAACACAATTAAATAGATATAATATGAAGTTTTTTATTGACACAGCTAATTTAGCTCAGATTAAAGAAGCACAAGCTTTAGGTGTTTTAGATGGTGTAACGACCAATCCGTCGTTGATGGCGAAGGAAGGTATTACTGGAAAAAACAATATTTTGAAGCATTATGTAGACATTTGCAATCTTGTTGAAGGCGATGTAAGTGCTGAGGTAAATGCGCTGGATTATGACGGAATGATTAAGGAAGGTGAGGAATTGGCAGAATTGCACGAGCAAATCGTTGTAAAATTGCCAATGACCAAAGAGGGTGTTATGGCTGCAAAATATTTTTCTGATAAAGGGATCAAAACCAACGTAACGCTTGTATTCTCTGCTGGGCAGGCTTTGTTGGCTGCTAAAGCGGGAGCAACGTATGTGTCTCCTTTTATTGGTCGTTTGGATGATGTTTCTACTGATGGTTTGAACCTGATTCAGGAGATTAGAGAAATTTATGATAATTACGGATATGAGACTCAAATTTTGGCAGCTTCTGTGCGTCACACGATGCACATTGTAAACTGTGCAAAAATTGGTGCTGATGTAATGACAGGTCCTCTTTCTGCTATTTACGGATTGTTGAAACACCCATTGACTGATATTGGATTGGCGCAGTTTGTTGCTGATTTTGAGAAAGGAAATAAGTAGTGGTTAGTACTTAGTGATTAGTTCTTAGTACTTAGTGAAAAGTGACTTGTAGGTAGAATTAATTTTCTAGTAAAAAGAATTAAGTAAACACCTCAGACCATTAGTAACTTAGCAAAACATCTCACTTTTTACATAAAACATTTCACATAAAAAAAAATTCCATCTACGTTTGCAGATGGAATTTTTTTATGGATTAAAAGCAATATTAGTGACCACCGCCTTCGCTTTGGATATAACTAATGCCTTGTTTTTTTAATATTTTAGGGCAGTAAAATCCGTAGAAACCTAAATAAGCAAAACCTAAAAGTGGCACAACATAAGAGAAATGTGTCCAGGTAATGCCAAATATACCTTCTGGACTTGTAAGATCAATATCACAGATGCTTCCCTGAATTAACGGAATAACTCCACCTCCTAAAATCATCATGATTAAGAATGAAGACGCTTTTCCAGTGTTTTTGCCTAAACCAGCGATCGCCAAATCAAAGATAGAGGGCCACATGATCGACAAGAACAGACCTCCTGAGATAAAGAAGAATTTAGCAATTTCCGGACTCGGACAAACTAATCCTGCCAACATCATGATCAAACCTGATATTCCGAAAAGCATTAAAGTTTTACCGGCATTTTTACCTCCAACAAAACTTATAGCAATAAACAATAAGATCCAGATTGGGTAAATATAAAAAGACGAAACATCATGTGCAGCAAAAATGTTAGCACCAATAATTACTCCAAATGCCAAAGCTGGAACAATAAATTTTAATGCTGTATTGACTAAGTTGGATGTGTTAAAAACGTTTACACCACCATTCCAGCGTCCGATCATTAAACTTCCCCAATATAGAGCAATAAATGGAGCAATTGCATCTTCCAGAACATTACCAAATTCGGCAGTGTGAAGTAAAGCGGGTAAATTACTGATGATGGTTACCTCTGTTCCTACGTAGATAAAAATAGCTAACATTCCTAAGTATAGTTGAGGATAGTCTGAAATATTAAATTTTTCGTGCGCTACTTGTACAACTACTTCTTCTTTTACAGGATCTTCAATTTTAGACAAATACATAAAAATGGCTACCAGAATAAAGGCAAGTCCAAGAATGATAAAAGGCAATTTGATATCTTCTAATGAAAGAGAAGTATTTTTGTTGTCTCCCATTCCAAATAAAGCAATTCCTAGTAAAATAGCTCCGATGGTGGTTCCAAAAGAGTTAACACCACCAGCCAAGGTAAGACGGTGAGCTCCTGTTGAGGCACTTCCCATTTTAATAGCCAAAGGGTTGGCAACGATTTGCTGGATAGAAAATCCTAAACCTACTGTAAATAAAGCGGTTAAAAAGAACGGAAAACTTTCCATTGTAGCTGCTGGAACAAACAAAAACGAACCCACAGCAGAAAGAAGTAATCCAGCAGATAGTGTTTTTTTGTATCCAAATTTTTGTAAAACATCTATTTTAAGAGATATTAAAAAGAAAATTATTGATCCTACAAAGTAAGCTGCATAAAATGCCCAAGCCACTAGTTGTGATTGTACTTGCGATAAAGTAAATACTTTTTTGAAAACTGGAATTAGGATATCATTGGCAGACCCAACAAAACCCCAAAAGAAGAAGACGATTATCAACGAGATAAATTGTCCCCATTTGGTCTGTACATTTTCTGAACTCATAATGTGTTAAGGTTAATTTTTAATTTAATGTTTTTTGAAGACCGTAAATATATTTGTTACAATTATCAAAAAAAAATAAAACAACACAAATAATGTTAAATTTAAACCAACAGCACATATTATTCAACAATGTGTTAGTTATTAGGGTTTTAAAATGCAGAAAATGTTGCAGTTATTCTAATATCTTGTTTTTGACTTCTTTACTGTAATTTCGGCCAATCGGAATGGTGTAAGATAAAATCTGGATGCGATTGCCTTCTATAGATTTTACTTTATCTAATGCAATAACATACGATTTATGAATGCGGATAAAACGATCACCAGGCAATTCTTCTGATAATGAGGTTAATGATTTGTGGGTGATGTACGTTTTATCGGGCGTGACCACCTTTATGTATTCCTTCATTCCTTCGACAAACAAGATTTCCTCCATATTGATTTTCATCATTTTTTTATCCACCTTAATAAAAATATGCGAATCTCCTTTGCTGGTTTCAACTTTGATATTATTTTTTAAATTGTATTCTGTGGTAATTTTATGGATGCATTTTATAAATCTGGGCAGCGGAATAGGCTTTACTAAGTAATCCAAAACATCCAAATCATAGCTTTCTGCGGCAAATTCTCTAAAAGCAGTCGTGATAACTACTTTGGTTTTACTTTCGATTAAACTGATTAATTCAAAACCCGTCATCATTGGCATATTGATGTCAAGAAACACAACATCTACAGGTGTTGTGTTTATAAAATCCAGAGCTTCTAACGGGTTATAAAATGTGCCCACAACCTCAAAATCTACAAAATTAGCAAGGTAATTTTGTATCACTTTGATCGCCAAAGGCTCATCATCAACCAACAGACATTTAATCTTCATTATAAATGGGTATTTGCAAACGGATTATATAGTACTTAAACTTTGTTTTGTGCTCTAAGCTAAAATTGTTTTTGTAAATTAACTTTAACCTCTTTTTGGTATTGTGTAATCCGATACCTCCTTTTTGATTCTTTTTTTGCGAAATTACAAAGTTATTGATGATTTCAAAGTCGAGGATTTTGTTATTAATAACTTTGCAGTTAATTTTTATTTTCAAATCCTGATTATTAAAACCACCGTGTTTAAAGGCATTTTCTACCAGTGAGATAAAAATTAAAGGCGGAACTTTAACATCTTCGATATTAGATTCGAGATTTACTGCAACTTCAACATACTCAAAACGAAGCTTTTCGATTTCGATATAATTCTGAATATACTCTATTTCTTTCACCAACGGAACAAATTTAGTCGATTTTATGTCGTACAAAACATATTCCATTAGCCGTGATAATTTTAGAATAACGTCTGGAACTTTATTGGATGATTCTAAAGACAACGCATATAAATTATTTAAAGTATTGAAGAAAAAATGAGGCTGAATCTGATTTTCAAGATATTTTAGTTTGATTTTGAATTGATTCTCGCGCAACGATCTGTTTCGTTCTCTCTCACGCAACCATGTCAAGGTAAGATATACCGAGGATGCCATTGCAAGAACGTACAATTCACCAATACAAACTGCCAGGATATGATTGATATCAAAAGGATGGTATTCGCGATTGGCTTCAGGCCAAATATTTTCTGAAATGACATAATAGGTAAGCGCGGTTTTTATCAAATATACTCCGAACAAACTCAACAATAAAGCAATGGTGTAGGGTATGTATTTTTGTTTTAATACAAGTCGGGGAACCAGAACAAAAAGGTTAAAATACACGAGCGGAATATGTAGTGAAAATTCGATCAGATTTGATTGGAAAGAATAGGTGTAGTCGTTAAAGTAAGCGCCCCATCTCAAAAAATTAAGAGTAAAATAAATGCCCCAGAACCAAATATGATTTTGCAGTTTAATATCAAACTTTACTTTCTGAATTTCACTCACTTTATAATAAGGAATAGGTTATTGTTAATTGTTGTTGCTGAAAAATATTTTGCAACTTTAAACAATTAGTTAGTAAAAACACAATTTTTTTAAATAAAATTTTATTATTATTCTAAAAAGATGTAGTATTTCTGAATGAAAACGTTTTCGTGTAACGTATTATTGATTGTTTTGTGTCGTTGGTTTAAAGTTTAAAGCAGTTTGTATAAATTATTTTTTTTAACAATACCTTAAGAATAAATTTACACCATAACTAACAAAATAAATCAACATGAAAAAAATTTTCTTAATCTTTATGATTGCCTTTACAACGCAAGTTTCACTTGCTCAGGTAAAGAATATCAAAGGTGTGATTACAGATTCTGATGGGATGCCGTTACCAGGGGCATCTGTTGCTGTGCAAGGAAGTCAAAAAGGTACAAGTACCGATTTTGACGGTTTGTACACCATTGAAGTACAAAAAGGACAGACTTTAGTTTTTAGCTATGTAGGTCTTGAGACGCAAAACATAGTGGTAGGAGATGAAACTACAATAAATGTAAAAATGCAACAAGGTGCTTCTAATGCATTAAATGAAGTTGTCGTAACTTCATTAGGTATCAAGAAAACCAGAAAATCTTTAACTTATGCTGCTCAGGAGCTTAAAGGAGAAGAATTGACTCGTGTAAAAGATGCCAACCTTATCAACACTATCGCAGGTAAAATTGCGGGTGTTGCCGTAACCAAAAGTGCAGGAGGTACAGGTGGTTCTACAAAGGTTGTTATTCGTGGAAACTCTTCAGTTTCTAATAATCAGCCTTTATATGTTATTGATGGTATTCCTTTATATAATGGTGGTTCGGGACAGCCAAATGATAGTTTCGGTAGTACATCTACAGGAAACCGTGACGGAGGAGATGTTGTTTCTTTAATCAATCCTGATGATTACGAAGGGATGACTGTATTAAAGGGTGCAGCTGCATCTGTATTATATGGTAGCCAAGGTGCTAATGGCGTTATTTTATTATCTTCTAAAAAAGCCAAAGCGGGTAAACCAGTACTTTCGGCTTCATCAGTAACTACTTTTGAGTCAGCTGCGTATTTGCCGGAATTCCAAACAGATTATATTGCTGCTCCGGGAGCTGATGAATCTTGGGGTGTTGCAGGAAAATCAAAAGACCATGTAAAAGATTTCTTCGAAACGGGAACTACTCAAATTACCTCTCTTGGTTATTCTACTTCTGCAGAAAATTCTACTACCTCTTTTACCTATTCTAATACATCTGGATCGGGGATTATGCCGGGCAATAGTATTAAGAAAAATAACTTTGGTGTGCGTCAGACCGCTAAGTTCTTTGAGGATAAACTTAGTTTTACGGCAAGTGCCAATTATACTTCTCAAACGATCATCAATAAACCTGTGAGTGGTTTTTATTTCAATCCTTTAACAGGAGTGTATTTGATGCCAAGAGGAAATGATTTTAATTTCTATAAAGATAATTATGAAGTTTTTGATCCCAACAGAAATTTAATGGCTCAAAACTGGATGACAAACAGAGATATTATGCAAAACCCATACTGGGCAATTAACAGAAATAAATCTGAAGACAAAAACAACTTTTTTAATGGTGCATTAGCATTGACATATAAAGCAAATAAATGGTTAAGTATTGCTGGTAGATATAGCTATAACAGGATAGAAAGTGATTTTGATAAAAAAATATATGCTACTACACAAGGTACCATATCTCATGAAAACGGTCGTTATTATGTAGAAAATACGTTAAGTACACAGCGTTATGCCGACTTGATAGCTACTATTAACACTAACTTTAGCGAAAACTTTACTTTTAATGCAAATATTGGTACCAGTATCAACAATACATTAGGAAATCAAAAGACTATTCTTGATTCAGGAATTGGCGCTGGATTAAAATATGCTAACTGGTTTACATTACAAAATTTCAATAATAACTCTGGTAACTATCAAACAATTGATGCCAAAAGAGAAATTCAATCGGTATTTGCCGCTACAACTTTTGGATACAAAGAAATGCTGTATCTAGATATTGCAGCAAGAAATGATTGGTCTTCAACTTTATCAAACACAAAAAATGCTGGATATTTTTATCCATCTGTTGGTGTAACAGCTATCATTAGCGAAATGACTACACTTCCGGAGTTTATTAATTTTGGTAAAGTTCGTGCGACTTATGCTCAGGTGGGTAATGATGTTAATGCATTTGTAACGGTTCCAACTTACTATTATACCCCTGGCGTTACAGATCCAAAACCAAAAGTTGCACCAAAGGAAGGAACTTCATTGCGACCTGAGTTAAAATCTGAGTATGAAGTAGGTACAGAATGGAGAATGTTTAATAACAGATTTGGATTTGAATTATCTTATTATAATTCAGAAACTAAAAACCAATATTTACAGGTTGTAGCCCCAAAAGGAAACTCACAAGGAGTTGATTTTTATGGTATCAATGCAGGTAGCATAGAGAATAAAGGTTTTGAAGCAGTTGTTACAGCAGGTATTTTCAGAGGAGAAAAATTCTCTTGGGATTCAAGCATTAATTTCTCTCAAAACAAAAATAAAGTAAAAGAAATCCCTACTGAATTAGGTGGTAGAGTTAATTTGACTGAGGCAGGTGTAAACAGTTACAGATATGCTTTAATTGAAGGTAAGCCATTTGGTGTTATAGAAGGTATAAACATCAAAAAAGATGCTCAGGGAAGAATGTTGTTGAATGATGATGGTACTATTCAAAAAACTGATTTTGAAGAAGTTGGTAATTCTAATCCTGATTTTATGTTAGGTTTTTCTAACTCATTCAAAGTAGGTTCGTTCTTTGCAAATGTATTAATTGATGGTCGTTTTGGTGGTGACGTAATGAGTTTAACACAGGCTCAAAATGATTCTTTTGGTGTTTCTAAAGCTACAGGAGATGCAAGAAATGCGGGCGGAGTACCAATTAATGCTGTAAGAGCCAGCGATGGAACACCAGTTTCAAACATGGATGCGCAACTTTACTACACTCAGGTAGGTGGTAGAGCAGGAATTACAGGAGAATATGTGTACAAAGCAACCAACGTAAGTGTAAGAGAGATTTCTATTGGCTATAATTTTAATCCAAAAAATTTACCTTTTATCCAAACAGCAAATGTTTCTTTAATTGCCAGAAACTTATTCTTCCTTTACAAAGATGCACCGTTTGATCCAAATATTGCATTGAGTACAGGTGAGGGTTTACAAGGTGTTGATATTTACGGATTACCATCTACAAGAAGTATAGGTCTTAATTTAAATGTAACATTCTAATTTTAAACACATGAAATTAAATACGATAAAAAGAACAGCAATCTGTATTTCGCTACTTACAGCAGTAGGTTGTACAGGTGATTTTGAAGATATTAATACAAATCCCAATGGGATTACTCCCGAACTGTTTGAACAAGATTTTAATCATATTAAAGGAGGATTTGCTCCGATGTTTAACAATATTCAGGTTCTGACACCAGAATGGGTATACCAATTACAACAGGGCTTAAATAGCGATATTTGGTCAGGTTATATGGCAACTCCAACGGGTTTTGCAGGAGGTATAAACAATACAACTTACTCATTAGTTGATGGTTGGAATGGATTTATTTGGGATTATGCATATAGTAACGTAATGTTTAATGCATACGATATTGCACAAAAATCGAAAGGTAAATACGATCAGTTTTATGCATTGTCACTGATACTAAAAGTGGAAGGTATGCACCGATTAACAGATACTTTCGGTCCTATTATTTATTCTAAATTTGGAACTACAGATGCAACGATAGAATATGATTCTCAGCAAGAAGTGTACACGCAAATGTTTGCCGAATTAGATTTTGCAGTTGCCGAATTAACCAAAAGAGTAGATGCTGGCGAGGCTACAAGTTTTGCTACAACTGATTTGTCTGGATACAAAGGAGATTATAAAGCATGGGTAAAATTTGCCAATACCTTACGTTTAAGGTTAGCGATGCGTATTGTAAAAGTAAATCCTGCCCTGGCAAAAACGGAAGCTGAAAAAGCTGTCGCTCAAAAATTTGGTGTTTTTACTGCCAATGCTGATTTATTCAAAATTGTATCTCCAGTCTATAATAATCCAATTTCTACCATTAGTGGTGCTTGGTTAGATATTCGCATGTCCGCCGATATGGAGTCTATTTTAACAGGTTATAATGATCCCCGAATTGCTACTTATTTTGATACTTCGACTCAGTTTCCGGGGCAGTACAAAGGAGTACGCACAGGTATTGATATTGCAGCCAAATCAGATCATCAGGATTTTTCGGGTGTTGGTGCTGTTATTAAATCCAAAGAAATTGTTCTTATGACAACTGCCGAAGCTTATTTCCTAAGAGCAGAGGGAGCCTTGAGAGGATGGAACATGGGAAGTGATGCCAAATCATTATACGAAGCAGGTATCACAGCTTCATTTGAGCAAAGAGGAGCTTCTGGTGCAGCCGCTTATATTGCAGATAATGTAAAATTACCTACAGCTTATGTAGACCCTAATTTTCCTGTAAATAATTCTCCGGCAGTAAACAATGTTACTATTGCATGGGATGCCGCTGCAACTAACGAAGTAAAACTGCAAAAAATCATTACTCAAAAATGGATCGCAGGTTTCCCTGAAGGACAAGAAGCTTGGTCTGATTACAGAAGAACTGGATATCCTAAACTTTTCCCAGTACTTAAAAATTACAGTGGAGGTACCATTACAACGGAGTTTGGGGTAAGAAGAATCAATTTTGTACAATCTGAGAAAGCGGGTAATTCGGGAGGCGTTGCTTCTGGTGTTGCTAAATTAGGAGGTGCAGACAACGGAGGAACACGACTTTGGTGGGATACTACTGGTCCTAACTTCTAGAAAAATAAAAAAAAAGAGAATATTAAGTTTGGTTAGTAAATAGCATAGGTAATGAAAATTAGCTATGCTATTTCAAAAACCAAAGCGATAACTACTTCAAAAAGAAAAAAATGAAAAGTGCTTTAGAGATAAAACCTGATATTAGTTATAAAAGTGCGGGAAAATTTGAAGAGACTCGATTTGAAAAAATTCACAACGAAATCTTCAAAAATTCGGCAGAGGCTTCAGTTATTGTAGCACAAGAAATCGCTCAGCTAATTCGATCAAAACAAGAAAAAGGCAAAACTTGCGTATTGGGTTTGGCAACCGGCTCTTCTCCTATAAAAGTATACGAAGAATTGGTGAGAATGCACAGACAGGAAGGCTTGAGTTTTAGCAATGTGATTACTTTTAATTTGGATGAATATTATCCGATGAACAGAGAGAATAATCAGAGTTATCACTATTTCATGCACCAACATCTTTTTAATCATATTGATATTAATCCGAACAATATTAATATTCCGGATGGTACTGTAGCAATTGATGAATTGAATCAATATTGTATCGACTACGAGATGAATATTAAAAATGTCGGAGGCCTTGATTTTCAGTTATTAGGTATCGGACGTACAGGTCACGTTGGTTTCAACGAACCGGGATCGCACGTCAATTCGGGTACCCGTATTATAACGCTGGATCATATTACTAGAGTAGATGCTTCGTCAGACTTTAATGGTATCGATAATGTTCCAAAAAGAGCGATTACCATGGGAGTTTCTACTATTATGAGATCCAAAAGAATCGTATTAATGGCTTGGGGACAAAACAAAGCCGATATCATCAAACGAACCATTCAGGGTGATATTAGTTCTGAAGTTCCTGCTACATTTTTACAAAATCATTCTAATGCCACTTTTGTTTTAGACCAATCTGCTGCTTCAGAACTAACGCGTTTTAAAACACCTTGGCTCGTTGGAGAGTGTATTTGGACACAAGAATTAAAAAGTAAAGCGATTGTTTGGTTGTGCCAAAAAACAAAACAATCTATCTTAAAATTGACAGATCGTGATTATAACAATAACGGTATGTCTGATCTTTTGGCGCAAGAAGGTTCTGCTTATGATTTGAATATCAATATGTTCAATGTGTTACAGCATACCATTACAGGATGGCCCGGAGGGAAACCAAATACAGATGATTCTCACCGACCAGAAAGAGCCAATCCTGCCAAAAAAAGAGTCATTCTTTTTAGTCCGCACCCAGATGATGATGTCATTTCTATGGGTGGAACTTTTTCAAAATTGATAAAACAAGGACATGATGTACACGTGGTATATCAAACCTCTGGAAATATAGCGGTTACAGATGACGAAGCACTAAAGTTTGCTGAAGTCTGCAACGATTTTGTGGGTGATAATGATTGTAAAATTAATTTCAAATCGGTTATTCAATTTTTGAATAACAAATCTGAAAATCAAATAGATTCTTTGGAAGTTCGAAAATTAAAAGGACTTATCCGCAGAAGAGAGTCGTATGCCGCAACAAGATACATCGGATTAAAAGATGAAAATACTCATTTTTTAGATCTTCCTTTTTACGAAACAGGACAGGTCAAGAAAAATCCGCTTGGCGCAGAAGATATTGCGATCGTAAAAGATATTATTGCTCAAATAAAACCGCATCAGGTATTTGCTGCTGGTGATCTCGCTGATCCGCACGGAACGCATGAAGTTTGTCTGAACGCAATTTTTGCTGCAATGGGCGAATTAAAATCTCAATCTTATATGGATGATTGCTGGTTATGGCTCTACAGAGGTGCTTGGCACGAATGGGATATTCATGAAATAGATATGGCAGTTCCTCTAAGCCCTTCGGAAGTATTGCTCAAACGTCATGCTATTTTGTACCATCAATCTCAGAAAGACAGGGTGATGTTTCAAGGAAATGACTCCAGAGAATTTTGGGTTAGAGCAGAAGATCGTAATAAAAATACAGCTGTTTTGTACGACGATTTAGGTCTGGCAGAATACGAAGCTATCGAAGCTTTTAAGCGCTTTGATTACTAAAAGGTTTCTTTAAGATTCGGTTTAAAGGGAGTCAAATTAAAACATTAGATAGCTGTCAAGCGAAAGTGAGGTTTAGTAGAGGTCGTCTCAGTTTTGTTGATTTTCCTTATTTATTATGGTTGTTTTCGGAGAACCACTTTTCAAAAAAAAAATTAAAATGAAATATTTATTAGTTCTACTATTTGCGGGTTTAACAACTGTTGCTCAAACAAAAAAAGAGCAGCTACATCTTATGCCTTGGCCTCAAAACGTTGTTTTAAATGATGGTAATTTTACTTTAGATAAAAATTTTAAAGTAAACATTACCGGAAATCCTAACTCTAGAATTTTTGGAGGAGTTACTCGTTTTTTGCGCCGGTTGGATGGTAGAACAGGAATGTTTTTTGAACAGGGTTTTATTGCAAAATTAAATGAATTCCCTTCGGCTTCTTTGCAAATTAATTGTGATAAGAACGGAAAAATTGGTTTGTACGAAGACGAAAGTTACCACTTAGAGATCAAACAAAATAAAATTATACTCAACGCTACTAGTGATTTAGGGGCTTTGCACGGTCTTGAAACGCTGCTACAATTGTTACAAAATAATGCTACTTCTTTTTATTTTCCGAATTCTCAAATTTCAGATTTTCCCAGATTTACATGGAGAGGTTTGATGATTGATGTGGCAAGACATTTTCAGCCGGTGGATGTGATTAAGAGAAATATAGATGGATTGGCAGCAATGAAAATGAATGTTTTTCATTGGCATTTGGTTGATGATCAAGGTTGGAGAATCGAAACGCCAAAACATCCAAAGCTGATAGAATTGGCCTCAGATGGAATGTATTACACACAGGAAGAAATAAAAAATATCGTAAAATATGCGGATGAGCGTGGTATTTTGGTAGTACCGGAAATAGATGTTCCGGGTCACGGATCGGCAATCTTAACGGCTTATCCCGAAATAGGAAGCAAAGTAATGACGCTCACAGGCGGAACTTCAGAAAAAAATATTCAGGGAACGGCAATCGTAACCTATGGAATTGAAAGAAATGCTGGTATTTTTTCGCCAACATTAGATCCTTCAAATCCTAAAACATACCAGCTATTAAGCGAACTATTTGATGAGGTGTGCCCATTATTTCCTGGGTCTTACTTTCATATAGGAGGAGACGAAAATGAAGGAAAAGATTGGGATGCGAACCCAAAAATCCAGGAGTTCAAAAAGAAGCACAATTTGGCGACCAACCATGAATTGCAAACTTATTTTACGATGCAACTGGTGCCAATGCTTAAAAAACACGGAAAACAATTAATGGGTTGGGAAGAGATCATGACAAAAGACATGACAAAAGACGCTATTATTCATTCTTGGAAAGGCGCTAACGAAGGAGTTCCAACGGGTCAATCCTTAATAAATGCCGTAAAAAATGGTTATAAAACTGTTTTATCAAACGGATATTATATCGATTTGGTACTGGGTGTCGATAGCCATTATCTCAACGATCCGATGCCGGCAGGAGTATCATTATCTACCGAGGAAAAGGCCAGAATATTAGGAGGCGAGGCAACTATGTGGACAGAATTGGTAACACCAACAACCATTGATTCAAGACTCTGGCCAAGGACAGCAGCGATTGCCGAGAGACTTTGGTCTGCCGAAGAAATTAAGGATGTTGCCAATATGCGCAAACGTCTCGAAACAGTTTCTTTTCGATTAGAAGAATTAGGATTGACTCACATTCGAAATAAAGCAGTTATCCTTAGAAATATTTTAAACAATCAAAACATACAAGCACTTGATGAATTTTCAAATGTTTGCGAACCCTTAAAAGGATATTCGAGAAATAAAGACGGAACAGAATATCAAATGTATTCTCCATTTACTCTTTTTGCTGATGCTTGCACCCCGGATGCAAAGGACGTAATTCCTTTTGATGAAGCTGTCAATCAGTATTTAGCAACTCAATCTCCCGAAAACAAAGCAAAAGTCGCTGCTTTTTTAAGCAAATGGGTGGTTGTAAATAAAGAACTTATTCAGTTGAGTCACAATGCTCCGCTACTACAACCAATTTTGCCTTTGGCCGAAAAATTAAGTAATGCATCAGAGCAATTGTTACTTTTTTTAGATAATAAACAGACATTAAAAATAACAGATTTAAAAAATTTAATCGAAGCCTGTAATACAAAAGATCACGCAGATATAGAGTTGGCGGTATATACAAGCTTGAAGAAATTGATAGAGAAAGTTTAATTTGAGTTAGTATTCAATAGTTTTAGTTGCCATGTTTTTTTTAGGAAAAATTATCTCTGTCGGAATTTCTGGCAGGGATAATGATGGCGAAAAATCGATTGAAATACTCTTTAAAAGCATAAAAAAATAACCGAAAAATATTCAAATAAAATATTAACCCTAAAACCAAATAGTATCGAAAAGAAACCAATGAAAAAACAAATCAAATATTTAGAGTGATAAATTATCAATTTATCTTTTGTGTTTAAACCAAATATTTAAATCACATATAAATATCAATCCGTACTATTTACCGATGATTTGATCTAAAGTAGTAATAGTAATTTTTATTTATAGAAGTTTTACAAATTCATTTTTTAATGAATTGCAATTCTAGTCCAATTGTAATGAATTGAATCCATTTTTAATATTCTGAGTGCTCAACTGTGCATTTAGGATATCCTATTTTGAATTTTCTATTAACCAATATTTATTAATTATGAAACATTATTACAGCTTACTTTTTTTATTACTGTTTCCCTTACTCGTGTTGGCGCAACCAGCCCACGGTAAAAAGGTAGTGGGATACTACGCGCAATGGTCGATTTATGCCCGGGATTTTAATATTCCTAAAATTGATGGTAGCAAATTGACACATTTGAATTATTCTTTTTATGGGACGACTTTTGATCCTGCCCAGCCACAGAACACCAAACTAAAATGTTTGGATACTTATGCCGATTTTGAGCACACAGAAGGTGGAATTCCCTGGGATGCTCCCGTAAAAGGGAATTTTTATGACTTGAAAAAGTTAAAAGAAAAGTACCCGCATTTAAAAATTTTAATTTCTGTCGGAGGATGGACCAAAGGTCAGGATCTTTCTCCTATTGCTGCAAGTCCTGTCGCAAGAGCCGCTTTGGCTACAGATATGGCAAACTTTATAACAACCTATCCTTTTATCGATGGGTTTGACATTGACTGGGAATATCCTCTTTCTGGAGGAACCGATGGTACCGAGGTAATCAATGGAACTCCAATTCCTCCACAAAAGTACAGCCCAGATGACAACAAAAATTTAGTGTATTTATTAAAAGCAATGCGTCTTGCAATGCCTAATAAATTGGTTACCATTGCTGCTGGAAACAATGTTCGAAAAGTAGGTGCGCAATATCTAGGTCCAAACAACAGATCACAATACGGAATGACAGAAGATATTTCCACGTATTGCGATTATATCACTTATTTTGGATATGATCTTGGGGGTAACTGGTATGATAAAACATGTTACAATGCGCCTTTGTATGCAAGTGGCAATACCAATGATCCATTATATGGAGCAACACAATCAGAGTCATTGGATGAATTAACGAATCAATTTTTAAATGTTGTGGGTTTTCCTGCGAATAAACTAATCATGGGATTGCCTTTCTACGGCAAAAAATTTGATAACGTTGCTAATAACGGTACTAATCCTAACCTTCCAGGATTGTTTGTTAGTGCACCAAGATATTCAGTTCCGGGATGTACCAATCCACAAAATCCTACAGGTACTTGGGATGGTCCGGCCGCTTGTGAAAAATCGGGCAGTATCGAAATCTGTGATTTGGTCGGGAATCCGGTTACCAACCCGCATCCTTACTTAGATCCCAATACTATGTTGGTTACGCCAACGGCTGCAGCTGCAGGCTGGGTTCGTTATTTTGATAATACAACAAAAGTACCTTATTTGTATAATGCCACTTTGAAACAGTTTATCAGTTATGAAGATAAACAATCAATGGATTTGAAAGTGCAATATATTAAATCAAAAAATTTGGCAGGAGGAATGATTTGGGAGCTGTCTCAGGACACAAGAGGAGCAATTCCAAACGCATTACTCAATCAGGTAGATACTTCTTTCGGAAGCATTTTGCCAGGAAGTGTAAGTATAGCCGGTACTGTAAAAAACGGAACAGCTTTAGTTCCAGATGTGACAGTAGAGTTGCGCGATGCAAGCAATACTGTTTTAAGTACGGTGATTGCTACAACAGGTAATTTTTCTTTTAATAATTTGGCTTTAGGGCAAAATTATTCGCTTACAGCATCAAAAGCAACTTACACTTTTACACCTGTTACTTTAACAAATGTAACAACCAATCAGACTGCGGTAGTAATTCAGGGAACGCAGCCTTTATACACTGTTAGCGGAACTGTTTTAGACGGTACAACCCCAGTTTCTGGTGTGACGGTTTCTGCCACTTCAGGAACAACAGTTCTAACTGCGGTTTCAAATGCCAGCGGAGTTTATACTATTGGAGGTTTAACAGCTGGGTTAAATTTTACCGTTACAGCTGCAAAATCAGGGTTTTCATATATGCCTGCTTCAACAGTTTATACCGCAATTGATACCAATAAAACATTAAATTTTACGCAAGGTGCGGCAGTTGTAAATTACACGGTAAGCGGAACAATTTTAAACAACACTACTCCGGTTTCGGGCGTGACCGTTACAGCAGCTTCTACAAGCGGAAATTTTACGGCCGTTACCAATGCAAGCGGTATGTATTCACTTAGTTTACCTTCCGGAAGCAATTATACAGTGACTGCTGCCTTATCTGGTCAGACATATACACCAGCTTCAACTGTTTACAGTAATTTAAATGCCAATAAAACATTAAACTTCTCTCAAGATGTTGTGGTAATTGGCGGCAATAAAATTAGCGGAACGGTAAAAAACGGAACAACTCCGGTACCTGGTGCAAAAGTAGAATTGGTGTTACCTTGGACAGATAATGCACATGGCTGGAAAAGTGTTTTTGCCATTACAGATGCACAGGGAAAATATAGTTTTAGTAATGATATTTTAAGTGGCTACAATACAGTTTTAAGTTTAAAATTGAACGCTTGGGAAAATGGAGATGTCGTTTATTTGCCATCCAATCTGACTAACTTTCCGATTCCTGCAACGGCAACAATTTATGATTTTAATACGAATGTAGTAGTTACGCCAACTTATTTCAGCGTAAGCGGAACTGTTTTAAACGGAACAACTCCAGTTTCTGCTGCAACAATTTCAGCAGTTTCCGGTGCAACCACTCTTACAGCTGTTTCAGATGCAGCGGGTAATTACACTGTAGCAAATTTGGTTTCAGGATCTGATTATACCGTTACAATCACTAAAACGGGCTTGACATTTACTCCAGCTTCAACAGTTTATACAGCTATTAATTCTAACAAAACGTTAAGCTTTACTCAAACAGTTGTTAATCCAGTTTATTACACCGTAAGCGGAACTGTCTTAAACGGAACAACTCCAGTTTCTGGCGTAATGGTTTCAGCAACTTCGGGGACTACAACTTTAACAGCTGTTTCAGATGCAGCGGGTAATTATACTGTAGCAAATTTGGTTTCAGGATCTAATTATACAGTAACGGCTGCAAAATCTGGACTAACATTTACTCCTGCTTCAACGGTTTACAATGCCATTAGTGCAAACAAAACCTTAAGTTTTACGCAAAATGTAGTAACGCCTGTTTATTACACTGTAAGCGGAACGGCTAAAAATGGTACAACGGCAGTTGCTGGTGTAACGGTTTCAGCAACTTCTGGAACTACAACGCTTACCGCAGTTTCTGATGCCAGCGGAAATTATATTTTGTCTAATTTAATTGCAGGATCAGATTATATTGTAACCGCTTCAAAAACGGGTTTAAGTTTTAGTCCGTCATCTATTATTTATACGGCTATTGCTTCTAGTAAGACTCTAAACTTCACGCAAAATGTTGCCAATGGGTATTTAATTAGCGGGACTGTTAAGAATGGAACAGCTCCAGTAGCTGGAATAAAAGTAGATTTGATTTTACCTTATACCGATGATACTCACGGATGGGTCAACTTATCAACTTTGTCAGATGCCCAAGGAAATTATCATTTCGAAAATGCTGCCATTAATGGTTATAAGACTTTTTTAAGTCTAAAGATTAATGCTTGGGAAAATCAAGATGTTACTTATTTACCATCTTATCCACAAACAAATCTTCCAACTGCACCACAAGTATTTAATTTTAATACTCAAAGTGTAGTTGCGACTAAACCAGTGGTTACCATTACTGCACCAACAACTTCAGCGATTGCTATAAATTTAGGAAGTGCAGTTAATTTTGCAGCAAGTGTTGGATTAACTGCCAGCGATGCCACTACAATTTCGTCGGTTGTATTTAGTTTAGATGGACAAAGTTTGAGTGCTACCAATTCTTCGGGAACTTATACAGCTATTTGGACACCAGCTGCAAATCAGTTTTCGCTTAGCCATACGTTAACGGTTACGGCTACTGCATCAAACGGAACAACAGATTCAAAAACGTATAGTTTTACATTAAATTGCTCAGGTGCAAATTGTCCTAATTCATTGCCTGTAATTACTTGGAATACTCCATCAAATACTACTGTAAACCAAAGTTCTTTTCAGGTAGTGCCAATTTCAGTTACAGCTGTTGATAGTGACGGATCAGTTTCGGGGGTAACTATCACAATCAACGGAGGTACTTTTAATATGGCTGCGGGAGCAAACAATACGTATACGTATAATTTTACACCATCTGCTTATCAGGATTATCCAGTTGTAATAAAAGCAACTGATAACAAATCTGGCGTAACTACTTTAAACAATACCATTAAAATAGCTCCGATAAACAATAATAGGTTTATTCCACTTCCTTCAAAGATAATTTTAGGATATGCCCACTCTTGGGAAAACGCTTCTGCTCCATTTTTATATTTTTCTCAAATGGTGGGAAGCAAGTTTAACGTGGTTGATTATTCTTTCGTAGAAACAGTGAATCGTGATGGTTATACACCAGTACTAACTACAAATGACACCAGATATTTGACTAATGGTGTTTTCAATAAACAGTTGTTGAAAAATGATATAAAATCCTTAAGAGATAGTGGTGTTCCCGTTATTGTCTCTATTGGAGGTCAAAATGGCCATGTTGTTTTAGATAATGTAGCTCAAAAAAATATTTTTGTTAATGGCCTAAAAGCAATTATTGACGAGTATCAATTTGATGGAGTTGATATAGATTTTGAAGGCGGATCGATGAATTTTAGTGCAGGAGGTTTAAGAGATATTTCTTATACGGGTATTTCTGCTTATCCAAGATTAAAAAACGTGGTGGATGCTTTCAAAGAATTAAAAGCGCACTATGGTCCTGGATTTTTATTAACTGCAGCTCCGGAAACACAATACGTACAAGGAGGATATTCTACCTATAATGATACTTTTGGTTCCTTTCTGCCAATTATTCAAAACTTACGTAATGAATTGGATTTGTTAGCCGTACAATTGTATAATACAGGTGGAGAAAACGGATTAGATGGTCAATACTATGGTTCAGCTAAGAGAGCAAATATGGTGACCGCCCTAACTGATATGCTTGTAAAAGGGTATAACATTGGTACAACTGGAATGCGTTTTGATGGTTTACCACCTTCAAAAATCCTTATAGGATTACCCGCTTGTCCAAGTGCAGCAGGTAGTGGTTTTATTACTTCGGCCGAAGGAATTAGTGCTTTGCATTATTTAAGAACAGGAACCACATTTTCAGGAAGAACGTACACGATGCAACCCGGAGGCCCTTATCCAGATTTGAGAGGTTTAATGACTTGGTCCGTAAACTGGGATGCTTCTTCTTGTGGTAATTCGTCTGAATTATCTAAGGCGTATGCCGCTTATTTTGCATCACAATCGGGGAATAAAATATTCTCTGCGGCTAAAATTGAACCACAAAGCACAAGTACTGTTACCTATTTCAATAATGATGTTTTAACAGTGAAAAATGATGCTGAAGAAATTGCTCAGGTGTCTGTTTTCAACAGTATTGGGCAAATATTAGTGAGTTATGATAACGTTCAGAGCAATAAAGAAATCTACCTGCAAAACAGAAATTTCTCTACCAAACAATTGTTCATCGTCATTGTAACTGATAAATCAGGAAACAAACATTCATTCAAGGTGATGAACTTTTTAAACTAAGTTTCAAAACCAAAAAATGTAAAAATTAGAAGTACAAAAATCGAAAAGGTTAATTTTGAGTTTGGTTATTTATTTTTTAATCTGATTTTTATATTTCGAATAAATGCATCGAATTTAGGCGATTTGTTATTTGGTTTTCGCCTAAACCAGAGCATTATGAACCTGGCAATTTACGTTGCCAGGTTTTTTTATGGTTTAAAATGTAATCCAGTAAATTATTTTTTTTTAGGAGCTATTTCCTGCTATCCGCTTGTATCTTTTTCCGGCTAAAAGGAGCCAGAAAAAGGATACCGCTGCTATCAGGGCTAAGGCATCTGGTTTCATAAGACATTATATTTTTACATAAAAAAGAGAATAAAAAAAAGCTCCTGGAATCTGCTTAAAACTGCAAAATATTCGTGAAATAAAATAATCATACTCTTTTAAATAGTTTTTTAATTTAAAGTGTATTTTGCACCAAATTTGATCCACCCCAAATATGAAAACCTTTACTTTTTTTAAATATGCTTCCGCTATAGTTGGTTTTGCTTTAGTAATAGCAGCTATTTATTTCTTTCTTGAAAAATTCTCTTTTATAAAAACAGCAGTCGATGCACAGGGTACTGTTATAGAGTTGCGTGAGGTAAAGTCTAGCAAATCATCAACATACAGTCCGGTGGTAGTGTTTTATACAAAATACGAAAAAAAAATAGAGTTTGCTTCGAATGTAAGCAGCGATCCTCCTAGTTATGACATAGACGAAAGCGTAGCCGTCTTGTACGATCCGACAAATCCTAATAAGGCATTTATCAATGATTTTAGCTCTTTATATTTAGGTTCATTAGCTTTAGGCGTAATAGGAATGGCTTTCGCTTTGGTAGGTTTTTTGGGTCTTAGATCAGATCGTTTAAAAAGAAAAAAAATAAATTTTTTACAGCAAAGTGGCAAAAGTATTATGACAAAATTTATTGATGTAAAGCTTAATTTAAGTTTAGCAGTAAACGATAGCCATCCTTATCTAATTTGCAGTCAATGGTTGGATTCAAGAACTAATGAAATATATCTTTTTGAAAGCGAGGATATTTGGTTCGACCCGACAGATTTTATACAAACAGAAGAAATAACAGTCATAATTGATCCAGAAGATCCAACCACGTATTCTATGGATATTTCTTTCTTGCCAAAAAAGAAGAATTAAATTTTCATAAGAAAAAGTGATTAGAAGAGAGAAGACAAGGCGAAAAATCAAATAGCAATTTGCCTACTTTGTGAAGATCCTTCCTCCGTCAGGATGACAAGATTATAAATAAAAAATCTGCTAGATCTGCCAAATCTGCATGAAAAAATAAGTACTTTTGAGTCCAATATTTGTATCAACTTTCATGAAGAATTTAATCATTATAATAGTCACATTTCTAATTTCAATTGCCGGTTTTAGTCAAAATAAATTTGGAAATCCTGAAGTTGATCCTATTCAAATTCAGCAAAAATACGCTGATTGGTGGCCGTATCAAAGCAAAAAGATTATGCTTTCGAGAGATTTTACAGCATTAGATGCAGATTCAAAAGAAATTTCAAAAGAATCTTTTTTAAATGAATTGGTAAACGCAAACTACATCCCAATCCGATTAGAATCAGACGATTCTATTTTTTATTACAAATTATTCAAAATCTTGCCCGATTCTGATACTAGTATAAAAGCAACCATCAATCAGGAAGCTTTTGATGCGTACAAAAATTTTAAAATGGAAGGTACTCCTTTTCCAAAATTCTCTTTTACCGATTTAGATGGAAATTTAGTTTCTAACGAAACAATGAAGGGCAAAATAATCGTTATTAAATGCTGGTACATTCATTGCGCTGCCTGTATCAAAGAATTTCCTGAGGTAAATGCTTTGGCGGCAAAATACAAAGACCGAAAAGATATTGTTTTTTTGAGCCTCGCAGAAGATACACCAGAACAATTAAAAACGTTTTTGGCAAGAAAGCCGCTGTCATATTCTGTAATTCCAAACATGAAAATTTATATGAATGAAACCTTGCAATTGAATGCTTTTCCAACGCATTTCATCCTTAATAAAGAAGGCGTAATTGCTAAAGTTTTGCCCAATTATAAGAGTTTAGAAGTGGCTTTGGAGAAAGAAAGTAAGTTGTAAACGGTTAGAGGTTAAAAGTCAGAAGTTATATGTTCTTGTATTTGGGCATAATAAGATATTTTACTTTTCACTTTTGCATCTTACGATTTAAAAAACTTAGCGCCTTTGTATCTTTGCAACTCTGAACCTTTTTCCTTACTTTTGCACAAAATTAATTAAAAAGACATTCATGTTAACAGTCAATAATTTATCAGTTCAATTTGGCAAACGTATCTTGTTTGACGAAGTAAATACAACTTTCACTCACGGAAATATTTACGGCGTTATTGGAGCCAATGGTGCTGGAAAATCTACTTTTCTTAAAATTATTTCGGGCGATATTGACCCAACTTCCGGACATATTCATTTAGAACCAGGAAAACGTATGTCAGTTTTAAACCAAAATCACAACATGTTCGATGAGCATACGGTTTTGGAAACCGTTTTGATGGGAAATAAAGTTTTGTACGCTGTTAAAAAAGAAATGGATGAACTTTATTTAGACTACAACGACAAAAACGCTGATAGAATAGGGGAACTTCAGGTTCAGTTTGAAGAAATGAACGGATGGAATGCAGATTCTGATGCCGCTTCGATGTTGTCTAACTTAGGGATTAACGAAGAGCACCATTATACTTTAATGGGTGATTTGGAGGGGAAAATAAAAGTTCGTGTGCTTTTGGCGCAAGCCCTTTTTGGAAACCCGGATTTGCTTATTATGGATGAGCCTACCAACGATTTGGATTTTGAAACCATCGCCTGGTTAGAAAATTTCCTTGCCAATTACGAGAATACTGTAATCGTAGTATCTCACGATCGTCACTTTTTAGATTCGGTTTGTACACATATTTCGGATATTGATTTTGGAAAAATAAATCACTACTCAGGTAACTATACTTTCTGGTACGAGTCGAGCCAATTGGCCGCAAAACAACGTGCGCAGCAAAACAAAAAAGCAGAAGAAAAGAAACAGGAATTAGAAGAATTTATTCGTCGATTTAGTGCCAACGTTGCAAAATCGAAACAAGCTACTTCTCGTAAAAAAATGATTTCTAAATTAAATATTTCAGATATCAAACCGTCAAGCCGTCGTTATCCTGCGATTATTTTTGATCAGGATCGCGAAGCAGGTGATCAGATTTTAAATGTTGAAAATTTAGCTGCTTCTGTAGAAGGCGACCTTTTGTTTAAAGGCGTTAATTTGAATATGGCAAAAGGCGACAAAATTGTTCTTTTTTCTAAAGATTCACGCGCCACTACCGCTTTCTACGAGATCTTAAACAATCAGCAAAAAGCAGACGCAGGAATTTTTGATTGGGGAATTACCACTAACCAAGCCTATTTGCCTGCTGAGAATCATTCTTTCTTCGAAAACGATTTGAGCCTTGTAGATTGGTTACGTCAATACGCAAAAACTGAAGAAGAACGCGATGAGGTTTTTATTAGAGGATTTTTAGGTAAAATGATTTTTTCTGGAGAAGAAGCTCTAAAAACAAGCCGAGTTCTATCAGGAGGAGAAAAAGTACGTTGCATGTTGTCGAGAATGATGATGGAGCGCGCCAATATCCTGATGCTTGACGAACCAACAAATCACCTTGATTTGGAGTCGATTACGGCATTTAATAACTCATTAAAAAACTTCAAAGGTTCTGTGATTTTTACCACTCATGATCATGAGTTTGCACAAACTGTAGGTAATAGAGTAGTAGAATTGACGCCAAACGGAGCAATTGATCGCTACATGACATTTGACGAATATCTGGATGATGAAAAAGTTCAGGAATTAAGAGTAAAGATGTACACCAAATAAAACTTCAAAATCCCGTTACCTGAGTAGCGGGATTTTTTTATGTCTTATTTTCTGCCAAATAGTTTTGCAAAAGCAAAAATAATTATTGCAATTACAACCACTACAATAAATATTCCGAATCCCATTCCGGCTTTAAAAATATCTCCTATAATTTCGCAACTTGTAAATGAAAACAGTATTACGAATACCATTAACAAACGTGTAATGTTTTTTTGCATGATTTTGCTTTTTTTTAATTATTTCAAAAAAGAATTTCTCCTTCTAATTATCGAACGATAAAATTAATTGAAACGACAAAAAAATAGTTTATATAATTTTTGAGAAAAGTTCTAATATTTGGAGATTTTACTAGATTTCAATTAGCAGGTAAGATCAATTAAGGTTCTTGATAAGGAGTTTGTATTGTTTTTATTTCTAAAAATACAATCCCTGATATGACTATTATTTCTCCTAAAAAGTAAACGATACCCAAAACTGAAATACTTTGGTAATAATAGAATATGATTCCAAATGTTACAACACAATACAGGACGTTAGCAATGCAGATTGTTTTTAAATACGGTTTCCAAATGTTAGTGATTAGAAAAAAACAAGTAATAGAATAAAATGCAAATACCAATGCCAGCAAAGAAAGATATTCGAAAATGGTTTTTGATAGACCAAAATAAGGGCTCAAAGTTCTAAGAACAAAGAAAAGTAATGCAACAGTAAGTAATGCACCAAAACCGTCTATGAGAAATATATTTTTAGGGTTTTTTAGAAACTTTCTAGTACTTTCTTTCATTTTGAGTTTGCCTCTTATTTATAATTAGTCATTTGTTTTCAGTATTTAAAAAAATGGTAATTAATACCTTTTTTTTATGGATGATTTTGATTTGTTTTTAAGAAATCATGGAGCATTATTATCTGCCTGTATTTGTTTTATGAAGCCTAAAATGTTGATAGGGAGGTTTTCCGGAACTTTGTCCAGAGCCTTATTGCTCTCTTTTTTAATTTCCATAGTAGTCATAATTCAAAAATAGTAATTTTATTTTAAAATATTTTTCAAATATAAGACTCATAAATAGTTATTTAAGTCTCTCAAGGTTCTAAAAACAGCAATTTTGGGGTTAAAAGCTCCGTCGATGACGTCCGGAACCTAAAGTTTTAGGTTCTGGACGTAAAACTTTAGGTTGCAGACGTCAAATTATACGTCTATGGACGTCAAATTTGGGGTTCTGGACGTCAAAAATGAGGTTCTAGACGTCAAATTTGGGGTTGCGAACCCAAACGTTGGGCTTCGCAACCCCATCGACGGGGCTTTTAACCTAAAAAAACTTGTTTGAGAATCTAAAACCCGTTGCCGACCAAAAAAAATATTCCCTCCCCAACACCGCAACAAATAAAATCTGATTTCGTATATTTGCCCAACCAAACATCACACTTAATTATGAGCCAAAAAGTATTACTTAATTCAAAAGAAGTTACTATCATACTCCATCGTTTGGCTTGTCAGTTGATCGAAAAACATCTTGATTTCTCTGATACTATCTTAGTTGGAATCCAGCCAAGAGGCGTTTTTTTAGCCGAACGTCTAAAACAAATATTAGAAAACGAATACCAAACTCCCGAGATTTCTTTGGGATATCTTGACATCACTTTTTTTAGAGATGACTTTCGCCGAACAGATAAACCGCTTGAAGCCAATAAAACACAAATCAATTTTATAGTCGAAAATAAAAAAGTCATTTTTATCGATGATGTTTTGTTTACCGGACGCAGTATCCGTTCTGCCTTAACCGCTATTCAGTCTTTTGGGAGACCTTCAGAAATCGAATTGCTAGTGTTAATCGACAGACGTTTTAGTAGAAATCTGCCAATTCAGCCCGATTATCGTGGTCGTCAGGTAGATGCTATTAATAATGAAAAAGTAAAAGTAAGCTGGAAAGAAAATGAAGGCGAAGACGTGGTTTACCTCGTTACAAATTAAAAAGTTTAATCGCTTAATCGGTTAATCGTTTTATGGTTTAACCGCAAGCCAAACGATTAAACAATTCAACAAATAAACCTATAAACACACACAATGAAAGAATTAAGCGTAAATCACTTATTAGGAATTAAATACATCAACGAGAATGATATTAACCTAATTTTTGAAACGGCCGATCATTTTAAAGAAGTCATTAACAGACCCATTAAAAAAGTTCCTTCATTACGAGATATTACCATTGCCAACATTTTTTTCGAAAACAGTACTAGAACCAAACTTTCTTTCGAATTAGCACAGAAACGTTTGTCTGCAGATGTAATTAGTTTTTCGGCAGCGCAGTCGTCTGTCAAAAAAGGCGAAACACTTATAGATACTGTAAACAATATCCTGTCTATGAAAGTAGATATGGTAGTCATGCGCCACTCCAATCCCGGAGCGGCTTATTTTTTGTCTAAAAATGTCAAAGCAAGTATCGTAAATGCTGGCGATGGTGCGCATGAACACCCAACGCAGGCTCTGTTGGACAGTTATTCTATTAGAGAAAAATTGGGTGACGTAGCCGGGAAAAAAGTCGTTATTGTAGGCGATATTCTGCACTCAAGAGTGGCATTGTCTAATATTTATGCGTTGCAGATGCAAGGTGCAGAAGTAAAAGTATGCGGGCCAAAAACCCTGATTCCGAGATACATTGAGTCGCTTGGTGTTACGGTCGAGCCGAATTTACGCAAAGCGCTTGAATGGTGTGATGTAGCCAATATGCTTCGCGTTCAGAATGAGCGTATGGATGTGAATTTTTTCCCATCAACACGCGAATACGCACAACAATATGGTGTAGACAAACCCTTATTAGATTCACTTGGAAAACAAATTGTCATTATGCACCCAGGACCTATAAACAGAGGCGTAGAGATAACTTCTGAGGTGGCCGATTCTGCACATTCTGTAATTTTAAACCAGGTCGAGAACGGTGTAGCGATAAGAATGGCCGTGATTTATCTTTTGGCTTCTAAGATTCAGTAAAATTAAAGTTTCAGGTTTCAGTCCTTGGAACGTTCAGCATGTTAAACCTGAAAATAAAACTAAAAAAAACTTTGTATCTTAGCTTTCAAAAATGGAGAGTTGATATAAGCCTAGAAATATAAATATGAAAGTAGATCAAAAAGGACATACCGTTACGATTAAAGATACGCAGGGAGATATTAATTCTTTCTTAGAAAAAGTGATGCAGCAATTTAAAACTTTTGAAAAACAAAATATCGTCATCGATTTAACGCCTTATTCTAGTTTGCCGGAAGCTGATGTTAAGTTGTTCCTGCCACTTTCGAAGCAACACAAAAAAGCTAAAAAATCTTTTGTAGTAGTCGTTGCTGATTTTGATTTTAACTCTGTTTCTGACAAACTAACTGTAGTGCCTTCGCTTCTTGAAGCGCACGACATCATCGAAATGGAAGAAATTGAAAGAGATTTGGGGTTTTAGAAATTGGTTAATTGTTTAACTGTTTAATGGGTTAATCGTTTCGCTGTTTAATCAATTTTATGATGAAACAATTACCATTCTTACGATTAAACAATTAAACTAATCAATAAAAATTGAAACTAACCATACTTGGCTGTTATGCCGCTACTCCCAGAACAATTACCAATCCGACTTCTCAGGTTTTAGAAATAAAAAACAGGTTGTTTTTAATCGATTGTGGTGAGGGAACTCAGGTGCAATTGCGCAAAAATAAAATCAAGTTTTCTAAAATCAATCATATTTTTATTTCGCATTTGCACGGCGATCACTTTTTTGGATTAATCGGTACCATTTCGACTTTTGCACTTTTAGGAAGAACTACCGACCTGCATATTTACGGGCCAAAAGGAGTGAAGGAAATTATTATGCTACAATTGAAATTATCAAATTCCTGGACTACTTATGAGCTGTTTTTTCATGAATTAGAATCGAACGAAAGCCAAATTATTTTCGAAGACAGTAAAGTCGTTGTCAAAACTATTCCGCTCAAACACCGCGTTTATACTAATGGCTTTTTGTTTGAAGAAAAATTGGGCGAAAGAAAACTAAATGTTGATGCTGTGCAACACTATGACATTCATACGGCGTATTATCAAAAAATAAAAAATGGTGGCGATATCACGCTCGAAGACGGAACCGTAATCGAAAACGAAAAAGTATCATTCGATCCAATTCCGCCACTGAGTTATGCATTTTGTTCAGACACCGCTTATCACGAAGCCATACTTCCAATCATAAAAAACGTAGATGTTTTATATCACGAAGCTACTTTCTTGCAATCAGAAGAAGCTTTGGCTCAGAAGACATTGCATTCGACAGCAATAGAAGCCGCCACAATTGCCTTGAAAGCAAACGCAAAACAACTTGTTTTAGGACATTATTCGACCAGATACGAAGGTATAGAACGTTTTAAAGAAGAGGCCAAAACAATTTTTCCGAACGTGCTTTTGGCAGATGACGGCAGCAGTTTTGAATTTTAGTTGAAAGTACTACTATGTAAAAAGTAAAAAGTAAAATGTAAAAGGTTAAAAATCAAAAATCAAAAATCATCAATTTAAAATCTAAACTCATGAACGATTTAAGTAATTATAGAAAATCATACGAAAAAAGCGAATTGTTAGAGGCCAATATTCCGGAGGACCCTATTAATTTGTTTAACAGATGGTTTCACGAAGTAGAAGATTTTGACGGAAGCGGAGAAGTAAATGCAATGACTGTTTCGACCATTGGTTTAGACGGTTTTCCTAAATCAAGGGTTGTTTTATTGAAGAAATTTTCTGAAGAAGGATTTATTTTTTACACCAATTATAATTCGGAAAAAGGAAAAGCGATGGCTCAGAATCCCAATGTTTGTCTGTCTTTTTTCTGGCCGGAAATGGAGCGTCAGGTGATTATAAAAGGGATCGCCCAGAAGACTTCTGAAAATATCTCTGATGGCTATTTTGACTCTCGTCCCGAAGGCAGCAAATTGGGCGCTGTTGTTTCGAACCAAAGTGAGGTCATTCCGTCCAGAACTTTTTTAGAAGATAATCTGAAACAATTAGAAAAGGATTACGAAGGAAAAGCAATCCCTCGACCTGAAAATTGGGGAGGCTATTTGGTGACGCCTTTGCAGGTAGAATTTTGGCAGGGAAGAGCCAATAGATTACACGACAGAATCCGATATACGAGTCAGTCTGATTTCTCCTGGAGTATTGATAGGCTCGCTCCTTAAAAGTAAGAAAATTATATTGTGTAATATAAAAAAAGTGTATTTCATCGATTTTTTTTGGTAGTTTAACGATAAATGAAGTATTTTTATTTCAAGAAAATAAACAATTTGTCAAATATAGTTAAAGAGTTTGCCCCACAATCTACTTAAACTTAAACTACTCTTAGTTATGAAAAGTATTATGCGTTCTGTAGTGTTTATAATTTTAATAACGTCGGTATTGTCGTGCTCCAAAGACTCGCCAGAGGTTACTGAAACAAATACAACGGCAGGGTTAGTAACAAATTATACTTATAATAATGATGAGTTGGAAGTAATGCAATTGATAAATAATTATCGTCTAAGTATTGGATTAAGAAAATTAGAAATAGTAAATCATATTTCTTATAAATCAGCGGAGCATGATTTGTATATGATCGCCAACAATGTTGTCAATCATAATGGTTTTGAAGATAGGTCAGAGAATATTGTTAGTGTTCTAGGAGCTAGTAAAGTAGGAGAAAATGTTGCCTACAACTACAAAACTTCCGCAGACGTGGTCAAGGGGTGGTTAGAGAGTCCTGGCCATAAGGAAAATATAGAAGGTGATTATACGCATTTTGGCATTGCTGTAAAGTTAGACAGTAATGGCAGAAAATATTATACTAATATTTTTGCTAAGATCTAAAAGAAAATTGGACTGGTTTATTTTTTGGTTGTCGTTGTGACTTAGGTTGCAACGACTTTTTTTGTTCGAAAAAATACTATCCGGAATAAAACAATTACCCACCCAAAAGTTGTACTAAAACAGCAAAAAATCCAGTCACAACAAACACGATATTACCGATTGAAAAGTAGATTTCGCTACCTGTAAACATGATTTTTCTCACTGAGAGCCATTCTCATCAAAATCATTTTTTAGGATGAATGTTATTTTTTATAATAACTTGAGATTCTAAATAATTATTTGAGCAAAATGTTAACAGAATTAAAAAACAACAGCGGATTAAAAATTCTTTTGTAAATTAGAACTGAAATAATTTTCTAATAGCACATATTGTTACTTAATATACTTTTCTATGAAAAATTTAGTTTTAATACGACATGCAAAGTCCAGCTGGGAAGCTCCTCTCAAAGATTTTGACAGGCCTCTGATGAAAAGAGGAATTATAGATGCTCACGATGTCTCTGTCAAAATTTCTAATTTTCTTCCTAAGACTTATATAATTTGGAGTAGTACTGCTGCACGCGCATCAGAAACGGCTCTTATTTTTGCCCAAAACCTGTCGTATCCCATAGAAAGTATCGTTTATAAAGACGATCTTTACACCTTTGACGAAAAACAGCTCGAGAAAGTTATCAAATCTTGTGATAATAGTTTAGAAAGCGTTATTCTTTTCGGGCATAACGAGGCTATTACAAATTTTGTTAATAAATTTGGGGATGTTTTTATAGAAAATGTTCCTACATCCGGATTTGTAGCATTGCAGTTTGAGACAGAAAGCTGGAGCACTATCAATAAAGGTAAAACCCATAAAACAATTTTCCCCAAAGATTTAAAATAAATAAAGTGCACGAACAAAGATATATCGATAGAGAAAAAAGTTGGTTAGCGTTTAATGCGAGAGTGCTTCAGGAAGCAGCAGACAACACAGTACCACTTCTGGACAGATTGCGTTTTGTTGGAATTTTTTCTAACAATCTAGATGAATTTTTTAGAGTGCGTTATGCGGCAATCCGCAGATTAAGCCTTTCTGGAATTTCTGGTGAAAAATATTTAGGCGGTGTTTCTGCACATCAATTAATCAAGGATATTACCGAAATCGTTATCCAGCAGCAATCTGAAAGTTTACGAATTTTAAGTAATATTGAAGCCGAACTAGAGGCCGAAAACATTTTTATCGTAAAAGAAGACCAAATAAATAAAGAACAGGAAGATTTTTTAAAAGACTTTTTTGTTCAGAAATTAAGTCCCGAATTGGTTACGATTATTTTGAATGATTTGGCCGAGTTTCCTATCCTAAAAGATACTTCGGGGTATCTGGCCGTGAGGCTTGAGATGAATACCAACGACGAAATTAGGTACGCAGTAATCGAAATTCCCAAAACGATCAATAGATTTGTTGTTTTGCCTTCGCCTGACGAAAAACAATATGTAATTCTGCTCGATGATGTAATTCGTCTTAACCTGAAGAACATTTTTAATATTTTTGATTATAAAAGTGTTTCGGCGCACATGATCAAAATTACACGTGATGCACAGTTAGATATCGATAGTGATTTGAGTAAAAGTATGCTCGAAAAAATTGCTACATCTGTAAAAGACAGACGAATTGGAGAACCGGTACGTTTTATTTATGACAGTTTGATCGAAGACGATACGTTGCGTTTCTTTTTGGATAAAATGAAAATCGTCGAAACAGACAGTATTATCCCCGGAGGTAAATATCATAATCGCCGGGATTACATGAGTTTTCCGAATCTCGGAAGATTTGATTTGCTTTATAAAACTAATGATCCTTTACCCATTCCGGACCTGAGTTTGGGGGGCAGCATATTAGAGAAAATTAGTAAAAAAGACTATTTGTTGCACGCACCATATCAGTCTTTTTCGTATCTCACAAAGTTTTTGCGTGAAGCAGCTTTAGATCCTAAAGTGACGACTATAAAAATCACCTTGTACCGATTGGCCAAGAACTCTCAAATTATCAGTTCTTTGATTAATGCGGCAAAAAACGGCAAAAAAGTTACGGTTCAGATCGAGCTTCAGGCACGTTTTGATGAGGCTACTAATATCTCTTATGCCGAACAAATGCAAACTGAAGGTATCGAACTTATTTTTGGTATAAAAGGATTAAAA
Source organism: Flavobacterium flavipigmentatum (assembly GCF_020911905.1). Taxonomy (NCBI): domain Bacteria; kingdom Pseudomonadati; phylum Bacteroidota; class Flavobacteriia; order Flavobacteriales; family Flavobacteriaceae; genus Flavobacterium; species Flavobacterium flavipigmentatum. The sequence goes on along the minus strand of NZ_CP087133.1, from coordinate 3,802,691 downwards.
GTACACAGCAAAATTTGTATTATCGAAAGAATTGAAGACGGTAAAACGCGCCGTTACGGATTTGTTTCAACTGGAAATTTCAATGAAGCTACAGCCAAAATTTATACAGACGTAACGCTTTTTACCTGCCATCAGGGTATTTTAAAAGATATTTCAAAAATATTCGAATTTTTCGACATCAATTACAGAGTGCATCGTTACAAACATTTGATTGTTTCGCCACATTATACCAGAACAAAATTTATCAAACTAATTGATCGTGAAATTTTGCATGCTTTAGCAGGTCGAAAAACGCATATCAAATTAAAAATGAATAGTTTATCAGACTTTAAAATGATTGATAAATTATACGAAGCAAGTAATGCCGGTGTAAAAATTCAGCTTCAGGTAAGAGGAATCTGCTCACTGATACCAGGAATTCCGGGGATGAGTGAGAATATTGAGGCAATCAGTATTGTAGATAATTACCTGGAACATTCGAGAGTGTATATTTTTGGGAATGCAGGACTAACGGAAGTTTATATCTCTTCAGCCGATTTTATGACCAGAAATCTGGATGGGAGGGTAGAGGTGACCTGTCCAATCTATGATTTATCAATAAAAAAAGAGCTTATTGATAATTTTGATATCGCATGGAAAGGAAATGTAAAAGTGCGTTACCATTCGTATAAATTAGACAATAAGTATAAAGTGCGTAATCATCATCCGGTTTTCAGAGCACAACTCGAAACTTATAGATACTATCAAAATAAAATAGAACAGGCAAAAACTGTAGTTCAGGACATTAATTAATAATAATACCACAAAAAATTTCAAATCATAGTGAGCATGATTAAAATAAAAAAATACGCAGCAATTGATATTGGATCAAATGCCATGAGGCTTCTAATATCGAATGTTGTGGAACAAGACGGAAAAGAACCTCAGTTTAATAAAAGTTCCCTTGTTCGTGTGCCAATTCGTTTAGGACAAGACGCTTTTACGGTTGGCGAAATTTCTGAAGAAAATATAGATCGAATGGTAGATGCCATGAAAGCATTTAATCTTTTGATGAAAGTACATAAAGTAGAACGCTATATGGCGTTTGCAACTTCGGCCATGCGTGAGGCATATAACGCCAAAGAAGTGGTTGCTTTGATTAAGAAAAAAGCCGATATAAAAATCGAAATTATTGACGGAAAAAAAGAGGCGGCTATAATTGCTTCTACCGATTTGCATCATTTACTGAAAACAGATCAAACGTACCTTTTTGTAGATGTGGGTGGTGGAAGCACCGAATTTACGCTATTCTCTGATGGTAAAATGATTAATTCCAGATCTTTCAAAGCGGGTACTGTACGTTTGCTAAACGATATGGTGTGCGATGTGGTTTGGGATGAAATCGAAAAATGGATTAAAAGCAATACTGCCGATTATGAAGAAGTCACGCTAATTGGTTCTGGCGGAAACATCAATAAGTTGTTTAAAATGTCAGGAAAACAGCAGGAAAAACCGCTTTCGTATATTTACATTAATTCACAATATGCTTTTTTAAATTCGCTAACCTACGAGCAAAGAATCACCGAGCTAGGATTGAATTCAGATCGTGCTGACGTTATCATTCATGCCACACGTATTTATCTCAATGCAATGAAATGGAGTGGAGCCCGACAAATTTATGTGCCAAAAATTGGTCTTTCAGACGGAATTGTAAAAGCAATGTATTACGGTAAAATTTAATTTTTTATATGAATAAAACTAGACTAGAAGCTTTTAGTGATGGCGTTTTGGCCATTATTATTACCATCATGATTTTAGAAATTAAGGTGCCTCATGGTGACCAATTTACCGATCTTATGCCGCTCGTGTCTAAGTTTTTTAGTTATATTCTAAGTTTTATCTATGTTGGGATTTACTGGAATAATCATCATTATTTGATTCATAGTCTATCAAAAGTCAATGGAAAAATTCTGTGGGCCAACCTGCATTTGCTTTTTTGGCTTTCGTTAATCCCGGTTGCTACTGGCTGGATGGGAGAACATAATTTTGCAAAAGCTTCCATGACTTTGTACGGTGTTGTATTATTATTTTCTTCTATCGCTTATTTTATTCTACAAAGGACGATTATCAATAGCGAAGGAGAAAACTCGGTATTGGCCAAAGCGATAGGCAAAGATGTAAAAGGCAAAGTATCGACAATATTATATCTCGTTGGAATAATTTGTTCTTTTTATTACGAATGGATTTCTGGAGTAGCATATTTTGTGGTGTCGATGTTATGGTTGATTCCCGACAAAAGAATTGAAAAAGTTTTTGCTTCAAAAAATTAGCGATTTAATGAAATCAATTTTTCAATCAATTCATGTTTTATCATCGGCTGAATTAGATCAGTTGGATGATTTAATCTCGATCCGCACACTTAAAAAAGGAGTATTTTTATTGAAAGAAAATCAGGTTTGTAATGAAATTGTTTTTATCAGAAAAGGAATTTTACGTTCTTATTTTTTTAATCATCAAGGCGATGAAATTACCAATTGTTTTGCTTTTGAGAATGAGTTTATGGCCTCTTTCGCCAGTTTTATAACTCAAAATCCAGCAGAAGAAAATATTCAGGCATTATCAGATGTGGAGTTGCAGGTTATCGATCGTAAAAGTCTTGAAACGCTGTATAAGTCAAGTAGTCATTGGCAGGAAATCGGACGCAAATTGGCCGAAATGGAATTTGTAACCCTGCAAAAGCGTATGATTTCCTTTCAGAAATTATCAGGAAAACAGCGTTATGAGGAATTATTTCAGCATCATCAAAAATATATTCAGCTCATTCCTCTTCAATATTTAGCCTCATATTTGGGTATAACGCCGAGGCATCTCAGTCGTGTCAGAAAAGCGATTTTATAGGACATTTGTCCAGTATGATTTTAGTGGATAATGATATTTTTGTTAAAAACTCTACTATGAAAAAAATTCTGGTCATCAACGGACATCCTAATTCGCAAAGCTTTAATTTTGGCTTAGCCGAAAGCTATTTAAAAGGTGCTAAAGCCTGTAGCGCAGAGGTAGATGTTGTAACAATTGCAACATTACAATTTAATCCTAATTTACAGTTTGGTTACCAAAAACGCACTGATTTAGAGCCAGATTTAGTAGAATCTTGGAAAAAAATTCAGAATGCAGATCATTTGGTTTGGATTCATCCTGTTTGGTGGGGAGGATTGCCAGCACTTACAAAAGGATTTATAGATCGGTTGTTTTTGCCTGGAATGGCTTTTCAATATCGTGAAAATTCAGTTTGGTGGGATAAACTATTAAAAGGAAAAACGGCTCATATTATCACCACTCTTGATCAGCCGGGTTGGTATTATAGATTTTTTTATGCGAGACCGAGTGTCAATCAGTTAAAGAAATGTACTTTAGAATTTTGTGGTGTAAAACCAGTAAAAGTGACGTATATCGGTATCATAAAAACAGCTGATGAGCTTCAAAGAAAAAAATGGCTGCAAAAAGTCTATGATTTTGGGTTTCGAAATAGATAGCGGTAAAAATTGGCCGGCATCAATGAGGATTTTCGTAATACAATTTAATACAATTAAAAAATTTCGTCTTTAAAACTAAGAAAGTAAATCGAGTCCAAATGTAGAACGCAACAGTTCTAGGTTTGGATTTATTTCCAGTAGACGATTGTATCGGTCCTGATCGTTAAAACTTCTTTTGCTTTCAATCTTTTCGTTTACAATCACTTCTATGGTAATATCATGATTGTGCAAATGCCCTTTTAGATGCCCTAGAAGTCCATGAATCTGACTTTCGAAATCTAGTTTTGATCCTTCATTTGGTAACTCTAGTGTAATGACAGTTCCGTTTAGCGTTGGGTCGTTAATAAGCAATAGGGACTCCATGATTCTAAAACCTTTTTCACCCAAACGTTGCGCATATTTATTCCATTGCAACAACATTTCTGTTTCTGTAAATGGTTCGGTAGGCAGCGTTGTAGTGGGTTTTATATACGATTTGCTGTTTTCTTCTAATGCTTTTTTGGCTCGAATACTGGCCAAAGAAAAAGCTGAAACCTTTGCCAGATTGTCTGTGGTACTCGCTGGTTTGGCTTCTTTTGGAGTCTCAACTATTTTCTCGACAGGAGTAGTTTGTACAGGTAGATTAGCTGTTTCTGCCTTCTCGTTTTGAGCGATATTGAGATTGTTTTTTTCTGGAACTTCTTGCTTGACAACCTGAGGTTTTAAATTGGAGACTTCTACAATAGAATATCCTCCATTTTTAAAATAAGTCGGCGGAATTATGAATTGCTCAGCTTTTTTTTTTCTCCATCAAAAGTGATAGAGGCCAATTGCATCAAACATAATTCGACCAGAAGTCGCTGATTTTGGCTTAGTTTGTATTTTAAATCACAGTCGTTGGCAAGGTCAATTCCTTTTAATAAAAAATCCTGCGTACATTTTTGGGCTTGTATGCCATACATTTGCTGCGCTTGCTCGCCAACTTCAAGCAAAGCGATGGTTGCAGGGGTTTTGCTTACCAAGAGGTCTCTAAAATGTGAGGCCAGACCCGCAATAAAATGGTGTCCATCAAAACCTTTTGCAAGAATTTCGTTGTACGCCAATAAAAGATCTGGAATTTTATTTTCTAAAAGTAAATCGGTGATGCTAATGTAAGTTTCGTAATCTAAAACGTTAAGATTTTCGGTAACAGCCTGACGCGTTAAATTGGTTCCGCAATACGAAACGACACGGTCAAAAATAGACAAAGCGTCACGCATGGCGCCATCAGCCTTTTGAGCAATAATATGTAATGCATCATCTTCAAAGTTTATACCTTGGCTTGTCGCTACTTCGGCCAAATGTTCTTTGGCATCTTTGACTGTGATTCTCTTAAAATCAAAAATCTGACAACGCGATAAAATAGTTGGAATAATTTTATGCTTTTCTGTTGTTGCTAGGATAAAAATAGCATGTTTGGGCGGTTCTTCTAATGTTTTCAAAAAAGCATTAAAAGCAGCCGAAGACAACATGTGAACCTCGTCAATAATGTATACTTTGTATTGCCCTGTTTGCGGAGGAATCCTAACTTGGTCAATCAAACTTCGAATGTCATCGACAGAGTTGTTTGAAGCGGCATCCAATTCAAAAACATTAAAAGCAAAATCTTCAGTTGGATCATCATATCCGGGCTGATTTATTTTTCGAGCCAAAATACGTGCGCAGGTTGTTTTACCTACTCCACGAGGTCCTGTAAACAATAGGGCAGAGGCAAGGTGATTGCTATCGATGGCGTTTAACAAAGTGTTGGTAATGGCTTTTTGCCCTACAACATCCTTAAAGGTTTGTGGGCGATATTTACGGGCCGATACTACAAATTGTTCCATATTCTCTATTATTCGATAGCAAATATAGGCTGAAAATTACCAAATCACAAATCTGGAATCAACAAATCTAAAACGTAATTTTAAGTGTTTGATCCGCCGAAGGTTTTGGTGTTTTAGGCCTAAAATTACAATTACCAGTTATGCATATTATAAGTTGTACATGCATAAAATAAATATGGGAATTGTGATCTGTTTTTTTGTATCACCAACGAACATAAACTTCGAAAATAATACTTAAAAAAAAGTAAATTATTTTTTTGTTCTAAATTTTAATTTAATTAATTGATTTTAAGTTGTTTAATTGGTTTTCTTTTTGAAAAATAAAAGCTCTCTCAAATTTTTCTACAATACGAATAAACCCAATCCTCCATTGATACGTATATGTTAAAAACGATACTCTTGAGTCGGATAGATTTGAATGAAAAGTAGTTTTTGGAGCATCTTGAGTTTGTCAGGTTCCTGATTATCGTTTGTTTTTATTTCATGTTAATAAGAGAAAAAAGTTGGAGAAATTAAATATTCAAAGATTGTCGCAAACTTTAAATTATTTAGAGAGCAAACAGCGTGAGTTAGAGAGGCAAATGCAAAACGACACACGAAGTATTGACTCTATGATAAGATATATAAAGAGAGATATGCTTAACGAGTTTCAATTGTCTGATTTTGATGCGTCTATCAAACATCAGCTTAAAAATACAGAAAATTTTATTTTGATTGTACAAAATATTATTGAAGAAAATACAGAAGCTTAAAATATAGACGTGGTCAAAGAAAAAAAGAGGCTCTTTGGCAGCAGCTATATCAACTGTTTCTAAAACCACCGCCGCAAAAGTTCCCCAACCTTTGCGGTTTTGGTCTTCTTATACTTTACCAAACTGATGAAAATAGATCCACTTTGACTAAAATTTTCAGGAAATTTTCAATCCTTGTTTTAGTTTCAACAATTTTATTGGTGGTTGTTACTTTTTAGAATAATGACATATTCATTGGTTTATTTTAAATAAAAACAAAATTTTAACCTTTTTCGTTTTTGAAGTTTAAAAAACATACAATCTTCTTATCTTAGCAATTATCTTACTAATTTTTTTCTTGTACTTTTAATGTTTCAAAGGCAGCGAGAAAAATAGTTAGTAACAATTATTCAAAGCTCCAGAAAACTTAAAATACGATAAAATGAAACTTACACAATTTTTGACTAATCAGGGTTACGACCTGATAGAAGGACCAGTTAGAAATCATAAACCATTGCAATTGTGGCTCAAAAAGAGTTTTGATGAAGCGCAATTGTATTATGGCAGCATTGATCATGCTTTTAAGAGTGATGTAGTGCTCACAGAGATAGAGAACCCGGCGCTTAGCATCAATACGTCTAAAAAAGATGATTACGGATTTAATATTGGTATCACGCTCTTGCAGGAAATCCTTAAAACATTAGGTTTGGGAGCTTTTGAAATCAGCGCAAAAATTAAATCAGGAAAGTCGGTTACGATTAGCTATGACAATTCTTTTACTAAAGAATACGCTATTGGGAATCTTGAAGAGTATTTTTTCGGAGCTGATTTTCTACATCCAAATCCATCATTATTAAAAAATGCCAACCAAAATAATATATTACTGGTAACGGGAGTTGTTTTTGCTAAAAACCTGGTAGCCGATATCGAAACTGATTTTGCATTTGATGCAGCATTAATGGCCAACCTAAACGAAATGGTCGAAGGCAAAATAGATTTTACCAAAAGTGCTCAGAATAAAATAAAGATGGTGGCCAACGGAGAAATTCATTTTCCTGTTGCGGTCAAAGCCAGCAGAATAGATTATGACAGAAGCAGGTTTAATAAACTAATTTTGGTTACGGACAGCAGTAATATATTTTAGCATATAAAACCTTAAAGCGGGTATAGAATTAAGACTGTTTTTTTTAATAAAAAAGAAAAACTTTTAGACCTTTGTAGCTACAAATCTAAGAACCTACAAAAAATGACACGAGAACATTACATTCCTTTCAACAAGGAATTTTTACTCGAGCATCAACTAGCCACTTTCGGAGAAGATAAAAAGAAGGCAGATGATTTTAGAAAATTATTTGATATCATCGAGCATTATTATCACTACGAAGCCTTTAATCTTAATAGAAATTTAAAGCAAAATTACGCCTTATTCGATCCCGATTTAAGTTCGAAAGAACGAGAAATATTTAGAGGGAAAAGTGATTTTGCTGTTTTTAAGGAAACACTTCTCAAAGTCTTGGATAACGGTAATTACAGGCGTATTGATCAGGAGACTTTAGACAAAGCATTTAAGAATTCAGATTTAATAGGTTTAAATCTCGCTATTGATTTTAATGCATTTAGAGATTACGAATTGTATGTTCGCGGGCATCATAAAGCCAAAGAAAAGATCACTAAATACACTTTTTGGAAAAAAGAAATCGAAGTAGAATATTACGATCGTGTGATGATTTATCTCAATTATAACGATGCAGATTATCTCAAAGAAAAGAAAGTCAAACTCGGAAAAATGCCTGTGGATCCAGCATCTATCGTGCTGAAAATCTTTAAGCGTGTACCCAAAAACGACCTCGAAACAATATTTCCAAATGCTGTACCCAAAATGTCAACTACAGACAAACTCTTCTTTTGGGTGCCAGGAGTTTTTGGAGGATTTTCGTTATTGAGTACCAAAGTAATTCCTGCTTTGATTAACATGTATGCCGCTTACCAATCGGGAGAAACTATAGATTTGTTAAACAGTAAAGCCTCACTCAATCAGGGGCTAATTGCGCTCGGAATATTGTCACTTTATTTATTTAGACAGTACAGTAATTTTGTCAACAAGAAGATCAAATATTCAAAAATACTTTCAGATAGTCTGTATTTTAAAAACCTCGGAAATAACAGTGGAGCCTTTTATTCTTTGTTAAATTCTTCTGAGGAAGAAGTGCTTAAAGAAACTATTTTGGCTTTTGCTTTTTTAAATAAAAGTAATCATCCGTTAACGGCCGAAGAACTTGATAATCAAATAGAATCATGGTTTGCCACAAAGCTTGATACTTATCTTGATTTTGATGTGAATGATGCTTTGCAAAAACTGAAAAATATTGGGTTGGGTATAGAAACTGATGGAAAATGGCAAGTGATTGCAATAGACAAAGCGCTCATTCAGATTGATGAATTGTGGGATGGTGTTTTTGATTATAACCAGTTATAAGAGAGCTGTTTTTTTAGTATATTTACGTATCAAAATCCAAAAAAATGAGAACATTAGAACAATGGTTTGAAGAATATGCAGTAAGTCATCAAAACCCAAAAAACAAAGCGATACACTACATCTGCGTTCCTGCTATTTATTTTTCTATAGTGGGGTTGTTAATGAGTATTCCGAGTGGTATTATTGCTAATACTTTGCAGTTAAATGTTCGTATTATCGAAAACTGGGCGGTAGTTGTACTTCTTTTTGTCCTTGTTTTTTATGTGAGATTATCTATTGCAATGGCCTTTAAAATCGCCATCTTCTCGGCGATTTGTCTGATTATAAATTATTACATCGCACAAGTTGCTCCTTTATGGATAGTATCGATCGCTATTTTTGCAGTAGCTTGGATCGGGCAGTTTTACGGTCATAATATAGAAGGAAAAAAACCTTCATTCTTAAAAGATATCCAGTTTTTAATGATTGGTCCTGCTTGGGTGGTAGACAATTTGTTTTCTAGAAAATAGTTTGTTAGAATGTTAATATGAGATAATTAATGTATAAATGCAAATTGTTGTCATTTTATGATTAATAGAACAAAAATGATACATGATTTTACTGAGGTAATGTCTAAAAAGACAGATGAAGAACTGATTCAAATATTAACTATTAATGCAGATAAGTATCAATCTTTGGCAATTGAAGCTGCACGGTATGAAATTAAATCACGTAATATTGATATTACGAAAATTGATGATCAGCGTGAAATGCACAAAGAAGTTATCGCACTTGAAAAACTAAATAAAATTCAAAAGCAAAAAGATACTCTCCAAAATATTGCTGGTACTTCTGTTCGGGGGATTAATTTTTTTATTGATATTACAGCCATCTTTATCATTTATACTATTGTAGTCTGTACGGCTCATTATGGATTTAAAGTTGTAAGTCCGAGACAGATTTTATTTATTAACAGAACAACTATAATTACAGCTTTCCTGCTTTATTTTATAGTAGGTGAAACCTTATTTCAAAAGACTTTAGGTAAAATTATAACAAAAACCAAAGTAGTAAATTTAGAAGGACAAAAAGCAACTCTTCTAGATATTATAGTACGAACATTTTGTAGATTAATTCCATTTGATGGTATCTCGTATTTATATACTTTGAATGGATTTCATGATAAAGTGTCTAAAACAGTTGTAATAAAAGAAACTCAATTCTAAAACAGAAATAGAAGAATATGCGGAAATATTTTACTCTTTTATTTATAATTTTTCTTTTTAGCTCATGTAATAAAATCGAAAACACTAGCACTCTTAATCAAGAAGATATTCATTTTATTAAAAGTTTAAAACTACTAGAAAACGGCGAGAAGATATACAGTTTTTACAGTGAATTTACGAATGAAAAGGCAGGGAATTTCTTTACTGATAAAAGAATTGCTAAATACTGGATAGACAAAAGGAATTCAAAAAGAAATGGTATTGATTTTGCTTATTATAAAGACATATCAAAAATAGACACTGTCTATAATGCCGGAGCCACGTATTGCCCTTATTTGCTAATTACAAAAACCAACGGAAGTAGTTTTAAGGTAAGTGTTGATGGAGAAAAAGAAGACGTTAAAATTTTTTTTGAAGATGCACTTCGGGAGTGGAGAAAAGATATAGCACATTCGAAAAAGTAAAATTACAAATAAATTATATTTAGTAAATTTAATATGAAAGAAATAGATATTGTACGAGCTAAGTCAAGGATTTTTTCATTAATGCTTGTTTTAGAGTTTGCTTATTGTTCTTTTTTGCATTTTATATATAAGATTTCCTCATTTCAGTCTGAGCTGTTGTCTTGGCTTTATCTTTGTTTTTTGATTCTCTTACCTCTTTTTTTTAATACTTATGTATTTTTTAGGAGTAAAAAGAAATTAGATTTTATAGAAGCTAATAATGCTATCATTATTCAAATCTTAATTTTCTATTTTATTTTTTCTTATTTGATTTTTTAATATTAACCTTTTGTAAATATAAAAAAAATATAAGTTTTTTATTATTTTTTAATAGTATTTTGTAAATTAATTCGTTAATTTTAAAGGGTTAAATAACTTTAAAAAATATTATTATGAAGATTAAATCTATTTTATTAGGAATAGGCTTTGCTTTTTTGTTAGGGGCTTGTGGTCCTAAAGATGCGGATATTCAAAAAGAAATCGCTACAAAATTAAGCGATATGCCTGGTGTAGAGGTTACCGTAACGGATGGTGTTGCTACTATTTCGGGTACGTGTGAAAATGATTTTGTCAAACAAAGTGCAGAAACAGTCATTAAAGGAGTCAAAGGAGTAAAATCTGTGGTCAATAACTGCCAAGTTCCTTTGCCTGCACCAGCCCCTGAGGTTGCCCCTGTTGAAATTAGCCCTGATACAGTTTTAAATACTTCTGTAAATGATGTAGTAAAAGCGTACAGTGGCGTGAGTGCTTCAGTCGTAGATGGTGTTGTAACTCTTACAGGAAATATAAAAAGGGAACAACTTCCGGCTTTGATAAAAAGTGTACAGGAATTGAAACCTAAAAAAGTTGAAAATAAGTTAACTATTAAATAAAGTCAAGATGAGTTTACAAGATAAATACAAAGAGTTAACAAATTTGGCCAGTAGTTTGGAAATAGCAAACTTAAATGTCAGAGAGCAAGATAATGTGCTATATGTTGATGGTACGGCAAAATCTGCTGAGGATAAGGAAAAATTATGGAACGCATACGGAACAATCGACCCTGATTTTAGATCGGCTGATGTTGTGATGAATATTGCAGTTACAGAAGGAGCAACTACAGATTATACCGTGGTAAGCGGCGATTCGTTATCAAAAATTGGAAAAAAACACGGCGTTTCTTGGCAAGCAATTTACGAAGCCAATAAAGATGTCATTAAAAACCCTGATTTGATTCAGCCTGGGTGGAAATTAAAAATACCAACAGCTTAATTGATTTTTTGAGTTGTTTTTAAAAAGTCTGTCTTATGATGGACTTTTTTTGTGGCTTACTCTTTTTAGAAGGCATAAAGGTAACAAAGATTTAAACGGGCTTTTGTTGTTTTTTATTCATTGCGAGGAACGAAGCAATCTCTTTTGCTAAATCAATTTTCGATGTGGTTGCTTCGTTCCTTGCAATGACCTAGATTTTGTAAACTATTATTTTCTAATGAAACCTAAAGCCCTAGCCCTGATGGAAGCGGCATCCTTTTGCTGGCTTTTTTTGCCAGAAAAAGATAAAGCGTACAGCAGGAAAAAGCTCCTGAAAATCACCTTCCTTTAATATTTAAATCGAATAAAAATTTTGCGGTTTCCTGATCTGAATCTGCCGAAAAACCCGCTACATAAACTCCTTTTTTGCCTGAAATTGATTTGATTCCGTATACAACTGCCTCATCGCCTGGGTCCGAATCCCCTTCGTATCGGTACACATGAACAATTTCAAATTTTTCAGGATTTTTTTTAATCATATCTGAATTTAAATTAAAATCAAACGTAAATCCTTTCTCATTCAATTGATCTAAAGCTTTTGAAACAGTTGCGTAATGATACATTTTAGTCATAATAAATGAATTTTAAAATTATGAATTTTAAAGATAACCAATTTAAAATTAAATAATTAGGTAATTTCTATAAAAAACAGAAATTTAAATGCTCGATTGTTAGTTCATAAATTGCTACTTTTGCCGTGCAGACCGCCTTATCGTCGTCCTGATTTATCGGGAGGGAGGAAAGTCCGGACACCAAAGAGAAGCATAGCGGGTAACCCCCGTCGGTCCTGATAATTATCGGGATTAGGACAAGTGCAACAGAAAGTATGTACAGGTAATGCTGTAGTGAAACCAGGTAAACTCTATGCGGTGAAATACCAAGTATATCAGCATTTAAGGGCTTCTCGTCCGTTGTTGAAGGGTAGGTAGCTTGAGTCCAGCAGTAATGCTGGATCTAGATAAATGATAAGGCTCTGATTGATCAGGGACAGAATCCGGCTTATAGGTCTGCTTTTTTTATATATTTGTAAAGTCTAACTTACTTTTATGAATATATCTTCGCTAGCTCCGACTCAACCTTCTAAGAAAAGCACTTTTAGAGTGATTGTTACCAATCTTACTTTTTGGGTATTAATCGCCATTATAGCAGGTGTTTTACTCGGACATTTTGCACCGAACATCGGTGTAAAAATGAAGATAATTGGAGATACTTTTGTAGATATTATCAAACTTTTTATTGGTCCGATTATATTTTTAACCATTGTTTTGGGGATTTCCGGCATGGGCAACCTTAAAAAAGTAGGACGTATTGGTATTAAAGCGCTGACTTATTTTGAAGTGGTTTCGACTATTGCCTTGGCAATCGGAATTGGGGTTGCCTATCTTTTTCAACCTGGTAAAATAGATAAAACGGGATTGGCTTTACAAGATGCTAGTAAATATACCAAGAATCCTTCGGCAGATTTTTCGTGGCTGCAATTTTTTCTTTCTAATTTTACATTACAAGTTCTTTTAGCGGCTATTTTTGTTGGGATTGCATTGAATTTTTATAAACATAGAGAGCAGACTATCTTGGTCTTAGAGCGTGTTTCTAAAGTTGTTTTTACAGGTTTGAAGTACGTAATGTATTTGGCGCCATTGGGTGCTTTTGGTGGAATGGCCTACACTATTGGTAAGTTTGGTTTGGAAACCTTGATTCCGCTCGGAAAGTTGATGTTGTGCGTCTATCTTACCATGATTTTGTTTGTGTTTTTGATATTAGGAACCATCCTGAGGTATTATAAAATTAGTATTCTTTCTATTCTAAAATACATCAAAGAAGAGCTTTTATTAGTTTTAGGAACATCATCATCCGAGGCAGCTTTGCCTAGTATTATGATTAAATTAGAGCAAATGGGCTGTAGTAAATCGGTGGTAGGTTTGGTGATTCCGACGGGTTATTCTTTTAATTTGGATGGCACTTCGATTTATTTGTCGATGTCCGTGATATTTTTGGCGCAATTGTATGATGTACATCTTAGTTTTTTCGAAATTCTTAGTGTGATTGGTATTTTGATGATTACTTCAAAAGGAGCGGCAGGCGTTACAGGAAGCGGGTTCATTGTTTTGGCTTCTACGTTGACAGCAATTCATAAAATTCCGGTAGAAGGTTTGGCTTTTTTGTTGGGAGTTGATAAATTTATGAGCGAAGCCAGAGCAATAACCAATTTGATAGGAAATACTGTCGCAACGATTATAATTTCTAAGACCGAAAGAGATTTTACAACTTTGAATTTAGAGCCTGTTCCGGAAGATAATTAATTCGTATGTCCTAATTTTGTGTCTTTGCGAGGAATGAAGCAAACTCACTAGCAAAAGACACAAAGTTTGATTTTGTAAATTAGATTGCTTCGTTCCTCGCAAAGACATAGATTGGGTGAAAAATAAAAAATAGTAGAATGAGAATAGGAATTTTAGGATTAGGAGGTGTTGGAGGATATTTTGGCGGTCTTTTGGCGAAAGCCTTTTTGGATTCGGATGAAGTTGAAATTGTTTTTATCGCTCGCAGAGAAACTCAAAAAGCAATATTTAACCACGGATTAAAAATCGTAACCGATGAAACTGAAACTATTGTTTATCCCAAAATAGTATCCAATAATCCCGAGGAAATAGGTGTATTAGATTTTTTAATTTGTGCTACAAAAACGTATGATATTGAAGAAAGTTTGCTTTCTTTAAAGAAATGTATACATCCAAAAACAGTTATACTTCCTTTGTATAATGGGGTTGATGCTCCAGAGCGCATTCAGTTATTATTTCCTGAAAATGATATTCTGCAAGGTTGTGTGTATATCGTTTCGATGATTTCTTCTCCGGGAGTTATTCGAAAAATAGGGTTTTACGAAAAATTGTTTTTTGGCTCGAAAACGGCTCCTATTTCAAAATTAAAGGAACTGCAAAGTATCTTTCAAAAGGCTAAAATCGAAAGTTACTTGGTTGATGCTATAGAGGAAACGGTGTGGGAGAAATTTATCTTTATTTCAGCTTTGGCCTCAGCGACTTCCTATCTCAATCAGAATATTGGTGAAGTTTTAAGTACTCCCGAATCAAAAGCATTGTATGTCGAATTGCTACAAGAAATTGTTGGCGTTGCTGCAGCAAAAGGGTTACAATTGCCAAAAGATATTGTCAATCAAACGATTATTAAACTTGAAAAATCGCCTAAAGAAGCGACTTCATCGATGCACAGAGATTTATTAGCGGGCAAAAATACCGAGGTGATTTCGCTAACGCAGTTTGTTGTAAATGAAGGATTAAAACACGGCGTAAAAACTCCTCTCTATGAAAAGATTGCTGATTCTTTGTTATGATTCGTCTTTTGTACCACGAACTAAACTGATACCGGACATAAAGAAGACGATTCCCAAAATACCGTAAATAATTAACGATTTAATATCTCTCGTCTCTCCTGAAGTACCCGCAAATATAACGGCTGTGTAAATAAGGCCCACTATTCCGAGGACGGTTAACAGCCCACCAAAAAATCTTTTTAGATTCATAATTTATGTTTTTAATGTTCACTCCAAATGTATTCGTATTATATCTGTAGAACGTTACATAATTAACTACTAAAATTATATTATTCGCAGGCTGAAAATTAATGGATTATTTTGAATTCTAAACCAATATTTCGAATGCTTTCAATACGGATTCCAGCATCATCTTTAAAATATTTTCTGAGTTTACTGATATAAACATCCATGCTCCTACCAGAAAAGAAATCATCATTTCCCCAGATGGCAGTAAGGATTTGTTCTCTTTTGAGCAATTGATTTTTATGAATATAAAAGTACTTAATGAGAGCGGCTTCTTTCTCTGTAAGCTGTTGTATTTGTTGATTAAAATGCAAAGTCAAACGTTTGCTATCAAAAGAATATAGACCAATCTGAACGTTTTCGTATTCGGGCAAATTGATTTTTTTCTGACTTCTTTTTAGTATGTTTTGCAGGCGTAAAATGAGTTCTTCGGCCTCAAAAGGCTTAACTATGTAATCGTCGGCTCCTAATTTTAGTCCGATGATTTTGTCTTCTTTTAATTTTCTTGCTGTCAGGAATATAAAAGGAACTTCGTGATTGATCTTGATGATTTTTTCGGCCAGTGAAAATCCATCAAGTTTAGGCATCATTACATCAAAAACACAAATATCAAAACTTTGATTCTGAAATAACTCCAACGCAATTTCACCATCTGTCGCCCAAGTGACTTCATAATTATATAGTGCTAAATATTGTTTTAAAACATTTGCAAAATCAATATCATCTTCGGCCAAAAGTATTTTTTTCAATGTAAATAAATTAGACTTTAAACATGATGGTAAACACAGCTCCTTTTCCTAAGTCGCTCATTACGGCAATTGAACCTTGATGCGCTTTTATGATTTGGTGTACATAATATAATCCTAATCCCAGCCCTTTTGTGGTGTGTAAATTACCTTGTTCTACGCGATAAAATTTCTCAAAAAGCAAGGCTTGCTTGTTTTTCGAAATTCCAATTCCGTTATCTTCAATCGCAATCGTAAATTGATTTTGATAGTTTTTAGTGGTTAACAAAATTTTGTTAGAACCATATTTTACGGCGTTTTCTAAAACGTTTAAAATTGCAGTAGTGAGATGAAATTGATCTAAAACCAAGATCGTTTTTTTAGTTTGAAAATCAGTTTCAATTGTGATTTGCGGATTTCCAATTTTAAAGTCCTTTATGATTGAAAGTAAAAAATCTTCGGTTATTATTTTTTCTTTTTGAAGTTCTATTTGGTTCTCTGCCAATGAATTTGCCATTACCTGATCGATTAAATGCTGCAGACGATTGTTCTGACGTGAAATTGTATTAACAAGCGAAATAAATTTTTCATCATTATCCCGAATGTTTTTTTGCTCTAAAATTTTGGTAGAAATACTTAAAGTCGCCAAAGGTGTTTTGAGTTCGTGGGTAATATTATTGATAAAATCTGTTTTGACATCGCTTACTTTTTTTTGTTTGATCAAAGCTTTGATCGCAATTACAAAAAGCGTGATGAGAGTAGCAATAGAAAGCAACGACAAAACTAAAATAAAAGTCATTCTCTTCAAAATAATCATTTCCCAATCTATAACAGCGACATACATAGAATCTTCGGTCAATAACTTATAGTCTTGATTTTCAAAGGAACCATTTGTAGTCCCGACATAATTTCGAACCAGAAAAGAATGGTTTAACGAAGCCAGATTTCCATACAGTTTGTTCTGAATAGAAGGTTTTTCAGAAAAAATAGTGTCGTTTTTTTTAGTGTTTTGGTAAATAATAAATTTGTTCAGTACAATAGCAAAATCGATTTTCAAATTCGGTAATTCTCTTTTTAATTTTTGCTGAATTTTTAGGCTTATAACATCTGTAAATTCGTTCTCAAGAATAGTTTTTTTTAACTGAAATTTTGTTTTTTTTCCTTGAATATAATACGTTCCAATTTCTTTATAAAGAAACTCTTTTTTAGTAACCAAAGCCGAGTCAATATCGCTGTAGTTGTTTGTGATTTGTGCAATTTCATTCTTAATTTCGGTATGAAATTGCGCAACTTTATAATCGTAAGTTGTTTTTACCAAGTAGCATTGTACCGTAGATAAAACAACCAGCGCTACGATCGAAAAAGCAATTAATAAGTTGATTCTTTGTTTCATATCAAAAAGAAATTCTGTTCAAAAATAAACCTTTTAGGACACAATTTTGGTATTAACCCTGCATTAACCTTCAATTAACTTTCGCAATGATTTTTTAGAAGCAAATTTGTATCTGTTTTATCCAAAATCTCTATTTTAACTGAAGTTTTTATGTCTTTAAAAATCATTTTAGCATTGTTGTTTTTTTGTCTTTCGTTTTTGGGATATTCACAAATTGAAAGACCAAAAGACAGTATCACTACACAACTAACAGAAGTAGTGATCCATCAAAACAAAAAAACATTTTCTAACCAAAACGGAAATATAAAGTTGGATGTTGCCAATTCGATATATAACTCTATTCCTACCGCTTTGGAGTTGTTGGGAAAAATGCCTACTGTACAAATTAGTGCCGACAAGGAGAGTATTTCTGTTGTCGGAAAAGGAAATCCGCTACTTTATATTGATAATCAAAAAGCAGAAATAAACGATTTGAATATTTTGGCTGTTGCTGATATTAAAACGATCGAAATCATTCAGAATCCATCTTCCAAATATGAAGCCGAAGGTCGTTCCGTGATTTTAATTACTCGAAAATTAAGTAAAAAAGATAGTTTTCAAACTTCAATTTCCCAAGTGGCTTCTTTCAAAAAAGACTATAATAATTATCTGGGATTCAATTCGAGTTTCAAAAAAAATAAAATGGAATGGAAAGCTAATTTTAACTACAATCAACTGCAGCCGTGGGAAGGTCATAGCATAAATTATCTAATATCAGATGCTGATATTGCGTCTGATTATGATGTGGAAGCGTATACAAAAAGAACGCAATTTATTTTTGGAGGCGCTTTTTTTTATAAAATTAATGAGGATGACTATTTCTCGTTTAAGATGAATGCTAAGTTGCAAAACGATACTTTCAATATTAGAACTTCAACATTTAACAGAAAAGAAAATGTCGAAAATAATGTTCTAACTTTGGGTGATAACACAAGCATAAAGAATTTTGTAAACTCATTTTTTAATTATTCCAGAAAAATTAAAGCTATTGATACAAGTATTTTTACAGGATTTCAGTATTCTAATTTTGATCAGGACGAATGGAGTCAGATGGGCAATAATTATAATAATTCTGAATTTGAATTGGCACAAAATCGGGATCAGCAATTTAATGTGACTGTTTTTTCTGGAAGAATTGATTTGGAAAAAAAGTTTAAAAATGAAGTAAAATTAGAATTAGGCGGACTTTATTCAGAAGCCAATTCTAAATCTGATTTTGATATTTTTAGTTTTGAAACCACTCAAAATACAATGAATCACTATGATTTTAAAGAGCAGAATACTGCAGCCTATGGTCAGTTTTCAGGAAAGATAAAGAAAGTAGATTTTTTAGGGGGAATTCGAATTGAAAACACTCAAGTAAACGGAAAATTTATAACAGATGCGGTTCCTTTAATTAGCAAAAACTACACTAATGTATTCCCGAAAGCACAAATTTCTTTTTTGATAGATAGTACAAAAAGCATCGTGTTTAATTACGCAAAAAGTATAATTAGGCCCAATTATTCGTCTTTGAGTCAGGGAGCTACTTATATCAATCCGTATTTTTTATATACCAGAAATAGTAATTTAGACCCAACGATTACCAATGAAATTGCTACTACTTTTCAATATCATGATCAATCGATTAAAGTGAGTTATTATCAAATTTCTAATGCAGTCGAGGGTAGTTTTTTTTATGATAATCAGCAAAATATCATGACTTTTAAAGATGTAAATTATAATAAGGAATCTGGTTTTACTGTAGAATTGACATTTCCTTTTAGTTATAAATTCTGGACTTCTACCAATTCTATATTGTTGATAAAAAATAAAGTCGAAGATGATGCAGCGGTTTTTAAAACATCAAAACCTTATTTGTATTATTTTTCTAATCAGGAATTTAAATTCCCGAAAGAATATGTTTTTGCATTAAATTTTTGGGGTATAACGTTGCAAAAAGAAGGTGTTTTTGAAAGGAATGCTAGATTTATAATAGATATGTCTTTTTCTAAAACTTTTTTGAAAAACTGGAATTGTACTTTAAGTTATAATGATATTTTTAGAAATACCATTTTTAAAGAGCAATTTACTGTGAATGCGATAAGTTCAAAATCCAGATATTTGGTCGATGGCAATGAAGTTTCAATTGCTGTAAAATACACTTTTGGAAAAATAAAAGCGACCGAATTTAAAGAAAAAAATATCGATGATAATGAAAATCGCGTACGATAATAAAGCAGAAAATCCCTTTGCTATAAGGGATTTTGTATGGTAAAAAAAATTAACCTTCGTCTTCTTCTATAATTTTATTTGAATTATCGGCAAGCTCTTCATCGTCGTCTGTAGAGTTTAATTCGAAAAAACTAAAGAACGAACCACCATAATTTTTCTGAAAAGAAAAATTGCTCAGATGCTCCATTTTTGTGTATTTTGAGTGTTCTATGATCATCATTCCGTCTTCATTTAGTAACTCACGTTCAAAAACCAGTAATACAATTTTTTCAAAAGTGACTTGATCCAACCCATAAGGCGGGTCGGCAAAAATAATATCGTAAGAGGTTTTGCAATTTTCTAAATATTTGAAAACATCACTTTTGGTAGCAGCAATCTCAAAATCATATTCTGAGGCCACTTGCTTGATAAATTTTACACAACCAAAATCACCATCAACAGAGGTAATGGGTGCACTTCCGCGAGATGCAAACTCAAAGCTAATATTGCCAGTTCCCGAAAATAAATCCAAAATTTTTAAGCCATCAAAACTAAAATGATTATTCAAGACATTAAATAATGCTTCTTTACTCATATCAGTAGTTGGTCTTACAGGAAGGTTTTTTGGCGGAAAAATGCGACGTCCTTTGTATTTTCCTGAAATGATTCTCATGATTGAAATAGAATATAATGTTTTTGATTTTGTGCAGTTGAAAAGTTGTTTTTTTGCTGTAAAGCGCTCACATCAAAAAACGAAATATTACGTATGTATTGATAAGCAATAGCATAGAAAGGATCGTCTTTACTGATGGTTCCCAGTAATTCTAATGGAAAAGTTTCTGGGTTTAAATTGGTTTGCTCGGCTGTAAAAAGCAAATAATAGATAAAATCTTCCGGAGTTTGATATTCAAATGAGTTGAACAACAAAAGCTTTTGGTTTTGTACGACGATAACTTCAAAATGACCAAAATTAAAATTCACAACCATTTTTTTGTCGTCATTATTTTTTGATCCTTCTAAGATTTTTTCGACCAAAATACTGTTGGCATGTTTGTATTCAAAAGAACCAAACTGGTCAATAAAAAAGTTGTTGATGTTGACATACGGAATATAAACTGCATTCATCTGATAATTTTTTACTTCATCAAAAGCAAAAAAATCAGTATCAAAAACCTTTGTATTGTACTGTAAATAGCTGCCTAAGTAGTTTTCATCAAATAGGGCAGTGGGTACAAAAGTTGAAAGATTATTGTTGTGAATGACTAAAATTTCGTCATAAGTATCTTTTAATTCAGGATGTTTATTGAAGGCTTCTCCGAACAATTCTTCTATTTGGGTCGATTTATGAAATGCATCAAAATGTACTTCGTTTAGCGAAAGTATAGTATTGTTGAGTGTATCAAAACAACAAAAAGACAATCCAGTCAAGGAAACCTGAATGGATAATTTTTTGTAATTTTTTGTGGTAATATTAGTATTTTGCAATGACATGGTTTGATTTACAATTCGTTACCTGCTTTAGTATCAAGAATGAATTTAATTCGAACACAAACTTACAAATTAAAAAGCAACAATAATAATCAATAGTAAAATTCGATAAGTATCTAGACTTGCGTTTGTGTTTTTATTTTGGCGTGACCACTAAAATTACTTTTGATTTTTGAAATTGAAAGTGAAATTACCATTAAAAAAACCGTACTTTGTAGTTCAACTTTACTTTATGAATTCATCACAGTTTTACAGCGTTTTACAAAAACGATTTCCTTTTGCACCCACATATAAACAGGATATTTTTTTTCAAAAAATTGCTATTTTTTTAACGGAAACCAATAATGACACTATTTTTGTTCTAAAAGGGTACGCCGGAACTGGAAAAACAACTGTGATTTCGACGATTGTAAACAATCTGGAAGCTATTAATAAAAAATTTGTTTTGCTGGCTCCCACTGGGCGAGCTGCAAAAGTTATTGCCAATTATTCGAATACGCCAGCGTTTACCATTCATAAAAAAATATATTTCCCGAAAAAATCTGCGGGCGGAGGTGTTGCTTTTACCAGACAAATTAATAAGCATAAAAATACGATTTTTATTGTCGATGAGGCGTCGATGATTTCAGACAGCAATTCCGATTCAAAATTGTATGATAACGGATCGTTGCTTGACGATTTGATTTCATATGTGTATTCCGGAACCAATTGCAAAATGATTCTCTTGGGAGATACGGCACAGCTTCCTCCCGTCAATTTAGATATCAGTCCCGCACTCGATACGCATACTTTGGGCGCCCATTATGATAAAGAAATAGAGCACATTGAACTTGATGAAGTGATGCGTCAGGAAGAAAGTTCGGGAATTTTGTTTAATGCCACAGCCCTTCGAGAACTGCTGAAAGATAGTTTTATAACCGAATTTAAATTTGATGTAAAAAAGTTTAAAGACATTGTTCGGCTCACCGATGGTTATGATATTCAGGATGCAATCAATACGGCTTACAGCAATTATAGTATTGAAGACACCGCTTTTATTGTACGTTCGAATAAAAGAGCCAATCAGTACAATGAGCAAATTAGAACCCGAATTTTGTTTAAAGAAAGCGAACTTTCTGTTGGTGATTTTCTCATGGTGGTAAAGAATAATTATTTTTGGCTGAAAGAAACAGACGAAGCAGGTTTTATTGCCAATGGAGATATTATTGAGGTGCTGGAAATGTTCGGAATCAAAGAATTGTACGGTTTTAATTTTGCGAGAGTAAAAATTAGGATGGTCGATTATCCGGATCAAAAACCTTTTGAAACCGTTCTGTTATTAGATACTATAAAAAGTGAATCACCTTCTTTAACGTATGAAGAATCCAACCGTTTGTACGAGGAAGTGATGAAAGATTATGAAAGCGAAACCACGAAATACAAGAAGTTTCAGAAGGTAAAAGCCAATGAATATTTTAATGGTTTGCAAGTAAAATTCTCGTATGCGATTACCTGTCATAAATCGCAGGGAGGACAGTGGAATACTGTTTTTATTGAGCAGCCCTATCTGCCAAACGGAATAGATAGAGATTATATTCGATGGTTGTACACGGCTATGACACGTGCTAAAAATAAATTATATTTGATAGGATTTAAAGACGAAAGTTTTACAGAATAAAAATTCAGCTACAGATTAAAATGATTCCCACAGATTTATTCTGGATAGAATGAGATGAATTTTTAGAAAAATATTTTTTAATCCTTTTAAATCTGTGGCAAAATAATATTTTTCAGCAATGACAACACTAAACGATTTACATTCGATTTCATCAACGTTTTCGAATACTGATAAAATGCCGGTGCTGTTTTTAGGACACGGCAGCCCGATGAATGCAATTGAGGAGAATCAGTTTGTGACTGGTTTTCGTAATCTGGCAAAAACTTTGCCGCAACCTAATGCCATTTTGTGTATTTCGGCACATTGGTTTACAAACGGAACCAAAGTTACTTCGATGCAAATGCCAAGAACGATTCATGATTTTGGTGGTTTTCCGCAAGCACTTTTTGATGTGCAATATCCCGCAAAAGGAAGTCCCGAATTGGCTCAGGAAGTACATACGATATTAGAACCTGTCGCAGTAGATTTAGATGAGCATTGGGGCTTGGATCACGGTGCTTGGAGCGTAATTAAACATTTGTATCCAGAAGCCAATGTCCTTGTGATTCAATTAAGTATTGATTATACTAAGTCGGGGCAATATCATTTTGAACTGGCTCAGAAGTTACAATCCTTACGACGTAAAGGTGTTTTGATTATCGGAAGCGGCAATATTGTACACAATTTACGCCTAGTTGATTTTCAAAATTTTGACAAAGACAATTACGGTTACGATTGGGCAATTGAAGCGCGCGAAACGATTAATAATTATCTTTTGGATGGTAATTTTCAGCCTTTAGTTGATTTCGAAAAAATGAATAAAGCGATTCAATTGGCTATTCCCACTCCCGAACATTATTTGCCTTTGTTGTACACTTTGGGTTTAAAAGAAAAATCAGAAGAACTGAATTTATTTAATGATAAATTATTAGCAGGTTCTTTGAGTATGACTTCGGTGAGGATTTGTTAGAAAAAAGTATCTTAAAAACGTTTCTATTTATCGTATAAATAAAAAGACTTTAGGAATCTTAAAATTAAAATAAAGGAATTATAATTTTATCTAAAACAGATTTTTTTAATAATAAAATATTTTTGTTTCAACTAAAATAGTAAAAATAAATTTGGGATAGTGCTTGTAATAGTGAATTGCTATTTCAAAAAAACAAAATACTTACACTTATTTCTTTAATAAAATAGGTGTAAGTATTTTTTTTGCATTCTCTATTGATAGATGAAATACATTTAATTAATAAGTAGTTTTTTTCTTTTGCCATTAAATTCTACAATGTAAATTCCAGAGTTAAGTGAACTCACATTTACTAATTGTGAACGCCCTGACAATACTTTTGAACCAGCATTAGAGTACACAATCCAATCATATTCGTTATTAAAATAAATAAAATCTTTTGCAGGGTTTGGATAAAAGGTATTTGAATCCGATTCTTCCATAACTATATTTTTACTAGAACTGGTTTTAGAAGTAACATTATTAGAGAAATTGAACCAATTTAAATTAAATCCATCTTTTACTATCTCAAATTTTAATTTATGATTTCCTTGAGTTAAATTGACAGTAGTACTTGAGGTTTGCCAATTTTGCCAACCCCCAGTAATAGGAAGATCTATTGACTTTTGGTAATTATTATCTACCAAAAGATTTAAACGTCCACTTTTTTCTAAACTTGCTATCCTAATATCAAAGTTATAATTCCCAGTATTGGATACTGTGACATTGTATTCTAATATATCATTTACATCAAAATAACCAACATTTTGTCCTCCTCCCGTATCGGTAGTATTCTCTAACTGAGTGCCAAAGGTCATAGAGTAATTTTCCGCTTCAATTTTACCAGGTATAGACAAACCAGAGGTTGTTTGAGATGAAAAATTAAACCAATTTAAGTTGAAACCACCTTTTACTACTTCAATCTTTATTGTGTGTAATCCAGCTGGTAAGTCTATATTTTTAGTTATTGTCTGCCATGTTTGCCATCCATTAGTGATTGGTAAATCTGTTGATTGATAATAAACGCCATCAATTAAAACGTTAATTTTACCACTTTCACTGTTGCTCGCATATCTTAAATCAAAAGTATATTTAGATGCACTAGCTACATCCACTTTATATTCTAACCAATCATTCAAATCAAGATATCCTACATTCTGACCTTGTCCAATATCTGTTGTGTTTTCTAATTGAATACCAAATGAATTAGAGTAATTCTCAGCTTCAATTTTACCTGGAATTACTTGTGTAACAGGAATTGGGGGTGTTGTAGAGTTATTATATCGAACTGTCGCTGCTATTGGATAATGATCTGAAGCAACAGGGTTTGTAATAACCCATGATGTTAACGAAGTGTATTTTGAATCAGTAGGACAATAAATATAATCAAACTTGGTACCAAAACCAGTATTTACATTTCCAGTAGGATAAACATCTCTATAAGTATCGCGAAATTTAATAGCATTGTCGGAACCATTTTTCATCCATATTGTAACTGCATCTCCTTCGGTAGAATTAAAATCTCCAGTGACATATACTGGATCAGTTTTAATGGCTCTGTTTGCTATTTTTTCTGTGAGTAGTTTAGCGCTTTTTAGACGTGCATTAGGTAAATCTGGAGTAGGAAAATGTGAATTAAAAATGTAGAAGCTTTTCCCTGAAGACTTTTCTATCAAATGGACATAAGTACAAATACGATTATAATCACCTTCAAATCGGGAAGGAATATTTGGCGTAGTTGACATCCAAAAACTTCCGGAATTTGAACTATCTAACGAGTATTTATCTGCTTTATAGAAAATCCAGGATCCCTCTCCATTGTCACCGCCATCACGTGCTATACCATACCATGCATAACCTGTTTGTTGGGCAATATAATCACGTTGGTAATTGACAGCTTCTTGTGTACCAATAACATCTGCTTGTGTAACATTAAAAATAGAAGCCACATTTGATTTTCTATTGTCCCAATTTGTTCCAAAAGGTTGTTGGATATTAAAAGACATAATTTTTAGATTCAAGTCTTGTGATTTTGCAGTCGTAATTGCAAATAAGAATAAAATTAATTGAATTAGTGATTTTTTTTGTTTTTTCATGGTTTTTTGGGGTTATTAAATTTATAAATCAAGTAGGGTTAAGTAATCTAACAAAGTGAGTGATTTTAAGTAAAAATAAAGAAAAACTGTTTAAAATAGTAAATAAACAAGAATTATTCTACATAGTATCATTTTTGATGTATCATTATTAAAGGGCACAGTAGAAATTAAAAAAAATTATCAATAGAATTATTAATGTTAAGTCTTAACTTTATCTTTTTATAGTATGAAAGTAGTAATTTGAAAATAATATTTTTAACTAATCTACTCCCAGATTATTAAGTTATAGATTTACATTAATACTGTTTTGATAATACTTTATATTTGCTTATACTTTAGTGTTGAAGGGATTATTTGGATGACATAAATGAATAAGTTAAAGTTGAAATTTAAACTGTTTATTATAAGTTTGCAAATGAAAAATAAAAGCGAACATCATTTTAGCTACAATTAATTATAGAAAAACCAAACCATAGTATTTTTAGCAAAGAGAAAAAATTAAAATCTAAATAATATTTAATTTCCAAAATTTAGATTTCTAGAAAAAATGTAATTAGAATTCAATTTTAATAATATTCAATAAGAATTAGCAATAGTAATAAATGAAAATAATAGCAGTTATTCCGGCACGTTACGCATCTACACGTTTTCCTGCCAAATTGATGCAGGATTTAGGTGGAAAAACGGTAATATTGAGAACGTATGAAGCCTCGGTGGCAACCAACTTGTTTGATGATGTATTTGTAGTAACCGACTCAGATTTGATTTTTAATGAAATTGTTTCGAATGGTGGAAAAGCCATTATGAGCGTCAAAGAACATGAGTCTGGCAGCGACCGAATTGCAGAGGCTGTAGCAAGTTTGGATGTAGATATTGTGGTAAATGTGCAGGGAGACGAGCCTTTTACAGAGACAGGACCATTAGAACAAGTGTTGTCGGTTTTTAGAAATGATGAAGAAAAGAAAATTGATTTAGCATCTTTGATGCGCGAAATCACCGATGAAGACGAGATTAATAACCCGAATAATGTAAAGGTGGTGGTAGATCAGTCGCAGTTTGCACTGTATTTTTCGCGTTCTGTAATTCCGTACCCAAGAGATAAGGATGTGGGCGTGCGCTATTTTCAGCATATTGGGATTTATGCTTTTCGAAAACAAGCGCTTTTAGATTTTTATAGTTTACCAATGAAATCGCTTGAAGCTTCTGAAAAATTAGAACAACTTCGCTATTTGGAATTTGGAAAAAGAATCAAAATGGTAGAAACTACGCATGTCGGAATTGGAATTGATACGGCTGAAGATTTAGAGAAAGCAAGAGCTATTTTAGGAGTCTAAATTGTTTCAGAATAAGTTTTCTTCTGAAAAGCGAGTGCCCTAGCCCCGATAGAAGTGGAAATCCTTTTGTGCCGGTGTTCGGCATAAAAGATTGGAGCGGATAGCGGGAATAGCTTCCAGAAATTCAACTTTTAAAATTAATTGATACGAATGCTATCTTTGTTAGGAACGAAGCAATCTCATTTGCTAAATAAGATTAGTAGGGTTGCTTCGTTTCTTGTAAAAACCAATCTTTATGGATAAAACGCAAAAAAGCTCCAGAATGTTGGAGCTTTTTTATATTTAAAACCGAATAAATTCTTAGTACAAATCAGGGAATTTAGCAGGATTTGCTTCGTGCATCATGTCGTATACTTTCTCGAAAATATCTTCGGCAGAAGGTTTAGAAAAATAGTCGCCATCTGTACCATAAGCGGGTCTGTGTGCTTTTGCGGTTAACGTTTGGGGCTTGCTGTCTAAATATTTGTAAGCGTCCTGCTCTTCTAAAATTTGTTGTAAAATAAAGGCCGAAGCTCCACCAGGAACATCTTCATCGATTACGAGAAGACGGTTGGTCTTTGTGATACTTTTTACAATATCTTTATTGATATCGAAAGGAAGCAAAGACTGAATGTCGATGACCTCGCAATCTATTCCTAAATCTAGCAATTCTGTTGCAGCCTGCTGTACCAATCTCAAGGTCGAACCATAAGAAACTAGGGTGATATCTGCTCCTTCTTTTAGGGTTTCTATCACACCAATTGGCGTTTTGAATTCGCCGAAATTCAAAGGTGTTTTTTCTTTTAAACGGTATCCATTCAAGCATTCGATCACCAAAGCGGGTTCGTCACATTCTAGCAAAGTGTTATAAAAACCTGCGGCTTGCGTCATATCTCTTGGTACCAAAACATGAATACCGCGAAGGGCGTTGATGATCATTCCCATCGGTGAACCTGAATGCCAGATGCCTTCAAGACGGTGTCCTCGGGTTCTGATGATTAGCGGCGCTTTTTGTTTTCCAACGGTTCTGTATTGTAAAGTGGCCAAGTCGTCACTCATGATCTGAATGGCATATAGCAAATAATCCAGATATTGAATCTCAGCAATCGGGCGTAAACCTCTCAAGGCCATTCCGATTCCCTGACCGATAATTGTGGCTTCACGAATACCAACATCGGCAACACGAAGTTCGCCGTATTTTTCCTGCATGCCTTCTAGACCTTGGTTGACATCGCCAATGTTACCAACATCCTCACCAAAAATCAGAGTTTCTGGATATTTGGTAAACAAAGCATCAAAGTTGTCACGCAAGATCATACGTCCATCCAGATCCGGTTTTGCATTTTCGGCATATTGAGGAAGTACTTTTTGTACCGAAAAAACATTTTTATCAGAGTCAGAATGTAAATGACTGCTAAATCTTGGTTGTGTTATAGCAATATAATTGGTGATCCAGTTGGATAATAGGACTTTACTATTCGGTACTTCGATAAAACGCAATATCTTTCTGGCAATCGTAAGCATTTCCTTTTTTAAAGGTGCCTTGATAGCTTTGATTTCTGAGATATAATTTTGAATTTTATCTTTATGATTAAGGCTTGCCGCCGAAATTTGTTCTAATAAAACAATAAGTTCTTTTTGGTCTTCAATAATCGGATTGATGAATGAATCCCACGCTTCTTTTTTAGCTTCGAGTACTTCTTTTTTTAATTGAAAATCAATTTCAGCCAATTCTTCCGGAGATGCAATATTGATGGCGATCATCCACAAACGCATCTGACGAATACAATCAAAATCTCTCTCCCAAGCCAGTCTGTCGCTGTTTTTGTAACGTTCGTGTGAGCCCGAAGTCGAGTGCCCTTGGGGTTGTGTTAACTCATTGACGTGAATTAATACCGGCACGTGCTGCTCACGTGCAATGGCAGCCGCTCTCTCGTAAGTAGAGACCAACTCGGCATAATCCCAGCCTTTTACTCTAAAAATGTCATACCCGTTTGAGTCTTCATCGCGTTGGTATCCTTTTAGTATTTCAGAGATATTTTCTTTAGTGGTTTGATGTTTGGCGTGAACCGAAATTCCGTACTCATCATCCCATACACTCATTACCATTGGCACTTGTAGTACTCCGGCAGCATTGATAGTTTCAAAAAATAACCCTTCAGAAGTACTGGCGTTTCCTATGGTTCCCCAGGCAATTTCGTTTCCGTTTACAGAAAATTTGTCTTTGGCGGTGATTCCTTCAACATTTCTGTAAATTTTGGATGCCTGCGCCAATCCCAATAATCTTGGCATTTGTCCGGCAGTTGGAGATATATCTGAGCTTGAATTTTTTTGTTTTGTTAAGTCTTTCCACGAACCATCTTCGTTTAAACTATGCGTTACAAAGTGGCCGCCCATCTGTCTTCCGGCAGACATTGGATCAAAATTTAAATCGGTGTGACCGTATAAACCTGCAAAAAATTGCTTAGGTGTAAGTTCGCCAATCGCCATCATAAAAGTTTGGTCACGATAGTAACCAGAGCGGAAATCTCCGTTTTTAAAAGCCTTTGCCATAGCAAGCTGCGGCACTTCTTTTCCGTCACCAAATATTCCAAATTTGGCTTTTCCTGTCAATACTTCTTTACGTCCCAAAAGACTACACTCACGGCTTGTTACTGCAATTTTGTAGTCGTTTAATACTTCTGTTTTAAAATCCTCAAAAGTTAATGTAGTATTGTTTTTTTCTTTAATCATAATCTGGAATGGGTTATGTTGTGATGCAAAAATACTTAAAAAGTATCAATAATCATAATTCATTAAAATAAATATAATTTAATTATTTGCAAGTAAACACTAAAAATAGGCTTCTTTTTTTAAATTATTATCATGCTAATTTGCTTTTAAATAATAATAATTCATGTTTTTATTTAAAATTTATTCAATTAGAACCATTTTCGGGTAAAAAGATTGACTAATGTTTTAGGAGAAAAAGTGACCACAAATCGTATTTTTTCGTTGTATTTATTTTGCGAAATTTCCCAACCATTATTAGAATAGACAGGAAAATAGAGCTCGAAATAGTCCGGAACCAAGTTTAATCGGATGCCGCTATCGTATACAAAAGACTCTTTTTGAGATTTACTTTTCAGGAAACCAACGTCGCCATATGCTTCAATCCAGTTCCAGATAGAATAACTGGCATTAAAAGTCGCCATCCATTGATTGGCATAAGCAGGTTGTAATTTTGATTTAAAACCACCTTCGGCCATCACAAACTGCTGACTGTAAAACCCCGTAGTCTCTGATCTCCCGAAAAGATTATAATCAAACAAATAATCTTTTGGCCTGTCTAATCCAAAACTGTAATAGTCAGAATTGGTTTTGTTATAAAGAAAACTTCCTGCGTATACCCGTAAATTCAACTGATGATTGTTCTCAAATAAATGTCTGAACTCTGTTTCTGCAGCAATTTTTCCAAAGCTGCCCGAAAACTGAACATCGGTCATGAAATTAAAATGATCAATCATTTCTGATTTGGTATTGTAATAGCGTGCATTAAAAATCGAGTAATTTGGTTGCGAATTATCAGTTATAAAAGCACTTTTTTCTCGATTCACGCCTACATGACGCAACATGATCAGTTGCCTGTGGTTGTCTCTAAAATCATTTTCCCTAATGCGTAGCTGAATCATCGTATTCAGTTTTAGATAAGTAGCATCGGGTGCGTAATGAAAGTAATTCTCACTGACAGAATATTTTACATTATAAAGACGGCTATTTCTAAAATTTTGGATGAATGTAAAGGCCGAAGAACTCGAAATGGTTTTGGCATTTAGCGAATACGAAGGATTGATATCAAAATTGAAAGGCTTGTCGAGAATGGTTTTGTTATGAAAACGAATTCCAGGCGAGAAACCATCGTACAAATTGTAGGTAAGCGTTGGGATGTACAAAATTTGATTGTAGTAAGGATCTTCGAGGTCTTTGGCAAAATTAAATTTTATAGGTCGATCTGTAATCGCTAAATTTTTGAGTGATTTCCAGTTGTTTCTTAAGTTGTATTCGGGAACTTCGTTCTCGTAATTCAAAACTATTTTATCAGCATTTTTTCTTTCTAAAGTATAAATAGAATCTTTAGTTTTGGGCTCAATCCATTGCTTAAAAACCACTTGATTTTTTTGGATTCCGTATATCGGAATCGGAGCGTAATGTCCTGTTTTGTTTTTTAATGAAAACTGAATACTGTCTTTGTTTCTCGAAACATTCGAAAATTTATAATCGATGAGGTCTCTGGAATTGATAATAGTGCTAAAAAACCAATCGATATTATTGGTGCTGTTTTGAGTCACAATTTTCTCAAAATCAAATCTAGTCGTTTGCGAATTTTGATTTAAATCATAAAATTCCTGTATGCTTTTGTTGACAATGTCATGATTGAGGTAATTGTCAAGATAACTAAAACTAAGGCCTGCACGATATTTACTTGCAATTTGCTCGTTAAATTTTATCAGACTATTTTTTGGATTGCCAAGTGGCTGATCGAGGTTTTTTCTCGCCATCAGCATATAATAATAACTGTATTGCTCATTAAAAGTAAGATTGACAATATTATAGCTTTTTAAGATTTTTAGATCAGAGAGGCTTCCCAGCATCTTTTGGTCTAAATGATTTTCTTCCATGTATTTCATCATGGTATAAATCTGAATTCCATCATACAACCAATTATCTTTTCTGGGGTCTAGACGTAAAGTGTTTCTCAAATAGGTATTGAGATAAGTCTTAAAAAAAGTAATTTCAAAAACAAATTCATCAGAAAACGGGCTAATAAATGAGGGTAATTGGTTCAAGCCATAAAACTGATTTCGGTCGTAATCAGTTTGTGAAACAGTAATTTTTTCGTACGGATATTTACCAATAAAAGCACTCACAAAAGAAACCGCTCTGTTGATAATAATAGCTTTCTGAATCTCACTGAGTTTCTTACTTTTCATATTTGTGACCACTTCTAGCGAGTTGTTTTCGTAGCTTTTAAAGCTATTTTGTTTTTCGATAAAAAGGCTAAAATCGGTTCTGTTTTTTCCTGTAAAGAAATAGGAACCATCTAAATTAGTGGTTTCGTTTTTAGCAACCGAATTCAGATCTGTGGTTATGGCGTAACCAATTGGAATTTTGATCTCAACATCATAATCTGTAACAGCATTGGCAATATCATCAATGTTGAGATTGTTGTATTTTACAAATTGATGATTGTCAAAGCGTGCAGGGCTTAGAAACCAGTTTTTTAAAATCATTCCGCCGCTTGCCGTGTAGCCATAACGTGTAAATTTGTCACTCGGAATTTTTACAACGTAATTCAAATGCAGTGCTACTTTTTGTTTAGGAAGTAATTTTTGATTTAGTTGTATGGTTATAATATCAGGGTTTTGCTCGGTTCTTTCCCACTCAAGGGTAGTATTTCCTTCGCCGGAAACTTTCAAAATGGTGGTATTGCCACGTTCTTTTTCATTAGCAAGATGAAAACCTTTATAAAATTCATCCGAAAAGCGTTTTGCGAGCGGCGTATTTTTACCCGAATACGCATTATTCCAATCATTCAAAATAATAGTTTCCAAAGAATCATTTGAATCATTATAAAACGTGATGTCTTGTTGTATATTTAATGTTTTAAGCTCAAAATTTACCGCAACCTCCATTTTAGAATGATGCTGTGCATACTGTTTTAAAGAACTCAATAAAACGAGGGCAAAAAGAATAATTTTATAAAATGATTTCAATTTTGGTTATAAAAAGATGGTGATACTAAATTTACGTTCATAAATTAGTTTTGGTTTTTTGTAAAAATAATATAAAAAATGAATTTTTAACCGCAAAGGACGCAAAGTATTTAGACAAAGGTTTTATAAAACGAAAGTTCGCAAAGCGGTATTTGCTTTGCGAACTTTGTAAATTGTAGGTTATAAAATCTTTGCTTCCTTTGCGGTTAAAAAAAACTAGAAATTCGGACTCAAATCATATTTCTTGTAGAATTTATCCAAGACATCAACTACTTCATCTTCAGTGTCAACGATCTTAAATAAGTTTAAATCATCTGGACTTACGGTTTGCATTTTTTCGACCAAAACCGTTTTTACCCAATCAATTAGCCCTGACCAGAATTCTACGCCAACTAATATAATAGGGAATTTTCCAATTTTTTTCGTCTGAATCAAGGTAATCGCTTCAAACATTTCATCCAATGTTCCAAAACCTCCAGGCATTACTACAAAACCTTGCGAATACTTTACAAACATTACTTTTCTAACAAAAAAGTAGTCAAAATTCAGGTTTTTATCGTGATCGATATACGGGTTAAAATGCTGTTCAAAAGGCAATTCAATATTCAATCCAACCGAAATTCCGCCACCCAAATGAGCGCCTTTATTTCCGGCTTCCATAATTCCTGGGCCACCGCCCGTAATCACGCCATAACCGGCTTTACTAATTTTATAAGCAATTTTTTCGGCCAACAAATAGTATTTGTCCTCTGGTTTTGTTCTTGCCGAACCAAAAATTGATACACATGGGCCAATACGCCCCATACTTTCATAACCGTTTACAAACTCGGCCATGATCTTAAAAATCGCCCAGCTGTCATTGGTTCTAATCTCATTCCACGTTTTTTGTTTCAAACGATCCTGAATTACCTTATCCTCATCGTTATCAAAATCTTCTAATCTCATTTTAGATATTTTAATTATTTATATTTTTATTTCTAGCTGTGTGTTTTAAAATTGTCATCCTAAGCATAGTCAAAGCAAGGAGCTATTTCCTGCTGTACACTATATCTTTTGTGGTGAACCCCACCACAAAAGGATGCCGTTCCCATCAGGGCTAGGACAGTCGTTTTCAAAAAGAAATTTGGTTTTACAAAACGAAGAATTTTTTATTAATACGTTTGTTCTTCAATTGACTTCGTAATGTTGCTTTTAACTTTTCCGGTATGTTCTGTAGTTTTAGATTCGATAAGCATTATAGAACATTCCTCAACCGATGAAACCCTATGATTTACGCCTTTTTTGACCACAAATAAATCACCTTTCTTCATAGTGAATGATGGCTCGTTTTCAATTTCCATCAAGAGTTCACCCTCGACGATATAAAATAATTCATCTTCATTTTCGTGATTGTGCCACGGAACTTCCTGACCTTTTATTTTAGCAACTTTAATATATTGATCGTTTACTTCATCAATTATTTTAGGAGAAAAATATTGGTCAACGTTACTAAATTTTTCTTTTAGATTCATAGATTTTATATTAACCTTTGTCAAAATCAAATAATGTTTAACAAAAACGGCTAGCTAAATTAGGACTTTTTTTAAGAATTGCCACAAAAATGAAGATTTATTAATGTATAAAAAGTAGTGAGATAAGTTTGTTTTATAAATGTATATTGATTATCAGTTATCTGTGAGGTGAAAAAGTACTATTTTTTAATAATAATTTATTTTTCTTGTCATTTTAGTATCGAGAGATCCATTTTTAAAAAATACAATAGTTGTCCAGTTATTATTTATATCATATTGATAAGTGTATTTTGCAGTAAACATATTTTCATTGCTCTCCTTATCTGTTAATATATCAGATATAACATTATTATTTTTATCGTATTTGCATTTTCGAATTGCTCCATCATAAGTAAATTCAATAATATTATTGTTAATGTCAAATTTAAAGCTATCAGTATTAGAATTGTCAAATTGCATAGTAGTAGTGATGAAGTTAATTCTACTAAAATTGTCATATATTAGACTAGTCGATTTTTCTTTACTTTTATCTGTAATAAATTGATCAAATTTCGAAATTTCTCCTTTTTTGTTTAGGTAATAAACATTTTTCTTGAAATTAGAATCAATTGATAGTGAATCCTTTTTCAATTCCTTTGTATAATGATTATTATGCTTAAAATAATAAATTTTTTCTGTTATCAAATTATTTTCATGCTCATAAACAGATAAATATCCTTCAATATAAGGAATGTTTTCTACGATGCTGTAACGATACATTTTTACTAATTTATTTTTTTCTAGATATTCATAATCTTCAATTTGTATTTTATAATTTTTTTGTTTTAAATCATAATTAGTCAAGGATTTTCTTATGATGTTTTGGTTTTGATCGTATACAATACTATCTATAGAAAATACTCTTTCTGACTTGTCATTTCTAATTTCGTATTTTTTTCTTATGATGATTTCTTTAGAATAATTAAATGTGATTTTTTCGTTTCTATAAAAATCCTCAGTCATCGCTATTTTACCTTCAGGGGTAAATTCTAATGAACAAGCTTTTGTATTATCGTCATTATAATAATAGCTAATGTTTTTAATAGGTTTCCCTTTTTTTAAATTTAAGTCTTCTAAGGTGACAGGAAAATAAGCTTCATTAAGTACCTGATAATTTAGTGTGGGATTAATTTTGAAATCTTTTGTTTCAACTCTATAGTGATCTTTGGGATAATTAAAAGTTTCTATTTGTTGACTAAATATAGTATGACTTATAAATAGTAAAGTGAAAAAGATTTTCTTCATAAATTTAAATTGTTATTCCAATTCTTTTTTCAAAAATTTAGCCGTGTGGCTCTTCTTGCTTTTTGCCACTTCTTCAGGAGTTCCTTTGGCGATCAATTCTCCGCCGCCTTTTCCACCTTCAGGACCAATATCGATAATATAATCAGCAAGTTTTATAACATCCATATTATGTTCAATTACCAAGATGGTATTGCCTTTGTCTACCAGTTTATTAATTACATCCATCAAAACACGAATGTCTTCAAAATGCAATCCCGTAGTGGGTTCATCCAAAATATAAAACGTATTTCCAGTGTCTTTTTTAGACAATTCTCCTGCCAATTTGATGCGTTGTGCCTCACCGCCAGAAAGCGTTGTACTTTGCTGCCCAAGTGTAATATAGCCTAAACCAACATCCTGAATCGTTTTTACTTTTCGATAAATTTTCGGAATATTTTCAAAAAACGGAACCGCCTCATCCACCGTCATATTCAAAACATCCGAAATAGATTTTCCTTTGTATCGAATTTCTAAAGTTTCTCTGTTAAAACGTTTTCCCTGACAGGTTTCGCATTCTACATAAACATCGGGAAGAAAGTTCATTTCAATGGTTCTAACTCCCGAACCTTCACAGGTTTCGCAGCGTCCGCCTTTTACATTAAAACTAAAACGACCCGCTTTGTAACCGCGAATCATACTTTCTGAAGTCATGGTAAACAAGTTTCTAATTTCGGTAAAAACTTCTGTATATGTGGCAGGATTCGATCGAGGTGTTCTCCCAATCGGACTCTGGTCAATATCAATTACTTTGTCAATATGTTCTAGGCCTTCAATTTTTTTATAAGGTTGCGGTTTTTTGACACCATTAAAATAATACGCGTTCAAAATAGGGTAGAGGGTCTCGTTTATCAAAGTCGATTTTCCGCTGCCAGAAACTCCCGTAACACAAATTAATTGTCCTAGAGGCAATTCGATCGAAACATTTTTCAGGTTGTTTCCTGTCGCGCCAGTAAGTTTCATAAACTTTCCATTGCCTTTGCGTCTTTCTTTCGGAATCTCCAATTTCATTGTTCCGTTCAAATATTGTGCGGTAATGGTATTTGATTTTAAAGTTTCTGCAGGCGTTCCGATACTAATGATTTCTCCACCATATTTACCGGCTTTTGGCCCAATATCGATAACATAATCGGCTCGCTCAATCATATCTTTGTCGTGTTCTACCACAATAACAGAATTTCCTATGTCACGCAATTGCTCCAAAGAATGAATCAATTTTTCATTGTCTCTTTGGTGCAAACCAATGCTTGGTTCATCCAAAATATATAAAACACCTACCAATTGCGAACCAATTTGTGTGGCCAGACGAATACGCTGTGCCTCACCACCCGAAAGCGATTTTGAACTTCGGCTTAAAGCCAAATAATTCAAACCAACATTCATCAAAAAGTTCAGTCGGTCTTTGATTTCTTTTACCACTTCAGAAGCAATCAAAAGCTGTTTGTCTGATAAATGTGTGTTAAGATCTTGAAACCAGGCTGTCAAATCAGAAATATCCATATCACACAATTCGGTGATGTTTTTTTCATTTACTCTAAAAAACTGCGCTTCTTTTTTCAAACGTGAACCATCACAAACAGGGCAGTTGATCTCGTCCATGAAATCTTTTGCCCAGCGTTTTATGGTTGTCGAAGCGCTTTCGTCATATTGATTTTTGATGAAATTAGAGATTCCTTCAAAGTCTATTTTATAATCACGCGTAATGCCTAAATCTTTAGAATTTACCGTAAATTTATCTTTTCCGCCATGTAAAATCATTTGCATGGCTTCTTCTGGAATTTTCTCAATCGGGTCTGTTATTTTAAAACCAAATTTTTCTCCAATAACTTCCAATTGTTTAAAGATCCAAGACGATTTGTATTCGCCAAGCGGAGCAAAACCACCGCTTTTAATCGATAATTTTGGATTTGGAATAATTTTTTGAACATTGATTTCGTGAACCGTTCCCAATCCGTTACAATGTGGGCAAGCTCCTTTTGGTGAGTTGAAAGAAAATAAATTCGGTTCAGGATTTTGATAGGATATTCCTGTAGATGGACACATTAAATTTCTACTAAAATAACGTACTTCGTTGCTATCCTGATCCAAAATCATCAATACATTTTCTCCATGATGCATGGCGGTATTGATACTTTCAGATAAACGTTTCTGATTGTCTTCACTGTCTTCAACCAACATTCTGTCTACGACAATTTCAATGTCATGGGTTTTATAACGGTCAAGTTTCATTCCTGAAACCAAATCTTGTACTTCGCCATTTACGCGAACTTTTAAGAAACCTTGCTTGGTAATTTGCTGAAAAAGTTCGGCATAATGACCTTTTCTAGCCTTAATAACTGGAGCCAGAATATTGATTCGTTTTCCGCTAAAGTCCTGAATTATCAGATCTTTAATTTGCTCATCAGAATACGATACCATTTTTTCGCCGGTATTGTAACTGTAAGCATCAGCGCCTCTCGCATACAGAAGCCTTAAAAAATCGTATATTTCGGTGATGGTTCCTACAGTAGAACGTGGACTTTTACTGGTCGTTTTTTGTTCGATAGCAATCACAGGCGAAAGCCCATCGATTTTGTCAACATCGGGACGTTCTAAACCGCCCAAAAATTGTCTGGCATAAGCCGAAAAAGTTTCTACATAACGACGCTGTCCTTCGGCATAAATCGTGTCAAATGCCAAAGATGATTTTCCAGAACCTGATAAACCAGTAATGACTACTAGTTTCTCACGCGGAATAGAAATATCGATATTTTTTAGATTATGAACTCTTGCGCCAAGAACTTCAATGGTATTGTCTTTTTCTAACATAAATTTGAGCAAAAAGCAAAGTTACCATTTTGATTTATTCTTTTGATACTAGAGGCAAAAGTTTATGTTACAATTAGTAACAAAAAACGCCAACCTAAGTTAGCGTTTTCTTTTTCGGTTAAGCATATATTCTTCGATGGCTTCTTTGGTGGTGTACCAATTTCGACCTTCCTTATAAGCGTCAATTTTGCCTGTTCTGGCCAGTAAACTAACATACTCCTGACCATAAGGAGTTTCCGGCTCGCTTACGATATCAGAAATTTTTTGATAATCGTTATCATTTCCAGGCATTGCACTTAGATAGATGTTCAGTGTGCGCTCAAGAGCCTGACACATCAAAAGCATTAATTTTTGATAATTGCTGTTGTTGGCCTGATTGAGTGCTTCGTAGTATTTCTTTTGGTCATTTTTAAGGATAATGGCAGGAGGAAAACCGCACCGCATCAATAATAAATTCATGCTTAAACGCACTGTACGACCGTTGCCATCAAAAAAAGGATGTATCCAAACTAGTTTATGATGAAAAATAGTTGCCAGCTCGATATCATTTAAGTTTAAAGGATTTGTGTTAATAAAATCAATTAATTCGTCTAAATAATCCGAAACTTTATTCGCATTTGGAGGCATAAAATTTGCTCCGGAAATACGAACACCACCATTGCGTAATCGTCCTGCAAAATCATCTTCGATAGAACGTAAAACCAATCCGTGAATCGAAAGAATATCGATGCTTCGGAGCTTGTAATGTTCATCGACAATAGCATAAAGATAGTCGATGGCTTTGTCGTGATTATGGGTTTCGAAATGCTCTCGAAGCGATTTTCCTTTGATGGTAATGCCTTCCTGAATGACCATTTGGGTTTCGCGCAAGCTCATAGTGTTTCCTTCGATACTGTTTGAATTGTAGGTCCATTCTAATGATAAACTCTCGCGAATTTTATTCAAAGCGATATTGGGCAATGGTCTGCTATTTTGCAAATCCTGCCTTTTTTGGTACAATCTTTCAAAAGTCGATTGAAAATCAGTTCTGTATGTTAGGTCTATGTTCCACATTACAAAACAAATGTAATTCTTAATATCGGATAATCCAAATAATTAACCTATCCGATATTAAGGGTTATTCAATGGTCATAGAACGTAATTTGGTTCTGTAGGCTTCCAGAGCTATAGATTTAGAAATAAAGCCGAAATACTTGTCGTTGCGAAGTACCGGAATAAAAGCCGATTTAGATTTTTCGAATTTACTCATCACAATTTCCATGTTATCATAAGAGTAAATCGTGGCTGGTGGAGTTTTCATAACATCCTTTATCAAAGTATATTTTACTCTGTAGGAGTTGAATATAATTTCTCTAATATCATTAAAATGCACGATGCCCAGAAGATCCTTTTCATTATTTATAACAGGAAAAACAACTTGATTAGAATGCGAAATAAGATCTACCAATTTGCTCAGACTTTCTTCCGGAGCAACTGTTAAATAATCGGTTTGGATGATAGTATCAATATCCAAAGTCGAAAGAATATTAGAATCTTTATTGCTGGTAAAGGCGTGCCCTTTTTTCGCGAGTCCTTTTACATCTAGAGAATGTTTTTCAAATCTTTTTGAAATAGCAAAACTAATAGATGAAATAATCATTAGCGGAATCATTAATCCGTAACCTCCTGTTATTTCGGCAATTAAGAAGATGGCGGTTAATGGAGCATGAAATAATCCGCTCAAAATTCCAGCCATTCCAACCATAGTAAAATTACTTACAGGCAAATTGGCAAGCCCTGTCATGTTGACTAATTTAGAAAAAAAGTATCCTAAATACGAACCTAAAAATAGAGCAGGAGCAAAGTTTCCTCCGTTTCCTCCACTACCAATAGTAAGTCCTGAAGCAAAGACTTTTACCATCATGGTAAGTCCCACAAATATAAGCAATACCCAACTGTTGTTTTGGTAGCGGCTAAAAAGAGTGTTTTCTAATAACTTGCCGGGGTCACTTTCAGACAAGGTTTTGATGCTTTCGTATCCCTCACCAAATAGTGTTGGAAAAATAAAAATGAGTAAAGCCAATAATGAAGCGCCAAATAGTGCTTTTTTGTAAGGACTCATTTTTAAATGTGAAAAATAATGTTCTGTTTTTTGAAAATTTCGAGCATAATAAATCGCGACTAAACCAGTTAATACGCCTAAAATTATATAAAAAGGAATATTATGATAATCAAATGTTTGCTGTGTTTTGAAGGAAAGAAGTATTGTCTCGTCTAACAAAATAGCCGAAACCAAGGCACCCGTAGCAGCAGAAATCATAATAGGTGTAAAAGCTGATATACTCACATCTACAAGTAAAACTTCTATAGCAAAAAGAACACCAGCAATTGGTGCGTTAAAAGCAGCCGAAATTCCTGCTGCAACCCCGCAACCGATGAGTAATGTTCGATCTTTATATGGAAGTTTATAATTTTGAGCATAATTAGAGCCAAAAGCAGCACCCGTAATAACGATCGGGCTTTCTAAACCAGCAGATCCTCCGAGGCCAACAGTCAGAGAGCTGGTGACAATTTGAGCATACATTTGCTTTTTCGGAATGATACTTGCTTTTTTTGCAACAGCATATAAAATTTGAGAAGTACCTTTTTGAATACTTCCGTTTAAGACTTTTTTTACGACAAAAACAGTCAGTAAAATACCAATTATAGGAAGGATACTATTGATGAAACTAATTTTTAATATTCCGTTTATGTATGTAGCAAATGAAAAGACGCTGTGTGCAAAAGTCTTTAAAACGATTACAGCCAGTGCACACGATATACCAACCAGAACACTTGATAAAAAAATAAATTGCTTTGGTGTCAATATAGATTGAGCCAAAGCAATTATGCTTTCTAGTTTTCGGAAATATTTTTTCAAGATTATTTTTTAAAAAGTTAGATATATTGCAAATTTAGCTTTTTAATCAATAAAATAAGGCTATTACAACTTCTTTGT
The DNA here is from genome assembly GCF_020911905.1 of Flavobacterium flavipigmentatum. Taxonomy (NCBI): domain Bacteria; kingdom Pseudomonadati; phylum Bacteroidota; class Flavobacteriia; order Flavobacteriales; family Flavobacteriaceae; genus Flavobacterium; species Flavobacterium flavipigmentatum. Next base: position 3,761,298 of record NZ_CP087133.1, on the reverse strand, counting down.
GAAAAACAACTACTGAATTAGCGCCGCTGCATGTTTGGCAACGATGCCAAAATTGTACCCTTGTGCAGCATCATATCCAGCATAGTTTACAGCAATAAGTTGCCCACATTCGTTAAAAACAGGCGATCCGCTTGCTCCATGAGTAGAGGTTACATTGTACTGTAAACTCACACCATCAGATTCTTTATTGATCTGACCTTCATATATTTGAACTTTTATACCGCGACGTGTGTTGGCAAGTGTCATTCCCATAGGATAACCAATCAAAATAGCATTTGTACCCGGTTTGATATGAGAATCATCTGTTACAGCATTCTCCAAATCGACGATATTCGTCACCGATCCTGGTAATGTTTCGCTATTTAATTGTAAAACTGCCACATCTACTTCTTCACCATCGGCAATTTTATATACTTTGCATTTTAGCCAATCTTCTTTAGAGCCGTGAAGTGCAACACTAATTTCAACAGTTTTTGGCGTAATCGTTATGTCATCTACTTTTATATAATTCACCACTTTTTCTGGAGTTACTGCCTCTTCTGCGCTACTATCATTGCTTGTATTTTCAGAATTATCGCTTGCAACTACTGCGGTAGAATCTACAGTTTTTGGAGTCTCTGTCTGAACTACTTCTTCAGATTCCTCTTCATAATCCCCCTCTTCACCTTCATAATACGAATTCCAGTTTTTCTCTATAAAAGCTTTATAATCTTCGGCTTTTATAGAATCAGGTAAAACTGCGGCAATATGTTCTTTTAGATAACTGTAAGAATTTTTAGTTTCGTCACCATACAACCACGGTTCTGCCACATGATGATTGGTGACAATTTTTCCATCCTCTGATACAAAAAATCCTGTTCCAGAAATTGTTTTTGGCGCTAAAGTGCTGTCATCAACTTCAATTTGAAAAGGTTCTGACCCTTTGATACTAATTTCCAGTGCATAAGTATGTTTGACCAATACAACAGCATCTTTAAATTTTTCATAAATTTCTGTCTGACCGTTTAGGCAAACGACTTCTTTTTTGTTGTATTTAGCCCATATTTTGGGGATAAAAGCAACTCCAAGTACTACAATAATGGCTATCGTAATACCAATTTTTATTTTTTTTGAATTCTTAGTGGGTTGTTTTTCTTCTGAAAAAGATTCTTCGGACATATTAGGTTTTTGTTTGGTTTTGGCTGTAAATTTAATAAAAAAAAGATTTCATTTTCTAAAAATTAAAAACTCTTATTTCTCTAAATTTTCGAAAAAAATAAGAGATAAATTTAAAATCCAACGGCGGTATCATCGCCCCGAAAATCTGCTCCGCCTTCAAGGGTATTATTAGGCAAAACCAGTATAGCATCCAGTTTTCCAATTACTGGAGTTGCTTTTTCATTGATCAAATAACCTTTTGCTTTAAGGGCATCAATTGTTTTTGTGTCGAAAGTATTGGGCTCAAAAGTAATAAGGTCAGGCAGCCACTGATGGTGAAAACGAGGGGCATTTACCGCCTCCTGTATGCTTAATTTGTATTCATACACATTTAGAATCGCCTGTAAAACAGTGGTTATAATAGTAGAGCCTCCCGGAGAACCCAAAACCATAAAAAGTTTTCCGTTTTTCTCAACAATAGTCGGTGTCATAGAGCTTAACATTCGTTTTTGAGGAGCAATACTATTGGCTTCATTTCCTACTAATCCAAACATATTTGGCGCACCCGGTTTGGCGCTAAAATCATCCATTTCGTTATTCAAAAAGAAACCCAATTCATCACAATAATATTTAGAACCATAACCATCATTGATCGTTGTTGTGGCTGCAACGGCATTTCCCTGAGCATCTACAATAGAATAATGTGTGGTTTCAAGGCTTTCATTATAATTTATTTTTCCTTCTTTTATTTCAGAGGATAAACTGGCTTTTTCAGGATTAAAAGTAGCCATTCTGCCTTTTAAATAAGCATCATCCAATAAAGCTTTTACAGGAATTTTTACAAAATCAGGATCGCCCAAAAACTGACTTCTATCAGCATACGCTCTTCTTTCTGCTTCTACAATTACCTGAATAGAAGCCGCTGTATTGTGCCCCATTTGTGCCAAATCATAAGGCGCAATCATCTTTAGTATTTGACCTAAACAAATACCACCGCTGCTTGGTGGAGACATTGAAGTTATTTTTAAATCTTTATAAGCAAATTGCAAAGGTTTTCTCCATTTTGCTTCATATTTTGCTAAATCTTCAAGTGTAATGATACCGCCTCTTTTTTGAAGATAATCAACTAATATTTGAGCTGTTTTTCCTTTATAAAACTCATCTCTGCCGTTTTTTAAAATCCTTTTCAATGTTTCGGCTAAAGCCAAATATTTAATGGTATCATTTTTTTTAAATTCGGTTGACAAAAGTGTCTTCGGACCATTGATTTTCACTATGGCAGCGCGGTAATCGTTCATGCTTTTTTCTTGTTTTTCGGTGACGATCACGCCTTTTTCTGCAAGAGCAATTACTGGTTTTAGAATTTCAGACATGGGCAAAGAACCTAATTTTTTGTGTACTGCAAAAACTCCTGCAACTGTTCCGGGTATACCTATTGCCAGAGCTGTTTCGGTACTTTTTCCTTTAATGACATTGCCGTCTTTATCCAAAAACATGTCTTTTGTTGCTGCCAAAGGTGCTTTCTCTCGATAATCCAGCGAACCTACTTCACCATTTGCTTTTCGATAGACCATAAAACCGCCACCGCCTATGTTTCCTGCAAAAGGAAAAGCCACGGCCAGCGCCAGTTCTGTACCTACCATTGCATCAAAAGCATTGCCTCCTTTTTTCATGATCTCAACGCCAATTTGTGATGCTTCTTGTCGGGCAGAAACCACCATAGCTTTGGTAACCACTAGTCCTGTTGGTTTTGTGGTAGTTTGCTGCGCAATACAACCTACATAAATTAGGCTTAATATAAGTGTTTTGATCTTTTTCATAAAGAAAGTAGTTTTTGTTTTGAATGTTGTCGTAAATCTTCAAAAAACAAGGTAAATTCTTGTTCAAATTCAGTGTAAAATGTTACTAATTCTTCACTGGCAAATTGCATTTTCGATTCGTTTTTAGAACGTCTGTCCATTTGAGTCAGAATCCGATGAATTCCTTCAATGGTTTGATAACTTAAAAGCCAGTTTTGCTCAATCATGTAAGGCATCATTCCTTTTGTTTTCTCTGTTAAAATATCATAATTTTGGTGCAATGAAGCATAAAATTTATTGATAAATTCTTCCAGATTTTCATCGGAATATTTTGTCCAGTTTTTCGCCAAAAAGTGATCGTAAACGATATCTACAATCACACCCGAATAGTGGTGGTATTTTTCGTGTAATCTTTTAGTACTTTGTCTAAAAATATCGTGCGAATCGGTATAAGTGTCAATTGATCGGTGCAAAATAATTCCTTTTTGTACATCTTCCGGAAAATGTTCAAATTGTTTACCTCGAATTCCATCGGCCATAAAATTGCCGATTTTTATCAAATCATTGTCACCAGACAGGTAAATGTGCGCTAAAAAATTCATTGTTTTTGGTGTTACAAAGCGTTTTATATTCAAATTTGTGCGCTTTATGATTGTAAATGTATAAAATTTCTTTCATAAATTGTATGCTGCATGTTTTAAGCATACAATATGTTTTTCAAAACTTAATCCCTTATTATCTTCAGTTACTGAGCAACTTTTTTATATTTGTAAAACAATAAATATAACTCAAAAAAATGACTTTAATAAAATCAATTTCAGGTATACGAGGTACTATTGGAGGAAAAGTAGGGGATAACCTGACTCCTGTTGATGCTGTAAAATTTGCTTCGGCTTACGGTACTTTTCTTAAAAATAATTCTCCAAAAGAAAAATTAACCGTTGTAATTGGTCGTGATGCCAGAATTTCGGGGCCTATGATTCATAATTTGGTGGTCAATACATTAATTGGTTTAGGAATTAATGTCATCGATTTAGGCCTTTCGACCACACCAACCGTAGAAGTTGCCGTGCCTTTAGAAAAAGCAGATGGCGGAATTATTTTGACAGCTTCCCACAATCCAAAACAATGGAATGCCCTGAAATTATTAAACGAAAAAGGAGAATTTTTGAGTGGCGACGATGGTGCTAAAATCCTTGAAATAGCAGAAGCAGAAGCTTTTGATTTTTCGGATGTGGATAGTTTAGGCGAAATTACTTCGAATGATGCTTACATGGATATTCATATTGATGAAGTTTTGAATTTGCCATTGGTAGATATTGAAGCCGTAAAAGCAGCAAAATTTAAGGTAGTGGTTGATGGCGTAAATTCGTCAGGGGGAATTATCATTCCTAAATTATTAGAATTGATGGGCGTAGAAGTAGTAAAATTATACTGCGAACCAAACGGTCATTTCCCTCATAATCCGGAGCCTTTAAAAGAACATTTAACCGATATCTCGGAATTGGTTGTCAAAGAAAAAGCACATTTAGGAGTTGTTGTTGATCCCGATGTAGATCGTTTGGCTTTTATTTGCGAAGATGGAGAAATGTTTGGAGAAGAATATACTTTGGTGGCTTGCGCCGATTTTGTTTTGGGTAAAACTCCTGGCAATACCGTTTCGAATATGTCATCTTCTCGCGCATTGCGTGATGTAACCGTTGCTCATAAAGGAAATTATGAGGCTAGTGCAGTAGGTGAGGTGAATGTAGTAGAATTAATGAAAAAAAATAAAGCAATTATCGGCGGTGAAGGTAATGGCGGAATCATTTATCCAGAGTTGCATTACGGGCGCGACAGTTTGGTTGGAGTGGCTTTATTTCTAACACATTTGGCACAGAAAAAAATGTCGGTTTCTGCTTTAAGAGCTTCTTATCCGGAGTATTATATGAGCAAAAATAAAATTGAATTGACACCTCAAATTGATGTTGACGCTATTTTGATAGCGATGACAGAAAAATACAAAAATGAGGATATTACAACAATTGATGGTGTAAAAATTGATTTTGCCACAGAGTGGGTACATTTAAGAAAATCAAATACAGAACCTATCATTCGTATTTACACTGAAGCTCCTTCGCAAGAAAAAGCAGATGTTTTGGCACTTCGAATTATAGACGAAATAAAAGCAATAGCTGGAATTTAATCTTTATAAATGCATTCAATAAAAAAACTCTTTCATTGGTTTGAAAGAGTTTTTTTGTGTCAACTATTTTAGAGAAGTCTTAATTTTTAATGATTTTGAATGATTTCTTAACCGAGCCATAAACTGCTGTCACGATATAAATTCCAGCCGAAAGTTTATCTCCAATTTTAATATCTTCATTGGTTGAATGAGCATCAGACGAGTAACAAATGGCTCCTTTCATATCGACAATTTTTATTGTCAAAGGTTCTGTATTGCTTGATTTTATTTGAAGTGTCGCCTGATTTTTAAACGGATTTGGATAAATACTAAAAGAATCTTTTTCAACTATAGGATCGTTCACGCCTAAATTTGCTGTTGCAACATCAATATAATTAAAACTCATATCGTTTGATTTGAATTTAATTTTTAATAAAACTTCTCCTTTTGGCAACGTAACTCCGTTTACAATTTTGTCTGCAAAAGTTTGCAATCCACCCGTTGCAGGAAAAGTTTCATCAGTTTTTGTAACAACGCCGTTTACAGTAATATCAAATTTTCCGGGAGTGGTTGCAGAAGCGATTCTAAAAGTTAGTTTGTACGTTCCGGCATCGGCGATATTTAGTATAAATTCATTCCAATCCCCTTCATTTATTAAGCTCACATTTTGGGTAGTTCCAGAATCTGTAGTGTTTTGCAAGCTTGTTCCTTTGCGACGATAATGTTTGTTGGCTACAATTCGGCCTGGAACATTCATTTTTTTGGTGGTATAACTAACATTAATATATTCGGTTCCTATCGGATTCAAAACGCCGCTTGTAGGATTTAAAAGCTGTCCTTGAAGCATGTCTGTCCAATTTGCGGGAACTCTGCCTGTAAACCATGAATATCTGTAGATGTCCGGATCATTTTCAAAATTTGTTATGATTTGCTTCATAAAAGCAGTTTTCTCATCAGCTGTCTGAATAACTCTGTTTGCAAATTCGGTTACCCAAATAGGTTTTCCATATTTTTTTAGAAGGCCGGTAACACCAATGACAGATCCCGCAGTATTATCATACGTGTGAAACGAAATGTAATCTACTTTGCAGTTTGGGCAAAGACTAAAAAATTGATCGTGCCACAGTAAAGGATCGCTGTAACCGCCATAATTATTTGGACCGTTGTAAGCCGGCGATGCGCTTATGATTTCCAGATTTTTTGCTGCAGCAATTTTTTCAATATTTGTCCATGCATTCACGGCATCTTGAGGCGTTAAGCGAGCGCCATCATTAAAATTGGGTTCATTAAAAGCCAACAGATATTTTGTGCCGGGTTTTATTTTTTCAATAAAAGATTGAAGATCGGCATCATTTACCCTTCCCCATGCCATCGGAACATATTCAACTCCCAAAGAAGCATAATTGGCGTTAAGATCATTCTCGGGCAGAGAACCCCAGTTGTACCACCACGAAATTCCGGGTTTTAGAGCTTGTAAATCTTCCAGAGAATGATTCCCATAAGCAATTCCGCGTTTGGGGCTTTGCGAAAAACTGTTAATGGAAACACTGCTCACAAGGAGTGCTAAAATTATTTTTTTTATCATAAGTAGGATTTTTTGAAAAGATTTGGGTTAAACTTATCAACTTCAAATGTAAGTCGTTTACACCATTTTTTTAGTTTATTGATTTGGAAAAAACATTACAAAAACCCATCAAAAAACGCATACTTTAATTATTTACTCCTTTCGGAAGCTTTATAAACAAAAAAAGTCCAGAAAGTAAATGATACCTTTTGGACTTTTTGAAATTGAATAATTTATCGTTTGTATTTCCATCTTTTATGCGTCCAAAGATAATATTCGGGCGCTTCTAGAATTTGTTTTTCAACTTCTTTCAAATACATTTCTGTGATGGCAAAATCAGTAAATTCTTTTGAATTATTACAAATCGGAACAAATGTAGCTTCATAATAACCTCTTTTTAATTTTTTTACTTTCACAAATAAAACACTCAAATCGTATTTTTTTGCCAGCATTTCTGCTCCCGTATGCACAGGAACTTCGATGCCCATAAATGTTTTCCAATGAAAAATTCTATCCATTTTTGGAGATTGATCGCTCGCCAAACCGTAAAGGCTTAAAATTCCTTCACGCTGATTTTGCGCCATCAACGGAATTGTTTTTTTAGTTTCTACCAATTCGGCATCGTATTTCGACCTGATTTTTCGAACTAATTTATCAAAATAAGGATTTGCAATTTTTTTGTACACTCCGTAAGCTTTAAATTTAAGTTGTTTATTAAGTGTCAAAAGCCATTCCCAACTAGCGTAATGCGATGCAAACAAAACAATACTTTTGTTTTTTGCTTCATATTCACGTACTAATTCAATATTGGTAACGGTAAATCTTTTTGCCATTTCTTCGGGCGAAATGGTCATAGTTTTTATCATTTCTAAAAACATATCGCACATGTGCTGATAAAATTTCTTTTCGATAGTTTTTCTTTCAGCATCATTTAAATTGGGCAAAGTAAGTGACAGATTTTCACGAACCACTTTTCTGCGGTATCTTAAAATATGATATACCAGAAAATAGACAAAATCAGAAAGCAAATAAAATATCCGAAAAGGAAGTATAGAAATTAGCCATAGCAAAGGGTAGGCTAGTATATAAACAAGAAACTGCATCTAAATTTTTTTACAAATATAAAGTAAAAATAAATATCCAGAATTATTTTGGCTTTTTGCTAACTTTAGTTTCTTAGCGGAATTACTATATTTACGCTTCAAATTAAATATAGTGTATGAATACCATTTTGATAGGGATTATCGTTGCGAATGTTCTGGTAAGTTATAAAGGCTTTAATGATTATTCTTTTTTTAGAAAATATGAATTTCATGTAGGAAGTATTCGTTCGGGAGAACAAATCAGGATGTTATCGTCAGGATTTCTGCATGCAGATATGATGCATTTGGCTTTTAATATGCTAACATTATGGTTTTTTGCTCCAGCCGTAATAGCGCATTTAGGCAGTATTTCTTTTTTATTGATTTATGTTGGCAGTTTGATATTTGGCAGTTTACTGACGATGGTTTTTCATAAAAATGACTTTAGTTACCGTGCAGTAGGGGCTTCTGGAGCAGTTACTGGTGTGCTATATTCTGCAATTTTGCTCGAACCCAATTCTACCATTGGTTTGTATTTCCTGATTAATATTCCGGCTTATCTTTTCGGAATTTTATATCTTTTATATTCTATTTATGGAATGAAAGCCAAAAATGATAACATCGGGCATACCGCACATTTTGGCGGAGCGGTGGGAGGCTATCTGATTACTTTGATAAAAGAGCCAAGTTTAATGATAGATCATAGTTTAATGACGATCTTATTGGCGATTCCTATTATAATACTTTTTGTGATGGCTAAAATGGATAAATTATAATGTTGGCACAACTTTTGGTAAGAGATTACATAACAAATTTAAATTAATCAGAAAATGAAAAAGCTAGTACTATTTTTAACTATCATGTTTATGACAATGTCTTACGGTCAAGAAATAAAACAAATTCCGCAAATAAATGTAAATGGAGAAGGTAAAGTAAAAGTGACACCCGATCAGGTTTGCATTTCGGCAACAGTTGAAACCACTGGGAGTAATGCTAAAGAAGTCAAAAAGCTAAACGACGAAAAAATGGATGCCGTTTTAAAATTCATAAAAAAAATGAATGTGCCAACTGCCGATTTTAGAACAAAACAAGTTTCTTTGAATCCAATTTTTGATTATGAGAAAAAGAAAACAACGTACAATGCTAACCAAACTGTCGAAATTGTTCTGAAAGATTTGTCTAAATATGATGAATTGATGGAAGGTCTGGTACAGCAAGGAATTAATCGTCTAGACAACGTTACTTTTGAATCATCTAAATTGGCGCAATATCAATCAGAAGCTCGTAAATTGGCCATTAAAGATGCTAAATTAAAAGCAGAAGATTATGTTTCTGTATTAGGACAAAAAGTAGGTAAAGCGATCACTATTTCTGATAACTCGCAAGTATATCACCCACAGCCTTTATATGCTGCAATGCGAATGAAAGAGTCTGCCGATGCAGGTGCTTCAAACGAAACATTGGCTATCGGAGAAATAGAAATTACCGCAAATGTTAGTGTGAGTTTTGTTTTAGAATAAAAAGCAAACCTTTAATAAAAAACATAAAATCCCATAACTCGCATGATGTTATGGGATTTTTTATTGTAATTGCTATAAAAATAAGCTTGTTAAAGTCGAGATAATGATTGCTGTTTTTATTTTTCTATCTCAATGATTTTCGAAATAATATTGCTTTTTGTTTGATTTTTTTCATCAGGTTGAGAGCCTCCGATTGCAAGTTTAATTTTGCCTTCAAATTGTTTAAGTTCACCTTGAGCGGTAACATAAGAAAGGTCTTCGGGAGAAAGAGTAAACCTGATTTTTTTACTTTCGCCAGGTTTTAAAGTAAGCCTTTCAAATCCTTTAAGACTTTTTAGTGGTGCTTTTACAGACGAATCCTGATTGATTATATATAATTGGGCTACTTCATCACCTTCAGTTTTGCCAGTATTGGTTATCCTTACAGACACAGCAACATTGTTATTTTTTTTTATTTTGGAAGAAACATCCAATTGATCATATTTGAATGAAGTATAACTGAGCCCGTATCCAAAACCAAAAAGCGGATGGCCTCTAAAGTAGCGATACGTTTTGTTTTCCATACTGTAATCTACAAAAGCAGAAAGATCTGAATCGCTGCCGTAAAAAGTTACAGGCAATCTTCCTCCTGGATTATAATCTCCAAATAAAACATCAGCGACCGCGGTTCCTGCCGCCTGACCTCCATACCACGCATTTACTATGGCAGGAATATTTTCTGCTTCCCAGGGAACGGCAATTGCACTTCCAGTCATTATAACAAAAATCACTGGTTTTCCTGAGGTTTTTAGTGCCTTCATCAATCGGGTTTGTACTTCAGGAAGCAGTATAGAAGTGCGGTCTCCACCTGAAAAACCGGGAAAGTTAACCGGCATTTCTTCACCTTCAAGCTGCGGAGATATTCCACCAACGTAAATAAAAGCATCGGCATCTTTATGTTTGTCTACTATTTTTATAAAGTCAGTTTTCTCAAAATTGCCCGTATTTAATGACACATTTGCTTTTCCTTCTCCCTGCCAATATTCTAAAACTAATTTGTAGACAGTATTTTTTTTGGTAATTAATTTAAATGTTTTTTCTCCCCATCTGTTTTTTGTCCATGCATTTATCATTTCTTTTCCATCAATTAAAAAACGATAACCATCGTCTGCGCTGAGTTCAAATGTTATAGAACCGTCGCTGTCTGCGGTAAAATTAGTGCTGTATCGGGCAGAAAAATGGTTGGCTTTAATGTTTTGTACAACGGCTTCGCCTTCCTGCCAAAAGTGATTTATTTCGGGTTCAATTCTTGTTGTCAGGGGATTTCCGGATAAGTTTACATTATCATAATATTCGGCTTTAAAGCCTTGTTTTCCTTCATACGAATATTGATTTTTAAGGTTTTGATATACCAATAAAGTATCGTTGGTAAAGTTGGTTGCTTTCTCGTAAACAACCTCTGTCTTTGTACCTATTTTTTCTTTAATACCTTGTAAAACAGTAGTTAGTTTACTCGGGGTTCCGTTGTAATTTCCTAAAATAGAAATCGAATTATCTGCATTTGGACCAAGAACAACAATTTTTTTTAAGTTTTTATTCAGAGGCAGGATGTTTTTTTCATTTCGAAGTAAAACCATAGATTGTCTGGCCATCTTTAAGGCGTGCTGTTGATGCTCCTGACTTTCCAGAACCGAAGATGGCGTCTGAGCATATTTTACCATTGCTACCTGATCAAACATTCCTAATCTGAAACGTATCATAAAAAGTCTTTTTACAGAAATATCTATCTGTTTCTCACTAATTTTCCCGTTTTTTACAGCCTGAACCAAAGCTTTGTAAGCATCTGTACCACAATCAATATCAGTACCGTGAAAAACGGCATCGGCAGCAGCCGATTCAGCATCGGGATGTGTTTTATGATTCTTAAAAAAATCGTCAATTGCCCAGCAGTCTGAGGTTACATAACCTTTAAATTTCCATTGGTTACGAAGAATATCTGTCATCAGCATATCACTGGCACAACAGGGCTGCGTTTTAAAAGCATTATAAGCACACATAACGCCTGCCACATTCGATTCGGTTATTAATTTTTTAAAAGCGGGAAGATAGGTATCCCAGAGTTCGTAAGGTGTAACATCAACATCAAAAGTATGGCGCAAAGGCTCAGGTCCGCTGTGTACGGCATAATGTTTTGCACACGCAGCAGCTTTCAAATATTTAGGATCATCTCCTTGCAGACCTCTAACAAAATAATCTCCTAATGTACCCGTTAAATAAGGATCTTCACCATAAGTTTCCTGTCCGCGACCCCAACGCGGATCGCGAAAAATATTAATATTAGGGGTCCAATAAGTAAGCCCCATATAACGCTCGTTGGTTCTGTTGGATTCGACGGCTTTATTGTAAATCGCTCTTCCTTCTAGTGCCGAATAATCTGCCATTTTGTAAAGTGAATTTTTATCGAATGTTGCTGCCATAGCTATTGCCTGCGGATAAACCGTGGTTTTGAAAGGAGTTCTTGCTACACCGTGTAATGTTTCGTTCCACCAGTCATAAGCTATTATTCCCAGCCTTGGGATCGCTGGGGATGAATTGAGCATTTGTGAAACTTTTTCTTCTAATGTTAATCGGCTTACTAGATCGTCTACCCGTTCTTCAAAAGTTAAATTAGTATCTTGAAATAAAAATTTTCCCTGATTTTCCTGCCCGAAGCAACAACACGTGGTCAATAGCAGTACTAGATATTTGAATTTTTGTGATTTCATAAGCTTTATGTTTTTTGAGATTAAACAATGTATGGTTATAAATTATTTACTTTAGCTTTCAAACAACCGATTGTGTAAAGAAATAGCTTTTTTTCAAAATAAAAAAATTATGTTTTGAGTATCATACGAAATAATCATAATTTGTTATTAAAATCATTTAGAGATTTAGAATATGCTAAATTGACATAGAATGGATTGTTATATCATTAAAATAATTACTTTTACTTTTTAGTACTATAATTAATGGAAGAACACAGACATGTAACGATTTATGATATTGCGGAGAGACTGAATCTTGCTACCTCAACAATTTCGAGAGCTTTAAAAGATCACCATACTATCAGTGAGCAAACCATAAAAAAGGTAAAACAGACTGCTAAAGAAATGGGTTTTGTTCCAAATACTTTGGCGGCAGGACTGCGTGGTAATCAATCTAAAACGATTGGAATTTTAATTCCTACTATTACACAGCCTTTTTTATCCTCTTTAATTAGCGGTATCGAAATTACTGCCAGAAAATCAGAGTATTCGGTTATTATTATGCAATCGCATGACTCGTACGAGATGGAGGTTGATTTGGCGAAATCATTATACAGTAATCGTGTCAGCGGGGTGATTTGTTCTCTTGCAATGGAAACCAAAGATACTTCTCATTTTAGACAATTCTCCAATAATAATATTCCGCTGGTTTTTGTGGACAGGGTTCCGAGAGATTATGATACTTTTCGAGTAGTGATCAATAATTATTTGGCGGGTTATAAAGCAACAAAACATCTTATCGAGCGAGGATGTAAGAGAATTGCGCACTTAACCGCGGGATCAGAATTTGGGACTCTTTATAATGAGCGAAAAAGAGGGTATACGGATGCTTTGTTAGAACACGATTTGCCAGTAGAAAATGATTTAATTATCAGCCTAAAAGAAATGACTTATGAAGAGGGAGTCAAAGCCAGTAATCATTTATTTGATTTAAAATTACCTCCGGATGGTCTTTTTGCTCCTGGGGATATTCTTGCAGTAAGTGCTGTTCAGACTGCAAAAAAAAGAGGCATCAAAGTGCCGGACCAGTTTGCGGTAATTGGGTTTAATAATGATCCCATTTCAGAAATAATCGAACCAAATATTTCTACTATAACGCATCCCGCTGAAAAGATGGGGAAAGCAGCTGCAGAGCTGATTTTTAAAAATTTAAAATCTGTTAAAGAGGAAGAAGCCAAAGAAATTACTTTTTTAAACACGCAGGTTTTAGTACGTGAGTCTTCAAAGAAAATTTAAATTAGATTTTAGATTTAAATCAAAAAGCCTGTTATACTTTCTATAGGTATTAACAGGTTTTTTGATGAAAATTAAAACGTATTCAATCTGATTGCAACTACTGAAATACTAGTTGATGACATTACTCTAGTTAAATTTTTAAGTTTTTATTTTTTTATTACGTTTTTTTTATATTTTTACACAACCGATTGCAAGTGTTGTATTTTTTTTAATACCATATTTTTTTAAGCATTTTTTTGCCAATAGCACGGTTATAAGTATGAATTAACGAATTAGATGTAAATCAAAATAAAAAAATAATTAAGATAATGAAGCACACAAAAAAGACTTTGTTAGCATTAGTAATAGTGCTTTTTATAATTTCATGGTCTTCATGGGGTCAGAAGGATTATAAGTTATGGCTTCAATATGATAAGATAACCAACTCCCAAATCCGTTCAGAATATACTACAGCCATTACAGGAATCGTTGGTTTAGGAAATTCTGAAACTTCCAAAATTGCTGTGAAAGAATTAGAATTAGGCCTGAACAGTATGCTGGAAAAAAAATTAGAAGTAAAATCTAAATTAGAAGGTCAAAATACTCTGGTTGTGGGAGCTCAGTCTGCTTTAAACCCTGAACTTCAAAAAGAACTAGCATCTCATATAACTCAAATAAATGAGGAAGGTTTTGTAATTAAATTGGTTATCGTAGATAACGCAAAACATATTGTAATTACAGGAAAAAATGATGTAGGTGTTTTATACGGAGTTTACAGTTTTTTACGAAGGATTCAGACAAATAAATCCATCAAAAATCTGGAGATTACTGAGTCTCCAAAAATAAATCTCCGCATCTTAAATCATTGGGATAATTTAGACCGGACTGTAGAACGTGGCTATGCGGGATTTTCTCTCTGGAACTGGCAAAAATTACCTGATTTTATTGATCAAAGGTATATAGATTATGCCAGAGCAAACGCTTCAATAGGTATTAACGGAACCGTTTTGACCAATGTAAATGCAAATGCTTTGATTCTTACACCTCAATATTTGGAAAAAGTGGAGGCGTTGGCTAATGTTTTTAGACCTTACGGAATAAAAGTCTACCTGACTGCCCGTTTTTCGGCTCCGGTTGAAATAGGTGGTTTAAAAACGGCTGACCCAAAAGACATCGCTGTAGCAAATTGGTGGAAAGATAAAGCGAAAGAAATCTACAAAAGAATTCCAGATTTTGGAGGATTTTTGGTAAAAGCAAATTCAGAAGGTCAGCCAGGACCACAAAATTATGGCAGAAATCATGTTGATGGTGCCAATATGCTGGCAGATGCTGTCGCTCCTTTTGGGGGGGTGATTATGTGGAGGGCTTTTGTCTATTCAGAACACGATGCAAATGATAGAGCAAAACAGGCTTACGCCGAATTTCAGCCCTATGACGGAAAGTTTAGAGAGAACGTGATTGTTCAAGTCAAAAATGGTGCGATTGATTTTCAGCCAAGAGAACCTTTTCACCCCTTGTTTGGCGCAATGCAAAAAACGCCTATTATGATGGAGTTTCAGATTACGCAGGAGTATCTCGGTTTTAGCACTCATTTGGTTTATCTCCCGCAATTATTTAAAGAGGTTTTAGATTCGGATACTTATCAAAAAGGGAAAGGTTCTACTGTTGCCAAAGTAGTTGATGGTTCTTTGTATAATGCTAAACTTACCGGAATTGCCGGAGTTTCAAACATTGGAAACGATCTCAACTGGACGGGACATCCTTTTGCGCAGGCAAATTGTTATGGCTTCGGCAGATTAGCATGGAATCCGTATTTGGATTCAGAAACAATTGCTGATGAATGGCTGAAATGTACTTTTTCCAATGATGAAAATTTTATCAAACCAGTAAAGGAAATGATGATAAAATCGCGTGAGACGGTTGTAAATTATATGACGCCTTTAGGTTTGCATCATATCATGGACACAGGGCATCATTATGGACCAGGGCCTTGGGTGGCCAATTTATCAAGACCAGAATGGAATCCCGTTTATTATCACAAAGCAGATAAAAACGGAATAGGTTTCGACAGATCAAAAACTGGCACGAATGCAACCTCACAATACGCACCGGAAATTGAGAAACTTTTTGATAACGTGGCAACTTGTCCTGAAAAAGATTTATTGTGGTTTCATCATGTCTCCTGGGATTATAAACTTAAAAATGGACAGACACTTTGGAACGGTTTATCGTTGAAATATCAAGAAGGTTTAGATCAGGTAAAAGAAATGCAAAGCACTTGGAATAAAACTGAAAAGTATCTAGATGGCGAACGTTTTAAGGAGGTACAAATGTTATTAGAAATTCAATATAAAGAAGCAAAATGGTGGCGAGATGCATGTTTGCTTTATTTTCAGCAGTATTCGGGTAAAGAATTACCAGCCGGAGTAGAGAAACCCACACAAACTTTAGAGTATTTTCAATCCTTAAAATTTCCTTTTGCACCTGGAAATTAATATTCAAATTAAAAAATATGAGCATAAAAAAAACAGCAATTGTAACCGGAGGAAATTCAGGTTTGGGTTTTGCAACAGCAAAAAAATTATGTGATAACGGTATAACAACTTACGTAATCGGAAGATCAAAAGAAAAAACAGAAGAAGCTTGTCAAGAAATAGGCAAAAATGCAATTCCGGTTTTATTTGATCTGAATGATATAGCGGGAATCCCTGCCATGATTGAGAAATTGACTAAAAATACGCCGATTGATATTTTGGTAAATAATGCAGGTATCAATCTCAAAAAAGAGTTTCTGGATGTCACCGATGAAGATTTTTTATCGATAATTCATACCAATCTTTTAAGTGTTTTTGCAGTGAGTAAAGCCGTTGTAAAAAAGATGAAAGAAAATAAGGGAGGAAACATTATTAATATTAGTTCGATGGCATCGCAATATGGTATTCCCAAAGTCATTGCTTATTCGGCCAGCAAAGGTGCGATCGAATCGATGACAAGAGCAATGGCGGTAGAATTGGCTCCTTTTGGTATTCGTGTCAATTGTGTTGCACCTGGTTTTATCAAAACTAAAATGTCGGCGAAAGCTTTAGATAATGATCCCGAAAGAAAAAATAAAGTGCTGGGCAGAACGCCAATGGGAATCTTAGGAGAACCATCAGATATTGCGGATGCTGTTTTTTATTTTGCATCAAACGAATCGAAATTTACAACTGGAACTGTACTGCCTGTAGACGGTGGTAACAGTATTGGTTTCTAATTATAATACAGACATACCATGATAAAAATGCAGCAAACCATGCGCTGGTTTGGTCCACAAGACAAAGTTAGTTTATTAGATATTAAGCAAGCCGGAGCAACCGGAATTGTAACCGCTTTGCACCAAATTCCTGTTGGAGAAGTTTGGAGAGTTGAAGACATTATAGAAAGGCAGCAAATAATAAAAAATGCCGGAATGCAATGGGTGGTGGTAGAAAGCCTACCTGTTCATGAAGAAATAAAAAGAGCGTCAGGTAATTATTTGCAATACATCGAGAACTATAAAATTAGTATCAAAAACCTTGCAGATTGTGGCATCAGAACTATTACTTATAACTTTATGCCTATTTTAGACTGGGTTCGTACCGATCACAGTTTTATCAATCAAGACGGAAGTAAAGCGCTGTTGTACAATAAAGATGCTTTTACTTATTTTGATTTGTATCTTTTAAAAAGACCTAATGCGGAGACAGATTATTCTGAAACAGAGAAAAATAATGCATTACAGTTTGGCAGTAAACTTTCCGAAGAAGAAAAAGCACTACTTTTTAAAAATGTATTGTTGGGATTGCCGGGAAGTAAAATTAATTTCACAGCAGAACAAATCCTTACTTTATTAGATAATTACGCTGATATTGATAATGAAAGATTAAGAAAAAATCTGATTTACTTTTTATCAGAAGTAGCTCCTATTGCTGAAAAGTATCAGGTAAAATTAGCCATTCATCCAGATGATCCGCCATTTTCAGTTTTAGGTTTGCCCCGAATTATGTCGACTGAAAATGATATCAAATCGATTTTTGAGGCTGTACCTTTAAACGCCAACGGATTGTGTTATTGCACCGGTTCTTTGGGTGCAAATCCCAAAAACAATCTGGAAAAAATTATTGACGATTATGGAGATCGCATTCATTTTTTGCATCTGAGAAATACGATAAGAGAGAATGAAAATGTTTTTAGAGAATCAGAACACTTAAATGGAGATGCCAAAATGGCTGCGATTGTCGAAAAAATAGTGTTGATGATGAACCAGCGAAATGTGAGTTTGCCAATGCGTCCTGATCACGGATTTTTGCATAGCATTGAGGAAGGAGAGGAGCAATATCCCGGCTATTCTTTGGTAGGAAGACTCAAAGGACTGGCAGAACTTAGAGGCCTCGAAATGGGTATTGTTTACAAGTTAGCTCAGTAGATTTTCAAAAAAAAATATTACAGTTTGCCAAATATTTACAATTGTTTGTGAATATGATAGACGCAGAGATAATTGTTTAATTTCTAAGTTGCCTCCAAATAAATTTTAACCTAACAAAAAACATAAAAATGAGAGTACTTAACCACCATTTATTGCTATTATCGCTTCTTATTTTAAACAGTTGCGCTTCTAAAGAAGAGGTTTCTTTAAAAAACACTTACAAAGATGATTTTTACATCGGAGCAGCTTTGAGTGCCAGCCAAATTGAAGAAAAAGAGGCCAAAACAGATTCTTTGATCACAAAGGAATTTAATAGTATTACAGCGGAGAATATCATGAAATCGATGTACATACATCCTTCTAAAGATAAGTATGATTTTACATTATCGGATAAATTTGTGGCGTACGGCGAAAAAAATAAAATGTTTATTCACGGTCATACTTTGATCTGGCACAGTCAATTGGCACCTTGGATGCAGCAAATAAAAGATAGTACCGAGATGAAAGCTTTTATGAAAGATCATATCTCAACGATAGTTTCTAAGTACAAAGGCAGAATCAATTCTTGGGATGTTGTCAACGAAGCTTTAAACGAAGATGGAACGTTAAGAAAATCAATTTTTTTGGATGTATTGGGTGAAAATTATCTGGCTGATGCTTTCAAATTGGCAGAAAAAGCAGACCCTAAAGTACAGCTGTATTATAACGATTATAACATAGAAGAACCTGCTAAAAGAGAAGGTGCCATTACATTAATAAAAAAAATAAAAGCAGCCGGCGCTAAAGTTGATGGTGTTGGCATTCAGGCACACTGGAAGTTAGACCGTCCATCTTTGGAAGTAATCGAAGAAAGCATTCTGGCTTATTCGGCTCTGGGTCTAAAAGTAGCTTTTACAGAATTAGATATCACGGTTTTGCCAAATCCCTGGGATTTAAGAGGTGCTGATGTAAATCAAAATTTTGAAGGGAATGCGAAAATGAATCCGTATGCAGAAAAAATTCCTGATTCTATTCAGATCAAACTGGCAGACCGATACGCCTCTATCTTTAAATTATTCCTAAAACATAAAGATAAAATTAGCAGAGTGACCTTTTGGGGAGTAGATGATAAACAATCGTGGCTTAATGATTGGCCTATAAAAGGGAGAACTAATTACCCTTTATTGTTTGACGCCAAAATGCAGCCTAAAAAAGCATATTTTAGTGTTGTGAATTTAAAGCAAACTAAACAATAATTTAGGCTAAAAAGAATGTATTAATACAGAATAATTAACAATTAATTGTTTTTATTTCAGATTCTAAAATAATCATGTCGTAATTTTTTTATTCCGTATTTTTATATACATTTACACAACCGATTGTTTAAAACTAAAATTCTTTTAAAAACCTGCTTTGGTTGTATTAAGAACTAAGATGATTACTTTACTATTGTTATAAAAAAAACAGTTTTTGATCGGAAGCTAACCCCAATAACCACAACCCATAATGAGTAACATTTCACACAAATTATCTATTAAAGAAAAAATAGGATACAGCTTAGGTGATTTAGCAGCTAACTTAGTCTTTCAGACCTTGATGACGTATTTGGCTTATTTTTATACCGATATATATGGATTGTCTCCTACGGATTCTTCTATTATCATGCTGGTAGTGGGACTAATTGCAGCCTTTATTTTTAACCCTATTATTGGCGTTTTGGCAGATCGAACTTTTACGAAATGGGGAAAATTCAGACCTTGGATTTTGGCAACGGCAATTCCGTTAGGAGTGATCGCCTTGTTAGCTTTTACCACACCCGATTTTTCATACAAAGGAAAAGTGATTTACGCAGTAGTCACATATACATTATTGTTATTGTTTTATGCTGGTAATAATTTGCCTTATTCGGCTTTAAGTGGCGTGATTACAGGCGATATGCGCGAAAGAAACAGTTTGTCATCGTATCGTTTTGTGGCGGTTATGTTTGCCCAGTTTTTTGTGCAGGTTTTTATGCTTGGGATTATCAAAAGCGCTGGAAATGGTGACAAAGCAATTGGTATCGAAAAAGTCATGACCGTCTTGGCGATCATTGGTACCATCATGTTATTAATCACTTTTTTTACTACAAAAGAACGCATTATTCCAAAACCGGAACAAAAATCAAGCATTAAAGAAGATTTACAGGATTTGACAAAAAACAAACCTTGGATGATCATGCTCAGTCTTACAACATTAGTTTTTATCACTCTTGCCATGAAAGGCGGTGCGTATGTATATTACTTCGAAAATTATGTCAATAAAGATCAGTTAGCCACTTTTATACAACCAATTTTAGAAGTATTAGCCAGTTTGGGATTGAATCAGTTTGGGAATGATCCTATTGCAGCGGGATTTGGATTGTTTAATGCAGGTGGTATTATTTTTATGATAGTTGGAATTACCTTATCTAAAAAATTAGCCGATAAATATGGCAAGCGCAATGTATTTGCGACGTTTTTATTTATTTCGACGCTGTTTATTATCGCTTTTTATTTTTTTGAAGCACAGTCTGTTAGCCTCATGTTTTATTCTCAAATTCTCCACGGATTTTTCTACGGCATCACAATCCCGATTCTGTGGGCCATGATTGCAGATGTTGCAGATTATTCAGAATGGTTAAATAATCGTCGCGCCACTGCCATCATTTTTTCTGCAATGATGGTAGGTCTAAAAGCAGGTTTAAGCATCGGAGGCGCTTTGACCACATCTTTTCTTGGCTATTATCATTATCAACCGAACTCTTTAATTCAAACCGATACCGCTATTAATGGTATCAAATTATTGGTTAGTATTTTTCCGGCCATACCTTTTTTAATTGGGGTTGCCTTGTTGTTTTTCTATAAAATTAATAAAAAAATGGAAGTACAGATAGAATCGGATTTAAAAGAAAGAAGAACTTAATTAGTATTAAAAAAATAAAGATATCACGATGCCTGAAGATAGTATTGAGCAAGTTAATTTCGAAGAGATTAATAAAAAAGCCATTTCACAACCCTTAGTTTCCAATATTTATACTGCTGATCCATCGGCACACGTATTCAATAATAAAATTTATATTTATCCTTCACATGATATAGATGCCGGCATTCCGTTTAATGATAATGGGGATCATTTTGGTATGGAAGACTATCATGTTTTTTCGATGGAAACCATTAAATCAGAAGCTGTAGATCATGGAGTGGCTTTGCATGTAGCGGATGTAGCTTGGGCAGAAAAGCAAATGTGGGCACCCGATGCAGCCTGCAAAAACGGAAAATATTATTTGTATTTTCCGGCAAAACGCGCCAACGGAATTTTTCAGATTGGGGTAGCAATTAGCGATTCACCAGAAGGTCCTTTTACTCCTGAGCCACAACCAATTGCGGGAAGTTATAGTATTGATCCTGCTGTTTTTGAGGATGAAGACGGAAAGTATTACATTTATTTTGGCGGTATTTGGGGTGGACAACTTCAAAAATACCGAGCCAATACCTATGATCCAGATTACGAAGAACCTTCTAAAAACGAACCTGCGTTAGGACCAATTGTGGCACTTCTTACCGAGGATATGTTAGAATTTGCAGAAACGCCAAAAGAAATTCAGATTCTAGATGAAAACGGAAAAAATATCCTAGCAGGAGATAATGATCGTCGTTTTTTTGAAGCATCGTGGGTGCACAAATACAACGGCAAATATTATTTTTCTTATTCAACAGGTGATACACATTTTATTTGTTATGCAACGGGAGATAATCCGTATGGGCCTTTTACCTATCAGGGAAGAATTCTAAATCCTGTGATTGGATGGACTTCTCATCACTCGATTTGTAAAGTAGACAATGAGTGGTATTTATTTTACCATGATTCGAGTTTATCAAAAGGCGTGACCCATTTGCGAAGTATCAAGGTTACCAAAATTGAGTATTTGGAAGATGGTTCAATCGTGACCATTAATCCATACGGAATGGCAGGAATAGCCGATTAAGAAGGCTGCTTTTGATTAAAGAACAATTTTATAAAGTATTATTTATTAAATTTATAAATGATAAAAAAAAGTATAAATTATGTATTACCTAGGTTATGATATTGGAAGTTCTTCTGTAAAAGTGGCTTTAGTAGAGGTTTTTACGGGCAAAAAGATAGTTGTTTTGCATGAACCTCAAAACGAAATGGAAATCGTATCCTTGCAGCCGGATTGGGCAGAGCAGGATCCTGAAATTTGGTGGCAATACATTTGCGTAGCAACCAAAAGAGCCATTTTAGAGGCCAATATCGATGCTTCAAAAATTCTTGGAATCGGTATTTCTTACCAGATGCACGGATTGGTTATTGTTGATAAGGATTACAATTCGTTGCGAAATGCTATCATTTGGTGCGACAGCCGTGCAGTTGCTATTGGTGATAAGGCTTTTGATGATTTAGGAAAAGAAAAATGCATGCAACATTTGCTAAATTCTCCTGGGAATTTTACCGCCTCGAAACTAAAATGGGTCAAAGAAAATGAACCCGAAATTTACAGTAAAATTTACAAATACATGTTGCCTGGGGACTATATTGCCTGTAAACTTACGGGCGAGATTACGACCACCAAAAACGGTCTTTCTGAAGGAATGCTTTGGGATTACACAGAAAACAAAGTTGCCCAATGGCTGCTGGAATATTATGGAATAGATCCGTCATTGACCCCGAAAATTGTCGAAAATTTTACAGATCAGGGTTTGGTAACTGCACAAGCTTCTAAAGAGTCGGGGCTTCCTGTTGGTATTCCTGTGGTTTACCGTGCTGGAGATCAGCCCAATAATGCGTTGTCTCTTAATGTTTTAAATCCGGGTGAAGTGGCGGCAACAGGCGGTACTTCGGGTGTTTTTTACGCCGTTAGCGATAGTGCTGCAGGAAATAAAAGCACTAGAGTAAATAATTTTGTACATGTAAATGATGCTGTTGCATCGCCAAGAATTGGCAAATTACTCAACATCAACGGAGCAGGTATTCAGTACCGTTGGCTGCGGAACAATATGGGCACAGAAACCTATGAAACCATGAACCGAAAGGCTTCAAAAATTGGGATTGGTGCCGATGGAGTAGTGGTGATTCCATTTGGTAATGGCGCTGAGCGTATGTTTTACAATAAAACGATCGGTACTCATTTTTTAAATCTGAATTTAAACATTCACAGCAGTGCCCATTTATTTAGAGCATCACTGGAAGGTATCGCTTTTTCTTTTGTGTATGGAATGGAATGTCTGAAGGATGATAATGCTGCCATCAATGTAATACGAGCTGGAAATGATAACCTTTTTCGATCAGAAATTTTTTCGAATACCGTGGCTACTTTAATCGGACATGAAATTGAAATTTACAATACAACAGGCGCAGTAGGAGCTGCCAGAGCCGTTGGACTAAGGGATGGTGATTTTGAAAAATTTGGATCAAGTATTACCATCAACGATCATGTTATGACTTTTTTACCTCTAAAAAACAAAGAGCCTTACGAGAAAGCATATCAAAAATGGAAACAAGAATTAGAATTAATACTAACACATAAATAAGATACAAATGATAGTTTTAGGTAATAAAGAATACTACAAAGGCATAGGTCAAATTAAGTTTGAAGGAAAAGAATCCGACAATCCTCTGGCTTTTAAATATTACAATCCGGAACAGGTTGTGGCAGGAAAAACCATGCGTGAACATTTTAGATTTGCTATTGCATACTGGCACACGTTCTGTGGGCAAGGTAGCGATCCGTTTGGGCCAGGAACGCAAAGATTTGCGTGGGATCAATCGACAGACCCTATTCAGGCCGCAAAAGATAAGGCAGATGCTGCTTTTGAGTTTATCAGCAAAATGGGTTTTGATTATTTCTGTTTTCACGATTATGATTTGGTTGCCGAAGGTCCGACTTTTGTAGAATCTGAAAGACGTCTGGCTACGATTACAGAATATTTAAAACAGAAAAAAGCCGAATCTGGTATCAAGTTGCTTTGGGGAACTTCTAACTGTTTCTCAAATCCTAGATTTATGAATGGAGCAGCGACCAACCCCGATTTTAATGTGGTGGCCCGAGCGGGCGGACAAGTAAAACTGGCCTTGGATGCTACTATTGCATTAGACGGAGAAAACTACGTATTTTGGGGTGGTAGAGAGGGATATATGTCTTTATTAAACACTGATATGGGCAGAGAATTAGACCACATGGCACAATTCTTGACTATGTCCAGAGACTACGCAAGAGCCCAAGGTTTTAAAGGAACGTTTTTTATCGAGCCAAAACCAATGGAACCTTCAAAACACCAGTACGATTTTGATTCGGCAACAGCTATTGGTTTTTTACGCGAATACGGATTGGATAAAGATTTTAAAATTAATATTGAAGTAAATCACGCTACTTTGGCGCAACACACTTTTCAGCATGAACTGGAAGTGGCTGCAAAAGCAGGAATGTTAGGAAGCATCGATGCCAACAGAGGTGATTACCAAAATGGCTGGGATACGGATCAATTTCCTAACAACATTCAGGAAACTACCGAGGCAATGCTTGTTTTCTTAAAAGCGGGTGGACTGCAAGGCGGTGGTGTTAACTTTGATGCAAAAATAAGAAGAAATTCTACCGATCTTGAAGATGTTTTCTTGGCTCATATTGGCGGTGCTGATACTTTTGCAAGAGCACTTTTGACCGCAGATAAAATCATCACGTCTTCTCCTTACGAAAAATTAAGAAAAGAAAGATACAGTTCATTCGATTCTGGAAAAGGAAAGGATTTTGCTGATGGAAAATTAAATCTTCAGGATTTATACAAAATTGCTCATGAAAACGGAGAATTAAATCTTCAAAGTGGCAAACAGGAATTGTTTGAAAACATCATCAACCAATATATTTAATCTCTAAGGTTGTTGAGAGCATTTTATAAGGAAATTAAAGTTCGGTTCTTTTTTGTGTGATAGTTGTAAAACGTTAAAATTGAAATTTAGTTAGTGGTTTCTTTTTTAATTTTCTATCTCAATAAAAGATCAAAAAAAACGGGTCACCAGGTTTTTTTCGGATGCTTTAATTTCCTTATTTTTTTTCCAAAAAATTATTTTATATCTGAATAAGTATTTTACGATGCTTATAATCAATATTTTAGAAAGCAATAATTAACCAAACCAAAAAACACAAAAATGAAATTTTTTATTGATACAGCAAATTTAGAAGATATTAAAGAAGCTCAGTCTCTGGGGGTTCTGGATGGCGTAACTACAAACCCGTCTCTCATGGCAAAAGAAGGTATTGTGGGCAAAGACAATATTCTAAAACATTACCTTGATATTTGTAATATTGTCGATGGCGATGTTTCGGCAGAAGTTATTTCAACAGATTTTGACGGAATGATCAAAGAAGGATTGGAACTCGCTGAGTTGCACGAACAAATTGTGGTAAAATTGCCAATGATTGCAGACGGAATTAAAGCTTGTAAATACTTTTCTGATAGAGGAATCAGAACCAATGTTACTTTGGTCTTTTCGGCAGGTCAGGCTTTATTGGCTGCCAAAGCTGGCGCTACTTATGTGTCGCCATTTCTGGGAAGATTAGATGATGTCTCAACAGACGGAATGCATTTAATAGCCGAAATAAGGGAGATTTATGATAATTATAATTTTCAAACTCAAATACTTTCGGCTTCTATACGTCACACGATGCATATTGTAAACTGTGCAAAAGTTGGTTCTGATGTGATGACTGGGCCATTATCGGCAATCAAAGGTTTACTCAAGCATCCGCTAACAGATATTGGGTTAAAACAATTTATAGAAGATGCCAAAAAGATGAATTTGTAAAAAAAAAATTACTGAGTTTTAAGTTCAATTCAAACAAAAAATAGAAGTGTAATTTCAAAAAATAGCCCTTATTTAGTTTCTAAACTACTTTTAAACTCCTTTTCAATATCAATTTGAAAAGGAGTTTTTGTTATATAACAACCGATTGTTTGTTTTGAAGGGTTTTTAATGAATATTAGAAACAGAATTAATAACAGATATATTCATATTCGCAATCGATATTATTTTATGTATTCTCTATTTTAGTACTATTTGTATTTCATTTTTACTGAATACTATTGATGGATAGCAAGTTTTTTAGGTTTTTTTGTTTTATGATTTTTTTAAAGAATCTAAAAAAACTTCTTTAAATCATTAAAATTTTATTTAAAAAGTATTGAGTGTTTATGGATTGTTTAAATATTTATATTTAAAAATATATAGAATGTTTTTTTAAACGTGTTTTTTTTGTTAATTCGTAAAAAAAAATACAAACAACCGATTGTGTATTAATTGTTTTTTTTATATTTGTTGTAAATACACTAATTAACCAAACCGAAATCGAATTTTAACTATTTAAATCAATTTTTATGAATAACCTTTTTGTTACAAGTAAAGCGAAGCATCTAAAATGCTTTTGTTTTTTGATCTTAATGTTTGTGTTGTCACTTCATTCGAGTGCACAGACTAAAGTAACAGGCATGGTATCGGATGCAAGTGGTCCAATTCCGGGAGCTAATGTAAATTTAAAGGGAACAAAAAATGGAGTAAGTACCAGTTTTGATGGTAATTATTCTATTACTGTGCCTTCCAACGGAGTTCTTGTTTTTAGTTTCTTAGGCTTAAAAAGCAAAGAAATTGCTGTAAACGGGCAAACTGTAATAAATGTAACTCTCCAAGAAGATTCCAGTCTTTTAAAAGAGGTTGTGGTAATCGGGTATGGAACGCAGATGAAAGAAGCTGTAACGGGCTCTGTAGCGTCTATTGGCGGCAAGGAATTAAATGATGTGCCTGCCGCAAACGTTACACAGGCATTACAAGGCAGGTTACCTGGTGTAGAGCTTACACAGACTTCATCAAAACCGGGAGCTTCAATGCAGATCCGTATTCGTGGAACAAGGTCTCTTACAGGAAGCAACGATCCGTTAATTGTACTTGATGGAGTGCCATTTGCGGGTTCAATTGGCGATATTAATCCGGTGGATATTAAATCGGTTGATATTCTAAAAGATGCTTCTGCGACCGCTATTTATGGTTCACGTGGTGCCAATGGAGTTATATTAATTACCAGTAATAAAGGGCGTAAAAATCAAAAAGCCAGGTTTAATTATAATGCGTTTAGCGGTATCAAACAAGTCTTTGGTAAATACGATATGATGGATGGCGCTAAGTTTGGAGCACTTCGTGATTACGCTGGTTTGTATACAGATGGTGTTGATGAATCCAGAGGTACGAACACAGATTGGCAGGACTCGCTTTACGGCGCTGGCGAAATGATTAGCCATGATGTGAGCGTTTCCGGAGGTAGTGAGCGCGGATCTTATAATGCAGGTTTAGGCTATTATAAAGAAGAGTCTGTATTACCGGGCCAAAAATATGAGCGTTTTAGCCTTAGAGCAGGTCTAGACCAGCAGCTGGGATCGGCTTTTCGTATTGGATTCAATACAAATAGCAATTACGCTGTTACAAATGGAGACAACATTGGCACGGGAACGATCTTAGGAACTTCGCCTTTGACTAATCCTTACAATGCAGACGGATCTTTAAAAAGAACTGTTAGAATGGGTGCAGACGATCAATGGGTTTATACCAGAGAATCTATTAATAACCTAGGTGATTCTTATGTGAATTTAAACAGAGCTTTTAGTTCGTATAATAATATTTTTGCAGAACTTAAAATTCCTGGTGTTGAAGGTTTAAAGTACAGAATAAACACGGGATTAAATTTACGTGTGGCTAATAATGGTTATTATGAAGGACAAGGTGTATTTGATGTAAACCCTGCTACAATATCAAACGCTTCTATTAGCAATACTTTATCGACTCAATGGCTTATTGAAAACTTGTTAACTTATGACAAGACTTTTGCTCAAAAGCATACTATTAATTTTGTCGGATTATATTCGAATGAGCAGTTTACAGGAAATACTTCTCAAATATCAAGAAACGGAATCACTTCGGATGCATTTCAGTTTTACAACTTAGGACAAAGTGAAGAAGAGGCCGTTATAAATCCCGCCAATCAGGACTATACACAATGGGGTTTACGATCTTACATGGCGAGAGCAATGTATTCATTCGACAACCGCTACTTTATTTCAGGAACCATTCGTTCTGATGGTTCATCAAGATTATCCAAAGGAAATAAATGGGTAACTTATCCGGCTGTTTCTGCAGGATGGACAGTTTCTAATGAATCTTTTATGAAAAAGTTTTCAAAAGTAAGTTTGCTGAAATTACGTGCAGGATACGGTGAAACTTCTAATCAGGCTGTTAATCCCTATGCTACTTTGGGAGCTTTAAGTACGAGACCCTATAATTTTGGAACAACTAATTCGACCGGTGTATATGTTACCGAATTGCCTAATCCAGATTTAGGTTGGGAGTTTTCTACAACTTGGAACTATGGAATAGATTTTGGATTCTTTAATAATCGTTTGTCAGGTACAATTGAATATTATAAAACAAATACAAAAGATCTTTTGCAAAGAGTGGGTTTGCCGGCAACATCGGGTGTGAGCAGTTATGTAGCAAACGTTGGGGAAAGCGAAAATAAAGGTTACGAAATCTCTTTAAACGGTGTCATTTTAGACAATCCAAAAGGGCTAAGCTGGACTGTTGGATTTAATTTATATGCAAATCAGAATAAACTCGTGGCACTTGCTTCTGGATCACAAAGAGATGAGGCGAACTCATGGTTTGTAGGTTATAATATAAATTCTATCTATGATTACGAAAAAGTAGGCATCTGGCAGGAAGGTGATCAATATATGTCTATTTTAGAGCCAGGTCCAACGGGTATAAACCAACAAGGAACAGTAGTAGGATCTATAAAAGTAAAATATACAGGAGATTTTAATGCAGATGGTTCGCCAACACGCGCAATTAATGCAAGTGACAGACAAATTATCGAGACTGACCCTGATTTTCAAGGTGGTTTTAATACAAATCTAATGTATAAAGGTTTTGATTTTTCTGCTGTTGGAGCATTCAAAAGCGGAGGGGTTTTGGTAAGTACACTTTACGGAGGCGCCAGTTACCTTAATTTACTTAACGGACGCAGAAGCAATGTCGATGTAGATTATTGGACACCCGACAACAGAGATGCTGAGTATCCTAATCCAAGAGGTATTAGAAGTGGTGATAATCCAAAATATATGTCAACAATGGGTTATTTTGATGCCTCTTATGTAAAAATCAGAGCCTTAACTTTAGGATATACTTTAGATCAGGAGTTTATGAGAAATTTAGGTATTGAGAAACTTAGACTTTATTTTACGGCACAAAATCCTTTTGTACTTTTCTCTCCTTACCACAAACAGTCTGGAATGGATCCGGAAACCAATTCGTTTGGAGACGAAAATCAGGCAGTAGCTTCCTATCAGCGTAGATTTCTGGTTATTGGAACAAATACACCGACTACCAGAAATTATTTATTCGGACTTAATTTAACATTTTAATCAAGAAGAGCCATGAAACGATATATTTTTAAAAATTTAATTATAGGATCAGTAGTTTTGTTTTCCTTTGCAGGCTGCTCTGATATTTTAGAAGAAAAACCACATGATTTTTATGAGCCTGGCTATTTTAAAACAGAACAGGGCGTATTGCAGGGATTAACTTCACATTATGCTCACTTGCGCTACATCTACGGACAAGCCTATTTTTATAATGCTAGCCAGACTGGTACAGATGAAGCAACCTACGGACAACAGGCCGACGGAAATTTTAAAGATCATGACTTATCAGGAGTTGGGGTGATAAATCCAAACTCGAGTCGTTCTGATGTATTGTGGAATAATTCGTATAACGATATAAATACTGCCAGCGGAATTATCGAAAATGGCGCAGCAGTGGGTATTTCAAACAGTCTTATTGCAGAATCTAAATTTTTCAGAGCTTTTGATTATTTTTTATTAGTGCAAACTTTTGGAGGTGTTCCTTTGGATTTAGGAGCTGGTGAACTTAAATTTAACAGTAAACCGTCAAGATCTTCAAAACGAAACACAGTAACTGAGGTGTATACCAAAGCTGTTTTTCCAGATTTGATAGCGGCTGTAAACGAACTTCCAGATGCCCCACGTCTAACAGGTACAGCAACTAAAACTCTAGCTCGTTTAATATTAGCAAAGGCTTATCTGACTTATGGATGGTGGTTAGAAAACCCAAATAATATTCCGACCTATCCTGATACCCCAAGAACAGATCCTGATGGGCACAATGCGCAATGGTATTTTCAGAAAGCGTATGATGTAGCGATAGAAGGAATTAATAATCCTGGACCGTATGCATTACTGGATTATTTTTATGATGTTAGCTTAGGATCTAATGATCGTAATAAAGAGATGATGCTTTACGCCGATCATACACAGGACAGCGAATATTATAACGGAGGAAGCCTTTCATTTGGTAGCGGTGGTGCACCGGATAATTTTGCAGGCTGGATGGGAACATGGAATTATACCGCTATAAGAAGCAAAAATGCTGCGGGAGCTTCGGTTTCTTCTGTGCAACGAGCTGCCGATCAATTCTTGGGACGCCCGTGGGTAAGAATGGCGCCACCAATAGAAGTTTTTACAAATACTTTTGCAGATAAAACAAATGATTCAAGATACGACGGAACATTTACTTCGGCTTACCGTGGAAATTGGAATCTTACAGGAACTGGACTAACCACCGTGCCAACATTGTACAATGCTAATGGATTACCAATACAACCAGGCGATGCAATTGTTACTTTTCTTAATCAGGAACCAGGTACCCCAATTACATATCCTACGGGAGCAGG
Source organism: Flavobacterium flavipigmentatum (assembly GCF_020911905.1). Taxonomy (NCBI): domain Bacteria; kingdom Pseudomonadati; phylum Bacteroidota; class Flavobacteriia; order Flavobacteriales; family Flavobacteriaceae; genus Flavobacterium; species Flavobacterium flavipigmentatum. The sequence continues at coordinate 3,730,788 of NZ_CP087133.1, read as the reverse complement.
TGATAATGGTGTAGGCGCAGGAGTTTTACCAGGCAGATCTGATTATGTTATTTCTCCGTTAGGAATAAACAGAATCGTATATCCTGGTTTATGGAAATTAGGACCTTATCGTACAGATAATGCAGGAGGATTAGGACAGCCAAATGCCGGAAGTACCCGACCATTTGCAGTGGCAAAATTTTCAGAACTTTATTTTGTTGCAGCAGAAGCGGCGGTAAAAGGAGCAACGGGTACTTTGACCGCCAGAAATCTTATCAATGTAATACGCGCCCGTGCCGGAAAATGGCGTTGGGATAATAATGGAAGAGTGGCAAAAATTGCAGATAACAGCGTCGCATTAACAAATGCAACTCCTGCGGTAATTGACATCAATTATATTCTATCAGAACGCTCTCGCGAATACTTTGGTGAAGGCTACCGTTGGTATGATTTAGTAAGAACTCAAAAATGGAATGAATTGGCCGGAAAATATTCAATTGGTGGATCTAATTACGGAGATCACACTCCACAGGTGATTACCAGAACTATAGATGCTCATCACTATTTGCGCCCAATACCGCAAGGACAATTAGATGGTATGGAAATGTCAGCAGCAGAAAAACAAGCCTACCAAAATCCAGGGTATTAATATAGTTTGATAGAAAAGGACTTTTACTTTGACTGTAAAAGTTGACTTTACGAAATAATGCATAGTTGAGTTTTTAAGTTTGATTAGTTAAGCCGGGAATAACTTTCCCGGCTTTTAAACGGAATTCAATTTTGATAGACGATCTGCTTCAAAAAAGTACTTTTTATAAGTAATATTGGGAGCAAATTTAAATAAAAGACATTTCTGAAAGTAATGAATTATCTTTAATTGAGTATTTTAAAACAAAACAAAACCTCTTTTTGAGGCGGTACTAACATTAGAACAACCACAAATGAAACAACGACAATTACTTTTTTTACTAGGATTATTGTTTCTCTTTTCTTTTAAAGGAGTTACAGTTAAAGATACAATTACAGGAAAACAGAAAATAAAATCGCCTGTTTTTTCGAATGTTATTTATCAGGGAGACGATGCTATTTATAAAAATAATCCATTAAAGGCAGATGAATTTTATTCTCCAATTTTGCAAGGATGTTATCCAGATCCCGCAATTACCAGAAAAGGAGATGATTATTACATGGTCTGTTCTTCATTTGCCATGTTTCCCGGAGTTCCAATTTTCCATTCAAAAGATTTAGTAAATTGGAAAGACTTGGGGGGCGTTCTAAATAACGTTAACGAATTTAATCCACACGATACAGGTATCAGCCAAGGCGTTTATGCACCGGGAATAACTTACAATCCGCACAATGATACTTTTTATATGATTGTGACCGCTTTTACAGGAGGTCTGGGCAATATTATAGTAAAAACCAAAGATCCAATGAAAGGATGGGGAAGTCCAATTAAATTAGATTTTGGAGGAATAGACCCTTGTATTTTCTTTGATGATAATGGCAAAGGCTACATCGTGCACAATGATGCTCCCGACAAAGGCAAAGAATTGTATCAGGGACACCGCGTAATTAAAGTTTGGGAATATGATGTTGCAGCTGATAAAGTGATTCCGGGCACAGATAAAATTATTGTTGATGGAGGTGTTGATCTTTCTAAAAAACCAATCTGGATTGAAGCGCCACATTTGTATAAAAAAGAGGGGCGTTATTATTTAATGTGTGCCGAAGGGGGTACCGGAGGTAATCACAGCGAGGTGATTTTTGTAAGTGATAGCCCAAAAGGACCTTTTGTACCTTCCTCTAATAATCCGATCCTTACACAAAGATATTTTCCAAAAGACAGGGTCAATAAAGTAGATTGGGCAGGACATGCTGACTTAGTAGTAGGGCCAGACAATAAATATTATGGCGTCTTTTTGGGTATTCGTCCTAATGATAAAGATCGTGTAAATGCAGGACGTGAAACATTTATGTTGCCTGTAGACTGGTCAGGAGTTTTTCCTGTTTTTGAAAACGGATTAGTTCCTATGGGACCAAAATTAAAAATGCCCAAAGGAGTCGAAAATAAAACGGGAAGAGAAGGATTTTTTCCTAATGGCAACTTTACGTTTACCGAAAATTTTACAAACGAAAAATTAGACTATCGTTGGATAGGCCTCAGAGGACCAAGAGAAAATTTTATTTCCATAACAAAAAAAGGATTAGAGATTAAGCCATTCGAAGTAAATATTAAAGAAATTAAACCTACTTCTACACTTTTTTACAGACAACAGCACAATACTTTTTCTTTTTCGACCACACTTGATTATCAACCCTCTTCAGAAAAGGATCTTGCCGGAATTGTGTGTTTGCAGAGCGAGCGATTTAATTATGTATTTGGTGTAACAAAAAAAGGGAATGATACTTATATCGTGTTGCAGAGAACAGAAAATGGGCAATCAACCATTGTTGCAAGTACTAAAATTGACATGAAAAAGAACCTCCGTTTGCAGGTTAAAGCCACAGGTGACAGTTATGAATTTGGTTATGCCTTAAACGGAGTTGATTTTGTCAACTTGGGCGGAAGCGTTTCTGGAGATATTTTGTCAACAAATGTCGCCGGAGGTTTTACAGGTGCCTTAATAGGATTATACGCTACGGCTGCAAATGATGCTCAACCAGAATAAAAAAATATCAAATTGCAATCGTATTAATTTTATAAATTAAATATGAAAAAGGATTATTTTAGACGGCTACTTTTTTTACAATTTTTCTTTCTGGTTTGGGGTTGTATCTGTAATCCGTCATCGTTAGTTGCACAAAGTAAATTAAATAATGAGCATTGGGTAGGCACCTGGGCCTGCGCGCAGATGTTGGTAGAACCGCATAACATGCCACCTGTTCCGGGGCTTTCAGAGAATACTTTACGACAAATTATCAGGGTTTCAGTAGGCGGAAAACGTTTACGACTCCGCTTTTCGAACATCTTCAGTGATCAGCCAACAGTCCTGAAATCTGTTAGCGTGGCAAATGTTGTCAATGCACCAATTGTTGATTTAAAGACGCAAAAAACACTCAGCTTTATGGGTAATCCCGGAATAACAATGAATCCCGGTGAGGAAGTATTTTCAGATGCTTTTGATTTTGAATTGCAGTCTGGACAGCTATTGGCGATTACTATTCATTATGGGGCAACTTCGGCAAAAACTTCGGGGCATCCGGGTTCGCGTACGACTTCATATCTGCTTCAGGGCGATAATCTTACTAATGCAGCTTTTGACGGAGCCATAAAAACAGATCACTGGTACACGATTATGGGACTGGATGTCAGTGCTAATAGCGATTCTGCCACGATAGTTTGTCTTGGGAATTCTATCACAGACGGTCGCGGATCAGGAACCAATAAGCAAAATAGATGGACTGATATCTTATCGGCAAGATTGTCTGCAGATAAAAAAACTGAAAAATTAGGAGTTTTGAATTTGGGTATTGGAGGAAACTGTGTGGTTAGAGGAGGATTAGGCCCTACTGCATTGGATCGTTTTGACAGGGATGTACTATCTCAAAAAGGGGCAAAATGGCTTTTAATTCTTGAAGGCATCAATGATATTGGCGGAATTAGACGTGCTGAAGATGCACCTGGCATAGCTCAAGATCTTATTGAAGCATATAAAATAATGATTGATAAAGCTCATGCTAAGGGTATTAAAGTCTATGGTTGTACTATTTTGCCTTTCGAAAAATCATTTTATGATACACTTTACAGGCAGGAAGCTCGAGATCTCGTTAATTCATGGATTCGAAATAGTAATGCTTTTGATGCTGTAATTGATTTTGATAAAGTAATGATTTCAGAAATTGGTTCAAAAACGATTTTGTCAAACATGCATGACGGCGACTTTTTACATCCTAACGAATTAGGCTATTTTACGATGGGACAGGCTGTAAATATTGATTTATTCAAGTAATAAAATACAGTATTTTGTTTTTAGAATTGGATTAAATTTTCACTATTCCAGTTTCAAATGATTTTGACAATAAAAATATCGATATGATGAAATCAATAATTAAATTTTTTGCATTTGCTGTTCTTTTTTCAATAGGACAAAAAGGGTATTCACAGGATGCTGATTTTCAGGTTTATTTGAGTTTTGGACAATCTAACATGGAAGGCAGCGCTAAAATCGAGCCTCAGGATAAGGTTGGGGTAGACGATCGATTTCAGGTTCTGGCAGCGGTAGACTGTCCAGAAATGGGACGAAAAATGGGTAATTGGTACACTGCCATACCGCCATTATGCCGCTGTACAACCGGACTAACCCTAACGGATTATTTTGGAAAGACTATGGTGGCCGATCTGCCAAAAAATGTTAAAATTGGTATTATAAATGTTGCCGTAGGAGGCTGTAAAATTGAACTTTTTGATAAAGATAAATCGGAGAGTTATATCGCAACAGCACCCGACTGGATGAAAGGCATGATCAAGCAATACGACGGTAATCCCTATGCGAGACTTGTAGAGATGGCCAGAATTGCACAGAAAAAAGGAGTAATCAAAGGTATATTATTACATCAGGGTGAGTCGAATACCAATGACACTCTTTGGCCGAAGAAGGTAAAAATTGTCTACGATAATTTGATGAAAGATTTAAATCTAGACCCTAAAAAAGTACCGTTGCTTTCTGGTGAGACGGTAGGTGAAGACCAGAATGGTAAGTGTGCGGTCATGAACAAAATTATTGCAAAACTGCCACAAACGATACCCAATTCATACGTAATTTCATCCTCTGGATGCGCTGGTGCAGATGATAATTTACATTTTACTGCTGCGGGTTACAGAGAATTAGGTAAAAGGTATGCGCAGAGAATGCTGTCTTTATTAGGATATAAATTGGATGATGGTAAAACGATTTTAAGAATCCATGCTCCTATTGGTTATGATCAGTTAAACTCAAATATACCATCAGGAAAGGTTGAAAGCATTAGTTATAATTCAAAAATGGTTGGCTCTCTAAGAAAAGCAACTGTTTATACTCCTCCAGGCTTCAATACAAAGAAAAAATACCCAGTTTTATATCTTTTACATGGTATAGGCGGTGATGAAAAAGAATGGCTCAACGAAGGGAATCCTCAGATTATATTGGACAATCTTTATGCTGAAGGAAAAATAGAACCCATGATTGTTGTCATGCCAAATGGCAGAGCGATGAAAGATGACAGCGCTTCCGGAAATATAATGGCTCCGGAGAAGATAGAAGCATTTGCCGTCTTTGAAAAAGATTTACTCAATGATTTAATTCCTTTTATTGAAAAAAAATACTCTACGTACAAAGACAGCGAGCACCGTGCAATTGCCGGATTGTCTATGGGAGGAGGGCAGTCTCTGAATTTCGGTTTAGGAAATTTAGATCAATTTGCTTGGGTTGGTGCATTCTCAGCGGCTCCAAATACTAAAATGCCGGAAGAATTGCTTCCTAATCCCGAAGAAGCAAAAAAGAAATTACAACTCCTCTGGTTTTCCTGCGGAGATAATGATCGGCTTATTGACAATAGCAAGCGAACTCATGATTATTTAGATAAAAATGAGGTACCGCATATTTATTATATTGAGCCCGGTGTGCATGATTTTAAGGTTTGGAAAAATGGTTTGTACATGTTTTCACAGTTTTTATTTAAGCCTGTCGATCAGTCCAGTTTTGCATCTTATAAATTTTAACTGAATCGTTAATCTAAAAAAAATCCAATGAATAGATTTTCAACATTCATCATCATACTGGTCTTACTTTGTACAGGTATGTCTTCAAAAGCAGCTCAGCCTTTTATAACGACTCAAAAAAGTGATGATGTTATTGTACTTAAAGATAAATCTGCACCTCTTTCATTTTTTGTGAATGCAGGATTGGATGCTGGTATTTTGAGGGCTGTTACTAATTTACAGTTTGATTTTGAAAAAGTTACAGGAGAAAAACCGGTAATTTTCAATCAAAATCCAAATCGGTCTTCACCATTAATCATAATCGGAATGATCGGTGCGAACGATGTAATTGATGATTTAATTAGAAGAAAAAAAATAGATGGAAAGTCACTTCAGGGAAAAAACGAAAAATTTAGTATTCAGAATGTAAAAAATCCGTTTGATGGAGTAGAAGAAGCACTTGTAATTGCGGGTAGTGACAAGCGCGGAACTATTTACGGAATTTACGAATTATCCCGACAAATTGGTGTTTCGCCTTGGTATTACTGGGCGGATGTTCCTGTAGAGAAAAAAGAAAGCCTTTATTTTGTAAAAGGAATATACAGCGATGGAGAACCTGCTGTAAAATATCGAGGGATTTTCCTCAATGATGAAGCGCCGGCATTAAGCGGTTGGGCCAAAGCTACATTTGGAGGGTTTAATAGTAAGTTTTACGAAAAAGTTTTTGAACTGATGCTTCGCTTAAAAGCAAATTATATCTGGCCTGCAATGTGGGGCAATGCTTTTTATGATGATGATCCTGCCAGCGGACCTTTGGCGAATGAAATGGGGATTATAATGGGCACCTCTCATCATGAACCTTTGGCTCTGGCACAGACAGACTGGCATCGTTATATTAAGAAAAATAATCTTCCAAATGTATGGGATTACTCCAAAAATAAACAAGTGTTAGATCAATTCTGGAAGGGCGGTATTGAGCGCAGTAAAAACTGGGAAAAATTGGTCACGATAGGCATGAGGGGTGATGGCGATGAAGCGATGAGCAAAGGAACTAATATCAGTCTTCTGGAAAATATCGTAAAAGAACAGCGAAGTATTATTGCTGAGGTAACACAAAAAAAAGCCGAAAAAACACCTCAACTTTGGGCTTTATACAAAGAGGTTCAGGAATATTATGATCAGGGAATGCGCGTTCCGGACGATGTTATTTTGTTGTTCTGTGATGATAATTGGGGAAATGTGCGTAAACTTCCTGACCTTAGCAAACCCATGCATAAAGGCGGTTACGGCATGTATTATCATTTTGATTATGTAGGAGGCCCAAGAAACTCAAAATGGATTAACATTAGTCCGATCCAGAGAGTTTGGGAACAGATGAATCTGAGTTATTCGCATGGTGTTGATAAAGTCTGGATTGTTAATGTGGGCGATCTCAAACCAATGGAGTTTCCTATAAGTTTCTTTTTAGAAATGGCATGGAATCCGGATAAGTTCATCTCTCAGAATCTTACTGAATTTACCCAAAAATGGGCGGCAGAGCAATTCGGAACAAAACATGCAAAAGAGATCGCAAGGTTATTAAATACCTATCCAAAGTTTAACAGAAGAGTTACTCCGGAGACGCTCGACAGTAAAACCTACAGTCTTGAAAATTACAACGAATTTGAATCGGTAGTGAATGATTACAAGAATCTGGCCCTTGATGCGTATCGAATTTACAATGATCTTCCAAATGACTATAAAGACGCTTATTTTCAATTGGTTTTGTACCCGATAGATGCCTGCTGTAATCTTTACGAAATGTATTTTGCTCAGGCCAAAAACAGAAAATTGGCATCAGAGAAAAATATTTTGGCCAATGTTTTTGCTGATGAGGTAAAAAGCAATTTTGAGAGAGATTCTGTTCTTCAAAATAAATATAATAATGAAATTTCTGGCGGAAAATGGACGCACATTATGGATCAGATGCGCATCGGATACAAAAATTGGTATGATACTCCTAAAAATATTCTGCCTCAAATCGACTATGTTTCAGAAAAGGATCAGATAGTGCGAAAAGTATTCGTTGAAAAAGAAGGTTATGTTTCAATTGAAGCAGCGAATTTTTCTAAATCGAATAACACAGATAAAATCCACTGGGAAGTAATTCCCGATTTTGGAAAGACACAAAGCGGTATTACTACTTTTCCGCAGCACATTTATCCACAACCAGACGATAATGTTGCTGTGGAATATGAAATTGATTTTATCTCTACAGGCGAATTTAATGTTGAGTTGCTTTTGGCTCCTACGCTTAATTTTAACAGCAATAAAGGACTTCGTTACGAGGTTTCTTTTGATGGAGAAAAACCGCAGCTCATTAATTTTAATGGACACTACCGTGGTGAATTAGGAAAGTGGCAGGCAGAACATCTGATACATTCGGTTACTAAACAGACTATTTCAAAAACAGGAAGACATGTTTTGCGTTTTCGTGTTTTGGATCCCGGAATTGTTTTGCAGAAAATTTTGATTGACACCGGAGGATTAAAACCTTCTTATTTAGGGCCGCCCGAGAGTGAAATGATTTCTAAAGATGGTTTATAGCAGTCAGTTATAAATATAGCGTTGTTATCATATAAAAATATAAAATTCGACAGCTTTTTAATTACAAAATATGATGAAAATTGCTTTGATAAAATATAAAATTTCATATTGTCTACTCGGATTATTCATGGGGTTTTCGGCAACAGCCCAAATGCATTCGTTCGGTTTAAATCAAGTAAGACTAAAAGAAGGTCCTTTTAAAAATGCTCAGGATGTAGATCTTAAATATATTTTGGCGTTGAATCCTGATAAACTGTTAGCACCTTACCTCATAGCTTCTGGTATGCCTATAAAAGCAGAGCGATATGGTAATTGGGAAAGTATAGGTCTTGACGGACATATTGCGGGTCATTATCTTTCTGCGCTGGCAATGATGTATGCTTCCACCGGAAATACAGAGATTAAAAACCGATTAGATTACATGATTTCAGAATTAGCTATTTGCCAGGATAAGAATGACAATGGTTATGTGGGAGGAATTCCGCAGGGAAAGGTTTTTTGGGATCGACTTCACAATGGTGATATTGATGGAAGCACTTTTGGATTGAATAATACTTGGGTACCGCTGTACAATATCCATAAACTCTTTGCAGGTTTAAATGATGCTTACCGTTATGCACATAATGAAAAGGCAAAAGATGTTTTGATAAAACTCGGTGACTGGTTTATTGAACTCATCCGTCCACTTTCAGAGGAGCAGATACAAAACATATTAAAAACAGAACATGGCGGCATAAATGAGTCTTTTGCAGATTTGTATATCCTCACAAAAGATAAGAAGTATCTAGAAACAGCTGAAAAAATTTCTCATCTGGCGCTTTTAAATCCGCTATTGAAAAAAGAAGATAAATTAACGGGGCTTCATGCGAATACTCAGATACCAAAAGTTATTGGTTTTGAAAAAATTGCATCGCTTTCCGGTAATAAAGAATGGTCAGATGCTGCACAGTTCTTTTGGAAAAATGTGACTCAAAAACGCAGTGTAGCCTTTGGAGGAAACAGTGTTGGCGAACATTTCAATCCCACGGATGATTTCAGCAGTATGACCAGATCCAATCAGGGACCGGAAACCTGTAACTCTTATAACATGGAACGTCTTAGTAAAGCTTTATTTCTGGACAAAAATGATATCAGTTATCTTGATTTTTATGAGCGCACACTCTATAATCATATTCTGTCAAGTCAACATCCAGAAAAAGGCGGATTTGTCTATTTTACTCCTATTAGACCCAATCATTATCGAGTATATTCTCAGCCAGAAACTAGTATGTGGTGTTGTGTAGGTTCAGGGCTTGAAAATCATGCCAAATACGGAGAACTAATTTATAGCCATTCGGATAATGATCTTTTTGTAAATCTTTTTATTCCTTCAATATTACAATGGACAGAAAAAGATATTCAGATGGAACAAACCACAAAATTTCCGTTTGAAAATACTACTGACTTGGTTTTAAAACTTAAAAAAAGCAAAACATTTTCTTTCAATATCAGATGTCCAGAATGGGCAAAAAATTTCGAAATTTTAATAAATAATAAATCGCAGCAAATAGAAGCCAGACCATCCAGTTATGTGACACTCAAAAGAAAATGGAAATCGGGAGATCGTATAACGGTAAGATTCAAAACTACAACACGTTTAGAAGGACTGCCTGATGGATCAAATTGGAGTGCATTTGTCAACGGTCCAATTGTACTGGCCGCTAAAACAGGAACAAAAGATGTAGAGGGTTTATTTGCTGACGAAAGCCGCATGGGACACACAGCAAGCGGTAAATATTATTCTCTGGATAAAGCTTTTGCACTTGTGGGAGATCAGGAAGATTATATTAAAAACCTCAAGGAATTGGGTAATATGTGTTTCAGTTTAGATTCATTAGAATTAGAACCCTTTTTTAAGGTACATGACGCACGTTATCAAATGTACTTTCAAAACTATTCAAAAGAGCAGTTTCAAGAAAAACTGGCATTGCTTAAACAACAGGAAGCGGATGCGATGATGCTTGAGGCAAAAACGGTAGACAAGATTAATTGCGGAGAACAGCAGTCAGAAGTAGATCATCTTTACAAAGGCGAGAAAACGAATTCAGGTTACGACGATGGAAAGTCTTGGAGAAGTACCCGTTCTTATATTTCATATCAACTAATAAACAAAAATAATTCGGGTAGATTTTTGGATATAAGCAGTATAGAGGAACTTAAAACTGATGCCATTATAATTCTTGTAAATGATAAACCTGCACAGACAGTGTCTTTAGAAAATAACGTAATTAGGCTGAATATAGACAAATTGGAAGTGATAAACATTAAAATAACAGTAAAAGCGGATCTTAATAGCCCAAAGTTTAATCAGCTAAGAATTTTAAAATTATAATAAAACAGAAATGATGAGGTGTTGTTTTTTAATTCAATTATAAAATAAACTATGAAAATAAGAAAAGCTTTTTTATGGATTATTTTGCTGGCTGGTTTGGTCAAAAGCACTTACGGGCAACAAAATAAAGCTCAAAATCCTGTAGTATTTGCCGATGTACCCGATATGTCTATGATCAGGGTTAACGACACTTACTACATGAGCAGTACCACCATGCACATGAATCCGGGTTTGCCCATAATGAGATCTAAGGATTTAATAAATTGGGAGCTTCTTACCTACGTTTATCAAACACTCGAGGATAACAATGACCGCTTAAATTTAAATAACGGAAAAAATGATTACGGAAGAGGCTCTTGGGCCAGCAGTTTTCGTTATCATAATGGTATTTATTATGTAAGCACTTTTTCTGGAACAACGGGTAAAACGTATATTTTTTCTACCAAAAACATTGAAAAAGGGCCTTGGAAAAAAGTGGTTTTAAATGATTCGTATCATGATCACTCGATTTTTTTTGATGATGATGGTAAAGTTTATATGGTTTGGGGAGCAGGAAAACTCCAAATTATAGAGTTAGAATCAGATCTTTCGGATGTAAAAAAAGAAACCCAAAAGGTGTTGATCGAAAATGCGAGTGCTCCCGCAGGAAATAATATCATGTTACAGTCTGAAGGTTCGCAGCTTTTTAAAGTTAAAGGAAAATATTATTTGTTTAATATAACGTGGCCAAAAGGAGGGATGCGCACTGTTATTATACACAAAGCCGATCATATTTTGGGACCTTGGGAAGGAAAAGTAGCCCTACAGGATTTAGGTGTCGCTCAAGGCGGAATTATAGACACACCAGACGGAAGATGGTTTTCTTATTTGTTTAGAGATTCCGGTGGCGTGGGCCGTATTCCTTATCTGGTTCCGGTTCAATGGGAGAATGGCTGGCCAATCTTGGGCGAGAATGATAAAGTTCCCGATAATCTTGATTTGCCTGCAAGCAAAGATTTAATTCCTGGAATTGTACAATCTGATGATTTTAATCGAAAAAAAACTGATAGCGATTTGCCTTTGGTGTGGCAATGGAGCCATAATCCAGATAACTCGCTTTGGTCTGTAAAAGAAAGAAAAGGGTATTTAAGATTAAAAACGGCTAGAACAGACAGTACTTTTCTTCAGGCTAAAAATACATTAACACAAAGAACTTTTGGACCCGAATGCACAGGAACCACTGTTTTGGAAGTTTCTAAAATGAAAGACGGCGACTTTGCGGGACTTTCGTTGTTACAAAAGAATTATGGATTGGTGGGTGTAAAAATTGAAAAAGGGTCGAAAAAAATTGTAATGATCGAAGCCGCCAAAGATAATCCATTAGAAATTGAAAGTGTTTCTTTAAGTCAGGACAGAGTTTACTTGAAAGCCGAATGCAATTTTAAAGACAAAGCAGATACGGGCAGATTTTTCTACAGCCTTGACGGAAAAAAATGGATGAGCATCGGAAGCACAATAAAATTACCGTATACAATTCCTCATTTTATGGGATATCGTTTTGGGTTGTTCAATTATGCCACTAAAAATGTTGGCGGTTTTGTAGATTTTGACTATTTCTATATTGGTGATACCATTACAAGGTAGCATGTAAAATTAGAGGAAAAAGAAGTCAAATTTTAAAATATAAGTATAAAAGATTTTTATGTTAGTAGTTTCAATAATGTGCTACATGAACCATAATTGTGGCAATTAATCCTTTTTCTAAAATCTAAAAACAATCGTTGAACATGATTAATAAAAAAACAATGGATTTAAAAAAAAGCAGCTTTTTAGCATTAATTTTCGTTCCTCTGATGGGTTTTAGTCAAAATCCGATTGTACAGACAAATTACACAGCAGATCCAAGTCCGATGGTTTATAACGGTAAAGTCTATCTGTATACGACTCATGATGAAGACAATTCAACGTGGTTTACTATGAATGACTGGAAATTATACACCACAGAAGATATGGTAAACTGGACGGATCATGGTGTGATTTTATCTTATAAAAACTTCAGCTGGGCCAAAATGAATGCTTGGGCAGCTCAATGTATAGAGCGTAATGGCAAGTTTTATATGTACGTCCCTATCACCAACAAAGAGGGTCAGGGATCAATAGCAGTGGCCGTTGCAGATAGTCCTTACGGGCCCTTTATTGATCCTTTAGGAAAACCACTCATTCGTAACAGTAATGCCGATATTGATCCTACCGTTTTTATTGATGATAATGGTCAGGCGTATCTGTTTTGGGGCAATCCGGAATGTTATTTTGTAAGATTAAACGAGGATATGATTTCTTTCGATGGAGAGATAAAAACAATTCCCAATACCGTTGAATCTTTTGGGAAACGACTTGGAAAAGAAGACCCTAAAAGGCCGACCACTTACGAAGAAGGACCGTGGCTTTATAAGCGAAATAATTGGTATTATCTTTTTTTTGCAGCTGGTCCGATTCCGGAACATATTGGTTATTCTATGAGCAAAAGTCTGACCGGTACCTGGAAATATCAGGGTATTGTAATGCCTACTCAGGGCACAAGTTTTACAAATCACCCCGGAGTTATTGATTTTAAAGGGAAAACCTATTTTTTCTATCATAACGGCGCTTTGCCTGGAGGAGGAGGTTTCACCCGCTCAGTATCGGTAGAAGAAATGTCTTTTCAACAAGATGGAAAAATAAAAGAACTCAATATGACCGAGGGAATTAAGAAAGGGATCGCTGTCCTCAATCCTTATGTTAAAACCGAAGCAGAAACAATAGCTTGGTCAAAAGAGGTAAAAGCGATGCAAAATGAGCAGGTTGGAGTTTTTATTACAGCCATGAAAAATGATGCTTTTACGAAAGTAAGAGATGTTGATTTTCGAAAAGAAGGGGCTTCAAAATTTACAGCCCGTTTAGGAACTATTCACAACGGAAATGTAGCTCTTGAAATAAGATTGGATAGTGTAGAAGGAGAACTGATAGGTAAAGTTGAAGTTCCCATGACGGGCGGAAATGATCGCTGGGTGTTAGTAAAAACGGATGTTAAAAAAGTATCCGGAATACATGATCTCTATTTTGTATTTAAAGGAAAAGCTTCCAGTCAGATTTTATATTTTGATTATTGGATGTTTTCTAAATAAATTAATAAACGAAAAGACAGTTATGAATTTTAAATATCTTTTGTACTTGTGTTTGTTTTGTTTTTTAAAATTGAACGCACAATCGGTGGTAACAAGCCCCGATGGTAAACTGAAAGTTTTACTTTCTATTTCTAACGGAATGCCATTCTATAGTATTTCATACAATCAAAAAACTTTTCTCGAAAATTCCCCGCTTGGTCTTACCACCAATGTTGGTGATTTTAGTACAGGATTATTTTTAAAAACCGATCCAGATCAAAATAAAATCAATGAAACCTATCAACTTCCTAATATAAAGCAGCGTAATGTACATTATGTTACAAATGAGGCTGTGTTTTCTTTTACAAAAGACGGAAAAATGGCTATCGACATTATATTCAGGGTGAGTAATAATAATGTAGCTTTCAGATACAAGGTATATCCTCAAAATGAATCTCGTTCGTGCGTGGTACAGGAAGAGTCTTCTGGCTTTCTTCTGCCCGAAGGAACGACAACATTTCTCTGTCCGCAAAGTAAGCCCATGACAGGATTTGCCAGAACGGCTCCAAGTTATGAAACTTCTTATACTTTAGATGCTCCGATGGGCAAAAATGGCATCGGTGAAGGTTACACGTTTCCATGTCTTTTTAAAGTAAAAAACGATGGATGGGTTTTACTATCCGAAACAGGTGTAGACAGTGGTTATTGTGGCAGTAGGTTACTCGGTCATGATAAAGGATTATATACTATCGGATTTCCCATGGCTGGAGAAAATAACGGTAACGGAACCACGGCACCAGGAATATCGCTCCTAGGTGAAACGCCCTGGCGCACCATAACTATTGGAGAAACTCTGGCTCCAATTGTAGCGACCACTATCCCATTTGATTTGGTTAAACCAAAATACGAAGCTTCAAAAGAATACCAATATACCAAAGGTTCATGGAGCTGGATTATTAAAATGGATAATAATACTACTTTTCCAGTACAGAAACAATATATAGATTTTAGTGCTTCAATGGGGTATGAAACGATTTTAATTGATGCGCTTTGGGACACTCAGATAGGAAAAGAAAAAATAGCCGAACTAGCTGAATATGGTGCAAAAAAAGGTATTGGTTTGTATTTGTGGTATAATTCGAATGGGTATTGGAATGATGCACCGCAAGGTCCCAGAGGTAAGATGGATAATCCCACAATACGCCGTCAGGAAATGGCGTGGATGAAAAGCATAGGGGTAAAAGGAATTAAAGTAGATTTTTTTGGTGGCGACAAACAAGTGACCATGAAATTATACGAAGACATTCTAACTGATGCAAATGATTTTGGTCTAATGGTTATTTTCCACGGTTGTACATTACCAAGAGGATGGGAGCGTATGTATCCCAATTTTGCCGCTAGTGAAGCTGTTTTAGCGAGTGAAAATTTGTATTTTGGACAAGCAAGTTGTGATAATGAAGCGTCCAATGCCGCCACACATACTTTTATCCGAAATGTTGTGGGAAGTATGGATTTCGGTGGAAGTGCTTTAAATAAATTTTACAATAGCGAAAATATTCCTAACAAAGGCTCAAAACGAATCACTTCTGATGTATTTGCATTAGCGACTGCGGTACTTTTTCAAAGTGGCGTTCAGCATTTTGCATTAGCACCAAATAATTTAGCCGATGCTCCTGCCTGGGCCATAAATTTTATGAAAGAAGTACCTACAACTTGGGATGAAGTTCTTTTTTTGGAAGGATATCCAGGGAAATATGTTGTGCTTGCGCGCCGAAAAGAAGCAAAATGGTATATTGCTGGTGTGAATGCTCAAAAGGAGACTTTTATAACTAAAATAAAACTCCCAATGATTGTTTCCGGCACAGCATTAAAGCACTACTTTGATGATGAAAAATTAAATGGAAACATTAAAGCAATAAAACTAAATGATGATCATGAAGTAGAAATAAAAATTCCTTCTAATGGGGGAGTTTTGCTGCTAAATTAAGTGGCAAACACTGTTGGTTTGCATTTTCGTAAAAAATGATTCGTTTGTTTTATTTAGTTATTATTCTGTAGCTCTAATTGTATATGTTTTGCCTTTTTTAGCTTTAAAAATTAAGGTATACCCAATTGCTGATTTTTCACTTTTGCTAGCAATACCCTTAATACTGAAGGCTTCATTTATTCTAATTTTGCAAGGACCGTCGTTTTTTGCAGTGATAGTTGCGGTTTTCAGTTTATTCATGTCCCACGCAATAGCAACAACAAAATTGCCTTTGGCTACAACACCTTCAATTTCGCCCTGATGCCACGTGTCTGGTAGCGCCGGCAATAAATGTATTTCATTGTTTTGACTCTGCATTAGCATTTCTATGACTCCAGCTGTTCCTGCAAAGTTTCCATCAATTTGAAATGGCGGATGTGCATCAAAAAGATTAGGATAAGCGCCACCATGTCCTTCATATTCAGAATCATTGTCTTTCGTGAGGCGAAGCTGTTTTCTAAATAGTTTATAAGCATGATTGCCATCTAAAAGTCTGGCCCACATATTTACTTTCCATGCAAGACTCCAACCTGTCCCATCATCACCACGAAGTTCTAATGTACGTTTTGAAGCGGCGGCTAATTCTGGTGTATTCAAAGGAGATATTAAGTTGGCAGGATGCAAAGAATACAAGTGTGAAGTATGCCTATGATGTGGATCTTCTTCTTCAAAATCTTCAATCCATTCCTGTAATTGTCCTTTTTTGCCAATTTTAAAAGGTAATAGTTTTTTGTTTGCATTTTCTATGGTTTGTCTAAAATCGGGATCAATATTTAATTGAGTCGAAGCCGCTATGGTATTAGAAAATAGGTCTTTTATAATTGCAATATCCATAGTGGCTGCTGTGGTTACTGTTCCTTTTCTTTTTCCATCATAATAATACTTGTTTTCAGGAGATGTCGAGGGCATGGTAACCCAATACCCGTCTTTGTCTTGCTGCAGCCAGTCTAATGTAAAAGTGGCCGCACCCTTGATAATTGGATACACTTTTTTAAGATATTCGATGTCTCCTGTGTATTGATAATGTTCCCATAAATGCCTGCTTAACCAGTTGGCTCCCATGTACCAATTGGCCCACATTGGATCGCCTTTTCCAAAATCACCAACAGGATTGCTGGTGCCCCAAATATCAGAGTTATGGTGTACTACCCAGCCATTAGCATGATAGAAGTTTTTTGCAGTTTCAGCACCTGTCACCGATAGATTTTTTATTAATTCATCTAATGGAAAAAATAATTCGCTCAAATTGCCAGATTCAACAGGCCAATAATTCATTTGTAAATTAATATTTGTAGTGTAGTTGCTGCTCCAGGGCGCACGGAGGTGCTGGTTCCAGATTCCCTGAAGGTTTGCTGGCACTCCATGAGTTCGGGAAGAAGAAATAAGCAAGTATCTTCCGTATTGAAAAAACAATGCTTCAAGTCCAGAATCTTCCCCACCTTTTGAGTATTGTTCCAGTCGTGTTTCGATAGTTTGTGATGATTTATTTTTTTCTTCTTTGTTGAGTTTTAGCGAGACTCTATTAAAAAAATAATGAAAATCTTCGAGGTGCTCTTTCAGCAGTTCCTCATATTTTTTGCTGGTCGATTTTTTTAAATAATCTTCCGCTAGTTGGTGCTCGTCTTTACCGTCGCTATCAGGGCATTTATCGTAACCATTAAAACTGGTCGCAGCTGATATTACTAATAAAATTTCGGTAGCATTTTCTATTTTCAGTGCATCACCAAGCGTAGTAAGTTTGCCGCCTTTTATAATCGGTTTAACGAGTAACTCAAAACGCATACCACGACAATTGGCCGTATCTTTATAAATAATAGGTTCTTTATTGTACTCAATATAATTAGGGTCAGCATGAGCAGGAGCTTTTCCCTTCATGCTAAGAATCTGCTCTTGCGCTGTGATGCTGTTTTTTAAAAGACTTTTGGTGCTTACAAAAACCGATAGTTTTTCTGGCTGGCTGGCGGTAAGTTTTAAGATGATGCATTCAGCGGGAGCCGAAGCAAAGATTTCCCGCTTGTACGTTACTCCCTCAATTGTAAAGTAAGTTGTAGCAATACCGTCCTGAATGTTTAAATCTCGATAATAGTCGGTAGGCTTTTTGTTGTCAAAATTTTGTTTTAAAAGGAGATCTCCCAAAGGCATGTAGGCTTCGCTGTAAATACCTTGCATTTTTTTTGTAAGGTCGTATGCTTTTTCGTAATTGCCTTCTTTTAATGCCTCACGCACAGGGGCTAAATACTGAAAAGCATCAGGATTGACGTTTGCTTTTACAGGACCGCCACTCCACAGAGATGCTTCGTTAAGCTGTATTAATTCTTCCTCGATTTTTCCAAATATCATGGCACCAAGTCTTCCGTTTCCAATAGGGAGTGCTTCCGTCCATTCTTTTGCGGGCTTATCGTAATGCATTTTTAATTCCTGCTGTGCATGAACAAACGTAACAGGTAAAAGCAGTAGAAAAGTAAGTAACTTAAGTCTATGATGTAACATTCTTTAGCGTTTAATTGGTTATTGGGGCGTGTATTATTTCTTTGTTGTAAATTTAATATAAAAGAGAGAATTAGAAGAATGGTATTATCTATAAAAAATGTTGTTTATGAGGAAAAATGTGAAAAATAAGAAGATTTTCAGAATGAGGAAATCCAGTATACTAAATTAGATTTTCATTTTTTAAAAATTTTTCAGCTTTTGTAGTCAGGTGCAATCTGATCGTCTTTTTAATCTAATCTTTCTAGACGCTTAAGATTTTCTGTAAAATCTGATTCAGAGAAATCTGTTCTCTAAGTTGTGAAATAGGATTGTTTTAGTTGCATATAATTATTGATACAGCCATTTTTTAATCAGTTTGGTATAATTTGGCATGACAGCAAAAAACATCAAAAAAACCATCAAACCTGAATTTATCAAAGCATTAAAATAATGGAATTAGCAGTGACAATGGATAAATGGCAGACCAGGCTGTCTTTTTTAAGCGCCATTTATTATTTTGCTTCAATAAATTATATGTGTTTGTTGGTGCAGAAATATTCAACAATCAAAATAGCCTTACTGATGGTACCATCGGTAAGGCTATTTTTGTTGTTTTTTATGTAAAGATTTAATTTAAATAATTTTCAAACTAATACATAAGTGTAATATTCTTCTATTGATTTTAAAAAAACCGCTAGTAAAATAAATATAAATTAATTTTATTTTCCGCTAGATGCTGTGATTTTTCCTAATTGAAGTCTAAAATCTGGTCTTTTAGCATTAAATATATCAACGAATGTTTCTTTGTTATCACTTTGTGAATAAACATTAAAGAAGATGCTGTTACCATACCAGTATTCTAAGTTTTCATTATTAGAATTGTTTTCTGTAAAGATGTTTCCATTACATAGATTGAAAAACATCTCCTCAAATTTGATTTTCTTTAAGTTAGCATCATTAATTTCTGTTTTACTGTCTAATAAAACGGCAGGATTAAATCCTGAAATCACACTGCGTTTCATTTGAAGTGATGCATTTTCAGCTACATAAACAGCTTCTTTTACAAGACCAGCCTGAATATCAGCTTTTATATTTTCGCTATCATTAAGCATTGTAATGTTTGAAGCAACAACTAGAGTTCCTTTTTTAGTAAAATCAGTTTCGTTTTTTCTTTCGTATGATTTAACTTCAAGACAACGAGATCCGTCTTTATTACTAGATAAATAAGAAGATCTTACAGCCAATGAGTTGTATAAACGACATTGTACGCCTTGAGTAAATTTATAATCGTCGTTGATTGACTTGTAAGAAACAAATTTAGTAGCATTTACATCACCTCCAAAAAAGGCAAATGAATCTCCTCCTGAATAACTTACCATTATGTTTTCTAAAATTGTCTTATTTCCAACACCAGCAATAGTCAATCCGTTAAAAGTATCTAATCCTTTAACTTTTTTTCCTGCAAATTCGATTCTCACATATCTTAAAATCCCTGAATTTCCCGCAAGGTTTTCGCCGCCATAAGTGGTAAGAGTTGGATCAAGATCTAAGTTATAAGAACCAGCATTTCCAAATTTATTGATTGGAGCATCACCAAGAATTACTACGCCTCCCCAATCTCCTGCTTTTTTCATACTACGATTTGAAGTAAAAACAATAGGGTCAGTCTCAAGGCCATCAGCGATGATTTGAGCACCTTTTGTTACTACTAAAGTTCCCTTTGTTTCAAAGTCACCAATGATTAATGTTCCAGGCTCGATTGTTAAAACAGCATTGTTTGTTACATACACATTTCCTTGTAGCACGTAAACATTTCTCTTAAGTAATTTTGTATTAACACTTATATTTCCAGCTAAAATTTGGTTAGGTTCTCCATACTCAACTTTGTGTGGCTTAAATTCGGTCCAGTTGTCTAACCAGTTGTTGTAGCCCAGAATTCCTTTCTCTTGTTGTGCACTCATACTTGTAACTGTCAAAAGCACACAGATGATTTGAGTAATTTTTTTCATGATAAGGGGGTATTAGGTTAATATTTAAATTTGGTATAATAATTTTGCAATACAAAATTATTATGTTGGCTTTTGTAAATATACAACTTTAAAAACAATTTGCAACTATAAAAAACAAAAAATGCAGAGATGTACGAGTTCAAAATTGATTTAGAGAAGCTTAGAAAGTCAAATAGTTTTCCTTATTAGCGCTCTTTTATTAGATTTAAAGGCTGAACTGTTCCAATTATAAAGATTCTAATTTCACTCCCGTTAAGTTCATTAAAAAAAATAAAAGTACGTAAATACATTATTTTACGTTTTTTTTGTCTAGATAACATTATTAATCAATTTTATTTTTTGCCGCTATTCAATAAAAATAATTCTTAAAACAAAAAATAGTTTTATAATAGATGTAGCGAAAAACCTAGCAATGATCAAATTCTTATGAACTACTAGAGTGTTTGTATCTGTTTTTGGAGGATAAGCGGATTTTGGCAATTTAAGGAATTCAAACCAATAGATTTAATAATGAAATTTGTTAAATAATTACAGGCCTTTTAGCATCTGCATCTTTGCATTGTAATCTTAAAGTACATGCAATAAAAATGTAATTCTACAATCAATCATCATTTTGATACATAGTAGCATTATGATAGCATGTAATTCAACAAAACGTCTAACAATTAAAAATTAAAAAAATGTTTACAGTAGAACAAATTAATGCGGCTCACAGTAAAGTGAAATCTGGTGCAGATTTTCCTTCTTAACATTAATGAAATTAAAGCTTTAGGTGTTACACACTACGAAGCTTATGTTGCACATGGACATATTAACTACCATGTAGCAAACAATTATACGGCAAAAGTACTAGCAAAATATGAGCTTTTAGTAATTGCAGATAACTCGCAAAGTGAAGGATTTAAGTTGGAATTGGTAGCGCATCAACAAGTTAAGACAGATTTTCTGACCTTCATCAAAATGTGTGCGGCCTTTGGTATTGAAAAGAGGGAAATCTGTATGGACAAAATGACCTGTACCTATTGCGATAAAGCTGGAAAGGAAATTTTGGTAGAACTAATTCCTTCTTAAGTGTTTTTATGTGTTGTAATTGTTAGCTGAAGGAGTCAATTTGGGTGCGAATATGGGGAATTACCCCCAATGGCTTAAAACTACATATTTTACTTTGCTTATCAAGTTTTAATTTAACATGGAATTATTTTATAGAAGATGTACAAATGTCAGAGGACTTTGTGCATCTTTTTTGTTTTTAAATATTTCATTCAGTTTAAAGTTTGTTTTGTGACTTATAATCTCCGTTTTGTGTCATTTTTTTATAATTGATTTTGTAACTCCAGTAATTTAGACTTATGGCAATGCTTGTGTATTGTTCTAAATGCGTAACCAAAATCAAGAATAAAGAAGAAAATTATGAACACAGAAAACTACGATGTAATCGTGATTGGTGGTGGGCCAATTGGTCTGGCTACGGCATACCATCTTGGCATGCGAAAAGCAAAAACCCTGGTCTTAGAGCAGTTTACGTTTGTAAATCAGCTAGGAAGTTCAGCCGGAGTTTCTCGCCAGTTTAGAATTCCATATCCGCAGGAATATATGGTGCAGATGGCGTTGGATGCTCAGCCTTATTGGGATGCGCTGGAAAAAGAAACCGATACTGCATTACTCGATAAAGTGGGGACACTTTGGTTTGGAGATCCTGCTGTGCATTCTACAGAGGGAAATATTGCTGAAGCGGAACAAGCATTAAAAGAATTAGGAGTTCCTTATACAACGCTAACAGCGAAAGAAATCGAAGAAAAATACCATTTTAAGAATTTACCGGAAACCTATACCGGATTGTTTCAAGCCGATGGTGCCAGCATTAATTTTAAAGCAACCAATGAAACGCTTCTAAATTTGTGCAAAAAAGAAGAAACGGTTCAATTAGAAGAGAATTCTCCTGTATTGAAAATTAATCAGTTGGGAGAACTTTTTGAACTCACCACTCCAAACGGAATTTACATCGCCAAAAAAATAGTTATTATTCCTGGTCCTTACATTAATAGCGTGGTCAATCTACTCGATTTTAAAATAGAAGCCACGTATTGGAATATGTCTTCGGCATATTTTAAAAAAACAGATCCCAACATTCAATACCCAACCTGGTTTGTATTTCAAAATCCAGTAGGCGAAAATGGCAATCAGTTTTATGGTTTTCCTTCAGTCGACTGGGATCATCCCGAATACATTCGCGTAGCGCCAGACTTTGTGATCAATCCGCTCGAAGAACCAAGTGACAGAACCTTAATTCCTAATCCTCAAGAACTAGGTTATACTTCAGACTGGGTAAAAGAGCACATGACAGGTTTGAATACGGAACCTGAATATACATCAACATGTCTTATCGCCCTGAGTAAAATTGCCAATAAGGAATTGTTGATTGATTTTGCTCCAAGTTATGTACCCAATCATAAAAATATCGTGTTATACGCTACCGGATGGGCAGCAAAATTCACTCCGTTTTTAGGAAAAATCATGTCGGATCTTGCCTTAGACGGATATACAGATTTTGATATTACCCCTTTCCAATTAGGATACAAATATTTTAAAGCAATTTAAAAATCAAAACATTATGAATAAAAATACGCCGTTAAATTCAGGGATGAAACCTGATTTAAAAATCGAAACTGCTATTATTGGCGCCGGAACTTCGGGATTATATACTGCTTATCGTCTCGTTACTGATAAAAAATACACTGCTGATCAGGTACAAATTTTTGATATGAATAGTAAACTAGGCGGAAGGCTGGAATCTGTTATCATGCCTGGAATGAATTTCTGGGGTGAGTTAGGAGGAATGCGCTACCTGACTTCTCAGGAAATTGTAACAACATTAATTGAAGGTTATGTACCTCCGGAGGATCCTGACAAACATATTCCTATCCTGAAAGATGTTATGACGCCAGTACCATTTCCTATGGGCGATCCCGCAAAACTATTAATGTATCTTAGAAAAGAGCATTTTAAACAAGATGACTGGAATGTCGCTCAGGAAGAAGATAAAAAACTGCCAACCCGATATTATTTGAATGAAAATGATTTTGGATTTAGTTCAGATCAGCTTTTTAATAAAATTATTTATGATGTTTTAATGGCAGATCCATGGGTTGCTGAACACTATGCTAAAAAAATCAAAAAAGGACCTTCTATTTATGATTATAGTTTTGAATTAGACAGCAGAGATTGGGATGATATAAAACCCAAATTGGTTTATAATTTTCCTAATTCTCCTTACGACAAACGTAAAGTAAATGATCTTGGTTTCTGGAATTTAATTAAGGATCAGGTTTCGCAGGAAGGATATCAATTTTTAGCGAATGCAGGAGGTTATTATTCCAATACGATCAATTGGAATTCAGCCGAAGCTTTCCCGTACATGGTAGGTGATTTTTCAGCAGGAACCATTTACAAAACTATCGAAGAAGGCTATGATAGTATCGCGTATGCGTTAGCCAATTCTTACATAGATCATGAAGGTGCCTGTATCTGGTCTGAAAATAAACTGGTGACTTTTACAAAAGAACATTCAGTAAAAACGCATAAATACCAACTGACATTTCTAAATCTGAAAACAAATAGTAAATGGCATGTGTATGCCAATTCCATAGTTTTGGCTATGCCTAGAAAATCTTTAGAACTTCTGGATCAAAATAATTTCTTTTTTAATGCAGATGAAAACTCCGTTATCAATAAAAATATCCGTTCTGTAATTATGGAACCTGCTTTCAAAATATTAATGGGTTTTGAATATCCGTGGTGGAAAGAATTAGGAATTGACTCCGGGCATTCTATCACTGATTTACCAATGAGACAATGTTATTATTTTGGAACAGATCAAAAAACGAACAACTCTATGTTATTAGGAAGTTATGGAGATATGGAAACTGAAACCTTCTGGAAAGCACTTTCTGATGATAAAGTACTTTTTGAGGTAAAACCGGCTAAATCAGCTTCGCTAAAAGAGTTACATGAACTAAATGATGTTCAGGCAACCAAATTGATGGTGGGCGAATTGATGAACCAGCTACGTGAACTACACGGTGCAGATGTAACGATACCGGAACCTTATGTAACGTATTTTAAAGATTGGACAGACGACCCTTTTGGTGCAGGATATCATGCATGGAAAGCTGGGTATTCTGTTAAAAAAGTAATGCCTTACATGAGAAAACCAGATGTTAACGAACAAATTCATATTTGCGGGGAAGCCTATTCTGATCAGCAAGGTTGGGTTGAAGGTGCTTTTTGTGAAGCAGAGAAAATGCTTCAGGAATATTTTGGACTTGATCGTCCGTTCTGGTTGTCTAAAGATTATTATTTAGGATGGTAAAATGAATCTACTTCTTTAAAAAAAGAGCTGTATTATCATCTTTTAGATGCGCAAATTATTAATTTTAAAAAAGATATTATGCTAAAACGTAACAATTCTGAAGATGAGGTAAATTTACTTCGAGTAAATTCAAATTCAGATCAAAATAGAAATGAAGCATTTCTGGGAGATGCTCCGGAAGATAACAAAGGTGTATTAGAGAGTTTGATGTCAGGATATTCAAAAGTTCAAATTGAAGATCCCATTAGGCCTTTTTATGAGGATAATCTACAGAAGATAGTAAACAATGTAGATTACGGTATTTTAAAAGTATTGCAAGGTACCTGGGTCAGTTATAATAATAGTGAAAAAAGTGAAAGAAAATTAATTGGTACCGGTATACATACTACTATTATGCCTTCGCCGGGCACCAATGCAGGAACTATTCCTGGAAAATATAGTTTTGAATGTCAAGAGTATATAGAAAAACTAACATTTGATCTGGTTCCGGGAGGAGTTCGTAATCGCGGTGGTGCAAACGAACAATTTTGCGGAGCTGTAAAATATGACCAAAGCATTAAAAGTGTAACAAGTGCAGAAGGTCAGGATGCATTGCAATATACGCCAATTCACGAGGAAAACGGTATGTATTTATGGCTTAGCGATGTGTTTAATTACGCTGCCACTGAAAAAACGATTAAGGAAGATCGCGGCGTACATGCTGTATCACAGGACAACCCCAACAAAGATTTATATAAAAGCGGATATCAGGATGAAACCCTTTTTCTAATTATAAATGATCAGGGTGAGAAAGAATATGTAACGCAAGAGAATTTAAATGGTAGAAAATATTATGAAATTATCGCAGCCAAAGAACTTAAAGTTGGAGCGGGTCAAACAGGGCAATATTTTATACCAGATTACTCTATTTCACGCAGTGGCGTGATTCCGCACGGTAGTACCATAACTTTATTAGGAGATTTGGTTCGAAATAATTTGCATGAAAAGGACAAAAAATATTTATTCGATGGTCCGCCACCATTTCCGGAAGGTAATGCCGCCTGGAAATATGATCATCTTTCGATTTCCAGAACTATGGGAGGAGCAGGTGCAAGCGAAACTGACCCTATTAATCTTGACAAACCCGCACCTGACTGGGTATTTGAAAAACTAGATGATAGTAATGATCCCGGAGAAAATAAAATCTATACGCAACGCATACTCGCAGATCCTTTATATCCTTATTCTGTAAGGCCTGATTTGCGTCTTCGTGATACTAATAAAGAAGATTATATAAAAAATTATGTACTTATTCAAATGTCATCTAAAAACAAAACAGGCGCTCAAGGAGGAATACTTAATGTTCCGTTTGTAAATCGTTTTGTCCCTACAGTAGAAATGAATATGCGCATGTGGCTTGAAACAGTTGTAGAAGACGAAAAAGAAATTCTGCAGTTGCAATATGAACAAGTCATCTTTTTTGAATTTGACTTTGGAGATGACGGAGGGACTACAAGCTGGCCACATATACAAGTCAATACGCTTCGTAAAATAGAAGATGTTCCGCTTGATCAAAGACGTTTAATAGAGGAACAATTTCCAGATTCTAAAAAAATTGAATCTGCTGCATCAGCTTCAGGATGTCCTTATCAAAAAGAATAATTTTTTTAATTCCACGGTGTTTTGTATTGAAATGCCGTGGAGTTTTAGCTAATTGGTTGATCATTTTGCAATATCCTATATCAGCAATAAAAAATATAATTATGCTGATGTTTTAAATAAAAAAATGCTTTGATTTTTAGGCTTAGATAAGAGTAAGTGTAAAAATTATAGGATAGTAGTATTTTGCGTCCACTGTAAATTATTGGCAATGATGATAGTAAAAGGATAAGGCTTTGGATGATAATTATCCAAAGCTTTATCCTTTTTAACATTTTAAGAAAAGATCTAGTTAAAATATTCTGCTATATATACTGCTAGATTTTCATCACTCATTTTGTTAGAGGTGCTTTCACTTGATATTGCATTTTTATACTGTGGGGTTTCAGCCAAAAAATTAATAAATTGTTCTTGACTTTGACCAGTTCCTGTAATGTGAATTTCATCTATGTTAGGCATTTTGCTCGCAATCTCTTTGAAAAATTTTTGCATTAAGCTAATTTCCTGATTATTTGAATTTTTTTCATTTGAATTGTTATCTGGTCCTGAATTTTTTACATGCCCTAGTACAACAAACTCCCCATTATCAACATTTTCTTTTCCTACGATTGTCGCGTTGTGTGAATCCATCCAAACTCCAAACGACTTCTTGTTTTTATCTGACATAATTTTATATTTTGTTAAAGATAACCTTCTCAAAATCATTACTATGAAAATTGGCTAAAGATTGTGATTTTATAAGTTGATATTAATATGCACGTATACAAAGAATTAGAGAAAGACAGAGAAAATTGCTCTAAAGCAAAAAACCTGCGAATCCTAGGATTTGCAGGTTTTTTGAAAAGATTGAAAAAGTGACCCTTTTACTTCTTTTACCCTTTTAGTGGGGAGAGTAGTATTCGAACCAAAAGCTGAGAACTCGCTTGTTTACTGCATTTTTAATTGTTTAAAACCTAGTGTGCCACGATGTTGCCACGAAAATAAAAGTACCGGTTTTTACAACATTTCTAAGGTGACTTTTATATGTTAACTTATTTAAAATAAGTGTTTTAAATTTAAAATATGGATTGCAAAAATACAATTATTGATGATGTAATACTAAATACAATTTTAAAATTGGATAAGAGCATTCTGTCGCATCAAAAAAAAACCAAAGATAAAAGGTATTCAAAATTCGATAGGACCAAGGAATAAGCATGTGTCAAAATTTATCATTGCTATTTTGAAATCACTTATAGCATGGTCGCTTACGTTCTTATTTATCATGATTTCCGTAACGGGTTCAGGAATGCTGCCTTCTACCGTTTTTGCTATATGGCTGATTTTGTAACTGTGTTTAAAGTGCAGATTTTTAAAAGCTTTTTCAGGCTTACGGTGCAGTAAAGCCTAAAATTTGCACTGTTACGGATGGGCTTCAGAATCAAATACCTTTTTTTTCAAAATACGTATTGTGTGGGTCTTTATACTAATAAAGTGTTCAAGATCGTTATGGAAAAAGTTTTCTTTATTTGTTCATCTGCCTTTGAAAATTGTTGAATAAACTTATTATATTTCAACATATTATACCCCATAGTTATCGTTGCTGATCCATTACTGATCTATGTTGCTCTATCAAGGCCTTAGCCGCGTAATCTCCGGATAGTAGGGCAGCATTTAGGGAACCGTTGGCGAGCATATCGCCTGCAATGAAAATCCCTTCGGAGACTGTTACATTCTTTGGTACGTATAATACATCTTTTATATCGGGTAGTGCCTTGGGTATATGATATAGCTTTACAAACCTAAGATTGGTAAATCCGCATTGCTGGAGCAGTTCTTCTTTTACTTTTTCAATTAGTTCCTTATCTTCCAAAGCGTGTTCTTTTACGATGGTTACCGAAAGCATCACCTCGTTATCCTTCTGGGGATCGACCCTTTGGGCGTAGGAGAGGGTATTGATGAGTGTGTCAGGATCCGGAATCAGCCCGATTAGTTGTTGGTTACTTGCGGGATGCGCTACCTTGAAGTATAATGTTGTGCATTTTTTCCATAAGATCCTCTCAGTGTGGTATCCAGGCAGGACTTTGTCCGTATTCGTGGCGAGGATAATGTAATCGGCCTCAAGAACCTCACCGCTTTCGAGGTGTATACGCCTGTTATCCGGTTCGATGTTCACCACAGTTGTGCTTGTCCTGATTGCCGATCTTGCCAAGGGTCTGGCAAGAGCTTGTGCAACGTCATGCATTCCATTTGCTGGTAAAGCTGCTCTTCCTTGGCTAAACATTTTAAAAATGAATTCGAACATCCTCGAAGAAGTGGAGAGCTTGTCTTCCAGATAGATGCCTGTGAAGAAAGGCATGAAAAAATTCTCAATTATCACATGGCTGAAGCCATACGCTTTAAGATACTCAAGGGTTGAAATTTCGGGAGCGTCGAATATTGCATTGATTGTCTTTGCTTTAAGATGTCTTGTAAGACGATATATCAGGAATTTATCCTTTACTGAAGCAGCAGGCGACAGTAAGGTTTTCAGCAGCATTGACGGTTGACGTAAAGGGTCTCCCATTACAGATTGCCTGCCGTTGCTTAAAATCACAGCCCCTGGCTGGAAATAGGCAAGATTGAGGCTGGCAAGGTCTAAATACTTGTTTACAGCGGGATAAGCGGTCAAAAGTACCTGAAACCCATGATCAAGGGCATACCCATCGATGATATCGGTCTGCAGGCGTCCGCCAATTTTTTTCTCAGCTTCCAACACTGTGGCAGAATAGCCATTATCTTCAAGTACCCTTGCAGAAGCCAAGCCGCTTGCTCCGGCGCCTATTATGTATACAGATGGATTTTTAAGCATATTTTGTTTAATCTAAATCGGTTACAGTAAAACAAAATTACACTTTTAAAACGTATGATGACCATTAAATAATTTAATAAATAGCGAGCTGGGTTCTTTCGCACCCGGGAATCCCTTTTTATCTTTAGAATTTTAAATCCATCGAAAAATGAATACAAATGGTCATTGCTATTCGAAGTCTATTATATTGCAGGCAGTATATTTTAAGCTTAGGTTTACATTAAGCTATCGGGATGTTGAAGAGATGATGAAAATGCGAGGAGTTCATGTTGATCATGCTACTATTTAGCGATGCTAATACAATTGATTTCTTATTAACTAATAGAAGACATATAAATCAGTGCCCGGTCATTTCTAATTAAAGCAATTAGTAATACTGTTGTCCGAGAGTAATAAACATTGATAAAAGCGGTTCTAATACTGCAGCGATTAAGGTCTATAACAAGCGTTCTTTCTCAAAGATTAAAATCCGACAGTGTAATTATGGCAATAATATTGTAGAACAGGACCATCGTTTTATATAGTGGAAGATTTTAACTGGTTTAGGTTTTAAAGGTTTTGAATCGGCCAGACAAACCTTGAGCGGAATTGAAGTTGTGTATATGCTGAGGAAGAATCTGATGATTAGACCAGGGATAAGTATGTTTAAATCATGCTGTAAATTGGCGGTCTAACTTTTAAATTACTTAAATTCTTATATTTGATTCTGACAGATGCGAGAGAACAAAAAAAAGAGGTCAGCTTGGCATGAAACTGACCTCATAATATTAGTCCTGATTAATAATCTTCCAAATCAAAAAAAGATTTATTCAGCTAATAGTTGTGGGTAAATTCTATTATCAAAAGATTTAATTTTTTTGAAACTATCACTTGATTAATAAAAAATTGTAACTGATTTTTATTTTGTCAGCAATTTTTTTTCTTACTAGACCTGGTATTTCTATATCGTAATCTTCCGGTTTAACTTCAAATGAACCAATAGCATTTACTCCGTTTGCAGCTTTCGAAATTTTCACCGTTACAATTACCGGTTTAGTTTTTCCGTGAATAGTAAGATCTCCTTTTAAAATAAAATTTTGAGGTGTATTGGTAATTTTAGAACTATCAAAATTTTCAATTTTACCTTTTAAAGTAGCTTTTGAAAATTTTTCAGATTCCATATAATTTTCGTTGAAATGCTCCTCCATTAAAGCAACTTTAAAGCGAAAACCTTTTATAAGAACCAGAGCAGCGAAATCTCCGCTTGACTGCTCTAAGACAGCAGATACACTTTTATTTTCGGCAGCAACTTCTTCATAGGAAGGCACAGTCGCCTGAAATTTTATAGTTCCAGTTTTTGTGATTAGTTTTTGCCCAAATCCATCGGTATTTGTAACAATAATCAACAGTAATACAAAGAAATTGATCAATCGTTTTTTCATAATAATTAGTTTTCTTTTAATCCGTCTGTATTCCATTTCACAATAACATCAATATTGGCCTGAGACATTCTTCCTGCCTGAGGCATGATACCTTGTTGTCCCGTCTGTAATTGAATTCTATTGAGTAAACCTGCGTTTTCGACTGCTGCTTTTACTTCAGCATAAGTGGTTAAAGGTCTGAAACCCGCAGATCTTCCACTTTGATGACAACCAATACAATTGGCATCAATAATTGATTTAGCATTTTTAGTATAGCTGGTTACAGCTGGTGGGTTTGTACCTGGTGTTTCAGTAACTGGAGGCGTTACTGTAACAGGTTTCTCAATATCCTGATAGGTGTCAGAATCGCTGCAGCTCGAAAATGCTGCAAGTAAAATCGTGAATGCTATTAGTTTTTTCATAAGTTATAATTTTAAAATACTCTATATAAATTAAATCCAAAAAAGAAATCTCCTTTACCCCAGTCACCACTGGCGTTTGTAAGGTATCCGCTCTCGCTCATAGATTGTGAATTAGTAAATATTAACTGAAAAACATGTCCTCCGGTTTCTACGTCCAATCCAACTGACAAAGGATTTTTATAAAATTCAGGCGTGTCAAAATTGTGCATGTATTCTAAATTCACAGATAATCTTTTGGTGATTTTATAGCGTCCTCCTCCTCCAAAAGAAAACTGATTATCATTTTCGATTGCCGGATTATAAAGGTTTTTATGTACAAATGAGGGTACTAATTCTAAGGATAGTTTTTCGCTCACTTTTCTTGAGATAAGTAACTGTTGTACATAAGTCATACGATGCTTGAATTCTAAACCAGGATATTGATCTTTTTCTAAAAAAGTATTGATATCTGCAACGCTGTATCCTACAATTTCAAAAGGAAAATTGGCATTTTGTCTCATCATTCGATATTTTAATCCTGTCTCATACATTTTGTTTAAGGTATGCCTAGAAATACTAACGGACAGCCAATCTGTAACTCCGTAAATACCTCCCAATTTTGTAGTAGCGTTATCGAGACCAAAAAAACTGTCTAAACCGTCTTTAACAGTACCAAAACGATGCGAGACTACAAAGTAGAACTCTTTTTTTGCAGCCATTTTTGTGGTCTGTAAGGTTACCAGCTGTAAAGCTTTAAAAGTTGCTGCAGAATAACTATCTTCTACCTGAGTAGAGTCAAGATCCTTGAGTAGATCCTCCTGCGAATAAGTCAGTGAAGCCAGAAAGAGGCATATTGTAACTAAAAATTTCTTCATCATTTTTATTAATTATTTTTGTTTGGTTATGGAACATTGGTCTAACTTAACTTCTTGAAAAAGTTCATCATAACCAATACATTTACCTTTAACCGTTACTTTATTATTGATGTTTTGATATTTTGTTTTTTGAATAAATAGACAAAAAACACTATTTTCAAGTATAACCACAGAATCTGTTTGTTTGGTTACTTTTCCTGTAATTTCAATTGTTTTATTCAGATATAGTGCATCAGCATTTTGCGGATTCGAATTATAATCTTCAAGTAATTTTGTTGCTGTTATGCTGCAATCAGGCATTTCTGATTCTATATTGCGTGCTTCCTTAAAGAGAAATCCGTAATAAAAATAAATTCCCGCTGAAACCAGTACTACTAGGATGGTCATTACAAATGCTATTTTTTTTCTTTTCATATCGATGTTTTAATTTTTCAGGAAGAAATAATTCTTTTTTTATTTCAAATTAGTCCAGTTTGATTGGACTAATTTGAAATATTGGGCTGTACTATAAAAATTTCTTTGAAATTTTATATCGCAAGCGGATAGTCTTTTACTGCTACTGGCCAAATAGCTGGAGCAGGAAAACTAATCCCTTTATTTGCACCTCTTACGCTAGCGTCTTGACCAAAATAATACAATGGCCAGCCGTTGTAAACCAATTGTGATTTACCAAATACAGTAATAACACTAAACTTAGATTTATCCAAAATAGAAGGAACGACTATTTTATCTGTTTCGTAAATTGGCCAAACAGCATTGTTTGAAAAATCTGCTTTTGTAAAATTATTTTTCTTAAAATTGTCATTCTTAAAAGTATACAATGTTAACCCTTTTGCATCTGTAAAATAAGTTGTTAAACCATCTCCAACAGTATAATCAGATTTATAGTTTTTACCATCATGTCCTGTAAGCTGGCTGCTTACAATCATCACAGAATAATCTGGTTTTGCTATAAACCAAACACCGCCAATTCCGTCACCTGTTGTTTTACCTGCAGCTTCTGGAGTATTAGCTCCGTTTGTACTTGGCGAATAATAATACAATGGCCATCCTTTATAGGTTAATTGTTTTTTTGCAGAGGCAGTAGTAATGGTTGCAAAATCAGATAATGTTAGTCCCGTATTTAATTTATCAGCAGTTAAATTATCTACGTAAAATGGTGGCCAAACGGCTTCACATCCGCCAGAACAAGAGGCTTGTCCTTTTGCATCTGCTGCAAAAAAGTACAAAGATCTACCATCTTTATCCGAAAGATAAGAACCTAATGTTGCACTTGTAGAAAGACTAATTTCTTTTTTTACTTCGGTAGTAGGTGTAGTGTCATTATTGTTGTCACTACTACAGCTTAGGAAAAATGTTGATGCTATAATAGCAACTAATGCGAATTTAATTTGTTTTGATTTCATTGTTTTACTTTTGATAAGGTTCAATAGTAAAACAGTCATGATGCAAATTACCCTACCAAAAAAAAATAATTTTATAAAAAAAGAAATATGATTTTCTTAAAGATCATAAAAATAGCGCTACAAAGAAACTCTAATGCTCACATTTGGAGTCCTTTGCAGAGCAAATGTTTCTACTTCCTCAATAGAATTTGTCAGAGAACTCATTCTGTAATATTCGCTGATTTCATTTTTTCGGTTTAGGATATTTAAGATCGAAATCCCAAATTTGTACTGAACTCCATTTGCCGTTTTCCAATTGTAAGTAGAAGAAAAATTAATCTGCGAGAAGACGTTCAAATTGGTATTATTTGGTTTGTTGTAAACCAGTACTGGATTTGAAGAATCAATTTGCGAAAAGTTAAGAGAGGTTTTGGGTCTGCCTGAAGACCATTTAGTTCCGATAGCGATTTTAAAATTATTTTTCTCATAAATGCCAGCCCAAGATATTGTATGCATTAGCTGAAAATTATTGGGAAAAATTGGGTATTCAAAATTAGCAAAATGATAATTATTATGGTTATAAGTATAACTCAACCAAGTAAGATAGTGATTCATTTTTTTCTGTATCAGCATTTCTGCTCCCCAAACTTCATAATTGCCAATGGTTCGCACAAATTCTAACTGATTCTGAAAACCTTGACTGGAGGTCGTAATTCCGCTTACTTTTTTGTAAAAATTTTCAATATCCAAAAGCCAGTCATTCTTTTTGTAGAATAAATTCAAGGAAATTTGCTTGCTTCTTTGAATTGGAATTGTCGTATTATTAGCGACAATCCAACGTCTTTTTTCAATACCAAAATAATCTTTTTGCAAATCAATGATTTGTTGAGTATTCTGGCTTTTCAGCTCGCCAAGTAGTTCTAGATTTAAGTTTTTACTTATCCCATAACCAAATTGTATTCGGGGTTCTACACTGTATTTTTTAAATTTTTCAATGTAATTAATTCGTGTTCCTGATTTAAAATATATTTTAGAGAGGGTATCATTGTATTTTCCTTCCAAAATTAAGGCATGCACTCTCAGAACGTCTTTTACTTTACGATAAAAAGCAGGATTAGTAACCTGTTCTAAATTGGTAATCCCTATTTCATTAAACTGATAACCATCGTTAAAACTAAATTTAGAAGTAACAGTATGATTGTTTTCTAAATTAAAACCATTATTATTAATAGTGTTTTCTTGGATAACGATCTGGTTTTCAATACTCGTTTTTTGGTTGCCCAAAAGTTCATAAGATGAATTGTAAACATTAATTTTACTTATATTAGAGCGATTCCAGTTTCTTTTCCAGGACAAATTTCCTCCATAATTTTGCTGGCGTAAAACGTTGTTTTCAGATCTGTTAATGTCATACACCTTAGCACTCTGAAAGACTTCCAGATTGTCTTTTATGGTAATTAAATCGAGTACTAATTCATCTTTAAGACCAATTTTTTGAGCATATTTCAGCGTAGCGTCGTAAAAGCCAAATTTTTTATCACTTTGATAATCGATATTTTGGTTTTGTGAAAAATCAGTGATAGTAGTGTTTTGAAATATTTTATCGAAATATTCCTTGTAGGTAGGCGTCTCTACAAAATCGGTAATAGATTTTCGCGCTGAAATTTCGATATAACTCTTTTTTGAAAGATTGTATTTTGCATACACATCAGCATTGATCATATTAATTCCCGCACTAAAAGAGTTTTTTTCTGCTGTTTCCAGAGTTGAAGAAATAGCGACTACACTCGATACACTTTCTCCGTAAAATGCAGAACTTCCGTTTTTATAAATAGAAATACTATTTGCCAGATTTGGGTTGAAAACCGATATTAAACCAAAAAAGTGCCCCGTTTGAAACATTCGTATTCCATTCCATAAAAACAAATTCTGGTCGTGCGTGCCGCCACGAACATTGATGCTTGACACGCTTTCGTCCAGACTGTTTACGCCGGGAATTTGCTGCATAGTCTGCAAAGCATCTGGTTCGATAAGTCCAGGTAGAAT
Organism: Flavobacterium flavipigmentatum; assembly: GCF_020911905.1. NCBI lineage: Bacteria > Pseudomonadati > Bacteroidota > Flavobacteriia > Flavobacteriales > Flavobacteriaceae > Flavobacterium > Flavobacterium flavipigmentatum. The sequence goes on along the minus strand of NZ_CP087133.1, from coordinate 3,695,602 downwards.
ACCGAATTTCTTGGGTTTAATTTCAAAAGAGCCATCGCTATTTTTTGAAATTCCCGAAGCCAGAACAGCATTTGCCTTAATTTCTTCCAACTGCGTAATTTCAGGTTCTAATAGTATTTGAAGACAATTTTCAGGTTTAGAATTGACTGTAATAATTCTTTTGGCCGTAAATCCTACATGACTAATGAAAAGCAAACCGTCATTTTCTTTTTTAAATTCAAAATATCCCTTTGAATCTGTTGTAACCTGAATTTTAGCACTTAAACTGATATTAGCATTTTCAATAGGTTTTTTATCTGTACCGGAAAAAACGTATCCGCAGATTATGTGAGTTTCATGTTCTTTTTTATAGATATTAATGAATTGGTTGCCAATATTTTCAAAAGACAAATGGGTTTTTATAGCCAGATATTGCAGTTTTTGTTCTAGAGAAAGTGATTTTTTTGGAGGAACTAATTGCAGGTCGGCAATATTTTCTTCGGTGTAATTAAAATTAACGTGATGCTTTTGTTCAATATCAATTATGATTTTTTTAAAAGGCACAGCTTTTCCTTTGTCCTGAGCAGAAAGATTCAGAACAAAGAAAAACAGACCAAACAAAAAATGAAATGATTTGGGGGATAGCATTTATTTTTCGTCAAAAATTATTTTATTTTTCGAGACTTTTTTAGCCTTTAAATGACAGGTAGTACTAATAATTTGCAGGGCGATATCCAAGTCTTGAGTTGGTAATTTTCCCGTAAAAAGCGAAGTTGTATCTTTCGCATTCAGTTCAATCGTAATATTATATTGTCTTTGAACTTCGTCTAATAGGCTTTTAATATTTTCGCTATAAAAAGCGATTTGATTATCCATCCATTCCGGTTTTGACAAATTTACTACCGCGCTAAATTGTTTTCCGTTTTCAAAACTTACGCTTTGGCCATGTGTCAATAAAATCTGAGTGTTGGCATAATTTACCTTTACACGACCTTCATAACACACTACATCAAATCTGTTTTTTCTAGCTTTTACATTAAATTGTGTTCCTAAAACAGCTACTTTTCCAAGATTCGTCTGTACTTCAAATCGTCTCCCTTTGGCGACCCTGAAATAAGCTTCTCCTTTTAACTCAAGATGTCTGTTGTTATCCCAATTCCATTTTTTATAATGTATTTCAGAACCAGAATTTAGCACCACTTCAGAATTATCAGGTAATGAAAAAGTATTTTTTTCGCCAAAATTAGCCGTATGCGTTTCTGGTAAAAAAGACCTCGTAACAAAAGTAATTCCAAGCGCTAAAACAAAGATTGCGGCGGCTCGAAACATCCATTTTTTATATAAAGGAATTACTTTTGGAGTCGCTTTTTTCTGGCTCAAAATATTCGACAGCATAACGTTTTCATCCAAATCATCTACTTCCAAATGAGCGGTATAATTCTTTATCTTTTGGTATTTTTTAAAATCGGGGCTTGCTTCAAATTTAGCTAATTCATCCTCGGATAAATCATTGTTCAGCCATTTTGCCAATAAGCGATTTTCTTTCATTGTACTCGAATTATGTTAATAAAACAATCGGGACTAAATTTACCCTACTTTTATAGATCAATTTCTTTGCGCAAGCTTAATAGAGCCAAATGAATGCGTTTTTCTACCGCTTTGACACTAATATTTAATTCCAGAGCAATTTCACTGTATTTTTTTCCGTCAATCCGATGCATTAAAAAAGCAGTACGTTGTTTTTCGTTTAAGTTTTCAATGGCTTTTAAAAGTTTGACTTGAAATTGTTTTTCCTCCAGAATATATTCCGGACTTTCATTGGTTTTATCTAGACCTGTAAAGTTTTTTTCATATCTCAATACCACTTTCTGGTGGGCAATGGCATTGAGGCTGCTATTGTTAGCAATAGTATAAACATATGATTTTGCTTTTTCAATTGGCACCGTAGCACAATTTTGCCAAAGTTTCACAAAAGCTTCTTGCGCTACATCGTCTGCTTGATCGATATTTCCAAATTTGTAAAAAAGAAAATTCCGAAGTGCTTTTACGTGACTTTTGAAGAAAGACGAAAAGATTATTTCATCACAAGTACTGGATTGATTTTTAAGTGACATGTAGATTTTCGATTTATACGACACAAAAGTATTTGTTTTTAGTAAAAGTAGGGTAAAGATAAAGCTGATTGTTTTATAGAAGTATAAAATGCTATTGCTTTTAATGATTTATTATAAAAAAAGAAGAGACTTAAATCATTGATAGCGGATTTATTAAAAACCAGTTTCTTAAATTTTATTACATTTGTAAAAATATAGATATGTTCCCTTTAAAAAAATATTTATCCATAGCCATTTTATTACTCTTATGGTCTTGTCAAAATGACTCTGAGGAGCAAGATATCAATGTACAAGGAACAGTTACCAATACTTCTCCTCTTACTACTTATTTGCAAAGGGTTGCAATGGTTCAAACCGTGCAGGATAATGTTATCGACGGGTCTAGTTATTGCACTATAAAATTACCTTACACCGTTACAGTCAATAATACTCAAATTGCGGTTAATACTGCAGCCGATTATCAAAAAATAACAGATAATATTAATGCCAATGGATACGATGATGATATTGTAAAAATAGATTTTCCTGTAACAATGGTGTACTATAATTACATCCAGAAACTGATCCCCAATGAAACTGATTTCAAAGACTTAATCGATTACTGGAATCTCTATCCTGATCTATTATCCAAAATTAACGGACTAAATATCAACTATCCCATTACCATTAATACTTATAACAGTGCGAATCAGATAGCAAGTTCTCAATCTATTACAAGCGATCAGACTTTTTTTAATTTTATTAAAAATCTGAACAATAGTGAATATATTGCCTTACAATATCCAATTTCTATAACAGATTATAATAATGAGACAAAATCAATTACGAATAATCTGGATTTCGAAAATGCGATCAAATACGCTATTGATTACTGTCCCGAAAATAACATTACAGCTCTTGATTTTACAACAGTGCTAACAAATGGTTCTTGGAATATACCTTATTATTTCTCGAATTCTGACAAAACCTCATCTTATAATGGATACTCATTTGTCTTTAAAAGTGACAAATCGGTAGTGGCTACCAAAGGAGGGATTCCCGAAATAGGTCAATGGGAAAGTACTTTACAGTATGGCGGAGTTAGGAAATTGCAGCTAAATTTCAGTTCAGCGGTACTTTCTAATTTGAATAAAAACTGGAACTTGTTTGAATTTAATAATTCACAAATACGATTACGTGATGTAAGTAATAGCACTAATTATCTTTATTTTGAAAAAAAATAAATTCTAGTGTAACAGTAAATTGAAACATTTGGATATAAGATAGATAATAAGGTTCTGTCGCATTTGAGAATACCTTTTATCTTTGGAATTTTATATCCATCGAAAAACGAATACCAAAGGGCATAGCTATTCAAAATCTATTATTCTTCAGGCAGTGTATTTTAAATTAAAATTTATACTTAGTTATCGTAATGTTGAAGAAATAATGAAGATTTGTGGAGTGCCTGTGGATCATGCTACGATCCAGCGCTTTAAACCTTTCGTTGAATTAAAGATGAAGAATAGAAAAGATAGAGTGGGTAGAAGCTGTAGATAGGATGAGACCTAATATCAAAGTAAAAGATATTTGGTATTATTTATTAAAGTAGATAAATTATGCGATACGGTTGACTTTCTTTTTGACTAGAAAAAGACAAAGAATCAGTGCGTATTCTTATCTAATTAAATCACTTGCTAATAACTACATGCCAAGAATAATAAACATTGATAAAAGTGGTTCTAATGCAGCAGCGATTTAAGTCTATAACAAACCTTCTTTGTCAAAGATTAAAATCCGACAGTGTAAATACATTAATAACATAGTAGAACAGTACCATCGTTTTTACAAAGTGGAGGATACAAAACGGTTTAAGCTTTAAAAGCTTTGAATCGGCAAGACGAACATTGAGCAGAATTGAAGTTGTTCATATGTTGAGAAAGAATCACATGATTGGACCAGAGATAATTACGTTTAAATCATTCTGTAAATTGACGGGCTAAGTTTTATTTCACTTAAAATCTTGGCAGATGCAACAGAACCCGTTATTTAATTATAATACTGCTTTTTTACTTGTTAGGAATCTGTCTTCTTTGGCATTGTTGGTAATTAAAGTTTTATTTGTATTAATTTAAATTTTAGCTTGACAAGTAAATCAATAAAAAAAAGTTTAATAAAGTTTCGAACCTAAACTTTTTTGACCTTGATTTTACAGACCTTTGACTTTTGAAAAACATTATACGCGACTATTCTGCCACAAAACTAAAAAGCTCGAAAATAGAAATAATAAACATATTGAATGTCTTAACTTTTTGTGACAGAAAAATTAGCAGTTCAATTTCAAATGTGCCACGATTTTTGATTGATTAAAATAACCATTTTTATTTTTTAGTCAAGATATTTCAGTACTCATTTGCGTTTATGGAATAAAAGCTTAATTTTACTTTTTAAACTATACACACCTTCTTCCTTGTCATTTTAAATAATCCTTCCTAATTATTGAGACAAGTTCGATTAAACAAGGCACTTTATATAATTATTTTCATTTACCATAACAGATAATTCTATGCATAATTCTGTAAAATATATTTTGCTACTTTTCTTAGCATCATTAAGTTTAGTTTCCTGTAAGCAAAAACAGGGAAACAAAATTAAAGTTGGATTTTCTCAGGCCATGACTACAGACGACTGGCGAAAACAAATGAACAGTTCTATAAAGATTGAAGCTTCATTGCGTCCTGAGGTTGAATTAAAGATTAGTGATGCGAATAACAATATTGCGAAACAGATTGAAGACATTGAAACATTCATTTCTAATAAAGTTGACGTTATTATTGTCTCTCCAATTCAATCAAAACCGCTAACAGCAGTAGTAGAGAAGTCGATTAAAGCCGGAATTCCCGTCCTTGTAGTGGATCGGAAAATTGAAGGTGAAAATTATACCGCTTATTTAGGTGCTGATAATATTGAAATTGGGAGAATTACAGCCCGATATATTATTTCAAACAGCAAAGGTTCTGGTAAAATTATTGAAATTACCGGAGCAAATGGCTCTTCACCTGCCTATGAAAGAAGCCTTGGATTTGATCAGATTATTAATGAAAATAAGCACTTCAAAGTCGAGAATACCATTCATGGCGATTGGGAGGGAGAATCGGTTAAAGTACCATTAAAAGCAATTCTTTCAAAAAACTCAGACATTGAATATATTTTTGCTCATAATGACCGTATGGCTTTAAGTGCCTGGGAAACTGCGAAAACCTTAGGCTTAGAAAAGAAGATTAAATTTATTGGAGTTGATGGACTCAATACTGTTAATGGTGGTATAGAATTGGTAAAAAGTGGTATACTGGACGGTACTATTTTATATCCGACGGGAGGAAATGAAGCCTTAAAACTGGCTCTGAAAATGTATAATAAAGAACCGATTTCAAAAAATAATATTCTCAATACCATTGTTATTGATCAAAATAACGCTGAAATTATCGAAAATCAAATGGATAAAGTAGATCAGCAACAAGTAGTTATTGAATCACAGCAAGGAGCAATAAAAGTGCAGGAAAGAGAATATGCTTCGCAGAATAATCTGGTTCGGTTGCTCAGTTTTTTCCTTGTGATTATTTTGAGTTTGACGATTTACAGTATTTATTCGACTATTTCTATTTCGAGAAAGAAAAAACAACTCGAAAGAATCAACCAAACTGTAATTGATCAGAATAATGAAATTCAGGAAATGGCTCAAATTGCCCAAAGAAGCAACGAAGCAAAATTGAATTTCTTTACCGGACTTTCGCATGAATTTAAAACTCCTATAACACTTATTATGAGTTATGTAGAGTCGTTAATTGAAAATGAAAAAATTAAAGGAACTACACTGATTGACGAAGTAAAACTAATTCATAAAAATTCAAATCGATTACTCAGATTAATAAATCAATTGCTGGATTTTAGAAAAATTGAAGAGCAAAAATTCACTTTGAGAGCTTCAAATACTAAAATTTATGATTTTACAAATGAAGTAATGACGAATTTCAAAGGCGAAGCTGCCCGCAGAAATATTGATTTTCAGCTTATTTGCAAAAACAAAAATCTGGAATTATTTATTGATAGAGGATTGATGGATAAAGTATATTTCAATTTGCTCTCCAATGCTTTTAAATTTACTCCTGATAATGGTAAAATTAGTATTTTGATCTCAGAAAATCAGGATAATACAGTTAGAATTAGTTTTAAAGATTCTGGAATTGGAATACCTGAAAATGAATTGTCGAATGTATTTAATCCTTTTTTTAAAGCTTCAAATAATAATAAGAATAGTTCGGGAATTGGACTTCATCTCTCCAAAGAGTTTGTGCTTTTGCATCAGGGAACAATCGAATTAAAATCGAAGCAAGGAACTGAGTTTATAATTACCGTATTAAAAGGAAACATTCATTTGCAGCCTTCGGAAATCGTAAATAAAGCCGAAAATTTAAATCGTACTCCAAACTTAATATTGGATAATTTAGATATAGGGACAGATTTAAATCCAGACATTGTAATCTCTGAATCAGAAAAGCATACGCTTTTAGTTATAGAAGACAATATAGATTTGGTTACCTTTTTAAGGGCTAAATTATCCAGCGAATACGTAGTTTATACTTCAGACGGAAGCGATGCTATTGAAAAAACAATGGAAATCATTCCGGATATTATCATTTGTGATATAAATCTGGTTGACAAAGACGGATATGAAATTAGCAAAGAACTGAAAAAGGACCTGCGTTCGTCACATATTCCTATTATTATTTTGACGGCCCAAAGCGATAAAGAATCTACTTTGAAAGGGTTGCAAAGTGGAGTAGATCAATATTTGACAAAACCTTTTAGTCTTTCGATTTTAAAACAATCTATTTCCAGCTTGCTTTTCAACAGAGAAAAGCTTCGTTATTATTACACCAATAATATTTATCGCGTTGAACCAGAATCTAAATTTGGCAATCAGGAGCAGTCCTTTATTACTAAGATGAATGATATTATTAATAGAAATGTAGAAAATCCTAAATTTTCTGTTGAAGATTTAGCTGATAAACTTGGAGTTTCCCGAGTTCAGCTGTATCGAAAAGTAAAAGCTATTATCGGAATTAATATCAGTGATCATATTAATAATGTAAAATTGGAGAAAGCAGCAGAGCTTTTAAAGTCCAATAATATGAATATTTCTGAAATTGCGTACTCGTTGGGATTCTCTTCTCCAAACTATTTTTCTACAGCTTTTAAGAATAAATTTGGAATTTCACCAAAGGAATACAAATCTTCCACTTAATATAAGTTCAAAATCGATACAAATTAAGTATCAATTTTGAACCTAATGTAACAAAATCGAAACTACATGGTTTTCGTAAATAAATTTTAAATTGCGTAAAGCCTTGTAAATAAAGGTGTTTTTATTTAAATGTGAAACTGTCAGTATTTGTAGAATTAAATTGTAACATCATTAAAAATAAGTTGTTTTTTTTGCGGATATCTTAGCAATAAGTTTTTAATACATCTACAATGAACAAGATATTGATTTGGTCTGTTACTGCTGCACTGGCAGGTTTTCTATTCGGTTTTGATACCGTTGTTATTTCTGGAGCTGATAAACAATTGCAGCTTCTTTGGCATTCATCTGATGCTTTTCATGGATCTGTTGTTATGGCAATGGCATTGTGGGGAACAGTTGTAGGTGCTATTTTTGGAGGAATCCCAACCAATAAGATAGGTCGTAAAAAAACACTATTCTGGATTGGGATCTTGTATTTTATTTCGGCTGTAGGCGCTGCTTTTGCAAATGATCCCTTTGTATTTGCCGCTTTCAGATTTATTGGAGGTTTAGGAGTTGGGGCTTCTACTATTGCTGCTCCGGCCTATGTTTCTGAAATTGCTCCCGCTGACAAACGCGGACGCTTAGTAGCCTTGTACCAATTTAATATTGTACTTGGCATTTTAATCGCCTTTATATCGAATTACTTTTTAAAAGATATTGGAGAAAATGCCTGGCGTTGGATGATAGGAGTGCAGGCTATTCCTTCTTTTATTTACCTTCTTTTTATACTTACAATACCGGAAAGCCCAAGATGGTTGTTATCTAAAAACCGAGATGAGGAAGCGCGAAAAGTATTGTATAAAATTGATCCGAGTGCAGATCTTAAAGATATTATGGATGATTCTAGGGAAAATGGTGTTACCAAACATGAAAATATTTTCATGAAAAAATACCGTTTCCCTTTAATGCTGGCCTTCTTAATTGCCTTTTTTAATCAGTTTTCAGGAATCAATGCCTTCCTTTATTATGCGCCAAGAATTTTTGAAGAAGCAGGTTTAGGACAAAACACAGCTTTGTTGAGCAGTATCGGAATTGGTGTTACCAATCTTATCTTTACTTTAATCGGCGTAGCATTAATTGACAAATTAGGAAGAAAGCTATTAATGTACATAGGTTCTGTTGGATATATTATTTCTTTAGGATTAGTCTCAGCTTCGTTTTATTTCAATTGGGGAGGATTATCGGTACCTATTTTCCTTTTCTTGTTTATTGCTTCTCACGCCATTGGTCAGGGGGCAGTTATATGGGTTTTTATTTCAGAAATTTTCCCAAATCACATTCGTGCTTCGGGACAGGCTTTTGGAAGTTCAGTACACTGGGTTTTAGCAGCAATTATTCCTTCTTTAATTCCAATGTTGTTTTCAGAAATAGGCCCTGAAGTCGTATTCTTAATTTTCACATTAATGATGGTACTGCAGTTATTGTTTGTCATTTTTATAATGCCGGAAACTAAGGGCATATCTTTAGAGGTATTAAGCGAAAATCTAACCAAAAAAAATATCAAAAAAAATGAAAACAAAGAAACATCTGCCGCTGGCATTTTATAGTGCCATACTACTATCGATAGGAAGCTGTAAACCCTATTCAGCTCTTGCACAAAATAGGTCTGTTGCAGTTTCAACTTCTTCAGAGGAGCAAATGTACCGTCCTAACTTTCATTTTACACCCAAAAAAGGATGGATGAACGATCCAAACGGAATGTTTTATGCTAATGGTTATTATCATTTGTTCTATCAGTATTATCCAGACGGAAATAAATGGGGACCCATGCATTGGGGACATGCAACAAGTAAAGACTTAGTGAAATGGGAAGAGCAGCCTATTGCGATTTATCCGGACAACGACAAATATATTTTTTCAGGAAGCGCTGTTGTTGATGTAAACAATACTTCGGGTTTAGGTACTGGGAAAATGGCTCCCATTGTGGCGATTTATACGCTGCATGACATGACAAAAGAAAAAGAAAACAAAATTGATGTTGAGCAACAGGATATTGCCTATTCTAACGACTATGGTTTTACATGGCAGAAATTTAAGGAAGGAAATCCTGTTGTGAAAAATCCTGGAATTCGTGATTTTCGTGATCCAAAAGCAACTTGGGATGAAACACATAAACAATGGATATTAGTTTTGGCGGCTCAAGATCGATCGCAGTTTTACAAATCAAAAGATCTGAAGAACTGGGAATATTTATCTGATTTTGGAAAAAATATCGGAGCTCACGGAGGTGTTTGGGAATGTCCTGATTTCTTTCAAATAAAAGTTAAAGGAACCAATGAAACCAAATGGGTTTTAATTCAGAGTTTAAATCCGGGTGGCGCTAACGGAGGTTCTGGAACGCAGTATTTTATTGGAGATTTTGATGGAAAGTCGTTTACGCTAGATGCTAATTTTGCTAAAAGAGTAGAACAGGAAAAAGCCGTTTGGATTGATTACGGAAAAGATAATTATGCTGGCGTAACCTGGAATAATGTTCCAAGTGCCGATGGCCGTCGATTATTTATCGGGTGGATGTCGAACTGGGACTACGCGCAAGATGTTCCAACATTTGTATGGAGAAGCAGTACTACAATTGCCCGAGAAATTAAGTTGATCAAAAAAGGAAATGATTATAGTCTGATCAGTAATCCTGTGAAAGAAATCAACAAATATGTTTCTAAGACAATCAAAGGAAAAAGCCTAAAAGGAAAAGGAAAACTCTCCATTCTGGAAGCAGGAAAACTCGATTTGACTCAGGCAATTGTCAATTTTAATTTAAAAAACATAAAACAGGATACGTACACTTTTATACTTTCAAACGCAATTGGAGAATCTTTGACCTTCGGGATCAATAATTCAGAGCACTATTTATTTGTAGATCGTTCGAAAGCAGGAAAAAATGATTTCTCTGAAAAATTTGCCTCATCAATTACCAAAGCAATTTTAGATGGGAATCAAAAAGAAGGTGTTTTTAAAATCATTTTAGACAAAACATCCATTGAAATATTTTATAACAATGGCGAAAAAGTAATAACCGAAATCTTTTTCACAAACCAGCCATTTACATCTCTATCAGTTTCTTCAAACGAAGGAGTTGAACTGAGCAATCTCCTAATTAACCAATTAAATATAAACTAACTAAAAACCACTAACCTCATGAAAAGTAAAATTATTTATTTTCTATTTTTCTTCTTTCCAATGCTGATAATGACAGCCCAGGAAAGTGGGATTAAAGGAACAGTAATTTCGTCAGATGACGGAATGCCGCTTCCGGGAGCAACCGTACTTATTTCGGGTACAAACACCAGTACAGTAACAGATTTTGACGGGAATTTTTCTTTCGGTAATCTAAATTCAGATGCCGTAATTGTTGTTTCTTTTATTGGATATGCACCACAAACCATTTCCGTGAAAGGGCAAAAAACATTCAATATAATTTTAAAAGTAGACAACAACCAACTTAATGAAGTTGTCGTAACAGGATATTCAAAACAAAAGAAAACAGATATTACAGGTGCGGTTGCTGTTGTAAACATGAAGGAAGTCATGAAACAGCCGGAACCAAACCCAATAAAAGCGCTGCAAGGAAGGGTAGCGGGAGTAAAAGTATCTTCTGATGGATCTCCAAGCGGTTCTAATACTAAAGTGGTAATTCGTGGTGTAGGAACTTTAAACAACACAGATCCTTTGTATGTAATTGACGGAATGCCGACTAAATCAGGAATGCATGAATTGAACCCGAATGATATTGAAACCATTCAGGTTTTAAAAGATGCTTCTTCAGCGAGTATTTATGGTTCCCGTGCTTCAAACGGAGTAATTATCATCACTACCAAAAAAGGAAAAGAGGGTAAAATGAGAATCAATTTTAGTACTTATACGTCTTTTTCTGATTATTCAAGAAAGCTTGAGGTGTTAAATGCCAATCAGTTTGGTCAGGCTTTATGGCAGGCAAATATCAATGACGGATTAAATCCGAATAACAATAATTTGCGTTATCAATTTGACTGGTCTGTTAACAATAGCAAACCACAATTAAACAAAGTTTTGGTTCCTGAATATCTAGATGCGAATCAAACCCTTAAAGCATCGAATACCGATTGGTACGATGCAATTTCGCAAACCGGAATCGCAAAATCTTATGATTTATCAGTTTCAAATGCTTCAGATAAAGGAAATTATGTCTTTTCTTTGGGATATTATGGAAATGAAGGTGTTGTGAAAACGACTGATTTTGAGAGAATCTCTGCAAGAATGAACAGTTCTTATAAATATTTTAATGGTAAATTAGTTATTGGAGAAAACTTTAGTTTCAATCGTACCAATGAAGTTACAGATCCCGGAGTTTTAGATCCAGCTCTTCGTGCTTTGCCAATCATTCCGGTACGTACTGTTGACGGAAAAGGCTGGGGAGGTCCTGTTGGAGGAATGAATGACAGACAAAACCCGGTACGACTTTTAGAATATAATAAAGATAATAAATACGATTATTTACGTCTTTTCGGAAACGCTTATGCCGATTTAGAGATTATTAAAAACCTTCATATCAAAAGTAGTTTTGGTATTGATTACGGGGTTTATAAAAAACGTACGCTGCAAAGAAGTTACCAATCCGGTTATTTACAAAACGATCAGACATCGGTTACAATAGATCAGTCCTTAAGCGATAAATGGACCTGGACAAATACTGCTATTTACAGTTTGAATTTCGGTAAAAGTAATTTGAATTTAATGGCAGGAACCGAGATGTACAAAGATACTTTTGATACCACGACTTTACGAAAAAATGGCTTTTTGATTGAAACGCCTGAATATATGTATCCTGATGCAGGAACAGGAGAATCGTTTACAAGCGGCACTTCAACACTATATTCCTTATTGTCCTATTTTGGAAAAGCGGATTATGAATTTGATAATCGTTATTTGCTTTCAGCTACAATCCGTCGTGATGGTTCATCTCGTTTTGGTAAAAACAATCAATTCGGAACCTTCCCTGCAGTTTCCGCAGGATGGAGAATTTCTAATGAAAATTTCATCAAAAATAATGCACCTGTTTTTTCTGATCTAAAACTTCGTGCAGGATGGGGGCAAACCGGAAATCAGGAAATTAGCAATACAGCTGTTTACAGTTTATATTTGGCAAGTTATGCAGGAGGAAGCCCAACTTGGGCAACGTCTTACGGTACTGCTTATGATATTGCAGGAAACGGAAACGGATTACTTCCATCAGGTTTCATCGCAACCCAATCTGGAAATGATGACTTGAAATGGGAAACCACAACACAAACCAACATAGGTTTGGATTTTGGATTATTCAAACAAAAATTAAGCGGTTCTGTTGATTATTATATCAAAAAAACAGAAGACATTCTGGTTTTACCAGCTTATTTGGGAGTAATTGGAGAAGGCGGAAATCGCTGGGTTAATGGTGCTTCGATGCAAAATGAAGGTTGGGAAGTTACGTTAGATTACAGTGACAAAACTTCATTTGGATTGAAATATGATATCTCAGCAAATATTTCGGCAAACAAAAATAAGATTACACAATTACCAGATGAGGTAAAAAATAATTATGGAGGAGACGGATTAAATGATAATATTCTGGGACGTCCAATTAACTCTATGTACGGTTATATTACGGATGGATTATTTAAAAATCAGGACGAAGTAGATAACTCGGCTATTCAGGAAGGAAAAGGCCTTGGCCGAATTCGTTACAAAGATTTAAACGGCGACGGAACCATTACAGATAAAGATCGTACCTGGATTGGTAATCCAAATCCGGGACTTACATACGGATTTAATTTAGGCTTGGGCTATAAAAATTGGGATTTTACCACTTTCTGGGAAGGAGCAAGTGACGTTGATGTCATTAATAATACCAAATACCAAACAGATTTCTGGAGTGTTGATGATGTAGGTTCTAATAAAGGAACACGTTTATTAAATGCCTGGTCTTTGGATAATCCAAATTCTACGATTCCGGCTTTAACTACAGTAGATAGAAATGCAGAATCAAGATTCTCAACTTATTATGTTGAAAACGGTAATTATCTTAAACTGCGTGTTTTACAATTTGGATACAGTTTGCCAAAAGATTTATTAAAAAAAATCAATATTGAAAGCTTTAGATTATACATAAGCGGACAAAATTTATTGATTATTGATGCTAAGAGTTTCACAGGCGTTGATCCTGAGAACGCAGCTTTTGGATATCCTCAGCCAACGACTTTCACGGCTGGTCTTAATTTTACTTTATAATAAAAGATTAAATCAAAAAACATGAAAAAGATACTATATATAACAGGGTTTTTGGTAGTGGGGTTATTGGCTTCCTGCTCCGATTTTCTGGAAAATGATCCGCGTGGAGTATTATCAGAAAAAGATATTGTGACACCAGAGACAGTAGAAGGATTTATGAATGCCGCTTATGCACAATTAGGTAATGATCATTATGATTCGCCTTATAGTTTATGGCCATTTGGAAATGTGCGTTCTGATGATGCTTACAAAGGCGGAAGCGGAACCAATGATATTCAGGATTTACACTTTTTTGAAGTTTCGAATAATATCAGACCGGATTTTGGCGAATTAGATTCTTTTTGGTACATCAGCTATGTGGGTGTGTCCAGAGCAAATAAAGCCTTGAAAGCATTAGAACAAATTTCGGAAGCCGATTATCCGCTAAAGAAAACACGTATGGCTGAAATGCGTTTTTTAAGAGGACATTTTTATTTTATGCTAAAAATTATGTTCCGAAATGTTCCGTACATCACAGAAGATATTCCGGTAGAAGAGTATAAAACAATTTCAAACAAAGCCCTTACAAACGAAGAACTTTGGAACAAAATAGCCGAAGATTTTCAGGCTGCGGCCGATAATTTGCCAGAAACGCAGCCACAAGTTGGCCGTGCGACTCAAAAAGCAGCTTATGCTTATCTGGCAAAAACACGTTTATATCAGGCTTATACGCAAGATGATAGTTATAAAGTTACAGGAGTCAATCAGCAGCATTTGCAGGAAGTAATTGCAGCAACAGACAAAGTAATCGGAAAAGCAAGTTTGGAGCCTGATTTTGCCAATAACTTTTTACCTGGAACTTATGAAAACGGAGCAGAATCTATTTTCTCCATTCAGTTCTCAGACAACGACGGAACTTTATACGGGAGATTGAATTTTTCAGACGTTCTTTCAACTCCTCAGGGATTAGGATGCTGCGATTTTCACAAACCAAGTCAAAATTTAGTAAATGCTTTTAAAACGGGCACAAATGGTTTACCGGAATTTGATACTTATAATGACCAGGATTTTGATTATAAAAATAGAGATGCCAATACGGTTGATCCAAGATTGTATCACACCGTTGCAATGCCGGGATTACCATACAAATATGATCCTGAATTTCTATATGTGGAAGCTTGGGTAAGATCTCCGGGGACTTACGGTTATTTTGCTTCATTAAAAGAAAATGTGGCACCTAGCTGCAGTTGTGTGGTAAACATTGATCCTTTTTATGGGAATTCAAAAAACAGAATCCAGATTCGTTATGCTGATGTGATTTTGATGCGTGCCGAAGCTTTGATTGAATTAGGAAGACAATCAGAAGCTTTACCATTAATCAATCAAATTAGAGATCGAGCAGCTCAAAGTACAGGAAGACTTCCGTATGTAAACAATTTTAAAATCAATACTTATGTAGATGGGGTTAATTGCAATTGGACACAGGATTTTGCCCGTAAAGCAATGCGTTTCGAACGTCGTTTAGAATTGGCTATGGAAGGAAACCGCTTTTTTGACCTTGTTCGCTGGGGTGTTACAGATCAGGTAATGAATGATTTTTATGCAGAAGAAAAAACAAAACGCACCTATTACCAAGATGCCTTTTTTGATGCTCATAAAGAAGAATATTGTCCAATTCCGTTGAAACAAATTAATTTCAGTCAGGGATTATACAAACAAAATCCTGGTTATTAATCTATTTTAAGAACATCAACATGAGAAAATTTATATATAAAAATTGGAAAAAAGTGTCTTTGATATTGGCTGTAGTTTTTATGATTACTGGCTGCGAAAACAATTTTGAGAATGGCGGTTTTGATGTTAATTCACCGTCTAATGTTACTTCTTTTAAAATAAATGGAGTAGCGGGTCAAATTGATCAGAAAACAGGAAAAATTAATATCACGATGCCTTATGGATCTGACATCACGGCAGTAAAACCTGAAATTATACTTGAACAAGGTGCAACATCAAATTTAGATGTAACACTGCCCGCTAATTTTGCTAATCCTGTAAAGTTTAGAGTGACAAATGGAAATTTGTACAAAGACTACACGGTAACGACAATAGTTTTGAGTCCAATTAAGAGTTTTACCATTAATGGAGTTGCAGCAACTGTAAACGATGGTAATAAAACCATTACTATGACCTTACCTGAAGGTGCCAATTTAACCGCTTTACAACCAGTTATAGAACTAACAGAGGGTGTTTCTATTTCGCCTGCTTCTGGAACGAAAATTGATTTTACAAAGGCAGTGACTTTTGTAATAACCTCTAAAGGGAAAAGCGTGAATTATACCGCTAATGTTGGAGTTCCTGTAACAGGTTTAGTGGTTGCTTTTTTAGGAACTGCTGCAACGAGAGCTGAAATAACAAATATGGACGAAGTTACCGCTGCCAATTGGTTCTTCTCCACTTTTAGCGGAGCGAAATACATTTCATTTAGCAGTATTGAAAACGGTACAGATTTAACTGATGTTGATGTAATTTGGTGGCATTTTGATTCCGCAGCTAATTTACCAGCAATTGCCTATAAACCTGCCGTAACTACAGCTTTAAAGAATTTCAGAGCTAGCGGAGGAAATTTACTTTTGACTTCTTTTGCTTCACAATATGTAGATGCTTTAGGAATTGTTCCTTCAGGAAAAGGACCAAATAATGTTTTTGGAGATTTTCCACCAAATGGGTTTGTTGATGGAAATTCCTGGGGAATGTCTTTTGTAGGTAACGAGAATCACCCAATTTTTGAAGGATTGATAACTTATGAAAGCGGAAAAGCAAATTTATTGCAAAGCGGAACTTTCAGACTAAATCATACTGCATGGTGGTTTTTACCGGAATGGGGCGGATATGTTAATGGAGAAGGTTGGAGAAACCAAACTGGCGGAACCAACCTAGCGAGCGAAGCTTGGGATAATAATCTTGATGGAAGAGTTACCATTGCGGAGTTTCCAAATACCGGAACTAATAAAAATGTGATCGTGATTTCGATGGGAGCTTATGATTGGTATAATGAAACCAACAGCAGCGGTGTTCCAAGTCAGGTAAATGAATTTATCACTAATATTAAGCTTTTAACACAAAATAGTATCAACTATCTGGCTAAAAATTAATCTATCTCCAAATCAACAAAAATGAAATATAGAAACAATATAGTAACAATAGCTTCCGTTTTCTTTTCGCTTGTTTCTTGTAGTCAGGACGATAAGTATATTGGAGGTTCTATTTCAGGAGGGAATTCTGAGACAACAAGTATTTTCCCAGTTCCGCCCGCTCAATGGATGGGGGGAAGTGATGCTTATTACAGTGCGGGTTATACAGGAGATATTATGCCTTTTTTTGACAATGGGAAATTTCATATTTATTTCCTTCATGATGCACAAAATAAGCCTGCTGGAAAAGGGTTTCATGATATCCATGAATATTTAAGTACAGATTTGGCACATTTTACCTACGAAGGGCAAATGATTCCATACGGAAAAACGAATGATCCTGATTTTGCTATTGGCACAGGATCAGTGATGAAAGTGGGTAATCTTTATTACTTTTATTACACGGGGCACAATGAAACTGCGGCTTTTGTACAATCCAATGCAAGAGAAAGTGTTTTGTGTGCTACAAGTTCTGATTTGAAAAATTGGACTAAGCTGCCTGCTTTTAAAATTACAGCCCCGGCAGGATATTATAATTACGATTTCAGAGATCCGCATGTTTTTTATAATGATGAGCTTAAAAAATACTCAATGTTGGTGAGTACCCAGACAGAGCAAGGCAGAAAAGCGGTTTTGCTACATTTTACAACTGCTGATCCGGCATCAGGAAAATGGGATGTTCAAGCACCAATTTACACGACAACACCGCAAGAGAATTATTTAATGATGGAATGCGCTGATATCTTTAAAATGGGTAATTATTGGTATTTGATGTTCTCTGAAAACTGGAGTAGTGATAAAGGCACGCATTACAGGATGGCAAATTCTATTAATGGACCATGGATCAAACCTGAAAATGATAAGATTGATGGAGAATATTTTTATGCCGGAAAAACAGCTTCTGACGGAAATAAAAGATATGTTTTTGGATGGAATGCTAGAAAAACACCCGAAAATGATTTAGGAAATAAAGATTGGGCGGGGAATATGGTTATTCATGAACTAATTCAAAATACCGATGGAACATTAGGAACTCAGGCACCACAATCTGTTAAAGATTTATTTTCTAAAAAAAGCGGTAATGTCGAAGTTGATGTGATGACAGCAAATGTAATAGCAAATAATGGAACTTATACTTTATCAGGCACAACAGAAAAAGCAATGTTGACTTTTAAAGCTGTAGGTAAAAAAGCCAAAATAAAAGCGGAAGTGACCTTATCAAATGATACTGGAACTACAGGATTTGTTTACCATACCAATGATGCCGGAAGTTATTATAAGATTATTTTTGATATCCAAAAAGGTAAAGTTGTCAGCTATAACTCTGCCTCACAAGAAGTAACCCGAATACCATTTCAATTTCAGACAACTACTAAATATAATATTGAAATAATTATGGAAGGAAGCGTTGTAGTACTTTACATTAACGGTAAAGCAGCTTTAACAAATCGTATTTACGGAAGAGATCAAAACAAATGGGGATTAATTTCAGAAGGACAAAATAGTACTTTTTCTAATCTTCAGATGACAAGACCAGAATAACATTAATATAAAATAATTTTAGAATGAATAACGGAAAAAACCTTAAGGCGGTGGCCTACGGAGAAGTGCTTTGGGATGTTTTTGCCAATGAAAAAAAGATTGGTGGCGCACCGCTCAATGTAGCACTGCGCATGAAAACATTAGGCTGCGAAGTAGCCATGATTAGCTGTGTAGGGAATGACGAAGATGGAAATGCAATTATAGATCAGGTAAAAAGTTTAGGTCTTGAAACAGCTTCAATTATTAAATCAGAGGAATTTCCAACGGGTTTGGTAAACGTAACGGTAAACGAACGCGGCTCTGCAAGTTATGAAATCAGTTATCCATCAGCTTGGGATAAGATTGTATTAAATGATTTTGCAAAGAAAAAAGCATTAGATGCCGATGTTTTAATTTATGGAAGTCTGGTTTGCAGAGATGAGGTTTCAAGGGAATCTTTGCAACAATTGCTGCAGACAAAAGCCTATAAGGTTTTTGATGTTAATTTAAGAAAACCGCATTATTCTTATGAAATGCTAGAGCAATTAATGCACTCTTCGGATTTCATTAAGTTCAATGATGAAGAATTATTAGAGATTACTAAAGCGATGAAGTCATCGTTTACCAGTTTAGAAGACAATATGTATTTTATTGCAGAAAGAACCAAAGTAACTGCAATGTGCGTCACTAGAGGTAAACATGGAGCTTTATTAATGTGGAATGGTCAAATCTTTGAAAATGCAGGTTATCCTGTTGAGGTTGCCGACACAGTAGGCGCAGGGGATTCGTTTTTGGCAGCTTTAATAACTTCATTACTAACTGGAAAAGAACCGCAAAAAGCACTCAATTTTGCTTGCGCAGTTGGAGCATTGGTAGCCGAAGCACCAGGTGCCAATCCTGAAATTTCATATTCTAAAATTGAAGATTTAATGTCTAAAATTAAGATGTAATTTTACAATACATTATTCTATTTAAAAATCCAGAGAAATTCATTTTTCTCTGGCTTTTTTTTAAATTTCTGGTTGTATTCTCTATATAAAAGAGGGAAAAAAATACATAAAAAAATATACTATTAGACAACAGTTAAAGTCTGAATGAAGTTTTTTTGTATTTACGCTGCGTGAGTAATATTTTATAAAGATATGTGCAGGTAGAGTATAGCATTACTTTTAAAACAGCTCATCTAAAATATTGTTCATTAATTGCAGTAAAATTAATCACTTTGATTTTTAGATTTATGTAAATGCATCATTTGTCGTAGATAATGCTTCAAATGTTCTAGACTAACTACTACCTGAAAACTACATTTACAATCTCAAAATTTATTGATTTCATGTAAATGAGGTTTTAAAATTATATTATATAAAATAAATTATAATAAAAAGTTACAATCTACTCTTTATTGCATGTTTTTAACAACGCAACAAAAAACAAATAAAATGATAAAAAGAAAATTTAAGAATTATGCATTTCTAATGCTAATCGTTTTTGGAAATGGATATGCTCAATCAAAAACACACCTGGATGCTACTAAACCAATTGAAGACCGGATTTCACTTTTGATGAAAGAAATGACATTAGAAGAAAAAGTAGGGCAAATGAATCAATATAATGGCTCATGGGATGTTACAGGTCCAAAACCTGAATCAGGTTCTAATGAAGAAAAGTACAATAATATAAAAAAAGGATTGGTAGGTTCTATGCTAAGCATAAGAGGCGTTAAAGAAGTAAGAGCCGTACAAAAAATAGCCGTTGAAGAAACCCGCCTTGGGATTCCTTTACTTTTTGGTTTTGATGTTATACATGGTTATAAAACCATAAGCCCTATTCCATTGGCAGAAGCGGCAAGTTGGGATTTAGAAGCCATTAAAAATTCGGCACGTGTTGCTGCTGTCGAAGCTTCTGCTTCTGGATTAAACTGGACTTTTGCACCTAATGTAGACATCTCTAATGATGCAAGATGGGGACGAGTGATGGAAGGTGCCGGAGAAGATCCTTATCTGGGCAGCAAAATTGCAACCGCC
The DNA here is from genome assembly GCF_020911905.1 of Flavobacterium flavipigmentatum. Taxonomy (NCBI): domain Bacteria; kingdom Pseudomonadati; phylum Bacteroidota; class Flavobacteriia; order Flavobacteriales; family Flavobacteriaceae; genus Flavobacterium; species Flavobacterium flavipigmentatum. The sequence continues at coordinate 3,675,228 of NZ_CP087133.1, read as the reverse complement.
AGAGTTAAAGGCTTTCAAGGAGAAAGCTTAAGTGCCAATACGGCTATCATTGCTTGTGCCAAACATTTTGCAGGTTATGGCTTTGTAGAAGCAGGCAGAGAATATAATAGTGTTGATATGAGTAATTCTAAGCTGTACAATAGTGTGTTACCGCCTTTTAAAGCTGCAGTCGATTCGGGAATTCGTACTTTCATGAATTCATTTAATACATTAAACGGAATTCCGGCAACTGGGAATATTTTTTTGCAAAGAGATATTTTAAAGGGAGCTTGGAAATTTAATGGTTTTGTCGTTTCTGATTGGGCCTCTATAGCCGAAATGATTACACACGGTTACGCAGCCGATGGAGCTGATGCCGCTCAAAAAGCCGTCATTGCAGGTTCTGATATGGATATGGAATCAAATGTATATGTAACTGAATTAGCTCAGTTGGTAAAAAAAGGATTGGTAAAAGAAAGTCTGATCGACGATGCTGTTCGCAGAATTCTTAGAGTAAAATTTGAATTAGGTTTGTTTGATAATCCATACAAATATTGTGATGAAGCCCGTGAAAAATCAAGTATTGGAAACAAGGCCAACAATGATGTTGTTTTGGATATGGCTAAAAAATCAATTGTTTTATTGAAGAATACAAGTCCGTCGGGGAAGAATGAAACACTATTGCCATTAAAAAAAGAAGGAGTGAAAATCGCTTTAATTGGTGCTTTGGCAAATGATAAGAACAGTCCACTCGGAAGTTGGAGAATTGCCGCTGATGATAATACAGCAGTATCAGTTCTTGAAGGAATGCAGCAATATAAAAATAATATGTTAGTATATGAAAAAGGAACTGATGTGGCTTTAAATAAGCAGGCATTTGTTGATGAAGTCAAAATTAATACAACTGATTTTTCTGGATTTGAAGCCGCAAAAAAGGCAGCAAAAGAGTCTGAAGTTGTGGTAATGGTTTTAGGAGAAATTGGTTTTCAAAGTGGTGAAGGACGCAGTAGAACTGAATTAGGCCTGCCGGGGAATCAGCAGCAATTATTAGAGGAAGTTTACAAAGTAAATCCTAATATCATTTTGGTTTTAAATAACGGGCGTCCGCTCGCATTACCGTGGGCACAAGAAAATATTCCTGCTATTGTTGAAGCGTGGCAGTTAGGAACCCAATCCGGAAATGCAATTGCCCAAGTTTTGTACGGAGATTACAACCCAAGTGGTAAGCTTACAATGTCATTCCCCAGAAACGTTGGGCAATGTCCAATTTATTACAATTTGTACAATACAGGACGACCAACCAATAAAGATCAGAACGCTTTCTGGTCTCATTATATTGATGTCGAAAAAACACCGTTATATCCGTTTGGTTATGGATTAAGCTATACTTCTTTCGAATATAAAAATCTGAAATTAGCAAAAACTTCCTTCCAAAAAGGAGAAAAAATTGAACTAACTGTTGATGTTACCAATACTGGAAATGTTGATGGAAAGGAAGTAGTTCAGTTGTATATAAATGATGTCGCTGCCAGTGTGGTGAGACCTGTTAAGGAATTAAAAGGTTTTGAACTTATTGCGTTAAAAAAAGGAGAAACGAAAACCGTTCAGTTTACTTTAACAGATAAGGAACTTGGATTTTATGACAACAATGGTAATTTTTTAACCGAAGCGGGTTTGTTTAATGTTTTGGTCGGCTGGAATTCTAATGAAGGTCTTACCAGTAAATTCGAACTAAAATAAATGCTAAAGAACTTAAAAACAAAAATAATCTTCGGGATTTAATTTATTTTTAATCAATTTACAGCCTGAGTAGATTAATCCTTATGAGATTATTAATCTACTCAGGTTTTTAGCAATATGGTAAATCTGGATAAAAAAGTAAGTGTTCGATTTAGTTTTATTAATATTGTTTTAGATATGATGAAATAAATCAATTGTAAATTTTGTTTCAAATAGAATTGATAAATATTAAAATGTAAAATGAAAAATATCAAATATATTCTTCTGTGCTGTTTTGGTCTTATAAATTGTTTGTTTTCTCAGGATAAATTTGAAAACTACCAATTTAGAAGCATACAGGAAACTACTTCAAAAAGAGCTATTTCTTCTATAATTCAGGATCACAATGGTTTTATTTGGATAGGTACAAATGGCGCAGGGTTATATCGATATGACGGGGTAAATTATTTTGGATACAAACATGATAAAAAACCAGCTTCAGTAAACAGTAACTTTATCTATGCCACTTTTATTGATTCTAAAAATAACTTATGGATTGGTACAGATGAAGGCTTGTGTTTATACAATCGGGATCTGGATAACTTTACTAAAATCAATATTCAGGATGCAATTGTAAAAGGCTACCAACAGCCAATTACTATTAAAACCATTATTGAGGATAACAACGGTGACATCATTTTAGGTGCGTATGGTTTTGGATTATTTAAATTAAAGGTAAAAACTTTAAAAGCATCTTTAGTGCACTCAAAAGTTCTGGAAAAACCAAACTTTTTAATCAAATGTTCTGTAAAAAACAAACAGGGAATACTTTATTTAGGAACCAGTTACGGACTTTTAGAGATCGATCTAAACGGAAAAGTAAAGCAGGTTTATAAAGACAAGTTTAAAAGAGAACCTTTATTAGATGATGTAGAGAGTCTTGTCATAGACAAATTTGGATATTTATGGTTGGGAACGACTGAAAATGGGCTGATAAAAATTAAACCTGAAACAGATAATTATCAATTTGAGAATTTTTTTATCACCAAAAATAAAATCTTATCTATTATACAAAGCAGTCAGGATTATATACTTTGCGGTACCGAAAATGATGGCTTATTAGTTGTAAATAACAAAGGAGAAGTACTAAAAAAATACCTTCACAGTAAATACAATAACTTCAGTTTAAAATCCAATTCCGTATGGTCATTATATGAAGACAAAGAAAAAAGACTTTGGTTGGGTTATTTCAATAAAGGGCTTGGCGTATTTGATAAGCCTAATAATAAATTCAATTCACTTGAGTCGCTTGTTAATAATGATAATTCGTTGCAGACTAGTTATGTAACTTCAGTTGTAAAAGATAAAAAGGGCAATCTGATGATAAGTAATGAAGGCGGAGGACTTGATATCTATAATCTTTCTGCTAAAACTTATATCCATGTTAACAAAAACAATCAAAGTTACTATTCTGGTCTTGATGCCTTTGATATTCAGACTATATTTATCGATAGCAAACAAAATATCTGGGTAGGAAGCTGGGACCGTGGCATCTATTTTTTGAAAAATGGAACTAACCGATTCATAAACTACAATACGACAAATACAGCCGGATTGAAATCAAATCGGATTTTTAGTTTTTCTGAAGATTCAGGAGGGCGAATTTGGATTGGAACTTTCATAAAAGGACTTCATTATTTTGACAATAAAAACAACACATTTGTGCATTGTAACACTAAACCATTTGCTGAAAACGCTTTAGATCAAGCATTTATTCGCAAAGTTTTTGTAGACTCAGATAATATTTTGTGGGTAGGAACGATTTTAGGACTTTATCAGGTACACTTAATTGCCGATTCTAGTTTTAGAGTAACAAAAATGCGGGATCAAATGTTCAGCGATAAAACAAAGTATAACGGCATTCAGACCATTTTATCCATTTATGAGTCCAACGATAAAAAAATATGGATCGGTACAGATGGGGAAGGACTGTTTAGTTATAATAAAAAAAACAAGATATTTTCTAATTATGATGATTTTCCAGGTTTTGAAGAAAAATCCGTTCGCGCCATCATTTCTGATAATAATGGATCTTTATGGATAAGCGGTGGATTGGGATTAACAAAACTCGATTTTAAAAACAAACAAAGCACCAATTTCAATAAAGATGATGGTCTTGTTGATAACGATTTTAATAATAATGCCGTCTTTAAAGATGGAAATGGAGAACTGTATTTCGGTGGTTATGAAGGAGTAAACTATTTTAATCCTAATGAAATTAAAAAAACAGAAAAAGCTCCAAGGCTGTATTTCAGTGATTTCAAGTTATTTAATAAATCTGTAAAACCAAATGAAGAAAATTCACCGTTAACCAAAGTCATTTCTCAGACAAAAGAAATTATTCTCAATCATGCACAATCTGTTTTTACGATCGAATATGTTGGGATAAACTATAATTATTCCAGAAAAAACCAATATGCCTGTTACCTTGAAGGTTTTGAGAAAGACTGGAATTATGTAGGCAATAACAGAACAGCAACCTACACCAACCTAGAGCCTGGCAATTATGTTTTTAAAGTAAAATCGGCCAATGCAGATGGTTCCTGGAGCAATGTTCAGTTAGAGCTAAAAATAAAAATACTTCCTCCTTGGTGGAAAACCATTTGGGCTTATTTAATATATGTCTCGATATTAGTTTTCCTGATTATATATTTCAACAAAATTTATCAAAATCGTTTTAAAGCCAAACAGGCCATAATTTTAGAAAGAGAAAAAACAATTCAGTTAGAGAAATTAAATAACAAAAAATTACAGTTTTTTACTAATATTTCGCATGAGTTCAGAACACCATTAACTTTAATTATTAATCCTCTTGAAGATATTTTAAGAAGTAAGAACGTATCGCGCGAAATACACAATAAATTAAAAATTGTACACAAAAGTTCAGACAGGCTTTCGAGACTTATCAATGAGCTTATGGATTTTAATAAATTAGAGTTCAACAAAATTTTCCTTCAGGTTAAAAAAATTGAAGTGATCGCATTTGTACAAGAAATTATAGGCTATTTTGATGAGGAAGCAGTTGCGAGAAACATAACTATTGATTTTGAATCAGAACGGGAAAAACTTGAAGATTGGTTAGATCCTAAAATGCTGGAAAAAATAATATTCAATATCATCTCAAACGCTTTTAAATTTACTCCCGATGATGGCTTTATTACCATTTCTATAGGTGAATCAGATTCACATCATTCATTAATAATTAATGGAAATAAAGTTCCATCCTTTTCAATAACAATTTCAGATACTGGCTCTGGAATCTACAAAGAGGATTTGAAAAGAATTTTTGATAGATTTTATCAGGTCAATAATCTCAATAAAGATTACTACGGAAGCACCGGAATTGGGTTAGAAGTAGTAAAAGAATTTGTGGAACTTCATAAAGGAAATATTGATGTTGAAAGCACACCGGGAGAAGGAACAAAATTCATGGTAACATTTCCTTTAGGCAATTCTTTTTATAAGGAAAATGAAGTAGTGAATGCAGTTTTTGAAATAGAAAAAAATAAAAATAAGTTTTTGTTTGAATCGAATAAATATGAGACAGATGATGAGGATATTAGTAACGAATCAAAGAAAGAAATTGCTACAGATACAGCAAAAGCATATACCGTTTTGATTGTTGAGGACAATCTAGAATTACGAAATTATCTGAAAATGGAGTTGAGTAAATCATATAAAGTTATTACCGCCGAAAATGGAAAAAAAGGTTACGAACTGGCCGTTCAGAAATTGCCGGATATCATAATTACAGATGTTATTATGCCGGTAATGGACGGATTGCAGTTGTGTAAAAATATAAAAGGAGACTTAAAAACAAGTCATATTCCGTTATTAATGCTCTCTGCAAAAGCAATGGTACAGGACAGAATTGAAGGAATCGATTCTGGTGCTGATATGTATTTGAGCAAACCATTTGAATTGGATATTTTAAAATCCAGTCTGGCACAGCTTATTACAAGCAGACAAATAATGTTTAATAAATTTTATACCGGTATTACAAAAGATGGGAAAGAAAAAACAACATCTTTAGACAATGATTTCATTCAAAAAATTCTTCATTTTATTAATGAAAACCTGAGCGAATCTGATTTAAGTGTAGAGTTGCTTTCTTCTAAAGTTTTCCTGAGCAGGAGTCAATTGTATCGTAAAATAAAAACACTAACGGGTGTTTCAGTAAATGAGTTTATTAGAAATGTAAGATTAGAAAAAGCAAAACAATTGCTCGAACAAGGCAATAAAAATGTTAACATCAATGAGATTAGTTATAAAGTCGGATTTACATCCCCTTCCTATTTTGCAAAATGTTATAAAATTAAATACGGTCATCTGCCTACACAGGAAACTGGATCTAAAGAATAAAGAGTATAGAATAAAGAATAAAGATAAAAAAGCTTCATTAAAAGCTCATATAATTTTACAAGCCTCGATTTTAAATCGGGGCTTTTTTTTTAAGCGTGTTTCAAAAAAAAGTGCTTTTTGAATTTTTCTCAAACTTGTTATTTTAATAAAAATACTACAATATTATTTCGTATAATATATTTTAAAGTATAATTTTTTACCAATACTTCATTAGTTGTTTGACGGTTTTTATATGTTATTAATTAAATCTAGAGGATTAAAATGCTGTTTTGCATCAAATGATGCATGATTTGCTTCATCTGTTCTACACTTGAACTGCTCTAGATTTTACTTTCGTTAAGAAATATTTAAGAAATAGTTTTTTTATCAAAACTTATGTAATGAGCCAGACAAAAAACAACGCATCAAATATTTTTTACAAACTAAAATAACTAATTATCTAACTCAACTCTAAACCAAATTTTATGCAGAAAAGAACATTAAAAATACTATTGTGTTTAATAGTGTGTATGTGGGGAAATTTTTTCTTTGCTCAAACTGTTAAAGGAAAAGTAACATCAGGAGGGCTGGGCTTGCCCGGTGTTGGTGTAATTGTAGAAGGAACAAATAATGCAACAAGCACCGATTTTGATGGTGGTTTTATCCTAAATAATGTAGATCCAAAAAGTACATTGATCTTTAGCTATATAGGTTATAAAAATGTGTCCCTGCCAGCAGACACAAAATCAGTGATGAAAGTCAACATGGTTAATGACCTTGAAAAGTTAAATGAAGTAGTTGTAATTGGATATGGAACTTCAAAAAGAAAAGATATAAATGGTGCCGTTTCTTCCATTAAAGCATCCGAAATTCAGGACAAACCCTTCACTTCTATCGATCAGGCCCTTGTGGGTAAGGCGGCTGGTGTAAACGTTACGCAAAATTCAGGTACACCGGGAGGAGGAATTTCGGTACAAATTAGGGGAATCACGTCTATTAACGGTAACGAGCCCTTATATGTAATTGACGGAACACCAGTTTTTGCAGACAAAAACAACGACTCTTTTTCGTTTAGCGCTTTAGGCGGAGGAAACGGACAAACTAAAAATTCCGCTTTGTCGGGATTGAATATTTCGGATATCGAAACTATCGATATTCTAAAAGATGCTTCATCAACGGCAATATATGGAGCAAATGGAGCAAATGGTGTTGTTTTGATTACAACCAAAAAAGGAAAAAAAGGAAAATCGACTTTTTCGTATGAAACGTATTTAGGGACTCAGCAAGTGACCAATTCAGTTGATGTTTTAAACTTGCCGCAATATGCTGCTTATCAGGCAAAAATTTTCAAACTAAATGGTGAGCCAATTCCGTATCAATATCAAAAACCTGATTTATTAGGGATAGGTACAAACTGGCAGGACGAACTTTTTAGAACTGCTACCATGTACAACCATCAAATATCATTTTCAGGTGAAAAAGATGGAACAAGATATTATACCTCTTTAAATTATTTTGACCAGGAAGGAATTGTTTTAAATTCTGATTTCAACAGAATGTCTATGCGACTAAACGTAGATTCAAATGTAAAATCATGGTTGAAAATGGGTAACAATATGTCAATAAGTAAATCATCTCAACAAGTAGTCAGAAACGATGACAGAGGTGGTTTAGTCATGAATACTTTAAGACAATCTCCAGAATTGCCGGTTAGGTATGCTGATGGTTCTTTTGCTGGTCCTACAAGTGGTTTAGGTTCTTCGGCAAATGAGGCTACCAACCCAATTGCCTTATCCGAATACAATAACGCAAAAACGGACCGATACAAAATCAATGGAAATGTATTTGCTGATTTCACTCTTATCAAAGGTCTGGTTTTTAGAACGGAATTGGGATATGATTTAAATTTTGCAAAAAGCAGCTCTTTTGCGCCTGCCTACACTTTAGGAAACGTGTCTGAACTTTTAAACAAATCATTCAAGCAACAGGATCAAAGTTTTTATTGGAGTTTAAAAAACTATTTAACGTATAATAAAACCATTAGCGAGAAACACAATTTTACCTTTTTGTTAGGTCAGGAAGCGCAGGAAAGCCAATACGAATATTTAAGTGGTTACCGATCGGGCGATTTCTTAAGTAAAGATTTTACCAACTTAAATATAGGGGATATAGATACTGCAGTTAACGGAAATGGTTCGGGAAGATGGTCCATGACATCTTATATTTCGAGATTAAATTATAGTTTTTCAGATCGCTATTCTTTTTCTGCGTCTTTAAGAGCAGATGCTTCTTCGAACTTTGGACCTAATAACAAATGGGGTTATTTCCCTTCCTTTGCTGCAGGTTGGACGGTGAGTAACGAAAAGTTCTTTGAGCCATTATCTTCTACAGTAAATTATTTAAAATTCAGAGCGGGTTATGGTTCTGTTGGAAATCAAAATATTCCAGCAAACAGATACCAGACCATTCTTTCCCTGACGGCATCTCCATTTGGAGGCGTATCCCCAACAATTGATAATTTAGGTAATCCGGATATCAAATGGGAATCACTTAAGTCTTTTGATGTTGGTTTTGAATTAGGTATGCTTAATAACAGAGTAAAATTAGATTTTGATTATTATGTTAAAAATTCTTCTAATTTCCTGACGAAACAAATCAACGATGAATCGAATCAAAGTGCGCTTAATTATTACTTGAATACCGGTGAAATTGAAACGAAAGGAATCGAACTTACCTTGAATACCAGAAATATTATTACCGAAAATTTTACATGGGACAGTACCATTATTTTTTCAAAATACAATAATGAACTAACCAGTTTTCAAGGTGCAGGCAAATCTTTATTAGGAAAAGTACAATTTGATTTATATAATGTGACCAGAACTACAGAAGGCGAGCCAGTTGGACAATTCTATGGGTATGTTACGGACGGATTATTTAAAAATGCGGCAGAATTAACGGCAGGACCAACTCAGGAAGCAGGAACAGGAATTGGTGATATTCGTTTTAAAGATCTGAATAACGACGGAAAAATCGATGCCAAAGATCAAACTGCTATAGGAAGTGCAATTCCTGATTTCACTTATTCTTTTAACAATAACTTTAAGTATAAAAACATTAGTTTATCGGTTGTTTTAACCGGAAGCCAGGGCAATGAAATCTACAACTTTACCCGTCATTATACGGATGGTATTTATCCGGGATTTGGAGATCGGTTTGCAAACGTGAGTACAAGGGCCATAAATGCTTTTGAACCGGGAGTAAACGAAAATACAAATGAACCAAGAATTAGCCTTAATGATCCAAATGGGAATGGCAGAATCTCGAACAGGTTTGTGGAAGACGGTTCTTATTTAAGAATTCAGAACGTTTCTTTGAGCTACGATTTACCAAAGAAAATATTCGAAACCTCTATTATATCTAAAATTAGATTGTACGTCAATGTCCAAAACTTATATACGTGGACTAAATATTCCGGTTTTGATCCTGCTTTAGGAAATTTAGATCAGAACATCACCCTAAGCGGTATTGATCTGGGTCGATATCCAGTACCGAGAACTACTTCAATGGGTTTAAATTTAGAATTCTAAAATTTACGCTAAAAGACAAATTAACTTAATGATTTACAGTCGTTAAATAAAAATAATAGTTATGAAAAAACTTTTTAAACTTTTTATGATGGGAATGCTGCTACCATTGCTGTCCTTGTGTTCCTGTTCTGATGATTTTTTGGATGCGCCATCTGAAAATCAATTAACGCCTAGCGATTTACCAGAAGGAGTTACCGCTTTTGACGGAATCGCTGAGAGTTTGTATTTTAAACCCTGGTTTACTTTTAATGATAAATTCCTGATTGCCGTAGGGGATATGTACGCCGGCAACGCTTTTACCTTTGATGGTGCTTATGCGCAATTTAAAGATGCACAGGTAACCTCACAAAATCCAATTCTGACAGAAGGATACGTTTCGTTATTTTCGGTTATCGATCAATCTAACAATTTAATGAGTTTGGTCGAAGACAGAAAGAGCGAATTACCAGAAGCATCGTACAAAAATGCCATAGCAATTTCAAGATTTATGAGAGCCAATGCCTATTTCTATTTGGTAAGAACTTTTGGAGCTGTACCTATTGTTAATAAAGCAGGAACGGCAGCACAGCCAAAAAGAAATCTTGTCGCAGATGTTTACAAATTCATCAAACAAGATTTAGAATTTGCCATTGAAAATTTGCCTGAAACTTCAGTAAAAAAAGGATATGTTACCAAATTCGCAGCCATGGGTATTCTTGCAAAAGTGCATTTAACTTTAAATGAATATGCACAAAGTGCGGCTTTAACCCAGAAAATTATCGGAAACCAGTATAAGTTAATACAAGAATACGGAAACTTATTTAGCAGTCCTGAAAATAATAATAGTGCAGAGAGTATGTTTGCCCTGCAATGGAAAGCAGTTGCTACAGAATGGGGAACTCAAAACACCAATCAGGCTTATATAGTTCCGGGAGGCTCAGGCATAACTGGTGGCGGTGACGGTTGGGGAGTTTACCTGCCTTCTATCTCACTACAAGCTGGATTTGACCCCAAGGATACTAGAAAAAAGAACACGATTATGACAGATGGTGACTTTTATCCTGAGTTGTTAAAAAATCAGGGAGGTTTTACATACAAAAAAATCCTTTCTTCTACCGGAGCTAATTTCAGAAAATACATTGTAGGTTCTGCAGCCGAAAGAAACGATGTGTTTTTTATGAGAACATCGCAAAACACGATTATATTACGATATTCTGATGTTTTATTAATGCATGCCGAAGCGATTTTGGCCGGAGCAGGTTCTACTACTTCTACAGCTGCTTTAAGCGCTTTTAATGAAGTGAGATCAAGAGCCGGATTGCCAGCTAAAACGATACTTACCAGAGAGGATCTATTTAATGAAAGAAGAGTTGAATTTGCACTTGAAGGACAATATTTCTTTGATTTAAAACGCCGCGGTCTGGCTGAAGCAACAGCAATTATTTCGCAGCAGGAAGTTGGTTTTTATTCTGATGATGCCAGAACTGATTTGATTTCCAGAAAGATAACCCCTGGAAGCAATTATTTTGAATTGCCATTACCGCAATCTGCTATTGATACTAATCCATCATTATTAGAGCCTCCGGTTCCTTTTAACTTCAATTAATCTTATTACTATGATCAATAAAATAAAATATAGAATTATAATTCTTTTAGCAATGTTGTCTTTTACAGCTTGCCAAAATGATGACATCGTTTCTGCAAATATAGATGCCATGGTTGCTGAACCGGGAGATCTGTTGAATCAGGCTTTTCCATTAAATAAAGTCAGAGTCGAAGGTAAAGGGTTAATGGGATTAAAAAGAATCACGCTGGACAACAAAATTGATATTAGTTTCAATCCCAATTACAATTCAGATAAGGCGTTTATTTTTACGATTCCCTTTGATGAAAAACTAGGAAGCAGATTTGGTGTACAGCCTATTACATTTATAACCGGAAACGGATCTGTAACCAAAAACATTGAGATTTTACAACCTGTTCCCACTATTACAAAAACAATTCCAGCTGTGGCAACTCCAGGATTTCCATTAGAAATTGAAGGTACCTGGTTTTATAATATTTCTTCGGTAACTTTAGGAGGAAAAGCACTAAATTATACGCTAAAATCATCTTCATCAATCATTATCGGTTTACCTGCAAATGCAGTTTCCGGATCAGAACTGGTAATTATTACACCCGGAGGTACAGCAAAAAAGACAATAGAATTTGCGACACTAATTCTTGTATCTGATTTTGACGGTAATGGTACCAGAACAAGCTGGAACGCTTACGGCGATATCGATAGTTTTAACGCAAATACTACAGGTGGTCCAACAGGTAATTATGCAACTCTTGCGTGGACTGGCTCAACTGCCAACGGTTATAACGGAAGCAGCGCAGGAGGCGGAACTAATTTTCTAAGTGCAACCAATAAAGATGCTACAAAAACCTTTATAGATATTGATGTAAGTGCGAATGTAATAGGCGCTCAATTCGCCATACAATTAAATACTATTGATGGTAAAGACTATGGTTATAATTTTAAAGTAACTGATCTAAATTGGACAACAAAAACCATATCCTTAGCTGATTTTAAAGATAATTATGGGTTCGGGCAGCCTGCTACTGCGCTGGACGCTTCTAAAGTTAATGAAATCAAAGTAGGAATTGTACAGAGTGATACGCCAAATCCTAGCATAATAAAATTTGACAACATTAAAATTCGTTACGAATAATTGAGGATTGTATGCTTTAACTAAAAAAGAGGTTGTCATCAAAAGCAGCCTCTTTATAAAAGTAAATTATATCATAAATAATAAAGGAAGTATAATAAGAGTATTCCAGAATATTCTATAATAAAAACAATATGAAAATTAAATTTTTACTAGTACTCAGCAGTCTCTTCTTTTTTTTAAATGCGTGTTCTAAAGATGATAATGAAACTATTGAAACTTTAGAAAATCCGGTTGCAAACGCACCAAAAGATGTGAATGACAATGGTTTTAAAGCCAAATGGAATTATGTTTCCAATTCTAAAAGCTATCTTCTGGATGTTTCTACAACCGAAAATTTTGCAGCATTTGTGCCCAATTATAATGCAAAAGAAGTGACTGATTTAAATGAAGTTGTAGTTGGTTTAATGGGAGGTACACAATATTATTACCGAGTAAGAGCCAAATCAGAGACGCAAACTTCGGGTTATTCAAATGTTATTAGTGTTGTAACTACTGGTTCCAGTGGTATTCCTGAAGATCCTACTTTTTTAAAAGTAAAAGTCAATAAGGTAGCAAATCCATTTTTTGTTGGTATGGCAATAAAAGCTTCGCAATTAACAAGCGGAAGTCCTTATGATATCATTTTGAAAAATGAATTTAGCAGTATTTCTGCCGAATACGAAATGAAAATGGATCAAATTTCTACTGCAAGCGGTGTTTATAACTGGGCAGTAGCAGATAAAATTGTTGCTTACGGAAATTCAAATGGTATCAATGTTCACGGTCACGCTTTGGTATGGCATAACTCAGTACCAAAATGGTTAACAGATTTTTCAGGTACTGATGCTGAATTTGCTGCAGAAGTAAAAAAATACATTACGGATGTTGTGACGCATTATGCGGGAAAAGTAAAATCATGGGATGTGGTCAATGAAGCTGTAGATGATAATGGTGGTAACATGAGAAATACTCTTTTTCTTAGACGAATGGGACCTAATTATATAAAAGATTGTTTTCAATGGGCAAGAAATGCAGCAACTGCAGCAGGTGACACAAATTTATTATTGTTTTATAATGATTATGCAACCTCAACCAATATCCCAAAACAAGATAAAGTTTTTAGCATCATAGATGATTTAAAAACAAGTATACTAATTGATGGTGTTGGTTTTCAAATGCATAATACTTATTTAAGCCCGACAAAAACTCAAATTGAAACAGATATTAACAGAGCGGTCTCAAAGGGTCTGAAAGTTCATGTTTCAGAATTAGACATTCAAGTCAATCAGTTTAATGACATCTCTACTTTTACAAATGAAAGAAGGTTAGCTCAAAAAGAAAAATACAAGGAAATGGTCAAAATCTATAATGCACTTCCCGCAGCAAATAAATACGCTTTAACGATTTGGGGAATGAAGGATAATGAATCGTGGATTCCGTATAGCACAGAACTTAACCACCCGGGAAATGACTGGCCTTTATTGTACGATTCAAATTTTGCTATCAAAAGTTCGCATACCGGATTTCTCGAAGGTTTAGATTAAATTTTTTAATGCATACTACTTTACTATTAATTAACCACAAAAAATTATGAAAAAATTAAATTTGTTATCAGTAACATTATCATGTGTTTTAGGATTTGCATCCTGCTCAGATAGTACAACGCCTGTATTGGAACAAGGCCAATTGGCAAGTGTAGACAACTCTAAAAGTACAGCTAAAATAGCCGGTGCACCCTGGGTCAAACAATTTGAAGATACATTCAATGTAGGTTCTAATCTGGCACAATGGACAAAAGAACAACGAGCAGATTATAATTCCTGGTATTGCGACTATGCCAGTTCAGTGCCAACTACGCAATGGAGAGATGGAAAACAATGTCTGGAAATCAAGACTACAAAATTGAGCACGTACAAATATCAATCCGGATTCATTTCTTCTAATTATCAATATAAGCCTGAAAATAATACAGAGTATATGCTTTCCGCCAATATTAAACTAGTAGCGATGGATGGTACAACTTACAAATCTTTCACACAAACTTACGGTGCCTGGCCTGCCTTCTGGTCTGTGCAGCAAAATGCATGGCCAACCAAAGGAGAAATCGATATTCTGGAAGGCTACTCTTTTGCACCTAATGCAAGTCGTTATACTTCAAATATTTTTTATGGAACTACTTCCGGAACAAACTTACTTGGAAACTCTGCCGAAAGAAACTATCCCGGTAGTTTTAATTTAAACGGAAATAACGGATGGCATTTATATGAATCCTTTTGGAAAATGCAAAACAATGTTGTAACCGTAACCATAAAGGTTGACAATGTAACTGTTGCAACATATACGAACAGCAGTGTAGCGAATCTTAATTTTAATAATTTTGGAACTCATTCGATTATTTTCAATATGAACGTGGGATCTAAAGACTCCAATTTTATAGACCCTAATAAAATTAACTTATTTTCATCTGTAATGATGTGGGTAGATGATGTAACGGTTTACAAAAGACCAATTTAATTGATAAGTGGAGGAAGCAGATTTTGAAAAATTATAAATATTTGTGTTGTAGCTAACAGTTATGGTTCGAATTCAATTCTTCAAAATACAACTTTAAAAAGAGGTTTTTCCTTTAGGGAGAGCCTCTTTTTTTAATATCAATTTAATCCCTTGTTATGTTCATATTTTAGAATATATCTAAGAGAATTTTCTGTTGTGAGTTTCAGCTATGTCCCTTAGTGTGAGCTTACCTCTATAGATTCCATAATCTTTTAATTTATCATTCACCAAATAGTTAATATTTCTTACTGCAGCTTTTCCAGTTTAAAAAGTTTCAAATGAAAAATCAGGATGATTGTTATAAAAGTGCAGATCTATTGATGCAACAATTGGTTTTAAAACACTCTCAGAAAATGATCATCCTGAAATAGACACTTCTAATGTTATTCTCATTGTGGCGGGATGCTTTAAAAAGAATATCAACCCAAAGCTCTTCTCTAGCATAATTCAACTTATTAGATTAGTAAATGTAGAATTATAACCTCATTTAAACAAGATGTATACGTGCTTAAGCCCTTTGATATTGGTACTTAAGATGAAATTTTGAGGAACAACTTTGAACTTTGAAAATGCGCCACGATTTTGCCATAATATTAATAATATTGGCAATAGGTAAGACCAACTTCATAGCCTTAATTTTTTTTATAGTAAATTAGCGATAAATTCCATTATATATAAACCTTCTTTAAATATAGCATTTCATAAAATCATATAATGAAGTTGGTTTGGTTGGATATTTTATAAATACAGTGCTTTTTTTAAAGAAAGTTTTGTTTAAAAAACAATATACAGGAAAATACTTTCAAATAATTATAAAATTTCAATATCTAAATATATTGTTATCAGAAAGTTAAGAAAAAATGCTAAAAAAGATTGTAAAAAATTGGTAAAAACTCTTGTAAATGCAAATAAACTGTCTACTTTTGCACCCGCTTTGAGAAACAACGATAAGCGGAAAGAATAAAGAAACACACGTTCGTAGACATATTGAATTGACAGCCGTTTTAACAGAGATGTTAGAACAAAAGAATAAGAGTAATGGAATCGAGAGATTCGAGAATAACCACTAGAGAAAGCATCATTATAAATAGCTTAAGTAATTAAGCACACAATATACGATGAAGAGTTTGATCCTGGCTCAGGATGAACGCTAGCGGCAGGCTTAACACATGCAAGTCGAGGGGTATAGTTCTTCGGAACTAGAGACCGGCGCACGGGTGCGTAACGCGTATGCAATCTACCTTTTACAGAGGGATAGCCCAGAGAAATTTGGATTAATACCTCATAGTATTACGACTCGGCATCGAGATGTAATTAAAGTCACAACGGTAAAAGATGAGCATGCGTCCCATTAGCTAGTTGGTAAGGTAACGGCTTACCAAGGCTACGATGGGTAGGGGTCCTGAGAGGGAGATCCCCCACACTGGTACTGAGACACGGACCAGACTCCTACGGGAGGCAGCAGTGAGGAATATTGGACAATGGGCGCAAGCCTGATCCAGCCATGCCGCGTGCAGGATGACGGTCCTATGGATTGTAAACTGCTTTTATACGAGAAGAAACACTACTTCGTGAAGTAGCTTGACGGTATCGTAAGAATAAGGATCGGCTAACTCCGTGCCAGCAGCCGCGGTAATACGGAGGATCCAAGCGTTATCCGGAATCATTGGGTTTAAAGGGTCCGTAGGCGGTTTAGTAAGTCAGTGGTGAAAGCCCATCGCTCAACGGTGGAACGGCCATTGATACTGCTAAACTTGAATTATTAGGAAGTAACTAGAATATGTAGTGTAGCGGTGAAATGCTTAGAGATTACATGGAATACCAATTGCGAAGGCAGGTTACTACTAATGGATTGACGCTGATGGACGAAAGCGTGGGTAGCGAACAGGATTAGATACCCTGGTAGTCCACGCCGTAAACGATGGATACTAGCTGTTGGAAGCAATTTCAGTGGCTAAGCGAAAGTGATAAGTATCCCACCTGGGGAGTACGTTCGCAAGAATGAAACTCAAAGGAATTGACGGGGGCCCGCACAAGCGGTGGAGCATGTGGTTTAATTCGATGATACGCGAGGAACCTTACCAAGGCTTAAATGTAGTTTGACCGTTTTGGAAACAGAACTTTCGCAAGACAAATTACAAGGTGCTGCATGGTTGTCGTCAGCTCGTGCCGTGAGGTGTCAGGTTAAGTCCTATAACGAGCGCAACCCCTGTTGTTAGTTGCCAGCGAGTCATGTCGGGAACTCTAACAAGACTGCCAGTGCAAACTGTGAGGAAGGTGGGGATGACGTCAAATCATCACGGCCCTTACGCCTTGGGCTACACACGTGCTACAATGGCCGGTACAGAGAGCAGCCACTGGGCGACCAGGAGCGAATCTATAAAACCGGTCACAGTTCGGATCGGAGTCTGCAACTCGACTCCGTGAAGCTGGAATCGCTAGTAATCGGATATCAGCCATGATCCGGTGAATACGTTCCCGGGCCTTGTACACACCGCCCGTCAAGCCATGGAAGCTGGGGGTGCCTGAAGTCGGTGACCGCAAGGAGCTGCCTAGGGTAAAACTGGTAACTAGGGCTAAGTCGTAACAAGGTAGCCGTACCGGAAGGTGCGGCTGGAACACCTCCTTTCTAGAGCCTGAGTGTTAGCACTAGTGCACGCTTAGGAAAAAAGATGTGGATCTTTTGGATATGAATTTTAAAATTCGATTACTCTTGCTGTTAGTTCAAATAATAAATTTTAAGTAAAACAGAGTCTCGTAGCTCAGCTGGTTAGAGTACTACACTGATAATGTAGGGGTCGGCAGTTCGAGTCTGCCCGGGACTACTATTTAACTTAAAAAAAGGAAATTCTAGAAGTTGGAATTCACCAAAAGAAATTAGAGAAGAATTAGAAATCTAAAATCTGAATTCTACAATCTAAGATTGCAAAATGGGGGATTAGCTCAGCTGGCTAGAGCGCCTGCCTTGCACGCAGGAGGTCAACGGTTCGACTCCGTTATTCTCCACAAGAAGTACAAAGATAGTAGTACAAAGTATCAAGATTAGTCTTAATACTTAATACAAGAATCTTACATACTTATTAAAGTTCATTGACATATTGAGATAAGAAAATAATAAAAAGTAGAAAGCGTTTTTTATTATAAGTAGCAATACAAATAATAAAAGACAAAAAAAAACGGTCATAATTGATTTTATGATTGGTACAATAAGCAAAATAAGGGCGTATGGGGGATGCCTTGGCTCTCAGAGGCGATGAAGGGCGTGATAAGCTGCGAAAAGCTACGGGGATCGGCACACACGACTTGATCCGTAGATACCCGAATGGGGCAACCCACTATGTTGAAGACATAGTACACCGATAGGTGGGCAAACCCGCTGAACTGAAACATCTAAGTAGGCGGAGGAGAAGAAAACAAAAGTGATTCCGTAAGTAGTGGCGAGCGAACGCGGATTAGCCCAAACCAATGATGTTACGGCATTGTTGGGGTTGTAGGACCACGAGATTTTATGTACAAGGAACCGGAAGTTACTGGAAAGTGACACCATAGAGGGTGATAGTCCCGTATGGGTAACGAGTATAATAGATAGTGGTATCCTGAGTAGGGCGGGGCACGTGAAACCCTGTCTGAATTTGGCGGGACCATCCGCTAAGGCTAAATACTCCTGAGAGACCGATAGTGAACCAGTACCGTGAGGGAAAGGTGAAAAGAACCGTGAATAACGGAGTGAAATAGATCCTGAAACCATACGCTTACAAGCGGTCGGAGCCCTTTCGTGGGGTGACGGCGTGCCTTTTGCATAATGAGCCTACGAGTTAACGTTGCTGGCAAGGTTAAGTGGTTAAGCCACGGATCCGTAGCGAAAGCGAGTCTGAATAGGGCGCTTTAGTCAGTAGTGTTAGACGCGAAACCGTGTGATCTACCCATGGGCAGGATGAAGCTGTGGTAACACACAGTGGAGGTCCGAACCGGTTGACGTTGAAAAGTCTTCGGATGACCTGTGGGTAGGGGTGAAAGGCCAATCAAACTCGGAAATAGCTCGTACTCCCCGAAATGCATTTAGGTGCAGCGCTGAGCGTAAAATTATATAGAGGTAGAGCTACTGATTGGATGCGGGGGCTTCACCGCCTACCAATTCCTGACAAACTCCGAATGCTATATAATGTTTCTCAGCAGTGAGGGCTTGGGTGCTAAGGTCCAAGTCCGAGAGGGAAAGAACCCAGACCATCAGCTAAGGTCCCCAAATATATACTAAGTTGAAAGAACGAGGTTTGTCTGCCCAGACAGCTAGGATGTTGGCTTGGAAGCAGCCATTCATTTAAAGAGTGCGTAACAGCTCACTAGTCGAGCGGACGAGCATGGATAATAATCGGGCATAAGTATATTACCGAAGCTATGGATTTAGAGTTTACTCTAAGTGGTAGGGGAGCATTCTAACAGGGTTGAAGGTGTATCGTAAGGTATGCTGGACTGGTTAGAAAAGAAAATGTAGGCATAAGTAACGATAATGCGGGCGAGAAACCCGCACACCGAAAAACTAAGGTTTCCACAGCTATGCTAATCAGCTGTGGGTTAGTCTGGTCCTAAGGCGAACCCGAAAGGGACAGTCGATGGCTAACGGGTTAATATTCCCGTACTACTAATTACTGTGATGGGGTGACGGAGTGATGAAAGCGCCGCGAACTGACGGAATAGTTCGTTGAAGTACCTACCTATAAGATCTGCAGGCAAATCCACAGATTTTGGGGAAATACGATAGTACTCGGCGTCTTCGGACAAAGAGATAGTGCGCCTAAGGGCTTCCAAGAAAAACCTCTAAACTTCAGGTAATTAGTACCAGTACCGTAAACCGACACAGGTAGTTGAGGAGAGAATCCTAAGGTGCTCGAGAGATTCATGGCTAAGGAATTAGGCAAAATAGACCTGTAACTTCGGGAGAAAGGTCGCCAGCGCAAGCTGGCCGCAGTGAAGAGGTCCAGGCGACTGTTTATCAAAAACACAGGGCTCTGCAAAATCGTAAGATGAAGTATAGGGCCTGACACCTGCCCGGTGCTGGAAGGTTAAGAGGAGATGTTATCTTCGGAGAAGCATTGAATTGAAGCCCCAGTAAACGGCGGCCGTAACTATAACGGTCCTAAGGTAGCGAAATTCCTTGTCGGGTAAGTTCCGACCTGCACGAATGGTGTAACGATCTGGACACTGTCTCAGCCATGAGCTCGGTGAAATTGTAGTAACGGTGAAGATGCCGTTTACCCGCAGTGGGACGAAAAGACCCTGTGCACCTTTACTATAGCTTAGTATTGACCTTGGATAAATGATGTGTAGGATAGGTTGGAGACTGTGAAGTGGCGTCGCTAGGCGTTGTGGAGTCATTGTTGAAATACAACCCTTTGTTTATCTGAGGCCTAACCCCGCGATTGCGGGGGACATTGCTTGGTGGGTAGTTTGACTGGGGTGGTCGCCTCCAAAAGAGTAACGGAGGCTTCTAAAGGTTCCCTCAGTACGCTTGGTAACCGTGCGTAGAGTGCAATGGCATAAGGGAGCTTGACTGAGAGACATACAGGTCGATCAGGTACGAAAGTAGAGCATAGTGATCCGGTGGTTCCGCATGGAAGGGCCATCGCTCAAAGGATAAAAGGTACGCCGGGGATAACAGGCTGATCTCCCCCAAGAGCTCATATCGACGGGGGGGTTTGGCACCTCGATGTCGGCTCGTCACATCCTGGGGCTGGAGAAGGTCCCAAGGGTTGGGCTGTTCGCCCATTAAAGTGGCACGCGAGCTGGGTTCAGAACGTCGTGAGACAGTTCGGTCTCTATCTACTGTGGGCGCAAGAAATTTGAGTGGATCTGATTCTAGTACGAG
This sequence comes from Flavobacterium flavipigmentatum, assembly GCF_020911905.1. NCBI lineage: Bacteria > Pseudomonadati > Bacteroidota > Flavobacteriia > Flavobacteriales > Flavobacteriaceae > Flavobacterium > Flavobacterium flavipigmentatum. The sequence continues at coordinate 3,654,448 of NZ_CP087133.1, read as the reverse complement.
AGGACCGAATTGGACAAACCTCTAGTGTATCTGTTGTTCCGCCAGGAGCATCGCAGAGTAGCTACGTTTGGAAGGGATAAGCGCTGAAAGCATATAAGCGCGAAACCCACCACAAGATGAGATTTCTTTTAAGGATCGTGGGAGATGACCACGTTGATAGGCTATAGATGTAAAGGCAGTAATGTCATAGTCGAGTAGTACTAATAATCCGTAAGCTTATGTACACCCTTTTCCCGAGCCGCAAGGCTCGGGGAGAAACTTTCTAAATCAATACTTTTTTCTTTATCTCAGTATGTTAAGATATTTGCTCGACGCAGAGCAGTCTTAAAGACGAAAGTCAAAATTCTTAAAGTGAAATACTTTAGACTTTATGACCTTAGACTTTAGACTAACAACCTTAAGGTGGTTATTGCGGCGGGGCTCACCTCTTCCCATCCCGAACAGAGTAGTTAAGCCCGCCTGCGCAGATGGTACTGCAGTTATGTGGGAGAGTATGTCGTCGCCTTTCTTTTTAAAACCCCTGTTTCAATCGAAACAGGGGTTTTTTGTTTATAAAAAAATCTCCAAATTTAATAAATAATGGATCAAGACGAAAACGGATCAAGACGAAAACCTGTGGAGTGATAAAAATTATGCATAAATAGTAGTGAGTCTAAAAAGGAAGTATTCTACATTTCTAACACCTCTGAATTTTGCTCTGAATGCTTTTATTTTAGCATTGAATGATTCTGCAGAAGCATTAGTACTTCTGTTATCAAAATAGTTCAATATCGTTTGATAATGATTCATAATGGTACGAGAGATTGTACCGAAAGACTTAAACCCGGATTGATTTACTTTTTCATGCCATTTGGCCAATTTTGCAAAACTGGAGTTGCTACATTTACTGGGACATAAATTTTAAGACTGTTTAAATAAAAATAAATATCTTAGAATTATGAAAAAACGAGTTTACAGTGCTGATTTTAAATCATCAGCAGTACGATTAAGTTACGATCGAGAAAATATCAAAGAATTAGCAGATGAACTAGGTATCCAGGTAGAGCGTATTTATAAGTGGAGATCCTCTCAAAAGACATTTACTAATCCAAAACCAATTATTTCTAAAAAAACAGAGACAGATTCTTTAGAAGTAAAACAATTGCGAAAAGCCCTTAAAGAAAAAGAATTAGAGCTTGAGATATTAAAAAAGGCCGTTCACATCTTTTCCAAGAGCGATGGTAAATCTACCAATTTATAGTCAGCTATAAACATTTATATCCTATTGAAAAGATGTGCAGCGTTTTAAAAGTAAGCCGAAGTAGTTATTATAGATGGTTCAGCGGTGGTCCTTCTAATAGATCCATAGAAAATAGTCTATTTACAGATTTAATAAAAGAAGTTTTTGAACTAAGCATTCAAACTTATGGAAGTCCTAGAATAGCAGAACAGCTAAAAAGAAAAGGGTATAAAATATCCAAAAGGAAAGTTGCTAAATTAATGCTAGTTAATGGTTGGAGAAGTAAACTTAAAAAACGCTTTAAAGTGACCACAGATTCTAATCATCGATATCCAGTGTGCAGTAATTATCTCAATAGAAATTTTACACCAAAATCACTCAATGAAGTTTGGGTGTCTGATATAACGTATATAAGAACAGCTGCTGGCTGGTTATATCTTACCACTATTATTGATTTATATGACAGGCAGGTTATAGGATGGTCATTAAGCACGCGAATGTATACCAATCAAACTATTATTCCAGCTTAGAAAATGGCAGTATCAAAAAGAGAAATAACAGAATCTTTACTTTTTCATTGCTTCGCCAATTCGAGCAAAGCTCTCGGGTCAGATCGAGGTATACAATATGCTTCGATAGAATTCAGAAAATTGATTAATAAAAATACTTTAATCACTCAAAGTATGAGTAGAAAAGCTAATTGTTGGGATAATGCTGTAGCTGAAAGTTTTTTCAAGACCCTCAAAGCAGAACTTATCTATCAGCATAAATTCACAACTATTGAGGAGGCTAAATTAGCAGTCTTTGAATATATAGAAGTATGGTATAATAGAAAACGTCTGCATTCTTCTTTGGGATATAAAACACCTAAAAAAATGGAACTAGAATTTTATAAAATCAAAAGTGTAGCATAGGTCTTAGAAAATTTGTCCGACTTTTTGTTGCAAGTCCAGATACCGTCAACAGTTATTCTGAAATACACAATCCATTCTCTACTTTCTATTTTGGGTCTTTTTAAAAAGAATCCCAAACCAAAACTGCTTTCCAACATAATCCTACTTTTTAAATTAATAAATGTAGAATAATATTACTGCCAAATCAAGTCGTTAATCTCGTTAACCCCTATGATATAAGGGATTTTCACTATTTCTGGTGCACTTTTCAGCACGCCGGAAAGTGCACCGATTCTGCACCTTTAATTTTGTGAGGATTTATAAATATTGAAAACAGCCCTAAAATAAAAAAAACCTGCAAATCGTTGAATTTGCAGGTCTTCAGACTTTTTTTGCGGGTTTTTGAAAAGATTGAAAAAGCTGCCTTTTTACTTCTTTTACCCTTTTTGTGGGGAGAGCAGGATTCGAACCTGCGAAGTTCACACAGCAGATTTACAGTCTGCCCTCGTTGGCCGCTTGAGTATCTCCCCGAAGCTTGTATTAATGCGCTTTGTTGTGCTAAGCGGTTGCAAATATATAAACGTTTTTGATGTTTGCAAACTAAAATCGCACTTAATTTCAACTTATTTTTTAATTGATTGGTATTGAATAAAATAAAAAATCTCCACTAGGGAGATTTTTTTGTTTTATGAAGAATCTTAGTCTTATTTGGCCAAAAGTTCTAAAATTTTTGCTCTTAATTCTGAACCTCTTAAATCTTTTGCTACAATTTTTCCTGACGCATCTAGAATAAAAGTGGCAGGAATCGATTCTACTTCATACTGTTTGGCAATTGGTTCATCCCAGTATTTTAAGTTAGAAACTTGAGGCCAAGTCAATTTATCCTTTGCAATTGCCTGTTTCCAAGCACTGGCTTCTTTATCTAATGACACTCCTATGATATTTAGCCCTTTTGAATGTAATTCGTTATAAATAGCTACTACATTAGGATTTTCTTGTCTGCATGGACCACACCAGGAAGCCCAAAAATCAACAATTGTTACCTTGCCTAAGCTTTCTTTTAGAGAAATTACTTTCCCTTCAGGATTTGGAGCCGAAAAATCTGCTCTTCATTTAGCGCTATCTAAAGAAGGAGCTGCAGTTGCACCCACTGATGGCATTTTCATTCTGCCTAAAGTTTCTTTTACTTTTTTCCCTGGAGTAGTATTTTTTACAGATTCATCTAAGGCATTATAAAGAGTTTCGATTTTTTTTACATCTGCAGTTGGGTCTCCAGCCATACCTTGAAGAATCAAAGCCGAAATAAAAGATTTTGGGTGACCTTCTGCGTAACTAACATATTTCTTTTTTGTTTCTTCTTGAACTTCTGTCTGAATTGTCATGAATTCTTTCATCAAACCATTGATAACAGCAGTATCTTGCTTTTGTTGAGCAGCTTGCATCGTTTGCGTATTTTTTTTCTGAAAATCGATCAGTTTTTTTGTTGCAACTTTAAGCTCTGCATCAAATTTTACATATTCATCATTGTTGTAAGTACCAGAGATTTTTGTTTTTTGAATGCTGTCTTTGTCAACAGCAATGTTGATTTCTCCTGTTTCTAAGATAAAAGGAACTAATCCTTGAACATCTTGTATAATTAAAGTATGAAAAGCTGGTTCAGTTACTTTTCCTTTGATTTCAAATTTTCCATTTTCAACTTTTACAGTGTCAAGTGCAACTGTCATTTGAGTTTTTGGATCCTGACCTTGTAAAATGATCGTTTTTCCGTTTTCAATTCCTTTTGCCGTTCCAGTAATTAGGTATTCTCCGTCTTTAACTTTACTGCATGAAATAATCGCTACTGAAGCGGTAAGTAATAAAAATATTTTTTTCATTATGAAATTAATTAGTTAATTGATTTGTGGAACAAAAGTATTTAAAATTATTAGAACATAAATAATTTTACTACCTAAATTTTTGTTATTGTTTATAGTTTAAATGCTATTTGAAATCGTTCTTTTTATAAATTGCTTTTTGTTCAAAAACAGAAGTTTAATTAAATCTTTCTGTAATATTTGAAGTTTTGCTCTTACAATATTAGGAAATTTGACTTCCGGAGCTTTTGTCGTTGTGTTTTCGTTTGTAATGCGTTTGTATTAGATTACTATTTTTAGAAATAATACTTATTGTTCCATCTATTTCAAGCATGGCAAGTTTTACTTCATAAAAATACTCAACACCATGCTCTCGCATTGCTTCTTTCAATTCTTCGTTAGTAATATCTAATTTACTAAGAGTTTTAAAATCTAATTTTCCGTAATGAATCAAAATCTCAGGTTTGTCCAATAAGAGGGTATTGAGCTTTGGATATTTGTGTTCTAACTTCTTGATTCCGTAATTAATTATAAATAAAGCCAACGCTGCTATCAATCCTCCCAAAAGGCTAGTATCTGGCCCCACCATTGCATTCTGAACTGAATTACTAATGAGTAAAATCAGAATGATATCGCCTGTATTGAGTTGCGAAAGCTCTTTTTTTCCAAAAAGACGAAGGGCAATTGTCATAAAAAAGTAGACGGCCACACTCCTAAAAATAATATCAAGATATGGACTTAGTGTCATTTTTAAACGGTGTTTTTATAACTTAAAATTCTTCTCGATAGCGCGTATCATTTCTCCGGCAATATCTTTATTAGTAGCGCCTTCAATTCCTTCAAGACCTGGAGATGAATTTACTTCTAATAATAAAGGTCCTTTGGAAGAACGAATAATATCAACACCAGCTACTTTTAAGTCCATTGCTTTGGTGGCTTTTATGGCAATTCTTTTTTCTTCGGCAGTAACTTTTATAACAGATGCCGTTCCTCCAAGATGAATATTGGCTCTAAATTCCCCCGGCATTGCTTCACGCTGAATTGCCGCAACAACTTTTCCGTCAATTACAAAACAACGAATGTCTTTTCCGTTTGCTTCCTTGATGAATTCCTGAACTAATATATTGGCATTTAAGCTTTTAAAGGCATTTATTACGCTTTCTGCTGCTTTTTTGGTTTCGGCCAAAACGACTCCTTTTCCTTGGGTTCCTTCTAATAATTTTACAATCAAAGGTGATCCTCCCACCATTTTGATCAAATTATCGGTATCCAAAGGAGAGTTGGCAAAACCAGTAGTCGGAATATCGATTCCACTATTTAATAGCAATTGCAAGGAGTACAATTTATCTCTCGATTGAGTTATGGCTGAAGCCGAATTGAGACAATATACTTTTAGTGCTTCAAACTGACGTGTTAAGGCACAACCATAAAAAGTCATACTTGGTCGTATTCTGGGAATAATAGCGTCAAACTGATTGAGGATTTTTCCGCCACGGTAATGAATTTCAGGAGTTTTGGCATCCAGTTTCATGTAGCATTCTTTAATGTTCAAAAAATGCATTTCATGGCCGCGCATTTCTCCCGCTTCCATTATTCTTTTATTGCTATACAACTCGGGATTGCTTGCCAGAAGTCCAATTCGTAAACCTGAACTTGCTTTTTCAGAATTTTTATATAATTCTTTTAAAGTATCTGTTGTAGGTTGTCCAAGTAAATATTTTTCTTCGGGATCAACCAGAACACGGCCACTCATGGCTTCACGGCCTAAAAGCATACGAAAACCCATCGAGTCACGATTGGTCAAAGTCATTTCTATTGGCCATTTGGTATCACCAATTAATATATTGGTTTGGATAACATAGCGATGTTCTCTAAAGCCACTGGAACTTTTTACAATTCTTTTGTCTACCAATGGAGCTTCGCAATGAATGATGGTTTTGATATTGTTCTGAATTGGGTTGATATCAAATTTGACCCAATTGGCGTCATTTTTTATAAAAGGCGCAATGTTTATGGCATGCATCGCCGATGTTTTGGCACCCGAATCAACGCGGGCTTTGATAGTAGGAATTCCTAATTCTGGAAAAGAGCACCATTCTTCGCTACCTAAAATGACTTTGTTCTGAAGCATACGTTATTATTATCGATATTAGTATTCAAAAGTAGCTATTTGCTTTTAATAAATATAAAATTTGTACCAAAGAATAAACCCGTTATGTTATAAAAACGTAACGGGCATATTATTTTTGTTGTAATTTATTTTTTTTTATTGATTTGTAGGTTCTTCTGCTTTGTGAATTTCTACCGAAAGTTCTTGCGAGTTTTCTTTAAGATCCATTAAGATTTCATCACCTGAATGTAATTTTGAAGTAATGATTTCCTCTGCCAACAAATCCTCAACATATTTCTGAATGGCTCTTTTTAGAGGTCTTGCTCCAAATTGTCTGTCAAAACCTTTTTCAGCAATAAATGCTTTTGCTTTATCAGTAAGACTTAAATTATATCCAAGTTCAGAGATTCTGGCATATAATTTTTTAAGTTCAATTTCGATAATCAAATCAATATCGTGTTTTTCTAGTGCGTTAAATACGATTACATCATCAATTCTATTCAAGAATTCAGGAGCAAAGGTTTTCTTCAAGGCATTTTCGATGATGCTTTTTGAATTTTCATCGGCTTGAGCCACTTTTGCTGCGGTTCCAAAACCTACACCTTGACCAAAATCTTTCAATTGACGAGCTCCAACATTTGAGGTCATGATGATAATTGTGTTTTTAAAATCGATTTTTCGACCCAAACTATCTGTCAAATAACCGTCATCTAAAACCTGAAGCATCATGTTAAAAACGTCAGGATGTGCTTTTTCGATCTCATCTAGCAATACAACACAATAGGGTTTTCTACGTACTTTTTCAGTCAATTGTCCGCCTTCTTCGTAGCCCACGTATCCCGGAGGCGCTCCAACTAGTCGGGAAATTGCAAATTTTTCCATGTATTCGCTCATGTCGATACGAATTAACGCATCTTCAGAATCAAATAATTCTTTTGCTAAAACTTTTGCCAATTGTGTTTTTCCAACTCCAGTTTGACCTAAGAAAATAAAGGATCCAATTGGTTTGTTTGGATCTTTAAGTCCGGCTCTGTTACGTTGAATAGAGCGTGCAATTTTTAAAACAGCTTCGTTTTGGCCAATTACTTTATTTTGAATTAACTCTGGTAATTTTGCTAATTTATTACTTTCGGTTTGTGCAATTCTGTTTACAGGGATTCCAGTCATCATAGAAACAACATCTGCTACATTATCTTCTGTAACTTCAATTCTGTTATTTTTTGAATCTTCTTCCCATTGTTCTTGTGCAATAGCTAAGTCTTTTTCGATGCGTTTCTCATCGTCACGAAGTTTGGCAGCCTCTTCATATTTTTGTTTTTTGACTACCATATTCTTCATCTCACGCACTTCTTCCAACTGACGTTCTAGATCTAAGATTTGTTTAGGAACATCAATATTGGTGATGTGTACACGAGAACCCGCTTCGTCAAGAGCATCAATCGCTTTGTCTGGTAAAAAGCGCTCAGACATATAGCGGTTGGTCAATTTTACGCAAGCTTCAATTGCTTCTTGCGTATAAATTACATTGTGATGATCTTCGTATTTGTCTTTAACATTGTTTAAGATAGCAATCGTTTCTTCAACAGAAGTTGGTTCTACAATTACTTTTTGAAAACGTCTTTCTAAAGCGCCGTCTTTTTCGATATATTGTCTGTATTCGTCCAAAGTGGTAGCACCAATACACTGAATTTCTCCTCTTGCCAAAGCAGGTTTGAACATGTTGGAAGCATCAAGTGATCCGGTTGCTCCGCCAGCGCCTACAATGGTGTGAATTTCATCAATAAAAAGAATAATATCATCATTTTTTTCAAGCTCGTTCATCACGGCTTTCATTCTTTCTTCAAACTGTCCACGGTATTTTGTTCCGGCTACTAAACTAGCCAAGTCAAGAGTTACGACGCGTTTGTTGAAAAGAATACGAGATACTTTTTTCTGAATGATGCGTAACGCCAATCCTTCGGCAATCGCAGATTTACCCACTCCGGGCTCTCCGATAAGAAGCGGATTGTTCTTTTTTCTACGGCTTAAAATTTGTGAGACACGCTCAATTTCTTTTTCGCGTCCTACTACAGGGTCTAGTTTTCCTTCCTCAGCCATTTCTGTTAAATCTCTCCCAAAATTATCTAATACTGGAGTTTTAGATTTTTTGTTTGACTTATTGGCTGGATTATTAAAACTACTTTCTTTCAGACTGTCATCTTGTCCTGAATCATCGTTATAAGATTCGTTTCGTGGCAAGTTTTCTAAGAATTCTTCTTCGTTTGGAGTCATGTTTAAATATTGTTCTTTAGCGATATCATAATCTATTTTTAGTTTATTCAATAGCTTGGTTGTTGGATCGTTTTCGTTTCGTAAGATACACAAAAGCAGGTGAGCGGTGCTAATCGAGGAGCTTTGAAATACCTTGGCTTCAAGGAAAGTGGTCTTCAGCGCCCTTTCCGCTTGACGGGTAAGATGAAGATTTTTCTTTTCAGCATTTATTTCAACGCTTTGATTGGCGGGGCTTAGTATTTCTACTTTTCTGCGTAAGTGATCTAAATCGACTGCTAAGTTATTAAGGATATGGATGGCTTTTCCGTTTCCATCCCTTAAAATGCCTAGCATTAGATGTTCTGTACCAATAAAGTCGTGGCCCAAACGCAAGGCTTCCTCTTTACTGTAGGTAATAACATCTTTTACTCTTGGTGAAAAATTATCATCCATAATATATAATTGGTATTGTAAATTTAGTGAATTACTTTTTGAAAAACAAAAATCGTACCCTTTGGAATCTCCTGTCAGCTAAGAGACAAAAAAATAAAGAATAAAAGAGTTAAAAAACGCTTAATTTATTAACTAAAACGCTAGATAAAGTTGTTAATAAATCATTGAAATAAGTATGCGAAAATTGTTATAAAAATTTCAAAAAACCGTATCTTGGCACGCTTTGAAACTAATATAATTATTTAATATAACAACTTATGTCTGAAGGAGAAAAGTTAATTCCTATTAACATAGAGGATGAAATGAAATCAGCTTACATCGATTATTCGATGTCAGTAATCGTATCGAGAGCGCTTCCAGATGTTAGAGATGGCTTGAAACCAGTGCATCGAAGAGTTCTTTACGGAATGTATGACTTAGGAGTTTTTTCGAATAAAGCTCATAAAAAATCGGCGAGAATCGTAGGAGAGGTTCTGGGTAAGTATCACCCTCACGGAGATACTTCTGTTTATGATGCGATGGTGCGTATGGCACAAGAATGGAGTTTGCGTTATTTATTAGTGGATGGACAAGGGAACTTTGGTTCTGTCGATGGAGATAGCCCTGCGGCAATGCGTTACACTGAGGCCAGAATGAAAAAGATTTCGGAAGAAATCATGGCAGATATCGAAAAAGAAACAGTTGATTTTCAATTGAACTTTGACGACACATTATACGAGCCTAAAGTAATGCCAACGCGCGTTCCTACTTTATTGATTAATGGAGCAACAGGTATTGCAGTAGGTATGGCGACCAATATGCCTCCTCACAATCTTACGGAGGTAATTAATGGAACTCTGGCATATCTTGATAATAATGATATCGAAATAGATGAGTTAATAACACATATTAAAGCTCCGGATTTTCCAACAGGAGGAATTATATATGGTTATGAAGGCGTTCGTGAAGCTTTTAAAACGGGTAGAGGTCGTATCGTAATGCGTGCCAAAGTTGGTTTTGAAGAAGTTGACGGAAGAGAATCAATCATTGTAACCGAGATTCCTTATCAGGTGAACAAAGCCGAAATGATCAAACGTACGGCTGATTTGGTGAATGATAAAAAAATTGAAGGTATTGCCAATATTCGTGACGAATCGGATAGAAATGGTATGCGTATCGTTTATATTCTGAAACGTGATGCTACGCCAAACGTAGTATTGAATACCTTATATAAATACACATCATTACAATCTTCTTTTAGTGTAAACAATATTGCGCTGGTAAAAGGTCGCCCACAAATGCTGAATCTAAAAGATATGATTCACTATTTTATTGAGCACCGTCATGATGTTGTTGTTCGTAGAACTCAATTTGAATTGCGAAAAGCCGAAGAAAGAGCACATATTTTAGAAGGATTAATTATCGCTTCTGATAATATTGATGAAGTAATTAAAATTATTCGTGGTTCTAAAAACACAGAGGAGGCTCGTGATAAATTAATCGAAAGATTTAAATTATCAGATATTCAGGCTCGTGCTATTGTAGAAATGCGTTTGCGTCAGTTAACAGGTCTTGAACAAGATAAGCTAAGAGCTGAGTACGAAGAGTTAATGAAGTTAATCGAGCATTTAAAAGCTTTATTGGCAGATGTAAATTTAAGAACAGAATTAATTAAAGAGGAACTTACAGAAATTCGTGAGAAATATGGAGATGCCCGTCGTTCTCAAATAGAATATTCTGGTGGTGATGTGAGTATCGAAGATTTGATCGCTGATGAAAATGTGGTGATTACAATTTCGCATGCAGGTTACATCAAACGTACCAACTTAACAGAATACAAAACACAAAATAGAGGAGGAGTTGGACAAAAAAGCGCTGGAACAAGAGATCAGGATTTCTTAGAGCACATGTTTGTGGCAACAAATCACCAGTACATGATGTTCTTTACGCAAAAAGGAAAATGTTTCTGGATGCGTGTTTACGAAATCCCGGAAGGAAGCAAAACTGCAAAAGGCAGAGCGATCCAGAATTTGGTCAACATTGAAAGTGATGATAAAGTAAAAGCTTTCATTTGTACTCAGGATTTAAAAGACAAAGATTATATCAACAGTCATAACCTTGTAATGGTAACGAAACAAGGTCAGGTGAAGAAAACTTCTTTAGAGAAATATTCTAAACCAAGGGTAAACGGTGTTGCTGCTATTACGATCAAAGAAGGTGACGAATTGCTTGAAGCAAAATTAACTAACGGAGAAAGCCAAATTATCTTAGCGGTGAAGTCTGGTAAACTAGTTCGTTTTGAGGAAACTAAAACGCGTCCGATGGGAAGAACAGCTTCCGGAGTTCGTGGAATTACCTTAAAAGATGATACCGATGAAGTTATTGGTATGGTTACTGTAGACAAAAATGATATTAACGACTCACAAATTTTAGTTGTAACTGAAAATGGATACGGTAAACGTACCAAATTGGTGGATGACGATGGTGAAGATGTTTATAGAATAACAAATCGTGGAGGAAAAGGTGTTAAAACACTTAATATTACAGAGAAAACAGGAAAATTGATTTCGATAAATGCTGTAACCGATGCTGATGATTTGATGATTATCAATAAATCTGGATTAACAATTAGAATGGCTATCGAGGATTTACGTGTTATGGGACGCGCTACTCAGGGAGTTCGATTGATTAATTTAAAAGGAAAAGACTCTATTGCTGCCGTAACAAAAGTAATGAAAGATGATGTTGCTGAGGTTATTGTTGATGAAGATGGTAACGTCATAGAATCAGTTATTGAAAGAGTTAAACCAGATTTGGAAGTTCTTGAAGACGACGGAGCAGTAGAAGACGATGACGACGATGATGACGATGTTGTAGAAGACGAAGAGGATACTGAAGAAGAATCTGAAGAATAAATTTAGAGTAAGAAAAAAAAAGAAAATTAAATACACAAATTGAATATTATGAAAAGTAAATATGTAATACTTGCGTCAGCATTATTGATATCATTAGCTACTTTTGCTCAAAAAGATCAGATTAAAAGCGCTGAAAAAGCACTAAAAAGCGGAGATGCTCAAGGGGCAATTGCAATTTTGAAAGATGCAGAAAACATTATTGTAAATGCTAAAGATGTAGAACAAGCTCAGTTTTATTTTATAAAAGGTAACGCTTTCTTAGATTTAGCCAATAAAAAAGTAGAGGAAGGTAAAAACTTGTCTCAAGCTGCTGAAAGCTACCAAAAATTAATTGAAATTGAAAAACAATCTGGAAAACCAAAATATTCTGCTCAAGCAGCAGGTTCTGTAACAGAAATCAAAGGAAAATTAATCAATGCTGCCATTGCAGATTCACAAGCAAATAAACATGCTGATGGAGCAAAAAAATTGTATGACGCTTACTTGTTAGACAAAAAAGACACTATCAATTTGTATTATGCAGCTTCTACAGCGGTTAACTCTCAGGATTATGATCTTGCGTTACCGATGTATGAGGAATTAAAAAAGTTAAATTATTCAGGAAAAGGAACCAGTTTTACTGCTGTTAGTAAAACTAACGGTGAAGTTCAAGGTTTTTCAGATGCTAAACAAAGAGATTTAGCGGTAAAATTAGGAACTCACGAAAAACCTGAAACAGAAAACATTCCTTCTAAAAGAGGTGAGATTTACAAAAATTATGCTTTGATTTTGCTTCAAAAAGGGCGTACAGAAGATGCTAAAAAAGCAATCGCTGATGCTAGAAAAGCAAATCCTGAAGATAGTTCATTGATTCTTTCTGAGGCTAATTTATATCTTGAAACGAAAGATTATGATACATACAAAAAATTGGTAGGTGAGGCTTTGCAAAAAGATCCTAACAACGCTGATTTAATTTTTAATTTAGGTGTAATTAGCAACAACGCTAAAAACCCAGTAGATGCTGAGAAATACTACCTAAAAACAATCGAAATTAATCCAAACTATACTAATGCTTACATTAATTTGGCGGCTTTAAAATTAGAAGCAGAGAAACCAATCATTGATGAAATGAATAAATTAGGCACTTCTGCTAAAGATATGAAGCGTTATGATGTATTAAAAGCTCAAAGAGAAAACGTATTCAAAAGTGTAATTCCTTACCTTAAAAAAGCTAATGAATTAGATCCTAAAAATGAAGATATTACTAAAACATTAATTGGTGTTTATAGTGCTCTTGAAATGACAGCTGAAGCTAAAGCCCTAAAAGCTAAAAAATAATTTATCAAATTATTTCATAAAAAAAACCATTCGGAAACGAATGGTTTTTTTATACCTAAAAATTACTTTTTCTAGCTTACCAAAGTAGCAGTTAATGTAATTGTAGTATTTAAAAGTTTAGAAATCGGACAAATTTCTTTCGCTTTAGCCGCGGTTTTTTCAAATTCTTCTGCAGAAATTGATGGAACTTTTCCCTTCAAATCCAAATGAATTAGAGTAATAGTACCATCTTCAAAAGTTACTGTGGCTTCTGTACTCAAATCATCTGCTACAAATCCAGCTTCATTCAATAAAAAGCTTAATTGCATCGTAAAACAGCCAGAATGTGCTGCAGCGACAAGCTCTTCAGGATTGGTACCAACGCCATCTGCAAATCGTGTCTTAAATGATAATTGTGCTTTATCCAGTGTGGTGCTTTGCGTACTGATCGTTCCTTTGCCTTCCATACCAGTTCCTTGCCAGTTGGCATTTGCTTTTCTTGTAAATTTCATTTTGTTGTTTATTAAAGTTAATAAATTAAAATTTTGAACGTCAATTATATTTTTAAACTATAAATATAAGCAATATTTGAAAGTAATGTTTTATGAATATGTTACTTAAAAGTCAAATTCCAAAAAAAAGAGCTCAATGATAGTTCATTGAGCTCTTGGGTATCGTATAAAAGTCTTTTATTCCTGACCTAAATTGCGTAATTGTTTTAGTTTTTCTTTCCAAACTTCAAGGCTTTCTTTATGAATAGCAATGTTTTTGCGAACTTCTAATACAATTGAATTTTCTTTTTTAGCATTTTTGGTATTCGTAAAAAACTGAATATTATTTTCTAACTGAAAAATTTCATTCTGAACTTCTTCAATTTTTCGCATTAAGAAAATCTTTTCATTGTCTAGTTTTCTGGTATCATTGCTTCCAGATAATGAATCAATTCTGTTTGAGAAACGCATCATTTCTGTTTCTTTTTTACTCAAACTTAATTTTTCAAAAAGGGCATCCAGTATTTTATTGAATTTTCCTTCGATATGGCGTCTAGAAAAAGGAACTTTTCCAAAACCTTTCCAGGTTTCTATGTGTAATTTTATAGCATCCAAATCGGTTTTGTGATCGCCGGTAAGTTGGTAAGCTCTCAGGGTATCCAAATAGGCTTTTTTATTATCAAAAGCAGTGATTTCGTCTACGTTTTCTTCAGATTTTTGCTCTTTTAGTTTATCAAAATAGTGGTTACAAGCATCTTTAAACTCTTTCCAGATCTTATCTGAATATTTTTTAGGAACATGCCCAATTTGTTTCCACTCTTCCTGAATTTGCTTCATTATCGGTGTAGTTGTAACAAAATCAGTACTCTCCTGCAATTCTTTAGCTTTTGCAACCAGAGCCATTTTTTTGTTCAAATTGTCGTTCTGGTCTTTTTTAATATCCTTATAAAATGAATTTTTAAAAGAATTAAAATTTCGAACAGCAGTTTTAAAGGCAGCCCAAGTTTCTTCATTTACTTCAGATGGAACTTTTCCTGCAGCAAAAAAATCATTTCTAAGTGCTTCTACTTTTTGTATTTGAACCAACCATTGAGAATGTGCATTTACTTTTTCGGTAGCTAAAACTTCTATTTTAGCAATAATTTCTTTCTTGGTTTCCAGATTTCTTTGCTCGTTTGCTCTCTGACCTTCAAACAAAACTTCTCTTTTATCATGAATTTGTTTGGTTAACTCGCTAAATCTATTCCAGATGGCATCACGATGTTCTTTAGAAACCGGTCCGATGTCTTCTTTCCAGATACGGTGCAAATCTTGCAATTCACGAAAAGACTTACTTATATCGGTTTCGTTGACCAATTCTTCAACGCGAAAAATAATTTTTTGCTTTTGGTCTAAATTGTATTTAAAATCAAGATCTCTTGCCTCACGGTCTAGGTGCAAATAATCATAAAAATTTTCTACATGAAAATGATAATTATTCCAAACGTGATTGTATTTGTCTTTCGGAATTGGGCCAGCGTTTTTCCATCTTTCTCTTAAATCATTAAAATGTTTAAGAGTGTCTTTGATATTTTCCTGTGGGTTAATAAGCTCTTTTAGTTCTTCAACGATGGCAAGTCGATTTTCTAAATTTGATTTTAAATTAGTCTGTAAATGCTTAAAATGGTCATTTCTTTTTTCTCTAAATACATTATAATATTGATCAAACTTAGCTTTTAAAGGAGAATGATATTCAAATTCTTCATTAGGATCTTGATTTGAAGCATTAAATTCTTCTCTTTTTTCGTCCAGAAGATGACTGAATTGTAGTAAAAACGATTTTTTAATTTCTTCAATATGATCTTTTACAGACATTACTTTGTCCAGAGCTACTAGTTTTTTTAATTCGTCAACCAGCGCATCCAGAGAAAAAGTATCATAATCCTGCAACGGAATATCATGACGATCTTTTAAGGTTTCGTCTTCACTCTCTGCGGCATTAGAGCTTGTTATGGCATCTAAAGCCTCTTGATGATCCGTTTCAGTTGTGTTTGTAACGTTTTGCAAATCGTTTTCTGTGGCTGAATCTTCAATCGGAGCTTCCGTTTGAACAGCATCATTTGCGATTTCTAATTTTCCATCTGCTTCTTGCAGGTTATCATTCTTTTCTTCTAACATTTTCAAATGTATAAGGTTTGTATTTAAGAGACCGAAAGATAGTGAAGGTGTTTCTAAATACAAAATAAATCCTTTGTTAATAGCTTATTTCTCTATGAAATTCTTAACTATACAGGTGTTTAGGAGGTATGAATGGCATTTTAATTTTAAATTTTTAAAATAAATTCAAAAAAAAGCTTCTTTTATTTTAGAAAGTAAAGAGTGTTTGAAACATGAAATGGCAAAGTATTTTATTCAAAAAAAACTAAAACATTAATTATTGAAGCAATATGATTTTTTGAAAAGTAGTTTTAATCTCTAAAAAATTATTTATTCCAGATTTTCCATGACTTCTCCGCCTGAAAAATAAGCATGTCGTAGCCATTTTTTATCGTGGCTCCATTAACTTTTGCTTTCTTCAAAAAAGTGGTTTCTTCAGGATTATAAATCAAGTCGTAAGCAATGTGTTTGTCTGTAAAAAACTCGTACGGAAGATCCGGACAAGCCTCTATATTAGGACTTGTGCCCACAGGTGTACAATTGATTATAATTTGAAAATTATCAAAAGTTGTGGCATTTATCAAGTCATAATCAATCATGTTTTCTTTGGGTTCTCTCGAAACAAAAGTATGTAGTATATCAAGCTCATCAAGTGCAAATGCAACGCCTTTGGAAGCGCCGCCAGTGCCCAAAATAAGTGCTTTTTTATGATGTGGCTTTAATAATGGTTTTAATGATTTTTTGAAACCATAATAATCGGTATTATAGCCTTTTAATCTTCCGTTTTTGGTGAGTTTAATGGTATTTACCGCACCAATTAAAGTTGCTTTTTTTGATAATTTATCTAAGAAAGGAATGACTTGCTCTTTGTACGGAATGGTTACATTGAGTCCTTTTAGATCGGGATTGTTTTTTACTATTTCGCTAAATTCAGTAATGTCCTGAATGTCAAAATTTTCGTAGCTATTGCCTGCAAAGGTTTCATGGCTAAATTTTTCTGTAAAATATCCTTTTGAAAAAGAGTAACTAATATTACGACCTAATAAGCCAAAACGTCTCTTTAAAATATCGATCATTACTATTTTTTATGTTTTGCAATATAGTTTTGTACTGTTTTTTTTGTCCAGATTACTGGAAATAAATCTTCGATTAAGATATAGTTGTCAAAGTTCAGGCGTAATCCATTGCTTAAATGAAATTTGGCTTTGGTATTCTCCTGAAGCATAAAATACAATCCTGCCAAACGGTACTCGATTTCGTTTTCTTCTGGAAAATATTCCGAAGCTTGTAATAATGTTTGAACAGCACTGTCAAATTCGCCTAAAAATTGAAGAATATCAACCCAGAATAACCAGGTATCTAGCTCACAATCGCCAAATTCTACGGCTTTTCTGTATCCAAATTCGGCTTCTTCAAAAAAGTTCATTTGTTTGTTGATCGTTGCGTAACGTTTCCAATACAAACGGTTCTGATTGTCTATTGCCAATGCTTTATTGACAAAAAACAATGCTTTCTGAAAGTTTTTCTGGCGTACATAAAAATCTGTAATCGCAATCCAGCCTTTGTCTAAAAGAGGATCTTCGTGTACGGTTTGATTGTAATATTTTAAGGCTAAAACAGCGTTGCCTAATTTTTCGTAGCATTTACCAATTCGCAATAAAGCATACGATGTAGCATCGTCTAGCTCGATCGTGCGGTTGTAGCTTTCTATCGCTTCTGCGTATTTTTTTAGACGTTCGTACGCTTTGGCTTTTTCCATAAAAGCGCCCAAAAATTCGTCGTCGATAAGGGTAGCATAATCAAAAGCTCGAATTGCGTTTTCGTATTCTTTTACGCCGTAATGCAAGCGACCCAGTTGGTGCCAAGCGATTTCGCTATAAGGATTTTTATTGATGTATTCGATCAAATAAGCAATTGCTTCTTGATTTTGGTCTAAAAATTCAAAACAATACACCACATTATACAAGGCCGATTGGTCTTCTAAATCTTCTTCAAGACATTTTATAAAACTGTCTTTTGCCATTTCGAGATTATCCATAAAAAGGTATTCCATTCCGATTAAGTTGTACACATCGGCGTAGTCGTCTGTATATTGCAATGCAATTTTAAGTAGTTCTACCGCTTTCTCGTGTTGGTCTCTCTTAGAATAAATATTGGCTTTCTGAATGTAAATTTCCTCGTTATTGGGTTCGATTGCGTACAACTCGTTTAAAAGCTTTTCAGCGATTTCAAGTTTGTCGTCGTAGACCAACATTTCTACTTGTACTAATTTTAAGCCTGTAGATTTCGGGTGTTGATCTAATGCAAGTTTTAAGGCCTTTTTTGCTAAATTAGCCTTGCCCATATCTAAATAATGAAGAATAATTTCTTCAAATTCTTCAGAATCAAAAAAGAGTACTTTGTTTGTTTTTAACATTGACTCAAATTTGGAGAGGGATAGGTTATAATCTTCTTCTTCGTTGCTTAATTGCATACTTTTTTTTTTGAAATTAGCCTGTTATAAATTTAGGCAACCATATTTTGTTGTGAGGATAGGAAATTAATTGTTTTGAACAATTTAATTAACAATATGGATAGAATCTGGATTCTATTTTTAAGTTATACTCTTTGATGTGTAAAAATTAAATTTTATTGTCATTCTACACTATTATTTTTTAAAATATCATTTTGTGTACAAGTGCCTTAGCCCTGATAGCAGGGATATCCTTTTGCTTTTTCCTTTAAAAAGCAAAAGATAAAGCGGATAGCAGGAAATAGCTCCTGATTATGCTTTTTGTTTCATTATTTCATCCATAGCCTCTAAGATTATGGCACATCCTTCTTTGATTTCTTCTTCAGAAATTGTGAGCGGCGGCGTTATTCTTATCGCACAGCCTTCAAACAGCAACCAGAATAAAATGAGCCCTTTGTCCTGACAGTTTAAAATAACCTGATTGGTTATTTCGGCAGTTTCGGTCATTGCGGCCAGCATTAGTCCTTTTCCTCTAACTTCCTTTATCAAAGGGTGTACCAAAAGCGTTCTAAAGAGTTTTTCTTTTTCTAAGGCTTGCTGCATGAGGTTTGTTTCGGTTAATTCCTGCAAAGTCGCTAAACAAGCTGACGCAATGACAGGATGCCCTCCGAAAGTAGTGATGTGTCCTAGTTTTGGATTTTCGGTCAGCAGATCCATTTTTTCTGCGGCTGCGGTAAAGGCTCCTACTGGCATTCCGCCGCCCATTCCTTTGCCCATCACGACAATATCTGGAACGACATCGTAATTCTGGAAACCGAATAATTTTCCGGTGCGTCCAAAACCGGGCTGAATTTCGTCTACGATCATCATGGCGCCCACTTCGTCACAGCGTTGGCGAACTTTTTGCAAAAAGTTATCCTGAGGCTGAATAAATCCTGCGCCACCCTGAATCGTTTCCAGCAAAATTGCGGCGGTTCTGGTCGTTATTTTTTGTAAATCTTCTTCGTTATTAAAGGTAATAAAATCGACATCCGGGAGCAAAGGGCGAAAGGCTTGTTTGCGTTCTTCAAACCCCATAACACTCATCGAGCCCATCGTGTTGCCGTGGTACGCGTTATTACAAGAAATTAGCTGGCTGCGGCCTGTTGTTCTTCGGGCTAATTTTAGCGCACCTTCGATCGCCTCTGTTCCTGAATTGACCAGATAGGTTTTATTGAGCGATTCGGGTAGGAGCGAAGCCAGTAATTTGCAATATTGCACGGCAGGACTTTGCGAGTATTCGCCATACACCATCACGTGTGAATATTTGTCTAATTGGTCTTTTATGGCCTGATTGACTCTCGGGTGTTGATGCCCAAGGGTGCAAGCCGAAACTCCTGCTACGAAGTCTAAGTATTTTTTATTATTGGTATCGTAAATATAGGAACCTATGGCATGCGAAACTTCCATCCCGAGTGGGTAAGGAGAGGTTTGTGCCTGGTATTTTATAAAATCTGGATTCATTTTTTTAAGGTTCTAAGAATCTGAGTTACTAAGGTTCTAAGATTTTTGTTGTAATGTGTCAAGGTGGCTCAAAAGGCCTTAATTATTGCTATTTTTTACTCTTTGCACCAGGTTTCTTCTTGTCGTAATTCAAAGTTTCTTTCCTGATTTTCATCGGAACATTTTCTTTGGCAGCTTCGTCTTTTCCTTCTTTGATTAATTTATCGTTTTCTTCATTTTCTTCTTTCGAAAAAATATCTTCTTTTGATTTTATTCGTTCGTCAATTCGCCAGACTAATCCTCTTAGTTTTCGCGCATTTTCGGGCAAATCAATTTCGGGGAAAATGTCACCATCTACTTTGTTAAAAAAGGTGATGGTTTCGATCGCATTATTCTCTAAAATAAGATTGATTTTGCTACTTACATTTTTATTAATTCCGATGAGTTCTTTTTCGTCATTTCGCATAAAATAAACCACTTCGGTATTTTTAATGACATCTACATCGTGCAGTTTTCCATCTTTGAATTTTCCGAATAAATTAAGTCCCTTGACCTGATTGAATCCAGTGCCGAGCGTGTCCCGCGAGACCATAAAAGTATTGTTGAGTACTTTTAGCGAGTCTAATTTTTTGGTTGTATTGTTCCCAATTAGGTGCATGATATCGCCGGTAATCTGACTTTCTCCATTCCACAAGATTGGATTTCCTATCAGTTTTGTGAGCGCAGTTTTGGCACTCGAATGTATCGAATCGCATTTTCCGCTCATGTCGGTTTTGTAAAAACGAACATTATTAAAAGCTCTAATGATGCGATTGTCTTCTTTTCCGGTTACCATTAATCTTTTTCCGTGAATGTAAACAGAATCATTGTCTACAAAATTTACGGCAACGGCTCTTTTGGTCACAAACATCGAATCTTTGAGTTTGTAAATTTCGGCATAATGACCTTTGATGATACCCCGATTGATAGAATCTGTAATTTTTACATTTCGGGTAGCAGATGCAAATTCAACATTTCGATTATAATACAAACTATCTCCTTCAATTAAGCGGTCATCGTACCTTATGTAAGACTTTCGAAGAAAATGGGCCAGGTTTTTTTTGGTGTCATAAAAGCCTTTTTCGGTGTAAATATAATTGGCTTTACTGGTAATCGTTGATGGGCCAAAGAGGTAAGAATGACCAGAATTACTGTAATAATCTAAATGATTCGATTTTATAACGTATTTTGGATTGGTAATGGTCACTGCTGTCAAAAACTGAAATTTCTTTTGGGCCACAAAATATTTTCCAGATTTACTCACCAAAGTATTGTCTTTGTTTATAATAGTTCCTTTCGAATTATAAAAAACTTCCTGAACATTTCGGTCAAAATTGATTGTATCGGTTTGCAGAGTCGCATCGGGAGAGGTCATTACAGCATCGCCAGTAGCAAATGCTTTTTTTAGATTTCCATTGTATTCTGCATATTTACTGTTTAAATATAAAGTATCACCTTGTACCAATTGTACATTACCAAAGGCTTTTAAGTAATTTTCCTTCTGAAAAAAATACGCCTTATTACAGGTCATAACAACACCGTCATGGTCAATTAATACATTTCCGGTAAGCAATAATGCGCCAGGGATTAATTGTTCATTGACCTCAGAAAGATCGGCATTTTTGATAATTATTTTTTTTGTTGTTTGTGCCAAAATGTTTTGAGCATGTAACAAAAACAAGCTAAAAGAGATGAAAAACAGTAATTTCTTCAATTGATTTAATTTTTGTCAAATTTATGAAAAAGGATAGAACCGTAACAGATATTAAGATTTATTTATAACCGAAAATAGTTTCTTACAGGCAAGTTCTAAAGGGGTGTTAAACTTATCAACAAAAAGACAAACTCTCACGTTGTAGTATTGTGTTTGCTAATGATTTGTAATCGATTTGTTTCCAGATACTTTTAAATGTTGAAAAATAGCCTAAATTTAGGGAATGATTATTAATTCTTTAATTAATTTTTAAAAATGGAATAATGTTATGTTAAAAAAGAGAATATGATAAATAAGAAAACTTTTGTTACCGGAATAACTCTTCTGATTTTGGTAACAGCTTGTAAAACAAATGATTTAAGAATGAATGCTGCGAAAGATGAAGCCTTACCCCAAAATAAAATTGTAGTATATCAAGTTTTTACACGTTTGTTTGGCAATAAAAATACAACCAATAAACCTTGGGGAACGATTGAAGAAAATGGAGTCGGGAAATTTAATGATTTTACAGACAAAGCACTTCACGAAATTAAAGATTTAGGGGCTACTTATATCTGGTACACGGGCGTTCCGCATCATGCTTTGGTGCGAGATTATACTGCTTACGGCATTTCAAACGATGATCCCGAAGTGGTAAAAGGCAGGGCAGGATCACCTTATGCCGTCAAAGATTATTATAATGTAAATCCAGATTTGGCGGTTAATCCGGCGAATCGCCTGCAGGAATTTGAAGCCTTGATTGTGCGCACGCACAAAGCTGGTCTAAAAGTGATTATCGACATTGTTCCGAATCATATTGCTCGTAAATATGAGGGTAAAACCAATCCTAAAGGAGTTAAAGATTTTGGTGTCGATGACGATGTTTCAGTTGAGTATGCTCGAAATAATAATTTTTATTACATTCCGAATACAGAATTTATAGTTCCGGATGGAAATCTTCCATTAAATGGAGAAAAAAATCCGCTCGTAGACGGAAAATTTACTGAATCTCCAGCAAAATGGACAGGTAATGGTTCGCGAAAAGCAAAGCCAGATCAAAATGACTGGTACGAAACAGTAAAAGTGAATTATGGAATTCGTCCTGATAGTTCCAAAGATTTTCCAGAATTACCGGCGGGATTTGATAAAAAGTCATATAAAGAACATTTTACTTTTTGGCAGGACAAAGACGTTCCGGACTCATGGAAAAAATTCAGGTCGATAGCTTTGTATTGGATGAATAAAGGTGTTGATGGATTTAGATTCGACATGGCAGAAATGGTTCCGTATGAATTTTGGAGTTACATGAATTCGGCAATTAAAACAAAAAAACCAGACACTTTTTTATTGGCAGAAGTGTATAATCCGAAAGAATACCGCAATTATATCCGTTTGGGGAAAATGGATTATTTGTACGACAAAGTAGAAACATATGATAAGTTGAAAGATGTGGTGCGGGGAAATTCATGGCCTGACGGACTTTCGGATATTCAAAAAGGAATGGCGGATATTGAGCATCACATGCTTCATTTTTTAGATAATCATGATGAACAGCGTTTGGCAAGTCCAGAATTTGCAGGAAATCCAGAGCGAGGAAAACCTTTGATGGTACTTTCTACCACCATCAGCACATCACCAACAATGGTGTATTTTGGACAAGAAGTGGGAGAGGCCGGTAATGAAAATCCAGGTTTCGGAACCCATTCCAGAACTTCTATTTTTGATTATATCGGTGTTCCTAATCATCAGCGCTGGATGAATAATGGCAAATTTGATGGAGGTCAATTGTCTGACAAAGAGAAGCTTTTGCGTGATTTTTATAAGCGGTTATTAAATTTTTCGATCAACAGTTCGGCCTTAATGGGAAGTTTTTACGAAATGCAAACTGCAAATAGATTTAAAACAGTGGGGTACGACGATTTTATATATTCGTATGCACGTTGGTCTGAAAGTCAAAAATTAATTGTAGTAACCAATTTTTCGGGAACTGTAACAAGTGAATTTGAATTGAAAATTCCATCGGAGCTTATCTCAAAATGGAGTTTAAAAGATGGTGATTATCAATTGAAAGACCAATTATACTACACAAATACCATTCAAATGAAGGTTCAAAACGGGGAAGGATTGGCAAAGGTGAAAATCTTGCCTTCAGAATGTTTTATTTATGAATTAAAATAAGAAGTTTTTAATCGACCCATTATTTTAGGTTATTGATTCCTAAAAAAAAAGCTGAAACAAATGTGATGTTTCAGCTTTTTTTGGTTTAGACTTTTTTAACTTTCGATAAAGCAGTTTTATAATTTTCGTTGACTTTTTCCCAATTGATTAATTTGTAAAAAGCATCGATATAACTTTTTTTCCTATTTTGATAATCCAGATAGTAAGCGTGTTCCCATAAATCAATTCCTAAAATTGGTGTTCCTTTGATCAGGGCATTTTTCATGAGTGGATTGTCCTGATTTTCGGTGGTAGTAACCTGTAATTTACCAGCTTTATCTACGACCAACCAAACCCAACCTGAACCAAATTGTTTGTTTGCTTCATTTTTAAATTGCTTTGTTAGATTATCAAAAGAACCAAATTCTATATTAATCGAGCTTGCAAGCGTATCTTTTGGCGTTTGTTCTTTTGGTGTTAGAATATTAAAATACAAAGTATGATTGTAATATCCTCCCGCATTCTGACGCAACTTTGCGTTATTCAAATCTAAATTTTTTAGTATGTCTTCAATAGATGAATTTTCAAATTCAGTGCTCGCTATTTCTTTGTTAAGATTATTGGTATAGGTTAAATAATGTTTAGAATAATGCGTTTCTAAAGTAAGCGAGCGTATTTGAGGAGCTAGACCATCATACGCAAATGGAAGTTTGGTGATTTCAAAAGAACCCGGATCTGCTTTTACATCATCTGGTTTGCCTATCGTGATTTTTTCTTCCTTGGTAGGCAAGGGTACTTCAACAACTTCGGTTAATTGTTTATCATTACAGGAAAATAATAGAGTGGATGAAGCTAAAATTGAAAGTGTAATAAAAAATTTATTCTTCATGATTAATTATTTTTATGTTAACGAATTGATGATTTCGATATACTTTTCTTTAGCCTCATCTATAGAAAGATGACTAATCTGCATCCATGCATTTGTTTTAAAGGCATTTCGCAAGTCAAAATTTTCAGAGTGATTATAAATTGCAGTACCAAAAGTGGCTTGTTTATAATATGCATAAAGTCTTAATTGCACATCTTGTGGCAACGAAGATTGTGTCATCTGCAACGCTTTCTCAACGGCTTCTGTAAAACGAATATCTAAATTTTTGGCTGTCATTTAAGCTTTTGTGGCAATAATGGTTTTTCCTCCAATGGCTTTTTGGTTCAAAACGACATTGATTGGAGTACCTAAAGGTAAAAATAAATCTACTCTTGATCCAAATTTTATAAAACCTGCGTCTGTTCCCTGAATAACCTGCATTCCTTCTTGTGCATAATTGACAATTCTTCGGGCCAATGCACCAGCAATTTGGCGGTACAAAATTTGACCAAAGGTTTCGTTTTCTATTACAACAGTTGTTCTTTCGTTTTCTTCACTTGCTTTAGGATGCCAGGCAACTAGGAATTTTCCCGGGTGGTATTTACTAAATTTTATGATACCGTCTATGGCATAACGCGTAACGTGCACATTGATTGGTGACATAAAAATTGAAACTTGCAAACGTTTATCTTTAAAAAACTCTCCTTCGTATACTTCTTCAATTACGACCACTTTTCCGTCTACAGGAGCAAGAATATGATCACTGTTTCTTATTGCGATTCTTTTTGGATTTCTGAAGAATTGCAAAATGATAATCAAAATTACCAAAGCAGCTAACTGAATCAGCATTCTTAGCCAATTGATATCAATAAATTTGTCAGCAAGTAATAGTACTGCAACAGTAAAAACTGTGCCTAATAAAATGGATGGGGCTCCTTCTTTATGAAACATAATATAAGATTTGGTAAAATAAATATATAATTGGTGCTACAAATATAACACTATCTAGTCTATCTAGAACACCTCCGTGTCCTGGCATGATCGATCCGCTGTCTTTTACACCCGCAACTCGTTTGAATTTTGATTCGACCAAATCACCAATAGTGCCGAAAACACTAACTATAAGAGCGATAATTGTCCAGATCAAAATAGACATATTTCTAAATTCTGGATTAGGCCTGATGTAAAATTTTGAAATTAAAAAACCGGCAAGTGCTGCAAAAATAACGCCACCAAAAAAACCTTCGATGGTTTTTTTAGGTGAAATACGTTCAAATAATTTGTGTTTTCCTATTGACTTTCCTACCAAATAAGCAAAAGTGTCATTGGTCCAAATAAGTACAAATAGACCAATTATGATTTTAGGATTGTAATTTTTAATTCCAAATGAAATTTTAGTGATAAAAATAAAAGGCAACGTAATGTATCCTATTAAGTAAATGTATTTGGATAATTTACTAATGCTCTGGCTCTCATCAAATAAAAAGAAAATACATTTGATAGAAACTAAGAGCGTTATCGCTAGAAGGATAATAAATAATAAATCAGTATCAACTGTAATCTCAACTTCTTTTTTTAGAAGTTTATTAAAGTAATTTTCGGTCTCGGTTTTATAAAAACTGACCAAAACAATCGATGTATAAATAAGGTAAACAAAGGTAAGTGCAAAAACTTTGTTGATTTTTGCCAAATTGCAAAATTCATAAGTTGCAATAATTAGAAAAATACCAAAAAGGATAATAAAGCTTTCAGTAGAAAACAAAATAGATGTTAGTAATAAAGCGATATAAACAGCACCAGAAATGGTTCTTTTAAGTGTTTCATTCATCTTAAAGATCTTCTAGAAGCAATAAATAAAGGTTTTTAGCAACACTTCCGTACTGTGTAAAATCTTCTTCCTTCGCTTTTTCAAAATATTTTATTGTGGTAATATTAGTAGGATAGTCTCTCTCATACTTTCTTTTGATAGCACTTAAGCCATCGCTTTTTACAGAAAGAATCTGACTCGTGGTCGCAATAATTACAATGTTTGCGGGTAACTCATTTGGCTTGTTTTGTTTAATTTGTTTTGAAGAAAATAAAATAGATCCTTCGTCTGCAATTAAATTTTCGCAAGTAGCCAATAAAAATTTAGGTTTTACAGGAGCAGTATAAAGTAACTTGTTTTCGTCTAATAAATTAAAAAGCGCTGGTTCATAACATAACACTTCATTTTCAAACCAATCATTTTCTTCTAAAATATTTTCAAATTGTTCAGCAACTTCTTGTTTGTTTTCACAATATAAAAATTTGCCTCCATTTTTTTTAAAATTAAAAATGAAGCGCTCATCTATAGATAAATGGCTATCCGAAATAGAACCCGCATATTCACTTACATTTTCTTCTTCGGAAGAGGCATTGCTCGAACCAAATAATTTTTTGAAAAAACTCATTATAGCTGAAATACTTTATATATTAATTTGAAATCGTTCAAAGATAAAAAAATCTTAATTCAAAAGCCTGTTTTGAATTAAGATTTTAATAATTATTAGATATTTTGTTAAAGCTTAGGAAACTACTTCTTCAAGATTTTTATCAAAAGTACGTTTTCCAAAAATTGTTTCTAAGTCGTCCTTAAAGATTACTTCTTTTTCAATTAAAATATCAGCAAGTTGATTCAGCTTGTCTTTATTTTCTTCAAGAATGTTAATAGCTCTTTGGTATTGACCTTCAATCAAATCTGAGATTTCTTTGTCAATTACTTTTGCTGTTTCATCAGAATAGGGTTTAGAAAAATTGTATTCGCTTTGTCCTGTAGAATCGTAATACGTAACATTTCCTATTTTGTCATTCAGACCATAAATTGTTACCATGGCACGAGCCTGACGCGTTACTTTTTCTAAATCACTTAAAGCTCCTGTAGAAATTCTGTCAAAAGTTACTTTTTCAGCAGCTCTTCCACCCATTGTAGCGCACATTTCGTCCAACATTTGATCTGTTCTCACAATTTGACGTTCTTCAGGAAGATACCAAGCTGCTCCTAAACTTTGTCCGCGAGGTACAATAGTTACTTTAATAAGTGGTGCAGCATGTTCTAACATCCAGCTTACAGTTGCATGTCCGGCTTCGTGAATAGCAATAGCTCTTTTTTCTTCTGGTGTGATAATTTTGTTTTTCTTTTCAAGACCGCCAATAATTCTGTCTACTGCGTCAAGAAAATCTTGCTTGTCTACAGCAGTTTTGTTGTAACGCGCAGCAATTAAAGCAGCTTCGTTACAAACATTTGCAATATCTGCACCTGAGAAACCTGGAGTTTGCTTGGCTAAGAAGTCTAAATCAAGACCTTCTACTTTTTTGATAGGAGCTAAATGCACGGCAAAGATTTCTGCTCTTTCGCGAATGTCTGGTAAGTCAACAAAAATTTGTCTGTCAAAACGACCCGCACGCATTAAAGCTTTGTCTAAAACATCGGCTCTGTTGGTTGCAGCCAAAACAATTACGTTTGAGTTCGTACCAAAACCATCCATTTCTGTCAATAATTGGTTCAAAGTATTTTCTCTTTCATCGTTTCCGCCCGACATATTGCTTTTTCCTCTGGCTCTACCTACAGCATCAATTTCGTCAATAAAAATGATAGCCGGTGATTTTTCTTTGGCTTGCTTGAATAAATCACGTACTCTTGATGCACCAACACCCACAAACATCTCAACAAAATCAGATCCCGACAATGAGAAGAAAGGTACTTGAGCTTCGCCTGCTACAGCTTTTGCCAATAACGTTTTTCCGGTTCCCGGAGGTCCTACAAGTAAGGCTCCTTTTGGAATTTTACCTCCAAGATTGGTGTATTTTTCAGGGTTTTTAAGGAATTCTACAATTTCCTGAATTTCCTCTTTTGCACCTTCTAAACCGGCAACATCTTTAAACGTAGTTTTAATATCTGTCTTTTCGTCAAATAACTTAGCTTTCGATTTTCCGATGTTAAAAATTTGTCCGCCACCGCCACCGGCACCGCCAGACATTTTACGCATAATAAAAATCCAAACACCAATAATAATGATGATAGGAAGTAAGCTGATTAAAATATCGCTCCAGTTGTTTTTTTCCTGAAAAGAATAATTTTTTATCTTTTTCTGGGCATAAGCAAGTTGTAAGGTTTTTTCAAAATTCTGAATATCACCAATTTTTACAACATAATGCGGTCCTTTGTTCGGTCTTTTAAACATATCTTCAGCTACTTTTTTGTTAGCTGGGTTTTTAAGAGCCGCATCCGTTAGAAACACTTCTGTTTCTGACTTGTTATAAATTATTACCTTTTCAATTTCTCCTTTTTGCAAAAGATTATTGAAGTTAGGAGGTGATAATTGTATTGGTTCGCTTAAGTTTGATCCTCCAGTTGTAAAACTGATAACCAAGAAAACCAAAAGTATTGCGGTATAAATTAACCAAGGACTTATTTTAAATTTATTCTGATTCGGATTATTATCTTTAGCCATTAGAAGAAAATTTCTTTAATATTTGTTTTCGATTGTAGTTATTTTAGCGTCACCCCAAAGACTCTCGATATTATAGTATTCGCGAATGTGTTTCTGGAAAACGTGTACCACAATGTGTACATAATCCATCAATACCCATTCTGCGTTATCGGTGCCTTCTACATGCCAAGGTTTGTCTTTAAGATCTTTGGATACTGTTTTTTGAATTGAGTTTACAATAGCATTCACCTGAGTGTTTGAGCTACCGTTGCAAATAACAAAATAGTCACAAACTGCTGTGTCTATTTCTCGTAAGTCAAGAATATCAATGTCATTTCCTTTTACTTCTTCAATTCCTTTGATTATGTTCGCCAATAGAACATCATTGTTTATAGTCTTTTTCGCCATGAATTATTTATATGAATTTGTAAAGTTACCAAATTTTGTTATTATTTTTGAACCTTAACAAAATATTAAATTAAGTTATTTAAATTACTTGAATGAAACTAATCAAACTCGATGCCATAGATTCTACAAATGATTTCCTGAAAGCACTAGCAAGCCACGATGAACCTGATAATTTTACCGTAGTAACAGCTGAAACTCAGAGCAAAGGCAAAGGGCAAATGGGGGCAAAGTGGCAATCTGAGTCGGGTAAAAACTTAATTATGAGTGTCTTGGTAAAGGATTTTGTATTTGATAATCAGCAGGTTTTCGACCTCACAGTCGTAGTCGCATTGTCGGTAACTGAGGTATTAAAATCGTTGAATATTCCTGATATAAGCATAAAATGGCCTAACGACATTATGTCATACAATAAGAAAGTGGGTGGCATACTGATAGAAAATACGCTCAAAAGTGATGGCAGAATCGTGTCAGTAGTCGGATTAGGGCTTAATGTTAACCAAACCAATTTCGAAAATCTGCCTAATGCTTCCTCATTGGCTTTGATTGCCAAAACGCAATTCGATAAGGAAATCTTTCCTAATTTGATTGTCGAAAAAATAAAAGAAAAAATCACTCTGTGGCCCACTCATTCCACACTGTTTTGGAGCGAGTATTTTGATGCTTTGTTTCGAAAAGGAGTTCCAATGGCTTTTAAAAATCTCGAAAATCAAAATTTTATGGGAATCATTCAGGGCGTTTCTTCCTCAGGAAAAGTTCAGATTTTACTCGAAGACGACTCTATATCTGAGTTTGATATTAAAGAAGTTCAGATGCTTTATTAGGGAGGTTCTGAGCCACTGAGTTATTAAGTTGCTAAGTTTTTGGCTTTGTAAGATGTATTAGAATGTTGTTTCAAAATAGCACAAAAAAAGCCTGATGATCAACATCAGGCTCTTATATTTTTATTTTCTGTCGATTTACAATTTGGTCATGTTATTGGCCAAAGTTTCAATAAATTTACCAATCGGCCCTTTGATCATCATGGCCATCATCGGATTAAAATCTCCTTCAAAATCCAGTTTTACAGTACTAGAAGTATCAGACTCACTTTCTATATTCGAAACCAAAGTAAAAGGTAGTTTATCACTTGCAGCTCCCAAAACAATTTTGTTTGGAGCCGTTTTTTCTTTCATTTTCAGTTTTATTTCTGGCATTCCTTTCAGTCCAAAAATAAAAGCATCTTCGCCAATCACTTCAAATTTAGCAATATTATCCGGCATCAATTTTTCAAAATTCTTAACATCACTCAATAAATCAAACAATTCTTGTGCTGATTTCTGAACAGTAACTTTTGGACTCTCTAGGTTCATATAGTATTATTTATTTTTAACGCAAAGTGCGCATGGTTTTTTTATTATGATTGCGAATATCAAACGCAAAGTTCGCAAAGCTTTGTCGAAACAATTTTTAAATTCCAATAAAGATCGAAGCGATTTTTCAGAAAATCTTTACTCTTTACTCTTTACTCTTTACTCTTGTCCCCAAGTAGATGGCGTTTTGCTCCATTCCTGCAAAGCTGCCTGATCGTCCTCGGTAATATATTGCTTTTGAACTGCCAAATCCAGTAGATTCTCGTAGTTGCTCAACGTATACAAATCGATATTAGCGTTTTTAAAGTTCTCCTCTGCAACACCAAAACCGTACGTAAAAATCGCTGCCATTCCCTTAATGTTTGCACCCTCGTTGCGCAAGGCTTCTACAGCCATCAAGCTGCTGTTTCCGGTACTAATCAAGTCTTCTACCACCACCACATTCTGGCCTTTTTGCAAAAAGCCTTCTACTTGGTTTTGTCGGCCGTGTTTTTTAGGTTCGGGACGTACATACACAAACGGTAATCCGAGGCTTTCGGCCACCAAAATACCGATTCCAATGGCACCAGTAGCGACACCGGCTATCACATCGGGTTTGCCAAATTGTTTTTCTATATTTTTCGCAAATTCATCACGAATGTAGTTTCGGATGGGCGGAAATGAAAGAATTAACCTATTATCACAATAAATAGGCGACTTCCAGCCAGAAGCCCATGTAAAAGGATTTTCTGGATTCAATTTAATTGCATTTATTTGCAAAAGCAATTCTGCTGTTTTTTCGGCGGTATCTTTATTAAAAATCATAGTACAAATGTATAAAGTTTTTGTGAACGACAAACCACTTTTTTTGACAAATGAAATCTCTAAGGAGACTAATTTTCAAATATTCTTGTTAGAAAGTATTGATATCGAACAACTTATCGTAAAGATATTTCAAAATAAAATACAATCGGCATATTTATACCATCCTGACGAAAAGGAAATAATGAAAACTTTGAAGACTAAAATTCCTGTTAATAAAGCCGGTGGTGGACTGGTTTTTAACAAGAAAGGCGAAGTTTTATTTATCTTCAGAAATGGTAAGTGGGATCTGCCAAAAGGCGGAATCGAGAAAGGCGAGGAGATCGAAGACACCGCAATGCGCGAAGTAGAAGAAGAAACCGGGGTCGGAAAACTCAGAATCACAGGCAAACTTCAAAAAACATATCACGTTTTTAAACGCAACGGAAAATACAAACTCAAAATCACACATTGGTTCGAAATGCATTCCGATTTCGAAGGAACACCGCAAGGACAACTCGATGAAGGCATCGAAAAAGTAGCCTGGCTCAACCCCGAGCAAATCAAAGAAGCCCTAAAAAACTCATACGAAAACATCAAATTATTATTTGAGGAAGAAAAGAAAGTCTCTATTAAAGAATAAAGCTTCTAAGTCGCTAAGTTGCTGAGAAACTGAGTCTCTACTTTACAGGGCGTGCCACCATCCCGATAAGAGGGCTAAAGTACGTTGCGCATATACGCCCTCTTATCGGGATGCTGTCGGGCTATTCGCGCTACTTCGGTAGCTTGCTACTATCCCTCACGCGGAGCTTCACTTTGTAGCTATTTGTTTCATGTTTTCTTTGTTTCAGGTCTTTCCTGCGCTAGTGCGAGCATCCTGCTGTGCCTATTTTAAATTTTAGATATAGTTGATCTAGATTGTGTTCAAGAGCGTGACGCTCGGAATGGCTGGGAGTTTAAATCTCTCAAATATAATACCTTAAAAAGATAATTTTGCTTTAAACCATCAACTTATGCATGATTTTAGAGCTGTCGAGGAGTTTAAAACCCCTCATTTGGGGTTCTGAGCTCCTCCGTTGGGGTTCCGAACCCCAAAAATGACGTTCCAGACGTCAAAAATGACGTTCCTGACGTCAAATTATACGTTAGCAGACGTCAAATTTGGGGTTCCGAACCCCAAAAATGACGTTCCGGACGTCAAAAATGACGTTCCAGACGTCAAATTATACGTTACCAGATGTCAAATTTGGGGTTCAGAACCCCAAAAATGAGGTTCGGAACGTCAAAGATGGGACTCGTAACCCCATCCACGGGGCTCAGAACCCCAACGATGCACCAAACAACGGCAAACGACCACTAAAAAGTCTAAAATTTCACATTTCACTTCCCACTTTTCACACACAAAACATTTCACTTCCCACATTTCACATGCAAAAAACATTTTACTTCCCACTTTTCACACACAAAAACATTTCACCTCTCACATTTCACATTTCACAAAAAAAAAATCACAAAATACGATAAACAGGATATTGCAAATGTGCCTTTTCATAATAAACAGAATGTTTGTAAATCCATTCTAGCTGGGCTTCGGGGCTTTTTGCAAATTCGGTGTCGGTTTGTTTTTTGGTTTCCAATTCAGCTTTCAGAGCGGGGTTGTCTTTTAGAAGTTGCGCTGCAGTATCTTCAAAAATATAGTTAGAATAATGCTCTTTTTGTTGCAAAATAGGGTCGAAGAAATTCCAATTAAAAAAAGAATCAACACCTTCGGGTTCAAAAGCTTCTACAAGATATTTTACACCTTTTTGTTGGGTTGGTATTAGATAATCGCCTTTGGCAAAAGTCATTTTTATAAGGGTAGAATTTACTGCAGTATTGTAGTGCAAATAATGTCCTTCATAGGCATTTGGAACCGTTTTGAAACTCGCCATTTTATAACTTTCAACTTCAATAATCGTATCATTTTGAAACTGCTGATACGTAATTCCATTGTTTTTTAGCAGGTCAATAATGTTCCAATAGCCTCTCGGAATCACATACGCACTCGGAATCACAACTTCCTTAACCGACTTGAATTCTTTGATGTACGGAACGTCCTTTTTGTACGGTTTGCTACGGTCATAATACAATCGGTTTCCTGCCGTGGCCTCGCTCTTTTTGTAGCCCGCTTCATACCCTAAAAACGAAAAAGTAGTGGCTTTTGTACTGTCTAATGCCCACTGCAAAGTATAGGTTTTTTTGGGCTGGTATTGTTGCAGGTTTTGTACACGAAGCGTTTTGATTTTTTGATAATTTGCATCGGTAAAATCGAGAGTCGTTTTCATGTACTCGTAGGTTACTTTTACACGCTCGGCATATTTTTTTAGCATGTGTGTTTCTACCACAAACCCAATGGTATTAAACAGTGATGTGTAACCCGTAGTATACCTCGGGCTATCGACAAACTGCCCAAATCCTTTGTCCGGAGTGTCTCTAAAAGAGTCGACATAAGGCGTTGTTTCTATCTTTTTGTTTTGTAAATCTTTTACCAAAGCAGGCATCATTTCGGCATTCATAAAATCGCCCAAAACGGTTCCTAATTTGTTGTGCTGCGTCATGATATAGGTGAGTTTGTATTGATAATCGGCACCATTGCTCACGTGATTATCGATAAAAACATCGGCATTTATTTTCTGAAAGATTTCGACAAAACTCTTGGTATTTCGAGTGTCCGATTTTATCAAATCACGATTCAGGTCATAGTTTCTGGCGTTGCCTCTAAAACCGTAAATTTCTGGCCCGTCCTGATTGGCTCTTGTAGTCGAGTTTCGATTCAAAGCGCCTCCAATATTATAGACCGGTATGCAAACAAGTACCGTATTTTTTGGACT
This sequence comes from Flavobacterium flavipigmentatum, assembly GCF_020911905.1. Taxonomy (NCBI): domain Bacteria; kingdom Pseudomonadati; phylum Bacteroidota; class Flavobacteriia; order Flavobacteriales; family Flavobacteriaceae; genus Flavobacterium; species Flavobacterium flavipigmentatum. The sequence continues at coordinate 3,620,304 of NZ_CP087133.1, read as the reverse complement.
TTTTATTTTTCCGATAGCTAAATCTCGGTACAGTTGCATTGTGGCATCGATGCCATCGGGCTCACCGGCATGAATTCCGTTATTGATAAAAAGTACGGCTTTATTCTTTTGAATTTTCTCAAAATCAAATTCTTTCTCAGGATTATAAATGATCATGTGCAAAGGTTCTCCAGAGTCTGTCAGTCCCATTTCGACCATCTTTATAGTGGCAAAATCAGTTGCTAAAAGTTTGTAATAGGCAATAGTTTCAGGATACGAAGCAGCTTGGTTTCCGTTTCCTTTTTCGAAAAAAGTATCGTATTTTTTAGTGTTTTGAGCGAAAATTGCAATGGTGAAAAGCAAAAAGGGCAATGTAAAAAGTTTCATGATTTTGGTTTTAATAGAAATCAAATATAAAGGTTTTAGTTTTATTTGTTTGAAGTTTCAGGTTTCAAGTTGATGAACTTTGTGCTATTCCTTGTGTCTTTGCGGTTAATAAACCTGAAACCTGAAACAAGAAAAACCTCAAACAACTTTTTTTAACTACTTTTGCAAAATGAATAAAAAACACCATTCCAATAACATACTTTCGAATTTAGGAATTGAGCGCCTAAACGAAATGCAGGAAGTAGCGCAAGACGCTATTTTGAACGATAACAATGTTTTATTACTTTCTCCGACAGGATCAGGAAAAACATTGGCTTTTTTGTTGCCTATTTTAGAACTATTACAACCCGAAATTCTCTCGGTACAATGTTTGATTTTGGTGCCTTCACGCGAATTAGGTTTGCAAATCGAGCAGGTCTGGAAAAAAATGGGTACCGATTATAAAGTCAATATTTGTTACGGAGGTCACTCTATAGATACCGAAATCAAGAATCTGAGCAATCCGCCAGCCGTTTTGATTGGAACTCCGGGTAGAATTGCGGATCATATTGACAGAGAAACTTTTCGTACCGATAAAATTCAGACTTTGATTTTGGATGAATTTGACAAATCGTTGCAATTGGGTTTTCATGAGCAGATGTCATATATTATTGGCAAATTATCAAAACTAAACAAGCGTGTTTTGGTTTCGGCTACATCCGATATCGAGATTCCGAAATATACTCGCGTGATCAATCCAACGGTGTTAGATTTTATTCCCGAGGAAGAAGAAAAGTCTAATCTTTCGATGAAGATGATTGTGTCGCCCTCCAAAGATAAATTAGGAAGTCTCTTCAACTTAATTTGCTCGCTGAAATCGCAATCGGCTATTATTTTCTGTAATCACCGTGATGCCGCAGAGCGCATCAGCGATACCTTGAACGAAAAGGGTATCTATGCCACTTATTATCATGGCGGGATGGATCAGGACGAGCGTGAGCGTGCTTTGATTCAGTTTAGAAACGGCAGTGTGAGTTACCTTATTACAACCGATTTGGCTGCACGTGGTTTGGATATTCCAGAAATGAAACACGTTATTCATTATCATTTACCATTAAAAGAAGACGAGTTTACACATCGTAATGGTCGTACAGCGCGTATGCAGGCCTCTGGTACTGCCTATATTATCATTCACGAAAGTGAAAAAGAATTGGATTACATCGACTACGGAATGGATGTTTTGAAAGTTGAAAATGCGACAACTTTGCCAAAACCACCCGAATATCAGACCATTTATATAAGTGGCGGAAAGAAAACGAAACTGAACAAAATTGATATTGTAGGTTTCTTTTCTCAGAAAGGAAAACTCGAAAAGGGAGATTTAGGTTTGATAGAAGTCAAAGACTTTATTTCGTTTGCAGCGGTAAAATTTAGTAAGGTAAAAGACTTGCTTCATAATATCAAAGACGAGAAAATGAAAGGCAAGAAATTTAAAATAGAAGTGGCTAGAAAAGTCGTGAAGAAAGAGGAGGAAAGGTAAACGGATGTGTTTTTTAAAAAAAAATTGTACTATTTTTTTTAGACTTGTTTTTACTTGAATTTATTATCTAATTCATTGATTTTAAGTTGATTATGTCTTAATAGAGCAGATTATAAACAATTTCCTTAATTAAATGTTAATAAAATAACGCCATAAACTGGATTTTCTCAGATTTTTTCCGTTTTTTTAATCCCAAATAAAAACCCCAAATTAGTTATGAAAAGAATTATTACGATTGCCGTTTTGATGTTTAGTGTTGTGTCTTTTGCTCAAATAAAAGTACTTGAAACTGTACCAGTAGAGAAATTAGGAAAGGTAAATAACAACTACATTCAGAAAATTGGAGATGAATATACAGTGTATTACACTGCTATTCAGAGCGATGACGAATCTTCAACTATGAAAAAGTTTACATTTAAGAATGTTAACAATGATTATGCAAGTCTTTACACGATTATTATGAATGGTTTTAATGCAAATCCGTTGTATGATATCAAATTAGAATTACCTAATAATTATATTTGGTTGCATTATACAGGAAGTGTGATTCCAGAGAAAGCGACTGTGCAGTTTATGGTTTCAAACAAAGACGATTCTTCTGCTACAAGCAGTATTTCTGAGCCATTTGTAAGAGATCAAATCAATAAATTGTTTCAAAAATAATTTACTTTTTAGTATAGGATTAAAAAAGGCTATTCATATCGAATAGCCTTTTTTAGTTTTATGGAGTTTAAGGTTTCAGAAAACCTCTGCATCTTTGTCTCTATGCACCTCTGAACCTTAAATAAATTATATTTTCTTAACGTATTGGGTGATAATCACGATTTGCTGACCATCTACTTTTCCCTCAATATATTCTGCATTTTCATGATCTAAACGAATGTTACGAACTGCAGTTCCTTGTTTGGCGACCATGCTGGATCCTTTTACTTTTAGATCTTTGATTAAAACCACAGAATCTCCATGTTCTAAAATTACGCCGTTACTATCACGGTGAATGATTTTATTTTCGTCATCTTCGCCTTCACCAGTTGCTTGCGCCCAAGCAAGAGTGTCTTCGTCTAAATACATCATATCCAGTAATTCTTTCGGCCAACCAGCAGCTCGCATGCGACTTAACATTCTCCAAGCGACAACTTGTACCGCTACATTCTCGTTCCACATGCTGTCGTTCAGGCATCTCCAGTGATTTAAATCTACATTATCTGGGTTTTCAATTTGGTCAATACAGGTTGTACAAGCCATGATGCTCTCGTCGAGACCACCTTTTTGAGTCGGTAATACCTGATATGCTTTTAAGTTTTCTTCTGCGCCACAAAGTTCACATTTTGACCCACTGCGTTTGCTTAATTCTCTTTCGATACTCATTGTTTAGTGTTTATTTGAAAGGCCGAAATTACTTATAATAGGCTTTGCTTGCAAGTTTATATTTTAATATAGTTTCTGATTTGTGAGTTTGATCAACGAATCAATTTCATGTTGGTTAGACATTTTTGGTATTCCATTTATATAACCAATGTTAGTTTGTTTGCTTCGTTCCTCGCAATGACTTTGCGATTGATTACTTCTTTACCCTAACCGCATCCGGAACCAACATTTCGTAATCGCCACCATTGCGCAATACATCTCTAACAATACTCGAACTGATGTAGGAGGTTCTTGCGGCAGTTAATAAAAATACGGTTTCGATTTTTGAAAGGCGTCTGTTGGTGTGTGCGATGGCTTTTTCAAATTCAAAATCGGCGGGATTGCGCAAACCTCTTAAAATGAAATTTGCTTTTAGTTTTTTGGCTAAATCAATCGTTAATCCTTCATACGTGATAACAGAGATTTTTGGTTCGTCTTTAAAAGTTTCCTCAATAAAGCGTTTTCTTTCTTCTAGGGAAAACATGTATTTTTTTTCGGCATTGACACCAATCGCAATAACGATTTCATCAAAAAGAGAAATTCCTCTTTTGATAATGTCTTCGTGACCTAACGTAATCGGATCAAATGATCCTGGAAATATGGCTTTTCTCATTTTTTAAGGTTCAGAGGTTCAAAGTTACAAAGGTTGAAAGTTTTTTAGAACAACACATTGCGCTTTATTGTTTTTTGAGTTTCTAAGGTTCTGAGTGGCTAAGGTAGTAAGATTTTATATTTGAATACTTATGTTATTCTGAGTGTGTTTATGGCTTCTACCCATTCTTCTTTTTTGCAAACAGTACATTTTGCCGTTCCTGCTTTTTGTTCTTCAGTATGACCGCAAAATGTACAGGCATGAATGCCATCATTTTTTATAATTTTACTTTTTTTATTGAAGGATTCCGGTAAAATAGGCAGACCATATTTTACTTCTTTTTCTTCGTAATAGAAAACACTTATTTCACCGCTGGTTTCGATAAAAGCATATTTTACCTGTCCCAAATGTTCGACAGATTTGATGCGAAGTTCTGCGAAAAACTCATCTTGAGCAAGACTTTCTTTTTTAAATGAAGCAATTGAAAACTTACCTTCTTTGATAAGACATTCAGTTTTACCTTCAATAAATTCTTCAAATTTTTTACTTTTTCCGGTTAACCAGGTTACCAATCGATATAGTACGATAATTACAATAAAAACGATTGCAGCAGGTACAATACCAACATCTTCATAAAACATTGGATCGCCTGCTGCTGAACCCAATGCAATGATGATCACGGTTTCAAAAATTGACAATTGTTTGACACCTCGTTTTCCTGCCAGCTTTAAAGTCAGTAATAAAATGGCGAACATTATCGTAGAACGAAATATCACTTCAAAAATGAAACTCGCAGGTAAATCGTTGAAAAGTAATCTATTCCATTCAAATATATCTTTCATTTTTTTGAGGTGCTGAGATTCTTAGTTACTAAGTTTCTGAGGTTTGTTGTATTCTGATAAAAGAATTGTTTTTATTAATCAATTTTGAGATTTCAGTTCGACTTAGTTTTACAATTATATATATGTTAATAAAAAAGGTTCTGAGATCTAAGCCACTTAGTATCTCAGAACCTTAGCATCTTAAACTAAAGCCAACTCTATTGCGTTGGTAAATAAATCTTCTAAAGAAATTCCGGCGGCTTTGGCTTGTTGTGGAATCAGACTTTCTGTGGTTAGCCCTGGAATAGTATTCATCTCCAGCATGTGTGGTTCGTTGTTTACAATGATGAATTCACTTCTGGAGAATCCTTTCATTTTTAAGACTTCGTATGCACGTTTGGCGGTATCACTTATTTTTTGCGTTAGTTGGTCTGAGATTCTTGCGGGGGTAATTTCCTGTGATTTTCCTTCGTATTTGGCTTCGTAATCAAAGAAATCATTGTCTGATACAATTTCGGTGATCGGTAAAACGGTGATTTTTCCTTTGTAATTAATGACACCAACCGAAACTTCGGTTCCGTCAAGGAAACTTTCTATGATGATTTCGTTGTCTTCTTTGTACGCAACTTCAATAGCAATTGGCAATTCTGCTGCCGTTTTTACTTTGGAGATTCCGAAGCTTGAACCTGCTTTGTTGGGTTTTACGAAACAAGGGAGACCCACTTTTTTTACGATTTCGTCTGTATTGATTACATCACCTTTGTTAAGGTAATACGAAATGGCTGTTTTGATGCCGTATGGTTTTAAAATCGATAACAAGTCGCGTTTGTTGAAGGTTACCGCCGCTTGATAATAATCGCATGAGGTTTGCGGAATCTGCAATAGCTGAAAATAAGCCTGCATTAATCCATCTTCGCCTGGTGAACCGTGTATGGCATTAAAAACACAGTCGAATTTGATTTTTTCGCCGTTTATTGTTACTGAAAAATCATTTTTATCAATTGGGAATTCAGCATCATTATCATCTACATAGACCCATTTTTCTTTAAAAATATGAATACGGAATCCGTTGTATTTTGTTTTGTCAAGGTATTGTTTTACGACGTTTCCTGAGATAAGCGAAATTTTGTACTCGCTTGAATATCCGCCCATGATAATGGCTATGTTTTTCATTGATTTGATGTTTATTTGTTTAATCGTTTAATTTGTTTCAGGTTTTGTCGGACTTCGACTTTGCTACGTCTGACAAGATTGTTAAAATTTCTTTTTTTTTAGAATGCCAAATAGTAATGAAAAGATCTTTTTGAAAACCAGAGCCCTAGCCCTGATGGGAGCGGCATCTCCCGATTTAGAAAAACAAGGCTTTTTAGCCGTAGTTTTTGTTAATCGGGAATACAGCGGACAGCAGGAAATAGCTCCTGACAATGACCATGCTCAGGATGACAATTTGATTCTTTCTTGCATTAAACAAAATTATCATTTTTTTTGAAACGAAATAGCTTTATCTTTGCCTCTAATAAAAATAAATTTATGAGTTTACGTAACTATTTAACAAGCCGTGTGTTTTTTTTGCAAGTATTGCTTGCGGCTGCTATTATTGCGGTTTTAGCATATTTGTTTATGCATTGGTTGACTTTTACAACAGATCATGGGCATGAAATTGAGGTGCCAAATTTGGCTAAACTGACCGAAGAGCAAGTGGAAGAAAAATTGGATGAGCTGGACTTGGATTATGTGCTTCTGGACAGTGTTGATTATAAAAGTGGATTCCCTAAATACAGTGTTGTTGAGCAAGATCCGTTGCCGGGAACAAAGGTAAAAGTGGGTAGAAAAATATATATTAAAATTAATTCTTCGGGATTCTCGTCTGTTAGAATTCCCGATTTGATCGAAAAAACCTATCGTGAAGCCGTACCAACTCTTAAAGCTTTAGGGCTGGAGGAAGGAACAATAACGTATATTCCGAATTTAGGAAAAGATATGGTTCTGGAGATGCGTTACAAAGGAAGAAACTTAAAAGTAGGAGATCGTGTGCTGAAAGCCTCTAAAATTGATTTGGTTTTAGGAGACGGAAAAGCAACGTACGAAGATGAAGGTGAGGCGATGGATAGCACCGCTGTACCCACTACTGAAACACCAGCAAATGAATAATAGTATTGAAAATTTGGATTTGGAAGACGAATTATTCGAACATTTCAGATTTGAAGTCCCTAAAGGTCAAGCGTTTTTGCGTATTGATAAATATTTAATGAATTTGATTCAGAATGCGACTCGAAATAAAATTCAGAATGCCGCAACTGAAGGAAATATTTTTGTGAATGATATTCCGGTAAAATCAAATTATAAAGTAAAACCGTTTGATGTTGTAACCGTAATGCTGTCGCATCCTCCGTTTGAAAATCATATTCTTCCGGAAGATCTTCCGATAAACATTGTGTACGAAGACGAGGCTTTATTGCTAATTAACAAAGAGCCCGGAATGGTAGTGCATCCCGGTCACGGGAATTATACCGGAACTTTGGTAAATGCGTTGGCACATCATTTTGATAATTTGCCAATGAACAGCAGCGAACGTCCCGGTTTGGTACATCGAATAGATAAAGATACATCCGGACTTTTGGTAGTGGCCAAAACGGAAGCCGCAATGACGCATTTGGCTAAACAATTTGAAGCTAAAACTTCTGAACGCGAATATATCGCCCTTGTTTGGGGTAATGTTGCAGAGGAGGAAGGAACTATTGAAGGAAATTTGGCAAGGCACTTGAAAGATCGCATGCAAATGGCGGTTTTTGCAGATCCAGAAATCGGTAAACCTGCCATAACACATTATAAAGTTTTGGAGCGTTTTGGTTATGTAACTCTGATTTCATGTAAATTGGAAACCGGAAGAACACACCAAATTCGTGCGCACATGAAACATATTGGTCACCCGTTGTTTAATGACGAGCGCTACGGCGGTCATTTGATTCTAAAGGGAACTACTTTTACCAAATACAAGCAATTTATAGATAATTGTTTTAAAGCTTTGCCACGTCAGGCTTTGCATGCTAAAACATTGGGTTTCGTGCATCCGAATACAGGTGAAATGATGCGTTTTGATACCGAATTACCACAAGATTTTCAGGATTGTATTGAGAAATGGCGTAATTATGGAAAGACACATACTATGGATGAAGAAGAAAATTAATTAGATAATTTATCAATTAGAAAATTCGTATACTAAAAAAAGCTCCAAAAACAGGAGCTTTTTTTAGTATATCTAAATACTTTACTTCAAATTTTTAATAATTATATCAGTTATTTTAACCTTTCCGTTTGTTATAAATCCTAACTTTCCTTTTTGGCTTAAATTGTTACCAACGATAGCGCATTCTAAGGAAGTTTCATTATTTACTGAAAAAAATAAATGATTATTGAGAACTTTAATTTTAACCGAATACCATTTGTTGTTTTCTAAATTTATTGCCTTGGTAAATATACTTGGACCTCCATGTTTTCCGTACTCGTCACTGTTTTTATTGTAAACTCCTCTTCCTATGATAAGATTTTGGTCTATTTTATACAAGTAAGTTCTAATATATTTATTTTGATCAATATGAAGCATGATTTCAAATAAAGATTCCTGAATCACATTTACTTTAAGATTAATTTCGTAATTTTTTGAAAGCTTTTTTTTAGATTCTAAAACGCTCCATTTCAAAGGACTTCCAATGCCTATTAAAGTATCTTTGTCCAGAAACCATTCTTTTGAATCTAAATTCCAGTCTGATTTTAGTTCAGATTTTTGCGTTATTGCATAGCCTTTTTTTGTAGTTGAAATGGTATTGGAGCATGAAATCATTATTAGATTAAAAACTAATAATAGGGTATATTTAATTTTCATTTTTTTAATTTATCGTTTTATAGGACTTTATTTTTCCAGTTGATCCATTTAGAGAAGGAGTCAATTCGAACACAGAAGTAGGCGCAAGTCCAGATTCTATCCTGTGCGATACATACAAAATACTTACATTCGTTTCTTGTTTAATAGTATTGATGAGCTGAATTATCAAAGCTACATTTTCGTCATCGAGACCTTCTACAGGTTCGTCCAAAATCAATAAAGGCGGGTGTTTTAAGACGGCACGAACAATCAATGCCACTCTTTGTTGACCAATAGAAAGATCAATAAAACGTTTTTTTGCTAACGCACTCATTTTTATTACTTCGAGCCATTGCGTTACGATTTGCTTTTGCAAATTGGTTGGTTCAGTGTATAATCCGATAGAATCAAAAAAACCAGAAAGAATCATTTGTTCTAAAGTGTGGCCTTTTTGAAATAAATCGGTCATCGAAGTCGTAAAAATTCCAATTTGCTTTTTGATGTCCCAAATGCTTTCACCGCTTCCTTTTTTTCTTCCAAATAAAAATAAATTCTGACCAAAACCTTTTGGATTATCGCCTGTTATCAAAGATAAAATAGTGCTTTTACCAGAACCATTTGGGCCGATTAGCTGCCAGAATTCGCCTTGTTTGATCGTCCACGAAATGTTGTCTATGATTTTCCTTTCGTCATAACTTACCGAAACAGCTTCCATTTTTACTAATACACTTTCGTGAAAGGAATGTACCTCGAGCGCTTTAGGTATAGGGGTTGCCGTTAAGGGTTTAAAGTCTTTTTCTATTTTAGAAATCGAATGTAATTCGAAAGAATCATCGATTATTTGGGCTTTATTGGGCACAAAATCAAGTACATCTCCCCAACGATTGACCAGTTGAATGATGGCAATCTTACCCGTTAATTTTTCTAATGACTGCGCCAAAGTGGTTCGCGAAGCTTGATCCAAATGATCAAATGGATTATCAAAAATGATAAAATCAGGATTTTTCTCGAGACAGTATTTCAGGAATTGCTTTTTTCTTTCGCCTGACGAAAAAGTTCGTAATTGCCTGTGTTCATTTTGAGCAGCCTCGACACTGTCGTACTGATATTCCTGTTCGATAAATTTTTCGATAGCAATATCAGAAAAAAGAACTCCTTTTTTATTGTTAAAAATAGCTAATTCTCCTTTTACTTTCCCAGAGAGCAAAATATCAATAAAAGCCTTTTTGTTTACTTGATTCGAGAGTAAAATATCCCAATGTTGCATTAAAAAAAATTAAAAATAGTATGCTGTTTATTTGGTTGCCATTGGTCTATTTTGGCGGGACCATTCGCTCCAGGAGCCCACGTACAATTTAGGAATAGAAATTCCGGCATAGTCCATTGCCAACAAAGTATGACAAGCCGTTACGCCCGAACCACAATGTACAATAATATTTTCGGGATTTTTATCGCCAATAATTTTAGAATATTTTTCTTTTAATGTTTCAGCATGATGATAAAAACCATTCTCATCCAAATTTTCGCTAAACGGAACATTAATAGCTCCCGGAATATGTCCTGCAATGAGGTCTAAAGGTTCGGTGAGACCGTCAAATCGATTTTTGTCACGCACGTCTATAACAATGCTTTGGGTATTATTTCGAGCTATTTCGACTTCATCACTATCTGTCAAAGGCAATTTCCATCCTTCGACAGGATATTTTTCGGTTTGGCTGTATTTTTCAACTATTGAACTCACAGGGAAACCACTTTTTACAGCCGCTTGCAAGCCACCATTTATAACCTGAACTTTTTCATGTCCAATCGCCCTAAGCATCCACCAAAAGCGAGCTGCAGCATTAGAGCCGTTTTTATCGTCGTAAATAATTACATGACTTGTCGGCAAAATTCCGAGTGTGGATAGCACTTCAGCAAATTTTTCGAATGACGGTAAAGCATGTCTGCCACCGTTTGCTGGGTCAGATGTAATCGTAGCCAAATCACGATTGAGATCGACAAAACGAGCGCCTTTTAGGTGCTCTTTGCTGTAATTTTGTTCAGCATTTATTCCGGCGCGGGCATCTACAAGCACAATTTCCGGCGAATTTAGCTTTATTACTGCTACATCAGGAGTTATAATAGGTGATAATCGTGGCATCTTATTGTAATTAGGAATAATTATCCAGGAATTTTTTCAATCAGAATTTCATCTTCTAATTTATCATAGTACGTACAGGTCATTTCAATAATATCTACGCGCCATTTCGCTATTCCGCATTGACCGGACTGATTGCAAAAAGTAATATAATCGGTTTGACCGTCTTGGTGGGCAACCAAAAATTCGATAAAACGTTCTTTATTGACTTTGTCTTCGATTTTAATCTCAGCGTATTTTTCATCCGAAGTTACCGTGTAATTATTGACACCATAATATTCTACATGACCATCATTTACAAAAGTATCATAGCCTTTTACACCCAAAATAATAAGATGTTGTATGTATTTTGGGAAATCTGCACCGCTTTGTACTTTTGCGTGTGCTTCTTTTATTTGTTCTATTGTAAACATGTTTTTTATTTTTTAGTTTAACTTTTATTCCTCCAAAAAAAAAGAATTAAAGGTTTGTTACTTCTTTAACAAAGATATTGATTTGTGGTATTTTTTTTACGTTAAAATTCAGATTTTATTTTAAAGCCCAATAAAATCATCACTTTTAGGAAAAATACTCAAAGCCTGAATAGCAATTTCTGGGGTTGGAGATGCTAATTTGCGGAGTTTGGTATCCATCCAAGCGCCATCAACCGTAATAACCGCACAAAGTGTATCATCTTCTTTTCTAAATTCGTGAATGATAGACCAGCGCGAAGCATCAGCTTTCATTTTGGATGTTTTGGTATGAATGAATATTTTGTCTGAAAGTTTTAGCTCTTTTCTAAAAACGCATTCTTCTCTAAATAGCACTGGTCCAAAACTTTGTGTTTGCATCACTCTTAATGTCAAACCCAATTGCTCCAGAATCTCGATACGGTGTTGCGCACCAAAATCGTAATAAGCACTGTGACGAACGTGAAAATTTGGGTCTAAATCTGACCAGCGAAAAGATATTTCTTTAATAAATGAAACCATTTTTTATTTAAATTTTAGAAAATCGAAATTACAAATAAAAAAGCAAAGGCGACTTTTTTGAAAAGTTAAAGTCTGAGAGAAAATTGTAAAGCACTTTTTTATGCAGCATAAAATGTTTTAAGGAGTTTTATAAGCTTTCGAGATTGTCCCATTCGTATTCTATTTTAGAAAGTTTTCTGAAATAGAGGATGAGCAATAAAAGTTCCAGACGTATTTCGTATTTATTATCTTCGGAAATAAAAGGCATTACAAACATCGAAATCAGACAGAGTACAACTCCGAGGATCGCATCAAATTTGCCGATAGAGATGGCGTTTTCTTTTTCGAACCAAAGCGAGTAAGCAGCAAAACCTTTAAAAAGAAAAACAGCTATAATTATCAATCCCGTAATCGAAATAGGCACATTTGTTTCAAAACCATAAAATGACAGATGAAAGCGGTTGATAAATAGGCTTGTCGGCAAGGCGATAAGTCCGCAAAGCCCCATAATCATAAAAATCCAACAAAAAGTTTTCATCCACCAGGGCAAAAGTTTTCTTCTAATGATTGCCGGTTTTTCAAACTGGTCAAAATTGTTGTCCGATTGTGGGGTCATTTTTTTGATTTTTGGTTTAGTGATGCGGCAACGAATATAATTAATTTTAAGAATATCGAAATATTAATTTTTTTATGAATATTAAAGCATAGTCATGATTACTTCGCTATATTCTTATTTTTAATAGTAATTCAGTAAACTTTTTTAGTATCGGCATTCTTTTTATCTACTTTTTTGCAGGTAAAAAGTGTAGAGTGGATAACAGGAGAAGTCTCCTGATAATGACACCTGAATGACGGTTATGCCACGAATGTCAGGTTTGTGAAATGTCATGTTGTCAGCTAGTTTTTGATGTGTAGACAGTAAAACTGACAATTTACTTTGGTTTTTTATATTGGCACAAAGATTGACTTATGCCACATGAGTTATTAAATAGTATATCAAAATTAATTATATAAAAAATGGGTAAAATAATCGGAATTGACTTAGGTACGACGAACTCTTGTGTTTCTGTAATGGAAGGTAACGAAGCAGTTGTTATTCCTAACGCAGAAGGAAAAAGAACAACACCATCTATCATCGCTTTTGTTGAAGGTGGAGAAATTAAAGTAGGTGATCCTGCAAAAAGACAAGCGGTAACGAATCCTACAAAAACGATTGCTTCTATTAAACGTTTTATGGGACACACTTTTGCTGAAACTCAGGAAGAGGCAAAAAGAGTTCCTTACAGTGTAGTAAAAGGGGACAACAATACGCCACGTGTTGATATTGATGGTCGTTTGTACACTGCTCAAGAATTGTCTGCAATGACACTTCAAAAAATGAAAAAAACTGCTGAAGACTATTTAGGTCAAACTGTAACTGAAGCGGTTATTACTGTTCCTGCTTACTTTAACGATGCACAACGTCAGGCTACTAAAGAAGCTGGTGAAATTGCAGGTCTTAAAGTGATGCGTATCATCAATGAGCCAACTGCTGCGGCACTTGCTTACGGATTGGATAAAAAAGGAACTGATCAAAAAATTGCTGTTTATGATTTAGGTGGAGGTACTTTTGATATCTCGGTTCTTGAATTAGGAGACGGTGTATTTGAAGTATTGTCTACAAATGGTGATACTCACTTAGGTGGAGATGATTTTGACCAAGTTATTATTGACTGGTTAGCTGACGAATTTAAATCTGAAGAAGGTATTGATTTACGTTTAGATCCAATGTCATTGCAACGTTTGAAAGAGGCTGCAGAGAAAGCGAAGATTGAATTATCATCTTCTGCTGAAACTGAAATCAACTTGCCATACGTAACGGCTACTGCTTCAGGACCAAAACACTTAGTAAAAAAATTATCAAGAGCTAAATTTGAGCAATTATCTGATACTTTGGTAAAACGTTCTATGGAACCAGTTGCTAAAGCATTAAAAGATGCAGGTTTATCTACATCTGATATTGACGAAGTAATCCTTGTTGGAGGTTCTACACGTATGCCAAGAATCGCTGACGAAGTAGAAAAATTCTTTGGTAAAAAAGCATCTAAAGGAGTTAACCCTGATGAAGTTGTTGCTATTGGAGCAGCTATTCAAGGTGGAGTTTTATCTGGAGATGTAAAAGATGTATTGTTACTTGACGTTACACCTTTGTCTTTAGGTATCGAAACTATGGGTGGTGTATTGACTAAATTAATCGAGTCTAACACAACTATTCCAACTAAAAAGTCTCAAGTTTTCTCTACTGCTGCTGATTCTCAACCATCTGTTGAAATTCACGTATTACAAGGTGAAAGAGCGATGGCTGCTGATAACAAAACTATCGGTCGTTTTCACTTAGATGGTATTCCACCAGCACCAAGAGGAGTTCCTCAAATCGAGGTTACTTTTGATATCGATGCAAATGGTATCATCAAAGTTTCTGCAACTGATAAAGGAACTGGAAAATCTCACGATATCCGTATCGAGGCTTCTTCTGGATTAACAGCTGAAGAAATTGAAAAAATGAAAAAAGATGCTGAAGCTAACGCTGATGCTGATAAAATAGCTAAAGAAAGAGCTGAGAAATTAAACGAAGCTGACAGCATGATTTTCCAAACAGAAAGTCAATTGAAAGAGTTAGGAAGCAAATTAGCTGACGACCACAAAGTTGCTGTAGAGTACGCTTTAACTGAATTGAGAATGGCTCACCAATCTCAAGACATTCCAGCTATTCAAACCGCTCTTGACAACATCAATGCAGCTTGGAAAACAGCTACAGAAGCTATGTATGCTCAAGGAGAACAAGGTCAACAAGCAGCTGCTCCACAACAAGAGCAAGCGCAAGGAGACAATGTTGAAGACGTTGAATTCGAAGAAGTAAAATAAGTATTAAGTAATTAGTACTAAGTATTAAGAAAACCGAGTCAGAAATGACTCGGTTTTTTTATGCCCATAAGTCACTACAAAATGACAATTGTCATTTCCTTTTCGGAAACTTTTTTGTAATATTACTTTATAAATCATTTTGATGAGAAAAATAAAATATAAGAAAGGTAGAAAGCTTCAACACACTAGTTTAGAGTATACTGGGGTGCACAAAGATCATGCAACCGAAATGCAACTTTTTGTGTACAACGATACAGATATTATCGAATATGAAAAGTTTACCGTTTTAGCTCTCAATACTTGTATTGATTATACCAAAAACAATTGGCTCAATATTCACGGATTAAATGATATTCACCTTATAAAAACACTTGGTGACCATTTTAAGCTAGACGATTTTTTATTGGCTGATATTTTAAATACTACCAAAAGAACAAAATTAGAAGAGCAACAGGATGTTTTATTCTTCAATATAAAATCACTTTTGCCATCAGAATCTACAGACGGTCTTAAAGTCGAGCAGCTTAGTTTTATTTTAAAAGATGGAATCCTTCTTTCTTTTCAAGAAAAGCGAAGTGACTTTTTTACGCATATTCGCGAACGAATTCGCACACATGCAGGAATTGTTAGAACAAAAAAAGTAGATTATTTGCTTTATTTACTGCTAGATGCTGTCATGGAAAATTTTTATATTACCATCGAGGATGAGGAGGAAAGCATTGAAGAATTGATCAATTTGGCCAAGCAGAGTGCGGATCCTTTTATTTTAGAAAAAATTGAAAGTCATCGTGATAATTTTAATTTTTTAAAACGCTCTATTATTCCGCTTCGAGATTCTTTGTATTATTTGAAAACCATTAAAGATGATGATACTTATAACGGAATCGAAAAGGAAACTTTTAGCTTTTTTGTTCGGTTACATCAAAAAAGTTTAGAACTTTTAGAGCAGATCGATTCAGATATGAGTTCGCTCGAGAGTGCTTCAAATTTTTATTTTTCAGAACAAAGCCGAAAAATGAATGAGATTATGAAAACGCTCACGATCATTTCGGCAGTATTTATTCCGCTTACTTTTATTGTGGGCGTTTATGGAATGAATTTCGACAATATGCCGGAACTCCATACTACAAACGGATATTTTATAGTAATGGGAGCAATGTTATTCTTAGTAGTGGGCTTAATTGTTTATTTTAAGAAAAGACGCTGGTTTTAATTTTTTTCGATAATAAAAAATCCTTTTTAAACGATATTTGTTTAGTTTCAAAATATAAAATTATGAGTAAAGCAATATACATAGCCACCAGCGATCAAAATAGCGGAAAATCAATTATTACACTGGGTTTGATGAGTATTTTGATTGGTAAAACAGCCAAAGTGGGCTATTTTAGACCAATTGTTGAAGATTTTGTAGACGGAGAATTAGACAATCATATCGAAACTGTTCTTTCGCATTTTAACCTTGATATTAAGTTTGAAGAGGCGTATGCGATTACCAAAAGCAAATTAATCAAAAAGAAAAATAAAGGTAAAATTGGCGAAGTTTTAGATTTAATTATCGAAAAATACAAACGTCTCGAGGAACGTTTTGACTTTGTTTTGGTAGAAGGAACAAGCTTTACAGGCGAAGGAACTTCGATAGAACTGGATTTGAATGTGCTGATTGCAAAGAATCTTGGTATTCCAACCATTATTATCGGATCGGGAGTGGGCAAAACCTTAGAAGAATTAGTAGATAGTTTGTACCTGGTTTACGATTCTTTCAAAGTAAAAGAAGTAGAGGTTTTATCGGTTATTGCCAATAAAGTGCAATTTGAAAATATTGATTTGGTTACTAAAGGTTTACGAAAAAGTTTACCCGAAAGTGTTTTGATTAATACCATTCCGCTGATTTCTAGTTTGAATAACCCAACCATGCAGGAAATTGTAAATGAGCTGGATGCGAAAGTATTATTCGGAAGCAATTACTTAAACAACGAAATTGGGCATTTTAGTGTAGGAGCAATGCAGCTGCACAATTACTTAGTCCATTTACATGATAATGCTCTGGTTATTACGCCCGGCGATCGATCAGACATTATCTTAGGGGCCTTACAAGCGAATGAATCTGCTAATTATCCGACTATTTCGGGTATTATTTTAACAGGTAATATTATTCCGGAAGAAAGTATTTTAAAATTGATTGAAGGACTTTCTGCCATTGTTCCGATAATTTCAGTTGAAGGTGGAACGTACTCGATTACGAACAGAATTGGTGCTATCAAGTCAAAAATTTATGCCAACAATACCCATAAAATTGAAACATCTATTACTACTTTCGAAAAATATGTCCAAGTTGAAGCATTGTCAGAAAGGTTAATCACTTTTCAGGCAGAAGGCATGACGCCAAAAATGTTTCAGTATAATATGGTCAAGAGAGCCAAACAACATCGTAAACATATTGTGTTGCCGGAAGGTAACGACGAAAGAATTATCATTGCAGCTTCAAGATTATTAGCTATGGATGTCGTGGATATTTCGATTATTGGAGATAAAAAACAAATCGAAAGCAAAATAGCAGAATTAGGAATTTCGTTTGATTTTTCGAAAGTAAAAATCATCAATCCGATAGAATCTGAATTTTACGAAGACTATGCCAATACCTATTATGAACTTCGAAAAGCAAAAAATGTAACCATCACAATGGCGAGAGATTTGATGGAAGATGTTTCGTATTTCGGAACTATGATGGTATACAAAGGCCACGCAGACGGAATGGTTTCCGGAGCGGCCCATACCACACAGCATACTATTTTACCCGCTTTGCAATTCATCAAAACCAAACCAAATTCATCAGTGGTTTCATCGGTGTTTTTTATGTGTTTAGAAGATCGTGTTTCGGTTTTTGGAGACTGTGCTATTAATCCAAATCCTACGGCAGAACAGTTGGCAGAAATTGCTATTTCATCAGCAGATTCAAGCGCTGCGTTTGGGATAGAGCCCAAAATAGCGATGTTGTCTTACTCTTCTGGCTCGTCAGGAAAAGGTGATGAGGTAGAGAAAGTAAGAGCTGCCACCGAAATTGTAAAACAAAAACGCCCTGATTTAAAAATAGAAGGCCCAATTCAGTACGATGCCGCAGTAGATAAAGTAATTGGCAAAAGCAAAATGCCAGATTCTGAAGTGGCAGGGCAGGCGAGTGTGCTTATTTTTCCGGATTTGAATACAGGAAATAATACCTACAAAGCCGTTCAGAGAGAAACCGGAGCCTTGGCCATTGGCCCGATGTTGCAAGGTTTAAACAAACCCGTAAACGATTTAAGCCGTGGTTGTACGGTAGACGATATTATCAATACAGTGGTGATTACCGCTATTCAGGCGCAAGGGCTTTGATCAATTAAAAATTACGAATTAAAAATTAAAAACTCAGCAACTTAGTGCCTTAGCAACTTTAAAAAAATGAAAATACTAATAATAAACTCAGGAAGTTCTTCCATAAAATACCAATTGATGGTAATGCCTAACAATGAGGTAATTTGTTCGGGTATGATTGATAGAATCGGACTGGAAACTTCAAATGTTACGTTTAAAACAGCAGCCAATTCAATAGAAGAAATTATTCCAATTGCAACACATAAAGAAGGTCTGACCAAAGTAGCTGAAATGCTTTTGGATTCTGAAAAAGGAGTAATACAATCGACTTCAGAAATTAGTGCTGTTGGTCATCGTGTCGTGCACGGAGGCAGCTATTTTTCTGATACCACAATCATTTCTGATGAGGTAAAAGAAAAGATCAAAGAATTGTCTGAGTTGGCTCCGTTGCACAATCCAGCTCATTTGGTGGGTATAAATGTCGCCGAAGAAATTTTTTCAAATGCTACGCAGGTAGCTGTTTTTGATACTGCTTTTCACCAAACCATTCCGGTAGAGGCTTACAAGTATGCGATTCCTAATTATCTTTTAACAGAGCATAAAATACGTGTTTACGGATTTCATGGAACAAGTCATAAATATGTTTCTGAAAAAGCAATTGATTATTTAGAAAATAAATCTAAAATAATTACGATACATTTAGGAAATGGATGCAGTATGACCGCTGTTAAAGATGGAAAAAGCATCGACCATACGATGGGTTTTTCTCCTGCTAACGGCTTGATTATGGGTACTAGAGCAGGGGATATTGACCAGTCGGTAATTTTTTATCTGATCAAAAATTTGGGTTACACGGCAGACGAAGTCAATTCGATTTTACTAAAACAAAGCGGAATGTTAGGGCTCACGGGTTATAGTGATTTGCGCGATATTGAAGCAGAAGCCGAAAAAGGAAACAAAGAGTGTCAACTGGCTTTGCTGATGAATGCATACCGAATTAAAAAAACAATTGGGTCGTATGTAGCGGCTCTCAACGGTTTGGATGCGATCGTTTTTACAGCTGGAATTGGTGAAAACTCATCTTTTATCCGCAATTTAGTTTGCACTGATATGGAGTATTTTGGTATAGAAATAGAGGAAGAAAAAAACCTAATTCGTTCTAAATCCATTCGCGAAATTAATAAGCCAAATTCTAAAGTGAAAATTTTGGTCGTTCCTACGGATGAAGAATTTGAAATTGCTAATCAGGTGTATCATTTATTGGAGAGTTAAATCCTAATTTTATGAAACAAATATTCAAATTTTATATTTTATTGATCTTGGGATTTTTATCAAGTAATTCCTTTTGTCAAAACTATAATCACATAGTTTTTGAGGTATATGGAGATTTAAATAAAGATGGATTAGCTGATTTAGTACTTGTAAAAGAAGAGAATAAGGATAAGCATAATCCATTTTTATTAGAAATTAAATTTCAGGAAAAAGATAAAAGCTATCGTACTGTTTTAAGTTCAGAAACGGCGGTAGTTGATAAATTTACAGGTGAAGATAAGATAACTATATGTTTGTTAGAAAGTATTGAAATAAAAAAAGGGATATTGATTTTTAATCAAAGCTTAATACGAGGAACTTTTAAGCATAAATTTAGATTCCAAAAAAACAATTTTGAACTAATAGGTATACATTTTAATAGTGCCAATCCAGGGTATTTTCTGACTGTTGATTACAATCTTTCAACGGGAAAAATGATAGAAGTGAAAAGAGCGTATGAAACAGATAAAATAATCGAAGAAAATATAACAATAGAAAAAATTACACCTTTGCCAAATCTAAAAAAGTTTAATCCTTTAGATCATTTATATTAGTTCTAATTGTAAAAAGTATCATATTTCTAAAATTGAATATTTGTCAGTATCTTTGAGTATAAATACGAATATTTTGAAATCGATACTTCTAAAAGCATTTTTCTTCTTTTTAATAGTTTCACCAATTCAAGCGCAAGAATTACTTCCTTTCGTTGAAAATTATAATAAATCAAATTATCAGGGTGACAACCAAATCTGGAATGTGGTTCAGGGAAATGATAATGCCATGTACTTTGCCAATAATCACTATTTGCTACGATACGACGGCGTAATTTGGGAGAAATATACCTTGCCTAATAAAACCATCATTCGTTCTATAATGGTCGATGGTGATAAGATTTATTCGGGTTCTTACAAAGAATTTGGTTATTGGTATAGAAAAGAGGGGAAGATGCATTATGTTTCGATGACCAAAAACCTTCATTTATTTGATGAAAAAGACAACGAAGAAATTTGGAAAATTTTCAAATTTAATGAAGCTATTTACTTCCAATCTTTCAATGATGTCTTTATTTATAAGGGAAAACAGGTAAAGAAAATCAAATTTCCTTTTTTGATTTCTTACTGTTTTGTGGTAGACAACAGTGTTTATGTGGCCTCGGTTGATCAAGGGGTTTTTAAGATGGAGGATGCTAAAATTGCAAATCCAAAAGGGTGGAATATACTTAAAAACTGTGTCGTACACGCCATCGAAAAACACCAGAAAAAGACGTATATTTTTACGCAGAAAAAAGGTGTTTTTATTGTTGGAAAAAACAATCTGATTCCTTGGAGTAATCCATTAAATGAAACTTTGAAGAAAACGACGATCAATGTTGCAAAGTTTATCAATAATAATAAATTAGTTATCGGTACCGGAAATAAAGGGGTTTATATTATTGATTTGAATACCAATTTGTACAAAAATATTGATCGTAACAATGTTTTGATGAACAACTCTATTTTGAGTATTGGAGTAGATAAAGAAAACGATTTATGGCTGGGTCTGGATAACGGAATTGCGCATGTTGAGGTAAATTCTCCAATTGCTATTTTTTATGATAATACAGGAGTTTTGGGCTCCGTTTATTCGGTAGCGCCAACAAAAAATGGTTATTTAATAGCTTCTAATCATGGTGTTTTTGAGTACGGATCCGGAAAATTTTCTATGATTCCAAATACGCAAGGACAAGCCTGGAATATAACAGAAATTAATAACCAATATATTATAGGTCATAATGATGGTACTTTTGTGTACAATAATGGTCTTTTTTCTAAAATAAATGCGATTAATGGCGGTTGGAATTTATCTAAAAGTTCTATCAATAATACTTATTTTCAATCTAATTACAGTGGGATTTTAGTCTATGATGACGCTACTAAATTAAAGGAAAATAAAACGATTAAAAATCTTTCTAAACCAATCAAATATGTTGCTCAGAATAAGAAGAACGAACTTTGGGCGGCAGATAATTATCGGGGTCTTTATCGTGTTTTATATAACGACGAATACCAAACCAGGAAAGTTGAAAACATAACGCAGCAAAGTAAAATCAAGAATGATTTTGGTGTAAAAATCTTCGAATTTAGAAATGAAATTCTTTTTCTTATAAATAATGCCTGGTACACCTACAATTCATTGACTAATAAACTGGAAGAAAACGAATTGTTTAATGATAATTTTAAGAATATTTCGGATGTCGTAGCCATTGACGAGAGTCATTTTATTGTGCTTCAAAGCGGGATTTTGTATCATATTTATGCCAATGGTAATAAGTTTGTCTGGAATATCATTCAGGAAAAATATTATAAGGGAAAATTGATCAATGACAATTTGAGAATTTTTAGAGAAAAAAATAATTATCTGCTTAATCTTGATGATGGTTTTATTTCGCTTCAGTTAAAAAATGCAAACAAACAAAATCTAAAGTTAAAAATTGAAGCGTTTAGCGATCAAAATCTTGTAAATAATAATGATAAAATCAAATTTAATTCAGATTTAAAAATTCATGTAGTATCTGGAATTTATGGTGCTCAAAAGCCCAATTTATTTTATAAACTTGATAAAACTAAGGAATTTGTTTCTATAAAAGAAGGCCTTATTGTTTTGAATAATTTGAGCAACGGCTTTCACTCTATTGCCATTTATAAACATAATGGTGCTAATTATGATGAAGTTTCTAGTTTCGAATTTAATGTGGCACAGCCTTGGTATTTTTCTTTTTGGATGATACTGTTGTATTTGCTTTTTGTTGGAGCAATATTTTTCTTTTATTATAAATGGAATAAATTGCGCTACCTTCAAAAGTTAAAATTACAGAAAGAAGAATTAAAACATCAGAAAGAAATTCTAGAAATGGAATTGAAAGCTGAGAATGAATTGAATATTCAGGAATACGAAAAACACATTCTTGAATTGGAATTGCAGACAAAATCGTCTGAAGTAGCTGGGAAATCATTATCTATTGCGAAGCAAAGTGAAATGATAGAGAACATTCAGCGTATTTTAGATTCGGAAAAAGATTTTAATAAACTGAAAAGTGAAATTAAAAAAGCAATCAAAATTAATGAAGTTAATAAACATGAGTGGGAAATTTTTGAAACCAACCTCAATCAGATTCACAATGAGTTTATTATTAATCTTTCCAAAAAATTTCCCAACCTTACTCCCAAGGATATAAAGCTGTGCGTTTACCTTAAAATGAATCTTTCTTCTAAAGAAATTGCTCCCATGATGAATATATCTTTTCGAGGAGTTGAACTGCATCGTTATCGTTTACGAAAGAAATTAAACCTTTCTCAAGAAGAAAATCTACCAAAATTTTTACTGACTATCTAATTTTACTTACTAAATTTTAAGAATATATTATTTTTAAAGTGCTTTTTTTACATTATTACAATACATCATTACTACATCATAATGATATGTTAATGAAGATGAAATTTGTAAATATGTATTTGAATTACAATGATTTAAGTGTTGTTTTTATAGTTTTGATGTAATTATGTAGTAGACCTAAATGATGTACTACAACGTTGTAATTGTGTAATTTGGCGCTACTAACTTAAACGATTACGAACTGTATGAAAAATTTTATTTTTAGCTTTTTAGCGCTTTTGCTACTTCCAGCGTACATGTCTGGACAAGCAATTAAAGGAAAAGTAGTAGACGGCACGGGAATGGGAATTCCGGGAGCTGTCATTAGTGCTGCTAATTCCAGAACTTCTGCTGATACCGATTTTGATGGAAATTTTACAATTAATGCCAAAGAGGGTGAGATTTTAAAAATCTCAATGCTTGGTTTTGATGCTGTTTCTGTTCCTGCAACTACAGGTACGATGAATATTGCCTTAAAAGAATCAAGCGACACTGCTTTGAAGGAAGTGGTAGTAATTGGTTATGGGACAAGAAAAAAAGTAGACAATACAACGGCTATCAGTTCTATAAAATCGGAAGAAATCACCAAAACAAAGGTACTTAACGCTTCGCAGGCCATACAAGGTAAAGCGGCGGGAGTACAAGTAATTTCGTCTGATTTGCCGGGTAGTTCACCGTCTGTTGTTATTAGAGGTTTGGGGACTGCTTTGGGAGGAAGAACACCTTTGTATGTGGTTGACGGAATGCAAACGGATAATATCAACAATATCAATACCAATGATATTACATCTTATGATATCCTTAAAGATGCGTCGGCATTGGCTATTTACGGTACAAGAGCGGCAAATGGAGTTATCATTATTACTACTAAAAAAGGTAAAGGTGACAAAGTTTCTGTTGAGATTGAGAGTTTTGCAGGTGTAAGATCACCTCTTAAAAAAGTAAAAATGGCTGATAGTAATCAATATGCAAGTTTTACTAATTCAGCTTTGCAAAATAACACCTTTGCACAAAATCAGCCTGTAAACACAGATTGGTTTGATGAGATTACAAGAACAGGATCATATACTCAAAATAATGTTTCTGTTTCGGGAGGAACCGAAAGCATTAAATATTTTTTCAGCTTAGGGAATTATGAAGAAAAAGCAGTTCTAAACGGATTGGATTATGGTCGAACTACTTTTAGAACGAATAATGAATACAAGATTTCTAAAAAACTGACATTAAACCAAAACTTTAGTTTTACTTCTACAAAATCTACACCTAAACCGTTGGGCGCTTTTACAAATGCTTACAAACAGTCGCCAATTGTTCCTGTACGCTTTGCTGATGGAAAATATGGAGTGTCAAGAGTAGGTGCAGATGGTTTGGTGAGTCAAACTGGATCTGCATTTAATAATGTAGGGAATCCAGTGGCTCAACTTGATTTTTTTGATGAAGAACAAAGAAGTATCACATTACAAGGAGGTTTAAAATTAGATTACGAAATTTTAAAATCGTTAAAATTTACCTCTCAATTTAGTGGAGAGTATTACACTTGGAAACAATATAACTTTTCAGATACTAAAAATATTTGGTTAGCGGCAAATCCTAACAAAGTATCGGGCGATTACGAAAAAGAATTTCCAAATGCTAATTTAAATTTATTAACTAAAGGAAGAGAGCAGTACTACAATTGGAATTTGGCGAACTATTTGACTTATAATAAAGTATTCGCAGAAATTCACGATGTTGAAGTAATGGCAGGTATTGAAACCAGCGTTAGAGGGTCAAGAGAAAAATTGACTATTGCAAGAAAAAATGTAAATACTGATGCAAATTACTGGGCTTTAAAAGATGTAGAATATGCTACAAATATTACCAGCTATAAAGATGAAGTATTTAATGAAGTGAAATTGGCATCGTACTTAGCTCGTTTTCAATACAAATTGATGGATAAATATTTGGTAACCGGAACGGTTAGACGTGATGGATCATCTAATTTTGGTAAAGATTACCGTTGGGGTACATTTCCTGCTTTTGGTTTAGGATGGATTATTTCTAAAGAAGCCTTTTTGGCCGATTCAAAAACAATTAATTTACTAAAATTAAGAGGAGGTTGGGGAAAATTAGGAAATCAAAATGTACCTCTTAACAGAGCAAGCTATACATCTGGTCAAAATGCTTATTTAGGTGGTTCTATTTTAAACGAAGGGTCAACTATTAACTCTCAAATTGATCCAAGTCTGTCTTGGGAAATTACAAAAGAATCTTCTGTAGGTTTAGATTTTGAATTGTTAAACAGTAAATTAACAGGAACTTTTGATGTTTACGATAGAAATACAAGCAATATAATCTTAAATACAAGACCTTATTCTACCTCGGGAATTACAAACGTTTCTCCTGCGCATGTTGGTGAAGTATCTAATAGAGGTTACGAAATATCTTTACGTTGGGATGATAAAGTGAGTGACGATTTTAGTTATTATATCGGCGGAAACTTTTCGGGTAATCAAAATGAACTTAAAGGTTTAAAAGACGTTATTCTGTCTCCTGTTATTGGAGGAGGATTAGGTAATGGTCAGGATACTAAATTGTTGGATAATACTACAGTGGGTCAGCCATTAGGAAGTTTTTACATTTACGAATATGCTGGTTTTGATGCCGCCAACGGAACTATGCTGTATTATAACGCAGCAGGTGACAAAGTAACTCAGAATGTTTTAAACGCTACTACCGACAAAAAATATGTTGGTTCTAGTTTACCAAAAACGAATTACGGAGTTTCTTTAGGATTCAACTACAAAAACTTTGATTTTTCTGTAGATGGTTACGGAACCAATGGAGCAAAAGTGTACAATGGTAAAAAAGCACAACGTTTTTCTGGCGAAAATATAGAAGCATCTCTTGCAACTGATTTTTGGACAGCAAGTAATTTATCTGCTTCTAATCCAGCACCATTCAATCAAGTCCCAGTTGCTTCTACTTATTATCTGGAATCTGGAGATTTCTTCAGAATAAATAATATTACAGTAGGATATAAATTGCCACTACAAAGTACCAGTTTTATTAGTGCTTGCCGAATTTATGTAAATGCTATTAACCCGTTTATTACGCAAAAATTCTCAGGATTTTCTCCAGAATTAAACGGTGACGGAAATCCTTACGGATCGCAAGGAGTAGAGTTAGATGCTTATCCAACTTTGAGATCATTTGTAATTGGTGCTAACTTAAAATTTTAAAATTATGAAAAAGATATATATAGCAACGTTTGTATTATCAACACTCTTTTTTACAGGATGTGCAGACGATTATTTAGATGTAGATCAAACAGAATCTATTTCTACTGATGATGTCGAATTGTTTAATAATGATGCTGGTGCAACTCAGTTTGTTACCTCTATTTATAATAAATTCTTGAATTGGGACATGACCTCATTTGGTTGGATTGGACTTTCAAGTATTACGTCTGATGATGCCGATAAAGGTTCATCTCCTGGGGATACTGGAACAGATAAAGACGTATTAGATAATTTGACTTACAATGCATCAAATCCTTCTGTTGAAGGTATATTCAATGCTAATTATGATGGTATCAATAGATGCAACCAGGCCTTGAATATTTTGCCTAAATTAGACAAAGCCGATGCCAATTTAAGAGCCAGATTAGCAGGTGAAGCTAAATTTTTAAGAGCCTTTATGTATTTTACTTTAGTGAAATGTTTTGGAGGAGTGCCAATTGTAGACCACTTGCCTGTTCCAGGTTCAGATTCAGACAGAATTATGCAGTTGACACGCAAAACCTCTGCTGAAGTATATGCCTTTATCGAAAGTGACTTAAACGACGCTATTGCTGCATTACCTGAAAAATCGGCCTATGGAGCCAATGAAAAATCAAGAGTATCAAAAGGTGCTGCGTATGCTTTATTAGCAAAAGTAAGTTTGTATCAAAAAAATTGGCAAAAAGTAATTGACAATTGTAATAAAGTTACAGGTTATTCACTTGCCAATGATTATGCTACCATGTTTAGACCTGCAGGAAAATTTGATTCTGAATCTATTTTCGAAATTTATGCTCAAGGTGCTGTACCTGCTAAAGGAATCGAAGGTTACTCAAACACACAAGGTGCTCGTGGTGCTGGTGGATGGGGCTGGGGTTTCAATACACCATCTCAAAGTTTAGTAAATGCTTATGAGCCTGGTGATGTTAGAAAAACTGCAACCATTATTTTTAGAGGAACTACTTTGTACGATGGTAGGGTAATTCCAACGACAGTTGAAAATGAAACCTATAACTACAAAGCTTATTCGTCTGCTTACACAGATGCCTGGGAGACAGATGTAGATATTAAATACCTAAGATATGCTGAAGTTTTATTGATGAAAGCAGAAGCTCTAAATGAGTTAGGACAAACTTCGGAGGCTATTCCTTTGCTGAATCAAATTAGAAACAGAGCAAATCTAGGAGCAACTCCTGCTGTATCACAAGCTGATGTTAGAACTGCAATTTGGAAAGAAAGAAGGGTAGAGATGGCTTTTGAGCATGATCGCTTTTTTGATCTAGTACGTACAGGTCAGGCTAAAGCTGCTTTTACTGCAGATAATAATAAAGTTTTTGTTGTGGGTAAACATGAATTGTTCCCAATTCCTGCGGCATTCTTAAAACAAGCAGGAACTTTGTCTTCTCAAAATCCTTTATATTAAATCCTTAATTATCATTGCTGAATCAAGTAATGTAGGATTTTGATCTTACTAATAGTGAAGTTACAATTCTCTTTAAAATAGAGAAAAAATAAAAGGTAACCCATCTTTATCATACACCTAGGACTAAAAATTCTAGGTGTATTTTTTACAAAAAAATACCACAACTTACAAAAAATGAAAAGCAGTTTATATATCCCTCTTTTTTTGAGTGTTATTCTCTCATGTTCGTCTTCTTCATCAGAAGGTAATAATGGAGTAACACCCTTACCAACAAATCCGGTAATTCCAGTAAAACAGCTAACAGATACCGAAGCTTTAGACCAGGTTCAGAAAGATGCAATAAAATATTTTTGGGATTATGCCGATTCTAATTCAAAATTGGCTCGAGAAAGATATCACACTGAAGATCCTAATTTCGAATCTAATATTATCACCACAGGAGGCTCTGGTTTTGGGTTAATGACTATTGTTGTAGGAGTAGAAAGAGGTTTTTTGCCAAGAGCTGAAGCTGTTTCTAGACTTACAACAGCTTTAAATTTTCTCGAAAAAGCAGATCGTTTTCACGGTGCGTGGCCACATTGGATGGATAATAAAGCAGGAAAAGTAATTCCGTTTGGAACCAAAGATAACGGAGGAGATTTAGTAGAAACGTCTTTTGTTTGTCAGGCTCTCATTACTATCAGAGAATATTTTAAAAACGGAAGCACGACCGAAAAAGAATTAGCTGCAAAAGCAGATGAACTTTGGAAAGGGGTAGAATGGGACTGGTACACCAAAGGCGAAGAAGCGCTTTATTGGCATTGGTCTCCCAATTATGGTTGGGAAATGAATTTTAAATTAGAAGGCTACAATGAATGTCTGATCACGTACATCATGGCTGCATCTTCGCCAACGCATCCGATTTCTGCTGCTGCATATCATAAAGCTTGGGCAAGAAACGGAGCAATTATAAACGCTGGCACCCAATACGGAGTTCCGGTTGTTTTAAATTACAACGGAGCTACAGGAAGCGTTGGACCCATGTTCTGGTCTCATTATTCGTATTTGGGACTTGACCCAAATAATTTAAAAGATAAATATGCAGATTATGGAGTTTTAACTCAAAATCACGCCAAAATTATGGTGCAGCACAGTATAACAAACCCCAAAGGATGGAAAGACTACTCTGATAAATGTTGGGGACTTACGGCAAGTTACACCAGAAATTCAGACAGCACAACTGGTTATACGGCACATCAGCCAAATAATGATACGGGAGTAATTTCGCCAACCGCAGCTTTGTCGTCTTTTCCTTTTGCTCCAACAGAGGCAATGAAGTTTTTACATTATTTATATGATGAAAATAAAACAAAATATGTCGGTATTGCAGGGCCCTATGATGCTTTTTCACCACAGTATAATTGGGTAACGCCCCGTTATTTGGCCATTGATCAGGGAACTATTGCTCCTATGATTGAAAATTATAGATCTGGTTTATTATGGAAATTATTTATGAATGCGCCCGAGACTAAACAAGGTTTGATCAACTTAGGTTTTCATTCATCGAAATACGGTTTTTAATTCACTTTCTTAAAACACACACACAAACATATAAATACAATAGAATGAAAAATAAAGTAGTATTACTCTTTTTAGGATGTGCCTTGTTGGGGTATTCTCAAAACAAGGAGTCTAAAAATAGCGTAAAAATCAAACCAAAAGCCGAATTTGTAGCCGAATTATTGTCGAAGATGACATTGGATGAAAAATTAGGACAATTAAATTTGCCTAGTTCAGGTGACTTTACAACTGGTTTGGCTAAAAGCTCTGATATATCAAAAAAAATTTCCGAAGGTAAAGTTGGTGGTTTATTCAATATAAAATCAGTCGAAAAAATTAGAGAAGTACAAAAGCTGGCTGTTGAAAATAGCCGATTAAAAATTCCATTGATTTTTGGTATGGATGTTATTCACGGCTACGAAACAACATTTCCAATTCCGCTTGGATTGTCTTGTACTTGGGATATGAATTTAATCGAAAGAAGTGCTCAAATTGCTGCTCAGGAAGCCAGTGCAGACGGCATCAACTGGACGTTTTCGCCAATGGTTGATATTTCTCGTGACCCTCGCTGGGGAAGAATTTCCGAAGGTTCCGGCGAAGATCCATACTTGGGAAGTCAAATTGCAAAAGCAATGGTAAACGGCTATCAGCAACATGATTTGTCAAAAAACACTTCAATTTTGGCGTGTGTAAAACACTTTGCTTTGTACGGTGCGCCTGAAGCAGGGCGTGATTACAATACCGTAGACATGAGCCATATCAGGATGTTCAATGATTATTTTCCTCCTTACAAAGCAGCTGTAGATGCTGGTGTAGGTTCTGTTATGGCTTCTTTTAATGAAGTAGATGGAATTCCTGCTACTGGAAATAAATGGTTAATGACCGATGTTTTAAGAAAGCAATGGGGTTTTAAAGGATTTGTAGTGACAGATTTTACTGGAATTAACGAAATGATCGATCACGGAATGGGCGATTTACAGGCTGCCTCTGCTTTGGCCATGAATGCTGGTGTAGAGATGGATATGGTAGGAGAAGGATTCTTAACTACTCTAAAAAAATCGATTGACGAGAAAAAAGTAACTATAGAAAGAATAGATGTAGCTGTAAGACTTATTTTAGAAGCCAAATATGATCTAGGATTGTTTGAAGATCCTTATAAATATTGTGATATAAAAAGGGCCAAAACGGATATTTTTACTTCTAATAATAGAATAGAAGCCCGCAAAATAGCCGCTCAATCATTGGTTTTATTAAAAAATCAAAACCAATTGTTACCGCTTAAAAAGTCGGGAACAATTGCGCTTATCGGACCTTTGGCTGAAGCCGAAGAAAATATGTCCGGTACTTGGAGTGTGGCGACCAAGAAAGGAACTTCGGTTACGTTATTGAATGGTATCAAAGAAGTGGCCGGAAAGTCTGTAAAAGTGCTCTATGCCAAAGGAAGCAATTTAGATTATGATGAAACTTTTGAGACGAACGCTACAATGTTCGGAAAAACATTGCATCGTGATGCTCGCTCAAAAGAAGAATTATTGTCAGAAGCCCTAAAAGTAGCCAACCAATCAGACATTATTGTGGCGGCACTTGGAGAATCGGCAGAAATGAGTGGAGAATCCAGCAGTAGAACCAATTTAGAGATTCCGCAGGCACAAAAAGATTTATTAAATGCATTATTAAAAACAGGAAAACCAGTTGTTTTAGTATTATTTGATGGCCGTCCTTTGGTTATTCAGGACGAAAACAATACTGTTCCAGCGATTTTAAATGTTTGGTTTGCCGGAACAGAAGCAGGTTATGCAATTGCCGATGTTTTGTTTGGAGATGTAAATCCTTCCGGAAAATTGACTGCTACTTTTCCAAGAAGCGTGGGGCAGCTGCCTATTTATTACGCTCACAAAAATACAGGAAGACCGCTTTCTAACACAGAGGGTAAGTTCGAAAAATTCAGATCCAATTATATCGATGAGAGAAATGAACCATTATTTCCTTTTGGTTTCGGATTAAGTTATACGTCTTTCGATTATTCGAATATTAAAATTTCTTCTGATAAAATGAATGTTAACGAAAAACTAAAGGTTACCGTAGAGGTTACCAATACTGGAAATTTTGAAGGTAAAGAAACCGTACAATTGTACATAAGAGATTTAGTAGGTTCTGTAACCAGACCGGTTAGAGAACTGAAAGGTTTTCAGAAAGTCAACCTTAAAAAAGGAGAAAAACAAACGGTGACTTTTGAAATCACGGTGGAAGATTTAAAGTTTTATAACACTGATTTACAATTTGTAGCAGAGCCAGGGCAGTTTGATGTTTTCGTAGGAGGAAATTCAAATGCCGATAAGAAAGTTAGTTTTGAGTTAACTAAATAGTTGGTTTGTTATTAGTAATTGCCCTTCGTGAATGGTTAAACGAAGGGCTTTTTTTTAATTTAAAATCTACTAATCCCTAAAATTATAGAAAATGAATAAACGATATTGCATTTTACTTTTGATTCTAATGATTGCTTTTTACGGTAATTTATCGGCACAGCAGATTCCGGGTAAAACAGAATGGTTTGACCCCAATAAGCCAGCTACAACCTATTGTAATCCGATCAATATTGGCTACAATTACACGACTAATAATCATAACGGAATTCCGGAATCGCGCCGTTCTAGCGCAGATCCAGTGATTATTAATTACAAAGGAGATTATTACTTGTTTGCCACCAATCAGGCAGGTTTTTTTTGGAGCAAAGATCTGGCCGACTGGAATTTTGTTTACGGAAGTTTTCAAAGAAAACCTGCCGATGATGATCAATGTGCTCCTGCGGCTTGGGTTGTAAATGACACACTTTTTTATGTAGGTTCTACCTGGAAAAAAGACCATCCGGTTTGGAAAACAGCTGATCCAAAATCGGGTCGCTGGTTAAGACATGTTGACACAGCGATGTTACCCACCTGGGATCCTGCTATTTTTCAGGACGACGACAAAAAAGTATATATGTACTATGGTTCAAGCGGAAAATTACCACTCGTAGGAGTTGAAGTAGATTATAAAACGTGGCTTCCAAAAGGAAATCAGGCAGATTATCGTAAATTATATGGAGCAACTAAAGTAGAGGATATTCAGCAGCCTTACGGCGAAATAAAAGCGGTCGTCAATTTAGATCCGTCCAATCATGGATGGGAGCGTTTCGGCCCTAATAATGATATGGAGCCAGCACCATGGGGAAATTTTATAGAAGGGGCATGGATGACCAAACACAACGGAAAATATTATATGCAATATGGCGCACCGGCAACCGAATTTAAAGGCTATGCAAATGGGGTTCATGTAGGTGATAATCCGTTAGGCCCATTCGTATATCAAAATCACAATCCGATGTCGTATAAACCTGGAGGTTTTGTAATTGGTGCGGGACACGGAAATACTTTTGCAGACAATTACGGAAATTACTGGAATACAGGAACGTGTAAAATTTCGATAAAAGACCGATTTGAGCGTCGTATCGATATGTTTCCGGCAGGATTTGATAAAGATGATATCATGTATTCTATCACTTCCTACGGAGATTTTCCAATCATGTTACCAACGCAACAGCGGGATCATACCAAAGGAGCTTCTTCGGGCTGGATGTTACTTTCATACAAAAAAGCGGTAACAGTTTCTTCTGCTGAAGAATGCAGCGACGTTGAGACGCACAGGGTGGATAATGGAGGCAAAAAGGTATTCGAAAAGTTTTGCTATAATGCAGAAAACCTGACCGATGAGAATATTCAAACTTATTGGTCTGCTACAACAGATAAACCTGGCGAGTGGCTGCAACTTGATTTAGGCAGAAAGATGCAGATAAATGCCCTGCAAATTAATTACGCAGATCACAAAGCCACACAATACAATAAAGCAATGGACATTTATTACCAATATAAAATTTACATGTCTGATGATGCTCAAAATTGGAAATTGGTTGTTGATAAATCCCAAAATGATAAAGATGCTCCTCACGATTACCTTGAGTTGATTCAACCAATTATGGCACGTTACATTAAAATGGAGAACATTCATAATGCTTCCGGACTATTTGCGATTTCAGATTTTAGAGTGTTTGGAAATGGATTGTTGGCGAAACCAAAAATGGTTAACAATTTTAAAGTTGACAGAAATTTACAAGATTCCCGCAATGCAATGATATCTTGGAAAAAGCAACCTGATGCCGTTGGATATACCATTTATTACGGAATAGAGAAGGATAAATTATACAATACCATCATGGTGTATGACGCTGATAAGTATGATTTTAGAGGCTTGGACAAAGGAACGAAGTACTTTTTTACGATTGAGGCTTTTAATGAAAATGGTATCGGTTTAAAAAATAAAACTATAGAAGTAAAATAATTTTGTTTCGAATTTCTGAAAAGGTTTAAAAAAACTACGTCGGGTTGTAAAGAATTTTGTTCTTTTGTGAAACCAATAAAACGAAAACCCAAAAAACACAATTAACCTATGAAAAAAACGATTCTTTTAACTGTAGTGCTTTTAAGCGGATTAACTTCATTTGCACAATCAAATGACGAAAAAAACATTAAATCATTTTACAGAAAAGCGCTAACCGACTCCAAATGTTATATGTGGTTAGAGTATTTGTCTAATGATATAGGAAGTCGCTTATCGGGTTCTGAAAGTGCTGCAAAGGCAGTACAATACACAAAAGCGCAGTTAGAAACTTTAGATCTTGACAAAGTATATTTGCAAGAAGTAATGGTACCGCATTGGGTACGTGGCGAAAAAGAAACGGCTTATATTCTAGACAATAAAACGAAGACAGTTGTGCCAATTTGCGCCCTTGGAAGTTCTGTTGCAACTCCAAAAACCGGAATCACTGCCGAAGTTATTGAAGTAAAAGGAATAGCAGATTTAGCTGCATTAGGAGATAAAGTAAAAGGAAAAATTGTGTTTTATAACAGACCAATGGACCCTGAAAATATTGAGACTTTCAAATCGTACGGAGCTTGTGTAGATCAAAGATATGCAGGAGCAAAAGAAGCGGCAAAATTAGGAGCAGTAGGAACGATCGTTCGTTCGATGAATTTGCGCTTAGATGATTTTCCGCATACAGGAAACCAAAGCTATGGTGATTTGCCAAAAGAACAGTACATTCCAACAGCCGCTATTAGTACCAATGGTGCCGAGTTATTGAGTGAATCTTTAAAAAATAATCCAAGTCTTAAATTCTATTTTAAACAATCTTGTGAAACTTTGCCAGACGTTTTATCATATAATGTGATTGGCGAAATTACAGGAAAAGAGCATCCGGAAGATATCATGGTTGTTGGAGGACATTTGGATTCTTGGGATTTAGCAGATGGTTCACATGATGATGGGGCTGGTGTGGTGCAAAGTATGGAAGCAATTCGAATTTTGAAAAGCTTTAATTATAAGCCTAAAAACACGATTCGTGTTGTCTTGTTTATGAATGAAGAAAACGGTACCAGAGGTGGAAAAAAATACGAAGAGGTTGCTAAACAGAATAAAGAAAACCACATTTTTGCATTAGAAAGTGATTCTGGCGGATTTACTCCTAGAGGATTTTCTATTGATGCAGATGATGCGAATTTGAAAAAAATTCAAGGCTACAAAGACTTTTTTGAACCGTATATGGTGCACAGTTTTACAATGGGCCACGGTGGTTCTGATATTGATCCTTTAACTTCTAAAACATTAGTAAAAGTAGGTCTTAAACCCGATTCACAACGTTATTTTGATTACCATCACGCAGCAAATGATAAATTTGATGCTATCAACAAAAGAGAATTAGAACTTGGTGCTGCCACTATGGCTTCGTTACTCTATTTAGTAGATCAAAACGGAATCGTGTTGCCAGCTTCTAACTAAGAGTTTAGAAATAATAGTCATAATAAAGCCACTTTAAGAGTGGCTTTTTTTGCTATAAATTGGAGCTTAAAGTTTCATTATAACGAGATAATATAGAAAAGCAATCGGAATATTGGATAACAGAATTAAAATTTTTACCGCAATATCTTTGCGATGCTGGCTTTTACGAACAAATAGATCTGTTAAATGAGACAGCATGATAAGATTAAGCAGAATGGCAGAAGCGATAAAAGGGGCAGCAATAATTAAAATGTCAGCGCTCTTCTTTGCTGTGATATAAAGTATAAATAGCAACGTACTAATAATAAAGCTTCCGATGGCTAATTCTGTAGATTGCTGTTCTTGAATAGATGCTGAGGTATAAATTTTCATAAAATTTTAAATTTTAAAAGTAGTTTGGATGGACTCAATAGGAGTAAGGAGCATTTTAGAAAAATCTAGATAATAAAAAGGAAGTGCCTTTTGTCCTCTTTTATATTTTTTTAAAAAATACCCAATTTCAGTAGGATAAAAGATCGTTCCCGAAAGAATAACCAAGAATAAATACAGGCTCTTTTTTCTATTTCCTAAAAGATAATACTGCATTGCGATTTCGTCCTTAACAGATATTCCAGTATTGGTTAGGACGTGAATAACATCATGATCTTCTAGTTTTTCCTGAATATCAAAATTATTTTGCATAAGAAAATCGCCAATTCCGCGACCTAAACTTCCCGTTGGAAAGTCTAATAATTCTTCTTTGGTAATATCCCAAGGCGCATTTCTTTTGATGTATTTTTGATAGGGTTTTCTCGACCATTCATACATTTTTTCAATAAATAGATCTTTCATATAATTTTTTTAAAAGTACTTTGTTTTTCAAAGTTTAAAGAGAAATAAAAAAGCATCAATGATACTTCTTTATATAGCGATTCGTGTGGTAGGTTTTAGAATAATTTTTTAATAATTGTCTATGATAGTTTCCAGCAAATCTGAGTCTAGCAGGTTAGAAGGAGCTACTACCTGTTCATCTAGCGGAATATGATTTCCGTATCTTTGTTTCAAAATTTCCTGTACACGTTGATCATTTAAATTAAACTCTTTCAAAGCATGCAAAGGGCATAAAGTAATTCCAGCACTATTTTTGTATATTTTCCAAACCAATTCAGAGCAATAAATGCGCTGATCTGTCCATTCAAAAAAAGCATCATATTCTTTTCCATCAAGCTGCTGACTGTAATTTTGCATTTTTTGTA
This sequence comes from Flavobacterium flavipigmentatum, assembly GCF_020911905.1. Classification (NCBI taxonomy): domain Bacteria; kingdom Pseudomonadati; phylum Bacteroidota; class Flavobacteriia; order Flavobacteriales; family Flavobacteriaceae; genus Flavobacterium; species Flavobacterium flavipigmentatum. The sequence goes on along the minus strand of NZ_CP087133.1, from coordinate 3,584,348 downwards.
CGACAAGCGGAGTTAAAACCTGGTCAGCATTTTTTAATCTTTTTATAACATAGTTATTGTCTTTTCCATGCTGAATCCATTCGTTAAACGGAGTCAGTTTTACAGGCTGAACAGCTTCAAAAACAAACCATTTTCCGTCTATTGCGTAAATAATACCACAATGCGAAAATTTTGAATTAGTTGCAATTCGCACTGCTTCACATTGAGGAGATTGCGAGGTTTGAAAAATAATATCGCCATCTTTAAGTTTACTTTCTATGGTGTTTTCTGTCTTTGTTTTTAAAAACGGATTGTTAGGGAAGACAGACATTGCTACAAACAGTGCAAGGCCAAAACTTAGCAGAAACGTAATTCCAAGAAACACATATTTTTGTTTTTTCATCTTTTTATTTTAAATGCTAAAAGTACATTATTACACTTTAGGAGAATTATCTTTTTTTAATACTTTAACAATGATTAAAAGAACTTTGAAGTACAAAGTAAATTATAAAAAAAATAGTTGCCAAATTAATTGACAACTATTTTATATAAATTTTATGAGAAGAATTAGATTCTAAAAATTCCTCCAACAGCAATAATTCTTTGAAAAAAGAAAAAGTCTTGCGAAGCTCTGTCTTCACTGCTCTGCGTGGTTCTAATATCTTGCATATTGATATAACCACCCTTTAGCTCTCCTTGTAAGTAAAAATACTTGAAGAAAGTAAAGTTGATTCCCGCTTTTGCAGATACACCAAAACCAGAAATATGAAAATCATCATGACGGTCCATTCCTAATAAAGTTGAATTTGTTTTTGGGAATAAAACCCCAGCTCCTAAACCTTCAGTCAAGTTAATCTGAACTTTATCTGTATTGGGCAAACCAAACCATTTCGAAATATCGTCATGTCTGGAAACCTCAGTATTAATATAGTTCAAACCATCTGTATGTTCGTACATTAAAAAAGCAGTACCATTTGGATTAGTAACACCTTTATCATAACCGCCTTCAATAGCACCACCTTGAGACATATCTACAGGAGTATTATTATAAAGTCCGTTGTAAATAGATCCAGCTTGATCAGCAGGTAAATTAATAGTACCAGTCACATTAGCCGTTTGATTCTGAGTCATCACATATTTCATGTGATCCCAACCAATAGCAACACTATAATGATCGTTAATGAAATACCCCATTCTAAAATTAGTTTGTGGAATCGTCATGTTTGCCGGATTTATATAATCAATATGATATCCTTTTGGCTTATCATGTGCTTTCATGTCTGCTACTGTAAAGTTGTAATCTTTACCTCTAAAGTTTACATCAGATTTTGTATAGCTATCTCTGTTTCCTCCCCAGGAAACGAAAAATTTACCTTTATTATGAGCTGTGTATTTTTGTACTGCAATTTCTTCCTGAGCAAATGTGCTTACTGAAAAACACAACATAAAAAAAAATATAATTTTTGCTTTCAATTGAAAATAATATTAAAAATTAAAATGTATTGATTGTTTTTCTAATCGCTACCAATTTGGTCATCAAACCTTCAAAATAGTCCAAATGAAGCATGTTAGCACCATCACTTTTTGCATTTGCAGGATCAAAATGGGTTTCTATAAAAATACCATCAACGCCAACAGCAATTCCCGCTTTGGCAACAGTTTCAATCATGTCAGGTCTTCCGCCCGTAACACCCGCAGTTTGGTTAGGCTGTTGCAAAGAATGCGTTATATCCAAAACCGTTGTAGCATATTGCTGCATCGTCGGGATACCTCTGTAATCTACAATCATATCCTGATAACCAAACATAGTACCACGATCTGTAACCATCACATTTTCGTTGTGGCAGTCCAGCACTTTTTGTACCGCATGTTTCATGCTTTCCGGACTCATAAATTGCCCTTTTTTCAGGTTGACCACTTTTCCTGTGTTGGCAGCTGCCACAACAAGATCGGTCTGACGCACCAGAAAAGCAGGAATTTGCAAAACATCTACGTATTGAGCTGCCATATCCGCATCTTCATTAGTATGAATATCGGTCACGGTCGGAACGTGAAATGTTTCCGAAACTTTTCTTAAAATTTTCAATGCTTTTTCATCACCAATTCCAGAAAAACTATCAATTCTAGAACGATTGGCTTTTTTAAATGATCCCTTAAATACATAAGGAATCTGAAGTTTGTCGGTAATACCAACTAATTTTTCGGCAATTCTCAGCGCCATTTCTTCACCTTCTATAGCGCAAGGACCCGCCAATAAAAAGAAATTACCGCTTTCAGTATGCTTAATTTGTGGAATATGTTGTATGTTCATAATATGTTTTTTTGACAGTGCAAAGGTAGTTATGATTTACTATTTACGGTTCTTGATTTAAGTTTTTTTTAAGAAGCTATTCCTGCTATTCGTTCCTATCTTTTTTTCCAAATCCTTTTTTTCTTGGTCTTTGCAGGAGCTTCCGTTGGTCGCTCTGCCAAAACCAGAAAAAATAGGCTTTCTCAAAAAAGGATATTCACTGCTATCAGGGCTATTGCTATACGTTTTCAAGAAATTTCAGGAATGCCTTAATCGTAATCAATTTAAAAATTAGCGTAAATTAGTGCAGTTCGCAGCAAAAAGAATTCAACATTATTTGTCGATTGTAATGTTAAATTCGGTTTCCAGAATAGTCGGTAATTGATCCTTTTCAATAGACACAATTTCGCTTGTTCCATTTGTAACCGATTTGATTGCGTTTTTAAAAAGCATTTTTTTGCCCAACGGATTCTGCAAAACAACAATCAAGTTTTGTACAAAAAACGAATCAGGATGCGAGTAATTATAATGATTGGCAGGTTTAAAGTCAATCCATTTTTGTGGCGTCAAATCAAAGGAATACAAATTAGACCATTCTTTTCCAATTAAAACGCGGAGTAAAAAGTCACCCTCTTCAGTTGTAACCAAAGTAAAAGTATCAAAATCATGCTGAATCTCACGATCGGTTTCACTTAGTTTCAAAGGTTCTCTGATACTGTTACCGCCAAAGCCCAAATCAATCAAATACGCTTCATTTTCGATCGTTGCAATGATCGCCAAATGTGTTTTAGGATTTTGCCCGGGATTCACCAGAGGGCGTGCTGCAACATAGTAATGCGGAACACCAATTTCCTGCAATGCCAGAGAAAACAAACCATTAATCTGATAACAATATCCACCTCGATTTTTATGAACAATTTGGTCTACAATGTCATCACCCGACAGCGAGATAATTTTTCCTGCCTGAACATCAATATTTTCAAAAGGAACACTAAATAGCTGACATTGCATGAGCTTTTTTATACCTTCAAAATTTAATTCTATTGGTCCAAAAAACTTAATTCTGTCTAAATAATGCTGTAAATTAAAACTCGGAGCTTCAACTTTAGTATGATTTTTTGATTGTTGCATTCTTTCTAAAATTATATTTTTCGTTTATGTTTTAATCAGTTTGCTGGGTTTACAATCAAATGCAATACATTTATTGCTTCAATCTCAATCCCATCGGAACCATCAAAATACCTTTTTCGTAAACATTGAGATAAAGTGTTACCGGTTTTTTTTGTCCTTCCCATTTAAGTTCGTACACATTAAGAAATCCGGCACCCATGTCGCTTCTTTTGGTCGGGAAAGGACAACAGGTTTCCAATCGTGTATAGGTGATTTTTTCTCCATTAGGCCCCGCCAAAGCATTCAGAAACCGATTTTCGTTAAGGGCTTCGTCTCTGGTATTTTGATAAAAAATATTAACCGGATAGTCAGGGTCATAACCGTACTTTTTGTCTTTGCTAAACAAAGTAATGGCAAAAGTATTGTCTTTCTTCAAAATCAGATCGGGTGCGTTGTCATCTACATTTTTCAAAGTCGATCTCGTACTTACACAAGAAGCTGTTAAAATAAGTATGGCGATAAAAAAAGCTGTTTTTTTCATAGTTTGAGATATTGATACAAATGTAAAAAGTTTTTTGCCAAAGACTAAAGGATTAAAAAGTAAAAAAATCTCTTCAATTTGCTTCAGTCTTATTTTTCCTGTATTTTTTTGAATGTTGAATTCAAATTGAGGATACCCACTACAATCAGATATTGTGCCACAAGATAGGTAAGCATAATAAAAAAAGAACTTCTTTCAATTGGTGCATAAAATTTGTTAATAGCCAAAATACTATCCGACATTACAAACACAATAGCACCAACAAAAATAAATTGCTTTCCGGGCTTTTTCCAAACCAAAAATCCATTAAAAGCAAATAAAAGCATGACAGAAATTACGCTGGCATAAACGGTGACTGGAATTTTTAATGGTCCTAAATGGGGTATTAAAACAGCTAACATTCCAGCCAAATAGAGGATAATAAGCAGTATTCCAGCTCCAAAAGTAATTTTGTTATTTGTTGATCTAGTCTTGATTTGCTTGCTAAAAAGCAGACAATAAACCAAATGCGAAATTAAAAAACAGACCAAACCTACTATAAAACAGATTTCGCCTTTATCAGTAAAAATCAAAACTATATCACCCATCCAAGAGAACAGCAATGCCGTCAAAAGAATTTTTTTGGATGGAAATTTTTCATTCAAATAAACACCAACTCCTAATAATGGAATCAAAAATGGTTTTAAAAATACATCTAGACTTTCGTTTCCTGAGAGTAAAATAAAAAGGTAAAAGAGCCCAAAAAATATATAAATTTTGAGGAATAGTGTATTTTTCATAAAAGTTTTTAAGAATTGATAAAAGATCTTGGCTCAGTTTTAAAATCTATCTGAACAAAATAAAGTGTCGCCAAAAAAGATACTATCAAATAAACCAATATGATATAAGTACTAAAGGATAATACATCATTTAGCCCAAACCAATCGCCATAAAAAGATATAATTCCGATAGCAATCGCGAGACGAAAACCTTCCCAGAAAATCGCATTTTTGTTTTTGTCCATCAATTCAGAGTAGCTGTAAATGGTAATCAGAATAAAAAATCCATAAATAAAAATATTAGGCAGACCAATTTTAGCTACATTATCAAACAGATAAGTAACAAACAAAAGAGTGATTAAAACTTGCGTAACCGACCAAAAAATTAGTTTTTGCGAATTTTGCGTGCCGTATTTTTCAAAATTAAATACATTTTCTATTTTCTTTACAGGATATTTTTCTTCAAAATTTGCGGGTCTCCAGCCTGTTGGTTGGAACCAAATAGTCAGTTTGTCTTTCCAATTTTCAGCGCGCCATGCATCCGAAATTAATAAAATCAAATGCTGAAAATTAATTCGTATCGGATTCCAAGTATTAGCCGGTCTTGTAATGCCAAAAACAGGAGGAACATCGTCTAATTCTGCTTGAAAAGTACCGAAAAGCTTGTCCCAAAAAATAAAAATTTGCGAATGATTTTTGTCTAAATACTCTGGATTAATAGCATGATGTACACGATGATGCGACGGTGTTACCAAAATATTTTCGATAAACCCCATTTTTTTTATGTGTTTAGTGTGATACCAAAATTGCAGAAATAAATGCAATGGCAAAGTGATAGCAATTACCTTTGCTGGAACACCTAAAAGAGCAGCCGGAATCAATAAAAAAGTAAATAGATTAAGCAAACTTGCAATGGGCTGGCGCAAAGCACAAGCCAAATTAAACTCTTCACTACTGTGATGAATGGCATGTTTGTTCCAGAGAAAATTAATTTGGTGTGCCCAACGATGGCTCCAATAGCCATAAAAATCAATGACAAAAAAGGCGATGAAGTAGGAGAGTGCGTTGGCTTCTAAATGTTGAAAAGCTATTTTTGAAACCAGCCATTCATACGAAATAAACGTCAGGCTTAGCCCCAGAACATCCTTTACAGAGTTGGTCATCCCTGAGCTAACGCTGGAAACACTGTCTATTAAGGGTACAGTATCTTCCTTTTTGTAAATGCCGTATATTTTTTCAATTATAATTAAAACTAAAAAAATAGGTGAGGCAATAATTAATATTTTGCCATACTCTTCCATAAAAAAACATTCTATTTTATTCAAATATAGAAAAAAATAGAATGTTTTTATAAATAATTCGCAATCTAAACAATCTCAGCGCTTAGTCCTGCTTCTAAAAGTTGTGTGCATTGTGGTTTTAATTTGTCCATCGGACCCGTTTTTACGGTACATTTTCCGTTATAATGCACGATCAGCGAGCATTGCTCTGCTTGTTCGGGAGTGTGTTGGCATACGCGCATTAAAGTCTCAATTACGTGATCAAAAGTATTTACATCATCATTATAAACAATGATTTCGTTATTGAAACCAGTCGCTTCTTTTTCCCGAACTTTTTCTCTTACTTTTTCTTTAGTACTCATGTTTTTTAGGTTTTTGTACTGTTGGAATTATTTGAACTAATTTACGTATTTTAATGAAACCCAGTTGTTCCTTTGGTGCTTTTTAACATAAGTAAGCCCTTTTTCTGTGCAGCAAGCATCGATAAACGGAATGTCTTCTTCGTAAAAACCACTCAAAAGTAAAGTTCCTTTTGGGTTCAGGCAATCTACATAACTTTGCATATCGTTTAGCAAAATATTGCGGTTGATATTGGCAATAATCAAATCATATTTTTTACCCACCAGTAAAGCGGCATCTCCTTCGTAAACGCTAATATGCTTGCAGTTATTGCGTTCGGCATTTTCTATAGAATTGAGATAACACCAATTGTCAATATCGATCGCATCTATGGGTTGAGCGCCTTTCATTTCGGCCAAAATTGCCAAAATGGCTGTTCCACAGCCCATATCTAAGGTTTTCATGCCTTGCACATCTGTTTCTAATAAATGCTGAATCATCATGTGAGTCGTCTCGTGATGCCCCGTTCCAAAACTCATTTTTGGCTCGATAACGATGTCAAATTCAGCGTCTGTTTTTGGGTGAAAAGGTGCGCGAACGTGACAGTTTCCATCTACATCAATAGGTTCAAAATTTTTCTCCCATTCCTCGTTCCAGTTAACCTGATCAATTTCTTCAAAAGTATATTCAATCTTAAATTCTTCCGATTGCAAAATATAAATGTCGTCCAGAATATTTTCATCCCATAAATCTTTCTTCACAAAAGCCGAAATTCCGTTTTCTGTTTCGGTAAAACTCTCAAAGGCTTTTTCTCCCAATTCGGCTATTAAAATTTCAGACCCTAATTCTTTTGGCTCAATCGTAAAATGATACCCTAAATATATATTCGACATAAATAATTTTTTTGCAAAGGTAAGAATCGAAATCAGAAGTTGATTAAAAATAGAACAGAACCTTGCTAGTTTTAAGGATAATTTAAAGTTTTTTCATAAAAAAAGCGACACCAAAGTATCGCTTTTTCAAAATATAATAGTGTAAATCTATTCTTGATTTGTTTTCTTTCTCCAAGTAAAAGAATTCAAAATGTGTCTTTTTGCAAATCTTCCAGGAGAGTCAGCATTGACCATTTTTACGTAAGTCGCTTTAGGAACACTGATGTATTCGTAAACACTTCCGTTAGAAAAATCGATAATCAAACGACCGTCAACAAATTTATAATCTGTAATTGAACAAGTCGAAATCGTTTCTGTATATTCAGGTAAATTAGCTTTAATCGTCTCAGGATTAATGCTTACCAAAAAGTGATAAGCCTCAATAATTGCTTTACTTTTTTCTTCTGCAGCTTTCAAACCAGCATCATCACCTTGAAATTTGTCAGGATGTGACTCTTTCATTGCATTGCGATAAATGGTTTTTAAATCTTTTAATTCGGCAGTTTTGTCTACGTTTAGTAACTTGCGGTATTCAACTATTTTTTTCATAAATAAGGTAACTACTTGTCTATTAGTTTGAAATTGATATTAAGGATTCAAAAAGACAAATTTTTTGCAAAGGTACACTTTTTTTTAACTTTTTACTTTTGATCGAAAAAATATTCCAAAAATTGGTAAAAATGTATTTTCAAAAATGCTCTTTATGTATTCTAAAATTTTTTTAAGAGTGCTATTTTTTAAGGAGCTGTTTCCCGCTGTTCCTTCCAATCTTTTGTGCCGAACACCGGCACAAAAGGATTTTCCCTCCCATCGGGGCTAGGGATTCAAGGTGATAATAGAATTTAGTTTCAGGTTTCAGGTTCCAAAACTTCAAACTTGAAACAAATAAAACTTTTTAAAACTATTCCTGCTCAGGCTTAAGATTTGCTTTAGCGAAGTTCTTCGATTTTTTTGGATATTTGTCGTAGCTCATATCGCTGGGATTTTCGATTATAGATTTTATTGTAATCAAATCACCTATGTTATGATTAGAATGTGCCATTTTATAATCTAAAAGATATTCACCACAAAAATAATTGTTGTTTTCATCTTTTTCCATGATGCCGGTATAAACTCCTTTTTGCAACATTTTTTCTTGTGAACTTTTAGTCATGATTCAGTATTTTAAAATTGATGCTGCAAAGTTAATCAATTTATCTTTGTTTTAGGGAGTTCCAGACAATCTGAGTATATTTGCACATGCAAAAAAACTTTAAGCCACATCCTAATTCTTTCAAAAATACATTTTGTGTTTTTAAGGAAGTCTTGCCGGAAGCGATAGAAGGATTAAAAATTCAGTTTCAAAGCAAAGCCGGAAGTACCTATTATTACACCGAAGCCGGAATGTATCGTGTATCCAATCACTGGGGAAGACTAGCCAACAGCAAATGGCGATTGGTGGCTATGGAACCAGAAACCGAATCAAAAACAAAAATAGGTTTTGCCGCTTGGAGCGAGTTTTATCCCGACAATGCCGAAGAAAAATTATATTATATTGAGGCAGATTACAAAAAAAATACTGTCAATTATCAGCATAAAAAGAATCCTGAGTACGATAAAAAAGCGATTCTAAGGACAAGTTTTGAAACCACAAAACGAATCAAGCAAATCAGGAATTTACAACAACTGACTTCGTGGGCAAAATATTTTGATTACGAAGATATCGATGAATTGAGAGGAACAATCATCCATAAGTTAATTTACACCGAGAAATCATTAGACGAAATTAAAAGAGAAACACAATGGGACGCAACAACGAAAGAAATATAAAAAAGCACAACGACAAATTGCACAAAGCCCAGAATAAAGTAAAACAGGCTGAGATTGCGCGTAAAGAAAAGCTCAAAGAAATTATTAAGAAGTTCAACGAAGACAAAAAAGAAGAATAAAAAAAGTTTCAAGTTTTAATTGTTTCAAGTTTCAAGTTTCAACTTCCTTTGCTAGAAAATGAAACTAAAGAAAACCTGAAAATTCAAACAAAAAATACCAAAAAAAAGATATGAGTAAATTCGAAGATTTAAAAGTAAGCGTGCAAGAAATCATTGATCTAATTGCTGCAAAAAACAATAGAGAAGCAAACAATAAATTGCTTGAAGTAAACGAAACTTTAGACGAACTGCTGGATCATGCTGAGGAGGATGAAGATTTGAGAGAAATTAGTCGCTATCAAGTATTATTAAATCAGTTGCATGTAAAAATTAACGGCGAAGAGCAAGTTGATGGAGAATAAAAAATGTTTTTGTGACACTGGTTTATTGTTCGAAAACTGCTGTGGTCTGTATCTTCAGAATAATCAAAAAGCACCAACGGCATTGGCTTTGATGCGTTCGAGATATTCGGCTTATGCAATACATGATGCCGATTATCTTTTAGCAACGACTTCTATTTCGGAGCGTAAATATTATTCGAAAAGCGACATCCTAAAATGGGCCACCGCTAATACATGGCAAAAATTAGAAATTCTAAGTTGTACCGAAAATACAGTCGAGTTTAAAGCTTATTTTTTAGACGAGAAAAGCATACCTCAAATACATTACGAGTTTTCTACTTTTAAATTCGAAAACGATGCTTTGTTTTACCTAGACGGAAAGTTTCAATAAATTATGATTTTATGGCTAATTTCGGCCCATTTTTGATTGTTTTTTTAACTAAAAATTAATAAACGTTTGTTTTTTCATCGCTTTAAAAAAGTGTAATTTAGAAGTATGAAAAACGAATTTAAAAAAGGTTTTTATTTTAAAACATACGAAGCTCCTTTTCAATCTCCGTTTGAAAAGCTTTTTGGTATTTTCAAAGAGCTTATCACCCATACTTCGGGTGATTTTGATGAAGCTATAGACTGGCTTCGGGAGCTGGATAAAGAGTATAAACTTACCGACGAAAACTACACGATCGATGATTTTATTGAAGATTTAAAAAAGAAAGGCTACATAAAAGACGAGGCCAAGGAAGATGGGACTTCTGGTTTTGGCATAACAGCTAAAACAGAACGCGCGATCCGACAACAAGCTTTAGATCAAATTTTCGGTAATCTGAAACGTGCGGGAAGCGGTAATCACAAAACCAAACATGCTGGAAACGGTGATGAACACACAGGTGAGTTTCGAGAATTCAATTTTGGTGATGGTTTAGAAAGAATTTCATTGACCGAAAGTCTGCGAAATGCCCAAATCAATAATGGAGTAGAAAGTTTTATGCTCACAGAAAATGATTTGGTGGTCGAAGAAACACAATTTAAGGCGCAAATGAGTACTGTTTTGATGATCGACATCAGCCACAGTATGATTTTGTATGGCGAAGACCGAATCACGCCAGCCAAAAAAGTAGCGATGGCTTTGGCCGAATTAATTACTACACGTTACCCAAAAGACACCCTTGATATTTTGGTTTTTGGTAATGATGCCTGGACAATCCCAATTAAAGATTTACCGTATTTACAAGTTGGGCCTTATCATACCAATACCGTTGCAGGCTTGCAATTGGCAATGGATATTTTGCGAAGAAAGCGAAATACAAACAAACAAATTTTTATGATTACCGACGGAAAGCCCAGTTGTGTGCGCGAGCGCGACGGTTCTTATTATATGAACAGTAACGGTCTTGACGATTATATCGTAGATAAATGTTATACACAGGCGCAACAGGCCCGAAAATTACACATTCCGATTACGACTTTTATGATTGCCAATGATCCATATTTGCAGCGTTTTGTTAATCATTTTACTGAAGCCAATCAAGGAAAAGCATTTTATACGGGAATTAAAGGTTTGGGCGAAATGATTTTTGAAGATTATGAAACCAATAGGAAGAAGAGGGTTAAATAAAGGTTCTAAGTCGCAGACGGACAAAGTTTTTTTTAAATAAAAATAAATTGAATTTTTAAATCATTAAATCTTTCAATTTTTAAATAAATAACATGAAAATAGAAAATATAAACACATTATGTCAGTTAAAAGCCGCAGGATATAAAAGTCAAAGTATTAAAGACGAATTGCGAAATAATCTTCGAGAAAAAATCAAGACTGGAAAACCTGTTTTTGAGGGCGTTCACGGTTTTGAAAACACTGTAATTCCAGAATTAGAGCGTGCCATTTTATCAAGACACAATATTAATTTATTAGGGCTTCGTGGTCAGGCCAAAACGAGATTGGCCCGTAAAATGATCGAGTTGCTCGATGAGTACATTCCATTTGTGGCGGGTTCAGAAATCAACGATGATCCGTTAAACCCAATTTCGCGTTTTGCAAAAGATTTAATTGCTGAAAAAGGCGAGGAAACACCAATTTCATGGTTACACAGAAGCGAACGTTTTTTTGAGAAATTGGCAACGCCGGATGTTACCGTAGCCGATTTGATCGGTGATGTCGATCCGATAAAAGCGGCCAATTTAAAATTATCGTACGCAGATGACCGCGTGATCCATTTCGGAATGATTCCGAGAGCCAATCGCTGTATTTTTGTAATCAATGAGTTGCCGGATTTACAGGCTAGAATTCAGGTAGCGCTTTTCAATATTTTGCAGGAAGGTGACATTCAAATTAGAGGTTTTAAATTGAGAATGCCATTGGATATGCAATTTGTTTTTACAGCCAATCCCGAAGATTACACGAATCGAGGCAGTATTGTAACACCTTTAAAAGATAGAATTGGTTCTCAAATTTTAACACATTATCCAGAAACTGTAGAAATTGCCAGAACGATTACAGAACAAGAAGCAAAGTTGGATGCCACACAAAGTGATATAGTTTATGTGCCAAGTTTAGCCAGAGATATTCTGGAACAAATCAGTTTTGAGGCTCGTGACAGCGAATATATCGATAATAAAAGTGGCGTAAGTGCCAGAATGAGTATTACGGCTTTTGAAAATTTAATCAGTACTGCCGAGCGTCGTGCTTTAAAATTAGGAGCTGATAAAACAATTTTGCGCTTGTCTGATTTTATCGGAATCATTCCGGCGATTACTGGAAAAGTAGAATTGGTTTACGAAGGCGAGCAGGAGGGAGCAGCTTCTGTGGCGCAACATTTAATTGGTTCTGCCATTCGAACATTATTTCCTACACTTTTGCCAAAAATAGAAAAACTCGAAAAACAAGGAGAAAAAACACCTTATTCTGATGTAATCGAATGGTTTTTTGCCGAAAGTGGTTTCGAACTTTTAGATGATTGTTCAGATGCTGATTATCAAAGTATTTTGGATGAAATTAAACCGTTGGATATTTTACTTAAAAAATACCAGCCACAATTAGATAAAAAAGATCACTATTTCTTAAAAGAATTTATTTTATGGGGATTAGTTGAATATAAAAAGTTAAGCAAAGACCGTTTTGCAAAAGGTCATGAGTTTAAAGATATGTACGGAAGTTATATCAGTAAATTATAATTAAAATTATCCTGCATCATACAAGCCTAATAGATTTAAATCTGTTAGGCTTTTTTTATTTAATCAAAAAGAGAACGGTTTCATTTTTAATTAGTCTACCTTGCTCTGTTGGCTGTATTTCCAGTCTTTCCCAAAAAAAAATGAAAGAGAGTTTTGAAGATTTGATTGCGAGTTATATCGAAAATAAAATAGGTATTTCGGAGCATTTTTTGAGTGAAGAATTATTAAACAACCTAAAGCAAAACTTACTCGATTTAAACAAAAATAGTTTGCTCAAAGAAGCAGGAATAGGCAACTCTGAGAAATTTTCTTATAATGAAAAGGTGAGAAGCGACACTATTTATTGGTTGGATAAAAAGCACAATAATATTTTTGAAAATGAATTTTTCGAGACAATTGATGCTTTTGTACTATATTTAAATGAAAGTTGTTATGCCGGAATTACAGGTTATGAGTTTCATTATTCGCTCTATCAAGTGGGTGATTTTTATCTGAAACATTTAGATCAGTTTAAAAATAATTCTGGGCGAAAATATTCGATGATCAGTTATTTAAACAGTGATTGGCATGAGGCAGATGGAGGTGAATTATTGATTTATCAAGAGCTTTGTAATCAGAAGATTGCGCCTACTCAGGGAAAAACAATTTTCTTTAAAAGTAACGAATTATTGCATGAAGTTTTGGTGACTCAAAATACACGAATGAGTATTACGGGTTGGTTGAAGAGCGATTAAAGTTTTTTTTGAAAAGATTGAAACAGAGAAATGTTATTTTTGTAATTCAAATCAAATCGTATGTTGTTTCTTGTTTTAAGCATTTTTTGCAGTGTAATTGTAGGCGTTATTTTTAAAATTAGCAGAAATTATTCGGTCAATTCTATTCAAATAGTAGCCATCAATTATGTCACGGCACTGTTGCTTTGCTTTTTTACCTTTAGTCCTAATGTGCAGGAATTAAAAGTCAATGCGCCTTGGAGTATTTACATTGGGGTCGGCATTTTATTGCCTGTAGTTTTTCTGTTTTTGATCGCGTCTATTAAATATATGGGAATCGTAAAAACTGATGCCGCTCAGCGATTATCACTCTTTATTCCGATACTTGCGGCGTGGTTTATTTTTAAAGAAGACTTTAATAGCTATAAAATTTTAGGGCTTTTAGTAGGTTTTACGGCTCTTTTATTCATTTTAAAAAAGCAATCTGTAAACGACAGTAATAAATGGATATACCCGGCTTTGGTATTATTGGGTTTTGGCGTTATTGATATTCTTTTTAAGCAAATTGCACTTTACACTACTTTGCCATATACGACTTCTTTATTTGTTGTTTTTACTATCGCTCTAGTAGTTTCGCTCATTGTTGTCGTATATGACGTGATAGCAAAAAAATCGAAAATAAATTTACAAAACATGCTTTTTGGAGCTTTGGTAGGGATTTTTAATTTTGGAAATATTTTATTTTACCTTAAAGCACATAAATCTTTCTCTGACAATCCCTCTACTGTTTTTGCCGGAATGAACATGGGTGTAATTATTTTAGGAAGTCTTGTTGGCCTGCTTTTTTTCAAAGAAAAAATATCTAAGATTAATTTTATCGGCCTCTTTTTAGCCTTAATTGCGATCGTTTTGATTGTTATTTCACAATTCAAATAATTTTCGAATGTAGTAGAATATTTATTTTAAGCTTTAATTGGATATACAGATTTGTTTAGTTTTTTAAATAGCAATCTAAACCCGTTCGTAATCGCCTTTCCAGTTTACGATTGCTTTTTTGATATCATTTCCCGAAAGATGGTTTTGAAGCGCTAAATCGATAAGTGGTAAAAACTCATTGTCTGGTGCAAAACGAAAAGCAAACAGTTGATCGTCTGTAAATTGATATTCAATTTCTTCAAATCTTTTTCCAGATAAGGTAAAATAACGGTATCTGAGCTCTAATTTTACGATTCTGTCCTGTAAAATAAGCGCGTAATGCTGGCGCAACATAAAAGCAAGACAAAATAAAAACACAAAAACGATACTTATAAAAGTCCAGATTAAATGATCTTCTGTTTTAAAAGCAAAATAAATACTGCTGACCAAAAAGGCAATCAAAACAGGATAATAGACAAAATGATGGGCTGTATAAAAACGAATATGGTTCTTTAGGTTTTGAGGTTTCATAAGATGTTATTTTTGCTATGTCACGTAAATATACACTAATTCAGCTTTAATTTTTGAGTGTACCAATAATTTCCCACTCCTGTAATTTGTTTTGAAATGATTTACTGGCATTTGCAGGACTGGTGGAAGGCAAGGTAATAAGCTGATAGTTTTTCTTTAAAACGACATATTTTTTAAAAAATGCGGCTGCTTTTTGACCGTTAAAAACAATGGTTTCTATTGTATGATGATGATGTAAAAATAATTCAAAATCGTTTGCAATTTCATTTTTTATCGCGCTATCCAAACTTCCAATCCGATCGCAAAATTGTAAAACGTCCCAAAGCGCAATTTTATTCTTTAGCAAAAGTGTTTTTCGGGTCGCATAATCATTCGAAAAATCTTCTTGAAGAATGGCAAACATAAATTTCCAGAAATTATTCTGATTATGACCGTAATACTGATTCATTTCTAATGATTTTGTGCCGGGCATTGTTCCTAAAATCAAGACAGTAGCATCATCTGGAGCGATTGGAGGAAAAGAGAAACTTTTCATATTATATTCATTTTTTATTGGATGATATTTGGGTTTAAAATATTCATATATAGGTAATTATAAAACAATTTGTAAAAATTATATAACATATTCAATCCTTTGATATGCGAACTTTGAAATATAGATTTTTAAAGAATTTATTTACGCTTTAGATTGTTCTCATAAAACTATAAAAGTAAATCATAGAATCTTAAATACCTCGGAAAATGAAAATAGTTACCATACAATCGGAGAAAATTAACGATATTTTTGAAGAACTTAAATTAAATTTTGGAGGAGAATTGCAAATTGATTTAGATGAGTATTGTTTACAAATTGATAATGATTTTGCAAAAGGATCAATTATTGGTGCATCCTTTAATGATACTATTACATATCTGCAATTTGACATGCTTTTCTATGATAAAATCACTGTAAATATTTTGAATAGAGATGCATCATCTGTTTATTTTGCATATTGTTCTAAAGGAAATTTGTTGCATAGTTTTGGGGTCTCTGGAACGGGAAGGAAATTAAAAAACTATCAAACGGCTATTATTTCATCAAAAAAGAATAAAATCAATGTTTTGTATTTTGATGAAAATCGATCAACAAAATTCAACCTAATCACTTTAGGGATTGATGTTTCTAAACAACATCAAAAGAGTCTCCTGCACCAAAAAATCAAAGAAACTTTTTTTGAGGATGCAAATGAAAAGGAATTCTTTTATTTAGGTTCTTATAATTTGCAGATCGCCGAAAAAATAGAACAATTAGAAGCTGTAAATCAAACCGGAGTAGTAGGAAATTTATTGAAAGAAGGTATTTTAAGAATCATCTTGGCAATGGAAATTCAACAGCATTCTGATGATTTATATCATTTTTCAAAAGACACAAATTGCCTGACTTTAAAAGAGATGGAGGAAATAAAAGAGCTTTCTGATTTTATTAAATCATGTCCCGAAGAGGCTTTTACCATTAAAAATCTGAGTAAAAAATCAGGTTTGTCTCCTAATAAATTGCAGGAAGGTTTTAAACTGATTCACAATAGAACTGTAAATGATTATATCACGCACATGAGGGTTGTGAAGGCAGAAATTCTGATACGAACTTCAGATTTAAATATCTCAGAAATAGTCTATTGTATTGGTTTTACCAGCAGAAGTTACTTTTCTAAAATTTTCAAACAAAAATTCAATTGCAGTCCAAAAGATTATAAAAGTAGTACTAATCCATTGGCAATTACGGCTTAGTATTTTGGCACAAAATAAAATTGCTTTCGCAGTAATTTTGTGCCAAAAATAATCTCTTTTGTGTTTACTTATCTTCCAAATTTATAATATTCTAAATCCTGATGTTTTTCATTTTTGATAGAAGCAGTGATAGAATTCATTCCAAGAACGCTAAAAGTGATGCCATTTCCTCCAAATCCTAAAATATAATGCTCGTTTCGTTTTGGGTCAGGTTTTCCAAAATAGGGAAGACCGTCTTTGGTTTCGCCAAAAGTTCCCGCCCAGGAATAGTCGATTTTGAAATTAATTTCAGGGAACTTTAATTTAAATTGTTTCAAAAGATATTGCTCTTTTTGAGGTAATAATTTGTCACGTTTTACTGGATCTTTAAAATCTTCATCCCCGCCTCCCGCAATGATTCGGTTATCTGCCGTAGCCCGAAAATAGAGATAAGGATCTGCTGTGTCCCAAAATATAGAATTCTTAAAAGCGTCTGGCAAATCAATAAGACTCTCCGAAGTTATCACGTAGGTACTTTTTAAATCAACTACTTTTTCTTTAAGGGTTTCAGTACTTTCATAGCCACTGCAATGTATAATATTATTTGCAGTTATATTTTTTTTGTCTTCAGTGGTGGCGATCAATTTTCCTTTATGATCTTCTATAGAAGAAATACGTGTTCGATCATAAATCTGCATGCCGTTTTGCTGACAGTAAACCAGTAAATCCTGTGCCAGTTTGTAAGGATCCATAACGGCCGCAGTTGATGATTCTATAGCAGCAAGAGCGTTTAAACCTAATTCTTTCAAATCGGCTTTTTCGAGCCATTTCACGACAAATCCGTTTTCTTTTCGTGCTTCAAATTCTGCTTTTAGAAAAGGAACATCTTTTTCTGAAGAACAAAAATAGACACTTTTTTTAAACTCAAAATGGCAATCACTTTTTATAGTATCGATTATTTCTCTTAAATCAAAAATAGCTTTTTTACCATTTTTATAGCTATCGACTGCGCACTCTAATCCTCTGATTTTTATAAGCTCATGTAAGGCTACATCAATCTCATATTGAAGTAAAGCAGTACTTGCAGCCGTGCTTCCGTTGCAGATATCACGTTTGTCAACAAGTATTATTTTTTTGCCTTCATTGATGAGTTGATAGGCAATTAAAGCTCCAGTTATTCCTCCGCCAATAATTAAAATATCTGTTCTAGCGTCTGATTCTAATGACGGATAACTGTTTTCCAATGCGTTTTTTAGTGGCCAGAAAGTTTCGGTAGATCGTAAATTCATTTTCTTGTAATTTTATAGTGTTAACTATTTTGTATCCTGTGTTTTAGATAAGTATTGTTCATGTGTTTCTTCAATGAAGAGTAAGTCTTTTATTTTTCCTGTTTTTTTTTGATAAAAAAGAGTTATTTATTTAAATAAAACTTTATAAACCAGTTGTTTGATTATTGTCAACTAAACCAGAATTATAAATATTGTCTAAAATTGCTATTCATTTTATTTTAATGGAAAAATCCCGAGTTTCCACTTAGGATTTTTCTGAATTAAGCATGTTTTATCATATAATGCCTCTTATTTATTATTATCAAGTATTTGTGGTTCGGAATAATTAGAAGCTTTCTACAACAATTACCGTTATAAAAATGCTCCAAAATGGATGATTTTGAAGTCGCTCATGAAATAATTAGTTAGACTACTTCATAACCAATAGGATTATTTTTGATTTTTTGTTTTCAATAAAATTTTAGGCGCCACTTACTTTTTCTCTTTTTATGACCTTGTTGTTTTTTTCATCATAAATAGCGTCATCAATTTTTTTTCCTGTTTTGCTCAATACTTTGATTTTTGGGTTCTGATGTGTTCCAGTAATCACAATCGGAATTCCAATAATTCCGAAAGGAGGCAATCCTAGTCGCATTCGTAAATCCAACAAACCATCAAAACTGGTTGTTCCTTTGATAGTAGGTCTGAAAGTCGCAACTCTAAAAGTAAAGGGCTGAATATGAATCAGATTGTTATCAATGGATGATTTTATTTCGATGCCTTTTAGATCAGGATTATCAAAGCCTTTTTGTCCCGTGGCCGTACTTATTTTGTCAAATAATTTGAGTCCTTTTATTTGCACTTCTTCTAGCTTTATGACACCATCACCTTTTAGAGAGCCGTAAATTGGACTCATATTTCCATTTAAATCGCCCTTTATTTTATAGTCTATTGTAATAATTCCTTTTGCTTTGTCGGCAACAGAAACCATTTTTTTAAACATCGAAATCTCTTTATATGCCTTTTCTACACTAAAATCGTTGGCTCTAAAATACAAATCAAAGTTGGCCATCGTAGGAGATTCATCTTTATAAGTCGCATCAATTGCTACCGCGCAATCAATGATGTTAAAAGTAGTATTCTGCATAAAAAATTGCCCTTTTGTGATACCTGTTTTTCCAGAAATACTTTTTAAAAGTAAGCCGTTATAAGCTACTTTCTCTATAACTGTGTTGAATGCTACATTTAAGTTTTTTGGAATAAGAACAACGCCGCTCATTTTAGGATTATCTTCTTTTGAATATTCAATCGCTAAATTTCGATCGTTATTTTCTCCTTTTTTAAGAGCCATAAATTCATCTATATCAATAAGTTTTGATTTTACGTTAAAATTACCGCTCAGAGTACCTTTTGATTCCAAAAAGTAATTTATGGTATTGAGTAAATACCCATCTATATCAAAATCAGACTTGCCGTAGTAGGCGTAACATTTATCCCACCACATTTTTTCGTTCTGAAACCTAAAATTTCCTTGCTTGATATAAAATGATTTAGGAAAAAGTTCAGAAGTTGCTTTGATATTTTTGAGTTCAAGCGTTCCTCGGTTATCCAGTTGGTCATATTGTCCGTTGGTAGCATAACTCTGTTTTCCGCGCAGCGAAAAATCGGCTTTAGCCCAACCCTTCACATCCATTCCTTTTTGAGCAAATACTTTGTATATTTTGCCCACATTGAGTTCTCCTTTTACTTTTGCATTATAAGTCAAATCACTAAAATCTGTAAGTGCTAATCTGGCATAAACTGGATTACCCTCAAAAACAAAAGATGCAGGCGCAACGGCCAGAATCAAATCTTTGAAGGTGCCTTTTTTATTTAAAACATTTGCAACAAAAGTGATATTAGTAATAGGATTAGGGTACGAATCTGTTTTTAGCCATCCGTTTTGTAAACTAACGCCACCTTTTGTTTTTGGAAATAGTTTTTGTGAAGCACTAAAAAGGCCATTGGCTTCCAAATCGGTTTTAAGGATTCCTTTCAGCTCCATCGTGTGTAAACCTAAACTTTTATCAATGGTAGCAAGGTCCAGAATGCCTTTTATGCGTGCTTTTACATTCATTTCTGAAAAACCTTTGCTCTGTAAAAAAGCCGAAAAATGATCTTTGTTTCCTACCTTAAAACGCAAGGTTCTAAGATTGATCATCAATTTTTCGAGATCAAGCGAAGGCATAATTGCATTCAGATTCATCTCAAGATGTGTCAGCGGAACCACTGCATTTTTATAATTTATTGAACCATCTTTAATCTTCATATTAAAGGCGAGATCTGGTTTTTGCTTTTTAGAAACATTGTAATCGCCCTTAAAAGTAAAAAGCAAATCACTGCGACCGGACATTTGGGTGTCTTCCAGCCAGCCCGAATATTCGGGAGGCAGTACCGAAAATAAATCTTTTAAAGTCGAATTATCTGATGCTGCTTTGATATTGATTTTATAACCTTCTTTTAAAATGGTAAATAAACCTGTGAAACGTAATGGCAATTTATTGATATGCAATTCATTTTTTCTAAGAATAAAAGAAAGGGCGTGGGTGTTAATTGTGGTAATAAGATCGGCATGTACTTCTTTTTTTCTAAGATATGCAGTTCGTCCGTAATAAAAATCTACAGTATCGATTTTTGCGGCCGTACTCAGGTCAAAAATATCTTCACTAAGATTTCCTTTTCCAACATAATTAAAGCCTTTTGCATCTACCAAAACCTTAGCCGAACGGTCGTTGTATTTGATATGACAATCTTCAAAATCAATGCGTTCTAATCGAATGGCTGTTCCTTCTTCTGTGGTATCTTTATTTTTTTTATCTTTTGGTGCCACATAAATATTGTAGTTGGCTTCTCCTTTTTGGTTGACCATTATATTGATGTAGGCCTTTGAAACATATAATTTATAGATTTTGACTTCATCATCAAAAAGCAATTTTTTTAAATTGATACCAAATGCAACTTGCTCTGCTTTTAATAAAGTGTCGTTGTTAAATGGCGTAGAACCTGTCATGGATAAATTATCCAGTGAAACTGTTAAAGACGGAAAATGTGTAAAAAAAGACAATCTCGATTTAGAGAAATCTAATTTTGTATCCAATCGCTGATTGGCAATTTTTTTTACTTCTGCGGCAATTGTCCCTGGAAAAAGCATCGGAATCAAAAATAGCAGGAGCAAAGTACTGGCCACAATAATTCCAGTGATTTTAAGTGTTTTCAGCGTTATATGTTGAAGAGAAGAACTCATGAAATGATGATTATTTTTTATTTTTATCAGCTTCTGCTTTCTTTGCGGCTTCTTCTTTCTCTTTTTCTGCTTTTTCTTCAGCCGCTTCTTCCTGTTCTTCTTTTTTCTCTTTTACAGCTTCCTTTTTTTCTTCTGCTTTTTTTTGTTTTTTCTTGTAATAGCCTTTCAATAAAAAATTACTTTTTGCGGCTTCCATATTTTCGCTAAAACCTTTTGTTCCAGATTCCAGATTATTTAATGTTTTAGAAACGCTGTTGGCCATACCTTCGTCACGAACCAAACGTGCCAGAGCGCCATTTCCATTGTTCATGCTATGACTAAAAATCGCTAACTCTTCGGTGATGATACCTGCGTTATCAACACTCTTTTTGACACTTTTCATAATGTCATTCATTTCTATTCCGTCAATAGAAGCTATTTTTTCGTTGTTTTTAATCATCACTTTCGATTTTACACCGGGAATGATGGTCAAAACTTTATCTCCCATTAGTCCATCAGAACCAATAGTAGCGCGGGCATCAGTTTTTATAAATTTGCGAACATCGTCTTTTAGCACCATTCCTACCACTACAGAAGAATCATTTATTAACGTGATTTCTTCGATAGTTCCGACATTTATTCCAGAAAATCGAACATTGTTACCGATCTCTAATCCGCTAACAGTCTTAAAGTTAGATGTAATTCGAAAAGTCGAACCAAAGAGGTTTCGTTGTTTTCCAATAAAATAAATAGCTGTAATAAATAGCAGTAAACCTATTGTTACAAACATTCCTAATTTCCAAGTATATCCAGATTGCTTATCCATGTTTTTTAATTTTTGTTATAATTTTATTCAAAAAAAGAGCGTACCCATTCGTCTTCGCTTTTTTCTAGTTCTTCGTAGGTTCCTTCGGCATGTATCACACCTTCTTTCAACACCATAATTCGGTCGGCAGTTAGTCTTGCGCAAGCCATGTCATGCGTAATAATGATCGAAGTGGTTTTGCGTTTGTGCTTGATATCCAGTATCAATTCGCTAATTTCCCGAGATGTTATGGTGTCCAGACCTGTTGTAGGCTCATCATACAAAATGATTTCGGGTTTTAAAATTAACGTGCGTGCCAAACCAATTCGTTTCTTCATCCCGCCGGATAATTCAGATGGCATTTTGTCTATCGCATCCCCAAGTCCTACACTTTCCAGAGCTTCCATCACCTGATTTTCTATTTCACTTTCGTGAAGGTCACGCTGATGTTTTTTTAAGGTAAATGAAAGATTTTCGCGAACAGACATCGAATCGTAAAGTGCACCACTTTGAAACAAAAATCCAATACGGACTCTGATTTCGTTTAGTTTTTCTTTGGATAAATGAAGCACATTTTCGTCAAAGACTTTTATTTCGCCATGATCGGGTTCAATCAAACCAACGATACACTTTATTGTAACGGATTTTCCAGATCCAGATCGTCCTAAAATGACCAAATCTTCTCCTTTATTTACCGTTAGATTTACACCTTTTAAAACTTCATTGTTAGCGCCAAATGTTTTGCGCAAATCCTTGATTTCTATCATAGGAGACGCCTTTTTGGCTTTTGTTTTTGTGGCTGTTATTTCGTGTTCTTGGGTCATATTACATAAATAAATCGGTTATCTGAACTGCTACCATATCAATAATAAAAATGCTCAGGGATGCTGTAACAACGGCAGAATTGGCGGCTTTACCAACACTTTCGGTTCCGTTGGCCGCATTAAAACCTTTATAGCATCCGATCATTCCGATAAAAAAGCCAAAGAAAAAAGTCTTGATCGTAGCCGGAATGACATCTAAAAATTGTAACGACTGAAAAATTTGTACGAGAAAATGATAAAAAGTAACATCTCCATGAATGTTAATCCCAACATAACCACCCAAAATTCCAACAGCATCTGCAAAGAAAACTAAAAGTGGCACCATCAAAGTTGTCGCTAAAATGCGTGTTACCACCAGATAATTATAAGGATTGATGGCTGATACTTCCATAGCATCAATTTGTTCTGTAACTTTCATCGAACCTAATTCTGCACCAATTCCTGAGGATATTTTTCCTGCACAAATAAGTGCGGTAATCACGGGCGCAATTTCTCGTATAAGTGATAAGGCGACCATTCCGGGCAACCATGATTCTGCACCAAATTTTACCAAAGTAGGACGGGATTGCAGCGTAAGTACCAGACCCATAATAAAACCTGTTATGGCAACCAACGGCAAAGATTTATATCCGATGACGTAACATTGCTTTATAAATTCTTTTGTTTCGTAAGGCGGTATAAAAACCTCCTTAAAAAACTTAGTAGCAAAAATGGTCACGCTACCAATATTATCGAATGTATTTTTTAAATTAAGAATCAAAATAGATCGTTTTAATGGTTTGAAATAGAATAGTTTACCCTATAAATTATCTTTATTTTATTGGAAAAGAAAATTACTTCCATTTTAAAGAAAATATCTTACACAACTTATTTGGAAGTTTATATAATTTTCATTGTACAGCAAAACACCTCATTCTGCACGTAACAGTGCTTAATGAGTGTTATGTTTTTTTTGGAAAAGTGTTAAAAATTACAAATCCCTTATTTAGAAGGGATTTGTAACTATTGAAAATGAAGTATTTAAGAATTAATTGCGAGGTTTGTTTTAGTTTTTAAAGGAATTACTTTAACATCCGCAGCTTTTAAATTCTCCATTACCAGACGTGCTGTTAAATAACATACTGTCGATTCTGCACCTTGATTGAGATTGATATTTTCTTTCTCAAGACCGTCATATCCACCGCCGGTAATAGGATGGTACATAATTTGGTTCAGATGATTTTTGCCTAAAAACCAGTTAAAAGCGGTTTTCATTTGTTGTTTATGTTCTGTGTTCTTAAAAGCTGTATAAAACGAGTTTAAAGTCTGAATGGTATACGAGACATCGATCGGTTGTTCGCCATATTCGTGGGGCTCGCTGTCTTTATGATACCAGCCGTTGTTCGAAATTACTTTGAAACCCTTTTCCGTATACATTTTTGAGGATAAAAATTCAAGCGATTCCAGCGCCACTTTTTTATAAATGGGTTTGTTGGTCACTAAATAGGCATATAACATCGATTCCGGTAAGATTCCGTTGCCGTAAGTTAGATAATTTTCAAACCATTTCCAGTCTTTTGTAGTGTGTATCTCGTAATTGGATAACAATTTAGCGTTAAGCTTATTGATAATGGCCGCTACATACAAATTCGGATTTGTGCTGTGATACAAATACAATCCTTTTGTAGCAAAACCAATCGAACGCGGAGACTGAATATTTTCGGCCCATTTTAAAGAATTCAACAAACATTTTGACGCTTTATTGACCAATGCATCTGGCAAAACAGAGGTTAGAGACACTACTGTTCCCAACGCCCAAATGGCTCTCGCATTAGAATCTTCAAGATTTACTTCTGCATTTTGTTCTACATGTTCACGATTATTTTCATCCACATAATTGATAAAATCTCCTTTTGGTTTCTGACAGCGTTCGATAAAATCGATGTATATAAGGATATACGGCAAGTCTGATTTGTCTGCTGTGAGTTTGTAATGAAGGCAAAAAGCAACCAGCGCTCTTGCGTTGTCATCGAGTGTGTAACCTGTTGAAAGATCAGGAATAGAAATTTTGCTAAACTGAATGATACCCAGATCTGTAGTCATTTTTTTGACATGATCCAGCTGAATTGAAGGATAGTTATATTTAATTTCTGATGGGTTTTCAATCAATTCTTTATACGTATTGATATGTGCAATAGCGGTATTTTCCCATGAAGAAGTACAGGTTTTTCTAAACGAATTAAGTCCCATTTCGATGCGCAGGTTTTCATCAGACAATAATTTGATGGTTGCATCTGCAAATTGATCTTCCTGTCCAATATCAACCAAAATTCCTGAATCGGATGTTAAAACTTCTAAGGTATGCGGGATTTTTGAAGCCACAATAGGGCAGGCACAACTCATGGCGTATGAAAATGTACCGCTCACCGCCTGATTTGGGTCTTTGGAAGTAAATAAATATATATCAGTCGCTTTTAAGTAATCCAGCAGTTCGTCTGTATGCAAATAGCGGTTGATAAAACGAACATTATTTTCGAGTTGCAAGTTTTTTACGATTCCTTCCAATTTAGTGCGATACGAATCGACACCATCGATAATCAGATTGGGATGCGTTTTGCCCATAATCAAATAAAGCACATTGGGCGTGTTCTTGATAATTTTAGGCAAGGCTCTCAAACCCGTTTCGATGTTTTTTCCTTCTCCCAAAAGTCCAAAAGTCGCCAAAACGGTTCTGTCCTGCATGTCAAATTTTGCTTTGGCATTTTGTGGCGTTTCATAATTTACAATATGGGTTCCGTGTGGTACATACGTGATACAATCGGCACTGATCTTATAATCGTTCATCAAAATGTCTTTGGACTGATTGGTCATCACAAAAACAGAATTGCTGTACGAAAGCAACAATTTTACAAACGTTTTCAACTCTTTATTTGGATTAGGAATAACGCTGTGAAACGTAAAAGTCACGGGTTTTTTTAATTCATTCAAAAACAATAATAAAAAGTCGCCGTAATTACCGCTAAACAAGCCAAACTCATGCTGAATATGCACCAGCTTAACTGCTTTGTCCTGATTGATTTCTTTGGCAACACGGGTGTAGCTTTCTTTAATTCGTGTATTCAAAACATACGCTTGATCGCTCTGCGCATTGGGTTTGTCTACCAATTCGCAAATTTCACACGCTATAGATTTACCAAAAACATCGGTTATGCCTTTGATCGTGTCCTGAGTATACGTAGCGATGCCGCATTGTGTAGGAGGAAATGTAGAAAGAAAAACTATTTTTGATTTATTTGACAATTTCTTCATGTGGATTGTTTTTTAGTTCGATTAATAATGCGTTGAGGTTTACAGAAGCTGCCGAAATTTTGTCATCGGCGGCACCGTAATAAATGTAGAGTTGACCATCAAAAAGGGATGTTCCTGTCGGGAAAACAACATAATTTACATAACCGTGTCTCTCAGAATATTCAGACGGACTTATGAGGGGTTTTGCCAGTCTTGCAATTACTTTTAAGGGGTTATGAAGGTCTAATAACACAGCACAGGCATGATAAACCAAGCCTTTTTCTCTTCTCTCGGCGGCATGATAAATAAGTAACCAGCCGTCGGGAGTCTCGATAGGTGGCGCACCAGGCCCAATATGGCTTGTTTCGTGCTCGTATTTGGGTTCCATAACAATATATTCGGGCAAATTACTCATGTAATCTTTCCAGAAATTCTCTTTTAAATCGGTGATTTTTTCGAAAGTAAATAATTGTATGGAAGGGAATAATCGGTGTAAAGCGACAAATTTTCCATTGATTTTTTTTGGAAACAAGACTACATTCTTATCCCAGATAAACAAATTGTCTTTGATGGTTTCTGTCAGCGGATAATTCCTCTCCATATTAAAAGCAAATATTTTGGCAACACTGGGGTTTTGCAAATGCTTTCTAATAAGGTTGGTAAATTCATTCATGATGAATTTGGGCGTGATGATCCCTCTTTTTCTAAAAGTTTTTAAATCTTTAGAAGTTGCCAGTGCCCCCGAAGCATTAATACCATCATACGCAACATAGGTCAGATAATAAGTATCATCGATTTTGGTAATGCGAGGATCTTCGACACCATGAATTTCATAAATAAATTCGGGAGAAAATACAGGTGCTGAGTTTCGTTCGATTACAGTCAACGGACCTTGCAGCTGACAGTAACCAATAGTAGAAAAATTACCTTTTTTTGCCGCTCGGTAAAACAGGTGCACTATGTTGCCCTCTTGATAAATTCCTGGATTTAACACTCCTAATTCTTCAAAACTTCTTTCGGTTTTTTCTAAAATGACGCCATGTTTTAGTACTGATTCCATATCGTTTTTTATTTTTAATTAAAATTAGAACAAGCACTAGCCCATGTTTAATGCAATCGGCTAAAAAATTAACTCTAAAGCATTTAGATGGGAATCTTGTAAGTCAAAACACAAAATTGTAAGAACTTTTTAGCGCGCTCTAAAAAAATAAGCAGATTACCGTTTTGAGTAGCCAGATCTGAAGAAATGACTCTTTTTTAACTAAAAATAGGTGTAGAGTTTTTTTTTGAGCTAAAAAAATAGTGGATTGAGTTAACAAAGTTCGATTGAATGATTGAATTTTGATAAACAAAACAGACCTAATCAAGTCATATTACTAATCTAAAACTAATTATTATGTTACGTTGGACAGTCATTTTTATAGTTCTTGCTATTATTGCCGGAATTTTTGGTTTTGGCGGTATTGCCGTTGGAGCTGCAAGTATTGCAAAAGTTTTATTCTTTATATTCTTGGTATTATTTGTGATTTCGCTCATTAGCGGAAGAACAAAAGTCTAGCAATAAAGTAATAATTGTATATAAAAAAGCGCACTGTAAGAAATTACAAGTGACGCTTTTTTTTGGTTTTTAGTTCAAGCTATTGAATTTTAGTTCATCAGATTTAATTTGTAGTTGATGATCTCTAAATTTTACTTTTAGTGTTTTAGAGAGTGCCCAAAATGCTGTATAAAGTAAAGAGAATATTTTTTTCTGATGATATTTGAATGTCTATTTTACCCGAGTGCCTAGCCCTGATGGGAGGGAAAATCCTTTTGTGCCGTTGTTCGGCATAAAAGATTTGGAAGGACAGCAGGAAATAGCTCCTGAAAAAAAGCGCTATAAAACCGGAGTTCTATAGCGCTTTGGCAATCAATAGTAATCTAAAATGGGTATTATTTCCAACCGCCGCCCAGAGCGCGATAAAGCTCTATATTGGTAGCCAATTGTTCTCTTTTTATATTGGCCAGTTCCAGTTCGCTTTGCAGTAAATTGGTTTGGGCAACCAAAACTTCTAAGTAGTCTGCCATTCCGTTTTTAAACAAGAGATTGGCATTTTTGATGGCTTGTTGCAAAGTTGTTACACGCTCTTTTAAGAAAGATTCCTGCTTCTCTAATTTTTCAACTTTAACCAACGCATCCGAAACTTCGCTGACAGCTACTAAAACAGCTTGTCTGAAAGTAAAAACAGCTTTTTCTCTTTCGGCTTTGGCGATGTTGTATTCGGTTCTTATTTTTTTACTGTTTAATAAAGGTTGGGTTAAACCTCCTGCAACCGTGCCAAATAAGGAAGCCGGAATGTTGAACCAAGTGCTGGTTTCGAACGAATTGACGCCACCTTGCGCTGTAATTTTAAGTGTTGGATATAAGTTGGCTTTGGTAATTCCTACTCTCGAATTGGCTACTTTTAGACCCAATTCAGCACTTTTTACATCGGGTCTTCTGCTCACTAAAGAAGAAGGAATTCCGATTGCGGCATTGTTTTTCACTTCGATTACACTCAAACGAGTGGTTCTTTCTTTTGAACTTGGAAAAGAACCCGTAAGTACGCTCAATGCATTTTCCTGAATAGCAATGTTTTGTTCTAATAACGGTATCAATTGTGCGGAACTCAGTTTTTGTGCTTGCGATTGCTGAATCGCTAATGAAGTAACCTGTCCGGCATCGTATTTTAGTTGTATGATAGTGGTGGTGCTATCATTTAACTGCACGTTTTTCTTGGCAATATCCAGTTGTGCATCGAGCATCAAGAGATTATAATATCCTTTTGAAACGTTGGCCACAATATTGGTCTGCAATGCTTTTTTTACTTCTTCGGATTGTAAATAGGTAGCAAAAGCACCTTGTTTCTGACTGCGGATTTTACCCCAAATATCGGCTTCCCAAGATAGTGAAGCGCCAGCCGAGTAATCGTCAATATGTTTTTGACCCAGCGCCTGATTTAGATTCAGTCCTGTAAAACTATTGTCAGACGGATTGCTGGTAGTGGCATTTACAAACAAATTGACTTCAGGAACATTGTTCCATTTAGACTGTGTAAATCGGTATTGTGCAATTTCGATGTTTTTTGTGGCAATTTGCAAATCATTGTTTCTTGCTACGGCGCTGTCAATCAGTTGGATGATGTCTTTCTCTGTAAAGAAATTTTTCCACTCCAAATCGGCGATACTTGTGGTATCACTTGAAGTTGATGCATTCCTGAAGTTCTCAGGAAATGCATCTTTTGGTGTTTCGATATCCTTAGAAACTTTACAGGATATGAAGGTGATCATCAAAATGAGGACCATCACAATTTTGGTTATGTACTTTTTCATTTTTATATTTTATTTTTCTGAACAAATATCTTTTCGGGTTTCAAGATCTCTTGAAACTTTGTAGGATATGTATGCGATGCCAATTATGATGGTCATCAAAATGGTCGTTATATAATTTTCCATGTTTATTTTTCTTCGTTATGAATTACGGCTACTGGTTTTCCAGAAAGCTTTTCTTGTAAATGTTGGAATACGATAAATAAAACTGGGATGATCAACAGTCCCAGAATTACCCCCGAAATCATTCCGCCAGCCGCCCCAATACTAATCGAATGATTACCTTGGGCTGATGGTCCTTTGGCACTCATCATCGGAATCAATCCCACAATAAAAGCCAATGACGTCATGATAATTGGTCGTAAACGCAGTTTTGCAGCTTCGATAGAAGCGCGTACCAATGCCTGTCCTGATTTTCTTCGCTGCGACGCAAATTCGACAATCAAAATAGCGTTTTTGGCTAATAATCCAATCAGCATCACCAGTGCTACTTGTACGTAAATATTGTTTTCGATTCCTGTTAAACCGATGGCTACAAATACACCAAAGATTCCTGCAGGTATTGATAATATTACGGCTAATGGCAAAATATAACTTTCGTATTGTGCAGCCAATAAGAAGTAAATGAATATCAGACACAATAAGAAAATGGTTGTAGATTGACCTCCAGAAGCAATCTCTTCCCGTGTTTGTCCTGAAAACTCATAACTATAACCCGCAGGCAATTGTTGTGCAGCGACTTCTTCAATCGCTTTGATGGCATCTCCTGAACTAAAACCTGGTTTCGGAATTGCATTTATCGAAATTGAGTTGAAAAGGTTGTATCTCGAAGCCGTTTCAGATCCATAAATACGTGTGAGTTTAACCAATGTATTTATGGGTACCATTTCTCCTGTTTTGTTTTTGACAAAAACACGGTCGATAGAAGATGGATCTGCTCTGTCGGCAATATCTGCCTGAACAATTACTCGGTAATATTTCCCAAATCGATTAAAATCGGAAGCCTGAGCGCTACCAAAATAGGTTTGCATCGTCTGTAGAATATCTTTGACATTTACACCCAATTGATTGGCTTTTTCATCATTAATATCCAGTTGCAATTGCGGGTAATCTGCTTTAAAAGAGGTAAAAGCAACCGCAATTTCTGGGCGTTTCATCAATTCTCCGATGAAGTTCTGAGAAATCCCGCTAAACTTGTCCAATTTGCCACCTGTTTTGTCCTGCAACACCATGTCTAAAGCTTCTACGTTACTGAAACCAGGAACAGTAGGGAAACTAAATACGAAGAAACTTCCGCCCGAAATGGCGCCTAATTTTCCTCGAACCTGATTCATTATTTCTTCAATGTTTTTTACTTCTCCACGGTCTTCATTCGGTTTAAGCAAAACAAAAACGACTGCCGATGAAGGGCTGGTTGAGTTTGTCAGCAAATTAAAACCTGAAATTGCTGTTACAAATCGGGAAGCCTCCAAACCTCTTAAAGTATTTTCTGCCTCGGTCATCACTTTTTGAGTTCCATCTAATGAAGTCCCTGATGGCGTATTTACTGCTATTGCAATAAATCCTTGATCTTCTGTTGGGATAAATCCTGCTGGAGTTGTTTTTACCATTACAATAGTAGCTACTGTAATTAAGGCTAATCCGCCTAAGCTAATCCATTTTCTACGGATTAAAAATTGCAAACCACCCACATAACGGTTAGTTAAAGACTCGAAACTATTGTTGAATCCGTCAAAGAATTTTTCTTTAAATCCTCTTTTTACATACGGTTTATTTTCATCCAAAGAATGATTGTCTTTTAAGAATAAAGCGGCTAGGGCAGGACTTAAAGTCAAAGCATTAACGGCAGAAATCACAATTGCAATTGCCATTGTAAAAGCAAATTGACGGTAGAAAACGCCTGTAGAACCCTCCATAAAACCAACAGGTAAGAATACCGCGGCCATCACCAGCGTAATCGAAATAATCGCTCCAGTAATTTCGTGCATCGCCTCGTGTGTAGCTGCTTTTGGTGACAAATGTTTGTGCTCCATTTTGGCATGTACGGCTTCGACGACCACAATCGCATCATCGACGACGATACCAATGGCTAGAATTAAGGCAAACAATGTCAATAAGTTAATCGAGAAACCAAATAACTGCATGAAGAAAAAAGTTCCTAAAATAGCTACTGGCACTGCTATTGCCGGAATCAAAGTCGATCTGAAGTCCTGCAAGAAAATAAATACTACTATAAAAACCAGTATAAATGCTTCTAACAAAGTGTGTTCAACCTGTTCTATCGATTGGTCTAAAGATACTTTTGTGCTGTAAAAAATATTGTGTTTAATACCTGCTGGAAAACTTTTGGCTTGTTTTTCCATCAGTTTGTTGATCGCTACCTGAATATCATTCGAATTAGAACCGGCCAACTGAATGATCCCGATTACAACACCTTTTTTACCATTTAATCGGGTTAAACTGTTGTACGAATAAGCTCCGAGTTCTATTCTGGCAACATCTTTTAAGCGAAGTACAGAACCGTCCGGATTAGATCGGATGGCAATATTTTCGTATTCTTCGGGTTTGGTTAATTTACCTTTGTATTTGATTACATATTCAAAAACTTCCTTGCTTCTTTCTCCAAATTTACCTGGAGCAGCTTCCAAACTTTTGTCTTGAATGGCTGCCATTACTTCGTTTGGCGTCACCTGATAAGTTGACATTTGTGTTGGATTGAGCCAAACACGCATCGAATAATCTTTTACACCACCAAAAATACTGGCCGATCCCACACCGGGAATACGTTTGATCTCCGGAATGATATTGATCTGGGCATAATTGGCCACAAAAGTCTGATCGTATTTTGCTTCATCATCGGTATACATCCCAATAGCCATGATAAAGCTATTTTGTTGTTTTGCCGTAATAACACCTTGTTGTACCACTTCTGCAGGCAACTGACTTGTTGCTTGTGCTACTCTGTTTTGTACATTTACCGCAGCTTGGTCGGCATCGGTTCCTAATTTGAAGAAGACGGTAATGGCCAAACTACCATCGTTACTCGCTGTAGAGCTCATGTAGGTCATGTTTTCGACACCGTTTATAGATTCTTCAAGAGAAGGAGCAACCGAACGTAAAACCGTTTCGGCATTGGCTCCCGGATAAACCGCCGTTACCAAAACAGAAGGTGGTGCAATATCTGGAAACTGTTGTAAGGGCAATTTGGTGAGTCCTAGGATACCTAAAATCACCAATAAAATGGAGATAACGGTAGCCAGTACTGGTCTTTGTATAAATATTTTGAACATTTTTGTAAAAATTATTTTTTGTTAATTATTTGGGCAACTTTTGCAGTTGATTTTTCAGGTTGAATTTCCTGCCCTTCCTGAAGTTTGTCTATACCGCTCAATACAATTTGATCTCCTGCTTTTACACCATCTTTGATGAGGTAGTTGTTTCCGCTTTTTCCACTTATTGTGATAGGCGTTTTGGTAACCTTATTTTCTTTGTTTACAGAAAAAACAAATATTTTGTCTTGCATTTCGATGGTAGCCGATTGCGGCACCAGAATAGCATCATCATGCTGAATACCTAAACGGATTCTTCCTGTATTTCCAGAACGTAGTAATCCTTTGGCATTCGGAAAAGTAGCTCTCAAAGTAATTGCACCAGTTGTTTTATCAAATTGACCATCAACCATATCAATTTTCCCTGTTTGTGCGTAGGCATTATTATCTGCCAGGATTAAGGATACTGGAGGTAATTTTTTAATTTTTTCGCCAATCGTATTTCCTGCATATTGTTCTTTAAATTTGATAAAGTCAGTTTCGCCCAATGAGAAGTAAACAAACACTTCGTGCACGTCTGAAAGGTTGGTTAAAGGTTGTGGATCTGTTGCACCAACCAGACTTCCTTGTTTTTTTGGTAATCTTCCGATATAACCGCTCACCGGAGCCGTAACGTTGGTATATCCTAAATTGATTTTTGCTGAACCCACCATCGCTTTGGCTTGCTCGATGTTGGCAGCCGCAATTTTTTGGGAAGCTTTGGCTGTTTTTAACTGATAGTCTGAGACAACTTTGTTTTGTACCAAAGGAGTCAATTTATCTACTTCCAATTGTGCGTTGATATAAGCGGCTTCTGCAGCGTGAAGACTGGCTAAAGCATTATTCAATTGCTCACGATAAGGACGTTCGTTTATTTTGAATAACGTTTGACCTTTTGCTACATAAGCACCTTCGTCAACATATACTCTTTCGAGGTTTCCGCTTACTTGCGGACGAATTTCGACATCTACAGCTCCTTGTATCGCAGCCGGATATTCTGCATCTGTGTTAGCGTTTGAACTGGTGATCGCTAAAACAGGAAGAATAGGGGCAGCTGGTGCTGGTGCTTGCGCCTTATCCGCACAACTACTTAATACGAGCGCAAGGATAAAACTGGATATAATTACATTTTTCATTTTTCTATTGGTTTTAATTTGTTGGACATTCTCGCTATTTAAAATTCTATTCATCGGACTTTTTCTATTTGTATTTATGGGTATTAAATTTTCTAACGTCGTTAAGTATATTGGCGCAAATAATCATAATACAACGCCTTTCCGATTCTATCTCATAATCGGTATTAAATTATTTATCACTGTTAAGTATAGTAGCAAAACAAGCTTGTTATTTACTCTATTAAATCATTTATCACTGTTAAGTAAAATTTAAATTTTTTTTATTGTATTGATTTGATGATACCACCAATCGCATCCTTCAAGATTTGATTGTTAATCGTTTCCATTATATCACTTTGATTGATAATGTTTATCGCAATCAAACCATGAATAACAGAAAAGAAAGTAAAGTACTTTTGTTTGATGACTTCTTGCGTTGGGTTGCTGTTTTTCATTATTTCGGCAATCACAGAAGTAAATAATTCATAAGGCTTTTTAGCAGCATCACACTGTTGCGAACAACAATTCATTTGTACACCAAACATTACCTGATACATTTCGGTATCTGTAAAAGCAAAATCCCAGTACGCCATCCACATCGCTTCCAATTGTTTTTCTGGCTGATCAAATTTGGCTTTGGCATTCTCCAGCTCTTTAGACAATTTTACAAACCCTTTACCTGTTAATTCCTGAAGAATAGCTTCTTTGTTAGAAAAATATTCATAGATAATAGGAGCAGTATACTCAATTTTATCGGCAATCTTTCGCATACTCAGACCTTGCCAACCGTCTTCTTTTACGATAGCATAAGCAGCTTCAAGAATATTAGTTCTTGTCTCTTCTTTTTGTCTTAATATACGATCTTTACTTGCCATTTTTTTGAGTATTAAATTGTTTAACACCGTTAGGCAAATGTACAGCTGTTTTTCGTATTATAATATAAATTAGTTATAATTTTTTCTTATCATGCAATAGAGCAACTATAAAAACCTTCAAAAGTCTTTATTGACAAGGCTTTGTTGAATAATAGATTTCTTTAGAAGCAGACGATTTTCGTATTTTAAGACGATCTGTCCCGCTGTACGTTCTATCTTTTATGGCTCCTATAGTTGTCGTGATTGCCATAAAAGGATGCCACTTCCATCGGGGCTAAGTGAGAAATTTAATTTTTATAAGACGTTTTTAGTAGAATCTGTTAAAAACCTTTCTGTTCTGAAGGCTTTTTAGTCAACTAAACTTTCAGCATTAAAAAAAACTTGTATTTACTTTGAAAACAACATAGCAAATCTCTAATTCTCGTAAAATTGATTTTAGATATAAAAGATTTTATACTTAAAAGTGAATAAAGCATATTAAAAACTACTCAAAAAAAAGAGGACTATAAATCCTCTTAATTTTTTTTTCAAAATTTTTCGTAAATCCGATAGTTGCATATTTTCAGTGTTTCTGTTCAACATTAGTTGCATTTTTTGGGCGTCGCATCCAACGAAAACTTTAGCTGTTTTGAGTAGCTTTTATTTCCAGATATATTTTTTCAGAAAAAGGGGTACTTACATTTATTTCTTTTCCATAATTAATGATCGCACCAGCGAAAAGTTCCAGTTCATTATTTTCTTTTCCTGAATTTACATCAAGTTGTAAAGAAGTCGGTGTTTTCGGAGGAAACGTTGATGCTTTTTCAAATGTTTTTTGAATAATATCA
The DNA here is from genome assembly GCF_020911905.1 of Flavobacterium flavipigmentatum. NCBI lineage: Bacteria > Pseudomonadati > Bacteroidota > Flavobacteriia > Flavobacteriales > Flavobacteriaceae > Flavobacterium > Flavobacterium flavipigmentatum. The sequence goes on along the minus strand of NZ_CP087133.1, from coordinate 3,548,896 downwards.
TCATGCATACGAATACCTTTTTTATCAGCAATTGATTTTATTTCAATCATAATTTTGGTTGCTTCTTCTCTTTGCGATTCAATAGTACAAACGTCACCAATAGATGAATTATGTTTAGCCGTTACTAAACCAAAACTTGCAATAAAAATAAATTTAGTCCAAATATCAACTTGAACATTCTCTTTAAAGTCAAAATTTATGTTACTTATCTCTAGCAAATTTAGAATCCAATCAATATTTTCAGAAGTATGTTCTGGATCTTTACCAAAAATTAATTGTCCTGCTTTCCCTTTATGTTCAACGATTCCTTTTTCTTTTATATGAGAAGCAACATAGACACAAGAAGGTAAAATAATGGTGTTAGGTATTATTTTTCGAATTCGATCATAAATATCAGCTCCGTTCATCATTGGTAGTAAAACTGTATTTTTTGTAATTATTTTTGATAGTTGAATGCAAATATTCTTTAAATCATATTCTTTAACGCAGATAAAGACCAAATCTGGATTTTTAATTTCCGAAATATTTTGATAAATAGCATCAGGATTTGTGATGCTATTTTTGTGTTCAGAAGAGAGCAACGTAAGACCTCTTTCTTTTACTATTTCAAATGTTTTAGCTCTAGCAATAAATGAAATTTCATTTTGTTTATTTGTTTCGTTACTCTGTGATATCTTAAACCCAAAATAACCACCAACGCCTCCAAGACCTATAATAACAATGTGTTTTTTTTGCATTTTTTATTTTTTCACAAATATTAAAACTCTTGACTAGATAAGCACTTGATAAATGGCAAGAAATTATATTTTGCTAATTTCTTTTCTAATTCTACTTAACGAACTGTCGGTAATACCTAGATAAGAAGCTATAATTTTTAGTGGAACGTTTTGAAAAATATGAGGTTGCTCTTTTAAAAGATTTATATACCTTGTTTCTGCTTTTTTACTTGCCATTTCAATCACTCTATCATTTAGTTTAGAATAATTTATAACAAATAAAAGTCTACTGAACTCCCTGAATTCAGGAATACTATGAAAATTTTTCTGGACGTTTTCTAAGTTTGTTTGCCAAAATGAGCATTCAGTTATGGTTTGATAAGTTTCTTTTGTAGGTTCTTTTTTGAAAAAAGATAAAAAGTCATTTACAAAGCAAGGAGCGGAATAAATATTGGTTGTAATTTCTTCATTATCTTCATTAAGAATATAGGAACGCATATATCCTTTCTCTAAAAAATATGTTTTTGTACTAATAGCATCTTTATCAAGTAATATTGTATTCTTATCTATTGTAAAATCGCAAAATGTTTCCGTAATTTTTTCAACAATTTCTTTTTGTATAGGAAATAAAGAATGAAAAAAGTTATTGAGCTTTGATTTGTCCATCAGTTTTTTTTCTGTTGCCCAAAAGGTTTGACCGCTTGGAGGTAGTTTATATTAATTAAATTCTTTGATTTTTATTTTCTTTCTGAACTATAAAAATTCTATTGTTGTAATGAATACATAAATTATTGTCAAGATCAATACCCAACGGCTTCATATATGTATATAGTTGATCATAAGTGATCAAACTTCACAAAGGAAAATACATTCAAAAAAAAGTATCTTACATCGCTAAAAATAATATAATTGCTTATACTTATCTCTGTTATAGTGATTGTAATGATAAACTATGTGCTATCAATTTATTTTTAAATTATTTTTGAGATAGCGTTTCTAATAACTTTTCTAAGTTATCAATACTCATTTTAAATCCTTCTGTAAAGCCCATTTCAATCATTTTTTCCAAACGTTCGAGAGATTCATTTACAATGGTGATTTTTACTTTTGTTATTCCGTTTTGTTCGCTAAAATTATAATCCCATTCAGAACCAGGTAATTGGCGGTTTTCATTTTCGTCTGAAAAAGTATTGTACATTTTAAAATTGGTTTTTGGCGAGATAGAAGTAAATTCCTGAACCGACCACCGTTCTTGTCCTTCAGGACTCACCATGGCATAAAATCTTCTTCCGCCAACTTCAAAATTCATGTGTTTTGTTCTGGCAGACCAAGGTTTTGGTGCAACCCATTGGTCCAAAAGTTCCGCTTTCGTAAAAGCATCCCAAACTAGCGGCAATTCTGCAGCAAATTCTCGTGTTATCAATACCGTTTTAGATGGTTTGTCTAAGGTAAAATCGAATAGCAAATCGTTTTTCATTTTTTCTGGTTTTTCATAGTTAATAATACGTCATCAAGCTGGTTAAAAGCAGTTTCCCAGATTTCTCTAAAGGGGTTCAGCCATTGATCAATTTCTTTCATTTTATTAATTTGAAGCGAATAATAAATTTCTCTTCCTTGTTGTTCTTGTTTTATAATTTCGCATTCTGTGAGTATGCGAAGATGTTTCGAAATCGACTGACGGGTTGTATTAAAGTTCTCTGCAATGGCATTTGGTGTCATAGACTGCAGAGCAATTAGCGTAATAATCGACCGCCTTGTAGGATCGGCAATGGCTTGAAAAATGTCTCGTCTCATGTGTTTCTAGGATCAAAATCTACCATCCATTGAACGCCAAATTTATCAGCAAACATACCAAAGTAATTTCCAGACGGACCGTAATTTATTGGCATTTCAATTGTACCGCCATTAGAAAGTCCTACGAATAATTTAACAGCTTCTTCCTGGCTTTCTACGCTAATAAAAACCGTATATCTGTTATCGGTTTCCATTACTTGTCCCATACTTGTTAGTGTATCACTTGCCATTAACGCATTACCATTATTAATAGGCAGGGCAATGTGCATGATTCTCTCGGCATCATTTTCCGAAATTGGATACTCATCGCTTGCTATGTCTTTGTAATGGGAAATCTTTGAAAACTCACCACCAAAAACCGATTTATAAAATGTAAATGCTGCTTCGGCATTTCCATTAAAGTGAATGTAAGGATTAATACGTGCCATAAATTCTATTTTAAATTAGTATTTGTGAAACCAATTGGTTGCAAATATATACGCAACTATTCGGTTTCGCAATTTTTTTAACTATTATTTTCAGAAAATAGTAAAAAATATTTTAGTAAATATATTGATAAGCAGTGTTTTAAGGTTGGTATTTGTGTGTTGTACTGACTTTGTAATTGTTTTATAATTGAATTTAGTAAGTATTAAAATTAATTATTCTTAGCCGTATTTAAGAAAAAGTGAGCAAACTTTTATAGTGTTCATAATTTACAAGTAGACTTTATAAGAAACGCAAAGTCAGGGGAGACTATGAGTAGGAGGGTAGAATGCTAGTTAAAAATGATCAAATTATCTTTGCATACAGCCGAATGCTACTTTAAAGTGGTCAAATCATACTTGCATACGGTAGAATTCTACTTTACAATGGCTAAATCTAACTTGAATACGGTCGAATTCTACTTTACAGTGGTCAAATCATACTTGCATACGGTCGAATTCTACTTTACAATGGTCAAATCATACTTGCATACGGTCGAATTCTACTTTACAATGGTCAAATCATACTTGCATACGGTCGAATTCTACTTTACAGTGGTCAAATCATACTTGCATACGGTAGAATTCTACTTTACAATGATCAAATCAAGTTTTCAGTCGGTCGAATCAAGTTTTCAGTCGGTTGAATCAAGTTTTCAGTCGGTTGAATCAGGTTTTCAGCCGGTCGAATCAAGTTTTCAGTGGCTCAATCAAGTTTTCAGTCGGTTGAATCAGGTTTTCAGTCGGTCGAATCAAATTTTCAGTGGCTCAATCAAGTTTTCAGTCGGTTGAATCAGGTTTTCAGTCGGTTGAATCAGGTTTTCAGTCGGTTGAATCAAGTTTTCAGTCGGTTGAATCAGGTTTTCAGTCGGTCGAATCAAGTTTTCAGTGGCTCAATCAAGTTTTCAGTCGGTTGAATCAGGTTTTCAGTCGGTCGAATTCTACTTGACGGAGGATAATAAACTTTCTAATAGAACACAATTGCTTAAATAAATAGAGAGTAGCTGTTATAATCAGGCTTTATTAAGTTGATTAATAAAATCTTCTTTTACAATTTTTATTTCAATATAATTTGCGTTGCAGAATTGAATTTCTCGATCATAGTTTTTCAGTTCATCAAAAATCATTTCAACTTCTCGGAGTTTCCAAATCAAAAATATTTTTTCATTGCTTTTGTAGCAATAAGCTTCAAAATCATCTGTAAATGTTGATCCTAAGATTAAATAATTTCTTCCAAAATATTTTAGAAAATTAAATAGTTCTATTGGATTTTTATCTTCAATATTCAACGTAATAATTTTAGCGTTTAATATTTCATCCAGCAATGACAATAAATAACCGTTCAAATAAATTAAGTCTTCTTTTGTGCCAAAAAAATTATTTTGTAACCATAATTTACCATAGCCCATTTCTGGGTTCGAATTCAATTTTTCAAATTCAATTGCGAAATTTTCTTTATTTCCGATTATCATTTTTCATAATATTGATGGCTTGAATATAACTTTCCACTGTTAAATATAGTTTGGTACTAAATTAAGCCCTATTTTTGAGCTATTGCGAACAGGCGAAGTAAATTTATCCAAATACAAAACTAACTTCCCATCAATCAATTGCCCAAATCTGTTGTAGTTATTAGCGGTAGTTTTTTTTAATTTCTTCTAAACTTCTATTGAATTTGTCAAAAACAATTTGCTCACTTTCTTTTTTACTTGGCTTCCATTTTTCAATAGTTGTTGTACTATTTTTATTTTTATAAATTTTACTTGAAGTCAGCGTCCCTTTCATTGGGTCTGTAAAATCTATAGTTACTTTTGATTTTAGATATTTCTCAACTATTTTGGGTATTTCAGAAAAGTGTTCTGTTTCATTATTAATGTCAATTATTTTATGTTGAGCGTCTTTTGGAAATAATTTATTTAGCCACCATTGTTTCTCATATTTTGTATAAACGGGTATTGAATTCAAATACAGTTTATAACCTTCATAATATTCTGTAAAATCACTCCTAACAACGTAATTATAATAAATAATGGCCTCAATAGATGGCCAACTTATAAAACAGTTTTTATCAAATAAAGGCATTTCGATAGTAATTCCTTTATCATTAGAGAATAATTTTTCTCGTCTTTTCTCTTGACTTTCCTCTATTAGTCTTTGTCGTTTTTCGGGAATCGAAAATCCAAAAACTAAACCATAAATCATTATTAACGGAAAAAAAGCAAATATAGAAATTGTTGACCAACCCAATAAATCAACATCCCAATTTAATTTAAATGCAAAAAACATCATTAAAAATCCAATTATTGAAAATATAGAAAGGGGTAAAATGAAAAAGATAAATTTGGTGTTTTTTTCAAAGATTTCTTTCGTCATTATTTTATTAAGCCATCTTAAAATACTTTCGTTAAAAATAGCAAACAGTCCAACTGCAACAAAAATTGAAGGAATTAAATATAAAACTGATAATCTATACCCACTTTTGATATCAAAAAAGATTATGGACAAGCCAAAGATCAGGGTAAAAATTCCAACCAATTTCGGAATTATTTTTTCATTAAAATTCATGATTATCTTTGATTCTTATTAAGTCTTTTCTTTTAGATTTTTGCTCATTATTTCTATTCTGGTTTCTATTTTGGAATGGTTTTTTTGTTAAAATTATCCCTAATGAGTTCTTTTATTAAAGTGGATTTGCTGAATTTCTCCAGATACAGAACCAACTTTCTTAGTAGACCAATTGCTTAAATCTGTTGTTGTAGTAATTATTGGAATATATTGCTATTATTTATATTAATATATTTCTGTATATAATTCCCATACTAATCTTTTTAAAAATGGGTTTTCTATTTTTACGTTTTTAATATTTTTTTGTTTTGCGATTTTATGAAAAGACAATTTGTTGGATATATATTCTAAAATTCCGTTTTTGACGTCTAACAAATTATAAGTATAACCAAATAATTCTCCTCCATAAACTAAATATTTAGTTGAATCCTTGTCTAATCCTCCGTATGGACTTTTATAATAAGCTTTTTTACCTTGAATAGGTAATTCTCCTTCATTTCCCGATCCTAAAATTGTATAAACTCCCTTTTCTGTTGTCAAAAAAAAAAATATTTTTTGTCCTCTCTTGTAATTTGTCCAACGTGAAGCGCAAGTCCAATTTTCAAATTGATTAATTTTTACAGTTAGGTTAGTTAGCTTTCCTTTGATTAATTCGCTAAAAAGTACAGAAATCTGTTTTCCCTCCACATTCTTTATTTCTCCAATTCCAATTATTTTTGAATTATCGATTAGTTGACTAATAAGAAGTGGTGAATATTTAGCATTACAAACGGATGTAAATATTAATAAAAGAAAGATTATAATTTTATTTTTCATTTTTAGTGTCTTTGTTTACTTAGCATTTCTATCAACATTTTGGAACTTTTAGAGGTTGGGTAAATAAGAGCAGAGTATTTTCTGCTTTACATAAACTTTTTTGATTAAAGTAATTCTACTAAAGATCTAATTTAGCCAAACAGCTCTTATAAACTTGCTTTATTTTGACATTCGCCATTCAGCCAACGTCATTAATTTATTATTTTTTTGATCGAAAAATTTTATTTCAAAAGTTTTCTCGTAAATGTAATAGTTAAATTCTTTGTCTTGTACTGTTTTAACCCTGACCCAATAATAATTTTTATCATTCTCTTGCGGCGATTCTATAATACTTGTTCCAGCCCATTTTTGATTTTCTGGAAGCTTCTCCATCAAGTTAAAAATCTTTCTTCTATTCTTATTGTCTGAATCGCAGATTTTAAACGCTGGATTTCCGGTCGGAAAATAAATTTCATTAAGAAGCTTTGGATTATTTTTATTAAGTTCATTTAATCTTGCAATTGTGAGTTTGTAGAATTCATAATGTTTTATTGATTTATTTTTTCTTATTGAATGATAAATTTTTAATGCGGCAATTTTGTTACCCATACTTTCATAATAATTTCCACGTGCATAATCAGAAATGTAATTGCCAATACTATCGATAAACAATCGAGCTCTTTTATAATCTTTTAGTTTTATGTAATTAGCGGCGTATGCAGCTGCTGCATCGCCTTGTTTATATTGATCAGTATTTAATTCCTTAATCGATTTACTAAACTCTCCAAGTTTGTAAAACAATTCGGCTTTTAAATAATGTAATTTGTCATCAATATTAGGCTTAATTTGCAATTTATATTTATCAAAATATTTGACAGTCAGTAAGCTATCTGCTTCTTTAATTACTTTTTCAGGATTCTTTTCGGAATCAGTGTACATTATTTTTAATTGTTCTTCAAATTTTCCTAATTCAGCACTGATTTTATCCATTTCACGATGGATTTCAACATGATGCTTATGTTCCAACTCTTCTTGGGGAAGCTTTTTTTCTAAATTACGTTTATCGCAAGAAGTTAATAGAATTAAACTAATAAATAGAGTAATAATCGTTTTCATAAAGTGCTTTTAAATATTGTTTCCAATCTGTTCCTCTAGTGCTGTAGGTTTGCTACTAAACTAAACGCTATTTTTTGATTTGCTGAATTTCTCCAGATACAGCGCCAACTTTTTCATTAAGTCAATTTAACCAATTAGTTGTAGCAGTAGTTAGTGGCTGTTGTTTTTTTTGTCATTAAAATATTTAACGCCATCATCAAATAATGAAATATCTGTTTCATTTCTATTTTTTTCATCTAATTTATTCACCGTTACAATTGAAGATATTTTCTTGTCATTTTTATAAAATTCTTCTTTTAAGTAAATTTTCCCTAACTTATTTTTGTAATCATTTATTTCAAAAACAGCATAACACAATTTATTTGTTTGATAATAGTATGTTTTATGAATGTACAAATCGGTCCCTCCTCCATAATTGATTCTATATATAAAATTATTTTCTATATCAGAAAGAGTTCTGATGCCATAACCACCAACAACTTTATTATTCATTTCTATGATACCATCCGAAATTGATATTACATAATTTGTGTTATATAAATCCAATTTATTTATAGAATCTATTTTAATTACATATTCTTTGATTTCTTTTATGAATGAGTCATCAGTTTGAGCATAAAAATAATTACAAATTAAAAATAAAAAGAATGTATAAAATGTTTTCATAAGAATTTATTTGAGTATTAGAAGTACAATAGCCACTAGCGTTATGGTATCAAAGCGGGTTTGGTAATAAACTAAACGCTATTTTTTGATTTGCTGAATTTCTCCAAATACAGAACCAACTTTCTTAGTAGACCAATTGCTTAAATCTGTTGTTGTAAGTGTTCGCGGAAGTTTTTTTATCCTGCAACACCAAAATCTATAAATTTTAGTTGATTATTTATGAATTTAAAATTCCAAAAATATGTAAATTCTTTGTAAATATCGGACGTGTATAATTCATCTTTGATATCTTCAGAACCACTATCATAATCATATCGAAAAAAGACATTATTACTTTCAATAATCATTTCATAACCGTATGTTTCAGATAAGTTATCTATTTTCTTTTTATAATGGGCTTGTTTTTTAAACCATCCTATTTCATCTACGTTTAAATTATGAATAACCTCAAAGAAATATTTGTAATTTTCACTATTCTTTTCTCCTAGAATTTTTTTAACAGAGAAATTGAAATTAGTATTTAAAATTTCTTCGTTATTTTGCAATAATGCAACTTTGAATAATTTTAAATCTTCAATTAATTTTTCTCTATCTTCTTTTAATACTTTTGTTCTTTCTTGAAATAATTTAATATTTTGCTTTTCAGTTGAATTATATTCAATTTTATTATTATCCTCAATTGGTTTATACCAAGTCTTTGTAGAATAATAATTATCAATAGTTGAAACTTTAAATTTATAACCTTTTCTTGCAAATAAATCATTTGTTAAAAAACGGATTTCGTCAATGCTTAGATCTTTAATTTGTTCTATTTTGATAATTTGTGTTGAACAAGTTGAGCAGTCTTTTAATGTTTGCCCAAATGATTGAATCGAAAAGGTCAGAAGTATAAGTAAAAATGATATTCGCATAATTTATTTTATTTAAAAGATTGCATTAGCATAAAATAAAGCAACAACAGCTATGGTCGTAAATACACTAAAAATTATTGCTATATTTCGTAATTTGGTTTGTTTTCGTTTGTTAAAAAGATAGATTTCTGTTAGTAGATATAATAAAAATATTATTGTGAAAATCAGGCTTAATTCAAAAAATCTATTAATTTCAGAAACAAAACAAAAGTGGTCTTCTTGTAAATGTTTTGGCAAAGTATAATATGATAGATAATATATCATTATGAATGATATTATGAATGTCAAAATTCTAATTGATATGTATTTATATACTTTCATTTTTTACTGTCGGTTCGATAAAATTTCCGCTAAGATTCTACTACTACAGCGGTTCTAGCTACTTGGGATATTTTCATTAATTAATTCATGGATTTTTATTTTCTTTCTGAATTTTATAAACTCTATTGTTGTAAGGAATACATAAATTATTGTCAATACCAAAACAGTTGTGAAAAATTTGAAGCCTGTATCAATATTAATTACAATTAAATAAATGAGGCAAATAGTTGGTATTCCCAAGAATGTTAATAATGATAAAAAGTAGTTGTTTCTAATCTTTTCTATTAGATTTAGAAAAAATAATAGCGAACAAACAAGCATCACAATAAGACATACTGTTGAAAACCAAATATCTAATACTGCCTCGATAATGAATAAAATTTTTTCAAATAAATTCATATCAACAGCATAATTAGTTCCCGCAATAATAAGCCTATAGATTATAAATAGTATAATACTTATCAATAAATTAATTACCCAAAACTTAAATATTATTTTTTTCATTTCTAAGGTTAGTTTTTCAATTCACGGTCTTCGGTTAAAATCACCTTTATTGGAGGTCTCATCTCCTCTGGCAATGGCAATTTTTGTTTAAAAGTTTAACCATATTCTGATTTCATTAACCACAACATGTATCAGTATTGGAATAAATAGTAAGATACCTAAAACAAATGACCAATATCTAAAATTTTCATCGAAGAAAAAAAAACTTATAAAAGTCAAAATAGAAATTACAATCAATTGCGTAATAACACTATTTTTATCTATTTTTTTAGAAATGATTGTACCTAAAATTTCTCCTAAAAACAACATGATTACAGATGCATTTATCAACAAGAAAAGCATTCTAAGCATATTTTCAAATCCGCTATCATACCAATAAAGAGCGATTAAAACTAATGCAAAGCCACAATAAACTAGACTAGTAGGTTGTGTAAAAATGTTTTTTATTACCTTTTTAATATATTCAGAATAGCTTTCTTCTGGAATGATTTTCTTAGGTTTTTTTCTGCGAGATTTTTTGTTCATTTCTTTTAATGCCTTGATGCTTACTAAAGTTTGTTATTAATTAAGGAAATACTACTTGCAAAAAAAATAAGTACAGAATTGTTATTTGTTATACTCAATATAAAGTATAAATTTTAGTAGTCGTTGTAATTCATTTTGTTTATAGATTTATATAATTTATCAGATTAGAATTTCGAACAGCACAGATTTACAATCTATGCCCACAATGAGTAATTTTTATTTTAAGTATTAATATTAGTCTCTCACTTTACGAACACCCATTGGCACTACCCACTAGATTGTCAAAAAATTGGTTGAAGTGCGTAGATTATTCTTTTACTTTATTCAATATATCACCACTCCATTTAAGAGCTGTAATTTTTCCAGACTTATCTCTTATAAAATTAAGTTGACTATCTTTTTCGATAACAAAAAAATCATCATCATTTGTGAAATGCATTTTCCAGATACAGTTGCCCCAATAGTCATTATTCGTTATACTAAGATAAATACCGTCATCTTTTTTGTTTACTGACCATATGTAATTGCCACTTCCGTATTTTCCTAGATAAGGTTGTAAATCTTCGTCTTTTATGTAGATTTCTTTTCTAATCTCAGGCGTATAAGCATTCTTCCAATGATACACAGAGGCAACACTTCTGATAATTTCATCAAATAAAGCTGTATTGTAAGTATTTGTCATAACTACAACTCCATTGCCTCCTTCAAGAGTTCCAATGTATTGACTTACAAAACCTTCGTCTACGCCGCCATGCTCAAAATTTTTAACACCATTTTTATTAATTATAAATACGCCCAAAGCTGATTTAGTATCAATATAAGGTGTTAGTCTTGTGATAGTCATTTCTTTTGAAAGCACTTTTTGTGATTTTCCTTGTAAAGAAAGTTGCGTTTCAATTACATATTTTGCTAAATCTGTTGGGTTTGTCCATAAGCCTGCTGCTGCTTGCTCTGGATAAATATGATATTTTCCTTTTACGGCTTTCCCGTCATTGTAATAGCCAGTTGCTGCTAATTTTAATGTTTCTTTTGATGGAGGTTGTTCATAAGAACTATTGGTCATGCCTAGTGGTTGTAATATATTTTTCCACATATATTCATGATAAGGTTTTCCTGTGACATCCTCAATGATTAATTGCGAAATAGTTGTTCCACCACCAGAATATTCATACTTAAGAGAGGGTTCATACGCAGAACGAACAGCTTCTGAGTTGGCAGGTTTCTCACCATTTAATGTTTGTATAATAGTTGGTATTGCTTCTCCTTTTTCGTACCCATTAAATCCATGCACTGTTAGGCCTGCTGTATGGCTCAGCAAATTTGCTATGGTTATTTTTTTGCCTCTGGATAAAGAGTCATAAGGAAATTTCCATGTTTTTAAGTAGTCGTTTATATCTGCATTGAGATTCAATTTTCCTTCCTGAACTAATTTCAATACACCAATTGCATTTAGTGATTTACTATTAGAACCTGCCTGAAATAAAGTTTGTGTTGTAACAGGTTTTTGTTCTAAACTGTCTGCCCAACCATAGCCTTTTGCCCATTCTATTTTATAGTTTTTGATCACTGCAATGCTAACACCATTTGCATGGTAAAATTTCATTCTTTGTTCTAATGTCCAATTTTGAGGATTATTTTCTAATTGTACCCAGCTCGAAAGATGGTTTTCGACTTCTTTAATTTTGGATTGAATTTCTTTTGAATATTTTTTTGAATTTTGTCCGTAGACTGAACATACTTGGGTACAAAAAAAAAGGAAGATAATTATTAAAGCAGAATTTTTAGTATTTACAATCATTTTTGAATGTTGAATTTTTTGTTTGTGATTAGAGTAGTCTTTCACTTATTTATATCCAAAAAAAGAGATGTAAACAGGAAGATTTGTTTCTGAGTTTTTGTGGATCAAATATATTTATTTTTTCTTACAAATAGAACAGACATTGGCACAAGTAGGGGAGGCACACCTGCAAATATTTTTGGGTTGTATGCCACTCTAATGGTATAATAATCGCAACCCACTATTTCTCTGGGACCACTGTCGAAATAAAGAATATATTCTGGTTTTATAAAATGATTTTTGACATACTGTAGTCCTTCTATAAAACTAGAATCTTTAATTTTATCAGTAGAATATTTTTTTGTTAGTGCTTCCCAAGCATTTTTAGATTGGCAAGTAGTGTTAATTGTTCCTATTTCTGAAGTCTCAGCATTGACACCATAACAACTAACGACAAGGATAGGAAGTAGAGCAATACAAATTTTGCAAAAGTTTTTTAGCATATTGATTTAATTGTTGACGTTTTTGTTGCTTTTTATTTGTAAAAACTGAAGGTATTTTTTATCAACCTCAGTTAATTAAATTTAGAATTCTATTTTTCTATTTTTTGCTCAATAGCTCATCAAATTCTTCTTTTGCTTCGTCAATACCTAATAATCTACTTTCAAAAACTCCAGTATATTTGGTGTCTTCAATCGTGACTTCTTCAAACTCATTTTCCATAATTCTTAAATAGATTTTCTTAGGTGTTTTATTTCTAATTATATGGTAATCAATAATGGTGAATTTATTTTTAATTTTTTCGCCATTAAATTCTTGTTCGATTATAGTTTCAAAAGTTAATTTTTTAATACTTAACAGATTGCTCTTTTTGGTACTGTTTTTCCAGATGGTTCTTTCGATCTTTCCAAGATGGTTTTGCTCAACTTTATATTTTGTGTTCTTATCGACATCATACTTTGAAATATTTTTCAAAATTTTACTAAATTCAGGTAAACTCAAAAACTTTTTGGTTTTGTTATTGAATACATTTCCGTGTTCATTTTGCGTTTTATATTCGTTACTAATTTTCATGCATGTTTCTGAAAATTCAGTTGTATCAATCTTTTTATCTTGGTGTTGAAGTTTGATAAAAGAACACAGTAGCAGCGTTATTACTGGAATTAGAATATATTTTAATTTCATAATTTATCTTCTGTTTTGATAGATCATTTTTTTGATATTGTATTTAGATTCTATAATAAAATAAGCATTATTAAATTTATAAACTATCATTTGTGAAATTGGTCGAATCTACTTTACAGTGGTCAAATCAAGTTTTCAGTCTGTCGAATTTACTTTTTATCAAACCAATTTCTCAAATCCGTTGTAGCTGTTAGCAAACGTTTTTCTTAGCGAATTTTCTCTGTAGTCGAATAAGCAACTTTAATCCCTTCGCATTTTTTATTTTGCTTCACATGAACTAAAGTATCATTTTTGATATAGAATTTTTCGTTAATGAACATTTCATAATCATTGTCTGAATCTGGGTTACAATCTTTTATTGATACTTCTCTACCATTTTTTCTTATTTCTTCAAACGTTCTACACATTATACCATATTCCCTTAAATAGATACATTTTTTTGGTTTGAAGCTATTAAGAATAATAGTGTCATTTTTTATTCTCCAACTTCCTTCGCTCCACCATCTTGCTGTACATGCTCCACCAATCAATTTAAAAGTTCTATTTTGTTTAATCTCTAACTTTTCTGCAAATGGAATTCCCCTTATTGTATCAAACCATGTTTTCACAAACTCAGAATTTTGATTCTCATTTAGTTGTTCTTTCTGTTTAAACTTGTTACAACTTGACAAAGAAATTATTAATAGTATAGTAGGTAGAATATGTTTTAATTTCATAATTTATCTTCTGTTTTGATAGATCATTTTTTTGATATTTTATTTATATTCGATAATAAAATAAGCATTATTAAATTTATAAACTATCATTTGTGGAATTGGTCGGATTCTACTTTTAAGTCGGTCAAATCAAGTTTTCAGTCTGTCGAATCTACTTTTTATCAAACCAATTTCTCAAAGCTTTTATATTGGCTTTTATTTGCAGTATTCTTTTATTCCTTGCTCAGCTTCACGTTCACCATATTTTTTTGCATTATAATAATCTTCACAGAAATCGGATATTCCGATTTGTTGTTTTGCTTGAGCTAAAACAATATAACCATAACCATATTTGGGATTTATTTTAATTGATTTGCTAGCATCCTCGAATGATTTTTTATATTGACCTAATTCTAAATACAAAAAGGAGCGGTAACCAAATGCTCTAAAAAAATCAGGTTTTAATTCTAATGATGTATTAAAATCTTTTTCAGCATTGGAATAATTTTTTAATTTTCGATAGCAAAGTCCTCTGTCAATATAGGGAACGTGATTTTTTGGATCTAGTTCAATACGTTTTGTTGCGTATTCTATTGATTTTTCAAAATTATTCATATCAAAATACAACAAACTTAAATTGTCATAAATTTGATCGCGTGATGCTTTTGGAAGAGATAAGGCTTTAAGATAATCCTTCTCAGCATTTACATACTCTTTAATTTGAAAATAGCAGTAACCCCGATTTAAAAAATTATCTGATTTTGTCGCCTTATTGTTGATTAACATGGTATAAGCAATAATTCCTTGTTTGTACAATTTATTTACAGTAAATAGATCCGAAGCAAATTGTAGTTTTTGATTTAAAGTCCCATTACAAATTGAATCGGGTAACTGAAAGGGATTTTTATGCCCTAATTTTACTGCCGTTTTTCCATCTTTACAAGCCAAATCAAAATTTAATAATGAGAAGTTAATTTTTGCTCTCGCAGAATATGCTTGTGGATATTGGTTATCAAGATTAATTGCTTTATTAATCATTACCAACGCTTTTTCGTTGTTTCCGCTTTCTGCCAAAAGAATTGCAAGATTGTTAAATAATTCTCGGCTTTCAAATTTATTTTCAATAGCTGCTTGATAATCATCTTCAGCACTTTGGGTTTCTCTTAACTGTTGGTTTACAATACCTTTCCAGTAATAATATTTACCGACTTTTTTAATGTTTACAGCCTTTTCAAATGCTTGTAACGCTATTTCAAGTTTATGAATTTTATTGTTAAGTAGACCTTTTTCAAAATACAACTCTGCATCATTTGGATTTAATTGAATTGCTTTATCAATACTGGATGAAGCATCTTCGTATCTAAAAAAAACAAATGAAGCTTTTGAATGTCTGAGCCAATAATCTGAATTAATTGAATCTTTTGCAAAATCTTCTTTAAGTTTTTTAATTGCGTCCATTGCGTTAATCATTGAATTACTCTCGATTAAAGCATCAATTTCCTGATATTTAATATCTGATTGTCCTTGTAATTTAATGCTAAATATGATTATAATTAGGAATAGTATTTTGTTCATTTTTGTTTATGTTGTATAAAATTCGCAGCTAACGTCAGACTCTGAAAAACTAAAATCATACTCTTGAGAATCTTATGTTTAAGTTTTCTTTGTTATCCTTCAGAATACTTTCTAAATTTAAAATAGTTTTTTTTACAGCAGTAGTTTTTTTTCTAGTTTATTTACACTTTTACATTCTTAAAATTTCATTTCCGAATACAAAATCTATATTACTTATATTTAATTTATCTCCGTTATAGTAGCTTTTATCTGCTGAACATTTGTTCATTTATCTTGAAATTATGTTTGACCAAATTATGTTATTCTTTTTCTGCTGTTCTTTGAAGTCATAGTCTAATTCTTTTTGAATACTAGATACTTTCATTAAGTTGAAGCCGATTTTGAATTTTATTTTAGAAGAATTAATTTTTGAACTCATTAATAGTCTAATTTCAACTGTTCTTGATTTTCCTGGTGCCAGCGTCAAAATAGTTGGAATATTTTTGTCACAATCTTTTCCTTCAACTTGCAATTTATTACTATCAACCGAATAAAATATTTGCCATGAACAAGACATACTGTAATATCTTAATGTATCTTTAGTATTGTTGGTCAAAGTTGTAGGAGTTATCCAAAATGTTTGTTTGTTTTTTTTTGCAACTTTTCCTCTTATGATTGTTAATGTATAATTCTCTTTTTTTGCAGTTTGAGAAAAAGTCAAACAGTTAAAAAGCAAAATAGCTATTGTCAATATTATTCTTATCATATTCTCTTTTGTTTTGTTTTCTTTTGCACAAAGTTCTGGCGCTTTGCGCGATTGGGTAATAAAAAAGCGAGGTTTTTCGGTTAAACACAAACTTTCAAATATAAAAACAACTTTATTTTAAGTCAATTTCTCACATCTGTTGGAGCTGTTTACAGTACTTATTTATATTTTCATTATTCTGTTTTGTATGCGTAATAAGTTGGATATTCTGTTTTTCGGACATTCGTAATTATATCAATACAGTTTGTTTTAAAATTTTCTTCATATTCACTAGCATTCATTTTTTCGCAACCGTCAATATTACTTTGACTAATTCCAAAAAATAAACGTCCAGTAACTAACACTTCACTAATACTATCTATTTTAAAAATTGTGTTTTTTTCATCAGCTTTTATTATTCGTATTTTTGTAGTTGCTTCAGCTCTATATTCTGGAACATCAAAAGTGATAGTAAATAAACTATCAGTTTCTAAAATATTTGTCTCACTTGTTATTAAATTATTTAAGATTTGTTTTTTGCTAATTTGTATTGTGAATTCTTTTTCGGATTTAATTTTCACTTTTGTTTCTTGCCTTGGATTTGTATCGGCTAAAAATGAATATATTGTTATTACTCCAATTAATGAATTTAGTGCAAAATTTTTATTCTTATTTTCCTTTTGTTCTTGATTTTTTTTATGAAAATAATGATACGAAATTGGTAAAATTGATAAGGCAATTAGGTCTGTTAAATCTACAGTTCTATGGAATGCAAAATCTGTAATTTGTGAAATAAGTTTTATGAATTGCTCGGAAATTTCAAGTTTCCAAAAAATAAAAAATAGAAAAGTAAAAATGTAAATTTCTTTTGTTTTGTTTGAAAAAAACACTGAAATGAAATAAGGAAAAATAAACAAGCAAGTAAAATCAGAAAGTTTACCTGTTATGAAATTAGAAAACTCATATTTTAAATAAAAATCGTTTAGTAACAGAATTACCAAGCATAAAATAAAATAGTTTGCAGTAAACAGATTTAAATTTAATTTAGTTTTCATTTTTTTAGTTTTGTGCGGGATAATTACTGCCGATGTTCTGCTACTATAGCGGGTTTTGGACTAAATTAAGCCCTATTTTAGGATTTGCCAAATCATTCCAAATACAAAACCAACTTTCCATTAAGCCTATGCCCAAATCTGTTGTAGTAGCTGTTATGCGATGTTCTACTTACGTGGTTTAGTAGATTATTGAGATTTACCACCCACTTTCCCTACTATGAAAATCTTGGAAAAATTTAAATGCTTTGATTTTTGTACTATCTGATTTCATTTCTATTCCAAGCAATTTTTCTTCATGATTTTTTATAAACTTTAAATCATACGTCCCTTTAAAAACTTCATCTTCACATTGAATTGATATTTTTAGTTTTTTTTGATCTTGAAAATCAATATTCTAGGTTGCGATGTAATCTTTTTCAAAGTGAATCGACTCTGGAATTGAAATTTTATTGTCGTTTTCAAACACCATAAAATTCAAATATAAATCTTCTTTATAATTTACCCCGTTATATGTTATTTCTCGAATTTCCCATTGGCCAACTAATTTATCAATGATTTTTTCTTCTTTGTTACAAGAAAGACAAAGGAATGCCAGTAGTAAAAAAATAGTTTTAAATTTATCTTTTAGAATAGACATAATAATTTTCAAATGTTATATTTTTAAGTTTGTTTAGCGAATATCGCATAACGTTCTGGCACTACAGCGGGTTTGGGATTAAAAATGCGTAATCTTTCGGTTATGCCAAAACTTCCAAATACAAAACCAACTTTCCATTAAGCCAATTGCCCAAATCCGTTGTAGTAGCTGTTAGCGGTTGTTTTATTTTCACTCAAAACCATATCTCAATACCATATCAGAATTTACATTTCGTTTTCTCATTTGAGCGGGTTTCCATTTTTCTCTTTTAATAATTTTTTTCAATTCACTTTCAAAATGTTTTTCTAATTTATGATTTGATTTAATGTCAAAATAAAAACTAAAATATGTGATTTTTGCATTTCCATTTTTATCTACATAGAATGAAATATTTACGAATGCTGAAACATCATAATTTGGTCTTTTTATATAACCTTTTGGATAATTAATTGCATCATCAATTTCTTTCTGCATAACTTCACTATATTCATCTTCGCTATCATCTTTGTCGTTCGGATAATTTGGTCTTCTATCACATTTAGCATAATGCATCGTGTCATTAATATGTTTAATTAGGTATTTTTCATCTGCTATATTCAATAATGAGTCGACAAACTTTTCTCCATATTTTTGGTTAATTTTTTCTTCCATTAACTCACAATAACAATGTTCGGTTTGATTTTCATAGACAACGCAAGACGAACCTTCATTTCTAAAATCAATATTATTTTCTTTAAGAACTTCAATTAATTCTTTTTCAGAGCGTAAATAGTGATTTATTATATTTCCAGAATAATGACAGTAGGTTAGTTTTCCATTTTCTAATTCTTTTTTTGCTTCTGCTATTTCCTTCAAACAAGTTGTATCAGATTCTGAAACAAATTCAAAAAATGAGCCTTGCGGTTTATTTTCAAATTTGCACGAAGTTAAAGTTATGCATAAAAATATAAAAAGAAATGTCTTCATAAAATCTGTCGTTCTGGCTAGGAAAAATTACCGCTAACCTTCTGGCACTATAACGGGTTTGGGACTAAATTAAGCTCTATTTTCGGATTTGCCAAATCTTCCAAATACAAAATCAATTTCAAATTAAGCCAAATACCCAAATTGCTTGTAGCGTGTGTGCTTGTTGCACAACTGCTCAAATATAACAAAAAGGAAACATTAAAAAGCGTGGTTTTATGTAAATTTAAGCATGCAAGGAAGAAAAGAATTTACCCCAAAAATGCTCTATCAAGTATACTTAACAGACTTGATTCCAGAGCATAATTTTTATAGATTATTAGATCAATCCATCGATTTTCGATTTCTATATAAAGCTACTGCAAAGTATTATGGAGACGAAGGACAAGAGAGTATTGACCCGGTTGTGTTTTTCAAAATCTGTTTAGTAGGTTATTTAAACAACATAAATTCGGATAGGAAACTCATCGAATATTGCTCGAATTGTTTAGATGTTCGCTTGTTCATTCGTTATGACATTGACGAGGCTTTACCATGGCACAGCACCATTAGTCGCACGCGTCAGTTGTATGGTGAAGAAGTGTTTTTAAGTTTATTCAAAGAAGTTTTAAAGCTGTGCGTTTCCAAAGGTATGATTCGAGGCAAACGTCAAGCAGTGGACAGCGTTTTTATCAAAGCCAATGCTTCTATGGATAGCTTGGTAGAGAAAGAAGTACTGGAAGACGCCAGTGCCTTTGTGGATGAATTAGAAGAAAACAGCGAATTTAAAACCACAAGCACCAGAAAGAAACTAGTTGATCAGCACCACAATTGGAAAAAAGAAGCTTACAAAGACCAACCCAATCCCAACTTTAATATTGACAAATTAGATGAACATGGGAATACAATACGACCAAGATTTATATCGAATCACACCCATTATTCACCCACAGATTCTGATGCCAGGGTAAGTGTAAAACCAGGCAAAGCAAGACAGTTAAACTATTTTGGACAAATCGCTGTAGACGATGCCCATCATGTAATAACAGGCGCATGTTCTGATTTTGCAGACAAACGCGATAGTCAATGTTTAGAAAAAATAGTTGAACTAACAGAGAACAACCTACATGAAAACGGCATTGCATTAGAAGAACTCTTAGCTGATGGAGGATATAGCAGCGGCGAAGCATTAGCCTATTTATACAAAAAAAATATCGATGCTTATATTCCAAACTTCGGACAGTACAAACCCGAACGTGAAGGTTTTGTTTTTAATAAAGAATTGCATCAATATGAATGTATCAAAGAAGGTTCTAACAAAGCTATTCTACTCTTTAAAGGAGAAAAGACCGATAGTAAAGGCTACATCAAACGTACGTATCGCAGTAGCGAGAGCGATTGTAAAACCTGTCCGCTCAGAGAACAATGCTGTGGAAAAAGCACCAAATACAAAAAAATAGACAACAGCATTCATAAAGAACATTACGATAGAATGCACCAAAAACTCACACAAAACCCAAACTATACTAAGAAAATGGTACGAGTGAGAAGTAAAACCGTAGAACCTGTAATCGGAACTTTAGTCAATTTTACCAATATGAAGCGTGTAAATACTAGAGGAATCAAGCAAGCTAACAAACATGTTTTGATGGCAGCATTAACCTATAATTTAAAGAAATACTTGAAGTTTATCACCAAAAAAACAAAAACAAAAGCCGGAGTAGTAAGTGAATTACAAGCAAAAGTGTCAACTTTTCTAAAAACTGCCATCTATAACCTGAGAAACATGTTTTTAAGCATCTCCATTTTTAAAGACTACAACTTAAAACCCAAAATAAACCTCGCTTAAATATCCTTAAACGAGGTTGTTTTTTAAGCTTATCTTGAAATTTTACTTTTTTAAGAGAGTTGCGCAACAGCTACGTGTGTTAGGCGTCGTTATTGTTTTGGAATTTTTGGAAACTTCACAATTTTACCCAGCCCATTATAGATTGCGTCTCTACAGTTCTTTTTAAATTCCTCATTTTCATTTTCACGTAAATATTTGATAATCTCAAATAAATCTGAGGTTCTCACCAATGCAATTTTTTCTCTTTCAGCACCTATTTTACATTTTTCAGTAAAATCTAATTTTCTTGATTTTGGCTCTAACAATCTTTGTGGGTTACCAAATAATATCCCAAAAGCTTTTTCTTGGACTTCGTCTCTTGCAAAATCAGCATTTAATGATTCAAGTAATTGTCTGAATTTAGTTATGTTTATATCTTTTGTATCCTTTCCTTCACACTCTCCAATAAATCTGTGTTTTTCGGGACTAATTATTACTTGGTCAAGTTCAAGAACACCGTCGTTATAATTTTCAGCTTCGTAACCAAGAGTTATAAGAGCTTCAGTGACAGAATCCTCTAATGGAGTTCCGGTTTCAAAAAGTAAATCTTTTATTTTATTTTCTTTTGCAAACTCATCTTTTAATTGAATTATTTTTTCTGTAATTTCTTCTATTTTTCGATTGTTAGTTTCAATGGATTCATTGATTAACAATGCATTTTTTGTAGAGAATTCGTTTTTGTTGGCCCATTCTGGAATTGGTGTTTTTGCGGATTCCAAAGAAATTTTGCTATCAATATCAATTAAACATTGAATTAAAGAGTTTCCAAAACTTATTGCTTCTTTTGACCAAATATCTTTGTCATTTTCTTCGTCATATTCAATAAATTTTTCATTCTCATATTCTATTTGAGGCAAAGTGATTAAATATCCACTTCCAACTCTATTAACTGAACCTAAAACTTTGCTTTTATCCTTTCCTGTATAAATTACTTCACTAGATTCAGTATTTTCTAAATATGCTTTATATGTTAAATAATGACCGAATTTTTTATTAAAATCACTGAATAACTGATTTCCAAAAAAATGGATTTTTTCACCTGATGCAGATGTAATTTTACCAATATTAATTGGTAAAAAGTCGTAGTTTGATGATGATGTAGTATTATATGTGTTATGTCCTTTTCTAGGTGAAGTAACATTTATTGCTAGGGAAAAAGATTGTTTTTGATTTAAAAATAAAAATACAGTTTTACCTAGTTCTAACATGTCAGACAATTCTTTTTTTAAGTGCTTTGTGTTTTCTACAAATCTTGCAGATGTTGAAACATCATAGCATCCACCACCTGAGGAAAAACTTATCCATCCATAACCATTTGGACTTATTGCTTCAGGTGAAATAGCAATAATATCAGCATCCATTAATGAAATATTAGAAGAAAAATCTTTTTCAAGATTTGAAAAACCAGGGATTTCAAACCCCATAGTAAGGATATCTTTTTTCATTTTATAAGGTTGTGTTGTAATTTCAACTAACGTTTTATTATGTTCTGTAAATCAAATGCCTACAAAGCTGTTTTTATTTAAATTAATTCCTTCCATTTCTTCATTTTTCCGCCGTTAGCTTAAGTGGTCAGGTCGGGAGTCTGCAGGGGAATGACGCCTAACGTTCCCGCGCTACAAGCAATTTGGGACTAAATTAGCGTTATTTTTCGGTTATCGCTAAACTTCCAAATACAAAACCATTTCCCCATCAAGATAAATGCCCAAATCGCTTGTAGCGTGTGTGCTTGTTGCACAACTGCTCAAATATAACAAAAAGGAAACATTAAAAAGCGTGGTTTTATGTAAATTTAAGCATGCAAGGAAGAAAAGAATTTACCCCAAAAATGCTCTATCAAGTATACTTAACAGACTTGATTCCAGAGCATAATTTTTATAGATTATTAGATCAATCCATCGATTTTCGATTTCTATATAAAGCTACTGCAAAGTATTATGGAGACGAAGGACAAGAGAGTATTGACCCGGTTGTGTTTTTCAAAATCTGTTTAGTAGGTTATTTAAACAACATAAATTCGGATAGGAAACTCATCGAATATTGCTCGAATTGTTTAGATGTTCGCTTGTTCATTCGTTATGACATTGACGAGGCTTTACCATGGCACAGCACCATTAGTCGCACGCGTCAGTTGTATGGTGAAGAAGTGTTTTTAAGTTTATTCAAAGAAGTTTTAAAGCTGTGCGTTTCCAAAGGTATGATTCGAGGCAAACGTCAAGCAGTGGACAGCGTTTTTATCAAAGCCAATGCTTCTATGGATAGCTTGGTAGAGAAAGAAGTACTGGAAGACGCCAGTGCCTTTGTGGATGAATTAGAAGAAAACAGCGAATTTAAAACCACAAGCACCAGAAAGAAACTAGTTGATCAGCACCACAATTGGAAAAAAGAAGCTTACAAAGACCAACCCAATCCCAACTTTAATATTGACAAATTAGATGAACATGGGAATACAATACGACCAAGATTTATATCGAATCACACCCATTATTCACCCACAGATTCTGATGCCAGGGTAAGTGTAAAACCAGGCAAAGCAAGACAGTTAAACTATTTTGGACAAATCGCTGTAGACGATGCCCATCATGTAATAACAGGCGCATGTTCTGATTTTGCAGACAAACGCGATAGTCAATGTTTAGAAAAAATAGTTGAACTAACAGAGAACAACCTACATGAAAACGGCATTGCATTAGAAGAACTCTTAGCTGATGGAGGATATAGCAGCGGCGAAGCATTAGCCTATTTATACAAAAAAAATATCGATGCTTATATTCCAAACTTCGGACAGTACAAACCCGAACGTGAAGGTTTTGTTTTTAATAAAGAATTGCATCAATATGAATGTATCAAAGAAGGTTCTAACAAAGCTATTCTACTCTTTAAAGGAGAAAAGACCGATAGTAAAGGCTACATCAAACGTACGTATCGCAGTAGCGAGAGCGATTGTAAAACCTGTCCGCTCAGAGAACAATGCTGTGGAAAAAGCACCAAATACAAAAAAATAGACAACAGCATTCATAAAGAACATTACGATAGAATGCACCAAAAACTCACACAAAACCCAAACTATACTAAGAAAATGGTACGAGTGAGAAGTAAAACCGTAGAACCTGTAATCGGAACTTTAGTCAATTTTACCAATATGAAGCGTGTAAATACTAGAGGAATCAAGCAAGCTAACAAACATGTTTTGATGGCAGCATTAACCTATAATTTAAAGAAATACTTGAAGTTTATCACCAAAAAAACAAAAACAAAAACTGGAGTAGTAAGTGAAATACCAACCAAAGTAACAACTTCTCTAAAAACTGCTTTCTATGACTTGAAAAACACCTTTTTAAGACTCTTTATTTTTACAAACTCCAACTTACAACCCAAAATAAACCTCGCTTAAATACGCTTAAACGAGGTTGTCTTTTATGCTTAATTTTAAATTTTACTTTTGAATGAGGTTGTGCAACAGCTACGTGTGTTGGTGGCTGGCTTTTTTCTCTTATTTTCCGTGTGTCAATTTAACTATTTGTCCATTTTTCGAGTTTATAATAATTAGAAATGTTCCACCAAGCATATTGTTTGGTAGTGTTCCATTTAAAACCCAATAATTGTCGATTTGGTTTATTTCGTACGGTCTTTGTTTAGTTATTTTGTCCTTCCCGTAAATTTTAAACAATATTGCTTCAGCAACTATTATCGCAGTTTCTTTGTCCTTAATAACTGTGTCAACTAATATTTGCTTTTCCTTTTTGTTATAAAGGGCATCTTTTAGTTCGCTTTTTGCATATTCAACACCAAATTGCGTTCTGTCACTTTTAGTTTGTCCGCAAGAAGTCAGACTTATAAAAAGTAAACCAATAAAAGCGATTTTAAAATTCATATTTTATTTTTTTATTAATTGTCATTTCATTTTCGGTATGCTTGCCACCAACGTTCCTGCGCTATAAGCAGTTTGGGACTAAATTAAGCCGTATTTTCGGAATTGCCAAATCTCCCAAATACAAACCAATTTTTCCATTAAGCCTAATACCCAAATTGCTTGTAGCGTGTGTTACCAGTAGCCTTTATTTGTCGTAAACTAAATTTATGAAATTCGGTATTCTTTCGTCGTTTTTATTTTCCCAACTTTTGAATGTAAAATTTTCAATTTCGTTTTTTAAATCTAGATCTAATTTCAAATTTGTTTGTTCGCAAAAAGCTAAAATTGTCGCAAAACCTACAATTGTTGGATTTGTATCTGTGCCAATTCTTCCTTCTAATCTCTTTATTTTAACTTCCCATTTTTCATTACTCTTTGAAAAAGCAAATTCCAATCCATTTTTTACAGCCTTTTTCCAAGGTTCATAACCATTCATTGACACGCTTTCTAGGTTTCCTTGACTTTTCCATCCTTCACCCAGATATTCTTCAACGATTTTGTTTCCAGTATCACTTCTGCTAACTTCAAGATTTACTATTGCAAAAAATGGTTTTCCATTCTTGACTTTTAAAAATCTAAAATCCAATTTGTCGTTTATCATTATCCGATATTTCTGAAGGTTACTGGTAACTTGTTTATACCAGCCACAAAATGGCTCCAATCTACCCTAATTTAGGTGTATATAAGAGGTTCAGTCTGGTTTTATACTGTGTTTCTGTTTTCACAACAAAGCATTACAAATGCTTCATTCATTCTTAAAACAAATATAACAAATCCAGCATCATCACCTCTGAGGAAAACCGTAATGATTGATTATTTATTTGGAGACAAGTATACCACTAAATAAAAATAGGAGAGCAGGTATTTATACCTGTTTTGATGGAGTGTTGTGGTTTTGTAATGAAGTTTTTGGGTGTTGTCACGAAGTTTTTGGGTTCCATCATGAAGTGTTTTGGGTCTACAACCTAAACTTTGGGGTTCGGAACCCCTCGGTTGGGGTTCTGAGGTGCTCGGTTGGGGTTCCGAACCCCAAATTTGACGTCTGGAACCCCATTTTTGACGTCTGCAACCCCATCGATGGGGTTTGACACCCCAAATTTGGGGCTCAGGACGTCATCGATGGGGCTTAGTACCCCAAACGAGCTGTTTTTTGAGCATTTACTTTACAAATAAAGCCTTTCGAAACTAAAATTTCAAAAGGCTTTTTAAGAAAGGGGTTACGTATAGCTACTTAGTTTGTCGTTACGCTTGTCTGAATTGCATTTATAGTAGTCTGGATGGTGTTGCTTCGGAATATTTTGATTTGACTACTAAATGCCATAGCCCTGATAGGAGCGGTATCCTTTTTAGGCACACTAAATAGCCTCGCTACCCGAAACGAACTGCCTAAAAAGATATAGCGAATTGCTTCGCCAGTTCGCCTTTCAGGCTCGTGTGCAGGAACCAGCTCCTGAAAAAAAATGCTGCAAAACCTAAGTCTTACAGCACTTCTTAAACAAATCAATTCTATAGGTATTGGGTATTTATTCGTTGATAACATCACCTTCTTTAATTTCTTCGCTGGCGATTTTTACGAGTTTGTCGTTGGCGTTGAGGTCGCCAAAGATTTCTATTTTATCGTCTATTTCTCTGCCTTTTTTTACATCGACTCTTGTGGCTTTGTGGTTGAGGACTTTGATGACAAACGTTCCTTCTGCCGAATTGACAAAGGCCGATTTTGGTACTACAAACGTGCTGTCTTTCGCGTTAAGCGGCAATACAACTTCGGCTACCATTCCGGGTAACAAATCGCCACGGGTGTTTTGCACGTCCATTTCTACGCGCTCTGAACGTAATTTTAGGTCTAAAGCACCCGACATTCTCTGAATCTTGGCTTTGAAGGTTTCGGGTAACGATTTTACGCTAAAACTCATTTCGTCGCCATTGTGCAAATAACCCGTGTACAACTCCGGAACCGAAACAGCCAAACGCAATTTGCTTTGTTGCTGAAGGGTAAGCAAAGGCAAATCTGAACCTTTTCCCGCTGGCCCAACATAAGTACCTAAGTTGACGTTTCTGGCCGAAACGATTCCGTCAAATGGTGCACGAATTTCGAGATACCCTCTCATAATCGCTACTTCTTTGTGTGCGGCAACAGCGGCTTGGTATTGGGCATAATCAGAGTTTTTCTTTCCGCTTGCCATTTCTAGGTCGTTTTTAGAAATCGTTCCTTCTACTTTGCTGGTTTCATACAAACGGTTGTAGGTGCTTTTGCTCGTAGTATAAATGGCTTCCATCGATCGCAGCCTTGATTCGGCGGCAGCCAATTGCGAACTGATTTCGGGTGCTTCTAAAACGATTAAAAGTTGTCCTTTTTTTACTTTTGTACCAATGTCTACTTTTAGCAATTTTACAAAACTGCTCACTTTTGCATACAGATCTACTTGCTGAAAACCTGTTAATTCGGCTGGTAAGCGCAGTTCTGTAGCTAGTCTTTCTTTTTGCAACAGAAAGGTTTCTGTTTTGGGTTCAATTTCTGCCGTAACCGTTTCTTCTTTTTTAGAATTACAACTGCTTAGTAAAAATACCGCCATAAAAAATAGCGCTGTCGATTGTAGTATTTTAGTGTTCATTTTTTGAATTTAATGATGAGATATAATGAATGCTTTCTTCGTCTTCGGGATCCAGCGAAACAGATTGCGTCGAGGTATGTTCTTGTGCCCATGCAAAGATAAGCGGCAAGATAAGCAACACGGCAAAAGTGGAGAATAATAACCCGCCAATTACGGCTCTGCCTAAAGGCGAAACCTGATCGCCACCCTCGCCATGACCAATGGCCATTGGCAACATTCCGGCAATCATGGCTACCGATGTCATGATAATAGGACGCAAACGCAAGGCTGCTGCTTCACGCGCCGATTCTAAGGCATTACCATTTATTTTTCGGAGTTGTTCGGCATTCGTGACCAACAAAACGGCATTGGCGATAGAAACTCCTACCGACATGATGATCCCCATGTACGACTGTAAATTAAGGGTCGAACCTGTAATGGTCAACATTAATAACGCTCCTAAAACTACCGCAGGAACTGTCGTCAAGATCACCAAAGAGACTTTGAACGACTGAAAATTAGCGGCTAACATTAAGAAGATTACAAAGATGGCAACCAATAATCCGACTTGTAAACTGCTTAATGTTTCGCTCAATACTTTACTCAAACCAATAGGCGTGATGAATAAACCACGTGGTAATTCTCCCAGCGAATGGATGGTTGCATCAACATCTTTTACTGCCGTACCTAGATCGGTCTGGCTGATGTTGGCTGTAACGGTAATGTATGGCATAGCCCCTAAATTGTCATTTTCGCCGCTTACAACAGCGGGAGTTATTTTGGCTACATCGCTTAAAACAGGACGTAACGAATTTTTTAGTACTGGAATTTCTCCAATATCTGTTTTGCTTTTCATTTTATTTAAAGGCACCTGAACCTGAACATTATAAGAGAGCCCCGCTTTTTCATCAATCCAGGTGTTTTTCTCGGTATAACGTGACGATGAGGTTGAGGCGATTAACGAACGTGAAATATCATTCATATCAACACCCAACTCGGCGGCACGTGTACGGTCGATATCAATGTTCATCGCCGGATAATGTATTGGCTGACCGATTTGTACGTCTCTGAAATAAGCTATTTTTTGCAGTTTTTCGACAATCTGATTGGCGTACAACTCATTTCTTTTTTTGTCTTTTCCTGCAATTCTCACCTCGATAGGAGTGGGAGAACCCTGACTCAGAACTTTATCGGTTAGCTCGATTGGCTCAAAAGAAATCTTGACATCGGGAAGGATTTTTTTCAAACGGGCTCTGAACTCGTCTTTAAAATCATCCATATCTACATGATATTCTTTTAAACTTACCTGAAAAACGGCTTCGTGCGAACCCGCCATAAACAAATAAATGGGGTTGATTGAAAACAAAGACGGGTGTTGTCCGACATAAACAGACGTAATGCCGATGTGTTCTTTGCCCACCATTTTGTCTAATTCTTTGAGCACCATAATCGCTTTTTCTTCGGTGCGTTCTAAACGGGTTCCGTCCGGAGCACGCATTCTAAGCTGAAACTGACTTGAATTTACTTTAGGAAAAACATCTTTTCCGATAAAAGAAATAAAGACAACGGCAAGAACCGTGATACCGATAAGGTAGGTGAGTCCTGCTATTTTTTTGTAAGGAAAGAGACGATCTAGGGTTTTCATAAATCGCATTCGGAACCTCTCAAAAGCACCTATTTTTCCGTTGCCATCTGCATCCGTTCTTTCAACATAATCTTTTTTCTGAGTGATCAATTGTTTCTCAGATTCTGGGGTAAGTCCACACGCATTAAACTCGGCTTCGTCATCTGTAATATTGGATGCATGCTCGTGTTTCGGATGCGCTTTCATCAGCCAGTTTGCCATTACAGGAACAAAAGTCTGCGAGAGTAAAAACGAAATCACCATCGAGAATCCGATCGCTAATGCTAATGGCAAAAACAACGCTCCGGGAATACCAACCATTGTAAAGGCGGGCGCAAAAACCGCCAAAATACAAAGCAAAATCAATAATTTTGGCAACGCAATTTCCTGACAGGCATCCCAGATAGCGAGTGCTTTGGGTTTGCCCATGTCGAGATGTTGGTGAATGTTTTCGATGGTTACGGTACTTTCATCCACCAAAATTCCGATTGCCAAAGCCAGTCCGCTCAACGACATTAAGTTGATGGTTTGTCCGAATAATTTCAAAAATAAAACGCCCGAAATTATCGAAATCGGAATCGTAAGAATTACGATCAGAGCCGCGCGCCTGTCACCTAAAAACAATAGAACCATCAATCCTGTCAGTACAGCACCGATAATTCCTTCGGTAACCAAACTTTTTACCGAATTGATCACATACACCGATTGGTCAAATTCGTATGATAATTGCACGTCTTCAGGAAGCGTACTCTGAATCTTAGGCAATTCGGCCTTTAATTTTTGTACCACATCCCAAGTCGAGGCGTCTCCCGCTTTGGCGATACTAATATATACCGAGCGTTTTCCGTTTACCAAAGCATAACCTGCTGTAATATCGGCACCGTCTTTTACACTTGCTACATCGCCCAGCGTTAGGTTTTGAACACCACCTTTGAACAACGGAATTTTCTCGAAATCTTTGACTTCTTTGATCGTATTATTGGTAGGAGTAAGGTAGTTTTTATCGCCAATTCTCACGTTTCCGGAAGGAGCGGTTTGGTTGTTGAGTTTGATGGCTTCTACGATTTGATCGGGCGTCATGTTGTGTGAGCGCAACAAATCGGGATCAACGTTTACCTCAATAGTTCTTGGGCTTCCGCCAAAGGGAGCCGGCGACAATAAACCCGGAATAGAGGTAAAGGAAGCACGAACGTAAACATTTGCCAAATCCTGCAACTCATTATTAGACCTGATTTTACTGCTCAAAACCAATTGGCCGATAGGCAAAGAGGAAGCATCAAAACGAATGATAAACGGAGGTTGTGTCCCGGGAGGAAATGCCGCCTGAATTCTGTTGGATAAAGCACTCAGCTCAGCTGCCGCCTGCGCCATGTTGGTGTTTTCGTAATAGGTCAGTTTCATGATCATCAACCCCTGAATATTCTTGGTTTCGACCGATTTTACACCATTGGCAAAAGGAAGAATGTTGACGTAGTTTTTGGCAAAATAAGCTTCCATTTGGTCTGGAGTATACCCACCAAAAGGATGCGCAATGTAAATCACCGGCAAATTCATCTTAGGTAAAATATCGACTTTGATGTCTTTGATGGCGCCAATTCCGAAGAAAAATAAACCCGCCACTAGTACCAATATAGAGATGGGTTTGCGGAGTGCAAAACGTATTAAATTCATTGGTTTTTTAATTAAAATTCATTTATAAATAAGTCAAAATTGCCAGTGGCTGCTACTTTCAATAAAAATGATTGCCACACATTATTGTTTACAATGTCTCGGTCGATTTCGGCACGGTTGAGTGTGTACATTATTTGTGTTAAATCGGTCAAAGTGGTCAATCCATTTTTGTACAAAGTCGATTTTTGCAGATAGGCTTGTCTTGCAGCATTGACTTGAATTGGTGCTTCTGCAACATTTTCTAAACTGACTTTTATTTTATCATCGGCAAAATTCAACTGCGATTTTAACTCTCTGTCTATCTGATTGTATTCTTCTTGTAAAGCTTGCGAAACCAATTTTTGTGCGCTTACCTGTTTGCTGGATCTAAAAGGAGTGGTAAGATTCCAGGTGATTCCAACGCCTACTAAATAGTTGGTTCGGTCAGGATTTATGCCGTCCCAGTAGTTTCGCGTAAAAGCAGTTTGGTCTGTAGCATACGACGAATCAAATCCAGAAGCTCTGGTTTGCAAAACACCAAAAGCTGTCATGGTTGGATAATAAAAACGTTTGAACAATTTGACTTGCTGGTTGCTGTAGTCCATTTTTGTTTTGTAAAACTGAAGCAATGGATGCAGGCTGTCTGTAGCAACTCCCGCCAATAGTTCTCTCGGAATCTGATTGACAAAAAGGGTGTCTGTCGCAAAATCCTGAGGAGCAATCCCCATCAAATCGACCAATTTATTGTTTTGTTCCTTAACGAAATTTTTTGCTAGATTCAGCGCAATTTTAGCTTTAGAAACTTCGGCGGTAGCTAATGTAGAATCAACTCCTGCGAGCAGTCCGTTTTTTACTCTTGCTGCGGCGGTTCGCTTAAAAACTTCGGCTCGGCTTAAATTTTTTTGTTGTGAAATCAACAATCTTTGGCTGGCCAATAAATTTAGATAAGCGGCAGTAATTTTTATTTTTTGTTGAAATTGTTCCTGTTGAAGATCTTTTTCTTTGCTGTTTACTTCTATTTTTGCCAAATTGATTTTTTCCTGTATTTTTCCGAAAGTAAAAAAATCCCAGTTCATGTTGACCAAATAGAGCGCTCCAAAAGCCGAGTTCCAGTTTTGTTCAGGAAGCGGAAGCCCAGACGAAGCCACTCCAAGACCTCCAAAACCATACAAGGGACCATTTTGCCCGTTTACTGTTCCGTAATCTTGTTGTGCAGACAAATTAAGATTGGGCAAATAATCGCGTTTCGATTGTTTTAGCGTTTCCCGAGATGCATTGGTATAGTTGCTTTTTGCTTTTATAGCACCGTAATTTTCTAAACCAGTTTTGATTGCCTCTTTTAAAGACAAGGTTTGTGAAAAACCGTTGGCAGCGAAAATCAAGAAAAATAATAAAGTAATTTTTTTGAAATACATAAAACTCAAATTGTGAAATTGTGAGACAAAATTATTTCACTTGCAGCGATATGTGCCTTCTTAAATGATGTAATACACTAATAAATGACGAATTGAATTGGTCATTTATTGGGAATAAAAATTAAAAAAATGTGGTTAATTTGTAGACTATTTAAGTTTTAAAAAATGAATAAGAAATTTGATAACATGTTAGACAACAAATGGTGGCAGGAAGTTGCCGTTGTTCTTTTTTCGTTTACAATTTATACCTTAAAGAATGATTGGATGCTCTTTAGCTCTTTTACGTCTATTCTAATGGGTATTTTTTTCTACTTTATTCTTTACATGCACGCTCAGTTCAATCGTTTTTTTTTACTTCCTATATTATTTAAAGAACAAAAACCTGTCACCTATTTATTTTTAACACTTTTTGGGGTGTTACTTTTTTCTGTCTTTTTATACGAAATAACGACCTTAGAAATGTTTGCTAATTGTCATTTGTATCAAAATTCGCATCAGCGAAGTTATGTTTATCAATTGGCTAGCGTTTTGGGGACCTTAGTGTGTATTTTGAGTCCGATTATTGTTTTTAAGTTTTATCATATCCATAAAAAGCAAACAGACGAAACGTTGCTTTTTAATCAGATGCAGCTTAATTCGTTAAAAGGGCAGTTGAATCCACATTTTTTATTCAATACTTTTAATACCCTCTACGGAATAAGCCTTGAATTTCCGGAAAGAACCTCTGATCTGATCATGAAAGTGTCGCAATTGATGCGTTATCAATTAGAGAGCAACAACAAACAATATGTCTCGCTGGAGGACGAACTGGAGTTTATCAACAGCTACATTCAGCTCGAAAAAGAACGTGTAGGATACCGTTGCGTTATTGAGTACGATTGTAAAATTGACAATGAAAATGCCTATAAAATTTCGCCAATGCTCTTAATTGCTTTTATCGAAAATGCTTTCAAACATGGTACTTGCGCTATCGAAAAATGCTATGTTCGCATTTTTATAATAGTAGAAAATGGTGTATTGCATCTGCATGTTGTCAACTCGATTCCACAGAAAAAAATAGCTGTAGTTTCGACTAAGATTGGTATTAAAAATACAACCGAACGTCTGAATCTCCTTTACGGGAAAAATTACAAACTTGACATTCAGGAACATAAAACCACCTACATCGTTGACTTGAAATTGCAACTTAAAAAGTTGGTAGAATGAAGGAAACAAAAAAATGTATTATTGTAGACGATGAGCCGGCAGCACATTATGTTTTGTCCAATTACATCAAGCAAAATCCGCAGCTAGAATTGGTTTTTCAGGGGTATAATGGTATTGAAACGATGGATTATTTGCGAGAAAACAAAGTAGATCTGATGTTTTTGGATATTAATATGCCTGAAATTTCTGGAATGGAATTGCTCAAAATTCTTCCCATTCAGCCCAAAACAATTCTAACCACGGCTTATTCTGAATTTGCATTAGAAAGTTATGATTATGGCGTGATTGATTACTTGCTGAAACCTATTTATTTTCCTCGATTTCTAAAAGCAATTGATCGTTTTTTTTCGATAGAAAATACAAAAAATCAAGAGGAACAAATCACGGCCAACTCGGTGATCGTAAAGGTAGACGGGCATTTGGTCGACATTGAGTTGAATCAGCTTTTGTTTGCGCAAAGTTTTGGTAACTATGTGAAATTGCACACAATAAAAAGAACCTATTTGGCTTCTATTACCACTAGCGAATTTGAAAAATGTTTACCAGAAAAAAGCTTTCTTCGTATTCATAAATCGTACATCGTTGCGATTGATAAAATAGAAGGAACAGACAAAGATTTTGTTATTATTAAAAAAGAAAAATTACCAATTGGTATTACTTATAAAAGAGAATTAACAGACCGATTGAAGAATAAAAGTTAGAAATAATGCTTACTAATTCAATTATTTCAAAAAAGAAGCCTACTAAGATTTATTTCTTGTAGGCTTTTTTGATGTTTTTATCTTTCAGATTATGAGATGTTTAACTTTTTTTTCCAGATAGTGAGGTTTACTCCTTTAAAAATCAGCCAGAGGCTAAGTGTTAATTCTGCGATCAAGCAAGGTAATAATACTACCATACTAGAAAGTTGTGGTGCAAGGATTAAGGCAAAGCTGTTGGTTAAATAACACAATCCGGCGATCGACATGAGAATGCCGATTATTTTTGGGAAATAACCTGACTTAAAAAGTAAATAACCTTCTATAAGACATACAAATCCGAAAAATATCAGCCCAACACCAAAACCAAAATTATGCAGTTTTATAGAAAGATAAGAGAGCGCATGCAATTGATCCTGACTAAAAGATTTTAGGTAATCGGATTCTCCTAAAAAGAATAAAGCAGCAAAAAGGTTTAATTTGTTTGCTACCAAAACAGCAGTCTGAATCAGGTTAAAAGACAAATTAAGAACTGCCAGTTTTTTACTTACAGGTTTGAGTAAAAAATAGAGCAGAATCATTACCGGTAAATCACAAATTTGCATAATCAAATCGGCAGTAATGCCAATTTTCCATAAAAATGGAGAATGTATAATATTATTTGCAGTTGCTGTCGCATCTCCCGGAACAATTAATTTATTTCTAACAAAGGTTTCTGCAAAAAATCCAGCTACGATAATAAGTAAGTATAATAATCCGGCGATTCGGGCATAAACTTGCGGAGAGGTTTCGAAATTCTTAAAATTAAGTTTCATAATGGTTGGTTTAGTTGTATTTTAAGACGTCTAAAGCTTATAAATGTTACAAAAATCTTAATTTTTTAAGAAATAAAAAATCCAGCAGACTTTTAAAATCTACTGGATTTAATTTAATAAAAGATAGTTTTACAGCATCATTCCGCCAGAAACTTCGATACGTTGAGCGTTTACCCAGCGTGCTTCTTCGGTACACAAAAAAGCAACTACACCGCCAATATCATCAGGTAGGCCAACTCTTCCTAAGGCAGTCAGCGAAGCGATCTGTTGATTGACTTGGTCGTTGTCACGAACCAGTCCACCGCCAAAATCGGTTTCAATAGCGCCAGGAGCTACTACATTTACTTTAATTTTTCTTTCTCCCAATTCTTTCGCTTGGTATTTTGTCAAGGTTTCAATTGCACCTTTCATAGCCGCATACGCTGCGTATCCGGGGAATGAAAATCGTGCTAAACCTGTTGAAATATTGATAATTCCTCCTCCGTCATTTAGTACATTTAAGGCTTTTTGAGTCAGGAAAAAAGGCCCTTTAAAATGAATGTTGGTCAATTGATCAAATTCGGCTTCGGAAGTTGCTGCAAATGAATTATGAATTCCGATACCTGCATTATTTACTAAAAAGTCAAATTTATTAGTATTAAAAACATTTTTTAAAGCGGTAGAAACACTTTCGAAAAAAGTATCAAAACTACCTGAATCTGTTACATTCAACTGAATCGCAACTGCTTTTTGACCCAGATTTTCAATTTCTTTTACAACTGTTTCAGCTTCGTCTCTTTTACTGTTGTACGTAATAATTATATCGATTCCTTTTTTAGCAATCGCGATTGCCATGTTTTTTCCTAAACCTCTGCTACCACCTGTAACTAGAGCAATTTTTGTATTTACTGCCATTTTATTTTTGTTTTAAATTGATAGGACAAAGATAGGATCGAAGTAGTGTCACCGATTTGCAAATATCAAATCGATGTTTGCGAAATTCAAATCGGAGAATCGATGTTTTAAGTTTTAAATCTACAATCTCAACTTTAAACTCTAAAAGCTAAAGGTGTTATAGAAGTTTGCTTTTTGAAGAAATTAGAAAAATGAGCCAATTCTTCAAAACCCAAAGAATAAGCAATTTCAGAGATGTTCCAGTCAGTTTGTTTTAAGAGAATTTTGGCTTCGCTGATCAATCGACTGCTGATTAATTCGGTAGTAGTTTTTCCGCTGTTTTCTTTTAAAACTTTGTTGAGGTGATTGACATGAACGGATAGTCTGTTGGCAAAATCCTTTGCTGTTCTGAGTTCCAGTCTCTGATGAGGTGATTCTATTGGGAATTGTCTTTCTAATAATTCTGCAAATAAAGAAGAAACTCTTGCGGCCGAATTGTGTTTGGAATAAAGGGCCGTAATAGGTTGTAATTTTTGCCCAAAATGTATTAATTCTGCAACATAATTTCGAATCAAATCATATTTATAAACGTAGTCGGAGTTAATTTCTTTTTTTATTTTGTTGAAAATCAGTTCAACTTCGATAACTTCTTTTTCAGAAAGTTGAAAGACAGGATAGCCATCAGAGGCAAAAATAGGAAGTGCATCTAGTTCAATTCCGCTTTTGTTTTTGGATAAAAATTCATTCGTAAAAACACAAAATTGGCCAGATTGATTGATGTCCTGAGGTAAGTAATTATAAGGAATTTTGGGTGTAGCAAACAAAAGTGCGTATTGATCGATCTCGATAATTTTATCGGCATATTCGGCTCTGTTTTTGCCTTTAATCAAACTTATTTTGTAATAAGCCCTGCGATCATAAGGCATAATCGATTTTCCCTGCAAGCGTTCGAGAATTTCTTTTATGTCAAAAACATTAAAATGACCAATTTCTTTTTGGATGTCATTGGGTAATAAAGAATGAGGCGTAACAGCCGAGCCTTGGGTAATATCCTGATAAAAAGAGTCTAATGATTTCATAAAAAGAATTGTAAAATTCAAATATATGAAATTTCAAGAATATATTTTTATGAAGTTTCAGACTCTTTTTGTTTCTACTTTAAAAAAGTTGTATTCAAAACAAACTTCCCTGTACAAATTCAGGTTGCGGATTGCTATTGAAAGTAAAAGTATCGGTTACAAAAAATTGTTTTTTGACAGGATCTAATTCTCGCAAAACGATAGAATCGCATAAAAAATTGATATCGATTGTGGTAAAAAGATGTGATGCTATTTTGATGCTTTCGGGAGTTAGTTTTCGACCAATAGAAATATGAGGGTCGGTACTTTTTTTGAGATTTGAAAGTCGTAATGTTTCCTGCGTTTTTTTCATGACAAACTTTAGCTTTTCTTTAGAATCATCTTTAGGAGCAATAAAGAAAGTGCCATTATCGTAAGTTCCAAAATGATCCAAATCGACTTGAAAAGGACTAAAACTATCACAAACTCTGCCCAATTTTGTTCTGATTTTTGCCACTTCGGTTTCGGTCAGTGTAAATTCGCAGATCGTGATATGTGGTGTGGCATTTTTACTATTGTACCAGCCAATTTTTTTAGACAAAAGTTCTTTCATGACCTTAATAGTCTGAATTATGGCCTCGGAAGGATAAATTGCCACAGAAAACTTTTTTTCCATTGTTTTGCGGTTTGGGTTTCACAAATTTAAAATTTAAATGCAACGACAAACATTTCATGAAAATATTCTTTGAGGAATTTCAATTGTATTTCTAACTATAAAAAAACATTTTTTTTGTGTCTAAATTTTTCCTTTTAGATGTAATCGATGCAATATCTCCGATTTTAACAATCCGCTTCCGCCACCAAAATGTTCAATTACTTCTACTTCCGGGTGATGTTGGAGACAAAAAGTGGTAAATTCTTTTTCGACCTGATCTTCTATAGCAGAACTCAAAAGGACAACGTCGATTTTGTTTTTCAGAAAATAATCCTGAGCTAGTTTCTCATCATCAAAACCAATGGCGTTCCAATTTTCGTAATTGTTTACCAATCGCAATAAAGTCTCTAAAATAGGCTGATTTTTTCCGAGTATTAAGAATTCAAATGTTTTCATAATCACTAATTTGTAATACAAATTTATCGTAAAAAAAATAATTTCAACTTAATCTAGGATAAGAAATAGGTTCTTTTAACGTGAAGCATTCAAATTATTTTTGCTTGGTCGATCAGAGGTAATTACGAAGTGTAAAATTGTTGTAATAAATTCATTTTTCATAATAAAATTATATAATTTCCAGATTGTAATTTTTATTTAGCAACAATTCTTATTTTTGTTAGATATACATTTTCTCAGATGAAATTACTAATAGTAGAAGACGAGCCCAATTTATTATCTATTTTACGGAAGGGATTTGCAGAGAACAATAACGAGGTAAGTGTTGCGCTTGATGGCAAAACTGCTCTTGAAATGATGTATAATTATACTTTTGATGTCGTTATTTTGGATGTCATGCTACCCGATATCAACGGAATAGAAATTTGCAGAAGATTGCGCGCCAGTAAAAATTTTGTTCCTGTGCTACTTTTAACCGCTCTTGGAACCTCAGAAAATATTGTGACAGGTTTGAATGCGGGAGCTGATGATTATTTGGTAAAACCTTTTAAATTTGGAGAGTTGGAAGCTCGCGTAAACGCCCTAAATCGAAGAGCGAATCAGGAAACCGAGAAGATTGACTCGATCACTATAAACGATCTCGAGATCAATGCTAAAGCAAAAACTGTAAAGAGAGAGGGAGAATTGATTGTTCTGACTGCCAAAGAATTTAAATTATTGTATTATCTGGCCAAAAACAAAGACATTATCGTATCTCGTGACCAAATTTTGGATAATGTCTGGGATATTAATTTTGATATGAATACCAATGTTGTCGATGTATATATCAATTATTTGAGAAAAAAAATAGACAAACCTTATGCTACCAAACTTATTCATACCATAAAAGGTTTGGGTTATGTTATAAAACCATAAAATGGATATAAGAAAAAAAATTACAATTACGTATGTTGCACTTTCGACCTTTAGCACGTTGCTATTGTGTATTGTTGTATTTGTTTTGTTTAGGGCAAATAATCAATATTATTTTTTAAAACGTTTGGAAGACAGAGCCAAAATTGTAGCGTCTATTCATTTTCAGAAAGATCTTGAGAAAATCAAGTATTACCGCAACCTTAAAAAAAATGGCTTAGAAGAACTTATAGAAGAAGAAGAGTTTGTTCTGCGGGTTAATAGTCAAAACAGCTTTGAGTACAATACCAATCTTAATTTGCCTAACGAGTTTTATACCAATATATTAAAGACTGGAAAAGACTTTTTTGAGGTAGATAATAAATATTATCTCGGGCAAATTTTTACCGAAAGCAATCAAAAATATATTGTAATTGTGGGCGCTCGTGATAGAAAAGGAAAAACAACGACCGTTTATATTGTAAAAATAATGCTTTTTGGCGGTATCGGATTTGTGTTTCTAGCTTTCTTTTTGGGAAGGTTTTTGGCAAAACGAGTGATTAATCCGGTGGCAAGAATAACCAAGGAGGTAAACAGAATTAGCGCGTCTAATTTGCATAACAGACTTCCGGAAGTAAAAAATTCTGATGAAATTTCGGATCTGACGGCGACTTTTAATGATATGCTCGACAGATTAGAAACCTCATTTGAGATTCAGGCTAATTTTATAAATAATGCTTCACACGAGCTAAAAACACCTATTACAACGATCATCGCAGAGGCCGAAATCATGTTGTTGAAAGATAGGGAAGTAGCAGAGTATAAAGAGTCGCTGGAGAATATTTACAGTCAGGCGTCACGATTAGGAAATCTAACAGAAAGCTTGCTAAAGCTCACGCAAACGGGTTATGATGGCAAAAAACAAGTACTTGATATTGCCAGAATCGATGAATTATTGATGGAGGTGAAATCTGATTTAGATAAAATTTTTCCAGATAACCGAGTGAGTATCAAACTTAATTTTGCTCCAAAAGATTCTAATTTATTGCTATTGCCTTGTAACAAGCCTTTGTTAGAACTCGCCATCAATAATATTATCACAAATGGTGTCAAATATTCTGATAATAATGAGGTATTTGTAACGCTTTCTGCCAATCAGGAAAAGATCAGGATTACGATTAACGATATTGGTATCGGGATTCCGCCTGAAGATATTCCGCATTTGTACGAGCCTTTCTTTAGAGGAAAAATTGCAACCAAATATATAGGTTATGGTTTAGGACTTCCTTTGGCGTCTAAAATTATCCGTATGCATGACGGAGAATTACAAGTGCAATCGGAAGAAAATAAAGGTACAATTGTGACGATTATCTTTAAAAAATCCAACATTAAAACTTCTAATGTTAAATCTTAGGAATTTCTAATTTTAAATTAAGTCCCTTCTAATTTGGGCGAACTTATTTTGTAAGTGTAAACTAAACATTATACTTATGAAAAATTTCCTTATACCTACCACCTTAAAAGACGATACTATTAGCGCTGTAAAAGCCGCCATTCATCAATCTAAACAAAATTCGTGCGAGATTATTTTAATGCTCGTTTCTGAAACCCCGGATACTTTTTCTGCTTCACATTTTTTACGCGAAATGAAAACAGGTCTGACTACTAGTCAGGAAGAAGTTTTAGAAACGTGTCGCTATATGATTGATCATACTTCAAATTGTAAAATAAAAATACACAATCAGTACGGACTTTCGTTGCCTATTTTTAGAAATATTATTGAAGCTTTTACGGTTAAATTAGTGATTTTGCCACATTCTTATAAAAAAGAAACCAAGCGTATTCATCAGTATTTGATACAATTGGCAGGAAATCAAAAATGTCCGATTTTGCATTTAGGAATAGAGCCATTTAAAGAAGATTCTAATAAAGCGCTTTACATCGAAAACGGCAAAGCCAATATGCATGTAAAAGATATTCAGCAGTTTTTGAGTGATAATTTTTCTTTTGAAATCGTGAGCCAAACTGCCAAGCTAGAAGACAATTACGAAGATTTGGCACCGTATTTAGACGAAGCTATTTCAAAGTATGATATTGATTTATTGGTTGAAACCCGTAAAGGCGAGAAAATAAAATTTCAAAAATCAAAAAAAGAAAGTATCAACGAGCGATTGGGATTACCTATTTTATCACTTTATGAGGAGTTTGTTTAAGAACTTGATTTTAAAAAAGCAAGTTTAATTTAAAACGAAAATTATGTTATTAAAGAAAAGAATTCCAATGAAGTATGTGCTTGGAAAAATTAAAGTTGAATTAGGACTTCTGCTTGCATACACGACACTGTTCGAAATATTTCATCATTATTTTATCAATGTTTCTGTAGATGTTCCGATTGCGATCCCTACAATGATTGGTACAATTATATCTCTTTTATTGGCTTTTAAGTCGAATCAGGCCTATGACAGATGGTGGGAAGCCCGAATTATCTGGGGATCTATTGTAAACGAGTCCCGAACTTTGGTAAGACAGATACTAACATTTTATAAAGACCCTGATTTTTCTGTTGAAGCAAATGAATTTAAGGAAAATTTTACCAAAAGACAAATTGCGTGGTGCTATAGTTTGGGTCAGGCTTTGAGAAATAAAGATGCCATAAAACCTATTAAAAATCTGATAAGCGACGAAGAATTGCGTTTTGTGAAAAATCATCAAAACATTCCGAATGCCATATTATTACTGCACGCCAGAGATCTTAGAATTGCCAGAAAAGAGAAGCGATTCAACACGTATCAGCAAGTAGAAATTGACAATACACTGACAAGATTATGTGATGCCATGGGAAAATGCGAACGTATTAAAAACACTATTTTTCCAACTACGTATAGTATGTATATCCGAATGACATTATGTTTGTTTGTACTCTTATTGCCTTTCGGACTGATTAGTTTGTTGAGCTGGTTTGCAATTCCGTTGATTACTATTATTGGAGGTACATTCTTCTTAATCGAAAAAATGGCCATTCATTTACAAGATCCTTTCGAAAACAGACCAACAGATACGCCGGTTACTGCTATTTCGAACACAATTGAAAAGAATTTAATGCAAATGCTTAACGAATATCAAAGCGAATTTGATATCATAAATGAATTTGATCTAAAGTCGCTACCAGCAAAAGTAAATAAAGATGAATACTATGTCTTATAATTAATTTTGGTTTCTTAATTGTTAGCCAGACAGCATTGCTTTATTGTTTTTGCTGTCTGTTTTTTTTTATGAATCGAGCAGTTTGCCTAAAGTTTGTATCGAATGCCTTAATTCATTAGTCCACGGAAGGCCAAAACTCAATCGCATGCAGTTTGAAAATTGATCCTGAAAAGAGAAAATTCGACCAGGCGCAATGCTGATATTATGTTTCATAGCCAAATGATAAAAGTCCCCAGTGTCTATTTTTTTGTCTAATTCTACCCAGAGGAAAAACCCGCCTTGTGGTTGGCTCACTTTTGTACCTGCAGGAAACGATTCTAAAACAGTATTGATATAATTATTACAGTTTTGATGCAGTATTTGACGTATTTTTCTAAGGTGATTTTCGTATCTGCCATTTTTCAAGAAATCGCCAACTACTTCATGCGTAATAGTAGGTGAGGAGAGCGTGTGATAAATTTTGTTGCGCAATATTTCTTTTTTAAATTTTCCCGGAGATACCCAGCCCACACGATAACCCGGAGCAAGCGTTTTAGATACAGAACTGCAACAAAGCACAATACCACTTTCGTCATAGGTTTTGCAGTTGGTTGGTCGGCTTGAGCCAAAGTACAAATCCCCATGTATATCATCTTCTATGAGCGGAATATTATAAAATTCCATCAGTTTTACGACTTCTTTTTTATGTTCTGCTGGCATCATGCTTCCGGACGGATTACTAAAATTACTCATAAGTAAACAAAGGCTTACTTTTTTGGTTGAAAGTGCTTTTTTTAATGCATCCAATTCTATGCCGGTGGTCATGTTGGTGGGTAGTTCCATAATGTACAATCCCAATGATTTGGCCAACTGCAAAATTCCGAAATAAGCTGGACTTTCGGTGATAATCGTATCTCCAGGTTGGGTTAACGTTCTTAAGCAGTGCGATATTGCGCTAGTACATCCGGGTGTGGTCACAATATCATCTTCAGTCAGGGATCCGCCCCATGTAAAAGACCATCTTGCAATTTCTCTTCTAAGGTTAAGGTTGCCTTGTACTTGCTCGTAACTGGTACCGCTATTGGGCAGCTGGCGCATTGCCTGAATCATTCCTTTATTTAATTTGGCAATCGGAAGCAGCTCATTAGACGGAAAACCCAACGAAAGCATCGTAATGTTGTCATCGGTCATATTGCCGTAAACTTGATCGATTAAATCTTCACGATCGATATTGGCAGATCTTAAAATAGGACTACTTGGCGAAGGCTCAGCAATAATTCTCGCAGAGGTATTGCTCACATAGTAGCCTGATTGTGGTCGTGATTCTATTAGTGATCGGCTTTCAATTTCGTAATAGGCTTTGCTTACCGTACTCATGCTGTACCCTGTTTCAGCACAGACTTCTCTTATCGATGGCAATTTGTCGCCAACGTTTAAAACCCCCGATTTTATTTGCTTTTCGATTCTATCAGCGAATTGCAAATACAAGTAATTTGAATTTTTCATAAAAAAACTGTTATGGTGCAATTTACAAAAACTGTATCTGTATTGCTGTTTTATTTTTTAGAAATTTGTTTCAATAGAATTAATAAATTAGAATTTCGTGAAAACAACAAAATACTACGTAGCGGCAATTACCGCATACACCATCTGGGGATTTTTTAGCTTGGTTTTAAAGCCAATTCATGCGTATCCTTCTTTGGATATTTTATTCAATCGTGTTTTTAGTTGTAGTATTTTGATGCTGTTGATCGTTTTTGCTTTTAAAAGAAAAATGTTAAAAGAAACGGTAGCAACATTTAAGGCATTGCCAAAATCTCAAAAAAGAAAAACGATTTTATTAAACATTGGTGGCAGTATTTTTCTCACTTCCAATTGGTTTACCTTTATTTATGTAATGAATCATGTGAGTGTAAAAGCGACTTCTTTGGCTTACCTCGTTTGTCCAATTTTGACCACTTTGCTGGCGTATTTTATTTTGCATGAAAAATTAAGCAGAACACAATGGATTTCTGTTGGGTTAAGTATTTCCGGCTGTTTACTATTGTCTTATGCCGATATTATGGACATGTTTTTCAGCATTATTATTGGGTTTACATACGCCTGTTATTTAGTGAGTCAGCGCGCGAACAAAGGTTTTGACAAGTTTATCGTGCTTACGTTTCATATTTCGCTGGCAGCGTTGTTTTTATTGCCTTTTTACCCAGCTTACAGCGGTCCTTTTCCAACAGAATTTAAATTTTATTTTTATATTGAAACCATAGCAGTACTTTTTACTATTTTTCCGTTGTTTTTGAATTTATATGCGCTTTCTGGACTTAATTCCTCTACTGTCGGAATGTTATTAAATATTAATCCGATGATAGCTTTTGCTTTGGCTACCTTTTTTTATCACGAACCAATTAGTCTGATACAAGTGATCGCCTACGGAATTATTTTTGCTGCAGTTTTAGTTTTTAATTCGCATCATATTTTTGCAATGAAACAAAGATGGATTCCGATTTCTAAAAATTAATAAAATTACCACAACCTTAACAGGATATTCAAACAGGAATGATTATTTTTCATTTCTGTTTTTTTTTGTTCAAAACAGTTGTACTATAATCTTGATTTTCCAAAACGATTTAAAATTTATTATGAAAAATACTAAGCTACAAGCCTTCACGCCTTTATTTTATTTATTATGGTCCGATGATCTTCTGACCCAAAAAGAGTTTACAACTTTAAAAGAATTTATCATTTCTAAAACTGGAATTTCACCAGAAGATCAAGAATACCTTTTTTCTAAAATTGATATTTCA
Source organism: Flavobacterium flavipigmentatum (assembly GCF_020911905.1). Classification (NCBI taxonomy): domain Bacteria; kingdom Pseudomonadati; phylum Bacteroidota; class Flavobacteriia; order Flavobacteriales; family Flavobacteriaceae; genus Flavobacterium; species Flavobacterium flavipigmentatum. The sequence goes on along the minus strand of NZ_CP087133.1, from coordinate 3,504,212 downwards.
AATCCGCCTTCGCGAAATGAACTCTCACAATGGAAAGCAGATATTACAAAAACGATTCAGAATAAACCTTCGATAAAAAATATTTTTGAACTTGCAGGAGCTCTTTCAGAAAAGGATTCAGATATTTATGTATCAGAAAGCGATTTTTTAAAATTAGAAAATGATTTAGGAATTTTAGGCGAAGAAGTAATTCAGAATTTTAAAAGTAAAGCCGACTCTTTTACAGCGAGTTCTCAAACCACAAATAATTTTGACATTCAAAAAATAACCAAAATTTTGGATGGAGAGCAAGCTGAAATTATAAAAAAAGTAAAAACAGTTATTTCAAGACCCGAATTTGCTTATGAAACGTCGGCAGATGTAGCTGTATATCGAGAAACCGTTTATGATTGGTGTAAAATTTTAGCCAAAGAAAATCTTGGAAACATGGCCTATCCGAAGCGCTACGGAGGAGGAGAAAACATTGCTGATTATTTTGCTATTATGGAAACCCTGAGTTACCATGACTTGAGTTTAGTCATCAAGTTTGGTGTTCAATTTGGGCTATGGGGAATGAGCGTTCAATCTCTAGGGACAGAAAAACATTATGCCAAATATTTAAATGATATCGGTACTTTAAAACTCCCAGGCTGTTTTGCCATGACCGAAACGCATCATGGTTCTAATGTAAAAGGTCTCGAAACTACTGCAACTTACAATCATAAAGATCAAACGTTTACGATTCATACGCCTCACGAAAAAGCGCAAAAAGAATACATCGGTAACGCAGCCGTTCATGGGCAAATGGCCACGGTTTTTGCAAAACTAATTGTTGATGATCACGATTATGGTGTAAATGCTTTTATAGTTCCTCTTCGTGATGCGGAAGGCAATACGCTAAGTGGAATTACCATTGGCGATTGTGGTCATAAAATGGGTCTAAATGGGGTTGATAACGGGACAATTTCTTTTGATAAAGTAATAATTCCGAAAGAGAATATGCTCGACAGATTTGCTTCTGTAAATGATAAAGGAGAATTTGAAAGCCCAATACCAAGTGATAACAGACGCTTTTTTACGATGTTAGGAACTTTGGTTGGTGGAAGAATCGGAATCCCGCGTTCGGCATTGGCTGCGGCTAAATCAGGGCTAACAATTACTATTCGCTACAGCGATCTACGCAGACAATTTGGACCAGAAGGTGGTTCTGAAGTACCAATTTTAAATTACAGAATGCACCAACGCAGGTTGCTTCCGCATCTTGCCAAAACGTATGCTGTTCATTTTGCTTTGCAATATCTTACGAAACGTTTTTTAAACAAAACAGAAGATGAAATGCAGGAAATCGAAGCTTTGGCTGCTGGTATGAAATCCTATTCAACCTGGAGCACTAGGGATATTTTGCAGGAATGCCGCGAAGCAATTGGTGGAAAAGGCTATTTGTCTGAAAACAGAATTGACGCTCTAAAAAATGATACCGAAATTTATACTACTTTCGAAGGTGATAATACTGTTTTGATGCAACTGGTAGCCAAAAATCGCTTGTCTGAATTTAGAAAATCGTTCGGAGAAATGGGTTCTTTAGGCATTATCAATTATGTGTATGAAAATGCCAAAACGGCTATTGCCGAGAAAAATCCAATTGCCACTCGCAGAACTGATGACGAGCATTTACTGGATGATCAATTTCATATTCAGGCATTTATTCATAGAGAAAAAACAATTCTGGCATCGGCAGCAAGACGTATCAAGAAATTGGTAGACAGTGGTTTAGAACCTTATGATGCTTTCAATGTTGTACAACATCAAATGATTGACGTAGCAGAAGCGTATTTAGAAAGAGTAGTTTTAGAACAATTTCAAGCGGCTATTCAGGCCATTGAAGATGTAAAAATCAAAGAAATTTTGACAAAACTAAATCAATTGTATGCATTGGCGCAGATTGAGAAAAACAAAGCATGGTATCTGGAAGATGGTTATATGGAAGCCGTAAAAACAAAAGCAATTCGTAAAATGGTCAATCAATTGTGTTGGGACATTCGACCAGATGCGGTCGCATTAGTCAATGCTTTTGATATTCCCGAGAGTTGTTTAGCGGCTCCGATTGCGGTATAATTTTTCGAACCATATAAGTTATTTATTTCATAGAATAAAAATAACTTATATGGTTTACTAAACTTACCAACTCCCTTTTAAGCCTTCTTTCAAAGCATTATTGTATTTTTCCAGATCAAAGCTGTACAAATCAGGAGCTTTATGCGCTCCGCCTTTGCGAGATTCGTCTAATTTGGTTAGAATATCATACCGTAATATTTTGCGGTAAAAATTTCCTCGGTTCAATTTTTTACCCAAAATGATCTCGTATAACTTTTGAAGTTCAGGCATTGTAAATTTCTCAGGAAGCAAGTTGTACCCAATCGGATGATGGTTTAATTGCTCGCGAAGTGTCAACAATGCTTTGTCAAAAATAGTGCGATGGTCCATCATAAACGAAGGAAGATTATCGATAGAATGCCACTCGCAAGCCGTAGAATATTTGTCAATGATTAAATTTACTTTCGAAAAATCTGCCAGCGCATAATATCCAATCGACACAAAACGTTGCTTGTTCCAGATGCTGTCATCATAAGCTTCAAAAGCACTTTCGGAACGTTTTAGATTTCCAAAAGTATAAAATTGCTGCAGATAAACATTTTCGGTACCCGTTCTGTCTTTTAGGATCCGAATGGCTGCGTCATCTACATTTTCATCTTTTTGCACATAACCACCTGGTAACGCCCAAGCCTCCTGATCTTTCATTTTGACAGTCAAAACCTGTAAGGAAGTTTCGTAAAAACCAAAAATAACACAATCAATAGAAAGTGTGGGAATGTATTTTTTCCACGACGCTTCAGATTGGGTTTCAAGTATTTTTTTGAGTTCCATTTTTTTGATTTATGTTCAAATTTACTGTTTTTCTTTAAGATAGTTGCTTCTGAATGTTTTTGTTTCACTATTTAATTGTTATCTAAATACTGTATTTATTGGTAATAATAAATATATAACACTTATTAATTATGGTTAATTAAATTTTAGACTATTTTATTTGCTGATATGAGAAAAAATAATTAATATTGCTTCATAATGAAGCAATGAATTCTTTAGCCATTATACTTTACTATTTACAACCACATTTTAAATTTTTCAAGTATGAAAAAAACAATAATACAAACAGCACGAGTATCATTTTTGACCGCAGTGGTAATTTCTAATTTGTCATGGAATAGTATTTCTGATGAAAAAAATAATCCGCCACTTCTTACGATTAAAGGCTTTACTTTTAAAGATTTAAATAACAACGGAAAACTTGATATTTACGAGGATACAAGACTTTCTATTCAGGAACGTGCTGCAGATTTGGTCAATAAAATGACTGATGAGGAAAAAGCTAATTTTTTGATGGGAACCGGAATGCCCGGCTTTGATGGTTTAACGCCTGTTGTAGGCGCCATCGAGGGACGCGTGCCTGGTGCTGCAGGAGGTACTTACGAAATTAAACGTCTAGGAATCCCTGCTGTTATTGTAGCCGATGGCCCGGCGGGACTGCGTATCAAACCTATTCGTACAAACGATAAAAATACTTATTATTGTACCGCTTTTCCAGTTGGAACGGCTTTGGCTTCTACTTGGAATGAGGCCTTGATTGAAAGTGTTGGTAAAGCAATGGGGAGCGAAGTAAAAGAGTATGGAGTAGATGTTTTGTTAGCTCCAGCACTCAACATTCACAGAAATCCTTTGTGCGGACGAAATTTTGAATATTATTCTGAAGATCCTTTGGTAGCCGGAAAAATAGCTTCGGCAATGGTAAAAGGAATTCAGTCGAATGGTGTTGGCACTTCTATCAAACACTTTGCGGCGAATAATCAAGAGACCAATCGTCTTTCGATTAATGAACACATTAGCGAGAGAGCCATGCGCGAAATTTATTTAAAAGGTTTTGAAATTGCTGTAAAAGAATCAAATCCCTGGACCGTAATGTCTTCTTATAATTTGATAAATGGTACATACACCTCTGCCAGAAAAGATTTATTGACCGATATTCTCCGCAATGAGTGGGGTTTTAAAGGAATTGTAATGACGGATTGGTTTGGAGGTTATGCCGGTTTTAATTCGATTATATCAGGTACAAGCAATGTAACCCAGCAATTAGAAGCCGGAAACGATTTGCTAATGCCGGGACTTCCTGCTCAGAAAAAGGCTATTATCGAGGACATGAAAAGCGGCAAACTTGCTAAAGAAGTGGTTGATTTGAATGTAAAAAGAATTTTAGAATTGGTTTTGAAATCTCCGATTATGAGTAATTATAAATATTCGGATAAACCCAATTTAACAAAGCATGCCCAAATAACCAGACAAGCCGCCTCTGAAGGAATGGTGTTGTTAAAAAATGATAAAAATGTTTTGCCGTATACTAATAAAGCTGCTTCTGTGGCCGTTTTTGGCGTAACATCGTATGATTTTATCGCAGGCGGAACGGGGAGCGGAGATGTAAATGAAGCCTATACTGTTTCTTTGATCGAAGGTTTGTCTAAAGCGGGATTTTCGCTTGACGAAGAATTAAAAACACTTTACACCCCTTTTGTAGCCAAAGAAAAAGCGGCGGAACTCAAAAGCCGTGAGGAAAGAGGAATTTTGGCTTTGCCACAGCGATTACCAGAATTAAAATTAGAAAAAGAGGCAATAGAAAAGAAAGCAGTTTCATCAGAACTGGCTATTATCACCATTGGAAGAAATTCTGGAGAAGGTGGCGACCGTACTGTTGATAATGATTTTAATTTGGCCGAAGATGAGGTAGTGTTGATCAACAATGTTTCTGAGGCTTTTCATGCCAAAGGAAAAAAAGTGGTCGTGATTATGAATATTGGCGGCGTGATTGAAACAGCCAGCTGGAAGGACAAAGTAGATGCTATTTTGCTTTCGTGGCAACCTGGACAAGAAGGAGGAAACTCGGTAGTAGATGTTTTCTCGGGAAAAGTAAATCCTTCGGGAAAATTAACGATGACTTTCCCAATGAAATATGAAGATACACCATCGGCAAAAAACTGGTTGGGAACCCCGATAGAGAACCCAACAACTGTAACTTACGAAGAAGGCGTTTATGTAGGATACCGTTATTTTAGTACTTTTAACGTCAAGCCTTCGTACGAATTTGGTTTTGGAAAGTCCTATTCTTATTTTGCCTATTCTGATGTGAAATTAAGCAACAGCGTGTTTAAAGATAAGTTGACTGTTTCGGTTACCGTAAAAAACACAGGGAAAATAGCAGGTAAAGAAGTGGTACAATTGTATCTTTCGGCGCCATCAAAATCTATTGATAAACCAAAAGAAGAGTTGAAAGCCTTTGCTAAAACCAAAGAATTAAAACCGGGAGAAAGCAGCACTTTACAATTGACAATTTCTCCTAAAGATTTGGCTTCTTTTTTAGAAAGTAAAAATGCTTGGGTGGCTGAAGCAGGAACATATAAACTGCTTATTGGTGCTTCATCATCGGATATTAAAAACACAACTGAATTTACAGTTGAGAAAGAAATTACGGTCGAAAAGGCAAAAAAGGCATTTGAATTGGATGTTCCGTTTAATGAACTTAAACCGTAATTAATTCTAAATATTTTTGGTTAAATAGAAAAAAGACTGATTCGCCATCAGTCTTTTTTGTGCCTAAAATAATTCGGTTTGTGTGGCAGTTTGTTCTATATTTGTAAGTCATATTCTTTTTATCTCTAATTCTCTTGAAAAAGTTTTTGCTCCTTATTTTATTAATTTTTCTAGTTTGTCCTGTCCAGGCATCGGATAGTACCAAAACTATTCTGATAAAATTAAATCATGCATTGGCCAACAAGCAAAAGTATGTTTTGCTTAAGGAAGAGCGTATTTTAAATTTCAAAAAATTAAAATCCGAGAATTTATCAAAGGAGCAGGAATACAATTACAACAAAGCGCTGTACGCAGAATATCAAAAATTCAATTCAGATTCGGCAATTTTATATGTAAAGAAAAACCTCAAAATTGCAGAAAAACTTCAAAATAAAGAGCTAAAAGATTGGGCACAATTGCAATTGGCCAATTTATATTCTTCGTCAGGAAAATACCGAGAATCCGAAGCTATTTTAAAAAGCATTCATAAAAAAGACTTAGCAAAATCATTGCTTTCCAACTATTATGTGGTGTACAGAGAGTTTTTTGAGCATTACAATGCCAATAGTGTCAGCAAGCAATATATTGCCCAAATTGCCAAATATAGGGATTCTTTGTTGGCGGTTTTACCATCCTCATCACTCGATTATAAAATCAATTTAATTCAGAAGAATATTTCTCAGAAAAAATTGGAAACCGCTAAAAAGCAATTATTTGTTTTATTAAAAGACACAAAAGAAGAGGATTCTCAGTATGCGATGATTACGTATCTTTTTGGAAGTATTTATGAAAGTACACACGAATTAGAATTAAGAAAAAAATACTACGCACTTTCGGCCACAGCAGATATCAAAAATGCTATAAAAGACAACGCTTCTCTACAGGAATTGGCATTGGTTTTTTACGAAATTGGTGATGTAGATATGGCGTATAAACTCACTCAATCGGCAATTGAGGATGCTCTGTATTGTAATGTTCAGTTTCGAACTTTGCTCATGTCTGAGGTGTATTCGATTATCAATACAGCCTATTTAGAAAGAGAAGCAAAAAGAAAAACCGAATTACAATTGTATCTTTTATGTATTAGTTTGCTTTCGGTATTTTTGATCGTGGCCGTGATTTATGTTTACAAACAGATGAAAAAGGTTTCTAAAATTCGTGGAGAATTGTACGAAACTAGTCAAAAATTAGTCGAATTAAACAAAGATATTTCCGAAACCAATAATCAGTTGCAGGAAAGAAACGCTCAGTTGTCTGAGTCCAATCATATCAAAGAAGAATATATTGCACACTTTTTTCACCTTTGCTCAACGTACATCAATAAAATCGAGAATTACCGTATCATTTTAAACAAAAAAGCAACCGCTAAACAGTTTGAAGAAATTCACAAAATGCTTAAATCGACTACTTTAATCGACAACGAGCTTGAAGAATTATACAAGCATTTCGACAGTATCTTTCTCAATTTATATCCCACTTTCGTGAAAGATTTCAACGCACTGCTTATTCCAGAAGAACAGATCGTTCTAAAGCAAGGCGAACTCCTAAACACCGAATTGAGAATTTTTGCTTTGATACGATTAGGGATCAACGATAGCGTAAAAATTGCTGCTTTTCTTCGTTACTCTTTGAGCACGATTTATAATTACAGAACCCGCGCTCGAAATAAAGCCGCTGTTTCGCGAAATGATTTTGAGGAAATGGTTGTCAAAATTGGCTCGATTTCGGTAAAAATTAAATAAAATTATTTTAAATCCACTACTTTTTTTACTATTTATTTTTGTTTAATTGATTGTTTTTCAGGTATTTGATTTTTTAAAATACTACTTTTTTGTCTTTAAAAATCAAATACGTACGATAACGTTTTAGTTTTACAATACTCTTAAAAGATGTTTTTTGACCAGAAACTCTTTGATTACAAAAAATACTAAAAAATACAGTTATGTTTAAAAATGTTAAAACAGTTGTTGTTTTACTGTTGTGGGGTGCAATTGGTGTAAATGCGCAAAATAAACTTCCCCTTTATTTAGATGATAAAAAACCAATAAGCGATCGTGTAGAAGATGCGCTTTCGCGAATGACACTCGAGGAGAAAATCGCCATGATTCATGCGCAGTCAAAATTTAGTTCGCCTGGTGTACCACGTTTAGGCATTCCGGAAAACTGGATGACCGATGGACCACACGGAATTCGTACCGAGGTTTTATGGGACGAATGGAAGCAGGCGGGTTGGACAAACGATTCCTGCATTGCTTTTCCTGCTCTTACGGCGCTTGCTGCAACTTGGAACAAAGAATTGTCTTCGTTATATGGAAAATCAATTGGAGAGGAAGCTCGTTTTCGTAACAAAAATGTATTATTAGGACCTGGTGTAAACATTTACAGAACGCCTTTAAATGGTCGTAATTTCGAATATATGGGCGAAGATCCTTTCTTAGCCTCAAAAATGGTAGTACCTTATATTAAAGGAGTACAATCAAACGGAGTGGCGGCTTGTGTAAAGCATTTTGCACTCAATAATCAGGAAACCAATCGTAACGCTGTAAACGTAATCGTAGAGGATCGTGCGCTGTATGAGATTTATTTGCCTGCTTTTAAAGCGGCTGTCCAAGAGGGTGATGCGTGGGCAATAATGGGTTCATACAATAAATACAAAGGACAACATTGCTGCCACAATGAATTTTTATTGAATGATATACTTCGCGGAGAATGGGGTTTTAAAGGGGTTGTAATCTCAGATTGGGGAGGTGTTCACGATACAAAACAGGCAATTTATAACGGTTTGGATTTAGAATTTGGTTCTTGGACCAACGGACTTACATGGGGAACCAGCAATGCTTATGACAGCTACTATTTGGCAGCTCCATATGCAAAAATGATCAAATCTGGAGAAGCAGGAACCAAAGAATTAGACGATAAAGTACGTCGTGTTTTGCGTTTGTCATTTTTGACTAATATGGATAAAAACAGACCTTTTGGCTCTTTTGGAACGCAAGAACATGCTCAGGCTGGTTTAAAAATCGCAGAAGAGGGAATCGTGCTTTTGCAGAACAAAAACAATATTTTGCCAATAGACCTTTCAAAAACAAAGAAAATTGCTGTTATTGGCGAAAATGCAATCAAAATGATGACTGTAGGTGGTGGTAGCTCTTCGCTTAAAGCGCGATATGAAATCACACCTCTGGAAGGTTTGAAGAAAAGAATTGGCAACCAGGCCCAGATTGTGTACGCCCGTGGTTATGTAGGCGATCCCACAAGTGAGTATAACGGGGTGGTGGCAAAAGTTAGTCTGGAAGAAAAACGCTCTGCGGCCGAATTGTCTGCCGAAGCATTAAAAGTAGCAAAAGATGCCGATATCGTTCTTTTTATAGGAGGTTTGAATAAAAGTGAATACCAGGATGACGAAGGTTTTGATCGTAAAGAATTGGGACTTCCATACCATCAGGATCAATTAATATCAGATTTGGTTAAAGTAAATAAAAATGTCGTTTTTATTAATATTTCTGGAAATGCTGTAGCAATGCCATGGGTAAAAGAAGTTCCCGGAATTGTACAAGGGTGGTTCTTAGGGACTGAGGCTGGTAATGCACTAGCAGCGGTTTTGGTTGGTGATGCAAACCCTTCTGGAAAATTGGTTTTTACTTTTCCTGTAACATTAGCAGACAATGGAGCACACGCTCTGGGAGATTTTCCGGGTGGCGATGAGGTCAACTACAAAGAGGGAATTTTTGTGGGATACCGTTATGCAGACAAACAAAAAGCAAAAACTCTGTTTTCTTTTGGACACGGATTAAGTTACACGACTTTTGAGTACGGAAAAGTAACGGCCGACAAAAAACAAATGAGTGCGGGAGATCAAATTACATTTTCTGTGAAAGTAAAAAACACTGGAGCCCGTGAAGGTTCAGAAGTGGTTCAGTTGTACATCAGTGATTTAAAATCGTCATTGCCTCGCCCAATAAAGGAATTAAAAGGGTTTGAGAAAATTTCGCTTAAAGCGGGAGAAGAAAAAACAGTGACTTTTACAGTTGATAAAACAGCTTTGAGTTTCTTTGATGATAAAAAACACGACTGGGTTGCCGAACCTGGCGATTTTGAAGCTATTATCGGAGCTTCTTCAACCGATTTAAAATCTAAAGTGAGTTTTTCACTTCAATAATTTCATTATTACATATTGGTTTGTTTTAAAGCTGCAACGGTTCAAAATTGTTGCAGCTTTATTGATCTAAAAATTAAATGATATGAAAAAAAATATAATAATTTGGATAGTGCTTTGTGTATTTCAAGGCCTTTCGGCGCAAAGCCTAAATAAAATGCAATGGTTTAATGAGCCCGAAAAATGGGAGATTAAAAACAATACTTTGATTATGAATGTTACAGCTAACAGCGATTATTGGCGCATTTCTCATTACGGATTTACAGTTGATGACGCTCCATTTTGCTATGCTAATTATGGAGGTGAGTTTGAAGCAAAGGTAAAATTGACAGGAGATTACAAAGCTCGTTTTGATCAAATGGGACTAATGATTCGTGTGGATGAAAAAAATTATATCAAAACTGGTGTAGAATTCGTTGACGGAAAATTCAATATCAGTACCGTTGTAACGCATGAAAAAAGCGATTGGAGTGTAACAACTTTAGAAAAAATACCACCATTTGTATGGATAAAAGTAGTGAGAAGATTAGATGCTATCGAAATTTTCTTTTCGTATGATGATAAAAATTATACTCTAACCAGAAATGCGCCTTTGCAAGACAATACGCCTGTCATGGTTGGTTTGATGGCTGCTTCACCTGACGGGAAAGGCTTTGAAGCTAAATTCGAAAATTTTACTGTAAAACATTTGCCCGATCAAAGAAGAGCAGAATGGCTTAAAAATCATCAGGAATAGTAAGAAGAATTTTTAAATCAGTTTTCTATTTATTCTTAATTTAAAATAAAAAACTAACCTATAACCACCAAAAAATAATTTATGAGCGTATCTTCAGTAGTTATAAAACCAAAAAAACATTACGAAATTCTTGATGGTTTGAGAGGAGTTGCTGCCATTTTGGTAGTGGCTTTTCACATTTTTGAAGCTTTCTCGGGTGGTAATCGTTTTAAGCAAATTATCAATCATGGCTATTTGGCGGTCGATTTCTTTTTCCTTTTGTCAGGTTTTGTAGTTGCGTATGCGTACGACGATCGCTGGGGAGAAATGACGCAGTGGGAGTTTTATAAAAGAAGGCTCATTCGGCTGCAACCCATGGTTATTATGGGATCTATAATTGGTGCTTTACTGTATTATTTGCAAGCTTCAGCTCTTTTATTTCCTATGATTGCAGATATGTCCGTCTGGAAATTACTACTAGTGATGGTCGTTGGTTTTACTTTAATTCCGCTAACACCATCTGCAGATATACGTGGTTTGGGAGAAATGCATCCGTTAAATGGTCCCGCCTGGTCGCTTTTTTTTGAATATATTGCTAATATTTTATACGCTTTATTTTTTCGTAAATTTTCGAATAAAGTACTGGCTGTATTTGTTTTACTATTTGCCGGAATACTTATTAATTATACTGTTTTCGGTACAAAAGGAGATGTTATTGGGGGTTGGTCTTTGAATGTTGAGCAGCTCAATGTTGGTTTTACGCGTTTATTATATCCATTTTTTGCTGGTATTTTACTCAATAGATTGGGGAAAATAGTGCATATAAGATGAGCTTTTTGGCTGTGCAGTTTGTTGATTACTGCTATACTTGTGATTCCAAGAATAGGGGATGAAAATAGTCTTTGGATGAACGGATTATATGAATCATTTTGTATTATTTTAATGTTCCCACTCATTGTAGCCATTGGCGCAGGTGGTGAAATTAAAAATGCCTTTTCGGCCAAGATATGCAAATGGCTCGGCGATATTTCATATCCTCTTTATATTACGCATTATCCGCTTATTTATTGGTACACGGCTTGGGTTGTAGACAACAAAGTTTCACTGAAAGACGGATTTGGTATGGGAATTTTGCTTTTGATTAGCAGTATTGTAATTGCTTATTTGTGTCAAAAATTTTATGATGAACCGGTTCGGAATTGGGTTCAGAAAAAGAATAGAAAACAAACTATCTAAATATACGGATATATGAAGTAATTGGTCAGGAAGCAGTTTAGTTCCTGACCAATTTTTTTAAAGTACAATTTATCCAATTAAAGATCTTTTTTATTTTTAAAAAGAATCTGATTTTAACCATTCTTCACACGCTTTTGTCCAGAAAAAGCTAGTATCTTTTATGCCTAAACCAAAACCGTGGCCGCCTTTTTCGTAAAGATGCAACTCGGCATGAACTCCATTATTTTTTAAAGCCAGATAATAATTAATACTGTTTTCGGGAACAACAACCGTATCATCTGTAGCATGAACTAAAAATGCTTGAGGGGTTTCTTTTGTTGTTTTTTTCTCATTAGAAAACGATTCAATTAAAGTTACGGAAGGATTTACACCTAAAAGGCTAGTCTGAGATCCTTTGTGTGTAATCGTGTTTTCCATCGAAATAACAGGGTAAATTAAAATAGAAAAGTCCGGTCGTGCACTCACCTTGTTAGTCGATTGATAAACGATATCGTCGTAATGTGTAGAAGCAGTAGCTGCAAGATGTCCTCCAGCTGAGAAACCCATAATCCCTATTTTAGTAGGATCAACTCCGTATTTTAGGGCATTCTGCCTAACATAGCGAATTGCTTCCTGAGCATCTTGCAAAGGTCCAATTGTTTTGTTTTTCATAATCAAATCACTTGGTAATCGGTATTTTAAAACAAAAGCAACAATCCCTAAATCATTGAGCCATTTTGCGACTTTGATGCCTTCTTTGTCCATCGCTAAATGCGAATAACCTCCGCCGGGACAAATTATTACCGCGGTTTGATTGGGCTTTGTACTCTTAGGAAAAAAAATACTTAGGGTTGGAATTGTTACTTTATTAATGCTTTGCACTAATTGATCCTTAATAATTTCTTTTTCCTGATAATCCGGAGCTTGAAGCTCATCAGGAATTGTTTTCCATAAATTTATAACTTGATCCTGAGCTTGTAATTCATTGGTAATACCCATAAATAGTACAATTATTATAAGTACTTGTTTCCAATAATCTGGTGTTGAAGTTTTCAATTTGATGATATATTAAGTAATAGTTCGTCTTATTGGGTTTAAAAATAGCTTTTTTTACCAACTTTTTTTATGTATTACAGCCGTAAAAGTAGCTTTTTGTTTTGTGTTTAAAAATTGTTTCCTCAAGAAGTTTAACAAATTCTTAATACCAAAATTATTCATTAAATGCTTCCATTTACAATGTTTTGGTAAATATTAAGTAGGATCGAAAAATGTAACATATCATTTAACAAATATATTGCTTAATGTGTAAATTTATATAAGTTTTTTTATCTGATATGTTTATTTTTGATAGTAAAATAATTTTATGTATAAATTATTTGGTATATAAAGATTTAAAACTATATTTGTGCAATCGATTACATTTTTTTTGTTACAAGATAATTTATAATTATTTCGGCTTTTAGAAATTAAACAAATACCATTATTATGAGTCAAACCAATACACCTACTGGAAGATATCGCTGGAGTATCTGTGCGTTGTTGTTTTTTGCTACTACGATTAACTATTTAGACAGACAAGTTCTTTCTTTGACATGGAGTGATTTTATCGCACCGGAGTTTCATTGGACAAATAACGATTACGGAAATATTACAGCATTGTTTTCTATTTTTTATGCAGTTTCTTTGCTATTTGCAGGAAGATTTGTCGATTGGTTAGACACAAAAAAAGGTTTTCTATGGGCTATCGGAATATGGTCTTTTGGTGCGTGTCTGCATGCATTTTGCGGTATTGTAACCTCGGGAATCATCACAGGCAATTGGTTAGTAGGTTTTGAAGGAGCAAGAGAAGTCATTCACACAGTTAATGATACAGGAATGGTAATAAATGTGAGTGTTACCTTGTTTATTTTTGCGCGCTTTGTTTTGGCAGTTGGTGAGGCAGGAAATTTTCCGGCGGCTATAAAAACAACAGCAGAATATTTCCCGAAAAAAGACAGAGCTTTTTCGACCAGTATTTTTAATGCAGGTGCGACTGTTGGGGCTTTAGCGGCACCAATTACAATTCCGTTTATTGCTGAATCTTTTGGTTGGGAAATGGCTTTTATTATTATTGGAGCTTTAGGTTTTGTCTGGATGGGATTTTGGGTTTTTATGTATGACAAACCAGAAAGACATCCAAAAGTAAGTGCATCAGAATTAGAGTATATCCAGCAAGATGATATCGCAGACAGTAAATTAGTGGGATATGTTCCTGAAACGACCACAAAGGTTTCTCTTATCGAATGTTTAAAATACAAACAAACATGGGCTTTTGCTTTTGGTAAATTTATGACAGACGGTGTATGGTGGTTTTTCTTGTTCTGGACGCCGGCTTATTTGAGTTCTGTTTACGGAATGGATTCTACTGAAGCTGCTTTGCCTTTGTTCGTGCTTTATATGATTACATTACTTTCTATTATTGGAGGTTGGTTACCTACTTATTTTGTAGAAAAAAAAGGAATGAACCCCTACGAAGGAAGAATGAGAGCGATGCTGATTTTTGCATTTTTCCCTTTATTGGCTTTGATCGCTCAGCCTTTAGGATACATTTCGTATTGGATTCCGGTAATTATTATTGGTATCGCGGGTGCTGCTCACCAATCGTGGTCGGCAAATATTTTTACGACAGTGGGAGATATGTTTCCTAAAAAAGCAATTGCAACCATTACCGGAATTGGCGGATTAGCCGGAGGTGTTGGTTCTACTATTATCAATAAAGGTTCGGGATTGTTATTTGATTACAGTAAAAATACCAATATGTCTTTTATGGGCTTTCAAGGAATTGAAGCAGGATATTTTATCATTTTTTCAATTTGTGCGGTTTGTTACTTAACGGGCTGGATCGTGATGAAAACTTTGGTACCAAAGTACAGTCCGATCACTAATTTATAAGATTTCCTTAATTTTTAATCATTCTAAAAGGTAATTTTAAAATAATATTTTAATTTTGTGCAATCGATTACATTAAAAATAAAATTATGACAAAATATAGTTCAAGATACTCATCAAGCCCAGAAGCTGTTAAAAAATATGATACCCAAGAATTAAGAAACGAATTCTTAATTGATGATTTAATGCAAGCGGATGAAATTGTACTAACCTATTCTCATTATGACAGATATATAGCAGGTTCAGCAGTTCCTGTGAATGACTTGAAACTAGAAACTATTGATCCATTAAAAGCAAATTATTTTCTGGAAAGAAGAGAAATTGGGATCATAAATGTAGGAGGAAGCGGTTCTGTTATAGTAGAAGGAACATCATATCCGTTAGATTTTAAAGATGCTTTGTACATCGGTAGCGGTAATAAAGAAGTAGTTTTTAAAAGCAATGACAGCAAAAATCCGGCTAAATTTTATATCAATTCTGCACCGGCTCACACTTCTTACCCAACAGTAAAAGTAAGTTTGTCAGAAGCTAATAAATTGCAATTAGGCGCAATGGAAACGGCGAATCACCGTACGGTAAATCAAATGATTATTGGAGGCGTGGTCACAACTTGCCAACTGCAAATGGGAATGACAGAATTGCGTCCGGGAAGTGTCTGGAATACTATGCCTGCTCACGTACATGATCGCAGAATGGAAGTATATTTTTATTTGGATATACCAGAAAATCAGGCAGTTTGTCACTTTATGGGGCAACCACAAGAAACAAGACATATTTGGATGAACAATCATCAAGCGGTTATTTCGCCACCATGGTCGATACATTCGGGTTCAGGAACCAGCAATTATACTTTTATTTGGGGAATGGCGGGTGAGAATTTAGATTACGGTGATATGGATGTTTGCAAAATAAATGAATTAAGATAATAGAGTATGAATTTATTTGATATAAAAGGAAAAATTGCCCTAATAACTGGAAGCACACACGGACTCGGAATGGCAATGGCAAAGGGTTTAGGTCAGGCTGGAGCTACAATTGTGGTCAACGGAAATTCTTCTCAGCAAAAAATTGATGATGCTGTAAAAGAACTTCAAAGCGAAGGAATCAATGCAGTAGGTTATAAATTTAATGTAACCAACGAGCAGGAAGTTATTGCCGCTGTTGCGAAAATCGAAAGCGAAGTAGGAGCGATTGATATTCTGATCAACAACGCTGGAATTATTAAAAGAATTCCTTTAATCGAAATGGAAGTTGCTGATTTTAAGGAAGTGATTGATATTGATTTAGTAAGTCCTTTTATTGTTTCTAAGCACGTTGCCAAAGGAATGATCGAAAGAAGACAAGGAAAAATAATTAATATTTGTTCGATGATGAGCGAATTGGGTCGTAATACCGTAGGCGCTTATGCTGCTGCAAAAGGAGGCCTGAAAATGCTAACTAAAAACATGGCGACAGAATGGGCAAAATACAACGTTCAAATTAACGGAATTGGGCCAGGTTATTTCGCTACCGAACAAACAAAACCTATTCGCGTAGACGGAAATCCGTTTAATGATTTTATTATCAGTAGAACGCCTGCTGCAAAATGGGGCGATCCGAGCGATTTGGCTGGAGCAGCAATATTTTTATCTTCAAAAGCAAGTGATTTTGTCAACGGGCATATTTTATATGTAGATGGGGGAATTCTGGCGACAATTGGTAAACCATCAAACGAATAATTACTCAATTTTATTAAAATCATGAGCGCAAATAAGACATTTATAAACGATAATTTTTTACTTGAAAATAAATACGCAGAAGAATTATACCATAATTATTCTAAAAATCAACCAATAATCGATTATCATAATCACTTAAATCCGCAGTTTATTACCGAAGATAAAATTTTCGATAATATTACTCAGGTTTGGATAAACGGTGATCATTACAAATGGCGTGCGATGCGTACTTTGGGTGTTAATGAACAATTTATAACAGGTACTGGTTCTGATAAAGATAAGTTCTTAAATTGGGGAAAAACGGTTCCGTACACGATGCGTAATCCTTTGTACCACTGGACGCACCTTGAATTGGCGCGCTATTTTGATATTCATGAATTGTTGAATGAAAAGACAGCTGAGAAAATTTATATCGAAACTTCAGAAAAAATAAATTCAGAAGCTTACAGTACCAGAAATTTGTTAAAAAAGGTAAATGCCGAATTGGTTTGTACGACAGAGGATCCAATTGATACTTTGGAGTTTCACCAAAAATTAGCCAAAAATCCTTTTGAAACTAAAATGAGTACGGCTTTTAGACCTGATAAAGCCATTTTAATTGCAAATGACGGTTACAACGATTATATCAATACATTAGGAACGGTTGCTGGCGTAGCGATTAATACGTATGCTGATTTACGCGATGCATTAAAAAAGAGAATTCAATTTTTTAATGATAATGGATGCAAATTAAGCGACCACGGATTGGATCAGATTTATTTTGAAAATTTCACAGAATCTGAGGTAACTACAATTTTCAAAAAGAAAAGAGAAAATCAAGTGATTTCTCCAGAAGAAGCTTTAAAATTTCAAAGTGCAATTTTATTGTTTTTATCCGAAAGTTATTACGAATTAGGTTGGGTACAGCAATTTCACTTAGGGGCATTGCGCAACAATAATGCACGTATGCACAGAATTTTAGGTCCAGATACAGGTTGGGATTCTATTGGAGATTATCCGCAAGCGCAAAAATTATCTTCATTTTTGAATGCTTTGGATAGTAAAGACAAATTGACAAAAACGATTATTTATAACTTAAATCCAGCCGACAACGAAGTAATGGCTACCATGATTGGAAACTTTAACGACGGAAGTGTTAGAGGAAAAGTGCAATTTGGTTCTGGCTGGTGGTTTTTGGATCAGAAGGACGGAATGACAAAACAGTTGAACGCTCTCTCAAACATGGGTTTGATCAGTTGTTTTGTGGGAATGTTGACAGACTCCAGAAGCTTTTTATCTTTTCCAAGACATGAGTATTTCCGTAGAATTTTGTGTAATCTTTTAGGAGATGAAATTCAAAGAGGAGAACTTCCTGCTGATATGGAATGGATTGGAAAATTGGTTGCTGATATTTCGTATAACAATGCAAAAGAATATTTTAAATTTTAATTAAGTATTGATTATGAGTAAAATAGTTGCATTTGGAGAGATCATGTTGCGTCTTTCAACAGAGAGGCATTTGCGTTTTTCGCAAGCGAAGGCATTTGGTGCTTCTTATGGTGGAGGCGAATTTAATGTGTGTGTTTCTTTGGCCAATTATGGCGAAAATGCTGAGTTTGTAACGAGATTACCCGAAAATGAGATTGGTATTTCTGCTTTGAAAGAAATGCGAAAAATGAATGTGGAGTCCAAAAACATTATTTACGGAGGCGAACGTTTAGGGATCTATTTTCTGGAAACAGGTGCGGGAACACGCGGCAGTAATGTTGTGTATGATCGTGCGCACAGCTCAATGGCAACTATTCAAAAAGGAAGTATTGATTGGGAGAAAGTTTTAGAAGGCGCCGATTGGTTTCACTGGAGTGGAATTACGCCAGCGATTTCTGAGAGTGCTGCCGAAGCTTGTTTAGAGGCTATAAAAGTAGCTCATCAATTAGGGATTACGATTTCTTGCGACTTAAATTACAGATCAAAATTATGGCAATATGGCAAAACACCAAGCGAAGTGATGCCCGAAATGCTACAATACAGCAACGTAATTTTAGGAGATATTGATACCGCTTATTTTATGTTAGGATTACCAAAAGTGAATCCGAATTATCAGGACGAAAAATCGCTTCCTGTTTTATATACAAAGTTGTTTGATTTGATTCCGAATTTAAAAACGGTTGCCACCACGTTACGTTATTCTGTAAGTGCCTCTCACCAAAGAATTGGAGGTATTTTATTCGAAGGAAAAGCAATTTATCAGGCTGCTGTCAAAGAGGTAACTCCTGTAGTTGATCGCGTGGGTAGTGGTGATGCTTTTATGGGTGGTTTGATTTACGGATTATTAAATTATAAAAATAATAACCAAAAAGCATTAGACTTTGCAGTTGCGGCTTGCTGTCTAAAACATACAATTGCAGGCGATTATAATTTGGTTACACTCAAAGAAGTTGAAAATATGATCGATGGCGATTCTTCGGGATTGGTGTCTCGATAATACACATAAATATGGCAAAATATTCAAGAATTGAAGTAGCACAAACAATGAAAGAAAACGGAATGGTTCCGCTATTTTTTCATTCAGATATTGAAATCAGTAAAAAAGTACTAAAAGCCTGTTATGATGGAGGTTCCAGATTGATGGAGTTTACCAGCAGAGGAGATTTTGCTCATGAAGTTTTTGGAGCATTAAACAAATATGCATTGGCAGAATTACCCGGAATGATGTTAGGAGTGGGTTCTATAACCGATGCTGCTGCGGCTTCATTGTACATGAGTTTGGGGGCCAATTTTATTGTAACACCAGTTTTTAGAGAAGATATTGCAATAGCCTGTAACCGCCGTAAAGTATTGTGGTCTCCGGGTTGTGGCTCTCTTACCGAGATTGCAAGAGCAGAAGAATTAGGTTGCGAAATCGTAAAATTATTCCCTGGTGATATTTACGGACCAGAATTTATAAAAGCAATAAAAGGACCATGTCCTTGGACGAATATTATGCCAACAGGAGGTGTTTTGCCCACTGTAGAAAGTTTGTCTTCATGGCTCAATGCAGGTGCGACTTGCGTAGGTCTTGGTTCGCAATTGATCTCAAAAGATATTATTGATAACCATGATTTTGAAGGTTTAAAAAATAAAGTAAGTCAGGTTTTAGACATCATAAAAAATATTAGAAAATAAACAAAGAGTAATCCTCCCGATTTTTTTATCGTGCATCGTTTATATTTTAAAATTATAAGAGCATTACGCTTGCCAAAATAAGAGAAGCCATTCCTCACAGCAACTTTTATTTTAGTTTAAACAAGTGTAATGTTTCTTTTTAAAATGCAACGCTTTTGTCATAAAATAAAAAGGTATCAGTGGTTATTTAAAACACTTTAAAAAATTTGTAATGGAAAAGATAAACAGAGCTAACTCGGAGTTTTCAAATAAACTTCCAATAAAAATAGTTCAATTTGGTGAAGGTAATTTTTTGAGAGCATTCGTAGAATATGCTTTTCAAAAACTTAATCAGGAAGCCAATTTTAATGCTGGTATTGCGGTGATACAACCTATTGACAGAGGTTTGGTGAACATGATTAATGAGCAGGACGGATTGTACACTTTGTTTATGAAAGGTGTAAAAAAAGGAGAAGAAATTCAGGAAAAAGAGCTGATCACCAATATCGTAAAAGCAATTGATCCTTATGCTTCTTTTCAAGATTATTTGGCTTTGGCCAAAGAAGAAGAGCTGGCTTTTATCATTTCTAATACTACCGAAGCAGGAATTGAATATGTTGCCTCTGATTTGCCAACGATGCAGCCACCGGCTTCTTTCCCCGCAAAACTTACTATCCTTTTGCACGAAAGATTCAAACACTTTGATGGCGATGAAGCCAAAGGTTTAACGATTATTCCTTGCGAATTGATCAATTACAACTCTGATACTTTAAAAGAAATTATTCTAAAATATAGTATCGAATGGAAATTGAAACAGGATTTTATTTTCTGGATTTTAAACAGCTGTTCTTTTCACAATACTTTGGTAGACAGAATTGTACCAGGATATCCAAAAGATGAAATCGAAGCGTATAATAGTCAGTTAGATTATAAAGATGACTTGATCGTAAGTGCAGAAAGTTTCTTTTTATGGGTGATTGAAGGAGATGAAAAATTAAAAACAAAACTTCCGTTTGAAAAAACAGATTTAGATGTAAAAATTGTTGCTGATATGCAGCCATACCGTACCAGAAAAGTGAGGATCCTAAATGGTGCGCACACTGCAATGGTGCCGTTTTCTCTCCTTTACGGAAATGAAACGGTAAAAGAAACGGTTGATAATGCTTTTACTGGTGAGTTTGTAAACAAAGCTGTTTTTGACGAAATCAATGAGACATTAAACATGGATAAAGCAGAACTGACTAGCTTTTCTGAAGAAGTTCTGGATCGTTTTAGAAACCCGTTTATCAAGCATTTATTGTCAACAATTGCTTTAAATTCTATTTCAAAATTTAAAGTGCGTGTTTTACCAAGTATAACGGAATATGTTGCAATACACGGAAAACTTCCAGTGCATTTAACTTTTGCGTTTGCAGCTTTAATTCGTTTTTACAAAGGGACTTGGAACGGTGCTGACTTACCTGTTAACGATAGCGAAGATATTATTGTTTTTTTTAAAAATCTTTGGACATCAAGCAATTATAATAAAATAGCGCAAATGACTTTGCAAAATAAAAGTTTTTGGGATGAAGATTTAACTGAAATTTCAGGTTTGACAGAAGCAATCGCAACAGCATTAGAAGAAATTGAGGCAAACGGAATTGAAAAAGGTTTCGCTCATTTTCAAACAAAAATAAATTCAACTCAGAAAGTTTAGGTTATGGCAACTCAAAAAAAACTAATAAAAGTACATCCTACAGACAATGTAGCGGTCGCTTTGGTCAATCTTATAGCAGGAGAAGTGATTGATTTTGAAGGAGAATCAGTGACCATTGAGTCTGATGTAAAAATGAAGCATAAGATTGCAATGATTCCTTTTAATGCAGGAGACAGAATTATTATGTATGGCGTTTTGGTCGGAAAAGCAAGTGCCAGAATCGAAAAAGGCGGTTTGCTTTCTACATCGAATGTAAAACACGAAAGTGATAAAGTTACAGGGAAAACAGAAACGATTGGATGGACGGCTCCCAATGTAGATAAGTGGAAAGACAGGACTTTTTTGGGCTATCACAGAGAAGATGGGCAAGTAGGAACCGAAAATATTTGGTTGTTTTTTCCTTTGGTTTTTTGTGAAAACAGAAATATCGAAATCCTGAAAGATATTTTCGAGAAGGAATTAATGAAGCCAAAAGAAAATGATTATCAGTTGTTATTGCGCTCTTTGGTGAAAACCGAAACTGGCGGTGCAGCTAATGAAGCGGCTTCTAACGATGCTAATTTATTCAATAATATCGAAGTAAAGTTTATCACGCATCAAGGCGGTTGTGGTGGAATTCGTCAGGATTCGCACAGTTTGGCCAAATTGTTGGCGGGTTATGTCAATAATCCAAACGTTGCTGGTGCTACCGTTTTAAGTTTGGGATGTCAAAATCTTCAGATTCAGATTTTTAAAGATGCTTTAGACGAAATAAATCCAAACAGTAAAAAGCCAGTTTTAATTTACGATCAACAACAAATAGGTACGATCGAAGCCATGTTAAGTAGCGTGGTAAAAGACACTTTTGAAGCTATCAAAAAAGCAAACGAAATAAAAAGAACGCCAGCGCCATTGTCTAAATTAAAAATTGGTTTAGAATGCGGTGGTTCTGATGGATTCTCAGGAATTTCTGCGAACCCAACATTAGGAGTGACTTCAGACATGCTTACGGCATTGGGAGGAACTACAATTCTTTCTGAATTTCCCGAATTATGTGGTGTCGAGCAAGAATTGGTTAACCGTTGTAACGATGATACAGACGGAAAACGTTTCTTGGAATTAATGAAATGGTACGAAAAAACCGTGGTAGATGCAGGTTCAGGATTTGATATGAATCCGTCTCCGGGTAACATCAAAGATGGTTTGATTACTGATGCTATGAAGTCTGCCGGTGCTGCTAAAAAAGGGGGAACTTCTCCTATTGTAGGTGTTTCAGATTACGGAGAATATATTTCTAAACCAGGCCTGAATTTACTTTGTACACCAGGAAATGATGTAGAATGTACGACCGCAATGGTGGGTTCTGGAGCCAATATGGTTTTGTTTACAACAGGTTTGGGTACGCCAACAGGAAACCCAATTGCACCAGTAGTAAAAGTTTCTTCAAACTCTGAATTGGCCAGAAAAATGTCTGATATTATCGATATTGACACAGGTGGAATCATCACAGGTGAAAAATCTATTGAAGAGATGGCAGATGAAATGCTAGAATTTATTATTGATGTAGCCAGCGGAACGATTAAAACCAAAGCGGCAATTTTAAACCAAAACGATTTTATTCCTTGGAAAAGAGGGGTTTCATTATAAAAAAACATTTTTCACTTACTCAACGATATAAATTTATTTATAACAATAATAAATTTATTTATATCGTTTAGTTTTTAATAAAAATTAAGAGGTAGTTCTGGACGATGATTTACGAATGTGTAATTCTGGAGTTAGAACTACCTTTTTTTCGATTTTGATGGTTTGTGTTTTGTCGACTTGCTCCAAAAATACACGGGCAGCCATTTTACCCATCTCAAGCGGAGACTGGTCTACAGAAGTAATGGAGAGTTCCATAAATTTGGTAAAAGGCTCGTTACTAAAACCACCTACACAAAACTCTTTTGGAATGCTTATATTTCTTTCTCTTAATTCCTGAATAGCACCCAAAGCCGCAAAATCACTCGAAGAGAAGATCGCATCTGGTGCAATATCATATCCTAATAAAATTTCTACAGCTTCTTTTCCTGCTTCAAGACTACTTTTAGACTGAATAACGTATTTTTCGTTAAACGTCATTCCGTTGTCCAGCAAAGCTTGTTTGTACCCTAAAAATCTGTTTTTGAAAATCTCAAGCGATTGATCTCCAGACAAGTGAGCAATGCATCTGCAACCTTCGTCAATTAAGTGTTTGGTCGCCATGTAGCCGCCTTTAAAGTCATTGATCGTTACAGAACTAACACCTTCTATGTGTTTGCTTCTATCAAAAAATACTAAAGGAACATTTTTCTTTAATACATTATGAAAAGCTTCATCATTTTCGTTGCTAACATCCGAAACCGACATTAAAATACCGTCTACCTGAGCATCAATTAAGGTATAAAGGTTTTCGTTCTCTCTTTTTGGATCTTCGTGAGTTTGGCATATAATTACCTGATAACCATTAGGATGCAATTCTTCTTCGATTCCTCTGATGACAGATGCAAAGAAATTACTATCAATACGAGGAACAATAACCCCTATGTTATTACTACGGCCGCTTTTTAGAGCTAAAGCAAGTTTGTTTTGCTTATAGTTCATTGATGCAGCTGTTTTAAGAACCAATTCACGTGTGCTTTCTTTTATTTTCGGATTGTTATTTAACGCTCTGGAAACCGTAGCAGCAGTGATATTGAGCTTTTTTGCAATATCATAAATGGTTATTTTTTCGCTCATTCAAAAGTTATTTTGATTAATTAACAGACAAAAATACATTTTTTTTATATAACTCAATACTTTTTGTTATCGATTACCATAATTTTTAACTAAAACGTTTTCTGTCTGATAATGATAAAAAATTATGTATTTTTTTATCTAAAATGTAAATATAATTCATAATAAAAATTAAATATACATTTTATTTCTAAATAAATTTGGTGTATTAGAACTTATTTTATACTTTCGTGTAATCGATTACATGCTTATTGTTATTTTAATTAATAAATCTTAATATACCACGCAAATGACTAAAAGTAAGTTCATAAACCTAAAGATAATTGTTTTGTTCTTATCAATTAGTGTGCTGTTAGGTGCTTGTGGAAAACAAGTTTCTGGTACTAACGCCGAAATTGCTTGGAGCAAAATAGAAATGGTGGTAAAGAGTATGCCTCAAACCAGCTTTTTAGATAAAATTTACAATATCAATGATTTTGGCGCTGTTGCTGATGGTTTAACTTCAAATACGGCTGCTTTTGAAAAAGCGATCAAAGCTTGTGCGGCAAATGGTGGTGGTGTGGTTTTGGTTCCTAATGGAAAATATTTTACTGGCCCCATTCATTTAGAGAGTAATATCAATTTGCATTTGGAAGATAATGCAGAAATTCTTTTTAGCACAAATCCAAAAGATTATCCGTTGGTTCATACTTCTTTTGAAGGAACCGAACTCATAAATTATTCTCCTCTTATTTATGCAAAAAACAAAACCAATATTGCCATTACCGGAAAAGGAACGCTAAATGGTCAGGCAAACAGCACTAATTGGTGGATCTGGGCAGGCAGTAAAAGTTACGGATGGCAATCAGGAATCCCGTCACAAAATGATCCTAACAATCGCGAAGTATTGGTAGATATGGCAGAAAGAGATGTTCCTGTTTCTGAGAGAGTTTTTGGGGAAGGACGTTATTTGCGTCCTAATTTTGTAGAATTTTTTGATTGTAATACGGCTTTG
This sequence comes from Flavobacterium flavipigmentatum, assembly GCF_020911905.1. Taxonomy (NCBI): domain Bacteria; kingdom Pseudomonadati; phylum Bacteroidota; class Flavobacteriia; order Flavobacteriales; family Flavobacteriaceae; genus Flavobacterium; species Flavobacterium flavipigmentatum. The sequence goes on along the minus strand of NZ_CP087133.1, from coordinate 3,479,279 downwards.
ATAAAGGATGTAAAAATTATAAATGCCCCTTTCTGGATTTTACATCCCATAAAAACAAATAATATTATTGTTGATGGAGTTACGGTGACAAGTCATGGTCCTAATAATGATGGTTGTGATCCTGAATATTCTCAGAATGTCATTATAAAAAATTGCACCTTCAATACTGGTGACGATTGTATCGCTATAAAATCGGGTAGGGACGCAGATGGCAGAAGAGTCGCAATTCCGAGTAAAAATATCATTGTTCAGAATTGTAAAATGATTGATGGTCACGGCGGTGTGGTAATGGGAAGCGAGATTTCTGCTGGTGTAAATAATGTTTTTGTAGAAAATTGCATTATGGATAGTCCTAATCTCGAACGCGCTATTCGTATCAAAACAAATTCTAAACGGGGCGGTATCATTGAGGGAATTTATGTAAGAAATCTTCAAATTGGTACTGTAAAAGAATGTGTTTTGAAGGCTACAATGACCTACAATGTTTATGGTTCTCAAACAGGGAATTTTATACCCACGATACGAAACATCAATCTTGAAAATATTAAAGTAAATGACGGAGGTGAATATGGTATCTTGGCAGATGGCTATAAAGAATCCCCTGTCGAAAATATCACTTTCAAAAATGTGGTAATCAAAAAAGTTGACTCGATGTATTCTTTGAAAAATGTAAAAAATGTACATTTTGTCGATACCTATATCAACGATAAAAAAGTCGAATCTATTAAAGATTAAAAATAACTATCAATTAACCCTTAAAACCAAACTATGAATATCAACCAATTAGTAAAAAAAAGAATAAAATACAATCTTGTATTTATGTTCTTCCTCAATTTTCTGCTGAGCTATACCATGAGCGCTCAGTCAGGACAGACAAGTACAATAGCCGGTAAAATTACAGATGCCGCAGGGCTTTCGTTGCCAGGAGTAAATATTCTTGAAAAAGGAACAAAAAATGGAACTTCGACAGATTTTGAAGGAAGTTTTAAATTGAATGTTTCTAATGAAAAAGCGACTTTGGTAATTAGTTATTTAGGATTTCAAACAAAAGAAGTTAGCGTAATGGGTAAATCAACCATTAATGTAAGTCTTACAGAAGAATCCAATTCATTAAAAGAAGTTGTGGTTGTAGGGTACGGAACGGTAAAAAAATCAGACCTTACGGGCTCTGTAAGTACGATTAGTGCTGCGACTATCACCGAGAGAAATACAATTAACGCCCTTGAAGCCATTCAGGGAAGTACGCCTGGGGTGCAAATTTCATCTAGTTCTGGCCGTGCGGGCGATGGTTTTCGAGTTGTAATTAGAGGAAATAACTCCTTATTAGCAGATTCCAGTAATCCATCAATGGTAGGTTCTACTCCTTTATATGTTGTAGATGGTGTTCCTATGGATGGAATTGACTTTTTGAATCCGCAGGACATTGCCAGAATGGATGTTTTAAAAGACGCTTCATCGGCAGCAATTTATGGTTCTAGAGGTTCTAATGGAGTAATTATTGTGACTACAAAAAGTGGTACGAGCGCTAAGGCCGGAATCAATGTTACTTTTGATACTTCTTATGGTAGCAAGACAGCAACAAGAATGCCAACCATGATGACAGGAGAAGAATGGTGGAAATTTCATCAGGTGGCTTATATGAGCGCAACACCTGCAACGCAGACTCCGGCGCAATTGGCAACATTGGCAGGAAATCAGAGCCCTTTGTTGGTATCAAGAGCCAATAGTGGTTACAATTTTGACTGGGCCGATGCTGTTATAAAATCTGGAATGACAGAAAATAATTATCTCAACATTTCAGGTCGTTCAGATTCTGGTTTGAGTTATAATTTAGGTTTTGGTATTCAAAGTGATAAAGGGTTAATCGATAATGATTCTACAGATAAATACTCATTCAAATTAGGTTTGAATCATAAAATAAATGATAAATTTTCTACAGGTGTAAACGTTACAGTTGCCCGTATCGACTCGCAATTGGGTAGTGACTTGGCCATGCAGGATGCCTTGAGATTGAGCCCGTTAATGTCCCCGTGGGCTGTTGATGCTGCTGGAAACGAAAAAGTAGGTGAGTTGTTTTTTCTGCCGGGAAAATTAACCTATCCAAACGGTACTTTTGCGATCAATAAAACGAGTAATGTGAATCCGTTAGTCGAAATTGCTAATTCATCTCAAACTCAAAAAACATGGCAAACAGTTGGTAATGTTTACTTTCAATACCAACCTGCAAAATGGTTTTCTTTCAAAACTACATTTGCTTCAGGAATCGAAAACACTACAAACGGTACTGCTTATGGAGCACAATCTAATGCAGGTGTGACATTAAATAATAAAAATTCATCTTCACTAGAGAACTACGATAACTTCAATTATACTTGGGACAATCAGATTGATTTGAAAAAGACTTTTAATGAAGTACATGATTTTAGTGTATTATTATTGCAAAGTATCTATTCTAATCAAGATGACAGATCGTATTTATACTCTAATTCACAACCCTTTAATACAGGAACAGATAATATTGGTTCGGGTGTTCAAACGAGTTATGTTGTAAAATCTTCTTATGCAAAAAACACCTTAAACTCGTATGCGGTGCGTATTAATTATGCGTTTAGAGACAAATATTTATTGACTGCCTCAAACAGATGGGACGGTTCTTCTGTATTGGCAGAAGGAGCAAAATGGGAGAGTTTCCCTTCGTTAGCTTTAGGTTGGAAAATTAGTAAAGAAGGTTTTTTATTGAATAACGAAACAATTTCTGATCTAAAATTAAGAGCAAGTGTGGGTTATACAGGAAATGATAACGTTGCTCCTTATACTTCGCAAGCGTTGCTAAATCAGCAAACATTTTATGCAAATGGTGCTACTGTCGTTCCTGGATGGCAGTCAGAGAATTTGGCTAATCAGAATTTGTCTTGGGAAAAAACAAGAGAATTTAACTTAGGACTTGACTTTGGTTTCCTTAAAAATAGAATTACAGGTAGCGTTGATGTTTACGACAGATTATCAGATGATTTGATTTACAAACAGCAATTGCCTGCAGAATCGGGTTGGAAAAACACTTTTTCTAATGTGGGTTCTGTGAGTAACAAAGGGATCGAGGTTTTATTAACGACAAAAAATATTAAAACAAGCACTCTTTCTTGGGAAACTACTTTTACTTTTTCTAAAAACGTAAATAAATTAGAATCCATCTACAATCAAGATAAGGTAAGTGATATTGGTAACAAATTGATTCTTGGAGCGCCATTAAACCCAAATTACAATTATGTTTATGATGGCGTTTGGCAAGAAAGTGAAGCTACACAAGCAGCTTCTTACGGAATGGCGCCGGGTCAGGCAAGGCCAAAAGATTTGAATAATGATGGTAAATTTAATCAGGATGACAGAACTGTAATTGGAAACCCAAATCCAGAATGGCAAGGAAGTTTCTATTCTAAATTGACTATTGGCCAGTTTGATTTTAACTTTTCTGTTCTTACAAGTCAGGGACAAACAGTGTTGAGTAGTTTTCATAAAAACTTTACCGATGTAAGTGACAGAGGTCGTCAGAAAATTGCAATGGATTATTTTATCCCTACAAATGGCACAGGTATCGCCGCTAATGCTAATACAGAAAATCCAAGACCAGGCCCAGTGGCTACTGGTGCAGGAGCTTACTGGAGTTCAGACTTTGGTTATTACAGAGATGCTTCTTATGTAAAAATTAAAAATATCTCGTTAGGATACACACTCAACTCTGATTTGATCAAAAAATTAAAAATGAGTAATTTTAGAATTTATGTAAATGTTTTAGACCCGTTTGTATTCACAAACTTTGACGGATATGATCCGGAGTGGGCAGGTTCTGCTTTTGGTGTAAACCGTCCGGCGTCTATTACTACCCAATTGGGACTAAGTGTTAAATTTTAATAAAGATATCAAATGAAAAAAATAATAATAATTTTAGGAATAGTAATGGCTGCATTTACTTCTTGCAGTGATTATATAGAAGAAGAGAGTTTATCGTATGTTCCAGCTGATGAAACGTATAAAACAGCCTCTGGTTTTCAATTGTTAATCAATGCAAATTATGCTTGGCTTAAAGGAATTTACGGCGGAAATCCGTGGTTATTTGAGTCAGGAACCGATATGTATGCAGAAGGAAGAACTCCGGAACCAGCTGGTTTAAGCCAATATACATTGCTGATTCCGTCATCCAGCAACGTAGACGAATTGTATATTTCGTGTTATCAGCAAATTCAGTCTGTAAACAAAACCTTGTATTATTCGACCGTTACAGAGCAAACCTCCAATCTGGGCATGCTTGTTGGAGAAGCACGATATTTAAGAGCTAATGCTTACTTTTTGTTGGTTCAAACTTATGGAGGTGTTCCTATTGTGAATGAACATGTGACTGCACCTATTTTATCTTTTACAAGAAATACCGCAGAAGAAGTATATACTCAAATTATTACCGATTTAGAAGCTTCTTTGGCTAGTGTGGGTACAGGCCCTTATGCCGCAACGGGTAAAGTAAACAAAAGAGCGGTAAATGATTTATTGGCAAAAGTATACTTAACAAGAGGTTACGAAACGTTTGGTACGGCATCTGATTTTACAAAAGCAGCTTCTTATGCAGATGCGGCAATTGCAGGTCAAGCCTTAAACATACCTTTTAGCCAATTATTTGCTGCCACTGCAACTGGTGACAACGATCTAAATGCTGAGACTATTTTTTCTGTTCAGTACGACAAAGCCTCAACCAGCACAGATCCTACACGATTAGGAAATAATCAGTTTTATTATTTTAGTTCTTACTTGGGTGGTTCTGAAACGGGCGCTCCGTTAAGAAGTTACAATTTATGTCCTACTACGTATGCTTTAGGTCTCTACGAAAAAGGAGATAAAAGATGGGAAGCTACTTTTATGACAGAGGTTCTGGAAGAAACGGTAACGACCAACGGAGCAGCAAAAACAACGCTGTATTACCCTTATTACAGGCCTACAAATCCGGCAGCAGTAAAAGTGAGACATTTTTATGAGCCTAAATGGTTTACTCCTGCAGATAAAACAGCTTGGCTAGCAGCCAATGCCTCAAGAAGAGCGGCTACTTTTGTGTACCATCCTTGGGGAGAATACGGTGCCGACCATACGCTTATCGATAATCGTGATTGTTATACTATTCCGGTAAAGAAATTTGATGATGCAAACCCAACAACGCCAGTAAGTACAGGACCTGTAAGCACAAGAGATATTATTTTGTCACGATTGGGAGAAACGTATTTAATCGCTGCCGAAGCATACCTAAAAGCAGGTATTCCAACAACAGGTTTAGATCGTCTTAACGAAGTGAGAAGAAGAGCCGGAGTTGCAAATGCTACTCTTGGGGAGTTTAATATCGACTATATCTTAGACGAAAGAGGCAGAGAGTTGGTAGGAGAATACAAACGTTGGTTTGATTTGAAACGCACCGGTACACTGGTAGCGAGAGCATCATTGCATAATTATAAAATCAAAGCGGCCAATTTTGTTGGAATAGACGGTGCGCTTAAAATTTTAAGACCAATACCTCAAACCGCATTAGATTTAAATCAAAATAAAGATTTTCCGCAAAATCCCGGATATTAGTAAGGGATTGTTTTGTAATTAATTTATAATAGTTGTTTTTAGAAGCTAGTTAAAAAGGAGTTTGATAGTTTATCGAACTCCTTTCTTAACTAGAATTAAAAAAGTTCAGATGAAAAAAATGCTTTTGATACTACTGCTGATTTCGAATGCTAATTTTGCTCAAAGCAATTTTAGTATCGATACTTCGTACACAGAAAAAAGTGTTTATACTAAGTTAATAAAGAAATATCCTTTTATAACGATCCCTCAACTTAAGGAAGATAAAACAGTAGTGCAAGTTGCTAATGTTGTTTATCAGGACCACAAAGAAAGACCTTTGCATTTGGATGCTTTTTTTTATAAGAAAGAAAAACAAAACCCGGCTGTACTATTGATTCATGGTGGTGGTTGGAAATCTGGAAATAAAAATCAAATGCATATTCTGGCACAGAAAATAGCTGCAAAAGGATATTCGTGTTTTGCAATTGAGTACAGATTGTCATTAGAAGCAAAATATCCCGAAGGAGTTATAGATGTAAAAAATGCTATCAAATTTATTAAAGATAATGCCAAAAAGTTCAATGTAGATCCAGACAAAATTGCCGTGTTAGGATGCTCTTCCGGAGCTCAAATGGCAGCTTTGATTGGTACAACAAATGAAAATTTGGTTTTTGAAGACCCTTTGTTCAAAAGCAAAGCTTCTTCAAAAGTAAATGCCATTATCAATATTGATGGAATTTTAGCCTTTAAGCATCCCGAGTCTTCAGAAGGCGAAATGGCATCATTTTGGCTCAATGGTACTTATGAGGAGAAACCTGAAATCTGGAAAAAGGCTTCGGCTTTATCGCATACTGATAAGACAACGCCGCCCATACTTTTTATCAACAGCAGTATCGACAGGTTTCATGCGGGCAGAGACGACATGATAAAGATTTTAGATCAGAATAAAATTTACAGCGAGATACATACGATCAAAGAATCACCGCATTCTTTTTGGTTTTTTGAACCTTGGTTAGCAGAAACGGTACTTTATTCTACTCAATTTTTAGATAAAATTTTCAAAATAAATTAAAATAAAATGAAAACAGTTATTACAATTTCGTCAGCATTACTTTTAAGTTTTACAGCAGTACATGCACAAAAATATGATGTAAAAACGGCTAAAACCTACGCTGAGATTTCGGTTAAAACCGATGGAAAATGGGAAGGTCGTAAATATATTGGAGGCACTACTTTTAATAATGTAGACAAATTAAAACTGGCGCCGGAGCACACAGATCATTCTTTTGATATTCGTTATGAAGGCCCGGGTTGGGAAAGTAATAAAATAGGATATCGCTTGTATCTCGACTGGAGAAATGCAATTGATATTTTCGGAAAAAAAACCTCGGCAATGGTTTTGCCACAAGTAGGGCAGGATAATTTTGACTCGTATCACGAAATGAGCGATTGGGGCGCAGATATCCTGAAAGCGGGTAAAGGAATCGGTATCGGGTCAATCGACCGTTATCTGAACAACGAAAAATTACATTTTTATGAGGTAGATTCGACTATTGCAACTGTTGCAAATAAAACCAATGAATCCGGTGTAAAAGTTGATTATTATGGCTGGAAAACAGCTTCGGATAAAATTGATTTTACATCTGAGTTGAGCATCAAACCGGATCAATTGTACACCAAACATACGATTCGTGCTTCTAAGGAAATTAGCGGAATTTGTACGGGTATTGTTAAGCAAAAGAATACAGAATTGTTTAAAAAAGAAAGTAAAAACAAAAAGTGGGCATATATCGCTACTTACGGAACGCAATCATTGGTTCCGGACAAGTTAGGAATGGCTATTTTTTATGAAGTGAAGACCGTAGAAAGTTTGGTTGACACCGAATTGGATCATCTGATCGTTTTTAAACCAAGTACAAAAACAAATTCTTTTTATTTATTGGGAGCTTGGGAACAAGAAAAAGACGGAATCAAATCGCAGGAAGAGTTTGTAAAATATCTGGATCAAAAATTAGAAGAACTGAACAAAAAAGGTAAAATCTAAAATTTGATGGTTAAAACTATTTTAAGTTTTGTTTGTATGTCTTTGCCTTAGGCAGGTAAAACTCAAATATAAAATTGTAATTATAATATATTTAAAATGAAAAAAAACAATAAACAACGCTCGCTTCTGTCACTCGTATTGATGTGTTTGATGGTTTTTACAAATTGTAAAATGATTTCGCAGGAACCGGTAAAAAGTGATATCGTCATTTCTAAAAATGCAAAATGGTCAGAAAAAATGGCTTTGACATTGATGAAAAGACACGAAAGATCGTATATGATTGACGATTCTAAAACACCAAAATGGGATTATGTACATGGCTTGGTTTTACATGCGATAGAGGCATTAAATAAAGTGCAGCCTGATCCAAGATATGCTGCTTATGTGAGAGATTATGTCGATACTTTGGTAGACAAAGACGGTAATATTAAAACGTACGAACTGGAGAAATACAATATCGATATGGTGGTAGCGGGTCGCTTATTGTTTGACCTTTACGAAACGACAAAAGACAACCGCTATTTGGTAGCTTTGCAGACTTTAAAAAAACAATTAGAGGGGCAGCCAAGAACTAATTCCGGCGGATTTTGGCATAAAAAAATCTATCCTAACCAAATGTGGTTAGACGGTTTGTACATGGGCGAGCCCTTTTATGCGCAATATACAGTTACTTTCGAAAACGGTAAAAACTTAGACGATGTCGCAAAACAATTTGAGCAGATTCAGTTGCATGCTACCGATCCTAAAACGGGTTTATTGTACCACGGTTGGGACGAGAGCAAAGCAATGCCGTGGGCTGATAAAGTGACAGGAAATTCTCCAAACTTTTGGTCAAGAGCATTAGGCTGGTACGCCATGGCACTTGTAGATGCCTTAGATTACTTTCCAAAGGATCATCCAAAACAAAAAGAATTGGTTGGTTATTTGAATAATGTTGCTGCTGCTTTGGCGAAATATCAGGACAAATCTGGTCTTTGGTATCAGGTAACGGATAAAATGGGTAAAGAAGGTAATTATCTGGAAGCTTCTAGTTCTTCTATGTTTGCTTATGCTTTTGCAAAAGGAGCCAACAAAGGATATTTACCTTCTAAATATAAAAAACTAGCCAATAAAGCTTTTGATGGTTTGACAAAACAATTGATAAAAGTAGATGCTGACGGAACCATTACACTCACTCAGGCCTGCCAGGTGGCAGGTTTAGGTGGTGATCCTTATCGTGACGGATCGTACGAATATTATGTAAACGAAAGAAAAAAAGACAATGATCCAAAAGCAACCGGCCCTTTTATATTAGCGGCTTTAGAGCTTAACAGATAATCATTTAAAAGTAATTTTTTTAGAATGAAATATAGCAAAAGCATTTTTCTTTGTCTGTTTTTTCTGCTGATGCAAAAAGATTTCGCACAAGAAAAACCGTTTGTATCGCAAGTATGGGTTTCGGATAACGGAAACGGAACCTACACAAATCCTATCATTCATGCTGATTATTCAGATCCGGATGTGGTGCGTGTAGGCGATGATTTTTATATGACAGCATCGTCTTTTAATGCTATTCCGGGACTGCCTATTTTGCATTCTAAAGATTTGGTCAACTGGAAAATTATTAGTTACGCTTTGGCGAAACAAATTCCAACAGAAACTTTTGATAAAGTGCAACACGGAAACGGAGTTTGGGCGCCTAGTATTAATTTTCATAATAATGAATTTTATATCTATTACCCAGATCCCGATTTTGGAATTTACATGATAAAAGCTAAAAAAGCAGAAGGTCCTTGGTCTGAACCTATTATGGTAAAAGCAGGAAAAGGACTTATAGATCCTAGTCCGCTTTGGGATACGGATGGGAAAGCTTATCTGGCTCATGCTTTTGCAGGAAGTCGCGCCAAAATTAAGACTTTGCTAGTCGTTTGCTCGATGAATCTGGAAGGTACCATTGCTTCTAATGATGCCGTAATGATTATCGATGGGCACGAAGACGAAGGTACTATTGAAGGTCCTAAATTTTATAAAAGAAATAATTATTATTACATTTTTGCCCCTGCTGGTGGCGTTGCGACGGGCTGGCAAACTGTTTTGAGGTCTAAAAATGTTTTTGGGCCGTATGAAAAAAGGAAAGTTTTAGAAGAAGGAAAATCCAAAATAAATGGTCCGCATCAAGGCGCTTGGGTACAAACGCAGACAGGTGAAGATTGGTTTATTCATTTTCAGGACAGAGGCGCGTATGGCAGAATTGCACATTTGCAGCCTATGAAATGGGAGAATGATTGGCCTGTGATGGGTGTAGATGTAGATAAAAATGGCATCGGAGAACCCGTTGCGACTTTCAAAAAGCCCAATGTTGGTAAAACGTATCCGATAGAAACACCCGCTGATTCGGATGAATTTAATACGCCAAAATTAGGTTTACAATGGCAGTGGCAAGCAAACGATCAGAGCAATTGGGGATTTCCGACAAGTTTAGGGTATTTTAATTTGTATTGTCTTCCGGCTCCAAAAGAGGCAAAAGGTATTTTTGATTTGCCGAACATGTTACTCCAAAAATTTCCTGCTGAAGAATTTACGGCTACCGCCAAACTGACCTTCAATTCGAGAATCGACGGAGAATCGACCGGACTGATGATCATGGGTTTAGATTACAGTTGTTTGTCTCTGAAAAGTGACAACGGAAAATTATACTTAAACCAAAAAAACGGCGCTTTTGATAAGGTAATTTCGGAGACTGAAACGGCACCAGTAGCAATAACCAACAAAACGGTTTATCTTAGAGTAAAAGTAAAAAAAGGAGCTATTTGTAGTTTTTTTTACAGTCTTGACGATAAAAATTATCAATCAATAGGTAAAGATTTTACGGCCAAAGAAGGAAAATGGATTGGAGCAAAAATGGGTTTCTTTGCACTGAGTCCCAAAGTAACAAATGATTCAGGAAATGTTGCAATAGATTGGTTTAGAATTACAAAATAAATTGAAAATGAAAAAGATTATAGCACTATTATTATTTGTCACCTTCGGATTGAGTGCACAAAATAAGTACAAAAACTGGTCAGATGTCGTTCAGAAAAATCAACCGGAATGGTTTGCTACCGAAGAAGCAAAAAAGATCGCTGAAAATATTTTGCTGTACCAGAGAGATATCGGCGGATGGCCAAAAAATATTCAGATGCAAAACGAATTGACGCCTCAACAAAAAAAGGATTTGATTGAGTTGAAAAAATCAACAAAAGATGTGACAACAGATAATAAAGCAACGTGCTTAGAAATGCTTTTTATGTCTAAAATGTATGAGCAGGTTAAGGACGAGCGTTATAAAACATCTTTCTTAAAGGGACTTGACTATTTACTGGAGGCACAGTATGAAAACGGTGGTTGGCCTCAGTTTTTTCCTTTAAAAAAAGGGTATTATACGCATATTACCTACAACGATAATTCGATGGTCAATATTTTGGATATTCTAAGGGAAATCGCTTATGAGACCAATTTTTACAGTATAAAACCTTCTGCTGCAGAGCTTGAAAAAACCAAAGTTGCTTTGAATAAAGGAATAGATTGCATCCTAAAAACACAATACAAACAAAATGGAGTATTGACGGCCTGGTGCGCACAACATGATGAGGTGACTTTGGCTCCGGCTAATGCAAGAGCTTTTGAATTGGCCTCGCTAAGCGGCTTTGAATCGGCCAAAATTGTTTTGTTTTTGATGTCTTTAAAAAATCCTTCACCAGAAATTATTACGTCAGTAAAAAGTGCGTACACTTGGTTCGAGAAAACAAAAATTACCAATCTTGAGGAAAAAAGAGTACTTAATGATGCTGGAAAAATTATCGATAAAAAAATGATTCCGACTACCAATGCAGCGCCAATTTGGGCAAGATTTATGGAGTTGGATACCAACGAACCTTTTTTTTGTGACCGTGATGGCATTAAGAAAAAAACGTTGGCCGAGATTGGGGACGAGAGAAGAAACGGTTATTCCTGGTATTCTGATGCAGGAAAGGAAGTCTTAAAAAAGTATGCAAGCTGGGCGGTCAAAAATGGTGTAAAAGTTTCTGATGCTGGATCATCAGTAAAAAAAAAAGACAATTATTTTACGGTAGCACAAGACGGATCGGGTGATTTTACTAGAATTCAAGAGGCGATAAATGCGGCTCCTTCTTTTCCTTACGAAAGAATCACGATTTTTATCAAAAACGGAATATACACAGAAAAAGTAAGGGTTCCGGAGTGGAATACCCATTTGACTTTGGTAGGAGAAAGTAAAGAAAATACGATCATTGCTTTTGATGACAATTTTTCGAAAATAAATTTAGGACGGAACAGCACTTTTTATACACCAACTGTTTTAGTCGAGGGAGATGATTTCTCGGCGACTAATTTAACGATTAAAAATACTTCTGGCGATAACGGACAAGCAATTGCTTTGTCGGTTGTCGCCAATCGTGTTATGGTTGCAAACTGTAATATTCTGGGTAATCAGGATACATTGTATTTGTCCGGAAAAGCGGCAAAACACTACTTTAGAGATTGTTATATCGAAGGTACTACTGATTTTATTTTTGGAGGCGCAACAGTTTTGTTTGAAAATTGTGTGATTCATAGTCTCAAAAGTTCGTTTATTACCGCCGCTTCAACTCCCGAAGGAACGGAGTTTGGATTTGTATTTAAAGATTGTAAAATTACTGCAAATCCTTTGGCTACAGCCGTTTATTTAGGAAGACCTTGGCGTATTTATGCCAAAACAGTTTTTATAAATTGCGAAATGGGAAAACAAATCAAACCGGAAGGTTGGGAAAATTGGTCGAAACCCGATGCCGAAAAAAATGCTTTTTACGCAGAATACAGTTGCAAAGGCGAAGGCTTTAAACCCACTAAAAGAGTGTCTTGGTCGCATCAGCTTTCTAAAAAAGAAGCCGACAATTACACTATAGAAAATATTCTGAAAGAGGATGTATCTAACTGGTATGCAAAATAAATTTCGATAAAAAAACAAAAATTATGCAGTTTAAAGATCTTCTTTTTCTATTAATTTGCTCCGTAACATTTGCTCAAAATACTGATTTCCCGAGTGCAAAAGTAGACGAAATTGTCAGTAGAATTCAGTTACCAGTTTTTCCGTCTTATCAAATCAATATTACAAAATTGGGTGCTAAAGGCGATTCGCTGACCAACAACAAAATAGTTTTTGATAAAGCGATGGCACTTTGCAAAAAGAATAACGGCGGAACGATCATTGTTCCAAAAGGAATTTATAAAATCAACGGTCCGATTCATTTTGTGAGCAATGTGAATTTAAAGATTGAAAAAGGAGCTAAGATTAAGTTTAGCGATAATCCAGATGATTATTTACCGATGGTTTTGACCAGCTGGGAAGGTACGATGGTGTACAATTACAGTCCGTTAATATATGCTTTTGAGTGCGAAAACATTGCCATTACTGGTGAAGGAACGATTGATGGCGAGGGAGGAATGACATGGAAAAGTTTTAAATCAAAAGAAAATGAGGGTAAAAACCTGAGCCGAGAGATGAATCATAATAATGTTCCTCTGAAGGATAGAAAATTCGGAAAGGGTTATTTTTTGCGACCGCAAATGATTCAGTTTTTTAAGTGTAAAAATATTTTAGTCGAAAATATTCGTATCGAAGATTCTCCGTTTTGGTGCTTGCATTTGCTGCAATCTCAAAGTATTACCGTACGCGGCATCAGTTATAAATCATTTAATTACAACAATGATGGTATCGATCCCGAGTATGCCAAAGATGTTTTGATAGAAAATGTAACTTTTGATAATGCAGATGATAACGTAGCCATAAAAGCTGGCAGAGACGATGAAGGAAGAGCAAATTCGGCTACACCAAGTGAGAATATTGTCATTAGAAATTGCAATTTCAAAGGGCTTCATGGAGTAGTGATTGGAAGCGAAATGTCGGCTGGAGTACAGAATGTGTATGTCGAAAATTGTAAAACGGTAGGCTATCTCAAAAGAGGAATTTATTTAAAAACCAATGCGGACAGAGGTGGTTTTATAAAAAATATTTTTGTTCGAAAGATACAATTAGACGAAGTCGAAGACTGTATTTATATCACAGCCAATTATCACGGCGAAGGCAGCGGCCATCAGTCTGAAATTTCGAATGTTTCGTTTTCTGATATTACGTGCAACAAAGTTTCGGCAGCGGGCATTGTAATTCAGGGGTTTCCAGACAAAAAAATCAAAAATATCTCGCTCAACAATATTGAAATTAAGTGGGCAAAAAATGCTATTTCGAGCGAAAATGCAGAAAATGTATTGATGAACGAGGTTGTGATTGGCGAGAGAGCGACCATTCCATCGGCTGCGAAATAACCGTTTGGTTTTATGTTTCTTTTGAAGTTTTAGTTTAAAAATTTAATGATTGTACTATGAAAAATTATCTTCTGATTCTTTGGTTGGTTTCGGCTACTTGTTTTGCTCAAAAAACAACACTTTACGGCATTGGAGATTCTACTATGGCCAACAAGCAAAACCCCGATCGCAATCCCGAATTTGGTTGGATGCAAGTGCTTCAGCCTTTTTTTAAAGATAATATTAAGGTAGAAAACAAAGCCGTAAACGGTCGCAGTACCAAAAGTTTTATTAACGAAAAACGTTGGGATTCTGTTTATAAAAAACTGCAAAAGGGTGATTATGTTTTTATAGAATTTGGACATAATGACGAGAAAATAAACGATTCTACTAGATTTACAAATCCGCATACGAGTTACCGATATAATTTAATTAAGTTTGTAAAAGAGAGCAGAGAAAAAGGAGCAATTCCTGTGCTTTTGAGCTCTATTGCGCGACGTGATTTTAACGAAAAAGGAGTATTGGTGCCTTCGCATGTCGAATATACTTTAGAGACGAGATTGGTGGCGCAGGAGTACAAAGTACCGTTTATCGATTTAGAATATTATACCGAATTGATGGAGCTAAAGTACGGTCCTGAAAGATCAAAAGAACTGCATTTGCATTTCAAAAAAGGAGAAGAACCTTATTATACAGAAGACAAGGCAGATGATACGCATTTGTCTAAAAAAGGCGCAACCGAAGTGGCTCAAATTGTAATAAATCAAATTAAACTTCTGGAGGATTCTTCTGTCAGTGTACTCAAAAAAAGCATTAAATAAAAGTGATTTAAGAAATAAGCAATGTATGTCACAGTCAATTTTGTTTGCCTTTTTATCTTTTTTCAATTTAAAACTTATGAAACAGTGCTAAAAATATTGGTGGTGATACTGTTGAAGTTCATAATTATAGCGAGATAATTGCTTTTATAAAGAATAATTATTGGCTTAACAAAAGGCACATAACGATGCTTACCTAAACTATTAGAAATAGCTGTTACAGATTGGCAAAAAGACGATTCGCATTTGTTTAAATATTAAAAATAAAAAAATATAATTTTGAAAATAGACTTTACATTAAAAGGAAAAGTAATAGTAGTTACAGGTGGTACAGGAGTTTTAGGCGAAGCTTTTGTAAATGGCATTGCCGAAGCTGGTGCGGCTGTTTGTATTTTAGGTAGAAACAAAGAAAAAGCCACCGAAAGAGCTGATTTTATAAAAGAAAATGGAGGCGAAGCAATAGCACTGATTGCCGATGTAACCAATGAAGCAGATTTGATACAAGCACGTGATTTGGTATTGGCAAAATACGGTAAGATCGATGGCTTGGTAAATGCGGCGGGCGGTAATATGCCGGATGCTGTGGTACAACCAGACCAAGATATTTTTAAGCTCAATATGGATGCTTTGCAACAAGTGGTCAACTTAAACTTGTTCGGAACGCTTTTGCCTACTCAGGTTTTTGGAGAAGCAATAAAAAACAATCCAGAATCGGGAAGTATTGTAAATATTTCATCTGTAGCGACAGAGCAAGCGCTAACCAAAGTTTTGGGTTATAGTTTGGCTAAATCTGCGATTGATTCGTATACAAAATGGTTTGCGGTAGAACTTTCGAGAAGATTTGGAGATAAAATAAGAATGAACTCGATTGTTCCCGGATTTTTCTTAACGGAGCAAAACAAAAGTTTATTGACCAATCCTGACGGCAGCTTGACCGAAAGAGGTAATTTGATTATTCAAAACTCGCCTTTCAAACGTTTTGGAAATCCTGAAGAATTAGTTGGTGGGTTAATTTGGCTATTAAGCGATGCATCAAAATTTGCAACGGGCTCAAAAGTAACTTTAGATGGTGGATTTACTATTTTTAGCGGAGTCTAGGTTTACTTTTTTGTAATACGACGTTATGGATGATGTATACGTAGCGTGGAATCTTCAGCGTGGTAAAGAGGAATTGTTTGAGAATATTATCTATCAATATGTCTAATAGATCGTATTTTAGAAATAAATTTAACAGTAAATTAATGATGGCTTAGATTATAAAAATCTAAGCTAAGTTATTGATTAGGAAATGTATGGTTATTTGTGTATTGTGCTATTTTATCCACTTATCTGTAATGACCTTAAACGTTTCTTTATATTGCTCACCTACAGTGATTTCGGTTTTATTGATTAAAATAGAGTTTTTGCTTATGGCAGTAATTTTTTCTAATGAAACGATAAAAGAACGGTGCAATCGCATAAATTTTGACGAAGGCAATTTTTCTTCTAATGCTTTTAAAGAAATTAAAGAAAGTAGTGGTTTCAGAGGTGAAGTCAAATGTACTCGCACATAATCTTTCAAACTTTCGATGTATGAAATATCTTTCAGACTTACTCTTATCCACTGATATTCTACTTTTATAAAAATAAACTCATCATCTGTGTTAATTACTTGAGATGCTGTACTTGTTTCTTCGCTTAATTGCAGTGCTTTGCTAGTGGCTCTTAAAAATTCTTCATAGCTAAAAGGCTTTAAAAGATAATCTACCGCATTAACTCTATACCCCTCTATCGCGTAATGATTGTAAGCGGTTGTAAAAATAATTTTTGGAGTTATACCTGATTGTTCTTGCAGTAGTCTTGCGAGTTCCATACCTGTTAGGTTAGGCATGTTGATATCCAGAAAAATTAGGTCGGGTTGCTGCTCTCTAATCAGGCTCATGGCCTCGACAGCATTATCGCAACTACAAACTAACTCCAAAAAAGGGGTTTGATCTATAAAAGTCTCCACGAGCTTCAGTGCCAATGGCTCATCATCTACGGCTATGCATTTTAATATCATTGTTCTAAAGTTATTTGGAGATTTATTTTATATTTTCCGTTTTCAGTAATGCCTGCATTGATAACGTGTTTATCAGGATATATTAATTGCAGTCGGCGTTTGGTATTCGTAAGGCCTATACCACCTTCGCTTGACGGAATATTTGTTTTTTCAAAATAAGTATTTTCTACCTCGAGTTCGATATCATTTCCTGTTTGTCTGATGATAATGATAATTTCACTTTTATCAGTTGCGTTTACACCATGTTTGAAAGCATTTTCTACAAGAGGCAAGAACAGCATCGGAACGATAGGAAAGTCATGCAGTTTTTCGGGAATATCGGTTACAATAGTCAATTTGCTATTGGTGCGAAGTCGCATTAGCGCGATGAAATTCTTCAAAAATTCTACTTCTTTCAAAAGTGTAGTTCTTTCTCCTTCTGTACTGTACAGCAGGTAACGCATCATGCTACTGAGCGTGTGAAGCGCATTTCGCGAATCTTCTATATTAGAATAAGTAAGTGAATAAATGCTGTTGAGCGAATTGAAAAAAAAGTGAGGATTGATTTGCGCTTTAAGCATAGACAATTCTGCCATGGTTTTGTCTTGCTCTAATTTTTGTTTGTGCTGTGCGGCTTTTTGCCAGTGCTGCAACATTGCCCAGCTAGTACTGATTCCTAAAACTAATAGTGTTAGTGTAAAAACATAATTATCAAAAAAATTACTTCTGTATTTTTTAAAACCCAAAATGAGCGCCAGTTTATTGCGCAAATCAGTGTTATAATTATAAAAAAAAGCGATCAGCTGCATTAAAAAAATGACCAAAAGAACCAAAAGTAAAAAAGGGCCTATTTTATCTTTTATAATGGTTTTCGGGACTATTATTTTAGCATTGTAATAAAAAATAACAATCATAAAAAACAACACTATGGTTTGCCATATCCAAAAAATATCTGGAAGCATAATATTCCACGTAAGTGGAATGTAAAAAAGCTGAATGTATCCCAATAATACCCAGGCAAGGATATGTAATCCGGTAAACATATAAGGTCTAAAAATGTTTAATAACATTATAATTGATGTTTTTATTGAACAATATTACATTTTATTTACATACAATATAAAACCAATCGCCCAAAAGGGTTCTATAATCCCTAAAAACCATTTTAGAGCCGACGAGTTAGGGCTAAAATCCTCTAAAACTCTTCAATATTGGCTTTGTCGGTTCTGATCCTATCTCTATCGATTATCTTCTGCTCTACGTCTATCAGATCTTTTTTGCATGTTGTATTTTCTTTCTTTTGTACCTGTATAAATAGATAATTACAAATTTGTAAGTATGAATAAGCAATCCTTTTTAAGCATTTTCGCAGCGTCTGTGATCATCGCTTCGTGTGGTAATAAAAGTGATCAGGCCCCTATGGGAGGACCTGGGTCACAAGTAAAAGAGTATAAGACGTTGACTTTAGAGCCAACATCTGCAACATTGAATACCGACTATCCCGCGAGTATTCAAGGACAGCAAAATATAGAAATACGACCAAGGGTTGAAGGCTATATCGATAAAATTTATGTAGACGAAGGCGCTGTGGTCAAAGCGGGTCAACCTTTATTTAAAATTAGTGCACCAGAATATGAGCAAGAAGTACGTACTGCTGCTGCAAGTATAAAAAGCGCTCAGGCAGCTTTGAGTTCTGCAAAATTAGCGGTTAACAAAGTGAAACCTTTGGTAGAAAAAGAAATCATCAGTAAATATGATTTGGAGTCGGCTCAATACAATTATGATGCAGCTTTGGCTACATTGGCTCAAGCAAATGCCAGTTTGGTAAATGCAAAAACAAACCTTGGCTACACTACGGTTACAAGTCCTGTTAATGGCGTTGTAGGGTCTATTCCGTTTCGTTTAGGAAGTTTAGTAAGTTCAAACACAACAGATCCTTTAACAACTGTTTCCAGTATCGGAAATGTGTATGCTTATTTTGCTATGAATGAAAAAAAACTTTTAGACTTTACAAAAAGTAAAGGCCCATTGGCTGAGAAAATAAAAGAATTGCCACAAGTTTCTTTATTACTCTCGGATGGGACTACGTATGCAGAAAAAGGTCGCATAGAAACGGTAAACGGTTTAATTAATACCGAGACTGGTTCTGTAAATATTCGAGCTCGTTTTCCTAATTCAAAAGGTATTATTAGAAGCGGAAGCAGTACAACAGTTCGTATTCCGAATGAAGTTAAAGATGGAATATTGGTTCCACAAAGTGCCACATTTGAACTACAGGATAAGATTTTTGCAGTGACTGTAGGAAAAGATGGAAAAACAAAAAATGTAAATATTACGGTGGCTGAAAACACTGCAGGTAACTATTATGTGGTGACAAGTGGATTAAAATCAGGCGATAAAATCGTACTAGAAGGAGTTGCTTTATTAAAAGACGGAAGCGAAATTAAAACTCAAAATCAGAATCCAGAAACGGTTTACGCTGACTTAAAATAAGAAAAGATGTTTAAAATTTTTATACAAAGACCTGTTCTTTCGACAGTAATATCGGTTATTATTGTCATATTGGGGCTAATAGGACAGTCAGCATTGCCAATTGCGCAGTATCCTGATATTGCTCCGCCAACAGTAAACGTTTCAGCAAGTTATACTGGAGCCAATGCTGATGTGGTATTGAAAAGTATTGTAATTCCGCTTGAAGAGCAAATTAATGGGGTAGAAAACATGACTTATATGACTTCTACAGCAACAAACGACGGAAATGCATCTATTAAAATCTTTTTTAAAGTAGGAACAAATCCTGATTTAGCGGCTGTAAATGTTCAAAACAGGGTTTCAAGAGCAACAAGTTTATTGCCTTCAGAGGTAACGCAGGCGGGTGTAACGGTTACAAAGAGTCAGAGTAGTAACTTATTGATTTTCTCTTTATACAGTGAAAATAAAGCGTATGATCAGACTTTCCTTCAAAATTATGCCAAGATTAATCTTGTTCCACAAATTCAACGTGTTGTTGGGGTAGGAGATGTATCTGTTTTTGGATCAAAGGACTACTCGATGAGAATCTGGCTTAAACCAGATATCATGCAGCAATACAAGTTGATTCCGAGTGATATTTCGGCTGCTTTGGCAGAACAAAACATAGAAGCGGCGCCAGGTAAATTTGGTGAGAATGGCGATCAGGCTTTTCAATATGTTATTAAATATAAAGGACGTTTAACAACCGCTTTGGAATTTGAAGATATCGTTATCAAATCTGTAGGGAACGGACAAATGCTGAGATTGAAAGATGTCGCAAAAGTAGAGTTAGGTTCTTTAAGTTATGCCTCAACTATTAAAACAAATGGTGTAGAGTCAGCAGCGATGGCAATTAGCCAGACTCCAGGTTCAAATGCGCGTGACGTAATCAATAATTCTAAGAAACTTATTGAAGAAGCGGCAAAAAACTTCCCAAAAGGAGTAAAATATACTATTCTTGTAGATGTCAACGAGAATTTGGATGCATCTATCGAAAAGGTAATTCACACCTTGATTGAAGCTTTTATATTGGTTTTTATTGTAGTATTTATTTTTCTTCAGGATTTTAGATCTACTTTAATTCCCGCAATTGCTGTTCCGGTAGCTATTGTAGGAACATTTTTCTTTCTGAATTTATTCGGTTTTACGATTAACTTATTAACGCTTTTTGCGATGGTATTGGCTATTGGAATTGTAGTTGACGACGCCATTGTAGTCGTCGAGGCAGTTCACGCTAAGTTGGATAACGGGTATAAATCATCTAAAAAAGCAACCATTGACGCGATGGATGAAATTTCTGGAGCAATCATTTCCATCACATTGGTAATGGCGGCGGTATTTATTCCAGTAACTTTCATTACGGGTTCAACAGGTGTTTTTTACAAACAATTTGGTATCACATTGGCAGTGGCCATTATCTTATCTGCTGTAAATGCTCTAACTTTAAGTCCTGCTTTATGTGCCTTGCTTTTAAAGCCTCATGCTGATGATCATAAACATAAAAGTTTTATTCAAAGGTTCTATACATCCTTTAACGTAGCTTTTGATAATGTTACTAATAAATACAAAAAGTCAGTACAGTTTCTTTCTGTTAAAAAATGGATTGTACTTACTTCAATTGTTATTGTTGGAGCGGCATTATTTTATATGATGAAAACCACGCCATCTGCTTTTGTTCCTTCGGAAGATCAGGGTACTGTTTTTGCCAATATTAGTTTACCACCGTCTGCTTCTATGGAGCGTTCTGATATAATAGCCAAGAAAGTAGATAGTATTGCACAAACGATCCCAGGTGTTAAAAACACTTTGCGTATTGTTGGGCAGAACTTTACAGCTGGAGCAGGAAGTGCTTATAGTATGGTTATTGTGAAATTAGAAACGTGGGACAAACGCGATTTAAGTGTTGATGATGTAATTGGTCAGCTTTTTGCTAAAACGAGCGGCATTCGAGAAGCTAATATTTTCTTTATTTCTCCACCAACCATTCAAGGATTTGGACAAAGTGGCGGATTCGAATTTCAATTGCAGGACAAAGGGGGACACTCGACAGCAGAATTCTATAAAGTGAATACCGACTTTTTAGAAAAACTATCAAAACGTCCTGAAATACAATATGCCACAACGCCTTTTAATCCCGGTTTTCCGCAATACATGATGGATATTAACCTAGCAAAAGCAAAAGATGCAGGTGTGCCAGTCAACTCGATTCTTTCTACTATGCAAGGTTATTATGGTGGATTGTATGCTTCGAATTTCAATAAATTCGGAAAACAATATCGTGTCATGATTCAGGCCTCTCCTGAGTTTCGTACAAATACAGAAGGATTGAATAAAATTTTTGTTCGAAATAGTGCTGGAAATATGGCGCCTATTACAGAATTTGTAAAAATGACCCGAGTTTTTGGACCAGAATCGATTTCAAGATTTAACTTGTTTACTTCTATCTCGATTACTGGAGCACCAAATCCTGGCTACAGTTCTGGAGATGCGATTAAAGCCATTCAGGAAGTAGCAGCAGAAAATCTTCCTGCTGGTTATGGTTACGAATTTTCAGGTTTAACACGTGAGGAATTGGCTTCAGGAAGTGAAACTATTTTCATTTTTATCTTGTGTTTGGTGTTTGTGTATTTCTTGTTAAGCGCCCAATACGAGAGTTATATTTTGCCTTTTGCGGTATTGTTTTCTATTCCGTTTGGATTAGCGGGAGCCTATTTGTTTTCGATTATATTCAAATTAAACAGTAATATTTATTTACAGATTTCTTTGATCATGTTGATCGGATTACTGGCAAAGAACGGTATTTTGATAGTGGAGTTTGCATTAGACAGAAGACGAAAAGGTTTGCCAATTGTGCAAGCTGCTATCGAAGGAGCTGTAGCCCGTTTACGACCAATTTTAATGACTTCATTTGCGTTTATTTTGGGTCTTGTTCCTCTGATGTTTGCTACTGGAGCAGGAGCAGTGGGTAACAAATCTATTGGTACAGGCGCAGTAGGAGGAATGTTAATCGGAACCGTTTTAGGAGTATTTGTTATTCCGGTATTGTTTATCATTTTCCAAACGTTACAGGAAAAAGTGAGCGGCCCAGCCAAAGAAGGTTATGATGAAGAAGTTGAAGAAGAAACAAAGCAAATAGAAGCTCATAAGGAGTAGTAATTTAATTAAGAATATGATGAGTCAAAGTTTCAATAAATATATTCTCGTGCTAGTAACAGCTGCATTATTGAGTGCGTGTTCTGTTGCTAAAAAATACGAGCGTCCCGCAGCAGTTTCGTCGGATAAGCTATTCCGAGATCAGGCTTCCGCCGATTCTACAACCTTGGCCAATATGCCTTGGCAGCATGTTTTTAAAGACGGAAAACTAAATGCATTGATTCAGAAAGGGCTGGATCAAAATTTAAACCTTAAAAATGCTATTGAAAACATCGTTCAGGCGCGTGCCACTTTACGTCAAAGTAAGCTGGCATACTATCCTACACTGAATATTGATGCAAGCGCCACACATAACAAACAATCTGAAGCTTCATTAAATTTTGGAGGTGCTTCTATCAATACATTAACAACAACGTACAAATTAGGTTTAAGTACTTCTTGGGAAATGGATATTTGGGGAAAATTGAGCAGTTCAAAACGAGCGGCTTTGGCGACCTACTTATCTACAGATGCTGCAAAACAAGCAGTTCAAACACAACTGATTTCAGATATTGCAAATAATTATTTTCTGTTATTATCTTTTGACAAACAACTCAAAATTACAGAAGAAACTTTAGAAAGCCGTGTCAAAAATGTAGAAACAATAAAAGCCTTAAAAGAAGGTGCTATAGTTAATGGAGCATCTGTCGTACAAAGCCAGGCTAATATGTATGCGGCACAAGTGCTGATTCCAGATTTGAAAAGAAATATTCGCGAAACCGAAAACGTGTTGAATATTTTGTTAGGACAAGTCCCTGGACCAATCGAGAGAGGGACATTAGATGAACAGGTTGTTCCTGAGAACCTTTCAGTAGGTTTACCATCGCAATTGTTACAAAATCGTCCTGATGTACGTCAGGCGGAGTTTAATTTTAGAACTGCTTTTGAAACTACAAATCTGGCAAAAACCTATTTTTATCCAAGTTTGACTCTTACAGCTAGTACTGGTTTTTCGAATCTGGAATTGAAAGATTTTTTCACTAATTCTATTTTCTATTCGATAATTGGCGGACTGACACAGCCTCTTTTTAATCAAGGAAAAAATAAGGCAAGACTTACTACTGCACAATCGCAACAATTACAGGCTATGAATAATTTTCAGCAAAGTCTTTTAGTGGCGGGGCAAGAAGTTTCAAACGCTTTATATTCGTATGAAATGGCAGTTGAAAAAGAAGATTCTAGAGCGCAACAAATTGCAGCACTTGAAAAATCAGTCGATTTTACGCAACAACTTTTACAATATAGTTCAGCGACAAATTATACAGATGTACTCACCTCGCAACAGAATCTTTTGTCAGCACAAATGAGTGGCATAAATGATAATTTACAAAAATTGCAAGCTGTTGTCGATCTATACCGCGCTTTAGGTGGTGGCTGGAAATAGTAATCAATTTTATCAAAAAAACAAAAAACGTCTCAAATCTTGAGGCGTTTTTTTGTTTCAAACAGGTCTATATTCACTTTTATTCAATTTGAAAAATAATAGAAAGTTGTATAATTTGTATATGAAATGTATAAAATTTACACACTAAAGTTTTTTGAGGTTTTCTGTAAGCCACTGTTTTTCAGCTTCTATTTTTAATGGCACATCCCTTGCAAAGGAGAACTGTGTAAAACAATCCTGCTCTCTCAAGAATTTAAATAATAATTAAATAAAGGAGACAGAAGTTTAAATAAAAGCCATAAAATTCAACAGTATTTTTAATATGAAAAGCGAAGCAATTACCTCAAAACAATTTTTTTCTTCTAGTCATGACATTAGTAGCAACGAACATTCATTAAGCAATCCTGTCTTTCGTATTCAAAACGAATCGACGCATAAAGCTGTCAAAAGACCATCAAGTGTATTGGGTTTAATAGTCCTTATCGGAACTTTTATCCTAATGATTACAGGTGCTTTTTTTGTGTATCAATTTCAAGCCGACTTTGATCAGTTTCATCTGGAAAGGATCAATTCTACATGGGGACTTCCATTTCTTGTGCTAACAGTTGCCTTATTCTTTTTTCAAGCGGGTGTATTTTTGTATAATTTATACCTTTTTTATAAATACAAGCCAATCGAATCGGTAACCGATGATTTATTACCAACTTGTACCGTGATTGTTCCTGCCTACAACGAGGGAAAACTGGTTTGGGATACTTTGTTGAGTCTAGCCGATAGCGATTATCCGGAGCAAAAAATGCAGATACTTGCCGTTGATGATGGTAGCAAAGACGATACCTGGTACTGGATGCAACAAGCAAAAATAAGATTGGGTGACCGTTTGACTATTTACCAACAACCCGAAAACAAAGGAAAACGCCATGCACTTTACCGTGGTTTTAAGTTAGGAACGGGAGAAATTTTTGTAACGGTAGATAGTGATTCAATTGTAAAAAAAGATACTTTACGTAATTTAGTAAGTCCGTTTGTTGTGGATGAAAAATGTGGTGCCGTTGCGGGAAATGTTCAGGTTTTAAACAATAAAAAAGCATTGCTTCCAAAAATGCTAAATGTAAGTTTCGTAATGAGTTTTGAGTTCATGCGTTCTGCAGAAAGTATGTTGGGTTCTGTACTTTGTACTCCAGGAGCTGCTGCTGCTTATCGCAATACTGCTGTTTTTGGTTGCTTGCAAGAGTGGATCAATCAAACTTTTATGGGACAGCCTTCAGACATTGGAGAAGATCGTGCCATGACCAATATGATACTCAAACAAGGGCACCATGTATTGTTTCAAAAAAATGCGTATGTATTGACCAATGTTCCTGAAGAATATACAGGTTTATACAAAATGTTTATCAGATGGAGCAGAAGTAATGTTCGCGAAAATATCATGATGGCACAATTTGTTTTTAAAGATTTTAGAAAAGAATCCAAATTTGGTGCAAGGCTTTTATTTTTAAATCAATCTTTAAAAATTGTTTTGGCATACCCATTTCTACTGTTTATGTTCTATTTGATAGCAACACATCCCTTATTATTTTTAAGTTCGACCATGTTGGGGATATTGATTTTTTCTAGCTTTTCGGTTTTCTTTTATGCAAAGAGATACAGCGTAGCTGAGGCATTTTGGGCTTATTCGTATAGTATTTTTTATACCTTCAGTCTATTCTGGATTACACCTTATGCGATTATTACAGCCAACAAAAGGGGTTGGCTTACCAGAGGATTAACGGAGAAAGTTAGTTAATCTGTAACATATAAACAGGTAAAATAAATAAACGATATTACCATGAATCAAAAACCACTTTTATTGTAAAAGTGGTTTTTTTTTGTTCAAAAGTGATGCTCTTATTCTCAATCCTCATTATCAATAAAAGGTTTATATGAGTTTAAAAAAGAACCAGATAAGTAGAGTGTTTATATCCTAAAAAAATTAAATCTTAGCTATGTCAATCTGACATAAAAAATGCGCTTACGCTAAATTCCCTCTACCAACTTTAGACGGAGACTTGACGGAAGCGTGACGGAGAAGTGACCTTAAAAAACGCAATGTCATACTGGCAGTTTTTATAAAAAATGCTAGCTAACAAATGTTGCTAACCTTTTGATATTATACTTGATACGGATGTTTTAAAGAGATTGCAATGACATTACAATTATATAAAGAATACTAAAAATGCTATAAATTTTATTATTAGTTTTTAATGAAATTTACTTTCCTAATTTCTGCAGCAGACAATACATACGATAAAAAAAATAGTTATTTATGATTGTGTTGCAGTCGTGAATGAACACAATAAGTAAGAATAATACACGTTTTTAATTAAAATCCCAAGACTATGAAAAACATCACCTACATTGCTATTCTTTCGAGTGCACTCTTTACCGTGTTCAGCTGTAACAATGATAAAGATCCTGAAACACCAGATCCAGGCACAGTTACACCTCCCGTAGAAGGTTCTGCTGCCAATACTAATTATCCTCCGGCGTTTGCCGGACAAACTCGTGCCAATGGTTTATTAACCAACACAAAGTACGAGTCAACCGTTATTACCAGCACGCTTACTAGCCCATGGGGAGTAAAAGTGCTTCCTGACGGAAGGCTGCTGGTCACAGAAAAAGCAGGAAGATTTCGTATCGTAACTACAGCAGGAGTGGTGAGTAGCCCTATTTTAGGTGCTCCAACCGTAAATGCAGCTGGTCAGGGTGGCTTATTAGGCCTGTGCCTTGATCCTGAGTTTGCATCCAACCGAATGATTTACTGGGTTTTTTCTGAAGCTGCAACGGGCGGTAATCTCACCGCTGTAGCCAAAGGAAGATTGTCTAATGACGAAAAAGCTATAGAAGCTGCAACGGTAATTTATCGCACTAATCCTGCCAATGCCAGTACGCTGCATTACGGTGGTCGAATTCTTTTTGATAAATCGGGCAACCTTGTCGTGAGTACGGGAGAGCGCTCTGTTTTAGAGACAAGACCTTTGGCACAAGCTGTTACTAATGGTTTGGGCAAAGTGGTACGAATTACAAAAGAAGGTGCACCAGCATCAGGTAATCCTACCTTTACGGCAACTGGAGCATTACCGGAGTTGTACACTTTTGGTCATAGAAATCCACAAGGACTGGCGCTGCATCCTACTACTGGTGAAGTTTGGTTGTCTGAACACGGACCACGCGGAGGTGACGAAATCAATCGCCTTAAAGCAGGTACTAACTACGGATGGCCAACGATTACGTACGGAATAGAATATGCTGGAGAGAAAATTGGAGCAGGAATTCAGAAACAGGAAGGTATGGAGCAACCGGTTTATTATTGGGATCCTGTTGTATCACCAAGCGGAATGACGTTCTACAGTGGTAATCGCGTTCCAGAGTGGCAAAATAACCTTTTTGTAGGCGCACTAAGCGGTATGCATATTGTGCGTTTGGCCATTCAAAATAATGTAGTGATAGGCGAAGAAAGACTTCTAACTCAGGAAAATCAGCGTTTTAGAGACATCACGCAAGGTGCAGATGGTGCTTTGTACGCTGTTACAGACCAAGGCAGATTGTATAAAATTGATAAAAAATAAGAAGTCGATAACCACTTGGTATACAGAACACTTCCGTAATAAGAAACTAGAGCTTTGCTTTGAATTTCTTGATACGGAAGTTTTTTGATTGAATGACTTTGCCATTGTCGGTAATCATCAGACAACTATATTTCGGGTATTTCTCAAGCAAAAGTAATCCCTGATCTTTTCCTAAAACCATAAGCGAAGTACTCAAACCGTTGGCAGTTTCTGCATCGGGACCAAAAACCGTAACGCTGCACAATCCTGTGGCGGGATAACCTGTAGTGGGATTGATAATATGAGAATATCGTTTGCCATCAAAAACAACAAATTTTTCGTAACTGCCAGAAGTAGTTACAGCGTCTTGCTCTAGTGGTACGACAGCTAAGACTTTTTCAGGAAAAAACGGATTCGTAATTCCAATTTTCCAAGGTTTTCCATTGTGTTGTTTACCCCAAGTACTCATGTCTCCCGAGCCGTTTATGATGCCCGCTTTGATGCCTTTGGCCAGCATCATTGCTCTACATTTGTCGGTAGCATAGCCTTCGCCCAGAGCGCCAAAACCTATTTTCATTCCTTTTATTTTCAAGAAAATGGTCGAGGCTACACTATCGAGAATAATATTTTTATACCCTACTTTTTCTACAGATTTTTGTATGGCTTCCGCCGAAGGCATCTCGGTCATCGATCCGTCAAATTTCCAGATCCTGTCCATGGCAGCAAAACTAATGTCGAAACCGCCGTTGGTGGCTTCAGAAAAACGAATGGCTCTCTGAGTAAGTTCAAAAACTTCACGATCTACTTTTACAGGACGAATTCCAGCATTTTGATTGACTTCAGAAACTTGTGAGTCTGCTTTCCAGTCTGATATTAAATTTTCAATTCTGCTAATTTCTGCAATAACAAGATTTATATTTTGTTCTGCCGCCAAAGAATCTTTTGCGACGATACTAATGTCAAAACGGCCTCCCATCAATAGCGTGGTTCTTTTTCGCAAAACCTGCGTATTGCCCATAAGGCAACTCATTACCATGCTAATAAGGAGTATTTTATAAGTAACGTGTTTAGAAAGTTTAGACATCTTAGCGGAGTAAAATCAGTTTAATAACAATCTGTGAGCAACTGGCCATTGTTTTTGTAAGCTTCTAAAGGCATCATTTTTTCGGCACTGCACAAGGCATCCAAAACCGATTCTACATCTTGTTGCATGGCCAAAGACCCGCAAATCATGATAACGCCGCCATGTTTTAGCAAATCAATAAAAAAGGAAGCATCTCTTCGAATCAAATCCATTACATAAAAATGTTCGGCCTCACGCGATAAAGCCAAATGGAAACTTTGAAGCTGTTGTTTTTGAATCATCGCTGCAGCGAATTTTTTATAACCCGTAACTGTTTCGGTTTCTTTTCTAAAACCACAATACAAATGAGCAGCTGTTTTTGACCTATTTTGTGCTATCATTCCCAGAAAAGGGGCAATACCAGTTCCGTTTGAAATAAAAGCAACTAGAGGAGCTTTTTTAGGAAAATGAAAAGCATTATTTTGAATGATTTGTCCTTTAATAACATCTCCTGACTGTAGTTGATTTAGATAACCGGAACCCAATCCGTGAGGATGCAGTTTGATGACCAATTGAATGTTACCCAAACGATTTCCGATAGAATAGAGGCGTTCTCGGGTATCATTGGCTGGATAAATGGCCAATAAATCTCCAGATGTAAATTTGGCTCTGCTATTCGCGCGAAGCGTAAGTAAAAATGTTTGTTCGGTCTCAGAAACCATTGTTTTCTCTAAAACCATTAGTTTTTGTAATCCTTTGGGAACGTGATTATAGAGCGATGGAGTAGTAGATAAAGAGGTTTGGGATTTAACATTCCACAATTTCGTCCATTCGACAAATTCTACAGTAGATTTATCGTTTACTGTTTGTACCGATAAAAAGCGTTCCGCCCAACTAAGATTAGCTATTTCTTGATCTACTTTAAAAGCAAAACCACAAAAATCAGGATATGCTTTTGAACCAAAGCCCACCACCGAAAAATTGATTTTTTGCTGTTGCTGATGTGTCTTTAGCAACGAAATAAATTTGTTGGCATTAGAAGGTGCATCACCCAAGCCATGTGTTGAAGTAAAAATAATGATATGTGCCGCTTTCGGAAAAACAGTAAAACTATTCATTTCAGCGAGGAATACTTTTTCTCCGTGTGCCACTAATTGCTTTTGAATGGCATTGGCAAATCGTAACGAGCTTCCGTTTTCAGAACCTACTAACAAGATGTATTTACTTTCGTGGGCTTTGAATTTGTTTTTAATTCGGCTTGATCTTCGTTTCAACGTAATGGCAAAACCAGAGTAGATAAAAAAGAGAATGTTGATACTGGCAACAGCGAGTATAAAAGCCCAGATGGCATTGGTTCTCCCGGTATGTAGATTCAGACTTAGATCGGATAATTGAACAGTCATTGGTGAACGTTTTTCGCTAACGATAGCGCCTGTAACCTGATGAACTTCAACTTCACGATCTTGCAATTCGATGATGTAATATTCTTCTGGATCATCCGTAAAAGGAAACTCAATTTTCTTTACATCTGATAAAAGTGTATTTTTAAAAAGCGATATTTCACTACCTTTTTTTGCAATATCTGAAGCTGTTGTTTGTGTGGTTGCGACTGGTTTTTTGTCTTCGTCCATAAAAAAATTAAACCTTTCTAAAGACAAATACGTTCCGGTTAAGGCAATAATTAAAATCGGAATTAATGTCAACCTACCCAGTACAACATGATAATACTGAGCAAAATATTCTTTGATTACTTTCGAAAAGAAATTTCGGATACCTTTTTGCCTGTTGAGCACAAGGACAAAACCAGAAATTGCAATTAACACCAATAAAAATGAAATTACACCCACAAAGAACCGTCCAACCTCGTGAAGAAATAATGAGCGATGAAAACCTGTCACCCATTGAATAAATGCACTCTTTTTTTGAGGTGTACCCAGCTTTTTTCCGGTTCTTACGTCAATATACGCATTGACATCGTTGCCCTCCTGATCAATCGCCTGCAGTGTTACAAACTGGTTGTGATCAATACTTAATTCGGTGATTTCTGGATAGGTCTTTTTTAAGACTGGCAGAATTTCTCCCAGAGTTATTTGATCAAAATTTTCAACTTTGTATGAAAGCGTTTTTTCCTGCATGGCATCGATTGCCAGAATAATACCCGTTGACGCTGCCAAAAGTAAAAATAAAGAAGAAAACAAAGCCAGAGCTAAGTGTGTGTAACGCCAAAAAGAAAGAGTCATCGAGTGTAATCTATTGAAATGTAGTCAATTGTATTGAATGTCGGGCTGTTAGATTTTGTTGAGCCTTACGTAACGGATGTATCCTTTACCTTCTGTTTTATCAGCAATTCCTGCTGTTGTGAGCGGAATTTCTAAGTCGTTTACATAATATTTCTGATCTTCTACAGCAGATTCGAATCTTAATTTATAGCCTTTATTAACTTTAGCATCTTCAATTTCGATGGTAGTAATACTGCGATCGCCACCTGTAACAGATGCTCCCGTTTTGGCACTGATATCTGAAGGTTTTTTAGAGTGAAATTTATTCCATTCTTTTAGCGAACTGTACCATTTTTTATCATCACCCATTACATAAAGTGTCTTTTCATACTCTCCCGCCGGATTAATTAATGAAACGACTATATAAGCACCTTCGCCCATATAATTGGCCATTTGTAGCATACATTTGTATTTGCTTGCCTGCGCATTAGCTTGAAGAGAGGTAAGGAGGATAAAAGTGCTTGTAAGGGCTATTTTCAGTATTGATTTCATAGTAGCAAATAAATTTATATTTTGTTGGTAAAGCTATAACTTCTTTCTAAAGTAGAATTTAAAATCACAGCAATTTTGTATTTATTTTAAAAATTCGACAGCAATATTATTTTTGGTCAATGATTCATTTTCTTTGGCCAAAGCATACGCAGTTTCATCAAATTCTGTAGTGATTTCTTTTTTGGCTCCGATAGATAATAAATATTTAAGAATTTCGTCATCTTTGGCGGTCATCGCAGCTTTGTGCAAAGCCGTTAAGCTATCTTTATTTTTGGCATTAACATCTATGCCAAAAGAAGCTAATTTTATAATTAAATTCAAATCATTTTTGACAATTGCAGCATGATATAAAGTGTTTCCGTCTTTTTGTTGTGCAGCCAAATTAAGTCCTTTGTCTTGAAGTAATTTTGCTTTTGTTTCAAACGGATCTGTAGTTGACTCTTTTTCCTTACCCATTTTTGGTCGGTACGATTGTACCAAATAGTAACCTAAATTGTTACCATCTTTATCCTGAACATTTACGTCTGCACCTTTGTTTAATAAAAGAGCAACTGCCTCAGGAGTTCCTGATTTTACGGCCATAGTTAGCGCCGATTCTCCTTTTATATTTTGAGTATTATAGTCTTTTACAATTGGTAAAAGTTGCTCCAATGCAGTAGCATCTCTTGACCCGGCAGCAATGATAAGCGGCGTATTTCCTTCCTTATTAGCTTTATTTGCAGCTACACCTTTAGCTAAAAAATAACTAATGATTTCTTTTTGATTCGGCTTTGTTGCGAGGAGGTGCAAAACATTCTCTCCAGATTTGTTTGTGGCTGTTGGTTTTATTTTTACGTCTTCAACCAAAAATTTAAAAGTTTCAATAGTATTCGATTCTCTGCGATTCCCTTGAGCGGCAATTAAAAGAGCATTATCGGTATATTTTACTTTTTTTTCTAATAATTTTTTCAAAAGGGCAATATTTCCTGTTCTTGCAGCGTAATCAAAAGCTGTATTTCCATTGTTGTCCACATCTTGGTATGACATTCCTTTGGTGACAAAATAATCGCTGTTGGTTAGAT
Organism: Flavobacterium flavipigmentatum; assembly: GCF_020911905.1. Classification (NCBI taxonomy): domain Bacteria; kingdom Pseudomonadati; phylum Bacteroidota; class Flavobacteriia; order Flavobacteriales; family Flavobacteriaceae; genus Flavobacterium; species Flavobacterium flavipigmentatum. The sequence goes on along the minus strand of NZ_CP087133.1, from coordinate 3,446,924 downwards.
TTTTATCAAACGGAATAGCCAGAAGCAATAGGTTTTCGCCATTTTTATATTTTTTCTTCGGATCAATTCCAGCCTTAAAAAAAGCATCATATATAGCAGGATTTACGACTCCGCTAGAGGCGGCAAAGGAAATTGGAGAAGTACCGTGACTGTCTTCAAAGTTAATGTCGGATCCTTTGGCAATTAAGTATTCAACCACTTCTGTGTTTCCTTTGTAGGCGGCCCAATGCAAATAAATACGATTATCGTGGGTCAATTTGTTGGTTTCATTTCCAGGTTGTTCCAGTAAGTACTTTATAGTGGCAACAGGAGCGTCATTGTTGATCGCTAAAACTGTGACATCAAAAGCATTTGCGTTGGCTTCTGACGCACTATTTCCTTTTGCTATTTCAGCTTTGACAGCGTTTACATCGGGTGCTGTTTTCCAAAAAGCAGGTTCTAATAAAATGTTCTTTTGTTGTGCATTGGCACAAAAAGTGGCTATTAAGGCAAGAGAAATAAAAAGACTCTTTTTCATATTTAGATTTTTATTGTTTTTGAATTGATTATGATTTATTTTATCGAAAGAAAAAGCGTTTGCTTAACAATCTATTTAGAATAAATAAAAATAGCAGCAAATGTAAAAAATAATATTATAAAATCAATTTTTATTTAAATTCAAAACTCAAAATTAACGTCAGTTTAAGTAAAAGTTATTCTTTTAGTGCACTGAATCGATCATGACGATTTTATATTTTTCGTGTGATAATGAAAAAGCTTTACTAAAAATGGAGATTTGCATAGCTTTTATTAGTCTTCACGAAATGAAAGTAATCTAAAACCTATTAAATAATAAATATTCTATAATTATTTTCAATCAAAATAAATTTGTAATAAACAGTAATACCGTGTTATATACGTTGTTTTCTTCTTAACAGATGTTAATTTCTATGTATAATAACGTAAGTAAATTACCTTATTTTATATCTCGCTCTCTATTTATGTTTATATTTGAGATAAATACTGCCGTTGCAATGAATAATAAGCCCAATATGAGGATTCTGTTAACAGATGATGATGAAGATGATAGAGAATTTTTTGCAGAAGCAATTGTAGATCTTCACCTAAATTATCCCGTTGAATTTTGTAAAAATGGTATTGAACTCATAGATCGTCTTTCTGATTTAAATTCTGATATTCCAGATATCATTTTTTTAGATCTCAATATGCCCTTACTTTCGGGTCTGGAAACTTTACAGCAAATTAGAGAGGATACAAAATTTAAACACATTCCCGTAATAGCTATTTATTCTACATCTTCAACCGAAGAGGGTATAAAAGATACTTATAGTTTAGGTGCCAACGCCTATATTGTAAAACCTATTGAGTTTAATGATTTGAAAAAAATATTAAAAAAAGTCATTGAAACAAATTGGGAGGAAAAATTAAAAAAAGAAGCAATGGACTCCTTTATAATTTCGCTTTAGCGAAAAACACACACTATCGCCAAATTAATTTGGTTCTTACTCATACACAAAAGGTTAACCATCATGTATACGCAGAAAAATATCTTACCAAAGGCTACTCGCCAAGACTTTCCTATTGTAGGTATCGGCGCTTCGGCAGGAGGACTTGAGGCTTTTAAGGAGCTTATTGACACAATTCCTCTCGATTCTGAAATGGCGTATGTCATTGTGCAACATCTGCATCCGACGCACGATAGTATGCTGACGGAAATACTTGCGAAAGTGGCTAAAATTCCGATAAACGAAATTACCGATGAGATTCATCTGGCGCCCAATACGATTTATGTTATTCCAGAAAATAAAATGCTTACTTCTTTTGATGGGGTTTTAAAGCTAAGTCCACGTCTTAAAAATACAAAAAATCAGGCTATAGATGTTTTTTTTAATTCTTTGGCCGAAGTTCATCTTGATCTGGCGTATGGCGTATTGCTTTCAGGAAACGGATCTGACGGAACTGCGGGACTTGAAGCGATCAAGAAGCACGGCGGAATTACTTTTGCTCAGAATATTGATGCTGCAAATAACGAAATGCCGCAAAGTGCCATAGACGCTGGCGTGGTCGATTATATTTTGTCGCCGGCTGAGATCGTAAAAAAAATGATCGAATTCTCAAAAGCAAGAAATTTAATCAGCGAAGAAAACAATCCCGATGATGAAGCAGCATTTCAAGAAATCATTAAAATACTGCGCCATCATAGCGGAGTAGATTTTACCTATTATAAACAAACCACAATTCGTCGTCGTATTGCCAGAAGAATGGCAATGTGCAACATGGAAAATTTGGCAGATTATCTAAAAATGCTTCAGATTGATAAAAATGCACAAGAAGATTTGTTTAAGGATATGCTAATTCCTGTGACGGAGTTTTTTAGAGATGACAAAATATTTGCGACTCTGCGCGAAAAGGTTTTCCCTTTGATATGCACCAAAGTTGCCGAAGAAAACACGATACGCGTTTGGGTGGGGTGGCGGGATGCTCTACAGGAGAAGAGGCTTATACGATTGCCATCTCACTTCATGAATGTTTAGGAGATAATTTGGCAGGAAAGGAAATTCAGATTTTTGCTTCAGACATCTCAGAAGTTGCAATAGTCAAAGCGAGAACTGGTTTTTATACAAAATCTCAGGTAAAAAATGTTCCAGAAAACATTCTGGAAAAGTATTTTACGCCAACTGTAAACGGCTATAAATTAAAAAGGAAAATTAGGGATATTTGCATATTTGCTGTTCATAATTTTTTGACTGATCCTCCTTTTGCCAAAATGGATTTAATTAGTTGCAGAAATGTATTCATTTATATGGATTCGCTTTTGCAGAAAAAGTCCCTTACCACTTTTCATTATGCTTTAAAAGAAAATGGTTTTTTACTTTTAGGAAAGTCAGAAACTACCGTTCCGGCTGGCGAATTATTTCAGTCTTTCGATAAAGCCGCAAAAATTTACAGTCGTAAACAAGTTTCTGGTAGAATTTTACATTCTGGAGTAAGGTCTGACGAAAAATCTAAAATACCAAAGACACCCATTAAAAGAAAAGAAATACCTAAAGAAGATTTTAGAAAAAGTGCCGAATTGGTTTTGCTTTCAAAGCATACACCGCCAAGCGTTATTGTTAATGAAAATTTGGATATTGTACATATTAATGGCGTTATTACAGAGTTTATAGCGCTTAATCCGGGTAAACCCTCTTTTAATCTCTTAAAAATGGCTCGCGATGGATTGGTTTTTCAACTGCGTAATGCCTGTCATAAAGCCAAAGAAACGGGTTCGCTTATTATAAAAGAGGGAATTCAGATTAAAAATAAACAAAATATCAGCGAAATAACTATTGAAGTTCAACCTTTAGAAGATACTGCAGAGCCTTATTTTTTAGTGATTTTTCGCAAAAGCAGCAGTAGAAAGGAAGATATCATTTCAACCGCGGCTGCTTCAGATGATCCTCGGAATACTGTTTATCTGAAAAGAATTGAACAGCTCGAAAAAGAATTAGCAAAAATACACGATGATGTAAACGCTATAAGCGAAGAGCAGGAAGCTTCAAATGAAGAATTGCAAAGCGCCAATGAAGAATTATTGAGCGGAAGTGAAGAACTGCAAAGCCTCAATGAAGAGCTGGAAACTTCTAAAGAAGAATTGCAGTCGAGCAATGAGGAGCTTTTGCAAATAAACCAGGAGCTCTTAAATAAACAGCTGCAAATTAATATTTCAAAAAATTATACCGAAGCCATTGTAGCGACTCTTAGGGAACCTATTGTGGTGTTGGACAATGATTTAAGAATACGAAACATTAACCGGGCGTTTTCTAACAAATACAATATTGCAAAACATGAAGCCACCGGTAAATTGCTTTATGAGATTCAGAATCATCTTTTTGATAACATTCCGATGCGCGCAATGTTAGAAAAGATACTTCCCGAAAAAATACAGCTTGACGATTACCAGATTTCTGTAAATCTTTTGCCTTATGGCGAAAGCACGATGTTGTTAAACGCCAGACAAGTAACCAACGAAACCAGTAAAGAACAGCTGATTTTGCTGGCTATTGAAGATATTACAGAACGAAAAATTACAGAACAAAGATTACAGGTACTAACGGATGGTCTTGAAGCAAAAGTACTCGAGCGTACGGTAGATTTATTAACATCAAATACCGAATTGGAAAGTACGATAAAAGACCTAAACGACGCCAATGTTCAGTTACAGGAATATGCCTATATAGCAAGTCACGATTTACAGGAACCTTTGCGTAAAATATTAATGTTTATCAGCAGGCTTTTAGGTTTGAAAGAAAATATTTCTGAGGAAGCACTTCTTTTACTCGAAAAAATCAGCAAATCTTCGATTAGGATGAATACTTTGATTAAAGATTTGCTCACATATTCGTATCTAAAAAATACAGAACGAAGATTTGTAGTGACAGATTTAAATGTAATTGTCGAAAACATTCTTATTGATTTTGAACTTTTAATAGAGGAGCAAAATGCTCAAATTGAAGTAGGTAAATTGCCTGTTATCAAGGCTATGCCGCTACAGATGAATCAGCTTTTTTATAATTTGATCAGTAATGCACTAAAGTTTAGTAAAAATGATGGCTCGATATCCAAAGTAGAGATTAGTTCGAGCCAAATGACTTCTAATGAAATTAAAAAGTATCCTACTTTAGACCTGCATGCCCGCTATTGCGAAATTATCGTCAAGGACAATGGCATTGGTTTTAAGCAGCAATATGAAAATAAAATTTTTACTATTTTTCAAAGATTGCATAACTCTGATGTCTATAACGGAACGGGTATTGGTCTTGCTATCGGAAAGAAAATTGTAGAAAATCATAAGGGAATTATTTTTACCGAAGCGAAAGAAAACGTGGGAGCAACATTTCACATCATATTGCCGATGTAAGTTTATTTTTATCACTTTATTTATTGATTTACAGATTTTTTATACAGAATGTAATTTGTTGCATTAAAATAAAATTTTATATATTTGAATTTAGATATTCGTTTTTTTTATGATTTAAAATATTGAATTATCAGTATTGGTGTTAATAAATAAACGATTTGTCTCGCTCAGAAACAGCTTTTCCCAAAGAAGTTGTTTTTTGATATTGTGGTTTCAATAGCCACAAATTAACCTACAGACAAAGCCAAATGACGAATTTTATACTTAGATTTTTAGTTGTATGCCTATTTATTTTCCCTTGTTTAGTCAATGCTCAAATAAAAAAAATAGGGGTTCCCTTTATTACCAATTATAGTCCGAAAACCTATAAAGCTGCTTCAGAAAATTGGGATGTTTTGCAAAATTCTAAAGGAATGATGTTTTTTGCCAATCATTTCGGAATCATGCAATTTGATGGTGTGCGATGGAGTATTGTAACGCAACCCGAAAATAAAAGCATGATTCGCTCGCTCGCCATTGACAAAAAAGATGTTATTTATGTGGGCGCTCAAGGCGAATTTGGCTATGCGGCTCAATTATCAAACGGCCAATATAAATACACTTCTTTAGTAAAATTATTTCCAAACTTGGCCAAAAAATTTGGCGATGTTTTGCATACGACTGTTGTAAATGAGGAAGTGATTTTTTTCTCTAACGAAAAAATATTTATTTTTAAGAATAACAAAATCAAGGTCATAAAGTCGGATTCTAGTTTTGACGAATTTTTTACTATTGGTATGGATAGTTATGTTTTGGATAATGCCAAAGGCTTGCTAAAACTCAAAGGCGATGCTTTGCAACCCGTCACTGGCGGACAACAGTTTGTGGGCATGAATATTCGAAAAGCTCTTGCAACGAAGGAAGGCATGCTCTTACTCACACAAAAAAACGGACTTTTTATTTTTAAAAACAATCAAATAAAGCCTTTTGTAACCGAGGCAGATTATTTATTAAAGCAAAACCAAATCTCTACCGGAATTTTACTTCCCGATGGTTATTATGGCATCGGAATGCGTCAGGCTGGTTTGGTGGTGATTGATAGTCAAGGGCATTTGATTCAGCATATTAACAAACAAATGGGTTTGCAGAATGAATATGTGACCAATCTTAAAACCGACAAAGAAGGCAACTTGTGGGTAACGCTAAAAGAGGGTATTTCGATGATTCAGATTTCATCACCCTTGTCAAGAATATTAGATACTTCTAATTCTGAAACCAAAATTTATTGCAGTCAGATTTATCAAAATAAATTATACATCTGCACCGATAATGGTTTGCTTTGGCTCGATTGGGAGGCATATAAAAGTGGAAAGCAAGAAAATGTACACTTTCAACACATTTCTGGAATGTCTGAAAATGTCTGGAATATTGGGGTTTACGGCAATTCGCTTTTGGCTTTTGAAAAAAACGGTATTTTCGAAATAAAAGGAAATTCTGCTCAATTACTCACAAAAACAAATGGTGCCTGGCAAGGGATAATTATTCCAAAACATCCAGACTTGCTTCTTGTTGGCGGTTATACGGGTTTGTATCTTCTAAAAAATATAAATAAAACATGGGGATATCAAACAAAAATAAAAGGATTTGATGAAAGCAGCAGAGTCATTGTAACCGATAGAGATGGAAACATTTGGGTGGCTCACGGATACAAAGGTATTTTTAAACTAAAATTTAATAAAAACTTTGATACGGTTACAGATTATGATTTTTACAACCAAAAAAATGGTTTTCCATCGAGTTTGTTTCTGAATAATTTTAGCATTGACAATCAGATGCTTTTTGGAACCACAAAAGGAGTTTACAAACAAGATCCAAAGTCGAAAAAAATGATTCCTGATGCCACTTTTAAAAAATATCTCGGCACAGAAAACCATATTCGCCTGCTCAAGGAAGACCATCAAAATAATATTTGGTATGTATCCGGCGACAATACAGGGAAGATGAGCAGGGAGGCAAATGGCAAATTTACTACAGAAGAATTGCCTTTTAGAAAATTAAGATATTTGTATATTCCGGGTTTCGAAAACATTCAAACAACAGCAAGCGGAGATGTATTTTTTGGCACGCAGGATGGTTTAATTCATTATAAAAAGAACGGAAATAAAAGTTATCTTTCTAAATATAAAGCTGTCATCTCGGAGGTAAAATGTATTTTTCCTAAAGACAGTCTGCTATTTTCAAGCAGATATGATGTGTTGCCAACTCATAATATTTCTTCGGGCGATCAACTTTCTCCTGTTTTGTCTCATGCTAATAACGCTTTACATTTTTCGTTTGCATCTTTGTGTTATGACGAAGCCGATGCTACAAAATACGAGTATTGGCTGGAGGGTTTTGATCCCAAATGGTCGGATTGGAATCTTCAGACTGAAAAAGAATATACCAATTTGCCCGAAAATGAATATGTTTTTCACGTTAGAGCAAAAAATCTATATGATGTTGTAAGTGATGAGGCTGTTTTTAAGTTTCGAATTTTACCGCCTTGGTACAGAACAAGCTGGGCATACCTGTTGTATTTGGCACTTTTTTGTGTGTTGATTTATGCTATTATCAGATACCAAAAAAATCTTGCAGAACGCGAACGCGAACAATTGATCCTGAATCAGGAAAAAGAATTGTTGCGAAATCGTGCCGCATTAAACGAGCAAAAATTAGCATTAGAACAGGAGAATATGGCTATTATGCGTGAAAACCTTGAAGCTACCATCAATTTAAAAAATGCAAAAGTGGCTTCGAATACCGTAAATCTTATTCATTTAAACGAAATTTTACTGTCTATCAAGGAACTTATTGGTAAAATCGACAAGAAAAATGATGCGAATGTAAATTTTACTTTACTCACAAAAATAAATCGGATAATTGATCATGAGTTGCAAGGCGATCAGCATTGGAATGAGTTTGAAGAAATCTTCAATCAGCTTCATGATAATTTTATGCAACGACTCAAAACCAGTTTCCCAGAACTGACACCTCGAGATATGCGTTTGTGTGCTTATTTGCGAATGAATTTCAATACTAAAGAAATTGCACCGCTTTTAGGAATCTCCGTAAGAGGCGTTGAGGACACCCGATACCGCATTCGAAAAAAATTACAGCTTCCTTCAGACGCCAATATTACTGAGTTTATTCTTAATTTTTAGTATTTTATTATTAAGTATAATCTCAGGTACTTCTACTTATTTTGAATGCTTATTACTACATTTTTTTACAAGTACCGTAGTCAAACCGTACCTAAAAACAAGACTTCTACCTATTTTATTTGTTAATATTGTATGTTGTTAATAAAATAATAGTCTATTTTTTACAAATAGATCAATTATGGAGCTAGCAGACTTTACTAACAAAAAAATAAAAAAATGAAACAAAAAGACTCCTTTTTCGGACAACCACCGAGAAGTAATTATGCTTTACGAAAAAGATTTATTATTCTTACGATTTTGATTTTTTCGTCTTTTCTAAAAATGAGTGCGCAGTGTAATACTCTTATTTGGTCAGACGAGTTTAATGGTACAACAGTCGATGCACTGAAATGGCAAAGCATTTCAGGAAATGGTTGTCCTTCGCTTTGCGGATTCGGAAATGCCGAAGCGCAACGCTACGATCCTAATCAGGCGACAATAGTAAAAGAAGGAACAAACAGTTATTTGAACATTCAGGCCAAATATGAGCCGAATGCGCAATTTCCGCAACAACCTTATGCCTCTGCAAAATTAACTACAGAAGGAAAATATGCTGTAAAATACGGAAGAATAGAAGCCCGAATGAAGCTATCATCAGGAATGGGAGCGTGGCCTGCCTTCTGGATGTTGCCAGAGGGAGGATCTGGAACTTGGCCATTTACAGGCGAAATTGATATTATGGAAGCCAAACACAGGAATCCACAATCTGTAGATGGAACCATTCATTATGATGCTGGCGGTTATCATTATACAGGTAGAAGCTACGCATCTCCAACCGATTTGTCTACAGAATTTCACGTGTATGCAGTAGAATGGGCACCCAATAGTATCAAATGGTTTATTGATGGTAATTTATTTCATACCGCAACACCTAATACAACCGTAAACGGTGGATGGCCTTTTAACGACAGACCGTTTTACATCATTCTGAATCTTGCAGTAGGAAGTGCTGGAACGCCTTACACAAGTGTAAATGGTGCTGGAGTAGCACCAATTCCGGGAGATTTTCCAGCAAAATTGCAGGTAGATTACGTTCGTGTTTACAGCGGCAGTTTTACGTATGGTGTAACTGGTGATGCAAAAGTATACAACAATGAGACCAATAAAACTTATTCTATTAACACAATTGCCGGAGCAACCTATAATTGGACAGTTCCTGCGGGAGCAACAATTACTTCAGGGCAAGGAACGAATACAATTACAGTAAATTGGGGAACAACTGGAGGAGATGTTGCTGTAGCGACCAGCGTTTCTGGTTGTTCAGCTAACACTTACAAACTGGCTGTAACCACAGAAGCACCTTTACCCGTAGAGAGAATTTACGAAGATTTTCAATCCAATAGAAATATTGTTTATGGAAACAAAACCGGTGTTCTGAGTGAAGCTATTGCAAATCCGTCGGCTACAGGAATTAATACATCACCTTTGGTAGGAAGATATGTTCGTAACTCATCTGAATTGTATGATGTTATGAATATTAAAAATGTAGTGATCAGTAATGCCAATGATTACGTTTACGGTCGCAAAAAGATTTCTTTTGATATTTATACTTCTGCTCCCGTAGGTACTAAAATCTCGATGCAACTCGAAAATAGTCTGGTTACAACAGCCATTAATTTTCCTTCAGGAAGACACAGTGGTTACAAAGCCACCACTACCGTACAAAACAAGTGGGAGACTATTGAGTTTGAATTCGAAAAAGTAATCGATCCCAACACAAGTGCCCTTTCTATCAATACTGTAGTTTTTCTTTTCGAATCTAATTCTAATGCTGGAACTACTTATTATTTTGATAATCTACTTACAAAAGCGGCTCCTGAAAAACCTGTTATTGCTACTGATGTTTTGCAAAATTATGACGGTATCAATAGAATTATCAAGGGTACTACTACCGGAACTTACAGTGTAGTAGCTAATCCTGGTGCTAATTCGGTAAACGCTTCTGCGAATGTGGCAAGATATGTTCGAAATGTAACCGAGCAATATGATGTTTTATTTTTTAATACACAAAGTACGATTGAAGATGCGGGGTTATTAAAAAATCAGACCAATAAAATTATGATTGACGTCTATACTTCTGCTCCTATAGGAACTGTTGTAAGTATGAATCTAGAGAATAGCGCCACATCGCTTCCGGGTAATTTTCCAACGGGAAGAAATAGTAATTATGTTGCGATTACTTCAAAACAAAATCAATGGGAAACCCTGACTTTTTATTATAATTCAAGTCCGGACGCAGGAACATCGAACTTAGCGATCAATCAAATGGTTTTGTTGTTTAACTCTGGTTCTTATACCAGCGATACGTATTATTTTGATAATATTAGAATTGGTTCAACCAAATTGCCGGATACTTTTACGCCGGGAGTGGTTTACGAAGATTATCAAAATACACACAATATTACTTTTAGAGATGCGATCGGAACGTATACGCCAAACATTGCAAATCCGAGCGCAACCGGAATTAATACTTCTTCAAATGTTGGAAGATATGTTAGAAAATCAACAGAATTATACGATAATTTTTCTTTCAACACGACTTTAAATAATATTGGAGATTTCAAAAGCGGAACTAAAAAATTTGCGATGGATGTGTATACTTCAGCGCCAGTAGGTTCTGTTATTTCATGGCAGGCAGAAAGCAGCGCTTCAATTCCGTCTAACTTTCCGGTAGGAAGACACAGCGTTTATCAAGCGGTTGTAAAACAAACCAACACTTGGCATACGCTAATTTTTACGTATGCAAGCGCACCTGACGCCTCAACATTAAATAGCGAAGTAAATCGTTTTGTATTCTTGTTTGAGCCGGGAACCAGTTCTGGAAACACGTATTATTTTGATAATATCAGAGCGGTCAATTTAGTTTCTACAGAAAATCCGCCAGCGACATTGCCATCTCCTTGGGTTAGTACAGATTTGGGAGCTGTAACTCCGGCTGGAGAAGCAACTCACAGTAACGGAACTTTTACAATAAAAGGAGCAGGTACAGACATTTGGGAGTCAAGTGATCAGTTTCAGTATGTTAACCAAGCGATAACAGGTGATGCCGAAATTATTGCCAAAATAAATTCGTTAACCAATACCAATACCTATGCAAAAGCAGGTGTAATGTTCCGCGAAACACTTACGCCAACTTCTAAACATGCTATGACAGATGCCAGTGCAGGAGCAGGAATTGAATTTCTATCCAGAAACACAACAGCGGGAATAACAATTTTTGAAGGAACTGGCGGTGCGTCTCCAAAATGGGTTCGTTTGGTAAGATCAGGAAATACATTTACGTCTTATTCATCAGACAACGGTACAACATGGACACAAATTGGTACGCCAAGAACGATCGGCATGGCCAATACTATTTATGTGGGTATGGCGGTGACTTCTCATGCCAACGGAACATTGGCGACTGGAGTTTTTAGCGATGTCATTGTTAGAAATATTACTTCAAACAACAACGTCAATTTGGCTTTATCAAAACCAACTGTTGCTTCTACAGAGGAGAATGCTACTTACGCTTCGGCGAAAGCCACAGATGGAGATGCCACAGCCTCAAGATGGTCGAGCGGTTTTGCCAATGCCAGCGAATGGATTTATGTTGATTTGCAAAGCAATTACACTATCAATCGTGTGGTTTTGAAATGGGAAGCGGCTTTTGCAACCCAATATAAAGTGCAAATTTCTACTGATAACGTTTTTACAGAAAACGAAACAGTAAATACGCAAACGGCCAGCGATGGCGGAACAGACGATTTGGTCGTGAATGGAACCGGAAGATACATCAGAATTTTATGTACCACAAAGGCCTTGGCTCCATACGGATATTCTCTTTTTGAGTTGGAAGCTTATGGAACTGCTTCTACCGCTAAAAAAACAGCAACAATTGTTGAGGAACCGCAAGTAGAAACCGCAGTTTTTGCCATGTATCCTAATCCAGCAAGTAATTATGTTCAGGTTTTGGTACCCGAAAAATTAGATCATAAAGTGATCACAATTTTTGATAATTCGGGAACTCAGATTATCGAGTACAAAATGGATGCTGACAATAACGAAAGCCTGATCGATATAAGCAAACTTTCTAGAGGAATTTATATTCTGAATTTTAAATCGGATCAAAAAAGCTGGACCAAAAAAATGATTAAGCAATAATTATAATCCGTTGGGTGTGATTTGTTTAAAAATAAATGTTCTTGTTATAAATAAAACTGGAATAAAATTTAAATGGATAGCACCAATAATTACACCTGACGGATCAATAAAGTCATCATTTCTAAAAAATGGCTTTATGATTTCAAACCTATTTACGTAACCCCAAAATAACTTAAATATGAATAAAATTAAATTATCAGCAATTTCCTTTCTGATGACACTATTTCTGGTGTTGTCAAACTCTATGTATGGGCAAGGTGCCATACCTTTTACAATCACGAATAATTCTACATTTAATGATAACGAATTATATGTGGCGATTGTAGGTATCGATTACAACACAGGTAATCACGTTTGGGTCAATGCCAAAACGAGTCAGGTTTTACCCATGAGCTCTTCTTATAATACGGTTACGGGCCCAACAATTGGCGGGAATACCGGACCAGGACAGAACTCTAAATATGCTAATTGCTTTACCAAATTAAGCGAAATTCCAAATAAGACTTTTACATTGCCTTTAATCGCAGGCTGTAGAGTTTTTATCGCCAAAGGACAGCAATTGTATTTTTACTTTTTTGGCGCTAATGGTGCTCCTTCGGGATATACTTCTCCAAATCCGTTGAATGTAACCGATCCTAATCAGGGTATTTTATATGAAATCATTGAACTTACCAATAACCAATACGGTTTCTTTGGAAATCCTTCAAGAGTAGATTCGTATAAATATCCAATGGGACTGGAATTATTTGGTGCCAATGGTTATCAGAAAAAAGTAGGGGAGTTAAAAAAACACTCCGAAATTGTGGCGGCTTTCAAAGCCAATGTTCCCTCAGAATTTCAAGGTTGTGTAAATGATGCTACAGGCGAAATTACAGCACCATCCAAAACTCCTGCTTTTGCAGATGGAACAGGAGGAACAAGTGTAGGTCCTCACGCCAATTATTTAAAATCATACATTGATGCAATCTGGAATAAATATAAAAACGAAGATTTAATATTTTATGCAGGTGATGCAGGTGTTTTTAAAGGAAGAATTATTGGAGAACAGCTTCAAGTAGTAGGACAATCCGGTGGATTTACGGGCCGTACGGGTAGAGTGCAAAGCAGACCTTCGACTCAGGAAGCTCTTGAAGGCAAAGGTGTTTTAGACAGAAGATTGGTTGACGGAGATTTGGATCTGGTTATTCAAGCTCAGTTAACTGCGGCAATTAACAGACACATGGTAAATGTTACTACACCCAATCCGGGACAACAAAACTGGTACAATGCGTCGCAATTTTACCAAGCCAATCCAACAAATCATTATTCTAAATTCTGGCATTTACCCGGTATAAGTGTTGATAATCTGGCGTACGGATTTGCTTATGATGATGTAGCCGATCAATCACCTTCATTACATTCGCCACAACCAACAAAAGTGATTGCTGTTTTTGGAGGATACGCAGGATTAGTACCTTCTGTACCCGCTACTACAGATGTAATTACAGCTTATAAAGATTGTAACTATACCGGATTTTCTGGCGGATTAACTATAGGAGATTATAACTTGGCCCGATTAAAAACGTTAGGAATCGAAGACGATGCTATTTCTTCGCTAAAAATTACTAAAGGTTTTCAGGCGATTTTGTATCAAGATGATAATTTTGGCGGAGCTTCAACTGTCATCAATTCTGATAATTCTTGTTTGAATACTACTTGGAATGATAAAGTAACTTCTATCCGAATTTTGGCAAACGGAACCACTACTTTAGGAAATACGACTTATTACCTTCAAAACAGAAACAGTGGTTTAAACATGGATGTTTGGAATGCCAGTACGGCTAACGGAGCCAATGTAGCGCAAGGTGTTGCCAATAATAGTAACAACCAGAAATTTACTTTTACTCATTTGGGTGATGGTTTGTATAAAATTATTGTCAACCACAGCGGACAATCATTAGATATCAAAAACTTCAGTAAAGAAAATGGTGCCAATGTAGAGCAATATCCATACAATGCAACAACAAATCAGCAGTTCATATTGGTTTCAACAGGTGACGGATTCTATAAAATCGTTGCCAGAAATAGCGGTAAAATAGTTGAAGTTGGTGGCGCAAGCACTGCCAATGGTGCTAATGTGCAACAATGGGATGACAACAACCAGACTTGTGGTCAATGGAAATTGATTCCAGTTACCACTTCTTCAACATCTGTTTTAATACAAGCCGAAGATTATTCTGCCATGAATGGAATTCAGCTTGAAGCAACCACAGACACAGGTGGTGGTTCGAATGTTGGTTATACCGAAACAGGTGACTGGTTGGCGTATAACGCTATTAATTTTCCAACAACAGGATCTTATTTAATCGAATACAGGGTAGCAAGTGCCGTAACTGGCGGTAAGTTATCTTCAGATTTAAATGGAGGAACTATTGTTTTGGGTACTGTGGATGTACCAAATACCGGAGGATGGCAAAATTGGCAGACAATCTCGCAAACGGTAAACGTAAATGCAGGAACATACAATTTTGGTATTTACATTCAAAATACGGGTATGAATATCAATTGGATCAAAATTACTAAAGTTGGCGCTGGTTTAAACGCTAAAACAGTTGCTACAACAGTAGAAGAAGAACCAGTTGAAATGACTCTAAATGTCTACCCAAGTCCTGCAGAAAATACACTTTTTATCACAGCTGATGTAACTGAAGGAAATGTTAAGATTGTAGATTCTCAAACAGGAGAGGTAGTGGTGTCACAAAAAAGCAATAACAACAGCATAGATGTTTCGCGTTTAAAAGCAGGAATTTATTTGGTTGTTTTTGAAAAAGATGGTAGAAAAACGGTTAAACGTTTTATAAAAAAATAGTTTTAAATGATTAAAAGCCTCGAACATTCTAATCAAATGAGAAAAATTTGAGGCTTTTATTTTCTTCCCCAAAAAAAATAAAAAAGAAGATTATGAAAAAAAATTATACAAAGATTCAACTAAAATGGATCATTATTTTGGCTTTGAGCGTTTTCAATTTTTCTATCGCTCAAAAAAAAGTAATTGCGTACATTCCTAACTGGATTGATCTGAATGCTTTTTCAAGCACTATTCAATACAGTAAATTAACACATATAAACATTGCGTTCGAAAATCCAGATGCCAACGGATACCTAACATTCAATTCTGGTTCTACTACCATTATTAATGCAGCACATGCACAAAATGTAAAAGTTTTTGTTTCCCTTGGTGGAGGATCTATTTCTGAAGGCGGTGTCATTCGTGATAATTATTTCAACCTGATTACTCCTGGAAACAGAACAGCATTTATTCAAAAAATTTACGATTATGTTGTCGCTCATAATTTTGATGGAGTCGATGTAGATTTGGAAGGTCCTGCAATCAATGGTGATTACGGAGGATTTGTAATTGCTTTGGCGAATAAATTACATGCGGGTGGGAAACAAATTACAGCCGCACTTTCTGAAGGTTATGGTGGTGCCAATGTTCCTTCTTCTACGTTTGCTGCTTATGACTGGATTAATATTATGGCGTATGATGCAACAGGTCCTTGGGCTCCTGGAAATCCTGGTCCACATTCTCCGTATAGTATGGCGGTTAATCAGTTTAATTATTGGACAGGAAGAGGTTTACCAGCAAGTAAAGCCATTATTGGAGTGCCGTTTTACGGATATGGTTTTGGAGCTGCTGCTAATCAGGGAATTTCGTATGCCAATATTATAGCACAATATCCGGGTGCTGAAAATGTAGATCAGGTAGGAAATACGATTTATTATAACGGAATACCAACCATCAAACAAAAAACAGCTTTTGCGATTCAAAACGCCGGAGGTGTTATGATTTGGGAGCTGTCGCAAGATGCTGTGGGGTCAAAATCATTATTAACTGCAATCAATCAGGTTATTACAGGAAGTCAGCCACCAGCAGGAGGTACTTTGATTCAGGCCGAAAATTTCTCCTCAATGAGCGGTGTGCAAACCGAACCAACAACAGATACCGGCGGAGGTTTGAATGTGGGTTATGCAGATACAGGAGATTGGATGGCCTACTTTAATATCAATTTCCCTACGTCAGGTTCTTATTTGATTGAATATAGGGTAGCAAGTGCTGTTTCGGGAGCCAGAATTTCATCAGATTTAAGTGCTGGAACCATTCAGTTAGGGGCTGTTAATATCCCCAATACTGGAGGTTGGCAAAATTGGCAGACGGTATCTCAAACCGTAAATGTAAATGCTGGAACGTATAACTTTGGAATATACATTCAAAATTCTGGAGTGAATTTAAACTGGTTCAGAATCACAAAATCAGCTGCTGCTTTAACAGCCAAAATGACTTCTCCTGAAACTGTAGATGAAAAAACTATTGCAAGTCTGACTGTTTATCCAAGTCCTACGCAAGAGACTCTTTTCTTTTCTACAGAAATTTCAGGAGCGAGCGTGAGTATTATCAATTCTCAAGGTGGTCAAACGCTTTCTGAACAAAAAGTCAATAACAATAGTGTAGATGTTTCGGGTTTAAAAACCGGAATCTATCTTATTTTGGTAGAGAAAGACGGAATTAAAACGGTAAGACGTTTTGTGAAAAAATAAAGTAGATGAAGAAAAATATAATAGTTTTAGTTCTTTCAAAGCTACTTTTATTGACATTTATTTTCTTTGGTTTAAGCTGCCACGCTCAGGTTATAATGTTTGATGATTTTAATTATTCAGGCAATAATGATCCACAATTGTCATCATTTAATAAATGGCAAATTGTTAACGGAGTAAGCGGACCGCCAGAGGGAGCTATGTACAGTAGAAATAACGTAGCTTTTGTTACAGATCCAGATAATTCGACCAATAAGTTAATGACATTGAAAACGACTGTTAATGGCCAATCAAAAGCTGTAACACATTCTAGAATAGAAAGTTCTTATGAATATTTTGAAGGAACTTATGCATCAAGAGTCTACTTATCTGATGAATCTTTTGTATCGAAAGATGCCAATATACAGACCTTTTTTACCATTGTAAGTTCAAGTCTTGCTCAGGATGGTTCGAAGTATAGTGAAATGGATATAATAGAATATATGGCTGCTGATAAATGGGGTGTTTCTCCAGACAACAGAGTTGGATATACGACTTCCTATCATAAATATATTGCAAATCCTTGGAGGCCTTGGAAAACTTATTCTACCCAACAAAAATCATTAGCGGGGTGGCATACTTTTATCGCTACTTGCACAGATGGTGTGAATATCAAATATTACATGGATAACACGCTTATTGCAACTCATTCTGTTACTGATAATGAAACTCAGGCTGGTCTTCCTGTTTATCCCCGAAGTACGATGCAGGTGGCATTTGCTAACTGGATTTGGAATAATGTATTAGGTACCAGCACTAGTAATAGAGAGAATACTTTTATGGCAGACTGGGTTTTATATTATAAAAACACAGAATTAAGCCTGAATCAGATCAATACTTTGGTAGCCAATTATAGAGCACAAGGATTGAAAAGAAGAAACCTGGCAGGACAAACATTTTATGATACACCGCAAAATGGCGTTGCCACAATGTATAAGGATTGTAATTATGGTGGATCTGCTGTGAGTTTACCAGCTGGTAACTATACTTTAGGTGACTTGCAGGCAAAAGGAATTTTAGATAATGATATTTCTTCGCTTAAAGTGCAAAATGGTTATGAAGTAGTGCTGTACACAAATGATAATTTTTCTGGTTCTTCTGCAGTTATTACCTCAGATGATACTTGTCTGGTAGATAATAGTTTCAATGATACAGCTACTTCTTTAAGAGTGAGAGCGATAACAAATTCTTCTTCAGTATTGATTGAAGCAGAGAGTTATGCCGTCATGAGCGGAATTCAAACTGAAGCTACAACAGATACTGGTGGAGGATTGAATGTAGGTTATACAGATACGAGTGATTGGATGTCTTACAGCAATATCAATTTTCTAACATCTGGTTCTTATTTGATTGAGTACAGAGTTGCCAGCAATGTCAACGGAGCAGTCATTTCTTCAGATTTGAGTGCAGGAAGCATTCAGTTAGGAGCTGTTAATATCCCGAATACCGGAGGATGGCAAAATTGGCAAACAGTTTCTCAAACCGTAAATGTCAATGCGGGAACGTATAACTTCGGGATTTACATTCAAAATTCCGGTGTGAATTTAAACTGGTTCCGAATCACAAAAGCAGGATCGGCTCTTACTGCGAAATCAGCTCCAACAGAAAAAATTGAAAGTCTGACTGTTTATCCAAGTCCAACGCAAGATACTCTTTTCTTTTCTACAGAAATTTCTGGAGCGAGCGTGAGTATTATCAATTCTCAGGGCGGTCAAACGCTTTCTGAACAAAAAGTCAATAACAATAGTCTGGATGTTTCGGGTTTAAAAACTGGAATCTATCTGATTTTGGTAGAGAAAAACGGAATTAAAACGGTAAGACGTTTTGTGAAAAAATAACTTTTTAAAAAGAGCGCTATTGCTTATTTATTTATAAAAAAAGAATAGCGCTTTTTAATCAATAGTAACCCCAAACCTTAAATAAAAATGAAAAACAATTACAGCTTTCGCTTAATTTTACTCGCGTTTTTAGCTTTTAGTAGCTTTGCTGTTGCGCAGACCTCTCTAGGTTCGAGTAAAACATTTATGAACAGTTTAAAAAAAGAACTCGTTAATTCTGCTACTTCAAAAAGTGTCGAAAAAACAGTTTTGCTTGAAGTCGAAAATTCCAAAAAATTCAACGGAAAAATAAATTACAAACAATCTAATTCTTCGAGTGAATTTTTGATTGGCGAAATTAAAAATGTGGCAGAATCTTCTTTTTACATCAAAGTGATGGATAAATCATTAGAAGGGCACATTATTTTTAAGAAAACAAAAGAGGCATACAAATACCATTCTGATGCACAAGGAAACGCCTTTGTTTCTAAAGTAGACATCAATACGTTAGTTTGTATCAATTATGAAAATGTTCCTGAAAATACAAGTAAAACAAGTAAAGTGGCAGCTGCAGCAGAAATTGCTCCGGCTTTGTTAAACTTGCAAAGTTTACCGGGTGCGGCAGGTTGTGTTTTATTAGATTTTGATGGATATAACATGCCGGCAGGAAATCTTTGGAACAACGGTAACGCAATCAATGCAGCACCATCAGGGATGAGCGATGCCGCTGTACAGCAACATTGGGAGGTAGTAGCAGAGGATTACAGGCCTTTTAATGTGAACATTACAACGAGCGAAGCAGTTTTTAATTCCTATCCAAGAAATAGAAGAATGCGCGTGGTGGTAACTCCAACCAATACTGCGGCCCCGGGGGCGGGAGGTGTAGCATATATTGGTTCTTTTAACTGGGACAACGATGTGCCTTGCTGGGTATTTATTACTTCGGGCAAATCGGGTGGAGATGCCTCAGCGCATGAAATAGGTCATACTTTTGATCTTGGTCATGACGGTCGTACAAATCCGTCAGAAGGTTATTTTGTAGGGATAGATGGTACATCTTGGGCACCTATCATGGGAGCAGGTTATTACCGACCTGTTGTACAATGGAGCAAGGGAGAATACAATTATGCCAATAATAACCAAGATGATGTGGCAACGATTGCCAGTGCTAAATTTGGCGTGGGCTACAGAGGCGATGATTACGGAAATAATATTGCTTCGGCAGCAAACTTAGATTATAATGCTAGTGGCGCTATCAACCAGAAAAATGGTGTAATTGCCAGTGAGGCCGATTATGATTTTTTTACGTTTACAACTGGTGGAGGAAATGTTTCTATAAATGCCAATACGGTGAGTCGTGATGGAAATTTGCATCTTTTGATGCGGTTGTACAATGCTGCAGGAGCTGAGATAGGGACCTATTGGAACTCTGATCCGTTTGTTTTGAATGCTTCAATGAATGTAAATCTGCCAGCCGGTAAATATTATGTTGGTGTTGACGGAAGTGGTGCCGGAAATGCCGGTTACGGAGGATATTCGGCGTATGGTTCTATCGGAAGTTATTCGATTACAGGAACGATTCCGCCAGGAGGAAATGTCAGTCCATCAACAGATGTGATTACAGTGTATAAAGATTGTAATTACACAGGATTTTCAGGCGGATTAACGATTGGTGATTATAATATGGCCCGTTTGAATGCACTAGGTATTTTAAATGATGATATTTCTTCGCTTCGAATTACACAAGGTTTTCAAGCAATTTTGTACCAAGATGATAATTTTACAGGAGGATCGACAGTAATTAATTCTGATAATTCATGTTTGAATACAACTTGGAATGACAAGGTAACTTCTATTCGAATTATTGCAAACGGAGTGACCACTTTAGGAAATGCAACCTACTTTTTGCAAAACAGAAACAGTGGTCTAAATATGGATGTCTGGACTTCAAGTCTGGCCAACGGAGCCAATGTAGCGCAAGGAAATGCCAATGGTGGAAATCATCAAAAATACACCTTTACGCATTTGGGTGATGGATTGTATAAAATTATCGCCAATCATAGCGGTCAGTCATTAGATGTAAATAATTTTAATAAAGCTAATGGTGCCAATGTAGAGCAATATCCGTACAACGGAACCACAAATCAACAATTTATTTTAGTTTCTACAGGCGATGGATTTTATAAAATTATTGCCCGACACAGCGGTAAAGTTGTTGAGGTAGCAGGGGCGAGTACTGCCAATGGTGCCAATGTTCAGCAATGGGATGATAATGGCCAGACATGCGGACAATGGAAATTGATTCCTACTACGACAGCACAAACTTCAAGTTTAATTCAGGCCGAGGATTACTCAGCCATGAACGGAATCCAAACCGAAGCTACAACAGATACTGGTGGCGGATTAAATGTGGCATACACCGATACAGCGGACTGGATTGCGTACAACAATATCAATTTTCCGACTTCTGGTTCTTACACTATAGAATACCGAGTTGCAAGTGCTGTTACGGGAGCAAAAATATCTTCTGACTTAAATGGTGGCACTATTATTTTGGGAGAAGTTGGAATTCCGAATACCGGAGGATGGCAAAACTGGCAAACGGTATCGCAAACGGTAACTGTAAGCGCAGGAACGTATAATTTTGGCATTTACATACAAAACAGTGGAGTAAATATTAACTGGATTAAAATCACCAAAATAGGTGCTGCAGCAAGTACTCCTCAGGTTTCAACAATTGTGTTGAATGAAGAAATAGATGAGGTTGCTTTCAACGTATATCCAAATCCAGTTTCAGAAACACTTTTCTTTACAACAAATGTGTCAGGTGCCAATCTTAGTATCGTTGATTCGCAAACAGGAAGTTTGGTTACAAAGCAAAAAATTAATGATAATAATGTTAATGTTTCGGGCTTAAAAAGCGGCGTTTACATCATTGTTTTTGATAAAGATGGTCAACAAACGATCAAACGTTTTATAAAAAAATAAGTTTTCTTTTTTAATAAATCAGCCGTCTCGAAATTTTTCGGGACGGCTTTTTTTATAATTGAGTAGAAATGCGTATCCAACCAATTTAGCTCAACTTATTTGAAATTAAACTAATAAATTCTGCTCGGGTTTTGTTCTCTTCAAAAGCACCAGTAAAAGATGAGGTTGTGGTAAAAGAATTTTGTTTTTGAACACCTCGCATCTGCATACACATGTGCTGCGCCTCAATTACAACAGCCACTCCCAAAGGATTTAAAGCTTCTTGAATACAATTTCTTATTTGGTCTGTCAATCGCTCCTGAACTTGTAATCTTCTTGCAAAAGCATCAATAATTCGGGGTATTTTGCTCAACCCAACTATTTTTCCGTTTGGAATATACGCAACATGTACTTTACCAAAAAAAGGCAATACATGATGTTCGCACATAGAATACATTTCGATATCCTTTACCACGATCATTTGTTTGTGATCTTCTGTAAACATCGCCGATCTGATAATTTCTAGTGGATCTAATTCGTAACCATGTGTCAAAAATTGCATTGCTTTAGCAGCTCTTTCAGGCGTTTTTTCGAGTCCTTCTCGTGTCACATCTTCACCTAAATTTTTAATAATTGATTGGTAATTGGTTGCAATTGTTTCGAGTGTTTCTGAATTATAGCTTTCTGTTTTTTCGTAATTTCTCATTCAATATTTTTTTTATTTTTTATTATTTTCTTACTGATTTTGGATTGTTTACATGTTTTTTTAAAATTAGCTTCCCAGCTTCTTTTACATCATCTTTTTTTCTAAAACCCCAAATAATGGTACTCGCATACTTCCTTGTTTCTTCAATGTCTACTATCGGAAACGGATAATCTTTACCAATAAAACAACCATAAAATTCCTGATCTATCAAACCTAATTTCCAGGGTTCATGAAGTAGGTGAGCGGGAACATTGGCCAGTTCTGGAATCCATTTTTTTATAAAAATTCCATCAGCATCATGTTCTTCAGAATTTTTTATCGGATTATAAATTCTTATCGTATTTATTCCGGTAACACCAGATTGCATTTGCAATTGCGGATAATGAATACCGGGTTCATAGTCTAAAAATTGCCTTGCTAAAAAATGTAGCTCCCGCCAATCCTGCCAAAGATTAAACACAAAAAAAGACACCACCAAAGCACGCATTCTAAAGTTGATATAACCCGTTTGTACTAGGCAACGCATACACGCATCGACTATTGGTACGCCCGTTTTTCCTTCTTGCCACGCTTTTATATAAGTTTCATTCTTCGGTTTTTCCAGAACATCAAACGCACGATTAATGTTTTCAAACTCTATTCTGCATTCACTTTCAAACTTTTGAATGAAATGACAATGCCAATGCAAACGTGATATAAAGTTTGAAAGCGCTCTTTTGTTGGCAGATTTTTCATAATGCTGCATCGTATATTGATAAACCATCCGCATACTGATGTTTCCGTAGGTCAGATAAGGAGACAATCTGCTGCATCCTTTTCTACTTAAATTTGGTTTAGAAATATGTTTGCTATAATTGATATAACGTTCTTTTAAAAAACTATCCAGATAGCGCCAAGCCCAATATTCGCCTCCTTCCTGAAAATTTTTATTCCTTGTTTTTATTGCTTCCGGTAATTTTTCACCTTTTAAAGTATCATAATAAACGGTTTCTAAATCTAAAAAGCTTCCTTTTTTAGCATCAAATGAGTGCGGAATACCACTCATGGCGTGATTCCACCTTTTGTCCCAGTCACTTCGGGTTTTTAACTTTCGAACAACGCCATTGGTTTGAAATTCTTTCCAAATAATATTTTTTTCAAAGCAATATTTTTGAATGGCTATATCTCTCTCAAACGTTACTTTATTGCCAGTTTCCTGATACGAAAAAATATTTTTTATGACATACCTTTTTGAAAGTTCTTCTAAAACAAAACCTGCTTCCTGATGAAAAACATGAATTTTAGCAGAAGCTTTATCAAAACTTTGTTGTAGATAATTCAATGATTCATAAACAAAACGCCAGTGCCTCAAATCCGAATCATCATAATTCATCACCGAAGGTTCAAAACAATACAGTAATAAAATGGGCAGATCCTGTTGCTGGGCCGTAAACAAGGCCTCGTGGTCTGTCACTCTCAAATCCCTTTTAAACCATACAATATTGATTTCCTTTTTACTCAATTGAAAGTATTGAAGTTATCTCTTTGTTGGGTTTTGCGTAGCTCAACCTATCCAATCTTTTTGTTGTATGATAACTGTCTAGACCTGAACAGGTAATAGTGTTGGCTCTTTCTATGTCAATAAATCCGTCTTCATACAAACAATCTTCGGGAACGTACAATTGTACAATTTCGCCAATAACCATTGCGGTATTGTTAATGGTAATGTCTATTTTTTCTCTAAATTCTATCCCGAGTTGAATGTGGCTTTCTTTTACAAATGGAGCCTGAAAGTTGTTTTTGTATTCGGGTGTCAAACCAACAGCATCAAATTCAGATATATCAGAATCATAACGTGCCGAAGTTTGATGCGCTTGTTGATAAATAGCTTCGTTAATATGATTGATAGTATAAAAACCGGTAGCAAGAATATTTCTAAAAGTATCACGTTCAGGTGGGCTTGGTCTAAAGATCAAAGCAATTAGCGACGGATTGGCGCCAAGGTGAAAAATAGAACTAAAAACCGCCAGATTTGAAGTATTCGCATCACTTTTTGTACCTATTAAAGAAACACTTTTAAAACCGCCGAGACTGTTAATAAGGTGAACTCTTTTTTGTTTGTCTAAATGATCAATGTCTGATGAGTTTAGGTATGTTTTTTTCATCGTCGTTTGGATATTTTATTGTTTGAAATTGCTCGCTGTAAATTGCACTTAAACCGATCTATACCGGCGACACGTTTTGCGGCATGTTTTGTTTTACAATTTTCTACTCTTGTGCGCCAAAGCCTGTAGCTACTAAATTTTAGCTCTTTTTTCATCAAAGATTTTACATCAGCCTCAGACAAATTAAACTGAAACTTGATGGCTTCAAAGGGCGTTCTGTCTTCCCATGCCATTTCAATAATTCGATCTACATCAACTTCGGATAAACTTTCTACTTTTTTTACAGACAACATATTACTTTGTTTAATGAAAATTTTAAAAGATTAAACAAAAGTACATAATTTTGACAAACCAGAATTAAAAAATTAAAAGAATTTATTTCTTATCAAAAAATTATTGGTCTCAGATTCGGGTTTAAAACCCTTCAATTTATTGCAGTACTTTGGTAATCTGGCGCGTACTTATAATTTAAAGTAAACAAAAAAAGGCCAGTCCACATTCCCAGAAGTCTTCTCCTGAAAAGCTCGTAACTATTTTTGAAAGTGATTAGGTTTTTTTTAGGAATAAAATAACTGTATTTTGAGGTTATGAAAACCCCAACGTTTAGGTTCGAGACCTAAATGATGCGGTTCCAAACCCCACTGATGTGGTTCGTAACCCCACTGATGTGGTTCGTAACCCCGTTGATGCGGTTCACAACCCGACTGATGGGGTTCATAACCTCACTGACGCGGTTCGCAACCCCAATGATGCGGTTCACAACCCCACTGATGGGGTTCACAACCCCGTTGATTCGGTTCGCAACCCCGCTGATGGGGTTCCAAACCCCGTTGTTGTGGTTCCAAACCCAACTGATGTGGTTCAGAACCCCGTTGATTGGGTTCAGAACCCCGTTGATGCGGTTCGTAACCCCGTTCCTGGAAGGATTCTTACAATACGCCATACAAATTTCTCTTTCTGAACATGTATCATTAAAACAAAAAAAGCCATTCCGTAATGACTTTTTGCTTTTTAAATGGCCAATTACAAAGAGGTTGATACAATAAAAGACCGTCTAGATTTATTTTTTCTAGCAATAAAATAACTTACAGAACACTAATTTTTACCGAACTTGCTTTGTCGTTAAAAGTTCCTAGACAACTGTTATTTCCAGTTATTATAATAGTTTCTCCTCCAAAATTATCGTTTTGATACAGTGTAATTTTATAGCCACTTTCTAGACGTACCGATGACAAATCATCATTTACAACACCATACGATTTAAGCTGAGCCAGTGTATAATTACCTACTGGCAAGGCAACTGCATAACCTGTATAGTTGCAATTCTGGAAAACGGTTACAACACCTCCGGCCGCAGCATTATAATTATTATTGATATAAGTACGTGAAAAATTTCCAACTCCATCAAAATAATTATCGGCTAATTTGGCCGGATCTGTGGCAAGTTCTCCGCCTTGTACAATACCATCATTGCCATCATTCCAAGCCCATGGAGCATTGGCTCCACCTGATTTAAAATCATTTCCTTTAAAGCCTCCACCTGCATTAAAAAACAAATCGGTGTTGAATCGTTGGTCCCATAATCCTCCGGCTTCAAAAATATTAACAAGTTTGTACTCAACATAATTGTCATAATTATCGGCTGGTATCTGTGCAACTCCACTTGCAGAAGGGTAGTAGATAATTCCGTCTCCGTTTATATCGTGTTGTGGCCACGCTTTTAGGCCGTGCCCTTTTGCTTCTTGCGCCGTAACAGGATGCATTTCTCCGTTAAAGTCTTTCATTTGCAATGTTCCATCAATACTTTCTAGTCCGGTTACAAATGAGCTGCCCGCAGTTGCATAAGAAAAGAAGTCGGAATGATTGGTGGTAACGGCTCCTTTTAGGCTTCCGTAAGCAGATCCATCTTTTTCTACAATCATTAATACACCTTCTAAATCATTTTCGTGTTGGTCTAGTTGGTACAAAAGCGCAATATCTGTCCAATCTCTCGGAGAAAAAAAGGCGTATGTAATAAACCAATGTGTTTTTGATTCTACTACCGAATAGTAACAATGTGCAGATAAAGAGTTGGCAAACGCAGGAAGATTGTTCCAGTTATTCTCTGCATTCCAGTCATTATCATAATTTATGGCAGTAAGGTAATCTGATTTTCCTCCTTCAGAATAGGTTCCCGTAGCATCTACATCTTTGTAATGAATTGGTGCCCATCTTCTGGCTAAATCTGAACTGGCAGATGCACTAATTTTATTAAAAAAAAATTTTTTTTCTACCACATTTGTAGTTGTTTTTTCTTCTTCTAATGTGGTGTCCTGACATGAAAATGTCATTGCCAATGCCATCATAACGAAGACCTTACCGAATACTTTACTGATTACCTCTTTTCGATTCTTTTTTTTCATAATTCTAGTTTTTAATTGTTTATAACATATTTAAAATTCCTTGATTTTGATTCAATGCTAGTGTTATGATCCACTGTCAGATGATAAATATGATCAGCAATCTTTATTTTTTCTGAAAATCTTTCTACGGCATTTTATAGTTCGTTTTTTATTTTTTGAATTATAATTCTTACTTGCTTAAAAGTACCTAAAAGAAGAAATCGTACTATCTAAAAATATTATGATACCGTTAATAAAATGTTATTGCTTGAGGAAGGGGATTTTTTATTTTTTGAAGTCACTCAAAAGTTACGCGCACGGAAGCTTTATAACAAATGATCATTCATAGTTATTTACTTGTTTTTGCTTCTGATCGAAGTGCAGAAAATTTTGTAGCTACGTATCAAAATGCAGTTATTGATACTAAATGATGGAACTTTTTTTTTAAAATAGATTTACTTTAAAACATTAGAAAGCTATTTTTCAATTTTAATTTTGAAAAATGGCTTCCTCTTGGATTCTAATGTTAAGAATTCATCAGAGGGCAAAACTTAACATTGGCGAATACTTTTTAACGCTACCTTTGTTAATGATTTATTAACATTGAATTAACTATTAATTTAAGTTGATAATATCGTTAAGTTATAATAACACGTTTTAATAGATCAAATTAAGAGAATAATGAGAAAAAAAGTAATTCCAAATGAACTTGATCCCGAAGTAGAAAAGGGAGAAATAAATTCCTCTGTTGAAAACTTAGAAAATCCTTCTGAGGGTGCAGAGCAAGAAACAGTTTCGGTTGAAGATTTTCCAGAAATAAGCAAAGTAAAGAGACCTGTGAGAAAGGTGACTGAAAAACCAACGTTGCCTATCGAAGAAGTAAAAGCTGAAAACGAAGAAGTTGAACCACTAATAATTTCTGAAGAAGTAGAAGAGTCTACTGAGGAAAACGAAGATAAAGCGAATACCAAATCAAAAAAGAAGATCAAAAAGATGAAAGAAAAGGAAAAAGAAAAAAAGCAATTGGCTAAGAAAAAAGAAAAAGCGAAAACAGAGAAAAAGAAAGAAAAAGCTAAATTGGACAAGAAGAAAGAAAAGGCCAAAAAAGCAAAAGTGAAAGCCAATGCCAAAAAGAAAGCCAAAGCTAAAAAAGCAAAGGATAAGGCAAAAGCAAAAAAAATTGCCAAAAAGAAGGCAAAAAGATCAAAAGTAAAAAAGAATAAGAAAAAATAATTTTTATCTGACTGGCATTTGCTAATTTTTAGTTTGCATTATACGCTAAACCTTTCAAAAATAAGACATTAAATTAATTTTAGAAGCCAAGCAATTGTGCCAGTACTACTCCATAAAAAAACCGTAAAACGATTTGTTTTTACGGTTTTTTTGTTGTGAGATTTAGTGTTTTTTTAATTGCTTGGTGTTTGTTTTTTTGTTTTTGAAAAATTATAAGTTATACCAAAATAGCCACTAAAAGAAAAGATACTTTCTATAGGCACTTGTCCTCCAACTCCTATGTCATAAATTATTGTACCATCTGCTTTTGGACTTGCCTCGAGAGCGAATAATCTTTGTCTTGAATGGGCTTAGATTATCATTTTTAAATTTAAAATATATTCTTGTACCAATAAAAGCTAAAGAATCTTAGGCTACAAAGAAAACTTTTTCATTCATAAAATTCATTAAAACAGTGTTGACTATTTGCTCGTTGTCCTCTTTGTTTCTGTCTTCTTCGCTTTTTCGGTTCTTCATTTTCATCTGTAAAAGTTCAATCAGAAGTTTTAAGAGAAGTATTTTTATTTTCTTTAGACTGGCATGAAAAAAGAAAGTAGAGATAAAAAAGCATTAAAAAATTTTTCATAAACGTTTTTTAATTAAGTATCTCAAATTTAGTTTTTTAGTTATGTTTTGTTACACAATTGCATCAGGATCTTATGTCTTATTGATAATTTGAAAAAATGTAATAAAAAAAGGACAGATTTAAATTGTGTATTGATTGATTTCATAGATTTGTATTCAAACCGGACCATAAAAACTTCTTTATCATGCCAATTATTGAACAATCAGAGTATA
The DNA here is from genome assembly GCF_020911905.1 of Flavobacterium flavipigmentatum. NCBI lineage: Bacteria > Pseudomonadati > Bacteroidota > Flavobacteriia > Flavobacteriales > Flavobacteriaceae > Flavobacterium > Flavobacterium flavipigmentatum. The sequence continues at coordinate 3,417,964 of NZ_CP087133.1, read as the reverse complement.
ATTTTCCTTCTATTATTCATCGCAACAGGCATGTTTCTACTATTTATGCTGCTTTGTTTAAAAAATTTGACGCTCCTGGATATACAAGAGAAAAACTTGAGTTAAAAGACGGCGACTTTATCAATATTGATTTTATTCTAAATGATCCTAAAAAAGCAGTTATTTTATGTCATGGTTTAGAAGGCGATTCCCGTAGAACATACAATAATAGTTGTGCCGTTTATTTTCAGGAGAAAGATTTTTCAGTTTTTGCATGGAATAATCGCACCTGTGGAGGAGAAATGAACCGTTTGCCAAGACTTTATCATCACGGCGCAGTAGATGATCTGGACGCAGTAGTGAAGTTTGTTTTGCAAAAAGGATTTGAAGATGTTTACTTAATCGGATATTCAATGGGAGGTGTACAACTGCTCAATTATTTTGGCTGGACAAAAATGGATGAACGCATAAAGGCGGGAGTATGTATTTCTGTACCCACTCATATCGCAACAAGTGCCGAAGTGCTTAAACAGGGCTTTAACAGAGTTTATTTAAAGAATTTTACAATTGATATTAAAAGAAAACTAAAACACAAAGCGGCGCAGTTTCCGGATTTTATAAACCGTGATCAAATTGACGGCATTTCTTCTTTTGATGAAGTCGATCATTATTTTACCGCTCCTTTACATGGTTTTGCAAGCCGTGACGAATATTATCAGCGAGTTTCTCCTGAATTCTCTCTTAAAAATATTACCACTCCGGTTTTAATTATTAATTCTCTTGACGATCCTTTTTTAGGAGAAAGATGCTATCCAAGGGCTATAGCTCAAGAAAGTGAATATGTTTATCTTGAAACTCCAAAGTATGGAGGTCATTGTGCTTTTCCCCTGCGTAATTCAGAGTATTCTTATGCTGAGAAAAGAGCTTACGATTTTTTTGAATCTTGCAAAGAGCCTGCATAGTATTTTATAATTATAAAGTAATAAGGCTTTTATATTCGAATTAAAGAATTCATACTATTATGTATGTTGCTTTGCAATGTACTGACTTTTTATCCATTCTCTCTTCTTTTCCTTTACCAGTTATTCGTAAGGTCATTCAGTTGTTACTTCTAGTTTTAGTAATAGAAAGTAATGATCTTAATTCGGACTATGATATTAATCTGTTTAAGCTTTAAGTATTGAAAAAAGTCATTAAACATAGCTCATTACAGCGGTTACTGACTTATAAATCATAAATTATAGAAATCCACATACAAATAGTGTTAATAATACAACTCTCACTCTTAATTGTATAATGTTTAATTGTTTTTCGGCATCACCTTTACACAATCAAATAATCTAAATCTTAAACAAAACAAAATAAATGAAAATCAAAATTTTACTATTAACCTTTATTGTATTATGTATCGCATCTATCACTGGATGTGAAAATGATGATTTTAAAGAAGTCGCTGGAGAATGTCCTGTAGTTGAGTCTACAACTCCTTTGCAAAATGCATTAAATGTTCCTTTGGATCAGGTTATTAGCGCTACATTCAACGAAGATATGGATCCGAATTCTATTACTTCGACTTCATTTATTGTATCGGGAATGTCTCCTATAACGGGAACAGTTACCTATACCGGGAGAACAGCAACCTTTAGACCACAAGCTTTGCTTGAGGAAAATACTACGTATACAGCTAAAATTACAACAAAAGCAAAAGATGTAAATGGTAATTTTTTACAGCTCGAGCATGTATGGGTATTTTCTACAGGAATGCTTTTAAGACCTGTAGTTACTGCTGCAGATCCTATAAACAATGCCATTGGGGTTGCCTTAAATAAAACAATTTCGGCAACATTCAATATGGCTATGAATGCAGCTACCTTAAATAGTACTACTTTTAAAGTAAATCAAGGTACTAATCCTGTGGCGGGAGTAATTTCTTATACAGGATCTACCGTATCTTTTGCTCCTACAAATCCTTTATTGGCTAATAGAATTTATACGGTAACGATTACTGCTGGTGCAAAAAACTCAATAGGTACTGCGATGATAGCAGATTATTCATGGAGTTTTACGACAGATGGTGTACCCACAGTAACTGCTACAGACCCTATGAATAACGCTATTAATGTTGCTTTAAATCAAACTGTAACTGCAGATTTTAGCACTCTAATGGATGCAGCTTCAATCACAACAGCTACATTTACTTTAAAACAAGGCACAACCACAATTCCGGGTACTGTTTCTTACTCAGGTAACACGGCTTCGTTTAATCCAACAAATGCGTTGGCATTAGGACAAATTTATACAGCCACAATTACAAATGGAGCAAAAAGTGCTTCTGGAACAGCATTGACTGCTGACTATGTTTGGAACTTTACTACGGTACTTTTACCACCTGCACCTATAATTGTAGATCTTGGAACGGCTGCTATGTTTGGCTCTTTTGGCGGAAATGCCGGAGTAACAAATCAGGGATTAAATACAGTAATAAATAATGGAAGTCTGGGTACTACAGCAGCTTCAACCACGATTACAGGATTTCACGATGGCCTTATCATTTATACCGAAACACCTCTAAATGTTGGTAATGTGACGGGTGATATATTTACTGCCCCTCCGGCTCCAGGAACAGCTACATCTTTATTAATTGCAGAAAAAGCATTATTAGATGCAAATACAGCATATTTAAGTATTTCGCCAGCGGCAAAACCAGGTGGTTCTGATCCGAATGCAGGAGAATTAGGTGGATTGACATTGGCTCCGGGAGTATACAAATCAGCAAGTGGTACATTTAAAATCAGCAATGGCAACCTGACCCTTGATGCGCAAGGTGACCCAAATGCTACTTGGATTTTTCAAACTGCATCTGGACTTACTGTTGGAATTGCAGGGCCTACGGGTGCAAAAAGCGTTATCATGATCAACAACGGACAACCTAAAAATGTTTTTTGGTATGTAGGTAGTGCGGCTACTATTAACAGTGCCGGAGGAGGAACGATGGTAGGAACTATTATTGCCAATTCTGGTGTTACGTTTTCTACTGCCGGAAATGCAAATCAGACGGTGCTTAACGGAAGAGCGATATCTTTAGTCGCATCTGTTACTATGGTAAACACCACTATTAATGTTCCTAACTAAAACATTTACGAAATAATATATCCCGTCTTCGGGCGGGCTATTTCTAAAGAAAAATAATCACTAAATACATGTAAATGAAAACTAACATTAGTTTTAAAACAAATATAAAAACAACAAAAAATTTAGATAAAACACTGTTAAATAGGTTTTTATTTTTGTTTTTATTGTGTGTAAGTACGCCAACGATGCTTCAGGCACAAGAGGTTTATTATACAAAGCCTTCTTGGTTCTTTGGTGTGGCAGGTGCCACCAATTATAGTTTTTACCGTGGTTCAACACATCAGCTTAATGCTAGTTTAACGCCACCGGTTACTTTTCATAATGGCGAAGGTGCGGGACTTTATTTGGCACCGCTTGTAGAATTTCATCAACCAGATACAAGATTAGGGTTTATGTTTCAGGCAGGATATGACAGCAGAAAAGGTTCTTTCGATCAGAAATTTACTTCTTGCAACTGCCCTGCAGATTTATCTACAAAATTAAGTTATGTTACCGTTGAGCCGAGCATTCGTTTTGCTCCTTTCAAATCTAATTTTTATTTGTATGGAGGCCCACGTTTGGCTTTCAATGTCGATAAATCATTTAAATATACATTAGGAACAAATCCGGCCTATCCGGAACAAGAGGCAACGCCAGCTGTAAGAGGTGATTTTGATAATATGAAAGAAGTTCTTGTCTCGATGCAAGTTGGAGCAGGTTATGATATTCCGTTATCGTCACAAAATCATAAAACACAATTTATTTTGTCTCCTTTTATAAATTTTCAACCTTATTTTGGACAACATGCACGTACTGTCGAAACTTGGAGTACAACAACTCTTAGAGTAGGTATGGCGCTTAAGTTTGGACAGGGAAAAGCATTAGAAACTCCTGGTGCAGCAGAGTCTAAGGTACAGTTTTCTGTAAATGCTCCTAAAAATATTCCAGGAGAACGTAATGTACGTGAAGTATTTCCTTTACGAAATTATGTTTTCTATGATCTTGAATCGAATAAAATACCAAGTCGCTACAAATTACTGAAAAAAGAAGATGTAAAAGATTTCAATGAAGATCAGATCGGAATTACGCCTAGTGTAAATACATCTGGACGTTCTGCAAGACAAATGACAGTGTATTATAATGTAATTAATATTCTTGGAAATCGAATGGTGAAAAATCCTTCAGCCAATGTAAAACTTGTTGGTTCTTCTGAAAAAGGATCTGAAGATGGTGTTGCTATGGCCGAATCGATCAAAACATATTTAGTTACTGTATTTGAAATAAATGCATCAAGAATCACAACCAAAGGGCAATCAAAACCTGCTGTTCCGTCTGAACAACCCGGCGCAACAAAAGAATTAGTATTGCTTCGCGAGGGAGATCGCAGGGTTTCTATCGAAAGTAATTCACCAGAATTATTGATGGAATTTCAAGCGGGACCAGATGCACCTTTAAAACCACTAGAATTAGTTACTTTGCAGGAGGCACCTATTGACAGTTATATTACTATTGATGCAACTGGTGCAAAACAGGCCTATTCGTCTTGGTCTTTAGAAACTACAGATCCCGATGGAAAAGTAAAAACTTTTGGCCCTTATACTCAGGAAAAAGTAAGTATTCCGGGTAAAAGCATCATGGGAACTCGTTCTGAAGGTGATTATAAAGTAAAAATGATTGGTAAAACCAAAACTGGCGGTATTGAAGAAAAAATAACCACCACACACATGGTACTTTGGACACCATCTAAAACTGATGAAGGACTTAGATTCAGTATTATTTTTGAATTTAATAAATCAAAAGCAATCGCGATGTATGATAAATACCTGACAGAGGTTGTTACGCCAAAAATACCAAAAAATGCTGTAGTTATCATTCACGGCCACACGGATATTATTGGTGAAGAGTCTTATAATTTGAATTTATCTATAGACAGAGCCAATGAAGTAAAAGGAATTATAGAAAAAGCATTATCAAATTCGGGCAGAAAAGATGTAAAATTTGAAGTACACGGTTTTGGAGAAGACGAAAATATGTCTGCTTTTGAAAACAAACTTCCCGAAGAACGTTTTTATAACCGTACAGTGATAATCGACATTATTCCCGCAACAAAATAAAAATATAGTTTTCATTTTAATATACAAATTCAGTTGTATATGAAGGAGATAAACAAAATAGTAAGCATAAACTCAGTATTAGTGTGAGATGAATTTGTTAATTTTAGTGAAATCAACTACTATTAAAAGCAATAAAAATACGATCAGGAAGATTATATAGGAACATAAAATGGAAGATTATGTTTTTATGGACGGCCCGTCTTATACATCTGTATGAGGCGGGTTTTTTTTGAATCAAATTCTGAACAAAGTAAATTCACAACCTATTTAATTATAATTTATTCTGTGTTTACTATTTAAAATATAATGGAGTTACGAATCTTTTTTTTTACTTCAATCTAAAGAAAAAAGGAACTAATTTGGGATGACAATGCTACTTTTTATGATGTTTGTTTAAGTATTGATTTATGTCCTTACAGTTTGTACTTTTGTGTTTATGAATGATAACTTTGTAAATGAATATTTCGGGATAGGGATACAAAATGGTAAAACGCCTGAAAATTTAGGTGTTTTGTGGCGATCTGCTCAAAATTTAGGCGCTACTTTTATCTTTACCATTGGTAACCGATATGCCAAACAAGCCTGTGATACTCATGATGCGGTAAAAGCAATTCCATATTTTCATTATGATACTTTTGAAGTTTTTTATGAAAATTTACCCAAAGGTGCACGATTGGTGGGTGTTGAATTAGATGAAAAAGCTTGCGATTTAGAAACTTTTGAACATCCAAGACGTTGTGTTTATTTATTAGGGGCAGAAGATCACGGCTTATCCTCAAAAGTAATGGATAAATGCCATCATTTAGTAAAATTCAAATCAGAAAAAAGCTTGAATGTCGCAGTAGCAGGAACTATTATTATGTACGACAGAAACTTATCGAAACCACGTTCTTAAAGCAAAAGCTTTTTCTCTACTGTCTAAAGAAATTAGAGTATTAAGATTTGCTTGTTTTTTTAAACTTAACATACACTTTATGTTTAAGTAAACCTCTGATTGTATACTTGTAGGTTAAAAAACAAACAAATGGTTAGAGGGTTATTGATAATGTGTTTGATCACATTACAGTCATTTGGTCAACAAATAAAGTTCGAAAATTTTACTACCAATCAGGGATTATCCAATAATTCGGTAATAGATATTGAAAATGACAAAGACGGAGGGCTCTGGGTTGCTACCTGGGATGGACTGAATTATTACGATGGTCATAATTTTAAGTGTTTTAAGCACAATGCAACTGATCATGAAACAGTATCTAGCAATTATATTATCAAACTAAAAAAGGATACTTCTGGATGTATTTGGCTGATTACTAAAGAGGGTGACGTCAATAAATACGTCGGAAATGGTAAATTCAGGACATTTAAGTTTAAGACACTTCCGCAAAACATTTATTTATCTCGAAAAGGAAATATCGTCGTTCAAACCAGTACGGCTTACTACGAATTTATAAAGGGAGCTTTCAACGCAATATCCTATAATAAAGTACAAAAAACAAATTTGAGTGATCTCAAAAACAGCTTGCTTAAAGAATATCCAAGACTGATTATCAATGATGTTTTAAAAGATAAATTCGGAAATATTTGGTATGCTACCCAAAAAAACGGAATATATATTATTTCTAACAAAGGGGGCAAAAAAAACATTGAACACTTAACCTCAGACTTGTATTTGCCTTATTCGTTTAGCAGTAATGAAATAGAAACGCTTCACGAAGATGCTTTTGGTAACATTTGGTTAGGGCAAAAAGATGGCGGATTAAGTATGGCGTACACAGGTTCGGAAATGTTAAACACAATACTGCCACATCCTGTAAAACATCCTAATTTGCCAACGGAAACTATTAGAGCCATTACCAAAGATAAAGAGGGTAAAACTTGGCTGGGCTACTACACAAATGGACTCTATTATTACAATAAAAAAAATCATTCTTACGACAAGTTTAGAATAAAAGAAGCCGCTTTGCATCCGGATTGGGAAAGGGTCAGGAGTTTATTCACCGCCAGTGACGGAACAATTTGGGTAGGAACTTATAAAGGAATTATACGTATTTCAGGCTCTCAATATAGGTGTTATGAGGCTGAAAAAATCAAGGAATTGCCCAATAACAGATCTTATTCTATTTGTGAAGATGAAAATAAACAGCTTTGGATAGGGTGCTGGGGTGGTTTGGCTAAATTTAATTTAGTAACGGAAAAATGGGAGAGTTTTAAAGGACAAAATTTGTTGAATAAATACCACATCAGATGTGTCAAAAAAGACAAACAGAGTTTAATTTTAGCTACCGAAAATGATGGTGTACTTATTTTAAATTTAGAAACCGGTAAGTTAGAACAAATTTCAACCCATCAGGGTCTTTTGGGCAATAGTGTTTATTCTGTTCTAATTGACAAAAATACTCATAATTACTGGATTGCTTCATTAGGAGGTGTTAGTGTTTTTAATAAAAAAAAGGGTCTGATTAAGAATATTATAGAGACGGACGGACTTCCTAGTCACATGGTGTATGGTCTTATCGATAACGGAAATAAGGTTTGGATGAGTACCACTAAAGGAATTGCATCTGTTGCTAAAAACAACTTTAAAATCACATCATACAATCCAAATCATGGGTGGCAGGCACCAGAATTTTCAGAAGGAGCCTATTATCAGGATAATAAAGGTCTTTTGTATTTTGGAGGAGTAAATGGACTTAATTATTTTGATCCGAATAGTCTTCGTACCAACACATCAGTTGAAAAGATCAAATTAAATATCGATGGTATCGAAAATTATTTGCCCGTAATAGAAAAGAGTTTTACGGATAATGAATTAGAAATAGAAATAGTACCTATTGTCTTTCCGAGAGAAAATTCAGCCCCAATTTATTATAAGTTAGAAGGAAGAGATAAAAATTGGATTTTATTACGAGATACCAAAAAAATAGAATATGGTAATTTATCTTCGGGAGAGTACCATTTTTTGATTAAAAAAGGCGAAAAAGGAGCAGTGAAGCCAGCCTTTTTTACGCTTCATATCAGGAAAGCTTTTTATGAAACAATATTGTTTTACATTTTATTATCAGCTTGTATTTTATTGTGTTGTATCACGCTGATTTATTTTAGAAATAAAACTGCAGCAGCGCAGCAAAAGTACTTGGTGGCAAAAATAGGAGCGCGAACCGCCATTATCGAAAAGCAGAAGAAAGATCTACAGGCTATCAATGAGAAACTGGATGAAAAGAACAAAAAAATTTCAGAGCAGAAAGAGAAACTTTTAAAACTTCACAGCACTCTTAAAAACGAAAATTTTGAAATCGAAAAATTTAAAACTTTTATGCTGGCAGAGTTTCAAGAGCCAATTGCTGAGATCATTAAAATTTCAAGTACGTATAAAAAAGATAGCGAAGTGCAACGGGATTTACTTTTTCAATCAGGTAAATTAGCGAATCTGATCTCGGGATGGAATTATTTGAGTTATGTAAAAGATATTGGACCGATCAGAAAATCGGCGGTCAATTTGTTTCCCGTTTTAAAGAATAGTATCGAAAAATTAAAAGAAGAACTGCAGCACAGTCAGGTGAACTTAAATTGCGAAATAGAGAATGCTGTCTATTTTGTATCTGTAGATGTATTGCGGTTAAAGTTACTTTTGCAGTATTTTTTTAATGATATCTGCAAATATTCTGAAACAGATAGTACTTTACATATTGAAATAGGGTATGAGGATAACTTCTTAAAAGTGAGTGTTATCTCTGATAGTGTTATCTTAAAAAATAATTGGTATAATATTCTACATTACAGTCCTTATTTTAAAGCATTAAATGTGTTGTTGGAAGATTTGAATGGGAATTTTTTTGATTATTCTGATGAAAAATTCAAAAGTACTTTACAAATTCCTTTAGAATTAGCGGCCGAAAATTTAAAAATGAAGGAAACAATTTCCTGGAAGCATTTCAGCGAACAGGATCAGCTTTCGCTGGATAAAGAATTGTTTTTGGTTTTTAGCGATCAGTCAGATTACACCGCAGCAAATCAGATTTTAGAGAATAATAATTATCATTTGCTTTTCGAAAATTCGGTAGCTAATTTAAATTCAGCTTTAACGCAATTAAACGTTTCTGTTTTGGTGTTTTATCAAGCGACATTCTCAAAAGAATTGGTTCATTTTTTAGCTTCTCATAAAAAGATGTCAGGTCTCAAAATACCGATGATTTATATCTCAGAATACATTAATTATGAATTGCATGAACAATTATTAGAGTTAGGTATCGATACACTGATTCAGTTGCCTGCAAGTTCCTCATTTATTATGAAAAAGATACGTTCTCTGCTTGATAAGAACAAAGAGGCATTAAAGGAAAATAAATTGCAGCAAAAAATATTCGAAATTTTAACAGAAGACACTCCTTTTTTAACCAATAATGATAAGTTGGTCAAGCAAGCTTTAGAAACTATAAAAAAGGAGTTGCAAGATCCTTCTTTTAATGTTGAAACACTTGTAGAAACCTTGGGGATTTCGAGAGTGAAATGCTACCGTATTTTTAAAGAAACATTAAATCAGTCACCTTCAGATGTAATAACCTCATTTAGATTACAGAAAGCAGAAATATTATTAAGAACCAAAAAATTGAATATTTCTGAGATCAGTTTTGAGTGTGGTTACAATGATCCGAAATACTTTGGACGTTCTTTTAAAAAATATTTTGGAAAAAGTCCTAAAGAATACAAAGGATTCTCTTAGAAAATTTGTTAGCCCTGTGTTTACAGAAAGTTATATGAATGTTATTGAACAAAACACCCCTTTTTTGTAGTTAATTTTATCCTAATTTGAATCTAAAATCCTCATTAATGCATCAAAATTACCCCATTTGGCAGGATTCATAAAATACTTTTGGCAAAACATAAAATAATATTTAAATGAAAAAAGTTTACGCATTATTAATTCTTGCCTTAGGATGTATGTCCTATTCCTATGCGCAGGTATCAGTATCTGGAGCTGTATTTTCGGGTGCTGAAAAAATACCAGTACCGGGAGTCTCAGTTTATATAAAAGGAGAGCCTAAAGGAGCTGTTACGACAGATTTTGACGGTAATTTTGTAATTAAAGCAAAACAAAACGATGGTGTTTTAGTTTTTTCTTATGTAGGATTTCAAACAAAAGAAGTAGCTTTCTCTGGGAGTCAAAAACTGAGTGTTTCTTTGACTGAAGAGGTTAGTACTCTTAATGAAGTAGTTGTTGTAGGTTATGGTTCTCAAAAAAGATCGGATGTAACCGGAGCTATTGCTTCTGTAAAGAGTGAAAATTTTAATAAAGGAGTGGTAGCAAATGCTGGACAGTTGATTCAAGGTAAAGTTGCCGGGGTTAACGTTACAGCCGCAAGTGGTGAACCGGGAGCTTCTCAGGACATTATTATTCGTGGAGTAGGAAGTTTGCGTTCAGGAACAACACCGCTTTATGTAGTAGACGGTTTTGCTTTGGACAATAGTAATAACGGTGTTGCTTCAAATCCTTTAAACTTTATCAATCCACAGGATATCGAAAGTATTGAGGTACTTAAAGATGCATCTGCATCTGCTATTTACGGTTCGAGAGCTGCAAATGGGGTGATTGTAATCACAACTAAAAAAGGATCAAAAGGAAGAAGTCAAATCAATCTTTCTATGACTTCCGGATTTTCAACATTAGCCAACAAGGTTGATGTTTTTAGTGCTGATGAATTTAGAAAACAAGTTGTAGCAGTAAACGGAAATTTACAAGATGGTGGAGCAAATACAGACTGGCAGGATGAATTGACCAGAACAGGTGTTTCTCAAAACATTAATTTCTCCATGAGTGGTGGAACTGATAAATCAACTTATGCCGCGTCTTTAGGGGTAGATAATCAGGAAGGTGTTTTACGAAATAGTGATTTAAAACGTTATTCAGGACGTTTAAATTTAAACCAAAAAGCCCTTAATGATAAATTTAATGTTGCTTTTAATTTGACAGGTACTAAACTGGAAAATTCAAGACCTGACGCCAGAAGTATAGTAGGGAATATGCTAACAATGAATCCCACAGATGCAGTTTATGTAGATGGACAGCCAAATGTTAACTTAAGTAATGATGTTTTGAATCCTTTAATCAGTGAGCGACTTTACTCTGATGAAACGAACAACAATCGTATTTTGGCCAATATTGCACCATCTTATGAATTTATAAAAGGGTTAACTTATAAATTTAATTTAGGAGTAGATTATTCTATGTCTGAGAGAGATATTCAGGTCTTGCCATACAGATCGGCTACAAACACGACTTTAGGATCTTTGAACAATATCGTTACGACCAATAACAATATCTTATACGAAAATACACTTACTTACAATTTTAGTAAAGAGGCTCATAATTTTACAATTTTAGCAGGTCAGTCGTATCAAAAAATACAAGTAAATCAAAAGAGTTATAATTTATCCGGATTTCCTGATAATGGTGTTGAGCCAAAAAATCAGATAGAAACTGCAAGTGAGCGCACCACTCAGGCTTCGTCTGCAGTAGAAAACGAACTTCAGTCTTTCTTCGGAAGATTAAATTATGGCTATGATAACAAATATTTGCTTACAGCAACTATGCGTGCTGACGGTTCGTCTAAATTTGGTAAGAATAATAGATACGGATACTTTCCATCTGTAGCTTTGGGTTGGAATATTACCAAAGAAGATTTTCTAAATGAATCTGAAATTGTTAATAATTTGAAGTTAAGAGCAAGCTGGGGACAAACTGGTTCACAGGAGATTCCTTCTAAAATAACAAAAGCAAGTTATACAGAAAGCAATACAGGAAACGATACGTATCCTTTAGATCCTTCTGCAACAGATTTAGGCGGATATCCTTATGGCTCTATTTATACTCGTTTGGCCAATCCTAACATTCAGTGGGAGGTTTCAACGCAGACCAATATAGGGGTAGATTTTAGTTTATTCAATAATAGAGTTTCAGGGACTATTGATTATTTTAACAAAGTTTCAGAAAACATTTTATTAGAAGTAGCGCCTGTAGATCCTATTCAACCTACATCAAAATATTGGACAAACATTCCAAATATGGAGATACAAAACAACGGTATCGAAATTGCTTTAGATTATAGCAGCGATAAAAGCCGTGATTTCTCTTATAGTATTGGCGGAAATATATCTTTTACAGAGAATAAAGTAGAAAATTCACCTTATAAAATATTGACTACAGGTGGAGCACAAGGAGGTGGACAGTCTGGAGCAACCATAAATGGAGTCCTAAACGGGCAGCCTATAGGTTCTTTTTACATGCTAGACTTTACAGGAATTGGTGCTAATGGTTTAAATCAATTTGCTGATACAAATAATGATGGTGCAATTCTTGACGATGACCGTATTGTTGCTGGCAGTGCATTACCAGACTATATTTATGCTTTCTATTTGAATTTTAAATATAAAAACTGTGATTTAGGATTTAATTTTAATGGTGCAGGCGGGAACAAAATTTACAATCACGTAGCAATGACTTCATTCAACAGAGGAAGCCTAGCAAATTCTTTTAATACCACAGACCGAGCTTCAGAATTTTCAAACGAAGCCTCTACGAATTCAAATACCGTATCTACAAGATATTTAGAAGATGGAAGTTTCTTACGATTAAATAATGCAACTCTTGGTTATAATTTAAGTCCAAAATCAATTGGACTTGATACTGTAATGGATAATATTCGCCTTTCGTTAACTGGACAAAATTTGTTTGTGATCACAAAGTATAGTGGTTACGATCCTGAAATAAACACGGGTACTGCTGTTGGTGATATTCAGTCTTTTGGAATTGATTATTTCAGTTATCCTAGAAGCAGAACCGTTTTAATTGGCTTAAACGTGGCATTTTAATTAAAAATAATATAACATGAAAAATAAAATAATAATAACAGCTCTTGCATTCGGTTTATTATTTACTTGGAGTTGTACCGACTTGGAAGAAAAAGTATTAGATGAATCGTTGAATGGCAGCGGTCAAGGAGATGCAATTAGTGGTGCAATTGCTCCGGCTTATGGTCAATTAAAAGCGACTTGGATACACACCAACAACTTTGGTTTGCAGTTAATTGCCAGCGACGAAGGTATTTTGCCTTACAGAGGAGGAACAGACTGGTATGATGGCGGTAAGTATCTGGCTGTACACGCACATACTACCACACCTACAAACGATTTGGTTACAAGTACATGGAATGAGCTTACAAAAAACATTTCCAGAACATTGTCTGCTATTGAAGTGTTGACTCCTCTTGCAAAAAGCGGAAATGCAGAGGCTCAGGGAGCATTGTACGAAATGAAAGCCTTGAGAGCTTACCTTAATATGCTTACCTTGGACAGTTGGGGAATTGTGTTTAAAAAAGAATCATCAGCGAGTACTTCAGAAATACTTCGCGGAACAGATGCAGTTTCTTATATCGAAAGTGAGTTATTGTCTGTAGCCGATGTTATTAATACGACCAAAGGACCAGGAAGAATGACACAGGCTGCCGTTTGGGGACTTCTTGCCAGATTGAATCTGAATGCTGCAGTTTACCGTGATCCTTATGGTACACCTACATTTGCTGCTGCCGATATGGATAAGGTAATTAAATATACCGATAACATTATTAATTCTGGTAAATTTAGCTTATCTCCTGAGTATTTTGACCTTTTTGACGATGCGAACAATTCAAATAAAGAATTAATTTTTGCTTTAGATCAGCGCGGAGTTTTAAGAGATGAAAATAACCGTTGGGCTTACTGGTCAATTCCGGGCTCAATGTTCCCTAGACCGGAATCAATTAACGCAGACGGAACAGATGGTCCGGCCATTACTTCAGATTTCTATCAGACATGGGTTGATGCTTATGGTAACGTAGATCCTGCTGATGCCGACTCGAGATTTTACAAGAACAATGCACAAGTACCAGCAAATTTGAAGGATCTTACTGGGCTTTCACCTTTAAACGATCAAAATCATTATTACTGTGTAAAAGGAGAGACCTTTGAAATAGACAGAGGAATTATGAGAGGTATTCCATGGGCAGCAAGAAAAGATGCTAATGGTGCATTTTTTAAATGCGATGGCGGGTACAGAATTTATCCTGTTAAACAAATAAAAGGGAATGGACCTGACAAAAATGTGGGTTACGTTAATCTTACGCTGAAAGTTGATTTTACTAAGGAAGGAAGTACACATGCAGCTGGATATAGAGTCTCTAAATACCAATTTAGTCACACTTCTCCTGATGGAAATTATTTTAGTAGCGTAGATATGGTACTGCTTAGATATGCTGAAATTTTTATGATGCGTGCCGAAGCCAAATTAAGAAAAGGAGATACCGCTGGTGCATTAGCAGATATGAATACTGTAAGAACATCAAGAACTGCTCGTGCTCCAATTCCAGCGGCTCTTCCAACGATCAATTTAGATATTTTGTACAGAGAATATGGTTTTGAATTTTACTGGGAAGGTCTGAGAAGAACCAATCAAATACGTTTTGGACATTATGAGGACAAATGGACTGAAAAAACAGATACAGATGTAAACAAAAGATTGTTCCCAATTCCTCAAGTTGCTATTGACGGGGCTTCTAATACTCCGGGATATTTGGTGCAGAATAAAGGATATTAAAACAAATAGAGTATAGATTTAATTTGAAGGCTGTTGGTTTTTCAAAGAGAGACTAAAAAGCCTTCAAATTTTTAATTTTAATAAAATGACAATACCAGTATTAAAAAAATATATATTCAAAGTATTTATTTGCACACTTTCTGTAAATTTTGCTTCTGCTCAAACAAAAGATACTAGTATCAAAAAATACCCAAATGCTCTTAATTTTATTGTAATGGGGGACTGGGGTAGATTTGGCGAAGACCATCAAATTCCTATAGCTAAGCAAATGGGTAAGACGGCTACTGCTATCAATCGTGATTTTATAATTTCTACAGGAGACAACTTTTACCCAATAGGTGTTGCAAGTGAATATGATCCGCAGTGGAAATCTTCTTATGAAGATATTTATACCGATTTTTCATTGCATTGGAACTGGTATCCGGTGTTAGGAAATCATGATTATGCCGGTAATCCGGATGCGCAGGTTGCTTACTCTAAAATAAGCCGTCGCTGGAATATGCCAGCCCGATATTACAGCAAGACATTTAATATAAACGGAGATTCAAACCAACAGGTATTAATTGCTTTTATAGATACAAATCCTTTAATTCCTGAATTTTACAAAAACGAAGTGTATGGTAAAAATGTAATTTCACAAGATACCACTGCACAAAAAAAATGGCTTATTAAAACCTTATCAGATGCGCCTAAAAGTGTTAAGTGGAAACTCGTTGTTGGACACCATCCTTTGTTTACTGCAACTCTAAAAAGGCGAGAAAGTTATGATACCAAAGCAGTACGTAAATCATTAAAATCCTTATTTGATAAATACGAAGTAGATGCTTACATAGCAGGTCATGATCATGATTTACAGCATTTATTGCCAGAGGGCAAGACAAATTATTTCGTTTCGGGATCAGCTTCTGAGGCTACTCCCATCGATCAATTGCCAATTAGTAAACTGGCTTCTTCCGAATACGGATTTATGACATTTTCAGTTCTCCCCGATACATTATATGTGCAAGCGGTTAATGAAAAAGGAGAAGTCATTTACAGTACCGAAATTAAAAAACAAGAAAATCTTCGACAGAAATAAATATGCCGAATTTACTTTATGGTAATTTAATCTGTACATATTCTGCTGATAATTTAAGTATTACATAAATAAATTTGCCTTTTTAAAGCAAGGCGGATAATTAATAATTTTGTTTGTTTTGTTTATTTTTTTTTTTGCTGCAGACCTGGTTGGGTCTGCAGCTTTCACAAAAATTAGTATGCAATTTATTTTAAAATCAAATTTCTTTTTGCCTACCAAGGGCTATGTTTTTATGTATTTTACATAATTCCACCTTTATAATACTCAATTTATATTCTTAATAAAGTTACCTACTGCTTTAAAAGAAATGAAACTCAATTTTCAATGAAAAAAATAATTACCCTTTTTTGCCTCCATTTTTTCCTGTCTGTACAAGCGCAGGAATACAGTTCTTCCAATATTCATTCGCATAACGATTATGCTAGCGCACTTCCTTTTTATGGAGCATATTCTAATGAAGCGGGAGTTATCGAAGCCGATGTTTTTTTAGTAAATAATGAATTATTGGTGGCACATACTTCTAAAGAAATTCTCGCTCATAATTCCTTAAAAAGTTTGTACTTGGAGCCATTATCTGCTAAATTAAAAACTTTAGGAGGAAAAGCATATCAAAGCAATAAGTCTCTGATTGTAATGATTGATGTAAAATCTGAAGCAGATGCTACTCTAAAATTAATTGTTGAACAATTAAAAACTTTTCCGGAAATAATTTCGAACAAAAACATAAAAATAGTGATTTCAGGCAACAGACCATCTATAGATAAATGGACATCTTATCCCGATTTTATTTATTTTGACGGAAGGTTCAACGAAACTTATTCTGCATCTGAATTATCTCGTGTAGCCATGATCAGCGAGGATTTACATAGAATAACAGTTTGGAACGGCAAAGGTGTTTTGACACAAGCCGATTTAGAAAAAATGCAACAGGCGATTAAAAAAGTTCACGATCAAAATAAAAAAGTAAGATTTTGGGCAACGGCGGATAATGTCAATACTTGGATGACTTTGATGAATTTAAAAGTTGATTTTATAGCTACAGATAATGTTTTTGGATTAACCCAATTTATCAAAAACATCAAAACTACTTTTTATCAAAATACGGAATTTCATCAGGCCTATGTTCCTAAAAATGTTTCGGCTTTCGCCAAAAAGAAACCCAAGAATGTAATTCTGCTCATTGGCGACGGAATGGGTTTAACTCAGATTTATTCCGGTTATACAGCTAACAAAGGACAGTTGAATCTTTTTAATATTCCGACGCAAGGGCTGTCTATTACCAAATCTTTAGACAGTTATATTACCGATTCTGCCGCAGGCGCAACGGCTATGGCAACCGGACAAAAAACAAATAACCGTTTTATTAGCGTTGATGAAAACCAAAAACCATTGGAATTGATAACACAACAACTAGCAAAGAATAATTATAAAACTGCGATTATTTCTGCAGGTAATATTACAGATGCAACTCCGGCAGCTTTTTACGCGCATCAGCCTGAAAGAAGTTTCAGCGAACCCATAGCGGCAGATTTTATAAATAATCCGTCAGATATTTTAATTGGTGGAGGGTTAAAAGAATTTAAATCTAGAAAAGATGGTAAGGATCTGGCTAAATTGCTAACGGAAAAAGGCTTTACATTTTCAGATAAATTCAGTACTCTGGATACCATCAAAAACAATCGATTTGTAGTTCTGGAAGATGCCTCGGTAGTTTCTATGAAAGATGGGAGAGGAGATTTCTTAGCTCAATCTCTGCTAAAAGCAACTTCGACTTTTGCCAAAACAAAGAATCCATTTTTTATTATGTTGGAAGGAGCTCAGATTGATTATGGTGGACATCAAAATAATTTGGAATATGTTGTTCGGGAGATGCTTGACTTTGATAAAGTAGTAGGGCAGGCAATGGAATTTGTTGATAAAAATCCCGAAACATTATTAATAGTAACTGCTGATCACGAAACGGGCGGACTTTCCTTAATTGGCGGAAGCACTACAGACGGATATGTGCATGGTAGTTTTAGTACAAACGATCATACTGCAGTTCCTGTTCCTGTTTTTGCTTACGGCCCTGATGCTCAAAATTTTATGGGTGTTTACCAAAATACAGAGATTTACACTAAAATAATGGAAGCACTTTTCAAAAAGTAATTCGTACTTAAAAATAAATTCCCTTGTTTAAAATTATATTTAGGCAAGGGAATTTTTTTTTTGTGAACTCAGAATAAATGAATCTAAACGTGAAAAGACATCTTTTTAAATATTTGATATTGTCTAACGGAAATTCTAATCCAGTTTTGTGAAATCTACTTTCCAATACAGAAATTAGCAAAAATATTGCCTAATAGCTCATCATTGGTAACTTGACCTGTTATCATTCCAAAGTGATATAAAGCTTCGCGAATATCAAGTGCCATTAGATCGCTCGAAAGATTTGTTTCAAGGCCAAATTTAACTTTCATGATCTCGTCTAATGCTTTAAGTAAAGAATCGTAATGTCTTGTATTAGTGACAATAGTTTCGTTATTTCGAAGTGCACCAGTATTTACAAATGATAATAGTTCATTCTTCAAATCATCAACGCCAATTTTGGCTTTGGCGCTAAGAAAAATTTGTTTTAGATTTAAAGTTTCAAGTTCCAGACGAGTATTCTGAAGTTGTTCCGGGCTCAACTGGTCTATTTTATTACAAACAATCAGAATTTCTTTTAAAGGATATTTGTTTTTTATTTTCTCAATTTCAACTATGAAGTCAGTACTTGAAATCTGAAATTTAAAAGTATCCATCAGGTAGATAACTAATTGCGCTTGTTCTATTTTTTCGAATGTTTTTTTGATTCCGATACTTTCTACAACATCTTTAGTTTCGCGAATTCCAGCGGTATCGATGAATCGAAAACCAATTCCACCAATAACTAATTCGTCTTCAATCGTATCACGTGTCGTGCCTGCGATATCTGAAACAATAGCGCGTTCTTCATTTAATAAAGCATTTAATAAAGTTGATTTACCAACATTGGGTTCTCCTACAATGGCTACTGGAATTCCGTTTTTAATAACATTTCCAACTGCAAACGAATCAATTAAGCGTTTTAATACAAACTCAATTCTATTCAATAATTCATAAAATTGTGTCCTGTCGGCAAATGCAACATCCTCTTCAGCAAAATCTAATTCTAATTCGATTAACGAAGCAAAATTCAAAAGTTCTTCTCTCAATTTGGCAATTTCATTACTAAAACCGCCGCGCATTTGTTGCATCGCAATTTGGTGTGACGCTTCGTTATCAGACGAAATAAGATCAGCAACAGCTTCTGCTTGCGATAAATCGAGTTTTCCGTTAAGAAAGGCTCTGAGGGTAAATTCGCCTGCATCGGCCATTCTGCAACCTTTTCTTAGTAATAATTGAATAATTTGCTGCTGAATATACGTTGAACCATGACATGAAATCTCGATAGTATTTTCGCCCGTGTACGAATTTGGCCCTTTAAATACAGAAACCAAAACTTCATCCAGCGTTTTGGTATCATCAACAATATGACCTAAATGCAAAGTATGTGTTTTTTGTTTGGTCAGATCTTTGTTTTTAATGGATTTAAAAACACTATTTCCGATGGTGATGGCGTCAGAACCCGAAATTCGAATGATGGCAATCGCTCCGGCTCCCGAAGGAGTGGCCAAAGCAACTATAGAATCTTGATTTATCATGCAGCAAAGGTATAAAAAAAGCCTTAAAATTGCGAATGTTAAGTACAGCCAAAACAGTGATTTGAAGAAAATAGATTACGTGTTTTAAGAAATGGTTAAGTGTTAAATTACTGATAATTATCAGGTTATTTCGGGTTTAGAATGACTAAATTTGAGAAACAAACCTCTAAAAATAAATTAACATGAAAAAGATATTATTTCCAACTGATTTTTCTGAAGCTTCGACAAATGCTTTTGTGCATGCTTTAGAATTTGCTAAAAGTGTCAACGGAGAACTGGTTTTATTGCACACTTTTGAAATTCCTGTATACGACAGCCAATTTTTCCCGCAAAATTATGCCTCGATTTACGACTCGATTGAGTTGGCAAATTTTGAAATGTTTAAGGATGGAATTCCAAAGTTAAGAGCTATCGCTGCCGAACGAAAGCTTGATGATATTGTACTAAAACATCGCTTGATGGATGGGGATTTACTTTATAATTTGAAAAATGCTGTTAAAGAAGATCATATAGATTTTGTGATTATGGGCACAAACGCCATCTCAGACTGGACAACTTTTTTTATCGGATCGAATACAAGTTCTGTGATTTCCGGAGTTGAAGTGCCTGTTTTATGCGTGCCTTTGGAAGCTAAATTCAAAAAAATAAAAACAATCGGATTTACCACTCGTTATCGTGAAAAAGATAAAAATGAATTGCTTAAAGTACTGCAAATTGCAAAGAAAATGAATGCAAAGGTAAAAGTGCTGTACGTGAGAACTTCTGATTCAGATGTTTTAGAGACTACCGTTAAACAATGGGAGAAAGATTTTGCTGGAGAAAACGTAGATTTTTTAGTTTTGCCAAGTGACGAAGTAAAGGACACTATTCTTGATTTTGTACTTTTTAAAGATATTGATGTTTTAGCAATGATTACACACAAACGCTCTTTTTTTGAAAGTATTTTTGATTCAAGTTTTACTAAAAAATTGTCAAAAATAGTTCCTGTACCTGTTTTAATAATGCATGAAACATAAAATTCTATTGTTTTTTGGTATCATTTCAGGCGATGGAACACTTATATTTGCAGTTCATTAAATTACACAAATGGATTCATATCAATATAAGGTTGCACATTACACAGAAGCGTTTCAAAAAATCAGTAAAAAATACAATAGCATAAGTTTTCTAAGGCTTTTAACCATTTTTTTATTTTTAGTTTTGATGTTTTATTACATCAAAACCAATGAAATGGTGTATGTAGCTTTTGCTTTTTTGTCTTTTGCTGGTTTTATTTTTTTAATGCGAATTCATGCTCGTTTGTCTTTTCAAAAACAGCTTACGACAGCGCTTTTACAAATTAATAAAAATGAAATTTCATATTTAAAGAGAGAAAAAAATCCTTTTGAAAATGGTGTCGAATTTAACGATTTTCATCATCCGTATGCGTATGATCTGGATGTTTTTGGAGACCATTCTTTATTCCAGAATCTAAATAGAACCGCCACTTTTATAGGAAAAAAAACTTTGGCACATCAATTATTGCAACTAAATTCAAATGAAGCTATTCTAGAAAATCAGGAAGCAATCAATGAATTAAAAACTAAAATAGATTGGCGACAAGATTTTCTGGCTTTGGCTACTGTCAGTCATGACACTAAAAATGCTTATGAATCTTTAATGTATTGGAAATCATTTATAAATAGTTCTTTATCTAAAGTTTTAGTTATAAGTTCAATTGTATTACCAACTTTGTTTCTCGGACTTTTGGTTGGATATTTTATTACTTCAAAGACGGTTTTACTTTCGTATTTGACGTATGTTTTTATCGCCAATATGATGGTGATGGGTAAGGCTTTTAAACAAATTCAGTCAGAAATTGCAAAGGCAGATAATATTGACAAAATCATCAAACAATATGGTCTCCTGATAGAGAAAATCGAAAATGAAACTTTTCAATCGAAGAAATTAGTAGAACTCCAAAATCAATTGATTTTTAAAAATCAAAAAGCCGGCACTCATTTAAAACAGTTGTCTGAATTGTTTTCGAGAATGGATACTATAAATAATTTTGTAACAGCTATCGTTTTTAACGGCACATTTTTATTCAACTTGCATGTTTTAAAAGCACTTTTAAAATGGAAAGAAAATTATGCTGATGAACTTGAAAAATGGGTCAACATTATAGGTGAGGTCGAGTCTTTGAACAGTTTTGCAAATTTGGGGTATAATAATCCTGATTTTGTTTTTCCTAAAATAAATTCTGACTATAAAATTGGATTTTCTAATTTGAGTCATCCTTTGCTAAATCCAGCAACAAGGGTAGGGAATGACACTCATTTTTATCCCCAATCGTTTATGATTTTGACAGGATCGAATATGTCTGGAAAAAGTACTTTTTTGAGAAGTTTAGGAATTAATATGGTTTTGGGCGGAATTGGTTCTGTGGTTTGTGCCTCTGAAGCGAATATGCATCCATTACCTGTGCTGGTTTCGATGCGATTATCGGATTCATTGGCAGACAGTGAATCGTATTTTTTTGCCGAAATTAAACGCTTGAAGCAAATTATGGATGCCCTGCAAGATCAACCGGCTTTTGTTTTGTTAGACGAAATTTTAAGAGGAACCAATTCTGATGATAAACGCAACGGAACAATTGAAGTAGTAAAGAAAATAATTGCGAAGAAAGCAATTGGAGCTATTGCAACTCACGACATCGAGGTTTGTTTGACTACTAATGATTATCCGGAAATTTTAACGAATCAATGTTTTGAAGTAGAAATTGAGAATGATGAATTGCATTTTGATTACAAACTCAGAAGTGGAATTTGTAAAAATAAGAGTGCTACTTTCCTGATGCAGAAAATGGGGGTTATTTGATTTTGGATTTTTTACTCGTGTACTGTGTCATCCCTGGCTCCTTGGGATGACAAGATTGGTTTATTATTTAAGAACCTCTTTGATAGTATTGACAAAAGCTTCTACAGGTTGCGCTCCAGAAACAGCATATTTTCTATCAAAAACAAAAAACGGAACGCCTTGAACACCAATTTCCTGCGCTTCGGTAATGTCGTTTTGAACTTCGTTTAAAAATGAGTTTTCATCTTTTAAAACTTCCAATACCTGAGTTTGATCTAAACCCGCTTTTACAGCTAATTCTATTAGAGTAGGACCGTCATTTAAATCTCGTCCTTGAGTAAAGTAAGCTTTAAAGAAAATTTCCTCCATTTCGTCCCCTAAACTTTTGGTTTTGGCCATTTGTATGATACGATGTGCAGTTAAAGAATTTGAGATGATAGCTTTATCGAAATGATACTCTAAGCCAACGCTTTTTGCACGTTCTGTGACTCCTTTATGCATTTCTTTAGATTGCTCAAGAGACATACCTTTTCGCTCGGCTAGAAACGTGTAAACGTCTTTGCCCGATTGAGGTTTAATGCTAGGATCAAGTTGAAAGCTTTTCCATTCGATTTCAAAATCATTTTCTGGAAATTCTGCCAAAGCAGTTTCCAATTGTCTTTTTCCGATATAACAAAACGGACACATGATGTCCGACCAAATTTCTATTTTCATATCACAAAAATAGGAAAAATTTGTTTCAATTTTTCTTTGTTTCAGGTTCAGTTTCCAGCATTGTGCTGTTTAACCGCAAATTTCGCTAAGTATTTATAAAAAACTTTGCTTGATTTTCTGCAAAAATTCATACAAGTGTTAATTGTATTTTAATCTGAAACTTAAAACTTGAAAAAGAATCATCACAGATATAAAAAACCGCAACTCTTAATTTAAGAATTGCGGTTTCCAGGTATAAAAAATGGTTGGTTAATAGCTATATTTTTTTTACAATGATAGCTCTTTCATTCGAAATAAAAAAAAAAGCCCTGTAACAAAAAGAAACTTTGATGTTAACTGTTTAACATCACTGGCATTACAAGCATTGTAACACTTTCTCCTTCTTCTAAACCATCAACGGGAGTAAGAATTCCGGCTCTGTTTGGAAGTGACATTTCGAGCATAATCATATCCGATTGTAAATTGGTCAACATTTCTGTTAAAAAACGTGAGTTGAAACCAATTTGTAAATCATCTCCCTGATAATCACATGTCAATCTTTCTTCGGCTTTGTTAGAGTAATCAATATCTTCGGCAGAAACATTTAGTTCTGCTCCTGCGATTTTTAGACGAATTTGGTGTGTGGTTTTGTTAGAGAAAATTGCAACACGACGTACAGAACTTAAAAATAAAGAACGGTCAATCATTAATTTATTTGGATTTTCTTTTGGAATTACCGCTTCGTAGTTAGGGTATTTTCCGTCGATTAAACGACACATTAAAATATAATTGTCGAATGAAAAAGTCGCATTCGAATCATTGTATTCAATTTTTACTTCCGCATCAGAAGTTCCTAAAATACTTTTTAGAATATTCAAAGGTTTTTTAGGCATAATAAAATCGGCTACCTGAGATGCTTTTACATCTGTACGCGCATATTTTACCAATTTGTGTGCATCTGTTGCTACAAAAGTCAATCCTTCCGGCGAAAACTGAAAGAAAACACCTGACATTACTGGACGCAAATCATCGTTTCCTGCTGCAAAAATAGTTTTGCTTACCGCAGTTGCCAAAACATGTGCAGGAACCAAAGTTACCGAAGGATCTTCAAGATTTACCGATTTTGGAAATTCCTCTCCCGCAGCATACGCCAAAGCATATTTTCCAGAGTTAGAACTAATCTCAACTGTATTGTTCTCTTCAACTGTAAACGTTAAAGGTTGTTCTGGGAACGTTTTTAAAATTTCAAGTAAAAGCTTTGCCGGAACAGCAACACTTCCTGTACTTGTAGAATCAATGGATAATGTTGCCGACATCGTAGTTTCTAGATCAGAAGCAGAAACGGTCAATTCATTATTGTTTAGTTCAAATAAAAAGTTGTCTAAAATAGGCAACGTATTGTTACTATTGATTACACTACCTAAAACCTGTAATTGTTTTAATAAGTACGAACTCGATACTATAAATTTCATCTGTTATGTTTTATTTTTTTCTGTATTTTGAGCATTTTGTTGCAAAATATACGTTTTACAAATATATCGTAAACAATCTTAGTTTTGCAAATTTTTTATCAACAACTATTTACTATACTTCCTTTTTCGGATGTAAGTAAAGGCAAGTCCGAAAACCAATAATATTAAAATTGGAAGCCCGATAGTTATGAATTGTGTAAGGCTGTAATTTTCGTAAACTTTCTCTTTGTCTAATAACGGCAAATCCAAATCTTTGCTTCTAATGTTAATAAGTCCTGTATCATCGAGCAAATAATTAATACAATTCATCATAAAATCTTTATTATCATACAGATTTCCTGTTCGCTGATCGTAACCCAATTCTACTGGCATCATGTTTTTATCCAATTGGTTTTTAGCTAAATCTCCATCGGCGATCACAATCATTTTGGTTGGTTTTCCTTTTGCTGTAAATGAATTTTCTTTAAATGGCAAAACACGATTTTCAAACGCAGAATCAAAATTTCCTTCTAATAAAACAGAAAGTACCAAATTTCCTTTTCCAACATAATCTTTTGGGGAACTTTCTTCAGAAACAATATTCAGATTAATTTCGGCAGGAGTTCCTATTTTCTTAGAATAGGGAGAAGATTGTAACAAAACTGTTTTTTTAATTCCGTTTTTTAAAGTATCAATCGGACTCGCAAAATCGAATTTGATACCACCTAAATTTTTCACGATCGGATGTTGACTTTCCGGATAAACCTGCGGTGCAAATTTCCAGACAAAATCCTGATATTGTGTCGCGCTTCCTTGCTCGCCAGTGGCCAATTTTATTGGGCTTCCTTGTTCGTCTTTTACCAAATCAGGATTGATTCTGAATCCGTATTTAAAAAACATATCATTCAGATTTAAATCTCTAGGATATGCCAAAGTAGCGCCCGCTTGGTTGTACAAACTATCCATATCTGCCGAAACCTGGTCGATTAACCATAACGTTTTTCCGCCATTCATGATAAATTGATCTAGCACCTGTTTCTCTTCGTCAGAGAAAGTTTCGGTAGGTTTGGTGATGATGGCAAGATCGTATTTCTTTAAAGCATCTAAACTTCCTGTTGGATTTTTTGCTACCGAGTCTAAGGTAAAAGGACCAATATAATAGCTTTCGCGAATTTGCATTAGCATTTTGGCAATATGAATTTCTTTCATTTCGCCGTTTCCTTTTATAATAGCAACTTTCTTTTGTTTGTCTTTTGTAATTTTATTGATCGCATCGGCAATCGAATATTCTAAATGCTGAATCGATCCTTTAACTTTTTGCTCAGTCGAAGCGCCCATAATGTTTTTCAACAAAGGAATATTTACTTCTTTATTGTTGTAAACCGCAACTGCCCACGGAAAAACCATCGCCTGTGATTGTTTTCCTTTATCATCAACAGTGATGTTTATTGGTGTAAGTCCTTTTTGATACAATGATTTGATCAAAGCCATGCTTTCGTCTTCATTTTCTAAAGGATTCACAAATTCGAAGACAATGTTATTGTTGTAAGCTTGAAATTCTTCTAATAATTGTTTCGTTTCCTGCTGTAAACGTCTAAAATCTGCGGGAAGTTCGCCCTCCATATAAATCTTGATCGAAAGCGGGTTTTTGACTTGCTTTACAATTTGCAAAGAAGTTTCGGATAAAGTATAGCGTTTGTCTTTGGTCAAATCAAATCGGTGGAAAAATAAACTTCCGAGTACATTGAGAACAATTAAAACAAAAATAGTAATCCCTAATGTCTTGATATTTTGTTGAGTAGCTGCTTTCATTAGGCTTTAAAAGATTTTAATTTATAAACTGTGAAAGACAAGAACAACACGGTAATACTCAGAAAGTAAATAACATCGCGAGTATCTATCACGCCTCGGCTGATGCTCTTAAAATGATCTTGCATTCCGAAAGCCGAAATAATTTCGGAAGTACCTGGAATCAATGAAGCCAAACCTTCAAAACCAAAATAAAAGAAAAAGCATAAAAAAACTGAAATGATAAACGCTACAATTTGATTTTCTGATAGGGTAGAAGTAAAGATTCCGATTGCCGAATAAGCCGCTATTAAAAACAATAAGCCAAAATAGGAGCCAATGGTGCTACCCATATCGATGTTTCCTTGTGGCAAACCTAAATTCGAAATTACTTTTACATAAATAAAGGTTGGAATAATTGCGAGTATAATTAGTACTAGCGATCCCAAAAATTTGCCGTTTACAATTTCCCAAATCGATAATGGTTTGGTTAAGAGTAATTCGAGCGTTCCTTGTTTTTTTTCATCAGAGAAACTTCTCATCGTTACAGCCGGAACCAGGAAAATCAGGATCCAAGGTGCTAATGTAAAAAATGGTGTAAGATCAGCATAGCCTGAGTTTAAGATGTTGTAATCTCCTTCAAAAACCCATAAAAAAAGTCCGTTGCTAATTAAAAAAATAGCAATGACCAAGTAGCCAATGGGAGACCCAAAAAAAGACTTTATTTCTCGTAATAGTATTGATTTCATGTAAAAAACGTTTATTCGTTTAATCGTTGATTTGTTTTTTTTGTTTCAAGTTTCAGGTTTCAGGTTTCAAGTTAACGCCGTTTTGCGAACTTTGTGTTTCCTAAAACCTTTTAAATATAATTTTTGCGCTCTTTGCGGTTAAATCTAGTTTTTAATACTTTGAAGTTTCAAATTTCACGTTAGGTGATTAACTTGAAACTAAGTTAAACTAACCAATTTATCTACGCTCCAGGCTTCTGGTTTTGCATTAAATAGTTTTTTTGTAAAACTCCAAACGGTATCAAAAAGTTCAGATTGTCTGTAATTTTCCAGATCGGCTTCGGTTTCCCAGTAGCTGTAAGTAAAAAAGATGCATTTATCATTTTTATCCTGATACAATTCTAAAAAACGATTTCCTTCCGCATTTCGTATTTTATTTTTGATACTTTCAAAATTTTCCAGAAATTCCGGAATTTTTTCTTCGTGAAAACTCATTTTTACTATTCTGACAAACATGCGTTGCAATTTTAGGTTTCTAATTTTAGATTTTTAAGTATGATGTCTCAAACGCTAAAGGTGCGCAAAAATACCAAAATTGATTGTTCTTTTTAGCAAAATTTAAAATATTCTGAAAAGCTTATTTCACAATGCTTTTCCACAATATTGTCATTTCCACGAAGGAGAAATCTCCGCAAGTAACTCGTTAGCGATAATCCAATCTTTGTAGAGCTTCTCATGAAGATTTCTCCTTCGTCGGAATGACAAAAAGACGAGAAATATTTTTTTAAATCTGCATCAATCAATCTAAAATCTTAAATAAATTGAATCGTAATTACATCACGATAATTCAATCCCAACAAACTATTGGCCGAGCCTACTTTTGAAGGATTGCTTCTAAAAATAGCAATTTCCAGAAATCCTGCTTCATTAAAAATAGCCAGTTTTTCGCCTTCATAAGTTTTAATGGGATATTTTTCTGAAGTTGCGATCGCCGAATAATTAGGCAAAATTGTTTTGATACTTTTGGGTTTCATTACAATTTCGTAAGGACGACCTTTGGCTACTTCAAGAAATTGTTGTTTTGAGATATTGGTGACAATGTTTCCAAAATGGTCAATATAAATAACATATCCTTTTAACGAATTACCATCTTTGCCTACAACCGCCTGCAACTCGGTAACTTGTTTGATTTCCTGAATTTCTTTACCAATAACATTCAATAAACCGCCTTTGGCAAGATGACAGGCAACTTGTATAAAAATATCCAAATCGCTTGATTCTGCAGGGAAACGATCGTGAATATTGATGATCACAATTTTTTCCGGAACGATTTTTTGTGTAAGCATACTCAAAATCCCATTATCTGCACAAATAAAGTAATGATCGTTCCATTGCATCGCAATGTGCTGGTTTTCTTTATTGCGTTCTATATCTACCCCAATTAAGTGTACGGTTCCTTTTGGGAAACTTAGATAGGAGGCTCCAACAATGTAACTTGCTTCGGCAGTGTTAAATGGATCAATATCGTGCGAAATGTCAATAATTTGTGCTTCAGAATATTCAGAAAGTATTTTACCCTTAAGGGAACCAACAAAGTGGTCTTTTAAGCCGTAATCGGTAGTAAGGGTAATTATTGACATATTTTTGTTTATAACTATTGGTAGTTTTTCAATCTAATTTTTATTAAATTTGAGAAGTGCAAAGCTAATAATAGTAAAGTCATAAATGCAAGAAACAAAAGACAAATTGCGTTTAAAGATATAAACATACCCGACAGCCAATTGATTTATAAAAAGATTTAATTTTAATTTAAAACTACCTCATTTGAACGAAAGAATAATCGAGCTCATAGACATCGCTCCAAAAGACTTTTGGGGCGCTCAAGACACTCATCTTGAAATCATCAAAAAGTATTACCCAAAGCTTAAAATAGTAGCAAGAGGGACCACTTTGAAAGCATTTGGCGAAAAAGAAGTTTTAGATGAATTCGAAAAAAGATTTCAAAGGCTGATGCTCCATTTTACCCGATACAATAATATTGACGATAATGTAATTGAACGCGTGATTATGGATGGTCAGGATGAAAGAAAATCATACGATCATGATAAAATATTGGTACATGGCGTTGGCGGAAAAATAATAAAAGCCATGACGCCTAACCAGCAATTACTTGTCGATACTATCAAAAAAAATGACATGGTATTTGCAGTAGGGCCGGCAGGAACTGGTAAAACCTATACGGGTGTCGCTATGGCCGTCAAAGCACTTAAAGAAAAAGAAGTAAAAAGAATTATACTAACGCGTCCAGCGGTAGAAGCAGGAGAAAATCTTGGTTTTTTACCGGGTGATATGAAGGAGAAACTGGATCCGTACATGCAACCACTTTATGATGCTTTGCGTGATATGCTGCCCAACGAAAAGCTCGAAGATTATATTTTAAAGGGAATTATTCAGATTGCGCCATTGGCATTTATGCGTGGGCGCACCCTGGATAACGCTTTTGTAATTCTCGATGAAGCGCAAAATACAACACATTCGCAAATGAAAATGTTTTTGACCCGTATGGGAAAAAATGCCAAATTTATGATTACAGGCGATCCCGGTCAGGTTGATTTACCCCGCAGGACCATTTCCGGGCTTAAAGAAGCTATTCTGGTTCTGAAAGACGTTGACGGAATCGGAATTATTTATCTAGACGATAAAGATATTGTTCGTCACAGATTGGTCAAAAAGGTAATCGATGCTTACAAACAAATAGAGAATCACGATTAAGTTTTTTATTTAATAAAATGTCAAATGTAAATCGTGTTTTGATGTTGAATACTATTCGTTTTATTTATATTCTTTTATAGAAATGAGTAAAACGAATATTTTTTGGAAGAAAAATTTCTACAATCTTGTCATTTCGCAGGAATCTCAACCCCCAATTAAATGATAGTTTTACATTCTTAGAGAGTATTAAAATAAATGAAACAACTAGATGATTTTTATTTAAACCAAGAAGAACCTATAAAAGGGATTTTTCTTGCACTTAAAAAAATTATCTTAAAACAAGACAGTAACATTACAAATGTTCTCAAATACGGAATGCCCTTTTTTTGTTACAAAGGAAAAATGTTTTGCTATTTATGGTTTCATAAAAAACTCAAACAACCATACATTGGAATTGTGGAAGGAAAGAGTTTTGAAGAACCCTTTTTAATTCAGGAAAAACGGTCCCGAATGAAAATTATGTTACTCAATCCTGATGAAGATTTACCTTTGGAAATAATAGAAAATGTTATTCAAAAAGCCTTAAAATTATATATAAATGATAAATAATACCAAGTATTGAGAAATCGTTAAATAAACAATAAACTTGTCTAAATAAAAGGGTTAAAGACGCTTGACCTTTGTTCTTCTGGCCATAAAAGTTTAAATTTGCCCCATAAATACTTGAACTATAATATGAATTCGAATCTCTCTACTATAAAAGTCGTTGTTACCGATTTAGACGGAACTTTACTTAATCCACAGCACAGAATATCAGATTACACCAAATCTATTTTTGAAGAACTACACCAGCAAAACTACCTTATTATCGTGGCCACAGGTCGTCATCACCTCGATGCTATGGCAATTATTGATGCGCTTGGTGTGCCAGTTTATCTGGTGAGTTCAAACGGAGCGAGAATTCATTCTCCCGAGAAACAAGAACTTTTTTCTTTTAATCTAAAAAGCGAAGTCGTAAAAGCAGCGTTAAGCGTAGAGATCGATCCTGAAATTACAGTAGTTTTGTTTAAAGAAAGTGT
Source organism: Flavobacterium flavipigmentatum (assembly GCF_020911905.1). NCBI lineage: Bacteria > Pseudomonadati > Bacteroidota > Flavobacteriia > Flavobacteriales > Flavobacteriaceae > Flavobacterium > Flavobacterium flavipigmentatum. Next base: position 3,387,064 of record NZ_CP087133.1, on the reverse strand, counting down.
TTGGCAAACCAATAAACTGAGCGAAAAATTAAATGCTTTTCAAGCTGATCTAAAATACCTTCCAGAATTGGTGGATTATCAAACTTTAGAAGATTTTGAGTCGATTAAAATATTTTTTGCACACGATAATCACGAAAAATTAGTGGTTCTAAAAGATGCTATTTTGCAAAGTGGCGTAGACGAACTGCATCATGCTTTTAGTTTGCCAACTTGCTTAGAATTTATGGATAAATCTGTAGATAAGGCTGTTGCGATTCAGAGAGTGCTCGAAAAAGAAGGCCTCAGCATGCAGCATGCGATTTCTTTTGGTGACGGTTTTAATGATGTTCAGATGTTGTCAGCCACCGGAAAAAGCCTTATCATGGGAAATGCTCCCTTAGTACTAAAAGAAACTTTGCCGCATCTGGAAGTTATTAAAACCAATGCCGAAGATGGTGTTGCAAAATACATCGCTTCTAAAATCTTGAATAAGGAATTCGTAGCGGGTTAATTTTTTTATAATATATCGGTATCTAAAATAGCGTCCCTGACTCATTTTTCAGGGATTTTTTGTTTGAAATAATTCCAAACGCAAAAAACATTTTTTTAATAGTTTTCAAAGTGTATTTTTGTTTCACTAAAACAAAAACCATGACCAAAAACATTTTTATCCTTTCTTTTCTGTTTTTTTCGATAACAGGAATTAGTCAAAATTTAAAGTTAGAAGAAATAATGAAAGGAGAGTCTTTCATCGGAAACCAGCCTACATACGGACGTTGGTCGCTGGATGGAAAGAAAGTTTATTTTGAATGGAATCCGAAAGACGAATTAGGAAATAGTACGTATTACTGGCAAAAAGGAATGACTCAGCCGGCCATTGCTGATCCTAAAGAAGCAGTTTTTTCTAAGCTTAATTTTAAAAGAAAGCCAACATCAGACATTGTTTATTATTTGGATAAAGGCGCTTTGTATTCGTACGTAATAAGTACAAAATCGACCAAAAAAATGATTCAGCAAAGTACGCCGATTTCAAATATCGAATTAGGAAATGAAGCCGGAATTGTATTTTTTGAACAAAACAATAACCTTTTTAAGTACAACACCAAAGAAGGAACTGTTCTTCAAATTACCAATTTTGCCAAGGGAATCAAAAAAGCTAAAGCTCCCGAAAAAGAGTCTTTTTTGAAAGACCAACAAAAAGAATTGTTTCAATTTATAAAAGATAAAGAAGCCAGAAAACAATGGAATTTAGCCAAAAGTAAAGCCGTAAAATCGGATTTTGCTAAAGAGTTTTTTTACGGAGAAGACAATTTATACAGTTTGAAAGTAAATCCAAACGGCAAATTTGCCACTTTTAGTTTGGTTGAAGAACGCAAAACCAAAAAGGAAAAAATGGAAGTTTTTATAACAGAAGATGGTTATAATCAAACTCCGGAAACTAAAGACAAAGTATCGATAGATAATTTTGTAAAAACCAAATTTGCAATTTATTCTGTAGCAAAAGATTCTGTTTATTATGTTAATTTTTCATCATTAAGCCACATTCAGGATACGCCAAAATATTATGAGGAATACGATAAATTAAAAAATAAAGCCAAAGAAGACAGATGGGTTGTGGCTCAAGAACCTGTTTATAATGAAGACGGATCGCTCGCTATTGTCGAAATTAGAAGTCAGGACAACAAAGACAGATGGTTGGTGAGTTTGAATCTCGAAAACGGAACTTTTCAGGAAATAGAACAACAGCATGACGATGCCTGGATTGGCGGACCTGGAATTCCTTCTTATGCTTTCGACTCAGGGAATATTGGTTTTCTGGCAGATAATGAAACTGTTTATTTTCAATCTGAAGCTACTGGATATTCGCATTTGTATAGTTTTAATTTAAAAACAAAAAAGAAAACGCAACTCACAAAAGGCAATTGGGAAGTACGTGATCTGGCTTTATCCAAAGACAAAAAAGTATTTTATTTAACCACCAATACAACGCATCCTGGAAATAGAAATTTTTATAAATTGGCTGTAGCGGATGGTATTTTGCAACCGATTTTAACAAAAGACGGGGCGCACGAAGTAGTCATTTCTCCTGACGAAAAATCGCTTTTGGTACGTTATTCGTATAAAAATAAACCTTGGGATTTTTATATTGCCGAGAATAAAAACAATGCTGTATTACAGCAAATTAGTTCTTCTACTTCAGAAAAATTCAATAACTATAAATGGCGAGAAGCCGAAGTTATAACCTTTAAAGCACAAGACGGAACTCCGGTAAATGCTAGATTGTACACTCCGAAAACCGAAAATGCAAACAAAGCTGCTATTATATTTGTGCATGGTGCGGGATATTTGCAAAACGCTCATAATTATTGGAGTACGTACTTTCGTGAATACATGTTTCATAATTTGCTGACAGATTTAGGATACACGGTTTTAGACATTGACTACAGAGGAAGCGATGGTTACGGACGCGATTTTAGAACGGGTATTTATCGTTTTATGGGCGGAAAAGACCTTTCTGATCAAATTGATGGTAAAAAATACTTGGTAGATAAATACGGAATTGATGCAGATAGAGTAGGGATCTATGGTGGTTCTTACGGTGGTTTTATTACCCTGATGGGAATGTTGACTACTCCAGGTGAATTTAAATCTGGAGCTGCTTTGCGTTCGGTTACAGATTGGGCACATTATAATCATGGATATACAGGTAACATTTTAAATTTTCCGGAAACAGATCCACAGGCATACAAAAAAAGTTCACCAATTTATTTTGCGGATAATTTAAAAGGTAATTTGGTAATGCTTCACGGTATGGTCGATGATAATGTCGAGTATAAAGATATTGTGCGTCTGTCACAACGTTTTATAGAATTAGAAAAAAAGAACTGGACTCTGGCGTCGTTTCCCGTAGAGGCGCATGGTTTTAAAGAAACCTATTCATGGATCGATGAATACAGCAGAATTTTAAATTTGTTTAATTCGACACTTTTGAAACCATAATGCAGCTTCGCTTTCAGTCTAATTTCAAGGACTCAACGAAGTCGCTAAGAATCCTAAATGATTATATTTTTTTCTTTGTTTGCTCTTTTAAATAGTTTTAAATTTGCATTCTAAAAAACAACACAACTAAGCATAATGAGCAATACAATAACAACGACAAATTTTAATTTCCCGAATCAAAAATCGGTTTATCGCGGAAAAGTTAGGGAGGTTTACAACATAAATGACGAACTTTTGGTAATGGTTGCTACAGACAGACTTTCTGCTTTTGATGTGGTATTGCCAAAGGGAATACCGTACAAAGGACAAATTTTGAATCAAATTGCGACAAAATTTATGGAGCTAACAGAAGATATTGTTCCCAATTGGTTGATTGCAACTCCAGATCCTAATGTAGCTGTTGGACATTTGTGTGAACCTTTTAAGGTAGAAATGGTCATTCGCGGTTACGTTTCGGGTCATGCTGCTCGCGAGTACGCTGCGGGGAGAAGACAAATTTGTGGTGTAACAATGCCAGAAGGTTTAAAAGAAAACGATAAGTTTCCTGAACCTATTATTACGCCAACTACAAAGGCAGATAACGGTTCTCATGACGAAGATATTTCTCGTGAAGATATTTTGTCAAAAGGAATTGTTTCTGAAGAAGATTACATCGTTTTAGAAAAATATACACGTGATTTGTTTCAAAGAGGAACTGAAATTGCTGCAAGTCGTGGTTTGATTTTGGTAGATACAAAATATGAATTCGGGAAAACAAAAGACGGTGTAATTGTTTTAATTGATGAAATTCATACTCCGGACTCTTCTCGTTATTTTTATGCAGATGGCTATCAGGAAAGACAAAATAATAATGAAGAGCAAAAACAATTATCCAAAGAGTTTGTGCGTCGCTGGTTGATCGAAAACGGTTTTCAAGGTCAGGAAGGACAACAAATTCCAGATATGACAACTGCTTACATCGAATCTGTTTCTGAAAGATATATCGAGTTATACGAGAATATTTTGGGAGAAAAATTCGAAAAAGCCGACATTACCAATATTGATGAACGCATCAATAAAAATGTAGTGGACTATTTGGCTTCAAGAGAATAGTTTTTAGTTAAAATAAAAGAAATCCCAAATTCTAATTTTTTTGAGAATTTGGGATTTTTTATTAGAAATAAATTTAGTTCTCCATTTTTGTTTTTAGGTTTTCTAATCCCTTTTGCAAATCATTTCCAAGCATTTCCTCCATTTTCATGAAAGGAAGCATGATGTTCATAGGATAAGGGATAACACCGCTAACACCACATTTTACTTTGGTTTGATTCGCACCAATAGCTTCTGTAGAAGTAAATCCAACGGCAGTATCCTCAAAAGGTTCTTTAAATCGAAGTGCAAAATCAATGCGTTTACCTTCTGTAATTTTGGTAATTTCCTGCTCGCCCACACCAACTTCTTTTGCTTTACTTTCCCAAGCAGAAATTGAGCCAACTGCACCATCGGTTCCTGAATAAGTCAATTTCATTTTTGGATCAATTTTTGTCCAAACATTAAACTCGTTTTGATTTTTGAGAAATCTCACATAATTAAAAACCGAATCAACTGGTTTATTAATGGTAATTTCTTTCTCTACTTCATATTTTTTTGGCATACAATATGCCGCAATTAAAGCGCTGGCTAAAATAAAAATTAGCACAACAAGAATTTTTTTAATGATTCCCATAGTCTTTTGGTTTTAAGGTTAATTACTGTTTTTTGTTTCTTGGTTTTAATGTAAGCTGACTACTCGGGTTATTTTCCAATTATTATTGTCATTTTTCCAAATAATCATAAAGCGCCCAATATTGGATTTTGCATTTTTGGGCTCTGTATTATTATGAAACTTATGCAGCCCTATTTCGATAGCTCCAAAGTTTTTGATAGGATAGACTTCAATGCTTCCTTTTACAAGTTCTCGAGTGACTTTACCACAAATATTTTTTTGGGTTCCTTCTATAATAGCGTTTTTTGATGTCATAATGCCGCCATTATCATGATAAAACTCAATGTCATCAGCATAGAAATTTCCGTATGTTTCTAAATTGACCTCGCATGTATTGTAAGCATTAAAAAATAGACTGTCCAGAACTACGATCGTCTCATACAACTTTTGATCGTCTGGTTTGTAATTTTTAGTAATAGTATATTGATATTCTTTTGAAGATGTACAACTCCAAAAAAGAAACAAAACGATACAATTTAGAGCTGTTTTGAAAATAGTATTTAGCATAAAGTATTTATTTTTCTTTAAAATGAGTTTAAAAATTAAGTACGAATATACGTAATTTTTATTCAAGAAAAGGCATATTTATCAGGGTCTAGGAGCTGTAATTAGTAGTGAAGTCAAAAACCAAATGTTGTGAATTTGATATTTCGGAATGTTTTTTTTAATAAAACTTTAAAATAAGTGTAACAAAAAAGGTTTTTATTAGTCTTATAGTAAAACAAGACCTCGATTATTGCTTTAACATTAATTAAAAGTTAAGAATTAGTTAAAACACAGTACTTGGTAATGCATAATAATAAAATTTGAATTACTTTTACACAGAAATTAAAAATCATCATTAATCAATTAATAAACATCATCATGAAAAAATCAATTATTTATTTAGGAGTAGCTTTAGTAGCTTTTGCAAATGTTTCAATGGCTTCAAATACAAGCCCACTAGTGAAAAGTCATTTTGTGACTGCACCATACATTACACCTTTACACGTTGCAATTAGCAAAGGAGACATAGAAGTAGTTAAGAAATTTGTAGAGTACGGAGCAAATGTAAACGAAAGAACTGAAGATATGACACCTTTGATGGCGGCTGCACGTTATAATAGAGTTGAAATCATTAAATTTTTATTAGAAAACGGCGCACGTCCTGGAGACAAAACAGAAAGAGGCTTTACAGCTTTAAAATATGCTGAATTATCTAATGCAAAAGAAGCAATTGCTGTTTTGAAAGACTTAAAATAGTCAGACACATACATTTTAATATTTTTGAGTTAGTAGACAAAAATCAAAAGACCTTCTGTACAAGAAGGTCTTTTTTGTTTAGTGTTTTTTTAGCCCCAATGGGAGCGGCATCCTTTTGTGGCGGGGTTCGCCACAAAAGATACAGCGGACAGTGGGATTGGCTCCTGAAAAATAGCCACATTATTTTTTTACAAACATAAACTGAAATTTCTAGGTAGTGTTTAAATCATTTTTGATTTTTATTTAAAATAAGAGAAAGTTTCGTTGTTTTCAATTTTCAACAGCGATTCATAAATTAGCTGTATCACGTTTTCAACATCTTCTCTGTGTACCATTTCTACCGTGGTGTGCATATAACGCAAAGGCAACGAAATCAATGCCGAAGCCACACCACCATTACTGTAAGCAAAAGCATCGGTATCGGTTCCGGTCGCTCTTGAAGTAGCATGACGCTGAAACGGAATTTTCTTTTCTTCGGCTGTATCGACAATCAATTCACGTAATTTATTCTGCACAGCTGGCGCATATGCAATCACGGGGCCTTTACCCATTTTTAGGTCGCCTTCTACCTTTTTATCAATCATTGGCGTAGTGGTATCGTGGCAAACATCGGTTACAATCGCTACGTTTGGCTTGATGGTTTGTGCAATCATTTCGGCACCACGAAGACCAATTTCTTCCTGAACAGAATTAACAATGTACAAACCAAACGGAAGTGTTTTGTTGTTCTCTTTTAGCAAACGAGCTACTTCGGCAATCATAAATCCGCCCATTCTGTTGTCAATCGCGCGACAAACAAACTTGTTTTCGTTCAGAATCATAAATTCGTCCGGATAGGTAATCACACAACCTACATGCACGCCCATTTCCAGAACTTGTTCTTTGGTTTCGCAACCTAAATCGATAAAAATATTACTAATTTTTGCCGGTTCTTCCTTATCGCGCAAACGAGTATGAATGGCAGGCCAGCCAAAAACACCTTTTACAATGCCTTTTTTGGTATGAATATGAACTCGCTTCGAGGGTGCAATCTGATGATCGGAACCACCATTTCGAATCACATACAGCAAACCATCATCTGTAATGTAATTAACATACCACGAAATTTCATCGGCATGACCTTCGATCACAACCTTAAAGGGAGCGTCCGGATTAATAACACCTACGGCCGTTCCGTAAGTATCCGTGATAAAAGTATCCACGTAGGGTTTTAAATAATTCATCCAAAGTTTTTGCCCTTCGCTTTCGTAGCCAGTAGGAGAGGCGTTATTAAGGTAACTTTCCAAGAAAGCGAGAGAGGTATCTTTTAAGATAGATTGTGTGCTCATAAAATATTTTTTTGCTAATTTATAAATTTGGTATTAGAGTTGTATATAAATATATAATTTTACATTTAAATTATGACTCTATGAGATGTACCAGTTTTATTTTATTTTTTATGTTAGTTTGCTTTCTCGGTGAAGCTCAGGTTACGCCCAAGGAAAATACCGAGATGGGTTATATACTCACCGAAAACGATTCGATCTTAAATGATACCATCCAATTACCGGAGATTATTATTTCTAGAGAGAAATTAGATCCAGAAGCACAAAAACAATTTATGATTCTTCAAAACAGAGTCTATAAAACATATCCGTACGCAAAAGTAGCTTCAGACAGATTAACCGCACTAAACCGCGGAATGGCTCGTTTGAAAACCAATCGCGAAAAGAAAAAATATTTTAAAATCGTAGAAGACTACTTAAATAATGAGTTCGAAGATAGGCTCAAAAAGTTGTCACGCAAGCAAGGTCAAATTCTCGTAAAGCTCATTCATCGCCAAACCGGAATCACAACATACGAATTGGTCAAACAACTAAAAAGTGGTTTTAAGGCTTTCGTATCCAACTCGACTGCCAATTTATTTGATATAAGTTTAAAGAGAGAATACAAACCCTACGAAGTAAACGAAGACTATCTCATAGAAACCATTCTCGTCAGAGCCTTCGAATCTGGCAGATTAATAAATCAGAAACCCGCCAATCCTGTAAATTATAATGATTTGATGACGCATTGGGAAGCAATGGCAAAAAAGCCTCTCGAAAAATAACATGTTACATAATAACCCGACATTTTTTTCGATCTGTCGGGTTTTTCATTTGTACCTAATATATAATGTATTTTTTGAGGAGCTATTTCCTGCTATTCGTTTCAATCTTTTGTGCCGAACCCCGGCACAAAAGGATTTCCACTTCTATCAGGGCTAGGGGTTGTTGTTTTCATAGGAAGAGATGTATCTATAATATATATAAGGACAAAGCATCATACTATTATTAAAGTCTTATACTATATATGGTATACAAACGAAAAGATATCGCCTTTGCATTGACGATTAAAACGTTTTAAAAGTTTCAAATGTGTTCTTCAGGAGAAAAAAGTATTTTTTAGGTGCGTTTGCAAAGTTGCGATAAAAGGGGTTGTATGGTTGTTAAGTCAATAAAAATGGTTGTTTGGGGTTGCGGTGTATTGTGAAGTCTTGAAAAGTAAAAAGATAATTCTCACAAATTCCAAAAAGGTATAAAAGCTAAGTTTGCTGTTATCAGAAAGTTAAGAAAAAGTTTTACAAAAGGTTTAAAATATGTAACAAAAAGTCTTGTAAATGTAAATAAAGGGACTACTTTTGCACCCGCAACAGCGATAGACGTTCACTGAAATACTGACAAGTTGAGATAATCAAAAGAAAATTTATTTTCAAAAAAGATTGTAAAAAGCTTGTGAGATTTGAAAACAGATGTTACATTTGCACCCCGCAAAACACGGAAAGTTCATTGATAGATTGGTAAGGTTGAGAAGTGAAAAAGGAAATAAATTTTCTTAAAAAAAAACTTCAAAAACATTTGCCAGTTAAAAATAATTTTCTACTTTTGCACCCGCTTTGAGAAACAACGATAAGCGTAAAAGAATAAATAAATACACGTTCGTAGACATATTGAATTGACAGCCGTTTTAACAGAGATGTTAGAGCAAAAGAATAAGAGTAATGGAATCGAGAGATTCGAGAATAACCACTAGAGAAAGCATCATTATAAATAGCTTAAGTAATTAAGCACACAATATACGATGAAGAGTTTGATCCTGGCTCAGGATGAACGCTAGCGGCAGGCTTAACACATGCAAGTCGAGGGGTATAGTTCTTCGGAACTAGAGACCGGCGCACGGGTGCGTAACGCGTATGCAATCTACCTTTTACAGAGGGATAGCCCAGAGAAATTTGGATTAATACCTCATAGTATTACGACTCGGCATCGAGATGTAATTAAAGTCACAACGGTAAAAGATGAGCATGCGTCCCATTAGCTAGTTGGTAAGGTAACGGCTTACCAAGGCTACGATGGGTAGGGGTCCTGAGAGGGAGATCCCCCACACTGGTACTGAGACACGGACCAGACTCCTACGGGAGGCAGCAGTGAGGAATATTGGACAATGGGCGCAAGCCTGATCCAGCCATGCCGCGTGCAGGATGACGGTCCTATGGATTGTAAACTGCTTTTATACGAGAAGAAACACTACTTCGTGAAGTAGCTTGACGGTATCGTAAGAATAAGGATCGGCTAACTCCGTGCCAGCAGCCGCGGTAATACGGAGGATCCAAGCGTTATCCGGAATCATTGGGTTTAAAGGGTCCGTAGGCGGTTTAGTAAGTCAGTGGTGAAAGCCCATCGCTCAACGGTGGAACGGCCATTGATACTGCTAAACTTGAATTATTAGGAAGTAACTAGAATATGTAGTGTAGCGGTGAAATGCTTAGAGATTACATGGAATACCAATTGCGAAGGCAGGTTACTACTAATGGATTGACGCTGATGGACGAAAGCGTGGGTAGCGAACAGGATTAGATACCCTGGTAGTCCACGCCGTAAACGATGGATACTAGCTGTTGGAAGCAATTTCAGTGGCTAAGCGAAAGTGATAAGTATCCCACCTGGGGAGTACGTTCGCAAGAATGAAACTCAAAGGAATTGACGGGGGCCCGCACAAGCGGTGGAGCATGTGGTTTAATTCGATGATACGCGAGGAACCTTACCAAGGCTTAAATGTAGTTTGACCGTTTTGGAAACAGAACTTTCGCAAGACAAATTACAAGGTGCTGCATGGTTGTCGTCAGCTCGTGCCGTGAGGTGTCAGGTTAAGTCCTATAACGAGCGCAACCCCTGTTGTTAGTTGCCAGCGAGTCATGTCGGGAACTCTAACAAGACTGCCAGTGCAAACTGTGAGGAAGGTGGGGATGACGTCAAATCATCACGGCCCTTACGCCTTGGGCTACACACGTGCTACAATGGCCGGTACAGAGAGCAGCCACTGGGCGACCAGGAGCGAATCTATAAAACCGGTCACAGTTCGGATCGGAGTCTGCAACTCGACTCCGTGAAGCTGGAATCGCTAGTAATCGGATATCAGCCATGATCCGGTGAATACGTTCCCGGGCCTTGTACACACCGCCCGTCAAGCCATGGAAGCTGGGGGTGCCTGAAGTCGGTGACCGCAAGGAGCTGCCTAGGGTAAAACTGGTAACTAGGGCTAAGTCGTAACAAGGTAGCCGTACCGGAAGGTGCGGCTGGAACACCTCCTTTCTAGAGCCTGAGTGTTAGCACTAGTGCACGCTTAGGAAAAAAGATGTGGATCTTTTGGATATGAATTTTAAAATTCGATTACTCTTGCTGTTAGTTCAAATAATAAATTTTAAGTAAAACAGAGTCTCGTAGCTCAGCTGGTTAGAGTACTACACTGATAATGTAGGGGTCGGCAGTTCGAGTCTGCCCGGGACTACTATTTAACTTAAAAAAAGGAAATTCTAGAAGTTGGAATTCACCAAAAGAAATTAGAGAAGAATTAGAAATCTAAAATCTGAATTCTACAATCTAAGATTGCAAAATGGGGGATTAGCTCAGCTGGCTAGAGCGCCTGCCTTGCACGCAGGAGGTCAACGGTTCGACTCCGTTATTCTCCACAAGAAGTACAAAGATAGTAGTACAAAGTATCAAGATTAGTCTTAATACTTAATACAAGAATCTTACATACTTATTAAAGTTCATTGACATATTGAGATAAGAAAATAATAAAAAGTAGAAAGCGTTTTTTATTATAAGTAGCAATACAAATAATAAAAGACAAAAAAAAACGGTCATAATTGATTTTATGATTGGTACAATAAGCAAAATAAGGGCGTATGGGGGATGCCTTGGCTCTCAGAGGCGATGAAGGGCGTGATAAGCTGCGAAAAGCTACGGGGATCGGCACACACGACTTGATCCGTAGATACCCGAATGGGGCAACCCACTATGTTGAAGACATAGTACACCGATAGGTGGGCAAACCCGCTGAACTGAAACATCTAAGTAGGCGGAGGAGAAGAAAACAAAAGTGATTCCGTAAGTAGTGGCGAGCGAACGCGGATTAGCCCAAACCAATGATGTTACGGCATTGTTGGGGTTGTAGGACCACGAGATTTTATGTACAAGGAACCGGAAGTTACTGGAAAGTGACACCATAGAGGGTGATAGTCCCGTATGGGTAACGAGTATAATAGATAGTGGTATCCTGAGTAGGGCGGGGCACGTGAAACCCTGTCTGAATTTGGCGGGACCATCCGCTAAGGCTAAATACTCCTGAGAGACCGATAGTGAACCAGTACCGTGAGGGAAAGGTGAAAAGAACCGTGAATAACGGAGTGAAATAGATCCTGAAACCATACGCTTACAAGCGGTCGGAGCCCTTTCGTGGGGTGACGGCGTGCCTTTTGCATAATGAGCCTACGAGTTAACGTTGCTGGCAAGGTTAAGTGGTTAAGCCACGGATCCGTAGCGAAAGCGAGTCTGAATAGGGCGCTTTAGTCAGTAGTGTTAGACGCGAAACCGTGTGATCTACCCATGGGCAGGATGAAGCTGTGGTAACACACAGTGGAGGTCCGAACCGGTTGACGTTGAAAAGTCTTCGGATGACCTGTGGGTAGGGGTGAAAGGCCAATCAAACTCGGAAATAGCTCGTACTCCCCGAAATGCATTTAGGTGCAGCGCTGAGCGTAAAATTATATAGAGGTAGAGCTACTGATTGGATGCGGGGGCTTCACCGCCTACCAATTCCTGACAAACTCCGAATGCTATATAATGTTTCTCAGCAGTGAGGGCTTGGGTGCTAAGGTCCAAGTCCGAGAGGGAAAGAACCCAGACCATCAGCTAAGGTCCCCAAATATATACTAAGTTGAAAGAACGAGGTTTGTCTGCCCAGACAGCTAGGATGTTGGCTTGGAAGCAGCCATTCATTTAAAGAGTGCGTAACAGCTCACTAGTCGAGCGGACGAGCATGGATAATAATCGGGCATAAGTATATTACCGAAGCTATGGATTTAGAGTTTACTCTAAGTGGTAGGGGAGCATTCTAACAGGGTTGAAGGTGTATCGTAAGGTATGCTGGACTGGTTAGAAAAGAAAATGTAGGCATAAGTAACGATAATGCGGGCGAGAAACCCGCACACCGAAAAACTAAGGTTTCCACAGCTATGCTAATCAGCTGTGGGTTAGTCTGGTCCTAAGGCGAACCCGAAAGGGACAGTCGATGGCTAACGGGTTAATATTCCCGTACTACTAATTACTGTGATGGGGTGACGGAGTGATGAAAGCGCCGCGAACTGACGGAATAGTTCGTTGAAGTACCTACCTATAAGATCTGCAGGCAAATCCACAGATTTTGGGGAAATACGATAGTACTCGGCGTCTTCGGACAAAGAGATAGTGCGCCTAAGGGCTTCCAAGAAAAACCTCTAAACTTCAGGTAATTAGTACCAGTACCGTAAACCGACACAGGTAGTTGAGGAGAGAATCCTAAGGTGCTCGAGAGATTCATGGCTAAGGAATTAGGCAAAATAGACCTGTAACTTCGGGAGAAAGGTCGCCAGCGCAAGCTGGCCGCAGTGAAGAGGTCCAGGCGACTGTTTATCAAAAACACAGGGCTCTGCAAAATCGTAAGATGAAGTATAGGGCCTGACACCTGCCCGGTGCTGGAAGGTTAAGAGGAGATGTTATCTTCGGAGAAGCATTGAATTGAAGCCCCAGTAAACGGCGGCCGTAACTATAACGGTCCTAAGGTAGCGAAATTCCTTGTCGGGTAAGTTCCGACCTGCACGAATGGTGTAACGATCTGGACACTGTCTCAGCCATGAGCTCGGTGAAATTGTAGTAACGGTGAAGATGCCGTTTACCCGCAGTGGGACGAAAAGACCCTGTGCACCTTTACTATAGCTTAGTATTGACCTTGGATAAATGATGTGTAGGATAGGTTGGAGACTGTGAAGTGGCGTCGCTAGGCGTTGTGGAGTCATTGTTGAAATACAACCCTTTGTTTATCTGAGGCCTAACCCCGCGATTGCGGGGGACATTGCTTGGTGGGTAGTTTGACTGGGGTGGTCGCCTCCAAAAGAGTAACGGAGGCTTCTAAAGGTTCCCTCAGTACGCTTGGTAACCGTGCGTAGAGTGCAATGGCATAAGGGAGCTTGACTGAGAGACATACAGGTCGATCAGGTACGAAAGTAGAGCATAGTGATCCGGTGGTTCCGCATGGAAGGGCCATCGCTCAAAGGATAAAAGGTACGCCGGGGATAACAGGCTGATCTCCCCCAAGAGCTCATATCGACGGGGGGGTTTGGCACCTCGATGTCGGCTCGTCACATCCTGGGGCTGGAGAAGGTCCCAAGGGTTGGGCTGTTCGCCCATTAAAGTGGCACGCGAGCTGGGTTCAGAACGTCGTGAGACAGTTCGGTCTCTATCTACTGTGGGCGCAAGAAATTTGAGTGGATCTGATTCTAGTACGAGAGGACCGAATTGGACAAACCTCTAGTGTATCTGTTGTTCCGCCAGGAGCATCGCAGAGTAGCTACGTTTGGAAGGGATAAGCGCTGAAAGCATATAAGCGCGAAACCCACCACAAGATGAGATTTCTTTTAAGGATCGTGGGAGATGACCACGTTGATAGGCTATAGATGTAAAGGCAGTAATGTCATAGTCGAGTAGTACTAATAATCCGTAAGCTTATGTACACCCTTTTCCCGAGCCGCAAGGCTCGGGGAGAAACTTTCTAAATCAATACTTTTTTCTTTATCTCAGTATGTTAAGATATTTGCTCGACGCAGAGCAGTCTTAAAGACGAAAGTCAAAATTCTTAAAGTGAAATACTTTAGACTTTATGACCTTAGACTTTAGACTAACAACCTTAAGGTGGTTATTGCGGCGGGGCTCACCTCTTCCCATCCCGAACAGAGTAGTTAAGCCCGCCTGCGCAGATGGTACTGCAGTTATGTGGGAGAGTATGTCGTCGCCTTTCTTTTTAAAACCCCTGTTTCAATCGAAACAGGGGTTTTTTGTTTATAAAAAAATCTCCAAATTTAATAAATAATGGATCAAGACGAAAACGGGGATCAAGACGAAAACGGATCAAGACGAAAACCTGTGGAGTGATAAAAATTATGCATAAATAGTTAGGGATTCCTAAAAGTGCGTTAAGGATGTAAGTGGCATCCTTTTGCGATCGATTCATACTCTATCATACCCAAAATATCCCTCGCAAAAGATATAGCGGACAGCCTGACCCATAGGGAAACGCCATAAATAGTAAATACGAAAGGCTAGAATAATAACGATAAACTTTTCTTATTCCTCTTAGCGTATTATCAAAAAATAAATTACTATTTTGATACAAGCGATTCTAACGAATTAAAAAATAAATTACATCTTTCTAAATAAAGTTTCTTCTGATTTTTTTTTGAAAAAAAAGGGTTTGTATCCTCTGAAAATATTCTAATGAAGTATGGAAACTTGGTAAATTGTTTTGATCTTCAAAATAATGTTTGACTAAGATGGCAATAATGTTTAATTAAATTTTTAAAATCATGAGAGTATGTAGAGAAGTTAGTCGCTGGATAACAGAAAATGTACAGCAACCTGTTGAAAACTGGATAAATAGAGAGGAGCGAAGATGTAGAGAACACTCTTGTAACTGGTAGTTTTTGTGCTGCAATAAATAGATCACAGACCAAGGCTTAATTTGTTTATTAGGCCTTGTTTTTATAGAAATTGCAATAATCATTTATAAGGCAGCAATCACATTTTGGTTGGGTAGGGCGACAAATTTCCCTTCCCAAAAATGAAATCGCCATTCCGATTTCTAGCCAAATATTTTGTGGTAGGATTTTCATAAGTTCATTTTCGACTTTATTACCATCTTTATTTTCTGCCACTATACCGATTCTTGGTGCTACACGAATTACATGAAGATCAACAATAATTCCCTCATGCGCTTGTTTTGCTTCTCGCAATATTACATTGGCAGATTTTCGTCCGATGCCTTTTAAAGCAACTAATTCTTTCATATTTAATGGAATTTTTTCATCACTTTGCAGTGTCTTTGCAATATCCAGAATCCATTTTGACTTGGTTAAAAAATTTCTAACCTTACTAATATAGGGTAATAAAGTTCCTTCATCAGTGTTTGCAAGACTACTAAGAGTTGGAAATTTTTCAAAAAGTATTGGTGCTATTTTATTAATATTAGCATCAGAATCCTGAGCAGATAAAATCACCATAATCATCAATTGATAAATGTTTTGGTGTTCTAAAGGATGCTTTTTACCCTGATATTTGGCTAGAATGGGTGCTAATTTTGTCTCCCAATTTGATGTTTCTCCAAATAAATCCATTTAATTTTCTTTAGGTATTTTGTTAGTTATAACTGCCAAATAAGAGGTAATTAAGTTTTTTTTTGGAACTATTTAATAAAATTAATTATTTTTTGAATAACATCTTTATCACCCAAAATTTTTCGATGCCCTAAACCTTCCGTTACGACTAATTCACTATTTTCTAAATATTTATGAATATGAATTCCTGCTGTTACAGGTACATCATGATCATTCTTATCATGAATAACTAAGACCGGAATTTTTACCTCTTGAGCCGCTACATAAGCAGAGAAATCATTCATTTTTACTTTGTATTTATTTTCAAAATAATCGCATAAGCGTTGACTATAAATTGGTTTTAATTTTATTTTTGAAGTAAAATCCTCTAAAATATCTTGTACAATATCACCACTTCCTATGATTACCGCCTTCTGTACTTTTAGACCTTTTTTTACCGAATTTAGGACTGACATTCCCCCCAAAGAATGTCCTATAGCTATTTCGAATGGGCCATATTGTTTTTCTATTTCAAGAATAGACTCAATAAAATCCATCATAATTGTTGTTTTTCCAGCCGATTTTCCATGAGCTGGCGCATCAAAACTCACAGTAGTAAAACCATTGGCCAATAATTCATCTGCTATTTTAAATAACTGTGTACCACGCCCAGACCATCCATGGACTAACAAAACTGTACGTTTACTCTCATTTTTTCCGTATTCGTAGGTAATGATTTCTTTTTTAATAGTAGGGATCCATAATTTTTTCTGAATACTTTTTAGTTCCATATCAAGCTCTCTTGCAGGAATTTTATGTTTTATAGGTGTTGTAAAAAGCCTAGCAGCAAATGATGTCGCCAATTTTGAAGAAATTAAAGAACTTATTTTACTAATTATAAGAATATACTGTGGAATTTTTAAAGACTGAGTTTTTTTCTGAGATTTCTTTGTCATTTTAATAAATCGGAATTATTGTAGTGATTTTATTATTTTTTTGCTAAATTTAGAAAACATAAAAGTACTACAAATAATAAGTATTTTATCAACTTTTAATTTGAATTGAAGCGCATCTTTAGATTTAAAATTTAATAAATGGAAATTTTTCATATCAGTGCAGAATGTTATCCTGTGGCAAAAGTGGGTGGTTTGGCCGATGTTGTCGGAGCATTGCCAAAATATCAAAAGATAGCGGGCCATCACGTAAGAGTTGTAATGCCTTGTTATGATACAAAATTTAAGAGTGAAAATATCTTTGAAACCGTCTATTCGGGAACAGTAAAATTAGGAAGTTTCAATTTTCCGTTTAGTGTTTTAAAGGAAACAACTGATAAATTAGGCTACGAGCTGTATTTGATTGAAATTAAGGAACTTTTTGATCGTCCTAATGTTTACGGCTATCAAGACGATATTGAGCGATTTGTATCTTTTCAGATTGCTGCACTCGATTGGATTACAGCTCGGGAAACTATTCCTGATATTCTCAATTGTCATGATCATCATACAGGGTTAATTCCTTTTATGATGCAATATTGTTACAAATATTCCAAAATTGAGAAGGTAAAAACGGCTATCACCATCCATAACGGATTGTATCAAGGGCAGTTTGGTTTTGACAAATTATATTACATACCCGAATTTGATTTGAAGCATGTTGGTTTTTTAGATTGGGATTATGCTATTAATTCTTTGGCAGTTGCCGTAAAATGCGCTCACGCTGTAACCACTGTTTCCCCGAGTTATTTAGACGAGATTAATGTTTTTGCAAATGGATTAGAATCACTTTTTAATTCTGTTCGGAATAAATCAAAGGGCATCCTTAATGGTATTGATATAGAAGTCTGGGATCCCTCAAAAGATGCTATGATTGAGCAAACATTTTCTATAAAAGATTTCGAAAAAGGAAAACAAAAAAATAAAGAAAAACTATGCGAAATATTCGAGTTAGACGCTACAAAACCACTTTTTAGTTTCATAGGCCGATTGTTTGAAGAAAAAGGAGGCGATTTACTTCCTGAGGCTTCGGCCTTGGCCTTGGCAGAAAATTTTAAAGCCCTTAATATTTTGATTTTGGGTTCAGGTAATGCAGGTATTGAAGAACAATTAGCAGAGTTAAAAAAGGATCATAAAGGCAATTACAATGTTTTTATAGGATATAATGAAGAGTTATCACATTTAATTTATGCAGGCTCTGATTTTATATTAATGCCTTCAAGAGTAGAACCTTGCGGGTTAAACCAAATGTATTCGTTGCGTTACGGTACCGTTCCGATTGTACGAAGAACAGGTGGTTTGAAGGATACTATTATTGATTTTGGAGATAACGGAAATGGTATTTGTCATGATCAGGCATCTGTAGGAGATATTGTGTATTCTATAAATAGAGCTGTGGAGCTTTATGATGATAAGGAAAGTTTTAATAAAATAAGAACGCTTGGAATGGGGACAGATCATTCTTGGGAAAGCGTTTGTCAGGAATATATCGAAATTTACAACTTAATAATTCGGAAAAATGAGATTTAACAAAAAAAGTATTGTTGCCATTATTTTAGGGGGAGGTCAAGGGTCTCGTCTATATCCGTTAACAGAAACAAGATCTAAACCAGCGGTACCCATTGGGGGTAAATACAGACTGGTTGATATCCCGATTTCAAACTGTATCAATTCTGATATATACAAGATGTTTGTCCTGACACAGTTTAATTCGGCATCACTAAATGCGCATATCAAAAACACGTATAACTTTAGTGTTTTTAGCAGCGCTTTTGTTGATATTTTGGCAGCAGAGCAAACGCCCGATAATCCTACCTGGTTTCAGGGCACAGCAGATGCAGTAAGGCAGTGTATGCCCCATTTTTTGAATCATGATTTTGAATATGCCCTGATTCTTTCAGGAGATCAGTTATATGAAATGGATTTTAGTGCCATGATCAAAAAACACATAAAAAATGGTGCCGATATTTCTATTGCAACCCTACCCGTAAACGCAAAAGACGCTCCTGAATTTGGAATATTAAAAACCAATGCGGATAATGAAATTATATCATTTATAGAGAAGCCAAATGCTTCGTTATTGCCAGAATGGGAATCTGAAGTGAGTGATGAAATGAAGAGCCAAGGCAAGCATTACCTGGCTTCAATGGGGATTTATATTTTTAATCGCAAGCTTTTGGTAGAATTGATGTCTAATACAGAGACAAAAGATTTTGGTAAAGAAATAATTCCGCAAGCCGTTGGAAACAAAAAAATATTAAGTTATCAATACGAAGGATATTGGACAGACATTGGAAATATTGATTCGTTTTTTGAAGCGAATATTGGTCTTACGGATGACTTGCCAAAATTTAACTTATTTGATAATGATAAAAAGATTTTTACAAGACCGAGATTACTGCCTCCGTCAAAATTTTTCAAAACAACAATTGATAAAACCCTTATTTCAGAAGGTTGTATTATAAATGCTAAAGAAATTATCAGGTCTGTAATCGGTATTCGCTCTAGAATTGGGGTTGATACGGTTATCGAAAATTGTTATGTAATGGGTAACGATCTCTATCAAAATCTAAAAGATTTGGAAGATGATATCGAAAACGGCAGAAAACACATCGGAATAGGGGAAAGATGTTTTATAAAAAATGCGATTGTAGATAAAAACTGCCGTATCGGAAACGATGTTTACATCAACGGCGGACCTCATTTAGAAAATATTACGAGCGATTTGTATGCCATCAAAGACGGAATTGTTGTCATCAAAAAATCAGTCACGATTCCAGATAATTTTAGAATTGAATAAAATTTTAAAAACCTATTTTTTCTAAATTTCTAGTTTTAGACTAAAGATTTTAATTTATTAATTTTCTATTTATTTAGAAATTACAATCAATATATGAGCAACGTTATTACGCACTCTTTATTTACAGATTTTGACATCAATTTATTTAAAGCTGGAAAACATTATAAATTATACGAAAAATTAGGAGCACATTTAATTGAAGTTGATGGTGTAAAAGGAGTTTATTTTGCTGTTTGGGCTCCAACAGCGCAGTCTGTTTCGGTTGTTGGAGATTTTAATTATTGGACACAAGGTGAGCATCTTTTACAAGTTCGATGGGATTCTTCAGGTATTTGGGAGGGTTTTATTCCTAATCTTGAAAAAGGAGCGCTGTATAAGTATAAAATACAGTCGAATATTGACGGGCTTGTAACCGAAAAAGCTGATCCTTTTTCATTATACTGCCAAAAACCACCACATACCGCATCGGTAATTTGGGATTTAGACTATAACTGGAATGATAATAAATGGATGGATTTGCGTCAGGAAAGTAATGGTCTTGATAAACCTTATTCTGTCTATGAGTTACATTTAGGGTCCTGGAAGCGCAATGCTCATGACAACTCTTTTCTAAGTTACGTGCAACTTGCAGAAGATTTGGTTGCTTATGTCAAAGAAACTGGGTTTACGCACGTGGAGTTCATGCCCGTAATGGAGTATCCTTATGATCCCTCTTGGGGTTATCAATTGGTAGGATATTTTGCGCCTACTTCACGTTTTGGCAAACCACAGGATTTTATGTTTTTGGTAGATAAGCTTCATCAGGCAGGAATTGGTGTTATTCTCGACTGGGTTCCGTCTCATTTTCCAGATGATGCACATGGTTTGGGCTTTTTTGATGGCTCGCATTTATACGAACATCCAGATCGCAGAAAAGGCTATCACCCCGATTGGAAGAGTTTGGTTTTTAATTACGGTCGCAATGAAGTACGCGCTTTCCTGATCAGTAATGCTGTCTTTTGGCTAAGTCAATATCATGCAGATGGGTTAAGGGTAGATGCCGTAGCTTCTATGTTATACTTGGATTATTCCAGAAATGATGGAGAATGGGAGCCTAATATTTATGGCGGAAGAGAAAATCTGGAGACCATTAGTTTTCTTAAAGAATTTAATGAGGTGATTTACGCCAATTTTGTTGGAGTTCAGACCATTGCTGAAGAAAGTACTTCGTTTCCAATGGTTTCAAGACCTACTTTTACAGGTGGTTTAGGCTTCGGAATGAAATGGATGATGGGATGGATGCACGATACTTTAAAATATTTTCAAAAAGATACTATTTATAGAAAGTACCATCAAAACGATTTGACTTTTTCGATGACTTATGCTTTTACAGAAAATTTTATGCTGCCTTTTTCTCATGACGAAGTAGTCTATGGCAAGCAATCTATCGCCAATAAAATGCCCGGTGATGAGTGGCAAAAATTTGCCAATTTAAGATTATTGTATGGATATATGTTTACGCATCCGGGAACAAAATTATTGTTTATGGGCTCTGAATTTGGACAAACAGACGAGTGGAATTTCGAGAAAAGTCTAGACTGGCATTTATTACAATATGACTTTCATAAAGGAATAAAACAGACCATTACTGATTTGAATCAGTTGTATAAAAGCAGTCCTGCATTATATGAAAAACAATTTTCTGGCGATGGTTTCGAGTGGATTAATTACTCAGATCATCAGAATGCTGTTTTGTCTTACATAAGGAAGGGTAATAACGAAAGCCAAAATCTAATCGTAGTATGCAATTTTACTCCCGTTGTAAGAGAAAATTATCGTATCGGGATTCCTCAAAAAGGTAAATTAAAAGAAATTTTTAATACCGATTCCAGTCAATATGGAGGAAGTGGCGTCACGAATTCAGGTTTATTAGCTATTGAATCTTCTCCTTACGATGGCAGGGATTATTCTATCGAATTGATTTTACCTCCCTTGAGCGTCACCGTTTATTCTATCGCATAATGCTGTTACTTTTTTTTACTGTGATTTTATGATTTTTAGTTTTTTAAATTATAGAATTATCGATTTTATAAGATATAAATTACCATTCAGTCAAAGATATCGTTTTCGTGAAAAAACGCATTATTTTTAGTGCTATACCTGTATTTTTTGTACGTTTGAAATACAAGTAAGTTATTGAAATTAAATTATTTAAAAAATGATTACAAATACCGAATTAGAATATAAAGGGGATTTATATCCATCAAAAATAGTTGCGTTTGAGCAGGAAGGAGATTCCATCTTTTTTCATACTGATAATAAGGTTATTTTGAAAGTTACGGTTTTAAGAGACAGTTTAATACGTTTTAGATTTACTACAAAAGGATATTTTAGCAACGATTTTTCGTATGCAATAGACAAAACGCAATTGCATGGTTACAATTTTCTTGAAGTTACCGAAGAAGAAACGTATTATCAAATTCAAACCAGCAAAGTAAAAGCCAAAATTCAAAAAGCAGATTTACGCACTTCAATTTTAGACCTTAATGACAATGTTATTCTGGAAGATGAATTAGGTTTTCACTGGGAAGAAAGCTACGAATACGGCGGAAACATTGTAAAAATGAGCAAATCATCAAAAGATGGTGAATGTTTTTATGGTCTGGGAGACAAAGCTACTCAGTTAAATCTAAAAGGAAAAAGACTGGAGAATTTTGCCACAGATCAATACGCTTACAGCAAAGATCAGGAACCTTTATACAAAGTGGTTCCTTTTTATATTGGGTTGCAAAACAAACAATCCTACGGAATATTCTTTGACAATACATTTAGAACCTTTTTTGACTTTTGTCATGAAAGAAGAAGTGTAGCAAGCTTTTGGGCAGAAGGAGGCGAAATGAATTATTACTTTTTCTACGGCCCAAAAATGCAGGATGTTGTAACTTCTTATACAGATCTTACAGGAAAACCAGAACTTCCGCCACTTTGGGTGCTCGGGTATCATCAATGCAAATGGAGTTATTACCCTGAAAACAAAGTAAAAGAAATTGCCTCTAAATTCAGAGAACTAAAAATCCCTTGTGATGCTATTTATTTAGATATTGATTACATGGAAGGATTTCGATGTTTTACTTGGAACAAAGAATACTTTCCTGATCCTAAAAAAATGGTGGCAGAACTGGCAGATGATGGATTTAAAACCATCGTAATCATCGATCCAGGAATCAAAATAGATAAAGATTATTGGGTATATAAAGAAGCATTAGAAAAAGATTATTTCTGCAAAAGAGCCGATGGCCCTTATATGAAAGGGAAAGTCTGGCCTGGAGAATGTAATTTTCCGGATTATACAAATCCAGTAGTAAGAGAATGGTGGGCTGGTTTGTTTAAAGAATTAATTTCAGATATAGGTGTAAAAGGGGTTTGGAATGATATGAATGAACCAGCTGTTATGGAGGTTCCCAACAAAACCTTCCCAATGGATGTGCGTCATGTCTATGATGGAAACCCTTGTAGCCACAGAAAAGCACATAATATTTATGGCACACAAATGGCACGTGCCACGTATCATGGTGTAAAACGTTTTGCATATCCTAAACGCCCTTTTGTAATCACTCGTTCTGCTTATTCGGGTGCTCAACGTTATACTTCGTCCTGGACTGGCGACAATGTAGCAACTTGGGAACATCTATGGATTGCCAACATTCAGGTACAACGCATGTGTATTTCCGGAATGGGTTTTACAGGCTCTGATATTGGTGGTTTTGCTGAGCAGCCTACTGGCGAGTTATATGCACGCTGGATTCAGTTAGGGGTATTTCACCCGTTTTGTAGAACACACTCTTCTGGGCATCACGGCGATCAGGAACCTTGGGCGTTTGATGAAGATGTTATTAATATTACCAGAAAATTTATTAATTTAAGATACCAATTATTACCTTACTTATATACTATGTTCTGGCAGTATATCGAGGAAGGTGTGCCAATGCTTAAACCTCTTGTGTATTATGATCAGGAAGACATTCAGACACATTATCGCAATGATGAGTTTATCTTTGGGAATCAAATTTTGGTGTGCCCAATACTCGAACCTAATTCTTTAGGTAGACGAATGTATATTCCTAGAGGCGAATGGTATAACTATTGGACCAACGAACTTGCCATTGGCGGTAGAGAAGTCTGGATAGACACTAAGTTTGATGAAATTCCTGTGTATGTAAAAGCAGGTGCCATTATTCCAAAATATCCTGTACAGCAATATGTTGGCGAATTGGAGTTTGACGAATTGACACTTGATCTGTATTATAAAAATGGTAAAGAAACTTCAGTAGTATACGAAGATGCTCAAGATGGTTATGATTACAAAAAAGGAAGATATAGTTTTCTTTCTTTCCGAAACGTAGGAAAAGAAAAAGAGCTTATCGTACAGCTTCATAAAGAAGGGAAATATGAAACACCCTACACCAAATACAGAATCAATTTTATTGGACTTCCATTCAGAGTAAAAGAAATAGAAATCGATAACGAAATAATTTCTTTTGACAGAACAAACTTCGATACCGAGGGTTCTTTGGTAATTGATAAAGAATTTAACGAGCTTCACCTTATTGGCTGGTAAGAAATTTTGATAAGTTTTTTGATAATTATGTAAAGAGAACAATCAATTATAATTGTATTTTTGGATGTTTTAAA
Organism: Flavobacterium flavipigmentatum; assembly: GCF_020911905.1. NCBI lineage: Bacteria > Pseudomonadati > Bacteroidota > Flavobacteriia > Flavobacteriales > Flavobacteriaceae > Flavobacterium > Flavobacterium flavipigmentatum. The sequence continues at coordinate 3,362,933 of NZ_CP087133.1, read as the reverse complement.
AATTATAAATCATGAAAAAACGTTTAGTAACAGGTGCTTTTTTGGCCATTTTAGTAGCCGCTTGTGCTACAAATCCTTTTTCAGGAAAGAGTACGTTAGCATTGGTTCCGGATAGCGAAATACTTCCGGCTTCCTTTCAGCAATACGATAAGTTCTTATCAGAAAACAAAGTAGTAACCGGTACTGCAGATGCAAAAAGAGTTGAAAATGTAGGAATCAAAATCAAAAATGCTGCCGAGATTTGGCTCAATGCAAATGGGTACAAAGAGTACCTTAAAGATTATAAGTGGGAGTACAAACTAATAGATAATAAAGAGTTGAACGCTTGGTGTATGCCGGGTGGTAAAATTGTTTTCTACACCGGTATTCTTCCGGTTTGCAAAGATGATGCAGGAATAGCTACCGTTATGGGGCACGAAGTAGCGCATGCGCTGGCCAATCACGGTCAACAACGTATGAGCGCCGCACAGTTACAACAAATTGGGAGTGCTGCTCTGGATGCTGCAACTACCAATAAATCATCAACAACAAGAGCTATCTTTTCTCAGGCTTACGGTCTTGGTACAGAGGTAGGAGGTATGTTGCCTTTTAGCAGAAGTAATGAGAGTGAAGCAGATAAAATAGGTCTTACGCTTATGGCAATTGCAGGTTACAATCCGGATAATGCTGTCGCTTTTTGGGACAGGATGTCTAAAGCCAGTGGAGGAGCTGCCCCGGCAGAGTTCTTGAGCACGCACCCTTCAGACGCTACACGTATCGCCAACTTAAAAGCTTTAATTCCGCAAGCAAAAGCTGAAGCCGCAAAATATGGCGTAAAGTTTAAATAATATACTTATTATTTTATCATAAAAACAAGGCTATTCTTTTTAAGAATGGCTTTTTTTATAAAAAGTAATCAACTTAATCTTCAAATAACAAATTCTTAATAAAAAATAGATAAATTCGCAACAGACTAACACAACCCTATTTATGAGTAATTTATCCAAAGGAAGCAAAAAATTATTAAACGCATGGGCCTTCTATGACTGGGCAAATTCAGTTTATCCTTTAGTAATTTCGTCCGCTGTTTTCCCTATTTTTTACGAAGCATTATTTTTAAAAAGAGATCATTATATCGATGCTTTCGGAATGAATCTTAAAAACACAGCTTTAATAAGTTTTATTACCGCAGCTGCATTCTTGGTAGTGGCTTTTATTTCGCCTCTTTTATCAGGTATTGCAGATTATGTGGGCAATAAAAAGGCGTTTATGAAATTCTTCTGTTACATGGGTGCCCTGTCTTGTATGGGTTTGTATTGGTTCAGGCTCGAAAATATATACGTGGGCGTACTGTTTTATTTCTTAGGATTAATCGGTTTTTGGGGGAGTTTGGTGTTTTACAATTCGTACCTGCCAGACATTGCATTTCCGGAGCAACAAGATAAATTAAGTGCGAAAGGATATTCATTAGGGTACGTAGGCAGTGTGGTTTTGCTGGTAATCAATTTGTTCATGATCATGGGTGCTGAAGGCGATGCCAAAATCGAAGCCATGAGATATTCGTTTTTAATGGTAGGGGTCTGGTGGATTCTTTTTAGTCAATATACCTATTATTATCTCCCAAAAGGAAACAATAGTACGGGCGAAAAAGTAACGAGAAGTGTCATTTTTAATGGTTTTAAAGAATTAAAAAAAGTCTGGAAATTATTAGAAGAAAACATTTCTCTCAAAAGATATTTAGGAAGCTTCTTCGTTTACAGCATGGCCGTTCAGACAGTTATGATCGTCGCAACTTATTTTGGAGCACAGGAAATTCAGTGGTCGTCAGAAAGCGAAAGCACAACCGGTCTCATTATTTGCATCTTATTAATACAATTAGTGGCCATCGGTGGCGCGATTCTTACCTCTAGAGCATCTGCCAAATTTGGCAACATCCCAACACTCATCGTCATCAATTGCATTTGGGTATTGCTTTGCATTCTAGCCTATTTTATAACATTACCCATCCATTTTTATGTCATGGCAACCCTAATTGGTTTTGTAATGGGCGGAATCCAAGCCTTATCACGCTCTACCTATTCAAAATTATTGCCTGAAACAGAAGACACAGCGTCCTTTTTTAGCTTTTACGATGTAGCCGAAAAAATAGGCATCGTAATCGGAATGTGCGTTTACGGCATAATCGATCAAATTACGGGTAGCCCGCGTCTTGCAATTGTTATTTTGGCCGTATTTTTTACTGTTGGAGTGCTTTTGCTCAGAAGAGTGCCAAAAAAAGGTGTTTTAAAATAATAAAAATACCTCACTTAAAACGATAAGAAAATGATTGTAACAAAAGATCCTTTTACTTTTAAACTATTGTTGTAAAAGTGAAAGGATCTTTTTTGTTTATCGAATGTGTTTTAGGTTTTAGACCCAAACGTTTGAGTATAGAACCTAAAGTTTGGGGTTCCAAACCCCTCGTTTGGGGTTCTGAGGTGCTCGGTTGGGGTTCCGAACCCCAAATTTGACGTTCGGAACCCCAAATTTGGCCCCCAAGGACGTCAAATTTGACGTTTGGAACCTCATTTTTGACGTCTGGAACGCCATCGATGGGGTTCAATACCCCAAATTTGCGCCTCAGCACCCCATTAATGGAGCTTGGAACCCCAAATAGGTTTAAAAACTAAAAGCACAATAGATCAGGGATGATTTTATTCATTTTTTGATTGATGATTGATTTTGCGATTGCTTTCTTAAAAAAAATCTTTTTATAATACTTTAAAAGCCAATCTTAGAACTGATTTTTTATTGTTTTGATATAAATTATTGTTTTTTGATCAAAGACACATTGCCATAATTAGAACTCACAGCCACTTTATTTTGACCTTTTTTCTTATAATAACCGCTAATTCTCTTTGTATTACTTTTACTTTCATTGATCGAAATCTCTAAAGTTCCATCACTTTTAATGCTTCCGTATTTGGTAGTGATATCAAAATCAAAAGGATAGTTTACATCATAACCCAAAGAAACATTCGTATATCCCGATTTGATCGTCACATTATTTGCTTTTTCATCCAAGACATCCACATTGATCTTCGAATAATTTCCTTCAAAACTAAAATTCTTTAAAATTTCTCCCACAGCAATCGTAATATAATTGCCATTCCCAGTAAAAGAATTTATTTTTTGAAATTTAAAAGTACCGTAATTACAATCATAATTGATGTTTTGCCCTTCTGCGATCGTCACATCGGTATAATTGGCATCCAGATTAATATTTCCCGCATCATTGATTTTTAAACCCGAATAACGTGCTTCTATTGTACCGCTTTTAATATAATCAATACTCGAATTTTGGCAGTAACCTATCTCAAATCTGTTCGAAGATCCGTTGAGTTTCCCAATCGTTACTTTACCATATTTACACGTGATATCGGTAGTAGATTCAAGGCTTAACGCCGAGATATTACCGTATTTATTGTTCAGTTTTACGGTTCCGTTTTTCGGAATCTTTATCACATAATTAATTTCAAAACTATTATGGCTTCCTTTGCTTTTATAACTCGAATTTCCGGTATTGGTAATAGCTGTAACCATCGCTTTTAAGGCTGTAATATCAACATCAATGCTGTTTAATCTTTCGTTTACCCAAGTTTCGTTGCTGCCAGTCACTTTGATCGTAATATCAAGGTCAATTTTGTTTTCGTTCCAGGTCGAAACCGTAATATTTCCGTATTTATTGTCGATATCAATGCCTGCATCCGCGTTTACAATGTAGGTTTTCTTGATGTTTTTTTGCTTTGAAACAAAAGTATCATCGTTTGCAATTCCTAAAATCGGAATTAATAGTAATAGAATCAGTATGTTAAAATGTTTTTTCATCGTTGTTATTTTTTAAATTTTCGTTTTCTTCAATTCGTTGCAAAACAGTTTGCAAAAAAGATATTCTGGTTTGCAGATTGCTAATCATGGCATAAATAATTTGTTTGTTTTCGCCGTTTTTCTGCAATTCTTTTATAATCTTTTCATAATCAGTATCAAAAGCTTTCATTTGTTGCAGCGCATCGTTTATAATTTGCTCGTTTTCCGGAGATTTTTTTTCTTTCAGTTTTACGAGTTCATTGTCAATTAATGCACTAAAAATAGAATCGGTACGCTGCGTCTCTTTCGATGCAAATTTAAATTCCTTAGGTTTTTGATTGTTATAAAAAATAGATACTCCCAACAGCACCACAATTGAAGCCGCAATGGCCCAAACCGCTCCAATGTTTTTTGCAGGTTGTTTTTTGTTCAGTTTATTCAAAAAATCAATTTGATGGCTGCTATTTAGCTCTTCTACATCCCACTGATTCTCAAATCTTTCAAATAATTGATCAAAATCGTCATTATCCTTTTTCATATTTCCTCTAATTTTTTTCGTAAACTTTCTTTTGCTCTGCTCAACGTCGTACGGCAGTTGGCATAACTGATATTCAAAATGTCGCAAATTTCTTCCTGATCATAACCTTCAATATAAAACAGCGTCAAAACCATTCGATAATTGTCTTTCAATTCTGAAATTGTATCCAAAACTTGTTTCACTTTAAGTGAATTCAAATCGATGCTTTCAGAAAGAATGCTATCATTTTCTTCTGCTTTATAAAGCGTTTTACTTAAATCCTCGAACTGAAAAGCGGTATTCTTTTTATAAAAATCAATACTATAATTGACAATTATTTTTTTCAACCACGCTCCAAAAGCCACTTCTTGCTTATAATCATTGATTCTGGTAAAAGCTCTCAAAAAACCTTCTTGCATGACGTCTTGTGCAAAATGTTCGTCTTTTACAATTCGATACGCCACATTATACATGGCTTTAGAGTATCTATTGTAAATTTCGAATTGAGCTTTCTGATTGTTTTTTTTACAAAGCGCGATTAATTCTTCGATATTTTGATTGGTTATGTTCAAGTAATGGTTGCTAGTTTTTTATAATGACTTTGCTTTTTTTGGTTTGTTACAGTTTTTGAATATTTTTTTAAAAATTAATTAAAAGAACTTCACAATTAAGCGTTATTTTGAAAATACTATTTAAGTTCTACATTAATTAACTGATAATCAAATTGTTATTTTTAATTTTTGAGTTAAGAATTTATTTGTTAAAAAAAACTAAAAGATATCATTCATTTTATTATTTTTGATGAAATAAAAATAAAAATTTAAATTATGAAAAAATTAAAAAGCATTGCTTTAGTGGTATTATTTGTTTCTACATCTTTGTTTGTTTCTTGTTCCAATGATTCAGATAATCCTAACGAAGAAACACCAGAAGCTTCAAAAGGAGATTATTGGCCAACAGCAGTTGGTAATCAATGGGTTTTAAACCAAAGTGGTTCTGAAACTATCATGAAAATCCTTAGCTCAGAAAAAGTAAACGGACAAACCTATTTTAAATTTGATAAGTTTTTTACGACAACTAGTCAAGTTACAGGTTCAGCATCAGCTTCAATTAAAAAAGTAGACGGAGATTATTATATTAAATTAGATGATATTGTAACTAACAGTAATGGGATTTCCAGTAAAATCAGTGGATATGAATTTATCTTCTTTAAAGATTATTTAGAAGTAAGTAAAACATGGACTGGAAATTATACACAAACAACGACAATTGATTTTCCTGGAGTTCCTGCTATAAAAATGAATGTTAAATATACAGGAACAATTGTAGAGAAAGGTGCAACTGCTACGATTAAGAATGTTACTTATAAAGATGTTGTCAAATTTAAACTAAAATTAGAGACTTCATTAGAAGGACAAAGTGCTGGTTCTACAGAAGCAGAATATTGGATTTCAAAAGGTGTAGGTGTCATTAAGTTTACTATGAATGATGTATCTTCTGAATTAGTTTCGTATAAACTGAACTAAAAATATTCATTGATTTAAGATTTTAAAACTCGAAAGTGATTTCGGGTTTTTTTTATGCTTTTTTCTTTCAGTATCATAAATAGTTAGAATTAAATACTAAATTTCAAAGTGAACTCTTTTGTTTTTGGCATAATGATTGTCTAATTTTACGGTCTATCTAGTATTTGAAAGACTTGATGTGTTTGTAGTAAAAACAAACGGTTTTAAGAGCAGATTTACAGTTAGAATAAACCTTTTAATGACAAAACGACTTATATATTATTATGTCAAACCATAAAATACTCACAATTGACAATCTGTCACTTCAAGAATTTGATTCAGAAGCAGAATTGATTCCATTATTAACACCTGAGGACGAAGAGGAAATGAATAACGAGGAACTTCCTGTTTCGTTGCCAATTTTACCTCTGCGAAATACGGTTTTATTTCCGGGTGTTGTAATTCCAATTTCGGCGGGTAGAGATAAATCTATAAAACTAATTAATGATGCAAATTCGGCGGGTAAAATTATTGGAGTAGTATCGCAAATCAACGAAGAAGACGAAGATCCATCCAAAGATGATATTCATAAAATTGGTACTGTAGCCAGAATTCTGCGAGTCCTTAAAATGCCAGACGGAAATGTTACGGTAATTTTACAAGGGAAAAAACGTTTTGAAATAGATGAAGTAGTGACCGAAGATCCTTATATCACGGCTACTATTAAAGAAGTATCTGAAGCTCGCCCGGATGAAGATGATTCTGAGTTTACAGCTATTTTAGATTCTGTAAAAGAGTTAGCAATTCAAATTATAAAGGAAAGTCCAAACATTCCGTCAGAAGCTACTTTTGCCATCAAAAACATCGAAAGCCAATCGTTTTTGATCAATTTTGTTTCTTCTAATATGAATTTATCGGTAAAAGAAAAACAAGGTTTGTTATCGATAAATGGTTTAAAAGAAAGAGCTCTCGAAACGTTGCGCTACATGAATGTGGAGTTGCAAAAATTAGAACTAAAAAATGATATCCAATCAAAAGTTCGCTTTGATTTAGACCAACAGCAACGCGAATATTTCTTGCATCAGCAAATGAAAACCATTCAGGAAGAGCTGGGCGGTGTTTCGCAAGAGGAAGAAATGGACGAAATGGGACTGAAGGCAAAGTCTAAAAAATGGGACGAAAAAACGCAGAAACATTTTGAAAAAGAATTGTCTAAAATGCGCAGAATGAATCCGCAATCACCTGATTTTGGTATTCAGCGCAATTATTTAGAACTATTTTTAGATTTGCCTTGGGGCGAATTTTCTAAAGACAAGTTTGACTTAAAAAATGCTCAAAAAATATTAGATAAAGATCATTTTGGACTCGAAGAAGTAAAGAAAAGAATGATCGAGCATCTGGCTGTTTTAAAACTTCGTAACGATATGAAATCGCCTATTATTTGTTTAACAGGGCCTCCGGGAGTGGGTAAAACCTCTATTGGTCGTTCTGTTGCAGAAGCTTTAGGGCGCGAATATGTCCGTATTTCATTAGGTGGTTTGCGTGACGAAGCAGAAATTCGCGGACACAGAAAAACATACATTGGTGCAATGCCGGGGAGAATTATTCAGAGTTTAAAGAAAGCCGGAACTTCAAATCCTGTCTTTATTTTAGACGAAATTGATAAACTTTCTAGTGGCAATAGTGGCGATCCTTCTTCTGCATTATTAGAAGTTTTAGACCCTGAACAAAACAATTCTTTTTATGATAATTTCCTCGAAATGGGTTATGATTTATCAAAAGTAATGTTTATTGCAACCTCAAATAACATGGCCGCCATTCAGCCCGCACTTCGCGACAGAATGGAAGTGATCAAAATGTCAGGTTACACTATCGAAGAAAAAGTAGAAATTGCCAAAAGACATCTTTTTCCAAAACAACTTGAGGCGCACGGTTTAACAACCAAAGACCTGACAATTGGTAAAAAACAATTAGAAAAAATTGTAGAGGGGTATACCCGCGAATCAGGCGTACGTAATCTCGAAACCAAAATTGCACAAGTCATCAGAAATGCAGCCAAATCGGTTGCGATGGAGGAAGAATACAATAAAAAAGTGACAGACGAAGATATTATCAGCGTTTTGGGAGTGCCAAGATTAGAACGCGATAAATATGAAAACAATGATGTTGCCGGTGTAGTTACGGGTCTTGCCTGGACAAGCGTTGGCGGTGATATATTGTTTATAGAATCTTTAATTTCTGAAGGAAAAGGAGTTATGACCGTTACCGGAAATCTGGGTACTGTCATGAAAGAATCGGCTACAATTGCACTTGAATACATAAAAGCAAATGCTAAGAAGTTAGGTTTGGCTACCGATTTATTTCAAAAATATAATATTCACTTACACGTTCCAGAAGGCGCAACACCCAAAGACGGTCCAAGCGCCGGAATTGCAATGTTGACTTCTTTAGTATCATTATTGACTCAAAAGAAAGTTAAGAAAAGTCTTGCGATGACAGGCGAAATAACACTTCGTGGAAAAGTCTTACCAGTGGGCGGAATCAAAGAAAAAATTCTGGCTGCTAAGAGAGCTAATATCAAAGAAATTATTTTATGTCACGAAAATAAAAGTGATATTGATGAAATTAAAACTGAATATCTTGAAGGCCTAACGTTTCATTATGTAAAAGAAATGAGCGAGGTTTTGGCTCTTGCTTTGACAGATCAAAATGTTAAAAACGCAAAACAGTTAAAATAAAATTTTAGCGAAATATTACTTTCCTGATCTTGAGATAGAGATCAGGAAGTTATACATCTCAAATACTATTCTGATGCATTTCAGTTTCAGTATTTGAGATTTTTTTATTGCCTTTTTATTATAAAGTGGTAATTCTGAAAGAATTAAGTTTTGGGTATAAATTTTTATATATTTTTAATTTTCAAACGTTTATAATTTTATCTTTGTAATTGAGTTTAGAATATACAAGCTACCTGTAAACATGTTAAAACAACTTGTTTTTTTTTTTATTGCATTTAGTTGCTCCCTTTCATACGGGCAAATTGGTGGCCGTTACACTTACCAATTTCTTAATCTAACGACATCGCCAAGACAGGCTGCGTTAGGAGGAAAATCGATAACAATTTATGATGAAGATGTAAATCAGGTGATGTTTAATCCCGCTACACTAAATGCAGATATGGACAAACAACTTGCAATGAATTATGGAAGTCTTTACGGAGAAGTTTCATACGGAACGGCTTCGTACGCCTATACGTATGACAGGCATTTGCAAACTTTTCACGCCGGAATGAGTTATGTAAATTATGGTAGTTTTGAAGGATATGATGAAAATGGTCTGGCGACTTCTAATTTTACAGGAAGCGAAGCCGCACTCTCATTTGGTTATGCTTACAATATTCCGTTTACCGACCTTCACGTAGGTGCAAATGCAAAATTGATAACTTCAACTTTAGAAACCTACAGTTCTTTTGGTGGTGCCATAGATCTGGGTTTTTTGTTTGTGGATGAAAGAAATGATGTAAACTGGGCTTTGGTAATCAGAAACATAGGAACTCAATTTACAACATATTCAGGAATACAGGAAAAATTACCACTCGAAATCATCGCAGGAGTTTCGCAAGAACTCGAACATGTACCTATTCGTTGGCATCTTTCGTTAGAAAATTTGCAACAATGGAATATTTCTTTTTCTAATCCAGTGCGAGGAGAAACCAATATTGACGGTTCTACCAACGAAGAAAAAGTGTCGTTTGTAAATAATGCTTTGAGACACGTGATAGTTGGAGTTGAGCTTTTTCCTAAAAAAGCATTTAATATTCGGTTAGGATATAATTTTAGAAGAGCAGAGGAACTAAAAATAGCAGAACAGCGCAATTTTTCGGGAATCTCTTTAGGATTTGGTTTGAAAATGAACCGATTAAAGTTTAACTATTCGTATTCAAGATACACATTAGCGGCAAACAGCAGTCTTTTTGGCCTTATCTTAAACCTTCAATAAGCAATTTTATGACAAACATGAACGACTAATCGTAACAGAAAGTTTTTTTTTAAAATTGAAAAAAAAATTGATAATTCAAAATAGAACATTATTTTGAATATTGATTAGTAAAACAAATAATTACAAATTTTATAAACATTAAAAGATTATTTTGAAAAAAATAACCATTGCAATTGACGGATTTTCGTCAACAGGAAAAAGTACTTTAGCAAAACAGTTGGCAAAAGAATTAGCATACGTATATGTAGATACAGGCGCAATGTACCGTGCCGTTACGCTGTACACAATGAAAAACAACTTTATCAATGCTGATTTTTTTGATAAAAAAGCCTTAATAGATTCTCTTTCTAAAATTCAGTTAGAATTTAAATTCAATGCCGATTTGGGTTTTGCCGAAATGTATTTGAATGGCGAAAATGTCGAAAAACAAATCAGAACTATCGAAGTTTCTAATTTTGTGAGCAAAGTGGCAGAAGTTTCTCAGGTACGTTCTAAATTAGTAGAGCAGCAGCAGGAAATGGGCAAAAATAAAGCGATTGTGATGGACGGAAGAGACATAGGAACGGTTGTTTTTCCTCATGCTGAACTAAAAATTTTTATGACCGCCAGCGCCGAAACCCGTGCGCAAAGACGCTTTGAAGAGTTACAACAAAAAGGAGATAACGTATCTTATGAAGACGTTTTGAAAAATGTTGTAGAAAGAGATTATATAGACACCCACCGAGAAGATTCTCCTTTAGTGATTGCAGCTGACGCAATCGAAATAGATAATTCGTATTTAAGTAGGGAGGAACAATTTTCTGCTGTTTTAGAATTAATAAATGACGTTGTTAAAACGACTTAATTTTTTGCAGATATCATTTTTAATGGTAGTTTTACCACTTCATTTATTTTAAAAGACAATCGCATCGTATGGGAATTAAAAACAGATTGATTATAATGAGTTTTCTTCAATTTTTTGTTTGGGGAGCTTGGTTGATCACAATTGGAAATTATTGGTTTGGAACAAAAAATTGGGAAGGAACACAATTTGGATTAGTTTTTGGTACCATGGGAATTGCCTCTTTGTTTATGCCTACTTTGACCGGTATTATTGCCGATAGATGGGTAAATGCCGAAAAATTATATGGTGTTTTGCACATACTTTATGCCGTAGTTTTATTTGCAATTGCTCAAGTTACTACTCCAGATAATTTTATATACGTTATGCTTGTTGCAATGTGTTTTTACATGCCAACAATTGCGCTGAGTAACTCCATTTCATACACTTCTTTAAAGTTAAATAATAAAAATATTGTAAAAGACTTTCCGCCAATTCGCGTTTGGGGAACTATTGGTTTTATCGTTGCCATGTGGATCACCAATTTGAGCGGAAGTAAAGCAACAGAATATCAGTTTTATATTGCGGGTGTAGGAGCTTTAATTCTGGGTATTTACGCCTTTACCTTACCAAAATGCCAACCACAACGTCTTACCAAAGAAAACGCTTCTTGGGTCGAGACGCTAGGTTTAGAAGCTTTTAAGCTATTTGGAAATTACAAAATGGCCTTGTTCTTCGTATTTTCAATGTTTTTAGGAGGTGCTTTGCAATTAACGAATGCTTATGGAGATGTTTTTCTGGATGAGTTCAAACATTTTCCAAAATATGCAGATTCTTTCGTCATAAAATATTCAACGATTATTATGTCAATTTCTCAAGTTTCTGAAACCTTGTTTATTTTGGCTATTCCATTTTTCTTGAGACGTTTCGGAATCAAGCAAGTGATGCTTATTAGTATGTTGGCATGGGTTTTACGTTTCGGATTATTTGCATTTGGAGATCCTGTAACGGGATTATGGATGATTATTTTGTCTTGTATCGTTTACGGAATGGCCTTTGATTTCTTTAATATTTCAGGTTCATTATTTGTAGAAAGCAATACCGATTCTAAAATACGTTCTTCTGCTCAAGGTTTGTTTATGATGATGACCAACGGCGTTGGAGCCGTATTAGGAAGTTTGACCTCTGGATGGGCAATAGATCGTTTCTTTACAAAATCGTTTAACAGCACAACCGAATTAGCTGGATTTTTGCAAACAGATACAACCAATTCTAAAATGTTAGAATTTGTAAAAACACAAGGAAATTCAGTAACTACAGACGGCATGTTTGCTAACCCAATTCTGATGAAAGACTGGCACACAATCTGGTTATCATTTGCGGCTTATGCTTTGGTAATTGCAATTGCTTTTGCTATTTTATTCAAACACAAACACGATCCAAAAGAAATAGAGAATTTAAGTCATTAATCCTTTTGGTTTAAAATAGTACAAAAAGTAAAAATAATTGGAGAGAAAAAATACTAGAATTAAATGTTTTAATGTTTAATGTATTTTTTCTCTCCAATTATTTATTTTTGGCCTTACCTTTTAATAAAGCTACGATTCTCTTTTAGTTTTAAATCCATTAGGAAAGATAATGGCCAGTAAAACGCAAATCAGTAAAAAATTGTATTCTACACCATTACTGCCACCACCAACAACAAACCATCCATTTTCAAAATGTACTAGAATAATTCCCATAAGAAGTACAAAAATTGTCACAAAACCAGCCAATCGAATGTATTTATTCCACAACAAAAGCACTGCAGCAATGACATGTGATATTTTAATAGACCACGCAATAAAAACACCAAAAGGGGCAAACCCAATCTGATTGAGGTATAAATTGCCAAAATCATTTATTCCGTTATTAAAGATTCCAAAAACAGAATGCGATAGCAGTATAATGGCTACTGCAATTCTTAAAAGTAATGTTCCGTTCATAATTTTAATTTTGATCCACTAAAAATAACAAAAAATGCCTCTCAAATAAATTGAAAGGCATTTTTAAAAATATCATCAGGCAGTTTTTAAACTTTTCCTAAAGTATACAATTGCTCCATTGTTGGCGTCAGACTTCCTCCAGCGGGCTCCAATGTTATTCCAAATGCTTCTGCAGCATCAGTTTGTTTTACTGCAAATATTTTTTGATCGTTGACATCAAAATCACTTAACAAACCAATACTGGTAGGAGTTAAGACTGGGCTTAATTTTAATGCCCAAACCTGATACACCATACCTTTTGGTGGTTTTGGTAAACCAGCCGCATCAATATAGGTAGTTTTGGTTTCTTTATTCCAATAGACTTTTGCAAACGATTTTGGCGAAACTGCCTGACCACCAAGTGTTACACCTGTATTTTTAATATCTCTTACAATTGTCAGATTTTTTTCTACTTCCGCATTTTTCTGTCCTAAAAAAGCATATTCTCTTTCAATTTTGGTTTTTTCATTGCCAAGAGTCGAAATCTTTTCTTTAGTTTGGCTCAATTGCAAAGTTTGATATCCAACACCCAAAAGCATTAAAACAGCAGCGGCCCAACCAGCATATTCAGACAAGCGTGAAGCAGGCTTCATATCGATTACCTTAGCGTGCTTTAATTCTAATTGTGCTTTTATCTTCTCAAAATTCGCTACCGAATGAAAAGGTGAAAAACTTGATGACAAAGCCACAATAGCGCGTTCTATTGCAATAATTTCCTGCTCAATTTCGGTATTTGTTTTGGCCAATTGAGCAATTTCTAGATTTTCAGACTCGGTCAATAAACCGTAAACGTATAGCTCTAGAGTTCCTGATTCTATATATTCTTGTGCTTCCATTAGATTTTTAAATAATTACGTAGGTCGTTAATACAATTTCTGTTTTGCGTCTTGACAGTCCCCAGCGGTATTGCAAGCTCTTCCGACGCTTCTTGCTGAGTATATCCTTTAAAAAATAATAAATCGATTATCTCAATACATTTTGGCTTTAATTTTTTTACAAATTCCTGAATTCCAATAGTATCAATTCTATTCACGAGTTTATTACTGTCGTCTAACAGATGTACGAAATTATCTGAGGATAGGTTTTTTTGGCTGTTGTTAAAATTTTTAGAACGCAATTTATCTATAGAGGTATTTCTTGCTATATTAAGGATCCAGGTATAAAATCTACCTTTCCCTTCATTATAGGTATCAATGTTTTTCCAGATTTTCACAAAGACCTCCTGTAATACATCTTCTGCCTCTTCGCGATTTTTTATGAGAACATTGATTACCGAAAACAAACTTTTCGAGTACATATCATATAAATAGGTAAAAGCTCTTTCGTCTTTCTTGTAAATTAAAACTAACAATTCTTCTTGACTCATAAATTTGAGAATTTTATTTTATGTGGATAAATTGACTTTTGGACTGTAATTTTCTTTTTTGTGAAATCTTGAGTTAAAGATAATTTATTTTTTTTTGAAAAACATTTTTTTATAACCATAAACTCATAAAAACATAATCAAATTTAAAATATTTCTTTTTTTCATTTTTTTAAAACCATAATCAAACTAATTACGTAAATGATAATAAGGCTGCAATAAAAAACATAGTGCAAAACAGAAAATAAATAAAGAAACGATAAAATAAAAGATCTGAAATTAAAATGATTAACAACTGAAAAAGTTCAAATCCTTAATCAATTTTAAATTTTAGAGGCAGGTATAGACAATAATAAAGCAATATTGATTTTTTTAAGAATCAAGTGAAGTACAAATTTTAAATTCATGGTTTGATTTGTTTGTTTTGGGGGAAGCCTAGCGTCTGATTAACGCTAGGCTTCATTTTTTAACTTATGTTTAATAAAAATAAAGACTTACCAAGTTCTCTCTCCGAAAGATTTTGATTAATTTTATAAAAAAATACACAATGAAAAAAATACTATTTTTAGCTATCGGATTACTCGTAGCGAGCACTCAAATGCATTCGCAAACCAGTAAAACCAAACTTCCAAAAACAAATAAAAACATGACAAAAGGAACGATCTATCAATTTAAAGTAGAAGATTTATCAGGTGACACTTTTGATTTTGCATCATTAAAGGGAAAAAAAGTAATGATTGTCAATACGGCTTCAAAATGTGGTTTAACTCCACAATACAAGGATTTAGAGGCTATTTACAAACAATACAAAGACAAAGGATTTGTGATTATTGGTTTTCCTGCAAACAATTTTGCTTCGCAAGAACCGGGAACCAACAAAGAAATCGAAACTTTTTGCCAACAAAATTATGGCGTAACTTTCCCGATGATGGATAAAGTCTCTGTAAAAGGAAACGATATGTGTGAGGTCTATAAATTCTTAACACAAAAATCTAAAAATGGTTTGCAAGATTCAGATGTAGAGTGGAATTTTCAAAAATACTTAATCAACGAAAAAGGCGAATTAGAAAAAGTAATCATGCCTAGAACATTGCCAACAGATCCTGAAATCATCAACTGGATCAAAAGCTAGTTTTACCTATT
Source organism: Flavobacterium flavipigmentatum (assembly GCF_020911905.1). NCBI lineage: Bacteria > Pseudomonadati > Bacteroidota > Flavobacteriia > Flavobacteriales > Flavobacteriaceae > Flavobacterium > Flavobacterium flavipigmentatum. The sequence goes on along the minus strand of NZ_CP087133.1, from coordinate 3,347,737 downwards.
TTCTCAACAAAAAACCACCAATTTACGCGTAAGTTGGTGGTTTTTTTGTTGAATTAAGGAGCTACTTACTTCGTCAGTCGCTATCGCTCGTGTCCTGCTATCCGCTTGTATCTTTTGTTTTTTAAAGAAAAAACCAAAGGATAACGCTTCTAACAGGGCTAGGCAATCAACCTCTGTATCTTTGAACCTTTGTCTCTCTATAAAACCAATTGCATAAAAACCAAATCCAGCCAATGATCAAATTTATAGCCAACTTCACGTAACGTTCCGGTAACCACAAAACCATATTTTTCGTGAAAAGCAATACTACCAGCATTATCGGCGTCAATGGCACCAATCATGACATGTATGCCTTGCTGTTTGGCAAGCCGAATCAACTCGGTTAATAATTTTCCTCCCACACCTTTTCCTATGGCGCTTTCCACAACATAAACCGAATGCTCTACTGTGTATTGATAGCCAATTTTTTCACGAAACTGCCCATAACTTCCAAAACCAATCACTTCACCATCCAGATCTGCAACCACAATAGGTAGGTTTTTAGCTTTTTTATCTTCAAACCATTTAGTTTGCACTTCAAGTGTCTGAATATCATAATTATAATTGGCCGTTGTATGCAGTATAGAATGATTGACGATTTCCAGAATTTTTTCTAAATCGTCTGTCGTTGCGGGTCTTAGTTTGATGTCCATAGTTTTTGTTCTAAGTTTATTTTGAGCCTAACTTAATCTTTTGCATTTCAGATCATTTCTATTTCCAATTTTTTATTTTTTTAAATACATTTTAGTACCCCTATAAAAAGACTAAAAACAAATAAATAAAAAGCATCGGAGAAAATTATTTAGGCAAATTTGATGAATACAAATATATCGCCTTTTTCTAAAAATAGGGTCTAATATCTCGCTATTTATGAGTAAAATGAGAGGTGAAGTTTGTAACTTTGTAGCATCAAAAAGTAGAGTCTTATTTTTAGATTTTCTTTTAAAAAAATAATACACATCAGAATGATTTACCCCAAAATAGCGTTAGCGCAAAGCATTATCGAAATTTGTTCAGCTAAAGGAATCAACAACATTATCATATCACCGGGATCAAGGAATGCGCCCCTCACTATTGGCTTTGCACAAAATTCTAATTTTACCTGCTACAGCATTGCAGACGAGCGTTGTGCCGCTTTTTTTGCGCTCGGAATTGCCCAGCAAACAAAGCAACCAACCGCTGTGGTATGTACTTCTGGTTCGGCCTTGCTTAATTATTACCCAGCGTTTGCAGAGGCTTTTTACAGTCAGATTCCCCTAATTGTGATTTCGGCAGATCGCCCGCAAAGCAAGATCGATATTGGTGACGGGCAAACCATTCGTCAGGAAAATGTATTTCAGAATCATTCGGTTTTTAATGCTAATCTTACCGAAGATGCTTCCATCGAAAATGATTTAAAAATTAATAAAGCCATAGAAACGGCAATATTGCAAAAAGGGCCTGTTCATATCAATGCACCCTTTGAAGAACCTTTGTACGAAACTGTCGAAACCCTTTCTGTACAACCCAAAATTACCAGTTTAGAAGCAGTTTTACCAACAACAAAAACAATAACAAATAAAGAAGAATTTGTTTCTATTTGGAATGCTGCTCAGCGAAAATTAGTCTTAGTAGGCGTTAATGATACCGACTGTATCGATCAGGAAATAATCGATAATTGGGCAAATGACCCATCGGTGGTGGTGCTCACAGAAACTACTTCCAATTTGCATCATCCTACTTTTATCAATAGTATTGATACTTTAATTACACCTTTTGATGCAAATGATTTTCAGGAGTTTCAGCCCGAAATTTTAATAACTTTCGGTGGTATGATTGTTTCCAAACGTATCAAAGCTTTCTTGCGACATTACAAACCCCAACAGCATTGGCATATTGATACGTTGCGCGCATACGACACTTTTGGCGCTTTGACACAACATTTTGTGATGGAGCCAAATGATTTTTTCAAAGATTTATTAGCCAAAACAACTACTACTGAAAGTAATTATTTTAAAAATACAAAAACAATTTATGATCTGAGAAAAAAAAGAAGACAAGAATATTTAGATAAAATTTCGTTTTCAGATTTTAAAGTTTTTGAGAAAGTCATCACTCAATTACCTCAAAACAGTCAGTTGCAGATTAGTAATAGTTCTGCCATACGATACGCACAGCTTATTCATATAGACCCTACGATTGCCGTTTTTTGCAACCGTGGTACCAGCGGAATCGACGGAAGCACTTCTACAGCAATTGGCGCAGCTGTTGGCAGTACACAAGCAACTGTTTTTATTACGGGCGACATCGGATTTTTGTACGATAGCAACGCACTCTGGAATTCCTACACTCCTTCAAATTTTAAGATTATTTTGATTAATAATGGGGGCGGAGGTATTTTTAGAATTTTACCCGGACACGAAGAAAAACCGGTATTCAATACTTATTTCGAAACTTCGCACGAGCTAACGGCGGAACATCTGGCAAAAATGTATCAGTTTGATTATCTGACAGCTACAGACGAAATAACGTTAGAGAAAAGTCTCAAAATACTTTTTAATACTAATGATAAACCTGCTATTTTAGAGGTATTTACGCCTACCTTAGAAAACGGTAAAATCCTAAAGCAGTATTTTAAGGAACTAAACTAGTAAAATAATTTTTGTAAGTATTTATTTCTATATTTATAATTATTTATATATATTTGGCTATATTTAAAAATTATAAAATAATATTTATGAGTGCAAGAGAAGATTTAATTACAAAATACGCAGCCGATTTAAAAGAGAAATGCGGCGTAACACCAGACATGGATTTACTAACAAAAGTAACGATTGGTTGCGGACCCTCTATTTACAACATGGATTCTGCAACAGTTGCAGGTACAAGTCAATCTGAATTGGATACTGTAAAAAAGAATTTTTTAATAAAAAAGTTAGGATTAACAGCTTCACCAGACTTAGACGCAGGACTCAACGCTGTGTTAGAAAAATATGGTAAATCTAACAGAAACAAATACAGAGTAGTTGTTTACTATTTACTGACAGTACACTTTAAAAAAGAAAGCGTTTACAAGTAATATTTACTCCTATAAAGCATTAAAAGCGTCTAAAAAAATTAGACGCTTTTTCTATATTGATAAGTGGTAAATCTTTTATCACATGACTAAAGTCTATATACGCATGCACAATCTCTAAATACGTATGCACAAGTCTACAAACGTGTAGGAAACTTTTGTATTCGATTAGGTAAAAAATTATCGAATAGGAATAGGAAAAACCGGTAAACTCGCATGCCCTAATGCATCAACAGATTGAACAGCAAAGAAATAATTATCTTTAGAATACGGTATTTCGGCTTTCGCATCTTGTACAAAAAAAGTCTTTTCCCAATGAGAAGACTGTGTTTCTCTCATCAAAATCTGATAGCCAAAAGGTTTGGTTCCTTCAGGTGCTGTCCAACTCAAAGTCGAAGAGTTCGAGAGCTGTTTTACTTCTATACCAACGTTTGTAGGTGCTTTTGGAGACCAAGCAAGATTGGCCAAAGTGGCTAAATTAGCGCAAGTGTTTTTTCTTAAATAATCAAAATCCATAAATTCGGGAAGATCACCGTAAACAATGCCGTTCTCTGTTCTTAAATCTTGGTGCTGATGATTAAAATTCTCGTTAATTTCGCAAAAACGAACCGCAGTAAAACCATTTTGAGAAAAAGGCGTATGGTCACCACCTCTTAAAAAGCGGTCATTTCGATACACCAATTTTACCTTTAATTGATCTACATATTGCTCCGTTACCGTTTTGATATAACGCGCCAATAATCGCGATGGACTGTCGTTATCTCTGTTGATCGCTTTTCGCAATTTCGCTTCATCTTCTGTTTCTAGAAACGGAATTGTTTCGCTAAATATTCTAACCTGCGTGTTGTCTCTCAAATTGGTACCGCTCGACAAACTATTGCCAATCATATCGTTATTAAGCATCGCAACGATATTCCATTTTGATTCTTTAGCAAATTCTGCAAGATGTCTGGCTCCGTAAAGGCCTTGTTCTTCTCCTGTTACCGCCACAAAAATAATAGTTGCCGGAAAAGATCGTTTGCTCATTACTTTTGCCAGTTCCATAAGAGCGGCAACGCCAGAACCATCATCGTTAGCACCCGGAGCATCCGATTTTACATTCATTACATCCGTAACTCGCGAATCAAGATGCCCACTAATAATCAAAATGCGGTCATCATTAGGGTCTGTTCCTTTCAGGGTGGCCATCACATTTCCAAGCTGGCTGTCCTCTTTGATGCGCTTTCCATCGGCTTTTACTGTAAAATAATCAATTTTAGAAGTCAGTCTTCCGTTGGATTGCAAAGCATATTGATCAAATTCAGATTTCACCCATTGCTGTGCGGCTCCGATTCCTTTTGTTTTACTTTTGGTGTCGCTCAAAGTATGTCTTGTACCAAACGAAACTAGCTTTTTTACAGTGGCTTCGAGGCTTTCTGCTTTAATCTCGGCAATCATTTTTTTTATCTCAGGGTCTTCAACAGTTTGCGAAATAGCCGTTTGAAAGAAAATAAAGAAGACAAAAATGGAGAGAAAAGAGTTAATTTTCATGGATTTGGAGTTTAATTAGGTTTTCAAATTTAATCAAAAAAATAGAATAGTTCAACAAGTTAACTGCCGTTATTTTATCTAAAATATTTTTTGATTTCTGTCTTTCAAACTTCGTACCTTTGCACTTTAAAAACTTAGCTGCTTTAACAGCTCAGAATCTCATTAAAATGATAGAATTAGGAAAATACAACACACTCATTATATTACGTGATACCAAAGTTGGTCTTTTTTTGGGTGATCCCGAAAAAGATCCAGAAGGTATTCATGACATATTATTACCCAATAAATACGTGCCGAATGAGTTTGAAATCGGCGAAGAATTAACCGTTTTTGTTTACTTGGATCACGAACAACGTCCTGTTGCCACCACACTCGAACCTTATATTTTATTGAATGAATTTGCCCTTTTGCGTGTCAATTACATCAATCAAGTAGGTGCTTTCATGGATTGGGGAATGGAGAAAGATATTTTGGTTCCGTACAAAGAGCAAGCGCGCCCAATGGAGAAAGGAAAACGCTATTTGGTGTATCTTTATATGGATGAAAAAACAAACCGTTTGGTGGCTTCCAGCAAAACCAATCAGTTTTTGAATAATGATAATTTGACCGTTGAAAAAGGGGAAGAAGTAGATCTAATCGTTTCTCATATCACCGAAATCGGAATTAATGTTATCATTAACGAAGTGCATAAAGGATTATTATACAAAGACGAAGTGTATGACGACGCGATAAGAACCGGAGACAGAATGCGTGGTTTTATCAAAAATATTCGTCCCGACAATAAAATAGACGTAGCCCTCCAGATACAAGGTTATCAGAGTATTGAGCCAAACGCAGATAAGATTTTGGATGAATTGCGTGCCAATCGTGGTTTCCTGCGCCTAAATGATAATTCGCATCCCGAAGACATCAAAACGGTATTGAAGATGAGTAAGAAAACATTCAAAAAAGCAATTGGAGCATTGTACAAAGATCAACTTATAGAAATCAAAGAAGACGGAATCTATCTGTTGAAGGACCAATAATAACAAGAAAGGCTAATCATTACGATTAGCCTTTCTCTTTTTTATTCTAGTTTTAAAAAAAATTGTAATTAAAAAAAAACAGAAATAAAATAAACTCGAATCCCCAAAAACGTAAAACGTTATAAATTTTTGAAATTACATTTTTGAATGGTATGTCTTTAAATGATGAAAACATTTATTTTAAAAGCAAAAAATCAATTTCACGGCAGAACCATTTGGTTTTATAAAATAACTTATAGAAAGTTCCTTTTCAGTATTGCTTTTCTAATATCAATTTATTTAGACTGATGATAGAACATTTCAAGCGCTTAACCGTAGGTGTTACTTTATCCTTTTTGAAGTTTCAACAAACGAATACATCATTTGCCCATTAGTTGAAGGTTTGTAATTAAAAACCATAAAAAAATGAGCGACAAATTTTTTAAATTTTCTCAAAAAAATCATTTTTTAGGTTAATAAATCAGTGAAAGAAAATCAATCTTAGAATCAATAAATAAAAATGTATCTATTTGATTACTAGGTTGTAAAATTACATTTTTTTATGGAAAAGAAATGTTAAATAATGTTATTTTTTACAAGTAAATTTTATTTCTCTTCCCGTTACTTATTTTTAACCATTACTTAGCGATCAAAGAGTGCTTAAAAATCTAAAAAATGGTTTATTTTTACACTATTAAATTTTTAAAATAAAAAATAAAAATGGATTGGATTACCGCCAGAGAATTTGAAGATATCACATACAAAAAATGTAACGGAGTGGCCAGAATTGCTTTTAACAGGCCCAATGTTCGAAATGCTTTTCGCCCTAAAACAACCTCAGAATTGTACCAAGCTTTTTACGATGCGCAAGAAGATACTTCGATAGGCGTAGTGTTGCTTTCTGCCGAAGGTCCTTCTACAAAAGATGGTGTTTATTCTTTTTGCAGTGGCGGGGACCAAAATGCCAGAGGTCACCAAGGTTATGTGGGTGAAGATGGTCAGCATCGCTTGAATATTCTCGAGGTACAACGCCTTATTCGTTTTATGCCAAAGGTAGTTATTGCAGTTGTTCCTGGATGGGCAGTTGGAGGCGGACACAGTCTACATGTGGTTTGCGATATGACTTTGGCAAGTAAAGAACATGCTATTTTTAAACAAACTGATGCTGATGTAACTAGCTTTGACGGCGGTTACGGATCGGCGTATCTTGCCAAAATGGTAGGGCAGAAAAAAGCTCGTGAAATTTTCTTTCTAGGAAGAAATTATTCGGCTCAGGAAGCAATGGATATGGGAATGGTAAATGCTGTTATTCCGCATGATGAACTTGAAGATACCGCTTATCAATGGGCTCAAGAGATTCTTCAAAAATCACCAACTTCTATCAAAATGCTAAAATTTGCCATGAATCTTACCGATGACGGAATGGTCGGACAACAAGTTTTTGCGGGAGAAGCAACTCGTTTGGCCTACATGACAGAAGAGGCAAAAGAAGGTAGAAATGCTTTCTTAGAAAAACGAAAACCCAACTTTGGCGAAAATAAATGGTTACCATAATAATTTTAGATATCTAATTTGAGATTTTAGATTTTTAAATCTGAAGTCAAAATCCAACAACCTAAAATCTAAATTCTAAAATAAAAATAATGAAACATTGGATTGAAGCCGCAAGATTGCGCACGTTGCCTTTATCAGTTTCGGGAATCATAGTGGGTAGCGTTTATGCACTGTCCAATCCAACCGATAACATTTATACGCCAACCGAAGTTTTTAACTGGACTGTTTTTGGGTTTGCTATTCTGACTACATTAGGATTACAAGTTTTGTCTAATTTTGCCAATGACTATGGCGACGGAGTAAAAGGGACTGATAACGCAGATAGAGTGGGGCCACAACGCGCCATTCAGAGTGGGGTAATTACACCGCAAGCTATGAAAAAAGCCATTATTATCACGTCTTTGCTTACTTTAATATCGGCTATTTTACTTATTTATTTTGCTTTTGGCAAAAGTAATTTTGCCTATTCTATCTTTTTTTTGGTATTAGGAGTCGTGGCAATCGCTTCAGCAATTCGTTACACGGTGGGTAATTCTGCGTATGGTTATAAAGGTTTTGGAGATATTTTTGTATTTGTATTCTTCGGTTTAGTGAGTACTCTTGGTGTTAACTTTTTGTACGCCAAACAAATAGAACCTCTCCTCGTGCTTCCTGCAATAGCAATTGGTTTATTGAGCGTTGGGGTCTTAAACCTGAACAATATGCGTGACGAAGCATCTGATAAAAAATCAGGAAAAAATACAATTGTGGTGCAAATAGGAGGTAAAAAAGCCAAAATATATCATTTTTTACTCATAATAACAGCCATGATCTTGGTGGTTGTCTTTGCAATTTTAAACGGTTATAATTTTGATCAATACTTGTTTTTATTGGCATACATCCCTTTAACCAAACATTTAATTACGGTTTATAAAAATCAAGATTCCAAGTTATTAGATCCGGAATTAAAAAAACTAGCATTGAGTACATTTTTGCTTTCAGTACTATTAACCCTGTGCATGATTTCGTTAATATCAGACATTATTGTGAACCTATTTCTAGGCGGAAGATAAAAAAATATCTAATTTTTAATATTATCAAAATGAAAATTACATTTTACGGACACGCCTCTTTAGGCATTGAAGTGGGAGGAAAAAACATCATTGTTGACCCATTTATTACAGGAAATCCAAAAGCAGCTTCTATTGATATCAATACGCTCGCTGCAGATTATATTTTGCTCACGCACGCACATGGCGATCATATTTTAGATGTAGAAGCTATCGCAACACGCACCAATGCGACCATTGTATCCAATGCAGAAATCGCTAGCTTTTATGCAAAACTCGGGTTTAACGCCCATCCAATGAATCACGGTGGAAGCTGGAAATTCGATTTTGGAAAAGTAAAATATGTAGCAGCGATTCATTCGAGTGTTTTTCCTGACGGGAGCAATGGCGGTAATCCAGGCGGTTTTGTAATCGAAGGCGAGCACAAAAATATCTACATTGCTGGCGATACTGCGCTTACGATGGATATGAAACTAATCCCAATGCGCACAAAACTTGATTTGGCTATTCTTCCTATTGGCGATAATTTTACTATGGATGTCGAAGATGCCATAATTGCCTCAGATTTTGTAGATTGTGATAAAGTTTTGGGCTATCATTTTGATACTTTCGGGTATATCGAAATCGATCATACAGAAGCCATTAGAAAATTTTTCGCTAAAGGAAAAGATTTAATGCTACTAGAAATAGGAGATTCAATCGAATTGTAATTTGAAGGAGCTCTTTCCTGCTGTCCGCTGTATCTTTTGTGGCGAACCCCGCCACAAAAGGATGCCGCTCCCATCAGGGCTAGGGGTTTAGTAGTTATAAGAACATTCGTTGGTAATTTATTACAAACAAAGACCAGTAACAAAAAATCAGGCTCGAATTTTGATTAAAAAATTTAATTATTCAAAAATAGACTTCATCAATGGATTTAAAAAAAATAGTTTTATTCTTTTTAGTGGCAACTATTCAAAATACTTTTGCTCAAAAAGACGGTTACTGGGACAAGGAGCGTGCTACTACAAAAGAAATTATTCTCTCAGCACGTGATCGGGTGATTATTCCGAGCGAAGATTTACCCATTGGAACTACAGAAATCGTTTATCGTATTACACTTTTAGACGAAAACCAGCAAATGGCCAATAGTTTGGTTTCGGTTTTAAAAGCCATACCAGATCCTACGGGAATTAGTCAAGGATCTGCTGGCGCCGTATTTTTGATGTCTAAAATTTCAGGAGATGACGAATGTACTTACGCTGTTTTTAACTCAAATGACAACGCAAAAAAATACCTCGAAGATGGCAAAACAGATAAAGCTTGTTACGCCAAAGAAGAGGCTGTAAGCAAAGATGCCAAAAGAATATCCTTTGACAAATCGAGTTGTTTGCAACAAAATGATGGTATGATTTGGTTTGGTTTTCTAAGCAAAAATTGGATTTTAAATCAAAAAGTAGTGTTAGAAGTGGTGCCTTGGGTAGATACTAAACTAAATCGGGGTTGGAATCAGGATAACAAAAACGAAATTATCAGTTTGTGTAAAACATCAAACATGGCGCAAAAAATGGCCAATTCTGATGATTTTTGCGTTTGTATCTTAGATAAAATCATCAAGCAATATCGCTACACGGAGTTTCAAAAATTATTAGCCATCGAAAAAACAAAAGTTTTTAAAGACTTCGGAAACGCTTGTTATAATGATGTTGCGATCTCAAAAAATGTTTTTGAAGATTTGAGAGCTGAAGCTAATACTCTTATAAAATTGCAGAAATACAATGAGGCTATTCCTAAAATAAACACCATCATTGCCGAGGGGAAAGCGACTGCTTTAGATTACAGTTCAATTGGTTATGCCTATATCTTAACCAAACAATATGCAAAAGCTATTAAGTTTTTAAAGGAAGGTGAGAAATTAGACGATACAGAACTGTTGGTCAAATTAAATCTGGCACATGCATATTTAGTGAGTGATGATTATGGCAGTGCAAAACAGATTTATAAAAAATACCAAAACCAAAATGTCACCGACAGCCTCAGCTGGACGGATAAAGCGAAGCTGGATTTAGAAAATTTTAAAAAAGCAGGTCTTCCATCTTCCGATTTTGATAAAGTTTTGAATCTATTTGATTAAAAAAAATAAGTCATTTATATATTAAAAAAACATTTTGAAAGCTACTTACCACAAATACATGCTCGAGTTTAAACGTCCTTCCGGAACTTCTCGAGGCGTAATGACTCAAAAAGAAACCTGGTTTATCGTTCTCGAAGAAAACGGTAAAAAAGGAATAGGCGAGTGTGGTATTCTAAGAGGCTTGAGCGCAGATGATCGAGATGATTATAAAGAAAAACTCAGTTGGGTTTGCCAAAATATAGATTTGGGAGAAAAAGTATTGTGGGAATCGTTATTAGAATTTCCATCAATACAATTCGGAATAGAAATGGCTTTTTTATCCTTAAAAAGCGTAAATCCTTATTTGTTGTTTCCTTCAGATTTTACCAATAATTCTAAATCTATAACCATAAATGGCTTAGTTTGGATGGGAGAACCTGCTTTTATGAAAGAGCAAATCGAGGAAAAGTTAACAGAAGGATTTACCTGTATCAAACTTAAAATTGGTGCTATCGATTTTTCAAAAGAACTCGAGTTATTACATTTTATAAGGGCTCATTTTTCAGCTGAACAGATAGAAATTCGTGTAGATGCTAATGGTGCTTTTGCTTTAAGCGAAGCTTTAGATAAATTACATAAATTAAATATTTTTCAATTACATAGCATAGAACAACCTATTAAAAAAGGAGATATTCGGGCAATGGCAGATTTGTGTAAAACAGCACCTTTTCCTATCGCGTTAGACGAAGAGTTGATTGGTATTTTTACATTTGATGAAAAAGAAAAATTATTACAGGAAATAAAGCCACAATACATTATTTTAAAACCAAGTTTTATTGGAGGTTTCAGAGGAACGCAAGAATGGATTGATTTGGCAGAGAGATATAAAATTGCTTGGTGGATCACATCGGCATTAGAGAGCAATATTGGACTCAACGCTATTGCGCAATGGACATTTCTTAAAAACACAACGATGCCTCAGGGATTAGGAACTGGCGCGCTTTACACCAATAACTTCGAATCTCCTCTTGAAGTTTCAAAGGGACAATTATGGTACAGTCCTACTGTCAATTGGGGCTCAAGTTTTCTAGAAAAAGTATAAAAAAAAAACTGATCGAAGTCAGTTTTTGAAGTGAATGTTTTTAGTTTTTATTCTTTTCCTCCCTGCAAACTTTGCTGCCAGTCTTTAAGTTCCTGCCATTTTCCCTGATAAGCAAACAAAGCTTGCTTATTCCAGGTACTAGGATTGTGCATGGAGTAGTTTTCGCCGGCGGCTTCCAAAATAGCCAGTAGTCTTTCCGTTGGTGTTTCCGAAAGATCAAGCCATGTTCTGATGCCTGAATCATTGAATAACGCTTCAATTTTTGGGCCAATTCCTTCGACGATTTTCAAATCATTTTCTCTTATTCTTTTACCAAAAACAGCCATGGCCAATGCTTCATCAAAAACAATTGTAGGACTTGCTTTTGCGGTAAAAGATTGCGAAGTTGATGAAATAATATTGCTTTTTGCAGTCAAATCGGCTTCCATAGCTGTAATTTTAGCATTTAAGTTTTTTGTATTTGCTTTGCAAGCATCTAATTCTGATTGTAAAGAAACAGCCAAAGAAGTATCGCCATCTTTGGAGTTCATCTTCCCAAGTAAGTAGCCTAAAATTCCACAGATTAATCCCACTAGCGCAGGTATTAAGATACAAGGTATGTTCATAATAGTATATTTTATTAATTATTTGATCGTAATAACAGTTCTTCTATTGTTTGCTTTGCCTTCAGTAATGGCATTTTCGTCAATTGGTTCGTCAGGCCCTTTTGACTCTGTTGTAATGCGGTCGGATTTAATGCCCTTTTGAGTTAAATAATTCTTGATAAATTCTGCACGTTTTTCACCCAAAATTATATTTGAATCTCTGTTGCCTACATCATCTGTGTGACCAACTACCATGATAGTGGCATTGCTAACATGTGAAACATATTTAGTGATGTCGGCCATTTTTTGCTTTTCCTCCGCCGTTAAATTATCAGAAGTTTGGTTGGTGTTAAAATGTAAAATTAGAGGACTTCCGTTAATTTTTTCCTTCAGCATACTCCATTCATCAGAGGTTGTATCTGTACTCATTGGTTCAAATGTATACTCGGCCGGACCCAATAAAGTATCTGCAGCCATTTTCCATTTATCAATAATTTCACCTTTTATCACTAATTGCTTTTCAGACAAACCTTTAGAAACAAAGAATGTTTTTACATCGTGTGCCCTCGCTAAACCAAGATTCTCAAATTTTGTGGTGTTGGTTTCTTCCGAAGTAGCATAACCCGTAATAGTGATTTTTTGCTTGGCATTTGTAGTTAAAAAAGATTTTAAATTTTCAATACCAATTGATATTGAATCACTTACCGGAGTAATAATAGTAGCGCTGTTTTTCAAAAACTTAAAATTATCATTTGTATGATAATCAATTCCTGAACCATTTAGAACAAAAGGGACAAAATTAGCGTCTGTTGCCTTCACAATTGATGGTTTTTCAGTATCAACTATTGGCGTTTTCATACAGCAATTGCAACAAAATTTGAGATATAAAAAAGTTCCCAAAATGATGGTTACAGCAATGCCTAGCAAATAAAGTGCTTTTTTAGACATAGTTATAATGTTAAGGTTGGATCAAATTTAGTAAAAATTAAATTACATAACCTATTAATAATCAGTTATTTTTATTTTACAATGTAAGTAAATACATTATTTTTTTTATTATGATAAAATTTTAAAAAATTATAACTCAGATTTATGTTTTAATTAAAATGAGTAACTTGCACCATAATTAAATTACCACTACAAATGATAGAGATTGAGCGTAAATTTTTAGTGAAATCAGACCAATTCAAAAAGGAAGCTTTTACCCAAAATAAAATTGCTCAGGGATATTTGAGCTCACTTCCAGAAAGAACAGTTCGCATTAGAATTAAAGGAGAGAGAGGTTTTATCACGATTAAAGGAATTGGTCGTCAAGGTGGGATGTCGCGTTTTGAGTGGGAAAATGAAATTCCGATTGGAGAAGCACAGGAATTATTAAAATTATGCGAAAAAGGAAAAATTGAAAAAACGCGTTTCGAAATAAAATTAGGAAATCATGTATTTGAAGTTGATGAATTTTATGGCGAAAATGAAGGTTTAATAATGGCTGAGATCGAATTAAACTCAGAAACAGAAACTTTTGAAAAGCCTGATTGGTTGGGCGAAGAAGTGACCAATGATGAGCGTTATTATAATGCCTATTTAAGTAAGAATCCTTTTAAAGATTGGGGAAAATAAGCTGTTTATGACACAAGAATACGATCTGATTATTGTGGGCGGTGGCCCGATTGGTCTCGCTTGCGCAATTGAAGCACAGAAAAAAAAATTACACTATTTAATTATTGAAAAAGGTGCAATTGTCAACAGCATTTTTAATTATCCGTTGTACATGACTTTTTTCTCGACAGCAGAAAGACTAGAAATTGGAAATATTCCGTTTAATTGCCTCGCACCAAAACCGGGTCGTCAAGAAGCTTTGGAATATTATCGAAATATTCATCGATATTTTAATTTCAATATCCATTTATTCGAAAAAGTTACAGAAGTTTACCAACTTGAAAATGCCGCTTTTCATGTAGGAACAGATACAACTTCTTATGAAGCAAAAAATGTAGTTATTGCGACAGGATTTTATGATATTCCGATTGAAATGAATGTAAAAGGCGAGAATTTGCTCAAAGTTAGTCATTATTATAAAGAAGCGCACGAATATGCTTTTAGAAATATTTTGGTTGTAGGTGCAAATAATTCTTCTGTAGATGCAGCTTTAGAATGTTGGCGAAAAGGCGCAAACGTAACAATGGTCATTCGTAAAAACGAAATCAATAATCGAGTAAAATATTGGGCAAAACCCGATATCGAAAACAGAATTGCAGAAGGAAGTATAAAAGCTTATTTTGAATCAAGTATTACTGAAATTCGTGAAAATGAAGTGGAAATTGAAACTCCGGACGGACAAATTACCATAGAAAATGATTTTGTTCTCGCATTGACAGGTTACAAGCCAGATTTGATATTTCTGGAAAAGATGGGAATACAACTCTCTGACGATGAGTTGAAAATACCTAACTATAATCCTGATACTATGGAGACTAATGTTAAAGGTTTGTTTCTGGCAGGAGTGATTTGTGGCGGAATGCAAACTCATAAATGGTTTATCGAGAATTCGCGTGTACATGCCACTATGATTGTAGATTACATTACTTCGAAATAATTTTGGCTACAAATTAAAGGTTTTACACAGATTTAATCTTTACAATGTCTTTAATTTGTAGCCAAAATTAAAATTAAGAGCTACAAGAAAGCATAGAACATCCAACTTTTGATCGCGCCCAGTCAGGTCTTTTCGCAAACCATTTTTCAAATTCTGGTTGCTCATCGTACGGTTTTTGCAAAAGTGAATACAATTCCTTTATAAGTGAATAATCTCCTTGATCAGCGGCATCTATGGCCAATTGTGACATATAATTTCGTAACACATATTTCGGATTTACGAGATTCATCTCTTGCGAACGACTTTCATCGGATAGATTTTCTGTATTCAATCTTTCGATGTAAATCGTAAACCATTTTGTCCAAGAAACTAAAATTTCTCCCGTAATTTCTTCAGGCAGATAAAAAGCGTCCTGTATTATTTCTAAAGCTTTATCTGCAGAATCTTCCTTTTTTACTTTGCTCAAATTTCTAAAAAACAGGGTCATATCTGTTTCAGATAGTTGCAGAGTAGCTTCTAAATCAGCAATCAGTTTACTATCACTTTCGGTTGAAGTAAAAATTCCTAATTTACTCAAAAACATGTTTTTATAACCTGAATCGTAATCAGTAATAAAAGAGGCTAATATTTTTTCTAAAGGCTCTGCTTCATTAATAAGAGGATAAATGGCATTTGCCAATTGGTACAAATTCCATTGTGCAATCTGAGGTTGGTTCCCAAAACGGTAGCGGCGATTTTGGCTGTCTGTGGTGTTGGGCGTCCAGTTAGGATCGTAGTTTTCTAACCAGCCATACGGCCCATAATCGATTGTAAGACCGTGAATCGACATATTATCGGTATTCATTACACCGTGCACAAACCCGACACGCTGCCAATGTAGGATCATTTCGCGGGTTGTATCGGCTATTTTCTGGAAAAATTGTAAATACTGCTCTTTGGGTTCTCCTTTGATTTCTGGAAAGTAATATTTGATGTTATACTCTACAAATTGCTGCAAATTTTTAAGTTCATTGCGGGCTGTAAGCATTTCAAAACTTCCAAAACGAATAAAAGACGGCGCTACACGACACACGATGGCACCTTTTTCGTAAGCAGGATTTCCGTTGTATAAAATATCGCGCAAAACTTGGTCGCCCGATAGCATTAGCGAAAGCGATCGGGTAGTGGGTACTCCCAAATAATGCATTGCTTCTGCGCACAAATACTCTCTTACAGAAGAGCGCAAAACTGCCAAACCATCTGCCGTTCTGGAATAAGGTGTTTTTCCTGCTCCTTTAAGTTGTAGCGTAAAAAAAGCATCATCATGCTCAACTTCTGTCAAGTTGATGGCGCGACCATCGCCAAGCTGTCCTGCCCAATTGCCAAACTGATGTCCTGCATAACACATAGCATACGGGCGTGTATGCGGCAAAACTTCTTTTCCGGAAAACACATTCAAAAAAGAATCTGAAGTAATTTCTTCTTTAGCAATTCCAACCAATTTTGCTACTTCCTCAGACGCATGTATGAGTTTTGGGTTGGAAGGTGTTGTTGGATTTACAAACGAAAATACTGCATTAGACACCTGACGAACTTCGTTGGTTTCATTAGTATCAGCGGGTAATTCGTTGGTAAATCTATTGTTTATTTTTAAGTTTTTCATCAATATATTTTGATTTTTAGCCACAGATTAACAGTTTTAAAAACATTTAATCTGTGACTAATTGCTTTCAGTCTGTAATGATTTATTCAAAAATAAGCTGGAGCTGTAAATTAGCTTAATTTATCTGCGTACATTTTTTTTAATTTCTGTATTTTAGGATCAATTACGATCTGGCAATAACGTGCATCCTGATTGTTATTGTAGTAGTTTTGATGATCTTCCTCTGCTTCATAAAACACTTCTAAAGCCTTTAATTCGGTTACAATAGGATCACTGTAAGCAGGCTGTACTTCCTTAATTACTTGTTCTGCAATTGCTTTCTGCGCTTCGTCATGATACAAAATAATAGAGCGATATTGTGTTCCCGCATCAGCTCCTTGTCTGTTAAGGGTTGTGGGATCATGACTCGTCATAAAAATGAAAATTAAGTCATGGTATGAAATTATGTCAGGGTTAAAGGTTACTTGTATCACTTCGGCGTGACCAGTTCTGCCTGTGCACACTTCACGATAGGGTGGATTTTTAATAAACCCTCCGGAATATCCTGATTTTATACTTTCTATCCCTTTTAAACGCTGAATTACAGCTTCTATACACCAGAAACACCCTCCACCAAAAGTGGCTACAGCTACATTTTCCATATATTATTTTTTAAGTTTATTAAGCCTATTAATCCGATAGAATATTATGATAAATTATTTATAAAATTACTAATTAATTAAAGATACCAAAAGGTTATTTAATGTTTGAAGTTTATAATTGATAAATTCGCAATTCTATAAAAAAGCAATATATTTGCAGTCAAACTAAGGCACAACAATGGATAGCAAAAATAATACCATCACTTTAGAGACCTATTTTCAGGATTTTAGACAGCATATTGTGGGTGTAAATCAAGAATTTATGTCTCCTTATGGCAAAAAACAAATTGTTTACACCGATTGGACTGCCAGCGGAAGATTGTATCGCCCTATAGAAGAGAAACTTCTCAATCAATTTGGGCCTTTTGTTGCCAATACACATACAGAAACTACCGTGTCAGGTACTGCCATGACAAAGGCGTATCATCATGCCAGAGCTATTATAAAGCGTCATGCCAATGCAAATCAGGATGATGTTTTGATTACAGATGGCACCGGAATGACAGGTGTTGTCAATAAATTTCAACGTATTTTGGGACTAAAAATCCCCGAAAATCTTAAAAATCATACTGTTGTTCCTGCAGAAAAAAAACCGATTGTTTTTATTTCGCACATGGAGCACCATTCCAATCAGACTTCTTGGTTAGAGACGATTGCAGATGTCGAAATTATTCCGTCTTGTGAGAAAGGTCTTTTTTGTTTGGATAATTTAGCGTTATTGCTTGAGAAATATAGTGACAGAACGATTAAAATTGCTTCTATCACTTCGTGTTCGAATGTGACAGGGTTGAAAACACCTTTTCATGAAGCTGCCAAATTAATGCACAAGCATCACGGAGTTTGTTTTGTAGATTTTGCCTGTTCAGGACCTTACGTACCTATAGATATGCATCCTGAAGATCCAGAAGCGTATTTGGATGCCATTTTCTTTTCGCCGCATAAATTTTTGGGTGGGCCAGGAACTTCAGGTGTGTTGATTTTCAATAAAAAACTATACCATAACATGATCCCGGATTGCCCGGGAGGAGGAACTGTGAGTTGGACAAACCCTTGGGGTGAGCACAAATATATTGATAATATCGAAGAGAGAGAAGATGGCGGAACTCCCGGTTTTCTTCAGGTTATTAAAACAGCTTTGGCCATTGAGCTGAAAGAAGAAATGGGTATCGAAAACATTTTGCAGCGTGAGCACGAAATTGTTGACTATGTTTTTAATGCTTTGGATGGCGTGCCGAATATTAAAATTTTGGCGGGACAGCACAAAAATCGTTTGGGTGTAGTTTCGTTTTTTATTGATGATTTGCATTTTAATCTGGGTGTAAAATTATTGAATGATAAATTTGGGATTCAGACGCGAGGCGGATGCAGCTGTGCCGGAACGTACGGTCATTTTCTACTGCACGTAGATCAGGAAACTTCGAATAAACTGGTCAACGAAATTACCATTGGAGATTTGATCAAAAAGCCGGGATGGATTAGAATGTCTATTCACCCGACTACTACCGATAAAGAAATTGCTTTTGTTTGCGACAGCATCAAAGACCTGGCAAAAAACCACCAAAACTGGGCATTAGATTATTCTTATAATAAAAATACCAACGAATTCATTCATAAAAATGCAACTTCGTTTGAAGATGAATTGGTAGCCGAATGGTTTAATTCGTAATACATAATACTCAGAAAAGTGGAAGCACTTTTTAAATTCTTTTGTATAAAAAACATAATATAACCCGAGAGATTTTATTATTTCTCGGGTTTATTATTTCTGGCGATGTTCTTTTTTTAAAGAAGTATGGAGCTAGATTTTGTTTTGTGCCTGAAGTAATTACTTGTTTTGGTCGTTTTTTCAAAATTGTTCTTGGCAAAACTATTGCATCCGTTTTGGGTTGTGGTCAGGATTTGATAGCAGATAGATACGTCCAGACGATAAACACTATTTGAAGCGGTATTCTAAACCATAAATAGCCGATAGCGTTGCCTTGCAGATTTGCTTTTTGATAGTCAATGTGTTTTATTGCCGCATAGATATTGGCCGGGAGCAATAGTATAAAAAATACAATTAAAAGCCACGCTACAGTTGGCCTTAGACCAGTAATAAACAACCCAAAGGCAGCGACAATTTCTATCACACCTGTTATGTAGACCAGCTGTATTTTGTACGGAACAAAGTCGGGCAGCATCATTGCCATTCCTTTTGTAAAGACAAAATGTGCGATTGCGGTAAAGGCAAGCATGGCTGCCATTGCAATCCTTCCTGATAAGGCAAATTCAAAATTACCACGCCCAATTTTGGTTACCAAAAGGCTCAGGACAAATACGCTTAATAATACTAGTAGTGGTTTCATCTCTTTTTTTGGCAAAGATACTTTACCAAACAGGGTCAAACTATGAACCCAGGTTAAGAAATACGTTTTCGTATTCTGCTGAGCGCTTGCGGTGTGATGCCAATATAAGAGGCAATGTATTGCAAAGGTATTTGCTTGATGAGTTGGGGCTGTTCTGTAAAGAGGTTTAAGTAGCGCTGTTCGGCTTTGTCGTTGAGTAGCGAAAGTTCCCTGTTGGATTTCTTCAAAAATAAATCTTCGCCGGCTAATCTGCCTATTTGATGGCCAATTTTTGTTTCCTGATAAATGTTTTGCAAATCCTGATATGTCAGGCGCCAGAGTTTGGTGGGAGTAAGGGTTTCTATATGATAATGAGACGGTTTTTGAGTTAAAAACGAGTCGTAACCGCTTACAAAACCGTTCTCAAAGGCAAAAGCAAACGTTAAGTCTTTTTCTACTTTAGGGAGGTACATCCTGACAATACCTGTCTCGATAAAAGACAGGTAGTTCTCTGTCTGTCCCGCCTTTAACAGCAAATGTTTCTTTGGAAATTCCTGTACAGTGAGCTTCGAAGAAAAAATGTGCCAATCTTCGTCTGTGAGCTGGGTTGTTTTTTCAAAATAGTGTCGTATTCTTTCCATTAAATGGTGCAATATGAGTTTTTTCTGGTGCCACAATTTTAAATTTTCATTCTTTTACTGAATAGTAGCAACGCAATGCCGATTCTAACTGTAAACGAAGTTACTAAAAAAACGGTTTCTAATGATCATAAGACATGTTTTTACCAGCCTGAAACTAGCGCACGACATTGTTTGTTGTATGATTTATTGGGGACTTTTGTGGTATTAATGTGTTTTTGGCTGGCTTTGTGAGTTGCTTTTGCAGATTTACAAAACACTTCTTAATAAGTAGTAATTGCTTCGCTAACTTTATAAACTACTTCGCTAGATTTATAAACCGCTTTGCTAAGTTTATGAACTACTTCGCTAGATTTATAAACCGCTTCGCTAACTTTATAAACTACTTCGCTAGATTTATAAACCGCTTTGCTAAGTTTATGAACTACTTCGCTAGATTTATAAACCGCTTCGCTAACTTTATAAACTGCTTTGCTAGATTTATGAACAGCTTTGCTAAGTTTATAAACTGCTTTAATAGATTTATGAACTGCTTTGCTAGTTTTGCACTTTTATCTAGGGCTTGTAAATCCTAAACTGCTAATTTGTTTGAACTGTGGGCTTGTAGCGCCAAAAAGGCTTTTTACATATAATTTTACCTCTTTTGCCATTTGTTTTATTCCGTTTTGTGGGTCGTACATCGTTTGGTCTCTTCTTAGCATTGCATTGCTGTATTTGGTATAGCTGTTAATTAGCTGGTTGTTTTTAGCTTTTAATTCGGCTAGTTTTGCTTGCAGCGAGGTTACTTTTAGTTCGTTTTCGTTGGGATTGTACATTTTATTTTGCACCAGCACTTGTATCAGGTTTTCCAGATGGTCTATTTGTCTGTCGTAGGAGAGTTGCGATGTCGATATTTGGGTTACAGTAGTACCTGTAGCACTTTGTGGATCTGATGTTTGTGGTGCTTTTGCTCTGATGCCCTGCAGCTTTTTGTTGATTGCTTTTGCGTCTGAAATTGCCAGTGGGTCTGCGCCCGAAACTGCAAATGCATTGATAATTTTTGTAAATAAGGGCTTTAGGTTTTCGAACAAGTTTCTGCGTTCGTTGGTTGCGTAGTCGAAAGCTGTTTTTGCGATGGTGAGTTCGTTTAGTTTATCGATCGAATTTTGATGCAATAATTGAAGTTCTACGATTTTTAGGTTTCCTTTTGCGGGGTTGTAAATTGCTCCGTATCCTTTGCAAAACGAAATAATTTCTCTAAAATTGGCCGCGTTTTTGATGTGCCCGGTTTCTGATCTAGATGCCATGATTTAAAAATTTAAAGATTAATACTACACAAAATTAGTAAAAAAGAACTTACATTTATTTTGCAAAGTGTTAAAAATTAAATAATTATAAAATCAAAAGAAAATGCCCAGTTGTACTTATTCTTTTGTTTAAAGATTTTGTACTATTTTTTAAGAAGTTCTTTTTCACGACTAATTGGTTTGCGTACTTACCGACCAATAGTTGCCCGCACAATCGTAAAAAGATCCTCTTGTGTCGGGATCACCCAATTTATTTACAGGTTCTTCGATAATTGTACAACCCTTTTCTACCGCCAATTTGAAGGTTTTAAAAACATTTGGCACATAAAAATGTAGCATGGTTTGGTTGGCAGGATAGGTATCGGTGCTATTGCTAATCATGATTACAGAATCGTCTAGTTTAAGTTCGATATGCGCAATAGTTCCGTTTTGGTGGTCAAACCGTCTTAGTTCTGTGGCTCCAAAAACGGCTTTTAATAAATCTACTAATTTTTGAGCATCATCTGCAATTAAATAAGGTGACAGCGAATTGTAATTTTCTGGTTTGAATGTTTTCATTTTTACTGTTCTTTTTTTTATTATTGAATGATTTTAGAGGTAAAAGTAGTTTCAATATCATCATTGTATAAATAGGTTGTAGCAGTTTTTTTTGTAGCCTGTCTCTTTTATTATTCAATTTGAACTTCAAACAATACAAATGAAAGACTTTTTTTTCCGTTGCTCTCTAAATATAAAATTGCATACTTTTTTTTCTTTTTTTTAGAATTGATTAAGAAGCTTACAGGAAAGGAGATTGGATTTCCGGTTCCGATACTTTTTCCAGCCATTGTAAATCGATTTTCTTCTGATCCGATCATTATTCCTGTGCTGCAATTATTACAATTAGCATCTGAAAAGTATTTTACAGTAATGGAATCTCCAATTTTATAATTACTACTTTTTATGATGAGAGGTGTTTTATTATTATACTGATTGTACTCTTTTATTTTTACTTTATTATAGTAAACATGCCAAACACTTATGGTATCGGAAGCGTTGCAAACGATAGAAATTAAGAAAAAGGATAGTGCTAAAATCAGGGTTTTCATGAATGATTTTTAGAGTAATTATTTACGTATATTGCTCAAATTGAGCTTATACGAAGATATTAAAGTTTATGTTTTGATTTCAGGATTTCTAAAAAAATACTACAGTTCTGGCCTAGCCCCGATAGAGCCGCTATCCTCGCAGTGCAACGGAGAGATAAAGGCGAAAGCGGGACTAAAGTACTAGAAAACCTGATTTGTCTGCTCCTGAAAAAATAGTGTATTACATGATTAATCGAACGCCGCCGAGGTCTGAGACGCGGTAGGAGAATTTGTTGCCGGGCGAGCCAATAAACATAAAGTTTTTTGGAATCTGCCATTTTTTGGAGAGTTCGTCTATTAATTCGGGACCAAAAACACCTTCGATTTCGATAAACTCAATGTCGATTTGATCGTAAGCACGGTCTAAAACCTGTAAATCTTTTATTAGGGCTTCGTTGTTTTGAGAAGTGGTTTTGACATTTACGATTTTTAGTTTTTTTGTGGTTTCGTTTCCTTCGACGTATTGCAAAACTTTATTGAGGATCGCGATATCGTCTCCTTTTGTAAAAAATACAAATTCTTGTGAGTTGATTTTCAGACTCATTTTATGCAAATAGCGATTGCTGACAATCACGAATCGGCGTAATGGCTGGTAAAAATATTCTAAACTTTGTATTAAAACCCGAATTAGAAGGACACGGTTGAGCATGATGGCGACAAAAATCGTGGCGGGCACCATGTATTTGAGGAAGGTATAAAACGAGTTGATGTTGAGCTGCATGTTGCCGACAAAAGCTGCGATAATGGCTGTAACCGCCAGTACGACTACAAAACCACGTGCGCGCTCAGGTCGGGGTAATTTACTTCGTTTGAATTTGAGCAATAAATTACCGATGCCAAATAGTGCCATTACAGCCAAAAACGAAAAGGTATAGACGCCGGCCAATGATTCGAGATGTCCTTTTGTTACGAATAATACAGAAATGCACAGTACCAAAAAACTAATGACAATGCGATAATGAGAACCTCTTTTGTTTTGTTTGAGAAAATAATTGGGTAAGATTCTGTCTAATGTCATTCGGTTTAACAAACCCGAAACACCTACAAATGAAGTTAATACGGCTCCGCACAATACCAAAACGGCATCGATAGAAATAAGCCACGCGAGCCAGGAACCGCCCGTTGTCTCACCTAAATAGGCGAGAAGGGATTCTTTGTTTTCGCCCACTTCTGCCATTGGAATGATGGCGATGAGCAATAAGGCAATGACTGGATTGAAGAAACTTACAATAGCCCACATGTTGCGGAGCGTTTTAGGAAAAACGCCTTGTTTTTGCTCTTCGACAAAATTGGCAGAGCTTTCGAAACCTGAAATTCCGAGCATGGCAGCCGAAAATCCTAAAAATAATGCAGTGGTGATGTTTCCGAACTTAACAGGTAGTTCCCAATTGATGTGAAAAGTGTCTAAACCATTGTTGAGGATAAACCATAACGATGCTAAAACCAGTAAACTAAGGGTAACCAGATGGGTTATAAAAATAAAAACCGCTACAAATGCCGACTCGCCAATGCCTAAAATAGCCAATCCTGTAAATAATAATAGGACTACAATGGTAGCGTAAATGATGTTGATGTTGTGGAAAATTCCGTGTAAATAATGCATTCCTTCTGAGGCAGAAATCACTGCGGTGGCCATGTACGACAAAACAGTTAAGGTAGCTGCCAATGAAGCGAGTCTTTTGGTAGAGGTATTGAGCAAAACGTTGTAAGCGCCACCGTTTAAAGGGATTGCACCTACGACTTCGCCATAAATTTTACGAAATAAAAACAATACAACGGCTACAATTAATAACGAAATCCAGGCAAATTGACCTGCGTATAAGATGGTTAATGCAGATACATAAAGACAGGAAGAACTAATGTCGTTTCCGCAAATGGCTGTGGCTTGTAATTGATTTAATTTTTTGTGTACGATTTCTTTCATAATATAAAGATTATAACACATCGGTTGATCGTGAGTAGGAGGCACGACAAATAATCTTTTGGGGCAAAGATTATTTATTTTGAATTTATGCTAAAAGCATGTTTTTTGCTGATGTGTTTTTTTTAATCTTCAATTTATGAAAATTATTTGGCTTCCTGAAACTTTTTGAGAGATAATAAAGCCTGTTCCTGAATTTTTTTCTGAAAAAAACCTGTCCAACCTAATAAATAACCTGTAGGACCAAAGGCTTGCTTAGACCATTTCCATAAATCAAATTGGTCAACATGTTTGATGATCAATCCGTCCTGAAAAATAAACTCTGCACTTATTTTGTTGATGACGTTTCTGTTTGTTTTGGTAAAGTTGTAAGTTGCTACCCAGTTTGCGGTACCTGAAAATTCGTCTGCTTTGACATTAGAAAACTCGATTTTGAGGTTTCCTTTGCTTCTTAGAATCAGCATTTTCCACATGTCTGAAACTTGCTCTTCTTTAAGAAGTCCAAAAGCAGGATCTATAAAATGAACTTTTGGATGATAACATTCGCACATTGTTTTAGCATCGGCGTTGGCAAAAGCGGTGTAAAATTTGGAGATTAATTCTTCGTTTGAATTCATTGATAAAAAATTAGAATGCAAATGTAAGATTATTTTTCTGTGAATTTTATCTTATAAAACGCTAATTTGTTTAGCGGTATCAAAAGTTTTTATGCTTGTGCCGTAAGTCGTAGAAAAATAACTCTGTTTGTTTACAGCAGTGTAATTTCCGTTTTGATTCCCAAATTTACTCAAGTCTCCTGTAACATTGAATCGGATGGATTGTATGTTTTTCCTTTTTAACTTATTCATTTCTAATGGAGTAAAAGTGTAATAAGTAATTGTTTTTCCGTCGAGCGTTTCACTGATATTGCGGTCTACACATGCAATGACATCACCATCGATAAAATAAACGTAAACTCCTCCCGAGATTTTCATTTTGTCGTTTGAAGGAGTGATTGATAATTTTAAAATTCCGCCTTTCTCTGTTTTTGCGATTTGTACATTTGCTTCGCCGGTTAAGGCATATCTTTCGCAGATAAAAGTATAATTTTCTGTTGCTGGATAGGCCTTAGAGCCTTTTAGACTCATGGTTTCTTGTGCAGAAACGAAGGTAGAAATCAACAAACAGAGCCACAGCGGAAATTTTAAATTCATAGTATCTTAGTTTATTTTTTAGTTAATTTTAGCATCAAAACTTTCATCCCAATCCATTGATTTTATGGCAGATATCAAATTACTTTCGTCTACAAAAATTCGAAGTTCTTTATTGGCTACTTTTTTTGTGTACAGCGCATGATAACGATAAATTGTTTCCTGTCTGGTTTTGTAAACGCCATCTAATTTCAAATCAATAAAACTTCCGTAAAACTGTCTGAACTTCAAACAGGTTTTGGTCAAACGTTCTTCTGTCGTGTTTTCCATAACCGTTTTGGTCACTTCAGTTTCGTCAAAAGGCTTAAATTTAGAAGTGTTGCACGTTTCTAAAACTCGTTTTCCTAACTGATACGCTTTTTTCTGCTGATTAGAATTGATTTCGGCTTCTACTACTTTCTTGATTTTTAAATCGTCGGTATCTCTGCTAACCGTTTTTGATTTACATCCTACGATTAATAACAAACTTAAGATCAATAAGGCTTTCTTCATAACTATTTATGTTATTTTTAATAATAAATTTGGGTCAGGACAGTTTTCTATGTAAAAATTCAAATCGTTGATATTGCAAACTCCGGGATAATCGCCCCAATAATCCTGGATATCCCTAATAATCTGAAAATGCAAATGTGGTGCGTAATCTCCATTTTCGAATGATTTTCCTAGAGTTGCCAAGTTTTCTCCTTTTTTAAAGAAAGTCCCAACGGTTAAGTGCTCTATACTTTCTAACGACAAATGTCCGTATAAAGTATAAAAAACTTCATCATCTATCTGATGTTCTAAAATAATGGTTGGTCCGTAATCACCGAATCCAATATTATTTTTAAAACTGTGTACTTTTCCGTCAAGTGCAGCCAAAACTGGTGTTCCGGCTTTTATCCATAAATCAAGGCCGATGTGTATGTCACGTTCTAAAGTTGAGTCTTTTTTGAAAATCTCACTTCGTTTGTACATGTTTCTGGTCTCGATATAACCGCCGTAGGCTACTTTTACAGCATTTTTTTCTAAATAATTTTGGATGTATACTTCAAAATCAGAAGCGTTTGGAGCCTTTTTTTCGCCAATCTCTTTATTGAGTACAGATAAATCTAGCGGAATATATACTGAATAATCAATACTTGAATCTATTACTTTTGTTCGGGGTAAGGCTTTTAAAATAGAGGCTAGTGTCTTCATAACAGGGTTGATTTAAAGTTTTTTTTCGATGATAATTAGTTCGTTATGATCCTCAATGCGAGGCAACATTTTGGTAGTAAATATTTTTTGATCTATTTCAGCAATGTATTTTCGATTTCGTACGTTGTGTTCTTCATCAAGAATCATGGTGTTAAAGAGAATGTAACCTCTGTTTTTTAACAGAGAGCAAAGATGAGCGCTAAAGAAACTTTCGAACAAAAAATTAGGCATTTTTATGTCTTCAAAAATATCAATAATGATCAAGTCGTATTTGTCTTTTGTTCGGAGTACAAACTCAAAAGCATCATCAATAACAACTTCTAATTGCTTGATTTCATTAAGTTTAAAGTATTGATTGGCAATGGTTATGATGTCAGGATCGATTTCGACTCCTGTGATTTTTCCCGGATATTGCACTTCGTCTGTCAGAGTTTTGATCACGCTTCCACCGGCAACTCCTAATAGTAAGATATGATCCATTTTTAGGATGTTTCCGTATCCTATATTTCGTAATCCGTACCTTAATATACGCTGTAAACTTCCATAGGAATAATTGGTGTTTTCAGAATCGAGAACCAATTCGCCATTTGCCCAAGTTACCTCTAAAGTTTTACTTCGGGCGGATTTTTTCTTAAAAATTTTAATTGGAATAATATAACTGAGTATTTTTTGAATCATTTATTGCACTTTTACTCAAATTTACCATTTAAATCTTTTATTTTGCAACGTAGAATACAATTTAATGAAGAAACAATTATACAAATTCATATTTTTTAAGCTAATGGGCTGGAAAATAGAAGGAATAGAGAATGCCGAAATAAAAAAATGTGTTATGGTGGTGATACCGCATACAAGCAATCATGATTTTTATTTAGGGCTTTTTACCCGCGGGATTTCGGGCTTGCAAATGAATTGGGTGGGAAAGAAAGAATTATTCAGGTTTCCTTTTGGTTATTATTTTAGAAATGTAGGAGGAGAGCCTTTGGATCGTACCGGAGGTTTAAACAAAGTTGATTCTATTGTAGCCATCTTTAACAGGAAAGAAGTTTTTCGCCTGGCTGTTGCACCAGAAGGAACTCGCAAAAAAACACATGAGCTTAAAACAGGTTTTTATTATATTGCATTAAAAGCAAATGTGCCCATTGTTCCGGTTGCTTTTGACTGGGGCAAAAAAACCGTCAAACTGGGAGAACCTTTTTTTCCTACAGGTGATTATGACGCCGATCTGCAAATTTTAAAAAGATTTTACGCCGGAGTATTGGGTAAAATACCTGAAAACAGCTACTTATTTTAATATGAGTTAAAAAAATAAAACTAAAAGATTGAATTTTTCGTAAGTAAATTAAACTATAAAAATTATACTTATGAAAAACGTAATGATTACTTCGGCTCTTTTAATATTTCTTTTTATTTCATGCGATAACGACGATTCTCAAAATACACCACCAGCTTCGCCCGAGGCTACTTTGGTTACTTCGAGTAATACCTCGGGAAAAATTACATATCTTGATTTATTGCCTGCTTCTGCAATGGTAAAATCGTTTACAATAACTTCTGTCGATGCAGAAGGCGTTTTTTATGATAGCATGAGTGATGCTGTTATCGTAGCTTCGAGAACCAATAATAGACTAGAAAAATATACGGGAATCAAAACTGCTATTACAGCGGGAACCGATAATCTGACTTTGGCATTAAATAGTGTAACTGGAGATTTCACAAATGCTAGAGAGACGGCAGTTTCTGGAGATGTAGTAGTGGTGACTCAAGACCAACTTGCTTCTAACGGTATGATAAACAAACTTTTTGTTTATAAAATGACTAGTACGGGTTTTACTCTGACCAAGACTTTTACAACAGATTTTAAACTTTGGGGAATTCACATGGCAGGAAATGATTTGTATGCAGTTGCCGATTTAACAGGCGATATTGTGCAATACAAGGATTTTATGAATAATGCTTCCGGAAATATTGCCCCTACAAAACGTGTCACGATTCAAGGTTTGGTGCGTTCGCACGGAATTACCTATTCTTCATCAGATGATGTAATGATTTTGACCGATGTGGCAAGTGCAACTTCTGGAACAGATGGAGGTTTGATTATAATAAAAAACTTCTCAAGTGTTTTTAATGCTACTGCGGCAGCGGGTACCATTATGATGACCAACCAAATTAGAGTTTATGGACCAAACTCACTTTTAGGAAATCCTGTAGATGTGGCTTATGATAGTACAACAAAAAACATTTATGTTGCAGAAAGACTAAATGCGGGCGGAGAAGTGCTTACGTACAGTTATCCAACTGCTTCTGGGGACTTTGCTCCAAAAAATATACGATTGGAAGCAGGAGTAACTTCTGTTTTTCTTTTGAGAAAATAAATATATTGAATTAGTACTTTTGTTATTAATGACCTCAATTCATGTATTTGAATTGGGGTTATTTTTTTTTAAACAATTAAATTGAATAAGAGGGCGCTTTTTTTGCCTTCGTGAGAATACGCTAAACGAAAAATAGTTTTATTTTTTTTTAAATACGAGCTATTTTCAGATTACGGTGTATAGACCTTAAAGGTTCCGTTTTTATAAAAAAATACAATCTTCTCAATTTCTTCTTCAACAGCTGTAGTATTATTTTTTACTTCGGGAATATTTGGTAGTTCTTTTTTATTCTCTGAAAAATTAATTTCAGAAAATAAATCTCCGGAAACATTATTTTCTAGAGGAGAAAGAGTGTATGAATTTGTAATTTCTGGTAAACTACTATTTTTTTGAATGATAGGTTCTTCTCTGTTTTTAGGAAAACTCCCTTTACCATTTAATATCCAATACAAATCTACATCCGGAAAAACATCCAGTATCTTCAATACAAAATCTAAACTAGGCTTATTCCTTCCCGAAAGTAGGTGAGACATGCTAGATCGCTGTACGCCAATTTTATCAGCAAAAGAAGAAGCATTTAAGCTATAATAATCCAATATTATTTCAAGTCTTTTTACAAAATCATCGATGTTTACCATTGTAAATTGTTATTTAGAAATCACTTGTTTACAAATGTAACTAAAAGAAAGCAATAAAGCAATTTTACAGTTGTAAATTATGTTTTAAGAGGTATATTGTGTAATGTTTAGCTATATATAAAGTGTGTTAATATAATGAAAAACAGATATTTAAGCATTAAAAGAGTTATAAATAACATTTGTCAATTAAATAACCATAAAACCCAGTTACAAAGGCTAAAAGGCTGTTTACAATTATAACTTTTTGTAATTTTTTATTGTTTACAATTGTAAAAATAAAGATGTTTACTTTTGTAAACTAATTAAGAAACAATGAATTTAGAAGAATTATTTAGTCAATACAAAGAACAATCTATAAAAGGTCGTTACATTACTTTAGATCATATTCAACCTTTATTAGATCGATTAAACACCAATAATCAGGTGAAAATTATAGGAAAATCTGTTTTGGATAAACCTATTTATAGTTATCAAATTGGTACTGGTACAACACGTATCTATATGTGGTCGCAAATGCATGGTGACGAAAGCACTACTACCAAAGCACTGTTTGATTTTATCAATTTTTTGAATGGTGACTCAGAAGATGCTCAAAAAATGCTTAAAACGTTTACTTTTTACGCTATTCCAATGTTAAATCCCGATGGAGCAAAGCTTTATACGCGCGAAAATGCTAATGTGATAGACCTAAATCGTGATGCCCAGAATTTGACACAACCCGAGAGCAAACTTTTACGTCAAATCTTTGAAGAATTTCAGCCACATTATTGTTTTAACCTTCATGATCAGCGTACCATATATGCCGTGGGTGATACGAAAATGCCAGCTACGGTCTCTTTTTTGGCGCCTGCGTACAACGAAGAACGTGATATAAATGACTCACGTTTGAAGGCAATTAACCTTATTGCAGGTATCAATGATGTGTTAAAAAAGTATATTCCGGGGCAAATAGGCCGATTTAGTGATGCTTTTAATTTTAATTGTACTGGAGATACCTTTCAGTTTTTGGGTGCGCCAACCATTTTGTTTGAAGCAGGACATTTTCCAGACGATTATCAGCGTGAAACCACCAGAAAACTCCTATTTTTCTCACTTTTATCTGCTTTTAGGATTTTAAGCGAAAACGATTTAGTTGATAATCGAATTAATGATTATTTGAATATTTCACAAAATAAAGTCCTTTTTTATGATTTTATGTATAAAAATATCAAAATAAATTATGATGGTATCGAAATTATTACGAATTTTGTCGCACAATACAAAGAAGAATTGATTGAAAATGAGATTCATTTTAACGCTTACATTATTGAAGTAGGTGAATTAGAAAATTATTATGGCCATTATGAATATGATGCGAAAGGCGCAACGTATTCGGATGATTTTAGTAATTTTCCGAAAATGAATCAAAAAGCAGATTTTTATTTAAATAAAAATACTAAATTTGTTAACGGTTTGATAAAAAGTTAATTTTTATGTGAATTTGTTGTTTTTTATATATATTTTTATACTTTGTAATAGCAATTAGTAATATTAATTAAAGAATTATGAGTAAATTTCGTTTAGATGAAGTAGATCACCAGATTTTAGATATGTTAATAGACAATACGAGAGTTCCGTTTACTGACATCGCTAAAAAACTATTGATATCTGCTGGAACAGTACATGTTAGAGTGAAAAAAATGGAAGACGCAGGAATCATCATGGGGTCTTCATTAGCGTTAGACTATGATAAATTAGGATATTCATTTATTGCCTATGTCGGTGTATTTCTTAATAATACCTCACAAACTAAATTTGTGCTAGAGCGAATCAATCAAATTCCGTTTGTTACTGTGGCTTCTGTTACAACAGGAAAATTTAATATTTTTTGTAAAATCAGAGCAAAAGATACTAAACATGCCAAAGAAGTTATTTTTATGATTGACGATATTGAAGGAGTTTACAGAACAGAAACTATGATTTCGTTAGAAGAAAGTATTAATGATAAGAAACGTTTGATGCATACTATTTTTAAAAATATGTAACAATTTTTCTTGAATGCTATATAAAAATATACCTCAAGTTTATTCTTGGGGTTTTTTTATGACCTATTAACCAACCAACTACACACGATTATGTACACGTTACCAAAAATTGAGCGCTTTAATCAAGATGTTCTCTCAAAATACCACATTTATAATAGTGTATTTATAACCTTGCCTTTTGATTCTATAGACAATACGGGAGTTTTACTTCCTTTGTTTACAGAAACTTGCGAAACAGGTTTTAAAAAACAGGAAACCCCAAAAGAAATCTTTAATTTTTTCTCTGATAAATACCTGAATAATGCTTCTGAGACTGAAAAAATCGATTTAATGTTTCGATTTATTCAATATATAGAGCGACAAATTGTTTTGTTTGATGCTATAGAAGATGCTGCTTTTCCTGCTGTAAATAATATGGAAGGCCGAGGATCGCTTCGTGATATTAAAGAAAAATCTGAAGCCAAAGAAAAAGGAGAGGAATTGGTTGAATTTCTTGAAAATTTTAATGTTAGAACGGTTTTAACCGCTCATCCAACGCAGTTTTACCCTGGTCCCGTATTAGGAATCATAAATGACCTGACTGCTGCAATCCGTTCTAATGATTTGCTTAAAATCAAACAACTGTTAGCTCAATTAGGCAAAACTCCTTTTATTCAGAACGAAAAACCAAATCCGTACGATGAAGCTGTAAGTTTGATTTGGTATCTAGAGAATGTTTTTTATGCTACATCAGGCGAAATTGTTCATTATTTACAAAAAAACATGCTTCAGGGTGATGCGATAAAAAACCAACTAATCAAACTTGGATTTTGGCCGGGTGGAGATCGTGATGGGAATCCTTTTGTTACAACAGAAATAACACTAAAGGTTGCAGATCGTTTGCGTACTTCTATTTTAAAGTGTTATTATGTAGAGATGAGAAATTTAAAAAGAAAGTTAACTTTCTCAGGTGTAGATACTTTAGTATCTGAACTTGAACATAAACTATATCGTTCTGTATTTTATTCTAAAGGTGAAATTTATATCACTTTGGAAGAATTATTAACGCAATTGAATAAAATTAGAAGCATCATTATCGAAAAACATCAATCTTTGTATCTGGATGAATTGGAAGCTTTTTTGGTAAAAATTAATCTATTCGGATTTCATTTTGCTACTTTAGACATTCGTCAAAATAGTAAAATTCATAATGCTGTTTTCCATGATATTGTCGATTATTATTTGAAGTCAGGCTCAGGAGTTTTTCCGGAAAATTATTTTGATTTGTCTGAGTCCGAAAAAATCACAGTTTTATCTAAAGTAAAAGGGAAGTTGAATCCGAATGACTTTAATGATGAAATTACTAAATCTACTTTAGAATCTATTCAGGCAATTAAAACAATTCAGCAAAATAATGGAGAATTTGGCGCTAATCGTTATATTATCAGTAACAATGAAAGCGCGCTAAATGTTATGGAAACGTTTGCAATGATTCGTTTGAATAATTGGGAAGATCCTACGGTTGATATTATTCCGCTTTTTGAATCGGTTGATGATTTGCAGAACGCTCACGAAATCATGGAGCAGTTGTATACTAATCCTGAGTATTCTAAACACCTAAAATCCAGAGGAAATAAACAAACCATTATGCTTGGTTTTTCAGACGGAACAAAAGATGGTGGCTATCTGATGGCAAATTGGAGTATTTATCAGGCAAAAATTGCTTTGACTGAGATTTCGAGAAAATACAATATCAAAGCCATTTTCTTTGATGGACGTGGTGGACCTCCGGCTCGTGGTGGTGGAAAAACACACAAGTTTTATGCTTCTTTAGGACCAGAAATTGAAAATAACGAAATTCAGATTACGGTTCAGGGACAAACAATTAGTTCTAATTTTGGCACTTTGGATTCTTGTCGTTACAATATCGAAAATCTTTTGAGTGCTGGCGTTACCAATCAGGTTTTTAGTAAAGGAGAAAATGAATTGACTTCTGATGAAAAAGAAATTTTGAATCAACTAGCTGATTTAGGGTATAATAAATACTTGAACTTCAAGAATCACCCGAAGTTTATTCCGTATTTAGAAAAAATGAGTACGTTAAAATATTATTCTAAAACAAACATTGGTAGTCGTCCATCAAAAAGAAGCAAGTCTGATCAACTGGATTTTGCAGATTTACGAGCGATTCCTTTTGTGGGTTCCTGGAGTCAGCTGAAGCAAAATGTCCCTGGTTTTTTTGGAGTGGGTACTGCATTGAAACATTTTGAAGATACTAATCAATGGGATAAGGTGCATGATTTGTATCACAACTCATTATTCTTTAAAACTCTTCTTGAGAATAGTATGATGTCTTTGGCAAAATCATTTTTCCCGCTTACCTCTTACATGAAAAAAGACCCTGAGTTTGGTGAATTTTGGCAAATTATCTACGATGAATTTTTAGAAACAAAACGACTTTTGCTCAAAATTGCCGATCATAAACAGCTCATGGAAAATTATCCAGATGGTATAGCTTCAATTCAGGTAAGAGAACGTATTGTATTGCCGCTCTTGACAATACAACAATATGCTTTGTTGAGAATTAACGAATTGAATAAAGAAAAAGATAGTAATGAGGAGCTGATCAAAGTATACGAAAAAATCGTAACCCGATCTCTTTTCGGAAATACAAATGCAAGTCGAAATTCAGCTTAATGCTATTATAGTTTAAAAATTTTAAATCTCATAAAACGTATACCATGACAACAAGTGATTTATTGGAAAATGAATATTCGGGCGGATTTACAAATTATATTCGTGAAGCTGGCGATACTACTTTAATCGAAGAACTGGAAATCAGTTTGCATCAGTTTATTAAATTTGTACAAAATATCCCTATGCATAAATTTGATTACCGTTATGCAGAAGGGAAATGGACAATCAAAGATATTATTCAGCACATTATCGATTGTGAGCGTATTTTTGCCTATCGCGCTTTACGTTTTTCAAGAAATGACAATACCTCTTTGCCTAGTTTTGATGAAGATTCTTATGCCAACAGTACGAATTCAAACAATAGAAGCATTCAGGATTTGTTAACAGAATTTTCTGCCTTGCGACATTCTAATTTGTTGTTTTACAAAAGTTTATCAGAAGAACAATTAAAGAGAATCGGTACAGCTTCTAACAACAACATCTCAGTTCGGGCCTTAGGTTTTGTAATTATTGGACATCAAAAACACCATCAAAAAGTTTTTGAAGAAAGATATTTATAGAATTTTGAAATGTTTAAAATATAAAAATCCTGTGAAATACACTTCACAGGATTTTTTATTGCTATCGTAATTTTTTATCTAAAAATGTTACTTTCTACAAAGTATGTTGTCCCGAGGAACGAGAGGGCTTGTTTAGAAACTTACATAAATGACATATAACATACCTTTGTTCTTATGTTTTAATTTTAATGACTTCAGAAGCATTTTCTTTTCGTTCTACAATAGCAAGTCCAAATCTAATTTTATCATAAGAAACTTTCTCTTCAAAATAATCGAAATAAGGCTTTAAAGCCGTTGGGTATTCTAGCTTTATTTGTGCCTTGCGAAGTAATTCAATCTCTTCATCTGAAACAAATTGCTGTATGTTTATGTCATAACCATCAACATATAATTTGGCTAAATGCGAAACAATAGTTGTCTGTCCGAGATTTCGTTTTTGTGCAATTTCTTCTACGGTATGTCCGTTCTCAAAAAGTTCTAAAGTTATTTTATAAGTGCTGCCTTCTTTTTTTGTTTTGGTTGTTGTCTTTTTACTTTTATGAAATTCGATTATGGCATTTATAAAGGCGGAACCATATTTTTCTAATTTTGCGTTTCCAACACCATCAATAGCAATAAATTCTTCATCGCTCATAGGACGCAACGTTTCCATTTGCCTCAAGGCAGCATCACTAAAAATTACATACGCAGGAACTTCTTCTTCTTGGGCAATTTCATAGCGTAATTTTCTGAGCATCTCAAAAAGAGAATTTTTTACAGCTTTTACTTTTGCTTCTTTACTTTCGGCTTTATCAATTGTTTTTTTGATTACAGTTGTCAATTTTACTTTTTCGCCTTCAAATAAAACTTTTTTTGCAAAAGGGGTTAGTAAAATTTTATTGTGTTGATGAAAGGCAATTTCGCAATACCCTAAATTTATTAGCTGAATCAGATATTGGTTCCAGTCGTACCAGGAAATATCAGCGCCAATTCCGTACGTTTTTAAGCTTTGATAATTTTTTTCGTATATATATGCGTTTCTCGAGCCGCGCAAAAAATCAACAATTACAGCCAAGGGTTCCGATTCTTGTAAACGACTGATGGCAGACAACGCTTTTTGAGCCAAAATTGTTCCATCAAAGAAAATGGGAGGCTTTTTACAAATGTCACAATTGCCACAATTTTCAGTTACCAACTCACCAAAATAAGACAGCAAAATTTTTCTTCTACAGCTCAATGCATCCGCATATTGCTTCATTCTTTCTAATTTTGCCAATTGCACATCCGAATTTAATCCTTCCGAAGCAAATTTCTGAAGCTGTATCAGATCTGCGTAACTTTCGAACAAAACCGTTTCTGCAGGTAAACCATCTCGACCGGCACGACCAATTTCCTGATAATAGCCTTCAATATTTTTAGGCAAATTATAATGAATCACCCAACGTACGTTTGATTTATCGATTCCCATTCCGAAAGCAATTGTAGCACAAACTACCTGACAATCATCATTTATAAAAGCATCTTGTGTTTTTGCACGAAGTTTGCTGTCTAAACCAGCATGATAGGCTTTTGCAGCAATGCCGGTTTTTAGTAACTTATCAGCCAGTTCTTCGGTAGTTTTTCGACTTAAACAATAAATAATTCCTGATTGGTTGGGCTTATTCTGAACAAAATCAATTATTTGTTTGACACGATCGAGCGCAGGTCGCACTTCTAAACTTAGATTCTGGCGATCAAACGAAGCCACAAAAGTTTTAGGATTTTTCAGGTTTAATTGTTTGGTGATATCGGTGCGTGTTGCCTTGTCGGCAGTAGCCGTTAGAGCCAGAACAGGAGTAGAGGGAAAGCGGTTTTTTAGATACCCCAAATTGGTATAAGCCGGTCTGAAGTCATGTCCCCAGGAAGAAATACAGTGTGCTTCATCAATCGCTATAAGGCTAATAGTAAGTTGGTTGAATATACTATCCAGATAAGACAAACTTTCTGGTGCAATATAAACCAGTTTGAAGGTGTTTGATTTTAAGTTATCAATATAAAATTGTTGCTCCTCAGAAGATTGGCTGCTGTTGATGTAACATGCGGATATTCCGTTGGTTTTTAGACTATCAACCTGATCTTTCATCAATGCAATAAGAGGCGAAATGACAATGGTGATTCCGGGTAAAACCAATGCCGGCAACTGAAAACATATTGATTTTCCGCCACCGGTAGGCATAATTGCCAAAGCATCATGACCAGAAAGAATCGTGTTTATAATCGTTTCCTGATTGGGTCTGAATTTTTCGAACCCAAAATTTTCTTTTAGTTTGGCGTGTAGTAAATCTGAATTCATCTAGCTGATATTTGTAGAGATTAAATATACTATTTTTCTTATAAATAAAATCTCTTTTAATTTTAATTAATAAAAAAGGAACCCTGAAAAGAGTTCCTTAAATTATTTTTAAAAGATTATGTATTAATCTTCGTCATCTTCATCTTCGTAATCGTCTGCAACGTCATTTTTATCCTCGTCATCGTCATCATCGCCACCATCCAAATCAGGTTTGTCAAGATTTTCATCTTCATCGTCATCATCAATATCATCATCAAGATCTAGTCCTTTTACTGGCTCGATGATATCAACATCTACGTCGATTTCATCATCTTCATCATAATTCTCAATTCTATCAGCAAGTTTAGTACTGATTTTTACTAAATAAATAGTGTCTTCAGTACGCACTTCGACAGCTTCGATCAATTCGTTTTTAGCATTTCTAAAACGGATAACATCCGAATCATCATAACCATCAGGAAACTTTTCTACCAAAAGGTTTAAAATTTCATTGGTAAGTTTAGCGTAGTCAACTATAACTCTTTTCATAAATATACTATAAATCTAATAAATAAGCAAAAATTAAAGGCGCCACAATTGTAGCATCCGACTCAATAATAAATTTTGGAGTTTTAATATCTAATTTACCCCAGGTAATCTTTTCGTTAGGAACAGCTCCAGAATACGAACCATAACTGGTTGTAGAGTCTGAAATCTGGCAAAAATAACTCCAAAACGGAATATCATGCATTTCCATATCCTGGTATAACATTGGTACCACGCATATAGGAAAATCTCCAGCAATACCACCACCAATTTGAAAAAATCCGATACCGTTTGTGCTGTTTTTTGGGTACCAATCTGCTAGAAAAGTCATGTATTCAATTCCGGATTTCATAGTAGAGGCTTTCAACTCACCTTTTATTACATAAGAGGCAAAAATATTACCCATAGTACTATCTTCCCAGCCTGGTACAATAATAGGAAGGTTTTTTTCGGCAGCGGCATACATCCAGCTGTCTTTCAAATCAATTTCATAATATTCTTCTAAAACGCCTGATAACAACATTTTATACATGAATTCATGCGGAAAATAACGTTCTCCTTTATCATCTGCATCTTTCCAGATTTTGTAAATGTGTTTTTGCAAACGACGAAATGCTTCGTGCTCAGGAATACAAGTATCAGTAACACGATTCAATCCTCTTTCAAGCAAAGCCCATTCATCTTCCGGAGTCAAGTCACGATAGTTTGGCACTCTTTCGTAGTGAGAGTGTGCTACTAAATTCATGATATCTTCTTCTAGATTGGCTCCAGTACATGAAATAATCTGAACTTTATCCTGTCTGATTATTTCGGCAAAAATTTTACCAATTTCTGCTGTACTCATTGCGCCAGCCATACTTACCATCATTTTGGCACCATTTGCAAGCTGTTGCTCGTATGCTTTTGCAGCATCAACCAAAGAAGCAGAGTTAAAGTGTAAATAATGTTTTTCAATAAACTGACTGATTGGTCCTTTCATTTTTTTTTCTTTTTTTTTGTTTTTGAATTAAAAGCTTAACCTTTTTGGATGATACTGCAAATTAACAATTTTATGGATATTAACTTTTATTTTGCAGGTTTTATTTTATACTTTTTTAGTATAACCTAAAATTTTCAATACATCATCTGATGTTTGTTGCTCTGAGAAAACTTCAGTAGCCAAAATTCCATTTTCATCACGATCTATCAAAATATGTTTAGGCTGTGGAATCAAACAGTGGTGTAATCCACCATAACCTCCAATAGTTTCCTGATACGCACCCGTATTAAAGAAACCAATATACAATGGCTTTTCTTTGTTGTATTTAGGCAAATAAATCGCATTCATGTTTTGCTCTGAGTTGTAATAATCGTCACTATCACAAGTCAAACCTCCTAACAGAACCCGCTCATACGTATCATTCCAGCGGTTTACCGCCAGCATAATAAAACGTTTGTTTATAGCCCAAGTATCTGGCAAAGTGGTAATAAAAGACGAGTCAATCATATTCCATTTTTCTCTATCATTTTGTTGTTTTTGATACAAAATCTGATAGATTGCGCCACCGCTTTCACCTACTGTAAACGATCCAAATTCTGTAAAAATATTAGGAACATCTACTTCGGCTTCATCACATGCAATTTTAATCTGATTGATAATTTCATCAATCATATATTGGTAATCGTACTCAAAAGCAAGCGAGTTCTTAATCGGGAAACCGCCACCGATGTTCAAACCATCCAAAGTTGGGCATTCTTTTTTAAGCGCTATGTATACTTTAATACATTTTACCAACTCGTTCCAATAATAGGCTGTATCATTGATACCTGTATTGATAAAAAAGTGAAGCATTTTAAGCTCTAATTTATCATTCTCCTGAATTTGTTTTTTATAAAAAGAAACAATATTCTTGTAACCGATTCCTAATCTCGAGGTATAAAACTCAAATTTTGGCTCTTCCTCAGCTGCAATACGGATTCCGATTTTAAATTTTCCTTTTATTTCTGCCTGAAGCAAATCAAGTTCTTCATAATTATCAATGATCGGTATCGTGTTTTTATGTCCGTTATTGATCAATCTTGCTATGTTGCTAATGTATTCGTCTCTCTTAAAACCATTGCAAATAACATAGGTACTTTTGTTTATTTTACCATTTTCAAGCAAGTTTTCAACAATATTTACATCAAAAGCTGACGAAGTTTCTATATGAATGTTGTTCTTGAAGGCTTCATTCATAATGTATTCAAAATGAGAGCTTTTTGTACAATAACAATAGTAATATTTGGCTTCGTATTTGTTTTTTTCCATGGATTTTCTAAACCATGATTTTGCCTTATTGATGTTCTCAGAAATCTGAGGCAAATACGTAAATTTTAGTGGCGTACCATATTGTTCAACCAATTTCATCAAATCGATGTTGTGAAACTGAAGGTTGTCTTTGTTTAATTTAAATTCCTCTTGTGGAAAATAATACGTTTGATTTATTAAGTCAGAATATTTTGTATTCATTTATTTTGTGATATTAAGGATGTAATTTATAATGATGTAAACGGTGTTCCATCATCATTCAAACCCTAATATTGGCAAATACAATTTGCAGTTTTTCGTTTTCTGCTTTCGAATATAAAAAAACATCAAAACAAAAAGGGCTTTTACTCGCATAAAAGCGATTCAGGATCCTTAGCAAGGAACTCTTGAGACGGTTTCTGTAAGAACTGAATCTTCTTTGTTTTTTGTTTGTTTTCATTGGGGCAAATGTAAAAAATAATATATACCTAAAGCAACGCTTTTGATTAAAAAAGTTTACGATTTATAATCTTCAAACGCTTCCAGAATCAATTTATTTTCAACCAATTGGTTGATTTTGATTTTTCCGATACCTTCAATTAACGCAAATTGAATGGTTCCGTACTCATTTTTTTTGTCATGAATAAGCAGTTCTAAGATCGGATCGATGTCATTTTCTTCAATTTGTACATCGTCATAAATACTTTTAATAGCCGTTTTAATTTCTGCATATTCTGTAGCTGTAAGCAGTTTTTTTTGCATCGAAATATAACTTTCCAGAATCATACCAATCGCAATCGCTTCGCCATGTAATAATGTTTTTTTGCTTTCGCTTTCCAAAAAATAACTTTCTATAGCATGACCCAAAGTATGCCCGAAATTCAGTGCTTTACGAATGTTTTTTTCTGTAGGGTCCTGAATTACAATGTCGTTTTTTATTTCAACCGAGCGATAAATCAATTCATCAAAATCAGCGTAATCAATAGATTTTAAATCCAAAAACTGTCTCCAGTATTTGGCATCATAAATAAGTCCGTGTTTTAGCATTTCGGCAAGTCCGGAGCGCATTTCGCTTTGTGGCAGCGTTTCAAGATAATCCGTATCAATCAACACCATTTGTGGTACGTTGATCACGCCAATTTGGTTTTTTAAATTGCCCAAATCAACACCCGTTTTTCCTCCCACAGAAGCATCCACCATAGACAATAGAGTAGTGGGGATGTTTATAAAATCGATACCACGTTTAAATGTAGAAGCTACAAAACCACCCAAATCGGTCACAACGCCACCGCCCAAATTAATAATAAGCGATTTTCTATCGGCACCCAACTCGGTCAAAACATTCCAAATCTGAATGCATGTTTCGATGTTTTTATTCGCTTCGCCAGCTTCAAATTCGATAATTTCTATCGTCAAATCGGTTTCCAGTAAAGGCAAAAACTTCGGAAGGCAATACTCATTTGTTTCATTATCAACTATAATAAACAAATTTGAATATTTATTTTCTTTTAAATGTTTATGTAAAGCTTCGTAAGCATTTTGATTAAAATGCACGTGATAATTATTGGCTTGAATAGATTGCATAGTTCTTCGGTTAATTGAAAGCGCAAAATAAGGCTTTTTTAACTAAATAATATTTAAAATCAGTCTATATTTGCACAAAAAAATACCCTAAATGGAAAAAATATTCGATAACACTCAAGTCGCGTTTTCATTAAAAAGCGATACCGAACTTGATAGAGCTTATTTTCTTTTTAAAATGATTGACAGCCAACCCTTGGTGAGGATAGGGACTGCTGTTACCAATTTTGCCATTAAGGCAAATCTTCCGGTAGAAGGATTAATTCGTGCCACTGTTTTTGACCACTTTTGTGGCGGAATCAACGAAAACGATTGTATCTCGGTAGTAGACAAAATGTTTACCAAAGGCGTTTCATCTGTTTTAGATTATTCGGTAGAAGGAAAAGAAGAAGAGGAGCAATTTGATGCCGCTTTAGAAATGACACTCAAAACAATTGAATTTGCCAAAGAACGATTGGCTATTCCGTTTGCAGTTTTTAAACCAACTGGTTTTGGACGTTTTGAATTGTATGAAAAATTAGGAGAAAAACAAATATTATCTGCCGCAGAACAAGCAGAGTGGGATAGAGTAGTAGCTCGTTTTGACCACGTTTGCAGTGAAGCACATAAAAAAGATGTAGCATTATTGATTGATGGTGAAGAGAGTTGGATGCAAGACGCAGCTGATGATTTGGTGACCGATATGATGCGCAAATACAACAAAGAAAAAGCAATTGTTTTTAATACTTTGCAAATGTACCGTTGGGATCGTTTGGATTATTTAAAAAATTTGCACGAAACAGCAAAAAAAGAAGGTTTTTATATTGGTATGAAACTCGTTCGCGGTGCATACATGGAAAAAGAACAAAAAAGGGCCGAAGAAAAAAATTATGTTTCTCCAATTTGTGTTTCCAAACAAGCCACAGACGATAATTATGATGCGGCTGTACATTATATGTTAGAACACCTGGAAACAATGGCTATTTTTGCAGGAACGCACAACGAATTGAGCTCGTACAAATTGATGGAAATGATGCAAGCCAAAAACATTGCAAAAAATGATAACCGAATTTGGTTCGGACAATTATACGGTATGAGCGATAATATTAGTTACAATTTGGCCCAAAACGGGTACAATGTAGCCAAATATTTACCTTTCGGTCCTGTAAAAGACGTGATGCCATACTTGATTCGCCGTGCCGAAGAAAACACTTCTGTGGCAGGCCAAACAAGC
Source organism: Flavobacterium flavipigmentatum (assembly GCF_020911905.1). NCBI lineage: Bacteria > Pseudomonadati > Bacteroidota > Flavobacteriia > Flavobacteriales > Flavobacteriaceae > Flavobacterium > Flavobacterium flavipigmentatum. Next base: position 3,305,021 of record NZ_CP087133.1, on the reverse strand, counting down.
CGTGAACTATCAATGATCAAAGCAGAACGCAAAAGAAGAAAAGGAAAATAGAACAATACTCTGTTTTTTACACTAATACAAAAAAACTTCAATGAAAATTGGAGTTTTTTTATTTTTAATATGTTTGATTTTTTTATCGAATTTGAAGATAACATCCTCAAACAATATTTCCTTTACGAAAAATAATTAGGTGCAATTGCTATAGTTACTTTACTCTGATAGTAAAATATTCTCAAAACTTTACACAGATTTTTGGACACTCTCCTATAAACGTACCCACAAAGTCTGAAAACGTATGCACAAAGTCTATAAATGCATACACAATCTCTATAAACGTATGCACAACTTCCATAAACGCATACACAAAGTCTAAAAACGCATGCACAACCTACGTAAACGCATGCATAACCTCCATAAACGCATACACAAAGTCTATAAACGCATACACATTTTTTTAAATTCCAGTTTAAGAATTGCTAAACTGAAGATTGCTTAAGTTTTTATAAATTCCGTTTTCTAGATTCATTAATTCCTGATGTGTTCCTTCTTCGGTAATTTTTCCGTTGTCCAACACCAGAATTTTATCTGCTTTTCTAATGGTCGAAAGACGGTGCGCAATAATAATACTGGTTCTTCCTTCCATCAAAACTTCTAAAGCTTCCTGCACCAGTTTTTCGCTTTCACTATCTAATGAAGAAGTAGCTTCGTCTAGAATCAAAATACTCGGGTTTTTAAGCAAAGCTCTTGCAATTGCAATACGTTGGCGCTGTCCTCCAGATAGTTTTACACCACGTTCTCCTACCAAAGTCTCGAATTTCTCCGGAAAACCTTCAACAAAATTTAGCGCATTGGCTTGTTTCGCAGCCAGAAAAATTTCTTCGTCAGTAGCATCGGGTTTTCCGTAAGCAATATTTTCTCTAATGGTACCTCCAAACAATATAACATCTTGCGGTACAATACTCATATTGCCACGAAGATTTTCTAAATCATAATCGTAAATGCTTTTCCCGTCTACCAAAATTTCACCCGAAGTAATATCGTAAAAACGCAATAACAACGAAGAAATAGTCGATTTTCCTGCACCACTTGGTCCTACAAGAGCAATCTTTTGCCCAAAATCGGCAGAGAAATTAACATCTTTTAGTACCTCAATTTCTTTTCTTGAAGGATAACTAAAAGCAACATTCTTAAAAGTCACGTTTCCTTTGATTTTTTCTAAAATAACTCCTTTTTTATTGGCATTTATTTCTTCTGGAGTTTCCTCCAAAAGTTCAAAAACGCGTTCTGTAGCACCCACGGCCTTCTGAATCTGAGCATACATTTCTGCAATTCCTCCAAAAGAAGCCCCAATAAAAGTGGTATAAAGTACAAACGAAATTAAATCTCCAACGCCCTGAACTTCACCTTTTATTGTTAGTGTAATTCCGTACCAAACCACAGCTACCACACAACCAAAAAGACATAATATGATAAACGATGCAAAATAACCTCGGTATTGCCCGCCTTTGATGGCTATTTTTACAATTTCTTTGATTTTATTTTTATAACGTTCTAATTCGTACCATTCATTAGCAAAAGCTTTTACATTGCTTATTCCTTGCAGCGTTTCCTCTACAATTACCTGACTTTCTGCTACTTTATCTTGTGTCTTTTTACCGTATTTTCGAATGAAGCGACCAAATATAACTGCCGCTACAGCCACAACCGGCACAATAGCCAACATCATCAATGTCAATTTCGGACTGATACTTCCTAAAATAACAAACCCTCCAATGATCAAAATAAATTGTCTTAAAAACTCTGCAATGGTGGTGGTAAAAGTATCTTGCAATTGCGAAATATCTGCACTAATTCGACTGTTCAATTCACCTACACGTTTTTGTGAGTAGAAAGACATGGGTAATTTTACCAAATTCTCATACAACGCAAAACGTATGTTGGATAAGGAATTCTCAGTAAAATTTACAAAAAGTGAAATTCTAAAAAAAGAAAAAATGGCTTGTAGCGTCAGTATGCCCATCAATGCCAGCGCAATTTCGTTGGCTTTGTTTAAGTCTTTATTGGTAACGCAATCTACCAGCATTCCCATCAGTTTAGGAAAAGCCAGAGCCGTTGCACTTGTCAGCAGTAAAAAAACAAGTCCGACAAAAAATTTCCATTTATGGTTTTTAGCATATTTAAAAATTCGTAAAGCTTTTTGTAGTGAATTAGAGTCTAATTTAGCTTTGGGTAAATCATTTTCTTGAAATCTTGCCATTTGTATATACAATTAAGTACAGCAAATGTATGACTATAGCCCCTGAATACAAAAGAATGTTAACATTTAGATTTAATATTTTAATAAAAAGTAAAAAGCCACTTCTAAAAAGCTTTAAAATTCAAAAAATAAAACACTGTAAAAGAGATCACTAAAAATTAAATCAAAAAATATTTCTTTTTTTTTCGAAATATCCTTGCAAATACAAATTCTAGATGTATATTTGCACACCTTTAAACAAAGGGCGATTAGCTCAGCTGGTTCAGAGCACCTCGTTTACACCGAGGGGGTCGGGGGTTCGAACCCCTCATCGCCCACAACAAACTCCTTAAGAAATTAAGGAGTTTTTTTTATATTTATTTTTCTGCCAAGCCGCTATTTTTTTTTAATCCCAAACAAGGCTTCCAATTATTTTCGCAACTACTAAGTAACTTTTTCTCAGAATCGGTTGCATTTGAATTGTATCTTAGCACAATTTTTAATGATATTCAATGAAACAATTATCTGATTTTATTAAATCTAAAGTAGTAATTAGCGCAGATGAGCTAGAGCATATTTTGTCTAATTTTCAAGAAATGATGCTTGAAAAAGGACAGTTTATTTTAAAAACAGGCCAAATTGCTAATCATTATTATTTTATAAAAAAAGGGGCTTTGCGCTTTTATTACGGAGATTATGAAGAACAACTAACAGCATGGGTAATTGTTAAAGATGAGTTTTTTACCGAAATATCGAGTTTAAATCCTCAACTCCCCACACGTTTTAATATTGAAGCTATCGAAAAAACAGAATTATTTTGCATTCATAGAGATGACATGGAAATATTGTACAAACAAATTCCCACCTGGCAGGAATTTGGCAGGATTACCTGGGAAAACATGGCTATCAGAATGATTAATCAAATTATTAGTTTTCAAACGTTATCGGCAGAAGAACGCTACCTAGAATTTATGCGTGATACCGAATTAATGAAAAGAGTGCCCGTAAAACAAATTGCCTCCTACCTTGGTATCACTCCAAATGCATTAAGCAGGATACGAAAAAACATCAAATAGTAATTACCTACCAAATGGTAGCTTTTTAAATGACAATGGCGTTTTAGATTTGCATTAAAAATAATGACAATGAAAAACACTATTGTGGTAGCCGGCGCTACCGGAAATTTAGGCCATCGTATTTGTACGGAATTAATTAAAGCGGGGACTCATGTTAAAGCAATCGTACGCGATAGTAGCAATCCCTTAAAAGTTGATGCCCTTAAAAAAATCGGAGTTGAGATTATTGAAGTTACTCAATTTAAAGAAAAAGAACTTACCCCTATATGCCAGGGTGCTTCATGTGTGGTATCTGCCGTTACAGGATTATATGATGTAATTGTTAATGCACAATTAGAACTATTACACGCAGCTATTGCAGCTGGAGTACCACGTTTTATACCCTCAGATTTTTCTTCCGAATTTACAAATATCCCCGAGGGTGAAAATAGGAATTTTGATTTAAGAAAAGAGTTTGGACATCACCTTGAAAAAAGCTCTATCAAAGCCACTACTATTTTTAATGGATGCTTTGCTGATATTTTAAGATACAATACTCCGCTATTTAATGTAAAAGGTCAAACGGTCGCTTATTATGACGATAAAGCCGACTGGAAAATTGATTTCACAACCATGGACGATACAGCGGCTTTTACTGCGAAAGCTGCACTCGATGCTACAACACCAAGATATTTAAGAATTGCCAGTTTCAGAGTTAGCCCAAACGACTTGGTTGCCTTAAGCGAGCAATATAAAGATAAAAAATTTAAACTTGTTGATATGGGTTCTATGGAAGGATTCTCTGCTTACAATAAAATACAGCGGGCACAGGACTCTGCCGGAGAAGATGAGCTATACCCAAAATGGCAGCAGGCACAGTACTTATACAGTATGTTTTTAGTACATCACGAAGCACTTGATAACGATAGGTATCTCAATTTGATGTGGTCTAAAGTAGAAGATAATATTTAAATACTTAGAATTATGAATATTGAAAATAAAAAGAACAGCACTGACCAGTACTCTGATGAAGAGCTTATTAAAAACTGGTTGGGATTTGAAAATAAATATACAGTGGTGAATGGTATACAACTGCATTATGTAGAAGGTGGTAGCGGTATGCCCTTATTATGCCTGCCCGGATGGCCGCAAACATGGTATTCTTTCCATAGAATTGCACCCCAACTTGCAAAAAGTTATAGGGTAATTGTTGTTGACATAAGAGGTATGGGGACTTCTGGAAAACCAGAAGATGGTTATAACAAAAAAACAATGGCCAAAGATATTTATGAACTTACAAAGCATCTGGGATTTGAAAAAGTAAACCTTTTAGGGCATGATATTGGAGGTATGATAGCAATGAGTTTTGCCTTTAATTATCCTGAGGTAATTAATAAATTGATTGTGATGGATGGTGCTCATCCTACTGAGGGTATGTTGCAAATGCCGCTGATACCGGCAAAAGGAACGTTTACAAATAAAATGGATATTAACATGCCCTATGTATGGTGGATGGGCTTTAATCAGGTCAAGCATCTTCCTGAAAAATTATTAGAAGACAGATTCAGGTACCTGCTTGATTATCTTTTTTCCTATGTAATGCTGGATGATACAAAAATGACTGATTTTGAACGGGAAGTTTATGCATCAGTATACAACAACCCTGAAAATATACGTGCTTCTAATGCATGGTATCAAAGTTTTACACAAGATATAGAAGATTCGAAAAACTATAAGCCGTTGACCATTCCGGTTTTGGGTATCGGGAGTAACTCAAGTTACAACTATATAAAAATGGGATTACCTTATGTGGCAATTAACTGCAAAGTAGAAGGAATTATAGATAGTGGGCATTATATGATAGAGGAAAATCCTGAAAAAATTATTGAATTGGTTACTGGTTTTTTAAGTTGATCAAATTATACTCTACCATAATTTTACCTTATCTAAGAACATCAAAATAGTGACTAGGTATTCAAACTTTCAAACTTTTATCCCTGATACTCCACCAAAATACTCCTTAAGAAATTAAGGAGTATTTTATTAAAGATATTTTTCTTCACAAATCCATCAGCTTCTATTTTTGTTATTTTAAAAAATAATTAAATCTCAAATATTCTTTTTTGAAACTTTATAGTACATTGCGTAATGAAAGTATTAAATATTCTACTGAGATAGTATAATATACAATTGTGCATCATTAAAAAATACCATTTATATGAAATTAAAATTAGATAAGTATTATATATTCAAAATTTGTTGTACATTCTTAATCGTTATGACAATCTCTTGTCGACAAAACCAATCAGAAGGAAAAAAAATTATTATCAATCCCGAAACCAATGATGTAATCACCTCCGAAGGACCTGAATGGATAGCTCGAAATATTATACAAGATAAAAAGAACAACATTTGGATCGCTGCATTTTCTGGTATTTTTCGTTACGATGGAAAGTCTTTTACCAACATTACAAGTAAAGTGATTTCGACACGTTTTTTTTCTATTTTAGAAGATAAAAAAGGCAATTTGTGGTTCGGTTCTATAGGCTCAGGTGTTTATTGTTACGATGGGAAATCCTTTCAGAATTTTACGACCGATGAGGGATTGCTTAACAATGAAGTTACAAGTATTTATGAAGATAAAAAAGGCAAAATTTGGTTTGGTGTTTCTGGGGGTGTAAGCTGTTATGACGGGATGTCCTTTCGAAATTATATAATAGATGGGAATGTAATGAATGAGGATCGAACTGGAAAAACTTTTCCTAATAGACGTCCTTATGAAATTACTTCTATTATTGAAGACACAAAAGGTAAATTTTGGTTTGCCACAAGAGGTAACACCTTTGTTTATGATGGTAAAACATTCTCTGTTTTTACACACGATAACAAACCTTTTAAAAATGTTCGTTCTTTAATCGAAGATAAAAAAGGAAATGTCTGGCTTGGTGGGGCTGATGGTCTTTGGCGCTATGATGGTAATGCATTGATCAATTTTACAAAAAATTTTGTGGGTTTTATCATCGAAGATAAAAAAGGCAACATTTGGACTAGTTCGCAAAGGGATAATAGCCAAGTTTGGGCACTTTTTCGGTATGATGGAAAGTCTTTGTCTGATAAAAAGCCTACTATAACCGAAATTAAGTCAGGTGGAAACGGTCTTTTTGGGATTTTAGAAGCTAGTGATGGGAATATTTGGTTTGGATCTATGAAGGGTGTGTACCGTTTTGATGGAAAGATCGTTACTGATTTTAAAAAGTAAAGATCTTCAGAAATAATATTGTATTGAATAATTTTAAGATAAAATTTATTGCTACTGATAATACGTTAGCAGAGATTGCATGATTTAGTGGAATCATAGTTTAGAATAGCGTTTATTTCCAATCAAAATTCTAATATAAATTCAATAAAAAAACTATTTTATATAATTGTAATCTCCTTTAAATCTTGAGTAAAATGATTCTTAAATAGTTCTGAAAGAATCCGCAAATTAAAAAATCTCCAAAGTCATTAGATTTCGGAGATTTTTTTTGGATTAGAAATTTCGTATCAATCTAATTTTTTGAAGCATGAACTGAATCAATCAATTTGTTGATTTTCATTAAAACTTGTTTTTCGTATTCTTCTTCTTTTTGTTCGCTTTTTTTTCCTGAACCGAAATTTTCGCTGATCGCGTAACTTTTTATAAAATGACTTTTTTTAGCCCCCAAACTATAATGCCAGCTTCCCATTTCGGAGCTGACAAAAATAACTGCTTCTTCGAGTTTCATAATTTTTTTGTTTGCAGAAAAGGGGCTCATTCGATAAATCGAATTATTTTTGAGATCAAAAGTATAAAGTATTTTCGCTTTGATCATCATATCGTATAAGCTATTGAGTACACCACAAACCAATAAAATATAAAGGGCATAAAAGAAAGCTTCGTCTAAAATTTCCCTTAAAGAAGGCAATACGATAGCTCCTGCAAAAAGACCAGCCAAAAACCAATGCGATAATTTTTGCAGCGGTTTTGCTGGCTGAAATGAAAAAGAATCTGATGTTTCTTTTATATTGTATCTTTCACGAATGTTCATTGCTGTTCAGTATTTCGTCTAATTCATTTGCTAAATTCTGCATTGCTCTGGCAGTAAATCCTTGAGCAATCAAAATAGATTTTTCTTTTCCATCCTTTAAATAATTTACGTTTAGTGATGTGTTGATCGTAACAAAAAAATGCTTCATTCTTATCAATTCAAAATTTTGAAAATCTTGTAACGGAATAGGAACAGGTTTCCCAATTAATCCCACTTTTACTATTATTTCATTTGCTTTTAAATCGATAATCACCTGTTTTGACCAAATAGAAATAATACAAAAAATGGATAAAACACCAAAAATCCAAAACATAGCCATATTATTGATCCAGATTCCTCCCACAGCAAATGCGGCAAGTCCAATGCTAATTAATATAGCAAAACCTAATTCTCTTTTCATGACATAATTATTGCCATTCCTTGTAAAATATTTAAGTTGTGACATTTTATACTATTCTAAAGTTACACCGTCTATTATTAAGGAGCGGCAATTCAATGAAAAATACGAGCTCGAATAATCGCCATTTAACTGGTCACTTAAAGCATCTAATGTAGCTCCTTTAAATTCAAATTTTCTTGATGGTGCTTTTCCGTAAATATCAATCATAGTCAATTCACCGTCGATTCCCGTCTTGTTTTTAGCGAAAGCGCGCAATAAGTTGATATCCTGTTTTTCAAAATCGATGGACAAATAATAATTTTTTAAATCATTGCTATTCTCTGTATCTTTTACAGAATTTGCTGATCTGCTAAAAGATACTGTTGAAGAGCGTACAGGCACAATTATCGTTTTATTTCCATCTTTGATACTAATTTCTATTTTAGTACGCTTTTCATCAAATTGACTGTAACTGATTTGAGTTAGAAAAAAGAAAACAATTGCTAGTAATATAAGGCTTTTCTTGTTCATGGTAGATTTGTTTTTTTAATAATTTAATAGGACAAGATTACTTCATACAAAAATTAATACCTACTGCGAATTGGTAAATGGATACTTTAGATTTTTATTTGGTTACGTCTGAAATATATTGGAAATCTAATAAATTCATCTTATTCTGAAGGCCTTATGATTAAGTGTGTTATCGTTTGAAAACAACGCATAAATGTTTGGTAAGTCAAATGACAATTTGTATTTTGCCGTCAATTACTATTATTTATGCCCACAATATTTACTATTAGATTCAAAAAAGCAAGAAAAAAACACCTGATTTTTTTGATATTATTATCGTTTGTATTTGTCGCACCACTTCAGGCACAAAGTATTTCTTCTGTCGAAAAAATAGTCAGTCTGGGGTATGCAAAACGCTTTTCGGATACGACAGGTTCTCTTAAAATTCAGCATCAAGCTCTCAATTTAGCCATAAAAAACAAAAGCAAAGTCGATGAAGTAATCTGTTATGCTTATCTCGCACTCACACAAAGGCGTTTACTTCATCTAAAAGAGTTTTTGCATTATGCAGATACAGCTTATTATCTTTCTAAAAATGTACAGAATGTGCGGGCAAAAGCTCATGCGGCAGCTGCAATGGGATCGTTAAAGTCGTATATAGAAGATAAACCTCAGGCGTTGAATTATTTACTAAAGGCTTATCAATTGTTTTCTAAAATAAACGCACACGATCAATGTGCCAAAATAGCTTCGGACATATCGTATCTTTTTTCGCCTGCTTCTCCTCCAAAAGTAGAGAAATATGCCCGAGAAGCGATGATTCATGCGGCAAAATCTGGAGATCCCGAAAGTAACTTGTATGCAAGACTGGCCTTTGGAAGTTTCTTAACCGATAAACTGGAAACGGGTGGAGTAGGCGACTGGGAAGTTGCTGTAAAATTTTTTAAAGAAACCGTTGCTTTAGCAGAAAAAAACGCCGATAAAATCATTAGTAAAAGTAACATAGGTATTGCTTACATCAATCTTGCCGATCTTTACACCAAAGACCCCAAGTCGATTGACGAAAAAGCCTTTTTGATGAATCTTGAAAAAGCGACTACAATTGCCAAAAGATACAATATAAAAATTATTTACCGCAGTGCGATTGGACTTCAAGGATATTATTTTACTCAAAAAGGCGATTATACAAAAGCGGAACTTCTTTTTATAGAGGGAATCAATTACCAAAAAAAACTTCCGTATACTGATAATTATCTATTGGCAACTTTTTACAGCTGTTTGAAAGATGTTTCTGTAAAAAGAAAAGATTTTAAGGCCTATTATGCTTACGATACTCTTTATGCAAAATACAATCAGCTGAAATATAATGAAGCAACTCAGTCTAAATTGCAAAATGCCGAAGCCAGATATGAATCTTCTAAAAAGGCAGAACGTATCAAACAGCTTGAACTCGAAAATGAATTACAACAAAAAAATAAACTATTAGGATATGCCATTGCCGGAGTTTTGCTAATTGGATTAATATTTATGTTTCGTTCCTATTATTATCGTCAGCGATATTATCAAAATAGAGAAGATTTTCTAAAGCAGGAACAAGCCAATAGCGAATTGAAAGTACAATTGATGGAAAAAGAAACGATAGAAAATCTTTCGGCCAGACTATCCTTAGAAAGACGATTATTGCGTTCGCAGATGGATCCTCATTTTATTTTTAATGCTTTAGGAAATATTCAAAGTATGATACTGCAAAAAGATACTATTCCGGCAGTTTCTTATCTAAATAAATTTGCCAAACTTACCAGACAGGTTTTAGAACAATCCCGCAAGGAAACTATTTCTCTGGAAGAAGAAATAAATACTTTGAAAAATTATATCGAACTGCAGCAGCTTCGCTTAAACAATGGTTTTGATTATGTAATTGAATGTGATGGCACTATTGAAACTGATGTTTTAATTCCGCCTTTATTGATTCAGCCTTTTATAGAAAATGCAGTAGAACATGGTTTGAAACCCCAGGAGAATAATGTACGAGGATTAATAGAAATTTATTTTAAAGAAGACGAAATAAAACGAAATTTGATCTGTACCATCAAAGACAACGGAATTGGATTAGCCGCTTCAAGAAAATTAAAAATCAACGATACACATCAATCTTTATCTACCACCATTACAGATGAAAGATTGACAAAAATGCAAAAAGAGAATCCAAACGCCGGTTTTACTGTAAAAGAGAGAGAGCCTGAAACAGACGGGCAGGGCTGTATAGTAATTTTAAACATTCCGATATTGTAATGATATACAAAACATTAATTATAGAAGACGAGCATCGATTAAGAGAAGCTTTATCTATTATGCTTGAAATGGTGGCCGGAGAAAATATTCAGATCATAGGATATGCCGAAAGCGTTGAAGAAGCCACAAAAATGATCGACAGACTCAAACCTGATTTGGTTTTTATGGATATTATGCTCAAAGACGGAACTGGTTTTGAGGTACTGCAGCAAATTTCTTTTAATGCTTTTCATCTCATATTTACAACCGCTTACGAGCAGCATGCCATAAACGCATTCAAATACAGTGCTGTCGATTATTTGCTTAAACCCATAGATTCACAAGAACTAAAAACAGCAATTGACCGTATTGCCATTTTAGAGGAAAGAGTGTTAGAAAAACAACAAATCACCGAATTGCAAACCAATGTTTCTAAAACGCCTGACAGACTCGTTCTACCAACGCAGGAAGCGATGTATGTTGTGAAATTAGAACAGATTTTAAGGTGTGAAACTTCGGGCTCCTACACCACTTTTTTTCTAACGGACGGCCGAAAAATAATGGTTTCAAAACCTTTAAAAAATTATGAAGATATTTTACTAGCACCAGTTTTCTTTCGTGTACATCAATCACATCTTATTAATGTAAATGCTATTCTGAGTTATTCCCGAGAAGGTATGGTTCACATGATTGATAAATCTGTAGTGCCCATATCAAGAGCAAAAAAAGAGCAATTTTTTAAATTAATGAAAGACGAAATCTAATTATTCACTGCATATAAATTTAACTGATCCAAATACCAACCAAAAGCTACACATGACAAAGTGGTTGTTTTGTTTTTCTCTAATTGTATCTACTTTTGAACCACACTAAAAATTGAAACAATGAATAATAAATCCTTATCAATCCTGAGCTACATCACCATCATTGGTTGGATTATAGCTTTTGTAAAAAGCAAAGATGTAACACCAAAAAGTGATCTTGTAACCTATCACCTTAAACAAGGCTTCGGAATTTTTCTATTTTCCTTTGCAGTAAATATTATACTTTCTGTTGTGGTCTTTACGGTAACTTCGCTTTATTTTCTTAATTACATTGGTTATGCTCTTTTTATTTTGTGGATTTTCGGAATAATTAATGCTGCCAACGAACAAAAGAAACCTATTCCTGTTATTGGAAAAATGTTTGAAGATAAATTTGGCTTCATCAACTAAACTCAATTAAATTTTACAAACCTAAGTGGCATTTTTCATTTTCTATAATGAAAAAATGTCACTTTTTTTGGCTATCCTATTTTATACTTTTTTGATGATGACTTTGGCTGCGATCATTTCAATGGAGAAAATATCAGTTTTTTAACAACTTCCATTTATTCTTTTATTAACACAATAGTAGCTTTATAACCCGTACCAACATTCCATTGACTTGCCTCAATAGCCACTCCTTTATCGTCATAAACCTGAAATTCTGCAGTATTGGGCGATGCAGAACCCTCGTTTAACGCTTCAAAATCAATTTTGTTAATTCCAGGTACCAAATTAATTTTGAATCCCTGAAATTCACCATTCAAACCCACTTGAGGCTCTATTATTTTATCATTCAGATATACTTTTATTTTGTCTCCATCAACAAAAGCAGCATCTCTGTAACGAATAGTAGAAACAAAAGCTTTCGTTTTAAAATTTCCTAAAAACTGATTTCTTCTGTAAAAAATACCATCTGTATTGGCTTCTTTTTTGTAAAGCATGGTATTCTTAAAAAGTTCCTCAGGGTTGATTTCTAATGAATCTGGCTTTTTAGTAAATTCTAACGGAGCGATTCGAGGAATAATTTCCTTTGGAGGAGCAATTTCCTTCATTTTTGAATCTGCTGGCGGAATAGCTCTGTATTTATTGCTCATTTCCTTTTGTGCATATCCTTGTAGGGCAATAGCCATCATCATAATTGTAAAAAATATCCTTTTCATAATCATTAGCTTTTAATAAATTAAATATAAATGAACCTCATGATCCATTACAGTAAAACTTATTTAAAAACATTTATTTCGGCTATTTATTGCCTGCACCGTAAATAATTGTCAAAGAATAATACATTTAAATGCTGGGGACAGCGCATTGAAATTTCAAGGAAACATGAGGTTTCTGATAGGGATTTGTATTAAAATAGGCCAAGCAATATTTTTAAATTAAAAGATAATTGTACTTAGTTTTTCAACTTATTGATCCAATTCATGTTACTCTTTAATAATAAAAAAGTAATCGTTTACATTTTTTGTTTTTTTAAGTTTTTAATAAGAAGGTGAAACTATCAAAAGCGTTAATTTTACACATTAAATAAAGAGACAGCTTTTACCAATTTATGATTTAGCATTTATTTGATAGTATATTGAAGTATCAAAGGCTAAATGCTTTTTTAAGTTGGTTTAAAATTCTAAGAATAAATAGTAAAATGGATCATGATCTTGAAAAAATACGTGAATTGATTTCAAGTTTTATTGAAATTAGTGATTCAGAATGGGCTCAATATTCTCCAAAGTTTACTGTTGAAAAATTCAGTAAAAAAGAGGTTATTCTTTGTCAGAATACAATTTGCAAAAACATATACTTCATTATAAATGGCTTAATAAGAAGTTATTATGTTGATGATAACGATGAAGAAAGGATTTTTCATTTTGCTGTAGAAAATACTTTTGCGACCAATTATGAAAGTTTTATAAAAGGTATTCCTTCCAGTTTTTCAATGCAGGCAAGTGAAAATACAACGGTTCTTGTTATCACGATCGAAATGGTGCAAGAGTTGTACAAAAATCTAAAGAATGGAGAAAAATTAGGCAGGTTGATTGCTGAAAATTACTTCTTTATGCTTAATGATAGAATTAAGGCATTATACACTCAGACTCCTTTGCAGCGATACAATAGCATGAATGCTACGTTTCCCAGAATACTAGAGCGTGTGCCGCAACATTACATCGCTTCTTATCTCAATATAACCTCTGTTCATTTAAGCCGATTGAAGTACGGAAATAAGGAAGATTGATTCAAACTGTTAACAAATGTTATTGTTTATCATAAAAACCTATTTTTACTTTGCATTTCTATTGTTCAGAAAGGCAAATAGGGTTTTAATTTACGTCTGGTATTATTTTTATTACAAAAATAGTATATTCTGTTTTTATTTATTTTTATTATTTGTTGTGATGAAATATTTTCATTAATGTTTTGGTTGTATAGAGAGTAGGGTAGTGCGAACGAAGAGGTAGATTTCTAAAAGTTTAATAATCAAAAAAAATATCAAACATCATTTCACTTTTAGTTGTAAAGTGATTTTGTTTAAATTGAATTTATGAATACTTCAATAGGAAATAATATTAAAAGTATAAGAGAATTAAAAAATTATACACAGGAATATATGGCAGATTGCCTTGGTATTACGCAAGCCGGTTACAGCAAAATTGAAAGTGGAAAAAACAATATTAGCTATAAAAAAATAGAAAAAATAGCTGTTGTTTTAGAGGTAAATTTAGAAGATATCGTTTATTTTGAAGGTCAGCGTTATTTTAAGAATGTCAAAGAAAACGACGTTGGAGATTTTATGGCTACTTGCAGTAAAGTAGAAAAACTCTATGAAGACAAGGTTTTTCTTTTAGAAAAGTTGCTTTGCAAAACTGATTTAGAATTAAAGAGATACAAGGAAAAATTTGGAGTGATATAAAAGTGTTCCTTAATAAAACAAACGGCCCAATCATAAAGTGACTGAGCCGTTTTTGTTTAGTTTTAGTTTTCACAAAAAGCACCAATTTGCTGCAAATGCTTTTCTGTTTGGTATTTATTAAAGTTATTCCATTTTGGTGGAGCACTTGTTTTTTGACCGTACATAGCATCCAGACAAATGTTGCTGTCTTTGTATCTGTCATGCAAAACAGCCAGAATTTTAAAGAAAAATTCATCTAGCAATACGATAGCTTCAAATTCAGCTTTTAATGCGTTGTAATCGCTATTAGACGGATTTAATAATTGTAATAAATCTAAAACTTCAGCCTTTTCTTCTTCATTAATTTCGGTTGCATAACCCATTTTTAAGGTTTTAAAAACCAGGTTATTCCATGCTTTGCTGTCATGTGCCCATTGAACATCAGCCAGGTTTAAAGAATGCTCACAAATTAAAATAATAGAAAAAAGAACATCGTTTAAATACTCAGCCGGAAACTCGTCAAAACTTCTGAATTCGAAACCACTTTGATACATTTTTTCCTGATTAAAATCAAGTCCAACTTCCGAAAGTAGTTCATATTCCATCTCGACTTCGATCTGGTCTCGCCACCAAATGTTTTCTTCTTTTTCAAATTTCAGAAGTTTTCTAAACTCGTCTACATTATAAGTTAAAATTTTACCTTTTGGCATCGCTTTATTAAAAGTTCCTACACCTATGTATCGCGACATCGCATTGCGCATAGAACCCAAAGTAAATTTTTTGTCTAAACTGTATTTATCGCTAATCACACCCATAATATCAGGGCTTCCAAGAGTGGCTATAAAAAAAGGCTCAAACCATTGTAATAAATAAATAGCATTGGCGTGCGTTTTCTCAAAATTATCATAATCAATAATTCTGCTGTCTTCTGTTAGCGTAGGCAAAGTGATATGAAAATGATAGGTTCCGTTATTAAACAAAACCAGATTCTCCTGATTGGTCATAAACATATTCAGACCATTGTTGTAGTCTGGAAAATTTAATTTTCCGTCAAGTACCGCCGATTCATTGATTTTATCAAGGAATAATTTTTTGGTTGCTTTTAGTTCTTTACACGAATCAACAACTGTTCTGTTTTCAAAATATTTGGTTACAAATTCAATAGAATCGCCATCAAAATGTACAGAACCCATTGTTTTATTTCTTTGGGTAATCATACTCTGAATGTTGTACGGCTGATCTTCAAGAAAAAGCTCCATGATCGATTGTCCCAGATATTCAGGATTTTCGGTGGGTTGTGCGATCACTTCTCCAGCTTCTGTATCAAGCAATGGTTTTATGGGTGATAACGTTTTGTGCTGATAGTTGATGTCTAGTTTTTCAAGCGAATGACTGTTCATCATTCGGCTCACTTTGTAGTTTTTATCCAAACCAAAAGCTTTTTTCAACAAAGGGGCTAAACTTTCTGGTTTGTAGCATTTTCTGTAGTCAATACTATATTTTTCAAAACCAATTTTTTCTTGTATAAACTCACCAGAAACTATTAGGGATTCTTCAAATTGCATGTAGGTTTCGTTTTCTAATCCTATTCCCCAATAATATTTTTGTGTCTGATTGTCTTTCATTTATACTAATTTTCTTTTTTTATGATGAATTATTCTTTTAAAGGCATTATTTTTATTCGAAAATACAATTATAATCGGTTAATAATCAGAGCCAAAAAGTCATTTAATGGAGAAAGCATCCAGGTTGCATCCACTAAAAAGGCTTGTTTTACTTTTAAAATTGTATGAAATTCTATTTTATTCTTAGAAATTTTGCACGTGTATCAACCGAAAGACGAATATAAAAGTCAAATTTTATAAAAGAGTTATAAAATCAATAAAGTTATTAATTACTTTTAAATCAGTATTTTGAGCAGATGAATAACCTAATTGCAACTTTTGCTATTCTTCTTTTTTCTAAGTTGCAAAAGTAGTTCTTTTTTATGTTATTTACAAGTAGCTAATATATTGAAAATCAATTACGGTCTTAAATTTAGAAATTGGGTTACCTATTTTTATTTATTCATGATAATAAAAAACATAAGAAGAGTATAATTCGTCATTCCACCAATCTTTTCTAACTTCTGAAAAATAGTTGTAATTGAGCTTTCCTGCCTGTGATTGCAACGGATAAACGACTACACCATTTTCTCGATAGGCTTTATGAAAATCCGTTTCTGGCACAACAGGCACAATGTGTCCAGAGAGACCTTTTATTTTTCTTTTGGCGCAAATAATTCCAACACCGCCATTGGTGTTAACATGATTCTGAATTTCATCAGTGGTAAACATTCTTTTCCAGCCAAAACTGGCTCCCCACTGCAAAAACCAGTCGTGTATGGCGCTAGAATAGATACGGTCAACCGTTTCTTCAAAAACAGCTTCTATTTCCTGGCCTTCTAGTATTTTTTCAAGAGATTCCGCTGTCCACCAAACCGTTGGTAGGTATACTTTAGAAAAATAACAATAATCGTAAGAATACACGTTGCAATAGGTATCTTCTATTGTTTTTTGATATCTGATACTATTTTCAACGTCTAATTTTTCAATAAGTCGCGCAAAACTTTCTTTTTTAGTGGTAGCATTGGTTACATCTCTAAACGGAATACTCAAATCCTGCATGGGTCTTTCTTTCTTGTCCATTGAATTCAGGCAAGATTCAGGATCAGGCAATAAATCGGCTTTCTTTATGAAACGGTTTACTATAGGATTATCCACCAAAGGTAATATTGTTTCTGATACGGCATATTTTTCCATCTTCACTTCTTAAAATTAATTGCTTTACGATGCTTAAATTGATTATTTGTACAGCGTAATTTTGTCCACCAGAACGTAAATATAAGGTTTTTAAACTTTGCAAATACCGCTGGAAAATGACAAATTAAAGAAAAAAATACAACTAATAAGGCAACTTTTTCGCTTTTAACTATTCAATTCAACCAAAATCATAGTAAAATAAAAGGTAAATTTCTTACCAAAAATAATTTAGCATCGGTTGGTATTTGCTTGTATTTCTTTTTAAGATTTTATTTCTTTTTTTAAGACTAAAATTGCTATTAAAACGACAAATTTACCTGTAATTTTATCCATAATATTTGTTAAAGATTGTAATCAATAGTATCTTTATGATCTAAAAAAAATAAAGAGATAACCCAATTATGGCAAATAAAAAACCAGACAATATTGTTTATTCTGAGAAGGAAGGATATAACTCAAGTAAGTTGCCATACGCAACAAATATTGGTGCACCCGTAATAAAAGTTGATGACGTTGTGGCTTGGAAGAGCAGAGGAATTCATAATGTCAATAAAGAATTCGAGAACAAGTTTAATGAACTTAAATCTGAATATCAGAAATTAATAGATGAGTTTAAATGGAACGAACTTGTGTACAATGCCAGGTTTTCGTTTGAACCTGTAATGGGCGAAATTTATCATCTTTATCTTGACACGGATGGTAAAGAATTCTTGTCTCTAATATCACCTGAGGAGTGGAATAAGGAATTTATTGGCTCATTTAAGCTCAACAGTGATAAAAAATGGATTTTGTTAGAAAAAAAAGGCTTGGATTTTTATTAATCCTTAAGCCATAAATTTCTAAATGATTTATTTTTGTCATAATCTGAGGCTTGTTTATCAATATTAAAATAACGATTGCCTCTCGGGTCATTGCCTACGCCCGCCACATAAGACCAGTTTCCCCAATTGCTGCAAACATCATAGTCAATAAGCTGCTGCTCAAAGTAGGCTGCTCCATAACGCCAGTCAAGTTTTAAGTCGTTACACAGGTAGCTGGCAACATTTTGGCGACCGCGATTGCTCATAAATCCGGTCAGTTTGAGTTCTATCATGTTGGCATCAATAAAATCTACGCCGGTTTTACCGTTAATCCAGTTTTGAAGCTGCTCAATATTAACTTTTTTCACTCCTGAGTCAGTGCTTTTAATGCCGTTTTTCTGAAAAAATTTGTTTTGGTGTTTCTTCATCATAAACCTAAAATAATCTCTCCAAAGCAATTCAAACACCAGCCAGTATGTCGATTCATTGGCAGTATGAAGAGATTCGTATTTTTGAAGTTCCTGATAAATATGCCTTGGAGAAACACATCCCAAAGCAAGCCACGCCGAAAATTTGGATGAATAATCAGCACCGACCATTCCGTTTCGGGTTTCTTTATAGTTCGAAATTGATTTTGTTTTAAAAAAATAATAATCCAATCTTTTCAGGGCCTGCGATTCACCTCCTTTAAATGCAATCGCCGCTCTTTTGTCTATTTTTACTTTTTTTAGACCTAATTCTTTCAGGTCCGGCAATTCTAGTTTAGGAATCTCTGGTGACTTGATCGTCGATGGCTTTTCTAAAGACACTCGAATAACCGAATCTTTCTCAATTTTTTTTCTAAAATTTGTAAAGACATCCGGAATATCTTTTATAGAGAAAGGCAGATCCTCGGCATGATATAAAGTACTGGTGCTCAGCGTTAACAACTCACATTTAAGTTTCCAAAGTTCAGACTGTACTAATGTTTCTAGCTGTTTTTCTTCAAAAGCAACTTCACGTTTGGCATACACCTTCGCCGCTCTGTACTGTTTCACGATCTTCGGAATTTCAATTTCTGGCTTTCCTTTCAAAATAATTAAACCGGAGCCTAGTGCTCTTAAATTTGCATCCAAATCGATCAGAGATTCCATCAAAAACTGCGCTCTGAAATCACCTGTTTTTTTAAATCCGTATGGGGTAGTTTCAAAATGAGCATCGTCAAAACAATATACTGGAACGACACTGTCACTCTGCGAAATTGCTTTTAGTAATGCTTCGTTGTCAGTAACTCTTAAATCTGTTTTAAACCAAACTATAGCTGTTTTCATAAACTGTTGATATTTTTTAAATAATAATCCGCCTGCTCTAAAAGCACTGTTTTATCCTCTGGCTTCATTTTGTTCCATACATTGTACATCATCCCAATTCTCGGATTTTGAGATAATTTATCTTTGTGTTTGTCATAAAAATTCCAATACAAACTATTAAAAGGACATGCTTTTTCGCCTGTTTTTTTCGCTTTATTATAAAAGCAGCTTCCACAATAATGGCTCATTTTATCCATATAGGCAGCAGAACTTACATACGGTTTTGTGCCTACAATACCGCCGTCTGCAAATTGACTCATTCCGCGGGTATTGGTAATTTCTACCCAATCAAGCGCATCGATATAAATACCCAAATACCATTGATCGACCTCGTCTGGATCAATTCCAGCCAAGAGTGCAAAATTTCCTGTAATCATCAAACGCTGGATATGATGTGCATAAGCATACTCTAGAGACTGCGTTATAGCATCTTTTAAGCAATTCATTTTGGTTTTTCCTGTCCAGAACCAATCTGGTAATTTTTCTTGATGGTTAAAGAAATTTAATTTGGCATATTCGGGCATCTTTAACCAATAAATACCACGCATATATTCTCGCCAGCCAATAATTTGACGCACAAAACCCTCCAACTGATTGTATGCTATGAGTTCGGGATTATGCTGCCAAGCTCGGATGGCCTCATTTACAACCTCAAGCGGACTAATCATTTTTGTGTTTAGTGAAAAGGACAATCGAGAGTGATACAACGACCATTGACCTGGCGACATTGCGTCCTGATAAGAACCAAACAAAGGCAAACACTCGGCTATAAAAAATTGCAGCAGTTCTAGTGATTGATCTCTGTTTATGGGCCAAATAAAGTTTTTTGCATCTATTTTTCCAATGGTTTGTATCGTCGTTTTCGAAATTTCCTCTGCTATTAACGCAACATCGGAGCTAAAAAGCAAAGGTGTTGTGGCACGATGGTCTTTTGGCAACTTTTTTCTGTTGTCACTGTCGTAATTCCACTGGCCGGTAATAGGATTATTTCCTTCCATCATGATGTCATGTTTTTTTCGCATAGTGCGATAAAAACTTTCCATTATAAAAGTCTTTTTTCCTTCAAAAAAAGCACCTAACTCATTTCTAGTGCTAAAAAAATGCTCTGTATCAAAGACTTCGTTCGAAATAGAAAGACTGGACGAAAAGTTTTTCAGCACACAGTCCAAACGATATTCATCTGGTAACTGATACTCAAAATGAGCGATATTCTCTTGCTTGATGATCGTATTTAGATTCGATTCAAAAGATTGTAAATTATTTGAATCGTTTATTTTTATATACAGTACTTTATGATTTTTCAATTGCAGCCAATCAGCAAACTGGCGCATTGCAGCAAAAAATCCAACCACTTTCTGAATATGATGGGTAGCATAATCCGTTTCGGTTCGAACCTCCATCATCACATACGTAATCGTATTGTCTATAGTATCAAACCACGAATGATTGTAATTGAGTTGATCCCCAAGAATCAGCCGAAGTGTTGGTGTATTTCTATTTTTCATTTTTATTTTTTCTGCACTTATCGCTACAATATTTTACGTCCTCCCAAACTTTCTCCCACTTTTTTCTCCAGGTAAACGGCAACTTACACACGATGCAGATTTTAGTCGGTAGGTTTTCTTTTTTTATTTTTCTCATCAGTTTTGTAAAGCACGGAACCTTTTTTTCAAAATTACTATGCTATCGAGGTTATTACTTTCAGATTATTTACAGCTTAAAAAAAGCAATATACTTTTGTTTAACTATTTGAATTTAATGCTAAACAAAATTACGTGTTTTTTTAATCAAAAAGAATAAAATAATGGATTAATTAGTATTTCAAACAGAAACTTTTTGCATGAAGCAATAAATTAATTTGTTTGCTTTTTATTTTAATTAATTAAACAAATAGAAAAGATAAAATGATTGACCAATTTTAAAGGAAGCGGAGGAAAGTTCTAATTTAAAACAATAAATTTTACATACAATTGAGCCGTAAATAAAGACACAAGACCACAGAAAAGTATTGATTTTAAAGAATAGGAGCAGAAATTTTGTTTTTATAATCACCACCCGTCCCGCTGTACGCTATATCTTTTGCTTTTTAAAGAAAAAAGCAAAAGGATACACTTCCATCGGGGCTAGAGTAGAAGTTTATTTTTCATAACCAAAAAAGAGCGGAAAGCCTATTTTATAAATGTATGGTGAGAGGTAAAAAGCAAATCAAACGCCTTGCAAAAAAGATTTTAATCTAATTGTTTAGGTGTTCTCGTTAGGTTTTGTGGTTTCAAAACCTAACGTTTAGGCGTTTTTCCTAAAGTTGTAGTTACCAACATCTAAAAACTTCATCAAAAGACCCAAATCCAGTAAAATAGTGGTGCACAACAACTACTATTTTTTCTTTCTTCCCCACCAAATTAAAAATCCTGATACAGGTAAGGTCAAAGCAAAAAGACACACGAGAAAAGCTATTATTTTGGTAGGATATCCATAAATACTGCCCGAATGAATAGGGTAGATGAGACGTCTGATTTTATCACCTCTTGAAAAATTCTCATAAGGTCTTGACTCAATAATTTCTGCCGTATATTTATCAAAATAAGCTGCGCTGGACTGAAATGGAATTGTTTTTTCTACATTTTCTTTTAGTACCAAAATACTATTTATGGTATCAGCTGGCATTCTAATCTGGATATTTCCTTGGTAATCAAAAATACTATCTGCTTGATTATAAATGGTCTGATAAAAGGCAGTTTTATTCAATTTTGGATCTGTTTTGTTTGGGTTTTCAACTTTATTCGAAAGCTTTTTTGTTGTGCCGTCAGCAAAATAATAAATGCCTTTTTCGAACCAATCGAAGGCAAATACAAGACCTGTTAGCGAAATAGTTAATAAAAATAAAAAGCTGTAAAACCCAAAAGTAGAATGAAAATCCCAGTTGATTCTTTTAAAAGAAGCTCCCCATTTTACGGTTAATCTTTGTTTGAGGTTTTTTATTTTTTTGGGCCACCACAAAATAAGTCCGGAGATAAGCATAAAAGCAAAGATCAGACAAGAGATTCCAGTGATAAGTTTTCCTATATCATCTAATAATAAGTGCCTGTGGAGCGACAAAACGATAGAGAAAAATCTGGTTTCCTGATCTACAGATCCTAAAATTTTACCGGAATAGGGATCAAACGCAAAAATGATACTTTCACCGTCCATATCTTTTCCCACAATTAATAGTGTTCGCTTAGGATCATTAAATGTGCTAATTCGGGTTATTTTTTTTATCGAATATTCTTTTTGAAGTAAATCGGTACAGTAATCAATGGGCTTTTTTGTCTTGCCAATTGTGGAAACAAAGTAAAAATCTGAATTTATATATTGGTCAATTTCTTTTTCGAAAACCATTATACTGCCTGTCAATGCTACTATAAAAACAATAAGTCCCGAACCTAAGCCCAGCCATAGGTGTAGTTTGCCAAAAGTTTTCATTAATTTTTTCTTCATTGTTTTCCGTGCGTTTTAGAGAGAAAAGGATGCTCACGAGTGATCCTTTAAATTTTCTTCAAATTTATAATTATTTAGACTATATATAAATAATTAAAGTGAAATATAAAAAACATTTCTTCTGTTTCGCTATTGGTTGATAAAAAAAGCACTAATTCTTCTCATCATAACTTGTTAAATAAATATTAATTTATATTTTTGCCTTGTTTTTATTTAGAATGAATAAAAACAATAACTAATATTTACAAAACAATGAAATATATTACTTTTAGGACAACAAGTTTTTTGTTTACAATTATCTTTTTGTTTTCATGCATTTCTGTTTTTGCCCAACAAAATCATGGAAAAATAAAAGGTCAAATTACCACTTCTGATGGCGATCCTGCAGCCGATGTGTATATCATATTAAAAAACTCAAAATACAATACGTCAACAAATGATGATGGTAGCTTCGAATTGAGCCGAGTAAAACCCAATACGTATACTTTACAAATTTCCTTGGCAGGATACGAAACATCAGAGCAAGAAGTGGTGGTTGTAGACAATGAGACAACGACAATCAACCTACAATTGAAGGTTTCTAATAAAGAATTGAATGAAGTTGTAATTAGTAGCAGAAAAAGTATCGTCTCAAAAAAAACAGTATATGTGGCTAGAATGCCTCTAAAAAATTTAGAAAATCCGCAGGTTTATAGCGTAGTACATAAAGAACTTTTGCAAGAACAGATGGCGGTAGAAATTGGTAGTGCCGTTCGAAATTCTCCTGGAGTTGTTCCGCTTAATTATCCGTCAGGAGGATTTGCAGCTATTTTTAGAGGATTTACAGTTGGAATTAATTCCAGAAATGGAATGGAAACTTTGTCAGGACGTTCTTCTGTTGGCATTGCAAATCTGGAAAGAATCGAAATTTTGAAAGGCCCTTCAGGAACTTTATTTGGTTCTTCAGCATCTTCTTTTGGCGGCGTGGTGAATTTGGTGACCAAAAAACCTTTTGAAGCAACGTCAACAGAGATAGCGTACACTGGCGGAAGTTTTGGTTTAAACCGACTTACGGCCGACATTAATACGCCTCTTACAAAAGATAAAAAAGTATTGTTCAGACTTAATATAGCGGTTAATAAGGAGAAAAGCTTTTTGGATTATGGTTTTAATAATACGCTGGCTGTTACTCCAAGTATTACCTACAAGGCGACAGACAGGCTTACATTTAACATAGATGCTGAATTATTTAATGTAAACAGTACTAAACCATTATATCCTACAGTGACTGCTGCTTCTGGCATAACAAACCCTTCGGAGTTTAAAATAGATTATAAAAAATCATTGGTTCATGAAGATGCAGACGCTAAGTCATCGGCTTCAAAAGCTTTCGTACAGGCAGAATATCAAATATCAGATCGCTGGAAATCAACTACTTTGTATTCTTTTGTAAGTGAGAATGTCGATTATAGCTATCAAGTAACACCTACTTGGACTTCGCCAACAACGGCTACTATTCGCGCCACGGTTTTTGGGCCAATTTCTAGTAATTATACCAATATTCAGGAAAATATTAATGGGGAGTTTAACACTGGATTCTTGAAACACAAACTCTTAACGGGTATTAATTACAGATATTATTCGGATACTTTTTCGTCTACACCAACTCCTACAGCTCCTTTTAGAACAATTGATGTTACGACAAACTTCGTTCCTGTTAGAAAGAATGATATTGATGCCGTAGCACTGGCTCCCGTGATAAGAGCGGGTAGAGAAGAGTACACCTTTAGTGCTTATGCTTCTGATGTAATTAGTTTTGCAGACCGACTTTCGGTGATGTTAAGTTTGCGTGTAGATAATTTTGACCGTAAAGAAAGTGGTACTACTCCAGCATACAATCAGACGTCTTTATCACCAAAATTAGGGTTGGTTTATCAGGTTGTAAAAGATCAGGTTTCGTTATTTGGTAATTATATGAATGGATTTCAAAATCTTGCACCAGTAAATCAGCCAGATGGGGCACAATTGATTTTAGATCCTTTATATGCTAATCAATTTGAAGGTGGTATTAAAGTTGAAGCATTCAATAAAAAAGTAAGTACTACCATTAGTTATTACAATATCACTAATGATAATGCCGTCATGAGGTTTACAGATTTAACGTACCAACAAGGCGGTAAACAAGTAAGTAAAGGGTTTGATTTTGAGTTAATAGCCAACCCAATTGCAGGACTTGATATCATTGCTGGATATGCTTATAATGATAATCGCATCGTAAAATCGGCAACGGCTTCTCTTGAAGGAAAAAAAGCAGCAGATGCAC
The DNA here is from genome assembly GCF_020911905.1 of Flavobacterium flavipigmentatum. NCBI lineage: Bacteria > Pseudomonadati > Bacteroidota > Flavobacteriia > Flavobacteriales > Flavobacteriaceae > Flavobacterium > Flavobacterium flavipigmentatum. Next base: position 3,280,081 of record NZ_CP087133.1, on the reverse strand, counting down.
CCGAAAACGTTTGGAATATCTGGGCTTCTTATAAGTTTCAAAATAGTCTGAAAGGATTTGGTATTGGTTTTGGAGCTAATTATGTTGATGATACTTTTATGGCTACAACCAATACTTTTTACATTCCGTCATACACCATTTTTAATCAAACTTTATTCTACGAACAGCCTACTTGGAGAGTTGGTGTTAAATTGAATAACATAACTAACGAAAAATATTGGAGTACGTGGGGAGCAGCTCAGGCTCCGGCAAATTTCTTAGTAAATTTAACTTTCAAGTTTTAATTATTTATTTAAATCAAAATTTAAAAATCACCTCTATTTAAGTATAGAGGTGATTTTTTTTATAAATCGATGGTTTTATTGTACCAGTATCTCAGATTCTAAAGATTCTTTGATAAGCGGGTAATTTACTTTTCCGTTAACCGTCAATGGTACATCAGTTATGTGAATTATTTTTACAGAACTCGCATGCAAATGCAATTTTATTTTTAAGGTTTGTACCATTATTTCTTTATTCAAATTAGCATCTGTGTACAAAACAGCTAAATGTTTATCATTCAGATCCAAGCAAATAAAGGTTTTTCCACCGAAAGTGTCTTTTAAAAGAAGTTCGATTTCGTCTAAATTAATACGGCTGCCAAATAATTTGACAATTCGTTTTAATCTCCCTGTTATGTAATAATAACCTTCATCATCTTTTCGTGCCTGATCGCCGGTATGCAGTTTTTCTTCCTGATGATAAAATTGTAAATCTGCCCTTCTTTCGGCATAACCGCCAAAAATATTAGGACCATAATAAATTAGTTCCGAAGTATTTTCTTCAATCTCAAAGCGTCCATTTTGAATAGGTCGCCCAATCGAAGCTCTTTTTCTGAGTAAGTCTTCCGGTGGTAAAAAAGCCATACGTCCACTTGCTTCGGTCTGACCATATTGTGCAAAAAACTTTTTACCATATTTCTCGGTGTATTCAGAAATGACTTCGATTAATTTATGATTGATAATGCCGCCTCCATGCGTAAAATAACGTAATGTTGGATAGTCTTTTTTAAAAAAACCAATACTTTGAAGCATTTCATAAAAATAAGGCACGCCACCTAGTGTCGAATAACCAAAATTTTTCAAGTCATGCCAAAATTCCTTCTTAAAAACATCTTTGTCGGTACAGACAATTTGATGTGCTTTTATACAATTGGTATTAAATATCGATAATCCGTAAACAGAATTTATCGGAACATTGAGCGGTACCACATCATCACTTTTAACAGGCAGATAATCCAGAATCGATTGTGCATTTTCAACAAGATTTTCATCAGACAATCGCACAAATTTAGGTGATCCTGTTGTTCCTGAAGTGCTCAGCAAGAGTTTGACTTTTGGATGTATCGGGTAGATGGCATTTTCAATACGTTTGAATAATTGTATTGTACGTGATGCATCAACAACCTTATATCCTTCAATTTCGCTTCTGGACGGATCGTAAATATAATAAGGCGTATAATTTTTTTCTAAATTTTCTTTAAACTCAACATTCACTCCCAATCCTAATAAAGCAATTGTAAAACGGCTTTGGTAAAAATTTAAAAAAGTTTCAACGGCTGGTAACTGATTATCATTGTAAATAAACACAACAGAACGAAGATTTTCGATCTCCAGCGATTGATGCATTTCTTTTATAGTTTTAGAAAATCCAGTTGTAGCATCGGTAAAAATTAAATTTTTATTTTCTGATATTAAACGGTATAATTCCATAGCTTTGGGTTTCTAATTAATTTCAAATCCGTATTTCTTAAGTACTATTTTTATTCTTTCAACACTACTCATTTCCAGAATATCTTCCATTTCTATTGAGATTTTATACGTGCTTTCTAGTTCTTCAATTAGCACGAGATGACTCATAGAATCCCATTCTACTATTGCCTGATATTCTAGTTGGTCGTTTACCGATTCAACAGGTATTTCAAACGCTCTTGCAAATACGTGGTGTAATTGTGCTATTGTATTCATCTTTTTTTAGTATTTAAATTGATATTTTATTAAACTTTGGTATGTTTCCATTTTCCTTTACGAAAGACAATAATACAGGCTACAGCCAATACAATTTCTGACAGAAGGATGGCTGTAAAAACACCATTTGCCCCTAACTCAAAAGCAATTCCTAACGAATAGGCCAGCGGAATCTGAACGATATAAAACATTAAAATATAAAGCCATGTTACCACCTTGACTTCGCCCGCAGCGTTGAGCGCCCTAGAGATGACCATCGTGTAGCCTAACAAAATGTAGGCTATCGAAATAAAATGAATGTACCTTGTGCTGAAAGAGATAACTTCTGGAATATCTGTAAAAAATTTCACTACGGGAGCAGCCATGAAAATCCAGCAAATCCCGATTAAAATAAGGAATCCCATATTGAGCATTCCGGCTCTCCATACAGATTTTTCGGCTCTCTCAGGTTGTTTGGCTCCCAGGTTTTGTCCGGTCAAAATTCCGGCTGCATTCCCGAGTCCCCATGCTGGCATTGTTGCTATTGAGGCCACTCTTTGAGCCAAAATGTAACCTGCCAATGCATTTTCTCCAAAATGAGACATAATTTTTATCATAAATACCCAGCTTGAAGCAGGAATAATAAATTGAACGGTGCCGCCAAAAGCCAGTTTTACTACCCTTTTAAAAATAGCCAAATCGAATAGGAGTTGAGTCTTAGCAATTCTAAGCACCGTTTTGCCTTTTACCAAATACCAGGCCTGATAAATCACGCCGATAACTCTGGCAATTAAGGTCGCTAAACCTACTCCTAGTAAACCGTAAGCAGGAATTGGCCCCCATCCAAAAATAAACAGGGGGCACAATACAATATTTAAGGCGTTCGAAAGCCAAAGGATTCTCATCGCAGTAGAAGCATCGCCGGCTCCACGAAATATGCCGTTTATTACTATTCGCAGAATCAAAAATCCGCTTGAAGCAAACATGACCATGCCATACCATTTTCCTTCCTCAACCATTGCTTTAGAAAGTCCCATTGCGGTCATGATTTCGGTTGCCCATACAGAACAAACTACACTGATGATTATCGCTATTGGTGTTGTTATATAAATAACCTGCATGGCGGTTTGACCTGCAATTTTGAACTCTTTTTCACCTATTCTTCTCGAAATCATGGCCGATGCCGCAATACCAAGACCTATTGAAACAGAGTAACAAAAGGTAATAAATGTTGTGGTGGCACCAGCAATCGAAATGGCAGAAGTGCCTAATCTACTCACAAAAAAAAGATTGGAACAAACAAATAAAGATTCCATTAGCAGTTCTGCTACCATTGGTACAGACAATAGAATAATGGCTTTATTGATACTTCCAGATGTAAAATTAGTTTCAGTTCCTGATAGCGAGCGACTTATAAGCCCCAAGAAAGAGCGTGTTTTTAGAATCGCTTCTTTCATGAATTTTCCTTTACAATTAATAATTCTTTATTCACCAATTGAAACAATGGATTTGGAATAAAACCGCTTTTTTTCATGTGTGGAAAACCAGCCGTTTCTTCATAACCATTAAATAAACGTCGGCTATTAAAAATGAGACGTTTGAATTCTGGTATCAATAAATTATACTTCTCAAACATCTCCTGTAGCTCTGGATGCTCTTCCTGAAACTCTAAAATAATGTCGTAAACGCAATTCCAAAAAGAAACTTCAGAATAATTGGTAGTTGTTATTAGTACATCACTCAAGTATCTAAAAAAAGCATCAAAAACGGCAATCAGGATTACTAACGGCGCATTTTCAGGGTTTGGAGAGGCATTAAACATGTTATCTATAAACTCCTGCGGTAGTTTTTTCTTTCCTTCTTCGTTGATCAAAATATCTCCCACAAAATCCTGCAAAGCGATACGCGTTGGCACATAATCTTTTAGAATTAGAATTACATTTTGCCCGTGCGGATCAATACACAACGAATGCTGATAATAAATTTGAAGTACAGGTTTAAGGTACGCTCTCATATATGCTTTTAGCCATTGTTCTGTAGAAAGGCCTGATTTTGTTATCAATTCCGCAATAAGACTTTGGCCATGATCATCTACATAAAGCAAGGCTGCCATTGTCATCAAATTTTCTCCATGTTTTAGAAAATTGATAGGGCTTTCTCGCCACATCGCACCCAAATATTCATTGTATTGATAAGGCGGATTTTCAATTTTACAGTAACTAGGATGCGTATACGTGGCCGAAACCATTTCGCCTAACAACACAACACCCATATTTTGTAAATGAAGATCTTTTTTTAGTATCTCTTTAATATATTCTGTGAGACGTGGTGCTATCGATAATTGTTTCGGACACAGTCCTCTGATGTGGCTTGTGTTCAGTATCGATATTGACGTTTTTACATAATGTTTGTGCGGTTTGCTGTAATTAAAAAAGGTACGAATACTTTGTTGAGGACTGTAAATATCGTCTGAGAGGTCTAACGGAATTAGCTTTTTTGAAGCAATATCGTGCGAAAACTGCATGACCAGTTTATGTTGCCATTGCCACAAATGTACCGGAATAAAAATATAATCATCAGGATTTACATCAGATTGGATTAACTTATTTTTAAAACTATTAATTTTTTCAGAACCTATTTCACTTTCATAAAAATCATGTTTATTCATATCGGTTTGTAGTTGTATGCTAGCTCTATTTTTATGAGCTGCCAACCAGACCAAACGTGTTTTTTGACCCGCTTCTGGTGCGAAATTTTTATGATCTTCTGAATCAAAACCAATTCGGCCTTTATTAACAATTACCCACGGATGCCCATCAAGGCTGTGTTCTATAGTTTGAAAATCAGCATCTGCTAGTTTTGCTGCTGATAAACGTCGCTTTGAATGAATGAAAGCATCAGCATATAAAGTATGCAATAATTCTTCAACATAATGAGCAAGTGTAAAAGAATTGACTCCAAAAGTCTCCTGAAGTTCGATAAAGAAATTAGGTACGTCTACATGTTCTAATGTTTGCTCATTTTCTATTTTGTGAATACTTTCTGCAACAACATGCCAATAATTAAGAAACCTCGGATACGCAGAAAAGCGATAATGAATATTTTCTTTATCTGTTGCTAATATAAAATGGGTAAGTTCATTCTCATCTTTACCAATTATTTCGGGCTTAGCCAAATCCTCTCGCATCAATTCTGCAATGCTTTTGGCCAACAGTTTTCGATTTACTTTGTTCCAAATAGGAGCATTAAGATGCTGTGCGCCTGTGAATATATTTTCTGAAATTATCATTGTAATTCAATTTTAATGGTTTAATGGCTCGTTTACCAATTCGATAACATTTGCCTCTGTAAACTCTTTTGTAATTTTTTGTACACCAAACTGTTGAAAAGCAATTCGTTTTTCTACCTTATAGACTTCACGATTTGCAAGTTGATTAATAATACATGAATTTCTGTAAGCTCCCATTCCTAAATCAGGCGTAGAGAGGCCATGTGTGTGAAGTTCTGCATTCTGCACAAAAATATCCGTCGCGTTTTTATCAATTGTGTAATTGCGATGAACATTAAATAAACCATTTTCCAAACGATTGATCTTTGCTTCAATTCCTGACAGAATCGCTGGTTCTTTGTATTTATAACCTGTTGCCAAAATAATGCAATTACTCTGATCGTCATAAGGTGCATCAAGTTCTGTATGAACAAAATCCAGATTATAAGAACCATCGACAGTTTCTTTTACAGAAGTCAGGCGCATATTAGAACGTAATTCGACGTTTAGAGGAGTATCTTCCAGACTCATTTCGTATAAACTATCAAAAATTTCGTTTATTAATTCCTGATCAATACCTTTATAAAGACCGTGTTGTCTGGCTAAAAGTCGTTTTCTCTTTTCATCAGACAAACTATGAAAATGGTCAATATATTCGGGTGAAGTCAGTTCTAAAGTTAGTTTTGACTTATTATCAAGCGGGAAGAAATGCGAAGAACGGGTAAACCATTTTAGTTGCAATCCGTTTTGAGTTTCAGGTAAAAGATCACGAAATATTTCTGCAGCACTTTGTCCAGAACCAATAATACTAACAGTGGCGTTTTTTGGGATATGCGATTTATAGTATAAATATTTTGATGCATGAATTACATTAGGAAATGCTTCATTATCAACAAAATCAGGCATATATGGCGAAGTTCCTGTTCCTAAAACAATTTTCTGAGAATAATACGTAGCTATTTCAGATGTTTTTGTGTTTCTAACTATAATTTCATACAAATCATTTGCATGATTTATAGCAACTACTTTATGTGAGAATTTGCAATTGGGCAGTTGAGATGCTACCCATTTACAATATTCGTTATATTCTCTTCTGTAAATAAAGAAATTTTCTCTAATGTAAAAAGGATATAAACGTCCGCTTTCTTTAATAAAATTAAGAAAACTATATTTGCTCGTAGGGTCTGCCATTGTTACCAAATCTGCCAAAAAAGGAACCTGAAGCGTTGCGTTATTTAACATTAATCCAGGATGCCAGTCAAAGCTTTCAGACTGATCAAAGAACAGGGATGTTAATTCTTCTACGGGCTCTATTAAAGCCGCCATACCAAGATTGAAAGGGCCGATCCCGATCCCTATAACCGAATATATTTTTTCTGTATGCATTGTTATTTTTTAAGGATTAAACCTGAGAGGCGATTATTGGATTATTTTGAAAATCTTTTGCGGCAGGAAATTTTGCCCAATACCATTCTCTGTAGCAAAAGTTTAGATTGGCAGTTTTATGAGGCATTTCGATAACTTTATCAATTTTAAATCCTACATGAGCTTTGTTCATCATCGATGCGATCGAATCTACAGCACCTTCACCAACCATTCTACCTACTTTTGACTCTGCCCATACAAAATCCATCATAGATTGCGTGGCTGGCGAACCGTATTTTAGTTTAGGATCAACCGGCGCAATAAATTGATGAGTGCCGTAATCTGAGGGTTTTGCATCATAATATTCACCCAATATGTCGCGGCATACCCAGTACACTTCAATATTAAAAGTTGGAACACCGTTGGCTTCACCTATGTAACTATGTGCGTGATCTCCCGGAATAAGCGTGCGATAATAAGCTTCTAATTTTCGTATTGGCCAGTTCATTTGCCAGATTTTCAGCGCGTGTTCACGATGAAACCATTCGTGAAGCATCTCAAGATCTTTATCAATATCTACAGGTCGTAATGTGATTGTTACATTTTCCTTTTCAAAATACCTGCTAAAAACAGTTTCATTTCCTTTTGGATTAATTAATTTTTTAGAAAAAAAGTGCTTATTTAAAGGATTTGGATACGTTTTATAAACTGCAGGATTTGTTCTTGGAGCACTGGCTTCGTCCATGTTATTCAGACTTGTTAGCAAATTGCCTTTTACCATCAGCTTTACACTATTTGTGAGTTGAGCAGCCAAACCCGTGGTATCAAATTGCTCTTCGTTTTTTAGCGTTTCATATATCAAACCAAGAAGTGTATTTTCCTCGGCAAGTTTATTTTTACCAAAAGCATTTACAATTCCAAATAAATGATTTACCAATAAATAATATCCCCAGAGATTAATAATTTTAGTTTCGGCAATAAAAGATCTGCTTTCTTTACCAAAACCAGGAATCAATTCCTCCAGTTTTTCTACTATTCCTTCACGGAAAAAATAGCCCTGATTGTCTCTAAAATAAAGCTTTGAAGGAAAAAGATTTTCGTCAAACTCGACAAGCATATTTTGCTGATGAAACTCAGCTCCAAATCCGTATTGATTAAAAATACCTATCAGCGGTTTCAGACTAATATCTAAATAGTGTTTAAACCATAAAAGCGCAGTATCAGCTACCGTTGCATCTCGTCTCTTCGCAGCTTCATTAATAATATTGAGAATTCGCGGAGATTCGCCTAAAATACCATCCTGACAAAGAGAGGCAATCATCGTTACATTTTTGTTGATATTGGCTCCACTAAAAGGATTTTGGCGAACGCTAGTGCTAAAACCATCAATAGTTTTACCCTCGTAAGTAACCGTAATAAAAGCAGGATCAGTAATAAGTTCTATTTGAGGATAGTCTTTTTGAATGCCTTTTCCCCAATCGGTTTTCATGAGTTCTGCTGCATCGTAACCACGATTTAATTCATGAAGATAATTAACACGAAACGAATTGGTGATTTTTACATGCAAAGAGAATTTGTACATCCATTCACTTTCGGCATTATAAACCGTCCGAACAGAGGATGTAGCGGTGTAGGAGGGACCAAACTCCCCGAGACTAAATAGAATTTCTTTTGTCTGCATTTCCTTTACTTCGGTCAGATTCAATAAATATTGAGCTTCCCAAGGATGAGTTGGTACCACTTTATAATTTGTGTAGCGACCTAGTAATCCTTTGCTTGCAGGATCTGCGTACTTTAAAATTTCTTTTTTTAAATAGTCTGTAATTAAATAATCTACAGCGCTTTTTTCATGTACATTTTCGGGATGAACTAAGAAAAAGTGTAGAGGAAATTCACCTCTGGTTTCCGGAGAATATTTTTGGAGTTCTTCATTTGTAAATCCTTCTCTACTTTTTGTCAACGGATGTACGGTATGTCCTAAAATAAGGGATTGTTCTGCTTCAATAAAGGTTTGCTCAATAGTATTGGCGGCATGACCCCTATTTTTATAATGCGATAGATATAGCGCAAGATTATCGATACTATTTTTTAAACGCTCTTTTGTTGGCAAAGAATCAATCTCAGGATAATTTTCGGTGCTGTATGCAGCTACGAGTTCCGTAAATTGTAACGGATTTATTGCTGTAATTTTTTCTGTTGCAACATCACGAACCACAACAGGGAAACCGAAAGAATGCACGCCACTCTCTGAAAAATAAGTCAAAGGCGCAAAAACTTCCTGGCCAATAGACGCAAAATCAAATCTCATAAAAGAGGTATGACCTATCGTTTGCATACAATCGGCTAATGTCTGGTCGTATCTTGGAATACCTTCGTAACGGCTCCAATTATTGAATTCCCTGCAATAACAATTGAGCAGAGATTTAAAATTTATCTCTTCTGCCGCTTGGGGAAAATTAGTTAAGTCCGTAGTATTCATCTCCGTTTTGTTTTATCAGGTTAAGAATTTTTTTAATATCAGTAAGAGTCGTTAGGGGATTAAAAATGGTAAACTTCAGATAGAATTCTCCGTTTACTTTGGTACTAGCTACTAAAACTTCTCCGCTAAAAAAGAGTTTTTCTTTGATATACTGATTGACTTTACAAGAGCTATTTTTTGCTGAATCTCCAAGATATCTGAACACCAAAACCCCCATATCTGAGTGACACAAAAGCTCAAATTTTTGGTCAGATTCTATATATTCTGCTGTTTTTTGGGTTGTTTCAATAATAGTATCTGTAAACTGTCCTAATTTTTCTTTACCCATGTAGCGAAGTGTAAACCATAACTTCAGGGCATCAAAACGACGTGTACTTTGTATAATCGATTTGTTGATTTGAGCCGGAAGTGCGTCGTAATTTTGCTCTTTTGGATTTAAATAATCAGCATGATGCTTAATAATATTGAGGTGCAATTTGTTTTTTACAATAAAAGCACTGCTGCTAATAGGCTGAAAAAATGATTTATGGTAATCTATAGTTACTGAATCGGCTAGTTCGATACCGTTTAAAAGGTGACGGTGTTTGTCGGTCAAAAGCAATCCGCAACCATAAGCAGCATCTACATGAAGCCATAAATTGTATCGACCGGCAATAGCTGCAATGGCTTTTAGCGGATCAACATTTCCAAAATCTGTAGTTCCAGCAGTAGCAGTGATTGCAATCGGAATATTGCCTTTTTCTATTTCTTCAGCGATTGCTTTTTCTAGCTGTTCTGGGTTCATACGATATCTGTGATCAACTCCCACATGTACGATAGATTGTTCTCCAAGACCTAAAATCCAAGCATTTTTATGATTGCTAAAATGTGCTTTATCTGAAACAAAAATTCTAAATTTTGAGGCATCTGAAGGAAGTCCATCCAATTTGATATTGTGTTTTTGATACTGTAAAGCATAATAATCCCGAGCCAAAAGCAGTCCCATTAAATTGCTTTGAGATCCACCGGCAGTAAAAATACCATCGCCTTCTCTGTAACCAATTTGTTCACTTGTCCAATCAATTAATTTGCGCTCTATAAAAGTTCCGCCAGCACTTTGATCGTAAGTATCTTGCGAAGAATTTATAGCACTTATAAGCATTTCTGCTGCTAATGCTGGTATTACAACTGGACAATTTAAGTGTGCTATATACTCCGGAAGGTGATAAGCGGTAGCATGGTTAACATAAAGCTCATCAACTTCATTAAGCAAGCTTTCATAATCCGGTAGGGGGGATGCCAAATCTATTTCTTCAACTTTTGTTCGAATTTCTTCCGGTCTTATTCCGCTAAAAGGTTTACGATTGTTTTTTAAGAAATTAGCAACACGTTCTTGTGCTAATTTTACAGCCTGAGCATATTCAGCTCCAGAATTCTGGTGAAAAATGTCTTTGTAGAAATCTTCGTTAATAAGAGGTACTTTTACAGACTCTTCCTTATGGATCAATGTGTTGTTCATAAAATATTTGTTTAAGGATTTTAGTTATTTTTATTCGAGATAGATTACTTTTTTGGATAAAGGCGTTCTTTTCTTACTAGATGACTTGAGGTTTTCTGGATAATAGCCCAGATAGAGAAGACCAAGTGACTTTTCATTTGCTGCAAGACCAAATTGGGCAACATAATCAAGGGCTACTTGCTTGGTGCTCCAATAACTGCCTATTTTATGAGCAGTGCAGGTAAGTGCTATATTTTGTACCGCCGAAGATATTGCGGCAATCTCTTCCCATTCTGGTAAATCAATTTTTGTATTTCGCACCATGATCACACCAATAAGGCAAGCAGCATTTAATGGGTAGTTTGCGAGATAATTTAGCTTTTCGTTCTTGGCTTCGGCAGATAATTCATCATAAAAATCTTTGTAATAATGCGCCATATATTGACCATATTCTTTTAGATATTTCCCTCTAAAAACAATAAACCTCCAAGGTTCTGTCATTTTATGAGTTGGAGCCCAAGTAGCATTAATTAGTATTTCTTTAAGCAGTTTTTCGGGTAACTCTTTTTTAATAAAGTCATTGGCGAAAACACTTCTCCTTTTACGAATATTCTTCGAAATTTTATTTAATTTTTCAGAATATTCGGAACTATTGTTTTTACTGGGATTGTCTTTAATTTTCATATATATTTTGATTTTTTTTAACTATTTTCTTTTTATTTAGATTAAATAAAAATATATTTGTAAGTAATTACTATTTAGAATAAATAAGAATAATGAAAAACAAATGTATAAATTAATATCAATAAAAAAAATAAATATGAAAATTTTATACGAATGGACGTACATAGCAATGTTTAATTAGTAGCTAATTATTTATTATAATACTGATTAATAATTATTTTTTGTTAATTCCTCTATCTTTTAATAACTATAAAACGAGTTAAAAAAATGAAATCACAAACTATTGTTGCAGAAGAAAGACCTGCAAAAACTAATTTACATTTTGACATTCCTACAAAACCGTTAATCGTAGTGGTAACGCCTCAGGAAAGGAATATTTTATCAAATGTTGGTAACCTTTTAGTAAAAGCATTTGGCAATTATGAAAATCCAGATTATATCGCAGCACTCCATCTTCAAGCTTTTCAATTGCTTCCGGAACGAATTAGTAGAATCTTAAGTCACTTTGGAAGTGATTTTTCAGCAAATCAATATGGCGCGATTGTTTTTCAGGGACTTTTAGAGGTTGACCAAGAAGAGTTGGGACCAACTCCTCCAAACTGGCAAGAAACGGATTATGCAAAATTGAATAAATACGGTTTTATTTGTTCGCTTCTTCATGGCGCTGTACCTTCTAAACCAGTGCAATATTATGCGCAACGAAAGGGTGGAGGACTCTTGCATGCTGTAATTCCGGATGAAAAAATGGCAGTAACACAAACGGGATCTGGGTCCAAAACAGATTTATATGTGCATACAGAAGATGCTTTTTTACTTCATCAAGCTGATTTTTTAAGTTTTCTTTATCTAAGAAATGAAGAAAGAGTTCCTTCTACACTATATTCTATTCGTTCTCATGGAAAGGTTAATGAAACCATGCAAAAGTTGTTTAATCCTATCTATCAATGTCCAAAAGATGCCAATTATAGCGATAAGCAAGTCGTTTCAGGACCAACGGCTTCGGTTTTATATGGAAATAAACAGCTTCCCTTTATTCGTTTTGACGCTGCTGAACAAATCTTCAACGAAAATGCAGGACAAACTCCGGAAGCTCTTTATAATTTGACAGAATTTTGGAACGAAGCTAAAGAGCTTATCAATAGTGATTACATTCCAAATTCTGGAGATGTAATCTTTGTCAACAATCATTTGTGTGCTCATGGGAGAAGTGCTTTTGTTGCCGGACAGCGCGAAGAGAACGGAAAAATTATAAAGTGCGAACGTCGCCAGATGCTCAGGATGATGAGTAAAACTAGTTTAATTCATATAAGATCGGTGACGCAAACTCATGATCCATCGTTTATTATGGAAGAACATTTAGGAAATGTTTTTAATCTAGAATAGCTTTTATTAATTGAAAATAAATATTTAAAACTCAAAAAATAATCGATATTTGAAGCCTTTTTAATAGCAATTAAAATGTTTTGATGTAGTTAATAGTAAAATTTTTGCCATCATAAGTTGGAGCTAAAAAAGAGGTAGAGTTGTTTTCTTTATTTCCAAAAAGTTTTCGGGTCAAATAAGGATTCATCCAGTAAGCTATCTTAGTACTCAATATTCCGATACCAGCACCCGCCGCCACATCTGTGAGCCAGTGTCTGTTATTGTACATTCTAAAGATTCCTGTGCCAGCAGCAATAGCGTATCCTGCTACACCATACCATATAGATTGGTGTTTGTATTCCTGATACAAAAATTCGGCACCTGCAAAAGCTACAGCAGTATGACCTGAAGGAAAAGAATCATTTGATGTTCCGTCAGGTCGTTCGGCTTTTGTGATTGATTTTAATGCAAAAACGGTTCCTGTCATGATAATAAGTGAAGTACCTAAAATAACCGATCGGTCTCTCATGTCATTTTTTCCTTTTACTCCAAAAGCATTTAAAGTATAAACAGAAAGCGCAGGTACATATCTCGAAAAATCATCAACAGAAAATTTGCGATCTATGTTTTCTGTAATTTCTTCGCGAATCTGGTGATTGAAGCTTTTTATTTGACCGCTTTCAATTCCCCAAAAACCATAACCTATCAAAACGCCGGGAATAATAAGTTGTTTATAACTGTATTTAATATTTTGTACCGTATCACTACTGATGCTGTCGTTTTCCTTCTGATTTTGAGACCAACTGTACAAAGAAGTAAAGACAAACGATATGATTATAATTTTTCTCATTCTTGAATTTGTGATTTAAACTGCGGCATCATAGTAAATTGAACTTTTTAATTTCAGAATAATACTAAGATAGCAATCTTTTACCTAAGAAATGTAAAAGGTTTTTAATTTACAAAGAAAAAATTCAATAACTCATTTTAAAAAATGCATCTAGTGTAAATATTTGATTACAAAAAACACACAACAGGTGAGAATTATAAAACTTTAACACTTAATGATGTAAGAATAATTATTTTTTTTAGTAAATTTGAGTATGTCACTTTTAAGAAGTTATATAGAAGTGCAGCAAAAGATTACTACTACACGCCGTTTTCAAGAAATTCTTTTTTTTCCTTATAACCCCTTAGGTTACTTTTTTTTACGCAACAATCTTACATCACTATTACAACGAATTTAACCCCAAAATAATAATGAAAAAATTTCTTATCCTTTTGCTTGTTTTAGTTCCTTTTTGGTGCTTTTCGGATAATCCGCCACCACCTGGTTTACCCGATGAACCACCGCCGCCACTACCAGTAGATAGTATGATAAGTGTTTTGTTTATTGGCGGTATTATTTTGGGAACTTACATCATCAGTAAGAAAAGATAAATCAATTAAATAGAATACACTAAAAATTAGGTTGATTTAAAATCTAATTTTTGATGTAAAATAGATTAAAAATTATGAGAACAAAATTACTCTTATTTTCTTTTTTTATTTCGTTACAGGCCTATTCACAGCTCTTTATTGGTGCTAATACACCCGTTTATGTAAAAAGTCAGGTGTTATATGTCGGACAGAATTTAAACTTAGATACCAATTCAAATCTTTATTTAAGAAATAATTCTCAGTTGGTACAGGGTACAGCGGGATCATCTGCCAACGTGGGAACAGGAATACTTTCTGTTTACCAAGAAGGAACCTCAGACAACTTTGAATATAATTATTGGTGTTCACCTATCGGTGCACCGACTTCTTCATCGGTAAATAATAACTTTGGAATCACTTTATTGAATCGTCCTACGACTTCGGTTGCCGCAGTTCCTGCTACAGTTCTTCCTATTGGAAATTACAACGGAACTGCAAGTCCATTGGCAATAGCGCCTTACTGGATTTACAAATTGACCAACGCAAACAACTATTCTCAATGGGTACAAGTTGCAAGTGCTACCACTATTGCTCCGGGAGAAGGTTTTACTATGAAAGGAACAGGAGGTACAGATACCACAGATCCTGAAAGTACAGGAGTGGTCAATAATCCGGGAACTGGTTTACAGCGATATGATTTTAGAGGAAAACCCAATGATGGTACTATTACAGTGGCAGTAGGTAGTGGTAATGCTGCAACCTTAACAGGGAATCCCTATCCTTCTGCGTTAGATTTAAATGCCTTTTTATTAGATCCGACAAATAGTGCCTGTACGCGTGTGGCTTATTTTTGGGAACAGGACAAAACAGTAAATTCTCATTATCTTTCTGCTTATCGAGGAGGTTACGGAACATATTCGCCTGGGACTTTAGGTTCAAACGGAATTTATACAGCGGCTACTTTTAGTAGCTATAACCCTGATGGATCATTAAATACCGCTGGAACATCTTCTGGTTTGGTGATTGAAAGAAAATATTCGCCTATTGGACAGGGTTTTTTAATAAATGGTACTGCAAACGGTTCGGTTACTTTTAAAAATGCCCACAGAGTTTATTATATCGAAGGTGCTGGTTTGTCTCAATTTGCAAAACCTTCAAAAAATAAATCAGAAAATAAAACCACTGATAAAACGGAAAGCAAAGGTGAGCTTACTGAAGCAGTTGCAGAAATTTCGCATTTTAAAATAAACACCATCATCAATAATCAATTTACGAGACAGCTTGCATTGGCGTTTTTGCCAGAAGCAACGGATGGCGTAGACGCCGGAATTGATGCTTTGAATATGGATGGAAGCCTTCCAAATGATGCTTCATTTTGGCTGGAAAACGGTAACTACGTGATACAAGGACTTACTTTTGATGTTTCAAAAAAAATACCTTTAACAGTAAAAGCGGCTACCAGTACTACTTTAAAATTTTATATTCCTGAAATTATAAATTTTGATCCCACACAAAATATTTATTTGTTTGATGGATCTAACTCAACATACCATGATATTAAAAATGGAACTTATGAAGTTACTATCCCGCCAGGAGTAGATAGAGAGCGATTTAAAATTGCTTTTACAAGTCAGACATTAAGTACTAATAATCCGATAAAAGATGCTTTTTTTATCTCTCAGGATAATACTAATCAGGTCTTGAAAGTATCAAATCCTGATAATAAAAACATATCTTCATTTGCATTGTTTGATATTCTGGGTAAGACGATATTATCTCAAAACAACTTAGGAGCTGATCAAAATTACACATTTTCTACTTCGGGGTTGAGTTCTGGAATTTACATTGCCACATTTGTGACTTCAGATAATGAAAAAATAACTCAAAAGATTATTATCTCAAATTCAGGAATGCAATAATCAAAATTCTAAAATTTTACTTCTAATTTTTATATTTTTTAAACACTTTACAATTTCTCAAATCTACTTTATTACGAACAATGCTAATAACAAAAATTATGGTACATAAATTTATCGCACAAACTAATAATACATTTTTCTTGTTGCTATTTTTCATACTCTCATCTACTGGAAATGCACAAATTGGTATTGGTACAATTACACCCAATGCGAGTTCTGTTTTAGATATTTCCTCTACTACACAAGGTTTATTGGCTCCGAGAATGACAACCGCTCAAAGAAATGCCATAACAACGCCTGCAGATGGGTTAATTGTTTACGATACAGATCTAAAATCATTTTATTATTACGTATCAACTTCATCTTCATGGACCGTGATCAACAGTGGCGCTACACCAAGACAAAATTTTAAAAGAATACGTACAGGTGATGATCTGGCAATTGTTCTGGCAGCAGAGCTAGCAGCTGGTGCGGGTGCAAAATATTTGTTGGACTCTAATACTTTATACGAAATCAATGGTACCGTTACTTTTACCTTGCCTATAGATCTAAACAATGCTTACATTCAAGGTTTAGATTCCCAAAATGATGTTATCTTTAAGGCTTCAGGAAATCTTTTTGAGGGCGCTACTGGCGGAACTATTAAGACCCTTACTTTAAGAGCTGCTGCTGGTAGTGTATTTAATCTTAGTGGTGCAGCAACTCAAGCTCTGATATTTAGAGATTCTATCGTAGCTAGTTCTGCTAGTGTAGGTACAATATCAGGTTTTGGATTGGTTTTTTTTAGCATCGTTCAGTATGCTGCAAATACAACAGGTATTACGTATGACAATATAGGCAATTTATTACTAAGCAATCTGGGATGGTTTAGCAGTAATACAGGCACCTATGAAAAATTTACAGGAACATTTAACTTAATAGAAAAGCAAGGTGGATTTAGTACTGTAAATGGAACCGCCATTGGTTTTGATGTATCTACTGCAGGTCTTACTATTACTGGTGACGCTGTGTTAGAATCGGTTGTTTTTACCGGTACTAATACTGCAGGATATGTAAAACCCTATACTACAGGAACCTACACAGGGTATAATTTTAACAACAGCTGGAATGTGAGATCAGCTGGTATACCTACTGAAACGGATGCAACTGCTGTTGGAGATTTTTCTGTGGATTACGCAGTAGGATCTGGGGCAGCTACAACTTTTAATACCTCGAATCCTAGTAATATTGTAAAAGTTAATGGAGTTTCTACATCAAATAACTTATTTAGGTTCGCCATAGATGCTAATCCTAACAATAACAATAGATTACGATACCTGGGAAAAAAGAAAAGAATTTTTCAAGTTTCGGGTTCTATTTCTTTTCAAGTCCCTGCTGTTGGAACCTATATAATTTATGTAGCAAAAAACGGCACAGCATTAACTCAATACAAAGTCTATGGAAGAGGACTCGCAACCAATGATATAGTAGTTCTTCCAATAACTGCAACAGTTGAATTATTAAATAACGATTATATCGAAATTTTTGCACAGCGTTTTACAGGAGGTACAGGTGATTCGATAATTGTGCCTAACATGACGATTGTAATAAAATAAGAAAATTAAAAAACACTATTTTACATATAAAATAGCATTTTTCGTTTAAACATAAAATAGAGATAGAGAATTGGTAATAATTGACTCTTTTGAAACGGTATTATCTCATCAAAATTTGAGATAAATTAGGAGTTGTTAAGTTGTTTTCAAAATAAAAAACTTATTTTCAGTTAGTTCTCAATTTAAATGATTACATTTGAGGAATTAAATACATTAAAAATGCAAGAAGGTACAGTAAAATTTTTCAATGAAGAAAAAGGATTCGGATTCATAACTCCTAACAATGGAGGAAACGAAGTTTTTGTTCATGTTTCAGGTCTATCAGAAAACATTCGTGAAAACGATGCAGTACGTTATGACGTAGAAGAAGGCCGTAGAGGTCCAAACGCAGTAAACGTAGTAATAGCATAAGCACACTATAACAGTTACTTCTAAAGGCATTTGTATCAAGCAAATGCCTTTTTTATTTGTAGTATGTTACCGTTTGTTTATAAAATGAGCCAATAAAACGAATATCGAGAAAAAATAATACTTTTTATATCACTTGAAAAGCCTTTTTTATTTGTCTTTTTGTTGGAAATACGTTCCTCTTGGCGCATCACTTTCGTGAAGTACAACTTCAGAATGCAAAAACTCAGCAGCGTCAGCAGAATCTTTTACTTTTGATGTACTACGTTGTAACATTTTCAATTCAAAATCAGTTAACACACTTTCTCTAATACCCGCTTTTTTCCACCTCGCAGATTTACATCCTCTGGAGATTTCTCTAGCCAGTGTAAGCGCATCCAAAAGTGCCTGATTGGCTCCTTGTCCTTTAAACGGACTCATCGGATGGGCTGCATCACCAATTAATGTTACGGAACCTTTTTTTTCTAATAATTCAGATTGGAGTAATTCTCGATCATACACTGGATAGCCCGAAATCTGAGCTTCAGGCGTTGCTGCCATTATTTGTGGAATCGGATCGTGCCACTGTGTTCTACGACACGCTTCTTCCTTTAGAGCCTGAGGTCCTTGAATACTTAACGCCTTAGCTTCTTTTTCAGACATTAGAAAACTAAGTTGCCACATGATAGCATTGGCTGTATATGGCATCATATAGATACGCTCGTTACCATTGGCAGTTTGAAATACAGTAGCCGAATCTAGTAAAGAACTGTTAAGACCTTCGAGAGCAGTTAGCGGGCAAATACCCAATATTACAATACAGCCCAGATAACGAAGCGGGGTACTATCTTCCCCAATCAGTAATTTGCGTACGATACTACGAATACCATCGGCTCCGACCAAAAGGTCTGCCTTTGAGGTCTTCAACTCACCATTAACCTGAAAAGTTAGTTCAATGCCATTATCATCAACTTCCTTAAAATCTATTAGTTGATGTCCCCAATTTACAGTATTACTTTCACCTAGTTGATCCAAAAGCGCAAGACGCAAAGATTGTCTGGCAATGTGTATGTTGGTACGTTTTGGAACCTTTTTTTTGTCCGAATGGAGCCATTTTCTAATTCCCCATTCTCCAATTATTTTTCCTTCTGTAGTGTGTACGACATGTCGTGTAGAAATTATACCTTCTTTTAACGATAAAACACCCAACTCTTCCATTGCTTTGCTGGCTTGTTGCAGAGTGAGTCCGTAACCTTGTGATCGTGCACTAAAGTCACTATCACGCTCATAGAGAGTAAAAGGAATTCCGCGATGCAAACAAGCCACAGCCAGAGCCACGCCTCCGATACCGCCACCCACAATAGCAATACGCGGAAAGTTCTCATGATCCGGGGCAGGAGGGCTAATAGCAGGTTTCAATCCAGATCCCGAACATTTCGAACATAAATGTAAATGACCTTTGGGTGGAATAGGAGCTTGTCCTTCACCATTTGTTTTTTCAAATTGTGCTAATTCCGTTTGATAGCGGAGTCTTGCTTTCTTGGTGAGACCCCGACTTTTCTTGCCACGTCCTTGACATTCCTCACAAACAGTCCAGCTTGTTTCGTTATTTTTCAATTTTTTATAATTAAATGCAAATCTTTTCATTATCTAAAAGATTTCCAGTACAAAATTACTTTAAAATTTTCGGAAAAACCGCCAAACAAATAGTGTTTAGTTGTTCTCTCGAATGTCAAATTGTTTTTTGTTTTAAATTTAATTAATAGTTCTTAAATGAATAATATCTCATAAAAAAAACCGCTGATAGTAGTCAGCGGTTTTCAATTTATAAACAATATTTTTACCTGATGTTTATTCTGAAGCAAAACTTCCACCACTCATTGCTTTCTGAAAAGCTTGTGGATTCCAATATTCACGATAATTCACAATTAGGCCATCACGAAAAGTTACAAAAGTGGCATAACTCATTTCATACGGATTTCCATTACCAATTACTACTCCGGATGCACTCCATTCTGCGATGGCGACATTTGCATCATCGGTACCGTAGATTTTTAAGGCTGGAATTGTCTTTACATCTATAAAACCTGGGTAGTCTTTTAGGTAGGCATACAGCGCCTCACGGCCTTCAAATCTAGATGGTGAACCTTCTGGAGCAAAAGGAAATTCTGCCACAACATCTTCTGCACAAAGCGCCGACCAGCCTTTCATATCTTTGGCAAGAAAAGTATCTAAACTGTTACGAAGAAGTTGAACTGCTGAAGTTTTTTTTGAGCTTTCCATTTTTTTTAAAATTTAAAAGTTATTTTTTTATTCATTTTGATAAGGCAAAGTTGCATCAGAAGTAAGCCTCATAACAATGAGATATGATAAAAAAAACCGTTGATAATAGAGCTTTCACGATCACCTGCCCAATAATTTTCGATATACAAATGTACAATGTGCTCAACGCCTTTATCATCTACACTGTACTGTCGCATAGCACCTTTTACAATAAAACCAATCTGTTTGCAAACATCGCCTTCCTGCAAAAAATACTGTTTTTTTCTGAGTTTCTTGGGCTGAAAATTAGCTTCAATCAATGCTTCTTCATCAATTGTGAGCGGTAATCCAATATGCCGATTAATATAGGTAAAAAGTGCTTCGTGCATTGGTTTTTATAATTACATTAAACCAGTGCAAGGTATAAAAAATGATTCTTATTGCATCGCATCGGTGACAGTTTTGCTGTCGACAAACTGTTCAAAACTAATTATTTTACCATCCTTCAATTTCCAAATATGAGCAACTCTGGCTTCAAATGATTTTCCAGTTGTTTTATAAGTACCCGTATAAGTGCCAAAAGCGATTACTTTATCATCGTGGGCAACATAATCTTCGGGAGTAAATTTGTAGTTTATCCATTCGCTGCCCAAACGTTTAAACACATTTTTAGTCACGTTTTCCAAACCAATATAAGTCCCGGCATAAGGAAAACCTTTTGCTTCTGTCCAGGAAACATTATCGGCAACATATTTAGCCAAATTTTGACCATTTTCCTCTGAACTTTTTCCCTCGTAAGTACTTTTTACTATTTCAAGATTTGTCATTTTAGTTTTGTTTAAAGTACAGCCTGACAGTGCAAAAAGCACAACCAAGCTGCAACTGAATAACCATTTTACCATTTCATTTCTCCTGTATTTACTTTTGCACCAATCATCAAAGCGGTTTCAAAAGTGAGTGTAGGATATTTTGCTTTCAAAGCTAAAATTAATGCTTCTGAAGTTTTGTTTGTTTTTAGAGATTCTTCGTAAAACTGAATATAACTTTTTGTATGTTTTACAGCCGAGATGTCAAACGGACTTTGAGGATTGGAATGAGCTGGAATTACAATCTCCGGATGTAGAGCCGTAATTTTGTCCAAAACAGTTATCCAACTTTTACGCTCTTCTGCCGTCTGCGCATCCGCCATCCATAAGTGAAAAGTAGAACCAAAAACATTAATTCCTCCCACAACGGCTTTCATAGAAGGGATCCAGATAAATGTTTTCTCTGGGAAATCCTCCAAACCTATTATCTCTAACTTTTTTCCTTCCAAATCAATACTATTTCCTTTTAAAACCTGAGGCAAAACAACGTTTGAGGTAATATTTTTGCCTAATCGTTCTCCCCAAACTTCCAGTTTTTTCTGAGCGGTCTCTTTGATGTGTTCTATTGTTTTAGGAGCTGCATATACGGTAACTTCGGGAAAATATTTTTTAAATACTTCTAATCCAAAATAAAAATCAGGATCACCGTAAGAAACATAAATAGCAGTTAATTTTTTGCCTGAATTCTTAATTTCTTGTGCTACTTTTTCAGCTTCCGCTAAAGTAAATTGTGCATCAATTAGCACGGCATCTGTTTTCCCAGAGACAATTACCGATGCAACACCGAAACTATTTTCGGATGCATTGAATATTTGAAGTTTTAATTCTTTTGTTTCGAATGTTTTAAAACTTTGTGCTTGTGTTTCCATATTAAATAAAGTTAAGGACATTAATAATATTGTTATAATTCTAGTTTTCATATTTTTATATTAAAATTAATACTGCAAAGATGCAGTCATTTACTGTCCGAAAACATTAAACTAGTTTAATAAATTAGTGCAAAATAAGTGTGGATTGTTTTTGTGCAATACCATGTTTCCGGATTCCTGCGGATACAATATCAAAATCAAGTAGGTATTTGTGTTTTTGGAATAATTTGCAGATGTAGAAGCTGTTTTTGTAATACCCCCTAAACGGATCAGTAAATAGAGCTAAAAAATTATTTTTTCAAAACAATTTTTTTTCGAATATTGCTTAAAAAAACATTGGTAATCCCCAGATAAGCAGCTATTTGTATATTAGAGAGTCGTTGTATGATGTGTGGGTATTTCTCTGTAAATTCGATATATCGAGATTCTGCTGTTTTGCTCAGATTATCAATCATTCTTCTTTGAAGCGCCACGTGCGTTTTTTGCGTCATTACCCTGAATAATTTTTCTATTTTTGGCAAATTAGCGTATGCAAATTCTTTGTTTATTTTTGTAATGACCAGCACTTCACTATCCTCAAGAGCTTCTATACAAAGCTGTGAAGGAGTTTCATTGCAAAAGCTATCAATATCGGTAATCCACCAATTTTCTACTACAAAATAGAGAATTTGCTCAAAACCATTCTGATCTATATGATACACTCGAAAAAGGCCTTTTGTAACAAAACCTTCAAACTTACAGACTTCACCTTCTCTGAGTAAAAAACCTTTTTTCTGAATTGACTTTTCCTCAAATAAATCACAAAATTCTTCTGTTTCATTTTCAGAAAGTACAATATGTTTTCTAATGTTCTGTTTTAGAAGTTCTTTCATATTCGAAGTACGTAAAATAGCTGCCAAAGAAGTTTTTTTACTTTAAACGTAGCTAAGGTACAGAAAATATTAAATAAACAACCTAATTGAAGTGATACAATTTGTTTTTAACATAAGTTTATTTTTACAAAAAAAACAGCTTTACTTTTTTAAAAGTTGTGCTTTATTGTATTCATAGTTCATTCGGGCGATCGACAATACCGATATATCCTGAGGGCATTCTACCTCGCAAGCTCCAGTATTTGAGCAACTTCCAAAGCCTTCTTCATCCATCTGATTTACCATTGTAATGACTCTTTTTGAGGTTTCCAGCTTTCCTTGTGGCAATAAGGCCAGGTGTGTTATTTTTGCACTTGTAAATAATGCAGCACTGGCATTTTTACAGGTTGCAACGCAGGCACCACATCCAATGCAGGCTGCAGCATCAAAAGAAGCCTCACTTGCTTCGTAAGTGATAGGAATACTGTTGGCCTCAGGTGCTTGACCTGTCGAAACACTAATATAACCTCCTGAGCCGATGATCGCATCCAACGCTTTACGGTTGATTTTTAAATCTCTCAACACAGGAAATGCTAAAGCTCGAAAAGGTTCAATATAAATAGTGTCTCCATCCTTAAAACTTCGCATGTGCAGCTGGCAGGTGGTGGTATGTTTGAGCGGGCCGTGCGCCCTGCCGTTTATCATTATTCCGCATTGTCCGCAAATACCTTCTCGGCAGTCGTGATCAAACTCTATCACTCGCTCGCCACGCTGTAAAAGCGATTCGTTTAAAAGATCCAGCATTTCGAGAAAAGACATGTGTTCAGAGATATCATCTATTTCATAATTGACCATATTTCCTTTAGTAGTAGCGTCTAGTTGGCGCCATATTTTTAGATGCAGTTTCATTTTTTATTTTTTTGAAATTATTTGTAGCTCCTTACCGCAAGTTCTACCGAATCAAAGACTAACGGTTCTTTGTGAAGTTCCGGAAGCTGTCCTTCTCCTTTCCATTCCCAAGCAGAGACATAGCAGAAATCAGTATCATTTCGAACTGCTTCTCCTTCTGTCGTCTGAAATTCTTCTCTAAAATGTGCCCCGCAGGATTCTTCTCTTTGTAGCGCATCATGGCACATAAGTTCGGCCAGCTCGATATAATCTGCTACACGTCCTGCTTTTTCCAGTTCGCTGTTTAGTTTTTCGTCTCCCGTTATCAAAAGGTCGTTTTCAAAAGATTTCTTCAATAATTGTAGCGAATTGATTGCTTCCTGCAGTTTTTCTTTACTTCGTGACAACCCACATTTTTCATAGAGAAGCTTTCCAATTTTTTTATGAAAATAATCTACAGAATACTTTCCCTTACAGTTCAAAAACATATTTATTTGTTCCTGAGCCGATTTTTCCGCTTCCGCGAAAGCGGGATGATCCGTATTTATTTTTGGTGTTTTTAGCTCTCCAGACAAATAATTTGGAATAGTGTAAGGTGCAATGAAATAACCGTCTACACAGGCTTGCAGAAGAGAATTGGCTCCGAGTCTATTGGCTCCGTGATCCGAAAAATTAGCTTCTCCCAATGCAAAAAGTCCGGGAATAGTCGTCATTAGTTCATAATCAACCCAGAGTCCGCCCATCGTAAAATGTGCGGCAGGAGAAATGAGCATCGGCTCTTTGTAAGCGTCGATTCCGTTAATTTTTTCATACATCGAAAATAAATTACCATATTTCGACTTTATTTTTTCAATTCCTTGAAAATCAATTGCTTTAGAAAAATCAAGATAAACTGCATTTTTCATAGATCCAACGCCAAAACCTGCGTCAATACGCTCTTTTGCGGCGCGTGAAGAAATATCTCTTGGCGCAAGATTTCCAAAAGCAGGATAGCGGCGCTCGAGGTAGTAATCTCGTTCTTCCTCAGGAATACTATTAGGCATGCGTTGATCTCCCGCCTTCAATGGTACCCAAATACGTCCATCATTTCTAAGTGATTCAGACATTAATGTTAGCTTAGATTGGCTTTCGCCCCGTTGAGGAAGACAGGTAGGATGGAACTGAATCCAGCTAACGCCCGCCATATAAGCGCCTTTTTTATGTGCCCGCCATATAGCCGATCCGTTGCAGCCCATTGCCAGAGTAGAAAGGTAATAAACCTTGCCATATCCGCCTGTTGCCAGCACTACAGCATCTGCCTCATGACGTTCCAGAGCTCCTGTTTCCAGATTTCGGGCTATGATTCCTTTGGCTTTTCCATCAATCAAGACAAGTTCTACCATCTCATGACGTGTGTGCAAGGCAACTTTTCCAGCAGTTGCTTGGCGTAGAAGTGCCTGATAAGCTCCCAATAAAAGCTGCTGTCCCGTTTGTCCGCGAGCGTAAAACGTTCTTGATACCTGAACTCCTCCAAAAGATCTGTTGTTCAGATATCCTCCATATTCTCTTGCAAAAGGAACTCCCTGAGCAACGGCATGGTCAATCAGTTTGGCAGAACATTCGGCCAGTCGGTATACGTTTGCTTCCCTAGATCTAAAGTCACCACCTTTTATGGTATCATAAAACATTCTAAAAACGCTGTCGCCGTCATTTTTGTAATTCTTTGCAGCATTGACACCGCCTTGCGCCGCAACAGAATGTGCCCTTCTGGGCGAATCTTGAAAACAGAAGGATTTTATATTATAACCCTGTTCTGCAAGAGAAGCGGCACAAGAAGAGCCTGCCAATCCGGTACCTACTACAATGATGTTAAGTTTAGTTCGATTAGCAGGATTGACAAGCTTTGCTGTGGCTTTATAGTTGTCCCATTTAGTTTCCAGAGAACCTTCAGGTATTTTTGAGTCGATCATTTTGATACTTATTTAAAATAAATGTAAAGAGGTATTGCCATAAAACCTCCTGTAATAATCAGTGTATATACCCATCCGATTATTTTTACTGCTTTTATATATTTAGGATGATAAAGCCCCAATGTTCCGGAAGCACTAAAAAATCCGTGCAGTAGATGAAAGCCCAGTGCAACCAAGGATATTTCGTAAATTAAAACGTACCAAAACTGAGAATAAGAGTGTACAACTATTGCATATAAATCCTTGTGACCTTTGCTGTCGAGAGGCAATTCGGTAAATTGGTAGACATACCAGAAATCCTTAAAATGAATTATAAGAAACAATAGTAATATGGTACCGAGAATTCCCATATTTCTGCTGTTCCATGCGCTGGCGTAATTTCTCTTATCATAGTAATAATTTTTTCCGCTTGCTGTCTTATTTTTTATCGTGATAAGAAGAGCCAACACAGCATGACCCATAATTGATGCATACAATATCCATGAAATTATTTTGATCAGAATATTGCCGGAGAGCATCTTCGAATACCAATTGAACTGTTCTCTTGCCACATCTTCGGGCAGCAAAAGCTGAAGATTTCCCAGTAAATGTATCACGAGAAAAAAGCACAGAAAAAGACCTATGTTAGCTATAAATAGCTTCTTTTTTAGTGTGCTATTTTTCATAAGATCAAAATATTATAAAAATTCATAGTAAAAGATATTATTACCAAAGCCCGATAGCTTTCCACCAAAGTCCTCCTACAGTAAACCATATCAGTAGAAAAAGAACACTCATATAAAATCCTTGTTTCCACCAATCTTTTAAGTCTACGTAGGTGCTTCCAAAGAAAATAGGAGCGGGACCATGACCATAATGAGTAAGCGAACCCATGAGTGAGGCACAGGCTCCGAGGAATATGGCAAGCATCGTTCCCGGAACTCCTACTGCAATTCCTACCGATAAAAACACAGAATACATTGCGGCTACTTGTGCTGTTGCACTGGCAAACATGTAATGGCAGTAAGAATATACGATAATAATAAGCGGAAAAGCCCAATGCCAGCTTAGTTGAGAAAGTTCACTACCGACCAATTTGCCAAACCAACCAATAAGTCCAAGTGAATTTAGGTAGGATCCCATCATTACAAGAGATGAAAACCAGACAATGGTATCCCAAGCTCCCTTTTCAGATTTTACGTCTTCCCAAGTCAGTACGCCGCTCAATAGTAAGATGCAAAGCCCTATTAATGCTGCTGTAGTGGCATCAATGGCAAATAAATTTCCGAAGATCCAAAGTACGAGCAATATGATGAAAGTAGCGACCATTAACCATTCTTTTAGAGAAACAGACCCCATTTCGTCAAGTTGTTTTGCTGCTATTGCGGGTGCTTCTTTCGTTTCTTTTAATTCTGGAGGATAGGATTTATAAAGAAATAACGGAATCAGTAAAAAACAAACAAGACCAGGGACAGAGGCAGCAAGTGCCCAGCTTCCCCATGTAATGTTTACACCCAGATCGGCAGCGAATTTCTGCGCCATAGGATTACTGGCGGTAGCTGTTAAAAACAGTACTGAGGTAATCATATTAGCATTATAACTGCTAAGGGTAAGGTAAGCGCCAATTTTTCTGTGTGTTTCAGGTTTTTCAGCATGCGATCCCATATTTGTAGCAATTGATTTCATGATAGGGTAGATAACTCCTCCGGCTCTTGCTGTATTACTCGGAATAGCCGGGGCAAGTATAAGATCTGCTGTATTTAATCCGTAGGCTAGACCAAGCGGACTTTTTCCGAATATTTTAATAAAATTGTACGCTATTCTTGTCCCAAGACCTGTTATAATAAATCCTCTTGCAATAAAAAAAGCAAGCCCGATTAGCCATATTGTAGCGTTTCCGAATCCACTCAGCGCATTCACAATAGATTTTGCAGGATCTCCGGGAGCAAGCACTTGGGTGACGGCACATAATGTTATTCCGATTATAGCCATAGTTCCCATTGAAGCGGCTTTTGAAATGATCCCCACAATAGTAGCGACAAAAATAGCAAGGAGGTGCCATGCATTGGGCTGCACGCCTTCTGGATTTGGGATAAACCAAATTGTAAGGCCTATGGCGCAGGTAATAAAAACAGATTTGAAATTGATCTCTTTCATAATAATTAATTTTAGAATCTTACCTGCAATTGTACGTAAGCAAGGCTATTAGAATTTGTGGTCGTAAGAGGAATACTTTTTTTATAAATATCTATGGAAACTCCCATCTGCAGTGCGGCATAAAAATCATCCGCAAAAATCAGAGACAGGTTAGGAATTAAGGTTTGGCGTATATTATTGTCTATTTTGTAATTTTCATCAAAATATTCATAACGGGAAGAAAATTCGATAGCCCGCAATCTTCTATTTTTACAATCGTATCTTAGAGTAGGAAGCAGGTAAAAACCCTGCATTTTAAACTCATTTATAGATGGTTTTATAACTTGATTTACATCTGAATTACTTGCCATGTATGCCAGAAAATTGGTACCTGTCTTTCCTTCGGTCATCAGTAGCAGTTGCCATTTTTCTGAGAAATTAATTTTGCCCGTAAAATCAATACCGTAAGCATTTCCGATACCGCTTTCGCCAAGGTTCCCTCTGGCAATATTAGCTCCGATTGTTATCGTTTTGGCTACATCTGTTTCCAGCCTCAGATAGGTGTTTTTTGTATTATTGTTATCTTTCTTCTGGTTTTTATTGTTTCCGTTGTAGGCTCCTGCATAATATCTTAAACGGCCACTTGGTACTATATTTCCAAATATAGATACCCCGATCTGGAAACTCTGCCATCCGTTTTTTCCAAATGCATAATACTGATTTGAAAAATCAAGTGTGCGTATGATATCAACGGGAACAACATCTTCTATTCCGAAAAAAGGACGAAATTGTCCTGCCTGTAGGCTGAAATATGGATTGAGTTTGTACTTTATATACGCATTTTCAAGTACCTTATTAGATGGATTATCATTAAACTCGGCAAAATTCACCAGTACATTGGCTGAAAAATGGTCATTTATATCTGTTTTGAGCATTACTCTAGCTCGCTTGAGCATAAAGGTATTGGTAATGCCTTTTGTTGTGTTAGCGTCAAAATTTTTTCCATCAACGTCTGCGTCTTTTGTCAGCGAATAGACATAGCGCGTTTGCAGTACGCCCGCAAAACTTAGTTTTCTCTTGTAAGCAGAATAATTGGTAATGGTATCTGTAGAAGATGTCCTGTCTTTTTGCTGCGCCAACGATGATAGCATAATTGAAAATAAAGCAATTAAGAACATTTTATTTTTTGATAAAAAAAGAGGCGGAGATGTCAATTTATGTAGCATGACGATTTGTTCTTTTAAAATGGAATGTAAATGAACGACTTAAATATGCTTAAAGATATGATTTTTATCATATTTTTCTTAAAAAATCAATTATAATTTTTTAAATAACCCTTATTTGTTCAATAAAAATAAAATCAGAATTAGAAGATTTTCTATTCAAGCACATTCTTTGTTTAAGCCTCTACTTTACTGATAAATACAGTAGAAAATTATCATTATTTGTGATAAAATATTGAATGTTTTTGAACGTTGAAATGAAAATTTCGAAGTTTTTTTTAAAAATTTTGTAAAAAAGAATTAAAAACAAAATAGAATATTTGTATTATAAATAGTACGATTCTACCGTTTGGTTTTCGTATAAAAATATTTTTTGAACATTTTGTCTGACTTTAAAAAAGAAACAAATGAATAAAAAAGGAGATATTATAGTAATAGAAAATAATCAACGTGATAAAAATTTATTTATTGAAGTTTTTAAAGAGTTGGGATTTTCTAATAAGATAGCCTATTTTAAATCGGGAAAAGAGGCTTACAATACGATTATTAAAAATAAAGTAAATCCATTTCTAATATTTTCAGATATTGTACTGCTTCAAATGGAAGATCATAAGTTAATTGACCGAACGTACAAAAATGTAAGCAAAGAGCTTAATTGTCCGTACATGTTCTTTACTACGGCAGTAGCGCAATCTTTTATAATTGATGCCTATTCTAATCCCACAAAAAGCTATTTTGTAAAACCCTATAACTATGAAAAATTCAAGAATACGATCAAATCTATTATTGAATATTGGCTTAAAGCCGAGAAAATGACGCACCATATTGATAAAAAAGTGCTAAAAATAGAGACAAGCGATTAATGCTTTTATTTAACATCTTATTCAAGAAAACCAACGCAGACGATGCTTACAAGTGCTTATAAGCCCAAAAGAATAGTATAAAAAGACTCCTCAGACATGAGGAGTTTTTTGGTATAAACAGGTTTCTATTTGCTGGTAAGTGTAATTTTCATCGTTGGGTTATCTAGTATTAAACCCTCATGTTCGATGTCACTAACATACTTATAAGGTGTTTGTGTTTCGTCCTTTAAGACCAGACTTTTTCCTCCTTCTGATAAAATAAAAGTTCCGTTCATGTCATGTTCCAAAAAACCAGTTACTTTTCCATCTTCTGTAAAGGTTAGATTTCCTTTGGACAAAATTAAATTTTTTAACGAATCAGATAAGGGTTTTTTAAGTTCGACAGCGGTAACTTTCCAGGAATTAATAAGCTTTTTTCTCCCCTTGTGACAGGAAACAAATAGCAGTGCAAAAATGGCAATTGCAACAATAAGTAATTTTGATTTTTTCATGATTTTTGGTTTTAAAGTTAGAAAGCAAAAGATACGGAAAATATTTATATAAAACTAAAAATCAAGCACTTATATGAAAATGATTAAATTAACAAAAATGAATATTAGCAATTGTTTAATTGCCTAAATTATGAAATGTGAAATATGAATTGTAGAATAATGTAAAAAGTGAGGTTTTATTAACTTAATTTAAAGTCAAAGCACCCAAAATTTCTTCGTACATAAATGGCCCTCCGGGATATTGAGCCGTATAATCGAGATTTAGCCACACTTGACCACGTTCGTCAATATGATAATGCAACTTTTTTTTGTAGCTTTCTCTCTTAAAAAGCACATTTTTTATCAAATAATTGACCTTTTCTAAGTCGATTAAAGAGCCAATAAGAATTTCAGGATAAATATGACCTTTGGTATGTATAAGCCTCGGAGTACCGCCAATAGAGCGAATCGCCGCTGCCATCAAAATAGAATGATCATCACAATCACCAGAAAAATATTGCAAAGACTCGCTTGCGGTGGCAATATAATCACCTTCTTTTGGGTCGTTAACGTAATTCCAATGGCTATTAATTTCTTTAAAAACGGCAAAACACTGTATAATGGTTCGATAATCCGAATAGCCTTTTATACCTTTAAAATGTTCTGTAGTAGCCATAATCGCAAAATTTCGAACTTTTGGATCTTGATATTCGATGGCATTGATAATTTTTGATTTATTAGGGAACGGAAGTAATTTGGCCACAATAATATCCTGAGGGAACGGATTGTCTGACATGGTGTAAATCATCGAATTGTAATCTTCCGAAATTTCATTAAAACCATAGTTACCAAATACAGAACCATACACCAAAACCAACAAATATAAGGCAATACAAACAATTATAATAGTTCGCAAATACATTAAAATTAGAAAAAAACAGGCCAAAACAAACAAGAAAATAATCACTCTGTCGATGTTAAAGGGCCATCGCAGATCAATCAAATTCTGATGTAGAATAATGAAGACAGGAATCGTTATTAAAACACTCAGCAACATAATGATAATCCGATCCCAAGGCGATTTTACCTGTAGTTTGGATTTTAATTGCGGAAAGTTAATTTTAGGAATTCTTATCATACTTACAAAAAGCAATATTTTATAGTGCTTTTACGGTTTCAACAAATGTACTTTTTTTATCAATAATTCCGAGATCAAATAATTGATTTTGAATTTTAATGAATGCTTTTTCGTTTAAATTTTTTTGCGACCATTGCGTAAGCTTCAACCATTCTTGTATGTCTTCAAGTTTCTGATTAAAAATTTCTGCTAAGGTTTTATCTATATCTGGAATTTTAGCAAAATCATGGGTCGTTTTATTAATAATTTCGAGGATTTTCTCAATTATTGTCGAATTTTTCTTCAAAAATTCATCGCGAATCACAATAACAAACGAAGGCCACGGAGTTGGGCAGTCGCCGACACGTCTAAAAATTCCCTGATCGACAAGTGGTTTTGTCATAAAATGTTCCCACATAAAATAATCAGCCGTTCCGTTGGTCAAAGCTTCTACAGCACCATCAATGGTATTCACGATCTCAAACTGAAGATTATCGGTATTCCAACCCTGATGATCTGCATTGACATACGCCATTAATTGCGATCCAGAACCCAATCTGGAGATTGCTGCTTTTTTATTTTCTAAATCTTTAATGCTATGAAAATCAGATTTTTCAGCCACATGAATTCCCCAAATCAAAGGAGATTGAACGTAGATTTGTACAATCTTGCTGTGGTTTCCTGCCGTAATATCTTTTATAATACCTTCGGTCAAAATAACCGCTATATCTGTCTCGGCATCCCGTAACATTTGGCACATTTTACCTGTTCCTTCGGGAATATTTTGCCATTGCAAATCAATATTTTCTGCTTCAAACTCGCCATTTTCAATGCATATTTTCCATGGCAAATTGAAGTGTTCGGGCACACCTACAATTTTTACAGTCTTCATTTTTGTTCAAGTTTAAGTTAGTTTGGTATGCGTATTATAAGTTTGTCAGTTCAAAATCAACTAATTCTTCAATAAATCAGTTTTGTGTTTTTCAGAAAGGCAAGGTTCTGCAACTTCTATGATAGAAAGTGATTCATATTCATTCAAAAGTCTTTTTACAACAGCATAATCAACATCTTTTATCACTTCAACAGCAAAAAAAGTATCGTTTAAAGCTTCAGATACACAATTGATTGATTTTAATTTTTCTCTAATGCTTTCTTTGTCAAAACCTTCTTCTAAAATCAAAACCTGAATTATCGAATTTCCAGAATGGTGAAGGGTTTCCTTGTGAAAGAAACACTTTTCATTTTCATCATATGCTGCGCGAAAAATATCGTCTGTCGCTATAAAAGGTCCAAAAAACGGAATGTTATCCAATTTGAAATGTCCCTTTTCTAAATCAACAATCTCTCCCCACATGGTTTCTGAAACGATTTCTTCCAGGTAAGTGCTGTAATATTTAAATAGTATTTTTTTATGTGTTTCTTCTTCCATGTATCTATTTTTCAGATTGACTCACTACTTTTAAAGGCGATAAAACAATTCGATAACCATCAGGATCCTGAAACATTTTTCCGTTTTCATTCCAATATGGATTGACTGCAGTTATTATTGAGATATTGTTCTCTATGATACTATCAATTAATGAGTTATATTCTAAAAATGTTTTTGGGTAAAGAATTATAGCATCATCTTCATCAAAGAAATTATTTGCTTTTACATCAGATTGTGTAAACTCAAAATGCCAATCTAAACCAGTTTTTCCTACAAAAATTCCATCATAATTATCATGTTTTTGAAAACCACCCAAACGTTCAAAGCCCAAAATGTTTACATAAAAATGTTCTATTTTTTCTAAATCATTCGTATGACGTGCAACTCTTAAAAACATATATTTTTAAAGTTTTAAATAAGATTATTTATTTTTCAAATTGACTAATTATCTAATTTTACGAATTAGCAATTTTATCCAACGTATATGCAATCAATTCATCAACAGCCTTGTACGGATCTTCACTAAAAGTTCCCGAAGCACGATTGGCTATGATCGCATTCAAAGACAAGGCGTTATGTCCTAAAAGTGCAGAAAGCCCATAAATAGCTGCGGTTTCCATTTCTAAATTAGTAATTCGATTGCCATCAAAATCAAAATTATCCATTTTACTATTCAAATTTTCATCTTGAATATTCAAACGTAAAATACGTCCTTGAGGGCCATAAAAACCTCCGGCTGTAGCGGTAATTCCTTTGAAAATAATATCACTTTCAATTAATTTTTCTAACTTTTCTGAGCACGCAATTGCATAAGGCTTTCCTTTTTTGATGTCCCAATTGGTGTGCAGAACAAAAGCGTCTTCGACCGCATGATTCGAAACTTCATCAATCAAATAGGAGCGGAGCATATTGTCTAATCCTAAACCCATTTTAGACATTACAAAACTATCCACAGGAATAGATGCCTGTAAAGAGCCAGAAGTTCCAATTCGAATAATATTCAGAGAAATCAGGTCTTCTTTGGGTTGGCGAGTTTCTAAATCAATATTGACCAAGGCATCCAATTCATTCAAAACAATATCTATATTGTCAGGACCAATCCCGGTTGATATCACAGAGATTCTTTTGCCTTTGTACATTCCGGTTTGGGTTTTAAATTCCCTTTTTTGAGTAGAATATTCTATCGAATCAAAAAACTGTGTAATTTTTTCGACTCTATTTTGGTCGCCCACAAAAATGATATCGTGCGCAATATGCTCAGGACGAAGGTTCAAATGATAAACGCTTCCGTCTGGATTAAGTATTAATTCTGAATTTTGTATCATTTTTTTAGTTGCTAAAGTTTTTTTTAAGATTCTGAGTTGCTAAGGTTTTAAGGTTTTTTGTTTCAAGTTTCAGGTTTCATGCTGTGATGACCTGAAACTTGAAACCATTATCCGCCAACACGTTTCGTTTTAAATCCTTTTTCTTTTAAAATTGTCATTATTTTATCGCGGTAATCGCCCTGAATTATAATCGAATCGTCTTTAAAAGTTCCGCCTACGCTTAGTTTTGTTTTAATTTCTTTGGCCAAGATTTTAAAATCTTCGTCTGATCCTTCGTAACCTTCGATTATAGTGATTGCTTTTCCTTTTCTTTTTTCGAATTTGCAAATCATGGGCTCTTTTTGCACATAAAGTACATGTTCTTGCTCCTGAATTTCTTCCGGTTCATTTGATTCTACGTGATCTGGAAACAGATTTTTGAGTTGGTCTTGTAAGTCCATAAATTTTTTATGCTAAAAAATAAATTACAACTATTAAATATAACTAAAAATTAAATTCCAAATCCCAATTAGAATGTTGGGATTTGGAATTTTTAAATTGAATTTTCTTCTTGTTTATTTTTTTATTAAACCTAAATCCACTAAACGTTCGTATAAATAATCTCCCGCTGTAATATCTTCAAATTTCTTAGGATTCTCGGCATCAATACAATTTTCAAGGCAATCCAGACGCATATCGCTTACGGGGTGCATAAAAAACGGAATAGAATAACGTGAAGTTCCCCATAACTCTCTCGGAGGATTCACTACCTGATGAATCGTAGATTTTAGCTTATTATTGGTATGTCTCGACAACATATCTCCCACATTTATCACCAATTGATCGTCTTCTGCGATCGCATCAATCCAGTCTCCATTATGATTTTGTACTTGCAAACCTTTGCCCTGAGCACCCATTAATAAAGTAATCAGGTTGATATCACCATGAGCAGCAGCGCGAATTGCATTTTCTGGCTCAGAAGTAATGGGCGGATAATGTATCGGTCTTAAAATAGAGTTTCCATCTTTTGCATACTGATCAAAATAAAACTCATCAAGTCCTAAGTGCAA
Organism: Flavobacterium flavipigmentatum; assembly: GCF_020911905.1. Lineage (NCBI taxonomy): Bacteria > Pseudomonadati > Bacteroidota > Flavobacteriia > Flavobacteriales > Flavobacteriaceae > Flavobacterium > Flavobacterium flavipigmentatum. The sequence goes on along the minus strand of NZ_CP087133.1, from coordinate 3,244,865 downwards.
AGCCAAAGCTCTAAGCACGTAAACACCTGTTTTTTCAAGCATTTGATACGCTTCTTTACCGACAACATTAAAACGGGGCAACTCTTTTACTTCTACATTTTCAGGATATTCTGCAGCGTATTTTGAAGCTGCGTCAACATACTGACCAAAATGCCAGAATTCTTTCAAATCTCCTTCTTTACGTCCTTTAGCATGTTCTTTTCCAAAAGAAACATACCCTCTTTGACCGCCAATTCCGGGAATTTCATAATTATGCTTGGTTTCTATTGGCAAAGCGAAAAATTTTCTAATTTCGCCATAAAGCTCGTCTACTAACTGGTCATCCAAAAAATGACCTTTTAGGGCTACGAAGCCAATGTTCTCAAATGCACTGCCGATTTCATTTACAAATTTTTGTTTACGTTTCGGGTCGTCCGAAAGGAAATCACGTAAGTCTACACTAGGAATGTTTTGCATACTTTACATTTTTATTTTAAGATGAAAGGAGTTGTAAAGCCTTTCTGTAACAAAGGTAGAGAATATTTTAGATTTGAATTTTAAAAGTTATATTAAAATCAAAAAAATATAACAAAAATAACTAAAATTGTTATAATTTTTTATCTTTGAAACACTAAAAACGACAACCGACATGATCTTTTACAGACAAAACCTTTCCGATACTCAATTATTAGGTTTATATACAAAATTATTAAAGCCACGTTTGATCGAAGAGAAGATGCTAATCTTAATTCGACAGGGAAAAGTTTCTAAATGGTTCTCCGGAATCGGTCAGGAAGCTATTGCTGTTGGGGTTACAGCAGTATTGGATGATTCTGAGTACATCTTACCCATGCATCGTAATTTAGGCGTTTTTACATCCCGAAATATTCCTTTGTACCGTTTGTTTTCGCAATGGCAGGGAAAAGCCAACGGGTTTACTAAAGGCAGAGATCGCAGCTTTCACTTCGGAACGCAGGAATATAATATTATCGGAATGATTTCGCATTTGGGTCCACAATTAGGTATCGCAGACGGTATCGCTTTGGCAAATAAACTTCAAAACAATAAAAAAATTACAGCCGTTTTTACTGGTGAAGGCGCTACCAGCGAAGGTGATTTTCATGAAGCGCTAAACATTGCAGCAGTTTGGAAATTGCCCGTGATGTTTATTATCGAAAATAATGGTTACGGGCTTTCTACGCCCACAAATGAGCAATATTTATGTGAGAATTTGGCAGACAAAGGTATCGGTTATGGAATTGAAAGTCATATTATTGATGGAAATAATATTCTGGAAGTCTACACTAAATTAGCACAGCTAAAGGCCGAAATGCAAGAGAATCCACATCCGGTTTTATTAGAATTTAAAACTTTTAGAATGCGCGGTCACGAAGAGGCGAGTGGCACCAAATATGTTCCTGAAGAATTGATGAAAATGTGGGGTACAAAAGATCCGGTAGACAATTACAAAACGTTTTTATTGGGTGAAGGTGTTTTATCCGAAGAATATGATACTCACTTACGTGAAGAAATTAAAAAAGAAATTGACGAAAATTTAGCTATTGCAAATGCCGAACCAGAAATAATTCCGACTTACAGTGGAGAATTAGATGACGTCTACAAAGACTTTGAATATGAAGAAACTAGATCAAGTTTACTAACAGAAAATATTCGTTTTATTGATGCTATTAGTAGTAGTTTAAAACAATCAATGCAACGTCATGAAAATCTGGTAATTATGGGACAAGATATTGCCGAATATGGTGGTGCTTTTAAAATTACGGATGGTTTTGTAGCACTTTTTGGCAAAGAACGTGTACGCAATACGCCAATTTGCGAAAGTGCTGTTGTTTCTGCCGGTATGGGATTATCCATCAACGGCTATAAAGCTATTGTCGAAATGCAATTTGCCGATTTTGTTTCTACAGGTTTTAATCCAATTGTTAATTTATTAGCAAAATCACATTACAGATGGGGAGAAAAGGCCGATGTTGTCGTGCGAATGCCTTGTGGCGGCGGAACGCAAGCGGGCCCTTTTCATTCGCAAACAAACGAAGCTTGGTTTACCAAAACTCCAGGTTTAAAAGTGGTGTATCCAGCTTTTCCGTATGATGCTAAAGGCCTTCTCAATACGGCAATTAATGATCCGAATCCTGTGTTGTTTTTTGAACACAAACAATTATACAGAAGTATTTATCAAGACGTTCCGAGCGATTATTATACGCTTCCACTGGGCAAAGCAGCTTTATTAAAAGAAGGAAATTCGGTAACGATTATTACTTTCGGAGCTCCCGTGCATTGGGCTTTGGATACATTGGCGAAAAATCCTCAAATAGAGGCGGATCTGATCGATTTGAGAACGTTACAGCCTTTGGATACCGAAACTATTTTTGCATCGGTAAAAAAGACCGGAAAAGTGATTATTTACCAGGAAGATACTATGTTTGGCGGAATTGCGAGCGATATTTCGGCACTAATTATGGAAGAATGTTTTGAATATTTGGACGCTCCCGTAAAAAGAGTAGCAAGTTTAGATTCGCCAATTCCGTTTACAAAAGCTCTCGAAGATCAATTTTTGCCTAAAAATCGTTTCGAAGAAGTTTTAAAAGAATTATTGGCTTACTAAATTTTAAGTTTTCACATTCCTGCAAGGTTTTCAAAACCTTGCAGGAGAACAACTCATCATAAAATAGCCTAACAGCTATATAACTTATTTGTCTTTTATAAAGCAGATTTTTTTATCTTTAAACCATTAAAACAATCTACTTTATGAAAAAAATCTTTGTTCCAATTCTTGCCTTTACGCTTCTTTTTTCGTGTAATAAAAGCACAAAAACCAATGAGAGTAAAGCTTCCGATAAAAAATTCGATCAATACAAAGAAGGTTTTGTCACTTCTTTATGGCAACTAAATCCTGATTGGGCTTCAAGTCAGGGCTATCACAAATTTGATAGTATTTTGGTTATTCCCGATGGCGCACAACAAAAAAAAGAGCTTGATTTTGTAAAAGCGCAACTGGATTCTTTGCAACAGTTTGAAATTGAAGATCTGTCGGATAACAATAAAACCGATTTTCGAATGATAAAAAATCAGCTTGAAAGTACTGTTTTTAGTATCAAAGAATTAAAATCATGGCAATGGAATCCTTCTGAATACAATGTTTGCGGTTCTTTTTCTGAAATTTTAAATGGTAAATACGCTTCAGAAGAGGTTCGTTTACGTGCTTTTGGTGCAAAATTAAGTGCCGTTCCTGCGTATTATGAAGCGGCAAAAAAGAACATTAAAAACCCAACTATTGAGCATACAGCACTAGCAATTGCTCAAAATTTAGGCGGCTCTTCGGTATTTGAGGGCGAATTAAACGATATTTTGGCTAAAAGTAAATTGAGTGATGTCGAGAAAAAACAAATTCAGGAAAAAGCTAAATTAGCCAAAAAAGCCATTACAGATTATGCTGCATGGCTAGAAAAAACTCCCAATAAAACGCCTCGTTCTTTTAGATTAGGAACTGAATTATATGCTAAAAAATTCGATTTTAATATCCAATCAGGTTATTCTGCCGATGAAATTTTTAAAATCGCAACCGAGCATAAAAAATATTTACACGAAAAAATGTTTGTTTTGGCTGATAAATTATGGTCCAAATACAAAGGAAACGAGCCAAAACCTGCTGAGAAATTAGATGTAATCAAACAAGTAATTGATAAAATCTCGCTCAAACATACCACTCCGGAGAAATTTCAATCTGAAATAGAAAAACAAATTCCGGAACTTACAGCATATGTAAAAACTAAGGATTTATTGTACATCGACCCTTCAAAACCATTGGTGGTTCGTAAAGAACCGGCTTATATGGCGGGTGTTGCAGGCGCTTCAATCTCTGCTCCTGGACCTTACGATAAAAATGCGAATACCTATTATAATGTGGGAAGCATGGCGGGCTGGACAGCAGAAAACTCTGAAAGCTATTTGAGAGAATACAACGATTATATCCTTCAAATTTTGAATATTCACGAAGCAATTCCTGGACATTATACCCAATTGGTTTACAGCAATCAATCACCAAGTATTATAAAATCTATTTTAGGAAATGGAGCAATGGTTGAAGGTTGGGCGGTCTATGCCGAATTGATGATGCTTGAAAGCGGGTATAAAAACTCAGATGAAATGTGGTTGATGTACTACAAATGGAATCTAAGAACGACATGCAATACTATTTTGGATTATAGTGTACATACCAAAAACATGTCTAAAGAAGCTGCGATCGATTTATTGACTAAAGAAGCATTTCAGCAACAAGCTGAAGCAGATGGAAAATGGAAACGTGTAACACTTTCTCAAGTACAATTATGTTCTTATTTTACAGGTTATACAGAAATTTATAACCTAAGAGAAGAACTTAAAAAACAACAAGGTGACAAATTTAAATTGAAAGAATTTCATGAAAAATTCTTAAGTTTTGGAAGCGCTCCCGTAAAATACATTAAGGAATTGATGTTGTCGAAAGAGTAAATCCTTAAGATATTTTGTAAAAAAGGTTTGATGAGATTAGAGTTTCATCAAACCTTTTTGCTTGTAATACAATTTACTTTTAGTTTGACTCTAGCTCAAACAATTGCAATTGACTTTTCAGTCTTTCAACCAATAAATTCATCATTCTTTTGTTTAAACTCGAAGAATTCTGAATGTAAGTAGTGTATTCTTCGACAGTAAAAAGCCCAATCACCATTCCTTTTAGAGCATTTCTGAATTTAATATCTTTTTGAATAGAATTTTCAATGGTTTGAATTTTCTTTTCGATGGTATATCCATAAAAGTCAGGTTTGTTTTTATTTACATAATTGATAAAAACTGCGATAAACAGCTCATTTTGAAGCTTTAAAATTGGTCTAATTGTTTGATTTTGAAACAATTCGTCAGGTGAAGACTGAGTACCAACGGTTCCTAAAGTTTCGCCTCTAAATTCTCTTAAAAAAGTATCCCTGTCTGCCATGTTTTTTCTTTAAATTTAAAAAAAAATAACATACAAAAAGGTTATTTTTGTTTATATAATAGTAAAATATGAGATTCCATACCAGAAAATGGGTCAAACCCCAAGATTTAAATCCAAACGGTACTTTATTTGGCGGACAATTACTCGCCTGGATCGATGAAGAGTTGGCTTTGTACTCGATTGTTCAATTAGAAAACCCAAGAGTAGTAACCAAACACATGTCTGAAATCAATTTTAAAAGCTCTGCCAGACAAGGTGATATTGTCGAAATTGGTATTGATGTGGTAAAGTTTGGAAATACTTCTCTCGTTTTAAAATGTGCTGTTCGAAATATGATGACCCGTGAAATTATCATCACTATTGACAGTACGACTATGGTAAATCTGGATGAAGACGGGAAGCCAAAAGCACACGGAAAAACACAAATTGAGTTTGTAAAAGATCGTTTGTAAAGAGTTTTATTAATTAAGTTATATTTTTTAAAATAACATTAAAAATGTCAAAAAGATCACTGCTTTTTGTTGTGCTGAGTTTAAGTATTTTTGTCGCTTGCAATTCAAAGGAAGATAAAGATACGTACAAATTTTCTTTGTACCGTGCAGTTAATAAAAACGATACTGCGACTTTAACAATAAACAAAAATGAAAAACGCTTTTTTGGCCAATACGAAATAACCCATTATGAAATTGGCAAAGATTCTGGTGATGTAGAAGGAAATATAGTAGGGGATACGCTAAAAGGGAGTTTTCATTATAAAACTCATGGCGGGAGCTGGAAAAGAGTGCCACTGGCTTTGTTACAAAAAGACAATAAACTTTTTCTGGGTACAGGCGTTATAGGAACTTATCTTAATCTTCCCTGCTATATACCTGATATTCCTATAGATTACACAAATCCTGAGTTTCTTTTTGAAGAAATAAAAGTAGAAAAAAAATAAAATAAGGGAGAATATGATATAAGTAAACTTTAAGTTTTATATTAAATGAAACACTATTTACTTATATCATTTTACATTATATTGACCTCATTGTGTGTTTCCAATCTTAGAAGGAAGTTCAAATATCTCTAAATCAAAATATTGTACAGACGCCATTACATGATCAAAAATATCCGACATGATATACTCGTAATTGGCCCAGCGTTTGTCACTCGAGAAAGCATAAATTTCTAGAGGAACACCATGCGCAGTAGATTGCAGCTGACGACACATAATATGCATATCCTTGTTAAGGCCAGGATGCGTCACCAAATACTGAATGATATATTTTCTAAACAAACCCAAATTAGTCATATTGCGACCATTTAGAGCGAGGGTTTTGTCTACTCCGTTGGATGTATTGTATTTCTCAATTTCTACCTGTCTGGTTTCGATATAAGAGGTAATAAGCTGTACTTTTTTCATCTGCTCCAAATCTTCGGGATATAGAAAACGAATACTGCTGCTTTTGATTAAAATATGTCTTTTAATGCGTCTACCATCAGATTTTTGCATGCCGCGCCAGTTCTGAAAAGAATCTGAACTCAATGCATAAGTTGGAATCGTAGTGATGGTATTATCAAAATTTCGAACTTTTACGGTGGTCAGATTGATTTCGATAACATCACCGTCAGCACCAAATTTGTCCATTGTAATCCAGTCACCAATACGAACCATATCGTTTATCGCTACTTGTACACTCGAAACAAATCCTAAAATAGTATCTCTGAAAATCAAGATAATAATAGCCGAAAGTGTTCCTAAAACAGTTAGCAATTCGCCTTTTTTTACTCCAAATAAAGTCGAAATGATCATTGCGATTCCAAAAATCCAAAGCACGATCATGATTACCTGAATAAAGCTATCAATTGGTTTGTCGCTGTATTCGGGCTTCTGTTTTAAATAATCTTTTAAAGCATTAAAAATAGTTCTGGTAATCCATAAACTGATCAAAACGATATAAACGCCCACTATTTTTCCAAAAACAGATTCCCAGTACTCATATTTGTCCAAAATGATGGGAACCGCCTTATAAATAAAGAAAAACGGAATAAGGTAAGCGGTATATTTGGTTGTTTTATTATGAATGAGATAATCATCAAACTTTGTCTTGGTTTTTTGCGCAAAAACGGCCATCAATGTTACCAAAACAAATTTGGCAACATAATAAATAGCATACGCCAAAGCGAGCATGAGGACAATATTGAAGGCAAGGCTGATGTAAGACGCAAAGTTGCGACTCATTCCCCAATGTCTAAAAACAGGATATAAAAAGTTGAATAATTTATCCAAAATATTATGCATTTACAGCTAAGTATTTTTTCTCTATATAAAAAGTACCAAACGGAATAAGAGACGCAATCAATATAATTCCGAAGGTTTTAAGATCCCAATTTTGAGATTTTCTAAGCAAAATAGCCAAAATAATATAACCTATAAACAAAACACCATGTCCAATTCCGAAAGGACGAACTATTGTATGGTAAAGTTCCGGATTATTGCTTTTTAAAATAAGCATATTGGCAATTAAGACCAAATAAGAGATTCCTTCTAAAATTGCTGTAACCTTAAAAATCTTGAGCATTTAATTATTTTTTTAATTTGTAAAAGCAAAATTAAGTATTATCCTTGGTTTTTGATTAGGAATGCTAAAAGTAATTTACTTTTGTATTCTTAAACTTTGATAATGAGTAAACGCGATTTAAAAAAATACCTGGGCGAACTGACCAAAGAGCAACTCGAAGAACAAATTATCGAGTTGTACGAGAAATTCAGTCCTGTGAAAGTGTATTACGATTTTGTTTTTAATCCGAAAGAAGACAAACTTTTGCAGGAATGCAAGACAAAAATCTCTCACGAATATTTTCCTGTCAGAAAACCAGGCACAAAATCACGACCAAAAGCAAAAATGCGCCGTTCTGTGGCACAAAAATACATCAAACACTTTATTTTACTTGGTGTCGATCCTTTTGTGATCGCCGATGTTATGCTGTACAATATTGAAATTGCGCAAACGTTTTCTTCAGGAAATCACATTAAACAAGAATTATTTTACAAAAGCATCTTTAACTCCTTTGAACAGGCGGTAAATTTTATAATTTCAAACGGAATTTTATCAGAATTTAAATCCCGAATTGTCGCCATTCACGAAGAAACAACCCAACAAAAATGGAAGAATAAGCATGATTTTGAGGTGGTTCTGGAGAAAACCGACTTTTGAAAGATTTTCTTATAAAAAATCTTATTTAAAAAAATCATTTATTTTACGTTAAAATAAGGTGAATAACTGTTTTTTAGGTGTATTTTTGCAAAAATCCAAAAATTTACAATGTCTCAAAACACTTTAGAAATAGAAAGAGAAGAGAAAAAAGAACTTTATGCCTATCAAAAAGGTGACATCGACGCCATTTTTGAACGTTTAGACAATGCTTCTTCAAAACATCATTTATTATATCAACTGCCAACTGGTGGAGGAAAAACTGTGATTTTCTCCGAAATCGTTCGTCGTTATCTAGCCAATAATGATAAAAAAGTAGTGGTTTTAACGCATCGTATCGAACTTTGTAAGCAAACCTCTAAAATGCTTAAAGGTTTTGGAGTTACCAATAAAATTATCAACAGTAAAGTAAAAGAATTGCCGGATCAAAACGATTATTCTTGCTTTGTTGCGATGGTAGAAACGCTTAAAAACCGTATCAACGACGAAAAATTACACCTTGATAATATTGGTTTGGTCATCATTGACGAGGCACATTACAATTCGTTTAGAAAATTATTAAACTCATTCAAAAATGCTTTTATTCTTGGAGTAACGGCAACACCTTTGAGTTCGAATATAAAATTGCCAATGCATCAGAGTTATGATGAGCTAATCGTAGGCGATACGATTAGTTCCCTGATCGACAAAGGTTTTCTTGCAAAAGCAACAACATATAGCTATGATGTAGGATTGACATCGCTAAAAGTGGGTATCAACGGAGATTATACCGTAAAATCATCAGATGATTTGTACACCAATACCATCATGCAGGAGAAATTGCTACATGCGTATACAGAACGATCTTTGGGCAAAAAAACCCTGATTTTCAACAACGGTATCCATACTTCTTTATACGTTTATGAAACTTTTAGGGAAGCCGGTTACGACATCAGACACCTTGATAATACAAGTAGTGCCGAAGAAAGAAAAGATATTTTGGCATGGTTTAAGAAAACTCCAGATGCAATTTTAACATCTGTCGGAATCTTAACCACTGGTTTTGATGAGCCAACGGTAGAAACTATTATTTTAAACAGAGCCACAAAATCATTGACTTTGTACTACCAAATGATTGGTCGTGGTTCTCGTAAATTACCCGGTAAAGACGAATTTACGGTAATTGATTTAGGGAACAACGCCGCTCGTTTTGGACTGTGGAGCGAGCCTGTAAACTGGCAACATATCTTTAAATCACCTGAATTTTACCTGGAAAACCTACGTGATGATACCGAAATCGAATTGTATTTTAAGTATACGATGCCACCGGAATTACGTGCTAAATTTAGCAAAACAGCCGATGTAACTTTTGATGTAGACGAAGAACACAAATTAATTATCAAGCAAAATTTACGTTCAAAAGTGGTTTTAGACAAGTCTCTGGAACAACACGCCGCCATGTGCGTAGACAATTCTGAAACCCTTCAGGAAGCAAAAGCACTAGGAAAAGAGCTGGATGATGATATCGAATGCCGCATCAAACGCTATGCAAAATGTTTGAGCCAATGCAGTAAAAACTACCGCGAATGGCTGGTTGATGATTATAAACTAAAAATGGTACTATTAATCGGTAAAAAATACCGTGAAAAAATAATGAACGAACCAGATGAATAGCAATTTGTTTTATGTTTTTTTGTTTCAGGTTGTGAAGTTAAACATTGGAATTTCAACAATAATTTAAGGAGCTATTTCCTGCTGTCCGCTGTATCTTTTATGCCGAAACCCGGCACAAAAGGATGCCGCTCCCATCAGGGCTAGGGCTTTAGGTTTTATAAGAAAAATAGATACACAATAAAAATTAAGAATAAAAAGTTCTAATAAAAAATCATTTTAAACTGAGTAATCTGTGGCAGAAATCGCAAATCGCAAATCAGAACTCTAAAATAAAAAATATGTCTAAACAATTCTCAGCATTAGGGATTTCAGCACCGATTATAAAAGCGTTAAACGAATTGAACATTGTTGAACCAACAGAAATTCAACAAAAAACAATTCCGTTGCTTTTGGCTGAAACTCATGACGTAGTGGGTTTGGCCAAGACGGGAACGGGTAAAACAGCCGCTTTCGGATTACCATTGTTGCAATTGATAGATACACAATCGCCCATTGTACAGGCTGTTATTTTGGTGCCAACACGAGAATTAGGGCATCAGATTTTTAGAAATTTAGAAGATTTTTCCAAACACATACCCAACATTTCGATAGCGGCAACTTGTGGAGGAATCCCCATAAAACCTCAAATAGAGCGACTTGCACAGCCAACGCATATTGTTGTAGCGACGCCAGGACGTTTGATCGATTTGATTCAACGTAAAGCAATCGACTTAAAACAAACACAATTTTTAGTGTTAGACGAAGCCGATGAGATGGTGACTATCCTTAAAGAAAGTCTAGACGAAATTGTGGCTGAGCTTCCTAAAAAACACCGCACTTTATTGTTTTCGGCAACTTTGCCAGGAACGATCAAACAACTGATTCAAAATTACTTAAATAAAAATGTTGTTCAGGTAAGTGCCAACATGGAGACAGTTGGTAACCAAGGAATTGATCATGAATACATTGTAGTTGATCCTATAGAAAAATTAGATGTTTTGATGCATTTTCTGAACTCCAGAGACGGAGAACGCGGCATTATTTTTTGCAAAACCAAAGCTGCTGTTAATAAATTGGCTAAAAATCTGGCGATAAACCGTTTTTCTTCGGGAGCAATCCACGGAAGTTTGTCGCAGGGAATTCGTGACCGAATTATGGAACAATTTCGTGAAGGACACATTAATATTTTGGTAGCTACAGACTTGGCTGCCAGAGGAATTGATGTAAAAGAGATTTCTTATGTTGTCAATTATCATTTACCAGACGTTTACGAGACCTACGTGCACAGAAGTGGAAGAACTGCCAGAGCAGGAGCAAAGGGGCTTTCGTTAACAGTTTTACAACAGGAAGAAGTAATAGAAATTCCTGAATTTGAAAAAGCATTAGGTCTAAAATTTACCGAGTTCAAAAAACCTTCGGTAGCAAGTTTAGAAGAGAATAATACGCTTTTATGGGCCAAGCAAATCTTCAAAACCAAACCCAATCACGAACTTTCTGGGGATTTAAAAACAAAGGTAAAAACAGTATTTCATCATCTTACCAAAGACGAATTAATAGAAAAATTATTGGCCAATTACGTTTTGCAAAACAAAGTAGATGTAACTGAAAAACCTGTTAAAAAATTCAAAAAGTAATATTTCAAACTGTTGACTTTGCAAATTTATGTCGTACATTTAGGAGGTATTATTTTTAATAAAACCTACTTAATAAACAACATATATGAATATAGTCATCATTGGAGGTGGTTTTGCGGGCATCAATTTGGCAAAAGAACTTGTAAATCATCCTCAAATACAGGTTACACTTGTAGATAAAAACAATTACAATTTTTTTCCACCACTTATATACCAGGTTGCTACAGCTTTTTTAGAGCCTTCGAGCATTAGTTATCCGTTTAGGAAATTTTTTGCCGGCAAAAAAAATCTTCAATTTCGTTTAGGAGAATTGCTTTCTGTTGTTCCTTCCGAAAACAAAATCATTCTCAATAATGGCGAATTGGTTTACGATCACCTGGTTTTTGCCACTGGTGCCGAAACCAGTTATTTTGGTATGGAAAATGTAATGAAAAACGCCATTCCGATGAAAACATTGAACGATGCCATCGAAATGCGAAATACATTACTTAAAAACCTCGAAAAAGCGGCCATTACAAAAGATATTCGCAAACGCCGCAAATTATTGACTATTGTTGTGGCCGGAGGCGGTCCGACAGGAGTAGAGGTTTCGGGAATGTTTGCTGAAATGCGAAAAAATATACTTTTAAAAGAATATCCAGAGCTCGAAACTTCTGCGAGCAATGTCTATTTGGTAGATGGAGGAGACGCATTACTCTCGCCAATGAGTAAGGCATCACAAAAAGATACTTTAGAAGCACTGACAAATCTGGGTGTTGTTGTAAAATTAAACAGCCGAGTAACAGACTATGTTGATGATACCGTGTTTTTTGAAAATGGAGAAACTATTAAAACTAAGAATTTAATTTGGGCAGCCGGCGTTTCTGCAAAAATTTTCGAAGGAATCCCCACAGAAAGTTATGGCCGTGGCAGGCGTATGGCAACGGATCCGTATAATAAGGTAAAAGGTTTTGAAAATATTTATGCTATCGGCGACACTGCGATTACTGCCGGAGATAAAAACTTTCCTGATGGGCATCCGCAAGTTGCTCAGGTAGCAATTCAGCAAGGATTAAATTTAGCTAAAAACTTTAAAGCTTTAGTTCAAAATAAGCCTCTCAAGCCTTTTGCTTACAATGACAAAGGTTCTATGGCAATCATCGGGAAAAATAAAGCTGTAGTAGATTTACCTAGCCCAAAATGGCATTTTAAAGGATTTTTTGCCTGGATAATCTGGCTGTTTATTCACTTAATATCTTTGATCACGTACAGAAACAGGCTGAAGACCTTTTATAACTGGATGATCGCTTATTTTGCCAGTGATCAATCACTCAGAATGATTATCAGACCTGATAGAAAACAGTAACAAAAAAGCCAGAAAATATTCTGGCTTTTTGTTTTGATCATTAATGCGAAATATGAGTTTCTTCAGCTGGCGATACATCAACTTTTTGTTTGATAAAACGCTTTCCAATATTGAGAAAAACAAATGCAATAATGGTTGTTACGGTCATAATAGCAACCATTGGCGTTATTGAATCCTTTACAAAAATTCCAACCGCAAAAGAAGCCAAAGCACCTAACCCCAGCTGAATGGCACCCATTAAAGCAGAAGCACTTCCGGCATTTTTGGCAAAAGGAGCCATTGTCAGACCAGCAGTATTGGGGTTTGAAATTCCTAAACACGCCAAAAACAAAAAAAGCATACCGATAGTTTCATACAATCCTAATAAATTATTTAAAGAAAGCAACAGAAAAACAATACTCACCACAGATTGTAAAACCAAAGCACCAAAAATCATTTGTTCGCTGGAAAATCTTCTCAATAAAATAGAATTTAACTGACTAGAGCCAATAAAACTAACCGACATAAAGGCAAAAATCCATCCGTATGTTTTGGCATCTACATGGTAAATATCCATAAAAATGGTAGGAGAAGCCGCCACATAAGTAAACAATCCCGAAAAAGCAATCGAACCCGTAAAGGCATACGTATAAAATTGAGGCTCTTTAAGCACTTTTAGAAAGTTGGTAATAATGGGTTTGGGCTTTAGCGAAATTGTAGTATCTGGTTTGTAACTGTTAGGCAAACCTATCTGCGAAGCCACCAAAATAGCAATACCCATACACATTAAAATAAAGAAGACTGTGTGCCAGCCATAATCCTCGGTTACATAACCTCCAATTGTGGGTGCCAGCATTGGTGATAGCCCAAGGACAAGCATTAATAATGAAAATACTTTCGGAATGTCTTTTACAGGAAATAAATCTCGAACCATTGCTACTGAAGCCACTGTCGCTGCACAACTGCCAATGGCCTGCATAAAACGTAAAAGTATAAAGTAATCAATATTTGTAACATAAATACATCCTAAAGAAGCAAGAATATAAACCATAAGACCTATAAACAAAGGCTTTTTTCGTCCGAAACGATCTAATAAAGGACCATAAAGTAATTGTCCGACTGAAATTCCGATGAAATAGCTGGACAAACTAATCGAAACTTTGGCGATAGTTGTGTTTAAATCTTTTGCAATACCCGAAAAACCAGGCAAGTACATATCGATAGAAAAAGGTCCAAGGGCTGTTAGAAAACCTAATATAAGGATGAGTTTAATGTATTTTTTTGTTGTCATTTGCTTCAAAAACTGCTTTTATTTTTTTTGCAAAGGTAAAAATTTACTATCGGATCACGTATAATAATTACTTTTTATGACAAAAGTGGTTATTCTGTAAGTTTTGAGAAATGTTCTGAAACTCATAACAAAGACTTGTGTACTACCTTAGTACCATAATATTCCTCTATGAAAGAGAGTGTTTAAAAACCAATAATAATCTAATACTAAAAATTATGAAAAAGTACATTTTATTTTTTACACTTATTTGTGCAAGCGTTTCTTTTGCTCAAACGATTACTACTAAAATTGAAGAAGTGAGCGTTAGCCAATACGAGCTGCTAAAAAAAGTAAATGAGTTTTATCCAGACATTACTCTAAACAAAAACATCACAAATTTCTATGCAGATGATAAAATCATTGATTCTCAACAAGAATTTGACTTAAGAGGATCAAGTTTCTCAAAATACAAATTAGGAATTGAGCCAGATAACCAAAAACTTCTTTATCAGTACACTACAAAAGAAGGAGCAACAGTTTACGGTGATATCACGGTTTTTAACGGTAATGTTTTAAGAACTAAATTTGATAAAGAAACAAACGAAATCGAAGTTTCTATGAATGGTAAAGCTGTTTATGTGAAAAAAAATAAGAAAAAATAAATTTCTACTCTTTAGACTTTCAAAGCACCATAAAATGGTGCTTTTTTTGTTTTGGAAAATTTCGGAAATATTATTTATTCTTTCAACTATTAATATATTTGTTAAAAAATGATTATGGAAACATTTCTAGCTATTGGTGGTTTCTTTTTAACAGTTATTGGCACTTATTATGCTTGGAAATCATATAAAAGTAGTGCTGATATAACAGACGATAAAAATAATTTTCTAGCTATGTATAAATCTACGCAAACTTTATCTTTAGATATACAAAGAAAAATTCAAAAGTTAATCGATGAAAAAGATGCAGGAAATCACGAATTGTTTGCTAATATAACGTATCAGCAATATCTTACCATATTGAAAAGGGAATATGATAATTCACTTTCGGATAAAAATTATGAAGCTTTTAAAAATAATCAAGACTTAACTAAAAGTAATATAGCTTCTTATCTTAAGATGATTGAGACACAAAATAATGCTTTGTTGCAGTTTAAAAATCAATTATTGTTTTTTGATTTAGATCAATAATGATTACAAAATGAAAGTGCTATGATTGAAAGGAATAACAAAACACTGAAAAAAAAATTTAACATTTTAAAAGTATATATCATTTGAACTATAATTTATAGTATGGTTTGCAGTATGTCCAAGAAGATGTTAACAACTTTATTAACAGCATTTTTAACCCCTATTTTGTAGAAATCTAAAGATATAAAAAAAATATGGACATAAAAAAACCCCGTTTTATTGGGGCTTATTTATTACTTTTTAATTTAATCCTTCATAGGGATTATCACTATAAACTTCTTTACCATTTTTATACAATTGAAAAAAGTATTTACTTTTTCCTTTTATAGCAGTATCTACTTTGTACACATCTGAACCTAAAATATAAATTGAGCCTTTAGTTTTTAAATTACCATTTCCAACAGCGTAATTAAACTCATAATCTAAACGTTTGTTGTCAGGCTGAACTGTAATAAGATATTCGTCACAATCATTAGGCGGTTTTGGATATTCAATATAGCTTTCGGCAATTTGTTTATCTGAATCATAAATGTTTAACATTTTTGTGGGTAAAATAAATTCAGGATAATAGCGATTCACTAACGTAATAAAAGCAGATTGACCTGAGTTTAAAGATTCTGTTTTAGATATGAATGTTTTTTTCTCCTGTGACTGTACTGAAAAACAAATTAATAGAATGAATAATAAAGTAGTTTTTTTCATGTGTTAAATTTGTGAGTTAATAATTATTAAATAATTCAAATATAATGCCAAAAGGTTAAATATAAAGCTGTTTTGTTATAAAAGAATAAATAATTATACCTTTATATAAGTATTTTAACTTTAAGTAACGTAAAAATCGTAGAAATGGAGAACCAAGAGTTTTATCAGAAAAGTTTTGAAATTAAGTATAGCCAGCTTGTAGAATTAGCCTCAAGTATTTTAAATTTTGATTGTGTGGGAGGATATGAAGAAGTAAACAATGAAACGGTTTATTATATTAAACTTGATGAAAACATTAATAATTTTAAAGATAAATCGGAAGCGACTGCTTTTAACGAGTTTTTCAAAAATAATTTCAGCCAGTATAATAGCGATAATGAATCAAAGCTTCCTTACAATATAATAACAGTCCAACGAATACTATATTTTAAAACTCCTTTTGAAGCATTAAAAAGATTAATTGGAGCGTGGAAAGAATGGCAAATAATAAGCCCTGAGTTGAAAAGAAATTATTTCGAACAAATAAAAGTATAAAACTTTTAAAAATCAATAAGCCTTTGTAAATTAATACAAAGGCTTATCTATTATATAGTCATTGCAATACTGTCGAGAAATATAATTACCTGTTTTTCGATTGTAAATATTAATGTAGTGATAATCAAATCCAACATTTTTGCACCAATTATGCAAGTAAAATATTGATTTACAAAACTCAATTTTTATAGGTCTTATACTTTTATCTTTATTAAAGATTGTACAACTGTACGGAGTTGGAGTAGTATTAGCCATAAATATTACTGATTTGTAACTCTATCCCATAAAGAAGATTTTTAATCTTAAAACCTCCGTTCACACAAACAAAAGTCGAAATATCAAATTCCCCCTTTTTAATAATACTTGTGCCGGCTTCAATATAATTCACATAAGACCAAAATTCATTAGTTCTTATATCCGTGAATATAAAAACGCTAAGACCATACGGATAAGGATTAACTGTAGTCATTTTTACGTAAAAATCTCCAAACTGAACAATACTACCGTTATTCTGAACGGGAAAAGACGTAACCAAGTCATAACCGTTTCTAATGTAATTTGGGTTTTCTCCCTGAAACTCTAAATTATCAATATGAGTACCATTTCTATAAGTATCATAAAATGCTGTATAGAATTTATTATCAGATTGAATTGTACTAAGTTTTAGTACAGAATATACTCTAGTATCATAAGCATAACCTGACCCCTGAGAAAATCTACCATCTAAACGAAATTGAGGTAATTTATACTCTTTTAAATATCTTAATGGCTTCTTTTGAAAATCACTAAAATTTGAAATCTGAATACTTGAACCAGTAGAGTAAGGAACTCCAAGAAATATTTCTGTAAAAGCAGTAGCAAAATGATTTTCAGGAATAACATTTAAATCGACATTACCTAAATCATTAATAACTGATAGCATAGCCAAACTATCATAGTTATTAAAATAAACTCCATTCACACGTTTATTGTCGATAAAAAGCGACAATATGAAAAATGGTGTTTGAATATCTTTTACAGCGTAACCCTGTTCATCATAGTACGGAATTTCCTTTACTTTTACTGCGTATGTATCATCAATATATTGTATATAATTCATGTCGTTTTAATTGAATAAAGGAGCTTTTTTCAAGTCCGAGGTTGATAAATATTTTTTCAAATCAGCCTTTAAATCACGTCTTGTGATAACATAATAACAGCCAATTACTAATGGTACGGTCGTAGCTTGTTTAACTTTAAGTAACTCGTTAACTGTTTGATCTTCATTTTCGAAATTTGAAAACGGCTCAGTTATCCAAGTATACCAAGGTGCATCTTTTGTTTGCTTATTTGTTCCTAACCATACAGCTAAAGACTCCGCTATGTTGTGAACTTCTTTACGAGGTGTAATTTTGTTCAATTCAATTTCTTTAGTCATTGGATTTGAAACCGCAATTTTCAAATCTTTTTCTGCATCTTCCAAAGCTTTTTCCTCAGCATCTTGCGTAAATTTAGCATACCATTTTTTTAATAATGGATAACACACAATGATACCAACAACCAAAAGCCAGTACTTTTGAAGAAAATCAAAGAGCCAAACTGTGTTGGCTTGGCTCTTCGTTCTGTTTACTATCTCTCTTTGAGCCATAATTATTTTTTCTTAAATAATTTATAAGCTAAGAACCCTGCTAAAGCAACTAATACAACATTTGAAATAGTTTTATTGCTTGCGTAAAAAAGTTTGATTTTATCTAACATCTTGTTTAAATTTTTGAATTAATAATTTTTATCGTTTTGGACGTTTGTTTAGACTGTAACGCTGTAAACAGTATAAAAAAAAAGCAGTACGGGAATAATCAAATAATTAAATTTGAATCTCTTTTTAGCCGTTACGGTTACACCTGAAAGATTATAGTCTCCCATAATGTCAATAGCATCCTGAATGTCAGAATCGTAAATTAAATTATGATCAGGTGAGCATTCATGCTTAATAATTGCCCTTGCAATCACTAAATAAAATCTTGCATCTACAATTTTGATTGTTTGATCAGGGTCTAAGCCTACAGCTTTTGAAATAACTTCAATGTATTTTTGAGTATCATTTTCAGATGGTGGAGCATATTCAGTTATTAATTTTCTAACTGTATTTTTTCCCTTGTCAATGTCATTAGTCAAATCACGTAACATTGCACGAATACCAAATTTTACTTCTGTAAACTGTTCAAAATGCTTATCAGTATTTTGGCTATTTGGAATTTTCCCCTGCCAAGCAATGTTTGTTAAAACCAAGTTGCCCGGATTATTATTTCGAATCCCTCGAGTTAATTCCTTTCGACCTAAAAAACTACTCATTTTCTTCTGTAGTTAATGGTTTAACAGGCGTTTGAGGTTCATCTTTTCCAAAATCAAGTTTACTTAATTCATCAGACACAACCTGAATACCTTTCAAAATAGCAGTTACAACTGCCCCATATTTCACGATAATACCAATTATCGAAACAATTCCTTTCAAATTTTTCATGACTTATTTTGTTTTTAATTCTTTTCTTTTCTCTAAATACTCTTTGAGTAAATCAACTCCCTCATGTAAGATCAGAGGGAGGAATTTTAATATGAACTTAAACATTAGTTCGAGCGTAAAAATGTACCTGCATAACCTCCGTTTTTCGCACGTGGGTTAATTACAAATGCCATGCTGTCAATTACAACCTTACCGCCATTTTTCTGCATTGTACCCCAGTGGAATGATTGAACACCCGTTTTAGTGTTTGTAAAAGTGCATGCTACAGAGCCAAACCAACCTTTATCTGAAAGATTTGATTTTGTAGTAGTTACACATTTAATTGCTATCAATTCCCCTTTTGATAATCTCCAACCAGTTGTAAGATGTTGTTCAACGCCCTGATTTGGACCTGAAACAGGGGTATACGTAGTGTACTTTGCACCTGAATGCTTTACTTTTTGTTGATTATTATTGTTATAATTCTGATTATTAGAATTATAATTCTTTTTATTATTTGCCATTACTTTATAATGTGTTTAATTAATAGTACGATTTCAGCCATTTTTTTTAAAATTATTACTGCCGAATCTATCAGAAATACTATTAGATAGATTCGATAGTAATTTTTAGGCTTATCGTTTTTTAACAACTCTTTTGCCTGTGTTATTGCGGTCACGTCTTACAAACCAAATCAATGCTATAAGACCGACGAAAGCACCAACAACGATTTTCCAATTTCTTTCAAACCACACTTTAATAGTTGAACTAACCACAGTAGCACCAACCTGACCACTTCCCTGAACAAAACCTGCACTTAAACCATCGTTAATTCCAGTTGCAACAGCTTTACCGAAAATATTAGCACCTGCACCAGCGACAGCACCAGCCGTATTTGCAGTAGTTTGCTTTAAAGCTTCTGTTTGTGCATTCCAATAATCCGCTTCGGCTTGTTTTCCTTGTGCTTCTGCTTCTTTAGCAAGCTTTTTGGCTTCTACAGCATCAGTAACTTTTCCAATTACTGTTTGAGCAATTCCACCAACGCCTGGAACAAAACCAACGGCAGTAGTCGCAACTTTTACCAAGTTTTTGAACGAGACATTTTTCTTAATGGATTGACCAATTTTTTTAAAGAATCCCATATTTTACACAGTTTTTAAACATCTTACGACGAAGTTAATAATTGAGCCTTGTGACTTATTGATCTCAATACCAACAACAGCCACCAAAGGCAAGGTTAATCTATCCGTTAAACCTTGAACAACTTTTCCGTCAGCAAGAACTGCTTGGATTGGGTCAATGTCACGGCTTAAAGTTTGCAATTCGAAAGGAAGATATTTAACTACCTGACCATTTGCATATTGATACGATAAATCGCTTACAGAATCGTCGACAGTCATTACAGCCAAATCAAATCCCTGAACATCAATTTTTTTGTTAAACTCCTCAGAAGCAACAGATTTTTGTTCAAAGAAGAATAAATTGTTTGTTTGCTGTGGCTCTTCTATACCGTGCAAATCGTAGCGTTTACCTGCAATTAAATCTTCAAGAGTAATTTTAATACTCTCTTTATCTGCAAGATAAATTGAACCTTCGTCTGCCAATTCACATAATGCGATCAAAGCATTATCTTCATCCGACTGTGTATTTTCAGTTCCGTAGGTACTTGCTAAAATGAAATCTTTAAGCAAAACTTTATTTGCTAAAATGACATTCGAACCATTTCCACGTTCAATGTAAATACTAATTTTCTCAGTTGTTAAGCCTGATAAAGGCAAATCACTTGAAAGAATCAAAGCACCGATTGCTTTTGTCACTTGTAATTCTGGCGATTTTGTAACGCCTGTAATAGTTGCAATTTTCATTTGTTATAAATTTTATTTGTTTAATTTCTTTCACAAAGGTTATTGCAACTATTATTTGACGTTTTCTAATTCTTCCTATTTCTTTCTATTTTTTTCTAATTTTTACCATTTTAAGAAAGAATTTTGTACTCAATTAAATCCGAAATCATTAAGTATTTCCTTTTTAGTGCAAGGCTATCCAAAATGATTTGATACTCTTTTCTTGCCGTAGGATAGCTAACTTCAAGAATGTGCATTAATTGAGTTTTAGTAACTTTTTGGCTTGTATTTTGTGTTTTCATGGCTTATAAAAATAAAAGTTGATGTTCGTGGAATAATTCAGAATCAAAATCATTTACTAATTTTTCCTTTGTTCTAAATTCATGCAGATAAAAATGTAATTTGTTTTGAAACCATATTAAAAGTTGATTTTCAGTAGTCATGTCCATATCTTGAAGTAAAAGATTTAGAGCAACGATATAGGATATATCTTGATTGTTAGCGTAATATTCTCTAAAAAGAGATTTTGCAAGACGCTTTTTAATGGTGGTTGAAGAAAGAACAACTTTCTTTAAGCGTTTAATTATAGGATTGAATTTTGTAATTTGGGATTGTAAAAAATCAAAATCAAATAGAGTAATAAGCTTTTCTTTATTGATTTGGCTTTTACCCGTATTCTCACGAAGTTCAAAAAAACCTTTATTTGCAATTTTCAATAACTCATAAAGATTTGCTTTATCAAAAACACCCCAAGTCATTGTTTGACTGATATTTACATCAGCTTTAGAATGTTCATTTAGACCTCTGAAAAACGAGGAATTTAACTGATATTCAAAACGCCAAACATTGTCATTTTTTAAACCATTATTCGCATAATATTCATTTATATATGGCTTTTCAGTTAATTGCAATGACAGCGTTTTGTTATAGCATCGTATTATTTTGTCAGATGTTCTTTTGCCGATTTGAAAGCCGTTAAGAATTGATTTTCCTTTGTATGTTTCAAAATAGCTTTGTAAATTTTTCGGACGCCCTGAAATAAGGTAGTTACCTGCAACAACATTACTATATAAATTACGGTAAGAATTGTTGATATCAGACTTATCAAGGCATACATCCAGTCTATTAACTGACTTAAATAAATAGTTCGTTTCATCGCAAAAAGCGTTTATGATACCTCTTAAGGCATCGTTAGACAATGTATAAAATAGGTTGTTTTCAAATTGCAGTTGTGCAAATTGTTCGCTCATAATTACTGAACGAGGTTTTGCGGTATAAATACCAATTTTTAAATCTTCATAATATAAGTCAGCCCTTAACTCAAATATTTTAGTTCCGTATTCGTAAGGTTTCAAACGAAATTTCGACTGTTCAGGAAATTCTCCAAACGGTTGACCCTCAAGATTAATAATTAAGTAGTCAATATTTACAAGAGTAGGTTTTAAATTGTTTTTTTTAAATTTAGTCTGGGCTTGATGCCTTTCTTTATATGAAATCATAGTTTTTTAGTAGGTTTGAGTGAGTTAGTTGCCGTTATACCCTACGGCAACTATTAAAAAAATCGAAAGGGGAGTAGCAAAAAATTAATTTTCTAAATTTTGCCAAAGCGAATAATGATTTTTAGGCAAATCATTAATTGTAAATTCCTTTTTCGAAACAGCTTCAGTTATTTTCTTTTCAATTTCAAAAAATTTGCTTTTGTAATTGGAAATCTGAGAATTAAAAAAAACATTTATCTGCTGACCAATTTTTGTAATTTCTCTGATCGTAAAATCATGCTGATATTTAAGACCAATTAAATCGACAGTTTCTACAGGATTCTTTGAATACTCGTTTAAATCATGATTTAAACCAGCTAATTCCATGAGTAAATTTTCTCGTTTTTGGATTAAAAGTATAATTGTAGACATATATTAAGGTGTTAAAAGATTATGTTTAAGAAGTTTTGAAATGAGTGTTTTCTGAGAATTGCAGTAAAAAATAAATTCGTGAACACAAAAAGATTGAGTTACTATAAAGCAATCCGTACAAACTCGAATTGTAATTCCTATATTTGAACCACGGATTCTTAGAAATAATGTTTTAAACTTTAAATGAGAGGTTTTGCAAAATGGACGCATTTTTTTCAAAAATGTTTTTGCATTGAAATTTGTGTGACGCATCTTGTTTAATTCTACAAGTAATAGAGTGTAATTCTCTAAAGAAGATCGTTTTAAGGCCATGTGGTAATTGTTAATTAGTTATACCACAAATGAACTATAATTTATATTATGTAAAATAGGAAATTCTGGAAATTACCTATCATACTTTCATTTTACCTAATTATCATTCAATTCTTAAAATTCAAAAAAACAAATTGATCAATTACTCCATTAAAGCCTTTAAAAAAAACTATTTACAAATTATAAATAACTTAAAATTAGCATTTTATTAAAATAAATATATTCTGTTTAAGATGCTTTCATTGTAAGGTTTTATTTTATTATTTTTACATTCGATACTTTAAAAAAAATATCAAACGTATGAATACTATTGCTGAGCATATTGCAGATTTTTTAAAAGAATACCCGCCATTTGACAATCTAACTTTTCAAGAATTATCTGAAATTGCTTCTAATATTCATGTACTGAATTTAGAAAAAAATGCTATTTTGTTCCAGATTAATGACGTATTGCACGATAGTTTTTACGTTGTTGCCAGCGGAACGATCAATCTGAGCACCATTGCTGATGCAGAGGAAACCATTCTAAATAAATGCCATGAAGGTGACGTTTTTGGACTTCGCCCGTTTTTTGCCAAGAACAATTATATGATGACGGCAAAAGCACGGGAAGAAAGTATCATTTACGCCATTCCGATAGCTGTTTTTAGACCTTTTGTCGCCAATAATTCTAATGTACTGAATTTTCTGTTAGAAAGTTTCGCTGTAAACTCGCGTCATACAAAAGACACTGTATCGGGCAGCAAACAAATTTCAGACACGGGTTTCTATGTAGACCAACAGACTGAAATGCAATACATTCAGTCACTTTCATACAACAATTCGCCTCTTACAGCTGATCAAAATAGTATTGTAAAAGATGTGGCGCAATTGATGACAAATGCGATGGTCGACAATGTTGTCGTTACCGAAAAAAAGCATCCAATTGGTATTGTTACAGAAGCCGATTTATCGTCAAAAATTGCAACAGGCCGCTATCCTATTACCGAAACTATCGATAAAATCATGTCGTCTCCAGTGGTTACCGTTATTGAAAATGTTTCTTTGGCCGAAGCACAATTATTGATGTTAAAACACAATGTTTCGCACTTGTGCGTTACCAAAGATGGCACGAGTAAATCTGTTGTAAAAGGAATTATTTCTGAACACGATTTAATTGTTGCGCAAGCCAGTAATCCCGGGGTTTTGATCAAAGAAATCAAACGTGCACAACTGGCAAAAGATTTAAAACAAATACGCGATCGTTTGTCTGATTTGATTCAAAATTCAATTCAAAAAAATGTACCGCTATCTCATATCACAAACATTGCCGGAGAGATTAATTTGGCCATCATCAGGCGTGCTGTAGAGCTGTCTATTTTAGATTTGGGCTCCCCTCCTGCTCGTTTTGCATGGTTAAGCACTGGTAGTCAAGGACGTAAAGAACAATTATTGCTTACCGATCAGGATAGTATTTTGATTTTTGAAGATGTGGCTCCAGAAAAATACCGTGATGTAAAAGATTATTTTTTAAGATTGGCCAAAAGAACTTCTTCTATCCTAGAAAAAGTAGGTTACAGTTATTGCCCTAACGGACACATGGGAAGCAATATGTTGTGGTGTAAATCATTGACAGACTGGACAAAACAATACAATAGTTGGATGAATACTCCAGGTGAAAACAGTAATGATTTGAGCAGTATTTTCTTTGATTATGAAATTGTTTTTGGTGAACCTAAAATTGAGGAAGCACTGGAAAATGTTATTTTCAAAAATGCGACCAATAACACTCTTTTCTTTGATTTCTTAGGAAATGATGCATTACGAAAAAATTCGCCTTTGAGTTTCTTCAAAAAGTTAGTTTTGGAGGAAGAAGGACCGCATAAAGGAAAATTTGATATAAAAACAAGAGCCTTGATGCCGTTGATTGATTCTGCACGTCTCTTAATTTTGAGTTCAAACATCAAAGGAATTAAAAATACTTATTTAAGATTCAAGCAATTGGCAATAACCGATTCTAAAAATGCTGAAATTTATTTGAGCTGTGCCGAAGCTTTTTTGACCTTATCTAAATTTAGAACGATCGAAGGATTAAAAAATGATGATTCTGGTGAATATGTTAATATCAAGGAGTTTTCTAAAATTGACAGAGAGAAATTAAAAAATGCTTTGCAGCCTATGAAAGATCTTGAGGAGCTTATTAAGAGCAAATTTCAACTTACACAATTTTCATAAACATGTTAGACTGGCTTAAAAATATAAATAAAGAACATCCGGAATTCTGGAAAAACTACTTAACAAAATTCGATTCAAAACCGAATAGATTTGTTGTACTTTCTACTGAAACTTCTGGGTTAAACCCGGATAAGGATGTGATTTTGTCAGTGGGCGCTTTTGCTATTGTAGAGGATGCCATTATAATCAAAGATAGCTTTGAGAGCGTTTTACTTCAATATCAATTCCTGCAAGACCATCAGCTCTCGAATGATTTTATTATTGACAGCAAAATAAAAAAACTTACTGAACCAGAAGCGATTGAGTCATTAATTGACTTCATTGGCAATGCTGTATTGGTCGGACATCATATCAATTTTAATATAGAAATGCTCAACGAGGCGCTGGAACGACTTGATTGCGGCAGACTTAGAAACGAAGCACTAGATGTAGAGATGATGTACAGAAAGCACAAGGATATCACCGATAAGGAATTTACGCTGGATGATTTATGTGAAATTTATAAAATCCCAAAAAGCGACAGACCTTCTACTTCTGAAAATGCCTATAGAATTGCACTTTTATTCTTAAAATTAAAATCAAGATTGGGAATTAAATAAAATATTAAGATATTCTATGTTAAATCTAAAACCGAAAGACTTTGTATCAACACAAGGTCTTTTTTTATATCTTTGAAAAAATCTACGCAAAAATCTATGCAAAAATCTACCTACTATGTATAAAATTCTAGCCCGACTCAACAAAATTCTATTGCCTAGTTTTACCAAAAAAGGTTTAGATATTTCGAAAGCAAAAAAATGGCAAATGGCGATCATTGGTTATCGTGCTTATGTTACAAAACGTGCTTTGGGATAAACAATTTTATTATCACGCAAGATTGATAACGCATTCTTTTTTGTCAGGTATTTTGTTGCTTTTATTTTTTTTAATATGAAATTTTTTTTCGCGATAACTTTTTCACTGATTTGTTTATCTGTTTTAGGACAAGGTATTAAAGAGCAATTAAAGTCAATAAATACGATTGATCAGGCCAATGAATTTATTGAAAGCCATTCAGAACTTCAAAGTGAAATCTGGAAAGTTAATCCCGAAATTGAAACGAATTTAGCGTATAAAATTTTTGACAAGAAGAAACCAGGTGATGTTTTCTCGGATCAAAATGGTCTTTATAAAGTTATTAATTCGAAAAAAACCAATGCCTTCAGGGTAAGTTATATTTTTTTGGATGGAAATAAAATTTCGATACAATCGATAAATGATTTGCGAAATACTATTTTGAAAAAATACAAAAACGGAATTTCTTTTACTGATCTGGCCAATGAATACAACATGGATAGCAATAAAAACGGTGATTTAGGCTGGTTTGCAGAAGGCATGATGGTAAAAGAATTTGAAGCAGCCATAAAAAATCACCACCAAAATGATATTTTTACTGTTGATCTGAACCAGCAAAAATGGTATTATGTTATCTATAAAACATTCACTGACAGAAAAGTAGATGAATTGACTATTTTAAAAATTAGAAGCTAAATTTGAACATGAAAAATAAAGAATTTAATATTCCTCCTGTACCAGCAGTTCTTTTAGCTATTATTAGTGTTCAAAGTGGCGCAGCAATTGCCAAAACTCTTTTTCCTGCAATTGGAGCGGCGGGCACGGCATCTATTCGAATCGGAATTTCGGCTCTAATTTTATTGTTGGCGTATCGACCGAATTTATTTCAAATTACACCCAAACAATGGCGAATAGTCATTCCGTACGGACTGTCTTTGGGAGCCATGAACTTGATTTTTTATCTCGCTATAGAAAGAATTCCAATTGGGCTCGCCGTTACACTTGAATTTATCGGGCCTTTGTTAGTTGCTATAATTGGTTCTAAACGCTTAGTTGATTATTGTTGGGTAGTACTGGCTGCAGCAGGAATCGCCTTGATTGCTCCGTGGACCAATACCCGAATTGATTCTTTGGGTGTTTTATTTGCGCTTGTTGCGGGAGCGCTTTGGGCTGCCTATATTGTTTTGGGAGGGAAAATTTCCAAAATAATGAATGGTGGTCAGGCCGTTTCTACAGGAATGCTTTTTGCTGCAATTCTTATTCTTCCTTTTGGTTTTTACGAGAACGGATTTGCGAATCTCACTCCAAAATTCTTTGGTATGGGTGTGGCACTTGCGCTTTTATCAAGTGCTATTCCATTTACATTAGAAATGAAAGCTTTAGGCCAACTTCCTCCACGTACTTTTAGTATTTTAATGAGTTTAGAACCGGCAGCAGCAGCCATTTGCGCCTTTATATTTTTACAAGAAAATTTAACTTTTTACGAAATTTTGGCAGTAATTTGTGTTGTAATAGCTTCTGCCGGATCAACTTTGACGGCCAAGAAATAAATTTACAAAATTCTGAATACTTAAAAATTCCAAACTCCAACTTTTTAAAAATTGGAATTTGGAATTTAGGTTTTAAATTTTAAAAGGGTATTACATTTTTGGCAATAATACTGTATCAACTACATGAATCACACCATTTGATTGGTTAACATCTGCAATTGTTACTTTAGATTTGTTTCCACCTTCATCTGTGATGTATAAATCTTTTCCTTGCATCCAGGCAGTCAAAGTACCACCACTAACTGTTGTAAAAGTTGCTTTTCCGTTACCGGCTTTTATTGCTTTTGCAATATCAGAGGCATTCATTTTTCCTGCAACAACATGATAGGTTAACACCGTTTGTAATGTTTTAAGATTTTCAGGTTTCAATAATGTATCTACTGTTCCTGCAGGCAATTTATCAAACGCGGCATTTGTTGGGGCAAAAACGGTGAATGGTCCTTTACTTTGTAATGTTTCTACTAATCCAGCAGCTTTTACAGCGGCTACCAATGTAGTGTGATCTTTTGAGTTAACTGCGTTTTCTACAATATTTTTATTTGGATACATGGCTGCTCCACCAACCATTACTGTTTTTTGAGCAAATGATGTAAATCCAAATCCTAATGCTAATACTGCTACGGCTAAAAAATTTCTAGTTTTCATAATTAATGTTTTAAGTTATAAGCTCATTTACGGCGTAAGATTCGTTTTGGTTTTATAAAAAAATTAAAAAAGAGATCCCTTTATTAAAACATCTTAAAAAAACACTGTAAAACAAGGCTTTACTGATTAAAATTATTTTTAAAAAATTTTCGATTCCGTGCCTTTTTGGTATTCTTTTTTTCGATAACTTTAATAAAAATTAGCTCAATATGCAAAATCTACCAAAAAAAGTAAGAAGTAAAAAGTTAAATACACGAGTTGATTTGACTGCGATGGTGAGTGTTTCTTTTTTATTGATCATCTTTTTTATGGTGACAATTGAATTGGCAAAACCAAAGGGTATTGATTTAAGTTTACCTGATAATGGTTGGACTTGTGGTCCAATAGGTTGTATTGACGGAAATAGACTTTACACAATTTTGCTTGATGAAAATGATAAAATAGTAACCTATTCGGGATTATTATCATATCCTAATGACTTTCCAAAACAAGTTAAATTTGGAAAAGAAGGTATTAGAAAAGAAGTTTACTTAAAAAAGAAACAGATTGTTGAATACATGACAGGAATGGGAAAACCTAATAGTGGTGTCATAATAATCATAAAACCAAGTAAAAAATGCAACTTTAAAAATTTGGTTGACATTTTGGATGAAATGGCAATTGCAAAAATTGAGACCTACGCAATTATAAATGATTTTACTCCTGAAGAATCAAAATTATTGGCTTTGAAATAAAATATCGCAGAGATTCTTCGTCTTTCTCAAAATGGTAAGATTCTGAAAAAATGAATTTTTACTGAAAACCACTGCCCTAGCCCTGATAGAAGGGAAAATCCTTTTGTACCGCTCCTTTAGCGGGGCAAAAGATTGGAATGATAGCAGGAATAGCTTCTGAAAATTCTAATAATACAATTCAAAATTCTATCAAAATTTGACGGATTGCTGTGCGCTTCTATAGAAAATACTTAAAAGGTTCTTGATTACAAACTTGTAACCTGAAACAAAGAAAACTTAAAACAAACAAAAACCTAAAATAAAAAGCGTAAAAAAAATCCCACATCACTGTGGGACTTTCTATTTACAAAAATCTAAGAATTATTTTTTCTCAGTTTTTTCCATTTTAGCTTTCAATGCAGCCAATACATCATTGTTATCTCCTAAAGTTGCAGCTGGTGCATTTGTAGAAGAGTTAGATGAAGTATTTTCAGTTGCAGCTTTCACATTTTTCTCTTCTTCTTCACGGAAGATAGCTGTGTGAGAAGCAACTACTCTTTTGAATTCTTTGTTGAATTCGATTACTTTGAAATCAGCAGTATCACCTTTTTTCAATTTCTTTCCGTCTTCTTTTTCAAGGTGACGAGTAGGAATGAAAGCAACGA
The DNA here is from genome assembly GCF_020911905.1 of Flavobacterium flavipigmentatum. Classification (NCBI taxonomy): domain Bacteria; kingdom Pseudomonadati; phylum Bacteroidota; class Flavobacteriia; order Flavobacteriales; family Flavobacteriaceae; genus Flavobacterium; species Flavobacterium flavipigmentatum. The sequence continues at coordinate 3,215,247 of NZ_CP087133.1, read as the reverse complement.
TATCATCTCCGAATTCTACAGTAGCTCCTTTGTCAACGATTTCAGAAATTTCACCATTGTGGATAGTTCCTACAGCGAAAGAATCTTCGTATTGATCCCAAGGATTAGCAGTAGTTTGTTTGTGACCTAAAGATAATTTACGTCCGTCAACATCTAATTCTAATACAACTACATCCAATTTCTCACCAACATTTACAAATTCAGATGGGTGTTTGATTTTCTTAGTCCAAGATAAGTCAGAGATGTAAATTAATCCATCAATTCCTTCTTCTAATTCTACGAAAATACCAAAGTTTGTAAAGTTTCTAACGATACCTGTATGTTTAGAACCTACTGGGTATTTAGAAGTAATATCAGTCCATGGATCTTGAGTCAATTGTTTGATACCTAATGACATTTTACGGTCATCTCTATCTAAAGTTAAGATAACAGCTTCAACAACATCTCCAACTTTTACGAAATCTTGTGCAGAACGTAAATGTGTAGACCATGACATTTCAGAAACGTGGATCAAACCTTCAACACCTTCAGCAACTTCGATAAATGCACCGTAATCAGCGATTACAACTACTTTACCTTTTACTTTATCACCAATAGTTAAATTAGCATCTAAAGCATCCCATGGGTGAGCGTTTAATTGTTTCAATCCTAATTGAATTCTTGTTTTCTCATCATCGAAATCAAGGATTACAACGTTTAATTTTTGGTCTAATTCAAGAACTTCACTTGGGTGGTTAATACGGCTCCAAGAAAGGTCTGTAATGTGAATCAATCCATCAACACCACCTAAGTCAATAAACACACCATAAGAAGTAATGTTTTTAACAACACCTTCTAATACTTGTCCTTTTTGTAATTGACCGATGATTTCTTTTTTCTGTACTTCGATATCCGCTTCAATAAGCGCTTTATGAGATACAACAACGTTTTTGAATTCGTGGTTAATTTTTACCACTTTGAATTCCATCATTTTGTTTACATATACATCGTAGTCTCTAATTGGCTTAACGTCAATTTGAGATCCTGGTAAGAAAGCTTCAATTCCAAAAACATCAACGATCATACCACCTTTAGTTCTGCATTTTACAAAACCATTAACGATTTCTCCTGTTTCGTTTGCAGAAATAACTCTATCCCAAGATTTAATAGTACGTGCTTTTCTGTGAGATAATACCAATTGACCTGTTTTGTCCTCACGGATGTCAATTAATACTTCTACTTTGTCACCTACTTTTAAAGCTGGGTTGTAACGGAATTCGTTTAAAGAAATAACACCTTCAGATTTAGCATTGATATCAACGATAACGTCTCTATCTGTAATTCTAACAACAACTCCTTCAACTACTTCTTCTTGATCTGTAGCTATAAAAGTTTTTGATACTAAGTCTTCAAACTCTTGTAAGTTTTTCTCATCCACTGCATCAATACCTTCTTCGAAATTGTGCCAGTTAAAATTTGCTAAAAACTCTTCTTGTGATTTTAATTGTTCAGACATGCTGATAAAAAATTTGTATTCTGTTTTCCTCGAGTTTCATAAAGCAGTAGAAAAAACAGAAGTTGTTTTACATAAATAGTTGATTCCTAATGGAAACTCTTCTTTGCCAAAAGGATTGCAAAATTAGTACATTTATTTGTACCTGCAAAATAAATAACCGATGATTATCAGTCAATTGCTCAGAAGCACCACTTTTATCGCTTTTCAAGACCAAAAGTCCCGCTTTCGCCCCTATCTTTTATGGCAAACACTGCCATAAAAGGATATTGGGCTCTATCGGGGCTAGATTAGAGGTGAAGGACTTTTTAGAACTCTCCAAAAAACTAAATTTCAAATTAGAAATCTTTACTTATTTTTGTTTAATGACTCTTGACCAAATAAAGCAAAAAATAGCAACACTCCATCAAAACGGACAAGTGATAAACGCCACATATTGGCTTTTAAAAAAATACAATCTCAAAAACACAAACCTAAAAGCCTTCCAATTCAGAGAAAAAGCCAAACCCGACTTTATCCTCATGACCACCGAAGGCGACTTCGGGAAACCACAAATCATCCGAATTCCAGAAAACACCTTCGAATTTCCCTTAGAATTAATGCTAATTTTAATCGTGCACGAAATGGTACATGTCAATCAAAAAACCATAAAACCCTATGTTTTAGACAAAAATGAACGGGAATGGCAGGCCTATTACGAAATGAATTTTAATATTTTATTTCCGCAAGTTCCCGAAATCTCGACTTTTCATAAAAAGTTTTTCGCTCAAAAAGGCCTGGAATATTACCAACGCATGGGCGAAGGTTCTGAGCTGCAGCAAAAATATGCAAAACAAAAACAACAAGTCGAAGATTTGATCGCATCTTTGCAATAACCCTTTTTCTCTTTACAGGCTAGGATGAGAACTCTAAAATATTAGTTTTCAAAGACATTAATAATAGATTAAACAAAATAAAAGTGATTTTTCTTTTTTCAACAGAATGTTTATCGTAATATTGCAATATAAATATAAACAAAAAATGGGAGCTACCAAAACAGATCACTTTACAGACAGGCAAAACCAAATTGCAATTATCGCAAAAGCATTGGGACATCCCGCCAGGATTGCCATAATCGACTATTTGCTCAAAGTAAATTCGTGTATTTGTGGCGATATCGTAAACGAATTACCACTAGCACAGCCTACCATTTCGCAACACTTAAAAGAGCTAAAAAATGCAGGGTTGATAAAAGGTAGTATCGAAGGAAACTCAATTTGCTATTGTATTGATGAAAAAACTTTTGATATCCTAAAAGACTATTTTTCAAAAATCATCACAACAGTTACCAATCAAAAATGTTGCTAAAGAGCATTTTTTTGCTTTTTAGTATCGCAATATTGCAATAAACAATCAATATAAAATATTATGAAACTATCAGAAATTAAAAAAACATTAGAAACAGTTGAAACTGTAAATTTTCAGTTACCAAACGGAAACTTCGTTCCGGAACATTTTCACGTCACTGAAGTCGGCCTGATCACCAAAAGCTTTATTGATTGTGGCGGAACCGTACGCAAAGAAACCGTTGTCAACTTTCAGCTTTGGGACGCCAATGATTTTGATCACCGCTTAAAACCCAATAAATTACTTAACATTATTGAACTTTCGGAAAAAGTTTTAGGAATTGAAGATTTTGAAATTGAAGTAGAATATCAGGACACGACAATTGGCAAATATGATTTAGGCTTTAATGGCAAGGATTTTATGCTTTTAAACAAACAAACGGCTTGTCTGGCGCAAGACCAATGCGGAATCCCTTCTGAAAAGCCAAAACTAAAACTCACACAATTAAATGCTGATAGCTCAAATTCCTGCACTCCCGGCGGAGGTTGCTGCTAATATTTGACTTATCGAAGACCAATAAACCTACGTATTAACAATTTATATAACATGTCAAGTCAAAACCAATTATTCCCGGAAATTCAAACTATAGTTCAATCTTTTAATTTTGAAGGAATAAGCCCGGAACGTAAAAACATTCTGCAACCGCTGGCAGATTTTATTCAGCAAAAAGTAGATACACAAAGCGAAATCAGGCTAAATTTAATTTGCACACACAATTCCAGACGCAGCCATTTGTCTCAGGTTTGGGCGCAAACAGCGGCTTATTTTTACGGCATTTCAAACGTATTTTGCTATTCTGGCGGAACAGAAGCTACTGCCCTATTCCCAAAAGTGGTTGAAACTTTGGAGAAATCAGGCTTTAAAATTCAGAAACTATCTCAAGAAAACAATCCTGTTTACGCAATAAAATTTGCAGAGAATCAAGCACCTGTAATCGGTTTTTCTAAAACCTATGATGCTGATTTTAACCCCGAAAATGGTTTTGCAGCGATCATGACCTGCTCGCAAGCAGATGGCGGATGCCCTTTTATTGCGGGTGCCGAAAAACGTATTCCCATTACTTTTGAAGATCCAAAAGCATTTGATGGTACGCCACAACAAGCCGCTAAATATGAGGAAAGAAGTCTTCAGATTGCAAACGAAATGTTTTATGTTTTTTCTCTAATAAAAAAGTAATATGGCTATCAATCATTGTACTCCCGCAGTCGCGAGAAAAAAACTGGGTTTTTTAGACCGATTTTTAACCCTTTGGATTTTCTTAGCCATGCTTATTGGCGTTGCGATTGGTTATTTTATTCCGTCAAGCGGAAATTTTATCAATGCTTTTTCAAGCGGAACTACTAATATTCCGCTCGCAATTGGACTCATTCTGATGATGTACCCGCCCCTAGCAAAGGTAAAATACGAAAAGATGGGAGACGTTTTTAAGAACACAAAAGTATTAGGCGCTTCTTTGTTTTTGAACTGGATTGTAGGCCCCATTTTGATGTTTATTTTGGCGCTTTTATTTTTAGAAGGATATCCTGAATATAGGATTGGTTTGATCCTGATAGGACTAGCGCGTTGTATTGCTATGGTCGTAGTTTGGAATGATCTTGCAGATGGAAACAGGGAATATGCGGCTGGTTTAATCGCTTTAAACAGTATTTTTCAGGTCTTGCTTTACAGCGTTTATGCGTACATTTTTATCACCGTTTTGCCTCCTTATTTTGGTTACACCGGATTTAATGTTACCATTAGCATCGGGCAAATTGCAGAAAGTGTTGGTATTTATTTAGGAATTCCGTTTGCGCTGGGTATCATCAGTCGATATGCTTTGATAAAATGGAAAGGTGAAACCTGGTTTCAAGACAAATATGTACCGTTTATTTCTCCTATTACATTAATTTCGCTATTATTTACAATTGTAGTGATGTTTAGCCTAAAAGGTGAATTGATCGTTAAGATTCCGATGGATGTTATTCGGATTGCGATTCCGTTATTGATTTATTTTGTACTGATGTTCATCGCTAGTTTTTTTATCGGAAAGTATTTTGGTGCAGATTATTCTAAAAGTACTGCGATTGCTTTTACCGCTACCGGAAATAATTTTGAGCTCGCCATTGCCGTTGCTATTGGTGTCTTTGGCATTAACAGCGGGCAAGCTTTTACAGGCGTAATTGGCCCTTTGGTCGAAGTTCCTGCTTTGATTGCTTTGGTAAATGTGGCTTTTTGGTTTAGGAAAAAGTTTTTTTAAGGTACTAAGCTGCTTCGTGACTGAGATGCTGAGTTTTTTTGAAATGTTTCTAATGAAAACAACTGCCCTAGCCCTGATGGGAGGGAAAATCCTTTTGCTTTTTTCTTTAAAAAGCAAAAGATTTGGAAGGACAGCAGGAATAGCTTCTTATTAAAATTTAAATAAAAAAAAGGTTCAAATTGAACCTTTTTTTGTGAATTAATATAACGTATTTACTGTTCTATTTTTTATAATATTTACGATAAGCAGGATATGTGACTGCAGCAATAAGAGCAATTGCGCCCATAGAATACCAAATCCAGCTAAGAGAATGCGCTTCTCCGCTTGCATACGAGTGCAACCCAACCAAGTGAAAATTGACTCCGTAGTAGGTAAACAAAATTGATATAAACGCAAACATACTCATCACATTAAAAAACCAAGCACTACGAAGCGACGGCACAAAACGCGCATGAATTACAAAGGCGTAAACCATAATCGAAATCAATGCCCAGGTTTCTTTCGGGTCCCATCCCCAGTAGCGTCCCCAACTTTCGTTGGCCCATTGACCTCCTAAAAAGTTACCAATTGTAAGCATAATTAGACCAATTGTCAAAGCCATTTCGTTGATGTAGGTAATTTCTTTGATGTTCAGGCTCATTTTTTCTTTATTCTTTTCGTTGGTGAAGAAAATCAATATCAACGCCACAAAACCAAGAATCATTCCAAGTGCTGTCGGTCCGTAACTCGCTACGATTACCGCTACGTGTATCATCAACCAATACGAATTAAGTACTGGCTGTAAATTTGATATTTCCGGATCAATCCAATTTAAATTTGAAGACATAAAAATCATTGCCGTAACAAAAGCTGCTGAAGCTACAGTAAGTTTTGATTTTCGGTCAAAAGCTAATCCAAAGAACATCGTAGACCATGCAACGTATACAATGGCCTCGTATGCATTACTCCAAGGTGCATGGCCAGAAATATACCAACGCGCGATTAAAGCTAGTGTATGAACTCCAAATATTAATCCGATTAAAATATGAAAACCATTTACTGTAACGCGTAAAAACTTTTTATCGAAAAAAGTACTAAAAAGTGTAAAAATCAGCATAAATATGCCGGTAAGCAAATACCAATAAACCATTTTTGGTAAAATATTGTATTTGTTAGAGGCTATTTCAAGATCGATTTTTCTTTCGCTCGGACGAACTTTACTTCCAAATTTTTTCTGAAAACCATTGATACTTTCTACTAACTGATCTGCAGTTTTAAAATCTTTGGTAATAGCACCATTATTCAAAGCACTAAAATACAACGGAATAATTTGTTTGGTATAAGTAGCATCCATACCTTTTAAACCTGCATGTTCCAGCTCTAAATACGAAATCCATTTGTTGTTTGGGTCATTCGGAATTGGGAATATTTTTAAGATACTTCCGCTCAAAGCAGATTCCATTAAGTTGACTCTTTTATCTGTTTCGATAAAATCTTTCTCAAACTGATTTGGATTTGCCGCTTTGTAAGCAGCATCTAAATAGGGAGATAATTTATAATTTCCGTTAGCGTCAAAAAACTTGACAAAAGGAGCTTTTTTCGCCTCTTTCTCCACCCCGATAATTTTTCTGATACTATCATTTCCAGCTCTTAAATGAATAATAGGAACCTGTATCCAAACTTGAGCATATTGCGTCATGGACAAAAATACCTGATCAGAATTCATTCCGCTATAAGTATCATTCTGACTTACTTTTCGAAGTAATTCTGATGAAAAAGTATTGATTGGCTTCATTCTACCTCCCGCATCCTGAATAATCAAGCGACCAAATTTTGCAGCATGTGCCTCGGGTGCTTTGTAAATATTCAATAACGAATCGATTTGCTTTTCGCTTGGTGGCGCTGTCACGTGATTGGCGTGATCATTTGGGTCTTCATTATTTTGATGTTTGTGTACATGAGGCGCCTGTGCAAAACCTCCAAAACTTAGCATTAGAACCAAAATAGTAATGAGTTTCTCTTTTTTCTTTTTTACTACGTCTAATTTGCGTTTTAGATCTGCAAAACGAGAATTTTTGGTAAACATAATGGCCATCATACCAAAGTATAGCATAAAATAGCCTAAATACGTTATAGAAGTTCCCCAAAAATCATGGTTAACAGACAATACTGTTCCTTTTTCATCTGGATCAAATGAAGATTGAAAAAAACGGAATCCTTTGTAGTCTAAAACATGATTCATATAAATAGCAGCATCAAAAGTAGTGGCAGAATCCTGAACGGTTACTTTACTTTCAAAAGCAGAATAACTTTTTTCTGTTCCTGGATATTTGGTAGCAATAAAATCGTTTAGTTTTATTTTGAAAGGCAAAACATAAGCTTTACTTCCGTAGAATAGAGTATAATCGATATTGCCAATTTTTACCGATTTTGGTTCCCCTAACCTGCCTTTTGACCCCATAAGTGTAATTTCTTTTTCCTGACCTTCTGCTTTTACTTTTACCACCAAAACATCGTTATGCGCTTTTGCTTTAAAATCATTATTTGATTCGTAGGCAATAGTTCCTCTCACCGCAGGATCTGGAAATACAATGCGGATATCGCCAATACTGTACAACGAACGCATCATCAAAGGCTGAATATTTTCTTTGGTTACTGTTCCTTGCAATTTGTCGGCCATTCGCATAAAAGTACCTTCAAATGGTGTCTGAATTGTATATTTTTCTCCCGTAGTATTAATGTTTATAGCGCCTGCCGTTGGTTTATTCAAAGCAAATAAAACATTATGAATATTCTGAACTTCTCCTTCTTTCAAGAAATGCTCTTCACGCCCGCCTTCACCTGCTTCTACTAATTTTAGATATAAAGTTCCTTTTGCATCGGGTTTTACCATTTCTTTGGCCCCCAGAATATAATTAGAATAAGTCACTTCAAAAGGAGTTTGGTCAAACTTACCTGAAACCGTAAAATCGTTGTTGGTTACTGGAGATAATAAAAGACTTTTTTCGAAAACTCTGCGCTTCATTTCGCCTTTGTATTCGCCATCAGCAAAAATCGTTAGATACGTTTTTTCAGAAAGAATCTGATTTTCGGCAGCGCCTTCTCGAATGGGCATTACACCTTCATAACTAATGTATCGCGTAACAAAAGCCCCTAAAAGAATAAAAATAAAAGCAATATGCAACAATAACGTCGCCCATTTTTCTTTTTTAAGTAATTGATAACGTTTAATATTTCCTAAGAAATTAATCATAAAAAAGACCATTATTGCTTCAAACCACCAAGAATTGTAAACTAAAATTCGGGCAGTATCTGTATTGTACTTGCTTTCTATAAAAGTTCCGACACCCATCGCGATTGCAAATACTAAAAAAAGAGTGGCCATTAAACGTGTAGAAAACAAAAAAGAGAATATTTTTTTATCCATTTTTAACGAATTACATTGTATAAAAGTGCCACAAAAGTACTCAAAATTGTTGAGTTCTAATATTTGGCATTTGTTAATTAAAACCAAAAAAAACTGTCATTTTGATCAAATTTACCTCAATCATAAGTTTAGGTTTACAAAACAACTGAACACAATATTTTTCTCTTTTTAAAAAATTTTTATTAAATTTGTGTAATCGATTACATTGTTATTATCATTATTTAACAGAATATTTTTTTCACTTTTAATAAAAACAGATAACATCACACAACGATTTAATACATAACTATCCAACCGCATCTAACATAAAAAAAATGAAAACTAAAACAATTCGGCTATTGTATATTGCTTTTGCAGTTGTAACAGCAAATTATCCAAACAAAAGTATAGCTCAAACAGTTAAGGTTTATGATACTTACGAAAACATCGAATTTAAGATGTCTAAGGTTCAAGAACCTGTGATTCCAAATAATATGGTAAACCTTAAAGATTTTGGCGCTGTAAATGGTGGTCAGACTTTAAATACTCAAGCTTTCGCTGATGCTATTGAAGCTGTATTAAAAAAAGGTGGCGGAAAAGTTATAATTCCACCAGGCATTTGGCTAACAGGACCAATTATACTTAAAAGCAACATCGAATTGCACGCTCAAACGGGTGCTCTAATAAAATTCTCTACTGACAAAAAATTATATCCGATCATTCAGACTAGTTTTGAAGGACTCAATACCTGGCGTTGCATCTCGCCCATTTACGGCAAAAATCTAGAAAATATAGCCTTTACAGGGAATGGTGTTTGGGATGGTTCCGGAGAAGCTTGGAGACAAGTTAAAAAAAGTAAACTTAACGAAAGCCAATGGAAAGAACTTGTTGCCTCAGGTGGTGTCCTAAACGAAAAGAAAGATACTTGGTACCCCTCTGAAGCCTTTATGAAGGCGGCTGTAGGAGCCGATCAAAATGTACGTCTTGATCTAAAAACCAAAGAAGAATTTGAAGCCATTCATGATTTTCTGCGTCCCGTTTTGGTGAGCATTCAAAATAGCAAAAGAGTACTTTTTGACGGTCCCGTTTTTCAAAATTCACCTGCATGGAATATTCACCCGCTGATGGTAGAAGATTTGATTGTTCGGAATATAAACGTTCGTAATCCTTGGTTTTCGCAGAATGGTGACGGTCTTGACGTTGAATCCTGCAAAAATGTAGTCATCGAAAATTCTAGTTTTGATGTTGGTGATGACGCTATTTGTATTAAATCTGGAAAAGATAAAGACGGTCGCGATCGCGGTATTCCCTGCGAAAATATTATTGTAAAAAACAACATTGTCTACCACGGACACGGTGGTGTAACAGTGGGAAGCGAAATGTCCAGCGGTGTAAAAAATCTGCATGTTTCTAACTGTACTTTTATGGGTACTGATGTAGGATTGCGTTTTAAGAGCACGCGCGGACGTGGAGGGATAGTTGAGAATATCTATATTTCGGATATTTTCATGACTGATATTCCCTCTCAAGCCATTTCATTCGACCTTTATTATGGTGGAAAATCTATTGCCGAAACATTAGCCGAAGGTGGTAATAAAATCAATACTAAAGCGGTTCCTGTAAACGAAGAAACACCTCAGTTTAAAAATATTTCGATAAAAAACATAATCATAAACGGAGCTTATCAAGCCGTATTTTTGCAAGGTTTGCCTGAAATGAATTTAGAGAATATCGAAATTTCAAATTTAATAGCCAAAGCCGAAAAAGGTTTCTCTATTATTGATGCGAACGGCATCCAAATTAGCAATGCAAAATTGGATATTGAAAACCCAACGGTATTCGAAATTTACAATAGTAAAAACATGTCTTTCAAGGACATCGAATTCAATTCGACTTCTGCAAAAGCAATTACTATAGATGGATCAGAAAGTAAAAACATCGAATTAGCCTCTTCTAAAAATCTAGATTTTTCTAAAAAAACAACCATTGGAGAAACCGTTGCAAAAGGAGCTGTGAAGTTTTAATAAAAATAAATTGTGGAGACGCAAAACAGTAGCGTCTCCACAATTTAAAAAATAATGCTAATTTTGCGCTATGATTCGAATAACGCTAATTGGTTCTGGAAATGTTGCACAACATTTGATACAGGCTTTCGCTAAAAGTGAGCTTGTCGACATTGTACAGGTATTTTCGAGGCAAGAAGAAACGTTGTCTCACCTACTCGATCCTACTCAAATTGTAACAGATTATTCAGCTTTACAAGAGTCAGATGCATATATCATAGCAGTAGCGGATAATGCTATTTCAAGCGTTTCAGAGCAATTACCTTTTAAGAATCGATTGGTGGTGCATACTTCAGGAACGGTTTCTTTAAACGCTTTAGATCCAAAAAATAGACGTGGTGTTTTTTATCCTTTACAAACATTTTCTAAAAACGCAGCCGTTGATTTTTCCGTAATTCCGTTTTGTTTAGAAACCGAAAATCATTCCGATTACAGTGTTTTAGAAACTGTAGCCAAAAGCATTTCGAATGCCGTTTTTCCGATTAGTTCAGAACAACGAAAAGCATTACACGTTTCTGCCGTATTTGTGAATAATTTCACCAATCATTTGTATCAAATTGGTCATGAAATTTGCAAAGAACATCAGGTTCCTTTTGAAATTCTGAAACCTTTAATTGAGGAAACTGCTCAAAAAATAAAGATTTTAAATCCCGCTGATGCACAAACAGGCCCTGCAAAACGTAATGATTCCAGTACCATCGAAGCACATTTGGACTATCTGACCAATGAGAATCAAAAAAACATCTATAAACTCCTAACACAATCTATACAGCATAATGGCAAAACATTTTAAAGAAATAATGAACGACATCACAACTTTTGTTTTTGATGTTGATGGCGTACTGACAGACGGATCTGTTTTTGTAACCAACGAAGGAGAAATGCTTCGCACGATGAATATTCGCGATGGTTATGCCATGAAAGCAGCTGTAGAAAGTGGTTATAATGTTTGTATTATTTCGGGAGGAAGCAACGAAGGCGTTCGCATTAGATTGCGCAATTTAGGGATTACCGATATTCATTTAGGTACTCCTGATAAAGTAACAACTTTTAAAGAATATACTGATATTTACAACATAAAATCAGAAGAAGTATTGTATATGGGTGACGATATTCCAGATTTTCATGTGATGAAATTGGTTGGATTACCTACCTGTCCGCAAGATGCGAGCCCAGAAATAAAGAATATTTGCCGCTACATTTCGCACATAAAAGGCGGAAGAGGCGCGGTACGTGATGTGATTGAGCAAGTCATGAAAGTACAAGGAAAATGGATGGATTATTTTGATGGAAAACACGATTGATTTTTTTGTGAAATGAATTTTGTAAAAGTAAAATATAGCTCTAGCAACTTTATTTTAGAAAAACCTTTGAACCTTTGTAACTCTGAACCTTTGTCTCTTAAAAAAAAATGAAATTCCTTAAACTCATTCGATACCAGAACTTACTCATGCTTGCTTTTATGCAGGTATTGTTTCGATATGCTTTTTTAAAATTGCAAAATATTCCGCTGGCTTTGGCCGACTGGCAATATGGATTGCTAATTTTAAGTACAGTTTTGATTGCGGCCGCAGGTTATGTAATCAATAATATCATGGATGTCGCAAGTGACAACATTAATAAGCCAAAAGATGTTGTCATTGGTAAAGGAATTACAGAAACAGCAGCCTATAATATTTACATTACCCTCAATATTACAGGCGTTGCCATTGGTTGTTATCTGTCTAATGTGATCATGCGACCTAGTTTTGCCGTACTTTTTATTCTAATTGCCACACTTCTTTATTTTTATGCTACTGCTTTAAAACAAATTATGGTGGTAGGGAATATTGTTGTTGCATTATTGCTCGCCTCGAGCGTTGTCATTATTGGGGTATTTGATTTATTTCCGGCTACTAACTCAGAAAATCAGGCGCAAATGGCAAGCTTTTTTTCTATTTTGACAGATTATGCTTTGTTTGCTTTTATGATTAATTTAATTCGTGAAATCATTAAAGATATAGAAGATGTAGACGGTGATTATAACCAAGGAATGAATACTTTACCAATTGCAATTGGAAACCGACGAGCGGCGATAGTTGCCCTTGGGTTGGCTATTTTTTCCTTTATTTTACTGCTTCTGTATTGCAATAAATATTTTGTAGAAAATGGTCTTTTTTTCGTCACTTTTTATGCTTTTGCCTTTGTATTGGCTCCTCTGCTTTATTTTATTGTAAAAATCTACAGCGCAAAATCAAAAAAAGATTTTCACCATTTGAGTACCGTTTTAAAACTGATTTTACTTTTCGGAATTTTATCAATTGCGGTGATCACTTTTAATATTCATTATAATGCTTAAAGAAAAATTAAAAAAATACACGTTAATACTAGCCTCAGGTTCACCACGTAGACAACAGTTTTTTAAGGATTTGGACTTGGATTTCGAAATACGATTGAAAGATATAGAAGAAATTTATCCTCTGGAACTAAAAGCAGTCGAAATAACAAATTTTCTGGCTGAATTGAAAGCCAGTGCTTTTGAGGGAGAATTGCAACCTAACGAAATTTTAGTAACCAGCGATACTATCGTCTGGCATCAGAATAAAGCCTTGGGGAAACCAAAAAATGCCGAAGAAGCTTTTACGATGATAAAATCATTGTCGAATGCAACACATGAAGTAATCACTTCGGTTTGTTTCAAGACCAATACCGCTTCTACCCTTTTACACGATACTACCAAAGTTACCTTTAATGATATCTCTGATGAAGCTATTTTGTATTACATTCAAAATTATCAGCCCTACGACAAAGCTGGTGCTTATGGCATTCAGGAATGGTTTGGTTTTATGGCTGTAGCAAAAGTAGAAGGTTCGTATACAAATGTTATGGGGCTTCCAACTGCTAAAGTTTACGAATATTTAAGTACTTTAGAATAAAATTAAAATTATGTTTTCTTTCAAAGAATATTCACAGGAAATACTGGTAACAATCGTACTTTTTATCGTATTGATGTTACTGAGAGTTATTGTTGCAAAATTAATTCGAAAATTTGCAAAAACCAGTGAAAGATTAGAACACCGAACCAATTTGGTAATTAAATATGTTCATTTGTTAATGAATATCCTGGTAATTACGAGTTTGATTGTCATCTGGGGTGTTGATACTAAAGACATTTTTATTACGATTTCTTCCATTACAACCGTGATTGGAGTGGCGTTATTTGCACAATGGTCTATTTTAAGTAATGTTACTTCGGGGATGATTTTGTTTTTTTCGTTTCCTTTTAAAATCGGAGATACAATAAAAATTCACGACAAAGATTTTCCAATAGAAGCAGAAATTGAGGATATAAGCGCCTTTCATGTCAATTTAAAAACCAAAGATGGCGAACGAATTATTTACCCCAATAATTTACTGCTTCAAAAAGGTATTTCGATCATGCCTGCCCATTCTTACGAAGAGAAAGACTTCTTTGATTAATTTTTAAATGGGAATTTTGTAATTTAATCTTAAAAAATTAAAACAATAAAATCTTTGTAAAATACCATATTTGCTTCATCCAAATTTTAGTTTCACCAAACTTTCAAAAACATGATTAAGCAGATAGAATTGCCTTTTTTCGCAAAGATCGCCTTTATTTTAATTACATTACTCTCGCTCGGATTCCTTTTTTATATTGGTAAAGACGTTATTACGCCGGTGTTAATGGCTTTTCTGGTTGCCGTTTTATTATTACCCATATTTACTTTTCTAAATGTAAAATTTAGATTTCCCCGTTATTTGGCTGCGATCCTTAGTGTACTGTTTTTTGCTGCCTGTATCATTGGTATTATGGTCTTTATATCGTATCAGGTTAGCGATATTGCCAATGATTTCTCTACTATCAAAAAAAATGCAAATAGCTTTCTGGTCGACATTCAAAAATTTATAAAAGACAATTTTAATCTTAGTCTTGGCGAACAAAATAAATACATTGACGATGTGGCAAAGGATTCTGTAAAGAATGGCAAGGCTACTTTGGGTTCTGCCCTAATCTCTGTCTCTGATTTGCTTTTGGATTGTACAATAATTCCAATTTATACCTTTTTATTTTTAATTTATAAAGATCATTTTATTCTTTTTCTGGCCAAATTGATCAAAAAAGAAAACCACAATACTCTAAAAGATATTTTATGTCAGATAAAGGTTTCTGTCAACAATTATATCATAAGCCTGATTCTGGAAATGATTATTGTTTCTATTTTAACAGCATTAGGACTTTGGATTATTGGGGTTAAATATTTTGTGTTATTAGGACTTATTACTGGTATTTTGAATATGATTCCGTATATCGGTATCATGCTCGCTGGTGTAATTACCATTTTTGCTTCGCTCACAGGAACTCCGGAAACCTCTGTAATTATTAGTATTTTGATTGTAAACGTTATAGTACAACTAATTGATAATAACGTACTTGTTCCTTTAATCATTAATTCTAAAGTAGAAATAAATGCTATGGTTTCTATTATCGGAATCATTATTGGCGGTGCAGCTTCGGGAATTTCTGGAATGTTTCTTGCCATTCCTCTTTTGGCTATTCTAAAAATTATCTTTGACAGAATAGAATCTCTGGAACCTTGGGGTTATTTTATGGGAAATCACATGCCTAAAAAATTCACATGGAGAATTCGAAAAATTAAAATTGAAAGTTAAAAACGAATTTATTTGAGAATATTTATATTATTTGACTTATATTCATGATATAATTATCTATACACCCTTTTTTTTGATGTTTCGAAATTTTAAAATATTGTTTTTTATTTTACTTTGCATGTACTCTAATGAAGTACTATCGCAAGAAAAAGATACTAAAAAAGAAAAAGACAAGACAGAAACGCATTCTGAGATAAAAAAAAGAGCCAAAAAGAGTAAAGCAGCAAAATTCTTTAAGAAAGTAATTTTTCGATCTCCAAAATCTAAAACTAGTCAAATTCCTGTAATTATAAAAGATACAGCGAAATTTGAGGGCAAAATTATTCGAAAAATCCGAATCGTAACGCTAGATCCTTTTGGTCGTTCAGATACTGATTCTACTGTCGTTCCTAAAAATTGGGGAGAAAGAAACGGCAATAAATTTCATCTCAAAACCAAAAAATTTGCCATACAAAATTTATTACTTTTTAAAAAAAACACACCTTACAATGCTTACAAAGTACAAGAATCTGAACGTATTATCAGGTCGCAACGTTATGTGAGTAAAGTAACTATCTCTGAAGAATTACTTACAACCACCAACGATTCTATAGATATTACAGTTCGTGTTCTGGATGCCTGGAGCATACTGCCAAGATTTTCTATATCAAGTTCCCGAGTTAATGCCGGTTTTTTAGATCGAAACATTTTTGGTACAGGGCAACAATTAGAATATCGCTTTACCAATAGATTTCAGGATGGCCGCGATGGTCACGATGGTACGTATACAATTCCGAATATCAAAAATACTTTTGTTAGTACCCGCGTAAAATATAGAATTGATTTGGATAATAATTATAGCAAAAGTATTGCTATCGAGCGTCCGTTTTATTCTCCTCTAACAAAATATGCAGGCGGGATCGTTCTAGGCCAAAGATACCAGCGAGATACTTTGCAAGCTGCAGATTTGAGTTTTGCTTA
The DNA here is from genome assembly GCF_020911905.1 of Flavobacterium flavipigmentatum. Lineage (NCBI taxonomy): Bacteria > Pseudomonadati > Bacteroidota > Flavobacteriia > Flavobacteriales > Flavobacteriaceae > Flavobacterium > Flavobacterium flavipigmentatum. The sequence goes on along the minus strand of NZ_CP087133.1, from coordinate 3,199,054 downwards.
TCAAAATTTCAAATACAATGTACACGATTTTTGGATCGCAAAAGCATTCGATGTTACCAGTGATAATCCTAAAAAAGAGCGGACAACAAATCTTATTTTAGCAACACGATTGTTAGATGTTGATTATGTCGAAAGCCCACTTCCTGCTTATGATTCGATTCAATTTTTTTCTGATGAAAAGCAAATGTTACTTGGATTTGGATTGAATACCCGTGAATTCGTTAGAGACAATTATATTTTTAGAAATGGAAACCCTGAGGATGTACCCGTTGGAAGAATTTACGGAATTACATTGGGTTATCAATACAAAAATAAAATTTGGCGTCCTTATGCAGGCGCGCAGGCTTCGTTTGGAGATTATTTTCCCTGGGGATTTTTAAGTACCAATTTTGAAGTCGGAACTTACTTTCATCAATCAAAAACATATCAGACAGCGTTTTCTTTTCAAGCCAATTATTTTACCAACTTAATTGAAATGGGCAACTGGAAACTGAGGCAATTTATTAAACCCGAATTTATAATAGGTGTTAATAGAGCCGGTTCTATGGGCGACCAGCTTAATATAAATGAAGATTATGGTATCCAAGGTTTTAACACCGCAATTTACGGAACCAGCAAAATGGTACTAACGCTACAAACACAAACGTACGCTCCGAACGAAATTTTAGGATTTAGGATTAATCCGTTTTTTAATTATTCTATTGCTGTTTTAGGTAATAGTAATGTGGGCGTATTGCAAAATAAATATTATCAGAAATTAAGCCTTGGTCTCACTATTAATAATGACTATTTGGTATTTAGTTCTTTTCAGCTTTCTATTTCCTACTATCCAACGATTCCAAATCAGGGAGACAATATCTTTAAAACCAATACTTTTCAAAATTCAGATTTTGGAATGCAAAGCTTTGGACTTGGAAAACCTCGAATTGTAGAATATAAATAACTTCTGTTTTAAATTTTAGTAGTATTTTATCAAATAAAAACAATTTCGTAATGTTTTTATAAACATTTAATAATCAGTATTTTTCCTTTTAAATAGTGAAATTTCATAAACAAATAGACTAAATTTTAAGAGTAAAATGCATTTGTTTTTTAATTTTGGCACAGTATATGAATATTCACATACAGATTAACATAAAAACAATAAAAATGAAAACGCTAAAATTAACAATCTTCGGAATATTTCTTTTGGTTGCCAATGCCACACAAGCTCAAGTTTCTGTAAATATTAATATTGGTTCTCCTCCAGAATGGGGACCTGTAGGTTACACAGAAATGGAATATTACTACTTGCCTGATATCGAAGCCTATTATGATGTTCGAGCTACACAATTTATTTATTTTGGAGGGGGAAAATGGATTCGTTCCAGCCGTTTACCAAGACAATACAGAAATTATGATTTGTACGGAGGTTATAAAGTAGTTTTGAATGATTATCACGGAAGACGTCCTTACACATATTTTAAGAATCACAGGGTAAAATATTACAAAGGATACCACGGTGCACCTCAAAAATGCTACAAACCAAGAAAAGGAAAAGGTCACTACAAACACGAGCGAGATGATCACCACGATGATCACCACGACGATCGTCATGATGATCGTCATGATAGAGGACATGGAAAACATCACAGAGATTAGTTATTTTAACCTCTTCTTGATCAAACTTACATAGTTTAATTATTATAAAAAAATAGCAGCATCAGTAAAAGGTGCTGCTATTTTCTTTAAAATAATGGACAGAATTGTTAATTTACTCCTGAAATAAAAAAAATGATATTTAAAAAAATAATTTGTTGAAAAAAACGTTAACAATAGGTTTTTTCTGTCTTTAATGTATTAACTTTGCACTTAATAAATTTCTTTAATAGCAGAGATAATTGTTTTTTTTGTAAAAAATATATTGGTAAATTATTAAAAATCAAAATAATAGATAAAAAAAAGCAAGAAATAAATTGTTATAAGCTCCTGATTTAGTAAAGAAAAATTGCAAAAATAAATTAAATAAGTTGAAAAAATAAAATTCAAATTTTATATCCTAAGAATACCACAAGATTTGTTTACAAATCAATTCTTTTTAAAAGCTGCTAGTGATCCTTGCGGCTTTTATTATTTAATTTTTTTCTGTGTTAACAAATAAAAGACAAACATTAACATATCGTTTAAATACGCTACAAGAATATTATTAGTATTTTTGAAGCTATTACAAAACATTTATTCACGATATGCTTAAAATTGCAACACAATCTTTTTTTATTTTTTTAATAGGACTATTATCTTCTTTTGCCCAACAGCCACAAAAACCTAGTTCGGTAGAAATTTATAATCAAATAAAAAAGCTTAATTTTTTAGGCTCTGTTTTGTATGTAGCAGCTCATCCCGATGACGAAAATACACGTTTGATCTCTTACTTATCTAACGAAATGAACGCCAGAACTGGTTATTTATCATTAACTCGTGGTGATGGCGGACAAAATTTAATTGGTCCGCAATTGAGAGAATTGTTAGGCGTAATTCGTACGCAAGAATTGATAGAAGCCAGAAAAATAGATGGCGGAGAGCAATTTTTTTCTCGTGCGAATGATTTTGGGTTTTCAAAAAATCCTGATGAAACTTTGGAAATTTGGGACAAAGACAAAGTTCTGGCAGACCTGATCTGGACCATCAGAAAATTTCAGCCAGACGTTATTATAAATCGTTTTGATCACCGTTCTCCAGGCACGACACACGGGCATCATACATCATCAGCTATGTTGAGTGTAGAAAGTTTTAATTTGACAAATGATCCCAAAAAATACCCTGAACAATTGCAATATGTAAAACCATGGCAGGTAAAACGCCAGTTTTTTAATCCATCGTGGTGGTTTTACGGAAGTCAGGAAAAATTTGACGCTGCAAATAAATCAAAATTCACTAAACTGGAAACTGGAGTATACTACAATAGAATCGGGAAATCCAATCAGGAAATTGCGGCACTTAGTCGCAGTCGACACCAGTCACAAGGCTTTGGAAGTACTGGAGCGCGTGGAAATGAAACGGAATACTTAGAACAAATAAACGGTGAAGATCCAAAAGAAAGAGACAATCTTTTTGATGGTATTGACACGACTTGGAACCGCATTAAAAATGGTAAAGCAGTTGGAGAGTTAATTTCAAAAATCATCGACAAATACGATTTTAATAATCCGTCGGCTAGTATTCCTGACCTGATAAAAGCATATGGTATGATGCTGTCTTTAGAAGATGAACACTGGAAAACGCTTAAATTGGCAGCCATAAAAAATATCATTGCGACAAGTGCTGGTTTGTACCTCGAAGCAGTCGTACAAGAGCAGGAAGCTACTCAGGGAAGTGTCATCAACCTTACTGTTGAAGCTATAAATCGCAGTACTGTAGGTATGGAATTAGTTAGTATAATGTCATTACCCGATCATAAAATTATTCCTCAAAACAGTTCTTTACATAATAACAAAGATCTGAAATTCAAAACACAAATACAGCTTCCAGCTACTCTGGAATACACACAGCCTTATTGGTTGAAAGATAAAGCAAGTGTAGGTATGTATACCGTTTTAAACCAAGAAAACATTGGAATTCCGGATATTATCAGAGAAGTAAAAGTTGTTTTTAATGTAAAAATTAACGGAACCGAAATTCCGTTCGAACGTACGGTCGTTTACAAATACAATGACGATGTAAAAGGAGAAATGTACAATTTTCTGGATATTGTGCCAGAAGTTACGACTTCGATCTTAGAAAAAGTACTGATTTTTAATGGCGTTAAGACTAAAATGATTCCCGTAAAAGTTCGCGGCGGAAAAGATAATATTAAAGGGAATCTGCAACTCGAATTGCCAAAAAGCTGGATGATTTCGCCTAAACAAATTCCGTTTACTTTAGATAAAAAAGGAACAGAGCAAATTTTTTATTTTGAGGTAAGTGCTCCTTCACAACCAGAAGAAACCACTGCAAAAGCGGTTGCCATTGTTGATGGAAAGCGTTTTGATAAGGACCAAACTATCATCAATTACAGTCATATAACGAAGCAAATGGTTTTAAAACCAGCAGAATCCAAAAGCATCAAATTAGATCTGAAAACCAACGGAGAAAAAATAGCTTATATCATGGGTGCCGGTGATGAAGTTCCTGAAAGTCTGGCTCAAATGGGATACAAGGTAACCATCCTGAAACCAGAAGAAATTACCCCCGAAAAACTGGATGCTTTTGATGCTGTAATGACCGGAGTTCGAACTTATAATACCGTAAACGCATTGTCTAACAAGCAAAATATTCTTTTTGATTTTGTAAAAAGAGGTAAGAATATGATTGTACAATACAATACGCCAAATGGTTTGGTTACCGATAAAATAGCGCCTTTTCCTTTAAAAATATCTGCTGATAGAGTGACGGATGAAAACGCAAAAATTACATTTTTAGCGCCTAATCATCCTATTTTAAATACACCTAATACAATAACAGAAAAAGATTTTCAAGGCTGGACACAAGAACAGGGTTTGTATTACCCTAACGAATATGATGCTGCTTTTACTCCTATCCTTTCTTCGCATGATAAAGGAGAATCTGCCAAAAAAGGGGCTTTATTAGTGGCTCCGTACGGAAAAGGATATTATATTTACACGGGGTTGAGCTTTTTTAGAGAATTACCGGAAGGCGTTTCAGGAGCTTTTCGATTATTATCGAATATGATTTCGTTGAAACAACCCGTAGAAGCACCTAAACTAGAAATTAAGCAATAAATAATGGAAGCAAAAAAAACTAAAAAATGGAAAAAAAGCTACACTTATGTACTGGTAGCAAACGCCGTTTATATTTTAATTTTTTTCTTAATCATGCAATTATATTCTTAAACTATGCAACTATTTGATTGGATTGTCCTAATTGTTACGCTTTTATTTATCGTCATTTATGGCTCCTGGAAAACCAAAGGAAGCAAAAGTGTGGAGGATTTTATTTTAGGAAATAATGAAACTCCTTGGTATACGGTAGGTCTTTCGGTGATGGCAACACAAGCCAGCGCTATTACTTTTTTATCTACTCCCGGACAAGCATATCACGACGGAATGGGTTTTGTACAATTCTATTTCGGACTACCAATTGCCATGATTGTCATTTGCGTGACTTTTATCCCAATGTATCATAAAAACAAAGTATATACTGCTTATGAATTTTTAGAAAAACGTTTTGATGTAAAAACACGTTCTCTGGCGGCTATTTTATTTTTGGTGCAACGCGGTTTAGGAACCGGATTAACCATTTATGCCCCAGCCATTATTTTGTCGGCTATTTTAGGATGGAACCTGACTTTTATGAATATTGTAATTGGTCTTCTGGTCATCGTTTATACCTTTTCCGGAGGAACAAAAGCCGTAAACGTCACCCAAAAGCAGCAAATGTTTGTGATTATGTCGGGAATGTTTATCACTTTTTTTCTAATATTACATTATCTGCCGCAAGACATGACGATTTCGAGTGCCATGCATATCGCTGGAGCCAACGATAAAATGAATATCGTAGATTTTTCTTTTAATCCTGAAGAAAAATATACTTTTTGGAGCGGAATCACGGGAGGTTTCTTCCTGGCTCTCGCCTATTTTGGCACCGATCAGTCTCAAGTCGGGCGTTATCTGTCTGGAAAATCAGTCAAAGAAAGCCAAATGGGACTTATCATGAATGGTTTGCTCAAAGTGCCTATGCAATTTTTTATTTTGCTAACGGGTGTCATGGTTTTTGTATTTTTTCAGTTCAATCCCGTGCCTCTAAATTTCAATCCCAATAATAAAATTGTGATCGAGAAATCAGCTTATAAAGACGAATATCATGCTTTAGAGACCAAACTCAACAAACTTTCTGAAGACAAAAAAGTAATTAATCTTTTGTATATTGAGCAGTTAAATCTCGATTACGACAACCCAATTCTGCGCAAAGAACTGGTTACTTTATCCAACAAAGAGAAAGACCTTCGCGATCGCGCCAAAGAAATCATTTCTAAAGCCGACAGCAATAGCGAAACCAACGACAAAGATTATGTCTTTTTTCACTTTATTTTGCATTATTTACCAAAAGGACTCATCGGATTGTTGCTGGCCGTTATTCTCTCAGCCGCCATGTCTTCTACAGCTTCGGGTTTAAATGCTTTGGCATCGACAACAGCAATCGATATTTATAAACGAAATCTCAAAACTCAAAAATCAGATAAGCATTATCTTAATGCTACCAAATTTTTTACGCTTTTTTGGGGAATCGTAGCGATCCTTTTTGCCTGCGTGGGCACATTGTTCGAAAATTTGATTCAGTTGGTTAACATCATCGGATCGATTTTCTACGGAACCGTTCTAGGCATCTTTTTGGTTGGGTTTTACCTGCGCCGCGTACAAGAAAAAGCAATGTTTTACAGTGCCATCATAAGTCAAATTACCATTTTTGTAATTTATTACTTTATGATTTATATTTACCCTAGTGGTCAGGAAAAACTGGGTTATTTATGGCTCAATTTTATTGGCGCCATGCTTACCATTCTCCTTTCGCTGTTCATGCAAATTACTTTTTTTAGAAAACAAACCGTCACAACCGATTTAGTATAAAGCAAAACACATTCATAATTTTACGGCAGTAAATTGTAATAATAAGGGCGTGCCACCCTCTAAGAAAAGGCCTCATCAACGTTGCGTTCATGAGGCCTTTTCTTAGAGGGTGTCGTGCTATCCGCGCTACTTCGGTAGCTTGCTCCTATCACTCACGCAAAACCGTGGCACAAAAACATCTTTTGCTTTTAAAAGTTCTTTTACCGTTTAATAACCTCTGAAAAACAAGTGCCCTAGCCCTGATGGGAGGGAAAATCCTTTTGCTTTTTTCTTTCAAAAAGCAAAAGATTTGGAAAGAACAGCAGGAAATAGCTCCTGATTTCTATACTTTTATAACAAAGCACATTTTTTATTATGGAAGCTTGTGAAATGTAAATTGTAAAATAAGTTGCTCATTTATTGTAGCATAAAAAAAATCCAAATTTCAAATGTAACATTTGAAATTTGGATTTTTTTGTATTAAATGTGTTGCATTTTATCTACTCCACTCCGTAATACTATCTTTGTTCATTTTTACATAATCCTGATTATTAGCTACTTCAGCCGCTGCAAGCGAAACTTTTGCAGTTTCTATTGCCCCCGCTTTATCACCTTGTTTGGCCTGAATTAGAGATTTTAGGCGGGTAACATAAAAAGGTTTTTCAGTACTCAATTCTAAAGCTTTGTCGATATAAGTTCTAGCTTCAGTAATGCTTCCGTTTGTTTGAAATAAGTACTGAGAAGCAGCAAAATAATCGCTCCAAGAAGGACCGCCTAATGTTTTCTGAATACTGCTTGTAGCTGTTTTTGCGGTAGGAACCTCAAATTTTAAAGCAACATGAGAATTTTCCCAAGCCATTTCGAGGTATGCAAAATTAGGATCCAGACCATTAATTCCGATCGTAAATGTCTCTACTGGAGTTGGTAAAGCGTCTTCTTTTACAGTAGTTTTAAGCGCTACGTTTGCCTCATTCCAATTTTCTGGTAGTCCCCAATTGTCTGTGGCTGTGTAAAAAATTATTTCCCAGCTCTCGATTTTAGGAATCGTATAAAGTGAATATTTACCTTTTTTTAGCGTTTTTCCATCAATTACGACGTCATCACTAAAAGAAATAATCGTATTTTCGTTGGCACCCGTTCTCCAAAGTTTTCCAAACGGAACCAAATTTCCAAACACAGCTCTGCCTCTTGATCCTGGTCTTGAATATACCACTTCAACATCTGTTAGGCCAACAGTTTGTTTTACAATAGCTTTAGGACTCGCTTGCGGAGTTTTTATTTGTGCTTCTGTAGCAAAAGGAGCCAAAACAATGGCCAATGCGATAAGTAATTTCTTCATTCTCTTAGTTTATTTAGTTTTCTTCAAATTTACAAATTCCATTAAGTAACAAATGTTAAATTTTATATAATTCAGAAGTGTAATTGTGCTATTTTTTGAGCATTCAATTCGCTAAAATCATTAATAATAAGGTCGGCAGTTGATAAATCCTGCATTTTTGAATGAGTGCTGTTGTAACCTACACAAAAGATACCTGCTGCATTGGCTGCTTTTACTCCGTTTGTACTGTCTTCTATAATAATACAATTCGCTTTTGGAGCCACAGACAGCGAGGCTGCATGCAGGAAAATAGCAGGATCGGGTTTTGATTGCGGAAAATCTTCACCACTTACAATAGCGGTAAAATATTGATGCAAATTAAATCTTGTAAAAACGCGGTCAATAGTAACTTTTGATGCCGATGAGGCCAAAATCAATTGAATTCCGCTTTGATACAAATCTTTTATAAGATTTTCTACGCCTTCCAATAAAAATAAATCTTCTTTTGTATCAAAAGCATCATTAAATATGCTTCTTTTTCTCTGAATCAAATCTTCAACTTCGTGCTCAATTTCCGGAAAATGAGTTTTTAAGGTTTGAAAAGTATTGCGAGTAGAAAATCCTGTAAACGAAGTATACATTTCTTCGGTTACGTCAATATTCAACTCCGAAAACTGTTGGTAATACGCATAACGGTGCACAGGTTCTGTGTCTACAATCACGCCATCCATATCAAAAATTACTGTTTTTATCATTTTTTTTTTAGGTGCTAAGGTTCTTAGTTACTAAGATTATACGTTTTTTGTTTCAGGTTTCAAGTGCTTTGTACCAAAACCTGAAACTTTAGACTTCAAACATTACTCGTTTTTAAGTAAATGTCTGATCACGGTTTCGGCTGCATGCAGACCAAATAATCCGGGCATATAGCTGTTTGTTCCGTAGAAGGATTTTTTAAAATTTTTCCCGTCTGTTAATTTTAAACTTTTTGTATCCTGAATTTCAGACGAAAAAACTACTTTTAATTTATTGATTTTAAACTCTTTCAATCGTCTTCGGATTGTCTTAGAAAAATAGCAATTTATTGTTTTAGAAATGTCGGTGACTTTTACTTTTGAGGCTAACATTTTTCCGCCTGCGCCCATGCTGCTTAATATTTTGACTCTCTTGCGTTTTGCAGCGATGATTAGATTTAATTTTGGAGTGATACTGTCAATACAATCTAAAACATAATCAAAATCAGGCGAAACGATCTCAAAAGCACGTTCTGGCGAAAGAAATTCCTGCACACGAGTAAGCTTTAGTTCTGGGTTGATATCCATCAGGCGATCGCCGACAATCTTTATTTTAGGTGCTCCAACTGTCGAATGCAAAGCGGGTAATTGCCTGTTGATGTTGGTAATATCTACTACATCACCATCCACAATGGTCATGCTTCCTACTCCTGCTCTTGCCAGAAATTCGGCTGCAAACGATCCTACTCCTCCCAAACCAACTACCAAAACATTAGCGTTTTGTAGTTTTTCTAATCCCTCTTTTGTAAATAAAAGTTCGGCTCTTTCCGTCCATTCTGCCATATATTTTTTTATTTTTGTTTATTTTTTAGTTTCAAGTTTTCTCTGTTTCAAGTTTAAAGGTATCCGCTTGACTATTTTATCTCTCAAATACTTTTCTAAAATTACTTGCAATAATATCTTTCAATTCTCTGATTGTAATGTTTTTATATTCTGATGCTAACTCATAAACCTGCTCAATACTTTCATCGATAGTATCGGTTTCAAGAAAAAATCTGTCAATGGGAACTTTCTGAAAAACTGTTTTTAAATCTGGATTACGAAGCAAATATTTTCCAAAAGAAATATAAAAACCCTCTTTAATCAGTTGTTGTGCTACTTGATTGTTTTTAGAAAAACCATGTACAATCATCGGTACAGAAATTTTCATCTTTTTCTTGATGGCTATTACTTCCTGAAAAGCCGCTACACAGTGTATTACAACAGGTTTTTGATATTTTTCGGCCAAAGCCAACTGTTTTTCAAAAACTTTCATTTGTTGTTCCAGCGGAATTTCGATTCGCTTATCTATGCCGCATTCGCCAACTGCCAAACAATTTTCAGTTTGCAATTTTTCTTCTATAATTTTCAGGTCTTCATCGATTCTGTTTTCAACTATATACCAAGGATGAATCCCAATTGAATAAAACGGAATTGTACTATCAAATTCGTGAGGATATTGATTGACCAACTCCAAAATAAGAAGTTGATTGGTAAAGCGATGAGTATGAAAATTAAAAAAATCCATTAATGAAATGCTTTAACTCCTGCTCTTATGGCTACTTTTAAATCATTTTCTAAGGGTACAATCGGACAAGAATACTTATGATTATAAGCACAATACGGATTATAAGCCTGATTGAAATCTATTGCAATTATATCTCCTTTTGGAATTTTTAAATCGATATATCTTCCGCCAATGTAACTTTCTTTTCCAGAAGTGACATCCGAAAAAGGTAAAAATAAATGATCTTTGTATTCCTCCTGTTTAGAAAGTTCTATATTTCTATACACATTCAGTCGCAATGCTACTCCATCAATGGTAAAAAAAACGGTTCCGTATTTTATATATTTTGGTGTTCTTTTTCCCGTAGTTTTCATTTCAAAAACTTTCTCGTTGTTTGCTTTTACAAATTTTGCATCAACAAAATAGTTTTTATTGATCGGGAAAAATTCTAAAGTTTTAAAGGTTTTTAAATCCTCCTCCATCAACGGACTTGTTTTAGCATCAGCAAATTCTGCATTAATGGTGCTCTGGAATTTTTCAACTTCAGTTTTACTAAAATTTGCCTGAGCAAAGCCAAAGTTCCATATCAGGATTACAACAAAAGAAAATAAGTTTTTCATCTTCAAAAATTTATGCAAAAATAGTTTAAAAGTAACAAAGCAGCAACCGATCTACGTTACAAAGTTTTCTAACTTTGCGGCAAATAACATTTTTATAATGATCAAAACTGCTTTTAACCACTACATTAATAATTTTAGAGGATTTACAAGAGAAATCTGGATCCTTACTGTTGTCACTTTTATTAATCGTGCCGGAACGATGGTACTGCCTTTTTTGTCCAAATATCTAAAAGAAGAGCTTCATTTTGATTACGTTCAAATTGGCTGGATTTTGGTTGCTTTTGGTTTAGGATCAATGTTAGGATCTTGGTTAGGCGGCAAGTTATCTGACAAAATAGGTTTCTATAAAGTAATGATTTTCAGTCTTTTTACCAGCGGAATTTCGTTGTTTTTTGTGCAATATATAACTACATTTTGGGCGCTTTGCAGCGCTATGTTTGTACTAATGACCATTGCAGACATGTTTCGTCCCGCTATGTTTGTCTCTTTGGGAGCTTATGCCAAGCCCGAAAACAGAACACGAGCGCTTAGCTTAGTGCGTCTCGCAGTAAATTTAGGATTTGCTGCGGGTCCCGCATTAGGTGGTTTGATTATTATGGGGATCGGGTATTCGGGTCTTTTTTGGGTTGATGGTGCTTCGTGCATTATTTCTATTTTAATTTTTGCTTTGTTGGTTAAAGAGAAGAAAAAAGTAATTCAGAATGATCAATCACAGTATTCTATTGAGACAAAATCAGTTTTTCATGACAAAATATTTTGGGTTTTCTTGTTTGTGAGTTTTGTTACTGCCATGATTTTCTTTCAGCTTTTTACAACATTACCTTTATATCATGACGAAAAATTTGGTTTAACCGAATTTCAAACAGGTCTTTTAATGACACTCAACGGACTAATAATCTTTGCTTTAGAAATGCCCACCGTTGGTTTCCTCGATAGAAAAGGAATTCCAAAAATCAAAATTATTATCTGGGGTTCTTTTATAATGGCCATTAGTTTTTACATCTTACTACTTAATGTTTGGGTCGGAATATTGGTTATCAGTATGATTTTTATTTCGATTGGTGAAATCTTGGCTTTTCCTTTTTCGAATGCTTTTGCGTTAAGTCGTGCAACAAAAGGTCAGGAAGGTCGATATATGGCCTTATATACGATGAGTTTTAGCTTGGCGCACATTGTCAGCTCTAAAGTTGGGTTTGAAATCATCGATCGAATGGGCTACCAAACCAACTGGTTTTTTATGGCTTCTATTGGTATTATCGCAACAGCTTGCTGCTTCTGGATAAAAAAAGCCTTGATTGATGAAAAATTATAAAAAATAGTCCACTTATAATTAAGTACTTGATTTTCATTTTATTAAATATAAATTAGAAGTATTTTTAATGCCTAATACTTTTCTTTCAACTTCTTTTTTAGTTAAATAACTATTTTTATAGTTGTGTAACTAAAAAAATAGTTTATCTTTGAATTAAAATTAAAAAAATGCAAAAGTTAACTAACAAAGAAGAGGAAATCATGCACATTTTATGGAAGCTAAAAAAAGCTTTTGTAAAAGAGGTTCAAGCAGAGATTACTGAGGATCAGCCACATTATAACACACTCTCTACTATTGTTCGCAATCTGGAGGAAAAGGGATATGTGAGTCACCATGCGTTTGGCAACACACACCAATACTACCCGATTGTAAGCATCGAAGAATACAGAAAAAGGTTTATGAGCAATGCCATTGATAATTATTTTGGCAGCTCTTATAAAAGTATGGTTTCGTTTTTTGCGAAAGAAGAAAAAATTTCTGCTGCAGAATTACGCGAAATCCTGGCCATGATCGAAAGTCCAAAAGAAGAAAAATAATTACTATGGAAGCACTTTTCATTTTTATCGCAAAGTCTAGTGGGTTGCTAATGCTGTTCTATTTTGCCTATTATTTTTTATTGCGAAAAGACACTTTTTTCAACAGTAACAGATGGTTTTTACTTTCAGGTTTAATTAGCTCGATAGTATTGCCACTCATCGTATACACCAAAATTGTTTGGGTAGACCCCACGCCTGTTGCATCTTTTTCCCAGTTCACCAATTATCCGCTGATGAATGCTTCGCAGTCTGTTGCTATTGAAAGTTTTACAATCAATTGGGATTATGTAATGTTTGCCGTTTACGTGATTGGTTTTATCGCTTTTTTAATCAAATTTGGAATTGATTTTTACAGTCTAAATTTAGTTTTAAAAGGAAAAAAAGTGCAACAACAAGCTGATTTTAAATTTGTTGATATCAATGAAAATATTGCCCCTTTCTCTTATTTTGATTACATCGTGTACAACTCATCAATGTACAGCGCATCAGAATTAGAAAATATTGTTGAACATGAAAAAGTACACAGCGAGCAAAATCATACTATAGATGTTTTGATTTCGAGAGTATTTTGTGTGTTATTTTGGTTCAATCCAATAATGTGGCTCTACAAAAAAGCCATTTTGCAAAATTTAGAATTTATCGCAGATAGTGAAGCTGCAAAAAAAATATCAGACAAAAAAGCGTATCAATACACGCTTTTAAAAATAACAACACATGAAAGCTGTGTTGCCATTACCAATCATTTTTATCAATCATTAATCAAAAAACGAATTGTCATGTTAAACAAAAATCAATCAAAAAAATGGAACTATCTGAAGTTCTATGCCATTATTCCGGCACTTGTGGCCTTTGTGTTAATTTTTCAAATTGAAACTATAGCGCAGGAGAAAAAAGAAATCAAAGAAGTTTCTGAAAAGAAACAAGAAATTGATATTTACAAAATTAAAAAGTCAACAACCGATCAGGAATTAAAAGAAATCACCGAAAAATTAAAACAAAATCATAATGTTGAAGTTTTAATTTCTGAGGTAAAAAGAAATGCTGATAATGAATTGACAGCAATAAAAGTTGATATTGAGCAAGGTACTGGAGAGGCTCAAACGATTCAAATAGAAGGAAACAATCCTATAAAAAGCTGCGGAATCATTGTTACAACAGATAACGGAAGAAAAAAAATAAATGTAGTCACCGACGGTGCAATTGATAAACCCATTGTGATCGAGAATCGCACATTTGAAACTAAAGTTACACAAAGTAATGATGTTGCTGGACTGGCACCAACACCTCCTACGCCACCCACTCCTCCTGTTTTTCCAACGGGTCCGATGCCAACTCCTCCAGCTCCCGATTTGTCTGGTCTGCCAAAACCACCAACACCTCCTGTCAATCATAACGATAAGGCAGCGATGAAAAAATTTGAGAAAGAAATGGCGGATTTCGAGAAAAAAATGGAAGCTTTTGAGCCTGATATGTCTGCTTACGAAAAAGAAGTTGATGAAATCATGGAAAAACGCTCTGCTATTTTTGACAAAGAAATGGAGAAATATGAAATTGCCATGGAAAATTTTAATTCTGATATGGAGAAATACAATCAATATATGGAACAGCAATATGGTGGCAACTCTCAGCAATATCGCACTGATATGAAACAGTATGATGTAAATATGAAGCAGCATGCGCAGGAAATGAAACAACATGCGATAGAAATGAAACAGTATGAAAAAGAGATGAAGCAGCGTGAAAAAGAAATGAAGCAACAGGAAAAAGAGATGAAGAATAGGGAGAAAAAAAGTAAACAATCCTAATTTATATTCCACAATAAAAAGAAAACCAGTGTATCAAAAACACTGGTTTTTTTTTGGGTTAAAAGCATTTTTTAAGAATGTTGCTGCCTGAAAATAATTCTACTGACCACAAAAAAGTAATATCCAAATGTTTCAAAAAAAGAGAGGCTGTCAAAAAATAGCCTCTCTTTTTTAAAAAATATTTTCATGCCTATCCTTTATTAAAAATAAGAAGGAAACGCCTTTTTGTAACTCGTAATTTAAAAGTTATGCAATTCTGTTATTCATAATTTCTTCTACAATTTCAGGGTTTAATAAAGTAGAAGTATCACCAAAATTAGAAAAATCTCCTTCGGCTATTTTACGTAAAATTCTACGCATGATTTTTCCTGAACGGGTCTTTGGCAGACCAGATACAAACTGAATTTTATCTAATTTTGCGATAGGTCCAATGTGATCAGAAATGTATTGATTGATTTCTTTCATCAGGTTTTCTTTATTACGAACTTCCCCTGTTTCTTTCAGAATTACATATCCGTACAAGGCATTTCCTTTGATGTCATGCGGAAAACCAACAATCGCAGATTCTGCAACAGCCTGGTGCTCATTGATCGCATCTTCTATTGGCGCAGTCCCTAAATTATGACCTGATACAATCACGACATCATCCACTCTACCCGTTATTCTGTAGTAACCCACTTCATCTCTCAATGCTCCGTCGCCAGTAAAATATTTACCAGGAAAAGAAGAGAAATACGTGTCTTTATAACGTTGGTGATCTCCCCAAATGGTTCTTGCAATTCCCGGCCACGGAAATTTAATACACAAACTTCCTACTACTTGATTGCCTTCAATTTCATTACGTTTTTCATCCATCAAAACTGGCTGAATTCCGGGTAATGGCAGTGTGGCATAAGTAGGTTTTGTCGGGGTTACAAATGCAATTGGCGAAATCATTATACCACCTGTTTCTGTCTGCCACCAAGTATCTACCACAGGACATCTTTTATCTCCAACGTGATCATTAAACCAATGCCAAGCTTCTTCATTGATAGGTTCACCTACCGAGCCAATAACTTTTAGTGATTTTAGAGGGTATTTTTGAATATAATCTAAACTTTCTTTTGCTAATGAACGAATAGCTGTTGGCGCCGTGTAAAATTGTGTTATTTTGTGTTTTTCTATAATTTCCCAAAAACGACTAAAGTCAGGATATGAAGGTACTCCTTCAAAAATTACAGTAGTTCCTCCGTTTAATAATGGCCCGTACACAATGTATGAATGACCGGTAATCCAGCCAATATCAGCAGTACACCAGAAAATATCATTTTCTTCGTAGCTAAATACATTTTTAAAAGTATAAGCAGTATACACCATATATCCTGCTGTCGTATGTACCATTCCTTTTGGCTTACCAGTTGAACCAGAGGTGTATAAAATAAATAACGGATCTTCTGCATCCATTATTTCTGCAACGCTGTTATCCAAAGCTGCATCCAACAAAGGCTGCAACCATAAATCACGTCCTTCTTTCATTTTAACATCTGTATTCGTTCTTTTGACAACCAAAACTTTAGTTACCGAAGGACTACTTTCTAAAGCTTCATCGATGATTCCTTTTAAGTCGATGGTTTTATTTCCTCTGTAACCTCCGTCAGAAGTAATTACCATGCTACAATCGCAATCGTTAATTCTAGCCGAAACAGCAGAGGCTGAAAATCCTGCAAAAACCACAGAATGTATGGCGCCAATTCGGGCACATGCCAAAACAGCAACTGCCAATTCTGGAATCATAGGCAAATAAATGCAAACTCGATCTCCTTTTCGAACGCCTTGCTCGCGCAAAACATTCGCCATTTTAGAAACTCTTTCGTAAAGTTCGTTGTACGTTATATGCAGTGCACTTTCTGAGGGATTATTCGGTTCAAAGATAATTGCCGTTTTCTCTCCTCTTTTGCTTAAATGTCTGTCAATACAATTTTTGGTAATATTAACTTTGGCTTCTGTAAACCATTTTACTTCGGCATCAGCCATATTAAAATCCACCACTTTGTCCCACTGCTGGTACCAAGTGAAGTTTTCTTCCGCTATTTTTCCCCAAAATTTTCTTGGTTCTCTAATTGATTTATTGTAATGCTTAAAATATTGTTCTAAATTTTCAATTTTATAATAACTCATAGCTTGTGGAATTTTTTTTTTATAAATGTATTAAATATCGACGTATTCTAAAAACTATTTAATTTATAAATTTTATGAAAAAAAAACACATAATAAAAAAAACACCTTTTTTTTATGTATTTAATATAAAAAAACACTTTTTTAAACAAAGAATACTTTCTGCATAAAAGGCATGGTAAAAAATACCATGCCTTTTCCCTAAAACAATTTCAATAACAATTAATCTTGTAATTAACAATTACCAACTTTGTACTATTGTAAAAATAGTAGCAACTTTAATTAATTAAAACAGAAATTTCAACAAGTACGCTCATCAACTAAACGTACCCCAATCCTTGAGATTACCGCAACTTAACTACAATTGTTATGAGGTTAAGCAAATGTAATATGCATCTATATCTGTATTATTTAAAAATAAGTGCTTACTAATTCAAAATATTATATTTAAATCTAAGATACAGTACAAATCCCATCACATTTTGATGTGTGGTAATTCCCAATTTTATTATCCAATTTTTTTCATTGCGGTCATAGACGCTCTCAACCATTCTCCCACTTCTTCGATAGGATGTTGGCGAATTTCTTTATTTACGGCAATTAAAACAGCATTGTCTACTCCGTTTGAAGTTGAAAATGGTTTTCCAATTACATTTGTATCAATTTTTTTCATGAATTCAGTCAATAGAGGCTTACAAGCATGATCAAATAAATAACAACCATATTCGGCTGTATCCGAAATTACACGGTTCATTTCAAATAATTTTTTTCTTGCTATTGTATTGGCAATCAAAGGCAATTCGTGCAAAGACTCATAGTATGCTGATTCTTCAATAATTCCAGCTTCTGTCATAGTTTCAAATGCCAACTCAACACCAGCTTTGACCATTGCAATCATCAAAACGCCATTATCAAAATATTCCTGCTCTGGAATTGGAGCCTCTTGCGGAGCTGTTTTCTCAAAGTTAGTTTCTCCTGTTGCCGCTCTCCATTTTAATAAATTTACATCATCATTGGCCCAGTCAATCATCATTGTTCTGGAGAACTCCCCAGAAATAATATCATCCTGATGCTTCTGGAATAACGGACGCATAATATCTTTTAATTCGTCTGCCAATTCATACGCTTCAATTTTTGCAGGATTAGAAAGACGGTCCATCATATTGGTGATACCACCATGTTTCAAAGCTTCTGTGATGGTTTCCCATCCATATTGGATGAATTTTGAAGCATAAGCAGGTGCAATTCCTTTCTCTACCATTTTATCAAAACACAAAATAGAACCCGTCTGCAACAATCCGCAAAGAATTGTTTGCTCACCCATTAAATCTGATTTTACTTCAGCCACAAATGATGATTTCAAAACTCCTGCTTTATGACCGCCTGTTGCTACAGCGTACGCTTTTGCCTGATCTAAGCCAAAGCCATTTGGATCATTTTCCGGGTGAACCGCAATAAGTGTTGGTACACCAAAACCTCTTTTATATTCCTCGCGCACCTCAGAACCTGGGCATTTAGGCGCACACATGATAACCGTAATATCTTTACGAATTTGCATTCCTTCCTCTACAATATTAAATCCGTGAGAATAGGCTAATGTAGAACCGTTTTTCATTAATGGCATAATAGCAGTAACTACCGCGGTATGTTGTTTGTCTGGCGTTAAGTTACAAACCAAGTGAGCAGTCGGAATCAATTCTTCATAAGTACCTACTTTAAAACCGTTTTCGGAAGCATTTTTATAAGAAGGTCTTTTTTCTGCAATTGCATCAGCGCGCAACGCATACGAAATGTCTAAACCTGAATCTCTCATGTTTAAACCTTGATTCAAACCTTGTGCACCACAACCAACAATAACAACTTTTTTTCCTGCTAATGCCGAAATTCCGTCTGCAAATTCAGATTGCTCCATAAATTCGCAAACGCCTAATTGTTCTAATTGTAATCTAAGTGGTAATGTGTTGAAATAATTTGCCATTTTTTTTAAAAATATTTAATGAATGTGTAATTTAATGATTTGATTAACCGTTGATTAAAATTGTATTATTTGAATGATTCCAATAATGTTGATATCTCCATTTTTTCTTTAGAAACTGATATTCTTCCCGAACGTACAAATTGCATGATGCCAAATGGTTTAAATTTTTCATATAATTCTTCAATTTCGGAACGTCTTCCTGATTTTGAAATCACAAAGAAATCACGAGAAACCGTTACAATTGTCGATTGGCTATCTTTGATGATATTCTGAATTTGTTTTTCATCAAATAATAAATTGGAAGCAATTTTGAACAATGCATTTTCTAAAAAAATGGTTTCTTCATCTGTATGATAAAAAGCTTTTATCACTTCAATTTGCTTTTCAATCTGGCCTACAATATTCTGAACCCATTTTTCGGTTGTGCTAACTACAATGATAAACCGAGAAACATTCTCGATTTCTGACTCTGAAACGTTTAGACTCAATATATTAATGTGTCGCTTTAAGAATATTCCAGATATCCTGTTCAACAATCCAACGTTATTTTCTGAATATACCGATATGGTAAATGTTTTATCTTCCATCTTTTTTTAGTTTATTTTTGTTTCAGGTTTCAAGTCCCCATCTTAACTTGAAACTTTCAACCTGAAACTTGAAACTTTTTTTCTCTAGCTCAATCTAATATCAGAAACACTGGCTCCAGTAGGAATCATTGGAAATACATTGTTCTCTTTTTCGACCATTACTTCTAAGAAATAAGAATCTTTTGAAGCCATCATTTCTGCTACAGCAGCATCTAAATCCTCACGTTTGGTGACTTTTTTTGCTTTAATATAATAGCCTTCAGCAATGGCTACAAAATTGGGATTGATCATGTTGGTGGAAGCATATCTGTTGTCAAAAAACAATTCCTGCCACTGACGTACCATTCCTAAGAATTCATTATTTAAAATGACAATTTTAACTGGAATTTTGGTTTGAAAAATAGTACCTAATTCCTGAATCGTCATCTGAAAACCTCCATCACCGATAATAGCGACTACTTCACGATCCGGTCTTCCCATTTTAGCTCCAATTGCAGCAGGCAACGCAAATCCCATAGTTCCTAAACCTCCGGAAGTAATATTACTTTTGGTCGAATTGAATTTTGCATAACGACAAGCGAACATTTGATGCTGGCCCACATCCGAAACCATAATGGCATCACCTTTTGAATGTTTATTGATCATTTCGATAGTTTCTCCCATCGAAATACCTTTATCATTTGTCGGATTCAATTCTTCTTTTATTACCGATTCAAACTCAATTTTTTGTTTTTCTTTGAACTCGTTGTGCCAAGATTCATGCGATTTCTGCTCAATTAGAGGCAATAAGGCCGTCAAAGCTTCTTTTACATCACCTAAAACTGCTACTTCGGTTTTTACATTTTTATCAATTTCTGACGGATCTATTTCAAAATGAATCACTTTTGCCTGTTTGGCATAAGTCTTCAAATCTCCCGTTACACGATCATCAAAACGCATTCCGAAAGCTATTAAAACATCACATTCGTTGGTTAATAAATTAGGTCCGTAATTTCCGTGCATTCCCAACATTCCAACATTTAAAGGATGATCCGTTGGCAAAGCCGAAAGTCCAAGAATCGTCCAGGCGGCAGGAATTCCTGATTTTTCAACCAAAGCTTTAAATTCAGCTTCGGCTTGGCCTAAAATAATTCCTTGACCAAAAACGATAAAGGGTTTTTTAGCAGTATTAATTAATTCTGCGGCCGCAGCCACTTGATCTAATTTTAATTTAGGAACCGGAACATAACTTCTGATCGAAGTACATTTTTCGTAACTAAATTCAAGTTCATCAAATTGAGCATTTTTAGTAATATCAATCAATACAGGACCTGGACGGCCGGAACGGGCAATATAAAATGCTTTTGCAATGATTTCAGGAATCTCAGAAGCCTCTGTAACCTGATAATTCCATTTGGTAACCGGGGTTGAAATTCCGATAATATCAGTTTCCTGAAAAGCATCAGAACCCAATAAATGTTTTCCCACCTGCCCCGTGATACAGACCATCGGAGTCGAATCTATTTGTGCATCTGCAATTCCTGTAACTAAATTTGTAGCACCTGGACCAGAGGTAGCAATTGCGATCCCAACTTTTCCTGTAGCTCTCGCATATCCTTGGGCAGCGTGTGTTGCACCTTGTTCGTGACGTACTAAAACATGATGTAATTGATCTTGAAATTTATATAATTCGTCATAAACCGGCATTATAGCTCCTCCCGGATAACCATAAACCAAGTCTACTCCTTCTGCCAGCAAACATCTAATAACGGCTTCGGCGCCTGATATTTTTATCTTTCCCATTTGGTAATTTTATTGTTTAGAATTTGAAAAAATACATTTCAAATTCGTTTTTGTCGATTATTTATCGGTTACACAACCGGTAGAAGCGCTAGAAACAGACCTTGCATATTTAAGCAAAACTCCTTTTGTCGCCTTCAAAGCGGGCTGAACCCAGTTAGCTTTTCTTTCAGCAAATTCTTCATCGGATATTTTAAGGTCGATGGTGTTTTTTACGGCATCAATAGCAATTAAATCGCCTTCTTCTACAAGTGCAATACCGCCTCCATCATACGCTTCAGGTGTTATGTGACCTACCACAAAACCATGTGAACCTCCGGAAAACCTACCATCTGTAATCAGAGCAACGCTACTTCCTAGTCCTGCTCCTATAATGGCAGAAGTCGGTTTTAGCATTTCGGGCATTCCAGGACCACCTTTTGGTCCACAATTCCTGATGACGACGACATCACCCGGTTTTACTTTTCCGGCCTGAATACCGGGAATAACATCAAATTCACCTTCAAAAATTACAGCCGGCCCTTCAAAATATTCTCCTTCTTTTCCGCTAATTTTAGCTACAGCACCTTCAGAAGCAAGGTTACCGTATAAAATCTGAATATTTCCGGTTGGTTTTAAGGCCTTCTGAATTTCATGAATTACTTGCTGACCATCCTGTAAATCTGGAATTCCAGATAAATTTTCGGCTACTGTTTTTCCTGTTACAGTCAAACAATCTCCATGAATCAAACCTTCTTTTAGCAAATATTTCATCACGGCAGGAACTCCTCCAACAGCGTGAATATCTTCCATCATGTATTTACCACTAGGTTTTAAGTCGGCAAGAACAGGTGTTTTATCACTAATTCTTTGAAAATCATCAATTGTAATATCCACATCTACAGCATGAGCCATTGCTATAAGATGCATGACAGCATTGGTAGAACCTCCTAAAACCGCCACCAAAGTGATTGCGTTTTCAAAGGCTTTGCGTGTCATGATATCTTTTGGTTTTATATCTTTTTCTAATAATATTCTGATCGCTTTTCCTGCATCAAGGCATTCTTGCTTTTTTTCGTCACTCAAAGCAGGGTTTGAAGAACTATATGGTAAACTCATTCCCAACGCTTCAATCGCAGAAGACATAGTATTGGCTGTGTACATTCCGCCACAGGCACCTGCTCCTGGGCAAGCATTTTGTATTACCCCTTTAAAATCTTCTGGTGAAATTTCGTTTTTAAATTTTTTTCCCAAAGCTTCAAAAGCAGAAACAATATTTAACGATTCTCCTTTCCATGTTCCTGAATGAATAGATCCTCCGTAAACCATTATAGCGGGTCTGTTTACTCTTCCCATTGCCATCAAAGCTCCTGGCATATTTTTATCGCAACCCGGAATAGCAATCAAGCTATCATACCATTGTGCGCCCATAACAGTCTCAATAGAATCGGCAATAACATCGCGGGAAACCAATGAAAAACGCATTCCATCTGTACCGTTTGAAATCCCATCACTCACTCCAATAGTATTAAAAATAAGTCCGACTAAATCTGCATCCCATACCCCTTTTTTAACATCTTTTGCCAAATCGTTCAAATGCATGTTGCAGGTATTTCCCTCGTAACCCATGCTGACAATGCCTACTTGTGCTTTTTTCAAATCTTCTTCAGTTAAACCAATACCATACAACATCGCTTGCGCTGCAGGTTGTGTTTGATCTTGAGTGATGGTTTTGCTGTACTTATTTAATTCCATTATGTTAAATTGTATTTTAATTTTTATTCAAAAAAAAACCTCCCAATATCTGGAAGGTTTATAATATATTTTTTCAATTATATTTATAACATTCCCGATGCAGATGTGTGAATCACATTGACAACAAAGACAGTAGTAATAATAATTGAGATTTGCATTATTTGTTTTTTTTAGCTCTGTAAAAGTATAAAAACTATAAGGACTAAAAAAATAAATTCTCAACTTTTTAAATACTTTTTGTTGTTTATTTTATAATTTTAATAAAAATTTTAAACTATTGTTGATTGACCAATATGAACATTATCATTATTAAAATACAACAAATCGTCTTTACTAAAAATAAAGTTTGAAACAAACTCTCCTACTTCATTAGTCCCAAATTTTGAATCGGGTTTTAAATCTGTGGTTACCACTTGAAATTCTATTGCTTTTTCAACCGCTTGATAGACCACATTGGCCTCTTTAAACAAACCAAAATGTTCCAGCAACATGGCCGCAGATAAAATAGAAGCAATAGGATTGGCAATATTTTTTCCTTTAGCCTGCGGATATGATCCGTGAATGGGTTCAAAAAGAGCATTTTTTTCGCCCAATGAAGCCGAAGCCAAAAGTCCTATAGAGCCTGTAATCACACTTGCTTCATCTGATAAAATATCTCCAAAAAGATTCTCTGTCAAAATCACGTCAAACTGTTTTGGATTCAGAATGATTTGCATTGCGGCATTATCAACAAACAAAAAATCCAGAAGTACATCCGGATACTCTTCGCCTATTTTCTGCACCACTTTTCTCCATAATCTCGAGGTTTCCAAAACATTCGCTTTGTCTACCATTGTTAACTTTTTACGTCGGTTTTGTGCCGATTTAAAAGCTAAATGTGTAATTCTGGTAATTTCCTCCTCTGAATATTCACATAAATCCGAAGCGTATGTTCCTTCATCATTGATGGTTTTGGCTCCAAAATAAGCGCCTCCTGTCAGTTCTCTGAAAATAGTAAAATCAGCTCCTTCTATTATTTCTCTCTTTAACGGAGAAGCGTCAATTAAGGCTTTATAAGGTTTTATTGGTCGAATATTCGCAAACAAACCTAATTCTTTTCGCAATTTTAATAATCCTTGCTCTGGACGAACTTTTGCATTTGGATTATTATCATATTTTGGATCCCCAATAGCCCCAAATAAAACGGCGTCTGTATTCAAACAAAGATTTAGCGTTTGTTCCGGCAATGGATTTCCTGTCTTGTCAATGGCGATTGCGCCCATGAGCGCTTCTTCAAAAACAAATTCATGATTGTAAACCTCGCCAATCGCATACAATGTTTTTTTGGCTTGTAAAATGACCTCTGGGCCTATTCCGTCTCCTGGTAACACAGCTATTTTCAAATTCATAACGTCTCGTTCTTTATGTATTTAAATCTTTATTTTTCTCTTTCTTCTATTCTCTTTTTCAACTAGCTTCTTATTAAATCGCTTTCAATTTTTGAAGCTTCTATAATTTGATGAATATCAGCATCTAATACCTCTTTTTTGATATCTGCAAATTTCAAAAACTCAGTGTATACAATATCCAATTGTACTTTTGTAAGCTCGTAACCTACTTTTTTAGCACGGTAAGCCAACGCTGCTCTACCACTTCTTGCTGTTAGAATAATCGAAGATTCGTTTACACCAACATCCAGCGGATCCATAATTTCATAAGTAGCTCTGTTTTTGATCACCCCGTCCTGATGAATTCCGGAACTGTGTGCGAACGCATTTGCGCCAACAATAGCTTTGTTGGGCTGTACAATCATTCCCATACTTTCAGAAACCAAACGGCTCATTTCGTTTAATTCTCTGGTATTGATATTGGTGTCTAAATTTAAGTAGGGATGTTGTTTGAAAATCATTACAACTTCTTCAAGTGCCGTATTTCCTGCTCTTTCTCCAATACCATTTATCGTACATTCTATTTGTCTTGCTCCGTTTATAGCTCCTGCGATCGAGTTAGCGGTTGCCATTCCTAAATCATTGTGACAGTGACATGAAAGGATTACGTTTTCGATTCCTTTTACGTTTTCTTTCAAGTATTTAATTTTTGCTCCGTATTCTTCCGGCAAGCAATATCCTGTTGTATCTGGAATATTGAGTACAGTTGCGCCAGATTTAATTACTTCTTCGCAAACTTTTGCCAGGAAAGCATTATCTGTTCTTCCTGCATCTTCGGCATAAAATTCTACGTCTTCAACGTAGGATTTTGCGTGAGATACTGCAAATTTTGCTCTTGCAATAATATCTTCTCTTGTGGTATTTAATTTATGAAGGATGTGAGATTCTGAAGTTCCGATCCCTGTATGGATTCTGGGTCTTTTAGCATGCTTTAATGCAGCTGCAGCAACATCAATGTCATTTTTTACGGCTCTTGTAAGTCCGCAGACGGTTGCATTTTCTACAATTTTACAAATCTCAGAGACCGATAAAAAATCGCCCGGGCTTGACACCGGAAAACCTGCTTCGATTACGTCAACTCCCATTTTATCAAGTCGTTCTGCGATAACTAATTTTTGCTTAGTATCTAACTTACATCCTGGAACTTGTTCACCATCGCGCAAAGTGGTGTCAAAAATTTGAACTTTCTCTCTATTCATATTCATTTATTTAATGTAATTTCACATCTTGATAACAAATATATATTGTAGTTCTCCAGTACAAAATTCATTTTAACGAAATTATACTGTTCATAAAACAATTTATAACCAATTAAACAACTGAAAATCAATAATTTATATTATTATATTTTACAATGGCTAACCATCAAAAAGATTTCTTATTTGTACTGATTAAATCTCTTTCAAAGTCGGAAAAAAGGCAGTTTAAAATTTTTGCGAGCCGACTCGAAACCAGTTCTAATACGAAATTTATTGAATTATTTAACATTTTAGATAAATCTGAAACCTACGATGAGAAGCTCATTCTAAAGAGTGGTATTATCAAAAAAGTACAGCTATCTAACTTAAAATCATATTTGTATAAGCAAATTTTGGTCAGCATACGATTGAATATTCCCAGCCAAAATATTCGTTATCAACTCCGTGAACAAATCGATTTTGCGGTTATTTTGTACAATAAAGGTTTGTACAAACAGAGTTTGAAAATTCTGGACAAGACGAAAATTATTGCACTTGAAAATGACGAAAAATTAATGGCTTACGAAATTGTAGAATTCGAAAAACTAATCGAATCACAATACATCACCAGAAGTATTCAGGGGCGTGCAGATGAATTGGTTGTTCAGGCCAAAGAATTGAATTACAGAAATACAATCTCAAGTAAATTATCGAATTTATCGCTTCAATTGTACGGAATCATGCTCAAAACGGGTTACGTAAAAAGTGATGAAGAGTACAAATACATCGACGATTATTTTAATAAACATATTGCCAAATTAGACGAAACTAAATTTGGTTTTCGTGAAAAATATTGGTTTTATAATGCCAACTTATGGCGCAGTTTCTTGGTTCAGGACTTTTTAGCGAGTTATAAATATGCTTATAAATGGGTTACTTTATTTTATGATAACCCAAATATGATCTATCAGAATCCAGTATTTTTTCTAAAAGGGAATCATTACTTTCTGGAATCGCTTTATATGCTTAAGTATACGTCTAATTTTAAGAAATACTTATCGCTTTTAGAACAAACTATTACTGATGATAAATTTCCTGCAAATGATAACATTGCATCGCTATCATTTTTATATATCTATAATAATAAGCTGAATCTTCATATTTTGGAAGGAACTTTTGCCGAAAGTGAATATCTGATTCCTGAAATTTTAGATAAGATAAAATTACACAGCGAACATCTTGACGAACATCACGAAATGTTATTTTTCTATAAAATTGCCTCTATTTATTTTGGAAATGAAAAGTATACAGAATGTATTTATTATTTAGATAAAATCATTAATAATAAGAACTTAACGATGCGAGAAGATTTAATGTGCTTTGCAAGACTTTTGTCGTTAATTGCGCATTATGAGTTGGGGAAAGATTATTACCTAGAAAATCATCTTAAAAACACGTATAAATTCTTATTGAAAATGAACGACTTGCACGAAGTTCAAAAAGAAATTATCAAGTTTTTAAAAAATCTGAATAATTTTTATCCTGCTGATATTAAAAAAGAATTCAAAAAAATGCATGTTCGTTTTGTAGAACTTGAAAAGAATACTTACGAAAAAAGAGCTTTTTTATATCTGGATATTATTTCCTGGCTTGAAAGCAAAATCGAAAATCGAAAAATAGCCGATATCATTAAGGAAAAGGCAAAATTGAATAGTCGATAGGGTTTAAAATCCAATATTTTAAAATCCAAATTCTAATAAAAATGGGGGAAAGATTAAAATCGTTGACACCGTTTTTTGTCATTACCGAATGGAAAATTTTAAAAAAAAACGTGCATAAAATTGCAAATCTTTGTCGAGCCACTTGCGAAGATTTCTCCTTTGTCGAAATGACAAATTTTAACTAAACAACAAACCCGACAGACTTTAAAAATCTATCGGGTTTGTTGTATCAATTATAATTGGCTTATTCCACAATATTAGCACTAGTTACATAAAAATTCTTATCAACTTCTAAAATTCGATTTTCGTTTGTTACTTTCTCTGATTTCCAGCTTGTAGTAGGTTTCAACCAAGTCTCAACACCATTTACAGTCACTTTTACAGGCATATCAAAGTTGGGTACACAGTTTGTCCAATGGTAACCCAATTGTCCGTCTTTAAAAATATATTCTAAAACCGGAATTTGAGTTGTTGTCAAATATTGCGCAAATACCCTATTAAAGTTAATTCCAGATTGCGTATTGATGTAATCCTGAATTTGCTTAGAAGTAACCGTTTGGTGGTAAAAGGTACTGTTTAAACCCCTTAAAATCGATTTCCATTTGTCATCATCATTAATAATTTGACGAATCGTATGCAACATATTGGCTCCTTTTGGATACATATCACCAGAACCTTCGTTGTTGACATCGTAGTGGCCTATAATGGGTTTATCGTTTTGAATCCCTCTTCTACAACCTATTACATACTCTGCCCCTGCTTCTTTACCATAATAATATTCTACAAAAAGGCTCTCCGAATAATTGGTAAAACTCTCGTGAATCCACATATCTGCAATGTCTTTGTACGTAATATTGTTTGCAAACCATTCGTGTCCTGACTCATGGATGATGATAAAATCAAATTTTAATCCCCAACCTGTTCCGCTTAAATCACGACCCAAATAACCGTTTTTGTACCCATTGCCATACGTCACGCTACTTTGATGTTCCATCCCTAAATAAGGCGCTTCGACCAATTTGTAACTGTCTTCATAAAAAGGATACGGACCAAACCAGTTTTCAAATGCTTTTAACATTCTTGGCGCATCTTTAAATTGTTCTTTAGCGATAGCCAAATTATCTCTCAAAACATAATAATTACAATCTAAGTCTCCTTTTTCTCCTTTGTATTTCTCAGAAAAATTAACATAATCGCCAATATTAATATTTACTCCGTAGTTATTTATTGGGTTTGAAACATACCAATTGAATGTCTTTGTGCCATCTTTTTCTTTTTTAACGCTTTGCAATCTTCCGTTTGAAACATCGGTTAAATCTCCCGGAACATTCACGCTAATGAGCATATTTTCTACTTCATCATACATGTGATCTTTGTTCGGCCACCAAACGCTCGCACCCAATCCCTGACAGGAAGACGCAATAAAATCTTTTCCGTTTTTGTCTTTTTTCCATGTAATTCCTCCGTCCCAAGGTGGTTTTATCGCTTCTTTGGGTTTTCCTCCAAACGAAATAACAATTTCTTTGTTTGCACCTATTTTTTGAGCCGCGGTCAATTCGATAAAAAAGACATTTCCTTCTCTTTCAAATTTCAATTCTTTTCCGTCCTGCATTACTTTATAAATCTGCATAGGTTCCTGCAAATCGATCTGCATTTTTTTGTAATCACTTAAAACTGTATAACGTATCGTGTTGGAACCTTTGATTGTTTTGTCTGCTGGATTTACTTTTATATCCAAATGATAGTATTTTAAGTCCCACCAAGCTCTTTCTTTTGTGATGCTTCCGCGCAAGGTATCCTGATGTGTAAAAACGGTTTCAGACTTGTTAAGAAGTCCTTGTGCATTGGCTGAAGAACCAACCAGAAAGGCGAAAAAAACGCCACCAAAATATTTTTTCATTTTTAGAAATTTGGGATAAATAAAGTTACAGATGCGAAATTAATCCATAACAAAAGTAAACATTACGATTAAGTTTTTAGTGTTTTAACGATAGCTATTCTAAAAAAGTAGTTTTAAAATTGATTACTATTCTCTTTTTTAACTTTTAAGAACATTCTAAAATTGATGAAATTCGTTTAAGAATAGTTTTCTTTCACTTTCGTGAAAACTGAATGTATTGGTACTAGAAATTAAAAAGTTTTTATACTGATTTTATTCTCGCTTTTTTCTAATGAAGGAAGAATCCTTGTAAGAAGCTAACAAAAACTTTTTTAATATTGGGTGAATTTCAGACGGCGATTCTTCCTTCGTCAGAATGACAAGATGGGTTTATCTACTCTGTAATCATTTAGCTTACAACCTATTTTAATATTTTAAATCTAGCATTAAAGTTCTTTATTTACTACAAAATTGCCTCTGAAACCTAAAGTCCTAGCCCTGATGGAAACGGCATCCTTTTGTGCTGGGGTTCAGTACAAAAGATACAGTGTACAGCAGGAAATAGCTCCTGAAAACTATTATTTATTTACTATTTAATTAGCTATAGGCTTCTGAAAGTTCTTTAAATTGTTTTTTTATAAAAATTTTCCCTCTAATTCCCGCTACAAGCAAACCTAAACCTGATAAAATTGCACCGTACATTATAATATTTCCACCAGTTCCAATGGTGAAAATTAATCCAAGTGTAAGTAGTAGAAGGCCATAAAATATTTGTTTATTAAATCTTTTTCTAAAATCTCTCATGGCTATCATATTAACAAAATCAACTTTTATCATTATTACATATGAAAGTTTTAGGTTTCTTTTTTCAATAATATTACTTGTAATAAAGTAGTTTTCCCTTGAATGAATATCAGTTATGTCCCCAAAATCACCAGTCTTCATTACAGTATCTAATATTGTCTCAAAGTTTTGAATTAATTCTTCATCGGTCAGATTTTCATTATTTTTTTCAACTATTTCTTCGATATTTTCTTCAAATTCGGCCCTTTTTTCAGATAAATACTCGATTTGTTCTATTGAAGAAAGGCTCTGAATATAGCTTCTTTCAATTTCATCCTCATCCAACTCAATTTTGGGTTCGCTTTCTGCTTCTTCTTTAAGAATAGTTCTAATATCTACATTTCTATCTATCAAAATTTCATTTGCAACAACCAATGCGTCAGGATTGTATTTACTAGCATTTTTTGTCAGCATCAAAATTAATTCTTCATCAGAATAATGCACAAAACGTTTCCTGAATGTCTCTATGTCCATAATTTACTATTTTGTGTAAATATTAAAAAAATAAATTAATTTTAACATAAATAATTACGAATTTTATATTTTTCAATAAACTATTTTTGGCGTTTCTTTAAAACATCAACAACATCATTTAGCTGGAAACCTTTGGCTTGCAATAAAATTAGATAATGAAACAGTAAATCGGCGCTTTCGCTAAGGAATAAATTATCATTATTGTCTTTGGCTTCGATGACTACTTCTACAGCTTCTTCGCCTACTTTTTGCGCTATTTTATTGATGCCTTTTTCGAACAAAGATGCTACATAACTTTTTTCTGAGTCTGCATTTTCTCTACGGATTTTGATTGTATTTTCTAAATCTGAAATAAAACCATAATTTGCCACATTGGGCTCTTGCCAACACGTATCTGCACCTGTGTGACACGTTGGCCCCACTGGTTTTGCCTGAATGAGAAACGTGTCGCCATCGCAATCATTTTTGATGTCTACCAACTCTAAAAAGTTGCCACTCTCCTCGCCTTTTGTCCAAAGTCTTTGTTTGGAACGGCTGAAAAAAGTTACTTTTTGAGTTTCTATTGTTTTTTGAAGGGATTCTTCGTTCATGTACCCCAACATCAGAACATTTTTAGTTTCGGAGTCTTGAATAATTGCCGGAATCAATCCGTGTGCGCTTTTTGTGAAATCTACTTTCATTTTTTTAGTCTAAAGTTGTAAAGTCGAAAGTTGCAAAAGTAAAACTAAATTCGAACTTCTATATTGTTATTTTTTAATTCCTTTTTCAATGTTTTAATTTCGATTTCTTTAAAGTGAAAAACACTCGCAGCCAAAGCCGCATCTGCTTTTCCTTGTGTAAAAGAATCGACAAAATGTTGTATATTTCCAGCACCTCCAGACGCAATTATCGGAATATTTACCAATTCTGAAAGTCGAGCCAAAGCCTCGTTGGCAAAGCCGTTTTTAGTACCGTCATTATCCATAGAGGTAAATAAAATTTCGCCTGCGCCACGTTGGGCTACTTCAACCGCCCAATCGAATAGATTTAATGCTGTTGGCACTTTTCCGCCCACTAAATGCACGATCCATTGTCCGTCAATTTGTTTGGCATCTATCGCAACTACAACACATTGGCTGCCAAATTTCTGCGCCAAATCATTGATTAATTGCGGATTTTTTACTGCCGAAGAATTGATCGAAACTTTGTCGGCTCCGTTATTGAGTAAAATTTCAACGTCTTCTACAGATGAAATTCCACCACCCACCGTAAACGGAATATTGATTTTTTCGGCGACACTTCGTACCATGTTTATCAACGTTTTACGACGTTCTTCCGTTGCCGAAATATCCAAAAAAACCAATTCATCAGCTCCTTCATCAGAGTAAATTTTGGCCAATTCTACGGGATCACCAGCGTCGCGTAAATCTACAAAATTAACGCCTTTCACGGTTCTTCCGTTTTTTATATCGAGACAAGGTATGATTCTTTTTGCTAACATTTTTTTTTAGTGGTTGGTTAGTGGTTGTGAGTTGCTGGTCAATAAACGATCAAACGACAACCAACAATTATTTACCTATTATATAGTTCTCCAGTTGTTTCAACGAAATTCTGCCTTCGTAAATCGCTTTTCCTATGATCGTGGCCTCACAGCCTAATTCGGCTAATTTTGGCAACTCATCAAAAGTTGAAATACCGCCAGAAGCGATTAGTTTTACTCCTTTCGCTTCCGCTAAAATTTTCGCATACAAGTCAAAACTTGGGCCTTCGAGCATGCCGTCTTTAGCAATATCGGTACAGATTACGTACTGAATTCCTTTAGTTTGATACAGCTGAATAAACGGAATCAACTCTTCATCAGAATCTTCTAACCAGCCTGAAACTGCAATTTTTTCGTCTTTGGCATCGGCTCCTAAAATGATTTTATCCGAACCGTATTCTGCAATCCATTTTTCGAAAATTACTCTGTTTTTTACTGCAACACTTCCGCCCGTTATTTGGTTTGCACCGCTTTCAAACGCAATTTTCAAATCTGAATCTGCTTTTAAACCACCTCCAAAATCAATTTTTAAACTTGTTTTTGAAGCAATTTGTTCCAAAATTTTATAATTGACAATTTTGCTCGATTTTGCTCCGTCTAAATCTACCAAATGCAAATATTCTATGCCGTGCGCTTCGAATGATTTGGCTACTTCAAGCGGATTTTCGTTGTAAATAATTTTGGTATCGTAATCGCCTTTTGATAAGCGAACACATTTCCCGTCAATGATGTCTATGGCTGGTATTATTCTCATTTATTGATGTCTTAAAGTTTGAAAGTCTAAAGTCGTAAAGTATTATTTTTGATTGTCGATTAACGATTTTTGATTTCAGATTTCCTAAATTGGTATTGTAATTGATTTTTGAAATTGATATAGATTAAATTTTAAGAAAATTCTCCAAAATCTTCTCCCCAACTGCACCGCTTTTCTCTGGGTGAAACTGTGTCCCATAAAAATTATCTTTTTGCAATGCCGATGCATATTCTGACTCATAATTTGTCGTTGCAATTGCTGCTTCACAATACGGTGCGTAAAAACTATGCACCAAATACATGAATTCATTCTCCGGTATTCCTTTAAACAAATCCGACTTTAAATCGTAAATCTGATTCCAGCCCATTTGTGGTACTTTGACTTTTGGTGTAAATTGTATCACATCAACATCAAAAATTCCTAATCCTTTGGTAGCGCCTTCTTCAGACGATTTGCACATCAGCTGCATACCCAGACAAATTCCTAAAACGGGCTGTTTCAAATTCGGAATCAAACGATCCAAACCGCTTTCTTTCAGTTTTTTCATGGCCGAGCTTGCTTCGCCAACACCAGGAAAAATCACTTTGTCTGCCGCCAGAATTTCTTCTGGATTATTACTCAAAACGGCATTAAAACCAAGCCTTTCAATAGCAAACATAATGCTCTGAATATTTCCTGCTCCGTAATTTATGATTACTATTTTCATTTATATTAGTCTTAAAGTTGTAAAGTCAAATGTCTTAAAGTCTCTTGCGAATTTCCATAATTTAGGAATCTTTGGACTTTATGACTTTCAACTTTTGACTTATTAAAGCATTCCTTTCGTCGAAGGCAAAATCATTTTCTCTGTGTCTCGTTTCACCGCTACTTTTATGGCTTTCGCAAAAGCTTTAAAAATAGCTTCAATTTTATGGTGCTCATTGGTTCCTTCAGCTTTAATGTTAATATTAGCTTTGGCGCCGTCAGAGAAGGATTTAAAGAAATGATAAAACATCTCTGTTGGCATTTTACCCACCATTTCACGCTTAAATTCGGTTTCCCAAACCAACCAGTTTCTACCACCAAAATCAATCGCTACTTGTGACAAACAATCGTCCATCGGCAAACAAAAACCATAACGTTCGATGCCCAATTTATTGCCTAACGCTTTTGCAAAAACTTCTCCTAAAGCAATCGCAGTATCTTCAATCGTGTGGTGTTCATCAACTTCCAGATCCCCTTTTACCAAAATTTCCAAATCCATTTGGCCGTGGCGCGCGATTTGGTCTAACATGTGGTCAAAAAATGCAATCCCAGTTTCGATTTTACTTTTCCCAGTTCCATCAAGATTTAGGTTGATAAAGATGTCTGTTTCATTGGTTTTACGCGTTATAGAAGCCGAACGTGCTTCTAACTTCAAAAACTCATAAATGGCTTTCCAACTCATCGTTTGAAGAATAATCGTTTGGTCTAATTCTTCGCGTTTAGACGAAATTTCGTTGCTACCAATTCCATCATTATCGTTGATAAAAATGGCTTTTGCACCCAAATTTTTAGCCAACTCTACATCGGTCAAACGATCTCCTAGCACAAAAGAATTTTCTAAATCATACTCGGGATTATCAATATATTTGGTCAACATTCCGGTTCTTGGCTTGCGTGTTGGCGCATTATCTTCTGGAAAAGAGCGATCGATAAAGATATCATCAAACAGAACACCTTCGTTTTCAAAAGCTCTTAAAATAAAATTCTGAGTAGGCCAAAACGTATCTTCAGGAAAACTATCGGTTCCAAGGCCGTCTTGGTTGGTCACCATTGCCAATTCGTAATCCAATTCATTGGCAATTTTAGCCAAATATTGAAACGCTTTCGGGTAAAATTCTACTTTCTCCAAAGCATCCAATTGGTAATTTTCGGGTTCTAAAACAATCGTTCCGTCACGATCGATAAAAAGTACTTTTTTCATATTTACATTATTTTTTGGGCGTGTCCCTCTGGGTCGGGCTTTCGGCTTTATCTTTTGTTCCGCTTCTCTTCACAAAAGTATATCGCCTCTATCCCTCACGCAAAACGATTTTCGATAATATTTTTTTGTTTTGCCACAGATTATGCAGATTAAAAGGTTTTTTTCGCCACGAATTGTACTAATTTTCACTAATTCAATTCGTGCTAATTTGTGAAATTCGTGGCTAAAAATTACACACAATCAAAGAGAAAAATCATTTTAATCATTGAATCTGTGGCTCTATTTTAGCTTAACAACTTCAATTCCTTAATCAAAACTGCATTTTCTTCTGGAATTCCAATCGTTAAACGTAAACAATTTTCACACAAGGGCTGTGTAGTTCTGTTGCGAATTACAATTCCTTTTGCGATCAACTCTTTGTATCTTTTATTGGCATCATCTACTTTTATCAACACAAAATTGGCTTCTGTTGGATATACTTTTTCTACAAAACTAATATCAAGTAAAACTTTAAGTAACTCTTCTCTTTGTTCAATTATAGAGCTTATTTCATTTTTTATTTTATCCGCATCATTTAAGCGTGAGATAGCTCTTTGTTGTGTTAATTCGTTGACATTATAAGGTGGTTTTATTTTATTCAAAACCGAAATTACTACTTCTGAACCATAACAAATTCCCAGACGAATTCCAGCCAGACCATACGCTTTAGAAAGCGTTTGTGTTATCACCAAATTAGGATATTCATCCATTTCGGTCAGCCAGCTTTCTTTCTCAGAAAAATCAATATACGCTTCGTCAATCACTACCAAGCCTTTAAAATTCTGAAGCAATTTTACAACACTTTCATCCGTAAAAGAATTTCCAGTTGGATTATTTGGCGAACATAAAAAGATAATTTTAGTATTTTGATCAACTGCATCTAATATTTTCTCGACTTGCGGCTGAAAATCATCAGAAAGTAAAATCTCTCTATTTTCTACCGCATTAATGTTGGCCAAAACTCCGTACATGCCGTACGTTGGCGGCAGCGAAATAATATTATCTGTCTTCGGCTCACAAAAAGCTCTAAATAGCAAATCCAGCACTTCATCACTCCCGTTCCCCAACAAAATCTGACTTTGTTTTACCTTATTATTTTTCGACAAAATTGCTTTTACTGAGTTTTGCTGCGGATCAGGATAACGATTTACGCCATTTTGAAACGGATTTTCATTCGCATCCAAAAAAATCATTTCGGCAGTATCAAAATCTTCAAACTCATCACGAGCAGATGAATATGGTTTTAGTATTTTAACGTTTTCACGTGTTATTGTATTTATATCGAACTCCATTTTTTTTATTTTTTGAGAAGAGAAAAGAATCAAGAATAAAGATTCAGATCTATCCTTTAACTCTTTCATCTTGCTTCTTGTTTCTATTTTCTTTGTTCTATACTCTTCAATCTTAATGTTACGGCATTTTTATGTGCTTGCAAACCTTCTGCTTCAGCCATAATTTCAATCGCTTTTCCAATGTTTTGAATACCTTTTTCGGAGATTTTCTGGAACGTCATTGATTTCATAAAACTATCCAAATTCACTCCGCTATAATTTTTTGCATATCCGTTTGTCGGCAAGGTGTGATTGGTTCCGGATGCATAATCACCAGCACTTTCGGGTGTGTAATTCCCAATAAAAACCGAACCAGCGTTGCAAACCCCATTCGAATAAAAATCATCAAATTCCGAGCAGATAATAAAGTGTTCTGGCCCGTATTCGTTGATCAAATCTAAAGCGATAGTGTCGTTTTCGACCAAAATCAATTTTGAATTTTCAATGGCTTTTGCGGCGATTGCTTTTCTGGGTAGTGCTTCCATCTGAATTTGAACCTCTTTTTCGACAGCATTAATCAGTTTTCTTGAGGTCGAAACCAAAATCACCTGACTGTCTGTACCATGTTCTGCTTGTGATAGTAAATCAGATGCCACAAATGCTGGAACAGCAGTATCATCAGCCACGATCAACAATTCTGAAGGTCCCGCCGGCATATCGATTGCGACTCCAAATTGCGTTGCCAATTGTTTTGCAACGGTTACAAATTGGTTACCCGGACCAAAAATTTTATATACTTTGGGGATAGATTCTGTACCGAAAGTCATTCCGGCAATCGCCTGAATTCCGCCAACTTTTACTATTTTGGTTACGCCACACAACTGCGCAGCGTATAAAATTGCGGGATTTATTTTTCCGTTTTTATCGGGTGGCGAACATAAAACAATTTCTTTGCAACCCGCAATTTCAGCTGGAACTGCCAGCATCAAAACAGTCGAGAATAAAGGCGCTGTGCCGCCCGGAATATACAAGCCAATTTTTTGGATCGGACGTTTTTCCTGCCAACAATTAACACCTTCAATAGTTTCTACAGCGACTTTTTCTGTCTTTTGAGCGGCGTGAAATTTATAGATATTACTTTTTGCTAATTGAATAGCCTCTTTTAATTCAGTAGAAATTAAACCTACTGCTTCCTGAATTTCTTCTGAGGTTACCTCATAGTTTTCTATAGTAACTCCGTCAAAAATAGAAGTATATTTAGCCACAGCTTCATCTCCTTTTTTCTGAACTTCCTTGAAAATTTCTTTTACAGTAACTTCAATATCATCTACCGTTTTGGTGGGTCTTTTTAGTATTTCAGACCACGTGTTTGGTTTTGGATTGTCTATTTTATTCATTTTTTTTTTTGCTTTAAGCTTAAGGCTGTAGGCTTTAAGCTTTGTTACTTTGTGTTTTTGTTGCAGTAAGCTTTAGACATTAAGCATTTCAAAAGCTTATGGCTTAAAGCCTATTGCCTAAAGCGGGCGAAGCCCTTAAAGAACCATTTTTTCAATTGGACATACCAAAATTCCTTCGGCTCCAGCCTCTTTCAATTGATCGATTACATCCCAAAAGGTGTCTTTATCAATTACCGAATGTACGCTGCTCCAGCCTTCCTGTGCTAATGGTAAAACTGTTAAACTTCGTAAAACTGGTAATATTTTGCCAATAGCTTCTATTTTATGGTTCGGAACGTTCATCAAAATGTATTTGGAATTTCGAGCTCTCAAAACCGACTGAATTCTGAACTTTAAAGTATCGATGTGTTTTTGAATTTCAGGAGAAACCTTTGGTGAAACGGCCAAGACAGCTTCACTTTTTAAAATTACTTCTACTTCTTTTAAATTGTTTTTGAATAACGTGCTGCCACTTGACACGATATCGACAATAGCATCGGCTAGACCAATATTAGGAGCAATCTCAACAGAACCTGAAATTTGGTGAATATCAACGGTCAAGCCAAAAGAATTAAAATATTCGGTAACGGTATTCGGGTATGAAGTGGCTATTCGAAGTCCGGCTAAATCCTGAATAGAATTGTATTCGAAGGTCTTAGGAACCGCTACAGAAACTTTGCATTTTGAAAACCCAAGTTTTTGAATCACCTCGATATGTTTTCCTTTTTCCACTAATAGATTGTCGCCAACGATAGCCAAATCCACTACTCCATCGATTAAATACTGTGGAATATCCGAATTTCTTAGATATAAAACTTCCAGAGGAAAATTGGAAGCTTCTGCTTTTAACTGATCGTTTCCATTGTTGATAGAAATACCACAATCTCTAAGAATTTGAATGCTGTCTTCGTTTAAACGACCTGATTTTTGAATTGCAATTTTTAATGTACTCATTTTTTAGTTTTAGTTAAGATTAATAGTTTGAGTACAAAGAATTAGGAATAAAAAAACCCGTTTGATGTACTCAAACGGGTTTTAAAATATGATGATTTACATGCATACCATTAACACATCGCCTGAGAGCAATAATGAAAATGATGATGATGTAATTGATTTAAAAACATTTTTTATTGAATTTTATTTCTTTGATTCGGATGCAAATATAATAGATTATTTAATAAAAAACGATGTTTTTATTTAACTTAAATGTATTTTTTTGTTAAGAAAAAAATATTTTGGTTTTTAGTTTGCTTCATTTAAGTAAGTCGGAACTTCCAGATCATCAACAAAAGTGAGAGTTACCGTAGTTCCTTCTCCAATTTTACTATCAATTTTAAAGTCAATATGAAGGAGTTCTGAAAGACGTTTTACTATAGATAATCCTAGTCCAATTCCTTTTATTTCTGGATGATCAGATGCTTTTGACCTAAAAAATGGATTAAAAATTACTTCTAAATCTTCTTTGTCTATTCCGATTCCATTATCCAAAATCTTGCAGATAGTTTTACCATTCTCTTTGTAAAGCAAAATCGATACCTGCCCATTATTATGACTGTATTTGATGGCATTTGAAATCACGTTTCTAAAAATAGTAACAATCAAATAATTATCCGAGTTAATAAAGTAAGCTTCCTCTGCATCCACTTTTACAGCGATTTTTTTACTTTTAATTTTAGATGAATTTAACGTAAGAACATCCAAAATTAGCCCATTCAAATAAACCGACTCAGATAAAATATTCTTCCTCTGATTCTCAAAACGCGCTAGTAACAATAGTTGATCAACCAATATATTCAAATTATCAACTTCTCTAACGCAAAAATTTATTTTGTCTTCATATTCTTTTTTATCACGAGATTTACGAATCAATACTTCGAGTGTTCCTTTAATAACTGTAAGAGGCGTTCTTAATTCGTGTGATGCATCAGAGGCAAATTGTTTTTCTCTTTCAAGTGCATCTTCAAGTCGGTCTAATAAATTGTTAATCGTTTGAGAAAGAATATATAACTCGTCTTTTGTTGTCGGAAGCGTAATTCTTGTTTTTAAATTGTTTCTTGTTATGGTTCGGGAAGTATTTATGATAGAATTGATGGGTTTTATACTCCGTCCAGCAAAAAAACGGGCAATAAAAAATAACAAAACTAAAATTAACGGAAAAGTAAATACCAAAATATCGAACAAATTATCTAAAAGTACTCGAGAATAAGTAAGCGACATGGCAATAATCAAGTATCCGACTTTTTTAGAATTCATTATAACAGGAACCTGAACCTGTCGTAAAATATTATTACTGATTTTTGTGTCAAACAATTCAAAATTTTCTACAGAATCATGAAAAATAAGACTCTGTGTTTTAAGATTGGGAGATTTTTCTAAAACCTTTTTATTTGCATCTAAAAACATTACAAAAACTGGATTTACATCAACTGCTCTGTGTTCACGCTCATTCCATTCTTCCTTGTCTGTTAAAATTATTTGATTGTCTTTTACTGTAATTTCATTTAAATGATTTTTGACTTCAATCGTAATATTTTCATCAATATGTTGGTAAACAGAATGTTTTACAATGTAATAAATCGAAAAAAAAACGGCAAAAATAAGTAATCCCGTGATTACGATATAATTTAAAGCTATTCGGCTTTTAAAAGAAATTTGAATCATGTTCTTAATCATTTGCAATGTATCCTATACCCCGAATTGTTTTTAT
The DNA here is from genome assembly GCF_020911905.1 of Flavobacterium flavipigmentatum. NCBI lineage: Bacteria > Pseudomonadati > Bacteroidota > Flavobacteriia > Flavobacteriales > Flavobacteriaceae > Flavobacterium > Flavobacterium flavipigmentatum. Next base: position 3,159,180 of record NZ_CP087133.1, on the reverse strand, counting down.
ATAATCTTCCTCTATTTTTAAGTTTAGCTTTTTACGAATGGCATTCATAAAAACATCAATAACCCCAGTATCGTATTCAAAATTAATTTCCCAAACATCTTTTAAAATTTGATTACGAGTACAAACTTTACCTTTATTTTTTACCAAATATGTCAACAATGCAAATTCTCGTTGCGTAAGAGCAACTTCAAGATCATTATTGGTTATGATATGTTTTGTCAAATCTATTTTTATACCGCCCAAAGTCAGGATATCTTCCTTTTTGTGGGTTCTAAAATGAATTTTTATGCGCGCCAATAATTCATCAAAACTAAAAGGTTTTTTTATGTAATCATTAGCACCAGCCCTAAGTCCTTCTACCGTTTCCTGAACAGTATCTCTTGCCGTTAAAAAAATAATAGGAGTTATTTCGTCTTTAAGCCTAATGGCTTTGCATACGTCCAAGCCATTAATTTTTGGCAGCATCCAATCTAATATAATCAAATCGAACTTTTTGTGCTGAGTGAGTTCAAAACCTTTTGAACCATCGCTGGCAGTCGTTATCTCATATCCCTCCTCTTGCAATCCTTGTTGCAAAAACTGAACAATACCAAGCTCGTCTTCCACTATTAAAATATGCATTTTGATTTTTTTATTTGGCTAATAATTTAATTTTTATGAGGTGTTTTTAAATATCAAAGATACTTTTTTTAAGCACAAAAAAGTTTCAAAATCATGATTATAGTCAATTTAAGCAATTCTTAAGTTAACGTTAAGCAAGGTAAAAGCATAACCGAGCACTTGTAAAAGTGATTGCTCTTAATTTTGCTAAAAAATATCACATGAAGTTTTTGAAAAAATTTGCACCTCTATATTATCTTGCATTATTTTACCTGATTATCAGTTTTTTGCTTAGAATTATTTTACTATTTCATCCTATCACGCAGTGTACTTTTACTGTTTTCCAAAGTTTAAAAATATTTAGTCTGGGATTATTTTCTGATCTTTTTGTTTTTGTAATTGCAAGTTTATTTTTATGGTTGTATTTGATTTTTATATCGAATTCTAAATACAATAAACCGTATGGATATATCATTTTAGGAGTTCTTACTACTTTGTTTTTATACGTAGCCTCCGGCAAAAGTATCGTGACTGAATATGGTGGTGCTTTGCCTGGAATTGTGTTAATTTTTATCGGACTAAAAACCATTTTATTCGCACTTTTACTGTTTTTTCCTAAATGGAGAGCAAAAATTAGATTTTGGCTTTTTGCCTTTGTGCTGTTTTTGTATGTTTTACTGATTTTACAAAACGGTATAAGTGAGTTCTTCTTTTGGAATGAATTTGGTGTAAAATACAACTTTATCGCAGTCAATTACCTTATTTACACCAATGAAGTAATCGGAAACATAATGCAATCCTATCCTGTGATTCCAATATTTAGCGCTTTATTTTTGATCACTGGTTGTGTTACTTACTTTATTCTAAAAAAAGTAAAAAATTATATTGAAGAAGTTCCAAATTTTACCGAAAAAATAAAAACAAGTGTTCTTTATTTGGGACTTTTTGTCGTTTCGTTGTTTGCTGTTCCAACTTTGGCAAAAGCCGAAAACTCTCGCAATGTATTTGTTAACGAGTTACAATCTAGTGGTTTGTACAAGTTTTATTTGGCTTTTCAGAATAATAAATTAGATTATTTTAAGTTTTACAAAACCCTACCAGAAGAAAAAGCATTTGCGTTGCTAAAGCTTCAATTTCCAACTATTTCAGGAACTACTACTATTAGAAAAATAGAAAGCGATTCTGCAGAAATACATAAAAATGTCGTTTTGATCACGATAGAAAGTTACAGTGCCGACTTTATGAAGTCTTATGGAAACAAGCAAAACATCACTCCTTTTTTAGACAGTTTGGCTCAAAAAAGTTTGCAATTTACCAACTTATATGCGGCGGGAAACCGCACCGTTAGAGGACTTGAAGCCGTAACGCTCTGTTTGCCTCCAACAGCGGGAGAAAGCGTTGTAAAACGAGAAGACAACAAAAATAAATTTTCTACTGGAGCCATTTTTAAGCAAAAAGGATACAACTTAAAATTTATGTATGGGGGCGATGCATTCTTTGATAATATGCAAGATTTTTACTCTGGGAATGGATACGAAATTGTAGATAAATCAAGTCTTTCTACAGAAGAAATTACATTTTCTAATGTTTGGGGAGTTTGCGACGAAGACATGTACAACAAAGCGATAAAAGTTATGAATCTTGAAGCGAAGCAAAACAAGCCGTTCTTCAATCATATAATGACTGTGAGTAATCATCGACCTTTTACCTATCCTAACAATAAAATTGATATTCCGGGAGACATAAAATCGCGCGATGGAGGCGTAAAATATACCGATTACGCATTGCGAAAATTCTTTGCCATGGCTCGTAAACAGCCTTGGTTTAAGAATACCGTTTTTGTGATTGTTGCAGACCATTGCGCTTCGAGTGCTGGAAAAACAGAATTACCGCTGGATAAATACAGAATTCCTTGTTTTATTTTTGGTACTGATATTAAACCGCAAAAAATCAATAAATTGGCATCTCAGATTGATATTATGCCAACTCTTTTTGGTTTGCTGCATTTTAGTTATGAAAGTAAGTTTTTTGGTCAAAATGTTTTACAATCAACTTATCAGCCCAGAGCTTTTATTGCAACTTATCAGGATTTAGGTTTGATAAAAGACAATGTTCTGACTGTTTTATCGCCTAAGCAACGTGTTAGACAATTTAGTTTACATCAAAATACGCAAGAAGGCGTTGCACCGGAATATCAAATCTATTATGATGAAAAATGTATGAAAAAAGAAAGAACCGATTTGGTCAATGAAACGATTTCGTTTTACCAAGCGGCTTCCTATTTGCTGAAAGAAAAGAAATACGAGAAATAGCAACTGCGAAAGTGCCTCTGAAAATGAGTGCCTTAGCCCTGATGGGAGCGGCATCCTTTTTATTTTTTCTTTAAAAATAAAAAGATACAGCGGACAGCAGGAAATAGCTTCTAAAAAAAAGCCTCAAATCGTTATAATTTGAGGCTTTGCTTTATTAAGAAATTAGCATTAATTTCTGATTAACTTTTTGTATTTCAAACGTTTAGGAGTTAAATCACCACCTAAACGTTTCTTTTTGTTCTCTTCGTATTCTGAGAAACCACCTTCGAAGTAATACACTTCAGAATCGCCTTCGAACGCTAGAATATGTGTACAAATTCTGTCTAGGAACCATCTGTCGTGCGAAATTACAACAGCACAACCTGCAAAATTCTCAAGACCTTCCTCGAGTGCACGAAGGGTATTTACATCTAAATCATTGGTTGGCTCATCTAATAAAAGTACGTTTCCTTCTTCCTTTAGTGTCATCGCAAGGTGCAAACGGTTACGCTCACCACCCGAAAGCATGGAAACTTTTTTGTTTTGATCACTTCCGCCAAAGTTAAAACGGCTTAAATAAGCGCGGGAATTTACCTGACGACCTCCCATCATGATTAATTCCTGACCGTCTGCAAAATTTTCCCAGATCGATTTGTTAGGATCAATGTTAGAATGCGACTGATCTACATACGCAATTTTTACAGTTTCTCCCACAGAAAACTCCCCTGAATCTGTTTCTTGCTCGCCCATAATCATTCTGAAAATTGTAGATTTACCAGCACCGTTTGGCCCGATAACACCCACAATACCAGCTTGTGGCAAAGTGAAGTTTAAATTATCATACAATAATTTATCGCCAAAAGCTTTGGCTACATTTTTGGCTTCAATAACGTTGGTTCCTAAACGTGGTCCGTTCGGAATATAGATTTCTAGATTTTCATCCAGTTGTTTTTGATCTTCGTTTAATAGTTTGTCGTAGTTCTGCAAACGTGCTTTTTGTTTGGTTTGACGACCTTTTGCTCCTTGACGAACCCAGTCTAACTCACGTTCTAAGTTTTTACGACGTTTTGAAGCCACTTTTTCTTCAAGAGCCATTCTACTTGATTTTTGGTCTAACCAAGAAGAATAATTCCCTTTCCAAGGAATACCTTCTCCTCTATCCAACTCTAAAATCCAACCTGCTACGTTATCCAGGAAATATCTATCGTGCGTTACAGCGATTACTGTTCCCGCATATTGCGCCAAGTGCTGCTCTAACCAAAGCACCGATTCTGCATCTAAGTGGTTGGTAGGCTCATCTAGCAACAATACATCTGGCTGTTGCAACAACAAACGGCACAAAGCAACGCGACGACGCTCACCACCAGAAAGGTTTTTGATTGGCGTATCTCCGTCTGGCGTGCGCAAAGCATCCATAGCGATTTCTAGTTTGGTATCGATTTCCCAAGCTCCCATTGCATCAATTTTGTCTTGCAAAAGCGCCTGACGCTCCATTAGTTTGTCCATTTTTTCGGCATCTTCGTAGACTTCCGGCAAACCAAAACTATCGTTTATTTTATTAAATTCGTCTAAGACAGCCATTGTTTCGGCAACACCTTCACGTACAATTTCGATTACTGTTTTATCATCATCTAGTTGTGGTTCTTGCTCTAAATAACCAACTGTATACCCTGGAGCAAAAACAACATCTCCCTGATAATTTTTGTCAACACCGGCGATAATCTTCAAAAGCGAAGATTTTCCAGAACCGTTTAAACCCAAAATACCAATTTTAGCTCCGTAAAAAAAGCTTAAATATATGTTCTTCAATACCTGTTTGTCGCTACTTGAGTAAGTTTTACTCAGTTTTGACATCGAGAAAATTACTTTCTTATCGTCTGACATTTCTATTTATTTTTTATTATTTTAATTGTATAACAGTATTCATAATTCAATTGATTTTTCAATTCAATTGAATTTTAAACTCTTCCTTTTAAGGCATTAAAAACCCATGCATTGGCAAAAAAACCAACACCTACAGCTACAAATCCCCAGCCCGAAACATCTCTGTATCTAAAGGCTCCGAGAGCTATAAGTAACAATCCCATTAGTATCATTATAAAAGTGGCCCATCCTAAAATGGTATTTTTATTCATTCCCATAACTTTGTTAATATAATTTTAATGTGGCTTTATTTTTTTGAAGTGCAAATATCGTGAATTTTCACGGTTTAATTAAATATTTTATACAGCATTTCTTTTAACAAATCAGATTGGGGCAAAGCATTGGCGCCTACTCCCTTACTTTTAACGTCGACATCGCGTAAAGCACCTACAATTTGACTCACTTTTCGCATCGGATAATTTTTGATCGCCAAATCGTATTCCTTTAAAAAATAAGGATTTACCCCTATCACAGAAGCGACATTTTTAGGATTTTTATCTTTTAATCCGTGGTATTTTAAAAGCTGCACAAAAAATCCAAAAACCAATCCCGTTGTCATTACCAAAGGATATTCTTTAGGATTATGAGCAAAATTTTCGGCAATTTTATACGCTTTTAGTTGGTTGCGTTCCCCAATAGCTTTGCGGAGTTCAAAAACATTATAGTCTTTGCTAAAGCCAATGTTTTCCTCAATATGTTGTGGTGTAATAACAGTTCCCTGAGGCAAAATAATTTGCAATTTTTCGAGTTCGTTATTGATTTTACTTAAATCGGTACCCAAAAACTCAACCAACATGGCGTTTGCTTTTGGATCAATCGTGTATTTTTTACCAGCTAGTACACGCTTTATCCAGTCGCCTACTTGGTTTTCGTATAATTTTTTGCTTTCGTAAACCACCCCACTTTGTGCCAATAATTTGGTTACTTTTTTACGCTTATCAAGCGTTTTGTACTTGTAGCAAAAAACAAGTACCGTTGTTTCCATTGGATTATTGACGTATGATTCTATTTTATCAATCGTTCTGGACAAATCCTGTGCTTCTTTTACAATAACCACTTGTCGATCCGCCATCATTGGATAACGCTTGGCCGTTGAAACGATATCTTCAACTGAAACATCACGACCATACAAAACCGTTTGATTAAACCCTTTTTCTTCCTCAGAAAGCACATTTTGCTCTATGTATTCTGATAATTTATCAATATAATAAGGCTCTTCACCCATTAAAAAATAAATAGGTTTGATGTTTCCCGCTTTTATATCATTAACAATTTTTACAACTTCATCCATTCCATTCTTTTGTTTCAATTTTTAAATTTCAAGTTTTACCCGAAACCTAAAACTATTTTATATTTTTGCGCTATGCAGCAATTAAATTTTCCTTCTTATAGTTTCCGATTCAAAAATAGCGAAAATAAAGTGTCTATTTTTGATGAAATAAGGAAAAAATTTATCATTCTCACCCCCGAAGAATGGGTTCGTCAACATGTTGTTCATTTTTTAATGAATGAAAAAAAATATCCGAAATCACTCATAAACGTAGAAAAAGTATTAAAAGTCAACGGATTACGCAAACGATATGATGTTGTCGTTTTTGATACTGACGGAACCATTCATATATTAGTAGAATGTAAAGCTCCGGAAGTTAAAATTTCGCAAGCTACTTTTGATCAAATTGCACGTTATAATATGACAATGCAGGCACGGTTTTTGAACGTCACCAACGGTCTCCAGCATTTTTTTTGTAAAATGGATTTTGAAAACAAAAAATATGATTTTTTACGAGATTTGCCGAATTATAAAGATAGAGAATAACCTAAATATAAGATACTTTTGGATAAAATAGCAGTTGTAATTTTAAACTGGAACGGAGCAAAATTGTTAGAAAAATTTTTGCCATCTGTTATTCAATATTCGGCAGAAGCCACCATTTATGTTGCAGATAATGCCTCTACAGATAATTCTATAGCTTTTGTACGAGAACATTTTCCAACCATTAAAATCATAAAAAACTCAGGAAATCATGGTTTTGCAAAAGGCTATAATGAAGCCTTAAAACAAGTCAATGCCGAGATTTATGCGTTAGTCAATTCTGATGTAGAAGTAACAGCAAACTGGTTGCAACCTATTATAGCTACCTTTGATGCAGAGAAACAGACCTCTATTATTCAACCTAAAATTTTAGATTTTAAGAACAAAGAATACTTTGAATATGCAGGTGCAGCAGGCGGTTTTATTGATAAATTTGGTTTTCCTTATTGTCGTGGTCGTATTTTTGATACTTTAGAAAAAGACAATGGCCAATATGATGATTATGCTGAGATTTTTTGGGCTTCTGGAGCTTGCTTTTTTATTCGAAGTGAAATTTATAACGAATTAAAAGGTTTTGACGAATCTTTTTTTGCTCATCAGGAAGAAATCGATTTATGCTGGCGCGCCATAAACGACGGACACAGGATCAAATACAACTCTCAATCGGTAGTCTATCACGTGGGTGGAGCAACTTTGCAACAGGCAAATCCAAAAAAAACCTATCTGAACTTTAGAAATTCGTTGCTGATGCTGGTTAAAAACCTTCCGAAAAAAGGATTATTTTTTATAATTTTTGCCCGAATGGTTCTGGATGGAATAGCTGCGGTCAGATTTTTAACACAAGGAAAATTCAAACATTCAGCAGCAGTTCTACATGCGCATTTTTCTTTTTACTGTGTATCATTGGTTTACCTTAGAAAGAGAAAAGATTTTCAAATGAAGCAATACTATTCGGTAAGAAGTATCGTTTTCCTTTATTATATCAAAAATTTGACTCTTTTTAAAGAAATCTTTAACATTAATCAAAATTTTAAAAACTAAATTTGTAATCAACATAATTAAATTTTACATATATGAGAAAAGTAGTAATTGCACTATCCGTATTAATGGCATTAACGTCGTGTGTTTCTAAAAAGAAATATGCTGACTTAGAAGCTAAAAACAAAGAGACTCAAGATTTATTAAATTCTTGTACCGTAAAACTAAATACTTGTTTAGAAGAAAAAGCAGGATTGGCGGCTACCGCACAAAGTTATAAGGAGCACAATCAAGACTTGATCAGTACCTCAAAAGATTTGACAGTTTTGACTACAAAAGGTGCTGAAAACCTTGAAAAATCTTTAGAAAGCTTAAAAGAAAAAGATTTAAAAATATCAAGACTTCAAGATGCTTTGACTAAAAAAGACAGCGTAACACTGGCTTTGGTTACCAGTTTGAAAAGCTCTGTTGGAATCTCTGATCCAGATATCGAAATTAACGTAGAAAAAGGAGTTGTTTTTATCTCTATCGCTGACAAATTATTGTTTAAAAGCGGAAGTTATGATGTAACTGATAAAGCAAAAACGGTTCTGGCTAAGGTAGCAAAAGTAGTAAACGACAAACCTGATTTTGAATGTATGGTTGAAGGTCATACTGACAATGTTCCTTACAGAAGCAACGGCGTTTTGCTTGACAACTGGGATTTATCTGTAAAACGTTCTACTTCTATCGTTCGTGTTCTTACCAATGATTTAGGAGTGAATCCGGCTAAATTAATTGCTGCTGGTAGAAGTTCTTACATTCCATTAGTAGAAAATGATACACCAGAAAATAAAGCTCGTAATAGAAGAACTCGTATTGTGGTTATGCCAAAAATCGATCAATTCTATGATATGATTGAAAAAGAAATGAAAAAGCAACAACAATAATTTACGCTTTTAACATTCTTTATTATAAACAAAAAGCAGGTCTTACGACCTGCTTTTTATGTATTCATCATTTTTTTAATAACCAATTAAACAGAAATCAGAAGTACATTTTTTTTAAATTAACTAACTAAATTTTAACTTTAATAAAGTTAGTCAAATATATTCAAACTTTTACATAATTTAGGTTTATTTTTACAAAATTCCGATATCTCCTTTTCCTTCCCTTACAATAACGGGTTCATGCTCTGATAAATCAATGATTGTAGAACCAATATTATCTCCGTAACCCCCGTCAATAACCATATCTACTAGATTTTGCCATTTTTCAAAAATCAATTCCGGATCTGTGGTATATTCTATTACATCATCTTCGTCCCGAATAGAAGTCGAAACAATAGGATTTCCTAACTGGCGCACAATTTCGAGCGCAATTGCATTATCGGGAACACGAATACCCACCGTGGTTTTCTTTTTAAATTCTTTTGGTAAATTGTTATTCCCCGGCAAAATAAACGTATAAGGGCCCGGTAAAGCTCTTTTTAAAATCTTAAAAGTAGCCGTATCAATCTGACGCACATAATCTGATAAATTGCTCAAATCATGGCAGATAAACGAAAAGTTTGCTTTTTCTAATTTAACTCCTTTAATTTTTGCAATTCTTTCTAAAGCACGCGAATTGGTAATATCACAGCCCAATCCGTAAACAGTGTCTGTCGGATAAATAACTAAACCTCCGTTTTGAAGCACTTTTACAACTTTTGCAATAGCCGCTTCACTGGGTTTGTCAGGATATATTTTTATAAATTCGGCCATTTTGTTTTTTGTTTAAATTTAATTTGTTTCAGGTTTGTTCAGTTTCAAGTTTAAAGTTTAAAGTTATCAAAATCGATTTACAGACCTAACTAAAAAGTTTGGAAAACCTGAAACCTTAAACTACAAAAATTCCAAACTTCTTTTTTACCCTATAACATCCAACTTGGCAAATCGAAGCAATAGTTTTTTGATTCCGCCAACTTCAAATTTTATTTCGGCCTTTTTATCAGCTCCAACTCCTTCCAAATTTATTACTTCGCCTTTTCCGAAACGTTCGTGCATCACCACATTTCCTATGGTTAATTTACTGTCAAATAAATTAGCGTTTGAGGAACTAGGCACATTTCCTGCAACAGGTTTTAACTTTCGAACGCTAAGATCAGACTTCGATTCGGTATCTGAACTATATTTTACTGGTGGAGTTCCCCCTACCGGTTTTGCCAGTCGCAACTTTGATTTGTCGATATCGCCAAAAATATCACTGTCAATCATGGGTTTGTAACGATAATTACTTTCTGAAGGTGTTAAATATTCTAAATATTGCCCATCGATTTCTTCGATGAAGCGAGAAGGTTCACTGTCTGTTAGTTTTCCCCAACGATAACGTGATTGCGCATACGTTAAATACGCTTGATGTTCTGCGCGTGTCAAAGCTACATAAAATAAACGACGTTCTTCTTCCAATTCGCTTCTGGTGCTCATACTCATGGCACTCGGAAACAAATCTTCTTCCATACCCACCACAAAAACATGAGGAAATTCTAGTCCTTTTGCAAGGTGAATGGTCATTAAAGCCACACGATCTTCATCAGATGTATCTTTATCTAAATCTGTCGCAAGCGCTACATCTTCCATAAATTCTGATAATGCTCCTCTTGCGCCGTCAATTTCTTTCTGACCTTCAGTAAAATCTTTTATACCATTTAATAACTCCTCAATATTCTGAATTTTCGCCATTCCTTCTGGTGTGGCATCTTTTTTTAATTCCTGAACCAAACCTGTTTTTTTGGCCACATAATCGGTGATATAAAAAGCATCCTGATTTTGATCGATAACCTGAAAACTCTGAATCATAGTGACAAAATCATTCAACTTTTGCTTCGTTCCTGAATTCAATTTTAAGTCAATTTTATCAATATTGACCATAACTTCCCAAATCGAACGTTTGTAATGATTGGCAGCAATTGTTAGTTTTTCAACAGTTGTATCTCCAATTCCACGTGCAGGATAATTGATCACACGAATCAAAGCTTCCTCATCTTTCGGATTAATTACCAAACGCAAATAACACAAAACATCCTTAATTTCTTTACGCTGATAAAACGATAATCCACCATAAATTCGGTACGGGATATCTCGTTTTCTCAAAGCGTCCTCCATCGCACGTGACTGCGCATTGGTACGATACAAAATTGCAAAAGAGCCATTGTGCAACTGATTTTGCATTTTTTGTTCGAAAATAGTACTGGCTACAAAACGACCTTCTTCGGCATCGGTCAAACTGCGATGAATTTTTATTTTCGGACCAAAATCATTTGCCGTCCATACGATTTTATCAAGTTTGGTTTTATTATGATCAATAATGGTATTGGCTGCTTCAACAATATTTCGAGTAGAGCGGTAATTTTGTTCTAATCGAAAGGTTTTCACCCCTTCATAATCCTTCTGAAAGTTTAGAATGTTATTGATATTGGCACCTCGAAACGCATAAATACTTTGCGCATCATCTCCTACAACACAAATATTCTGAAATTTATCAGATAAAGCCCTCACAATCAAATACTGAGAGTGATTGGTATCCTGATACTCATCTACCAGAATATACCTGAAACGGTTTTGATATTTAGCCAAAACTTCTGGAAAACGAGTTAGTAATTCGTTGGTTTTCAATAATAAATCATCAAAATCCATCGCTCCGGCTTTAAAACAGCGTTCTACATATTGCTGATAAATCTCGCCCAAACGTGGCTTTTTAGCCATCGCATCTGCCTCTTGCAATTCTGGATTATTAAAATAAGCTTTAACCGTAATCAAGCTATTTTTGTAACTCGAAATACGACCTAAAATCTGTTTGGGTTTATAAATATCACGATCGAGCTGCATTTCTTTTATAATGGAAGAAATAAGTCGCTGTGAATCCTGCGAATCATAAATGGTAAAATTAGAAGGATAACCCAAATGCTCTGATTCTGAACGCAGAATACGTGCAAAAATAGAGTGAAAAGTACCCATCCAAAGATTTTTTGCCTCGCTTGCTCCCACAATATCCGAAATCCTATGTTTCATTTCGCGGGCTGCTTTGTTGGTAAATGTAAGCGATAAAATGCTAAATGCATCCACGCCCTGACTCATCAAATAAGCAATTCTTATGGTTAAAACACGTGTTTTTCCCGAACCTGCACCCGCAATAATAATCATCGGCCCATCTTTTTGTAAAACGGGTTCGCGCTGTGCCTCGTTGAGCTGGTCAATATATTTGTGCATGAAATTTTTTCTGTTTATGCAAAAATAAGAATTTAAAAAGAAAGTTCCTAAGATACTAAGGCACTGAGATTCTAAGTTTTTATCCTGAAGTTTTAAACGCTCTAAATTGTTGACTTTCATTTATTTTGAAGCCAAACAAAAGGCATTTTTTCAGGCAAAGTTCCCGCTTTCGGCTTTATCTCTCCGTTCCACTTCGAGGATACCGCCTCTATCGGGTCTAGAAAACAAACAAAAGGCTTCTTTTGAAAAAGTGGCTAAAATTCTAAGATTCATTAAAGAAAAAATTAGAGGCTAAAACCTAAATAAGAATCCGCTTTTATCTGCGTTTTCGCTTTAGCGAATAAGTATATTTCACATCAAATTCAACACAATCCCAAAAAAACTTAGAATCTTATTACCCTAGTAACTTAGCATCTTTATTTATAAAAAACATCATAAGCAAAACGAATCAATGTCCCGATTACCACCACCAAAAAGAAGATTCTGATAAAACCGTTTCCTTTGTTTATCGCCAACTTAGCGCCTAGCCAGCCTCCAAAAGCATTACTTGCGGCCATGGGTATAGCAATGGCCCAAATAATTTTTCCTTTAGAGAGAAACAAACAAATCGAACCAAAATTGGTAGCCAAGTTGACCATTTTAGCATTCGCAGAAGCGTGTAAAAAGTCAAAACCCATTAAAGCGATAAAAGCCACTACTAAAAAACTTCCAGTTCCGGGGCCAATAAATCCGTCATAAAAACCAACAACGATACTGATAAGAACAGCATATAAAATTTGTGTTGCAGGCGACATGTCTTTTGCTTCATGTTGTCCAAAATTTTTCTTGGCATACGTATAGACAAGTAAAAGTGATAATACGACTAATAAAAGCGGTTTCATAAAATCATTGCTCACATGTGTCAGTAAAGTAGAACCCAAAAAAGCAGATGGAACGGCCAAAAGCATCATAATTAACAATATTTTCCACTGGATAACGACTTTTTTTAAATATTGAAAAGCCGCAAAAGCGGTTCCGCTAAAAGCTGGTATTTTTAATGAACCAATTACGGTAGAAACGGGTAAATTTGGCAATAAAATGAGTCCCATTGGTGTCTGAATCAATCCTCCGCCACCCACAATCGCATCAATAAATCCTGCCGCAAAAGCAGCTAAACAAAGCAAAAATATGATATAGGTTTCCATTTCTATTGGTTATCAGGAGGTTTTTAAAGTCGTGTACAAAAGTAGGTTTACAATTTGTTTATTACAATAAATTTAATGTGGATTTGTCGTCAAAAAGTATATTTTTGTTGAAAATATTTAGAAAATGGATTTTACAAGAATTATAGAATTGGCCAGCTACACTTTACCCGCCATCGTCACCGGATTTGTAGCGTATAGTTTTTTTGAATTACACATTAAAAACAACGATAAAAAACGTGCGTTTCTACTAAACAAGCAATCGCATTCAGAATCATTACCCATACGTTTGCAGGCCTACGAGCGCATGACACTGTATCTCGAGCGTATCAACCTAACTAAATTATTGATTAGAATCACGCCAATTTCTACTGAAAAACACGATTACGAAAACTTTGTGATCGACCAAATAGAACAGGAATTTGAACACAATCTGACACAGCAAATCTATATGTCTGATGAATGCTGGACGATCATTACAACTGCTAAAAATTCGACGATACAGATCATCCGCAAAGCTGCTATGAGCGATCGAGTTGACAGCGCAGACAAACTACGCGAAGTGATTTTGAATGATTTATTAGAAAAACAATCACCAAGCAATGCGGCTCTGGCGTATATTAAGAATGAGGTTTCTGATTTATGGTAGCCTTGCTTTTAGATTTTAGAAGGTAAGTGTTTTAGAATAAAAATTACTACGTAATAGTTTTTATATCTAAAATCTACATTCTAAAATCTAAAATTGTTATTTGTTATCACTCATTATTTCAGATTTATTCTGAGCATATTCATACCCTTGATCCCACCATTTTTTCATTACTTCTTTGTTAAAAATTAATGCATTATTGGTTAGTTTTGTAGGTGTGTAATATAAATTTAATTTTACATTCTTATTATTTGCTATAAGTTTTCCTATAGCAATGTCGTGTTTTTCGACCTGATCTAGGGCAATTCGAAATAAATCAATCATGAGAGAAAACGGGTTTCTACCAATAACGGTTTTGTCCATATTGACCTCTGTTTCTAAGATGATTACGTCTATTTCAGTGGCCCCGCGATTGATTGCTTCTCGAATAGGTACCAAACTAGAAAATCCTCCATCTCCGTATTCGAAGTTGTCTTTGGTCACCAAACTCATAAACGGAACATAATTGCTGGAGATCCACGACCAGTCGCAAAATTCTTCGTATGTACAATCTTTTATAGACTTATATTCGGATTCGTTTTTGGTGAAATTCGTGACGGTAATCACCACATCTTTATTTGTTTTTTTGAGTTTATTGAAGTCCGACAGCGAAAAATTATCTTTAATGTATTTGCGTAATCCTTTGCTTTCGCCGAAGGTTCGTTTTCCCTTAAAAAATTGTCGCAAAACATTAAAGTGATTGATCGTAACAATATCAACTCCGTCTTTGCTTTTGACAACAAACGGACAGATATTAAAGATTTTACTCATGCTGACATTGGTGTAGACCCAATGGATTTTGGTAATCTGGCCAAGCGCCAAATGTGGAATAAGCAAACTTCCTGTAGAGGTTCCCAAAAATAAGTCGTATTCGTGTTTTTTTTCTTCAATCAAATATTGTGCAACACCACCTGCGAACGCACCTTTGCTGCCACCACCAGAAATAACCAATGCTCTCATAAATGTATAGTAGGTTTTTATAGAAAATTAGAGATAGATTTTTTATTTATTTTTTACTCTTTCAATAAACGATTCAGCTGAAATTGTTCATCGGGGTTCAAATTAGTCAAAATTCTTTCAAATGAAACACGATTATCTGAATTTTTCAATAAAAGGCGAATAGTATCTCGGCCAAATTTAGAAAATTGCCACATGTGATGCGTGGTGGCACTCACTAAATTTGATAAAACCTGATCGTTTATTATTTTAAAAGCAATTAATTTTTCAAGAGCATTTTGTCGTGTAGTGGCCTCATACTTTGTCGATGAAAACCCAATCAATTCATCTGCCAATGATTTTGGATTTTCAGAATAATTGGGCGTTGATAATGCCAGAGAAAGCCATAAAGTTCTCAGATTGTAATCGTTAAAACCAATCCAGTTTTGAGATTTATCCAAATATTCTTTTTGATGACTCGGGAAGCTTTTCCATAGCCAGAACAAAGCAACTTCCTGCGTTTGATAGGATTTATCCTCGAGCAAGGTTTCGTATTCGGCTCTAAAATCTTCCGGAATTTTTGTTACTGTTGCGGCAACAGTTTGACGAATTTGAATATTATTAGTCTGCAAAGCCAGTTGTAACAATGATTTTTTTGCGTCATATTTCTCGCTCTCTAATTGATCAACAATGGCCTCTTTTACTGACTGGTAAACAGCCGATTTTAAAGTTTTTATAAAAAAATCCTGCTTCTCATTCAGAGGTGTTTTCTTTAATTTATCGACTTCAAGGCGTACTTGAATCGATTTGTTTTTACTTAGCAAAGCGTTGGCTGTCGCAGTATCAAAAACGGTAGATTCGAGCCATGTTTTTTGAAATTTATCGACATCAAAATCAGAGACTTTTTTTATTTCATCAAAAAAATTAGAAGTATTTACCGTTTGATAAGCATATTTTTTCAAATAGTTTTTTATTGCCTTTTTAAAAGCCTTGTCACCAATAGATTCGTGTAAGACAAATAAAGTCCAGGCGCCTTTTTCATAAAATGTAAGCGAACTTGCCTTTGCATTCAAAACGGGAATAGTATCGGTACGCGAAGCAAATTTTAACTGCTGTGCCGTTTCATATAATTTCGAATAAAAATAATCATCGCCATAAATATCACGTTCAGCAAGCAAGGCAAAATAGGTTGCAAAACCTTCCTGAAGCCAATGATGCGTACTGCTTTCGGCTGTTATCAAATCGCCAAACCAGTGATGCGCCAATTCATGAGCATCTACATTGGTGTAGTTTCGATCTGCAAAACCTATCGAGTCTACTACATATCGGGTTGCGAAAAGTGTTGTTGTCGTATTTTCCATTCCCGCATACAAAAAATCCCGAACCGGAATTTGTCTGTTAATTTGCCACGGATACTTTACTCCGATTTCTTTTTCGAGGAAATCAAAAATACGTTTTGAATACCGATAAGTTGGTTCAAAACGAGTTGTATCTTTATTTTCTAAATAATATTCTAAAGGAATTTTAGACTTTGATTTGAACTCTTTTTTATCAAATTTGCCGATCGCAAGCATTAACAAATAAGAGCTCATCGGATTTTCCATCACATATTGCCACTGTATTTGATTGCCGTTTTCAACTCTATTTTTTAAAATTCCGTTTGAAATAACCTCATAATTTTTGTCGAAAATAATTCTCAAATTAAAAATCACTTTTTCTTTCACATCATCAAAACTAGGAAACCAATTGCTCGTGTACCTGCCTTGTCCCTGCGTCCAGATCTGAACATCATCATTTTCTATAGTAACAAAATACAAAGCCTGTTTTGGTTTTACGCTGTAGCCAAAAGTCAAATGATTTTTACCTTTATCAAAAGATGAAACGAGCAGCAATTGTTTGCCTGTATTGATGAATGGAATATCCTTATGATCCAGCTGAACATCGGTAAATTCCATATTCTGCGCATCAATTTTGATGGTGTCAAGGGCTTTTAACACTTCAAATTCATAATCTATACTACCTGAAACCTGTTTTTCTCTGGGATTTATTTGTAGTTGTCCTGAAACAGACTTGAAATCAACAAATTGGGTTTGCTGCGAAAATGCAAAACTCGTAATAAAAAGAAAAAGGTATTTCATTGAAAATAAATTAGTGCCAATTTTCCAAAGTTACAAAGGTTTTACCAACAAATCGAATGAAATTTGTATGTTTACAATAGAAAATTATATCAGCGTGTCAACACCCAAAAAAGCATTATTTAACTGGAGCAGCGGAAAAGATTCTGCTCTTACATTGTACAAAATTTTACAGAATTCAGATTTTAAAATCGAATATTTATTGACGAGTGTCAATCATCAGTATCAGCGAATTTCGATGCACGGCGTTCGTGTTGAACTATTAAAAGCACAAGCCAAAAGTATCGGTTTACCGCTAAAAATCATGCAAATTCCCGAAATGCCAACTATGGAAGTTTATGAGAATGTCATGACCGAAACTTTGACAGAATTGAAGAAACAAGGAATTACACATTCGGTTTTTGGAGATATTTTTTTGGAAGATTTACGCAAATACCGCGAAGATAAATTAGCCACATTAGGTTTTGAAGGCGTTTTTCCTCTTTGGAAGATTCCTACTCATGATTTGATTCAGGAATTTATTTCGTTAGGATTTAAAACCATTGTAGTTTGTGTTAACGAGCGATATCTGGACAAAAGTTTTGTGGGTAGAATAATTGATCAGGATTTTATTAATGATCTACCCGAAAATGTAGATGTTTGCGGCGAAAACGGCGAATTTCATACCTTTACGTTTGATGGTCCTATTTTTTCAGAACCCATTAAATTTGAAATTGGAGAAATCGTGTATCGAAAATATGAAAAACCGAAAAACGAAGACTCGTCCAATACGGCTTGCGATACAAATGCCAGCGATGCTTTTGATTTTGGATTTTGGTATTGCGATTTAATTGAGTTAAAATGATGACATTAAGATTTAAAACATTTTGTAATTTTATTTTAGTAATTGGCATTGCATTTCTTTTTCAAAGTTGTTGGGTTAGCAGATGTAAAAGACCTAAAATAGTGGGGTACATTTATGATTCTATTACTCGAAAACCCATTGAAAATTGTAAAGTTGGAGAAAGTCTAACGGACCAGAACGGTTATTTTCAACTGAAAGAATTGCGATATTCACAATTTACATTTGTAGGTTTTGAAGCCCCATCATTAATGGTAAATGAGCCTGTTAATAAAGAAGGTTACCAAAAAAAAGCTATAGAATTATTCAACCCTTTTGGTGGTGGGATAAAAAAAGGCGCTTTGCATAACGCTGATACTATTTTTTTGAGTAAATCAGAAATAATACCTGATTTTAAGTGATTTATATTTTATTTTATAGCAATACAAATGTGAAAATTAAAGTGTTATGCCATTAAAAGAGAAAAGTCCAGAAATAAAAAAAATACTATTATTTTTAGATGAAATAGGACTGCAAACCATTGAAAAAAAACTAGAAAACACATTTTTACCGGGACTTAGTTTAGGTCCGGATTGTCTTTATATCGATTTTGAAAAATTATTGTATCCTGGCGATATTTTGCATGAAGCAGGACACTTGGCCGTTGCAACATCGGAAGAAAGAAAATTGGCAGGTACTCCCGAAATGTCGACCGAATGGCCTCCGCAGAGTGAAGAAATTGGCGCAATTCTGTGGTCATTTGCTGCCGCAAATCATCTAGAATTACCACTCGAATTTGTATTTCATCCTAATGGTTATAAAAATGCGTCAGATTGGTTTATTTCTAACTTTAGTAGTAAAAATTACATCGGATTGCCTTTTCTACAATGGATAGGATTAACGCTGGGAGAGGAAAAAGCTTTAGAAGAAAAAAAAGAATCTTTTCCTATAATGCAAAGATGGTTGAGAGATTAAGCTATTTTTTAGGTAGATTCATCGATCCAAGTCTTTAAAAACCACAAACCTTTTCTTTTTTCAAATACATAATCAATAAAAATTCCGTTATTCACACCCCTTTGCTGAATAATAACCTTGTCTTTTTTTAAAATTGTTTTTTGATTATAATCTCTTTCTTCTTTATTTTTATTGAGGTTGATTATCGTATACTCTTCCTTTTTAATTATATAATCAACCAATTCAAAATCATCATTATTTAATTTTACGGTTAGCGGAAAATGGATCCTGCTCATTTGAAAAGTTTTATTTTTATTGAACTTTTCAAAAAAAGAAGCAAATTCTTCGGCTTTATTATTTTGTTGAGCCAGAATAGTGGTAGTGGCAAATAAACTCACTAACAGTACTACGATAAATAGTTTATTTTTCATTATTCAGAATAGATATTTAATAAATTAGTCACTGTATTCCAGTTTCTAATAGTTGCTGTCACATTTAGTTTTTTCTCAATATATTTTTGGTCAAATCTGGTTTTGCCTGCTCCAACGGCGTATTTAATAAAAATCCGATTGCCGTCTATACTGGCTTCATCAGGTTTAAACTGACTGATTTTAAGATCGTTTATATTTTCTTTTTTCAAAGAAATTGAAACAAAAGCGACGTAAAGTTTTTTGGTATCAACATCTTTTTCCATCAAATAAGGATTATTTTTAAAACACAATTCCAAATCTTCTTTAGTGATCACAATGGTAGGAACTTCATGACCAAAAACCTTAAAAATTTCCTGTTTGATCATAAAAGCTACTTTCGAAGCGCTCTCTTCGTCTGTATCTACAAAAACATTTCCAGATTGCAAGTAAGTGCTAACGTTTTTAAAACCTATATTTTCCAACATAGCTTTCAAGGGCTCCATCTTCATCATATTGTGTCCCGAAACGTTGATGCCTCGTAAAAGTGCTAAATGTGTTGTCATTTTTTTAATTTAAAATAAAAATAAAGAGCCCTTCAAAAATTAAAATGAAACGCTCTTTTATCACTGCAAAGTTACAGTTTTTTATTGCGATTTTTTGTACACCAAACCCGGGCCATCACATGTTCTCCAAGTGCCTGTTAACAAACCATCTGCATCTATAAATAGTGATTCTTTCGAATTGCCATAACAATTTCCTGCAAGAGTGCTATTGCCTAAAAAAGTCAATTCAAAATGTGTTAGGCCATTGAAATCTTTGGTTTCAAATATACCCGATTCGGTTGTGGTAGTATTATTTCTTACTCTGGTTTTAACAAAAGTTCTATCAGTATTAAAAATATAAAACTCCTGCCATTCCATCTGATTTCCGGTGGTTTCAGAGTCTGGAAAAGTGCCTGACATCTTAATTAATGTCCATTTGCCATGAAAATCAGATGCAGAAGCGGCACTGATTTCTTTCGTTTCATTTGAACAGGAAAAAAGACTTAACACAAGAATAAAAATGATTCCGATTTTTTTCATTTGCTTTGATTTTTAAGATTTTATACCCTCACAAGATACTTATTTTAGCTAACTATTTTTACAATTTAATAACCTAAGAATTTAAGTAATAATTCAGGCTGTTATTTTTTAAATTTAAAGATAAAAACTACTTTCTAACGTAAAGATATCTTTTTTTGTGCTTAATTTTGAAATCCGATTACACTTTCAAATTTCCTAATTAAAATCTATCTTCGCTTTTTGAAAGAGAAAAAAAAATAAAAAGCATAAAATACAAAAATCAATCCTCTAGATTCAAGCTCTTTTTACAATCTAAAATCAATAATCTAAACTCTAAAATTAGTAATGTCTAATAATCTCCTGGAAACTCCAATAGAATACTTAAAAGGCGTTGGTCCCAGTCGTGGCCAGCTGCTTCGTAAGGAATTGGGGATTCATAAATACGGAGACTTGATCAATTTTTTTCCGAATCGATACATTGACAGAACGCGTTATTACAAGATCAACGAACTGCAAAATACAGGTTCTGAAGTGCAGATTATCGGAAAAATAATCAATATAAAAACGGTCGAATTTGCTAAGAATAAAAAGCGTTTGGTTGCCACTTTCGTGGATGATACCGGGCAGATAGACCTCAATTGGTTTCAAGGACATAAATGGATTCGGGAAAGTCTTAAACTTAATGAAGTTTGCGTGATTTTTGGAAAATGTTCCTTGTATGGAAGTCAATTTAGTATGGCCCATCCGGAAATTGAGTTACTGACTGAGCACGAAAAAAGTCTTCGATCTGCGATGCAGCCTGTTTATCCTTCGACAGAAACCCTGACCAACAGAGGTATTTCAAATCGGACGATCAACAAATTAATGCAACAATTATTTATTGAAACACAGGCTTTATTTACCGAAACTTTTCCTTCTTATTTAATCGAAGAACTGAAATTAATTTCGAAAAAAGCAGCTTTATTCAATATTCATTTTCCAAAAAGCACCGAAGCTTTAGCGAAAGCGCAATTTAGATTAAAATTTGAGGAATTGTTCTTTATTCAGTTACAATTAATCACCAAAAACTTAATTCGAAAACATAAAATAAAAGGACATCCGTTTACCAAAGTAGGCGAATTTTTTAATGAATTCTATCAAAATCACTTGCCATTTGAATTGACGAACGCACAAAAAAGAGTGGTCAAAGAAATCCGTTCAGATATGGGGAGTAATGCCCAAATGAACCGATTGTTACAAGGAGATGTGGGTTCGGGAAAAACTATTGTTGCTTTTATGAGTATGCTTTTGGCACTGGACAATGGGTTTCAGGCTTGTTTGATGGCGCCTACCGAAATTCTGGCCAATCAGCATTTTATTGGATTATCTGAGTTTGCCGCGACCTTAAACATTAACATAAAAATACTAACAGGATCAACCAAAACTGCCGCACGAAAAATTCTTCACGAAGAATTAGAAAATGGCACTTTGCACATCTTAATCGGGACGCATGCTTTGTTGGAAGATAAAGTGAAATTTCACAATTTAGGCCTTGCCGTAATTGATGAGCAACATCGTTTTGGAGTGGAACAACGTTCTAAACTGTGGAAAAAAAATGAAATTCCGCCTCACGTTTTGGTCATGACCGCCACTCCTATTCCGCGGACTTTGGCGATGAGTTTGTACGGCGATCTGGATATTTCGGTGATCGATGAATTGCCTCCCGGAAGAAAACCCATTCAAACGGTACATCGATACGACAGTAACCGTCTAAAGGTATGGAAGTTTTTGCGCGACGAAATTGCCCTCGGAAGACAAATTTATATTGTTTATCCGCTTATTCAAGAGTCTGAAAAAATGGATTTTAAAGATCTGATGGACGGTTACGAAAGTATTTCCCGTGACTTTCCGCTACCGCAATATGCTATTTCGATTTTGCACGGAAAAATGAAACCAGCCGATAAAGATGCAGAAATGAAACGTTTTTCTGAGGGAAAAACCAATATTATGGTAGCCACAACGGTTATTGAGGTTGGGGTAAACGTACCCAATGCAAGTGTTATGATTATCGAAAGTGCCGAACGTTTTGGCCTGTCGCAACTCCATCAACTTCGCGGGCGTGTAGGTCGTGGCGCCGAACAAAGCTATTGTATCCTGATGACCAGTCATAAATTATCAAGTGATAGTAAAACAAGGATGGAAACGATGGTGCAAACCAACGACGGTTTTGAAATTGCCGAAGTCGATCTGAAATTGCGTGGCCCCGGAGATTTAATGGGAACACAGCAAAGTGGTGTTTTAAACCTTCAAATTGCCGATATTGTGCGTGATCGTGATATTTTGGCACTTGCCAGAAATTATGCGATGAAAATATTAAAGGAAGATGCACCACTTCAAAAACCTGAACATGCTGTTTTGAAAGCCGTTTTTATCGAATTGACGAAAAAGAAAAGCATTTGGAACTATATTTCTTAGTTTTAAAATATAAAATACCGAAATTTACGGAGATTTCTTTACAATTTGAAAACCTTTAAAGCACTCTAGGGCTTTAACTTTGTCCTTTTTTATAAAAAAAATCAAATTACGATTAAACCTTTCTTCACAAACCATGTCTAAATACATTCGCATCGAGCAAAAAAAGAAAATATTTGTACATACAAACGTTAAATAATAGTAAAGACCTTTTCATTTGGTAACAAAAAACTAAATTTGTCGCTGCTAGAAAAATACCAAAAAAGAAAAAAAACATTACCCAATTTTATGAAAGTAAAAAACCTAATCTACGCCTTACTCATCATCGCAATTGCAGGATTTATTGGCTACCGAGTTCTATCAAACAAAAGTAAAAATGAAGAATCTAAAAAATTTGGCGATAAGGATTCTCCAACAATAGTAACAGGAATTGTGCTAAAAACGGCAACATTTGATAATAACTTATCATTATCCGGTTCTATTGATGCCAATGAACAAATTGAGATAAGAAGCGAAGTTTCCGGAATTGTTGAAGGAATTTATTTTACTGAAGGCACTTATGTAAACAAAGGTCAGGTACTTTTTAAGGTAAATGATATTGAATTGAAAGCGCAATTGAGACAAGCTGCTACAAAAGAAGGTCTGACGGCTGAGAATGAAAGAAGAGCAAAATTACTACTTCAGAAAGAAGCAATCAGCCAAGAAGAATTTGACGTTGCTCGAGCAGATCATGCTTCGGCGCAAGCCCAAACTCAGTTGATAAAAGCTCAGATTGCAAAAACAGCTGTAAAAGCTCCTTTTTCGGGAAAAATTGGTTTGCGTTCTATTTCGCCGGGAACTTACATCACTCCTACTATATTGGTTGCAAAATTGGTTAATACCGGAAAATTGAAAATTACTTTTTCGATCCCAGAAAAATATGCCACTCAGGTACGATCTGGTTCTGTAATCGACTTTACGGTTTCGGGATCGACAAAAATATACAAAGCAAAAATTTACGCCATTGAACCGGAAGTAGAAGTTGCTACGCGTACCTTACAAATTCGCGCCATTGCAGAAAATACAGACGGAAAACTTT
Source organism: Flavobacterium flavipigmentatum (assembly GCF_020911905.1). Taxonomy (NCBI): domain Bacteria; kingdom Pseudomonadati; phylum Bacteroidota; class Flavobacteriia; order Flavobacteriales; family Flavobacteriaceae; genus Flavobacterium; species Flavobacterium flavipigmentatum. The sequence goes on along the minus strand of NZ_CP087133.1, from coordinate 3,135,638 downwards.
TACCGGGAACTTTTGCCGATGTAAAATTACCTTTAGACATCATAAAAGATGCCATCGTAGTACCTTCGGAAGCTATAATACCTGTAAAAGACGGTAAAAAAGTATTTATATCAAATATGGGTAAAGCCAAAGAAATAATGGTAGAAGCAACAACAAGAACAGATGCTTCTATTTTGATTCTTTCTGGGCTAAAAGCGGGCGACACCTTGATAACCAGCGGTGTAATGTCATTGAAAAATGAGTCTCCAATAGAAGTTAAAGTAAAAAATTAGTCCTTTTGAGTGAGTTGGTTATGCGTTTTTCGAACGCTATTTAACTTTATTTATCATTCAAAAATCTAAAATCAAAAATAAGAAATCTACAATCTCACATGAGTTTATCCACCACAAGTATAAAAAGACCTGTTTTAACCATCGTACTGAATCTTCTGATTATTTTATTCGGTTTTATTGGTTATACGTTTTTGGGTGTTCGGGAATTTCCCTCGATTGATCCTGCGCAGGTTTCCATTAGAACCAATTACACCGGAGCCAACGCAGATATTATCGAATCTCAAATTACAGAACCTCTTGAAAAAGCTGTAAACGCTATTGACGGAATTAGAAATATAACGTCGTCGAGCAATCAGGGAAGCAGTAATATAACGATAGAATTTAACCTTGATAAAGACTTAGAAGAAGCTGCAAATGATGTACGTGACAAAGTTTCGCAAGCGATTAGAAGCTTACCGCAGGATATTGATGCTCCCCCAGTTGTTTCTAAGGCTGATGCCGATAGTGACGCGATTATATCGATGACGGTTCAGAGTGATAGTCGTAGTTCATTAGAATTGAGTGATTATGCAGAGAATGTTATTTCGCAACGATTAGAGACCATTCCCGGTGTGAGTGGAGTTCAGATTTGGGGACAAAAACGTTACGCCATGCGTTTGTGGATCGATCCTGTAAAACTGGCAGCCTATGGTTGTACCGTTGCAGAAGTTCGTGATGCTTTGAATGCTCAAAACGTAGAATTACCATCTGGAAAACTTACGGGTAATAATACCGAACTTACTGTAAAAACAATCGGAAACTTATCCAAACCAGAAGAATTTAATAATATCATTATCCGTACCGATGGTGATAAAATTGTGCGTTTTAGCGATGTTGGTGGTGCCGAATTAGGTCCGGAAAATATCGAAACAAAATTGAGTCAGTCCGGTCTTCCTATGATTGGTTTGGCAATTGTTCCGATGCCGGGTGCCAATTATCTTGATATTTCATCAGAATTTTATAAAAAATATGAAGCCTTAAAGAAAGATTTACCTAAAGATATTAAGTTAAATATTGCTCTTGATAATACTATTTTCGTAAAAAAATCAGTGCTTGAAGTAGCCGAAACACTGGGAATTTCTATTATTTTGGTAATCATCATTATTTACTTGTTTTTTAGAGACTGGGCAATTGCTTTCAGACCTTTAATCGATATTCCAGTATCTTTAATTGCTACCTTTTTTATTATGTGGCTTTTTGGGTTTTCGATAAACGTACTGACTTTATTGGCAATTGTACTTGCTACGGGACTGGTCGTAGATGACGGAATCGTAGTAACCGAGAATATTTTCAAAAAAGTAGAAGAAGGAATGTCGCCGATCGAGGCTGCTATCAAAGGATCAAACGAAATATTTTATGCCGTAATTTCGATTTCGGTAACATTGGCCGCCGTATTTTTGCCCGTGATTTTCTTAGAAGGTTTTGTGGGCCGACTCTTTCGGGAATTTGGAGTTGTGATTGGTGCCGCCGTATTAATTTCGGCTTTTGTGTCCCTTACTCTAACACCGATGCTGAACGCATATTTGATGAAAGGCGGCGAACAGAAAAAATCTAAATTTTACATTAAAACAGAGCCCTTTTTCGAAAGATTAAATAGTGGTTACGCCGAATCGTTGCAAAAATTCATGACTAAAAAATGGATTAGCTTTCCTATTCTAATTGCGTGTTTCGGATTGATTTATTTATTTTTTACGATACTTCCAAAAGAAACTGCACCCTACGATGACCGTAGCTCGGTAACGATGCGTATGACAACCCCAGAAGGTTCTTCTTACGAATATACAGATCGCTTTATGCAGGAAATTTCAAAATTGGTTGATGATTCTGTTCCTGAGAAAAAAGTAAGTTTGGTGATCACTGCCCCAGGTTTTGGAGCTTCGGCTACTAATACTGGTTTTATCAGGCTGTCACTAAAAGAATCTGACGAAAGAAAAGCATCTCAAAAAGAAATTGCGGATAAATTAACCAAATGGACAAAAAAATATCCGGATGCTAAAACATCAGTTATTCAGCAACCAACCATCGCTGTTAACAGACGTGGAGGTTTGCCTATTCAATATATCATTCAGGCTCCTAATTTTGAAAAATTAAGAGAAAAAATACCTGTTTTTATGGATGCGGTGGGTAAAAGTGATGTTTTTTCGATTTCGGATGTCAATTTGAAATTTAATAAACCCGAAATTAATGTGAGTATCGACCGAGAAAAAGCCGAAAGTTTAGGCATCTCGATTATCGATATTGCACAAACTTTACAACTTTCGTTAAGTGGCCAGCGTTTTGGTTATTTTATCAGAAACGGAAAACAATATCAGGTTATTGGTCAGTTTGATCAAAAAGATCGTTCGAAACCACTTGATTTAACGTCGATGTTTGTCAAAAATAATAAAGGGCAATTGATTCAGATGGATAATGTGGTCAATGTAGAAGAGCAAAGTAATCCTCCGCAATTGTATCACAACAACCGATACATGTCTGCTACAGTTTCTGCTGGTTTGGCGCCAGGAAAAAGCATCAGCGATGGTATTCAGGCAATGGATCAGATAAAAGCAAAAGTGCTGGATGAGAGTTTTACAACCGATTTAAGTGGAGAATCTCGTGATTTTGTTGAAAGTAGTTCCAATACTTCTTTTGCATTTGGATTAGCGCTTTTATTGATCTTCCTGATTTTGGCAGCTCAGTTTGAAAGTTTTATAGACCCGTTGATTATCATCCTAACAGTACCAATGGCGGTAGCCGGAGCGTTATTTTCACTTTGGTTATTCAATCAGACTTGGAATATCTTTAGTCAAATCGGAACCGTAATGTTGATTGGTTTGGTAACCAAAAATGGTATTTTGATTGTTGAATTTGCCAATCAGTTGCGAGAACAGGGAAAACCAAAACTGGAAGCGATTTTAGAAGCTTCAGAGGCACGTTTACGTCCAATTTTGATGACCAGTTTGGCTATTGCTTTAGGAGCATTACCTATTGCAATGTCGCTTGGAGCGGCTTCTACGAGTAGAATCGGGATGGGAGTTGTAATCGTTGGAGGAACTATTTTCTCTCTGGCACTAACACTTTTTGTTATTCCAGCTATTTATTTGATGTGGTCAAAAGCCAGAAAACATTACCCGGAATTTGATCATATCGAAGAATACGAGAAAGAAAGCAAATCGTAGATTTAAATTAACATAAATTAATCCTGACCGTTTTTAAAAATTTGTTAGGATTCAAAAATAAATTCGTAGACAACATTTATCCTATGAAAACTAAAAATATATTAAAAACCTTGGTTTTGTTTTTGTTTTGTATTGCAAAAAGTAACGCTCAAGAAGTTCTGACTATCGAAAGTGCTATAAAAATTGCTTTAGAAAATAATTTTGAAATTAGGATTGCAAAAAATACTTCTAAAATCAGCGAAACCAATGTCACTCTTGGAAATGCAGGCATGTTGCCCACAGCAACTGCTTCGGTTGTAGATAATAATAGCATTCAGAATTCCTCGCAGACCCGTCAGGATGGCACATCTACTTCTTTAAATAATGCCAAAAACAATAGCTTGACGTATGGTGTAAGTTTAGGTTGGACTATTTTTGACGGAATGAAAATGTTTGCCCGATTAGACCAGCTAAAAGAGTTAGAAAAACTAGGCGACACCGAACTTAAAAGAACTATTTTGTCTAAAATTAGTCAGGTAAATTCTGCTTATTATGATTTGGTGCAGCAACAGCAACAGTTGGCCGCTTTAGATACGACCATTGTCATCTCTACGCAAAGATTAGACTTGGCAAAAAACCGTTTTAGCATTGGAAAAGCTTCAAAACTAGAGGTTTTGAATGCACAAGTCGATTTAAATTCAGATCAGGTAGCACTTTTACGCCAAAAAGAAGCCTATGCAAATGCCAAAATTTTATTGAATCAATATTTGGCGCGTGATTCAAAAGTTGACTTTAAAGTAATGAATGTTGTAACAGTTGATGAAAAATTGATTTTGGCCGATTTATTAGCTTTAGCACAAAAACAAAATCCAGTGCTGGAAGCTCAAATCATTAACAAAAGAATTGCCGAATTACAGCTTAAGCAGGTAAAAGCAGACCGCTACCCTACTGTACAGCTAACATCTGGTTACAACTTTTCTGAGAGCCAATCGAGTTTAGGATTTACAAGCCAAGCTTCTTCAAAAGGTTTAAATTATGGTTTTAATGCTTCTCTGAATATTTTTGACGGATTCAATCAACATCGTAACGAAAAAATTGCAAAATTGGATATTGAAAATACTCAAATTGCAATAGAACAACAAAATAATATATTGAATACCCAAGTGAGTACTGCTTTTCAAACCTACTTAACAAACCTTGAATTAATTGGTTTAGAGCAAGATAATGAAGAAATTGCAAAGCAAAACCTTTCGATTACGCTGGATAAATTTAAAATTGGAACAATCACTACTATAGAATTCAGAACAGCTCAGTTAAACTATGTAAATGCAAAAGTGCGATACAGCAACGCACAATATCAGGCAAAATTATCTGAAATTGCTTTGAAAGAATTAGCGGGAAATATTAATTTTTAATTTATTTTTGCTTCAAAAAAACGGTAAATGACATCCTATAACCCAAAAGATTGGTTTAGTTTTATTTTTCATTTTAGCAAAGCGGATACCTTTCGTAAATTACTTCCGATAATGATTTTCATCGGAATTTACTCGGCAACAATTGCTTATCTCGAAATAGAATTTTGGGATTTACCCGAAGATAGCCATGTAAAAAACATCTCGGTCATGCACAGCATGCTGGGTTTTGTCATTTCGTTATTGTTGGCTTACAGAACCAATACCGCTTATGATCGTTGGTGGGAAGGCCGCAGAATGTGGGGAAGTCTGGTTAATAACAGCCGTAATTTTGCTTTAAAACTATCGGTGATTTTGACAGACGAGAAAGACAGAGCCTTTTTTAGAAAAATAATTCCTGCTTATGCTTCTCTGTTAAACAAACATCTGAAAGACGAAGAAACGGGCAAGCAACTTTTTGATGATGTAGATTTAGTAATAGATCACCATAAACACAGGCCCAATCAGGTTGCGAAAATTATTTTTACAAAAATACATGATCTTTACAAAAGCAATAAAATTACAGGCGATCAACTTATTATTCTTAATAATGAAGTGATTACTTTTACAGATATTTGTGGTGCCTGCGAACGTATCAAAAACACGCCCATACCCTATTCTTACAGTGCTTTTATCAAAAAATTTATTTTTATTTTTGTATTGACACTTCCTTTTGGTTATGTCTTTTTGTTAGGTTATTATGTGGTTCCCGTAGTGGTTTTTATTTTTTATGTTTTGGCAAGTTTAGAATTAATTGCTGAAGAAATCGAAGATCCTTTTGGAATAGATGCCAACGACTTGCCTACTCAAAAAATATCCGAAAACATCAAAAAACATGTTGAAGAGTTGATTTAGTAAAGAATTAGAATCTAAATTTTGTGTTTAGATTCTAATTTAACCAAAGCACACGGCACGTTATCAAATGTCTGTTTCGTATTCTTTTTAATAAAATAAAGACCGGACTAAAAAACCAAATAAAATCTTTCTTTCTAGAACTCTCAATCCTTATATTTGTATTCTTATTTAAGAATAAAAAATTATCATGAAAATATCTTACAACTGGTTAAAACAATTCATTAAAACAGATTGGACATCTGAGCAAACTTCAGAATTACTAACAGATTTAGGACTTGAAGTAGAAGTTGTCGAAAAATACGAATCGATAAAAGGTGGTTTAGCAGGAGTGGTTGTAGGACATGTATTAACTTGCGAGAAACATCCTGATGCAGATCGACTAAAAATAACTACCGTAAACATTGGTCTTGAAGCACCTATACAAGTAGTTTGTGGCGCGACAAATGTTGCAGCAGGGCAAAAAGTACCTGTAGCAACTGTGGGTACAGTTTTGTATGACAAAGAAGGAGCTGCTTTTACTATAAAGAAAGGAAAAATTCGAGGACAGGAAAGTCACGGAATGATTTGTGCAGAAGACGAATTAGGCCTTGGTACAAGTCATGATGGTATCATGATTTTGGATGAAACATTAGAGCCTGGTACTCCTGCTGCGAGTGTTTTTAAACTTGCAGACGATGAAGTTTTTGAAATTGGCTTAACGCCAAATCGTGCCGATGCCATGAGTCATTATGGTACAGCACGCGATTTAAGAGCCGGAATGCTGCAAAGAGGTGTAAACGTAGAATTGATCACGCCTTCTGTGAGTAATTTTAGAGTAGAAATGCGTACTTTAAAAATTGATGTAAGCGTAGAAGAACCACTTCTGGCTCCTAGATATTGTGGTTTAACCATTTCAGGGATTTCTGTTGAGCCGTCTCCAGCCTGGTTACAAGACCGATTAAAAGCTATCGGATTAACTCCGAAAAATAACATTGTCGATGTCACCAATTATGTTTTGCACGAACTGGGACAGCCTTTACATGCTTTTGATGCCAGTAAAATAAACGGAAAAGTGATTGTAAAAACACTTCCGGAAGGTACAAAATTTGTCACTTTGGATGATGTTGAAAGAACATTACATAAAGAAGATTTGATGATTTGCGACGAAAAAGGCCCTCTTTGTATCGCAGGTATTTTTGGCGGAAAAAAATCGGGTGTTACAGAAGGAACTACAGCTATTTTCTTAGAAAGCGCTTATTTTGATCCTGTTAGTATTCGTAAAACTGCCAAAAGACATCAGTTAAACACAGATGCTTCTTTTAGATTCGAGAGAGGTATTGATCCCACTATTACAGAATATGCCCTAAAACGTGCAGCACTTTTGATTCAAGAGGTTGCGGGAGGAAAAATTACATGTGATGTGGTAGAAGTGTATCCTAAAAAAATTGAAGATTTTTCGGTTTTACTAAATTTTAACAATGTTTATAAAATTATTGGTCAGGAGATTCCAAAAGACACTATAAAAAAGATATTGGTTTCGCTGGACATCAAAGTAAATAGTGTTTCCGATTCTGGTTTAGGCCTGACGATTCCTGCATACCGAGTAGATGTGCAACGTGAGATCGATGTTATTGAAGAAATTTTAAGAGTTTACGGGTATAATAATATCGATTTTTCGAAAAAATTCAATGCGACCGTTTCAAATTCGCCAAGAACAGAAGATTATAAAGTTCAAAATGTAATAGCTTCTCAGCTAAACTCGCAAGGTTTTCACGAGATGATGGCCAACTCTTTGACAACAGCTGCTTACGCCAAATTATCAACAACTTTAAAAGAAGAACATAACGTAACAATGCTAAATCCTTTGAGTAATGATTTGGCTACTATGCGTCAATCGCTGTTATTTTCGGCTTTAGAAGCCATTTCTTATAACATCAATAGAAGAAATTCTGATTTGAAATTATTTGAATTTGGAAAAACATACCATAAATATCTCAACGGATACGAGGAGCACAAACACCTTACTTTGTCAATCTCTGGAAACAGAAACAAAGAAAGTTGGATTGCAGTTCAAAAATCTACCGATTTCTTTTTATTGAAAGGTTATGTAACGGCCATTTTAACGCGTTTAGGGATAGAAAAGATCACAAATGCTCCTGTGGCATCTGATGTTTTTTCTGAAGGAACTTCGATTTGCTACAACAATGATACATTAGTGGAAATGGGTGTGGTAAAAAAATCGATTTTAAAACATTTCGGAATCAAACAAGAGGTCTATTTTGCTGATTTTAATTGGGATTTAATTCTAAAAATTATCACAGGAAAAATTAAATACAGTGAGATTCCAAAATATCCGGAAGTTCGAAGAGATTTGGCTTTGTTGATAGACCAGAAGACGACTTATGAAAGTATTTATAACCTGGCAAAACAAACCGAAAAAGGACTTTTAAAAGACGTTAATTTATTTGACGTTTACGAAGGGAATAACTTGCCGGAAGGAAAGAAATCTTACGCATTAAGTTTTACTATTCAAGACAATACAAAGACGTTAACCGATGTTCAGATTGATAAAATCATGTCGAAATTACAACAAACGTTTGAGACAGAACTTGGAGCCAGTTTAAGATAGAACAGTTCTTATAGCAAAAGTAAACCCGACCATTTTTTTAAATTTTGTCGGGTTTGTTTTTTTATCTCATTCGATTTCTGGTTTTAATTAATACGTAAGAGCTGCAAAAATGGGATTGTTTTTTATTTTTTCTCTTCCATTTAAGAAAGTCAGTTCCATCAAAAAGTTGCATTGCACAATCTCACCCCCAAGTTTCTCGACCAAATCGCAAACTGCTTTCGCGGTCCCGCCAGTTGCCAAAACATCATCGTGAATTAAAACACGATCTCCTCTTTGAATGGCATCAGTATGTATTTCAAGACTCGCAGAGCCATATTCAAGGTCATAGGAAGCAGATAACGTCTTAAAAGGTAGTTTTTTAGGCTTACGAACCGGAATGAACCCTGCATTGAGCTCTTGAGCCAAAAGTATTCCGAAGAAAAAACCTCTGCTCTCAGCTCCTACTACTTTATCAATTTGTTGTCCTTTTAATGAATCTAATAAAATATTGAGGCATTTTTTTCTGGCAAGTGGGTCAATTAGCAAAGGTGTTATATCTTTGAACAAAATTCCTTCTTTGGGAAAACCCTGAATATCACGTATATAATTTTCTAACTGCATTTTTTTTTATTTTTATGTAAATTTTCGCTTGTATATGTCACTTTTATGCCTATCTTTGCACCCGCTAACAGCGTTTACCAAAACTACAAAAAATTAGTTTAGTAAAAAAATAGGCCTCGTGGCGCAACTGAATAGCGCATCTGATTACGGCTCAGAAGGTTACTGGTTTGAATCCAGTCGAGGTCACTACTCGGGACAAAAGAAAAATATCATCTTTTGTCCCGTTTTTTTTTGCCCGTAATCTATTGTTTACCAGATAGATACATTTAACCATTTCATTGACTCGGGCGGTGCGGATTTTCTGTTCTTGAAATGTGAAATTTTCGGGAAAAATTAAACCAATTAATTCTCTAGAATCAGCTAAAGTCCCACCATCAAAGGCTTCACCTAGCTTTAAAAGGTTTTCCAATCCAGTCGTCGTTAAATGCTCTATACTCGCCCTGTCGTCCTCTACATTACCCATCTCTTTTTCCAGATTACTGATAATCTCATTGTATTCAGTCTTCATGAGATTGTAATCTTCAGCATCGATTTTCTCGGTAACTAATAAATTTCTGGCCACAGATAATTTCTTTTCATAAACTGCAATCTGCTCAAGGGACTTCTTTTTTTCGTTAGCTATTACTCCAGTATGCTCTCTATAACCTTCAAGCAGAACTGCGGTATATAGCTTCTTAACTTCTTCTAAAGGTTTAAATTTATTTAAATGTTCTTTAAAAATCTTGTTAGCTATTTCAGAATTCACTCTCCATTTACATACTTTATCACAGTGATAATAGTAGTAATATTTATTCCTTCCTTTACATTTACTTCCTGTTAACTTCTGACCGCACTTTGGACAAAGAAAAAAACCTCGCAAAGGAAAATTCTCAATAGTCTTAATTTTTGGTCTATAAGTTCGCGCTTTACTATCAAGAACATCCTGTACCCGATAAAATAATCCCTCACTGATTATTGGCTCATGCTGACCATTGACCCACCTCTCCTCTTCATCTCTATACTTAGGGACAACTATCTTTCCGCAATAAAGTGGATTTCTTATAATAAGCCACAAGTTATTCTTAGAAATGGCAAAACCTTTTTCTTTGGCCATTTGATAAATTGATTCAGTACTAAAAATATTTTTAGCAATCTGCTCAAAAATCCAAATAACTTTTACAGCTTTATCTGGTACAATGGCAATATACTTTTTCCCATCCTCAGTTATTTTATTAGCATATCCATAAGGGGCCATACCCATATGCCTTCCCTCCTTCTTACCCCTTCTAAGCCCCTGAAAGGTATTCAATGCCCTTCGGTCGTTTTCAACCTCGGGTGCGGCTAGGTAAAATGCTAGCATCATTTTGTTTTCCGGAACACTCAGATCAAGTGGCTGCTCTATAGCCTGCGGTTCTATACCTAGCTTCCTTAATACATTGATCATTTGGTAAGCATCACCCGCATTACGACTAAACCTGTCCCACTTCATAAAAAGAACCAGATTAATTTTATTTTTATTTTTTTTTACTTCATCAAGAAATTTTTTCCATTGAGGCCTGTTAAATGTCTTTGCTGAATGATCCTCATAAATTACATTGCGTATCTGTATTTGGTTTATGCTACAATATTTTCTTAGCATCTCTTCCTGATTACGCTGCGAGAAGCCTTTTTCTGCCTGCTCGTCAGTACTTACTCTGATATATAAGTCCGCTATCTTGCTCATTTTGTTTTATTTAAATGTTTCAACACAGCGATATTAGCAATTATTCTTAAGAAATACAAAATTTCCTTGGCTTGTTCAATTGTAACATCTGATCCCTCAGATCTAAGCATTTGTAATGCTTTTTCTGGGGTCAACTTTGAAGTACCGTAGTCAATATCTTTCTCCATAATCACACTTTTAAAAATTTATAAAAAAGTAATTTAAATAGAGGTATGCTTCAAATTTAGTTATTGGCAATACTTGTCCTTACAAGGAAGTCTTTTTCCGAGTTGAGCGTCTTAGAGACCGAAATATTATGTGAGAATACTAAACAATATTTGGAGTTGAAATTACTTTAAATACTTGCAGATGCTTATTCTATAGAATTTAAAAAACATTCAGTATATGAAACATTCAAACATATGGGAACAAGAATGTAAATAAGTAAACCAACTTATTAAATCTTTGTCATTTCAAAAAAATAAAAGAAATATTTTATCTCTATATTACTTCTTCAAAACTAAAAACATCTGTATATCAAAAACTTAAAAGTAAATAATACAAATAAGGTACAAAAAAAATCTATTATTTTTAGAAAGCAGGTATTTAGCAGAAAAAACTAAACTATTAAATGAAAGATTTTTCCGCTCAACTGACTTATATTAGGACAAAACTCTATTATTTTTACAAAGTTATTTTAAAATACTCCGTAAAACAATTTAAATGTCGTTAGAAAAACATATAGATTTTAATCAATTAACCCCTGATCAGTTCGAAGAGTTATGCTTCGAGCTTTTGATTAAGCATGGCTTTACATCGATAACCTGGCGACAAGGTGGAGCCGATAATGGCAGAGACATAGAAGCAGATTTCTCCATTTCGAATGGGTTGCTTGGTACATTCAATGAAAAGTTCTTTTTCGAATGTAAGAGATATGAAAAAGGGGTTCCTCCTTCTGAACTAAATTCAAAAATAGCATGGGCTGATGCGGAAAAACCGCAACATATAGTATTCTTTATTTCTTCGTACCTTACTAACAATGCCAGAGAATGGATTGAAAAAGTTAAGAGAGACCGATTTTACAAAATTCATGTTGTCGAAGGCAAGACATTAAGTAGATTACTTGCCCAGCACGATGACCTGATTTCAAAATATTTTATAAAAAACAAGTTTATTAATCTTTTAGATGAAACAATAAGCAAGTGGACTCTACATAACCTTACACCAAATTTTTGGACTTACTATTATCTTTTAGATAACCTCGACAAAGAGTCGCTGACTACCAACCAACTTGTATATCTTTATGTGCTGTATTTCACCAACTATTCTAAATTAGAGGAACTTGAGAATGAAATTTATCATGGTATCATAATTTCAGATCATTTAAATGAGCTAAGCGAATTACTAAAGAAAAAACATTCATGCGATCACTCGGTTTTAATTGGTGAATTTGATTTTGATGTGTTAAGTGATGAAGGCTATTTAAAAGCGGATGAGGAAAGCAACCTAAAATTCAACTATGACTTTATCGCTACGGAGGCTTCAACAAAAAAACCAGATGGAAAAAGCTACAAATTATGTTATTATTTGTTTAGACGTTTATCATCAAATGAAAGCATTGAAATAATACTTCATCATACTTCGTCATTAGATTTTAAAATCCGGTATTCCAACAGCTATACTTTTGAACAATTTAAGGAAGCTTTAAACTTAATCAACTTACGTAAACAATTTCAGTATGAAGTTATAAAACTTAGCACCAATATGAAATAGAATCATCCTTGTACAACTTATCTAAATTTCATCGTTCTTTAATTAAAAAACAGAAGACATTACAGTAATGTAAAGTTTTATATTTACTCAACAGATTTAAAAACACATTCAATAAATGTTATACGATTACAACAAAGAAACTTTTGAGAAAATACAAAGCCTACCACAGGGTTTTTATTTGAATTATGACAAGAAAAAAAATCTAGTCCTAACAATTAAAGTACTTGCAGGTGTACTTGCCTCTATTGTAAAAGGCTGCCCTATCACTTTATATTTAATTAAAGATGAAAAACTGATTACGTTGTACATAATGGACCATCCAATAATGCCATTATATTTTAAAGGTATTAATTTTAGTGAGGAAGATAAAGATTTTAAAAACTTCGAGGCAGTTGTAATAGATCTGATCAAAGCGGAAAGTTTCACATTAGTCGTGATGAACGAGACACATTACCAGATTGTAAATTCAAAAATCAGCAAAAAAAATTCATTCAACCTTTTCTTAAAATGGCTAGCAGACAGTGAACAGGTATTTGAAATAATATTGTCAAATAGCAGCTTCAGCACTGATAACATGCCTATGTACATTGATTCGTTTGAAAATAAAATATGGGATGACAAACTTATTGACAACAAACCATATTATAAGTTTGACGAGTACACGAAAGATGGAAAACATGGATATCATCAAGAGTTTTCTTTTAGAAATATCCTTTCACTTTATTATGAGCCTAATGTAGAATTATATCATTCTATCAAAAAATTAAATGGAGAAGAATTTACAGATTTCGTTTTAATGTATGAAAGAGCAATAGTACTGATCGAATCTAAGTATACTATAAGCTCAAAACAAACTATGTTTAATAAAGCTATTAGTAAAGCAGTTAGGCAACTTGAAAAAGCAGAAACAACACTATTGGAGCAACCAGATTCCATCGCAGAACCTAAAGTGCGTCACGCGTTGTTAAATTTTGAAGTCCTTTTAAAAATGTGTGTTTTTTACGACGACGGGAGAGATTTATTGAACGCTTTTAAAAACATTTCTCATACAATATTTCTGCCTGGTATGTAAAAGCACTTACTGCGGGTGATCTGAAATCCTTTATTCCATCTATACCCAATACAGTTCTCTCGCAGTATAATTTCCAATTAGGATTAGTGCAGCACATTGTTGTGACAGGACAGTTACTTTTTTTTGAAGATTTATCAGACTACGGTCTTACTTTGAAAATAGATTTCTCAAAGTATAAAAAATTAACTTTTACTGCCCTTGAGGGGTGGCGGATTACAATTGATCTTGCTATCAATAAATTCCTGAACGAGTACTCCCAAAAATACATCTGCGGGGATGAGTTCATTTATAACAACAGTTTAACGATCGATGACGCAATACAGATTCTTGCCACATATGTCGAAACACTGCAGAATACTGAAATGAGCGAACTGATCTTGCATCAGCAGTTTTTTCTCTCGTACCTCCTCTACCTGCGCAATAACGATCAGCGTCAGCCTGACATTTTAAAATCATTATATCCTAGGATTCATAAAGATTTGTGGTTTTATACCTTCTGTTTCTGCCAGGTGCTGAATCATAAAAAAGAATATAAGTATTCACTGGACTGTGTGCTCCAATATGAATCCAATGGCGGTGAGCTATACAGCGAAATCTATCTCTTTAAAGGCGCCCTGTTCCATCTAAACGGAAGAAGCTCTGAAGTAATAGATATATTTACAGATTATCTCAACTCCTTAGAGATTATAGAGGAAAGGAATGGACTAAATATTGTTAATGCATTTGTAAGCATATTATATAAAAAACTAGATGAAGATATTCTACAATTACAGCTAGCCAAAATAAAGGAGAAAGAATTCAAAAACGAAGAGCTCAAGGGCTTACTGGAGATCATAATTACAACGAGATTCTTTAAGAATTTTGATCGTGAAGAAATTTACGAAAAGCTGTGTGTATTGCAAGAATTCAAAGAATTTGACATCAAGTGGAAAACCCTTATTGCCGAAAGTTTTAATTCGATTGGAAGAAGAAAGGAATCCATCGAATTTTTAAGAACATTTCTGGATAAAACGAAAATTACCGAAACACTCCGTTTTTATATAGTTCTGCTTCATGAACAGCTCTGCGACCGAAATGATCAGGAAAGAGGATTTTACGTAGAACTGCTTGAATTATTAAAGTTTTGGAGGGAAAATGCCTATTCACCTGACCGGCAATTACTTGAATATGAACACAATTTATACGGCGAGATTAACGATTTTGACGAAATCGAAAAAATCGACCAGTATCTCTATGAAAATTTCCCTTCCAATGAGCAGTATATCCTTTCATATCTGCACATTCTGGAAAGACGCCAGAACTTCTCCAAGCTGAAGGAGGTCTCAGAGAACATCGAATGGGAGATTCATAACGAAACATTTGGGGTGGAGCTAAGCATGATCTTAATAAGGACAGAGGCTGACACAGACCGAGGTTTTTCATTGCTTTATAAACTTGCCTCCAACACTTCGAATACTGAAGCGCGAAGAAATTATTTTGCAAGCCAGATATTATTAAAAGAACAGAAATATTTTAAAAGCTATCAGACCGTTGAGCTCGGCTGTTGGGTAACTTATTATGTAGGTGAAAAGAAAGATTATCTAAAAATTGAAAAAGAAAGCGGTCTGCAGAAAGACTTTTTAGGACGTAAGTGCGGAGAAACTTTCACAACGTCAACCGGTGTTTCCCAAAGGATTACCACCATATACATCCACGAAATATTAAATGATGCATGGCACTTATTCCGCACCATACAGGACCAGGCGGCAAATCCTGTCAATGAGCTGGGGTTTGAAGCGTTACAGACACCAGAAAATCCCAACGATTTAATAGAATTCTTCAAATCCCATTTCGGTCCTCTAGGGCTGAAAGATAAAGAATTTAAAGATCGGTCTTTGGAAGATTATTTCAATTATCGACTAGGTTTTTCAGAAATTTCCAAAATGGTTTTTGGTGAAAACTATATTGATGCGTATATGCATCTTACCAAGAATCCTGCCTTTAAGTTTACAACAATTCCATTGCTGCTCTCAAAGCCGATTCCGGAAAACCACGATTCATTAGAATTTGCCCTGGATTTCAGTACGCTGATGCTTTTTTATTCATTGGAAAAAGAGCTGGGCTTTGAATTCAAGCACAGATTTACCGTCTCATTTCTTGTAAAAGACAAGATAGAGATGGAAATTTTAGAACTGACGAATTCTGCACCTTCTTCAATGACTTTGCAGATAACCCCTCAGTCAGTAACAAAATTTGATACACCGGAAGATTTTAATCAAAAGAGAATTTTATTCCTAAAAGATATTTTAACGTGGATAGAAGATAACTGCAAAATTGATCTGGTCGCCGAAAAATTAAATATCGTTCGAAAAATAGGCCCCAAAGAGAGTATGGAAGGCATGATGAAAATTTTAGTGGAAAGTATGTGTATAGCGGACCGAGAAGACTTTCTGCTTATCAGCAGTGATTCAACTTTATACCTGGCAACTAGAAGTACCATCGGAAACATTATCAGCCCCGAGAAGTATTTAAATAGTTTTTATCCTGATAAATGCGGTACAGACTTCTACAGCTTTCTTTTAAAGTCAAATTATATTGGTATAAACATAATTTTCGATACACTTAAAACTGAATTCTATCAATATTTAGCTGGGGGAAAGAATTATTATAACCTCTGCCTTCAAAACCTCCAGTATAACGTTCATCAAAATCCAAATACTGTCGTTATGCTGAGCCGTTTCCTTAAGGATTTATATATCATGCCCTTGCTCAAATCCGAGCAGCAGGATCACCAAGCCCAGGTAATATTAAGCAGAGCTTTATTTGGTATGCCTAAAGAGGTCGCAATTAAATTCAGCAAACAGTTGGGAGTCGATTTTAAATTACTGGGAAACAAGTATGTACAAGTGATGAAGGTATTAAACAATTTTTTTTAGAAAAAGAGAACTTAAATGAAAGAAAATCAAGAATTTGCAGACAATGTTTTCAAAAATTTTAATGACTTGTTTTTTAATCCAGAAATCGAAAGAAGAAGACAGCTAAATCTAATTCAAGAACCATTTTACTTAATAGCAGGTCAAGTTGTATTCTTTTGTGACGGAAAACAACCAATAATTCGCCTAAACGAAGAAGTTAAAGCTACAGTTAAAATTAAAAAAAATGTAGATATCACAAATGAAAATTTTTGGGCATCAAGAAATGAAGTTGAAAAAGTACTATTTAGCGACCCTGAAAATTTAGATTGTGGTCACGCAACGATGATTCATTTTAAAGATGGTTATAAATTAACATTTGACTTTATTTACAATAAACATACTTGTAACAAGTATTTAAGTACAGCCGAGGAATTTCTTAAATCAGCACAATTTGCGCTTGAAAATAATTTTATATCTGCTTTTATTGATAATTCTTTTAGCTCGATGGAATTATTAGCAAAAAGCAAATTGCTTTTGGAGACAAATAAAAATATCAATGGTAAAACAAATCATAAAGCTATAAAAGCTGAATTTAATAAACGTTATAAAAACGATTTGAATAATATTGAAATAAATTATAAAATTGTATTAAATAAATTGTCTCTATTGAGAAATGATGCGCGTTATTTAGAAAAACCATTTACCATATCCGAAGAAGATAAAAAGTTAATTATAGATTCAATGCTTGATTTACATAAGAAAATTAAAGAAAACATCAGCTAAGACCAACTATTTAGGCAATTGTATTATTGGAAAATTAAAGGAATTAAAAATTAAACTGACAGGGTTCTATACTTTGGATTATAGCAAAATAATAGTGATGTCCTACCCTAGCCCCGATAGCAGTGGAAATCCTTTTGTGCCGGTGTTCGGCACAAAAGATTGGAACGTATAGCGGGAAAAAGCTCCTTAAAAATAAGATTAAACCTAAAAAAATCAGGGATCAGCAAATAAAATAAAAAATTCCCCTACAACCAAAAATTACGACAAGCACCACCGTAATTCCCAAAACCCGCTCAAAGCCCCAAAACACACAGCCAAAAACACCCAACCCCTATGACCCGCAGCACCCTTATAAGGAACCCAAAGCGGCCCCAAAGACATCACCTGCAAGGACATAGAAAAGGACCTTATAGAGAATGACACATCGGAGGGGTCACAAATGGATAGGAATACCCAAAAGAGCGATGAGGCTCAAAATGAATCCTTTGCGACCATAGCGCCCGAAAAGGACAATCCGATAAGGAAGGAATTCTAAATTAGGGAACTGGGAAATGACGAGCTTAAAGAAGATGAGATCGCAAGGGACTCGTCGCCTGATGGCGCACCCCGCAACAATAAACCTTCCCAGCGAAAAGTTTAAAGAACTTAGATTGGATACATGTAAAAAGCCGTTATCAGTGGAGTTTTTTTTATGCCTTGTACACAAAAACAAAACTTATTGCTTTGGTGTCAAAGTATCGCCAATACTTAAAGTATAAGAAAGCCTTGGATAAACGAAGTCTGTAACGGTATTTTCTTCTGCTCTTAATTTAAAAAATGCTGCTTTTTGATCGTCATTGGCTACTTCTAATACTTCTCCGGTAGCAAATCGAGGTACTCCGTCATTAAAATTTATAAAGGTTTTCGATTTTCTAAAAGTAATACCAAGCCATTTATTGTCTGATTCAGACTTTTTTATACTTGGCATGGACTCCAATATAATTTTATGCAGATACTTTGTATTGGCAGACAATGAAAACAAAACCATTGAATTATGGGTCAATGTAATATCAAATTCTTGGTTTGTTGTTTTATCTTTGAGCTTGAGTTTTCTTACGTTTTTCTCTGTCAATTTATCCGGATTTTCATAGCAGGTAAAAAGTCCGATATAAGAATCACTTTCCAAATCCATACATTGATCAGAATGGTATTTCATGGTGGCGTAATGGCAGTCATAGACTTCTATTAAGGCATTATTAAAATCCAGCAATGGCAATTGATGCGTTTGGTCACTTTGAATTGTCTGGTTTACAGATTCAACAATTTTGTGATGAAGGGCAGAAAAATTATGCGCCGGTATAGTGTATAGGGTCGTAGTTCTCACTATGGGTATACCTTTTTGAGATATCGCGACCAAATGATTCCCGATTCTGCCTTTTGCTACATCTTCAAAAGAAACAGAATTGGATAATTCGTCGAATAGATTCTTTTCTAAAGGAAGCGTAATTGTATAAAACCCTGAGTTTTCCATTATTGATTTTTAATAAAAAATTCCGTTTAAAATATTGGTTTTTCGTAATCACCGGAATTCATACTAAAATGAATTTTTCCATATTCCACTTTCTTCTCATACCTATTTTCTTGGTAGTAAGAATTTCGCAAATCAACCATCGTTTCTGAGGTCATTTCTGCCAGCTTAATTAATTGGCCATTTTCTTTGATATAAGTCTGACCGTTCATGTGTACAGCTTCCAAATTAGAGCAACGCGCCACATAACCCATTCTCACCGGAATTTTATCTACATTTAATACCGAAGGTCTAATTTCATGCGTATAGAACCTATTGGTAGAAAGCGGTATTAAAAATGCTGAATTTGGATATAATGTCACGCTGAATTCTTTTTCTAAAGCGGCATCAGTAACCGTACTTTTTAATTTGAAATGCAGTTTTGTCAACCCGCTTGTTTCTTTATAACACCAATCGTATTTGTCTTTTTTTGATGGCTTTAGCTGATCAAAATTAGCATCATCATAAAAAGTACAAAATACAATAATGCCTTCTTTGGGCATGTCTTTGGTTTTATCAGAATGCGCTTTTATTTTCGATTTTACTTCTTTTGAATTCTCAGCCGTTTTTACTTTGTTTTCATAAAGCTGCACCAATACATGATTTACTTTCGTTTCCTGTTCAAAACTATATCTGGCCGCATCGTTTAATGCATTGATGATAATATGATCGGTTTGGCGAAAGTTATCTGTTGGTCCTGTAAAATTGCTGGAACATCTTAAAAGACGATAATGCAGTATTTCATTTTCTTCTGCATTTTCTTCTTTTGAAACTTGGGTTAAATAAATCCCTTTTCTTAAAGCTAAAGAGTCTTTATTGGATTCTGTTAAATGCTGAAAAATATGCTCTGATTTAATTTTATCAAAATAATCTTTATCAAACATATCTCTAAAATAAACACCCGCATTGCTAATCAAAATTGGCACTTTTCCCAAATCTGTAATATGAAAGTTTTCTTGATGACATTTTTGGTAATTCACAGAGAGTTCCTTAATAATGTACAGCGTATTGGTATCATTTTTAAGTTCCTCTAAATCTCCGCAGACATACATTTTCTTATTGTCTAAAGGAGGCTGGATTTCAGAAAAACTTTTGACTACAGTTCCGCAAAAGTTTTCGATTGTATACTGAAGTTCTGCCGTATCCTGCTGCTTATTTTCTAATACAACAAGAATATTTTTATCTCTGGCAATTCTGTTTTCAATATCTGATCTCATCATTTTATATTTTAGTTTTAATCCGTTTGTTGTAAATGCATAATTGAATTAAACACAATGGTATTTAGTTTTGATACTTGCTTTTCGCTTTTATTTATATCGTGTCTTCCTTTGTCAATCGATCCAGTTCTTTCAGCAATGTCGGAATCCTGAATTCGCCCGCCATACTTGCTACTTTTTGTACTGCATCGTCTAGTTCAATTCCTATTGCTGTAATAAATAATGGTTTCTGACTATCTCCCCTTAATATGCCAATTTTATCTTTTTCGATCGAAGCAAAATTGGTTTTGGCAACGCCAATAATGGGAATTTCTTTGTTTAGTTTTTCATACAAATGACCACCCAAACCGTATTTCTTTTCATCGTCTAAATAAACAAAACTGTCCACGATAATAGCATCAACAGTTTTTAAATCTATTTGATTCAATAAACTCATAATACAGGGAAGTTCTCTTCTGTAAAATTCACCGGGAATATATTCTTCTACATTGTCTATAATTTCTGTGTGAATTTTAAAATTTTCACTTTCATTCCATTTTTCAAATTCCAGACAAACTGTTTTTGCTTTTCCGTCAAAATAGTAAGTATCAAAGGCTAATATCATATACAAGAAGCGTGTTAGTAATAAATTATATGATGAATTGAATTTCATTTTAGCGAATATAAAACTTATTTCTGCTACAAACATGAACTTACTGAAGTTGATTTCAAGAATTATCATAAAATCAAAAAACTCCATTAACGTTTTTTTTATTGGATTTTGGGATAATCTCCTTCTTTAACTATAAATTATCCAGTAAAATCACATTAAGCCATAGTTGGAAGGCAGTAGTTACTACATATGCCAGCAAAAGCTACAGCAGATCTGAAAAAGGCTTAATGGAAAGTTAGTTTGTATTTGGAAATAATAAAAAACCAAAGCCCAAACAAAAAAAATGGATTCAACTCTTAGTCCCTCCCGATTGCTTCGACAGTTCGCTTCGCTCGTGTGCCGTGATATGCTTTTGTGTCAGGGTCGGCAAAAACGATTCGAGCGGATAACCCGGGATTAGCTCGTAAAGATAATTATCCCATAGAGCAACGTACTTTAAATTTTCATATTATTAATTTTAGGATTGTATTTCTTCTAAGGATTATTATATTTAGGACCTCAATACAAAAGTTTAGCAAACGACACTATGTACGAATATCTTGAAAAAAACTTCAATCATTCCAACTGGTTTTATGAGTCTTATAATGGAAGTAAACTTAATAACCTGCAAGGAAACATCAAATTCATGAAGCAGACTAAATACTGGTTAAACAGAGACACCAATGAGCTTGAATTCGAGAATGGGACAGCTTCTTTCTCTTTTGAATTTAACCGGGAAAAAGAAATTATTACCGCACTAACAAATGAAGAAAAATACGAGACAAAGTATAGCAGTTTTAAAGAAGGCAAAATAATTTCCCACAGACATTGTCCCGATAACTCTGTCGAACTTTATGAATATGATGAGGCCACTGGCTTATGTAATAAATATATCACGATAAACAAAGAGGGAATCAGAACCGAGTACCCGCGGACTATTCAAATTTTAGAAGATCAGTCGATACTATACTCTGATAAAAATTTTATGATTAATTATGATCAGTACGGCAGAGTAAAACATAATAAAGTAAGCGCCAATTTCCAATACGTTTATGACTATCTTCCTGCTGCAAAAAAGGGATATTATATCAAAACTTCTCTTACTAATGAGCAGATTAGTTGTGTAGAAAAATACAATTATGATCATTATATAATAGAAGTAGTAATGTACAGGAATAACTCCGTTTCGAGTAAAAAAATGATGTTTTACGATGAAACGGATAAATTAATACAGGATCTTACCTTTTTTGACGATGATTCTTTCGAAAGCCACTACTATTTTTACAATGATAAAGGTCTGCTTATTGAAGATAAAATCTGCTCTGAAGGCAGAAAAACAGGAACATGCGATTTTTTTGAATACGACATTTACAATAACGTCATTAAAACAAGAGACAATACTTTCCAATATACGTATGACCAGCATGGAAACTGGACAGAAAAATTAGAACTTTCACATGGTGTGGTAATCTGCAAAATAACCAGGGAATTTGAATATTTTCCCTTGAGTCTTCGAAGTGTCTAGAAAAAGTATTTCTGAAAAATAACCTGTATTATCAGATGTGTTTGGAAAAACAATGGCAGAATAAGAAAAATATTTACTGGTATACGCTCTAAGCCCTTGCCTTGTGTGTACTTTTTGGTTAATTTTATCCTATGAGACCTCTGGCTCAAGCAAGAAAGGTAAAGATCAGAGAGCGAACATACCAAACAAATCCTCCAAATCCAGAACTATTTTCAATTAATCTAATTACCCAAATCTATTCTACAAATTTTTAATCGTTTGATTATTAAATATTATTTTTTAGTTTTTAAAGAAAATCTCATATCCCAATTCTATTTTTACAATTACAATATTGAGTTTTTCCTTAATTAAATTTAACCCATCAGTATCAAATAAATATTTCGTTTGGTAGGAAAAATGATACTGCCTTCCTTTTTTAAAATCTTTCTTATTGGATTTTTTTACCAGTTCTATATGAAATTCTATATTGTCAATTTCTGTAGACAAATCAGAATATTTCTTGATACTTCTGATTTCTTCTGCTGTTAACTTTTGATTTTCAAAATCAAAATCAATACAGCCATTTTCTTTTAATTTTTCATAAGTACTTTGGTCAGCCAATACAATTCCGAAATCGCAAAATTCATAAGAGAGTAAATAGAATTTCTTTTGAACATTAGCTTGTGTTAATTCCAAAATTTCATTTAAAACCATAGTAATTCTTTCATTATCGATATAATGGCTATATTTTTGAAAAAAAGTTTTAAAAATTTTGCCCTCTATTTCTAACTCAATAAAATATTTATCTTCTTTTTCTTCAATAGCGGTGATGGAATAATCAATATTTATATCAAGTAAATTGAAACTTTTGTCAAAAATTTCCAAGTAATCCTTACCTTCAAATATACCATCCGGAACATCATAAAAGAATTCTTCATTTGAAATTATATTCTCTAATTTCTCCAATGCATTGCCATAATAAGCATTATTTTGTAGCGATAATTTATTGAGATCTAAATAAAAATCTAATTTTTTATTTAAAGTCAAAGGTTTAAAATTAGAATTATCTAAATCAATATAAACTACTTCGGATTTATTTTCTTCAACAAATAAAGCACCATTGCTTTTATTACGTGCTATAGGAATTAAGTTTTCTGCACGGAATACCGGATAAAACTCCCTGTTAACTATGTTGCTTATTTCTTCTTTTAAAAAGCTTGGATTATTGAAATTGTTGTCTTTATTGTTATAATTTAAAACATTAAACTCCCCAAAATAAGGAACCTTAAAAATAACTTCCTTATTATGTTTTATTCTAAATTCTAAAATTTCTTTACTAGAACTAGGTATTTGCAGGTTTTCATTTTCTTCAAATCTGTGTATACCCTTAAATTTGCCATTATTCAAAAAGGTAATTTTTAAGATTTTAACAACTGATACAAAACCTCCATAAATTATCATTAAAAGTCCCATATAGTGAAACAATGTCACAGTAAAAGAATATAAATAATAACCAAAAAGGATTAAAATTATACCAATTAATATATTTATTAGGCTTCTTTTTTTAGAATTCATTTTATGTTTAATTATTTAGTGTATGATGTGGCTTAAGCGACAACTAATATTTTGAATCAGATCTTAGGCGGCTTTCAAAGTACAAAATTCCCTATTTTGGTATTTATGAAACATAATTCTCTGGACTTACAGGTCAGCCCCACTGGTGGCAGTGTTAGATACTTGTAAATTATTGCTCGAGTTCATTTAATATTTTTTTTGGAGCGTAGTGTATTTGAAAACCTCTCTCTAATGATTTTTCTATAAATCTTTTATATTCTTTGTACGCAGTTTTCTTGTCTGTAAATTTTAAGAGCCCGGCACCCGTGAATATTTCATTATTCCGAATTTCACAAATATCCCATTTGGAGTAATCATTTGGGTCCATTAAACAACAAACAGTCTGTACCTGAAGACTGTCAATAAATGATTCTAAATCACAGATTCCTTTTTCCAATTTGTATTTCAGCCAGTCCTTATCTGATAAGTCAGAGACATGGAAAATGTGAATAGTGTCCTTGAATTTATTTAATAATACAATCTCAGTTGAACCATATAAATTTCCAATTTGTATAAAATCGTAGGGAACTTCTGGTCTGAATTCACTCTCGAATAATTTTAGGGCTTCCAGGCTGTCTAAAAAACTAAACGGTTTTTCAAATTCTTCATCATCACCCTCCGTAATTAGGTTCGCTGGTATGGCAAGTAAATTGTCTCCAAAAATCTTAAAGGAATGAAGCTTTCTGAAATTTTCAGGCAATACCAAAAGGTTTTCTACAGAGAGTCTTGATTTTCCTGAAAGTTCTCCCATTTTTTTTTCAAGCTCGGTGAGTTTGTCGGTCATTTTATCGTTATTAAAATCTATATGTCTAATAGACCATATAGTATGACGCATAAGGTCAATTTATGAAAAAACTTCGTTTCTTTTACCTCAAATGTAACAAAAAAGTTGTGCTAAAAAAGGATTTTTTGAGTTTTTAGAAATACATCATATTATAGGAATTCATCACAGCCAAATCCATTTTTTTAGTCTATAAGTCCCTATGAAATGACTCTGCACAATTCGGTTCAGAGATTTGGAAAACTTTATTACCTTATGGTATAACAGCATCATAAAGTATGTCTTAACAATAGTGACGACATAACAATTAGCCCTGATAGCAGTGGAAATCCTTTTGTGCCGGGGCAAGGCACAAAATATTGCTTCGCCAGTTCACTTGCGATCTGGTGGAACGTATAGCGGGAAAAAGCTCCAAAAAAACAGCACTTTATACAATTGACTATGTTGATCACTCCAAATTAAATTATGGCAGTAATTCGTGATACGGGATTAATCCAGCCTAAAACTAAATCAGCTTATTTCCAGCTATACTAAAACAGTAGCAGGACAATTAGAATATCTCATTCACAGCTATTACTGCACAACTAAGAGATTTAGTATATTATTGTTATATTCGCTAAAAATCTTACTAATTACGCACTGCAAGTTAAAAAACTCGTATTTGTGCCATATTATGGCTGGAATAAATTAGTTAGTTGTGAAATAACAAAAACTGGAATGAAAAACAAAATGATAATCGAAAGTCTAAAGGAGAATGAAATCCTATTAGAAAAAATTGTAATTAAAAGTCTGCAATTAACCAACAATAAAACGCAATCTGAATTTTATAAACTTTGGAAAGAACATAATACCAATAAATATATTGAAGTTATGTTCAATGATTTGAAAACAAATATTGAAAAGTATTGGCTAAATGACAAATACAATAAAGACTTAGAAAAAAGCTTTAATATGCTATATTTTGAACATAGCGGACTTTATGGGGGAGAATTTGACACATTTGCAATCGATTTTAATTACAAGGGCAATGAAAGTCCAATTTTTGAAACTATGGATGATAGACTTAATTATTTAGAAAACATTTCTTGTCTGCCTGGATGTGAAATTCCATTACTTTACGATTTGACAAGAGAAATTCAAGGAAAAGAAGCTGATTTCGATGATTGGGATGACTTAATGGAGATTTATAACTTATTTGAAACTACAGCCTTAATAGAATCTCATCAAACTTTTTTAAAAGCTGACAATGAAAAACTATTTAGAGATTTGAATTTTAAAAAACCATTTTATTTTGCAGTTGGTGAGCACGATGCTGGAGCTCCGAAATTAATATACGTAATTGAATAAAAATATAAAAGCTAACAGCTACAAAGGACTTGGGCAATCGGCTTAATGGAAAATTGGTGTTATATTTGATAAGATTTACTTCGTCTATTTGCTAAGGCTAGGCTGGCAAATCCGAATAATGGGCTTAATTTAGTCCCAAAGTGCGTAAAGCCGCTGAACGTAAGGCTGTAAAAAAACCTCTTCAAATTTAGAGAGTATTCGGAGAGCTACCAAATAAAAATCTCAAATACGGGATTCTCATGAGGGTATTTTAGTTTTTTCATAGACTGACGTTATGGCTCAGTTTAGCAGAACCAAAACTAAATCATATGAAAATACATAATGCTGATTTTAAAATAATACGTTTGGATTTCAACATTGAGATTCTAAAAACAAAACCTTTAATAGAATCTAATCCTGAAATAGCTTTAGAATTATTCAAGGCTTCTGATGGAATGAAAGATGTTTGCAGGCTTGGCTTTAGGATTGCGTCACATTTTTTAGAAAAAAAATCGAAAAAAGAAGTTGTCGGTTATCTCTCTGAATATTTCTCTGATTTTGTGATAGAAAATAAAACGAAAGATTTGGTTGATATTAAACGATTTGTAGAAAACGCATTTCTTAATCACGAAATTCAATTCCAAGACAATAAACCGACACAAGTTATAATGGATAACTTAATTTTAAATCCAAATATTGACGGTTTTACGGAGCATATTTTTTCTCTTCTAAAAAAGCACGGCTATTACCCTGAATAATTAGCATTGGCTCTTACTTAAACGGTGCGGAAGCGATTCCGAAAATTGGAATAAATAGAAAAACCGAATGTATAACAGCTACAACGGATTTGGGTAATAGGCTTAATGGTAAATTTGTTTTATATTTGGGATGATTTACTTCGCCTGTTCTCTATAAGAAAAGGATTAAAGATAAAAGTTTTGTCAAGTGCTTATGAAATTATTATTTAAAAACTAAAAGCAAAAGCATAAAAAATGGATTCAACTCTTTAGCCCCGATAGCAGTGAAATCCTATGTGCCAGTGTTCGGCAAATAGCATATTTTGAAAAGATACTTTTTCTAATAAATGAACATTAAAATTTCAAATTATCAATCATAATCATTGGACCAGACTGCATCATAATTCAGCATACTAAATCCTGTTTTTAATAAGTCAAGACTTGAAAGTTTATTTCTCAAATCATTATAAATTTCTTCAAAACTTTTGCCTTTCAATACCCAATGCATAAACTATTCCTGTAATTGTTCCCCCAGAGAAAGTTGAAAGCATCTGCACATTTTCCAATAGCGGTTTTTTAAAATATATGAGTCGGTTCAGATAAGACATAGATCTTAAATGAAAGACAGCTGCTCTTTATCCTCCTCCTGAGCAGCTTAATGCAATTTTACCCAATGGCTTACTTGGCATTAATTGTTTATTCATTCTTTAAATATTTATAAATTATAATTCAAAGCAAACATATTTTCAAGAATTCAATTTTAAAGTAATTTGACAACTAATAAATGTCAAATTAAGTTTTTATGGTATATTCCACATATAGTGACCTAGAATCAACAGCCCCGGATAATTTTGACCATGATTCTTTAGCAACATTCGAAAGAGATGGATCACAATCTTTATCATAAGTATCTTCCATACGAATGATGCGAAATTTTGTTTTTTCTTTTAGACGGTTATGAAGGTTACTTGCAGGCATCTTCCATCCATTTTTTTTAGTAATATTAGGATCATTTTTATCTACAGGTATCATTGCTACAAGTTCCTCGCTATTCATTTTCTCAAGACCTGCAACCAGCGTAGCATTATGACTGCAATGATGTCCTACCTTATAAAATACTGTTTTCTCCAGCAGATTATCAACATTAAAACCCGATGGCTTGTCTTGCCATAAAATATCATTCCAAGACAACCAATTGCCGGTTTGAGCATCACCTACAAAAAGCAATACTTTACCTGATTTTACTAATTCAAAAGCCAGGACAAGACTTGTATTATTGGTATAACTATCCAGATAAAGTGCGAGTCTGCCTGCTTGATCCAACCAATCTGTATCAATTCTCTGCCACTCGTTTTTTACATCATTATAGGTACTCTTAACAAATTGATCATCACAGATCGGTTTCTGCAGGCGATTATTAAATGGAAAATAATCTTCATCCGGATCTGCTGCTCCTGTATTGCTAAAATTACTCAGCGCCTTTAGAAAACTTTGGGCATTATCGTCTGCTGCCTTAAGTTTATGATCATAAGATTCATCTTTTGCTGCTGTTATATCAAAAAGCAATTTGGTATTTCTAGGAGGACCGAGCACGTAAACTTTAACTTCTTCATCCATACCAGGGAGTGAAAATTGATTTCCAGGCTGTAAATATTTTACTTCAGAGCTCATTTCTTTGAGAATTTTTAATCCTTCAGCAGGCACGGCAGGAGCATCCCCATCTAAATAGAATCCCAGAATGTCATTTAAGCGCTCAGTCGCTATATGGTTTGAAAAAGCTGCATTTTTACTGTCGCTTATCGCAGTTTTAATCCCCCTTAATTTAGCAGTGAGCTCTTTCTCTCCACGGCTAATTTTCTGTGCACTTTTATCTTCTGGATCGTCAAGCCACGAGAGCCACGCTTGTTTGGCTTTTAATTTCAAAAAAATATCTTTGGCATGTTTAAAACCGGATAGATGATCATTGTGCTGATGGGTTCCCACTACAACATCTAAAGCATCTTCTTTTTGTTCATCTGCTATATGTTGTGCAATCTCCCTCATTCTTTGGACTGATTTTCCTCCATTTCTGAAGGAGCCACAATCAATTAAGACTGAACAACTTTTCTCCCCTTCTGCAAACTTTAGATAAAAGCAATCTCCCAGTTCTCCAACGCGATACATTCTTATAGATACACTTAATTTACTCATAGATTATAGATTATCGTGAAAATGTAATTTTGAAAAGTTAATACGATCGGAGAAACAATCGTCATCGTACATTGAACCGTCAAAGGAATGGAATGCATGAGTATCGTTTCCTTTTTGATAGTTTAGCTGTGTAAGAAATCGGCGCTGACTGCTAATATTTTTTGTAATAATGTAATCCAGATTAAAATTGTCTGCCAGATTAAATATTAAGGTGCACCCACCCCTAAACCTAAATTTTTCTTTATCACTTAGAGCTACCTCCGCTTTTTGCGTGAGCGTAACTATTACCTGTTCCAAAATATTTCCCTCACGTCCAATTCTGTAAGCAGGTCTAATTTTATGCACTTCAATTTTAAATGCATTTATGGGAATCATTTCTTTTCCAAAATTATCAAGATAAATAATTGGTTTATCTGTCAAACCTAATTTTTTAAGAAATGTTGACCATTTTTCTGGTCCAAGTTTATTCTCCTTTAGATCAAGCAAATCATGCAGCTGCAATTGACTGTTATTGTATTTATTAAATATTGCCTCACGGTCACTCATTCCTAAAATTACCCTGACCTCTTTTTCAACCTTTTGGGCAATGATATCTAATGCAATTTTTTCATCATTATTAAAATCATCTGGTTTAGACCATCGAAGACTTTCCTCAGAAAAGGTATTGACACGATCAGGAAAAATACCCCAATCACGAAAAGATTCCATAAAAGCGACCCTGTAATTATTATCATCAGCTGGAGCGGCGTCCATATCTGCTGTAATCAAAGCTCGGAAATAGTCACCAAAAGTGATATCAACAGGCGGGCAATAATCTAAAGCACGGATTGCTATATTGAGCAAATGTCCGGCGATCTGACAAAGTTCCTGAGCTAGGCGTTTTGTAAGATCATAAGAAAGTTGTCCCGATGGTAATATTCCTGTTCCATTGGATGCTATTCTTAATAAATCTTCTGTTTTAAAAGTATATACTTTAATAAGTGCATCAAAAAAAGCGGCTACAAGCAATGATCCCCTTTCATGTGGAGTTTCTACTGAATGATAAAGGGAAGAATCAGGCCTTTTACGTTCCCATTTTCCATCTTTATTTCGCGAGCCAATTGCACTGCGCAGAGCGCCATGCCCATTAGGTAAGGCATTGCCAAATTGTGTTGCAAGATCTCCAAGTAAATTAAATTCGTTTAAATCACCTTTGGAGGTTCGAAGCTGGCTTTCTACAAGTTCTGTAATAGTAAAACGTTGAAGAAGTGCAATAATATCTGAAAATGCTTCATGAAAAGCTGCTACATCGCTATTAGTAGACTCAAGAAAACGAGGATGAATACTGTCTAATATAGCATGAGTTACTTCGTGAGCGATAATATCCGGAGAAAGACAAGTAAAAACTGCTCCTCCTGGAAAACTTTTTGCATTTAATCTTGATGAAGCTTTGAAATATCCAAAAATTAATGCCTTTTTATTTGAATCATAATATGCATTTGCGTCTCTGGTCCCATGAGGATAAATCCTAATTTTTGCAACATATTCTGTTTTCTTGTCTTTTATTCGAGGGCTCCAGATAACTTTTCTTCCCAATGCTTTCTCAAAACTATCTAAGGTCTTCATTGCAATGGTATAAACAAACTGCTGATGAAACTTTGGATTTCCTTCATCTGGCTGGAGTCCGTTTTGAGATAATACTTCTATGCTGTTTAAATTTACTGCTTCATAGTAACAATTACTTGGAGGATCTACATCAATTATCTCAAAATATTCTCCATTAATACATATAGGATCTATGAAGTCTTTTGGATCTGTAAGGTTCTTGGATGCATTGACAGCTCGGGAAGGCTTCTTCAAATCCTCCCATCTAATGCGATAAACTGTCTGATTAAAATTCATGGTGTCTAACTGACTTGAAAATCCGGGATCAAGCGTGTAGCCCCTTAGATAACGGTAAGAAAGTTTTTTCATAAGCATTTAAATTAAAATTTGAGCACAAACCCTATTTCTGTAATTCTATATGGCATTAAAATGATATTTTTAAGAAATAAAAAATATTCTATTACTTATTCAAAATTTCACATCCTAAAGCCATCTCTAATCTTTTTCAAATTTAGATAATCAAAAACACATACAAATACGTAAAAATACTCATTTTCAATAACTTAAATAAAAATTATTTTAATCATTTTACCAACTTCTTTCAGGAAGAGACACTTAAACCCCAAAAAAAAACGTTATGCACAATATCTTTTCAATAAAACTAAACAGGAAGAAAAAACAAGCAGACCCGCGGATGAATTCGAAAGACTACAACATAATTTAAGTAAGGATTGCATTGCTAGTTAAGAAAAAACGCATTAAAAAAGTTACCGTTAATTTCTCTGTGTCACTCTGGTTTATGCTACATTTCAATATTTAGAGGCACCTAGAGTGTCAGAAAATCTTCATTAAATAATTTTGTTCTAATTTAGAACAAAATTATTTTTTTATATGTTACAATCCATACTAATTTTGACCTGTATAAAAAAGGAAAAGAGTATGGAAAGGGCAATTGTACATATCGATATGAATACGTTTTTCGTGTCCTGCGAAAGGCGAACCAATTCACAGTTAAACGGAATACCCCTCATAATTGGAGGAGGCGAAAGGGGCGTTGTGGCATCCTGCTCTTATGAAGCCCGACGTTTCGGGGTTCGCTCTGCCATGCCGATTCACATGGCCATGAAGCTCTGCCCGCAGGCCAAAATAATGAAAGGCGATATGGAGCTCTATTCCAGACTCTCCCATGACATCACCGAAATTATTCAGGAAAAAGCGCCCGTGGTGGAGAAAGCCAGCATCGATGAATTTTATCTGGACATCACCGGCATGGACAAATTCCATGGCAGCTACAAATGGACGAGTGAACTGGCCCAGACCATAATCAAAGAAACCGGCCTGCCGCTCACCTTTGCCCTTTCCATCAATAAGACCGTATCCAAAATCGGAACCGGGGAAGGCAAACAGAAGCAGAACCTTGAAATCCCTGAGCATCTGGTACAGCAGTTCCTGAACCCTTTGTCAGTGCAAAAAATACCCATGGTAGGTGAAAAGACCTTTCAGCTGCTGTCGAGAATCGGTATTAGAAAAATTGAAACCCTATCGAAAATGCCCTGCGAAGTCCTGCAGCAGATGATCGGCAAAAACGGATCTGAGCTCTGGAAAAAAGCCAACGGAATAGATCATAATCCCGTGGAGCCTTACACAGAGCGAAAATCAATATCAACCGAACATACATTCCAGCAGGATACCATCGATATTGACAGGCTTAAACGGGTAATCCTTGGAATGGTGGAAAAACTGGCCTTTCAACTGCGCTCCGAGCAGTGGTTGACATCAACAGTGACAATTAAAATACGCTACGCCAATTTTGATACCGAAACCAAGCAGTGCCGCGTACAGTATACCTCGGCCGATCATATCCTGACCCAGACCGTAACGGAATTGTTCGAGAAACTATACCAGCGCCGTATGCGGCTTCGTCTTATCGGTGTGCGCTTTAGCGGCCTTGTCCGAGGTACCTACCAGATCGATCTTTTTCAGGATACCGAAGAAATGCTCGCGCTCTATCAGGCGATGGACCGGATGAAAACCCGCTACGGCTTTGACGCGGTGATGCGATGCGCCGGGGCATCGTTTAAGCCCAATACTAAAAATGAAATTTTAAAACGTAAATCAGACTAAATGTATCTCAATTGTCATTCCTTCCACTCCCTGCGTTATGGTACGATCCCTCTGGAAGACTTAATTACTAAGGCCACTGCCTGTGATGTTACCGCTATGGCACTCACTGATATTAATACAGTAACGGGGATTTATGATTTTATAAAAGGATGCGAGGCTGCAGGTATTAAACCTCTGGTAGGTATGGAATTTCGATCTGAACACAAATTAAGATATATTGGTCTGGCTAAAAATGCTTCTGGTCTTGCCGAGATGAACCGTTTTTTAACCCGGCATAATTTTGAAAAAACAGTACTGCCTGCTTTTGCACCTGAATTTGAAAATGTCTTTGTTATTTATTCTTTAGAGAATGCACCGGATATCTTAAAAAGAAATGAATACATCGGTATTGGTCCGCAGCAATTACAAAAATTGGTATTGTCAGAATGGAAAACAAGACAAGATAAAATGGTTATTCTTCAGCCCGTAACCTTCCGTTCCAAAAGAGAATACAATCTCCACAGGATTCTCAGGGCAATAGATATGAACGTCATACTTTCCAGACTTACACCTGATGATTACTGCAGAGATTCGGAAGTAATGGTCCCAATGGAAACATTACTCTCCTGTTATGTGGAATATCCTCAAATCACTGCCAACACAGAGAAAATCATTCAGGAATGCCATTTTGAATTTGATTTTAAAACGCCAAAAAACAAAAAATTCTATACCAACAACAGAAAAGACGATATCAACCTTCTGACCACCCTTGCTCAGCAGGGTTTGGAGTGGCGTTATGGCAAAAACAATGCAGAGGCCAAATCCAGAATGTTCAAGGAACTAAAAGTTATTGACCAGCTGGAATTCAGCGGTTATTTCCTGATTACTTGGGATATTATCCGGTTCAGCAATTCTCAGGGATTTCTGCATATCGGACGCGGAAGCGGGGCCAACAGCATCATTGCCTATTGTCTGGGCATAACTGACATCTGCCCATTGGAACTGGATCTTTATTTTGAAAGATTCCTGAACCTGAACCGCAAAAGTCCGCCTGATTTTGACATTGACTGGAGCTGGAAAGAGCGAGATACAATACTCGAATATATATTTTCACGCTACGGCTATGAACACGTGGCTTTCTGCGGAACAAACGTTGAATTTAAATACCGTTCTATTTTCAGGGAGGTTGGAAAAGTCTTCGGGCTTCCCAAGGAAGAGCTCGATGCGCTTGCCAAAAATCCAATGGAACTGCATGCCACCAATAAGGTGGTCAAACAAGTACAGCAATATGGAATGCTGCTCGAGAAATATCCCAACCAAAGAAGCATGCACTCCTGCGGTATCCTGATCTCCGAAGAACCTATCACCAACTACACCCCGCTGGAGATGCCTCCAAAAGGGTTTCCAATTGTGCTTTTTGATATGCATATTGCCGAAGACATTGGCCTTGAAAAATTCGATATCCTGAGCCAGCGCGGTATCGGGCATATTGATGACAGCGTGAAACTCATTGAAAAGAATCGTGGCATCCGTTTGAATATTCGCGACACCTCCATTTCAAAAAATGAGGCCAGCTGCAATGCGTTTCTGGCCATTGGCAGGACCATTGGCTGTTTTTATATTGAAAGCCTCGCCATGCGCGGGCTACTTCGTCGTTTAAATTGTGATAATTACAAAACACTTGTTGCAGCCTCTTCCATTATCCGTCCAGGAGTTGCACAATCTGGAATGATGAAAGAATATATCTTCCGTCATAACCATCCCGATAAATTCGAGTATTTCCATCCGGTGTTCCAGGAGCAGTTAGGAGAAACGTATGGCATTATGGTATACCAAGAGGACGTCATTAAAATTGCGCTGCATTATGGAGGCCTGCCTGCTGCAGATGGCGATATCCTGCGACGTGCCATGTCCGGAAAAGGACGATCCAAGGAAGCACTCCAAAAGGTAAAGGATAATTTCTTTGCCTCCTGCCATGAGCAGGGGCATCCACTAAAACTCAGCGAGGAAATCTACCGGCAGATCGAATCCTTTGCCGGCTATTCATTCTGCAAGGCCCACTCTGCCTCCTATGCCGTGGAGAGTTACCAGAGCCTGTATCTGAAAGTGCACTATCCTGTAGAATTTATGGTTGCGGTGATCAACAATCAGGGCGGTTTCTATAGAACTGAAGTGTATGTCCATGAGGCAAGAATGTCAGGTGCTACCATCCACAACCCCTGCGTGAACAAAAGCGAACAACAGACCACTTTATACGGCACCGATGTCTATCTGGGTTTTATGCACCTGCAGAGCCTGGAATCTAAAATTGCCCTTCTCATACAGACCGAGCGGGAACAAAACGGTGATTATAAATCACTCGAAGATTTTATCAACCGCATTCCAATTGGGATTGAGGGCATTCAGATCCTGATTTTTATCGGCGCCTTCCGCTTTACCAAAAAAACCAAGAACCAGCTGCTGGTGATCGCCCGGCTGATTCTGGTAAATTTCAAACCCGAGAACCGAAGCCTGATGCTCATTCAGGAGCCTGTCAAGGAATATGAACTTCCAAAACTCGAACGTTCCCAGTTTGAAGATGCCTTTGACGAAATTGAGCTTTTGAGTTTTCCTGTTTCCTGTTCGCCTTTTGCGCTGCTGCAGACCAGATTCAGGGGCGATGTAATGGCCAAAGACCTTTTTGGACACCATAAAAAAACAGTCCGGATGCTGGCCTATCTGATCTCCAGAAAACACGTGCCAACCAAAATGGGCGCCATGTATTTCGGTACCTGGATCGATGCCCAAGGTGAGATGTTCGATACAGCCCATTTTACAGACAGTCTGGCGAAATATCCCTTTCAAGGAGGGGGATGTTATCTGCTGCTGGGCCATGTGGAAGTGGATTACCACTTCCCTACTATTACCGTTACCAAAATGGCGAAAATGCCTTTTATTGCAGATCCCCGCTATTCGAATTCTGATGAGCGGCAGTTTAAAGTACATGGCCAGCTTCGGGAAGATGTCAGCATGACCCAACGCCAGCCCTACCCGCAGGAACATGAGATCAACCTGCCCAGAATTAAGATGGGCAATTAAGAAGTTTTTCACTTGATTCTTTTGGCTTCGAATGTGCAGTTCTCCAAAAAAATAGGACTCTTCGGCAGCCCTAGCCCCGATTGCTTCGCCAGTTCGCTTCGCTCGTGTGCAGTGAAATACTTTTGTGACGGTGTTCGGCGCAAAAGATTGGAACGGATAGCGGGAAAAAGCTCAAAAAAAATAATATCAAATCTAAAAATTAAGTGATCAGCATCGTCCATATATACAATACTACACCTACCTATCTGATTACCTGATAGCTATTTTATAAATGCAAACCGTTATTCTGAAAAAAAAAGTGCTGCTATCCTTTTAAATTTGACAAAGACAAAAAAAAAGAAAAAGAAAAAAAAAGCATAAAGGACAACTAAGAACAAAGGACAAAGAAACAAACGCAAGACAAGCACGGCCATACCTCCCACCTGCCCCGCTACACCCTTTAAAAAAACAATAGCAATAATTTAATTCAAAAAATAAAATGACAAATTCAGATACAACAAAAAATTACCACAAGGACCACCGTAATTCTCAAAACCAAATCAAAGACCCAAAAATCGCAGCTAAAAACAGCAGGCCCCTATGACCCGGAGAACTCCCGTAAGGAACCCCAAAAGCAGCCCCAAAGACATAACCGCGAAGGACATAGAAAAGGAACCTATAGAAAATGCCCCATCAGAGGGGTCTCAAACGGATAAGAATACCCAAAAGGATGATGAGGCTGAAAGTGACAAATTTCAAACCATTGAACCTGGTGAGGATAACCCTGTTCAGAAGGGTATTCGAAATTGGGGATCTTGGCAATGAAGAGCTTAAAGAAGATGAACTTACCAGGGATGAAACAGGTGATCGAGCGCTGCACAATTATAAACCTTCTCAGCAAAAATTCTAATAAAAAAAAGCGACTCTTTCATTGAAAAGGGCGCTTTATTTGTAATGCTTTTTACAGGCTAATTAATTCAATTCTCTGACTTTACTTAAAAATAGATATACTGTCCTCAAGCTGCTCTCTGGCAATAAATTCAGTGATAAATTCACGGACTTCACTGTCAGTTCCGCTCTCAATATCAAAAGAATTGATGTGAAATTCATCATCCTGATCCAGAATATGTATGATCTCTGTGTAACCCTTTGAGATCAGGCTTCCTTTTAATTTAATAATATTAGACTGCTGCCTGCTGTCCAGTTCTTTTCGAACCTTAAGCTTCATCCCCTTTTCCATTGCAATTAATTTAAATAATATTGATGCTGTTTGATATCAAATATAAAAATTATTTAATGATATCTAATTCAAGATTCGATAAAATATATTAATACTTTGATTAGGGTTCTGTCGCCTCTGTCAGAATCAAATGTAAGACTTTAAGTAATTTTAAAGTTAGTCCGTCAATTTACAGAATGATTTAAACATAGATATTCCTGGTTTAACCATCTGATTCTTTCTCAACATATGCACAACTTCAATTCCGCCCAATGTTCGTCTTGCCGCTTCAAAGCTTTTAAAGCCTAATCCGTTTTGTATGTGCCACTTGATAAAACGATGGTCCTGTTCGACAATATTGTTGCCATATTTATATTGCCGGATTTTAATCTTTGAGAACGAAGGCTTGTTATATACTTTGATCGCTGCTGCATTAGAGCCACTTTTATCAATGTTTATTACTCGTGGCTTGCAGTTATTACTAATTGCTTTAATTAGAAAAGACTGAGCGCTCATTCTCTGTCTTCTCTTAGCTAAGTAAGAAATCAACTGTATTGCCAGACCTATCAAATGCCCTATATAAATAACACCATTGCCCTTTAATCTTAATATAAGTCTCGTCCATTCTCCAGCTTACCCCACTTTGACCTTTCTCTTCTTCATCTCTGATTCAATGAAAGGTGTAAATTTATAAACCCACCTTTGGATCGTAGCATGATCCACAAACACTACTTTAATCTTCATTATTTCTTCAACATCCCGATAGCTTAATGCAAACCTAAGCTTAAAATATAAGGCCTGCAGTATAATTGACTTTGGATAGCAATGACCTTTCGTATTCATTTTTCAATGAGTTTAAAAGGCTAAAGATAAAAGTTATTCTCAGATCCGACAGAACCTTGCGAAGCGCTTGCTATAAAACCCTAGAACTAACTATTCAATAATACATCGATGCCTAATCTTAGATTTTTCCTTTCTACATTATTTATGCAAAACATAATTGTACAATATAATTTTTCATCACATCCCAAAAATTAAAAAAAACATGTTTTTTTACTAATAAAAAAACTACTTTTATAATTTTTTTTGAATTTTAACACCGTATTTTTGAATATGAGGAAAACTTTACTTTTACTATTTATTTTATCTTATCCACCCCTTATCAATGCACAAACTGTAACTACTTTTGCAGGTGGTGGTAGTGGTGGTGGAATTTTTTCAGAAGGCATAGGCACAGGAACAGAAGCTAGATTTAACAGACCCGAAGCGCTCTGTTCTGATGCAAACGGAAATATGTATATTGCTGATACCGAAAATCATAGAATTCGAAAAATTACACCTGCTGGTTTTGTAAGTACCATCGCAGGCTCAGTACAAGGTTACGCTGATGGTCAAGGTGCAGCCGCGCAGTTTAGCAATCCTTCAGGAATCTGTATTGATCCAAATGGCAATCTATTTGTGACCGATTATAGCAATCACAAAATTAGAAAAATTACTCCTACAGGAATTGTCAGTACTTTTGCCGGGACTACCAAAGGTTTTTTAGATGGTAATGCTCTTACATCTAAATTCAGCAGTCCATATGGTATATTTATTGATCCAAACGGCAATTTATATGTTTCTGATTTTGCTAATGACAAAATTAGAAAAATTTCACCATCTGGTATTGTAAGTACAATTGCTCCTTTAGAAAACTTTCACTTGCCTAAAGGTATTTGTATGGATAAAAATGGTAATGTTTATGTCGCTTCTTCTGGTTCTGATAAAATAAAAAAAATTACTCCTACCAATAACGTAAGCGATCTGGCAGGATCAATTTCAGGATTCGCAGATGGTCTTGGTGCAATGGCTATGTTCGATTCTCCAAGTGGAATTTGTGTAGATTTCGATGGAAATCTATTTGTCGCTGATGCTTTGAATAACAGAATTAGAAAGATTTCACCTACTGGAGTTGTTACTACCTTTGCTGGAAATGGTGTTCGATCAAACTATGACGAGAACGGTGTCAAAGTAGGTTTTTATGGCCCTCTAGGTATTCATATAGACGCCGATGGAAATATTAACGTTGCAGACACGTATAATCATAGCATTAGAAAAATTACACCGTCGGGCTGGGTCAGTACTTTTGCTGGTTCGGGATCAGGAGATTCCGATGGTTTAAGATTAGTAGCAAAATTTGCAGGACCTAACGGGCTTTGTACTGATGCTGCAGGAAATATCTATGTCGTTGATAGACTCAATGGCAAAATCAGAAAAATTACTCCTGCTGGTATTACCAGTACTCTTGCAGGGTCCTCTGACAGAGGGAATACAGATGGAAAAGGTCCTAGTGCCAGATTTAGTTTCCCCAATGGAGTATGTGCAGATGCTAATGGAAATATTTATGTTACTGATGCAGATAATTACAGAATTAGAAAAATTACGTCTGAGGGTGTAGTAAGTACTCTAGCAGGTTCTACCGTAGGAATTTTAGATGGTCCTGGTGCCTCAGCTAAGTTCAGTGGAGGAATAAATGGGATTTGTGCAGACAAAAATGGTAATATTTATGTGGCTGATGATGAAAATTTTAAAATCAGAAAAATTACGCCAGAAGGTGTTGTGAGTACTTTTGCCGGCTCTACTTTTGGTTTTGCTGATGGGCCAGGAAATACAGCCAAAATCTGGCAGCCAAGAGGAATTTGTATCGATAAGAATAGTAAT
This sequence comes from Flavobacterium flavipigmentatum, assembly GCF_020911905.1. NCBI lineage: Bacteria > Pseudomonadati > Bacteroidota > Flavobacteriia > Flavobacteriales > Flavobacteriaceae > Flavobacterium > Flavobacterium flavipigmentatum. The sequence goes on along the minus strand of NZ_CP087133.1, from coordinate 3,096,264 downwards.
TTATATGTGGTTGACAGAATGAATCAGAGAATCAGAAAAATTACTCCAGCAGGTGTCGTAACTACCTTCGCCGGATCGACAGAAGGTTATACAGACGGCCCGGGTAATACAGCACAATTCTCTTACCCTGAACAAATAGGGATCGATAGTAATGATAATTTGTACGTATCAGATTATTCCTTTGGGAACTATTTAATTAGAAAAATAACCCCTACTGGAATAGTTAGTACCTTAGCCGGTTCTACAATAGGCTTTCTAGATGGTCCTGTAGCTTCCGCCCAATTTTCGGGCTTGAAGGGAATCTGTACTGATTCAAGTGGAAATGTGTATGTAGCAGATGATAACAACAGCAGAATTAGAAAAATTAGCCAAAATAAAGATCTGGGCTTGGATCAAAATAATGAGTTAAAGCGGCTCGTGAAATTTTATCCAAATCCAGCATCTGGTTTGTTAAATATTGAAATGGAAAGCTTCAATGAAAATACTAAGATTATAATCACGGACGTATTAGGTCAAACGATATATTCACAGAAAATACAAGCTTTGAATAGTACCTTAAATACAAATCGTTTTGTCAAAGGTATTTATTTTATAAGTTTGACAGATGGTGATGAAAAATTTACTCAAAAAATCATTTTCCAGTAAATAAATAACTTATCATAGGGATTTAATTTTTGCAAATCATTTATAAAAGTTCGAAAATTGTCCCTTTAGGGATAGAAGGTTAAATAAAATCCTGAGAAATCTAGATTTCTCAGGATTTCCTCTGATTAATAATTTTTGTTTCATTTTTTTTAAAATAATAAAGATAAAAGTTATTCCAAGATGCGACATAACCATACAAATATAATTAAATGAAAATATCATCTTGATATCAGCATCTTAACCGAAATAGGTCTTATTTTTAGATCCCTGGCAGTTTAAATCAACAGCACTAAGAGGTTCATTAACATTTTAATACTTTGTAATCTATACCTAAAGCATTAATTTCCTAAAAACTCACTATCACTTAATGTTTTCATAAACGCAATAAGGTTATTTTTTTCCTCTTCGGTGAGCGGAATCCGCTTTCCATTATTTTTAAAAATCGGATCAAGGTTATCGGCATCCAGAACACCATTATCAAAATAATCCAAAACAGATCTTAAATCAGAAAACTGCCCAAAACTTCCATAAGGGGCCGTATATTCAATATTTCGTAAAGTAGGAACACGAAAACTCATAAAATCAGCAGGAATTCCTGTAACCCTCCCTCGCCCCGCCTCGTTGGTATTGGTATTTATTGGAAAACCTATATTTCTAAAGCTCTGGTCGGTAAACAATTCTGTAGCGTGACAGCTGGCACATTTCTGCTGAAAGGTTTGGTAGCCCTGCAATTCACTTTGTGTAAAAGCTGCTATGTTTTGTTTTACCTTATCGTATTTGCTGCCGGCCGAAATTAAAGTATACTCAAATTGTGCAATGCTTTTATAGATCCTATCGGGTGTAATATTGGAATCCCCAAAACTTTTTTGGAACAAATCTTTATAAGATACATCTTCTTTAATTTTACCTATGACCTCCAGAATCGATGAGTCCATTTCTTCATGGGTGATGATGGGAACCAGGGGCTGGGTTTCAAGCTGGAGTTTGCTTCCGTCCCAATTGTAAAATTTCAAAAAAGCCAGATTCTGAAGCGATGGCGTATTACGAAGCCCTACCCTTCCCTTAATACCAACAGCCTGGGCATTATGGTCCGTAAAGGCGTTGGACTGGATATGGCAAGTAGAACAGGAAATGGTATTATCGGCACTAAACCTTTTTTCCGAAAATAGTTTCGCGCCCAATTCTACGCCGTATTTAGTTGGCTTATTTCGGCTTACAAAAGCATTCAGCTCTGGAAATCCAGATGGAATACTAAGCGAAATTTCGGGATTATCAATCAAAATCATATCAGCATCCTCATTGCTGCAGGATGCAAAAAACAAGGATAGTAACAGTATACTGATTATTTTTTTCATTATAAATGAGTTTAAAAACAGAACCGCCAGGCTTTAAAAAATCCAGACGGTCCTGCAAGATGAATTTAGTTCTCTACGCTTGTCACAGAAAACATTCCAGTGATATCACTTGATGCGTTTCCTCCTAAATTATCAACAAACTTTACCATTTGGGCAGCAGTATGAATATTTGGCGTTGCATTATCATTCATACCTGTTCCAGTTGACAAGGTAATGGTATTGGCTTTTCCGCTTAATAATTTATCAAAATCAGCTTTAATCTTAATTTTCGGAGCTTTGCTGCCCACAACTGCATTTGTCGTCAGGTTCAAAGTAATGTCTCTGTAAGCATTCACTCCTTGGGTATAGTTTGGCGCAGTTCCTTCCATTGTACTTCCTGTATGAATTGACATTGCTTTATTATCAGCATCATAAAAACCTTCCACTTTTGTAAAACGGTAGCCACTTCCCCATTCCCACATCATTTCTGTATCGTTGGCTCCGGCGCCCGCATAGAAATTAGGAAACCTTACCTGATCTAAAGTGTTTTGTTCTGGTTTGATCCCCAAGCCAAATTTAATCTGCTTATAAGTGGCAGAAGGCACATTGCTCAAAACATAACTAAGGGTCGCTGTTTTGGCCTGATCAATTACGGTTGCGCCTTTATCCAGATCATTTACGTTATAAGGAACTTCATCTCCGTTGTCTTTTACAAGGCGAATGTTGCTGATCACATATTTCAGTTCTGAGAAATGGTGCACCTGTCCTGCAGCTGATGTATTTGCTGTTGCTGATGCTGAAGCTGCATTACCTAACACGATAGTGGCATTCTTGAAAGTATTATTGAATTCCAACGTTACATTGTTCGCTGCTGGATTATCGTCATCACTTGAACACGATACGAATGCCAATGAGACAATGGATAATAAAAGGTATTTTTTTAAATTTTGCATTTCTTTTAATTTATGTATTTCTATTTATTTATTAAACCGCAATAAGAAAATATAAAATAGGAGGCGGTACAAAAATCTCAAGACAAGGCTCTAAAAGTTCCAGTTCTTTATAAAACAATACTTTATTAGAATTTATAGTTTTTAAAACAGAAACCGTGAATTCTAAATCGGAAATCAAAGTCATGTCTATTTTCTTTCCAATACTGGTAAGCTCCGAATCCGTGCTGTCCGATTTTTCCAGTTCTTTCTTCAAATGACATTTACCGTGGCATTGAAGTTCCGGCCTGGCTTTGTTGACGCAAAACTCCTGTTCTATATTTTTCTGATCGAACTTAAAGTGTACAATAATGAGTGCCTGCTGGAAAGAAACCAGCAGCAACAGCATTGTCATTGTGATACTAAAAACTTTTCTCATTTTGATTAGAAATTGAATTTTAAAGACGTGAAAATATTGCGCCCCATTCTCGGGATATTTCCCCAGTCTGCATAAGTGCTGTAATATTCATTTAGTAAATTCTCAGCCCCAACCTGCACCACTGTTCTGACTTTATTGATTTTAAAAGAATAATCCGCTGATATATTCCAGATCGTATAAGCAGACGTCAGGTCTTCTCCGTACTCCGGACTGTAATTGATCTGCTCAAAATCACCATTTACAGCAGTCTGTATTCTGAAATTTTTATGCATAAAGTGAAGTGAAGTCTGATAACTCAGCGGGCGAATAAATGGCAGGTTTCCTCCCTGACCATCCATTCCGCGAGCATAGGTAAGCGTTCCTTTCCAATGCAGATGCTCAAGGATATCATAACCCGAGTTGATTGACATATTAAAAAGTGTGGCATAATCTAATGACGTATAGCCTTTCACTCCAACGGACTGATAGTTCATCGGGCTTCCCATGCTCAAGATCCTTCCAATGATATAATTGTCAATGTAGAAGTAATTTATTTTTCCCTGAATGCTTAATTTTTCGTTTTTAAAACCTCCACTGGCATTTCCTTCATACGAAATTTCATTTTTCAAGTTGGGATTTCCAATATAATCGTAACGGTCAAAACTATTGTAGATGTAATACCCGTACCCTTCAGAAACCGAAGGTGCCCTGTGCCCGTAACCTGTTCCAACAGAGAAATTAAAATGATCAATATCCAGATTATAACCCGCATGTAAACTCGGCAGAAACCTTGTTTTTTCCTGTGGCGCTCCGGGATGAAAAATCCAGTTGAATTCCACATATTTGGAATAATTGTAATTTACCCCCAAAGAACCGCCTAAACTCACCTGGCTTTTCTCTGAAAGATCCCAGGAATTATTCATAGAAATCCCCCCGTAACGGGTCGTTACCCAAGGCCAGCTGTAAGCAAACATGGTTCTGTTGCTTCTATCCTGAGGATACATTCTCATCTCGGCTATAGATAAGTTATCATAAGCATTGAGTTGTATTTCAGACGAATAACTGTTCTTTTTCAAATTGGCCTTGGAAACCAGTCCATAAGTGGTACTCCAGCCCGGCATATCCATGTGAACCAGGTTTTCAGGACGGGTGGTATCATCCATATAATGCTCAATGGCGTTGAAATATATCTTTGAATCAATCACTTTTATCAGTCCGTCTTCAAATAGCTGCTTATAAGAAGCCGATGTAATAATTGCTCTTGAAAGTGATAAATCCATTGGCAGGGCGGGATAACCAACATCTTTTGCCATATCAAAAATCGCATCCACTCTTACAGATGATAAATCAGTAGTTTTATAGGCAAAACCCAGTGAAGTGTTGATTTTTTTATATTGAGAGTGTTTTACTTCGTCGTTGTTTCCGTCATAATAATCACCTGCTTTTCGATAGGAAATACTTCCCTCGGCCACAAATTTGTCACCTGAATACGCCACGTTTCCCAAATTGAAAAACTGTTTGTTATTGAACTCAAATCCGCTTTGATAGGCTCCTTTCCATTTTTTTTCTAGACCAAACGGTGTGCTTTTTCTTTTTAGATCAATACTTCCGGCCACCGTTGCCCCGTGTAGGCTGCCCTGCTGCCCTGATTTTATATCAATAGTTGAAAGATTATTGCTCTCCACATAAGAGGTTACCGGATCCATCTTGTCGGTGCAGGCACCAAAAATGTGCATCCCTTCAATGGTAAGGGTAGAACGTTCGCTGCTCATATTGTTTAAAAGCGGTTCCCAGGCATATGCGCCCCGTTTTATAAAGCTGATATTATCTGATGAGGATAAAAATTCATCAACAGAAACTGCCATTTTCATTTCGGTTTCAATTTTCTTTTTGGCGGCATTTTTTACCTGTACTTCTTCTAAGTTTTTTATGCTGTCGTGATGCGCGTGTGTTTTTTGCGCCGTAACAGACATTCCCAAAAAAAGGAGCATTATGATATATTTCATGTTTTTAGAATAAGGTATCAATATAAAGTTCACTTTTCACCCCTTCCTCACCGGGCGTAAAATCTGTTGGAACAACGGTTCCTTTTAGGATCAGCCCATTTTGATTGATCATAATTAAATTAAGGGTCCAGTTTCCTGTCATGGTATAATTTACAACGCCATGATACAAACCATCGTTTTGCTGCGTGAGATCCTGATTATTAGGCGAAGAATGGTTTCCCATTGAAGGCTCGGGCATTCTTGGGTCTAATTTTAAAGTATAACCACGCACCTGTGAATAAGAGTACTGGGAAGGATCGGGAAAAACGCCTGCAGGAGCAGTTGGTTTATTGTATTTGTAAATACCTGCAACTAACTTATTTTCGGAGACTTTCGGTTTTTGAGGGGAAACGAGTGCAATAACATATTGCTTGTCATCCTTTCCGGTAAAAGCGGTCATATTCAAATTTTTGTTGCTCTGCTTTTCAACCGAAATATCTTTACTAATGTCATATTTCTGATTATTAGCCGTAAAATTCACATATAATTTCCAGCTGTTTGCCTTAGTACTTTCACTTGTAAATACACAATAACCAGCGAAATATTTATTGGTCGGAACATATTGAAGATTGTAATTGTGCGGACAGGATGTTTTGCTTCCATCAGCAGCGCTCAAAATGGGTAAAAAAGTTACTTCTGAGGAACTTACATCCTGATTGGTCTGTATATTTATAATTTTCAAATGAAGTTCGTTGTAACCCTTAAAAAAGGTTCCGTTCAAGGCTTCAATACTTATTTTATAATTGCCACTTGATAGAGAAACAGCTTCTTTAAACTCATAATATTCCGGGACTTCAGAGCCTATTTCGGCCTGATAATCTGTTTTATCGATAGTGCAGGAAGTAATCACACAAAACAGTGCAATGACTAAAAATTTATAAGATTTCATTGGTAATGATTGTTTGAAAAACGATTTAAAATACAGCAGAAAGCGATCAAATTTTGAAAGCCAAAATACCATGACATTAAAATGGATGTTCTTAATTAAATTACTGCATCAAAGCAGATTTTTAACTATTTAGAAGACTATTTAGAAGACTATTTAAAGTTTACAAGTGTAAAATAAAAAATTGACTTTCTTATTACACACTCAAATCTTGGAATAAATTCTCATAAACTATTGTATATGAAAACACATTACACTTTATGCATCATTGAATGTTTACAATGAAAGCATTTTTTTACAAATTGTAAACTGAAAAATTTATCTATGAAAACCAGAGCGGAGGGTGAAAAGTAAGATTAGAAGCCCCGACAGGTTTCTTTTCAAATAACGCAGAAGTGTTTTCTTTTGATTCAATAGTAGCAACAATAGCAAAGCTTATTTCAGTAGTACTTTGAACATAAACAAGCTCTAATTTATCTTTTAGGCTGTCCTGCATTTTTCTTTGGTTATCAGAATATTTTTTTATACTTTTTTGAAGTTCGCATCGGCCATTACAACTATTGAATACCAATTTACGTTGTACACATATAGTTTTGGCTATTTCTTTCTGATTGAGTTTGAATGAAGCATATACAAACAGGCTACCGAAAGATGGCGATAAAATTAAAATAGAAAGTACTATGATGATTAATCTTTTCAACTGCTTGTTATATTTCGAAAACAAAAATACATCCTTTTTTATTTTTATTTTGAAGAAACTTCCTGTTTTTTTTAAACGTAATATCTTTCCCGTTTAATTAACAATTATTTATAACTTTTCTACCAGCTGTATTTTAAGATCAATCTGGCATTAAATGGTGTCCCAACTGTGAGATGAATTTATTCCAGCGGATGAGTTTCATTGGCCAGAGTTCATTAGGTTAAGAGTTGCGTTTCCCTCGATTTTCTATTGAAAATGTTGTCAATATTTCTTACCACCGAAACTTTTCTGATTTGATAATTTACAGAAAAATCCGTAATGTACTACCTTTTTGCTCTAGCTGCAGTATCTTCATTTGCCGGACGATTACCTAAAAATCTTGTTCGCAGGCTTTCTGATAATGCTTTTAAATCTTTTACCGAAAAGCCGTACACTAAAGCATGAACTGGAGCTAAATGCAAATAATAATTTCATTTTGATTCATCTATTGTTTGCCAACATTAAAACTCGCTACAGTTTTAAAATCTTTTTCTAAAGCATAAATAAGCTAGATAAAATTTCGTTTATATCTGATATAATTAAACAGTTTATCAACTTCATAGGTTTTTCCTTACTGATAATTGGTGGTTTAATATTCCTCGTAATTTAAAAATTCTTTTCAATAATATTGTGGTTGAATTTTTAATATTCTTGAAATACTATTTATCCCTAAACCTTCTTTGGTCAACTGAATATTTTTTTTTATTGGCATCAGACTTATAAGCCATATAAGTGTAATTTTCTATCAATCGTTTACCACAATTTTCATAATTATATTGTTATTTTTTACTTTTAGTTGTGCTGTTTTAGATACTTTTTTCTCTTTGCAACTTGAACAATTGATACTATCACTAACTCTTGAACACAAGGAAGAATTTTTGCTTATTTTGGCTCTTTTAAGGCAATATTAAAACAAAGAACATCAACATTACTGCCCATCTTTAACTTATTTTTTACTAGTAGTAATTATATCTCAACAAAATATAAAATTAAAATCTCATATAAGTAACTCTTGAGCACTAACCTACTGTATTGTTCTTTGTGGGATCGGATATACTTTGATAATTAGGAAGCATAGCTTCGATGAGCTACCGCAGCTCAATGTTTCTGAGACATTCTTTTTTCAGTTTGCGTCTACTCTTTAATCCGTTGAATAGCCCTATAAATAGATTTTTAGAAATACTTGTTTATCCTAACAGGAGCGGACTACTTTTAAAATCGATTGTCTCTAGGAAATTGTATTTCGTCTACAATAAAATACAGCTTAACTAATAATCCAGATTAAATTTGATTTGGATCATAAATTTGTTTTATCATTTAATATTCTTGATTATGAAACGATATTTACTTTTGTCAGTTCTTTGTGTTTTTTCTGCATCTTTTGGACAGAATTATAATTTTTTGGGGCCTTACACATTCGATGGGACACCACAATACTTTGTAACTAGTGATGTAATTACAACTCAAACTTTAGATTTAATAAATAACTCACTTCCGGAAAGGTACCCTGTGCCAATTTATAATCCACAATACATTTCATCGGGTTATGATACTGATTTAGTTATAAGCAAATATGCTGATGTTTGGGTGACTTTTGTTAGTGAAGGAGCTGGATATAAAAATGTTTTGGGTTTTTATACCTATGACATCAATAATCCACCAACTACAATTCCTAGGGCTGATCAAATCACTATTGTATTTCCTAATGTCTCGGCTACAGGAAGCGGAGGAAGTTTGGTAGCGGGTAATAAAGTAAAAATTGGTACTTTTCCAGCAGGAACAGGAATTGGTTGGGTTTTATTGGCTAATGGATGGAATGGTTCTGCAGTAACATCTGGTTTGTGGCAATTATTTTCTAATCCTAATTTTAATCCAGAAGCTATTCCTGCATTAAGACAACATAATGTACTCTTGAATGACCCTACTAATGAAAGAATTATTCTTGGCTTTGAAGACATTCGAAGAGACTATGGCAGTTGTGACAATGATTTTAATGATGCCATCTTTTACATTACAGCAAATCCTTATGACGCTATTTTGATAAATAATATTGCTGATGTAAGTATAGCAACCGATGTAAGTTCTGGAAATAACGGAGGATTAGAGAGCAATGGAGATTTAGCCACATTAATCGCTAAAAGAAATTTTATACGAACAAAAACAAATAGTTTTGATGACAAAAAAATAACACAAAAAAAGTTTGTTAAATCCTTAAATAATGATAAAATATCAAGTTCTAGTTTTGATTTTTCAACCATTATCCCAAATACAGGAATGTTTGGTACTGAAACAACTTCAGTTTCCAGTCCTAGCGACTTAGTTGGTATCACAAATGCAAAGCAAGTATATTCAGTGGATTATTATCAAGGTGAAAATCGTCTTGCAGCAGTTCTGGCAACAGCAACTACAGGAAGTATCTACAGTCATTCTAAAGCGATTTGTGACCGTTTGAATAATTCATCTCTTGAAGATATTAGAACAATTGACCTAAATGGATACGAAATTATAATGGCCAAATTAAAAAGAGCTAATGGATTGATAGAATATGCATTGAATTTTTCTATTCAAGATTTAGGAACCGAAAAAAAATTACACAGCTATTGGAATATTGATCAATATCCAGCTGGAGATTACCTTAATTTTCAGGTTTGGGGTTCATCAATGGGACAAATTTGTAGCATTACAAATGTTATGTTGGCTAAATTTAAAGAACAAGGAACTTTGATCTCTCCTGTAGTGACTAATCGAATTCCATCTGTTTTTGTAAAAAAAGGCTCTTACAAAAACGGTAAATTAGCTCTTACTTTAATAAATAAATCGGGTTCTTCTACTATAGACCTTCAGGGTAATAAAAAAGTAACTGAAGTATCCAATTTTGATTTTGTCTCTAAAAATATCACTCTAACAGGTTCTTATGAGCAAAATATTCAGCTTGATTTAGAGCGATTATTTGATGTTGGACTTTCTATTTTAGGTAACAAATCAAAACAAATAGATGCTTTGTATTTGGCAGATGGTCCTTGGGGATTAGATTATTCAAAAACAGAAACCAAAGTGTCGAACTTTAATATAGATAATATTTCGAATAGTGATTTTTCGACTGATCAATATGCAATAGAACGAAATGTAAGTGTCGCTGGAACTATTTATGGAACTTTGAATGTGTTTAGAAATATTCTTCCAGGCGAATTAGCTTTTGATGCAAGCTCTTATTCAACGGTAGGTTTTACAATTAGCAATTCGCTTCCTGTAGAAGTCGTTTTAGTAACAGAAAGCACAATAGATTGGAACAACAGATTGCGATTTAAAATCCCAGCAAATACAAGCGTTACAGAGGTAAATATTCTTCTAGAGAATTTTACAAACCCACTTGGTCAAAAGTACAACAACGAAAAAGTTAAAGGATTAGTTTTTTCACTTCAAGGGGATTATCAAGCTTTCCAATCATTTGCGACTAATATTTCTAAAGTAGCCTTCAAAAATTCAGGTACTTTAAGCATTACTGAACTTAAAAATGAAATCATCGCAAAAATATATAATTATCCAAATCCTTGCACCACGGTTACAACAATAGTTTTACCTAAAGCAATTGAGTATGCCAATATAAAAATAATTGATATGAATGGAAGAATAATTACTAATAAAAATTATAATGCTATTGCATCAACCAACGAAATTGCAATAACATTAGAAAACACAAGCAAAGGAATTTATATCCTTAAAGTTACCACAAAAGAAAACGAAACCTTTCAAACTAAATTAATTGTAAATTAATTTAGTTTGCTCTAGATTTTTTTAAGAGGCTGTCTAATTTTAGGCCGCCTTTTTGTTTATCCAGACTTACAAATTAAAATCCAGCGTTAGATCGTTGTATAATCAACAATTACACCTCTCATTTTCATTATTTCTTCAACGTCACGATAGCTAAGTGTAAATCTTAATTTAAAACACACTAACTGCAGGATTACCTATTTTGGATAGCAATGAGCTTTCATATTGATAATTTTAAGAATCTAAAAAGGTAAAGATAAAACTTAATGATAGTCGCGATAGAATCTGGCGGGGAACTACAAACAAAAAAAATCATATTTCTCTGAAGCTTTTTTTATTTTCTAAACTTTCGTTAAAACTTTTAAATTAACAAATTACAGTAATTATTTTAATGCTTTTTGGTAGTTGTATAAATCTAAAGCCGTACTTACAATACCTCCATTTCCATAAAAGTTGCTTTTAAGGTTTGAACATTCTCTGCATTTAATGAATAAAAATTTGAATAAGTGTACAATTCTACTTGCTTGGGTTCTTTAAGTTTTCCATTCTTAGGCAGAAATGAATCTTTCATTTTAGCAGGGGTTAAAATATTTTTTTATAAATAATCTCCAAAACTAATTCCTGTTATTTTTTCTACTATCGATGCCGCAAGACAGAAATTTACATTATTATATTCACATTTGTTTCCTGGAGCAAACCAAAGAGACACTTTATTATCAATTAATGCTGGTATAATAACTTCATTTGATATAATTTCCCATGGCTTTTCTTTTATTACATTATCAAATAGATGATATTCTTGCCCCAATCCATAAGTATTGCTTAGTAGATGTCTAGTACTAATATTTTGATAATTAAAATCTAAAAGATATTTTTGGTTTGGATCAGCAATATTCAATTTTCCTTTTTCTTTATGCTATAATATTGCTACCGCTGTAAACGTTTTTGATACCGATGCAATTGGAAATTGAGATTTTTTATTGATTTTTTGTTTCTTATCTATATTAGAATATGCATAAGAATATGAAAAAACTTTTTCTCCTTATTTTGAAACTAAAACACTGCCGTAAAAAAGATCATTTTTAGCAATCGTTGAAAAGAGATCTTTTATATATTGTCTTTAGATGGTACTTGTAAAAAATAAAGCTGTAAAGTAAAGAAAGATTTGTTTTTTCATTTAATTGATTTGATTAATGACTGATTGCTCCTTTAACGAAAATAATAAAATATTATTACTACAATTATTTTTTTATATTTAAATTATAGTTATGCTTTACAAAAAGCCACTTCAAATCATGTCAAAAATGATTTGCAAACAATTTGAATTTTTATTGAAATTAAAGGGATTATTGCCTAATTTATCTACTGCTCGATATAAATAACACCAAATACCATTTACTTTTATATAGGTTTCATTCAATCTACAACTCTCCCACTCTACCTTTTCTCTTATTTATCTCTAATTCAATAAAAGGTGTAAACTTATAAACCCAGCGCTGAATAATAGCATGATCAACATGAACTCCTCACATTTTCATGATCTCTTCAACATCCCGATAGTTTAATGTAAACCTAAGGTTAAAATATACTGCCTGCGGTATAACAGACTTCTGATAACAATGACCTTTCGTATTCATGAGTTTAAAAATTAATAAAAGGTAAAGATAAACTTAGCTTTAGATGCGACACAACCTCTATAATTCTGAATATTAAATCCTTAGCTAAGCCATCAAATTTCGGAGAACTAAGCAATTTAATGAAACATGTAAATACTTATATTGAATCTTCAACAGATAAAAATAAAGTCAATATCTAAAAAGGTATTGATCGAATTAATGAGAAATCTTAAAAACTCTTATAAATACAAAAATCCACTTTTCAGGTGGATTTTTATTTGTTATACTGGGTATATCATTATCTTTCTTTATTTAATTGAAAGAACGATGAACTCACTTCTTCTGTTTATCTTGTGCTCTTCTTCTGAACATTTTACATTATCCGAACATTGATTTACCAACTGGCTCTCGCCATATCCTCTACCCGAGATTCTTTGATTAGAAATCCCTCTTTTTACAAACCATTCTATTGTTGCTTTAGCTCTTTTGTTTGATAAAATCAAATTGTAATTTTTATTTTCTCTACTATCTGTATGAGAGCGGACATCTATTTTCATTTTAGGATATTGCGTCATTACGGCTAAAACTTTCTCTAACTCGAATTTAGCTTCGGGTGTAATAAATGATTGGTTTAAATCAAAATAAATAAGTGGAATATCTAATGTTTTAGCTAAATCGGTTCCGACTTCTATTTTTTTAATCTGTTTTTCTAATTTAACGTCAAGTTCATATTTCTCTTTTGATGATCCAATTTTGATCTCACTTTCGTGTGTTTCAAAGTCTTGTTTTAAAACTCTTATATAATAATTTTTATTGCAAGTAACTTCAAATGTATACCTTCCCTCTTTATCCGTTACAACTTCTAAAATTTGTTGAAAATTAGAATCAAGCAAAATTACCTTCGCATCACTCAATGTCAGATTCGTTTGAGAATCTACGACTACTCCTGATAATTTTTTATTGCAATCTAATCTTCTTGTTTCGGTAAATTTGTAGATATCATCACTGCCAATTCCGCCAGATTTATTTGAAGAGAAAAATCCTTTTCTACTAGCAGGGTCTATTATAAAAGAAAAATCATCAAATTTTGTATTAACTGGTTCTCCAATATTCTGCACAACACCAAAACCTGCATCGTCTTTTATCTTTGCCACAAAAATATCAAGACCTCCTAATCCTGGACGACCATCACTTGCAAAGTATAGTTCATTATCTCCCGAAATAAAAGGAAAAGTTTCTCTTCCTTCAGTATTAATAACTGGCCCCAAATTTTCTGGCTTTCCAAATGTACCGCCATTATTAATGGTAACACTATATAAATCAGATTGTCCCTGACCTCCTGGCATATCTGAGGCAAAAAATAATTTCTTTTCATCAACACTTAAAGCTGGATGCGCAATACTATATTGATCGCTATTAAAAGGCAATTCTACAACATTTATCCATTTATCTTTTACAAGTTCTGCTTTGTATAGTTTTAGTAGCGTAACTTTTTTATCATCCTTACCTCTTTTTCCTGCTAAAAAGTTATTTCTGGTAAAATACATTGTATTTCCGTCTTTAGTAAAAACTGGAGTAGATTCATTAAACTTTGAATTAATCTTTTTATCAAGTTGTATAGGAGATTCAAGACTTCCGTCTGATTTAACTACTGCCGTATATAAATTTGTAAAAGATCTATTTGTCCATCTAAATGTATTTTTACTTAATCTAGCTGTATCTCTTGCAGAAGCAAATACTAATTTTCCATCAAGCATGGTGCTTCCATAATCGGATTCAGTTGAATTAATTCCTGCATCAGCGATTTCAAATCTGCCGGAATTTAATTTAATTTGTTCGAGGTAATTTTTATTATTTTCAAACAAGACACCTCTACTGTCAGTCTTGATTTTTTCATTGAAGATATCCAACATCTTATCTGCTTCTGAATAATCTCCAACAGATTTAAGAGTTTGCGCATAGCGATAATAATACTCCGGATCTTGCTGATTATTTAACAAGAATAATTCGTCGTACCACTTTAGCGCTTTTGTTAATTCAGCATTAAAATAATAAGCATTCCCCAATCTTTGAAAAATTTTCTCCTCTCTATAACCCGCTTCTGCTAACTTTTCATAAATAGCAATTGCATCTATGTAAGCATATTTGTTATAATCTCTGTCTGCTCTACTTAATACAGCCTCTTGAGCATTAGTATTAAAAAATAAAAATGACAAAAAGATGCTGTATATTAATTTTTTAATTTTCATAACTAAAAGAATCTAGGTGAAGTTATACGACTGTATTTGTTTAAAAATTCAAAGCGAAAGAAAATCTCATGCGATCCTGAATTATAATTTACCAACTTGGTTGTTTCGCGATCATACGCATAACCAATATATAAACCATCAGTAACTTGAAATCCAGCCATTGCACTTATAGAGGCGCTCCATCTATAAGCGGCTCCTAATACAAATTTTTCATTAAACATAAAATTGGCTGAAATATCTACTTGTAGTGGCGAACCAGCTACCATTTTTGCTAACAAAGCAGGTTTAAATTTTATCATTTCATAACGATCTAAATTAAAAACGTATCCTGAAATAAAGTAATAGCTAATTTTGTCTTTGAAAATAGCAATATTATTATCGTTATAACGATCGGTTTCAATAAAATTTGGTACAGAAAGACCAACATATGCCTTATCAGAATGCCAATAGATTCCAGCGCCAATATTTGGTCTAAACTTATTAGCAAAATCCTGAAATTGAGGATCTCCTTGATTTTCTGGAGATAGTCTGGTAGGATCAAGATTAAATATATTTGCTGTTCCTTTTATACCGAAAGAAAGTTTAGCATCTGCAGATGTTTGAATAGAATAAGACAAATCAACAGATAAGTTATTTTCAGTAGTTGGGCCTATTTTATCATTGATTAACGAAACACCAAGTCCTAAATTGCTATTATTTAATGGCGTATTTACCGAAAAACTACTTGTTTTTGGTGCTCCCTCTAATCCAACCCATTGGGTACGATATAAACCAAAAATACTCAGTACTCCACGTGATCCCGCATAAGCAGGATTCACATTAATGGTGTTGTACATGTATTGTGTAAATTGTGCATCCTGCTGTGCAAAGCTTGCAGTTGAACAAAACAGTAAAATTAGAATTAACTTTTTCATTTTTTTCATTTTTAATAACAGCTCAAACTTCAACAAGCCAATTAATTAGCATAGAATATTATTTGGTCAAGTACAAATAACCCGCTTCCTGATGAGGATTAGATTGATGGTCTTTATATTTTATGATATAATAATATGTTCCCTCTGGTAATCCATTTGATTCTTTAATGGTAACACGTCCTTCTGAAATTCCTCTAAAGGCAACATCGGTATTATTGTAATGATCTCTTTCAAAAACCAATACACCCCAACGATTATAAATTTGAACTGTGTTGTCAGGATAACATTCTATTCCTTGTATATAGAATCTTTCGTTCATACTATCACCATTTATTGAAACGGCATTAAAAATTTTGATTACACATCCGCTTAACACTACGACTGTTGGATTATCACCTAGATTATTTATATTATCTGACTTATCCTCAACTTTAATTCCACTTAGAGTACTACCCATTACACTAGCCTGATTACTAACACTTCCGATATTAATATCATTTTGCGTGATGCTATATTGAGCACTAAAAGAAACTTCATCCGTATCATTTACATCCAAATCTATTGGACTTCCTGACATAATAATACCAGGTAATGGATCTGAAACAGCAATATTGTACAAAGGAACATTTCCAGTATTAGTAACCTTGAAGTTATAAGTTATTGTTTCTCCAGCATCTGCATTTCCATTACTATTTTCATCATTAAATACCGCTGTCTTAATTATAGCAATTGATGGAACTTCAACAATCGCTGGGGCACTTACTACTACCGTAGAGCTAATGGTACTACAATTCAATGGGTTGTTTACTTCACAAATCGTATAGCTTACGGAATAGTTTCCAGATGGGGTGTTGGCTGGAACTGTTACTGTTCCATCTGCATTTACTACTAGTCCTGATCCTACTGGAACCGTACTTGATGTAATTTGTACATTCCCTGCTGCAGTACCTACTACTACTGGACTTCCATTTAAGGTGTCGTTGCTCGTTAATGCCGTGGTGGTGCCTCCTGGTAATCCATTAACCGCAGGGGTCGTTTCTGTTACCGCAACAATCGCTGGGGCACTTACTACTACCGTAGAGCTAATGGTACTACAATTCAATGGGTTGTTTACTTCACAAATCGTATAGCTTACTGAATAGTTTCCAGATGGGGTGTTGGCTGGAACTGTTACTGTTCCATCTGCATTTACTACTAGTCCTGATCCTACTGGAACCGTACTTGATGTAATTTGTACATTCCCTGCTGCAGTACCTACTACTACTGGACTTCCATTTAAGGTGTCGTTGCTCGTTAATGCCGTGGTGGTGCCTCCTGGTAATCCATTAACCGCAGGGGTTGTTTCTGTTACCGCAACAATCGCTGGGGCACTTACTACTACCGTAGAGCTAATGGTACTACAATTCAATGGGTTGTTTACTTCACAAATCGTATAGCTTACGGAATAGTTTCCAGATGGGGTGTTGGCTGGAACTGTTACTGTTCCATCTGCATTTACTACTAGTCCTGATCCTACTGGAACCGTACTTGATGTAATTTGTACATTCCCTGCTGCAGTACCTACTACTACTGGACTTCCATTTAAGGTGTCGTTGCTCGTTAATGCCGTGGTGGTGCCTCCTGGTAATCCATTAACCGCAGGGGTCGTTTCTGTTACCGCAACAATCGCTGGGGCACTTACTACTACCGTAGAGCTAATGGTACTACAATTCAATGGGTTGTTTACTTCACAAATCGTATAACTTACGGAATAGTTTCCAGATGGGGTGTTGGCTGGAACTGTTACTGTTCCATCTGCATTTACTACTAGTCCTGATCCTACTGGAACCGTACTTGATGTAATTTGTACATTCCCTGCTGCAGTACCTACTACTACTGGACTTCCATTTAAGGTGTCGTTGCTCGTTAATGCCGTGGTGGTGCCTCCTGGTAATCCATTAACCGCAGGGGTTGTTTCTGTTACCGCAACAATCGCTGGGGCACTTACTACTACCGTAGAGCTAATGGTACTACAATTCAATGGGTTGTTTACTTCACAAATCGTATAACTTACGGAATAGTTTCCAGATGGGGTGTTGGCTGGAACTGTTACTGTTCCATCTGCATTTACTACTAGTCCTGATCCTACTGGAACCGTACTTGATGTAATTTGTACATTCCCTGCTGCAGTACCTACTACTACTGGACTTCCATTTAAGGTGTCGTTGCTCGTTAATGCCGTGGTGGTGCCTCCTGGTAATCCATTAACCGCAGGGGTTGTTTCTGTTACCGCAACAATCGCTGGGGCACTTACTACTACCGTAGAGCTAATGGTACTACAATTCAATGGGTTGTTTACTTCACAAATCGTATAGCTTACGGAATAGTTTCCAGATGGGGTGTTGGCTGGAACTGTTACTGTTCCATCTGCATTTACTACTAGTCCTGATCCTACTGGAACCGTACTTGATGTAATTTGTACATTCCCTGCTGCAGTACCTACTACTACTGGACTTCCATTTAAGGTGTCGTTGCTCGTTAATGCCGTGGTGGTGCCTCCTGGTAATCCATTAACCGCAGGGGTTGTTTCTGTTACCGCAACAATCGCTGGGGCACTTACTACTACCGTAGAGCTAATGGTACTACAATTCAATGGGTTGTTTACTTCACAAATCGTATAGCTTACGGAATAGTTTCCAGATGGGGTGTTGGCTGGAACTGTTACTGTTCCATCTGCATTTACTACTAGTCCTGATCCTACTGGAACCGTACTTGATGTAATTTGTACATTCCCTGCTGCAGTACCTACTACTACTGGACTTCCATTTAAGGTGTCGTTGCTCGTTAATGCCGTGGTGGTGCCTCCTGGTAATCCATTAACCGCAGGGGTTGTTTCTGTTACCGCAACAATCGCTGGGGCACTTACTACTACCGTAGAGCTAATGGTACTACAATTCAATGGGTTGTTTACTTCACAAATCGTATAACTTACTGAATAGTTTCCAGATGGGGTGTTGGCTGGAACTGTTACTGTTCCATCTGCATTTACTACTAGTCCTGATCCTACTGGAACCGTACTTGATGTAATTTGTACATTCCCTGCTGCAGTACCTACTACTACTGGACTTCCATTTAAGGTGTCGTTGCTCGTTAATGCCGTGGTGGTGCCTCCTGGTAATCCATTAACCGCAGGGGTTGTTTCTGTTACCGCAACAATCGCTGGGGCACTTACTACTACCGTAGAGCTAATGGTACTACAATTCAATGGGTTGTTTACTTCACAAATCGTATAGCTTACGGAATAGTTTCCAGATGGGGTGTTGGCTGGAACTGTTACTGTTCCATCTGCATTTACTACTAGTCCTGATCCTACTGGAACCGTACTTGATGTAATTTGTACATTCCCTGCTGCAGTACCTACTACTACTGGACTTCCATTTAAGGTGTCGTTGCTCGTTAATGCCGTGGTGGTGCCTCCTGGTAATCCATTAACCGCAGGGGTTGTTTCTGTTACCGCAACAATCGCTGGGGCACTTACTACTACCGTAGAGCTAATGGTACTACAATTCAATGGGTTGTTTACTTCACAAATCGTATAACTTACGGAATAGTTTCCAGATGGGGTGTTGGCTGGAACTGTTACTGTTCCATCTGCATTTACTACTAGTCCTGATCCTACTGGAACCGTACTTGATGTAATTTGTACATTCCCTGCTGCAGTACCTACTACTACTGGACTTCCATTTAAGGTGTCGTTGCTCGTTAATGCCGTGGTGGTGCCTCCTGGTAATCCATTAACCGCAGGGGTTGTTTCTGTTACCGCAACAATCGCTGTGGCACTTACTACTACCGTAGAGCTAATGGTACTACAATTCAATGGGTTGTTTACTTCACAAATCGTATAGCTTACTGAATAGTTTCCAGATGGGGTGTTGGCTGGAACTGTTACTGTTCCATCTGCATTTACTACTAGTCCTGATCCTACTGGAACCGTACTTGATGTAATTTGTACATTCCCTGCTGCAGTACCTACTACTACTGGACTTCCATTTAAGGTGTCGTTGCTCGTTAATGCCGTGGTGGTGCCTCCTGGTAATCCATTAACCGCAGGGGTTGTTTCTGTTACCGCAACAATCGCTGGGGCACTTACTACTACCGTAGAGCTAATGGTACTACAATTCAATGGGTTGTTTACTTCACAAATCGTATAACTTACGGAATAGTTTCCAGATGGGGTGTTGGCTGGAACTGTTACTGTTCCATCTGCATTTACTACTAGTCCTGATCCTACTGGAACCGTACTTGATGTAATTTGTACATTCCCTGCTGCAGTACCTACTACTACTGGACTTCCATTTAAGGTGTCGTTGCTCGTTAATGCCGTGGTGGTGCCTCCTGGTAATCCATTAACCGCAGGGGTCGTTTCTGTTACCGCAACAATCGCTGGGGCACTTACTACTACCGTAGAGCTAATGGTACTACAATTCAATGGGTTGTTTACTTCACAAATCGTATAACTTACTGAATAGTTTCCAGATGGGGTGTTGGCTGGAACTGTTACTGTTCCATCTGCATTTACTACTAGTCCTGATCCTACTGGAACCGTACTTGATGTAATTTGTACATTCCCTGCTGCAGTACCTACTACTACTGGACTTCCATTTAAGGTGTCGTTGCTCGTTAATGCCGTGGTGGTGCCTCCTGGTAATCCATTAACCGCAGGGGTTGTTTCTGTTACCGCAACAATCGCTGGGGCACTTACTACTACCGTAGAGCTAATGGTACTACAATTCAATGGGTTGTTTACTTCACAAATCGTATAACTTACGGAATAGTTTCCAGATGGGGTGTTGGCTGGAACTGTTACTGTTCCATCTGCATTTACTACTAGTCCTGATCCTACTGGAACCGTACTTGATGTAATTTGTACATTCCCTGCTGCAGTACCTACTACTACTGGACTTCCATTTAAGGTGTCGTTGCTCGTTAATGCCGTGGTGGTGCCTCCTGGTAATCCATTAACCGCAGGGGTTGTTTCTGTTACCGCAACAATCGCTGGGGCACTTACTACTACCGTAGAGCTAATGGTACTACAATTCAATGGGTTGTTTACTTCACAAATCGTATAACTTACGGAATAGTTTCCAGATGGGGTGTTGGCTGGAACTGTTACTGTTCCATCTGCATTTACTACTAGTCCTGATCCTACTGGAACCGTACTTGATGTAATTTGTACATTCCCTGCTGCAGTACCTACTACTACTGGACTTCCATTTAAGGTGTCGTTGCTCGTTAATGCCGTGGTGGTGCCTCCTGGTAATCCATTAACCGCAGGGGTCGTTTCTGTTACCGCAACAATCGCTGGGGCACTTACTACTACCGTAGAGCTAATGGTACTACAATTCAATGGGTTGTTTACTTCACAAATCGTATAACTTACTGAATAGTTTCCAGATGGGGTGTTGGCTGGAACTGTTACTGTTCCATCTGCATTTACTACTAGTCCTGATCCTACTGGAACCGTACTTGATGTAATTTGTACATTCCCTGCTGCAGTACCTACTACTACTGGACTTCCATTTAAGGTGTCGTTGCTCGTTAATGCCGTGGTGGTGCCTCCTGGTAATCCATTAACCGCAGGGGTTGTTTCTGTTACCGCAACAATCGCTGGGGCACTTACTACTACCGTAGAGCTAATGGTACTACAATTCAATGGGTTGTTTACTTCACAAATCGTATAGCTTACTGAATAGTTTCCAGATGGGGTGTTGGCTGGAACTGTTACTGTTCCATCTGCATTTACTACTAGTCCTGATCCTACTGGAACCGTACTTGATGTAATTTGTACATTCCCTGCTGCAGTACCTACTACTACTGGACTTCCATTTAAGGTGTCGTTGCTCGTTAATGCCGTGGTGGTGCCTCCTGGTAATCCATTAACCGCAGGGGTTGTTTCTGTTACCGCAACAATCGCTGGGGCACTTACTACTACCGTAGAGCTAATGGTACTACAATTCAATGGGTTGTTTACTTCACAAATCGTATAACTTACGGAATAGTTTCCAGATGGGGTGTTGGCTGGAACTGTTACTGTTCCATCTGCATTTACTACTAGTCCTGATCCTACTGGAACCGTACTTGATGTAATTTGTACATTCCCTGCTGCAGTACCTACTACTACTGGACTTCCATTTAAGGTGTCGTTGCTCGTTAATGCCGTGGTGGTGCCTCCTGGTAATCCATTAACCGCAGGGGTTGTTTCTGTTACCGCAACAATCGCTGTGGCACTTACTACTACCGTAGAGCTAATGGTACTACAATTCAATGGGTTGTTTACTTCACAAATCGTATAGCTTACTGAATAGTTTCCAGATGGGGTGTTGGCTGGAACTGTTACTGTTCCATCTGCATTTACTACTAGTCCTGATCCTACTGGAACCGTACTTGATGTAATTTGTACATTCCCTGCTGCAGTACCTACTACTACTGGACTTCCATTTAAGGTGTCGTTGCTCGTTAATGCCGTGGTGGTGCCTCCTGGTAATCCATTAACCGCAGGGGTTGTTTCTGTTACCGCAACAATCGCTGGGGCACTTACTACTACCGTAGAGCTAATGGTACTACAATTCAATGGGTTGTTTACTTCACAAATCGTATAGCTTACGGAATAGTTTCCAGATGGGGTGTTGGCTGGAACTGTTACTGTTCCATCTGCATTTACTACTAGTCCTGATCCTACTGGAACCGTACTTGATGTAATTTGTACATTCCCTGCTGCAGTACCTACTACTACTGGACTTCCATTTAAGGTGTCGTTGCTCGTTAATGCCGTGGTGGTGCCTCCTGGTAATCCATTAACCGCAGGGGTCGTTTCTGTTACCGCAACAATCGCTGGGGCACTTACTACTACCGTAGAGCTAATGGTACTACAATTCAATGGGTTGTTTACTTCACAAATCGTATAACTTACGGAATAGTTTCCAGATGGGGTGTTGGCTGGAACTGTTACTGTTCCATCTGCATTTACTACTAGTCCTGATCCTACTGGAACCGTACTTGATGTAATTTGTACATTCCCTGCTGCAGTACCTACTACTACTGGACTTCCATTTAAGGTGTCGTTGCTCGTTAATGCCGTGGTGGTGCCTCCTGGTAATCCATTAACCGCAGGGGTTGTTTCTGTTACCGCAACAATCGCTGGGGCACTTACTACTACCGTAGAGCTAATGGTACTACAATTCAATGGGTTGTTTACTTCACAAATCGTATAACTTACGGAATAGTTTCCAGATGGGGTGTTGGCTGGAACTGTTACTGTTCCATCTGCATTTACTACTAGTCCTGATCCTACTGGAACCGTACTTGATGTAATTTGTACATTCCCTGCTGCAGTACCTACTACTACTGGACTTCCATTTAAGGTGTCGTTGCTCGTTAATGCCGTGGTGGTGCCTCCTGGTAATCCATTAACCGCAGGGGTTGTTTCTGTTACCGCAACAATCGCTGGGGCACTTACTACTACCGTAGAGCTAATGGTACTACAATTCAATGGGTTGTTTACTTCACAAATCGTATAACTTACGGAATAGTTTCCAGATGGGGTGTTGGCTGGAACTGTTACTGTTCCATCTGCATTTACTACTAGTCCTGATCCTACTGGAACCGTACTTGATGTAATTTGTACATTCCCTGCTGCAGTACCTACTACTACTGGACTTCCATTTAAGGTGTCGTTGCTCGTTAATGCCGTGGTGGTGCCTCCTGGTAATCCATTAACCGCAGGGGTTGTTTCTGTTACCGCAACAATCGCTGGGGCACTTACTACTACCGTAGAGCTAATGGTACTACAATTCAATGGGTTGTTTACTTCACAAATCGTATAACTTACTGAATAGTTTCCAGATGGGGTGTTGGCTGGAACTGTTACTGTTCCATCTGCATTTACTACTAGTCCTGATCCTACTGGAACCGTACTTGATGTAATTTGTACATTCCCTGCTGCAGTACCTACTACTACTGGACTTCCATTTAAGGTGTCGTTGCTCGTTAATGCCGTGGTGGTGCCTCCTGGTAATCCATTAACCGCAGGGGTTGTTTCTGTTACCGCAACAATCGCTGGGGCACTTACTACTACCGTAGAGCTAATGGTACTACAATTCAATGGGTTGTTTACTTCACAAATCGTATAGCTTACTGAATAGTTTCCAGATGGGGTGTTGGCTGGAACTGTT
This sequence comes from Flavobacterium flavipigmentatum, assembly GCF_020911905.1. NCBI lineage: Bacteria > Pseudomonadati > Bacteroidota > Flavobacteriia > Flavobacteriales > Flavobacteriaceae > Flavobacterium > Flavobacterium flavipigmentatum. The sequence continues at coordinate 3,072,508 of NZ_CP087133.1, read as the reverse complement.
ACTGTTCCATCTGCATTTACTACTAGTCCTGATCCTACTGGAACCGTACTTGATGTAATTTGTACATTCCCTGCTGCAGTACCTACTACTACTGGACTTCCATTTAAGGTGTCGTTGCTCGTTAATGCCGTGGTGGTGCCTCCTGGTAATCCATTAACCGCAGGGGTCGTTTCTGTTACCGCAACAATCGCTGGGGCACTTACTACTACCGTAGAGCTAATGGTACTACAATTCAATGGGTTGTTTACTTCACAAATCGTATAACTTACTGAATAGTTTCCAGATGGGGTGTTGGCTGGAACTGTTACTGTTCCATCTGCATTTACTACTAGTCCTGATCCTACTGGAACCGTACTTGATGTAATTTGTACATTCCCTGCTGCAGTACCTACTACTACTGGACTTCCATTTAAGGTGTCGTTGCTCGTTAATGCCGTGGTGGTGCCTCCTGGTAATCCATTAACCGCAGGGGTTGTTTCTGTTACCGCAACAATCGCTGGGGCACTTACTACTACCGTAGAGCTAATGGTACTACAATTCAATGGGTTGTTTACTTCACAAATCGTATAGCTTACTGAATAGTTTCCAGATGGGGTGTTGGCTGGAACTGTTACTGTTCCATCTGCATTTACTACTAGTCCTGATCCTACTGGAACCGTACTTGATGTAATTTGTACATTCCCTGCTGCAGTACCTACTACTACTGGACTTCCATTTAAGGTGTCGTTGCTCGTTAATGCCGTGGTGGTGCCTCCTGGTAATCCATTAACCGCAGGGGTTGTTTCTGTTACCGCAACAATCGCTGGGGCACTTACTACTACCGTAGAGCTAATGGTACTACAATTCAATGGGTTGTTTACTTCACAAATCGTATAACTTACGGAATAGTTTCCAGATGGGGTGTTGGCTGGAACTGTTACTGTTCCATCTGCATTTACTACTAGTCCTGATCCTACTGGAACCGTACTTGATGTAATTTGTACATTCCCTGCTGCAGTACCTACTACTACTGGACTTCCATTTAAGGTGTCGTTGCTCGTTAATGCCGTGGTGGTGCCTCCTGGTAATCCATTAACCGCAGGGGTTGTTTCTGTTACCGCAACAATCGCTGTGGCACTTACTACTACCGTAGAGCTAATGGTACTACAATTCAATGGGTTGTTTACTTCACAAATCGTATAGCTTACTGAATAGTTTCCAGATGGGGTGTTGGCTGGAACTGTTACTGTTCCATCTGCATTTACTACTAGTCCTGATCCTACTGGAACCGTACTTGATGTAATTTGTACATTCCCTGCTGCAGTACCTACTACTACTGGACTTCCATTTAAGGTGTCGTTGCTCGTTAATGCCGTGGTGGTGCCTCCTGGTAATCCATTAACCGCAGGGGTTGTTTCTGTTACCGCAACAATCGCTGGGGCACTTACTACTACCGTAGAGCTAATGGTACTACAATTCAATGGGTTGTTTACTTCACAAATCGTATAGCTTACTGAATAGTTTCCAGATGGGGTGTTGGCTGGAACTGTTACTGTTCCATCTGCATTTACTACTAGTCCTGATCCTACTGGAACCGTACTTGATGTAATTTGTACATTCCCTGCTGCAGTACCTACTACTACTGGACTTCCATTTAAGGTGTCGTTGCTCGTTAATGCCGTGGTGGTGCCTCCTGGTAATCCATTAACCGCAGGGGTTGTTTCTGTTACCGCAACAATCGCTGGGGCACTTACTACTACCGTAGAGCTAATGGTACTACAATTCAATGGGTTGTTTACTTCACAAATCGTATAACTTACGGAATAGTTTCCAGATGGGGTGTTGGCTGGAACTGTTACTGTTCCATCTGCATTTACTACTAGTCCTGATCCTACTGGAACCGTACTTGATGTAATTTGTACATTCCCTGCTGCAGTACCTACTACTACTGGACTTCCATTTAAGGTGTCGTTGCTCGTTAATGCCGTGGTGGTGCCTCCTGGTAATCCATTAACCGCAGGGGTTGTTTCTGTTACCGCAACAATCGCTGTGGCACTTACTACTACCGTAGAGCTAATGGTACTACAATTCAATGGGTTGTTTACTTCACAAATCGTATAGCTTACTGAATAGTTTCCAGATGGGGTGTTGGCTGGAACTGTTACTGTTCCATCTGCATTTACTACTAGTCCTGATCCTACTGGAACCGTACTTGATGTAATTTGTACATTCCCTGCTGCAGTACCTACTACTACTGGACTTCCATTTAAGGTGTCGTTGCTCGTTAATGCCGTGGTGGTGCCTCCTGGTAATCCATTAACCGCAGGGGTTGTTTCTGTTACCGCAACAATCGCTGGGGCACTTACTACTACCGTAGAGCTAATGGTACTACAATTCAATGGGTTGTTTACTTCACAAATCGTATAACTTACTGAATAGTTTCCAGATGGGGTGTTGGCTGGAACTGTTACTGTTCCATCTGCATTTACTACTAGTCCTGATCCTACTGGAACCGTACTTGATGTAATTTGTACATTCCCTGCTGCAGTACCTACTACTACTGGACTTCCATTTAAGGTGTCGTTGCTCGTTAATGCCGTGGTGGTGCCTCCTGGTAATCCATTAACGGCAGGGGTCGTTTCTGTTACCGCAACAATTATATTTATAGGTGTTGGAGTAACATTAGAAGTATTATCACCAGGTGTAGGATCGGCTTCATTAGCAGCGATACTCGCGCTATTGGTATACGATCCTGAGGCATTTACTGTCGCAATAATAGACAAAGTAGCATTGGATCCATTGGCTAAAGTACCTATGTCCCAGATACCTGTTCCAATTGTATAGGTTCCTGCAGCTGTACTAGCACTTACAAAAGTATAACCAGAAGGTAAAACATCTGTTACACTCACTCCTGTGGCGTCGCTTGGTCCTGCATTAGTAGCCGTTAAGGTAAAAGTAACATTACTACCTACATTAGGTGTGCTGCTGCTTGCGGTTTTGGTGATAGCAATGTTCGCAGTACACACTGTAGATACTGCATTATTTGTTACATTAGCGTAAGATCCTGTATAAGTAGCTGCTGAGAGGTTTACTCTACCATCAGCTAAAACCGGTGCTACTGCTCCGCCTAATTGACCAAATTGTTGACCTGAAGCAGCACTTGCAGCATTGTTATAATACTCATTAGAGTCTGAGCAACCATCATTATCTGAATCTAGATCAAGTAAATTTGCAATTGTATCACCATCACTATCTAGCGCTCTACACAAAGAGAAAATAAATTCGATACCATCACCTCCAGAGCCTTCGGCTCCCTTTCCAGTCCAATCAAATGTTAACGAAGAATAGACGCCTTCTACTAACAAGGATCCCGCTGCAGTACCATTTTCAGGCAATGCAGAAGCTTCACTAGCTGCAACACCTGTAATAAGTGGATTCACATTCATTTCAGTAACTCTTCTAAAAGTAGTAGGAGTAACATATAGATTGCTTGTTCCTGCCAGCTTTTTTAATGTTGCTCCCGGTGTGGTAACCGTAAAAACTGCTGAATTTGGAATAACCCCTGAAAGTCCTCCTATCCTATCTAAATGAATAATAGGGTTGTAAACAGGCTGACTAAATGTAAATGTGATCGTTGCCGATCCTTTATCATCATTGGCTTGATCTATATTGGCAATATAACCTTCTGCGGTTGTATCCCAATTAAAAAGCGTTTGGAACGAAGATAGATTGTTTACTGCTTCACTCCAAAAGGTAGGCTCATTAGCAAAGGTACCAGCTGAGTTTGTTACACTAGTATTAGCGGCGTTAGTAACAGTTGCTGTCACATTTACACCATCGAGTGTTGAACCAGTAAACGGTCCTGAACCTGAAAAATTCCCTGTAATTCTGTTTGCTAAAACGGCACATGCATTTTCATCTGAATCAAGAATCCCGTCGTTATCATCATCCATATCATATCGATCTGAAACAAGATCCCCATCACTATCCGATCCTGCTGTCAAACAAGATGTAAATACAGACGCTTGCATAAAATTGTTTATCCCTGCGGTTTGCGCAATAGCGTAATTAATTCCTGCAGCTACTGTGTCATTCGTTTCTACAAGACTAGACAGACCATTAGCACCATAAGTTCCACCTATAGTACCAGAACTAGATAAAGCTTGAGTACTACCACCTTCTCGGGCATCATAGCACCCATCTTGATCAGCATCAACATCAAGATGATCTGGAATTAAATCACCATCTGTATCCCTGTCACAAAATGTTGCTGGCGTAATTGTAATTCCCCCAATTGCTCCCCCTGTACCTGTATCCGATCTTCTGATCACTAAACGTGTCACATTTTTTAAATCAATATTCCAAAGATTTGAAGCACTAGCAATATCAACGGTTGAATTTAGTGATATTTTGCCTGGTATTTGTGTAACATTTAAATTTGCAGTACCTCCTGCTGTATAAATGGCTGATGTTACTCCAGCATCATATTCAACACTATAATCTTCTACATCGTCAAAAGTATTACCTGCCTGCCAAGTTAAAACAGCATCAATGGGTTTGTTAAATTCATAAGTAACTTCTACAAATTGTCCCGCTGCAGACCCAGCATTATTTGTAAACTGAACAGATCCATTGGTGGTTAAATCAATTCCAATGTCATTCGTCGTCGCTCCTGTTCTAGCTGACAAGGACACTCTAGCTACAGTTTGGTTTGCTTGTGTTGCTGTTGAACCAACTATCCTGTAATTATTAGATATAGTTGTATTGGTATTATTTACTGTTGCACCTTCCGTAATTGAAGTGGTTTGATTTGGTGTGATATTAGGAGAACAACTTGTTACACCTTCATCTACATCTCGAATACCATCGTTATCATCATCTATATCAACAACATCAACTACAAAATCTTGATCTGAATCTATACAATTAGCTCCTATGTATATATTATCAACACCCCAATCGTCCCCTGCTGCAGGAGTAGTAGCTGCGAAAGATAAGGCAGCGACATTGTTTGAAGCCGTTTGCGTCCAAGGAATATCAATTCTTATCTGTGAGCTCACTAATCTAAATGTTGTTGGCACCACACCTGAAGTAAAACCAGATATAGTCGCTCCGTTACTTAAGGTAGTTGTTACTGCTCCTGCTCCAGTTGGATTTGTAAATGTAGCGTATATTGTACCTCCAAGAGAAACTGTTAAGGTAGCAGTACTTGCTCCATTTGTATCCCCAGAGTTTCCTGCCCAAAGATCAAAATACAAGCTTACTATACCAGCAACAGGTGTAAGAGAAATTCCTCCTATATTTTGAGTCATTGCAGAATTTGTTACTCCATTGAGATTATTAACAGCAATTCCTGTTGTTGTATTAAGTGCCCATGCACCTGTAGCTGGAAGCCATGCTTCATTAGGCGTTGCATTTTGAATAAAACTTCCTGAAAAAGTACCATTGCGAATTACATTCCTACAACCAGTTTGAGCTTGAAGATCAACACTAAAAACGCAAAAAAGAACCAACCAAAATAGCATTTTAAGCTTTATCGACGGTCTTTGAGAAAACATTTTAGCTGTTAAAAGTATACACGCCATTTTATGAGCAAAATTTGCAAATAAATGTTCTTTTAAAAACTTAAGGCAACTAAAAAAAATGTATAAGGTAAAGTTTTCCTTCATGATAAAAATTTTAGATAGACAGTAACAAATCATTTTTTTTTTTTACTTTTTGGATGTAAACATCTATTTTAGTAAAAAAATATTGCTCTAAGAAGATCATAAATAAATGACCTTCAAAATGAACAAAACATAAAAATTCAAAAAAATTATAGTAGCGTAATTTTAAAGATTATGGTTAGTTTTCATCTTTATCAACGCACAGATTTTATAATATAAAAAAAGTTTCACAATTGTGTTGTTATTACATACCCTTTAATAAAAACCTTAGTGAAAGATCTCTAAAGAAATGTGATTAAAAAACATTACATGTTAAAATAAAATTATCCTAATTTTTTTCAGACCATAACTAATTTCGTTAAACTGTTTAAAATCTTCGACGAATGAATAAAAAATATCGACGAATGGTTTTAAAACTAGTTGCTATTTAAACGTAAAATGAAGAAAAAAGTTAACTTATTATGATAATATTGAGACTTTACTTTAGGGAAAAATATTGATCATAAATTAGTAAAAAAAAACGTTGTGGAGTTAATGCTTAAAAATGGATACAAAAACACAAGATCTTTTATTTTAAAAAAATGCAAATCCCATCTATTGTTCGATATTTACTTTTGCAACAAAAGAAGATACTGTTTTTGTATCAGTACTATCTACGACTGCGTAAATACCTAAAATATTATTTCGATATACTGTATTAGCACTTGTAACGCTTGAGTTTGGAAAATCAATATCTACCCAATTTGCTTCTCCAAATGATCCGTCAGAATTTCTACTAACAGCAACAAATGATGCTCCATTTTTTTCTCCATTTACCGTAAGCCAATCCGATGGCATATTATAACCACCCTTTTTAGAAATAGTAATGCCTTCAAAATGAGTTATTACAGACAAAACTGTTTCGTTTTTGTAATTAAATGATTTCAAATTACTAGTTTGTTTCGTTTTAGAATTATAATCAACCAAAAAGGCTTGGCTTATTTTGCCGATTTTTGGGCTTGTATATCCTCCTGCCATGGTATAACTATCTCCGCCATTATGCCAAATACCATACAAAGTAGTGGTTAATGAATCGGGTACTTTAAAGTCTGTGCATTTTTTATTGACTATATCATAGAGAAATGCGTATCCGTTTTTATCATTATCAACGTCATAATTTCCCACAGCAAGACCGCCCATAATACTATGAACAAATACATTATTGGTATTCCCGCCATTCGGTGACACCTGAACCCACGTTCCTGAGCCATCAACAGGGCCTTCATAAAAGAATCCGAGATTTCCACTTGGTGCTTTGCCCGTAGAGGCTGATATTTTATAAGATCCAACTAACTGTATCGTGCCATGAGGCCCGTTGTTGGGTCCGTAGCAAGAAGTATTGATAACGGTAGCTTCTGGTGTACTCGGAAAATTAACATTGTACCACTTTCCTGCGTTACCGCTTCCTTTAAGTGGTCCCTCATAAATTAATCCCTGAACAAGATTGTTCTGACCTACTAAACTGCCTGCGATATATACATTTTCAGACTCCGAAACGCCTCTGATTCCTTGTATGGTGGTTTGTCCCGCAGGATTATTAAAATCTGCATAACTTACTGTATTTACCTCTGGTGTTATATTTTGTGACATAATTTTTGTTTTTTTATTACTATTTGAATGGGTGTATTTTAGATTTTTGAATACGTTTTTAGTCGAGTGTTGTAGTACCATAAACATCTTTTGGCATATTGACCCAGAGTTTTTCTATCTCAAGTTGGTGCAATTGCGCTTCTAAATCCTTTCTGATTTCGCTATAAGCGGGATCATAAGCAAGATTGGTAATTTCTAAAGGATCATTAATCAAATCATACAATTCATATTGTTTGAAATAAGCTGTCGAGGCATCAAAATAATAATCGAATTTCCACTTTTCTGTTCTAATACAACGAATACGATTAGCAGCCTTTACAATTGTCCAACTACTGTTAGAACCTGCCTTAATGTCGTCATAAGTAAATAAGATACTATCTTGAACAGGCGTATTATTCTCCATTATAGGAAGCAAACTTGTACCTGCCAAACCAGTAGGCGGATTTGATACATTTGCTATGTCTATAAAAGTGGGCATAATATCTACCAATGTTGCCAATGCCATTGATTGCTTTATTTTGTGATCTTTAAATAGTATTGGATTTGAAATAACAAGTGGTACTCTTAATGCTTCTTCATAAGCCACAAAAGTTTTCTGACGCAAACCACCATGAGCCAAGCCCATTTCTCCGTGATCAGATGTTAAAGTAACAATTGCAGCATCTGCTAATTTATTTCCATGCGCATCTTCTTTGTATAATTCTTCAATCAGATATCCGATTTCCTTATCAACATGACTTAATAAATAACCGTAAAAATTAATATAGTTTAGTTTATCCTCTGTACTAGCTATTTCGCCCAGACTTAATGCCATATTGAGTAAAATTTGTTCCTGCGCCATTGGTTTTTTATTTTCAAGCAAATTTTCATTTACGGTAGCCGGAAGTCCAATTTCTCTTCCTGACCAGGTTGTGGAATGATATCCCGAAGTTCCTGCCGATTTTGGATACGCCAATACATCATGCGGATTAACCAGTGAAAGAATCAGACAATACGGTTTATGATTTCCAGCGGCTCTTTGAGCTTTTACTTCCTTAAGATATTGTATGGCTTCGGCTGTATATTTCGCATCGTGATTGGCATATCCACCACCAAAATTAAGTGGATTTACATCTTCGCCAGCATCTGGAGCAACCCAGCCCATGGCGCCGTATAATGAGATATCTGCAGCGGTTAAATCTTCGTAATTTGTTTTTGTTCCATTAGGCGCTACTCCTTTACTCATGTGCCATTTACCTCTGTATTGCACATCGTATCCATCTGCCCAAAGTACATTCATTATATTAGGTAAAGCATTACTTAGTGTTGGTTCTTGCGGAGACAAAAGACCTCCTTCGGTTAGCGTTTGGCTTACTCCATGCTTGGCCGGATATGTTCCTGTAAACAAGGTTGCCCGGCTTGGAGAGCACATACAGGTATTGCAAAAAGCTCTATCAAAACTAAATCCATTCTGTTTTAGAAACGTGAGAGTTGGGAGATTTTTCTCTTCCCATCCCAACGGAAAATGTTGTGTGGCGCGTTGCTCATCCGTAATAATAAGAATCATGTCAGGCTTTTGTCCAATCTTATTCAGTTTTTTTTTAAAGTCCATTGTGTATTTGTTTAGTGTTAAATTATTAATAAAAGGATGTAATTATATGGCAACAAATATGCACCGCCTAACTATCTATCAATTTGTAGAATCTAAAAAAGTTACTCTTGAAAGCTTTTTTAAAATTCCGTTGAAAAGCAATAGTCTCGTCTCATTCGTATCAGGTCAAAAAACGCCAACCCATAGTTTTATTGCTTAATGAATAGTGCTTGTTTTGCAATAGCTTTTTTTAAAGCAAAAAAATAAAACTCCACGACATATTCATTTATGGTTTTGTGCCAAATACTATTACTTGATGCGCTTCAATACAAAAGCGTAAACCACTCAGAATGCTAAAAAAAAGACCACTGTATACTGTTGTAACTGTTTTGAATTAATAAGATTAAAGTTGCAATAATAAAATAAGTTTGTACTAAGTATAAATACCTGTTTTACAAATTACTATAAAAAATTTAAGGACTATATTTAAAGCTTAATTTTATTGGGGTAAGTGCTAACCCATTTTGTATCCTCAATTTTGTATCCTCAATTTTGTATCCTCCATTTTATAAATCGATGATCCTGTTCTACAATATTGGTCCCATATTTACATTGTCGGATTTTAATCTTTGAGAATGAAGTGGATACCTTTTTTGCCACAAAAAGTTAAGGCTGTCTCTTTCTACTTTAAGTAAAATTATAAGATTACATTTATGGTAAAATCATATATAAAATTAAACCATTTTTGCTTCAATCCCAAAGAGGACATCCAAACCAAATCCTTTAAGCCATACAAACACATGCGTTACCAGTAGTAAGCCAATCTCTTCAAATCATCTATAAAATTTATAGAAATTTATCCTTTTCAAGCCATAAACAAGCCAAATGGTGCCAATTAAAGACAATTGGCGCCATTTTTTTATAACCTTACTTATTTTTATTAGTCTAAAAAATCGGGCTCCTCAGTACCCCTAGCCCCGATAGCAGTGAAAATCCTTTTGTGCCGGGGTTCGGCACAAAAGATTGCAACGAATAGCGGGAAAAAGCTCCTAAAAAATAACATCAAACCCAAAAAGATACAACCAATAATTGCCACAAGGACCACCGTAATTCCCAAAACCAAATCAAAGCCCCAAAACACGCAGCCAAAAACACCCAGTCCCTATGACCCGCAGCACCCTTATAAGGAACCCCAAAGCGGCCCCAAAGACATAAGAGGGAAGGACATAGAAAAGGACCTTATAGAGAATAACCCTTTAAAGGGGTCACAAATGGATAGGAATACCCAAAAGAGCGATGAGGATGAAAGTGAAACTTTTGAAACCATAGCGCCCCAAAAGGATAATCCGGTAAGGAAGGAATTCGAAATTGGGCAGCCTGGAAGTGAGGAACTTCAGGAAGATGAAAGCACCAGGGATGAGCCCAGTCAGGGTGCAACGGGCAATATTAAACCTTCCCAGCGAAAATTTTAATGCATTCAGGTTTGATACATGTAAAATAACTGATGCATAGCTATTGCCGCACAATTAAAAGATTTAGTAGAATATTATTATATTCGCTTAAAAAAACTTGCCAACCGCACAAAGCAAAGTAAATAAAAGTCCTACTGGTGCCATTGTAAGACTGGTATAAACTAGCCGGCAGCATTGATAACGAAAAAGAAATGAAAAGATGAATTTTGAAAATTGGGAATATGGCGTGATTCCAACTGTTTTTATATGTGTTTTATTACCCCTATTTCTTTATTATTCATACTGGCTGTTTATTTCAGGAATTATCGGGCTGCATAGAATGGAAGAAAGTACAAGATGGAAATATTGTATTGGAGAGGTTAAAAACGCTGAAATAAAATACATGTCATTTTCTGAGGATTACCGCTTTAGGTTAAAAAAGACATATAACTATGTTGTAGACGACGTGGAATATGAATCAAATCAAACCTACGCCAGTGATTATCTGTTTGAAAAAGAGTATAAAAGTCTGGATCAATTTCCAATAATCGATGAAATCTTTTTAAAAAGCAATCAATTCATTCAGACTGAAAAAGAAAAAGAAATCCAAACAGGAACAAAAGTAACGGTCTATTACGATAAAAACAATCCAAAAAGATCCTGCCTGATAAATAAAATCAACAGTCAGATTTACTTGCCAATATGTATGGGATTTTTTTTTGGACTGGTACTGACGATTTTTGCTTTGAAACTAATCGGTAATTTAACGGCATGAAAAAATCATATAACTGGAACTAAAAGTTGAAAAACGAAATAATTATTTATGAAAGACTTTAATGCTGATGAATTTCCCAGAAATTTAAATGACCAGGAAATTGAACTATTATCTGAGCAGGTTATCAAAAATCCAATATCAGATTTGTGGAAACAAATTGCCGTTAAACTAACTTCTGAACAAAAAGTAAGAATCAATAAAAAAATTGAAAGTAAAAAATATCCTGAATCAGAAAAATTACCTTCATATAATAAAAAAGAAGTGAATGATGAAGAATGGGAAAGGTCAGTTAAGGAAAAAGAATTGGAAAAATTTCAAGGCAATATGGTGAAGTATGGATTATGGGAAGAAGTTTTGATTAACTCAAAAAAAGAGTGTTCAGTAATCCCATTCTTTAGTAACAAATACAAAGATTATTGGGAATTTCCATTCGACAAAGCAATAAAAAACATTGATAGAATAAAATCAACTTTTAGAGTTGAATTAAATAATGCTTTGAACATATTTCCTAATCCAAAAAATCCTTTGAAAGATAAAAACGTAAAGTATGAAGTAGTAAATGAAATTTTAAAATCGTTGTTGATTACAAAAAAATTAGAAGAAAAAGATAGTTTACTTATTTATAAAAACAGAAATCTAAATTCAAATTTGCCAAATGAAATTTCTGATTCTGTATTTGTAAGACTTCGAAAAAATTATGAAAAGATGAAAAAAGAATGGCATCCAAAAAAATTCATAACTAATTATAATTGCTATCTAGACGGAAGGAAGGGGAGAATTTATCAGTTAAATTATAACGAAAAAACCAAAAGTTATGATGTGAAAAATTATAGACAAGATCAAGGCTATACTTTTTTAACAGAATAAAACCGGACGGCTAACAGCAGAAGTTTCGTTGCGTGCGAAGCACTAACAAGGAAACCCGTGTTGAACGGAACCGCTGAGATTCCGCAACTATGGGTTTTTCGATAAATGAGTTATAAGAATTTCAAGAGGCTATCGCGAATCTTTCTTTTGGAGTAGTTTTCGATTATTTTTGTAGTTTTTTTTCTTATTATATAGCGAGTGTCACACTCGTAAACACAATCAAAATCAATAATTTTTTCTAAAGTTAAAAGGATAATCATTTAAATAGCCTGCTTTATCATTTATAATCTTTTTTGGTTATTTTTGAAAATATATAAAACGAAACAAACATTCGTATATACACCCAATTTTGGGAAGATTGGCGCTACTTTGTAACCTATATAAATAAGTTGGGTAAAATTTAAGACACAAATAGAACATGGCATCAATAGAGATACAAAAACTTAGTCGAACCCAAAAGAATTATCTTAAAAATTTATTTAACTATAAGTTTGAATCCTTATTTCAACTTTTATTTGAATTATTTGACAGTCACAAACATGGACATAAAGAAATCTTTGAAATAGAAGCATTATTAGCCGAAATCGGATACGGTAATTTGAACGAAATACCAAAAAATGAAACTGAAGAAATAAAAAAACTTATACGTTCAAAGTTACAAGAATGGGACCAAAAATCTGATTTTGAAAATCTTAGTTATAAATTAATGAGTCAAATTCAATCTAAAAATATAATCGTTATTTTAGACAATAAAGTTATTGAGCACATTGAAAATCCTATTATAATTAACCCTAATTCTGTCATATCCTTTATTGATAATTCCAAACTGGATAGCATAACCTTTACAACATTATGAACATTTTAGAACAAATTTTTAAATTAGAAAATCCAAAATTAGAGTATAAAATTTCAGAGGACATTTATGACTTACTTTTTGATTGGTTTAATGAAAGTAAAATTAACGTCACAACTTTTGAAGCAACCTTTTTTGAACCATTAATTAAAGTTTACAGAACATTAGAGCATGAAAACAAGTATTTTGAAGATAACTTTGAAGAGGTACGAAAAGGGTATTATTTAAAGTTTGCTTTCATGTATGTAATTAATCATTATCCAAATAACATATTACTAAAAAGGTTTTTTGAATTAAAAGATACGCCTTATGACTTTCATCGTAATATTACCTTATGGCATAGCCACGCAACTTTAGCTCATCAAAACCCAGACTTATTCAGACCATTAAATATAGGTTCTCAAATTGCAAATTATTATCATGCAATTCATGCGCGAATAGACCACAATATTAGTTATTTACCTTGCAATTTCGCTCAATTAAAATTTGATAACGATGCAATATATTTCAATGCTGTTTTCGAATACGTAAATGCACAAACATTTAAAGAGAAACCATATTTATTATTTTTATTACTAAAATCTACTACTTTAAACCATGATTATTTAATTGACGAAAACGGTAAACGTATTAACAATGGTCCCAAAACAATTAGTATTAGCCCATATGATGAAGGTATTGAAATAGCCTTTGAAAAGGCCATCAAAGAGCATAATCATTCATACAAAACGAATTTGAACAAGGAAATGTTTTTAATTTTAAAAAACTTTCTTGCTTTTAAATTAATAGATAAAAGAGCCAAGCTAAACATAGATAATTTTGAAGAAGCTAAGGAGTTAATAAATCAATCAAAAGGAATTGAAATAGTAATCTTAGAACATATTATATATTTTATAAAAAACGAATACTTATATGAACAAGATAGATACTGGAAAGTTTTACTACTTTCACTAACCAATAATCTTGTTTGTACAACCGAATGGTTAGAGGAAAAAATAGACTTTTTGTTGTCAAAAAGTGGAGACCGTACTTCTCTATTAAAGAACGAGATTAGAAACTCTCATCTTATTTTTTGCTATATAATTACACCGTTGATACAAAATTTATCATCTCAATTAGATTATTACAATTTACTTGTTCAGAAGTATGAAATGCTTTTATTACAAAGAACAAAAACTGAACCCTATTTAGATGGAGTAGTTCTTTTAAAAGAAATAGCTTCTAAAACAGACGAAAAATCAAGTGATAATGCAGCGTCAGAAAGTTTTATAACAAAATTATTCAGCGTAAAAAAGCCTTCTAGTTTTCAAATACGAGATTTCAATAAAGCACTTACCTTATTAAAATATAGCGGTTTTTATTATAAAACTAAAATATTTCATATTGAATCATACAGTAACTTGACTGATCAAGAAAAATCAAAATCATTGGATTTAATAAAGAAATTTATTGATGATTTGAATGTTTTGGTACCTGTTGCTTTAAAAAAAGTACATAAAGAAATGTTATATGCTGATGATAATGATAAAATATTCACCATCAACTATAAAGGTAAAGATATAATCTTTAGAAGTTCATTTTTTGTAGAAGATTGTAATAATCTGCTTTCAGAAGCAAATAGTCCTTACAGATTAGTTTCTATTCCTTTATCTGCAACCACTTATCATTCGGATACCGTTCCTTATGTTTTACTTTCTCTAGCCTTCATGAATAAATATGAACATGAAAATTTCGTGAAAACATATTTAAATGATGTTAATATACATGATTGGTTTACTGATAATGAGTACACCACTTATCAAAAGTTCGAATCAAGTATTAAAAAATCTAAAAATTTACACCCAACATTTTACTCAGAAACTACTATTCCTTTTTCTGAATTAAAAAATTTTCAGATCAATAAACTAAAGAGTGAAGAACATGATAATTTATTTCTTTCAGATATTAATTGGGAGTGGTTTAAAGTTAAGTACATTGATGAATTGAGTTCAAAAGAACAATGGTATGAAATAATGAATGTTATTTGCCGAAGTCCCAAAGGAAAAAAACCTACTGCTGCATGGATATCTAGTTTGCGAAAAGTAATAGAAAAATTAGGCGTCGAAAAATACTTTAAAGAATTACAAGTATTATTTGATTTATCATTAAAAGAAGAGTCGTGGTTTTTTGATGTTTATGCGAATGCCTTAAAAGGTTTAATTTGGTCATGTGCTTATATTGAACCAAATGATTTGTCTTTGAGTATTCTAAAAAAGATCACAGAGTATTCTTATTCTAAAATTCATGGAGTTGGCGCAAAATCTACCATTACTGGAAATTTAGCATTAGAAGCTTTGGTTGCTACTGAAAAAGAAGAAGCCTTTGGTATGATTAACATCATGAGGAACAAAACAAAATATAATAAATTTGTAGTTGCCTTAGAAAAAAGTATAGATAAGTTTAAGGAAAATTCACCAATACCAGAACAACTATTAGCAGATATGTCAATTCCTTCTTTTGGTTTTAAAGATGGCAAAAAAATATTTGAAATAGGAGATTGTAAGATAATTATAAGCTATCCAAAGAAAAAACTATCAAAAAACTATGAGGATAAAGATGGGAATAGCTTAAAGAAACTTCCAACCCAAATATCAGATGACCATGCCAAAACAGTAAAGGAAATCAATGCAGAAATCAAACAAATCAATTCAATTTTTAATGATTTAAGTAAACGCATCAAAACGTATTGGCTTTATGATAGGGTATGGTTTTTTTCAGATTGGAATAAATATATTAAAAGCCATGATTTACTATATCCACATATTGAAAACTTGATTTGGACAAATAAAACCCTAAATAAAGACTTTATTGTTTTAGACAATCAGTTATTAGATATCGACAATAAAGAAGTTACTTCGAACTCAGAAGATGAAATATGCTTATGGCACCCTGTCTCAAATAGTGAAGAAAATATAAGTCAGTGGCAAAATTACTTATGGATAAATAAAATTGTTCAAACCCAAAGGCAGGCATTTAGAGAAAATTATCCTTTCTCAAAAACAGAATTAGATTTGTTAGAAACACCACGTTTTGCCCATCATTTTTTAGAAGTTCAAAAACTAATGGCCATTGCTAATAATGCAGGCTGGATTTTTACTTATGTTCACGAAGGTGTAAACTGGCCACGTGTTTATTTGAAGCCATTGAATATTACAGCTCACATAATATGCGATTATGACAGATATAGTTTTGCCATTCCTACAAAGCAAATTTATTTTACCAAAGACAATTCAACCAAAATTACTGATTATAAACGAACTCAGCCTTCTGAAAAAATAAAACTATCTGAAATTCCCATAAATACCCTATCTGAAATCTGTAGAGATATTGATCTTTTTATTGCAACTACGAGTATCGCTAATAATGTTGAATTATCAGAAAATAGGCAAGAGTTTGAAACTTATACAGCCGAATATCAAAAAGGACTGTTTTCAGACAATGCAAACGTAAAAATCAGAAAACAAATTATTGAGAAAGTCGCACCTATTTTAAAACTCAACATAGAAAAATTTGAAGGTAATTTCGTTATAATCAATGGAAAGAATGACACTTATAAAATTAACTTAAGTAGTGGATTTGCACAATCTAATGAAACTCAAAAACACATTAATCTAATTCCGAATACAAGTAAATTAAAATCTGATAAAAAAACAAAACTACCGATTGAGGATGATGAAACATTGTACATTATCTTGGCAAAAATAATGCACTTGCAAACAATGTAAACTTCACCCAACAGCAGTTACACAATAGACAAGGCTTTGTGGAATTATCGTTTCGCAAGACGTTTTCGTTTAGCGGAAAATACTCGGGTTTCCGAATCCTTGTGCATCGTGTAGGCGAAACGTTGGCAGTAACTTTAGCGCAGAATCAATAAAAATATGAAAATAGAAAAAATAACGAATATCTTTTTTATAATTATTATTCTATTAATAATTTGGAAAGTCTATAATTATTATAACCCAAATTATCAAAAAAATTTTAGACAAAACATAAGTGAATTACAAGACAAAAGAACAGAATTAAATAAAATTGTGGAAACCGCTACATTAGAAATCTCAAGGCAAAATATACCAAATAAGTCAATGGATTTGGACGATATGTCTGAACCATTGCGAGAAAAAATGGAAGAACTAGGTTTTAGCAGTTTTAGGTTTGAAATAATTAATAACTGTAATAAAAAATATAGATTTTACTTTAAAGTTTGTAAAGGTTGGAATTTAGACAACTTAAATTATATAGAAATAATATTTTCCCCGTGTGACAGTGAAACAAAAGAAGGATTTCACAGTTTTGATGGAAATCACATAGACGTTTTTGGAGCTGGTGAAGAATGGAAAATTTTATCAGACACAGACTTTATATAAAAAAGCTACTGCCAACAGCTAAGGGTCTCGTTGCGTGTGTAGCACGAACAATGAAACTCGTATTGAACGGAACCGCTGAGATTCCGCAACTATAGGTTTTTCGATAAATGAGTTATAAGAATTTCAAGAGGCTATCGCGCCTCTTTTTTTGTGGAAGTAGTTTCTGCTTGGTTGTATAGTGTTTTCCATTACTTTTGAGCATAAGTTCCCTTATCCATAAAGTTAGATTTTACAAGGATTGGAGTTTTGGCTATCGTCAAGATACCAAGCTGGTGGAACACGTTGATCAAAAACTGCTGTTTTAGCACACCTTTTTTGTTATATTTGAGGTAATACAAATGGAGGTTTTTTCACAGACTGACGTTGTGCGAAATTTAAAAAAACAATAATGACTCTTAGAAAAATCAGATATAAAAATATTGGAATTCTATTAATTTTAGCTTTTGTAACATTTTGCATAATCTTTAATCATTATGTCAACTTAAAGAAGGAAAAATATCGAAAAGAATTTAAGGAATCGAAATTTATTGGAATAATCACCAAAAATTATCGACAAAAAGGTGGAACTATACTATTTTATAAAAACATAGAAACTGGTATTGAAACAGAATTAAATCCTTCTGATACTTTAGCAGATATTGCTAAAATTAGTGATACAATCATCAAAATAGAAAACTTGAATGAATGTATAGTTAAAAATATGGGCAAACACATAAGAATTATTTGTGAATATGAAGAAAAATGAGCCATCGCACAACAACTAAGGGATTCGTTGCGTGCGTAGAACGAACAATGCAGCCCATGTTGAACGGAACCGCTGAGATTCCGCAACTATAGGTTTTTCGATAAATCAGTTATAAGAATTTCGAGAAGCTATTGCGCCTCTTTTTTTTTGGAAGTAGTTTCTGCTTGGTTTTCTCGTGTTTTCCTTCACTTTTAGGCATCTAACCTTACCCGTAAAATTAACTCTTGCAGGGATTGGTATTTTGGCTACCGCCAAGATACCAAGCTGGTGGATCACGCTGGTCAAAATTTCCTATTTTAACATAATTTTTTTGTTATATTTGAGGTAATACAAACTGAGGTTTTTTCACAGACTGACGTTACCTGCAAGCTTTAAACCTATGAAAATTCCAATAGCACCAGATGATTTTCAAAATGAATTTTATTCGTCTATAGACTTAATGGATAAAATTGGAGATTTAAGAATCCGACAACTTGTTAATATATTAGATAAAGTTAATGACGAAATTATCATAAGCGGAATAATTAAAATATTCAAAAACACAAAAAGACCGAATACGGAATATGTTGACCAAAAATACGCAGGAAAAATATTGAACAAAATTAAACCTAAAACTCAAATTGATTTAATACTCATTTTAAAAGATACTATCGAAAATTGGAACAAAAGTGTTGAAGAATTGCCTTTTTGGTTAAAAGAAAATTTGGAGTGGATACCTTTTTTGCCACAAAAAGATAAGGCAGTTTTTAAAGATATGTCACCATTCTAAGTTTTGTGGCAGAATCGTGGCACATGGTTATCTTGCAAACTAGAAATCCAGCAAAACTGAGGTCTGGCGAGTTTAGGTTCGAAACTTTTAGAACCTGCTGAGTAGGACTCTTATTAAACAGATAGTATTTTGAATTGACCAAGTAGTTAAACTTTATATCACAACTGCTACTTAGGTGATGAAAATGTTACTTCGAATGTCATCAACACATCTGTAACACCTAGTCTGGTTTGATCTCATTTTTTTCGATTTAAGGAACTATAAAATAAAAAACAGCCCGAAGGCTGTTTTAATTTTTATGCGATATTAATATAAATCATTGATAATCTGTAACTGTTTTATGTAATAATTAATCACCAACACATCTGATACCATTGCCCTCTAAGATACTATTTTAGATTAAAAACAGCAAAAAAAAGAGGCTGTCCTTACTTTTCGGACAGCCTCTTACAAATATTGAAAAATTACTTTAAACAGAACTTCAATAAAAGCATGCGCCTTTAAAGTTTTTGTAAATTTACGACACTATAAAAACATAATAATGAATGTAAACCAACCTCCCTGCAAAGAATCTTTGCAGGGAGGTTAGTTACTCACCCCAACGATTAAATCCTGGGTTTCCAGTATCTTCCAGCGGACAGGTATCTGTAGTTAACCTTGCCTTTCGTGCTACGACACATCCACAGGATTTACAGGTTCGCTTATCTTCATTCTTTTTTAAGCTGAAATTATACACCAGCTGATCGGGTGCTTCTTCCAATTGATCACATGATCTGCAAGCGGCAAGTCTTTTATCATAGATATCTTCTGTTACTGTAGAAAACCCAACCAAGCCCCACTTCCACATGGATTTACCAAGTTTTTCGATTAGCTCCAGGTTTGAATATCCGCTTTGCTTTGCTTTTTGTTGGGCTTTAGGAATATAATTTGCCTGTTGTGCCATGAGCATATTCATCAATTCCGAACTTCTCCGCGACAATAATAAGTTTCGGGCATAATCATCATCGTCCAAGGCGGCATACAACACACTATCGGGTACCGGTTTTGATAAACCCAGGATTTCACCAAAGCGAATACATGCTTCATTGATATCGGTTAATTCTTTTAGTTCATTTAGTTCCATACCTTATTGTTTTAGTCAAAATCGCTGTCGGAAATACTTTCCAACAGCGATAGTAATGTTACTTTTAAATTTTAAAAGAAATAGAGCGTTGCTGTAAATCAATCGTTGATCCGTTATACGAACGTACATTGGTCGACGCAGTCAACGTATATTCTACACCTCGTTTGATTTCGGCAGCGATTTCTACTACAGGAATATTGGTTTTGGCCTGAACAGCACCAATGCTCGAATGCGGATTGAGTGTAAAATCGTGGTAACTTGAAGCCGATGCCGGGTTTACGATGGTATTAAATTCCAATTCGATAAGTCCCATTGCATGGATCAGATCACTACGTACCTGCCCGATCATCATGTCTCGTTGATTATTATCCGAAACTCCCGGAAAAAGGAAGTTTAAGTCGGTATTAACCGTAAATTTAGGAGAAACTTCGCCGTTAACGTCAACCACTTTATGCACTACCAATTCCTGGAATGCTTCTTGTGATGCATTCTGATCAATATCTTGGTTTACAAAGCTAAATGCGCCAACCATTGGCGGGAATGCCTTTACGCCCACCACTTGTAAGCCACCGGCTGTAGGGCCTCCGATACCATCTGGCGGGAAGTCCATTGCCTTACCGGCATCGATAGCATCAAAACGAGTATCTACCGTTGGCTGATACGGATCATTCATATAACGTTGATTTTCAGGAGAAATAAATTTAAACAAGGAATTGTCTAATTGTTTGATTCCAGGATTGTACATCGCTCCGAAATTTTTTCCGAAGTAAACATCCATCAAAAAGCTAATACTGTAATAATCGGCCATAGCCACAGAAGTCCAACCATTGGCACCAACCGGACTGGATTTTTGAAGCGCCGAAATCATATGTGCCAATACAAACGATATTCCTTCCTGTTCCATTCCTTTCAGACGTGTTAAACCACCAGTTAGTACAATATTTTGTACGTCCATCTGATTAAAGGCATAGGCATTAGGCGTCACGTTCGACTGATCATAATAGAAATTGATTTCAGGGAAAAACCCTTTGAATAAACGCAATATATATTTTATTAGCGCGCTGTTCATTCCGATATCTTCAAAATCCCAGCGTGGTGCATTGTTGTAAACATCTTCCGCCTGAGCATCGTCCAGGTAAGCCGCAGCGGTATTCGGAATACTGATCGCACGTTCGCCATGAAGGTAAAATTTTTGTGGACGTTGTACTTTTTCTTTTCTTCCATCGCTTAAAGCCGTTATGTGCATCACGCCAAAGAATTCATTCGATAGTTGCGTATAGCGTTTTTCATATTCCTTCGATCCGATTTTAGGTAGTTGTTTATGATCTTCCATAAGCCCCATATCAATCAGCTGACCCGAATTGGCCTGTAAGGTAAAATCTCCCGAAATAACTCCTTCCGACAATAACAAGTGTCCGTCGATAGCACCATCAAAAACCGCTAATGTTGAAATATGGTGTACACCACCGATATATTCCCCGATACTGATCTCATGGATGGGCACGGCCTCTCCCCATTCGTTTACCAACTGATCCACACCCGGAACCAATCGGTCACTGCGTTTTAGTTTACCGGTACTCATCAGGAATAACTGATCCGGTGTTACAATAATCTGACGATCGTCATTTCCAAAATGAATGTAAACCATAGCCGATTGATGTCCATCCGGTCCGGTACCCATACTGTAGGATACTTTTCCGGTATTCCATTTCGGTTTGCCAACTTCCATCGATGCCGTAAGTACTTCATCTCCACTCTGGAAATATTCAATTGCTTTAAATCCCCTCGGAACGGCAATCTTCGTACCGTTTGCATAACAGGAACAACAGCAAAAACACGTTAATGGGTAATAGCTGCCGCCTTGATTGGTACAGGCACGTCCACGTTTGGTACTATAATCGGATGGATTATTAATATTCAGACAAACACCGCTTGCATACGGATACAACACATTTTTAGGAACACAATCTTTAATCGGATTCCCATTTACGTCTTTACAGTTACATAAGCTGTGTGCCTGAGGTGAAAAATCTCCATAATCCTGACAGTGTCGATCCGGACAAATCAACGCAAACGGTTTACTCTGTGAAAAACTGTCGGTATCAAGATTCTCCTGAGTAACCTGCGCTTTTGGCCCTGTCCAGGTTACCTGATTTACTTCTTTTGCGTTAGGGTCAAGGTTAGCCCTAATGGATGTTACGCATTCTTCCCATGCCATAATTTTAAAGTTTAATGGTTATTATTAAGTTAACGATAGACTCTATTGTATTGCAAATACGTTAGAGGTATAATTGATGATAAAGAGCAGTCCGGTTAATTTTTCCGGATTCAGTTGCTTTTTGTCAGCGGTAAGTAATTCATCCGGCGTGGCCGCAATATGGAATACCAACTCGGCTTTTTCGGCCTGGAAGGACCCGCTAAGACTCACCGTTCCGACATTGTTGCCAACCGGAATGGACAGATCTGCTTTGTCCGTTTGTTTTAAGGTTAGAAAACTTCCTGATGGTTTATCAGAAACAGCACTATTGTTTTTAGTCTGCACCACTACATTCACCGATTTTAACTCCACTTGCTTAAGATTCGGTAGCACTATGGCATCGGTAAGAGTAAACGCCATGGTTTGGGTAACCGGATCGACCTGAGGATGCATAAACTGATACCAGTTGGCACTAAAAGCCTGTTGTAATACGATTTGTTTGGATACCTGATACGGATAAGGCGGATTTTGGGATTGCAGCTGTTTTTTCACATCTTTGGCAAATTGTCCCTGATCTTCATAAGCCGTATAACTGATCTTCACAATAATGTCGGATATCGAATTGAAATCAAAATGATTTGTTTCCGGCGGAAGGCTGAGTTCCCAATCCGAAACCGCTCCCGTTCCTTCAAATGGCAGGTACATATTGTCGTTAAAATTAAGTACAAACAAACCGTTATCGTCCACACCTCTTGAAAGAGCAATTTTCTGGTTAGGAATCCAATCTACGCGAACATTACCCGGATTCGGATTCGTAACAGGGTCCATTACATATTTCACGGCATTGATTTTTGGTTCCATAACCGTATAATTTTTCGTTTGTCGCAATACCGCATTGATATTTTGATAAGGACCTACAACAGCCGGAATGGATATCGAAATCGTTTTGATTTTACGCAGGTATTGTCCGGGGAAATCAAAATCAAACAACTGCTCGGAAAGTTTAAAACGCAGTGTTCCTCTTTCACCGGAATGCAGGCCTGTTTTAAATACAACAAATTGTAACGGATCCAATTGTAATAGCGAAATTGTTTTTTCTATTTCGAAAGTACGCGTGTTTTTTAGCGTATAGCTTTGTTCCATTTGTTTGAGCGACAACGTCAACGCTTCCCCGGAAAGTAGTCCTTTGTGAAGGTTATCCCAATAATCAAACTGAATAAACTGAGTGGTACTGTTCATTTCATTCTGATAGGCAGCCTGCGCTGCCAGGGCCATTCCGAGCGTAAGCTGGTACGATTGGAAATAAATCGTCGAAAGTCTGCTAATCATCCATGTATACAAATCCACATTGGTAAAACGGGTTGTCAGAAATTGTTCATAGGCATTTTCCTGATCGATGGTTTTATTATGGATCAACAGATTCTGCTGACTAATGAGTAGTTGTGCATTGGCCGAATTGATCTGATCCTGGATCTCTGCTATATCATAAGCTGCAGTTTGCTCTTGCAATTTCCAGTCGTCACGACGTCTACCATATTGTGCTGTGGTGGCTATAATTCCCGCACTCTGATTGAGAATTGATGAAGAGGTTTGTGCAATCTGAGCCCCTGCATTGATCGCATCTCCAAACTTCATACCTCCATCAGCAAAACCAAATATATTTGGAGCCAGGTAACCCGCCACGGAAATTCCATTGATACCAATCGAAACATATTCCGGGTAAATTGCAGCTCCCTGTAACGCAAGACTGGCAATTTCTAGGGCGTTTAAATTCTCATCGTACTGTTTTTGATAAAATTGTTCCCGATTTTGTGCACTAAGCAAGTTTTGTTGTAAACCGGCAATACCTTGTTTCGCCTGTTCAATTTCCTGCTCCTTGATCATGGTATTAAGATTGAGCAGCACATTTTGTTGCGTAGCCTGTAATCGGGCCAGAGCCGATTCGTCTTTACGTTCCATTGCGCTGAGCAAACCGGAACCCAACTGACTTAGGGATGCCGCCATATTTTTTACACGATCGATAAGATATTCAAAACGGTAGGCGGGAATCGCTGCGTTTTGCGTCATAATACTCAGCGGATTTCCTCCGGTAGCAGCAACGCGTGCCAGCAATGCCGGATCAATTGGCGGTTCAAACAACTGCAACGCCTGTTGTACCCCATTGATATTTAAACTGTTGTTAATTTTATACAGACGATCGATAACCGTATCCCAATATTGCTCCAGTCGGTCGTTTTCGGGAACACAGAAGTACGCGTCAATATCGTTATACGGTTGGAAATTCAACCCACTGGAAGCCGTTCCGACATGATCTTCCAAGGTGATCTTAAACTGCGGGATATTATCGCCATATTGTGCCACAATCTCGTTAAAATTAGCCGGATCTTCACTTTGACAAGGCCCCAGATCTTCCGGTTTTGGCCCCAGCAAATTGTAGGCATAGATATACAACATGTTGGCCATGGTATTAGTTTCCCAGGTATATTGCGTAAAATACCAGTCGCCCCATTTGATCAGGTTATCAATATATTGCATTACAACTGCTTTTTCATAAGCACCAATACGCAAACGGGCAATTGCATGCGGATCAAACGGATATTGATTATAAGCTGCAATTTGCTTTTCGTTGGTAATATTATCGAGCAACGAAGCAACTGTATGATTCCGGAAAGGATTAAACTGCCACACCCTACAAATATGTCGGGCAACCTGATGGTTGAGCAATACATTTTTTACCGATTGGATCTGTACCGGCTTCAAAAAGGACAAAATCGAGTTAAGATTCGTTTTGGCTGTAAATTTACTACTCACATACCCTTCGTTATCAATCCATTTGTTGTCCAGTAAAACCTTGTAAATCCTTTTGGAATCCGTAACACCTATCGTAGCACATACAAAAGCATCTTCTCCTACCAGATAAGGAGGTGCCGTTGGATCGTAGATGTATTTGTACCATTTTTCGGCCTGATCAAATACCTGATTTATTTTTAATAAACCGGCAATATACATTGGCGCGTGAAAAAACAATTCCCAATAGTAGAGTTCATACGCACCGTTAAAATCAACCTGACCGCCATCGGGTGCTTCGGGAGCAATGACATACGGTTCTTCAAAACCAAATCGGCTAAATGGCAATTCCGGATCAACAGGAATCAACTGACTTTCGAAAGCCAAAAGCTTGTCGACCCCTCCTGAAAATATACGGGCGCTAAGATTGTGAATGGCTCCCGTAGTAAGACGAATCGCCTTAAAGTTATATTCACATTCATAAGGTGTTGTTTTTAAACTGCGGAAAAAACCAAGCGATGAAGGATATTCCGCCTGATACAACACCTGAACTATAAAGCGTATTTTTTTATCGATATCCGGTTGTACTCCCAGAATTGTATAGAGTTCTTTCGTTAACTCATTAAAATCAATATCCGTCATCAAGCGACCGTTTTGATCGAGATACCCCGCCAACATTAGCTGATTATAGATATTTTTAGAACCGTCGGCTGTAATGCCCACACTCGTCGAGATAAAATCGGTAGCGTAAAACAGCGGTTGATTCGTCAAAACATCCAATACGACCGCCACCTTATCACTTTTATCGGGCTGACCCTCAAATATATCGTTAAGCGCTTTGGTTAAATCGTCAATTGTGGTGACGCGTTCCAATTGTCCATCATCCGTAAAATAGCCGTAATCAATCAGACTTTTATAAACCTGAATTGATCCTTGTGCTTCAATACCGGCGCCTGAAGAAACAAAAGATAGTTCCTGAAACATGGTATCTGCATTAAACAACAGATCGGAAACAAATACGGGACTCTTATCAGGATCTTCCATCAGAAAAGCCTCTTTATCCCCATAAAAAACAAAGGTTCCAACCGCATTTTTAATCGTAAACAATCCGTAATTTTTATTGCGTACATTTTGGGATAACCAGCGAGACCCGCTGGCATTGTTTACGACTCCCATTACAAACTGTGTCTTTTTGTCCGGATCCGGATCGCCTTTTAAAATACTTTTTACATCGGTACGCATCGCCGAAAAATCAGACCGTCCCAAATACCCTTTATTATCGATATAACCATAGTCGACAAGTGAATCATAGATCGTTTTGGAACCGGTTGCAGTAATACCAGCATCGGTCGAAATAAAAGAACCCACGGTCAGTTTTGTTTGTGGTCTCGGAATCGCAGGAGTGATAATTTGCCCCGCAATATCATTGTCATAAATAGTATGGGAAGTACTAATCAGATCCATTTGCCCCGATGTAGCATCGATCTGCGGTGTAAACATATCATTACACTTATCGCTATCTTTTTCGAAAAACAGGATCTCATCCGGATTGACCAGAAAACTCACATTAAGACTGTCGTTTAAAACGATCGGCTTGCATATTGGCAATTGCCCTTTATAGCCCAGCTTATACACATAATTGTAATTTTGTCCCGTTTCAAAAAGCTGATTTTCAAATTGCTGAAGCGCTTTATTGGCAGCAGCCGGTGGCGTAGTACCCGGTTGTGGATACTCAACCGTAGTATCGATCATGGGCCCAAAAGCAATTACAAGTTGTTCAAAGCGGTTGCCTCCGTTGGTCACCTCCCAGAAAGTATCCTGTTCTATTTTTAGTGGATATACTTTATTCCACCAAAGACTGTTGGCATTAAAGAAATCGTCCGGAAAAAGTTTTTTATTGCTATCTCTGTAAGCACTCGGACTGACATCAACGATATAATCTTTTACCAACGATTGTGCCGGTACCCATTGGTTCTGGAAATTATAGAACGTATAATTAATAGAGGCTCTGACGATGGTTTCGGTTGTCGTATTTGGAGTTTTATCGACCGTAACACTTTGTTCCACCCAAAAGAGGAACAACTTGTTAAAGGCATACACCGGTGTGACTTGTACCGCATTAATCGCAAGGTCAATTTTCGTCCATTGCGACCAAGTGCCTTCACTTTCACGCGTGATATAGTAATACGTATACGGATCGGTTGCAGTTCGTGCAAACAAGAAAAGCGTAGGCTGATCATTGCGGGTATCATCTGAAACTTTACAATAGTAAGCATCGACATACACCAATTTGGCCAGTTCGGCAAATCCTTCCAGGTATTTCATGTAGGCGGAGGTCACGTTACCTTCCGTAATATCATTTTGTTTCAGATCGTTTTCAAGTTGTTTAAAAAGATCCGTTTTTGTACTACGAAACGCCGGATCCAAATAATTTTCAGGATACAGGAATATTTCCCGGTTGGCTTCCCACACCCGATAATTCATCATCCATTCCCACCACACTTCTGGTATGGGTAAACGCTCTACTCCCATTTCCAATTTGGAACGGCAACGGTTCATATATAACTGAACCGCATTGAGCGCTTCTTTGATGTACGAAATTTGCGCTACATCCGACATATCGACATCAATAAGCAGATAGTCATGTAGATCACGTGTATTCTGAATATAAGCCGTTGCATCTGCCGATCGCAATGCAAAAATAGTAGCTCCGATAAGTGCGTTTCTTTTTGCTGAAGCCGTTTTACCGCCAATTTGCACCGCCAACTGATCCCACTCACTACCTACGTTATATCTTGCCTGAATGGCTATTAGCAATCTGTTCTCCTGAACCGTAAACAAATCCCAATCGGTTGCTCCTTTACCGGCCAGACCAAGTAGTTCCTGTAAAGCATTGAAATTTAATCCTGTTTTATTGATCAGGTTAATTACGACCTGCATACTGTAAAGACGATCTACCTGGTTGGTATATTGTAACGCAAATAAAGCACTGATAACAGACTTGTCCCATCCTGTAGCTTCGGACAGTATGATTGCCGCATCGTCATTCTTACCGTTGACGATTGCCGTCATATAGGCGGAAAAACGATTGTTGGCATCACCAAAAATTCCCGTAAAAAATTGAAACTGCAATAACACCAAACTATTGTCGAACGATAGCGCCGCACTATTTGTAATACCATAGGCAACCTTATCGGTAGCAATATTGTTAAGTAAATCAGGAGTAATTCTCGCTTTTTGAATAAACACTAGCCAGCGTGAAATCAAACGCAACGTTTTTAGCGCATCGGCAGTATTAGCATTCAGAAATACTGTAAGAGGATTGGTAACCGTAAGGGTCAGCACCGATTGGGCCAATGCCTGCGGAATTCCGAAAAAGGACGCCACCTGCTCATACAGTTTGGTCATTTGGACTTCATCCGATTCGGATGCTGGAATTAATATCGGTAATGTTTTAAGCCATTGTTCACTTTTATCGGTATGATACAATAGGTCTACCGTTGGTCCCGCGATATCGTTTACCGTATACTGCATATCCGATAGAGTCAATTGAGGTACTGTAGCCAATAGTAGCGTATTGTCGGTCAATGTCATCAAATCTTCGATGGTAAAAACCAGTTTTACTTTTCCGGATAAACTCAGGAAACTAAAATAATCCGCAATGCTAAGTTTGAAATAAGCGGCCAGACGTACATGTCGCACTAAAGCAGAAATGGTCGGTACATTAAGCACAATTGTTTTTGTAGTACCGTATAAAGCAGTAACCAATATTTGCAAATCGTTTTGCGAAACTCCGAGTGCAGAAGCTACCCGAACGGCATAAGTAGGATTGTCTCCTTTTTGCGAATCATATTCCCAACTCCAAGGGTTGTTCAGATAGGTTTTGTTAAGCGGATAAGCCACTGTATCGCTATTTTTTGGATGATAGAGGATTTTTTGTCCGGTATTAAAAACAATATCAAACGGAGTAGTCGATTGTCCCGGTTCATTCCCCATCCCATATGTTTTCAGATCAAATAAATACATACTGACTGTTGCCACATCACTATTCATCCGGGTAACCAACTGTTGCAATTTGGGAACAAGCTGTAAGATGCTTTCGTTGATCTCCGGTTTTCCGTTGTTAAGTACATGTAATGCCCAATCCAGATCGTCAAACGACCAGGCACTCAGGATCACAAGGCGTAAATATCGATTGATCTGATCCAAAGCAGTTGGCGTAAGATTGTCAATGGTATTCACCGAATCAGTATTTCCTACGACGACAGGTTTGGTTAAGCCTTGATTAATATAGAATTGTCCATTTAATCCGGCTTTAATTTCAACAGCCGACAGGTTTTGATATAGTAAATCCTGTACTTGTGTAACCAGGAGATCGGTTTGTTTGGAAAAAATTTCAAAACTTTTTAGATCCTCCAGTTTTTTGACCCCAAAATAGATTTGCAATTTTGTCGTATCCACGGTAGCTGTTTTGAGCAGATTCCATCCTTCAAGCGTAGTCTGCAACTGTTCGGCAGCCAATGCCGGTCCGGTTAACTGCTGATCGGCAAATACCTCTGCGAGTGATGTTTTAAGCTCTTCCAGATAGATCCTTATGGAACTTAACGGTTGTAAAAAAGGCAAATTAAACGGATAGTACGTCACCGCAAGCTGTTTGTATAAATCGGTATTGGTTGCAATTTTCCAACTGTTGGAAAGACTTTGTTCCAAACGTTCAATAATGATCTGTAGGTACGGTACAATGGTATTGGTTTTTTCGCAGGTAAGCGGTATTTCTCCCAGATCGGGGCGCCTTACAACTAATGTACTGGCATCGGGAATAGTGGAAGTATTGGGTTCCGTAATATACTTTAGTACAATACGCATCAAATCAACAAAGTAAGCTGCCGGTCCCAATACTGATTTACATTCCGGACAGTCGCAGTAATTCAAATTCCCAAATAACTCCTGATAGCCCACCAATCCGTTAAAGTAGTCCGTAATATCTCCACTCACGGAAGATGTTTCCATCGCTTTGGAAAGCGGTGATGACATATTAAGAATGGCCTGAGTAAGGTTGGATACATTGTTCGTTACTTCTGTTGCTTTTTTATACACATCGGCGGCAACCACAGGACAACCAAATGCATAGGTATATTGTTGGACAAAAACATCACCACTTTGTCTTGCAATATCATGTGCCGAATGCAAGCCATTAAATTTTCTATAGAGCGTACCTATAGCATCGGCCGTTAATTTTTTGCCGGTTTGCGCTTCGGGGTGTAACCGTACAACCCTGGCTACCTGCTTAAGCTGTTCAATCGTATCCGCTGTAGAAATTCCTCTTTTCTTCGATAGGTTCAATGTTGCTAGCGTATCTTCCAGATGAAGATTTGTGGCCAGCAAATCAACTCCAGGATTTGCCTCATAAAATGTATGAATCAATTGTTCTATTTCCATGACTTGTAGGTTTACTGTTTTTTTATATCATTATTCACTATCGGTATCATTATCGTGGACCTTACTGCCCATTAACCCTTTATTTTTATAAAATATCCCTTGATAGGTAGTCATACTCAAATGCTCCTGATAAGGGCTCAACGACAGAAGTGCCGCTTCAGAATCCCAATACCCGCCTGGATGCTGACCATAGGATGAGGTTGCAATTTGATGAACCTGAAAAAATAAGCTACAAACCATACAAGGTCTGCGTGTTCCGCCGATGTAGTCAAATTGTTTTCCGGCTTCCACAATTTTGGTTTCGGCATGTTGTTCTTCATGTCCTTTAACGAATTCCAGTTTATAGTCTTTATAAGCTCCTTTGATCTCCGTTTCCAGCTTCCCCAAATGTCGGGCTACACGTCCTGAATAGTTCGTTTTATCCGGAACCGCAAAATCTTTTAAGGTAGCCGATAATAATCCTTTCAATTCATTTTGTTTTTTATTACTGGCTACATAAATGGTTTTTTCGCTATGATTGATCGCTGCCTGTACCTCTGTAAATCCATCATTCTGCGCTAAAAGTGCCGTAGATAAATGACGTACCAATAAGCGTTCAGGACTCATTGCGGTATTGGGGTTTACAATCTGTTCGGTTACACCGGTATATAAAGTAGACTGATGAATCTTTTTAGCATATTGCAACTCATCTTTATACCGGGCCACGATTTGCTCTTTCAGCTTTTTACTTTTATCCTTACGAACTTTTTTAGTTACTTTCTGAATTACCGATTTACTACTACTGCTATCCGATTCATCATCGCCGTCACTTCCCGAATCGTCACTGGATGAGGCTCTTGTTCTTTTAGCATTTCTTTTACCAGCTTTTCCTTTAACACTTTGTCCGTCGGCATCCCGCATACTCGCCGGATTCCCGATACAAAAAGCATATAAATTAAGCCCGTCGATACCACCGGCAGGATCGGGTTTATTCCAACGCATGAGCCAGGGAACATAATACCGGTGACCGTAGTAATATAACCCGGTCGTATCATCCCGTTCTTTTCCTGAATAGCGGTAATTTTTTAAGCTCACTTCCTGCTGATTCCGCCCCGCAATAATAGCAGTACCACCATAAGGAAAATATTCTTCGTAACTGATCAGACGAGCCTGATCATCGACCTCTACCGCTACCGAATCCAGCTTACTACAAAGCTGCCAACGGAACGAGCGATCCCCCGTTTGCATTTCTTTTTTAGCATCATCCTGTTTCCAGTAATGCATGATTAACAGACAAGTTCCACCATCCATAATACGCAACGTCTCGCGTTCCAGGGTGATTACAGTGCGCGTTTCCGATACCGTTTGCTGTTGTTTTACTTCATAATTGCCAAAGTAAACTGTACTTTCAAGCATCGTGACAGCTCCCCCATTGGCGAACCTTTCGCTAACCTTCCGGGTGCGTTGTTCCTCGCTGTTATAAACATAATAATCCGCATCATCTGCCTCATCCGGACGGGTTATAATACTAGCCCGTACCAGATTTTCACAACAATTATAGTCCAATGCTACAGGTTTGTTGATCATAATCTGACGAAGATTCCCGGAATTGTCATACGTGATTCCGTTGAGTCGATTGGAATTGACATCGACCGGCAAATCGCGTGTCCATGATGCCGACTTAGCCCTGTGCTTTAGCTGCACCAGATTACCGGAATTGTCATAACTATAGCTTTCAATGTAATTTTCCAGTTTGCCATAATCAGATGGTGATACAGAAAACTTACTTTGTTTAAAGTCATTATTAACGACATTGTTCTGATAGGTATTGGCTAGTATTCCGGGATGTTGATAACCATTAGCCGCAATTAACCGGTATAAGATATCATGGGTATAATCGGATAGCGGTACTACACTCTGATTATTATAAAACACAGTATTCCGACTTAAATCCCGTAGTCTGGTAATGTTTCCTACGGGATCATATACATAGGTCATGTTTTGTAACATTGGGTTTTCTCCCGAAGTGACCAAACGGGTATTTTTAAGCGTGAGTAAGCGTTGCGTCGTCGTTTCGTAGGTATAATTCGTAGCCGAATTATTGGCAAAAACAATCCGTTTCCGCTGATTCGACGGATTATACTCAATATGTTCGATAACCGGTTTTGATTTTCCGTCCGGCAATGTCAGGCTGACCGTTTTTAATAAACCCGATTTCGAATAACCGTGCGCTGTTACAGTACCATCTGTCGTGGTTTCGGTTAGCAGCTCTCCAAGCGCGTTATAGGTTTGTTCCAGTGATAGAAACGTCGTATCCAGAGGTACCGCTTTGGGATTATTCCAATCGATCGCATCTTTGTATACCGTAGTCATCTGTCGTTTTTTCTGAATCGACTGTCCCGTAAGCGCATAGGCATTCAGCATCAGGATTCCCGACAGATCTTTTAATTTATAAAGTTTTCCGCGCAGGTTTAACACTGTAGCGTCCTGCACCTCTTCACCATAGGTAAATTCTTCCACCAAAGGATACTGATCAGCCGGAACAAGCGGATCGCCATCGGCATAACGTTTTACCCGTAATGTTTTTCGGCGTTGTAAACGATCATAGGTAATGAGCTGATTGTACCCCCTTGGAGTCCATGACCAACATAACAACCCCATAATATTGTTGAAATGCAATTCGTTTCCGGCATCTGCAATTTGAGTAACCAATGCTTTTGTCTCCTCCATCTGATAGGTATTACGCTGATTGACATAGTCGGTTCCGGTCGTTACATTGGTATAATATAAGCGTGGATCTATTTGCAGTAACACACGACTTTGTATATCGGTAGCCGAATAGTTTGTGAGTACTCCCTGCAAAAGGATTTCCGTTATACCAGTTAGCAATGAATCAAACTGAGACCCCAGATTTAATTTAAAACCGGGTTGATAAGGTGTAAAAGCAGTGGTAAGCCATCCCTCTTCCGATACATATCCTTCGGTAACCAGTGCTTGTAAAATTGCATCACCGGTACTTACCGAACCAGTAGTAATCCCATCAAACGTACCAGCGGTAACTTTGCCAAGATTATCTACTTGATGTAAAAACTGCGTTCCGGTATTGTCAAAAATCAAAGTAACAGGTGTATTGTAGCATTTTGCAGCCTTATCTAACGCATTCTTTTCATCCTTTTGCTTCTGGGTCGGATTAGCCGGATAATCGGCCATAAAGGTTTTATAATATACCGAATCCAATACTGTATCGTTAGAATCAAATGTTTGTTGTTCCCAGGCTGTAAAAGTGATTTTTGAAAAGAATCCTTTCGGATCATCGGTACGGATCAATCGGCCGATGGCATCATATTTCATGACCGAAGGCGGCGGAATAATTCCTTCATCAGCCAGAATCTGTTGTTTTTCATAATCCGGCGTAGCACTGAAAAAGGGCAGATACTGTTGGGCCAGCAGTCCTTTGTTATTGTATACGGTCCGACCTGAAGTGTTCCAGCGTTCAGCAACTTCAACAAGTGTATTTCCGACATAAGTCAATCCCGGATCCACTAACTCCTTTTGTTCAACGACACGGCCAAAACCATCCGAATATT
Source organism: Flavobacterium flavipigmentatum (assembly GCF_020911905.1). Lineage (NCBI taxonomy): Bacteria > Pseudomonadati > Bacteroidota > Flavobacteriia > Flavobacteriales > Flavobacteriaceae > Flavobacterium > Flavobacterium flavipigmentatum. Next base: position 3,038,686 of record NZ_CP087133.1, on the reverse strand, counting down.
CAATACGTATTCTGCAATCACTGGTTCCTATAGCTTTATGAGCAAAATTTGTTGCCGACAAAGATAATGCTGCAAGTGGTTGCCGGCGTTCGGTCCATATTTGTTCATCATAAAAAAAGTAGGATAATGCCCCTTGCAGATAATAATCCTGATGGTCTAAAACAGATTTTAAACTAATTGCCGTTCCATCGGGTGCCGTCGTTCGCAATTGATATTCGGCTGAAAAATCACCATAAGGATATAACAACATCCCTCCTTCTAATGTTCCGTTTTTAATACCAAATATGGTAGACACGCACACTTGTCCCAACGGATCATAAAGCACCTGTGATACATTTCCGTTGATATCCACCAATTGCTTTGGCGCAAAAGCCTGATAATCCAGCGTAAGCTGTTGTATGTTTTTTATATCTAGCTCGTAATCAATATATTCAATTAACTTTACCACCTGCATATTATAAGGCGCATCATACGCCATTATACCACGAACCGCCAATTCGGAATTCGGATCGGCAAAAGGATTGGTCACTTCCTCCGGTAAATAAAACAATTCGGGTTTATCGGGTTTAAAGTAATTTTGCACCGTTCCGTTGTTCCACCAATATTCCGTTTCTTTGTCGAAAATAAATCCTGCACTGGTAACCGTCTCGACCGGTAGTTTTCCATTATAAGCAGTATCGATATAGTGCTGAGTAAATTGCGCTGTGGCAGTATATGCCGCCAAGCCGCGTGAAGAAATGTCAAATAAGGGTAAAAAATCATCCTGCGCTTCATCCCAAAAATAATTCCTACTCCAGGAAAGTTGCAGTGCTGCAATGGTCTGAACAGTAGTTTCGCCATAAGGGACAACATGTTTAAGTGCATCTCCAACCAGACGGTTACACAAATCGAAATCCATATACAATTCATTTGTCCCTAATTCAAAACCAGAAAGCTGAAATTTTTGTTCCTCACAAACAACACCGCGCCAATACATTCCATTTTCACCGGTATTTATAACATCGGTTGTCTGGAAAGTCGCAAGTGGCTGCAACTGCTCCGGATAAAGCGCTGTTCCCCTTGTATTTTCTGTGCGTCGTGGCAGGTAAACGGTACAAGCCCGTTTTACAATACCGCTTAGAGGATCCACTTCAAGCGTAAAGTTTTGTTCTACACGCGGATCGGTACTATTACGTTCATAATGATAGGTAATATGTTCGCGCGGATCCACTCGGAAAACAGCGTGTTGTCCATTGGAAACCGGATGAATCAGCGCAACAAAATAATTTGCCTGTTCTACAGTATACGGTATATTCGATTCCGGAAGATTATCCAATCCGTAAATTTCTGTTCGAACCACTCTTCCGTTCAGTGCCACATAGGCTTCCCTAAAAGTTTCGCCATTGGCAGTATATATATCATTAGCAAACACATGATCCGGAAAATCATAGGCATAACCATCACCATTAAAAAATTCGGTACGGTATTGTTCCTGTAGCTCATTATAACTTTCAAATACACCGGTATTGAACCATTTTTTTGTATAAACCGGTGGAACAAAAAGTTCTTCATTTATGCTATTTACCGGCATTAGCTGATTTTGGAGAGTCGTCTGAAAGGTTTCATACGTTTGCGTATCCCAACTTTCTACAAAACCAAATCCGCAAAAGCTTCTTTCTACTGGATCATAATACCCATCGTGGTACCGAAATTCCTGTACGTAACACGATTCCGAAACGGCATCGGTTTGTATAATCCGATCGATCACCTGAACCGGAAAAAACAACCGGGTTTTCCAAGGTCTTCCAGCCTCTTGATCTTCCAAATAAAAGCGTACAGAACTAGAATAATGCAAAGCAATACGACTTCCTGTATTGTTATTGGTTTCGATGAGGAGATAGGGTTTCAGTACTGGAAGAGACATATCCGAAGGATTCACCCCAGAAAAATTTAGATAATAATGCCGCGGAACTTCTGTTAGTTTAGAAAAAACCAAACTACTGGTTCCTGTACCCAATATATCGGCAAAACAAATGCTATCTAACTGATCAAAAGATTCAGGCAAAACAACAGTAATCGGATCTGAAAACCCGTTCCCATTTTGATTAAGGAAAAATTGAACTGTAGTATCCAATACATACACAATGTCCATTGCCCCCGTTCCGTTCAGGTCTGCAAAAAAGAAACGGGAAATATCAAACCCGGTTTCAAAGTAGGGTGCATTAATGAATTCGATACGCCGACCGAAACGACCGTAGCCCAAACTAGGCCAACAGGCAACAATTCCATTTGCCACCATAACCCTATGTTGCAATCCGTCGCCAAACAAATCTGTAAAAGAAACGGACACTTTTGCTGAATTCTGACTTTTCAGCGGAAAATCTTCGGGGCTTGGCATTTGTTGGGGATCGCCATATCCTGCTGTTCCCAATCCGGGATAAACAGTCAGGCAATCTTCCGAAGCAACAAGAAAATCAGATTTCCCGTCTCCACTTAAGTCAACAGATTCCGTATCGGACAATGTTGTAGGGTAATGTTGAAACGGATTAAATGGCTCCCATCCTTTTCCTGTATTAGTATAATATCCAGCCGGGCTTGTAACCATCAGGTCCTTTGTTCCATTTCCCTGTAAATCGGCAATAACTGCCGAATCGCTAATGGCAAAATCCGGTAACGTCTCCGGTTTGGTATAATTACCGCCTCCTTTTGGATGGTAATACAACGCCCCGCTATCCCGGGTAAATAAAATTCCGGGCAGGCCAGCTCCATTCAAATCAATCGGAAGAAAATCACCCGTATCCAGTTTTCCAGGAATACTACCGTCATCCGAAACCATTAACTGCCTGAAAGCGGCCATTTCATCCATTTCAAATACCGAAAATGTAAGATCCAGATCTGGTTTTGCTAGTAATTGATAACTACCGTCATCCCGAATACGGCAACCGGTAACGGTTACTTTTTTCAAACAGGAAATGATACTTGTCTGATCCGGAACATCCTTATATTCATCTGTATCGTAATACGTCAATCCCATACGGCTTACCAGAAAGGGTTCACCTTTGTTTTCTTCTTCAAAATGGTGAAATAACAATATGTTTTGACATCTCCGATAAGTCCGCAGTTCGAAACCGCTTCTAAAAGACGAAAATGGATCGGGTCTGCAAGCCCATGGATGAGCTGTTGCATACGGATCCGCAGCAGATGTCGTGAGATTTTCCAATTCATGCGACCCGTAATCGAAAATAACTTCAAAAGCAAATTTTTCTTTTTCCGGAGCCTCGAGATAATTACCATAAACAATACGTTCAATATAATTACGCGCAAATGCACCGCGATTAAAAACACCTGTATTCTGTTCATTTTCCCTCTTATACTGAAACTGAACTTTGTTTCCCTTCGGATCTGTTATGGAAACGATTTGCCAACTAAAAATATGGGTCTCATTACCCGGATCTGCAACACGTGCATCGGCATTCGATCCGTATTCAGAAATGCTATTATTCGTAGCGTAAGTACGCCAGAAACTTTCACCTGTAGTACTATTTTTATGATATTCAATCCGGGAATAATCATCTTCAACTCGTAAAAGGTAGATATTTATTATCCATTCCTTGCCGTGTGCGTCCGTGTGCGTCCGTGTAGCATTCTCTTGTGGAACGAGTTCTTTTCCTGAAAAAAGAAATATGTCACTTCCATCATATTTAGGGATTCCCTTTTCGGTTCTAATCGAAAAGTTAGGAATTTCAACATCCCAGCCTACACCAAAAGCACCATTACCTGCGCCGGAATTGTAAACAAGTGAAAGTGATGGCAATAATCCACGACCAGCGGTTAAAGGAACTGGAATGTTATAAACAGCAGTTCCGGAGAATGAATTTGGTTGAAACGTCTCTCCTATTCCCTTTACTGCTCCACCACCAGCAGGGAGCGAAGCACTAGAAATTGATAATTTTTCCATAACTATCATTTTGACCGACCGTACTTAAAACACATTTAAAACTATTCCGTAATGCATTTATCTTGTCAAATTTCGTTTTCATGGGCAATTTATTTACGGTTAAACTTTAATCGTTTTCGGTTTAGGATTATCAATAATTAATTCAGTTGTGGGGTAAGGTCAGTCTGTAAAAAAAATAAAATCAACCTCTTGTGAATCTCATATTTTGAGATTTTTCATTCATAGCCCTCTCAATACTTTCTAAATTTCAAGAGTTTTTTTCACAGCATAACATTCCCGAATTAACAACTTCTACTCCCGATTTGAATAGTATTTGTTATGAAACAAAAAAAAGATGCCATAAAGCACCTTTTTTAAGGTATTGAATTAAGATCAAACCTTATTTTTTCAACTTCTAATCCCAAATTACGGTTCTGTCGCATCTGTTAGTATCAAATATAAATATTTAAGTAATTTAAAAGTTAGCATGCTAATTTACAGAATGATTTAAACATAGTTATCCTTGGTCCAATCATCTGATTCTTTCTCAACATATGCACAACTTCAATTCCGCCCAATGTTCGTCTTGCCGATTCAAAGCTTTTAAAGCCTAATCCGTTTTTTATGTGCCACTTAATAAAACGATGATCCTGTTCGACAATATTGTTGCCATATTTACATTGCCGTATTTTAATCTTTGAGAACGAACGCTTGTTATATACTTTGATCGCTGCTGTATTAAAACCGCTTTTATTAATGTTTATTACTCTTGGTCGGGAGTTATTACTAATTGCTTTAATTAGAAAAGACTGAGCGCTCATTCGTTGTCTTTTTCTGCTCAAAAGAAAGTCAACCTTATTACCTAATTTATCTACCGCTCGATATAAATAACACCATATATCTTTTACTTTGATATAAGTCTCGTCCATTCTCCAGCTTGCCCCCACTTTGACCTTTTTCTTCTTCATCTCTGATTCAATGAAAGGTGTAAATTTATAAACCCACCTTTGGATCGTAGCATGATCCACAAACACTCCTCTAATCTTCATTATTTCTTCAACATCCCGATAGCTTAATACAAACCTAAGCTTAAAATATACGACCTGAAGTATAATTGACTTTGGATAGCAATGACCTTTCGTATTCATTTTTCAGTGGGTTTAAAAAGCTAAAGATAAAAGTTATTCCCAGAAGCGACAGAACCCGCTGCTTTTATGGCATGAGTATCTCCACTTTTGCAATAGCCGCATCATTTTCAATATCAATAAATAGGATGCGTCCAATACGGTTTGATTTTTTGCCATCTTTGAAGTTGCCGATATACTCCTGCCCTTTCCAAATTCTCAGACTATCTTTTGCAACAGAGTACAGATTGAAATCGGGATGAAAGGCTTTTTTAGCCTTTCAGGTTCTGCATTTGCAGTCCCTTCAATGTAGTGCATCAAAGTTTCTTCAATCTGTCCTTTTTCAGATTTCTTATTTGCTGTTTGTGCAAAGGCAGTACTTTGGAAAATCATTGTTAATAGTATCAATACAGTTTTAGAGAATTTCATAGTTTTAAATTGTTAAAGTTATTTTTAGATTTTTTCGAAAAGTAAATTCTTAACCTTATCAGAATTTATATAAAATCCTGTAATTTTCTGTTGCTTATCACGAACAAACCGAATGCCACCCAAATTTCTGGCACTACTCAGAAACAAATCTGAATGAATTGGAGTAAAATTGATGATGGATTGATTCTTATTACTTGTGAATAAACCTTTTTCATTTTGAGCCAATGTATAGCTTGCTCCCAAAGCTCTGCAATAATAGGTACCTGAAAACTCATTTAAATCTGTTGTAGAATATGTTTTTGGGTTGTAGTATTCATAGGCATATTGGTCGCTTTCACCAGAAGTATAAATCATTTTAAAATAGTCACCTTCCTTACGAAATTCGACCATAATTACATCGTCTCCATCAACCACCATTTGAAATTTTTTGTCTGTAATAGGCACTAACAAACTTTCAGTTGCAGTGCCCAACACCTGATAGCGTAAAGTGTCATTTTTCACAAAAACCCTGCGCCCGGACATTCTTTCATTATCCCAATAAAAGCCATTGTAAACTCCTAATTGTTGGGGTGTCATTTTTATTCTTTTAAGCTTACTAAAGTCAATACTTGCCGGTTGTGGAAAAACATTTCCAAGTACTTCAATAGCCATGTTCATAGCAAGACTACCGTTATATCTGTTGTTATTTCCAAGCACAAACGAAGTAACATTTTGATTGGGGAATATGAAAATATTGCTTGCATAACCGCCTTCTAAACCATACGTCCAGATTTTTGGAACACCACGTTTTGCATGCACGTACTGTTGTCCATACAAAAGTCTTCCTGAGGTTGGATTAAAAGTCGTTTTACCATCATTTAAAGTAACCGGAGAAGTCAGTTTTTCTATCAATTTTTTACTGCCTACTTTAGGTTTGTCAAAATTGAGATACCAACGGCTCAAATCTGCCGCCGAAGTATAAAGATTGGTAGTCCCGAAAATAGAATGATTGATGAGATTATTCTTGAATCCGTTTTTAGATACTTGGTACGAAATAGCGACATTAGGTATTATCATTTCATTATCATCGCAAAACAAAGTATTGGTCATGCCCAAAGGTTGAAAAATAAATTCCTGAGAAAATTCAGCAAGTGTTTGACCTGTTACTTGTTTGACTACTTCAGCTAATAAAATAAGCCCTGATGAAGTCTGTGAGAATTTTGTTCCTGGTTCATAATCCAATTCTTTTTGTCGGAAAATTAAATCCAAAGCGTCTTTTTGTGTAAAAACATCTTTTTCTTGCCAACCTGCAATTTCTTTCAGAGCCAAAAAGTCTTGCAAACCACTTGATTGACTCAGTAAATGTTTTATGTTAATTTTAGTACCAAAATCAGGAAGTTGTGGAATATATTTGCGCGCATCATCAGATAAAGACAGTTTGCCTTGTTCTTCAAGCAATAAAATAGCAAAGGCCGTAAATTGCTTAGCCATAGCCCCTATTTGAAATTTGGTATCTGTATTGATGGGAATTTCGTTATTTATATCTGCACTACCAAAGCCTTTTATATAGACAATTTGCCCCTCTTTTAGAAGACCTGCGGCTACGCCCGGTTTAGCCTTAGCATTATCCCACTCAGAGAATACTTTATCCAAATTTCTAATGGATTCTTGTTGTATAACAAGTTTGTTTTTTTCTATAAGAGTGATTATTTCGGAAGCCATTTTTGAGGCTGCGCTAGGGTCTTGTCCTGTTACAAACCGGCCATCTACCACATAAAAACCTTCTCCTATTTTATCCGAATGCACAAAGTTACCTTCATTCTTTTTAATAGCCTGATCAATAGAAAAAGGAAAGGTTTTGTAATATTCGGCTTGTTTGTCTTCAAATTTATCCGAAAAACCAGTTATTTTTTTTGCTTTATAGAGCGATGTACCTGCCTCGTCTTTCAAATACGCTAAGCCTGCCGTACCATGGCAAATAGCCGAAACCACACCATTTTTTAGAAAAATCTGTCTTGCAAGGTTTTGAATGATAACGTTTTCTGCTACACCATACATAGCAGCGCCTCCGCCGCCATAAAAAATCGCACTATAATTTTCAGCAACAACTTCGGTAGGCTTCATGGTAGTTTTGAGTTTATTCATTAAAAAATTATTGTATAGGAATTTCTTATGAATACTATCCGAAGCATTAATATAGCCGATTGGAACAGCCCCTCCTTTTGGGCTTACAAAATCTACGGTAAATCCTGATTTTGAAAATACGTCGTAGGGCACAATAATCTCCCCAAAGTGATTACCAGTTTTAATCTTTGAAGTTCCATAGTAGTCCTGATTAGAAACTACAAACAGGATTTTGTTTTGCGAAAAAACAAAGGGAGAGAATAAGCATAAACAAGTGCTTATTAAAAGCGGTAACCTGAACTTTGATATTACTTTGAACATATTTGCGTTTTTTAATTTTTAAATTACATGCAAATATGTGACGAAGAAATAGCTTAGAGGTTTTGGTTTGTAATGCAGGAGTTCGATGTTATAAAAACGAACTCATTTTACAGGCATTTTTTGGTATTGGGCTGGGGTTTTTCCTGTCATTTTTTTAAATGTGGTAAAAAAAGTTGATTTTGAATTAAAACCACTTTCATATCCAATACCTTCGACACTAAGGTTGTTTTCGGTTTCCAATAACTTTTTTGCTTTTTCAATCCTATACTCATTTATGAGATTGGTGAAGGATTTGCCAAGTATCACATTCAGATATTGAGACAACAGATGTTTTGTTACATTGAGTTCTTTTGCGGCTTCGTCAAGAGTGAAATTAGGTTTTAAGTATAATTCTTTATTAACAATAATAGAAAGATTATGACCAATCAGATCCAATGTATCCATGTCAATTTCTTTGTTTTTGTATTTCTCTTTTTCCTGAAAAAAAGTAGATTCTTTGCTGCTTTTAAAAATCAAAAGCAAAGCTATTAAGTACAAAATAAATGTGAATGATAAAGCTCCAACAATATAAGAGGTATAGGCTGCGATATAATATGCCAACCAAATAAGGAATGTTCCTAAATAAATACTAAGATGCCAAACATCTATTTTTTTTAGACTTTCTTTAGCTTTTATTTTTTTTAGTATTGGTAGGATGTATTGAAAAGATAAAACAATATAAAGGAACCATTGCCAATAAATAGCTTTTACAATCCATTTACTCCAAACAGCACGATGATCAACATAAGGATACAAAATACCTCCTATACTTATAATTGTTAAGTAAGGTAAAATATGAATAAGCCACTTTGATTTTTTATTATCTACATTTGATTTTAGAAATAAATAAAGAAATGGACCAATAAGTATGCAGGCTGAAAGTCCAATCTGAATAAAAATATTTGATAGATGAGGATTAAAATAGAAAAATACAGATTTTATAACCCGAATACTTAATACCAAAAACAGAAATGATAAGAAATAATTTGAAAATTTTTTCTTTTTAGCATTGTAGGCAAAATAACCTGAAAGTAGTAAACCATTAAAAGCTCCTAAAGCGCTAAAAAAAAATATAAATTGGTTGGACATATTGTTTCTGTGTCAATATTATGATTTGTGTCTTAAAATATCCGTTAACGGTTTACGGCTTGGCGATCATGGGACTAAATTAAGCGCATTATTTGGATTTGCCAAATCTCACAAATACAAAAATAGTTTTTAAATAATGTCAAAACGTCAACCTTGCCAAGCATCTGTTCACTAAAAAATCAAATATTGTCAATTTCATTGTATAATGTTGAGACATGAATCCTTCTAGTGGCAAAATTGTGGCATATATTGTTTGGAGTTGATACCAATTTTGCCACAAAAAAGCCAAGACGGATTTAATAAAAAGAGGTCAACTATTTGTTTTTTTTACGCTACATTTCCTTCAATCCTCAACAGGACATCCAAACCAAATTCATAAAGCCAATGAAAGACAGACACTAAATATAGTAAGCCAATCTCTTCAAATCTTCCATAAATTTTGTTGAAATTTGTCCCGTAGAGGTCACTACTCGGGACAAAAGAAAAATATCATCTTTTGTCCCTTTTTTTTTGCCCGTAATCTATTGTTTACCAGATAGATACAGTTAACCATTTCATTGACTCGGGCGGTGCGGATTTTCTGTTCTTGAAATGTGAAATTTTCGGGAAAAATTAAACCAATTAATTCTCTAGAATCAGCTAAAGTCCCACCATCAAAGGCTTCACCTAGCTTTAAAAGGTTTTCCAATCCAGTCGTCGTTAAATGCTCTATACTCGCCCTATCGTCCTCTACATTACCCATCTCTTTTTCCAACTTACTGATAATTGCATTGTACTCAATTTTCATAAGATTGTAATCTTCAGCATCGATTTTCTCGGTAACTAATAAATTTCTGGCCACTGATAATTTCTTTTCATAAACTGCAATCTGCTCAAGGGACTTCTTTTTTTCATCAGCTATTACTCCAGTATGCTCTCTATAACCTTCAAGCAGAACTGCGGCATATAGCTTCTTAACTTCTTCTAAAGGTTTAAATTTATTTAAATGTTCTTTAAAAATCTTGTTGGCTATTTCAGAATTCACTCTCCATTTACATACTTTATCACAGTGATAATAGTAGTAATATTTATTCCTTCCTTTACATTTACTTCCTGTTAACTTCTGACCGCACTTTGGACAAAGAAAAAAACCTCTCAAAGGAAAATTCTCAATAGTCTTAATTTTCGGCCTGTAGGTTCTTGCTTTACTATCAAGAACGTCTTGAACCCGATAAAATAATCCCTCAGTGATAATTGGCTCATGCTGTCCATTTACCCATCTCTCCTCTTCATCTCTATACTTAGGAACAACTATCTTTCCACAATAAAGAGGATTTCTTATAATAAGCCACAAGTTGTTCTTAGAGATACCAAAGCCTTTCTCTTTGGCCATTTGGTAAATAGATTCAGTACTAAAAATATTTTTCGCAATCTGTTCAAACACCCATATAACTTTTACGGCTTTCTCAGGCACAATGGCAATATTTTTTTTTCCATCTTCTGTAACTTTATTAGCATAACCATAAGGGGTCATACCCATATGCCTTCCCTCCTTCTTACCCCTTCTAAGCCCCTGAAAAGTATTTAATGCCCTTCGGTCGTTTTCAACCTCGGGTGCGGCCAGGTAAAATGCAAGCATCATTTTGTTTTCCGGAACACTAAGATCAAGTGGCTGTTCTATTGCCTGCGGCTCTATACCTAATTTTCTTAATACATTGATCATTTGGTAAGCATCACCCGCATTACGGCTGAACCTGTCCCACTTCATAAAAAGAACCAAATTAATTTTATTTTTATTTTTTTTTACATCATCAAGAAATTTTTTCCACTGAGGCCTGTTAAAAGTTTTTGCTGAATGATCTTCATAAATTACATTACGTATCTGTATTTGGTTTATACTGCAATATTTTCTTAGCATTTCTTCCTGATTCCGTTGGGAGAATCCTTTTTCTGCCTGCTCGTCAGTACTTACTCTGATGTATTGGATTGTTTACATATTATGCTGTCTTGAGCGAACATATTAATTGTAAAAAACAAAGTAAGAATTATTATCTTTTTCATTTTTATTATACTTTTTTATATGAGTAGATAAATACCAACATCATCTATTTAGTTTAGCCAATATATAGAAAATTTCTCGCCGAAGATATGTTTAGTACTGGAGCTATTTAATACATAACTGCAATCCTCGTCATTTGGACGAAATCAAAAAGATTTAATATTATTCCTATATTCGCTAAAAAGCTTATAATTGCGCAAAGCCAGCTAAAAAGGTCTTATTGGTACCATTTTATTAGCTGGTATAAATTAGTTGACAGAAAGTTTAAACCAAAAAATATGGCCAGCAGTTTTATAAATATAAAAAATATTGGATATTGGGCAAAAGATGGTTTTGTAGAAGCCATGCAACTTTGTTTGATAAATGAAATTGAAATACAAAATCTTGATTCAATAGAGTGGATTAATGAATATAAAAATGAGTTGGCGCTGGAATCATTACCGATGATTTATGGCGGAATGTCAATGAGTCTTGACGAGTTTATTAATACAGATGAAAGAAAAGCAATTGTAATTGAATTGATTGATGTGATTACTAAAAAAATAGAAACGACAGATGATTATTTAACTGGTCCGAGTCTGCATGAGATTAGAAAAAGAGCCATGGAAATACTTTTGGAAACAAATATGCTTGAATTTAAGGATCAAGAAGATTTTGAAAGAACAGTTAATGACTCTGGATGGGACATCTCTTTAGGAATTAAAGATGTGAAAGACAGGTATAAACATTCATTTAAACTTTTGAAAATGCTACTTAACGGAGAAATGAATTCAACAGCATCATCACCAGAAACTTATTGGAACTACTAAAAAAAACTTCTGCCAACAAATGTTAACTGTTATTTCACAAAAACATATTTATATGAAGAACTTTCCTTTGATTTTTACTTTTCTTTTACCACTACTGTGCTTTTGTCAATCTGACAAGGACTTTAAATATATTGCCCAGGATAATGATGGCGGGAAAATCTATATCACAATTCCTGAAAAAGAGGGTGATTATTTAAAATTTTGGATAAGTCATACTATTCCCGTGCGACCTGCGAAAAACATAGAATTAAAAGAAATATTCTTTGGCGGAAATCGTGAATTGATGTTAGTGGAATTAAAGTACCTCGAAAAAACCTATACAGTAATTAAAGTAATCACGTATGACAAAAAGGGGAAAATCGAAAAATCAGAAACCCCTGCAATAAGATTGGAAAAAATCTATCCTGAATCTTTCATGGATATTATTGCAACGGAAGTATGCAAATTATAGAAAAAAATCTGCTAAAAACTACTACAACGTATATGGGCAATTAAATTATTCCCAGGTTTGCACAAGCATCTTACTCTATACCCAGCCAAAATCAATAAAGTATTTTTAAAACAGTTTCCATGTATTCAACCAAAATATTTACCGGTCTATGCTTTTTTATAGGTATTCTGCTTCTTGCAGTTGGTGCTTATATGAAGTTAAATAATATTTTATCAACTGGCCAATCCTACAAAACCCGTTTAGGCGTTAGTATGAACGCCGAATCAATTGACGGAAATGGAGCTTTATTTTTCGGAATACTTATTTTAATTGTATCGCTTGTTAGTAATCGAATTTATATTTCCCAAAAGAAAGAGAGAGACAAAAGAATCGAGGAAGAAAACACCCTTAATTAAAATGGCGGCCAGTAAAAAACGGGGTTACCTTCCTAGGTACTATCTTAATTACCTAATTAATTTTAATATTTTTTATATTTGTTTTAACAGAGAGGAAACTTACTGTGATCATTCACTGGATGTTTACCTTGTGCAGCCTCAATTTTATTGGGGCTGTTTTTTATGCCTTTTTCAAAGGCAAACAGAGAGAAAGACTTCTGTTCCTTTTCTTGGATGCTTTTGATGTAATTTGGTTCAAAACGTTCATTTTTCTTCCACATATAATAAATTATCATCAGCAATTTCTTTTGAACGGCAACATAGCTTTTCATTTTGATTCCGTGCTTATTATAAGTTCGTTCAAATAATTCCTTAAATGGTTTTACTTCGCATTTTATAACAACAAGTGATGGCATATGCATTGCTCTTCTAATTCTGGAATTACCTTTTTTTGATATTTTGGTTTTTCCAATCCTGCTTCCTGATTGGGCTTCTATAACATCATAACCTGCGTAAGAAACCAATTGTTTGTAGTTATTGAAGAGTTCGAAACCATTAGTTTCGGCTAAAATTGTTGCTAAAGTTAAAATCCCAATGCCTTTTATTTCTAAAATATTAGCAACACGTTCAGCTATTTTTGCATCTGATTTTATGTGGTTGTTGATTACTTTTTCCAATTCTTTTAGCTGTTTGTCAAATAAAATTATAGTTTCTTTTAATTGATTTGTTACTGGATCGACTTGATGCATGGCAAAATTTAATGCATCGAATTGATTTTTTAAAACCGTTTTTAATTCGGTTACATTTTGATGTTGTCTGGTATATAGTCGTAATTCATAAAAAAATGTTCCCATAGGCTGCCAGGTATCCAAACATTGCTCGGCTCCCATCTGGGATAATCCTTTGGCATCAATACTATCATTTTTTGATTTTAATCCAACTGCTTCCAAATATTTTTTGGCCTTATTGGGTAAAATAATAGAAACCGAAAATCCTTTTTCAAATAAATAATAAGCGCAATTTTCATGATAAATCCCTGTAGCTTCCATACATACAACAACTGGAATATTTTCCCTTACGTGTTTTAACACCCAATCTTGTAAAGTTTTAAATCCTTTTTTATTATTGGAAATTACAGTACTTGATTTTACAACTACTTTTTGTTTTTCATCAATACAACTCATACAAGCATTGATCTTTTTGCTTGAAACGTCTAGTCCCACAGAATACTTTAAATTCATAATTCCATATTTTAGAATAATAAACAAAAAATTAAATTGGTCTTTGCTCATTTTTTATACAGCATCTTTATCTAAAATAAAGTGCTTAAGTACTATTGTGACTTAAAATGTAATTAAAACTAAGAGGATTTACCTAGTGTTTACAATATCATCAATGATGTATTTCGCCCCGATAGAATTTTGCAACTTAGTTCTGTTTATCAATAGGTTATATTCAAAGATAAGCTTTTGATATAATTATGTAAAGATATGAGCCCCGATAGCAGTGAAAATCCTTTTGTGCCGGGGTTCGGCACAAAAGATTGGAACGGATAGCGGGAAAAAGCTCCAAAAAAACAATATCAAACCGAAAAAGATACAACGAAAAATTACGATCATGAAGACCGTAATTCTCAAAAACCGATCAAAGACCCAAAAACCGCAGCCAAAACAGCAGGCCCCTATGACCCGCAGCACCCTTAAAAGGAACCCCAAAGCGGCCCCAAAGACATAACGGTGAAGGACATAGAAAAAGACCTTATAGAGAATGCCCCTTCAAAGGGGTCCCAAACGGATATGGATACTGAGAAGAGCGATGAGGATGAAAGTGATTCCTTTGAGACCATAGCGCCCGAAAAGGATAATCCAGGAAGGAAGGAATTCGAAATCGGAGAACTGGGCAACCAGGAGCTTCAGGAAGATAAATGCACAAGGGACGCGTCAGGTCATGGGGCATTGGGCAATACTAAACCTTGTCAGCGAAAATTTTACTATACTGAAGATTTTATGCCAATAAAAAGACCGTTATTCCTAACGGTCTTTTTATTAACCCTGGGGACAACCTGCTTTTGTAAACTATAATTTATCGGGCAAAACCAAACTAAGACATTTGTGACGCGATTCTTATCGCATTGCCAAGCCGTTAGAAAAAGCCATCTCTATTCCAAGCCTTTTTTGAAACAAAGCAGGATTGAATGAAGCATTTACCATCCAATAACCGCCTGTGCATATATTTCCTCCATTCTAATTTAAATAGTGTAAAAAGACATAAAAAAAAAAGTCCAGCTTTTACAATCCACTGGAATTATAAAAGTAAAATTTTGAATTACCTTTCCATAAATCAAATTTTGATCAGGAAGCAGAGCAAAATGATTCTAGGTACAACCAAAATAGAAATTGAAAAGTAAAATTAGAGCCCTAAAATCAAACCAATTTTATATATAATCTTAAAAAAGTAAAGTATTCCAAGTTTTGTGGTAGAGTCTTGGCACATGGCGTTTTTTTAAAAATGAAAAAACAGCAAAATCAAGGTCTCCCAAATTTAGGTTCGAAACTTTTAGAAAACTTATGGAAGATAAATATTAATAGAGTATTAATTTGAATTTAGGTGCAGAATCGGTGCATCTAGTTTCAAGAAACAAACTACAACACTGTTAAACAAATACTTAAAAGATTAAGTTCGAATGATTACTAGCCTGTTTATCTTATTATTTTTATTCTTTCGGATTAGTTCGAGTCCTGTTCCCGTAACTCATAAAAAAAATAACTTACTAAACTCAAATCCAAAAATAAATCTTCAAAACAGCAGTAAAAATTACTAAACTTTTGCTGAAGCAGATTGTCCTGCGGTTGAGTCGTTTCAGATGAGTTCTGAGTGTCAAATTCTTCCTTTCAATATGGTTTGTCCCAAAACGTTTTATCGAATGTAGTTTCTCGTCAATCAGATACCTGTAGTTTTTAAGTCTCTCTGTAAATATCTTTTTAGCCTCAGATAGTTTTAGAGTTTCCAAAACACGGTTCAGCGTTTTATTGGTTCGTTTTCCAACATTAAAACTCACAACTGTTTTAGAATTCTTTTCCAATGCATAAACCAGCCAGGTGTAATTTTTCTTGTGTCTGATATAAGTACACAGCTCATCGACTTCGTAAGTTTTGCCTTTGCTGATAATTGGCTTGGAAATACTTCTTGCGATAGAAATAATCCTTTTCAATAATGTTGTAGTAGAAATATTTAATATTCTTGCTGTGCTTCTTATTCCTAAACCCTCTTTGGTTAATTGAATGTATTTTGATTGATATTTAATTTGTAAGCTTGATTTGTATAACTTTCTATAAAACGGTGACAGCACATTTTACAGTAGTACTGCTGTTTATAGTTTTTAGTTCTACCATTTCTAATAACCTTTTTCTCGTTACATTTTGGACAATTTACATCATCACTAACTTTGGAACACCATGTCGAATTTTTATTCATTTTAGCACATTTAAGGCAATAATAAAACAAAAAAGATGAGCATCACTGCTCATCTTAAAATTATTTATTTCTAAAATTTGTTCAATTTCAAAAAGGTTAGAAATCTAAAATCTTGTATCACTAACTTTGAAACACTACCATTTTTATGCGATATTAATATAAATATCTGATTTTCTGTAAATGTTAGATACAATAATTAACCACCAACACATCTGATACATTACCCGATTTTACCACCCTGGAGTGCTCTTAAAAAGACCATTTTATAATAAACGGCCCGTATAAGGAACTAACGTAAAATTGAAACACTACCCAAATTAGATGCATTCATATCATTACCTTTTTAATCTTTAACGAACATGCGATCGTCAGCTAATAATATCTTTCTTTTAAATTTAGATTTTGCTGATGGATATATAATAGATACGAATGGATTTTTAAATTCTTTGGGTATTACTAAACATGTATCTAAAACTAAAATACCACTTGAATCAATTTTGAAATTAAGCTCAACATTTGAAGGCTTTATTTTTAATTTTGATTCATAAAAAGAGCACAATTTCTTTTCATCTATTTTCCCACTAATTTTAAAATTAAGAATTTCCTTTCTATTTTCAAATATAACAACCTTATCATTTCTATAGGCATATCCTGTGATTTCTATCTTTCTGTTATTTGAACAAGAAGTTAAAATACAAAAGCTAGAAAATAAACCTATTATTAATTTATAATTTTTCATTTATCATTATTGTTTAAATATCCATTACTATAATACCTCATAATACTTGCTATTTGACCTCTAGTTGCTGAACCCGTTATGGAATGGCTTTACTTTAATTTATCTTATTTAAAGTTATTGAGCATTTTTTATTTTTTTTCTTATAATGATAATAAGATAACCTGATTTGTTGAGTACTATATTTTTCAATTTTGTACTCTTCATTATCCCAAACAAAAATAGAGTCATTTTTTAGTGACCAAGTTCTTGAACCACTTAACAAATCACCGTCATTATTGAACAAATCAAAACCAGTATATGATTTCAAATATTTGTCATAACTTCCATTTTTATTAAATCTAAAATAAACTCTACTCTTAGCACAATAATCATTATACTGCCAATATTCGCTTTTTTTAGTAACAAAAGTATTTTCTAACTCCCTCTCTTTTCCACAAGATAGCAATATTAGAAATGCTATCAAAATAAGTTTTCTATTCATTGATTTTTTTATAAGATATTGGATGAGTTTTACCTTTATATACAGCCTCTAAACTTAGAGAGCCCTTTTGAAGAGCACCATTTAAACCAGGACGTTGTATTTGAAATCCACCAGTATTTGTTTTATTAAATGAATCCATTTTAGACAATATTTCTCCCGTAGTAAAATCAGGACTAGCATCCATGTTTAATAAGTAATTTCCAAAAGAACCAACGTTCCCAGTTTTAAAATCATCTGTCGCAGAACTGAATGATTCATCTTTCATCTGGTCAACGTAAACATCTGCATGAGTTGATAAATCACTTTTAAAATTAGGATTTTCATTATCCTCTTTATGTCCATTTTCATGCTTCATAATACTCTTAAAATTTGAAATATTATCATAATCTTTACTAAAACCACCTTTTGCATTCAAAGAAATAGCTGCTCCAGTAGTATATGCTTGGTTATCTGTTGATGTTTCTTTTCCAATACCTGTAGTAATTTTAGTGCCTGCATCAGTACCAACTTTTCCAGCATAAAATGCACCAATTTTACTCATTGCAGTTCTGGAACCTCGTGAAGTATCAAGTTGTGAAGGACTATACAATTTACCACCAATTTGGATTTTTACACTATTTCCAACTTTAGTATCTTTTACAAAATTACCACGAGCATCAAATATATGGTCATTAGGAGCCATTCCATCTGGGTGTATAAAATAAATTGGATTATTAAATGCATAATTATAAGGGCTGTTCTACGCATTTTTTCTGCAAGTGGGTCAACATTCATCCATCGACCAATTGCTGGGTCATAATTACGTGCGCCATAGTCGTAAAAGTTAAGTCCCAGCTCGTCCTGCAATTCTTTTCCGTTATACTTGAACTTGTAGGGGCTTACAACTATTTTTACAAGTTTTTACTTGTTAAATATAAAATTTTTAAGAACATAATTTTAAAGGATAAACTTACTATTTTATTACTCAAATCCAAAAATAAATCTTTAAAACAGCTGTAAAAATGACTAAACTTTTACTGAAACAGATTGTCCTGCGTTTAAGTCTATTCAGATGAGTTCTGAGTGTCAGATTCTTCCTTTCAATATGATTTGTTCCGAAACGTCTGATAGAATGCATTTTCTCATCAATCAGATACCTGTAGTTTTTAAGTCTATCTGTAAATATCTTTTTAGCCTCAGATAGTTTTAAAGTTTCCAGAACACGGTTCAGCGTTTTATTGGTTCGTTTTCCAACATTAAAACTCACAACTGTTTTAGAATTCTTTTCCAATGCATAAACCAGCCAGATGTAATTTTTCTTGTGTCTGATATAAGTACACAGCTCATCGACTTCATAAGTTTTGCCTTTGCTGATAATTGGTTTGGTGATATTTCGAGCGATAAAAACGATTCTTTTTAATAATGTTGTTGTTGATATTTTCAATATTCTTGCCGTGCTTCTTATTCCTAAACCTTCTTTAGTTAATTGAATAATATTCTGGTTTATATCTCCTTTATAAGCCAGATATGCATAATTTTCAACTCTGGTTTTCCCACATACTCTGCAAATATATCTTTGATTACCAGACTTTGTCTTTCCATACTTTATCATCTTTCGAATATCACCAACACATCTGTAACGCCTAGTCTGGTTTGACTCCATTTTTTTTCGATTTAAGGCATTATAAAATAAAAAAACAGCCCAAAGGCTGTTTTAATTTTTATGCGATATTAATATAAATATCTGATTTTCTGTAAATGTTAGATATAATAATTAACCATCAACACATCTGATACATTACCCACTACCTACCATTTGGTAAAATAAAAATAAACATATAAAATTGACATTAAAATGCTGAGAGCAATTCTAAATTTTTTATCATTAATTATTCGTAAAATAATTAACACATGAATTAGACCAACAAATAAAAATCCAACAGCCCATATATCAATATTTTTATCGGCAGATGCGCCTGAACCGTTTATTAAAAAAATATTTAAATTATACAAAAAGCATAATATTTCAAAAATTATGATATTTAGAACAGTTATTACAAACATTCTCATACTTAAATTATTTTACGGTTACGGTTATATTATACTTTTCTTTCATAGTTTTTACAAAATCATTGACCAAGTCTTTACTTGAACCACCTTTTAAAAATGCTGAAGCAAAAGCTTTCAAATCTTTATTAAAAGATTTTATAGTATGAGCTCCTATTATACCTTTTCCTTCATTTGAGGTAAATGCTCCTTTTGTACCACTCATTCTATTTCCTGATATGCTATCATCCGTATGATCGCTGCTATATGTAGGAACACCTTTAACAGCTGATACACTCCAAGATTGATGTGGAGCCATATTGTAAGAAAACTCTATTTCATTTTCAACATCAGCAAATTCATCACCATTTTCTTTAATTAATTCCATTAATCTTTCTGTGTAACCTTGGCCAAATGCCGCTCCTCTACTATGAGTATAAATTTGAATTTTTTCAATAATTTTACCTTTTGAATTTCGTTGTAGCTTAGACAAAATTACTTTAAATTCTGACTTAGTCATAGCCATTCTACCTGCCGCTCTTCGTTCAAGTGGATCATTTCCATCAGTATAACCACCTTTTTGAATTCCTCTAGTAAAATTTGATGGATCATAATCAATTACTGGGTTATAATTACCAGTTGAATTATAATATCTGTCTCCATCAACATAATGGATTTGCCCTCCTGGATTTGCAATCCCCGAACCTTGAATTGTTGCGACAATTTCTGATGTCCAATAACTTTGACTCGCTCTTTCACTATCAGCACTAACCCTACCGTTTATCAGAATAGGAAGTTCCCCATCCCGATCTAAATAAACTATTGGACAATTAAGAGCATAAACATAGGGCGAAGATTTTTCTAGCATTTCTGTTTTAGGATCCACATTCATCCAACGACCAAGTGCAGGGTCGTAATTCCTTGCACCATAGTCATACATCCCAAGCCCCAGCTCGTCTTGAAGCTCTTTACCATTGAACTTATACTTTTGTGCATCATTATTTCCTAATGAAGTATTTGGCGGATTATACCCATTATGCTTCAACCCAAAAGGATAATAATTGTTTTCTTCGATAATTTCAAGAACATTTGTGGTTGGGTTTTTAGCATAACTCAAACGTACATTACCCAAATGGTCTTTGTACTGAAACACATACGAGAGCACTCCTGCATCGTTTTTTACATAACCCTCAGCCGTTGGAAAAAACTGCAACACATTATCTTTGTACTGAAAACCTCCCAAATAATCGGTGGTAGTTTCTACTGCTCCCTCAATTACAATTTTCCTTAACTTTTGTCCTGCCGCATTGTAAATATACTCAATAGTACCCGTTGTGCCAAAACTAATTTTCTTAGGCAAATTGAGTTGGTTGTACTGTATCTGGGTGATGTTTTTGTTTTTATCAGTAATCATGTTGCCATTGGCATCATAGCTGTAATCATCACCACTTTTATTGAGATCTTTAAAACCAGAATTATCATTTCCTGCAACGCTCTCCTCAACTTTTACCAGCAAATTAGAATTTTCATTTAAATAGCCATACGTTAGGTCATCAATCACAAAGGGTAGCATCTGAGGATCGGTGTCCCCGTTTCTACCCAACGATACAATATTTCCGTTTTTGTCGTACGAGAGACTTTCATTGTAGGCATTGGTTACCAATCCGTTTTTAGCATACATCGCATTAGTCAATCGATTTAGATTATCATACTGGTAGCCATAACCACGTTCGGCATTATCCGAAGCCGTTTTCCAAAACGTTTCTGCAATGTTTCCGTTGTAAAGTGCCCTAACAGCAGGATTCATTGGGTTATCACTATAATTTAGCTTAAAAGCAAACAAATCTAACGGATCGGTATCTTGCTGTAAATTATCCATTTTATTAATCTCCGTCAGCCAGCCTCTAATATTGTAACTAAAATTAACTTTCTGCATCGGATTTCCTGTGCTGTTTCCCACACTTTTGCTTTTCAGCTGTCCTAATTCGTCATATTCATTAGCCGCCAAAAGCATTACCGTACCCCCATTAATCTGGTGCGTGTGTGTGAGCAAGCGATCTTGCGCCGTATAGGTAAACTCTTCTCGTATACTGATCTCGGTGTCCCCAGAACTGCGCTTGTGTCTGGTAAGGGTGTAAAGTGTTTTTCCCGAAAAATCGATTTTACTATTGGAAGAGGTGTACCCTCCTAAATGGTTTTGAGTATAGCTGCCTATGGGTCTGGCTTTGGCATCATAAAAAGTAGTACTGGTTTCACCTAATATCGCTGCAACGGTGGTTACCGTACGGATCCAACTACCTGTGGCAAGTGTTTTAGTATTGGCCAAAACAGTTTCTCCTTCGATACTCGTAGGCACTGCCGGAGCATTGGGATAGGCATAATTATCGTAATAATTAACAGTTAAGAGTTTGAAGGCCTTAGGCTCTATATTGTTGCTGTAATTGACCGAAATCCCATCGATAGTACCTGAAGTTTCTTTGCTTTCGAACAATAACGTGGCTCCATTTTGAGCGTCCTGCAATGACTTTCGTGCCGCTGAGGTACACATTTGACCGCTCCAGCCTGTATAGACAGGCCTGCCAAAAGCATCGTATTTGGTAATGAGCCAACCCTGTGCTGTTTCGTCTTTAAAAGGTGAAAAAGCAGGTCCTGTGGCTACAGGTCGGTCTAGTTTGTCATAGACAATAAACTCCCATTGTTTGCCCGGTAATTTTTTCTCGACCAAGCGGTTGCGATAATCGTATTTGTATTGGTAACAGAGTCCGTCTAAGACGTCAGAGTTAATAGCGCCTGATACTTTGGGTGGCAGTACGTATGTTAGATTTCCGTAAAGATCATACACATAATAAGTGTCGTGTTTGTCACCCGCAGCATAGGTTCTTTTGAGTAGTACCTGTCCTTCTTTGTTTTTAAATTCTATGGTAGCACCCGCAGTCTCTATTGGAGTTGCAGTGGTATTCTCATCGTAGGTTACGGTTTTGTACAATTCGCCAGCAGTATAAGTACCGTCTTCTGCAAGGCTAATTTCGTACAAACCAGAACCCGCTTGCCAGTTCGCTGTGGCTCTGTATAATTTTACAACATCAGTAGCTGTATTGGTCTGATAGTCTAGTTTGATTTCATGACCAGAATTCATAGCCCAAGAGCTACCAGGTGCTACTTGTTTTAAGACCCTGTTTAAGGGTGAAGCTTCTAATTTCTTTTCAGAAAAAGGATTATCGGTGTTCTGATACTTGTTGTTGTAAAATACTCTTGTGGCATCTATAGCAGATGTTGGATCTATTTTTGGATAATAAGTACCGCCATTAGAAGCAGTGTACGGCAAATACTCCTTGACCTGCCTGCCAAAACCATCATACGCTACAGGGGTAATAACATCCAAACCATTATTTCCCTGCCCGATAGCAATAGTTTGTATCGGACGACCCAGACCATCAAAATACGTCACATTTTGATTGATTTCTTCTTTGGTCAACGTATTAAAATTAGCCGCTTGCACCGCTTTTTTGGGCGCAGCAGTGTAAATAAAATTATCATCGCTGAAGGTTTGGGCTTTCAGTCCAAATCCTGTAAACAAAAACATTATTATAATTGGTATATATTTTTTCATAAAATTAAATGTCTTTTTAAAAATGTTTCAAATAACATACTACTGGTTTAAAAATTTACTCTTCGAGTTCACCAGGATTTAGACATCGCCCATTTGCGTTAGCATAAGCTTGTCCGTTTACATTTACTTCATTCCACGCTTTTCCATCTGCATCATTTTGCGATATATTAGACTGATATTTAGCATAAGGTACATAATAATACACGTAAGGATAAGTCGTTCCCGGAGGGCAATAATCATTTTTATAAATTTGTTGCATAATTTGTACACTGTAAAAAGTACAATAACCATTAGCGTTGGCATATGCCTGACCATTAGTGTTAAACATAGTCTGTGCTCTTGCATCTGCATCAGCTTGGGAAACCGTTGAGGTAACCGCACCAGAGGCCAAACTAAAACCAACATTAGAGCCTGTTCCTCCTGAAGCACAATTGTTTTTAGTGAAACTACCCCCTATGGCACTGCTATAAAAAACACAATAACCATAAGCATTGGCATTGGCCTGACCTTCTGCATTAAAATATGTGAGAGCCTGAGCATCGGCATCGGCCTGTGAGATCGTAGAGGTAAAACTACCTGCAGCAAGATTAAAGCCTACACTCGAACCAGATCCGCCAGAGGCGCAATTGTTTTTGGTAAACGCTCCACTTCTGGCAACACTGTAAAAAGTGCAATAACCATTGGCATTGGCGTTGGCCTGACCTTGTGCATTAAAATAATTAATAGCCTGAGCATCCGCATCGGCCTGTGAGATCGTAGAGGTAAAACTACCTGCCGCAAGATTAAATCCTACATTGGAACCAGCCCCCCCTGAAGGGCAATTGTTTTTGGTAAACGCTCCGCTTCTGGCAACACTGTAAAAAGTGCAATATCCATTAGTATTGGCATTGGCCTGACCTTGTGCATTAAAATAACTCAGAGCCTGAGCATCGGCATCGGCCTGTGAGATCGTAGAGGTAAAACTACCTGGAGCAAGGCTAAAGCCTACACTAGAACCAGATCCGCCTGAGGCGCAATTGTTTTTGGTAAACGCTCCACTTCTGGCAACGCTGTAAAAAGTACAGTAACCATTCGCATTGGCATTAACCTGACCTTGCGTGTTAAAATAAGCAAGCGCCTGAGCATCGGCATCAGCCTGTGAGATCATAGAGGTAAAACTACCTGCAGCAAGGTTAAAGACTACACTCGAACCAGATCCGCCTGAGGCGCAATTGTTTTTGGTAAACGCTCCACTTAATGCTCCACTACTAAAAGTACAATATCCATTAGCGTTGGCATTGGCCTGACCTTGGGCATTAAAATAACTCAGAGCCTGAGCATCGGCATCGGCCTGCGAGATCGTAGAGGTAAAACTACCTGCCACAAGGTTAAAACCTACACTAGAACCCGATCCGCCTAACGCGCAATTATTTTTGGTAAACGTTCCACTTAATGCTCCACTGCTAAAAGTACAATATCCACTAGCATTAGCGTTGGCCTGACCATCAATATTAAATTTGTTTAAGGCTTGGGAGTCCGCATTAGCCTGAGAAATAGTTGAAGTGACAACTCCTGCCGATTGGCTATACGCAACGCTTGAACCAACTCCTACTGAACCACAACTATTTTTTGTAAAAGAACCACTCAAAGCAACACTGCTAAAGCTACAACCGCCCTGAGCATTGGCATTGGCCTGACCATCGCTATTAAATTTATCAAGACCTTTTGAATCTGCATCTGATTGCGAAATAGTCGAAGTCACTGCACCTTCAGCCTGGGCAAAAGTTATACTTGAACCAGTACCTCCAGCTCCACAATTGTTTTTAGCAAAGAAACCACTTCTGGCCATGCTTTTATAAATATAAGTAGAAGTAGAACTGTTATCACTACAATCTACTTGTTGCCCCTTATAATTGTAACAGTATTTTTGAAGGATATTTAAATCTTTATCTTTTATAAATTTAAGGCGATTAAAAGCGTCGTACTCATAATAAGATGATATTCCTTTAGGATCCGTAATACTGGTAACACCAACAAGGGGATTATAAGTGTAGGTTGTCACCATAGACTGCTGAAAATTAGCTCTTAATGCATTTAAAGCCACACGTAAAGTTTGTTCTTTACAACTGCTAGACATGCAGTTGTCATTGTCTAAATCAGACAAATTTTGTAAATTCGATACGTATTGCTCTACTGCTGTATACGTCGCATTTTCTATCTTAGCTATAGGCTGTGTTTTATTATACCCCCAAATAATGCTTACTGGAATTCCGCTCTCTGGAGTATATTGCAAAACATTTCCTTTATCATCGTATTGATTGTAGACGATTTTCTTTTCGAGATTTCCAACATTTAGAATACTGGGTAAATCATTAGGAAACTTAGCAGAGTACACTTCTTTTGGAAGCAGTAAATTACCTGTTGAGGCATCTTTAGCAAAAACTGTTTTATTCTTAGAAAATAAGTTACCCCCCTTGTATTGTTCTGTAATTATGGGTGTGCCAATTCTATTTACCGCTTTTAGTTCCGACATTAGCGGTTCGCCCAGTAGATCATCGGGATAAAAATATTTGGTTTCAATTATTTCTCCTTTAGAACTTTTTGTAGTCTGTGACGTTAGTTGCGCATGTGCTGGATTATCATATATGTATTCTTCCTCTCTTTTTAAGATTTTCCCGTCTAGATTTTCTTCAACCGTTTTTTTATCCATATAATACCAGGCTGATATTAGTCTGAATTCCGAATATGAATAAATATGATATCTGGATTCATTACGAGCATAAACATGTAAATCTATACTTCTCTTATAAAACTCATTAGGAAATGTTGGGTTATTTAAAGGAAAACCCGGTTCGTTACTAGACATAATGGATCCCGGCGGTGTGTCTAAAAAATTATAAGAAAACGTAGTTTTTCTTATAACATCCCCATTATTAAATTCATTGATTTGAGATGGTAATCCTCTTTTCCAATTATAGGATATTTTTGAAAAATAAGTCTGCTCACCATATCGTATATCATCATAAAAAGTAAAATACTTTTCTGTTTTTATTTTGTTGGATGGGTTATATACATCCGTAACTTTTTCGGTAACTTTTTTGTAAAATATATGATAGCCATTAAAACCAAATAAATCAGTAGGAATTCTGGAATGTTGAACGGCATAACTAACTTCACCCGACAAATAGTTGTTTTGCTCAGGGTTATAAATATTAGCAAAATAGCCATATTGATCAAAGTAAAATGGTTTTTCATACAATAATCCAGAAGACTGGCCATCAATATCATATTCAAAAGATCGGATACTCTTAACACTACCTGATTCTTTTGTTTTTATATCACCTATTCTAAGGCCTCCAACCGAAGTAATTGGATTTGGGACATTAGTTGAAGTCAAAAATGATATCGTGACAAATTTCTCCTGATTCTCTTCATTATCTTTACATCTAAGCACTAATTTGTATTTTTTACCTCCTTCTAAAGGATATCCGTGATAAGGTTTAGTCTGGTTTCCAACACCTGTAAGTACAAATTCAAGTTTGCGCAACTGTCCATTATCTTTAACTTCATAAAGTTCAACAACTACGTTATTTTCTGTTGTGGCTGGTCCCTGACTATGAATATTAAAAGTTACAGCCGGAACAGTGGCATAGTTTTCAGGTACAGTAAAAATTGAATCAACCACTTGTTCCTGATAGCTTAGTTGATCATCCACATTCGAATGAACCGAATAATGTGCCCAATCATAAATTGGTGTAGACATATCAACATTAGAACAAGCATTAAGTTCATATGAAAACTCCACTTCTCCTTTGGTTGGAAGCGTAACATTTTGTAGTACATTGGTTTTACTTTTCTCCAGATTAGGTAATTTCTGATTTAAATTGAAATCACCAAAAAGAATGTTCATTGTATATCTGTTGCAGTTATCACTATAATATCCCCAGTGATCTAAACAAGGCGTATATCTTTCCACCGCAGCTTCATTATAATAAGAAAAGACATAGGGATTTTCTCCTGTCTTTTGGAAACTTTTTAATTTTAATTTATACCCTGTATTTTCATTTACCAATAAACCTTCAAAAAGACCCGGGTCATATGAACTATCTGAAATACCAAAATAACCATAGTCAAACTTATAAGTCTCTACTTCGTTTTTATAGGTAACTTTTATATTATCTAAAGTTTTTGGGGCAGTCAACTGAGTTGTCGCCAGACCTTTTATATCTTTCCTGAAATTTTTATATAAGAAATCAATTTCATAATCCTGATTAACTTTAATTTTAGTTAAAACCTTGGTCGTAATTTCTGAGTAATAAGATGTAATTTTTTCTCCTCCTCCATAAATCGAATGATAATATCTTGTATAATCTTTATCATTCATCAAATTATATTTGACGGTTTCATAAATAAAATCTACCGTCTCATTATTAGACGTGATAATTTGAGTCAGGTAATAAGTATAGGAGTTGTTTCGAACTGAACCACTTAAGGCAGGAAAAGCCAAACAAGTATTTGTAGTTAAATTAGCAGTTTCTGTTTGCACACCATAGATGTATCTAACTCCTTCTGTATCTGTAATTTCAAAATAACCATTACCTGAGCCGTAAACAATTTTATCTTTCCCAAAAGGAATCTGTTTCGTTTCACGGTTACTAGCGAAGAAAAACTTTCCAGATTTATTTGAAGTTGAATAGTAAAATATATCTGGTTTTGTATCTATATTAAATTGATCTATTTGATTAAAAATAAAATAATCTGTATGGGGCTGCAGTAAACTATCCCTAACATTTGGCCTATCAAGACCCTGAAAATAATCAGGAAGTGGTAGTGGAAGTTTAAAATTTTTATCATGCGGTAAATTCCAATAAGGATTTGTGGGACCAGTATTTTCAATATCATTCTGCCCAACCACATTTTGCGTGATTTTCCCTCCTGCATTCAATTCCCAACCTAACCCCACATTACTCGCGATTTCTGAAGGTTTTAACCCTGAAGATTGGTAAGTTAAAGTTATAGGGATATTTAAATTCTTTAATTTGATAGTATGAATAGGAATGGAATAATTAGTAACTCCAGTAGAATAGTTAACAGGTACATCAACATATCTCATTAAAGAATTTGCCTCTGGTGTCGGTGGAAAATAATTATCCTTTCCCGTTTGAGACATTAATAAGGTAATTTTTAGCAAGAATAGTATAAGAAATCTCTTTTTCATCTTATTTATTTAATAGTTTTAATCACTTTGACACTTCCACTCCCCGCATCCGTCTTTACATTAATAATATAAATCCCTTCTGAATAACGACTCAGATCGAGAGGAATCGTGCGATTTTTAATGTCCAAGTGTTGCAGGATTCTACCTGAAATATCAACCAATGTGGCTGAGCCACTCTCATAATCAAAACCGATAATGATATTGGTAAATGTGGCTGCAGGATTGGGTATGGCCTCTATATTGGATTTCTTTTTCTCAATTTTTTCTTTGTCTTTTAATTTGACCACCCAAAAATCGTTACCGCCCATATTCGAATTTTTGTCTTTTGAGGAACTTGAGTTAGATGTTCCTGCCATCAAATAACCACCATCGCGGGTTTCGATTAACTTTCTAAGGATATCTTCGCCTCCACTGCCTACTGTTTTATTCCAAAGTTCTTCACCTTTGTCATCCATCTTTAGAGCAATATAATCGTTAATACCGTCTTTTTCCTTTGCAATCAAACCTTGCGCTTTACCCATCACGCTTTTGTCGTTTGAAGTCATTTCGCCTCGAGCGTAACCTCCAATCAAATAGGTATGATCACTATTTTCTACCAGTGAAGTCAGGATATCAACCTTTCCAAAATCATAGGTTTTGCTCCAAATCACGCCGCCTTCTGGGTCTAATTTTAAAATCCAATAATCAGTGCCGTTACTTACAATGCCACCAAGAGAAGTTAGCGGATTTTTGCTGTTGGTATTTCCACCCACAATGTAACCGCCATCAAAAGTCTGTCTAATAGCATACGGCTGATCATCGCCATCTGCGCCGTAGGCATTTTGCCACTGAATTTCTCCTACATCATTGATTTTTAGAATCCAAAAATCACCGACACCTTTGTTGGCAACTGTTTTATCGCCCGAGACTGGAGAACTGGAGTAGCCTGCTAAAATATAGCCGTTATCAGCGGTCTGTTCCATACTACGGAGTAGGTCTGCATACTGACCTCCATAGGTTCTTTGCCACTGAATCACTCCTCCTTTGTCCAGTTTTACTACCCAATAATCCATGTTGCCTCTACTTTTTTCTGACTTATTGTATAAATCTGATTTTGTAGTCAGGGAAGATTTTGCATCGAATTTTTCAGAGACTGGAGGATTAGAACTGGAAGAACCTCCTAAAATATAACCTCCGTCTTTGGTTTGAAATGCGCACAAGAGTTCGTCCTGACCACTGCCGCCAATAGTTCTTTGCCATTGCTCCTGACCAGAGGCATCTAACTTTATCATCCAAAAATCGGTAATCCCTTTACAGTCTTCTTTTTTCTGAAAACCTTTGGAAGATCCAGAAGTACCCGCCAGAATAAATCCGCCGTCTCTGGTAATTTTAATGCTTTGAAGCAAGTCAAAACCGCTTCCGCCAATGCTTTTTTGCCAATCAAGATCTCCTTTCTCATTCATTTTCCAGATCCAATAATCAAGATCTCCATGATTGTCGTCTGTTTTGTTTCCCGTTTTATTAGACAAGGAACTTCCAGCTAAAATAAAACCGTAGTCGGCAGTAGGTTGCGCATCAAAAAGATAATCGGCATGTTGTCCTCCATACGATTTTTCCCAAAGAACATCTTGAGAATAACTAAAAAACGATAAAAGGAAGAGAAGTAATAAGTAAAGTTGTTTCATTAGCGGTTTTTTGTAAGATTTAGCATGATTAAATTTCGCAAGCAAATCTAAATTATTTATTTGAAATAATTTTACGCGATTATTTATTTTACTTTCTCTTGTAATAGGACAATGAATTAAATTACAAATAAATTCGTGCAAATAATTGAATTATAGTGAATTACAAAAAAAACAAATCTTCAAATACTGCATTGTTAAAAAAAACAGGTATTTATACCTAATATTTTATTTATATAATATGGAAAAGCATTCATCTTTAAATTTTAAGATAATATTAGAATCCAGACCTTTATTTTTTTGGAAGTTATAAATAAAATGATTTTATTTTCTTTTTCGTTTAAGGACTATCAATCACAACATTTAAAGTATTTACCTCATTTTGTTTTATCGGTGTAAGATATCCATCTTTTTCAAATCCTCTTCATATCATACAAAAGTCGGTTCTATCGCATCTGTCAGAATCAAATATAAAAATTTAAGTAGTTTAAAAGTTAGCCTGCTAATTTACAGAAGGATATAAAAATAGTTATCTCTGGTCTAACAATCTGGTTCTTCCTAAGCATATGTATAACTTCAATTCCACTCAATGTTCTTTTGGCCGATTCAAAACTTTTAAAGCCTAATCCGTTTTGTATACGCCACTTTATAAAACGATGATCCTGTTCTACAATATTGTTGCCATATTTACATTACCAGATTTTAATCTTTGTGAATGAACGTTTATTATATACTTTGATCGCTGCGGCATTAGAACCGCTTTTATCAATATTTATTACTCTTGACCGGTAATTATTAGCAATTGCTTTAATTAGTCTACTGTATTGCCTAGTTCATCTACTGCTCGATATAAATAACACCAAATACCTTTTACTTTGATATTGGTTTGATCCATTCTCCAGCTCGCCCCCACTCTACCTTTTCTCTTCTTCATCTCTGACTCTATTAGAGGTGTAAACTAATAAACCCAACGCTGAATCGTGGCATGATCCACAATGACTCCTCTAATCTTCATTAGTTCTTCAACATCCCGGTAACTTAGTGTAAATCTTAGCTTGAAATATACTGCATGAAGAATTATGTATTTTGGATAAGAATGACCTCTAGTGTTCATTATTTAAAGATTCAAAAATCTAAAGATAAAAGTTATGATTTATAAATACGACAAAGCATTTCTAAATATTGGAATTTAAATCCTTCTCTTAGATGACATTAATTAAGATTTTAACCAGAGATGAATGGTCAAAATAAAGCGCCCTCAAAATTAATTCGGCTTGAATTTAAAATAGAAAAGTATTAAACTAATTTCTTAGTATACCGAATCATAATGAATTTTATCGACAGCTGCATTGTTTAAAAAGGCAAAGACGAAACCAAAAATTAATGGAACTGTTAATCCCAATATCGGTAAAGGCTCGAGTTTTGGATGAATCCCAAAAAACACAATAAGCCCCAGAAACCAAGCAGGAATATTACTTAGACTTTTTATAGTAGAAAGATAGGCTAGTGAACCGATAAATAGAAATATAGATAACGGCAAACCAAATACACCTAAATAGCTACCTAAAAAAAATCCCGTTAACTCTATCATTACTCCCATCGTTATTCCTAAAATGATCTGAATAAAAGCAAAAAAAGAGGTTTTAATATTTTTACCAAAAATGTAAAAACTGACCCAAGCAATAAACATTACCCAAGTTGGCCATTGAGCTGCAAATGATATTGAAACAGCAACTGCTCCAAAAAGTCCAAAAATAATGGCAGTTAAAAAAGTTTTCATAATTATTATTTTTTTATTTTAAGCCATTCCACCGTTTACTCCAATGTTTTGAGCAGTAATCCACTTTGCTTCATCACTAGCAAGGAATGCAACTGTCTGCGCAATATCTTCTGGCTCTCGCAATCTATTAAATGCAGATAACGATGCCAATCTGTCTATAACCTCTTGTGGTTTTCCTGTTGTGAAAAGTGCTGTATTGGTCGGGCCAGGAGAAATTGAATTAACATTAATTCCTCGTGCTCCTACTTCTTTTGCCATCACTCTAGTTAATTGTTCTACAGCTGCCTTTGTAGCCACATAAGTGCTATAAGTAGGCAACATGATTCTGTTTACAGAAGTAGAGAAATTGATAATACTGCCGTTGTCTGCCAATTGTGTTGCAGCTTCTCTAAGTGTATTAAATGTGCCTCTTACGTTAATATCAAATTGTCTGGTAAAATCCTCATCTGTAGTGTCTTTTATCAATTTGGTGATCATAATACCTGCATTATTGACCAATACATCAATTTTACCATAATGAGCAATTGCATACTCAAACATGGCTTTTACTTCCTCTGATTTACTTACGTCTGCCTGAACAGCAATTGCATCACCTCCAATGCTTTTAATTGCATTTACAGTTTCTTCTGCGGCCTGCAAGCTACCAGAATAGTTAACGATAATTTTTGCGCCTCTTTCAGCTAAGTTTTTGGCTACTGCTGCGCCAATTCCTCTAGAAGCTCCTGTTACTAAAATTACTTTGTTGTGTAAATTTTTCATGATTATGATTTTTTAAATTATTATTATTTTGTTGTTCTAATTTGCTATCCAAGATTGTTGTTATTATTATTTTTTAAAATGTAAATACTAAAGAATTACTTATACAGCTTAAAGGATATGCCTGCTTAATAATCTGCTTGTCCAATATCTAATCGTTCTATTTTCCCTTCATCATTAATTTTAAACTTAAAATACGTTTGAAAATTCCCCCATAAATCACTGTGAAATTTTCCATAAATTAAGAGTGAATTATTCTCTATTTTGTCAATAGAAGTGAATTTTTCGTGTCCTATGGCTCTTTTAAAAAAACTCTTAAATTCCTTTTTATTTCCATCATCATAAAGTTGGGCGTCATTAGTAAATAATGAAAACCACGCAACTTCATCGGCATTTTGCAAAGCTTCAATTGCTTTTTTTACGGTTTGATTTTTTATTCTTTCAAAATCCACTTTCTTCAAATTATTTGTGGGCTGTCCACACGCCACACACATAAGGAACAGTCCTATTAATAATATTTTCAAAATAATCCTAAATTTTAGTTTATTGCTCCACCGTTTACCAACAAATGCTGCCCGTTTACAAAAGAAGACAGATCACTTGCGAAAAATTCAGCAACATTGGCTACATCTTCCACTTCTGCCAGTCGTCGCATTGGGCAGCTGTCTAAGAGTTGTTTTCTCAATTCTGGATAACTATCTGCTTCTGCAAATATCCCCGAATGATCTACAGCAAAAGGGATTATAGAATTTACCGTTACCCCTCTGTGTCCTATTTCCTTAGATAAAATATCAACCAAATATCTTGGTGTTATTTTACTTCCTCCATAAACTGCCATTCCGGGAACTGGGAAAGAAGTTGTACTTGAAGCTATGTAAATAATTCTTCCGTTATTTTCAATATATTTAGCTGCTTGCTGAAGCGTGAAATAAGTTCCTTTGGTATTAATAGAAAATACTTTGTCAAATTGTTCTTCTGTAAATTCAGTTACAGGAACCTCTACCATTTCAATTCCAGCATTGGCCACTACAATATCAATTTTTCCAAAAGCTGCTTTTGCCTCGGCAAATAATCTTTCTAAATCGACCAATTTACTTACATCGGCCTGAACTGCAATTGCTTTTACTCCCATTGCTTTAATGTTTTTTAAAACTTCATCTGCCGAAACTTGATCTTTAGAATAATTGATTACGATGTCTGCTCCCATAGCGGCATATCTCTCGGCAATGGCTTTTCCTAATCCTCTAACAGAACCTGTAATTAACGCTACTTTATTGTTTAATTTTTTCATGATTTCAATTTTTTAAACGATTATTAATTGTTGTTCAAATTTGATATGGCAAATATAGGGGGGTACTAAGCGTTGAATATTGCAAGGAATAAAGCATAACATACAAATTTTAAATATTTAGAATTTACATGCATTATTTTGCAAAAAAAAGGATAAGGAAATAATAAAAAAAGCCTGCAAAATTTGAATTTGCAGGCTTTTTTTATTTTAGTTGGCGGTCTCCTTTCGATAAAGTACAGGAGAAATATTGGTATGTTTCTTAAAATAATTACTAAAATGCGCAGCTTCTGAAAATCCCAGCAAATAAGCAATTTCTTTAATTGAAGCTGTTGAATTTTGTAATAATGATTTCGCTTCTGATATAGTTTTATCGGCAATCCAGGTTGCGATTGGTTTGCCTGTTTTGGTTTTTATAACGGTACTTAAATAATTAGGATGCAGATTTTGAGCATTTGCATAATCCTGTACTCTAAAAACAATCTGAGTTTTACCGCTACCTAAATCACGATAATGCTGTTCCAGTGCACGTTTAAAATCTTTTACAATCTGCGAGGATCGGTTACCTTCATATATTGGATTATAATCTTCCCAAAAATATTCCTTTATCTTTATAAGAAGAACAACAAACAAACTGCCTATTATTCTATATTTGTATCTGGAATTTCCTAAATATTCTTTTTGAATCTGTAGATAAATCTGTTCGATCTGACTGTAAAACTCAATATTTAGGATTTTTGGCTGAACGGTTTCTGTCAATAAAAATGAAAATTCATTAAATACATCCTGATGCACATTTTCCTTTAGAAAGCTTTCATCAAAACAAATCAAATAAATCTCTTCTATTGCATTCCATTCAAAAGTTCTGTAATTGCTTGGATTGGTAAAATAAATGGATCCAGGTTCTACCGTAAAGTTATTATCATCTATAGTATATTGTCCCAAACCTTTTTTTACAAATAGAAATGAAAAATAGTTGGGTCTGAATGCCGGTGATTTATAGGGCAATTCAAAACCCACATCATTTAAATTAACTATAGCAATACCTGCTTTAGGATCCAACATCTCAACTGATACGCCTAGTTCGATGTATAAGTCATATAATGTTTTTGTTATGATATTTTTTTCTGCCATTGCGGATTTCTTTGGTTGAGCAACTACAAATCTACTAAATTGACATATTTAGTTGTCAAGTAAAGCTATTAATATCACAAATTGGTTCTGTCTCATCTGTCATAATCAAATATAAGAATTTAAGTAATTTAAAAGTTAGCCTGCTAATTTACAGAAGGATATAAAAATAGTTATCTCTGGTCTAACAATCTGGTTCTTCCTAAGCATATGTATAACTTCAATTCCACTCAATGTTCTTTTGGCCGATTCAAAACTTTTAAAGCCTAATCCGTTTTGTATACGCCACTTTATAAAACGATGATCCTGTTCTACAATATTGTTGCCATATTTACATTACCAGATTTTAATCTTTGTGAATGAACGTTTATTATATACTTTGATCGCTGCGGCATTAGAACCGCTTTTATCAATATTTATTACTCTTGACCGGTAATTATTAGCAATTGCTTTAATTAGTCTACTGTATTGCCTAGTTCATCTACTGCTCGATATAAATAACACCAAATACCTTTTACTTTGATATTGGTTTGATCCATTCTCCAGCTCGCCCCCACTCTACCTTTTCTCTTCTTCATCTCTGACTCTATTAGAGGTGTAAACTAATAAACCCAGCGCTGAATGGTAGCATGATCAACATGCACTCCTCGCATTTTCATGATCTCTTCAACATCTCGATAGCTTAATCTAAACCTAAGCTTAAAATATACTGCCTCAAGTATAATAGACTTCGGATAGCAATGACCTTTAGCATTCATGAGTTTAAGAATTTAAAAAGGCGATAAAACTTAGCTTTAGATGCGACAGAACCGATATAAAATATTGTATTGTGGCTTTGATTAGTAGTAATTATGTCTTCTTTAAAAGAATTTAAACATTAAATTTAAAAACCGACTCCCTTAAGAAGGTGTTTTGTTTAATGAAAAAAAATAAAATTTCAAATCAAAATAAATATTTACTCAACCCAATAGCGCATTAATGTGGGAATTAAATTAGCATCTATTCTAAACATATTTTTTAAGTAAAAAATATCTATTGCTACTTGTTTAATTTAAATTTGTGAAATCTTTCAATTTAAAAAAATGCAAGAAAACTTAAAAAAACATATCGAAAAAATAGTAACCTTAACTATTGATGAGATAGACATGATTAGTTCGCTTTTTTCAGAAAAAAAATATAAAAAAAATCAGTTTCTTATCAAGGAAAGTGAAATGGTAAATGAGGCATACTATATCGTTTCTGGTCTTGTGAAACTTAATTATACTGATGATTTGGGCAAAGTACATATTATTTCTTTTGCGATGGAAGATTGGTGGGAATCGGACTTTAATGCCTATTTCACTCGCACGAGATCAACAATGTCTTTACAATGTATTGAAGATACTGAAGTGTTGTGTTTACCGATTGAAAATTATGAATTTATTTGTGCAAAAATTCCTAAAATGCAACAATTTTTAATTAAGTTATCAAATTCAGGATTCATTGCATCTCAACAACGTATAATATCTTTATTAACAAATAATGCACAAGAAAGATACCATCAATTACTATCTAAATATCCTACTCTGATTCAAAGAGTACCAAAAAATCAACTAGCTTTATATTTAGGTGTTTCAAGAGAAACATTAAGTAGATTTTCTTCCTAATATCATTTCATTCAGCTTTTTTATTTTGTGATGTACATCACATCTTTTTTAATTCCACTGCTGCAACTTTGTTACATTAATTAAAAATAAATTTATGAAACAAACTGCAAAAATTTTAGTCCTCGCATTATTAACAATTAACAGCGTTTTTTCACAAAACAAAAAAGAAAAAAAAATGGAAAAAAGAATCATTAATCCTTGGCAATGGCAGGATAGTAGAAGTTATGTACAAGCAGTTGATGTACAAAATGTAAAAGGTACTTTGTATGTCTCTGGACAAACAGCAATTGATGCTGATGGTAAATCTAGTAACGGCGATATGAAAAGTCAACTTATTCAAAGTTTGCAAAATTTAGAAAAAGTAATAGTCGATGCTAACTATGAGTGCAAAAACATAATTCGTTTAAACATTTATACCACTTCATCTGAAGAACTTTTCACTTGCTTTGACATTTTTCAAAATTGGATTGAAAAGCACGGAATAAAACAAACAAGTACGCTATTAGAAGTTAAAAGTCTATTTGAAACATTGAAAGTCGAAGTTGAAGCTACTGTTGTAAAATAATTTCTAAATAATCTCATTTAAGTTACAAAATACGGTAATTAAGCTACATATGTATTTAGCTTGTATTTGATCTTTGCATAATTAATTAAATATAATGTTATGAAAATAATAATTACTGGTTCTTTAGGGAATATAGGAAAAGTGCTTACACCAATCTTAGTGCAAAAAGGTCACGACGTAACAGTGATTACAACTAAAGCTGATAAACAAAAAAACATCGAAGCATTAGGTGCAAAAGCGGCAATAGGCTCTATGAAAGATGTTGATTTCTTAATCCAAACTTTCAAAGGTGCAGATATCGTTTACCTTATGGAAGCTTGGGAAGGTATCGGTAATCTTTTTGACAAAGAAGTAGACTTCTTGGCAGGATTTCATCTTATTGGCAATAATTATAAAAAAGCTGTTTTAACTTCTGGCGTAAAAAAAATTGTACACTTAAGTAGTGTAGGTGCACATAGTGCAACTGGTTATGGGGCAATTTCTGCTCATTATGATGTAGAAAACATCCTTAAACAACTTCCAAATGATATTGCCATAAAATTTATCCGACCAACTTCGTTTTACACAAATTTGTACAGATCTATGCAATCCATCAAAGAAAAAGGAGCAATCATTTCAAATCATGGTGGTGACAAAAAAGAACCTTGGGTTTCACCATTGGATATCGCAGATGCAATTGCCGAAGAAATGGAATTGCCTTTTGAAGGTAGAAAAGTTCGTTACTTAGCAAGTGATGAAATATCTCCTAATGAACTAGTAAAAATTATAGGTGAAGCCATTGGAAATCCAAATTTAAAATGGATTCAAATTTCAGACGCAGAAATGCTTGAAGCAATGTTGTCCAAGGGTGTAAACAATGAAATTGCAAAGGGATTGGTTGAAATGCAAGCAAGTCAGCGAAGTGGTTTACTTTATGAGGATTTTTATCGCAATATACCGACATTTGGTAAAACAAAATTTATTGATTTTGTTAAAGAATTTGCCTTAGAACATAGTAAATAAAAATACTCAAATTGAAAATTCAAAACATGAAAAGAGATAAATCATTTTATAAATTTGAATCACTAACAGACTTTCATCAGGTGTTTGGGCTGCAAAAGCCCTTACATCCGATGATTAGTTTTATTGATATTCAACAACTTCAAAAGTTGCCGTATGATTTCCCAAAATCAATGGTTATGAATTTTTACAAGATTTCCTATAAAACAGGAATTTGCGGTAAGTCAAAATACGGACAAAACTATTATGACTTTGGAGAAGGCGGTCTCGTATTTACCGCACCTAATCAACTATTTGAGAGTCCAAGTCATCATCATACCAACAGTAGTTTATTGTTAATTCATCCCGATTTTCTTTTATCATATCCATTAGCAAAAAAAATTAAAGAGTATGGTTTTTTCTCGTATGCTGCCAATGAAGCACTGCACCTATCCGATAAAGAAAAAGAAACGATTTTATCCCTTTTCAATAGTATTGATGACGAATTAAATAGCAGAATAGATGATTTCAGTCAAGATGTTATTATTGCTCAAGTTGAATTACTATTGAATTACTGTAACCGGTTTTATAAGCGTCAATTTATAACCCGCAAGTCAGTAAATAATACAATATTGATAAAGTTGGATGAAATTTTGGACAATTATTTCAATAATGTAGATTCATCAATTCAAGGAATTCCATCAGTTCAATTGATTGCTGATCAACTGAATGTTTCTCCAAGTTATTTAAGTGATATGTTACGAAATCTTACTGGACAAAATGCACAACAACATATTCACAATAAGTTAATTGAAAAATCAAAAGAAATACTATCTACTACAAATTTATCTATTTCAGAAATTGCTTATCAGTTAGGATTTGAACATCCACAATCATTCAGTAGATTATTTAAAAGTAAAAGTGGTCTAAGTCCTTTAAAGTTTAGATCAAGTTTTAATTGAAATAAGCATTCTGAAATCCGCGATTTAACTCAACAATTCATTGATTTGGTTACTTTAATAAATTAATTTCTAGAGAACTTTGCACCCCTCCTAACATCATCATTTTATAATAAAAGGTTCCGTATAAGGAATTAACGTGAAAATAGTAGTATTATTAATGATCAAACTAAATCATAAACAGATTAAAGCTATAAAAAATCCAATACTGATAAAAATCGGCTACTGAATAAAATAATTAATTCCAGTTGCTATTTTAAATGCATAAAGAAGTGATTCCCTCGGAAAATTTAACAAAAAAGAAGGTTTTTCCTTTTTATAAAGTTTGTTAAGGCTATTGGTTTAAATCCTTATACTTATTAGAAAAGTATCAAGGATGAAGCACCGCTGAATAGTAGCATGATCAACATCAACTCCACACATTTTCATGATCTCTTCAACATCCCGATAGCTTAATGCAAACCTAAGCTTAAAATATACTGCCTTCAGTATAATAGACTTCGGATAGCAATGAACATTAGTATTCATGAGTTTAAGAATTTAAAAAGGCGATAAAACTTAGCTTTAGATGCGACAGAACCGGTTCATAAACTATTTAAACTGGATCGCGTAATGTATATCACATTCTAAAAGAATCCTCAAAAACCTAATAAATATCTGCATTTAAAAAAGCTCCCGGATAGGTAAAAAAACCACGGAAATCTTGACTTTTAAAGAATTAGGCAAAAAAAAAATGTCATTTTATTTTTTTATATGACCGTTCGGTCATATATTTGCTTTGTAATTCAATCATCATGTCAAAAGGAGAATCAACAAGACAGTTCATCATTGAGAAATCAGCACCTTTATTTAACACGAAAGGAATAGCAGCCACAGCAATGAGTGATATTATGGAAGCCACAAAACTTTCAAAAGGCACTCTGTATGTACACTTCGAAAATAAAGATCTCTTAGCTGCAAGTGCTGTTGATTATAATATGGAACAACTCTCAAACAAATTGATAAACAAATTAAGTCAATACAAAACAGCCAAAGAAAAGCTTTATAATTACTTGGATTTCTTTATTGATCCTAATAAACCGACAGTAATTGGCGGATGTCCTATGCTTAATTTTGGTACAGAAGCCGATGATACTAATGAAATTATTAAAATGAAAGTAAATAATCTGATTGCAAAAAGTCAAAAATTACTATCAGATATCATTAAAGAAGGAATTGATAATGGTGAATTTAAACTGGATTGGAAACCTGAAGATTTTGCTACTATGATGTTTGCTATGATTGAAGGAGGTGTTTTAATTTGTAGAGTAGCTGGTAACAACACTAAAATGAAAATTATAAATAAAAATCTAAAAAAAATGATTACAGCACAATCACTGTAGTTTTTTTTTAATTAAAAAATGACCGATCGGTCATTTGTATAAACAAAATAATTCAAGTATTAATTTTAAACAAAAAAATGTCAAAAACAATTTTAATTACAGGTGCTTCGAAAGGATTTGGTAAAGTCTGGACAGAAGCTTTTTTGCAAGAAGGTTACAAAGTAGTTGCCGCAGCAAGAAATATCGAAACTTTAAACGATTTAGTGTCAAAATACGGTGATGCTATCTTACCGTTATCACTAGATGTAAATGATCGTGATGCAGCATTTTCCGCGGTAAAAAAAGCACACCAGCATTTTGGAAAAATCGACGTCCTTATTAACAATGCGGGTTATGCCCTATTCGGCGCTATTGAAGAAGCTAACGAACAAGAGGCAAGAGATCAATTCCAAACCAATTTCTTTGGTGCTTTATGGATGACACAAGCAGTGTTACCCATTATGAGAGAGCAAAAAAGCGGTCATATTATTCAAACTTCAAGTATTCTGGGATTAATCACTTTACCTTTCTTAGGATTATACAATGCTTCAAAATTTGCATTAGAGGGCTTTAGTGAAACCTTAGCTGCAGAAGTTAAAGACTTTGGAATCCATGTTACTCTAGTGGAACCAAATGGTTATGCATCTGATATTTGGAAAAATGAAACTCATTCGAAAGGTATCGCTGCTTATGATGGAATTAAAAAAGCTTTCTCGGAAAGTGGTACAACAGGTTCTTTCGGTACTATTGAAGCAACGTCCCAAGCTTTATTGAAGTTAATTGCTGCAACAAATCCACCTTTGCGTTTATTTTTAGGCAAAGTGGCTCTCCCTTTTGTAAAACACCATTATGAGCAACGATTAGCTGTTTGGGAAGAATGGGCAGAAGTCTCTGAGCTAGCACACGGAAATTAATTAGATTAAAAAAAGAAAAAATCCCTCTCAAAAATAAACTGAGAGGGATTCTTTATAACATGTTAATTTACAATAAATTAATTTTTAAAATCATCAA
This sequence comes from Flavobacterium flavipigmentatum, assembly GCF_020911905.1. NCBI lineage: Bacteria > Pseudomonadati > Bacteroidota > Flavobacteriia > Flavobacteriales > Flavobacteriaceae > Flavobacterium > Flavobacterium flavipigmentatum. Next base: position 2,997,331 of record NZ_CP087133.1, on the reverse strand, counting down.
AATAAGCCGTTATTTCTATGAATTTTGGATTAATATGACCTTTAGTATTGATTTTTTCATGAGGTTTAAAATTCTAAAAATAAAAGTCATTACCTGATGGTTCAGAAACTTTAATTCCGATACTGATCTAAAAATACATTTAAAGCCTTTGAAGGTGCTTCATCATTTCTGTAAATTAAAACTGTGGTCATCGTGGCAAGTTCTTTTGTTACAGGAAAAGTTTTTATATTTCTGTTACTGTAATATTGCTCTACCACTTCTGCAGGAAGTATACTAATACCAAGACCTGCCTCCACAAAATTAATAATGCCTTCTATCGAATTGAGTACGGTACTTTTATAACGGAGGATTCCTTTTGAACCGAGCCAGGTTTCAAGTCGCGCCCTGAAAAAACAACCTTGCTCAAAAACTACTATTTTTAAAGGTTCTTGTTTTAATACTACCGAAAGCTTATCAACATCACCACCTGCAATTATTACAAGTTGTTCATCACGAACAATAAGCTGCTGTAAGCCCAGAATATTTATGGGTGCTGCAACAAAAGCAGCATCAAGTTTATAACTGATTACATCACTTATCAATGCTGATAACATTGAAGAATAAAATTCAAGCTCTACATTGGGATAAAGTGCTGCAAAACCTTTGATGATTTCTGGCACTTTAAGAGCCATAGTGGTCTCAATACACCCTATGCGTATGGTCCCTCCTATTTTGTCTGCACTCTGTATATCACTTTTTGCATCCTCCAATAATCGTCCTATTTTTTTAGCATATTGCAAAAGTGTTTCGCCTGCTTCAGTTAGAACCACTTTTCTGGATACTCTTCTAAACAGTTCAGCTCCAAATTCATCTTCTAGATTTTTTATGCGAGCCGTTACGTTTGATTGTACCGTAAAGGTTGCATCTGCAGCTTTTGTAAAACTTCCGAGTGTTGCTGCAGCTTCAAATATTTTTAGGTCATTACTATTCATAGTATCACTTTTAGTGATTGATTAGATCATTATAAATCGTTTTCACGTATCAAATATAGAGTGTATTTTTGTCTTAAACAATTGAAAATATGAAAAACACAATTAAATCCTTAACTCTAATTCTAAGTCTAATTATGCTACCACAAACAGCTGCAAATGCACAAGTTAAAAACTCTTTAACTACGAAAAAGAACACTGAAATTCAGGCCACTCATTACAATTACACTGAAGCCAATGGACTAAAGATATTCTATCGTGAAGCAGGATCTAAAGATGCTCCAACTCTATTATTATTGCATGGTTACCCTACATCATCTCATATGTTTAGAAATCTTATTCCTATTTTAAGCAAAAAATATCATGTAATAGCTCCTGATCTTCCTGGTTTTGGCTTTTCAGATGCACCAGACCATCTTACTTTTCAATATACTTTTGACAATCTTGCCAACACGATGCAGGAATTTATCGATAAGCTTGGTTTAAAACGTTTTGCCATTTATGTATTCGATTATGGCGCGCCCACAGGATACAGACTTGCTCTTGCTAATCCAGAAAAGATAACTGGTATCATATCACAAAATGGCAATGCCTATGAAGAAGGATTAAGCACTGGTTGGAATCCTATTCAGAAATACTGGAAAGATCCTTCGCTGGCTAACAGAGACGCACTTAAGGATTTTGTTTCTAAAGAATCAACCTGGTATCAGTATCACGAAGGTGCTTCGGATCCTGCTCTTATCGCACCTGAAACATACACATTGGATCAGCATTTTCTGGATCGCCCGGGAAACATAGAAATACAGCTTGACCTGCTAAAAGATTACAGAACCAATGTTGCTTTATATCCTAAATTTCAAGCCTATTTTAGAGATAAAAAGCCTATGATGTTAGCTGTTTGGGGCAGTCAGGATCCTTATTTTCTTCCCGCAGGAGCAGAAGCATACAAACATGACAATCCAAATGTTGCTGTAAAGTTTTATAAAACGGGTCATTTTGCCCTAGAAACTCATTATAAAGAAATCGGTACTGATGTATTGTTATTTCTTGCCAAACTTCCTAATTAATTAGGCTAAAATATATTTAAGATAGCGGTTGTAAAAGACCGCTATTTTTTTAAATAAAATTACAAAGTTTAAATCTTTTACAGTATAAGCTCCATCTTATCATGTGGTTTACTGAAGTCAGGACTTTTTCTCAATGACGAATGCTTTTAATTCAGCTATTTTGCCATTATTAAATCGCCCAATGTCACAATAAATATAATGATCATATTCTCCATTCACATTTTTTAAGGAAATGTTACCTGTTGCAGTTACAAAGTCGCCCTCCTCTATCGGAGAAGCGCGGAAAACAGTACAAATAGTTGATTTACCATTCGATAACTTAACAGGATTCGAACACCAAGAATGAAGAGAACATAATTGTTGCTCGTCTGAATCAAAAAAATGGTTTTCCATAACTAAAATAATGAAAGAATCGCGGCTTCATAATTTGTAATTCTGGATCTTATTAATTGTCTTTTTATTTAGTTTTAATTGTATTTGCTTTAACATAAAATGAAATAAATTAAGTATAGTTTCGTGAAATAAAATGTAGGTAATAGAGTAAAAATATTTTTGTACTGGAAACATTATGGCAGCAGTATATTTAAACAACAAATATATAGATTGATCTTTACAATATTTTTTAACACAGCAGTTTTTCAAGGAATAGTTTTAGGAGCAATTATCTTAAAATCACCATTATTCAAAAGCAAAGCCAATAAATATTTGGCTTATGCAATATTTACGCTTTCCATTCTTATTGCTAACCTCGTCTTTGAAATAATTGATCTTTACAGCAGTATACCTTTTCTTCGATTTCTTGACGATGTCGAATGGGCATTTCTCTTTCCTGTTTTAATTTTTATGTTTGTTGTACATCAGTTGAATCATCCCATCAGAAATTCGAAAAAGATTCGATGGTTGTATGCACCGTTTCTATATTCAGCCATTACAAATGTTTTTTATGACTGCGATGTTGTAGCGCATATTTTTACAATTCCGCATTTTCTTAAAAGCATTATAGAAACTATTGGAAGTTTTGATTTTTATCTTGTTCTGGTATTTATGCCCTTTATGGCTGTTTATACCTTCGGATTTATTAAATTTTCAAAAGATAAACAGGAAAAGAAATGGATCACTTTTTTATGGTTTTTGGTTTATGTATTAATGCTTTCCTGGATGGTGGCTATTCTGACAGGCTTGCTTTTTGAATATGATCTTTCGTATATTATGCAGATTCTGGCATTGTTTGCTACATTTTTAATTCATTGCACAGCTTATTATGGTGTGTTTAGATACAGGCTAGCCGACAATAAAGCAGGAATAGAAGAACTGTTAAATAAAAAAACTTTGTCAGAAGATGAAATATCTATCGAAGAAGTAATCCTTAAAAAAGGAAATGATGCAAATGGTTTAGATCTCTTTACAAAAGAAAACCCTTATTTTAAAAGGCTGGAAATACTTTGCGAAGAGCATCAAATTTATAAAGATAACAATCTAAACAGAGAAAAAGTAGCAGAATAGCTAGGAATAAGTGCAGGATATGTTTCGCAACTCATTAATATGATTACGGGAGATAACTTTGCCAATTATATAAATAACTATCGGGTCGAAGCCGTGAAAGAAATGATTCTAGATTCAGACTATGAAAACTACAGCTTACTGGCAATAGGATTAGAATCTGGATTCACTTCGAAGACAACATTTCACAATGCCTTCAAAAAATCTACAGGTATGACACCAAACAGTTTTCGGAATACCAATAAATAAGTTCGGATTTCTCCAGTCTTAAGATATTTGGACTTTATCGGTTTTTATTTCATTTAGGTTTGCCATCATAATCAACTTAATCATTTCAATTTATATGAAATTAAATCGACTCATTTTTACGACTGCGATTTTGTCTGCAGTCTCGGTTCAAGCACAAACTACCGAAAAAAAGAACCAGCTGGAATTTTCGACAGGCTATAATTTTGGCTATTTGAAAAACCTCGAATTTGCGCCAGTGTCAATGTATAAGTATGAAAGCTCGGTGTATCAATTAAATTACACACATACTAGTAAAAAAGAAAATCTATTTGAAATTAAGATGGATTATCTTTCATCTGAACTAAAAACCGATAAACTTTCCAATCTGAATACTGATTTTGAGAAAGTTGGGTTGGGTTTTTCTTATCTCAAAAAGTTTTATGATAAAGATCGATTTGTTATATATGGAGGACTTCAATCACAGACCAATATTTCTATTTATAGCAATCCAAACACTTCTTCTTTTAATAATGAGGATTATTATACGCTACATCAGGAATTTGGAATAACGAGTAGATTTACATACCAATCTGGTGAAAAACAACATTTATCATCAAAATTAACTCTTCCTGTAGTGTTACTTAGACTTACCAACGCAGAAGGTAAGTTTTATACCATAGACAACTATCAAAGTGTTTTATGGGAATTGGAGTATGGCTATAAGCTTTCTAATCATTTTGATGTAAAAGCAGTCTATAATTTTAATTATGCGAGGCTTCAGGTGCCAAGTGCATACAGAGAACTGCAGCATCAATTAAATCTGGGTATTAACTATAAATTTTAATTATGAAACAAATCAAATCTTTGGGATGCTTTTTTGCAATTATCTTTATGGTTTTATTTACCTCTTGTGCAGACATGCTTATGGGTGATGAAGGAAAATACGATGAAGAGATCTATTTAAATTACAAGACAAAAACAGTTTTAGAATTGCCTTTTGATGACGACTGGTATATAGTCGCAGGAGGGAAATCTCTGGAATTAAATCATCATTTTATGCCTAACCGGCACCAGAGATATGCACTGGACATTGTTCATATAATAAACAGAAGAGCGACTACAGGAGACGGAAACAAAAATGAAGATTATTATTCTTTTGGAAAACGTTTGAATGCGCCTGGAGACGGAAAGATAATAGCGATGGAAAACGCAATTGAGGATAATGTTCCCGGAATTAAAAACAGCAAGCAATCGTTAGGGAATTATATTATTATTGATCATTTGAATGGAGAGTTTTCCTTTATGCTTCATTTAAAAAAGAACTCTATAATAGTAGCGGTCGGAGATACGGTAGAGAGAGGTCAGCAGGTTGGTCTAGCTGGAAACAGTGGTTATTCTACAGGGCCACATCTGCATTATCATCTACAGACAACTTCATCTCTTACAACTGGTGTTGGTCTCCCTATGCAATTTCAAAACTACTATACCGACGATTTTTTTACAGAGAGAGGAGAGCCAATTACTTCCCAGATAGTGAGGAAAAATTAAAAAATGATAATTTTCAATCTTTTGGTATACTAACCAAAGTGACAAAAAATTAAAGTATTGAATCATAAAAAAGCCTGAGAAATTTAATTTCTCAGGCTTTATATTTTTTCTCGAAGCTGGAACATGATTCTAACTGGACTTGATAAATTTTCTACCACAAAAAGCTAAAGCGAATTTTAAATAAATAAGCCATCGCGGAACTATCCATACATATTTTTTATCTCTGACATAACAAAGGTACTTTGGGTACTTCCTATACTTTCAACTGATCCCAATTTATTAAACACAAAATCCTGATAATGCTTCATGTCTTTAGCAGAAACTTTCATTAAAAAATCGTAATCCCCTGAAATATTATAACATTCCACAATTTCTTCTATTTTCATAATATCACTAACAAACTGATTCCCGATATTACGATCGTGCTGTTTAAGTTTGATATTACAAAAAACAATGAAACCTCTATTTAATTTTTCTGCATCCAACAAGGCAATATATTTTTTAATATATCCGCTGTTTTCCAATCTTTTAATCCGCTCAAAAACAGGCGATGCCGAAAGATTCACCATTTTAGCAAGCTCTTTTACAGTGTATTTAGAATTATCGTGAAGTATATTTAATAACTGAAGATCAATTTCATCTATCTGCTCCATAGAATATTACTTTAAACAGGTTTAATTTATTTTTAAATCAGAATAAAATTCTTCAAATATAACCAAAAACAACACAAAAATCTTATTTTATATGAATTAAAAACATAACATACTGCAGCGTTTATCTTCACAGTATAAAAATCTAAAAGGCATTATTTTATAGCAGGGAGCGTTATCCTTGGTGCCCTTTATCGAAAAAAGATAAAGGGCCACGTCAAATAAAATTATACTTCTTTTCGTCGAGCCATACCCTGAGCGATGATACTAGCGGCAATCAATTGCAAGGCATGATAAAGCATGAGCGGCAGCAATACGATGCCGGTGATGGTACTGTGCTGAAAAAGTACTTTTGACATAACGGTGCCGTGAACCAATGACTTTTTAGACCCGCAGAATAAGACAGTAATACGGTCTTCATCTGAAAAACCAAGCAGGCGGCTGAGTAGTCCGACACAAAAGAATACGGCAAAAAACAACGCCATCATCCCTGCAGCGAGTCCAGCAAGTTCAAGGGCGGTGAAGCCTTCAAAAAGATGTTCGGAAAATGACTTGCAAAATGACGTGTAAATAATCGTTAAAATAACTGCCTGATCGAAATATTTGAGCTGTTTCTTGTATTTTTCGGCAATGGCGCCGAAACGGGAATTGAGGCTTATGCCAATGATGACAGGCAGCAAGACTTGAAGAATCAACTTTATGACGATATGAGTAACATCAAAATCACCTGTTGCAGAAGCTATAAATAGCCCAACCCAGAGCGGCGTAACCACTACTCCGATCAAACTGGAAATGCTTGCATTGAAAATGGCTGCGGGAATGTTTCCCTTGGCGATAGAAACCATGACCACCGAAGAGGAAACTGTGGACGGTAATGCTGCCAGAAAAAATACACCCAGCCAAAACAGCTCGAAGCCGTTATTGATAAACAACGGGCGAAATGCCAAAACTATGAGCGGAAAAAATAAAAAGGTTGTCAACTGGACGACAATGTGCATTTTCCAGTTGGAAAGTCCGGCTTTTAGTTTCTCAACACTCAGTCGCATACCATAAAACAAGAAAATCAAGGAAACACCAGCATTGGCAATCTCCTCCAGCGAAACAGGTTCTTTGACCATGCCCGGCTTTGGCAAAAAATAAGCCATCAGAATCATGGTGGCTATCATTAACAGGAAACCGTCGAAACCTGCTTTTTTTAATACTTCTAATAATTTTTTCAATGTGTTTTAAATATTATTCCTCCGTAGAGTCAAGATTACGAAAATATCTTACGCAGATAAACGCAGATTCTCTAGATACATTAGTCTGTCCGCAGAGTCGCTCTGTTAAATTCTACGGACAGCAGGCTTCAAACAAGGAAACCATATCCAAATTAATACATTGAGAACTAAATCCCAAGTTCTTTACGTATAATTTCTGCTCCTGCACTCAAAGCACTTAACTTACCTCTAGCTACGTTTCGAGATAGCGGGGCCATACCGCAGTTTGTAGAAGGATAAAGATTTTCGGCATCTACAAACTCAAGAGCTTTACGCAGGGTATCAGCTACTTCTTCTGGTGTTTCGATAGTGTTGGTTGCCACATCAATGGCACCTACCATTACTTTTTTACCGCGAACAAGTTCCATTAAATTTAAAGGCACATTGGAGTTGTGACATTCTAAAGACACCACATCAATTTTAGATTTTTGAATTTTAGGAAAAATTTCTTCGTATTGTCGCCACTCTGAGCCTAATGTCTTTTTCCAATCAGTATTTGCCTGTATTCCATAACCGTAGCAAATATGAACGGCAGTTTGACAATGTAAACCTTCAATGGCTCTTTCTAATGCTGCCATTCCCCAATCGTTTACTTCATCAAAGAACACATTAAAGGCAGGTTCATCAAACTGGATAATATCTACCCCTGCGTCTTGAAGTTCTCTTGCTTCTTCATTGAGTGCTTTCGCAAATTCCCACGCCAATTTTTCACGGCTTTTATAATGGTCGTCGTACAAGGTATCTACCATTGTCAGCGGGCCTGGCAAAGCCCATTTTATAGGCTTATTAGTCTGTTTACGTAAAAATTTAGCATCTTCAACAAAAACTGCTTTTTGACGTGCAACCTCACCTACAACCACTGGAACACTCGCGTCATAACGGTTACGGATTTTTACTGTTTTACGATTTTCAAAATCTACACCGCTTAAATGTTCGATAAAAGTCGTTACAAAATGCTGGCGTGTCTGCTCACCGTCACAAATGATATCTAGATCTGCCAATTGTTGTTCCTGCAGAGAAATGCGTAAAGCATCTTGTTTCCCTTCAAGTAGCTGATCGCCATCTAATTTCCATGGTGACCAAAGTTTTTCGGGTGGTGCAAGCCAGGCAGGTTTGGGTAAACTTCCAACAATAGAGGTCGGTAATAATAATTTCTTCATAATAGTATAATTTTAATGCGTTGTAATCAATTAAAGGGTAAAATTAGCAGACCATTGTTCCATGAGACTTTTATAAGGTTTAATGAAATGCTCTTCTGCATATTTACCCTGTTCAACAGCCAGTCGGCTGCGCTCTTCGCGATCATAAACCACTCGAGTCAGTGAATAATCTTCGTGTTTAAGAGTAGGTTGATAGATTTTCCCAGCCACAGAATTTGCATTATAAATTTCAGGGCGATAAATCTTCTGGAAAGTCTCCATCGTGCTGATTGAGCTGATTAGTCCAAGATCCGTATAATCAGTAAGTAGATCTCCAGAATGATAAAAAGCCATCGGTGCCACACTATTCGGAGGCATGAAAAAACGAACTTTTAAACCCATCTTAGAGAAATATTCATCAGTAATAGAATAGTGATCCTGCAGATACTCAAAACCCAGAACCGGATGCTGATACTCAGTGCGAGTATAAGTTTTGTTGCTCGATACACTTAGACAAATGATCGGTGACATCTTAAAATGCTCTTTATAAGTGGCTGAACTCACAAAGCACTTATAAAGTTTGCCGTGCAAATCACCAAAATTCTCAGGAATACAAAAATTAGATTTATTTTTATTGTGCTCGATCAATAAAATACTGAAATCATAATCACGAACATAAGAAGAAAAATTATTTCCGGCAATACCTTCGATACGTTGGTTAGTCTTGTGGTCAAAAATATTCGTTTTTAAAACTTCAATCAACGGCAGATTGTTACTACCATTCTTATCATCAATACTCATCGTTACTGTGATGATTTCAAGTTCTACAAGGTAACGATCTGCTTTTGGGTTATCCAAATGAGCCAATGCATTGAATCGATTATTAATCATATATAAGGCATTACGTAAGTTTTGTCGGCGATTAGCTCCTCTAGCCAAGTTTGCAAAATTGGTTGTCACACGCGTTTCACTTGAGGGGTGATAGTTTTCATCTAAACAAGTGCTCTTTAGTGTAAATACAAAATCATTCTGGATTGTATTCTCGGTGTTTTCAATATCCTGCTTTTCGTTTATTCCCCTATCTTCTTGTATGTTCGCTTTCATCTGATGACAATATTTAGTTTTTTTACCCTGCAAATTTGAAAATAAAAGATTAAATATTTTTATTTATACTTAAAATCAGATAATTATTCTTTATAAATATGTTTTTAAAGATTATTAATCCTTAAACAAATATAATAATGAAGAAAAACAGATAAATATTCTTTAGTGAACTAAGATGATTGCTTTGGAGTTTCCTAGTGCGCTTCAAAAACTCCAAAAAGAGAACAATATAATTTATCTTTGCTAAAATTTAAGATAGACATAGTAATGAATTTGATAGAAATTTTAAAATGGCGCTACGCCACAAAAGCTTACAATAACATTAAAGTAACAGAAGAGAAGGTCGATCAGATCTTAGAGGCTATAAATCTTTCAGCATCTTCCTGTGGTCTGCAATCTTACCGTATTTTTGTTGTGAGCAACCCAGAAATCCAAAAAAAATTAAGTGCCGATTCGTATAATGGACAGATTAGCTCTTGCTCTCATTTATTGGTTTTTGCTGCTTTCACTGACATATCTTCGACTTACATTGACGATTACATGGCAATGACAGAAAAGCAAAGAGGTCTTGATGCTGGTGCCTTATCAGGATTTAGAAATGGACTGTATTCCTATTTCAGCGCTATTAACGCAGAGCAAAAAGCACTTTGGGCGGCAAAACAGGCTTATATTGCACTAGGAACAGCACTTATTGCTGCGGCAGAATTGAAAGTGGATGCCACTCCTATTGAAGGATTTAATGCTTCTATTATCGATGAGGTTTTGGGTTTGAAAGAGAAAGGACTGCATTCCGCAGTTATCCTTGCTTTGGGATATCGTGATTTGGAAAAAGACTACATGGCAACTATGAAAAAAGTTCGTTTGCCTATCGATGAAATGATCACGAAAGTTTATTAATGCTATTAGATATGTCAATTATTATGGGAAAAGTATACGTTCAACCTTGTGGACTTGATATCTTCTCTGCTATAAAGGACTAAGGCAAATAATACAGTTTTTATCCTGCATAAGTTTTGTGACAGAATCATGGCACATTGCATTTTGGAGTTCATACTTAAAAGGGCACAAAGAAATGTAAAGAGTTTCTCTTTGAGAAAGTCATGTTTGGTTACAATAAAGAGAGATTTGGCTTCATTTAATATAAGTATGTTGCGGACTTTTGCATTGCAATTTTGCAAAATCTTATAATACAAAGAATGAAAATATTAGTAACAGGAGCAACAGGACATCTGGGAAGCACTGTAATTGAAACTCTATTAAAAAAAATATCATCAAATCAAATTTATATTCTAACTCGAAAAGAAGAAAAAAGAAAAGAATTTCAATCCAGAGGATTTAATGCTTTTTTGGGTAGTTATGATGATATAATTGCACTAGAAAATGCGATGGAAGGAGTAGATACCGTTTTACTCATTTCATCAGGCGACGAAGGCGACAGAATGCAAGAACATAAAAATGTAATAGACACTGCTAGGAAAAAAGGTGTAGAACACATTGCATATACAAGTAGATGTTTGAATGACCGAAATACTTTGGCTAACAAGTTAATGGTTGAACATTTTGACACAGAAGATTATATTTTTGAAAGTGGTTTGCAATACACTATTTTTAGGAACATTTTGTATATGGACGCAATTCCGCAATTTATTGGAGGCAAGATATCCTTAGAAAAAGGAATATTTCTACCAGCAGGAGACGGTAAAGTATCCTTTGCATTACGAAGTGAAATGGGAGAAGGAATGGCAAACGTACTTTTAAAAGAAAAAAATGACAATAAAATTTACAATTTTACAGGCGATAAAACATATTCTTTTTACGATATTGCAACTGCACTTTCACAGATATCGGGGAAGGATGTAAAATATACAAATATAGAAACGGCTATGTTTGAAACCATGATGAAACAAAGAAATTTACCAGAGTCAGTAATTCAAAAAATCGTAGATTTCGTTACAGACATTAAACATAACCAGGAAGCAAATATTTTTGACGAACTTGAAATTCAGTTAGGCAGAAAACCAACAGGTTTAAAAGACGGGTTGAAAATATTATTTGGATTTTAAAAGCTAACTTCAAATGGCATTACCACATCAAATAAAAAGTATCGGAGAATATCATAGCTTCATGGATCTGCCCCAACCGAAGCATCCTTTAGTAAGTGTCGTGAAATTCGAAGATATCAAACCAAAAAGAAGCGTCGAACGGCCTAAAAGTATTTTGAATGGTTTTTACTCTATTGCAGTAAAAAAAACTTTCAATGCAAAAATGAAATACGGACAGCAGTCCTATGATTTTACCGAAGGAATTCTTGCTTTCATTGCACCAAATCAAATCATTAGCATTGTAATAGATGAAAGTCAAAGCATAGAACATTCGGGCTGGCTGCTCATCTTTCACCCCGATTTTTTATGGAATACCCCTTTGGCAAAAAAAATAAAGCAATATGATTTTTTCGGCTATGACTTAAACGAAGCCTTACATCTTTCTGAAAAAGAAGAAGCAATTCTTACAGCTATTATCCAAAACATCAATCAAGAATATAATTCAGCCATTGACAAATTCAGCCAAGATGTGATTATAGCTCAATTGGAATTATTGCTTACCTACTCGGAACGTTTTTATCAAAGGCAATTTATTACACGAAAAATAACAAATCACACAATACTTGACAAACTAGAAAATTTGCTCACCGTTTATTTCAACCAAAATAATTTACCTGAGAAAGGTTTGCCTACAGTTCAGTATATTTCTGCAGAGTTAAACATATCACCTAATTATTTAAGCAGACTACTAAAAACATTGACAGGCAGAAGTACCCAACAATTCATACAAGACAAGTTGATTGATTTGGCAAAAGAAAAACTATCGACGACAGACTTATCAGTCAATGAAATTGCCTATGAAATGGGTTTTGAACATCCACAATCTTTTAGTAAAATGTTTAAGACAAAAACAAATTTAACACCAATACAATTTAGAAACTCATTCAACTGACAACAAAGGACTCATTAATACGTTTTTTGCAAAAGCGATGCATTTATGCTTGCATTTTTCCGCCTTCTACAAGCTCTAAAACTGTAACCATGATTTTATAAAGACATCTTTTAGATTAGTCCTGCTCTATAATCGTTGTTTCACTGTCACGACAATATATTTTAAGTTATTTGCTTAATTTTAGTTCTTATGGAAATGAATTCTTTTTATTAAGCGAACTAAGATAAAAATCTTTGCGGTCTTTACGGTTAATTTTATGTATAACTGAACCCTGTTTTTTGATAGTCTGTCCTCCCGAGGAACGAGGGATTCCCGTTAGTAATTCGACAATCAAAAAAAATACTTTATGTTAGGTTCTTGCGAAGATCACTCGTTCCTCAGGAAAACAAAACTATTTGATTTGCGAAATCTTGGTGCTATCATAAGCATCCAAAAACCTGAAACCTGAAACAAAAAAAACTATTCAACCAGACTCTTAACAACTCCAGAATTCATATCAACGCTGAAATGATCTGCTGGAACTTCTTTCATAAACTTATTAAAAATGAGCAGAAAAAGACGCATTTGGTTTTGCAGAGGTTTCTCTTTCGAAAGATTTTTTTCTTTATAATTTTCGAAAAATACTTGCGATAACAGCTTGTATTGTTTTGCTCTTTTTTCTCCAACATCTGCCAAAGCCAGTTCATCTGCACTTCTAAAACGGTAGAAATCAACTAAAAAATCGTAACCTGTCCAATTTAGGTCTTCTTTCTTCAGATTATTTTCGGTTAAAGTTTTTTCTACTTCAAGTTGGGATTCCGTCCATTCATTTTTGTAAAAAGCTTTATTCTTTAGCAATTCATCATAATCTTTCTCCGATTTGATATTGGCCAAAAGCAACAAATCTTCGCCTGAAGTATTTAGAATAAAATCTTTAAAACCATTTGGCCAGTCATCTTTCAGGAAACGCAAACGAACCAATTCTTTTAGATGAAAATCGGTAAAATCATGATAGTTTTTGGTTTTCAGAATATCGATGTTCCAAATATCTTGGGTGTTCAGACTTTCTAAAAAATGATGTTCAGTTTGGTATAAATCAAAAAGTTCGTCATATTTCGGCACATCATCAATAGTTATGGTTTGTATATCGACCAAATTCTCTTTTTTAATAGTCAATAATTTATAAGCCGGAATGTAAGCCGCCAACGACGGCGTTTGGATATTGACCAATGTATTGCCTTTTGCGGTAGTGCGAACTCCCGTATCATTGATGTGCATGTGACCTCCAAAATGAATTTTAAGACCTGCATCAGCAAAAACCTGCGCTACTTCTTCGGTAGGAACACGATTGAGCTGCCATTTATTGGGACCTAATAATTCTTTTATTGCCGCAGAAGCGTCATCATTAAAATCAATCATCGGAAAATGACTAAAAGCGATAAGTATTTTGCCCTGTTGTTTGGCTTGCGCCGAAATGTCTTCGACCCATTTTATAAGATGTTTTTTATTGGATAAAACATTATTATAGCCCGTACTTGCCTCCGAATAATTTTGAGAGTCTTTAGTATCGGCGGTCGCATTTTTCTTCGGAATATAAACATTGCCATCAATCGCCATTAGCCAAATTCCCTCTATCGGCTCTACCACATAACTTACATCAGGAACTTCAAAACCTGCCGCAACATGGTACACTCGATTCTGTAGCAATGCGGCTTGAGAAGCTTTTTCAAAACTATAATTTTGAGAAGTGTACGTAGAAAAAGGCGTTGCCCAAAATTTATATTTTTTGTTTGGATGAAATCCGAAGTTTTTTAAGCCTTCCGTAATTCCTAAATAACCCATTTTAGCAATATCTGCGGTAACGACAACAGGCTGTTCGATCTTCAAATTTGACGTATACATGCCTTCTTTGCTGTAAATCGGCTGATTTTTACCTTCTTCCCCTAAGAAATCTTCCTTTCCTGATTCTTGAGCAAAAGGCCCAACAGGATCGTGATTGCCTGTAGTGATAAAAAATTCGATGTTGTATTTTTTTCGATATTGATTTAAAATTTCAGCTAAGCCACGCACGTGAATCGGTTGTCCATCATCTGTGTAATCACCAGGAAGTGCTACATATTTGATCTTTCGCTTAGCGATATCTTCCAAAGCCGCAATAAAAGCAAAATAATTTTCATTAAAAATTCGTGTCGAATGCAATTGAGACGCCATTGATCTTAACAAAGTGTATTTGCCTGTTTTTGGATTTAAAATTCCACGGTAATTGTTATCTGAAAATTTTCCGTATAAATCCTGTAAATGCACATCTGATAAAAAAGCAATTTGAGTGCCTTCAAGCCTTTTTTGTTGCTGCGCAGTCGCTTTACAATTCAAAAAAATAAAAAAAACAATCGATAAGTGCAAAAAATATATTTTGTGTTGAGAAATAGTTCTAAAAATCATAGGTTATGCTGTTTTCAAATGGAGAAATCATGAAATGTCTTTTATACTATTGATAAAAAACAATCTGCAATTTTATGGATAAAAGCCTAAAACTCGTTTATGCCAATGTTACTTAATGATAATTTTTATGCTTGAATTTGTAAAATAATCGGTTTCTTCTGCTCGATTATTCTTTTTACAAATAACTGTGCTTATCTTTATCATTATTTTTTATCTATTTGAAACATAATTCCGAAAGCTATGAATACTCAAAATACCGTTAGAAAAGTTGCCATTGTTGGCTATAACAGAATTCCTTTTGCAAGAGCAAATTCAGCGTATGCCGAAGTAAGCAACCAGCAAATGATGACTGCAGCACTTGACGGACTGATTAAAAAATACAATTTGGAAGGAAAATTATTGGGTGAGGTTGTTGGTGGTGCCGTAATCAAACATACCGCAGACAGTAATCTAATGAGGGAATGTGTGATGCAAACGGCTCTTGATCCCGCAACTCCTGCCTGCGATTTGCAACAGGCTTGCGATACGGGTATAGAAAGTGCTATTTATATTGCCAATAAAATTGCTCTCGGACAGATTGATTGCGGTATTGCCGGCGGCGTTGATTCTATTAGTGATATGCCGATTTCGGTAAGCGAAAATTTAAGAAAAACATTGTTGAATGCCCGAAAAGCAAAATCATTAGGAGAAAAAATTAAATGTTTTTTAAAGCTCCGTTTGAAAGATTTAACACCATTAGTTCCGCGGAATGAAGAATCGCAAACCGGACTTTCGATGGGCGGCCATACCGAAATTACGGCAAAACATTATAAAATATCCCGAGAAGACCAGGATAATCTGGCACTAAAAAGTCATTTGAATATGGCAAAGGCATACGATGAAGGTTTTTTTGATGATATGATTACGCCATTTCAAGGCTTGGATAAAGACAATAACCTGAGAAAAGACAGCAGTATTGAAAAATTGGCCAAATTAAATCCTGCCTTCGATAAAAAAAACGGAACATTAACCGCAGGAAATTCTACACCACTTACAGATGGTGCTTCATGCGTACTTTTGGCAAGCGAAGAATGGGCAAAAACACATGACCTACCTATCTTGGCATATATAACTTTTGCCGAAGTTGCAGCAATTGAATATGTAAAAAATCAGCAAAATCTTTTATTGGCGCCTCTATTTGCCGCCAGCAGAATGCTTGAAAAAGCAGGACTCAACTTGCAGGATTTTGATTATTATGAAATTCATGAAGATTTTGCAGCGCAGGTTTTGGCTACCTTAAAAATATGGGAAAGTCCGGAACTTAGCGCACAAATAGGCCTGCCGAAACCTCTGGGCGCCATTAACAGAAACAAATTGAATGTAAAAGGAAGCAGTCTCGCAGCAGCGCATCCCTTTGCGGCAACTGGCGGAAGAATTATTGGTGTAATGGCTAAATTATTAAACCAAAAAGGTTCAGGAAGAGGATTTATTTCTATTTGTGCCGCGGGAGGTCAGGGAATCACTATGATCGTGGAGAAATAGCTGTAAACAACTCTTAAACAAATATTTAAATTAGGAAGAAAACCATACAAATTAGTTTTTTTATTATAACAATTAGGAAGAAAAAGATTAGATTTGATTTCCCAAATTTTAATTTTCTAAATAATTATGAAAAAAAATCTACTTCCAAAAACCGACATAAGGAAGCTGTTTAGCTTTGTTATGTTTGCTTATTTTTTAATGATATCCGGGCAGGTCAATTGCCAATATATCACAGAGAATCTGGCTCCTACAGCTGTTATTAGAGAAGGTCTGTCACTAGAACAATCCTCAGACGGTCGAATTTTTATAGCAGAAAGAGCCGGTATCGTAAAAGTTTTTCAAAACAGTGCCGTTTCGACCGTTTTTACAGTCACAACCGTTACAGATGACGAGCAAGGTTTACTCGGACTTACATTGCACCCAAATTTTGCAACAAACGGTTTTATATATGTATTTTATGCCATCAATGACGGAGCCGTAATCCGACATCGGATAGAAAGAGTACAAATTGACAATGCCAATCAGGTTGTCAGCAGGCAGGAAATTTTATTATTAGAACCCATAGGTGGAGGTTTTCACAATGGTGGCGATTTAAAATTCTTTAATGGTTTGCTGTATGTGACCGTTGGCGATAGCCAGCAAAATACCAATTCTCAGGATCTGGATACTTATAAAGGAAAAATACTCCGAATTACAGAAGACGGTCTGCCAGCTCCCGGAAATCCATTCTACGGAAGTGGTTCTATACAAAGACAAAGCATCTGGGTGTATGGTTTTAGAAATCCTTGGAGACTGGTTCCTAATATAACGGCAAATAAATTATTTGTTTTGGATGTTGGAACTTCATGGGAAGAAATAAACGAAATCAGTAATCCGACCATTCGCAATTATGGCTGGGGACATCCACAAGGAGGAGATGGAAATCAAACCGAAACTAATTTGTTTACCAACCCCATCTTCACTTATGCTACGGGAAGTATCGGAAATGCTCTGACCAATGGATTACTGTATAATCCGACCACACCCCGATACCCTAATCTGCAGGGAAAATTTATTATCAAAGATTTCGTTCGTAATGCTATTAGATCTTTTGATCCGACAATTACTGATCCGGTTTCAACCGAATTTTACACCGCACCACATCAACAAGCACTTGGAATGATGTTAGGAAATGATGGTTATATCTATTATTGTGCTTACGGAAACAATGGAGCACTTATCAAACTCGATTATATTGAAACTGCAGCTCCTACAATTGTAAATCACCCTCTGTCACAAAGTATAATGGAAACCTATCCGGTTACTTTTAATGTAACAGCTAGTGGTGTCGGACAAACGTATCAATGGCAATTTAATAATGTAAATATAAACGGAGCAACAGACGCAAGTTACACTATTCAGAATGTGACCACAGCAGACGCGGGAACTTATCGTGTTGTCGTTACTAACACAGCAGGGGCTGTAACAAGTAATCCGGCGACACTTACAATAACTCCTTTTAGCAATGACCCAACTGTAAATTTAGTTTCTCCTTTATCAACCTTAAAATGGAATGCAGACGATATTATTCATTTTGAAGCTACGGGGACCGATACTGAAGACGGGACATTGCCTGCAAGTGCTTTTTCATGGAGTATGGATCTTTTTCACGAAGATGTTCCCGGAGCTGGACATTCGCATCCAGGTGCAAGTCCGCAAGGTGTAAAATCAGGAAATTTTATCGCTTCTAATCAAGGTGAAAAAACACCTAACGTTTGGTATCGATTTACGATAAAAGTAACAGACAGTAACGGATTAACGGCTACAAAATTTGTAGATATCAGACCAAATCTGGTTGATGTTACCACTACAAGTTCACCCGCTTTACTCAATTTAGAATTCAACCAAAAACCTGTCGTGGCGCCTGCAACAAAACAAGTCGTAGCCAATGCAACGCTGCAAACACTTAATGCACCTACGCCGCAATATGTAAGCAATATCAGATATGATTTTGACCATTGGAGTCAGGGTGGTGCTGTCAATCAAACGTTTCAAGCACCAGTTACGGGTACAATAACCTATACTGCATTCTATACAGCCACTACACTTCAATCTGCGCCTTATCAGGGAACAATTGCCCAAATTCCGGGCATCATCGAAGCAGAGAATTATGATATAGGTCCGGCTGCTTATTTTGATAGTAATGGCGGAGGCGATACTGCTTACAGAGCTGTTGATGGCGTTGGAACAGAAGCTTGTAATGAAGGTGGTTTTAATATCTCTTATGTTGCCAGAAATGAATGGCTTAAATACACTGCAAAAGTTAATACAACAGGAAATTATACTATAAATTTAAGAATTTCTACTCCTTATAATACCCGAAAAGTACATCTTGAAGTAGATGGCATCGATGTAACCGGAACTGTAAACGTTCAAAATACCGGAGGTTTTCAAGCATGGCAAAATACAGAGATTACAAATATTGCTTTGACTGAAGGTGTTCATGTTATCACTTTATTTTTTGATGAAGCAGATATTAACGTCAATAAAATGGAATTTACACTTTCAGGAAGTAATACGGCTCCAATTGCTGATTTTGAAGTAAATACACAGATGGGATGCATCAATACACCGGTTACTTTTACATCCGTTTCATTAGGAACCGTAGATACTTATTTGTGGAACTTTGGTGATGGCGCGCAACCTGCTACAGCAACTGGAGTTGGACCACACTCTATTTTATATGGTATCGAAGGAGACAAGGAAGTTTCGCTAACCGTTACCAATGCAAACGGTAGCAGTACAAAAGACATTTCTTATATGGTACATAATTGCACTCTTGGTGTTGAAATTCCATCTGAAGCATCAAACGCGGTGAAAGTGTTTCCAAATCCTTCAAGAGGAACGTTCTATCTTTCAAAAGAACTTGAATGGACGGTTTATTCTCCTTTGGGAATTAAAATAAAGCAAGGTTCCGGAAATATAATTAATATTGCCGATCAGGCTTCCGGAATCTATTTCGTAAAAACGAAGGAAAGTAATAAAGCCCTGCCAATTATAAAACAATAACTTTCAATTTTTATAAAAGCAAAACCTCTAAAGTTTCAGTATTTTAGAGGTTTTTTTAAATTTAGATACCAAAGTTAACTATCTGATAACATTTACGTTACGTTATACTTAAGAAGATTTCATTAATTTGATTAAAATTAAACATTATGAAATTCTTTCACTTCAATTTTTTAGTTTCATTTAAAGAATGGCTTTTTCTAAGAGCTATGCAATCTACTTTTCTACATTAAAAACTGGAAAGTACTATTAAATGAATAAATTCGAGAACTCACAATTAAGCAAAGAACAATTTGGAGAAGATTTTCTTTGGGGAGTTTCTACAGCAGCGTTTCAAACAGAAGGTGCACATGATGTCGATGGCAAAGGTGCTTCTATCTGGGATGTTTTTACTTCCCAAAAGGGTAAAATAAAAAACGGCCATCATGCCATAAACGCCTGCGATTTCTACAACTTTTACAAAAATGATATTCAGTTAGTACGTGATTTAAACATACCTAATTTTAGGTTTTCCATTAGCTGGTCGCGAATCATGCCAACTGGTGTCGCTCCTATCAATCAGGCGGGTATAGACTATTACAACAACATTATCGATTTTTTACTTGAATGTAATATAACCCCTTGGATCACGATCTATCATTGGGATTTACCTCATGCTCTGGAACTTAAAGGCGGATGGACGAATCGGGAATGTGTTAAATGGTTTTCTGATTATACAGCTGTCTGCGCACAATATTTTGGGGATAGAGTAACCAACTGGATGGTCATCAACGAGCCATCTGTTTTTACAGGAGCCGGATATTTTCTTGGTATTCATGCACCCGGCAAAAAAGGTATTACCAATTACCTGAAAGCCATGCATCACGTAACGTTATCTACAACCGCGGGTGCCAAAATACTTAGAAACACATTGCCGAATGCCACAATTGGTACTACTTTTTCGTGTACATACATTGAGCCCGAAACCGAAAAGCAAAAAGATATTGAAGCCGCAAAACGCGTCGATACTTTACTTAACAGAACTTTTATAGAACCTATTTTAGGACTTGGATATCCACAAAGTGATTTGCCCGTACTCAAGAAACTCAAAAATTATATTTTGGACGATGATCTCGAAAAAATGGCTTTTGAATTTGATTTTATAGGTCTTCAATGTTACACCAGAGAAATTGTAAAACACTCCTTATTAACGCCTTATATTGGAGCTGAATTGGTGAGTGCCGAAAAAAGAAATGTTACCGCTACCCAGATGGGATGGGAAGTGTACCCGCCTGCTCTGTATCATATTATCAAAAGATTTAATGACTATAAAAGCATTAAAAAGATTATCATTACCGAAAATGGGGCCGCTTTTCCTGACAAAGTAACCAATGGAAAGGTATTCGATATCAGACGAACACATTTTATACAGGATAATTTAGAACAGTTGCTCAAGGCCAAAAAAGAAGGTTACCAGGTTGAAGGTTATTTTGTTTGGAGTCTTACCGATAATTTTGAATGGGCCGAAGGTTACAATGCCCGATTTGGACTCGTTCATATTGATTTTGAAACACAGCAACGTACCATAAAACAATCTGGTTTGTGGTTTCGTGACTTTTTAGCATAAAACAAAAAAACCTCTGAAATTCAGAGGTTTTTTTGTTACTTTTTGCTTTTCTTTTTCAAAAGTTTTCGCAATTTTTTCATTGCTTTCTTTTTTATTTTAGCATTTTTCTCTTTTATTTTCAGCTTTTTCTTCTTCTTTTTATCCTTTGCTTTTTCTTTCTGTTTTTCCTTCTGAGCCTTCTTTTTTTGAGCTTTAACTTTCTTTTTTTGCTTTTTAGACTTCTTTTTAGCTTTACCTTTCGATAGTGATTCTTTCTCCTCTTTTGCAGCTAGTTTGTCTTTCTTTTCTTTCTTTGTTTTTTTCTCATCTGCAACAAAATCTTCGGCTATTTCTAAAGACTCTGAAGAAGAAGACTCTGAATTTTCAGATGTAATTTCTTCTGAAACTATAACAGGCGTTTTTCTAACCGTTCTTTTTATAGGCTTTGCGTTTTCATTTATCGAATCCGGTTGTTTTTCAACACTTTCAGAAGCAATTGCATCTGAAGCAATTACCGTATTTTCATCTGAATGTACTTCCTCTTTGGCAACAGCTTCCTGTGTTGGATTTGGAACTATTTTTTTTCTTATCATGATCCTAATTTTATAATAAAACTTTATTTTAATTATTTAAAAATCAATAATATGATTAATTAATAGTTAATTAATCATTGATTTACTGTTATCAAAGATAAGAATTTAAAAAGATTCTCCAATGTTAAGCTTTTTTTCAAACCACTCGGTAAAGGAATTCCAGAAGCAATCGATATTATAACGGATATTATTGCCCAAGCTGACTTTTAACAAAATCATTTAATGCAGCACCATGAATATTTTTTGCCAGAATAACTCCATTTTTATCAATTAAGAAATTAAGCGGCAGCGCCTGAATCATATAACTGGAAACCACGGGCGAGCTCCAATATTTTAAATCTGAAACTTGTGTCCACGGAATCTTTAATTTTGCAACAGTTCCCGTCCATGCACTCTTTTTTGAATCTAAAGAAACACCGTAAATAGCAAGTTTTTCGGGATAAGTATTGTAGAGCTTTAGTAATTCTGGCTGTTCTTTGATACAAGGCCCGCACCAGGAAGCCCAAAAATCAATAAGCACCAATCCGCCACGCAAAGAAGATAATGCAACATTGTTTCCTTTAGCGTCTGGAAGGTCAATTTCAGGAGCGATATCACCCACATCAACTCCTACATTTTGCGCCTGAACATTTGTAAAAACACAAATTAAAAATCCTAAGATTAAGATTGCTTTTTTCATAATTAAAATACGTTAGTTTAGATAAATTGGGGCCAAATCAATTTTTTAATCGCACAAATATAAAAACTTATTGATGATAATATTCTATTCTATTTAAAGTCTCTTGATAATTTTTTAAGAATTAAGAGCACTACTGCCCTGTCTTAAAATTTTGCTAAATAAAATAGTTTAAATTGATATATCGGGAAAAGTCGATATATTTGCATCATGGAACATATAGAAATATTTAAGGCCTTGTCTAACAAATCCAGATTACAAATGCTGGAATGGCTCAAAGAACCCGAAATCAACTTTCCGGAACAACTCCAGCATGCAGGATTTGAACATGGAGTTTGCGTAGGACAAATACAAGCCAAAGCAGGCCTTACCCAATCGACAGTTTCTGAATATTTGTCGATTTTGCAACGCGCCGGATTTATAGAATCTACACGCGTTGGACAATGGACATACTACAAACGCAACGAAAGTGCCTTTGAAGCACTCAGTAAATTAATTCAATCTAATTTGTAAATTATTATGAGTACAACCAACTTATTTACGTCCTTTAACTTAAAAACATTACATCTAAAAAATAGAATCGTAATGGCACCCATGACACGTTCTTTTTCTCCAAATGGCGTTCCGACTGATCAGGTAGCCGAATACTATCAAAAAAGAGCAGAAGGAGAAGTAGGCCTGATTTTATCAGAAGGAACGGTAATAGATAGACCATCTTCCTCAAATGATGCAAATGTTCCTCATTTTTATGGAGAAGAATCCCTAAAAGGATGGAAAAAGGTAATTGATAAAGTTCACACCGCCGGAGGACAAATGGGGCCACAAATATGGCACATGGGAATTATGGACAATCACCATTCGGGATGGGTTCCGCCAGTTCCTTTTGAAGGACCATCAGGTCTAAATCGTCCTGATTTTAATAATGGTAACACTATGTCTGAAAAAGATATTGAAGCTACTATAATTGCCTTCGGAAAAGCCGCTGCTGACGCCAAAAGACTAGGTTTTGACACTATAGAAATTCACGGTGCTCACGGCTATTTAATTGACCAATTTTTTAGAGCAGAAACCAATTTGCGCACCGATATTTATGGTGGAAAAACATTGCCGGAACGCAATCGTTTTGCTGTTGAAGTTGTAAAAGAAATTAGGAAACAAGTGGGTAATGACTTTGCCGTTATCATGCGATTTTCGCAGTTTAAACCTTCTGATTACAATTATAAGCTAGCCAAAAATCCGCAAGAATTAGAAGCTTGGCTAACTCCCCTTGTTGATGCAGGTGTTGATATTTTGCATTGTTCACAACGTCGTTTTTGGGAGCCTGAGTTTGAGGATTCTGATCTTAATTTTGCTGGATGGGCCAAAAAAGTAACCGGGGCTCCTACTATCACAGTAGGTTCTGTGGGGCTTTCCTCTGATTTCTTTGGCGCTTTTGCTGGAGAAAGTTCTGAACCTACTTCTTTAGACGAATTAAACAGACGTTTCGACAGAGGCGATTTTGATTTGGTAGCTGTAGGAAGACCTCTTTTATCTGATCCAAATTGGGCAGCTAAAATAAAA
Organism: Flavobacterium flavipigmentatum; assembly: GCF_020911905.1. Taxonomy (NCBI): domain Bacteria; kingdom Pseudomonadati; phylum Bacteroidota; class Flavobacteriia; order Flavobacteriales; family Flavobacteriaceae; genus Flavobacterium; species Flavobacterium flavipigmentatum. The sequence goes on along the minus strand of NZ_CP087133.1, from coordinate 2,973,473 downwards.
GCTGGTAAAACTGAAGATTTAGTTGGTTTTAGCAAAGAAGCTTTGGGAGAATTAGTACTATAACTAATGCTTCGTCACTATATTATTTTCAAAACCTCTATTTTATTATTTTAAAATAGAGGTTTTTGCTTTTATTTATCAAGTAAAATAATAAAATCTAATAGTTGCTGTACGTTTAAAACGTAATCTGGTGTGGTGTTGGCGATTGCATTATTGGGCATAAAAGGCATTTCGGCCGATTTAGGATCCTGAATTACAATTGTTCCTCCTGCCTTCTGGATTGCTTTAATCCCAGCCGTACCATCAGTGTTGGAACCAGATAATAGAATTCCGACCAAGTCTGTTTGATATACCTCTGATGCCGATTCAAAAGAAACATCAATACTGGGTCGACTGTAATTTATTTTTTCGGAAGTATCGAGGGCAAGTATACCGTTTTTTTCAAACAATAAATGATAATTTGAAGGAGCAATATAAAGAAATCCCGCTCGTAAAGGCACTTTATCTTCTACAGAAAAAACGGGTATTTTTGACTTTAATTTTATTAAATTTTCTAATGCTGTATCGTCGGTACTTTTTCTATGAAGTACAATTACAATCGCAAACGAACGTACAGGAGGTAATTGAGGTAATATCTGTAATAAAGCCTGTAAGCTCCCTGCAGAACCGCCAATTATTACTACTTTGCATTTTTTTACTTTACTTTCCTCCATATTTTTTCCTGCCCTAACTGTTTGTACTTGGTCTGAGATATAGAATATTTTATGGTTTCTTTTGTCCCCAAAGCTAAAAAGCCTAAAATAGACAAACTTTCATCAAATAAATTAATAACTCTTTTTTGCAAATCAGTATCAAAATAGATGAGAACATTTCGGCATAAAATCATATCAAATTCATTAAAAGAATTATCTGAAACTAAATTATGCTGAGAAAAAACCATTTTTGATGCTAATTCTGCATTAAATTTAGCAATACCATAATTGGCTATATAATAACTTGAAAAATCTTCCTGGCCGCCCGCATCACGGTAATTTTCTGAGTATTCTTTCATCATTCGCAGCGGAAAAATACCTTTTTTTGCAGATTCTATAACCGTGGCATTTACATCTGTAGCGTATAACAATGATTTGTGCAGCAATCCGGCCTCTTTTAAGATTATTGCCATAGAATATACCTCTTCGCCGGTAGAACAGCCTGCGTGCCAAAGGCGAATGAAAGGTTTTGTCGCTAATATAGGTAAAATCTCTTTTCTTACCACAGCATAAAAAGAAGGATCACGAAACATCTCCGTCACATTGACTGTTATTTCGTCTATCATGCTTCTGTAATAGTCGGAATCAGAACGAACTTTGGACAGAAACTCATAGAAATTTTCAAATTCACCCAACTGATAAACCCGATTTACACGCCTTTTTAAGGAGGCCTTAGAATAACTTCCAAAGTCAAAACCATAATATTCGTAAATATCATTAATTAGGGTTTCTAACTCAATGTCTTCTATCATTTGTTTTAAATTTTGGATAATGCCAGAAGCAATTTATCAACATCGATAGGCTTTGAAACATAATCGTCTGCTCCTGCATCAAGACATTTTTCTTTATCTCCAGTCATGGCCTGAGCCGTCACCGCAATTACTAATACCTTTTCTCGCAAAGGGATTCTTTTAATTAATGGAATAGCATCATAACCATCCATTTCGGGCATCATCATATCGATCAAAATGGCATCAATATGCTCATCATTTTCTAATAATTTTAATGCATCTTCGGCACTCAAGCAAGACAAACAATCAAAAGATTTTGCACGTAATGTATTTACAAGAGCAAAAATATTTCTCGAATCATCGTCAATAATTAAGATTCGTTTTTTATTCATATCTGAATGCTTTATTAATTTTTATCATACAACCAAACTCGCAATAATGATAATAACTGGTCAATATCTACCGGTTTGGTAATATAATCTGAAGCACCGGCTTTTATACATTTTTCTCTATCGCCCGTCATTGCTTTTGCCGTTACCGCAATCAACGGCAAATTGATAAATTTTGGATTCATCCTGATCTTTTCTGCAGTTTCATAACCATCCATGTTTGGCATCATCATGTCTAACAAAACAATATCGGTATCGGGGTTTTCTTCTAATATTTTTATAGCTTCGTTTCCGTCAAATGCTGTAATAACATTCATTTTAAAAGCTTCAAGCGATTTGGTCAGCGAATAAATATTTCGAACATCATCATCTACAATCAAGACCTTTTTTTCATGCAGGACATTATTCAGCAAATGAAGTTTTTTATAACTTTCTTTGGCACCGTCTGTCACTTTCTTTTCTTCGACCAAATGCAGGAAAAGTGATACTTCATCGAGCATTCTTTGGTACGAATGGGCCGTTTTTACGATAATAGAATCAGCGTATTTCTTGATTTTTATTTCTTCCTTTATAGAAAGACTTTTACCCGTAAATACAATTACAGGAAGGTTCTCTAATCCCGGATTTTTCTTGACACCATCCAAAATCTGATAAGCATGTTTATCTGGAATTCCCATATCCAGAATAACGCAATCCACATCATTTTTATTCAAAGCTACCAAACCATCGGCTACTTCGCTTTTAATTTCTGAGTTGATATTGTATGTTTCTAAGAAATATGATAATGCTTTTGCATGTTTCGGATTGTCCTCTATAATCAAAACCTTTTGCGATTCTTTGCTGATAATATGTTCTATTCGCATGAAAACTTCTGGAATTTTATCAAAAGCGACTGGTTTATCTAAGAAATCTACAGCGCCTTTTAACAAACTTTCCTGCTTGAGTTTGTGAGAAGACATAATATGCACGGGAATATGTTTCGTTTGCATATTGTTTTTAAATTCATCCAAAACTTCCCAACCACTTTTTATCGGAAGTTCGATATCCAATAAAACACCTATGGGTTTGTAAAGAAGGGCAAAATTTAAAGCATAATCCCCTCTTACCGATACAATTCCTTTATATCCCTTTTGACGGCTAAAAGTTAATAATGACTTTGCAAAGTTAATATCATCCTCTACGATTAAAATTACTTTATCACCGAGCAAAATACTATCGCGATCATCCTCTATTTCCTCCGGAATTAGACTTGCAATGTATTTGTTTTTTAATTTTTTTAACTCTTCAAACTCTGTGTCGGTAATCTCTATAGGAGGCATTTTCTCATGTACGACTTTTTTAAGCGCTGAACCAAAAACGGGCAAACATAAGGTAAAACTACTTCCTTTTCCTTCGTCACTGTGCAAAATTATTTCTCCTTTCAACAACTTGGCCAATTCTCTACTAATAGACAACCCGAGGCCTGTTCCGCCGTATTTGCGTTTGGTAGAGCCATCTGCCTGCTGAAAAGCTTCAAAAATCAACGGTTGTTTGTCTAACGGGATTCCGATTCCTGTATCTTTTACGATAAAACAAATGATATGATCGTCATCATCGTTTATTTTTATTTCTAAACTTACCGAACCTTTGTCTGTAAATTTTATAGCATTCGAAATTAAATTTTTCAAAATTTGCTCCAGACGCATTTTATCTGTTTTAATGACAACTGGCGCTTCTTTTGAAATAATTTCGAAACCAATATTTTTTTCTTTAGCAACCTGAGTAAATAAATTAGATAAACTATCTGTTATTTCTTTGGTAGTAACATCTAAAAACTCAAGCTCCATCTTCCCTGCTTCGATTTTTGATAAATCCAAAATCTCATCAATCAAAGCCAGTAAGCTATTTCCGGAACTCTGAATCACCTTGGCAAACTCAATTTCCTCCTCATTCATGCCTTTGCTGTTATTTTCGGATAACAATCTGCTAAGCAACAAAATCGAGTTTAAAGGCGTTCTTAATTCGTGAGACATATTGGCCAAAAACTCTGATTTATAACGAGTTGTAACCTCTAAAGCTTCCGATTTCTTTTGGATTTCTGTGTTTTTTTCTTCTAATAAAACACTACGCTCAGAAAGTTCTTTGTTGGTCTGTTCTAATTCTTCTTGTTGCACTCGAAGTTCTTCTTCAGACGCCTGTAATTTTTCGGTCTGTACTTCCAACTCAGAATTTATGGCTTCTAATTCACTATGCTGAATGCGCAATTCTTCAGATTGAGATTTGGTTTCTTCTAATAATTCCAGAACACGTTTTCTGTTTTGTGTCGATTTTATCGCAATTCCGATATTATTCGAAATAATTCTCAAAAACTCCAAATGAAGTTCTGTAAAACCATAAATACTAACCAGTTCCAGTGCTCCTTCTACCCTATTGTCGAGCAAAGGAACTGCTACAACATGCGTGGGTTTTATCTCGCCCAAAGCATAATTGATCGGAATATTATCTGGAGACAATTCTTTTAGTTCTAAGACTTTTCCTGAAATAATAGATTGCCCTAACAAACCTTCTCCTTTTTGAATGCGCTCTCTGTTTTTGGTCGGAATGTTACAATATCCGGCTGTTGCCACAAGCTCATCGCCTTCTAAAACATACAAAACTCCTGCACTGCTATTCGTATAATTACATAAAAACTCAATAATATCTTTGGATAATTTATTCATTAATTTATCTCCCAACATCACATTATTTAGCTTCGCGATACCCGTCTGCATCCACTCTTTTTCTGATAATAAATTAAAAGATTTTTTTAGAGAAATCCCCATATTATTGAGCGATTCTCCCACATTTCCTAACGCATCAGATTTAGTATCGTCTATGCGAATGTCATAATTACCATTAGAAATATTGGTTGCTATGGCACTTATCGCCTCAATTCTTTGGGCAGTTTCTTTATTTTTTATTTCGAGTTCATGTTGCAAAAAAGCACGTTGATTAAAATCTCTTAAAATCCTGATTATAAAAATAATAGAAATAAAAAAAGCAACAAAAAAGGCTACTACAATGAGTACAAAACTATAATTACCATAGCGTTCAGAATTTTCATTTCGCTCTTTTAAAAGGACTTGTTCTGTGTTTTCAATACGTCTAAAATAATTTTTTAACTCTTCAATCATTCTTTTTCCTTCTGCAAGGTCAAAATCTGTGACTTTTTTATTAAGTTGTTTTTTTACAATTTGATTGTTTAAATATTTAAAAAAATTAAGGCGTAAGGGTTTTAAATCTTCCAGCGTTTTTTGCTGCAAAAGATTATCAATAGTCAGCTCTTCGAGTTTATCAAAATAGATGTTTGATTCTTTTTCTGCCTCATTGTATTTGGTCAAAAATTGATCTTCACCAGTAATTAAATAACCTCGCATATAGGATTGTGCTTCTGTGATGATCGAGGCACCTTCATTTAAATTATAAATAACACTTTGAGTATGATTTACCAAACTATTACTATTTAGTAAACTTCTGATACTCAAAAATGAAGCCGTAGAACTAATCGTCAAAATAAGCAATGAACCCACTGTGCTTATTAATAAATTTCTTTTAAAATTACTTTTCATAGACAGTAAATCAATTATTTATTATCATATTTTAATGGAAGCACCATAATAAAGCTCGCTCCTTTGCCTACTTGACTTTTGGCGGTTATGAGTCCGTTGTGTTTTTCCATTATTTTTTTGGCAATTGCCAAACCTATCCCCGTTCCTTCATAAGTTTGTCGGTCGTTGAGACTTTGAAAAATAATAAAAATTCGGTCTAAATAGATTTCGTCAAAACCAATTCCGTTATCTGAAACTATTATTCTGCAATATTCACCGTCGGGAGAAATTTCTGCATCAAATTCTTTGGTCTTTATCAGCTCTGAAGTGATTTTGATAATAGGAACCTCTTCATTTCTGGAAAATTTAAGCGCATTACCAATCAAGTTTTGAAAAACCTGTCGCAATTGACTCGGAATACTGTCTATTATAGGAAGCGCACCCGTTTTTATGATCGCTTTTTTTCGCTCTATCAGATAATCAAAATCAGAGAGTACTTCTTGTAAAACTTCATTAAGATCGGTTTTCTCGGGCTGAACCTTGGATGACAATCTAGAATAAGCAAGCAAATCGGTAATAAGAGTTTGCATTCTCTCTGCCGATTTTATGGTTCTGTCTACATAATCGATTGCTTTTTTATCATCAGTCAAATATAATTCTTTTATAATTTTGATAAAAATTTGAATCTTCCTCACTGGTTCATTCAAATCATGCGAAACTACCCATGCAAACTGCTGTAATTCATGATTTTTCAATTCTAATTCTTCATTTTTTAAAACCAGTTCTTTGGTTCTTTCGATGATTTTTATTTCGAGATTATCCTGAGCTTCTTTCCGAATTTTTATTTCCTTCGAAAGCAAATCTTTCATCACTTTCAACTCGTTTTTTTGCTCATAAAGTTTCAGGAATGTCTTTACTTTTAGAATAAGCAAATCAATATCAACCGGTTTTGTTACATAATCAACTGCCCCGGTTTCATATCCTTTAAAGATGTATTTTTTTTCGATATTAATCGCCGACAAAAAAATGACCGGAATATCTTTTGTTCTTTTATTTCCTGAGAGAATTTTTACTACTTCAAAACCATCCAGTCCAGGCATCTGAACGTCCATTATGATGAGGAAATAATTGGTCTTCAAAATTTTCTTCAAAGCCTCTTCACCAGATTCTGCAGTATCTACATTAATATCATGCAGCTCTAAAGTTTTTTTTAAGGCAATTATGTTGGCCCGAATATCATCTACAATTAATACCATTTTTTAGGTTAAAACGTTATGAATTAAATTATTTTAAAATAAAATTCGGTTCAATAAAAGTAATTTTGCTTCGGAACATTAAATTCACTTACAAAATAGTGTATAAGGCGCCAAATTTATAAAAAAAAAGTTAAGGATTGTTTTATTAGACTTCAAAAAAGTTACATAATTCCCACATTATGCTTAAAAAAACATCTAATATCCTTCACTTTTTTTAAACATCTTTTATTTTTTTTGAATTATTTATTTAAAAGAAAATATCTGATTTTAAACCCCAAACTTCTGATTTATAAAATAATCCAATCTAAAACTCATCCATTTTAAAACAAAAAAAACAGCTTTGCAGAGCTGTTTTTTCTAAAATTGAATAATATCGGAGGCTTTTTTAGCTAGCTAATTTCTGACTGTATAGTTTATGAATAGAAAAAAATTGTTTTTCTTTAAAAATACGGGGAAAATAATTTTTGCTGACCAATCTCGAGGCAGAAATTGCTTCTTGTAGATTGAAGTGCGATAATTTCTTTATTTCGGTGATTTGTCGGGTAGCAAGGCTCATAATAGGATCAAGCACTTTTAGATAATTATAACTATGTTGCGCTATCTCCATTTCGATGATGCTTTTTAAAATCTGCTTTTTTTTAAGCAAACCTCTGGCTATTCTTTTTTCAGAGACTGTTTTAAGTTCTTTCATTTTCATGGTGATTTTTGCGTTTTCAGTACCTAAATAAATGTAATTACCGGACTCGTTGGTAAACATTTTTTTTAGTTGTGAAATAAATACTGAATTTTCATTCTTCTCACAAATAGTAGGCACTACGATAAGTGAAAACTGAACTCTTTTATGACTTTCAAAATGCAAAACACTATTGATAGAAGCTGTGTTGCTCAAAATCCCGGATTGTTGTCTTTTAATGCTTTTTTTATCGCCATTAACACCAAAACTGTGTGTTAGACTGCCTTCTTCGCAATACGCAAAAAACACAGGAGCGGTCTGAATTGACTCTATACTTAGCGTAACATCATTATAAAAAACAATGTCAAAATGCATAAACGAAATTTCTTTGTCAAAACTCACACCACTGATGTTGCCTTGCGCAAATTTGGTTTTTATGGCCAAATTATGTTCGTTGTTGTTAGCCGTTAACTCGCCATCAAAACTTTCTTTAAGATCGGTAAAGATAGCATTGAATCCGCCTGTATTCAAGTATAGATTTTTCATGTTGATATGATTTAAACAAAGCGGTGCATAACTACTTTCATACACATACACGACTTCGATTTTGATTCATTATTTGATTATTCAAATTTCATACTTATTGCTAATCAATTCGTTATACAATTATCAGGATATCTTTCAAAATTAATAGGAAACTACGTTTTGTTTTTTCTATATAAAAAAACAGCTGCCTCAGAATCGTTCCGAAAACAGCTGCTTCCAACCAAATTGAAATTCATTACAATCGTTTATGATGATAGTTATGATAGTCTAATTTGATGTATTATGTAAGTTCATCAATATCGGCATTCTTAGAATAATTTTCTTCGGGAATGTCTTTAAAAAACTCTGCCTCTTCCAGATCAGCCATTGGGCCATACCCTATTAAATGTGTACCTCGTTTCTGATCCTTAGTGTTTATTGCATACAAAATAGACATATCATCAGGATCGCTCATGCCTTCGTAACGATGATGGGCTACAATAAAAATTTCGTCAGGCTGATAAGCATATTTGGTTTCAGAATCGACCAGGCATCCTTTATCAAACAAAAAATTGGTGGTGTATCCTTCGTTTTGATACTTCTCTATATAATTGACTTCGTGTTTTGAATATTCTTTTTTCATGATTATAAGGGTAAGAAAGTTATAAAAATGCACAACCGTAAGATTGTACATTTTAAGGTTTTAGAAAATTAATTTTCCTCTGCAGCTTCAAGATTTACGACATTCACAGCCACTTCTGTAAGTTTTTTGTCTGCGTCTTTTTCTTCGTCTAAAGTATGCTGCAATAATGTTGCAACTTCTAATAAGTTTAAAGTTTCGGCAAATTGTCTCAACGTTCCGTATGTGGCAATTTCGTAATGCTCTATTTTCTGACTCGCCGCTATAATGCCTGCATCACGCACCACGCCTATCTCCGTCTCTTCCATAATACCTTTTCCTTCTTCGATCAGTCCTGCCATCGCATCACATTTTTTAGCAACCGCTTTTTTTTCTATCAGACCAAAAATAGTTTCCAGGCGTGTTACCTGATCTTCGGTTTCGGTTAAGTGATTATTAAGTGCATCAATCAACTCGGGAGATGTAGCATTTTTTGCCATCAACGGAATTGCTTTTGTCAGTGCTTTTTCTGCCCAGTAAATATCTTTCAATCCGTCTTCAAACAATTCTGTAAGTCCAGATGCAGGAGTTGCTTTTGGTTTTGTATAAACGCTTTTTTTAGCGTCTTTTTTTGGAGCGCTTTTTTGTTTGCTTTTCGTTTCCATAATGACTGTTTTTTTTACATTAATATTTGATAAAAGTAGTCGGATTACTACGGATATTGTTATATCATTAAGTTCTTATTTTACATCCTAAACAGCTGTTAATTATAGAATTGACAATTAAAATTCTATAATACAACCCCTCCTGTTCTTGACTAGATTTGTAAAACACAAAACAATTAAAAACAAATTATCATGCAAACTACAACACAAAAAAACAGCATCTTAAGAGAGAATAGAGAAACTGGAAACACCCAGCCGACTCATAAAAACATCTGGCCGGAAAAAGCCAGCTATGATAAAGAAAAGGCAAAACATACTCCTACTCCTCAAAGCAATACAGAAGCTGCCGAGCTTGGTTATACGGTACGTAACAGTTACGATCCTAAACAGACTGATCTGGGCAAGGAGCAAATTACCAATGACGAAGACGATATGGAAGATTTAGACGATGATTTTCATACCGATCAGGATTTGCAACATGACGAAATAGACGAAGAGGATTTGGAAGAAGAAAATGACGAACTGGATAATCCCAGCAATGTTCTTGAGGATGATTTTGATGAAACAGAAGATTTAGAAGACCTTGATCAAGACGACGAAGACGAAGACGAAATGGAAGATGACGAAATGGAAGATGACGAAATGGAAGAAGATGATGCTATCGAAGAAAAAATTCCTGACAACGATCCCAGAAAATTCTAAAAGTTGTGGTAGTGTCTCACTAACTGTGTAAGTTAAAAAATGATGGGGTTTAAAATCACTCATCATTTTTTTTTAACTTTAACTTTTACACAGTCTTATGAAAAAAGAAGATTTATTATCAGATGAATTTTTAAAACAATTCAAAACAGGCGAAGACCTAAATGGTTTTCTTGCCCAATTACAAAAACGAGGAATAGAAGCTATTCTATCAGGAGAGTTAGATTCTCATCTAGGTTATGAGAAACACGAAAAGACGCCTTCAAGTAATTCTCGTAATGGTTTTTCAAACAAGAAGATAAAAACTTCATTTGGAGAATCAAACATCCAGGTTCCAAGGGACAGAGAAGCTTCTTTTAATCCCATGATTATTCCAAAACGTCAAAATATGGTTGATGGATTAGAGAATGTTATTGTCTCTCTTTATGCCAAAGGAATGACCGTTAGTGATATTGAAGAACAAATAAGAGAAGTCTATAAATTTGATATCTCAACCTCCACTATTTCTAGAATTACTGAATCTGTTTCTAATGATGTAATAGCTTGGCAAAATCGCCCACTAGAAGCTGTTTATTTAATTGTTTGGATGGACGGGATTGTATTTAAAGTTCGAGAAAACTCTAAGGTCATTAACAAAACTATTTATTTAGCTGTAGGCCTGAATCGAGATGGAAAAAAAGAAGTTTTAGGTATGTGGCTGGGCAAGAATGAAAGTTCCAGTTTTTGGTTGGGAGTTTTAACCGATTTAAAAGCCAGAGGTGTTGAAGATATATTAATTACTGCTACAGATAACCTAAACGGCTTTACTCAAACCATTAAAAATGTATTTCCTGAATCACAGACTCAAATCTGTGTAGTGCACCAAATACGCAACTCAGCGCGTTATGTAGTGTGGAAAGATAAGAAGGAATTCTCTAAAGATATGAAGCAGATTTATGATGCTCCAACCAAACAGGCTGCCAGGGCTTCTCTTGAAGATTTTGCTAATAAATGGAATAGTAAATATCCATATGCTGTAAAATCATGGGAAGACAATTGGGAAGAACTTACCGTATTCTTTGACTTCCCCGTTGAGATTAGAAAAATAATTTATACCACTAATCTAATCGAAAATCTAAACGGTAAGATTAGAAAATACACCAAAAATAAATTATCATTCCCAACCGATGAAGCAGTTTTAAAATCTGTATATTTGGCTTTAAGAGAAGCTACCAAAAAATGGACAATGCCAATCCATAATTGGGGATTAATACTCAATCAGTTCTTAACTATATTTGAAAAAAGGGTTCAACTTTAATTAAAAAGTCAAACCCCGTTATTTTTAAACTTACACACTTTTTAGGACAGTGTCAAAGTTGTTTTACAACTTCTCCTCAACAAAAAAACCGTTAGCTGTCTAACGGTTTTTTTTGGTTTTATATCACAATGTTTAGTCGCCAATAATGGTCAAAGTAGGTATATCGTCCATTCGTTCTAAACGGTCATCAAGCCCTGATCTGGCTTCTTTCAGCTCTTCTTCGGCTTCCATAAGTTGCTTGTACCACTTTTCTTTTTCAGATGTTGTGGCTTCTATTTTGCGCATGATTTCGTAGATTTCCCCTTCGGCTTCCATTACTTTCAGGCGCTGATAATAGGTTAATGTCTCGGTCATGTGAGCCAATGCGATCATGGCAGTCAAAAAAGGATGATTGTTGGTTACATTAACATCTTTAATTTTTCCGTGTTCGAGTTCTACTTTTAAGGCAAAAGCAAATTCCCTCATATTAAAAGGTTCATGTTTGCTGTTTGGATTCAGATATGCTTTTATCGACTCGACATTGTTCATCGTAGACAAATCAACATCTGTCGACACATTTTCGTTCAAATCGCTCAGGATCACATTGCCTATTGCACGAGCCTCAGCACTTGTCGGATCGTTTTCAGGAGTATCAAAATCACGTACAGACCAATCCCAATTTTCGGGATGTACCGGTTTAATATATTTTTCGCAAAAATCTGTCACGTCTTTCTTTAAGCTAACCATTTCATTGTCTCTTTTTATATAGACGTCTTGATAAGTACCACTTTTTGTTCCCATAATTGTATTTTTTTAATGATTTAGAGCCTCTTTATTTAATCGTTTTCTATCAATGTTAACAAAAGAAAACAGACTTCAGGAATAACATTCCTGATCATGGCAAGGCAACAGACATATTGGTACCACAACTATGCTTAATAAGGTGTTTACAACAACTACTTATTAAGTATCAGGTGTACCAAAATAGGGTATGTCTTTTGCAAAAAAGTGCAATGATTTTGCCTTTATTTTCTTTAGATCGATCTTTACTGTAAACGTACAGGTTGGTATAGCGCATTACGCTTTTATATCCTTTTTTGGATGCCCCAGATTGGGCAGAACAAAAAGATAATCTGCCGTAGATAGAAAACTACAGGTCAAAATTCGTTTAAAACCAATCTTTTTGAGTTATATAATTATCGCTTTAATTTTCATAATTAACTATATGTTAACATTTTGAATCTAGACATAAAAAAATCCTATCTGAAAGAAAATAGGATTTTAAAACTCTTTTTTTTATGCTTAGAAGAACATTTGTCGATCATTCGGGAGAAATACACGAAACTATCTTTCCGTCTTTTGTTGCTCCTATGTAGCCGTGTCCTTTTAAATAATAAAAATTAAAATGGCCATAACTCACATGAGCCTCAATTACCAATAAATTTTTGTACTCGCAATAAGGCGTTCGCAATTCTCCTTTATAAGAAAGAATTTTAAAATGATCTTTTCCGTTGGCTGCTTTCCAGATATGTCCTTCTGGAAAACTATTATCGTACCGAACAGTTTCTTTTTTCATATCCTCATCATACTGCAAAACGACTCCATTTTCTTCTCTGTAATACAATAGATTAGATTTTCCGTTATTCCATTCCTGCTTAAGTTGAGTGTATGTTATACCATTGATTATTTTTACTTCTTCTTTTGTTTCTTTATAAAAATCAGTATACCAAAAAACCTTTTTATTAAAATTAATCAATGACACAGGAAAGTAAGGCCCCTCTTTTGTCTCCTCGCAAAATTTCTGTCCTTCGCTTATTTGAGAAAAAGCAGGACAAGCGGTAATCATTAAAAAAAACAACACTAATTTCTTCATTATACTACTTAAAAAAATGTTTTAGATACCTACTAGTGATTGCCAATATCTTCAATTGTCTCCTCTGGGATAACGTTAGGCTTTATTAATCTTAAAGCTAATTTTGAGAAATAAACTAACAGCAACACAAAAAATAAGATCCCAACCACATTGCCAAAAAGGAAACCAATGCCCTCGGATTTTGATTTGCTGAGTTCGTATTGAATTTGAGGTATCACTTCTAATACAACAAGAATAAGGAGTAATCCAAATAATATACAACCGATTAATAAAATGTACCCAAAAACCTTTTTTACTTTCTTCATACAAACATTTAAAAATATTATACATTCATTACTATCAAAAAAATCCAGACAGTAAATAATGTTCTAATTGATCATTTACAGTTATTTGATCTAAAATTGCTGCTTTTTACTTTTTCTTTTTTATGGAATGTAATAGCTGCCTCATTGCCGTTGAATCTCGTAAAGTATAATTTTCTTTAGATAAATGAACGCTTACAAACAAATCATTATCAAACATACCATACGCATACATATTCTTTTGTCTCATTTTGATTCCCTCATATTCTAATATATCACATTGTCGAAACATAAAATCATCTGTAATGTTTCCCCAACCCGATTTGTTTACTTCGTATTTTTTTAAAGGAGAATTATCAGAAAAATAAATCATAGGAATACCCGCCATAGCAACTCCTCCAAAAGGCTCTACCATATATTTTTGCTCTTCTTTATTTAGCTTGAAATAATACACAGAACAAATTATCGAATCTTTACTTGTCCCTAAATAATAGTAATCTGTTCCTCTCCACTCCTCTGTAAAACCCTCAAAATTAGTAGCATTTAAGGTAATAGTAGTGTTATTTCTTTTTGGAAAACTAAATTCAACTACTTTTTCATTCGCAAACCTAAAAGAAAATAGTGACGTAAGTATCAACACCGCTATTGCCATTTTTTTAAATCTTTTCATTTGTTTTTTTTAAGTTTTGGATGTTGTTTTACTAGGTAATAAGAATTAAAAAGCAACTGCAGTCGGTTTTCTCTAAAACGACCAATTGTCTTTTCACGTGGCTAATATAACAATATTAGTAGTGTACAAAAAAATGCCTGCAGAAACTTTATCAACTATGTTATAAGCACAAAAAAGGCAAAATTATAAATCAAACATTCCCAAAACATTCTCTAAACCTTACACAGATTTTTGGACACTCTCCTATTATGCTGTTCTGAATAGAACTCACGGGGTTCTGAATATAAATTGAGAGGTTTTAACATAAAGCTATGCAGTTTTAACATAAAGCTATAAGGTTCTAATATAAAGTCAAGGAGTTTTAACAAGAAGTCATAGGGCTTTGACATAATGTTATGGGGTTTCAACATAAAGTCGTGGGGTTCTGACAAGAAGTTGTGGGGTTCTGACATAATGTTACGGGGTTCTGAACCTAAACGATGGGGTTCCAAACCTCAACGATGGGGTTGCGAACCTAAACGATGGGGTTGGGAACCTCAACGATGGGGTTCTAAACCTCAACGATGGGGTTCCGAACCTCAACAATGGGGTTCCAAACCTCAACAATGGGGTTCCGAACCTAAACGATGGGGTTCTAAACCTCAACAATGGGGTTCCGAACCTAAACGATGGGGTTCTAAACCTCATCGGAGGAGTAAAAGATACTTATGGTTGATGATTTTACTTCAATAAACCATTAAAAAGGTTGTAAAAACTCATAACTGAATAAGTAACGTACAGAGTAAAGCGTTTTAGTGAAATTATCATTTTAATTTGTATTTTCGAACAATAAAAAATATCAGGTTTTAAATTATTCAAAATAAAATTTAGAACACAATTGACACTAATTACAACAGACGACACCGTAACATTCAAAATATGAACGACAATACAATTGAAAGTTTAAAAGAAGCATTAAAACATTCGCCGGAAAACACGCCTTTGAGGATGCTTTTGGCCGAGACCTTGCTGGCGCTTAACAGGCTGGAAGAAGCAGAAACAGAATATCTTACACTTTTAAGAAGTACCAACGATATTAAGGTAAAAGTGGGACTTGCGACAACATTCTTTAAAAAAGGAAGCTACTCTGCCTGCAATGTGATTTTGGAGGAAGTGATCGAGAACGGAACTCAGGATTTGAGCACCTTTACGCTGTATGCAAAAGGACTTTTAAAAGAAAATTCGGTTGGAAAAGCCATCGAAACCTATAAAAAAGCATTGGCAATAGACCCCAAGTACTTTGATGAAGAACTTGATAATCAGTTGCGATTGAGAGGAACTAATGAGGTGCAGGAAGCGGAAGATGAAGAGATAGACAGTAGATTTTTGGAGAAACCAACTGTTAATTTTTCAGATGTTGGTGGCATGGAATCGGTGAAGAAAGAGATTGAGTTAAAAATCATAAAACCACTGCAACATCCTGAACTTTATAAGGCTTACGGAAAGAAAATAGGTGGCGGGATATTGTTATACGGCCCTCCCGGCTGCGGAAAAACGTATATTGCCAAAGCAACAGCAGGACAAGTAAACGCTAAGTTTATAAGTGTGGGTTTGAATGATATTCTGGACATGTGGATTGGCAGCAGCGAAAAAAATCTGCATGATATTTTTGAGCTCGCGAGACAAAATACGCCCTGTGTTTTATTTATTGATGAAATAGATGCTTTGGGAGCCAGCCGAAGCGACATGAAGCAATCCAGCGGGCGACATTTGATCAATCAGTTCTTGCAGGAACTGGACGGAATAGAGCATAATAATGAGGGAATATTGGTTCTTGGTGCGACCAACACACCGTGGAATCTCGATCCGGCTTTTAGACGCCCAGGTCGTTTTGACAGAATTGTTTTTGTACCGCCACCAGACGAAACTTCAAGAGAATCTATCTTGAGATTGAAACTAAAAAACAAACCCATCGAAACGATTGATTATAGCACTATTTCGAAAAAAATAGAAAACTATTCCGGAGCCGATATAGAAGCCATGATCGATATTGCGATAGAGCAAAAACTAGAATCGTCTTTTGAGGATGGTATTCCGAAACCTATTAGTACAAAAGATTTGCAAAACGCCATCAAGAAGCACAAAGCAAGCACGCAAGAATGGTTTATGACAGCCAAAAACTTTGCCATGTTTGCCAACGATTCAGGGTTGTATGATGATATTCTAACGTATTTAAAACTTAAAAAATAATATGACAGAAGATTATCAGTTATCAAAAGTTAGCATTTTAATCCAACAGAAAAAATACACAGAAGCCGAAAAAGTATTGAAGGACTTACTTGCTGCAGATGCCAATAACATCTATTTATTGTCCTTGCTTGCCGAAGTTAATTTGCAACAAGATCGCTTTGATGTCGCCAGAAGCCTTATTGATAATGCGATTGGCTTGTCGCCCGATGTTCCTCATCTTTTTTATATCAAGTCGAGAATTGCTATTCAGCAAGACGAATATGATGAAGCAGAAAAATACATCATGCAAGCCATTGAGTTTGATCCGTACGATGCAGATTATTTTGCTTTTCTGGCCAATATAAAATTAGCGCGCAAACAATATGAAGTCGCTTTAGAATTTGCCGATAAAGCACTAGAAATAGACGCCGAAAACCTATTAGGGCTTAACACCCGAAGTACCGCTCTCTTAAAATTGAATAAAAGCGAGGAGTCTTTTGATACTATCGAAGGTGCTTTGAGAGAGGATCCCAATAATGCGTATACACATGCCAATTACGGCTGGGGTTTACTCGAGAAAGGCGAGAATAAAAAAGCATTAGAACACTTTAACGAAGCCTTAAAAAGCGATCCTAATTTTGCCTACGCACAATCCGGAATGCTCGAAGCGATAAAAGCAACAAATCCTGTGTACAGGCTGTATCTGAGGTATTCTTTCTGGATGGGGAATTTAACCTCTAAATACCAATGGGGAGTAGTGATTGGTTTTTACCTCGGATTTAGGGCTTTGAGAAGCTTGGCAGATCAAAATGAGGCGTTGCAGCCCTATCTTAATCCTTTACTGATTCTTTTGGCATTGTTTGCGTATTCTACTTGGGTGATGTACCCGATTGGCAATTTATTTTTACGTTTTAATAAATACGGGCAATTGCTGCTTACCAAAAAACAAAGGCAGAGTTCTAATTTTGTTGCGGCAGGTCTGGGGCTTTTTGCCGTAGGTTTGACACTCTATTTTATTTTGCCAGATGAGCGGTTTTTATCGGTAGCGGTTTTTGGATGCGCCATGATGTTGCCTTGCAGCGTGATGTTTTCGCCCACAAAATACAAATATTCACTCTTGATATACAGCATTGTACTGGCAGTTGTTGGTCTTGCCGCCATTGGGCTCACTTTTGTAACAGGAGAGTTATTCAACATTCTGTCGATATTCTTTCTATTCGGGTTTATAGTTTTTCAATGGGTTGCCAACTTCATGATCATAAAACAGAGTAATTATTGATTGAAAAATTAAGTAGTTTACAACTCATTAGAGGTAATAAAAAGCGCAGCAGAATATTTTTCTACTGCGCTTTTTGGTTTGTTTATCACCAAAGAAATAGTTTACTAATCTTTCCGTTTTTCTAAGTGTAACGTAAAACTTGAAACATGAAACAAGTTTTTTTTATTTCTGTTTGAATTTCATAACTTTGTTTTATGAATGATCAAACTGTTTCTCCGCTTTCAGACTTTAACGCAAGTGATTTAAAACTAAAAGGTTTTAAGGTTTATAAAATCAGTGATGATGTGAGTAAGATTCCGTCTTACAACCGTAGGGATTTCTACAAAATTTGCATTAATACCAGTCAAAGCCTTATTCATTATGCCGATCGTGGCATTGAGGTAAATGGAACCATATTGTTTTTCGGGAATCCTCATATACCATATTCATGGGAAGCAATCTCCCCTTATGAGGGATATGCCTGTGTTTTTACAGAAGAGTTTCTTAAAGTAAATGACCGCTCTGAAAGCCTGCATCAGTCGCCTTTGTTTAAGATAGGTGGAACGCCGATTTTTAATTTATCGCCTGATCAAAAGGCATTTATAGATACTTTGTTCGAAAAAATGATTGCAGAACAAGAAACAGATTATGTTTTTAAAGATGATTTGCTCCGCAATTATATCAACCTGATTCTTCACGAGTCGATGAAAATGCAGCCTTCGGAGAATTTCTTTAAACATAAAAATGCTTCCGCCAGAATCACTTCTTTATTTTTAGAACTTTTAGAAAGACAATTTCCGATAGAAGCAAAAGACAGTCCGCTTATGCTAAAAACGCCGCAGGATTATGCACAAAGCCTTGCTGTACATGTAAATCATCTCAATCGTTCGGTAAAAGAAATTACCGGAAAATCGACTACCGCTCATATTTCTGAGAGAATTATCGGCGAAGCAAAAGCCTTATTACAGCACACTAACTGGAGTATTGCTGATATTGGATATTCCTTAGGGTTCGAATATCCGAGCTATTTTAATAATTACTTTAAAAGACTTACCGGAACGGTTCCGAAATCGTTGAGAATGTAAAATTGTTTCAAATTCATAATTTTTTGTTTGATTATTGTTATCTAATGTCGTTGCTACTAAAGTACATTTGTATCGAAATAAGTAGTAAAAATACCTATTGGTAGTTGGCGAACTGCCAATATACTACCTAAAAACAACTTTTGTTTTCCTTATTTACTGCTGTTAGCACTATCATAAACGGATTCTATTCTGGAACCAGCAAGCAACATTGTTCATTTTTTAATACAAACCAATTTAACACAACTATACCATGCCAACACCTTACACCATTAGTATCGAAGAAGGAAAAATACCCAATACGTATATGACTGGCGATGTTACTTATAAAAAACAAACCAGTACCATTCATCCCGAAAATACCATTATTAAAGAAGTTGCTTTTGAGCCCGGTGCGAGATGCAACTGGCACATCAATGCGAGTTTGCAGCTGCTTATTGCAACAGACGGCATTGGTTATTTTCAGGAAAAAGGGGCAGCTATACGATTGCTTCACAAAGACGAAGTCGTAACCATCTTACCGGGAGTAGAACATTGGTATGGCGCCACACCCTTTAGCCGATTCGCCCAAATATCGATCATAACAGAAATAGACAAAGGCAAAGGAATTTGGCTCGAAAGCGTGAGTGACGATGAATATTATAATTTTGGAAAGTAAGTTTTTCATCTAAAAAAAATACAAAAAGTCCCAATTCATTACGAAGAGGGACTTTTATTATGGAAATAAAAAAATTAACAAGCTTGAAACTCATTTCTTTTTTTAAATTTCCACCAACCTAAAAAAACTAATATTATATTGAAAACCAATAACGGAAGAAAGGCTTTTAAAACGTTTATTTTTGATGTATCAGTAAAAGTTTCCACTTTAAATTTTTCCCAGTTTTCTTTCTCTACTGCTTCATCACCAAATATTTTGGGATAAAAATACAGACGCATTTTCTCATGAAATTTTTTGGTTTCTTTTAGAAATAAAAGCTGATTGCCTAAATCAGATTTGGCAATTTCGTTGAGCTGTATTTGCGCGTGTAAACTAGGAATAAATTGTGCAATCGTTTGACTGGCTTTGTTTCTTTGCTCTAATTTTACGGCTAATTCCTGAGATTCTTTGCTCGAATCATCATCACCCATTTGTTGCATTGCATAATACCAAAGCCAACTGAATTCTTTGTCAGGCAAAGCATAACTTTTGAATTGCGGATAATGAGCAAAGAACTTAGACATTGTAATCTTTTTGTCCATATCCCATTTCTCATGATAAGCATTTCGCTGTTTTACAGTCAATTCTAACGCCTCTGGCACAGGATATTGATTGGTGATATAAGTATTGATTGTAGCAGGCAAAATAATCATCAGAAACAACCAGATCGTTAATAAAATAACGGCATTAAAATTAGAATTTTTTTGCAGCGAAACGATAAAAAAGCAAATGGCAAACCAGAAGAATACGTACAAAATCCCGATGCCGTAGAAAATTAGAAACGAGAAATCAAGAGGAATATCCAAAAGAAAAACCGCCATAAATAGTACTATTGATAAAAGAGAAACCAAGCTTAGTATTCTGATATAAAATAGTTTAAGAATGTACAAAAAGATATTTGAGCTTTGTGTCGCCACAATTTTCCAGGTTCCGCTTTCTTTTTCCTCAGAAACTAAATTGTATGAAAAAGTAATTATCAATAAAGGGAAAAGATAAATCAGTACAAAACTAAAATCGATATTGCCTAACAGAAGATTGTTCGGATTATTCAGCTCAGCATCATATTTTTGTCCTTCGAGACCACGAATCGTTACACTTTGTATCGACGGATTGACATCGCGCTGCCCAATTGCCAAACTGTTTATAGGGAGAGTTTGGTTGACCAATGAAAACTTTACATAATAAAGCAAAAGACCAATTTCATCAGCGTGAAATTTAACATTTTTAGCAATATGCTCTTTCTGGTAGATCTTTGCTTCAATGTTATTTTGGTTTTGCTTTTCCTGATATTGTTGTCCTATTAAAAGGCTTAAACAGCTTATCATTAAAAGAAATAATAATCCAATTTTGGTTCCCCTTGAGCGGAAGAAGTTTTTAAATAGTAGTGCTAACATATTAAATTGCTTTGAGGTTTTTAGCTGCCAGTCTGATTAAAATAAACAACAAACCAACCCACAGAATAATTGAGAATATCGAAATGATTTCGTTTTTTAAAACTAAAAACACCCCTTTTGGCTGATAGTAGAATTCTTTTACATCGGCCCAGTGATTTTTATGAATAGAATAAGGCTTGTCGCCAGGTTTTTGCTTTTTATTACTAATGTATTTGATCTGCAAGGCATTCATCTTTTGCGCCATATCATAACGATATTTTTCGGCTTGCTTTTGAAAATCGATGTACGAATCATAATCGGTATTGGACAATGCCATCGATAAATTTTTTATGGCGATATACGGATTTACAAATGAAATCGCTTTTGAAAAACTATTCTGCTTATCATACACCTGCAACAAAGTATCCAAATGTTGGTTGTAAATGCGAGCACTGATTTTTTCGCCCTCAGCCATTATAAAACCAGAATAATTAAATGGTAATTTCTGTACAGAATCAATTTTGTAAGCATGAAGCAAAGAGTCTTTGATTGCTTTGTAGTGCACATCATTCGGATTGTGACTGTCGCCTTGTTGCAAAATGTCTTTTTCGATATTGCTATTAAATTGTATTTTCGAAGGAGCTTCATAAATGTATGCCCCCAGAGCCTGTGTGCCTCTTGGTAGAATAATTGTAAAAATTAACCATATACCTATTAGCGAAATCAATGCTTTTTTGGAGGTTGCGCTTGCCGCGGAAATAAGAACAGCAATGGTGCAGAAAAACATTAAATAAATAAAATGAAAACCGATAAAAAGCAACAATTTGATCGTTTCATCCCATGAAATGGTAAAGTTCTGAAGCAACATCCAAATAAAAACAAGTACCATTATTGCAGGAACAAAGAGCATCATGATGACGCTGGCAATTCCAAATATTTTGCCCCATAAAAGTTCTTTCCAGCTAACGCCCTGACTCAGGATTAGCTTTAAAGTTCCGTTTTCTCTTTCGGCTGCGATCGCATTAAAACCAATAAAAAAAATAAGCAAAGGCAATAAGATTTGCAATACCATTGCGATAGTAATTTCTCCAAAGCGAAGCATACTGTTTGAGAAACCCGCTTCAGAGAAATTGGCGGTATTTTGCTTGTGAGCTTCAAGAAAAATGGCGTTACCAAAAAACGGTTCCATTCCAAATTCAAAAACGCTTAAAGAAGTATTTTTTCTAAAAGCAAAATTGCCGTAATGTGCCATTCTATGCGGATTTTTGTCCGGATTTTTGAGCCAGTCTTCTCGTGATTGCTGTTGGTATTTTTCGCTTGTATGACGCTGATGAGTATATTTTTGCCAGCCTGAAAAAGCAGCGTATAATAGTAAAATACCAATAAAAAGAATGATGATCAATACAGCGGTATTTCTAAAAACACTATTTTTAAAATGCTTGGCTATTAAAATTTTGTTATGTAATGACATGGTTACAGCTTAAAATTTATAAGTTACGGTGATAGTGGCATTTCTTGTGGCTCCGGGAAATAAGCGGAGATAGTTTTGAGCTC
Organism: Flavobacterium flavipigmentatum; assembly: GCF_020911905.1. Taxonomy (NCBI): domain Bacteria; kingdom Pseudomonadati; phylum Bacteroidota; class Flavobacteriia; order Flavobacteriales; family Flavobacteriaceae; genus Flavobacterium; species Flavobacterium flavipigmentatum. The sequence goes on along the minus strand of NZ_CP087133.1, from coordinate 2,951,305 downwards.
CCAGCCAATACGTTTTATTTAGTAAATTACCTGCATTAATGGCAATTTGCATGTTGCTTTTTGTGGGTTTGTAATAAAGTGCAGCATCAAAAACGGTAAAATCCGGAATTGTAAAATCTCTTGTAAACCACGGAATTTTGCTGCTTTGGTATTGCATTCCCAAACCAATTCCGAAATCACTTAAAGCTGAAGCCGAATCAAAATTGTAACGTGTCCAGAGATTGGCACTATTTTTTGGCGTATTTTGTTTTCGGGCTCCAATCAAAGAGGCCTCTCTATCGTTGGTAATTTCGGCATCAATATAACTGTAAGAAGCGTTTATTTGCCAGTTGCTAGTGATGTATCCAGCAATGTCGCATTCGAAGCCACGACTGCGTTCAGCACCTCTTGTAACCAACAAATCAGGATTGTTAGGATCATTGGCATTCATCAAAATATTGCGTTGGTTGATCTCGTACACCGCCGCATTTATACTTATTTTGTTGTTGAATAACGTTGCTTTTGCTCCAAATTCTTTCAGGTTACTTTCCAAAGGGTCAAACAAACTTCCTGCAGGCAATGATCCTGTTTGTGGCATTAATGTAACTGTATTAGACTGTGGCTGATAGCCCTCCAGATACGTCGTGTAGATATTTATAGCATCGTTAATTGCATAAGTCACACCAACTCGTGGCAACAAAGCCGATTTTTTTACCGTCAATTCATTCGTTGTTTCATAATTGGTAATGTCCTCAAACCATTCGTTTCTTAAACCCAGTAAAAAAGTAAATTTTGCCAAATGAATCTGATCCTGAATATAAATAGCATTGGTCGTTGTGAGTGCCGATGGCAAGGCAGTTCTTACATTCAAAGTATAATCTTCAATGTTTCGAAGGGTGTAGGCAGGAGTATTCAAATTAAAATAATTCACATTAGGCTTTGGCAAAACCACGCCATCTATGGTGGTCGTCTGATAGTTATCGGCGTTGGCCAGAACAAACGTACTGGCAACAGTTCCGTCTTTTAGTAAATAACCTCTTGCTGCATTTTGGCCACCACCTTTGGTTTTGTTCCAACTGCTCAAATCATATCCGGTTAGTAATTTGTGACGGAGTTTTCCGGTTTTAAAATCAAAATTAAAATAAGCGTTCAAATTATCGACATTCCAATATTGCTGGCGTTGCACAAATTGCATCATTGCCAGACTCGCTACCGGCTGGTTGTTGATGTCTACAGCAAAAGCATTGGTAGTGCGGTGTTCCTGAAGGTTTTCTGTCCAGGATTGTTTCATATACGAAGCATTAAAACCAATTTTTGAAGTAAATTTATGTGCAAAATTGGTCATCAAAATCATTTCCTTCGACTTAAAAAAATCATTTGGGGCTCCCAGATTAAGGCTTATCGGTGTTTTGTTCAAATTGGTTGTTCCTGCCACAGCTCCAAAAATAGGCTGACCTCTGTCGAGATTTCCCGTCATATCGCTCAGTATCAATTCGGTATTAATGGCGGTTTTTTCATTCGGAATATAACTGAAAGAAGGAGAGATTAAAAACGATTTGTTTCCCACCAAATCACGAAAGGATTTCGCCTCTTGATATGCTCCGTTTACTCGGTATAAAAGTGTTTTAGATTCGTTTAAAGGTCCTGTAAAATCAAGAGTTCCTCTAAAAGTGCTAAAACTTCCGACACTTAAACTAACTTCTTTACGATCAACGGCCAACGGTTTTTTGGTTACCAGATTGATACTTCCGCCCGGATCAACAGAAGAAAAAGTGGCACTAGATGGTCCTTTGATTACTTCAACACGCTCTATATTATTTGTTAAAGGCTGTAAAAAATAGTATTGACGTGTACGCATGCCGTTGATGATTTGGCCTTCTTCATTTTGACTGATACCTCTAATGGAATATTGGTTGTAATAGCTAGACGGAATTACGCCACTGGCCATTTTTACAGCATCGGCGAGATAAAAAGCATTTTTGTCGGCAATTAATTCTTTGGTAATTGTCGAGATAGATTGTGGAATATCTTTATTGAGTGCCGCAATTTTTGTTGCCGAAAAAGAATAATCACTGTTGTATTTTTTAGAAGCACGACCAAGGATTTCGACCGTTTGCAACTCGTTTCGATCAGAACTGATTTCGATATTTAGAAATTTTGCACCCGATTTTACTTGAATTGTCTTGTAACCTAAGGCAGTAATTTCTAGTATTCCTTCGCCTTCAATAGCAAAGTTCCCGTCTGTTGCAGTGGTGGTTTGCAGATCAGAATTCAGTAATTTAATGGTTGCACCTACGATTCCTTCTTTGGTGTCGCTATCGGTGATTTTTCCTGTAATTTGTTGGGCGTTTATAATATTCATCCCTAGAAAGAGGAATAAAATGAGGTGTAGATGTTTCATTTTGGTAGGTGGATAAAGAGGGTTGTATCTCCGTTTAGACAGTTTGTAAATATAAATCTTCAAGCTCGTTGGCTGATATTGCCGCAGCTTCAACAATGGTCATAAGATTTCCCTGTTTCATGATTCCGATGTGTGTTGCGACTTCTCTGGCTCTAAAAATATCATGAGTGGCCATCAATATGGCAGTTCCTTCGGCTGAAAGTTCTTTTAGAATTTGCGAAAACTCATTAGAAGCTTTTGGGTCTAATCCGCTTGTGGGCTCGTCAAGCAATAAAACCTTTGCTTGTTTGGCGATAGCGATGGCAATGCCTACTTTTTGTCTCATTCCTTTAGAATAGCCACCTAAGGTCTGATGATGAGCCGTTGTTTGTAATCCAGCTTTGTTTAAAAAATAAGCCAATTCTCCTTCAGAATATTTAAAACCTGCCAAAGACGAGAAGAATTTAAGATTCTCTATTCCGGTTAGATTAGGATATAACATTACAGTTTCAGGAATATAAGCGATATGCTTTTTAGTCTCTTGCGGGTTTTGAGTAACCGAAATATCATTTATTTTTAATTCTCCTTCCGTAGGCTCAATAAACCCCAAAAAGAGATTGATAGTAGTGGTTTTTCCAGCACCATTCTGCCCCAATAATGCAAAGATTTCTCCTTTTTTAATGGTTAAATTCAGCGCATTCAGTGCAATTTGATTGCCATATTTTTTAGTTAGGTTTTCTGCTATAAGCATAGTATGTGTTTGTTTTGGATTGATATTAGAATACTATAAATCACCAATATTCAATAATGTTTTACTATTGAAAGTCAGTTGAATAGGATGATTGAAATGATGATAAAGCCCAGCGCAAATAGTACAAAGGAGTACTTGCCAACTGTCTCGACAAAAAAGTGTAGTATAAATTAGTACTGTAAAAAGAATATCAAAAGCGCAGTGTAACCAGTAATTGTCTTGTCATTATTTAAAAACAAGACACAACTGTACTTTTTATATTCAAATACAAATCTAATTTAGGATTATAAAAGGGCAGGAGGTGCACGAAGTGCAAAAAGACTTCCTTTAAAAAAAGTGGTACTTACCGCAGCATACAAAAATGTACACGAAGTGGCTTCTGTACAGTTGGTAAAAGCAGCATAATAAAAATCGGTAGGGATAAATGTACTGAAAGCAAAGTGGCAGATAGAACAATCACTATCAATGGAGTGACTGTGCGTTATTTGATTTTTGCTGGTACTATCACTGTGATCGCAATGTTTTTCGGTAATTTGCCTGTACACATGCTCGTAAGAATGAACGGTCTGAAACAGCATTGCAAACAATACTACCAGAGATACGGCAAAATTAAGGAAGGCAAATTTGTTTTTCATTCTTTCTGTTTGCTATAACGCAATTAGGTTGCAAATATAGAAATCTTATTTAGAAATATAGCATCGTCTGTAACAAAAAAGAGAGCTGACACCAATGTCAACTCTCTTTTGAGGCTTAAAAAAAGCGGTATTTTTTATTTTAAAGTAGTTTTAATCACCACAGCTGCTTGCTTAATGGCAGTTTTCACGGCTGGTACATCCGCAATCGGATTTAACAATCCGTAATCATGAATCATTCCGCTGTATCGTGTTAGGGTTACAGGCACACCGGCTTCGTTAAGTTTTCTGGCGTATGCTTCACCTTCGTCTCTTAACACATCATTTTCGGCTGTTTGTACCAGAGCAGGTGGCAGGTTTTTAAGTTCTTCTACACTCGCTTGCAAAGGCGAAGCATATTTTTCGGTTCTTTTAGAAGCATCTGGCAAGTAGTTATTCCAAAACCATTTCATCATATTTTTGGTCAAAAATCTTCCGTTAGCATAAGAGTTATAAGAAGCTGTTTCAAAATTAGCATCCGTAACAGGCCATAATAAAACCTGCAATTTAATATGAGGGCCTTTTTTATCTTTTGCCATCAGCGTAATCGCCGCGCTCATGTTGCCACCAACACTGTTCCCAACTACGGCAAGGTTTTTACCATCTACACCAATTTCTTTTCCGTTTTCGGCTACCCATTGGGTGGCAGCATATATTTCGTTTATTGCAACCGGATATTGCGCTTCTGGCGAAGGAGTATAATCTGGAAATACCGCTACAGCGCCACTTTCTACGACTAAATCTCTCACCAATCTTCTATGGGTAGGGTAATCTCCTAGAACCCATCCGCCACCGTGGATGAAGATAAACACTGGTGCATTTGCTTTAGCTCCTTTGGGTTTTGTGATATGAATGTTTACCTTCAAACCATTCTGAGTAATCACTTTCTCAGATTCTTCAATACCCGAATAATCTACTGCTACAGATTGCTGTGCACCAACCAATACGCCGCGTGCATCTGCAAAACTCAATTGTTCCAACGGTTTGCCGTTACCTGAGTTTAGTGCTTTCAAGAAGCTGCGTATTTCAGTAAAAACTTCCGGGTCATTTTCTCCTTTGTATTGTCTTTCTTGTGCCATGGCTATGGCATTTACAGTTAATAATGCAAAAATAAAGATACTGCTTTGTATTAATTTTATAGTTTTCATAATGGTATATTTTTAGTATAATGTTTTGTTTTTTTAATTAAATAAGGTGAGCTTCCAAAACAATTTCAAAAGAAAAAGCCTGACTTACCGGACAAGTTTGTTCGGCTCCTTTTGCAATTCTCAAAAATTCTTCTTCAGAAATTCCGGGTACTTTAGCATTCAATACCAATAAGGATTGTGTAATTTTTCCGTCGTTTAAAGTAATGGTAGATTGTGTAGCCAACTCTTCTGCAGTAAAACCTGCTGTGGCAAGATCTAAACTCAGTTTCATAGTAAAACAACCTGCGTGAGCAGCTGCCAGAAGTTCTTCAGGATTGGTACCTACGCCTTCGGCAAAGCGGCTGTTAAAGGAATACTGAGTTTGGTTTAATACCGTACTAGCGGTAGTTAGGGTTCCTTTTCCGTTTTTAATGTCTCCGTTCCAAACGGCTTGAGCTTTACGTTTCATATCTTAAAATGTTTATCAGTTATTTTGATGGTACAAAGATATGTCGGTAATAAGGCTCTGGAAATACACAAAAGTCTATTCTAATTGTACATTTTTCCCTTGAAGGTATTTCTTCTTAAAATTTGAAGGAGTATCACCAACTTTGTGAGTAAAAAGTCGGTTAAAGTAAGCCGGATCTTCATACCCCAACTGATAGGCAATTTCTTTTACACTCAAACCAGAATGTCCCAAAAGCCTTTTTGCTTCCAGAATAATGCGCTCTTTTATAATGTCGTTGGGTTGCGCAAGCTCCAGCCTATTAAATTTATTCGACAATGTTTTGGGAGCCAGCCCCAACATAGCGGCATAATCTGCTACGGTATGTTTGGTTCTGAAATGAATATCGACCAGACGGCTAAAATCTCTAAAAAACTCGATTTCTTTAGATGGCTCTTGGTTCAAAGCCCCCAATTGCTGCATTTTCCAGAGGCGGGTCGCTCTTATGATGAGTTGTTTCAAATACGTCCTGATCATTTCTTCCTGCGAAGGATCAGGATGGTCAAACTCTTCCTGCAAGAGGTGATAGATGCTTTCTACAGGGGCAACATGATGCGCCGGCAAAGCCGTCATGGGCATCTCAAAAATATTATTAAACAATAAACCATCGCAGGCAACCTCGGCATCATGAATCTGCACACAATAAAAATCACGGTTGTAGAACATAAAATAGCCTTGCTTTTGACCTTTTTTGTCAATTTGCAAATATTGATTGCTATTGATAAAAAAAAGTGCCGGCGTAGTAGTGTGGTACTGCTTAAAATCAATCGTAACGGAGTATTCTTCCGGTAAATAAAGCACTTTGATGTAGGATTTGTATGCATCGCCATTGATATCTTCCATCGAATTTTCATTCACAATAAAAAAGCCTATTTTTTTATAATTCGATTCAAAAAAGACAGGTTTACTCATGATCTGTTATTGTTTAGGTGTATTAAAACTGAAAAAGTATCGCTATTTTGTGCTTGCTAAAAAGTACGTCTCGTGCTTTAAAAACAGTTCAAAAGCGCTTCTCGCCGTACTTTTTATTGCTAGTAAAGATACAAAGGCATTTTTAATTTTAAACAATCGTTATCTGCTACAATTTCAGCAGTTAGAGGTAAAATTGGCTTTGTAGAACCACTAGAAGTTGCCTTTTTTGCAAAGGAAGAATGGGGGATTATTAAAAATTATATTTTCTACTAGCTGTATAATCGTCACCTTGTAGAGTGAGTGGTGGCAACAATAGGTTTTACTTGGTTTATAATACGAAAAACCCGCAAACACTGAGATGTTTGCGGGTTCTTTTGAAAATAAACCGATAACGAGTATCCGTTTATTTTTTATCTAAATTTTGTTTGAGCATTTTGGCATGTTCCAAATGTGCGGTCATACCTGCAATACTATTAGAAGCCCAAAGTTTAACGTCTTGATCTGTTGCGTCTTCAGAAGCTTTTCTAAGTTTATCAATTGCTTTTTGGTGACCATCGATCATCATATCTGCAAACTTTTTGTCAAAATCAGTACCTGATTTCTTGTTTAGTTGGTTGTATTCTTCCTTACCATCTTCAGTAATTGCAACTGGCAAAGTAATGCTTTTGGCATCTGCCAAAGCACTTACTTCAGTAGCCGCTTTAGTGTGCTCGTCTACCAACATTTTACCAAACTTTTTTACTTCGGAGTTGGTACTTTTTATCTGAGCTAATTTTCCAATTTCAATTTCAGCCAAATTCACTTCGGCAATATCAACAAGAAATTCAGAATCATTTTTGGTGTCCTCAATAGAGTCAAATTTGGCTTCATTAGTATCTTCGGCAACTTCTTTAGGATCTTCTTGTTTTGCTTCATTTTTGCACGATTGCAAAAAGATAATAATAAGTCCTGCGCCTAAAATCAATTTGCTGGCTAATAGTATTTTTTTCATGATCGAAAGTTTTTAGTGTTTCTACGATGTAAAATTACTCAGCTAACATAAGATTTGGTTTACAATATTTTGAGATAATGTTACAGGATTTGAATATCAGTTAGTATTCCTCAGCTTTTCACTGCCGTGAAAGCCTTAATAACCTTCATTTTTACTAGAATTAGCCTCGTTTTGAAGGTTTTACCCCAAATTTGACGTCTGAAACGCCAAATTTAGGGTTCTGAACCCCATTGATGAGGTTCGGGACGTCATTTTTGACCCCTACCAACGTCATTTTTGAGGTTCGGAACCCCAAATTTGACGTCTGGAACCCCAAATTTGGGGTAGAACACCCCATCGTTGGGGTTCTGAACCCCATCGCCGGGCCTTAGAACCCCAAAATACCTGTTTTCGGGTTCAATTTTCCTAACTATTACATATTTACTTATTTTTCGGCGGAGCACGACAAAAAAAACCTTCCGAGATTGGCTCTCGAAAGGTTTTGATCTACAAATAATCTAACCAACTAATTATTTCCAACCACCGCCCAGTTCTCTATATACATTTACTGAGGCGTTCAATTGCTCTTTTTTGGTTTCTATCAACTCTAATTTCGATTCTAAGGCATCGCGTTGTGTCATCAATACCTCAAAATAATCTACACGAGCCGATTTGAACAAATCATTAGAAACATCTATCGATTTATTTAGGGCATCAACTTGTTGCGATTTTAGAGCATAACTTTTTTCTAAATTATTAATTTTAGAAAGTTGTGTTGAGACTTCTAAATATGCGTTTAGGATCGTTCTGTCATAATTGTACAATGCCTGAAGCTGTCTAGCATTGGCACTGCTAAACTCGGCTTTTATAGCATTTCTGTTGATCAATGGGGCAACCAAATCTCCGGCCAAAGAGTATAAAAGCGACTCAGGGAGCGTAAATAAATACGATGGATTGAACGCATTTACACCCACTCCTGCCGAAATATCCAAAGACGGATAAAACTCGGCACGCGCTACTTTTACATCTAGTTTTGCAGCCGTCAGCTCTAACTCAGCTTTCTTAATATCAGGGCGATTGGCCAATAATTGCGACGGAATACCCGAATTGACAGCCGATGGCAACAAAGTCAGGAAAGTGCTTTTCTCTCTCTTTATTTCCTGCGGATATTGCCCTGCCAGGAAGTTGATTTTGTTCTCGGTTTCTTTTATTTGCTGCAAAATATCAAATTCTTTGCTTTTTGAAGCCAATACTTCGGCCTGAAATTTCTGAACCGCCAATTCGGTAGCACGAGCGGCTTCTTTCTGCACTTTTACAATCTCTAAAGCATTCGATTGCAATTCGATATTCTGTTTTACGATCTCCAACTGACTGTCTAAAGCGATTAATTCGTAATACGAATTGGCTATCTCGGCAATCAGGCTTGTCACCACAAAATTCTTCCCTTCAACAGTAGCCAAATACCTGCTCACGGCTGCTTTTTTTGAGTTCCGAAGTTTTTTCCAGATGTCGACTTCCCAATTCGCGTAAGCGCCAATTACAAAATCGCCCAGCGGATCGGGCATTTCTTTACCCGGCTTAATTTCGGTCGAAGCATCACCGGCTCCCTGACTGGTATATCGTCCTACTTTTTCTACTCCTGCGCCTGCTCGCAAACCAACTGTTGGCAAAAAAGCGCCTTTTCTAACACGAATATCATTTTTTGCAATTTCGATTTCCTGCAACGTAATCATGAGCTCCTGATTGTTTTTAAGAGCCGTATCGATCAACGCAATCAGGTTTTGATCTTTAAAATAGGTTCTCCACGGGATAGACGCCATAGTGGTCGTATCTTTATTGCCTGCAAAAGCTTCCGGAAGCGGTTTGCTTGCCAAATTTGTAGCTTCTGATGGGGCTTTACAACTTACCACCGCAGCACAAGCGCCTACCGCAAGTAGGTATCGGTATGATTTTATTTTATACATGATTGTTGTCAATTTCTTCTGTTAATGGATTTTCTTCTTCCTGTTTAACCAGCTTGTGTTTCTCGGCTATTCTTGCAAAAATGTAATACAATCCCGGAATTACAAATACACCACAAATGGTTCCGATTAGCATACCACCAGCAGCAGCAGTACCAATTGTTCTGTTACCAATTCTACCCGGACCAGTTGCAAAAGCTAGCGGTAGCAAACCTGCTATAAAAGCAAACGAAGTCATCAAAATAGGTCGGAATCTTGCTTTTGAACCTTCCATAGCCGCTTCAAGAACTGATTTTCCTGCTGCATGCCTTTGTATTGCAAACTCTACAATTAACACGGCGTTTTTACCCAGTAAACCAATAAGCATTACCATGGCAACCTGCGCATAAATATTATTTTCTAATCCTGTTAATTTTAGCAAAAGGAAAGCTCCAAAAATACCTGCCGGCAACGAAAGAATTACCGATAACGGCAGAATAAAACTCTCATACTGTGCTGCCAAAACCAAATAAACAAATCCTAAACAGATTAAGAATACCCAAATGGCTTGATTGCCTTGCGCAACTTCATCGGCAGAAATACCTGCCCAATCAATGTCATATCCTCTAGGCAATTTTTTGGCAGCTACTTCCTGAATCACTTTAATCGCTGTTCCAGAACTGTATCCTGCAGCAGGCCCACCACTAATTTCGGTAGAAGTATACATGTTGTGTCTGGTAATTTCAGAAAGGCCGTATACTTTTTCTAATCGCATAAAGGCCGAAAAAGGCACCATTTCGTCCCGATTGTTTTTTACATATAATTTTAAAATATCATCGGGCTGCGCACGGTACTCAGGAGCTGCCTGAACGATTACTTTATAATTGATTCCGTATTTAATAAAGCTAATCTCATAGTTACTTCCCACAAGAGTTGACAAGGTATTCATGGCATTTTCTATAGAAACACCTTTTTGCTGTGCCAAATCATTATCGACTTTCATCATATACTGAGGAAAACTGGCACTAAAAAAGCTAAATACGTTTGACAATTCAGGACGTTTATTCAATTCTTCTACAAACTCTTTATTGACTTCTTCTAATTTTTTGAAATCACTAGAACCAGTTTTGTCCAACAAACGAAGTTCAAACCCTCCTGCTGCACCATATCCTGGTACTGCCGGTGGTTGGAAAAACTCAATATTAGCTCCGGGAATGTCTTTGGATTTCTCTTCCAATTCTGTCATAATCTCCTGAACAGACTCCTTTCTGTCGTTCCAGTCTTTAAGATTGATCAAACATGTACCTGCATTCGATCCTGTACCCTCTGTTAGAATTTCATAACCTGCCAACGAAGAAACCGATTTTACTCCGTCAATCGTTTCGGCGATTTTTTGCAATTTCTCTGCAATATCATTGGTTCTCTCTAACGAAGAACCCGGCGGCGTCTGAATAATAGCATAAAACATTCCCTGATCCTCATTTGGAATAAATCCGGAAGGAACCGTACTACTGATGAACCACGTTCCAGCACAAAAACCAAGAAGTGCAATAATCGTAACCGCTCTTCTGTTGACAATTTTACCTAATACATTTTGATATTTGCCCTGAGCAAGGTTAAATTTATTGTTGAAACCATCGATAAACGTATTGACAGGCGTTTTCTTTTTAAGCGTTCCATGATTATTTTTTAGCATCATCGCACAAAGTGCTGGTGTCAGGGTCAATGCCACAATACCGGAAAGGATGATGGCGGTTGCCATTGTAATCGAAAACTGTCTGTAAAACACACCAACAGGTCCTGACATAAACGCAACCGGAATAAATACCGCAGCCATCAGGAAGGTAATAGCGACAATAGCACCAGCGATCTCGTGCATGGCTTTTTTTGTTGCCTTCATTGGCGAAAGATGCTCTTCCTCCATCTTGGCATGTACGGCTTCAATCACAACAATTGCATCATCGACGACGACTCCAATTGCTAAAACCAAGGCAAATAATGTAATTAAGTTGAGTGAAATATCAAAGAATTGCATAAACATAAAAGTACCAACCAACGAAACAGGCACTGCAATTGCAGGAATGACCGTAGAACGCCAGTCTCCTAAGAACAGGAACACTACCAAACCTACCAAAATAAAAGCTTCGATAAGGGTGTGAATTACTTTCTCGATAGAAGCATCAAGGAATTTAGAAACATCATACGAAATTTCATATTCCATTCCTTTTGGAAATTTTTTCTTTATGGTTTCTAATTTGGCTTTTACGTCTTCAATAACCTGATTGGCATTACTGCCAAAAGATTGTTTTAGTACGATCGCTGCTGATGGCTTTCCATTTAAATTAGAATAAATATCATACATCGAACTGCCAAACTCTACTTTGGCGATATCTTTCAAACGTAAAAGTTCGCCATTGCTGTTAGATCGTACTACAATGTTTTCGTACTGTTCTTTGGTGGTAAAACGTCCTGAATATTTTAAAACATATTCAAATGCCTGTGAACGCTTTCCGGAACTTTCGCCCGTTTTACCCGGCGAAGCTTCCAAACTCTGACTTGATAATGCTTCCATTACTTCGTCGGCAGAAATTTTGTAAGCCAGCATACGATCAGGTTTTAGCCAGATACGCATGGCATATTCACGAGTTCCTAAAATATCTCCAGAACCCACACCGTTTACCCTTTTTAATTCTGAAAGTACATTGATATCGGCATAATTGTACAAAAACTTCATGTCGGTGTTTTTGTCTGTACTATAAAGATTCACATACATCAGCATACTCGGTACTTCGCGAGTGATCTTTACACCTTCTCGAACTACCAAAGGAGGTAATTTGTTGGTTACGGAAGCCACACGGTTTTGAACATTAATAGCAGCCTGATTAGGATCTGTACCTAAGTTAAAGACAACTTGTATGCTCGCTTCACCGTCATTTCCTGCATCAGAAGTCATGTATTTCATGCCAGGAACTCCATTTAGGGCTCTTTCTAAGGGAATAACGACCGATTTGATCATTAATTCACCATTAGAACCCGGATAATCTGCGGTAATATTTACCATTGGAGGAGAAATGGAGGGAAACTGCGTGATCGGCAAACTCAATACCGACAATACTCCTAAAAAGACAATTATTAGCGATATTACTATCGACAGTACAGGTCTTTGTATAAATTTATTAAACATTTATTTATTTTTTAATGATTAAACTAATGGGGAAATTAAAAGTGTTTCAAGTTTCAGGTTCCAAGTTTCAAGTTCACATTGGAACCTTAAACTTGAAACATGAAACAAAACCTTTACTCCGCTTTTAATCGTAAATTATTAATCACTTTTTGAGGAGTTATGTAAGTAAAATTAATCTTGTCATCCTCTTTCACTTTCTGAACTCCTTCTAGTAAAATTTTATCATTTTCGGAAAGTCCGCTGCTTACCACATACAGATCAGGGATTTCGCCCGTGATCGTAATCTCTTTTGAACTTACTTTGTTGTTTTTATCTACAACAAAAACATATTTTTTGTCCTGAATTTCGTAGGTCGCTTTTTGCGGAATCACGATAGCGTTTTTAAGCGGTACCAACATTTGAACCTTTCCGGTTTCTCCATTTTTAAGCAATTTACCAGAATTAGGGAATCTCGCTCTAAAGGCAATATTACCCGTTTCGTTATCAAATTCGCTTTCGATAACTTCTACATTACCTTTGTACTTAAACAACTCACCATTAGCCAAAAGCAATTTGACATTTGTTTCTGCACGATCTTTTACATCTGTTTGGTATTGCAAATATTCAGGCTCAGAAACGTTGAAATAAGCAAATACCTGACTGTTGTCTGAAAGACTTGTCAATAATTCGCCTTCATCAATAAGACTTCCTAGTTTTAATGGAATGCGGTCGATGGTTCCGTCAAAAGGTGCTCTGATTTCTGTGAATGATAAGTGAAGTTTTGCCAACGCTACTTCGGCTTTGGCTGCCTGAAGTTTTGCCTGAGCTACAGCTTGTTCGTTTTTAGAAACGATATTTTTGTCTGCCAAAGTTTTAGCATTTAACAATTCTATTTCGGCTGATTTTTGCTCGGCCAGCGCTTTCAGCAATTCAGCTTCGTACATTTTAGGCATAATTCTAAATAATACTTGACCCGCTTTTACAGATTGACCTTCGTCTACATAAATATTTTGAAGAAAACCTTTCTCCTGAGCACGAATCTCTATATTTCGCACAGAACGTATTTGCGAAACATATTCTTTGGAAAACGAAGTGTCGATTTTTACAGGATTGGTTACTGTAAATTTCTCTGCTTCTTCTTTTTCTTCTTTTTTTGTTGTACAACTTATTAGGCACAATAGGGCACAAAAACCCGTTAACACGACTATTTTTTTCATGGTATAAAAATGGAAATTAAGCGATTGATTGCTCGGAATGAAAATTCCTTTAGACAGTAAAAATCATCAGTCGTCAGGCAAAAACCTGATCTGTTATAGAAGAAAAAAACTACTATACATCATTATAAGACATGAAAAATCACGCCTCATACAACTGATGCTAGGTGTTTATCAAATTCTTAAAACTCGTTGAGTAATGTAAATAGGATTGGTTTTGCCGCTATATGGCAAAGAAAATTGTAAGCGTTTGTAGTAATCGTCATTAAGACAAAATGAAGGCGAAAAAGTAGACAACCATTTTTCTGGTGAGTTGTACTTTACCACAAAAAAATCTCTTGTGGTTTTGTTGGTAACATCGTCTTTGTTTAGAAATTCTTCTTCAAGATCTAAGTCAGCTTCTTCGATGATAGAACTTCCGGGCTCCTGAGTAGAAATTTTAACATGGTGCTTTTTGCCGAAATGATGAGAATAAAAATCTTTATTAGGATGTATACTTGCATTGAGGTATTGCCCTCCGCAAAACAGAAGGAAAGAAAAATACACAAAAAAGACTACTATTCTTCTCATATCGGGATCAAAATTAATCAAAGATTGAAATAAAAAAAACTTTTTTTAAATACCTTAACAAGAAAAATAAACGAAAACGTTTTCATTTTTTTTAATCTCTTTTTCGTACCATAAAAGTCTTACTATTCTGATCGTGTAATATATTAATTTAGAGACCGTTTACGTAAAAACTGCAACCATTAATTATTTTGATTACTTTTTAAAACTCTTTTCTTAAATTCATAAAAAAAACCTTAAACAACACTTTATTTAAGGTTTTAGAAATCTCAATGAGGAAAATCTAACGATGAGACTGAATCAAATTTTCTATTTCAGCATCGGAGATCACAAGATTTGCTCCTTCTGATTGCGCTAGCAAAGCACCTAGCGAGCAGCCGTAAAGCAACATTTAGAGGAGCTCCACCTATCATTCTTTTGTCCTCAAAAACATACCAAAACACTTCTCCATAAGCAACTGTCATTGCCTTTTTGCTATTCATCATAAAAAAATAGTTGAATTATAAAACTACATTAATTTTGAAGTATAATAAAATAATCAATCGCAAAAAAACATTAAATAACCGCTATCTTTAGTATCTTTTTACCCAAAATCACCATTAATTAAAACCTTGAAAAAAACGTCTGACTATTTCCTTGATAAAGAATACGATACTGTTGTGTATGGTAAGGACGATCTTAATTTTAAGGATTTTGAATGTTGCATTTTTAATAATTGTAACTTTTCGAACTGTACTTTTGTCGCTGTTACTTTTATTGATTGCGTTTTTAATGACTGCATTTTTTCGGAAGCCAAAATCAATTATGTCGCTTTTCGAACTGTAACTTTTAATGATTGCGAAATTAAAGAGGTCAATTTTGCGATGTGTGACAAATTGATTTTTGAAGTCCATTTTTACAATTGCACGCTTGATTTTTCGAAATTTTATACCTTAAAACTAAAAGGTACCACGTTTACCCATTGTAGTCTAATTGCTGTAGATTTTATGGCGACTGATCTAACAAGTGTTCTTTTTGACAATTGCGACTTGTACCGATCAGAATTTGACAAAGCGATTGCCAACAAAGCCGACTTTAAAACGAGTTATAATTACACTATTGATCCTTCTAAAACCAAACTAAAGAAAGCCGTTTTTGCTTTGAAAGAATTGAAAGGATTATTGTTTAAGCATGATATTATTGTGAGTTCATTATAATTTTTTCTCCATCACATAATCTTCCATAAAATAACCGTTTCCAATTTCGATATCTACTTCTTCTATAACTTCAAAACCTATTTTTTTATAGAAAGTTAAAGCTGTATTATAACGATTTACGTTTAATGACAAAGCGGTTGAATTGTTTTCTAATGCCATTTTAGCGATTTCATCTATCACTTTTTTGCCAATTCCTTTTCCTTGCGTTTCTGATAAAAGATATATTTTATGAATTCTTGTAACGTTTTGTTCTTTATAATGATGCTCAATTCCGATAAAGCCTAAAGTACTTTCAGCATCCACAATCAGGTAAAACAATTGTTCTTTTTTCTTGTATTGATTCGTTAAAGCTTCATCAGAATAAATTAAATCTAACATGTAATCTAACTGTTCTTTCGATAAAATCTCGCCATACGTAAGAGGCCAGGTTGTGTATGCAATATTCTGAATTATTGAAATATCTTTTAATGAAGCTTCTAAAATAGTAATCATATGTAGAAAAAAAATTGATTTTATAGAGCAAAATTTGATTTTAGTGCTCGTTTAGGCCTGTAAATATTGCATTATTAACTAGATTTAAAAACGAGAAACTATCCATGAATCGTTTCCCCTTTTCCGTACTTAGATATAATTGATTCTTCGTAAGCCAGCCATTCTCTCCAACGTTTTTCAACGTCAATTCCAACACCATATTTTCTGGCGTAGGTGATAAAAGTAACATAGTGTCCGGCTTCGCTTTCCATCAAATCTCTGTAGAAAATAGCCAATTCTTCGTCCTGAATATTTTCGGATAAAACCTTAAAACGCTCGCAGCTTCTGGCCTCGATCATTGCCGAGAATAATAATCGTTCTACCAAACCCGAAACACGGCTGCCATCGCCACTTTTCTTCATATATAAATACAATTCATTTACATAATCGTCTTTGCGCTCGCGACCTAGTTTTAGTCCTCTTTTAATAATGATATTGTGAACTTGCTCAAAATGATCGATTTCTTCTTTGGCTAAAGCCAATAAATCTTTAACCAAATCCTGATGTTCTGAGTTATTGGTGATAATGGTAATCGCGTTTGTTGCTGCTTTTTGCTCGCACCACGCATGATCTGTTAAGATTTCTTCAATATTTTTCTCAACAATATTTACCCATCTTGGGTCGGTTGGTAGTTGTAGTCTTAGTACGCCCATTTTTTTAAGTCTTAAAGTTAGAAAGTCATAAAGTTGTAAAGTCAAAAAAGTCGAAGATCAAAACTAAAATAGAATTCACATTCCATTTCAAGACTTTCGACCTTCGACTTTAAGACTTTATGACTAATATTTAGTATACGAAAATCGGTCTTTCGCTCATCATTTCATTTACTTCGTTTGCCACTTCTTCAATAACTGCTTCATTGGTATGATCCGTTAAAACTTTATCGATAAGTGCTACAATAGTTTCCATGTCTTCTTCAACCAAACCACGAGTGGTGATTGCAGCGGTTCCAACACGAATTCCTGAGGTTACAAATGGTGATTTATCATCAAATGGAACCATATTTTTGTTAACCGTAATTTCTGCTTTTACCAACGCATTTTCTGCTTCTTTACCCGAAATATTTTTATTTCTTAAATCAATAAGCATCATATGATTGTCTGTTCCGCCAGAGATAATATTGTACCCTCTTTTTACAAAAGCATCTGCCATAGCGTTTGCATTTTTTTGCAATTGCATCGCATAAGTAAAGAATTCATCTTTTAGCGCTTCACCAAAAGCAACCGCTTTAGCAGCGATAATATGCATCAACGGACCACCTTGATTTCCTGGGAATACCGCAAGATCTAACAAAGATGACATCATTCTGATTTCACCTTTTGGTGTTTTCAAACCTTGTGGATTTTCAAAATCTTTCCCCATCAAAATCAAACCTCCACGTGGTCCACGCAATGTTTTGTGCGTTGTTGTAGAAACAATGTGACAATGTGGAATCGGGTCATTCATCAATCCTTTGGCGATAAGACCTGCAGGGTGAGAAATGTCAGCAAATAAAATGGCTCCTACGCTATCTGCAATTTGTCTGAAGCGAGCAAAATCCATATCACGAGAATAAGCCGAAGCCCCTGCAATGATTAGTTTTGGTTGTTCTTTTGTTGCAATTTCTTGAATTTTATCATAGTCTAAACGACCTGTTTCAGCATCTACTCCGTAAAAAACCGGACGGTACAAACGACCTGAAAAGTTTACAGGAGAACCGTGAGTCAAGTGACCACCGTGAGATAAATCAAAACCTAAAATAGTATCTCCAACATTTAAACAAGCGTGGTAAACTGCTGTATTTGCTTGAGATCCTGAATGAGGTTGTACGTT
The DNA here is from genome assembly GCF_020911905.1 of Flavobacterium flavipigmentatum. Taxonomy (NCBI): domain Bacteria; kingdom Pseudomonadati; phylum Bacteroidota; class Flavobacteriia; order Flavobacteriales; family Flavobacteriaceae; genus Flavobacterium; species Flavobacterium flavipigmentatum. Next base: position 2,933,590 of record NZ_CP087133.1, on the reverse strand, counting down.
TGCATACTCAGCACCAAATAATTCTTTGGCTCTGTCAATAGCAATTTGCTCAATAACGTCAACTACTTCGCAACCGCCGTAGTATCTTTTGCCAGGATATCCCTCGGCATATTTGTTGGTTAAAACAGAACCAGCTGCTTCCATTACTTCATCACTTACAAAATTCTCAGAAGCGATAAGTTCTAATCCGTGAATTTGTCTGTCTTGTTCCTCTAGTATAAGGTCAAAAATTTGTTCGTCGCGTTGCATTTTTTCGTTTTTCGTTAATTTCCTGCAAAAATACAAAAAAACGTTTGTCATACAGTTAGATTATGATATATTTGACAAGTAATTTTTCAACAAATAATTAACATTCACATGCCAATAACCGCCAACGATACCAAAAGAAAATCATGGTTAGAAGTACCAGAAAATAGTGACTTCCCTATTCAAAATATTCCTTTCGGTGTATTTCTTACCAAAGAAAATGTCGTTACAGTAGGAACCAGAATTGGCGATTATGCTATCGATTTAGGGGCTTTACAACAATTAAACTATTTTGCAGGAATAGATTTGACAGATGATATGTTTATGCAGGACACGCTAAATGATTTTATTTCTGATGGAAAGAAAACATGGCGTTTGGTTCGAAATCGTATTGCTGACATTTTTGATGCCACCAACCCGCAACTGAGAGATTCTGCAAAAGATCGTGATATTGTTATTTTTAACATAGATGATGTCGAGATGCAATTGCCTGTTTTAATTGGTGATTACACCGATTTTTATTCGAGTAAAGAACATGCAACCAATGTTGGAAAAATGTTTCGTGACCCGGAAAATGCTTTATTACCAAACTGGTTACACATTCCGGTAGGTTACCACGGCAGAAGTTCTACGATTGTACCGTCTGGAATTCCTGTACATCGCCCAATGGGACAAACATTGCCAAATGGCGAAAAATTGCCTGTTTTTGGCGCTTCTCGTTTGGTAGATTTTGAGCTGGAAACTGCTTTTATCACCACAGATGTAAATGTGATGGGAGAAAATATCCCAACGTATGAAGCTGAAGACTATATTTTCGGAATGGTTTTATTGAATGACTGGAGCGCTCGCGATATCCAGAAATGGGAATACGTGCCTCTTGGTCCGTTCTTAGCCAAAAACTTTGCTACATCAATCTCTCCGTGGATTGTTACGATGGATGCCTTGGAACCTTTTAGAACAAAAGGTCCGAAGCAAGATCCTTCTCCGCTTCCTTATTTACAGACAAAAGGCAAAAAAACTTTTGATATTCATTTAGAAGTTTCGCTTCAGCCTTTGAATAAAGAAGAAACCATTATTTCAAAATCAAATTTTAAGTATCTATATTGGTCAATGGCACAGCAATTAGCACATCATACGTCTAACGGATGTCGCGTCAATTCTGGCGATATGATGGGTTCCGGAACCATTTCTGGCCCTACTCCTGATAGTTTTGGTTCGATGCTAGAACTTACTTGGGGAGGAAAAAATCCAATAAAATTAAATGATGGCAGTGAGCGTAAATTTATCGAAGATAATGATACTGTAATCATTAGAGGTTACTGCGAAAATGCAGAAGTACGACTTGGTTTTGGAGAAGTTAGCAGCCAATTATTGCCTCCTTTTATCAGACCATGAAGAGCAGATAAATCATCTGAACAGATATAAAACACAAAACCTTGTTAGAATCTAACAAGGTTTTTTTTGTATCTATAATTTATAACGTTATTTACATCACACAAAGTCGCAAAGTTTAAATTTTAAAAAGTTTTAAGGCTTTGTACCGCTCGTTATTTACTCCAAAATCACTTTTACCCAAACTAAACGATGATCCGAACTTGATTCACGTTTTTCAACCAATTCTGACATTGGTTCACCTTTGGCAGGCCAGAACACACCACTGTTAATAACCTTAAAGCCAAGTTTGGAAGGCAATACATAATCAGCGCGCATTCTCCAAAAGGCAGTATGGTTAATGCCGAAAGGGTTTTGAGGACTATGCTCAGCACCACCTTTACTGGCTGGTATAAGGTCGCTGTTAATTTTTGGATGGGCAAGTAATGACTTTATACCTTCCGAGATAGCATTTCCTTCAACTGGTGAAGCGTTTTGATCACCTAATAAAACAAATTGAGAATTCGAAGGTAAGACTCCTTTTACACCTTTGTCGTCATAAATGTATGAAGTAGAATTGTCTGAAATGTAGTCCTTCCAGAACCGGATTTCATCATGATTTCTCTTTCCATTACGATCTTCGGCACCATCAAAAGAAGCTGGAGTAGGATGGCTGGCTAAAATATGAACCGTCTTATTGCCAATCTGAACTGGAACGTCCCAGTGAGATTTGGAAGATAATGGAAATTGCGACCAGACCTCCTTGCTATACCAATCCGATCCATCGGGCTTTTTGGTAAGCAATGCTCCCGGCATATCTTTCCATTTGAAATGTTGAAAAGTGCGAACCGCCTTAACATCAATAGGATATTTTGACAAAATCATCATCGCATATTGACCAGGATACATACCAAATCCCCAGGCATCACTTCCAAAATTTTCCGACTTTCCGTCATTGTTCAAATCATAAGGGCTTGACTGACCAGTATTCACGGTGGAGTGATAGTAGTAAGGATAATCAATGGCAGTTGCTCCGCCTTGACCCACTTTTAAATAATTTTTAATAAACGCCTTTACACCAAGTTCAGGGTTTTTAATGTAGTCAAACTCGTTTAGCAGAATAACGTCGGGCCTTACAGTCTGAATAATCTGGGCGATATTTCTGATTTGAGCATTATTTCCTGACTCAAGCTCATTAATCAATACCTGCTCCGAATTTCCCTTTGTACCTCTTGGAAAATAATTCTCCGATTCCATACTTACATTGTAGGTAGCAAACGTAAGTTCAAGGTTTTTTTGTAGATCATGCTGTGAGAAAAGAGCTCCGGTAGAAAGTATGGAAAGGATAAAAAATATTTTATTCATATAGAAATTGAATCTGCATTGCTGCATTGTTGATGGCACAAATTTAAGAATGTTGTCGCTACACAAGGCCGTCTGTATGTTAAGTGTATGTAAATAAAAGCTGAATCTTTTTGAGTTGCCTCCAGTTTTAACTGAAGGTATTCTATTTTGCATCAAAAAAGGCTTTAGCCAAAACCCATATTTTGACTAAAGCCCTTGATGATGACTTTATTTTTTCCTTCAGTTAAAACTGGAGGCTATTGAATAAATTTAAACTTAAAAAAATTTGCTTCTTTGTAATGCCTTAACAGCAAAAAATTATGCCGGAATTTGCTGACTCAAGCAATGCAATGTCCCGAATCCCCAGATAAAATCGATACAGCTGATGCCGATTACTTCTCTGTCCGGGAAACACTCTGATAAAATATTTAATGCCACACGATCGTTGCTATCATTAAATGTTGGAACAAGAACACAATTATTCAAAATTAAAAAATTAGCGTAACTGGCTGGTAACCTTAAATCTTCAAAATCGACACGTTTTGGCATCGGCAACGCTACGATTGTTGGTGATTTTCCGTCTTCTAATTTTGCGCTTTGCAAACGTTTTAAATTGTCTTGTAAAGGTTTATAATTAGCATCATTTTTATCTGTTTCTACAATTGTAACAATCGTATCTTCGTTTACAAATCGGCATAAATCGTCAATGTGGCCATGGGTATCATCACCTTGTATTCCATCTCCAAGCCAGATTACATTGGTAACTCCAAGGTATTCTTTAAAAACGGCTTCATAATCTTCTTTCGTAAAATTTTTATTTCGTACCTGAATACTTGGATGTATCAAACACTCTTCAGAAGTCAATAACGTTCCTTTTCCGTTAACATCAATTGCGCCACCTTCTACAATTACCGGTTTTCCTTTATACATTACCTGTGTAAGCGGAACATCAATAAAATCAGCTATTTTAGAAGGAACCAATTTATCTAACTGATAGTTTTTGTACTTTGCCCAACCATTAAAATTAAAGTTTAAAGCTTCTCTTTTAGTACCATTTTTTACAATAATTGGCCCTGAATCTCTCATCCAGCTTCTGTTGGTTTTATAAATAATAAAAGAAACTTTTGCACTATCTACACGGGCTCTTTCGAGCATTTCTGCAACTTTTTCCTTTAGTTTTTCATCGGCTACGACCAAAAAAACAGTTTCGAAAGTCGCAACTTTTTTAATAAATTCGACAAAAGCCCATTGAACGGCTTCATATTTTCCTGGCCAGTCGTTGCCATTGTGCGGAAAACACAACACAATTCCTTGCTGTTGCTCCCATTCTGCCGGAAATCTTCTATTGTTTGCTGTCATAAAAAGGGTCTAAATTTAGAAAGAGTACAAAGATAATCATTCAGAATGATTATTAAAAAGGAGAAATACTCCAAATTATACTTTATTAAAAATTAGTACCAAAATTTAAGTTAAAGATTAAATAATGAACGCTTAATATACACTCAAAATTCGCAGATTACATTTGGCATCACTAAACAAAACCAAAAAAAATGAAGAAACTTACCCTTTCGTTATTAGCATTAATTACACTTTTTGCAAGTTGTAATAACGATGATAATCCAAAAAATCAAGAACCAGAAGTCGTAGTCAATGAAAATCCTGCTACTTTTAAAGAAATTAGCTCAATTAGTATTGGAGGCGAAGGTGCTGCTGAAATTACTGCTTATGACGAAAAAACAAAAAAACTTTTTACCGTAAATAATAGTAGTACCAATCAGATTGATGTGATTGATTTGAGCGATCCTACAAAACCAACCAAAATTAGTAAAATAGATTTAACTCCTTACGAAGGTGCTTCTAACAGTGTCGCTATTTTTGATGGAAAATTGGCGGTTGCATTAGAATCTACCGTAAATAAGCAAGCCAACGGGAAAGTAGTTGTTTTTAATACTACCGATTACAGCGTAATCAAACAAATCACGGTAGGTGCCTTACCAGACATGGTTACTTTTTCGCCTGACGGAAAATATATTATGACTGCCAATGAAGGCGAACCAAATACCACGTATACACAAGATCCTAACGGAACGATTTCGATCATTGAAGTAGCCAATAATTATGCCGTAACGACTCTAGATTTTGCTTCTTTTAGCACACAATTGTCTACTTTGAAAAAAGATGGTTTTAGAATTTCGAGTTTTGCCATTTCATTTGCTGCCGATGTTGAACCAGAATACGTTACGATTTCTGATGATTCTAAAACGGCATGGGTAACTATGCAGGAAAATAACGGTGTTGCAAAAGTTGACTTGGCTTCTAAAACCATTACAGCTATTTTTCCTTTAGGTTTTAAAGATTTTAATACTGCCGAAAACGGAATTGATGTGAGTGATAAAGATGATAAAGTTGCTTTCAGCCCTTGGAAAGTAAAAGGGATGTATATGCCCGACGCTATTAGTCATTTTACTATAAATAACACTCCTTATTTTGTAACTGTAAATGAAGGAGATGCAAGAGAATATAATGCCTACAGCGACATCAAGAGAATGAAAGACGTTAAACTGGATGCTAGCGTTTTTCCAGATGCAGCTACTTTAAAATTAGAAACCAATCTTGGTAGACTGAACCTTATTGCCGATATGGGAGACACTGACGGCGATGGTGATTTGGATGAAATGGTAAGTTTTGGAGCGCGCTCTTTCTCTATTTGGAATGGAAATACCGGAAAAATTGTTTATGACAGCAAAAACGATCTAGACAAAAAATCGCAAGAATTTGGAACTTATGATGATAAAAGAAGTGATGACAAAGGTTCTGAGCCAGAAGCAGTAGTTGTTGCCAAAATGGGTACACAAAGCATTTTATTTGTAGGAGTAGAAAGATCTGATGCTTTTTTGACTTATGATGTTACCAACCCAGCTGCTCCTCAATATTTGCAAACAGTAAAAACAGGAGATGCGCCAGAAGGTCTTCTTTTTATTCCAGCTTCTAAGAGTCCAACCAAAAGAAGTTTAGTAATAGTAAGCAGCGAAGGCGATGGCGTTATTAAAATCTATCAGCCCGATTTGAAATAGTTTTTTTTTATTTTTTTGGAGAAAAGGATCAAATGAAAATTTGATCCTTTTTTATTTGATCTCCTTTTGTACTTAATTTAACAAAATCTTAGTAAAACATGGCTTTTGATGGGAATTATATAATATCACAATGACTATATGAAACAATGTTGCTACATCATTAAGGTAAGTTTGTCTCAAGTTTAAGAAAACTTAAATACAAATTTTAAATTAATAGATTGACATGAAAAAGAAATTAGCATCCGTATCACTTTTGTTACTTGCATTCGCTGCAAATGCACAAAATATGACTACAACAACTACGAGGACTACCATTGAAAAACCTGCATACAATAAATGGTCTCTTGAATTAAATGGTGGTATCAATAAACCAACCAGAACAATGACTCCTGGTTACGCTACTGCTACACTTAATCCTTTCCACGCTGATTTAGGCGTTAGGTATATGTTCAATCCTAAATTTGGTTTGAAACTGGATGTTGGATATGATCAATTTCAGGAACGTGATGAAACCGCTCCTTTTGAAAGCAGATCAATCAGAACAAGTTTGCAGGGAGTTGTGAATATTGGAAGAGCTTTAAATTTTGAAACATGGACCAATACTATCGGTATCTTGGCACATGGTGGATTTGGAGTTTCTCAATTAACATCTGACAATGGTTTTGATGGGAAAGATTATATGGGAAATGGAATTTTGGGACTTACAGGACAACTTAGACTGAGCGACAGGGTTGCTTTAACCGGAGATTTAACCGGAATTGTTAACGGAAGACAAAACCACAACTTTGACGGAATGTCACCAACTTCTACAGGTTCATTTGATGGTGTACTTTTAAACGCTTCTGTTGGTCTGACATTTTACTTAGGTAAAAATACAAAACATGCTGACTGGTATTCTGAAGAAAATGAGCGATTAAATAATTTGGAAGACAGAGTGACAACAATTGAAACGGGTCTTATCGATACAGACAAAGATGGTGTAGCAGATTTGTACGATTTAGAGCCAAACTCTGTTAACGGAGTAGCTGTCAATACTAAAGGACAAGCAATTGATACCAATCAAAATGGTGTTCCCGATGAATTAGAAAGTTATCTAGAAAAAACATACGGACAAAACGGTAAAGGTGCTACAAATACCACGGTAGAAGAATTAATTAACGGTGGATATGTAAATGTTTACTTTGACTTTAACGCTTCAAAACCAACAAATGCTTCATTGTCTGGTGTAGATTTTATAGTTAAATACTTGAAAAATAATCCTGGTAAATCTGCTGATATTATTGGTTATTCTGATGAAATTGGAAGTTCAAGCTATAATACTGAATTATCAAGAAAAAGAGCTGAAGCAGTTAAATCAATTGCTATTGATGCTGGAATTGATGCTTCGAGATTAAATGTTATTGCAAATGGTGAAGACACTTCTGTAAATAAAAATTCTAACGAAGCACGTCAAATCGTGAGAAGAGTTACTTTTAGAGTGAAATAATATTCTAATAACTTTGAATAAAAAAAGGACAAAATGTAAAAATTTTGTCCTTTTTTGTTTTTATAAAATGCAACTAAACCAATATAGACTAAAAGTCCATAAATTTGGGTGGCAGACTGAAAGTCTGCAAGGTTGTAGTACTTATTTATTTGCCACAAATTTCACAAATTAGCACTAATTAATTTGTTAAATTTGTGGCTATATTTTTTTAGAAGCTAAAGCAAAATGCACTGAAGTACATAGTTGTAAACTATATCTGCGAACAATAAATTAATCGATAGCTCTTTTGGTAATATCGCTAAAAGCATCGATTCTTCTGTCTCTAAAAAATGGCCAGTTCTGACGCACATTTTCCTGCAAGTCCAAATCGACTTCGGCAATTAAGATTTCTTCCTGATCGTGAGAAGCTTGTGCTAAAATTTCGCCTTGCGGACCCGCAATAAACGAAGCTCCCCAAAACTGAATTCCATCTGTTCCTTCTATATATTTTTCTAAACCAATTCGGTTTGCCGCTGCCACAAAAACGCCATTAGCCACAGCATGACCTTTCATTACGTTCATCCAGGCTCCATACTGATTTTCTCCGTATTGCTCTTTTTCTTTTGGATGCCATCCAATTGCGGTTGGATAAAACAATACTTCGGCACCTTTTAGCGCTGTAATACGAGCTGCCTCAGGGTACCATTGATCCCAACAAATAAGCGTTCCTATTTTTCCTTTTTGAGTTTCGATAGCTTTAAAGCCTAAATCACCCGGCGTAAAATAGAATTTTTCGTAAAAATAAGGATCATCCGGAATGTGCATTTTTCTGTACAATCCAGCTTCAGTTCCGTCTGTATCGATAATGTAGGCACTGTTGTGGTAAATTCCAGCCATTCTTTTTTCGAAGAAAGGAACGATAATCACCACTCCTAATTCTTTTGCCAATGCACTGAAAGCAATAAACGAAGTGCTGTAAAGTGGTTCTGCCAAAGCAAAATTGTCTACATCTTCGCTTTGGCAAAAATAATGACTGCTATATAATTCTGGTAATAAAATAACTTCTGCCCCTTTTGTTGCAGCATCTTTTACCCAACTGATACATTTTTTAAGGTTATTTTCGGCAACGTCGTTAAGATTCAATTGAATAACGGCTATTTTGTATTTTCTCTTCGGCATGACATAAAATTTAGAGTGCAAAAATAGGAATTTTTAAAGGAATGACAAAAGCCATAATTTCCAGATTTTTTCTAATGAAACCTAAAGCCCTAGCCCTGATGGAAGCGGCATCCTTTTTATTTTTTCTTTAAAAATAAAAAGATACAGCGGACAGCAGGAAATAGCTCCTGAAAACATACTTACAAAGTTTAAATATTTGAGGTGAAAGTATTTCTTGAATGATTTATATAAAACCATAAAAGCCTTTGAAATCAATATCTCAAAGGCTTTTGTATCAAATAGCAAACGATTATTTAGTCATTTTGATTTTTCATTCCGAATAAATCTCCTTGTTGAAATAATTTTAAGTCTTGTTTTAAAGCTTTGCTGTTTCTTTTGGTTACTTCCTTAGCATCCAGATCGCTTAAATCAGGTTTTCCGGCGTTTACCCAGGCTGTATACCAAAAACTTGCCGTGGCTTCGATGGCTTTTTTCATCTGTTTTTCGACCATTCCGTTTAATTCGGCATGTAATTTCTCTGCGTATTCGTCTGAGAACCTGGCGCTATTGTATTTGTTTTTAACCACTTTGCCTTCGGCGTCAACTACAAAAACTTTATTTTCAGGAGTAGTCGTTCTCAGTTTTTTGTCTACTGCCAACAATGGATCAACCAAAGTATGCGTGTCGTAAATCATGTCCCAGATCGCTTTATGCACGTCTTCATAATGATGCGCCTGAGGTACATTTAGTTTGTAATTTTTGACGAATAACTCTGGTAATCTGCTTTCCCACAATGAGTGAATTCCTTTTTGATCGGTCAATTGTCCGTCATGATTGGCAGAAGTATGCAATGGCATGTGCGCATCGCCTATGTAATGTCCTAAATCTGCGGCAAGAAAAATGATTTCAGCTCTATTTTTATCTTTAAAAGCTTTTGTTAGTTTTACCATCATATCTTCGATATACCAAGGCAAGATTCCGTTATCGTTTAAGAATTTGGCATCGTATTTCTTTTTGGCAGCCTCTAAAGTCTGTGGCAAACTATCAAGGTTTCCAAAGTTTTCTAAATCCATGTAGTGTCTTGGATTTTCGTCTTTATAATTTAGCGCATATTTGCGAATATCCGGCACGGAAGCTTCCTGTGTAATAAAATCGATGTGATTGTAAAAAAACACTTGTATTGGCTGTGGTAAAGCCATTACTGCTGCTTTGTTGATGCGCTCGTGACCAACAATTCCCCAAGACAATGTCAAAAAGCCAATAGCTAACGCAAAAACTGCGATTAGTTTTGGTTTCATTTTTAAATTTTTCATTTGCAAATTTTTATTTCCTGCAAATTTATTTGATTTGAACATCATTTGAAAGCATCTCAATTAAGATTATGTTAATTTAATCACTATTTATTGAACAACATTACTGCTGATATGGTTTTGCATTGAAAGTTTCTTTGTAAATTCGTTTTATTTTTATTCAAAATTTTAAAATATGCGCCTAATTTATTCAGGTATTCTCTTCTTGATTTTTACTTCTATTTGTACCGCACAAGACGATATTGTACAACTAAAAAACGTTAGCGATACGATATTAAATACCAAAAGGCAACTGAAAGTAGCTGATCCTCTGGATGTGGTAAAAACGATGCAAAAGTTATTTCCAGGCAAAGTATATACCTTGTCTGACTATAATACTTTTATAAGTTGGAATTGTAAAAACTGTAAAACAACTTTGTATACCGACGTCAATGGTGTTGAAGGAGATCAAAATTTTCCTTATGAAAGAGGCGTTGCGACAAGGCTTCTGGATAATATTGATTATTCAGATTCAAAAGGAAATCAATTTAAATTACTACTCTTTAATCATTCTGGATACGATGAAGACGGATTGCAAACAGGTAGATTTTCTGGCGGACTTATTGGTCTTGCCAAGTTTGCAAAAAATGCTAATATTTGGGAAATGAGGTCTTTTCAACCAGCAATCGCTGCTTTTGGTGCTTTTTCTCAAGCTCCTAAACCTAAATTGGTAGAAATTGGTCAAGACCAATATGCTTTTATTTTGGTACACTCCAACGGTGGTGCTGGCGGCGCGTATTTCGGATACCTCTACCTCATTGTAGGTTTTGACGGAAAGTATCAACCTCTGATGGAAGTGCCAAATTTCACATTATCCAATAGTAGTAGCTCAGAATGGTCCAGTTCATACAAAGTTGTTACCGATAACAACAAGAAATTTTTTAGAGATTTTGTTATTACAACAACCGGTTCGTATAGAAAGGCAAAAGGTACTGAAGATGACTATGAGGTCGATATGCCTGTGGAAGTAAGCGCAATGGCTAAGACCAAAAAACAATTTAATTTTGTCATTGAAAAAAGACTTTCTTTCAACGGAAAATGGTATAATATTACAGGAAAGCCAGTTGTGAAATTTTCGAATATAAAATAAATCCTAATTCAAATACATAATTGAAATTAAACTCAGACCCGCGATAAATATCCAAAGGAAAACACCTTGAAGCAAAGGCTTCACTCCTACTGATTTTAAAGTATTTAGATTTAAAGTAGCACCAATTAAGAATAAAGTGATCGTTAAACCAATTTTGGCAATAGTGACTACTTGCGGTGCTATACTCGAGATTGCAGGTACGTAGGTATTTAAAAGCATGGCCAAAATAAACAGTCCAATAAAGTACGGAATCTTGATTGTACTGTTTTTATTTTTGAAAATTACAGCCGTTACAAGAGAAATCGGGATAATCCATAATGCTCTGGCTAATTTTACTGTTGTCGCTATCTGCAAAGCTTCAGCACCATATTTATTGGCCGCACCCACAACAGAACTGGTGTCGTGAATGGCTATAGCACACCATAAACCGAACTCTTTTTGCGACAAATCGAGTTGGTGACCGATAAACGGAAAAGCAAATAAAGCAATCGAATTCAATATAAAAATCACGCCCAAAGCTATAGAAGTCTGATTTTCGTTTGATTTAATAACGGGTGAAATCGCTGCAATCGCACTTCCTCCGCAAATTGCGGTTCCGCAAGAGATGAGATGAGATGTTTTTTTATCGGTTCCAAACCACTTTCCTAATAGAGTTCCGAAAATCAAAGTACTGAAAATGGAGAAAATGGTAAGCAGTAAACCTTCTTTTCCTGTCGAAACAGCAGCAACCGCATTCATTCCAAAACCTAAACCTACAACCGAAAATTGCAATAAAAAAGTAATCGCACGATGATTGAATGCTACAAATGGATTTCCAAACAAATTCACCAAAAACACTCCCAATAATAAAGCTACTGGAGGAGAAATCAGCGAAAATAAACACAATACAATCACCAAACCAAAAATAATTTGTTGACTCAAAAGGTTAACTTCAAATAAATGTTTTGCAGTATGTTGTGGCTTTGTTTCCAAAGTAAGATAGTTTAATATTTCGTTACAAAGATCAGTCGTTTACTTGTTATTTACCAATCTTAAAAAACAATTGACTATAACTTTAAATTATAGTGATCGCCTATATTTTGAATAAAAAGTTCAGACAAAGCATCTGATTTTCCTAATAAAGTGATGATGTAAAAGTAACGTTCTATTTCTAAATTCTCGACATCCAGAACCATTAACTCATTATTTGTAAGCTCTTTAGATACTGCATGTATTGACATAAAGGCCAAACAATCCGAATTGAATAAATACGACTTTATGCTTTCGGTACTTCCCAATTGCATTTCGATTTGCAAATCGGTAATTTTCAGACCTACTTGTTTTAATGCAAATTCTATAACTTCAAGTGTTCCTGAACCACGCTCGCGAGTAATAAACTTCATTGCTTTTAGATCGTCAAGCGAAATTTTGCTTTGCTGTACCAACGGATTTTTACTGTTGCAAACCAAAACCAATTCGTCTTTTAAGAACGGAATGTATTTTATAGACTGATTTTTAGATTGTCCTTCTACAATTCCGATTTCGATTTCTTTATTGATCAAGGCATTTTCAATTTGCTCGGTATTGCCGTTGAGCAAATTGACCTTTATATTTTGTTGCTTTTGATGAAAGCCCGCCAAAACCGGCGAAATAACATACTGCGAAATGGTTGTACTTGCCCCCAAACGCAACAAACCCTGACGTTCTTTGCTAAAGAAACTCATATCAAAATCGATTTCTCTGTAAACTTCAAAAATGTTTTTGGTGTGTTTTAGAAGAATTTCTCCTGCGGGAGTCAAGGCGATTTTAGAACCATTTCGCTCAAAAAGTTTTGTTTTATAGGTCTCTTCGAGTTCCTGAATGTGTTTAGAAACCGCTGGCTGCGAGATATACAATTCGGTTGCCGCTTTGGTAAAATTAAGGCGGAGCGCAACCGTGTAGAATACTTTTAGCCTAAAATCCATTTGTTCTTTGTTTGTTTGCTTTTTGTTTCAGGTTTCAAGTTCACTGAAAGACTTTGAATCTTTGTCACTATGAACCTTTGTAACAAGTTAAAGTAACCCATTGTATTTCCTAACAAACCATTCGGTCGTCAATAAAGCAGCAATTAAAATCAACAACCAAATCCAATCAATCAAAGGTGTTTTGGTTGAGATGTTTTTCTCTATCGATTTGTATTCCTTATTTTCTAAAAGCGTCTGAACCAAATTATCAACCTGATTCTCAAAAAAAGCTTTTCCGTTGGTTTGCAACGCCAGTTGCTGGAGCTTTTTTACATCTGGATTTACAAATTGCTTTTCGATATCAAAATCTAAAATCTCAAAATGACTCGAATAAACTGTATTGGTGTTCAATTCCTTTACCGTAAAATTATATTTACCCGCAACCAAACCATCTAAATTTACTGAAAAAGAATTATTACCTTTTAATAAATCATAATTTTTGGTTTGCTTCGTTTCGGTATTTGTAACCTTAATCGTAATTCTGGCTTTGTCATCAAACTCATAATTTTTATTAAAATATTGTGCGTTGATCACAATCGCCTCTCCCGAATTATAAAAATTTTCGTGTTCTACCACCAAAGATTTTTTAGCTGTTGTAGAAGCCAAATACTGAATTATTTTATCTACAAAAACATCATATTTTTCAAATGATTGATGGTCAACATGACTCTGCAAACGCCATTTCCAGCTGTTTTCGCCCAATAAAAAAGCCGTTCGTTTGCCTTGATTTTCGGCGAAAGCCAACAAAGGTGCATTGGTAGCTACATTTCTAATTTTTGAAGAAAGTAAAACCGAAACGCTTGTATTGGTCGTAATTGTGCCAAATAAATTTTGCAACGGCGGAAAATTTTCAAAACCTATATTATCAATCGCAAACAAATTAAACTGTGACTGAAACTCGGCCAAATAATCTTCTTTTTGACCGCTCATTCTAAAAACCAAACTATTTTGCTGTTGATTAAGAAAATTAAAATCGGTACCAGTTCCCGTAATGATAAAAGTATTGGTAGTGGCCAATTTTGCATTATCAAAAATACCTTTAAAAGCAGTATTAGGTTGGTACAAAACCAAAATAGCAACATCATCCAATTTACTTATTTCATTGGGTTTAACCAATATTACTTTGCGTTGCGCATTTGTTTCTATCGAACGTTTCAAAGCTCCAATATCGGGGTGATTGATCGAAGATACAATGGCAATAGTAGACTTTTGATCGATCACTTCGACAGCAAAATTTTTACTGTTATTGTAACTATTTTTCTCTTTTACGTTGGAAGCAATCGTCGCTTTAAAAATTTGCAGACCTACTTTATCAGCCGGCAAAAGCAGATTTAATGTCGCCGTTTTTTTAGAAGGAGAAAAAATGACTTTTTCTCGCATCATTACCGAATTTCCTTGCTGAATATTAAAATCTGCCGTTATGGTTTTGTCTCCTGCATATTGCAGAAAAACTTCAACTGGAAATTTATTTTTATGAAAAGCGTATTTATTTACGTTAAGCTGATTAATTTTTAAGTCAAAAAAAGTAGTTGTATCTCCCACAACCAAAGGATAAATTTTATTTTGAGGGTCAAAACGATAAACATAATCGTTACCCGTCGTTTGATTTCCGTCGGTAATAATTACCGTTGGAAAAATCAGGTTTTTATTGATACTTTTTAAGTTTTTTGCCACTGCATCCAAATTAGTTTGCTTTCCTTTAAAATCAAATTGATCAGAAGGTTTCAGATCGGCATCAAACTGATAGGACTGAATTTCGAATTTCTCCTGTAGCGCAGGATTTGAAACCAATTTTTGATACAATTCATTGACTTTTTTATCCGATTTTAAAGCTACAATCGAACTCGAGTTATCGACCGCAATTGCCAGAGGTGTTTTGGTAATCTCCAGCTTATTTTTGGTCATTATGGGGTTTATGAGCAAAACCAATAAGGCAAAAATCGCTGCAAAACGTAAAAAAGCCAAAAACACATTCACTTTTGAATGGTTTTTGACTTTAAAAAAATATTGAAAATACGACAAACCACCCGCTATTACTATAGAAAGTAATAATAATAAAATCGTGTTTGTAGTCATATATATTTTGTAATTGGAAGATTTAACAATTCAAAGATCCCAAAAAAAACCTTTGAACCTTTGCAACTCAGAACCCCAAGAATTTTAGGTAAGCATTCCTCCGCAAACATTTAGAACCTGTCCTGTAATGTAAGCACTCATATCTGAGGCTAAGAATAAACATGCATTTGCTACATCTTCAGTAGTTCCGCCACGTTTCAAAGGAATTCCTTCTCTCCAGCCTTTTACTACATCTTCTCCTAGTTTAGCCGTCATTTCTGTTTCGATAAAACCTGGTGCGATCGCGTTGCAGCGAATGTTACGCGAACCCAATTCTAAAGCTACCGATTTGGTAAAACCAATGGCGCCCGCTTTTGAAGCTGCATAGTTCGTCTGACCCGCATTTCCAGATACTCCAACAACAGAACTAATATTAATGATAGAACCAGAACGTTGCTTTAAAAAAGTCTTCTGAATCGCTTTTGTCATATTAAAAACCGATTTTAAATTCACATCAATAACCTGATCAAAATCTGCTTCAGACATGCGCATCAACAAATTATCCTTTGTAATTCCGGCATTATTTATCAAGATATCTACAGTACCAAAATCAGCCAAAACGGCCTCTACAAAAGTCTGTGCTTCATTAAAATCGGCAGCATTCGACTGGTATCCTTTTGCTTTTACTCCCAAACCATTCAATTCTGCTTCTAGAGCCTGCGCAGATTCTACAGATGAGCTGTATGTAAATGCCACATTGGCACCATGTTTAGCAAAAACTTCAGCAATTCCTTTCCCAATTCCACGACTAGCGCCTGTAATAATGGCAACTTTTCCTTCTAGTAATTTCATATTCAAAATTAATTTTTATTTTTATTTAGTAGCTATTCCTGCTATCCGCTTCAATCTTTTATGTTTTTAAAGAAAAAACACAAAAGGATTTCCACTTCTATCAGGGCTATGAATGACTTGTCAAATATAGAACAATTCCCTTTTTAAAAAAATAGCAATTACAATAACCTTTAAACAATACTTTTTAAACCTTAAAGATTTTCTCTACCCATTTGTCCCAAAAAGTACTATAAATGGCAATCATAGTAAATATAAACAAAAATAAAATATACCACGCATTGCCCACCAAATCAATAAAACCTAATTTTCCACCAGCAAAATTAAGCAACAATAAAACTTGTGCTCCATAAGGTAAAATTCCTTGTACCAAACACGAAAAAATATCCATAATTGTTGCGGTTTTTTTTGCGTTTAACTCATATTCATCATTAATTTCTTTGGCAATTCCGCCTGTAATCACGATCGAAACTGTATTATTAGCGATCGCCAAATTGGTCAAACCTACCAAAGTTCCTATTCCAACCTGAGCGCTTCTTTTGTTTTTGATCCGTTTTTTTATCTGGTGCAAGATAAAATCAATTCCGCCCGCTTTATCCACCATAGCCGCCAATCCGCCAGAAAGCATTGAAAGAATAAAAATATCGGTCATACTAGTAAAACCTTCGTATACTTTTTGTGCAAAAACCAAAAGTGTAAACTGATGGTTAAAAAAACCAATTATTCCCGCCAGCAAAGTCCCAATAATCAAGGTTGAAAATACATTCACGCCAAACAAAGCCAAAACAATTACTAAAACATAAGGTACAATGGTAATCCAGTTAAAAGCATTTTTCGGAATTTCAACTGCTTGAATTTCAGAATTAAAACCTAAATAAAACAAAACTGCAATCGTAATTATCGAAGCTGGCAAAGCAATAAACAAATTGATTTTGAATTTATCTTTGAGTTCACAACCCAAAGATTGCGTTGCTGCAATCGTAGTATCCGAAATCATCGAGAGATTATCGCCCAACATAGCACCGCCTAACAAAGAACCACAAATAAGCGGTAACGAACTTCCGCTGGCATTAGCCAAACTAACAGCAATGGGTCCTAAAGCCACAATTGCTCCCACCGAAGTTCCTGTCGCGGTGGATAAAAAAGCTGAGATCAAAAAAATTCCTAAAGGAAAATAAGCCGCATCAATGGTATTGATTCCGAGATTCACGACCGCATCTACTCCTCCCATAGCTTTACTTACCACTGCAAAAGCTCCTGCAAGCAAATAAATAATACACATAGTCATGATTTTACTTTCGCCACAACCTGCAATCAGGGTATCTACTTTTTCGTCTGTAGAAGATTTAAAAAGTACAAAAGCAACAATAATCCCAATCAGAACGGCAACTGGGGATGGAAATGCATAAAAGTCATTGAGGGCAATTCCGACTCCTAAAAAGGTAAAAATAAAAACAAATAAAGGAATTAAAGCTACTGCATTTCCTTTTTTCTTACTGAGTTTTGTCATAAAGTAAATTATAAAATGAAACATTTACAACGACAAGCAAATCCAGAATAATAATGTGAAAAACAACATTTTTTCCAAAGGATTTGGCTTATCGTTTTAGCACCTTGCTTGTTGTTGCAGGTTGCTATCTCTTTGCGAGATTCGTGATAACGGGTGCAAAAATAGTAATTATTTTATCATATAAAACATAATTATACCATTTCTATAGAATTTATTCAAAATTAACATTTTATAAATCAAAAAAGCAGCTCATGTGAGCTGCCTTTTCTTTCCAAAAACGTATTTAAAAAAAGTTTTACATATACTGTATCGTTACAAAATAAATAACTAGCATTGCGACTCCAATAAATAGTAATCTATAAAGTGACGATTGAAACTCTTTTGTTCCATTAAGCTTATCTTCTTTTCTTAGTTTTATCATGCTTAAAATTACTATTGGAGTTATCAGAATCAAACCGAGATACAAAAAGGATGTACTGTATTTACGATATATCAAACCCAAAACTTGACATGAAATAAGTACGAGAGTAATGCTAATTGATGGTATGTATTTTTTCATCATGTTTGTAAAATTTAATAATTATGCTACTTGTATAATACTTATTTTCTTATTTCATTTTGTTACGCAACCTAATGCCCTATTGATATTCTACTATGTATTTAAAAAAGCAGCTCAAATTGAGCTGCTTTTTCTTTCCAAAAACGTATTCTAAAAAAATCTTTATAATTGATACGTTGTTATTCTAAAATTAGAGGATGCGCTTGTAATCGTCCAAATTGTATTAGAAAAAGTTATTCTAAAAGTTTCTTTCTTTATATACAATCCAGAAGCATTCATAAATTCGTCATCAAGACCTTTTAGGAAGGCTGGCGCAGGTATTAGTGCTACACCATTATCCCATGAATCGTGATTTAGAATAATCGTTTTATTAACTGCATCTTCAGTTGTAGTGAAATTATGGTAAACACTTGGTCTTCCTCCATTGAAACGATATTCTATATAATTTCCGAACGCAGAATTAAAATAGATTTGCACTCTGGCAATTTTTTGATTGGCTGGCAATGTTGCGTTAGCCTGATCTAACAAGTTTTTACAATATTGAGAAGTTGTTGGTGCTGTATACAAATTTGCAGCAATATAACTCAATACCATTTGTGGTTTTCCATCTAAAAATGTTTTGTAATCATCTGTTAAAACTAGAGGTGAATTACTATATTTTATAGTAGCTGTTACTCCCCCAGTTCCAGTGGCAGTAAGACTTCCATCTGCATCATTATAAACAAAAGTTGTTAATTTTTGACCTGCAACAACTATAGCCGGACTCACCACAATACCTGTTGGGGTGTATCCAACTCCAAAACTCAAAACTTCAGAAGAACCTGCAGCAATAGAATTTGATACTGCAAATCGGGTTGCTCTAGAAAATGCAAAATCATATTTTTTTACTGCCGTACCATCATTGGTTTCCAATAATCTAAAAAGCGGGCGAGTACTGGCTCCTACTACATTTTGTTCTGTCACTAAGTTTTTAGGTAAATCAACCCAATCCTGAGCAGTTGCTTTTACAAAACGAACTTCTTTAACCAATCTATTACTTTTGAAAAGGATATCTCCATTTTCTTGACCATAATACAAAAACTGAAAATCACCCAGATATCCTCTTCCTCTTAAAGCTGTAGTTGGAAAACTATTAGAATCTGATAAAAGATGTATTCTATTATAGGTGGTAAATAGCAAACTAACCGTACTTCCTAAAACAACATCATAATCACTCTCGTATGTTGCCGTATCGTTGTTAAAATCAGAAGCCATTTGTACTTTTCCGTTGGCAGAAAACTTAAACAGGTGTGTAAACCCTCCTAGCTGAGTATCATCTGTAAAATAAACTGCTTTCCATCCAAACTCAGAAGATAGCAATGCGGTATTTAATTCACTTTTTTGCTCATTTAGGCGTTCTGCGGGTGTCTTATCAAATTTTTGTTCCGCCGATGTATCGCTTGTACAAGCACTAAATAAATGTAGCGCCAGAAAAACAATCATGGCGTACTTTAATATATTTTTAGGTTTCATAATAGTATTATTTTAAATTAAAATGACGGCTTAATTATTAACAACATTGGTCGTGTTTTTCTCTGCTGCATCTCTTAGTGCATAGAAATCAATATTAAAAGCATCTTTATAATACTGTACTACCATAGCTTCTTTTTGCTGTAATTTGGCTCTACCGTTTGCATCGGTAATACTTGCAAGAATAGCCGCATACTCTGCTTTTGAACTTGTTAGTATTGTAGAAGCAGTTTCTGCAAAATCTTCAATAATATTATTTCTGGCATAATTGGTTATAAAACCTAAATTTCTAGATGTTTGAAGCACTTCTAAATGCCAGGTCCCTGTATAATCTCCAGGTGTTATTTTTTGCCATGCCTGCTCATCAAAAGGTTTGTTTTGATTTAAAATGTGCACATATTCGTGTTGAATGGTATGCACAAATTCAGTTACGTTCTCACGATCTTTTTTGTTCAGATAATCCACTTCAAATAGTGTGATTCTTTGTCCTGAATCTGCAATTCCTAAGGTTCTAGTACCGTTTGAATTGGAATTTACTCCTCCAACCAAAACAATTTCTCTTGGTGCTACTTTTTTTACAAAATCAGCGCCACCAACAGTCGTGTAACTATCCAACCAAATTTGCTTTACCACTTCTAATGCAGGTTGCACTTTATCAACCATTGGAGGAAACAAAAATCTATTGTTATCTACTGTATTTTGATTCCATTTATATTGTGCATTAATATTGTAAGGATTAAGATAATTGGTAGTGATCCAATTGTCTAAAGCATTTTTTTGAGGTTGCGAATAATCCAGCTGGCTATCACCAGGTTGATCCTCGTGTGCGCAAGCTACAAAAGTTAAAACCCCTGCAACTAGCAATATCACTTTATATTGTTTTAATATTTTCATGTTTTTAAAATTTTAGTTAAAATTTATCTAGGATTTTTTTCTATTCCATAATTTGATGCGCTTAGAGGTACTTGCAAAGCTCTACGCTTATCATCCTTAACCAAGGTATTTGTTGGCAGACCAAAAGTTGCATGATCCACCACAATATTAAAACGTTTTACATCTAACCATCTTAATCCTTCATGAACAAAATCTCTTCTTCTGGCTTCAGCAATAGCTTTTACATAAGAAGTCTGCAAAGGTGTCATAGTGTAGTAAGGTGTAAACTCATTAGCAATTACGGGATACAATGTCGTTATTCTTGCTTCAGTTAATTTATCTGTAGCCGCATTATAACCACTAGTTCTTGTTCCTAAAAAGTATTCTAATTCGGTATTGGCTTCTGTAATTCTACCTTTCATTACAAGTGCTTCAATGCGATTTAGATAAAACTCATCATTAGATAGAAGTACCACTCCAGCGTATGGAATTCCGATGTTTGCCGTTAAATTGGTGTATTTAAAATATTCTTCAAACTTTGGCGTAAATAATGTTCTACTACTATTATAGCTGTAGAAATCAAATAACCATGTTTTGTTGAATGGATTTGTTTGTACTCTAAAAATTTCCGTTTGTTTTTCATCTGACAAATAAAAATTACTACCACTTGCAGATCTTCCGATAAGTGTATTTGGAGAAGCAACTAATAAGTTAGCGGCGTATGACGATTTTGCATATTCGATAAATTGAATATCTGGTGCTAAACTTGACAAAGTAAGGTAATCTTTTAATTTTCCAACAGGCTTAGAACCGAGACCTTCTGAAACTTCTAACACTTTATCCCAATCTCCTTTTACCAAATAGAAACGACTGGCAAAGGCTTTTGCTGCATCTTTATTAAAGTGGAATTTCGGTTCTTTATAATTGTTTGTTACATAAGGTAAACCTTCTTCTAAGTCTTTTTGAATAAAGTCAAAAACTTCTTTTACGCTATTTCTCTTATAATTTTTTAATAATTGAGTTTCTGGTTCCGTTACATAAGGCACTCCCAGATCCGTTTCGGCAGTAGCCGGATTGTAACGATTTGACCAAAAAGTAACCAGCATAAAATGAGCATAGGCTCTTGCCAACAAAGCCTCACCCTTTTGAGGGTTTAAGTTTGCCGGATTACCTAATTGCTCAATTGATTTTAAAGCCTGATTGGCATGAGCAATAGCTCTGTAGCAACCGTCCCAGTAATTGGCTTCAGAATCAACATTGGTTTCATCATGCATCTCCCAGTTATAACTTTGTCTGTTTTTGACACTCACAGAACCTAGCTCACCATCTCCTACATTATCCGACATCGTTTCTGCAAAATCCATGTAAGATGCCTGTGGGTATGCATTTACCAATAGTTCGGATATTTTCTCAGGTGTGTCAATTTGTGTTCTGTTATCCGGTACTTCCGACAAAAACTCATCGCAACTACTAATACTAAGAATTAGTAATGAAGCAAAGGCTATTTTTATATTTTTTATATTTTTTTTCATAATCAACGACTATTAGAATGAAAGATTTATAGAAAAACTGTATTGTGTTGTAATTGGAAAAGCAACACCACCCGTATTACGGAACTCAGGATCTTGACCGTTTAGTTTTTTATCAGAATAAATTAACCACGGATTAACTGCAGAACCTTTTAATGTAAAGTTACTTACCCCAATTTTTTTCTTAAAATCATTTGGAAACTCCCAGCTTAAAGATACATTTTTCAATCTTACGAAATCTCCATCTGCAATTCTTACATCTGAGAAATTGTATGTGTTATATGCACGTCCTAATGTATTTGCACCACCATAATTTGTTAGTAATCTTTTGTCAGCAATAACAGGAACATCAGTAAATTCTTCATCTCCCGGGTTAATCCAACGGTTTGTAAAATCTTTTGTAAATACTGTTAAATCATCATATTGACTACTGTAAGCAGGATTTAAACGCACTTTATTTCCACCTGATCCTACTACAAATACGTATAAAGACCAGCTCTTGTAAGTAAAGGTATTTGCTAAACCAATCGATTTATTTGGCTCGATAGATCCTTCGTATTTTAAATAATCGGTAACTTTTTCTGTATCTTGAAAATTAGCTCCTGTAACATTATCTGTTTCACCATTTTGCATTATAAAAGTTGGTAAACCTTGATTATTCAAACCTGTAAACTGATAAGAATAAATTGAATTTCTCGGATGACCAATAGCGTTTCCACCGTTACCATCAACCAAATCAAATGCTGAAGGCTGATTCTCTAATTTTGTAATTTCTTGGTTAAAAACCGAAAAATTAAGTGTACTAGACCATTTAAAGTTATTTGTTACAACGTTTTGAGTTGTAAAACCAACTTCAAGACCTTTAGTCTCCATATTAGCATTATTTCCTTGTTTGATTTTTTGTCCTCCAATTCCAGAAGTCACTACATAATCAACCAAATCAAAGGCTTTACGGCTGTAAACGTCTGTTGTAAATTGTACTCTATTATTAAACATGCCTAAATCCAGACCAATATTCGTTTCAAATTGCTTTTCCCAAGTAAGATCACCATTTTGCAATTGATCAATATCTATACCTGTTTCTCTGTCGGAAATACCTAAACGATCTGTAATAAAGCTTTTGTAAATCGCTAATGAATTTGTAGCAGGTCCCGCAGTAGCTGTTAATCCATAAGAACCTCTTAATGCTAAATTGTTTATAGACTCAACATTTTTCATAAATTGCTCTTCGGTAACATTCCATTTACCACTAAAAGTATAAGTCGGCAACCATCTGCCTGATCCACTATTTCCTTGTCTGTTTGATCCATCATAACGACCTGTAATAGATCCTGTATAACGGCGATCATACGTATATCCTACTTTTCCAAAGAAACCAACAGTTCTTTCTCTTTCTGCATTAAAAGCAAAATATGAATTTCCTTCGTTGATAATTTTTTCAATAATTTTAGGATCCGTAAATGCTGTAAGTCCTCTATCATACTGAATTCCAGCAGCAGTAAAGTTATCGCTATTTCTGTCTAAAGAACGTAATTCTGTACCAAAGAAGCCTTCTACCTCGTGTTTATCATTGAAAGTATTTCTGTAATTAACACTATTTCTAATATTATAAGAAGTCAATTCGTTTGTAAATTTTCTTAAAAATCCTCCGTTAGGTAATACTGAAATTGGCTGAGCAGTTAGATCTTCAGGATCTTTGTACAAAAAGATATTTGCATTTCTAACAGTGGTATTTACTCCCTCTACACCATATTCTGTACCTGCTTTATAAGCTCCTACTACATTAGAGTTTTCATAAATTTTATGCTCTCTTGAAGTATTAGCATAACGCGCAGATCCCGTTAGATTATACGTTAAATGTTTATTGATTTTATAATCTAAATCCATTTGAAAACGAATATCTTTTACTTTAATTTCTAAAACATTATTTTGTAATTCATTAATAATGTTCATCGGAGCCCAGTTGTTTCTGTAGTATTCTAAATTACCATTTTCGTCATAAGGTCTTAATGTTCTACTGGTACTTAACACGTAATTGAATGGGTTGATATCAAAATCTCTAGTTACATTTCCAAACACAACATCTTGTTGACTTTCATAACTTCCCGGAGCTCCTTGATCTCTTACAGACGCTAAAGTAGATAAAGTAATATTCAATTTATCATTTACATAAAAAGTTCCTTTTATGTTTGATGATAATTGTTTTACGTTGTCAGCAATAGTCCATCCCGGATCGGTATAATATCCTAAAGAGGCATAAAAAGTATTATTTTTTCCACCACCCGAAAAACTCAATGAATGATTTTGTGTCATAGAGGGTCTAAATAAAACCTTAAACCAATCTGTATTAGCCAATTCGTACTTTCTTAAAAAATTATTTCTACTAACTGGATCATTATTTACCAAATAACTGTCTGTTTCTGGAACATAAGTATTGATTGCTTTACTCAAAATGTTGTAAACTCCACCATATCGTCCTTGAAGAGTTGATGGTACATCAAGAAAGCCTTTTTGTTCCATTTCTTTTAAAATACTCATTGATTCTTGAGAATTTAAAATATCATACTGTGTATAACTTGGCACTGTTCTTACTGTGTTTTCTACACTATAAGTAACTTTTAGAGGAGAATCTCTACGGCCTTGTTTGGTGGTTACAACTACAACACCATTTAATGATCGTGAACCATAAATAGAAGTTGCCGATGCATCTTTAAGAATTTCGATACTTTGAATATCGTTTGAATTTAATCCAGCAACAGAAGAACTTAATAAAGTCTCTGAGTTACCTGAAGCCAAATCAGCAAATGAAATGTTGATGATATCTTCTTGTACAACACCATCAATAACCCATAATGGTTTTGTATCTCCAAAGATAGAAGAAGATCCACGAACCGTGATTTTTGGAGCCGTTCCAAAAGTTCCCGTTATATTTTGAACGGTAACCCCTGCTGCTTTTCCTTCAATCATTCTACTAATATCTACTACTCCATCCACTTTAAGTTCTGAGCCAGAAATTTTGCTGATAGCACCTGTAAATGTTCTTTTTGATGTTTTTTCGTAACCCGTAGTTACTACAACTTCTTTTAAGTTTTGTCCTTCTTCTGTTAAAACGATAGTTGGAGATGTATTTCCAATACCGATTTCTTTAGATTCCATTCCTACATAAGAAATTACCAATCTATCGCTGTTTGCAGGCATTTCGATAGAAAAATTTCCGTCAAAATCCGTTAATACAGCCATTTTTGTTCCTTTTGCCAATACTGTTGCACCTGGCAAAGGGCTTCCGCTTGCATCTGTCACTTTACCTTTTATAATTGGTCCTACAACTAAGGTCTCAAATAAAGAGTTATGGTTTTCGAAACTTGTAAAACCATCAAGTTTAGTATTCTTTTGTAGCACGATTTGATTACTTACTTCAGAAAAAGTAATATTAAAGGGCTGTAAAACACGCATAAGAATACTCGACAATGATTCATCATTAGCCTCAATAGTCACTTTTTGGTTAAGCTGCGATAATCGGGAATTGTACGAAAATCTAACCTTTGCAGATTTTTCAAGTTTAGACAAAGCGTTACTCAAAGATAAATTTTCAACAGCGATTGTAACTTTTGTATCTAATTTCTTCTGCCCATTTACACTGTTTGCCATAGTAACACTTGAAAATACAAGCGCTAAGGCGAACTGAAATAGTGTTATTTTCATAATTCGATGGAGTAATCGTTGTTTAACAACTGGTTTTTTCATAATTTTGGTTTGTTTTGATTAATACTGTTCGAGTGTATTTTAAGAAACATAATAAACACTCTTTACAGAGAGTGATTTAATTGTATGAAGTGTCGAAAATGTTACAGCATTTCGGCACTTTTTTTGTTCATTTTATTCTTTACATAGGCTTTAAATGTTTGGTTGGTTACTGTTTGGTTTATTTTTAAGATATAGCCCGGCTATCCTCTGTTATTCCTTATTTTATAGCTAATTACAGCCTTCAGATGTAATAATTATTTGATTTCCATTCATCTCAAAACTGGTTTCATTGCCAATACTCTTGCAAATAATTCTTAGTTTTTCCGAAAGAGGCTGATCGCTAAGGGAAGTGGTTAAATGGCAATCTTTTAATTTGTCTTTGGGGTAGTCAATATTAATTAAATATGCCTGCTCTATGGTCTCGAATATTTGTGCTACAGGAATATCTGTAAATTCAAAACTAAGCTGCTCAATGTTGCCAACACTGCGAACTAAAATTTCATCTTGAGTAATATTAGTTATTTTATTAAAAGTTAAATCTTTACGAATGAACCGCAGTGCCTGATTAGGAAGCAACACGACTTCATCTGAAGTCGATCTCGAGATAAGTTCATTCGATTTTACCCTAACTTTACCGGTGCGAACAAGAACTTCAACATTTTGCTGATCTGGAAACGCTTTAATTCTAAAACTAGTTCCTACAACTCGTGTTACAATTTCGTTTGCGTAAACAAAAAATGGTTTTTTAGGATTTTTACTAATTTCAAAGAAACCTTCGCCGGATAAATACACTTTTCTTTCGTTTCCGGTAAAGATTTTAGGATAACTTAATTTACTATGGGGTTGCAACAAAACAGAACTTCCGTCTGATAAAGTGATAATTTGAGATTTATCTGAGTTATTGGTCTGCTCTACTAAACCTTCATTATTTCCTTCAATAAGCTCGTTGTAGGTAACAACGGTATGAGTTGTAACAATGTTACTATTATAAAACCAAATCGAAAAAAAAGCAAAAAACAATGCAGCAGCCACAGCAGCTAGCCAGTGTCTTTGCAAAAACATTATTTTGGATTTGATATGTTGTTTAGAAAAATTTTCTTTTTCCTCAATTTTTCTCCAAGTTGCTTCTAATGCAGATTGTATTTCAGATTGCGGTACATTTGAGTCTGCCACTTTCATTGCCAACAATAAAAGTCTTGCGTTCTCTACCAACTGAGCGCGCTTTTGATTCTCTAATGTCCATTCTTCCCAGCCTTGATCATCTATTCTAGACAATACCCATAACTGGAAGGAATCATCCGCCAAAAAATCTTCTACTTCGCTATAATTATTACGTTTTTGCATTTTTACATAAAGGTTACAAAAACATAGAGGACAGCTTCTTTATTATATACTCACTTATTTGTGATTATTTTTAAGTTTTTTTTAAGAAAATTGCAAACCCCCCGAAAACAGTACTATAATAGATGCCAAATTACCCTTAAATTCTTTACGAAGACTCAACAAACCACGGTGCAAAAGGTTATTTGCAGACTGATAATTAAGATTTAGCAGCTCTGCAATTTGTTCTACAGATAAGCCTTGGTGATAACGCAAGTACAAAGCTTCTTTTTGACGTGGAGGCAAGTCATTTAATGATTTATTCAATTGTAAAACACGTTCTGCGGTTATCTCATCATCGATCAGTGTATGTTCTACAGAAAAATCAAACAAAAATTCTATAGAATCAGTAGAAGTTGCTTTACGAAAAATATGATCTCTTTCGAATAAACGTGCGATTCTTTTTCTAACACTCGCCAATAAATAAGCCTTTACTACTACTGAATCCTGTAATGATTCACGATAAACCCAGATGTCGGTAAAAACATCCTGAACACAATCCTGAACCTTTTCTTGTAAGGGAGAAAGTGAATTTCCGTAACTTATTAAATTTGTATAATATCTTTGAAAAAGCAATGAAAAGGACTTTTCATCACCTGCTTTCAAATTAGTCCAAAGGGTATTATCGTCAAATGCTATTTTTTTTAAAATCTGCCTTTCCATAATCTTGCTTGAATGATAATTTAATCTAAATGCCTCAAAATATTTGTTTTTATAATGCTGAATTACCAATCTTAAAATCTTAACAATAAAGTACTCAATTGCTTCAAATGAATTTGTTAGGTTGAAATATTTACTTCTCAATAAAATGCGTTTATTACAACAGAAAACACAAATAAAAGAGCAGTACTACTGGTAAAGAATTAGATTTTTAACATTATAATTCTATTCTGTGCGATAAATATATAAAAAGCAAATATTTAAAACCAATTTATTTACAAAAAAGAAACAATATCTTTAATTATAATATTTCTCAGATATAATCCAAAAAAAAAGCCTTACTAAAGAACAGCAAGGCTTTTGAAGGGTTTTATTAGAAAATAACGCTTAGAAAGCTACATTCCATCTTGGTAATTTTGAATTTTCACCTAAGAAATTCTGTAATATTTGTCCTTCTACTGAAGTTGGAATCGCTTTTACATCTGCATTAAACGTTTCGAACCAGATTACTTCCAGAGCTGTAATATTCTCTAATTTCATTTGCGCAGGCCAAGAATATTTTCTTCCTGTTTTTGCAAATTGATGACCGTTTACGATTTTATCGTATAAACCACCGTTTTTACTTTTTAAAGTTCCATCATTTTGAACAGTTCCTGTAGAAGCAACCATAATTAATTCTTTTGTATCACCTTCAACAGCATAAACTACAAATACACCTGCGCCTTCCGGAGCATTACAAGCTTGTTCTAAACTATCTTCAATCGTAAAAGTAAAACTATTACTTACTTTAAACTTTTCTAATTCTTTGTACATATTTCTTTTTTTTAAGCTTCTAAGAGTTTGAGAATCTAAGTTGCTAAGTTTTTATTTATATTTCCAACATTTTAAAAATGTAAAAAAGTCTCAACAAAATAGTGAGACTTTTTTCGGAATTTATTCTTGTCAATACTGGAGATTATCCAAGTATTTCTTTTACTTTTTTACCAATTTCAGCTGGTGAATCAACAACATGGATTCCGTTGTCTCTCATAATTTGTTTTTTAGCAGCAGCTGTATCATCAGAACCACCAACAATAGCACCTGCGTGTCCCATTGTTCTACCAGCAGGAGCAGTTTCTCCAGCGATAAAACCAACAACTGGTTTACGGTTACCATCAGCTTTTACCCATTTAGCAGCATCAGCTTCTAATTGACCTCCAATTTCACCAATCATGATGATGATTTCAGTCTCTGGATCGTTCATTAATAATTCTACAGCCTCTTTTGTTGTAGTTCCAATAATTGGGTCTCCACCAATACCGATAGCAGTAGTGATTCCTAAACCTTGTTTTACAACCTGATCTGCAGCTTCATAAGTTAAAGTTCCAGATTTAGAAACGATACCTACTGTTCCTTTTTTGAAAACGAAACCTGGCATAATACCAACTTTAGCTTCACCCGGAGTAATAACACCTGGACAGTTTGGCCCGATTAATCTAGAATTTCTTTCTTTAACATAATTATTTGCTTTAATCATATCTGCTACAGGAATTCCTTCTGTAATAGCAATAATTACTTTGATTCCAGCATCAGCAGCTTCCATAATTGCATCAGCAGCAAAAGCCGGCGGAACAAAAATGATAGAGGTATCTGCTCCAGCTTGATCTACAGCATCTTTTACTGTATTAAAAACCGGACGATCTAAGTGGCTTGTGCCTCCTTTTCCCGGAGTAACACCACCAACAACATTAGTACCGTACTCAATCATTTGAGAAGCGTGGAAAGTTCCTTCGCTTCCTGTAAATCCTTGAACAATTATTTTGGAATCTTTATTAACTAAAACACTCATGATATATATTTTATGTAGTTTTTAAAATTGTGATGCAAAAGTAACGTATTTTAAACTTTTTATCCTTAAAAAAAATTAAGAAAATTGACTCATTTGATAACCTCGATAAAATTTATCGTCTTTTATCTGCCAAATTGTAGTAAAATGAGCCAATAACATTTCTTCTCTTGGATTTTCAATCGTTTTTACAAAGTGAGAATATCGTATCGAAACTAAGTCATCCTCGGCTAAAATATGACTAATGCGCACTTTTGAACGCACATAAGCACGACTTAATTCATTGGCCATCTCCAACATCGAATCATGATCCATCTCAATCAAACCTTTGGTACTGTTCCATTCTAGCTTTACATCTGGATGCAGATATGTCTTCATGATTTCGCTATCAATTAAGGCATCTGATTTGTAAAATTTTTGAACAAATTCTTTAATAGACATATTATTTCAATTTATTTAGAATTTCAGGAATCTTCTTGATATTGGCCAATTGTTTTAACTTTTCTCTTGATTCTTCGATTGGAGTTCCGAAATATGATTTTCCGCCTTCTACTGACTTTGTAACCCCTGTTTGTCCCATAATAACAGCCTTCGCTCCTATCGTGATACCGCTAGTGGTACCTACTTGTCCCCAAATAGTTACTTCATCTTCGATAATAACGCAACCCGCAATACCCGTTTGCGAAGCGATGAGACATTTTTTTCCTATTACAGTATCGTGACCAACATGTACTTGGTTATCGAGCTTTGTACCTGCTCCGATAGTAGTATCACCTGTAACTCCTTTATCAATGGTGCAAAGCGCGCCAATACCTACATTATCTTCTATAACAACTCTTCCTCCCGAAAGCAGCTGATCAAAACCATCTGGACGTTTTTTATAATAAAAAGCATCTGCTCCTAAGATAGTTCCTGCATGAATAATAACATTATCGCCAATTACAGTATGATCGTAAATAGAAACATTGGAGTGAATGATACAGTTTTTACCGATCGTTACATTATTCCCAATAAAACAATTGGGCTGTATAACAGTTCCCTCTCCTACGGTTAACGAAATCGATATCGAAACGTTTGTAGCTTGAAAAGGTTTAAAGTGTCGTGTTAATGTATTAAAATCTCTAAAAGGATCATCAGAAATTAAGAGTGCTTTTCCTTCCGGACAATCTACTTTTTTGTTAATCAAAACAATAGTTGCCGCAGATTGCAAGGCTTTGTCGTAATATTTAGGATGGTCAACAAAAACAATGTCTCCCGGTTCTACAACATGAATTTCGTTCATGCCGAAAACCTCAAAGTTTTTGTCACCTATAAATTCGCAATTAAGCAAATTTGCAATTTCTTCTAAAGAGTGAACTTTTGGAAATTTCATATTTTATAATTAGAAAATTTGTCAATTAGAAAATGTGTCAATTTAGAAAATGTGTCAATTTGAAAATATTTTTCAATTATCTAATTGACACATTGACAAATTTTCTAATTAAAAATTACTCCTTTACACGCTCCATGTAAGAACCTGAAGCCGTATCTATTTTAATTTTATCTCCTTCGTTAATGAACAAAGGTACGTTTACAGATGCACCAGTCTCTACCGTAGCAGATTTTGTAGCATTTGTGGCGGTATTTCCTTTTACTCCTGGCTCAGCATACGTAACTTCAAGAATTACAGAAGATGGCATATCTACAGACAAAGGTAAATCAGTTTCAGTATTTACCTGAACCATTACGCTTGTTCCTTCCTTCAATAATCCTGGAGCATCTAGGATATTTTTATTCAAAGAAATTTGCTCAAAAGATTCTGTATTCATAAAATGAAATTCATCTCCTTCAGCATATAAAAATTGGTAATTATGCGTCTCTACACGCACATCATCAATTTTATGTCCTGCAGAAAATGTATTATCCAATACTCTCCCTGTCGTTAAGCTTCTCAATTTTGTTCTTACGAAAGCGGGGCCTTTGCCAGGTTTTACGTGAAGAAATTCGACTATTTTATAAATATCGTGATTGAATTTGATACACAATCCGTTTCTAATATCTGATGTAGATGCCATTTTTTTTATTTTAGATTTAAGAATGTAGATTTTAGATTCTGAGAATCAAATCTTCATTATTTTTTATATTTAATATTTTTGTTTGAATTTTAATTTTGCAGCTCAGAAATCTAAAATCAGAAATCTAAACTCTAAAATTAATAATTCCCTGAATAACCTTTCATAATTCCTCTTGATGAATTTCTGATAAAATCAAGAATCTCATCTCTCTCAGGAGTGGCTTCCATTTCTGCTTCAATTATACTTAAAGCTTGTGTTGTATTATAATTTTTTTGGTATAAAATCCTGTATATTTCCTGAATTTCTCTGATTTTTTCTGTACTGAAACCTCTTCTTCTAAGGCCAACAGAATTGATCCCTACATAAGACAAAGGCTCTTTTGCTGCTTTTGTAAAAGGCGGAACATCTTTACGAACCAAAGAACCCCCAGAAATCATAGCATGATCTCCGATATGAATAAACTGGTGAATAGCAGCCAAACCTCCAATAACAGCATGGTTTCCTACCACAACGTGACCCGCAAGAGCCACTCCGTTTACGATAATCGCGTTGTTACCAATCTCGCAATCGTGAGCGATGTGTGCATAAGCCATGATCAAACAATTGTTTCCTAAAATTGTCTGGCCAGAAGCAACTGTGCCTCTATTGATGGTTACACATTCTCTGATAGTACAATTATCACCAATAATAGCAAGAGAATCCTCTCCTCCAAATTTTAAATCTTGCGGTACTGCAGAAATTACTGCGCCTGGAAAAATATTGCAATTTTTACCAATACGAGCACCTTCCATGATGGTTACATTTGAACCAATCCAAGTACCATCCCCAATAACGACATTATTGTGAATTGTTGTAAAAGGCTCAATTACAACATTTTTGGCGATTTTGGCGCCGGGATGAACATATGCTAATGGTTGATTCATCTGTATATTTTATATTTTAAATTAAAATAATCTAATTTGGGCAACAAACCTAAACAATAAAATTGATTATTTATTATTGTTTTTTTGCAATTTGAGCCATTAGTTCAGCTTCGGCTACTAATTTTCCGTTTGCGTAAGCATTTGCCTGCATGTGACAGATACCTCTTCTAATAGGAGAAATCAAATCACATTTGAAAATCAGGGTGTCACCTGGTAAAACTTTATGTTTGAATTTGACATTATCAATTTTCATAAAATAAGTCAAATAATTTTCTGGATCTGGAACAGTACTTAAAACCAAAATTCCTCCTGTTTGTGCCATTGCCTCTACAATTAAAACGCCTGGCATTACCGGTGCGTCTGGAAAATGCCCTACGAAGAAATTTTCATTCATGGTAACATTTTTCATTCCAACCACATGACTTTCAGACATTTCTATAATTCTATCAATTAACAAAAATGGAGGTCTGTGAGGCAAAACAGCCATAATTTTATGAATATCCATCAAAGGCTCCTGATTCAAATCATAAACCGGAACGTGATTTCTTTGCTCTATTTTGATAATTTTTGCTAATTTTTTGGCAAACTGCGTATTTACAAAATGACCTGGTTTATTAGCAATAATTTTTCCTTGAATTCTAACTCCTATCAACGCCAAATCACCAACAACATCCAACAATTTGTGACGTGCCGCTTCGTTTGGATAATGCAAAGTAAGATTGTCTAAAACGCCATTTGGTTTTACCGAAATTTTCTCTTTTCCAAAAGCTTTTTTTAGGTTTTCCATTGTAGATTCAGAGATTTCTTTGTCTACATAGACAATTGCGTTGTTTAAATCTCCTCCTTTAATTAATCCGTGCTCAAGTAAAGATTCTAATTCGTGCAGGAAACTAAAAGTTCTAGAGTTCGAAATTTCATATTTAAAATCGGCTATACTTTTCATTGTTGCATTTTGTGTACCTAAAACTTTAGTACCAAAATCAACCATTGCAGTCACTTGATAATCATCGCTTGGCATCACCAAAATCTCGCTTCCGGTAGTTTCATCAGTAAACGAAATCACTTCTTTTACCACATAAACATTACGTTTGGCTTCCTGCTCCTCGATACCCGCTTTTTCTATTGCTTCAACAAAATACTTTGAAGAACCATCCATAATAGGAAGTTCTGAAGCATTTAATTCTATGATAACATTATCCAAATCACAACCTACTAATGCGGCAAGAACGTGTTCTGGAGTTTGAATTTTTACACCTAATTTTTCTAGATTTGTGCCTCTTTGCGTATTCACAACATAATTGGCATCAGCCTCAATAATAGGCTGACCTTGCAAATCTACTCTTACAAAAGTGAAACCATTATTTATTGGAGCAGGTTTAAAAGTCATTGTAACTTCTTTTCCAGTGTGTAATCCAACTCCTGTTAGTGAAATTTCATTCTTGATGGTCTTCTGTTTAACCATTATTTCCATTTTTTGGGTTTATTATTTGTTTCTTTAATTCTTCTAATTCAGACACAATTTTAGGAAAGTTCTTAAAATGAACATACGATTTACTAAAATCATTATAATTAAACGCTGGACTTCCTTGCAAAATTTCGTCATCCTTAATATTTCGAGCTACTCCGGCCTGTGCTTGAAGTCTAACGTTATTTCCTATTGTTAAGTGTCCTGCGATACCCACTTGTCCGCCAATCATACAGTTTTTGCCGATTTTTGTAGAACCAGCCACGCCTGTTTGCGCTGCTATTACGGTATTTTCTCCGATTTCTACATTATGAGCAATCTGAATCTGATTGTCTAATTTAACTCCTTTTCTAATTATGGTAGAACCAAGAGTTGCTCGATCTATAGTGGTATTGGCACCAATATCTACATTGTCTTCAATTACAACGTTACCGATTTGAGGAACCTTACTGTAAACACCTTCTTCATTTGGCACAAAACCAAAACCATCTGCTCCTATAATTGCTCCTGAATGAATCGTACAATTGTTGCCAATGATCGTTTCAGAATATATTTTTGCGCCTGCAAAAATATATACATTATCTCCAATAACAACATTATCACCAATAAAACTGTTAGGGTAAATCTTTACATTATCTCCCAAAACCACGTTTTGCCCCACATAGCTGAAGCTTCCAAGGTATAAATTTGCTCCATATTGAACTCCTTCGGTGATAAAAGCTTGCGATTCTATCCCGTTTTTGTTCAATTTTACTTGATTGTAAAACTCTAAAAGCTTAGAAAAAGACGCATACGCATCCTCTACTTTGATCAAAGTAGTGGTGATTTCAGATTCAGGCACAAAAGAATCATTAACAATTGTTACCGAAGCTCTCGTTGTATAAATATGATTGATATATTTTGGGTTTGCCAAGAAAGTAAGAGATCCTTCCTCTCCTTCTTCGATTTTAGAAAGTCGAGAAACCTCTGCATTGGGATTACCAATAACCTCTCCTTCTAAAATTCCTGCTATTTGTTCTGCTGTAAATTTCATTCCGACAAAAATATAAAAAATAGGTTTTAAATGTTAATTTTAGATAAGTTGTTTTGGGAAACAGATGTAATATTTTGTAACCAGTTTAGATAACGATTTCAAATTCAGCTGATCAGAGGCTTCCACAACATCTTCAATTGTTTTGTCTTTTTTCCAAATTCGTATCGGTTCTGCCTCTTTACTGTAGGCTTGATTTTTAATTTTTCCTCTAAAAATAAAATATCCTGCTTCAATTAGAGAAATATGATGCTCACTCGCAAATTGTTCTTTTAGAGATTGTGATTCTTCCATCGGAATTTTCTCGGCGCTGAGTTTTATTTTTAATAAATCTCTGTTAATGATCATTTTACTCAACGTCGAAAGAATAAAATCATCCTGTTTTTGCCAGGTTTTCAAGGCACTTATAATGTCAAAATCATCCAATTGAGAAAATAAATCCAGATTTTCGGCATCAAAACCTTCGAGCGTAATTTTGTTTTGCATAAAAAATTTAAGTGGCTCACTGCAAGGCAAATTCACCCCTTTTAAAGTCAGTTCTTTGGCTCTTTTTAAGACTTTCATCAAAATTAATTCGGCCACCAAACTCGTTTTATGCAAATACGCCTGCCAATACATCAGTCTTCTCGAAAGCAGAAATTTTTCGACAGAATAAATTCCTTTTTCTTCAATAACCAAAACCCCATCTACAACATTCATCATTTGTATCAATCGCTCCGAATTGACATTTCCTTCTGCAACTCCGGTATAAAAACTATCGCGTTTTAGATAATCCATTCGATCCATATCCAACTGACTTGAAATAAGCTGCAACATGAATTTTCTGTGATATTCTCCTTTAAAAACCTGAATGGCCAAACTCAATTTTCCATCAAATTCCTCGTTTAACTGATGCATAAACAACAACGAAATTGCCTCGTGATTCACATCTTCTACAATACTTTTTTCCATCGCATGCGAGAAAGGCCCATGACCAATATCGTGTAACAAAATAGCGATATACAACGCATTTTCTTCTTCTGATGAAATAGCGATTCCTTTAAAACGTAGTGTCTCAACAGCTTTTTGCATCAAATGCATGCAACCCAAAGCATGATGAAAACGGGTGTGATTGGCTCCTGGATATACCAAATATGATAATCCCATTTGCGAAATACGTCGCAATCGCTGAAAGTACGGGTGCTGAATTAGGTCGTAAATAAGCTCATTCGGAATAGAAATAAAACCGTAAATTGGGTCATTGAATATTTTTAACTTATTGATATGAGTCACTATTTGGCTGTTTTTTTTAGGTCAACAAATATAAGTAAATAACGATTAACTGTTTTGTGTTTTGCATTTAAAAAACAACACCCAAAAATGCTTCAATTTCTTCGCATGAATCCCTACAAAATATGTTTTGGATAAAAATGCAATTTATTAAACTGAAATTTATACTATTTTTAATACTTTTTTAGTTCTATACCCTTAAATTGCATTAAAATTAAAGTTGTTTATGGATAAGATAAAAATACTTTGGGTCGATGACGAAATCGATCTTTTGAAACCACATATATTGTTTCTCGAAAAAAAAAATTACGCTGTAACTACTTGTAACAACGGTCTGGATGCTATTACTATGTTTGACGAAGATAATTTTGATATTGTCTTTTTGGATGAAAATATGCCCGGAATGAGCGGATTGGAAACACTTTCTGAAATGAAAGAAAAAAAATCGGCGATACCCATGATCATGATTACCAAAAGTGAGGAAGAGTATATTATGGAAGAAGCGATTGGTTCTAAAATCGCAGATTATTTGATCAAACCCGTAAATCCAAACCAAATTTTATTGAGTTTGAAGAAAAATCTGGATCATTCGAGGTTAATTTCAGAAAAAACAACTTTAGACTATCAGAAAGAATTTAGAAAAATTTCGATGGAAATGGCGATGGTCAATTCCTATGAAGATTGGGTCGAATTGTATAAAAAATTGATTTTTTGGGAATTAGAATTAGAAAACATCAACGATCAAGGCATGATCGAAATTCTTGAATCGCAAAAAGTAGAAGCCAACTCGCAATTCGGAAAATATATCGAAAGAAATTACGAAGATTGGTTTGCTCCAAAAGCCGATAAACCTATTCAATCGCACAACTTATTTAAGGAACTGGTTGTGCCAGAACTTAAAAAGAAAGACAAACCCATTTTGTTTGTCGTGATTGATAATTTGCGCTACGACCAATGGAAATCTTTTGAAACTGTGGTTGCTAATTACTACAAATTAGAAAAAGAAATTCCGTACTTTTCTATACTTCCAACCGCAACGCAATACGCTAGAAATGCTATTTTCTCAGGTTTATTGCCTTCGGACATGGAAAAGCAGTTTCCGCAATATTGGAAAAATGATGTAGAAGATGGTGGAAAAAACCTGTTCGAAGCTGAGTTTTTATCAGCTCAATTAAAGCGTTTAGGCTTAAACATCAAAGAAGATTATTTTAAAATCACCAATTATGCCGGTGGAAAGAAGTTGGCAGAAAACTTCAAAGCCTTAAAAAGCAACGATTTAGTAACGGTTGTATATAATTTTGTGGATATGTTATCGCATGCCAAAACCGAAATGGATGTTGTAAAAGAGCTTGCCTCAGACGACAAAGCGTATCGATCTCTGACTTTGAGTTGGTTTAAAAATTCGCCTTTATTAGAAATTATACAACAAGCACAACTTTTGGGCTTCAAATTAATATTGACAACCGATCATGGGACGATCAATGTAAAAAATCCATCAAAAGTGGTTGGAGATAAAAATACAAGTCTCAATTTGCGCTACAAAACGGGCCGAAGTCTTACGTACGAACAAAAAGACGTATACATGGTAAAAGACCCAAAAAAAATTGGTCTACCGTCTATAAACATGAGTAGTTCGTTTATTTTTGCCAAAAATGATTTGTTTTTGGCCTACGTCAACAACTACAATCATTATGTGAGTTATTACAAAAACACGTACCAACATGGTGGAATTTCATTAGAAGAAATGATAATTCCTTTTTTGGTATTTAATCCAAAATAAAAACCTATTGCTACGAATTTTGAGAATTTACATTAATTTATTTTTAATATTCTAATAGAAAATTAGACTTTAATTCAGGAAAATTATTGAAATTCGTGGCAAAAATAATTTCGCATTCGCGGAAGACAATCGTACTAAATAAACATAAAATGAATATCGTTTTTTCATTAGATCAAATTCAGGAAGTAGCGGAACAAATTTTGGCTTCAAATCCAAAAAAAATCATTCTTTTTAACGGAGAGATGGGCGTTGGAAAAACGACACTCATCAAACAATTGTGCAAAACTTTAGGCGTTCAGGATGCTACAAGTAGCCCTACCTTTTCGTTGGTAAACGAGTATAATGCAAACAACAATCAAATTGTTTATCATTTCGATTTTTACCGCTTAAACAAAGAAACCGAAGCACTAGACATGGGAGTTGATGATTATCTGTACTCTGGAAATTGGTGTTTTATAGAATGGTCCGAAAAAATTGCAAGCTTGATTCCTGAAGAGCACTCTGTAATCAATATTGAATTAATGGCCGATGGTAAAAGAGAATTGAAATTTGTTTAAAATATTTTTTAAAATGAATCCCCAAAACACAGTCGAAATCATCCCTTTTTCAGCCGATTTAAAAGAACATATTAAAATTCTAAATTTAGCTTGGCTTATTAAATATTTTAGAGTTGAAGAAAAAGACGAATTGGTACTTTCAAATCCGCAGGAAGAAATTATTGACAAAGGCGGAATGATTTTTTATGCAAAATATAACAATGAAATCATTGGAACTGCTTCTTTAATGAAAATAGATACCGATACTTTCGAATTGAGTAAAATGGCTGTTTCGGATAAGGCACAGGGTCTCGGAATTGGTAATAAACTGCTCGTTCATTGCCTTGCTGTAGCCGAAGAAAGTGGCATCAAAAAGGTAATTTTATATTCCAATACAAAATTACTTCCCGCAATTCATCTGTATCGAAAATTTGGTTTTATTGAGACTCCTCTGGAAGGAAAAACATATGAAAGAGCCGACATTAAAATGGAAAAAATAATATCTTGATTTTTAAAGCAGTATTAGCAGAATTTTTGCACTAATTTTAAAACTTTTTACGTAATTTGTACTCTTAATTTTTTGCACAACCCATGTCAATAACCTTAACGCCATTTACGAAACAACAATTGTTGCCACAGGAAGAAAAACTTGAAGTGGGCCGATTTAAAAGAGAACTTTTTATAGGAATTCCTAAAGAAACAAGTTATCAGGAACGCCGTATTTGCCTGACTCCGGATGCCGTTAATTCTTTAACCTATGAAGGGCACCGCGTGATGATTGAAGCTGGAGCCGGAGAATGTTCTAGTTATTCTGATAAAGAATATAGTGATGCGGGGGCAGAAGTTACAAATGATACTAAAAAAGTCTTTGGTTGTCCGATGCTTTTAAAGGTAGAACCACCAACTTTGGCAGAAATCGAGATGATAAATCCTGAAACAATTATCATTTCTGCTATTCAATTAAAGACAAAAAAGAAAGCCTATTTTGAAGCTTTAGCGCAAAAAAAGATTACAGCACTTGCTTTTGAATATATTAAAGACGAAGATGGCTCGTACCCAGCGGTAAAATCGCTGAGCGAAATAGCAGGAACAGCTTCTATCTTGATCGCAGCCGAACTCATGATTACCGATGAATTTGGTAAAGGACTTTTATTCGGAAATATTACGGGTGTCCCTCCTACAGAAGTGGTTATTTTGGGAGCAGGAACGGTGGGCGAATTTGCTGCCAAAACTGCAATTGGTTTGGGTGCAAACGTAAAAGTCTTTGATAATTCGATTACCAAACTACGCCGTTTACAAAATAATTTAAGTCAAAGAATCTTTACTTCTACCATTCAGCAAAAAGCATTATTAAAAGCGTTAAGACGTTGTGATGTCGCTATTGGTGCGATGCGCGGCAAAGAACGTTGCCCGATTGTTGTGACCGAAACTATGTTAGAACATATGAAAAAAGGAGCCGTAATTGTCGATGTAAGTATTGATACTGGCGGTTGTTTTGAAAGTTCTGAAGTAACTACACACGAAAAACCGACTTTTATAAAAAGTAATGTACTCCACTATTGTGTTCCAAATATTCCGTCAAGATATTCTAAAACTGCCTCGCTTTCGATCAGCAACATCATAACACCATATTTGTTGCAAATAGCTGAAGATGGTGGTCTGGAGAGCGCAATAAGATGCAATAAAGGTTTGAAAAACGGAATTTATCTGTATCACGGAATTTTAACCAATAAAGCGATTGGCGAGTGGTTTGATTTACCTGACAACGATATTAATTTACTTGTTTTTTAAGCGAACTTTAGCTTACCTTTGCAAAAAAAATCTTCATGAAGTTCGTACATCGTTTTGCTTATTATTTAATTGGTTTGATTATGGGATGCTTTTTTGTAGCCCTTGTTTTTAGTGGTAAAGACACGCGTTGCAACTATTTTCCGAATGCTAGAGTTCTAAATACCTTGCGAACAAAACCGTTTCAATATTCAGATAAAGCAATTCAGACATTAAATGAAAAATGGATTGATACTGTCGATATAAAAAATACCTTGCAATACGGTGATGTAGATTTTGATCAAAGTAACATTGTTTTCAAAAAAGGAAAATTGTACGTTATTGAAGGAAAAACAGTCAAAAATCAAGAAATCATCTTGAAAGTAATCAACTACGAAAACAAAGCTGTTTTAGAAGAAATCATCAAAAAATAATTTTTAAAAATTATACCCATTAATGGTTTCAAACTGCAAATGACATAAACAAGTTTAATTGTTTTTTAGCTTTGTAATAAAATAATTTATATCAAATCAAGTATTGAAACCCTTCTATAACCACTCGATCTTTTGAATTTCCTTTGATTCCAAGAAAGCATTTGTTTGGCTAAAATGTTTGTTACCGAACCATTTTCCTTGATTAGCACTCATGGGCGATGGATGACCGCATTCTAAAACAAAGTGTTTGGAACGATCTATTTTCATTCCTTTTTTCTGAGCAAAACTTCCCCAC
Source organism: Flavobacterium flavipigmentatum (assembly GCF_020911905.1). Lineage (NCBI taxonomy): Bacteria > Pseudomonadati > Bacteroidota > Flavobacteriia > Flavobacteriales > Flavobacteriaceae > Flavobacterium > Flavobacterium flavipigmentatum. The sequence continues at coordinate 2,892,465 of NZ_CP087133.1, read as the reverse complement.
AGTAAAAAGACAACATTTTCTTTTTGGTCAGAAATAATTTGAATGACGGCATCTGTAAAAAGATTCCATTTTAGGTATTTATGACTATTGGGACTGTCTTTTCGAACGGTTAAAGAAGCATTTAAAAGCAACACTCCTTGCTTGGCCCATTTTGCTAAATTTCCTGAAGTAGGCATAAAAATCGAATCTAAATCGTCGTTTAATTCTCTGAAAATATTGCGTAAGGAAGGAGGAATTTTGACCGAATCATTTACAGAAAAACTCAAACCATTGGCTTCACCCTCGCCGTGATAAGGATCCTGACCAATAATAACCACCTTTAAATCTGCAAAAGAGCAACTATGAAAGGCGGAGAAAATCAATTCAGCCGGAGGATAACAAATATATTTTTGGTATTCTTCGTCTAAAACTTCTATCAAATCCTTAAAATAAGGCTTTTTAATTTCATCTGCCAAAACGGCTTGCCACTCAGTGGAGAGATTGATTTTCATGCAAAAAATATTTATTACAAATTACGCAAAGTTTTTTTCAAAGTACCAATAAATAGTGCTTTTAGTTTTAAAACTTTGTAACTTTGAAACTTTACAACTTACGACAAATTAATGATATCCATTACCGAAAAAACATTACAGGATTTACAATTTCCAACAGTGCTCGAAACCATTTCGGCTGGCTGTAATACAGATATTGGAAAAGAAAAAGCGCTGCAAATAATCCCTTTTAGAGACAAAGAAACTTTGATGCAAGCCTTGATGCAAACCTCTGAGTATGTCTCGTCTTTTCAAAATAACAATGCAATTCCGAATCACGGTTTTGACGCCATAACACATGAAATCAAATTTCTTGCAATCGAAGATAGCTTTCTGGAAGTAGGTAGTTTTAGAAAAATAGCCACACTTTCGTCAACAACCAATTTTTTGTTGAATTTCCTCAAAAAATTTGATGATTATTATCCGAATCTGAATGCAAGAGCTTCAAGAGTAGAATACACAAAAGACATTGTCACATTAATTGACGCCATTGTAGATAAATATGGTGAAATAAAAGACAATGCTTCGCCTGTTTTACTGGATATTCGTCGCAATATGAATACGGTTCGCGGGAAAGTAAATCAGAGTTTTGGAGTCGCTTTGACGCACTACAACGGGCTTGGTTACTTAGACGACATCAAAGAAAGCTTTGTTCAAAATCGCCGTGTTTTAGCAGTTTTAGCGATGTATCGTCGTAAAGTAAAAGGCTCTATTCTGGGAAGTTCGAAAACAGGAAGTATCGCTTATATTGAACCGGAAGCTACTTTAACCTATTCTCGTGAATTGGCCAATCTTGAATACGAAGAAAAAGAAGAAATTACCCGAATTTTAAAGCAATTATCCAATGCTATTCGCCCTTTTTTACCTCTTTTGATCGAATATCAGGAATTTTTAAGTGATATTGATGTGGTGGCTGGAAAAGCAAAATATGCCAATAGAATTAACGGAATTCTTCCAACCATTAGTGAGGAGCGAAGATTGTTTTTTAGAGAAGCCTACCACCCTATTTTATATTTGAATAACAAACAAAAGAACGAAATTACACATCCTCAAACTATTGAATTAAAGCAAGATAACCGAATCATTGTAATTTCAGGGCCTAATGCTGGAGGAAAAACAATTTCGCTAAAAACAGTAGGTTTATTGCAATTGATGCTGCAATCGGGAATGTTGATCCCCGTGCATGAACGCAGCGAAACTTTCTTGTTTGATAGAATTTTGACCGATATTGGTGATAATCAATCTATTGAAAATCATTTGAGTACCTATAGTTACCGACTGAAAAACATGAATTATTTTCTAAAAAAATGCAACAAGAAAACCATGTTTTTGATTGATGAATTTGGTACCGGTTCTGATCCTGAATTAGGTGGCGCTTTGGCAGAAATTTTTCTCGAAGAGTTTTACCATCGTGAGGCTTTCGGAATTATAACGACCCATTATTCAAACCTGAAGATTCTGGCCAACGAATTGCCTTTTGCTACTAATGCCAATATGATGTTTGACGAAAAATCGTTAGAACCGATGTACAAACTCGCTTTAGGCCAAGCAGGTAGCTCGTTTACTTTTGAGGTAGCGCAGAAAAATGGTATTCCGTTTGGATTAATTAATCGTGCCAAAAAGAAAATTGAAGTCGGTAAAGTACGCTTTGATAAAACCATTGCAACGCTTCAAAAGGAGCGTTCTAAGCTAGAGAAAACGTCCATCAATCTGAAAGAAGAAGAAACCCGAGCGCGAGAAGAAAGCAAAAAGATGGAAACCATCAATGTAAAAATCAAACAAAAACTGGAAAGCTATCAGGAATTATATGACAGCAACCAAAAAACTATTTACATTGGTCAAAAGATTGAAGATATTTCGGAAAAATACTTTAACAATAAAAACAAAAAGGAACTTATTGGTGAGTTTTTGAAAATTATCGAAATCGAAAATTCGAAACGTAAAAAAGCAACGCCAAAAGAAGCCAAAGCGATTGTAGAAAAAAAGAAAGAAGTAATCGCCGAGGTTGCTGTTAAAGTTGAAGAAATTAGAAAAGAGAAAAAAGAAAAGAAGTTAAAAATAATAGTCGAAAAACCTAAACCCATACTAAAAGTAGGCGATCGCGTAAGAATGCTGGAAGGAAGATCTGTTGGAAGCATTGATGCTATTGAAAAAAATAAAGCTACTGTAAACTACGGAGTCTTTACCTCTAAAGTGAGTTTGGACGAATTAGAATTGGTTGAAGCTGTGAAAAAATAACTTATTAAAAAGTTACAAGTCATTGCGAGGAACGAAGCAATCTCACTAAAATGAGCTGTTAACAACTAATTAATGCTAGAATTACTATTTTGTATAAATTCTTAGCGTGCGAAAAAAAAGACTAACTGAATGTGATTGCTTCGTTCCTCGCAAAGACCTAAACTCCAATTCATTGCGAGGAACTAAGCAATCTCACTAAAAATAAGTAGTTAATTAACAATAAAAATACTATATTTACATAAATCCTTAGATTACAAGAAAAGATTAACCTAAAATGTGATTGCTTAGTTCCTCGCAAAAACAGTTAGAATAGAGAATCAAGAAAAAAATATGAAACCAGGTTTTGTTTACATTATAACAAATAAGTACCAAACCGTTGTTTATACAGGTGTGACATCAAATCTGCCTCAAAGGATTTTAGAACATCGAGATAAAAAATACCCAGGGTCATTTTCTGCACGTTATAATGTGTTTTACTTAGTTTATTACGAGCAGTTTCAATGGATTCAGGATGCAATTACTCGAGAAAAGCAAATAAAAGCGGGTTCAAGAGCAGTAAAAAATGATTTAATTCGATCAATAAATCCAACTTGGAAAGATTTGTATGAAGAAATCAAAGATATAATGACTGAATAACAGAATAATAGTAGATCTAAATTATATAGCGAATGTGATTGCTTCGTTCCTCGCAAAGACATAACCTGCAAGTCATTGCGAGGAACGAAGCAATCTTACTAAAATGAGCTGTTAACAACTAATTAATGCTAGAAATACTATTTTATATAAATTCTTAGCGTGCGAAAAAAAAGACTAACTGAATGTGATTGCTTCGTTCCTCGCAAAGACCTAAACTCCAATTCATTGCGAGGAACGAAGCAATCTCACTAAAATGAAAAGAGGAATCTCTATTCGTTATTCGACAAAGAAAATCAAACTTTGCGTTAGTTACTTGTGAAGATTACTCGTTCCTCGGAATGACAAACTAAATTTTAAGCCAACTCGAAACCCAAAACTTGAAACAAAAAAAATGATAAACTTTCCTCAAAATAAAAAAATAATTCTATTTGATGGCCTTTGCAATTTATGCAACGGAGCTGTTCAGTTTATTATTAAACGTGATAAAAAAGATGTTTTTCGGTTTGTGGCTTTACAATCTGAGTTGGGGATAGAGATTTGCCGTTATATCGGAATAGATCAGCAGAAAATAGATAGCATCGTTTTGTACAAACCTGCTGTTGCTTACTATTATAAATCTACGGCAGTACTTGAAATTGCTGATGAACTCGGAGGTTTTTATGGTTTGCTGGCTGTTTTTAAAATAGTTCCGGAGAAAGTTAGAAATTATATTTATGATTACATTGCCAAAAACCGATACAAATGGTATGGAAAGAAGGAAAGCTGCATGATTCCGACGCCCGAATTGAAGGCGAAATTTTTATGAAGTTTAACCAAGATTTCTTGTAAGTGCAAGAATCTCTAGCCTAGCCCCGATAGCAGTAGAAATCCTTTTGTGCCGTTGTTCGGCATAAAAGATTGGAGCGGATAGCGGGACAATTGGTCTTTTGAAAATGAATCATCTGCTCCTGCAAAAACTTTTATAAGCTAGCCGTGATGTTTTATTAGTGACTCTCTTTTGTTTTCTTGAAAATCTTTTTGAAAAGGCTGACGATTGCTAAAACAACGAGGCCGATTGCTAACCCAAAAACAAACTCTTTTATGATTGAGGGGATATTGGGCCATAAATGATGTAGAAAATCGCTGTTGTGTACAAAAATACCTCCGGCCACTAAAATCAAGGCTATTGTGCCAATAACTGATAAACTTTGGATGACTTTTGGCAATGCCTTAACGAGAATATTGCCGATAGTTTTGGAAATACTGCGTTCTTTTTTACTCCATTTTATCATTTTAAAACCAAACTCGTCCATTCTGACAATAAGAGCGACGATGCCATAAACGCCCACGGTTGCAATGATTGCGATTATTGACACTACGGCTATTTGTGACGAAAGTGGTTTTTCTATGACCGTGCTCATTGCAATGATGACAATCTCTACGGAGAGAATAAAATCGGTTACGATGGCTGATTTTATTTTTTCTTTTTCGATGATTAAAATTTGTTCTTCGGTCAAGTCTTCGTTGATAATGTCTATTTTTGAATGTTGATGCGGAAATATAAATTCGTATATTTTTTCGGCACCTTCATAAGCTAAAAAAAGCCCTCCTAATACTAAAATTATGGTTATTGCTACAGGTAAAAAAGCGCTTAGTAGAAAGGCAACGGGCAAAATAATTAATTTATTGACAAAAGATCCTTTTCCGATTGCCCATAAAACAGGAAGTTCTCTCGAGGAAACAAATCCAGATGCTTTTTCGGCATTTACGGCCAAATCATCGCCCAAGATACCCGCTGTTTTTTTTGCTGCAACCTTACTCATTACAGCAACATCATCCATAATTGCTGCGATATCATCTAATAGTGCGAAAAAACCTGATGCCATTTTAATTTTTTTTTAGTGCTGCGAATCTACTACTTTTTGATCAATTATAGCAGTTAAAATTAACTACACTGACCTAAAAGTACCCATATAATAATAAAAACCAAAATAGTTCCGAAGCATCCGCCTCCTAATTTTTTGGCACCGTAGCCTGCTAATAATCCTCTAAAAATATTATTCATAATGCAATTATTTTGTGTTACTATTTTTTCTTTAATTGGTTTGGTACAATTTTACCTCTGCAAATATGAGAACTAAGTTAAAGATTGTTTTTATATTACTTTTCTAAAAAGTTTCAAAATTTGTAGATTTTTCCTTAAAATTTGTAATTTAAAAAAAACACCAGCTCTGCAACTGGTGTTTTTTACTTTTAAAAACTAAAAAAATTATTTTACTAATTCGGCAGATTGGTTTCTAAAAACCAAGTTACCATCAAAAGCATCGATCAAAATGATACTGTCTGTGGTGATTTTTCCAGCCAGAATTTCTTTAGACAACTGGTTCAGCACCTCTCTCTGAATCACACGTTTTACAGGTCTTGCTCCGTACTGAGTATCATATCCTTTATCAGAAAGGTATTTGATGGCTTCAGGAGTTGCATCCATTGTTATGCCCTGAAGTGCTAACATTTTGGTTACACTTTTGAGTTGCAAACTCACAATTTTCGAAATATTTTCTATTGTTAGCGGCGTAAACAATACAATTTCATCGATACGATTGATAAATTCAGGTCGAACGATCTGTTTTAACAAACCTAAAACTTCTACTTTTGCAGCCTCAGTTGCTGCTTCGATTCCGCCTTTTAAATTATCAAACTTCTCCTGAATAATATGGCTTCCCATATTGGATGTCATGATGATAATCGTATTTTTGAAATCTGCTAATCGCCCTTTATTATCTGTCAAACGACCTTCATCCAAAACCTGCAATAAAATATTAAACGTATCGGGATGTGCTTTTTCTATCTCATCCAACAGAATTACAGAATACGGTTTTCTACGAACGGCTTCGGTCAGCTGGCCTCCTTCTTCATAACCCACGTATCCCGGAGGCGCACCTACCAATCTGCTTACGCTGTGGCGTTCCTGGTACTCACTCATATCGATTCGGGTCATGGCATTTTCGTCATCAAAAAGATATTCTGCCAATGCTTTTGCCAGCTCCGTTTTACCAACTCCTGTAGTTCCCAAGAACAAGAAAGTCCCCACTGGTTTTTTCATGTCTTGCAATCCCGCACGACTTCTGCGCACGGCGTCACTTACTGCCTCAATCGCTTCTTCCTGACCTACTACACGTTTGTGCAATTCGTCTTCCAGATGCAACAGCTTTTCTCTTTCGGTTTGCAGCATTTTCATCACTGGAATTCCAGTCCACTTTGCTACGACTTCGGCAATATCTTCTCGGGTGACTTCTTCTTTGATCAAAGAGTTACCTGACTGGTATTCTTGCAATTGTTTCAATAATACATCTAAACGCTCCTGAGCTTCTTTGATTTTTCCGTAACGAATTTCGGCTACTTTTCCGTAATCACCATCACGTTCGGCACGTTCGGCTTCGTGTTTAAAATCTTCTATTTCTAATTTTACAGCTTGAACACCATCTACAACATCTTTCTCCGTTTTCCATTTCGTGTAAATTTCGTTACGCTCCTCTTTGAGATTCGCCAAATCCATTCGTAAAATTTTGAGTTTGCTCTCTTCTTTTTCACGTTTAATGGCTTCGATTTCAATTTCAAGCTGCATGATTTTACGATCCAAAACATCTAATTCTTCTGGTTTTGAATTGATCTCCATACGTAATTTTGATGCCGCTTCGTCCATCAAATCGATAGCTTTATCAGGCAAAAATCGATTGGTAATGTAACGTTGCGAAAGTTCTACTGCAGCGATAATCGCTTCGTCTTTAATCTGAACTTTATGATGCGTTTCGTATTTTTCTTTGATACCACGCAAGATCGAGATGGCACTTTCGGTATCTGGTTCGTCTATTAAAACCTTTTGAAAACGACGTTCTAAGGCTTTGTCTTTTTCAAAATATTTTTGATATTCATCTAGAGTGGTAGCGCCAATAGCTCTCAACTCACCACGAGCCAAAGCCGGTTTTAAGATGTTGGCCGCATCCATAGCGCCTTCGCCTCCACCTGCACCTACAAGCGTGTGAATTTCATCAATAAATAAAACAATATCACCGTCTGCGGCGGTTACTTCTTTTACCACCGATTTTAAACGTTCTTCAAATTCTCCTTTGTACTTGGCACCTGCAATAAGCGCTCCCATATCCAGCGAGAAAACGATTTTATTTTTTAAATTTTCAGGAACGTCACCATCTACAATCCTATGCGCCAAGCCTTCGGCAATAGCGGTTTTACCCACTCCGGGTTCTCCTACCAGCATCGGGTTATTTTTGGTTCTGCGGGTAAGGATCTGCAGCACACGGCGAATTTCTTCATCACGGCCAATTACGGGATCAAGTTTTCCTGTGCGCGCCAGCTCATTTAAATTTTTAGCATATTTATTCAACGAATTGTAATTCTCCTCAGCTGAAGCTGATGTCACTCTTTCGCCTTTTCGAAGTTCCTCAATAGTGGCTTTCAATCCTTTTCCAGTTACACCCTGATCTTTCAGGATTTGCGCTACCTTGCTTTTAGAGTCAAAAATTGCTAAAATTAAATGTTCAATTGAAACATATTCATCGTTCATTTTTTGTGCAATAATCTCTGCTTCATTCAATGCTTTGTTTGCATCGCGTGAAAGCGTGATATCACCTCCTGAAACTTTTGGAAAACTTTGAATAGTAGCATCTAATAACTGCAGAAATAAAGGCAGATTTACATTTAATTTTTTCAAAATAAAAGGTGCTACATTTTCGTCTACTTCAAAAATAGCTTTAAAAATGTGCTCATTTTCTATTTGTTGCTGCCCATATCGTTGTGCCAATTGCTGTGATAGCTGAATAGCTTCCTGCGATTTGGTAGTAAATTTATTTATATTCATCTTTTTATATTTTAAGTTTTTTGTTTTGTTTATAAAAATCGATCTGATTAAAATTTGATTGGATTGAAGTAAATTTTAAAATTAAATCCTATAACTTTGTTTCAGAATGTTCAAAATACATTCCATAGTAAAATTAAAGACAAAATGACATTTAAAGTGATTTTTTACTCTTTATTTAATGTCAGAAAGTCATAAATCCAATCAAATATGAGTTTTTTCAATTCAATCTTCGGAAATTCTGACGCATCAGATACACCAAAAAGCAGTGTTAACTGGACAGAATTAACCGATATAGCACAATTAATGGAAGTTCAAGCGGTATCTAATGAAAAGCCGGTCTTCATTTTTAAGCACAGTACAAGATGCAGCATTAGCCGAATGGCTTTGAAGCAATTTGAGCGCGAATACGATTTGAATGATACTGTTGATGCTTATTTTCTTGACTTAATTGCACATCGCGATATTTCGAATGAAATTGCAAATCGTTTTAATGTGTACCATGAATCACCACAATTGATTTTAATCAAAAATGGAAAAGCAGTTTATGATGTTTCGCATAGTGATATTGATGCAATAGCTTTAAAAACTAAAGTTTAGTTTTTTTGTGTAAAATGTGAAATGTGAAAAACATCAATTTTTAGACGTTTCACATTTCACATTTTACTTTTAACAGAAACCAAATTAAAATGTTCCACCAGAACCACCTCCGCTAAAGCCGCCACCACCAAAATCCATTGGGGAAGCTTGTGGTTTTAGTTCGGGTTTTATTCCAAAAGCTGAGGCAACAATTAAAGCTTCGGCATTCAGGATAGCATTCGAATTATTAATTCTATCGGGTTTAAAGGTTAATCCAGTTTCGTTGTCTTTTAATTTTCTTATCGAAAAATAAGCAATTCCAAACAAGAAAACTCCGCCTAAAGTAAGCGCAATTTCTATGGGTAAAATCGAATGATAAAATCGGATCGTATAAATTGAAAAAGCAATTGCTAAAAAGCTAATCCAAAGGAGAATTCTATCTTTTGTTTTTAATGCCTGAACCAAGTAAATAGCGGGTACGATAAAAGTAAAAGCATAAAAGAAATAAGTAAACGGAATATCTTTTCCTTGCGCAATTTCGTCTCCTAACAACTCTAGAGAAAGCTCTCTTACAACCAAATAATTGCATGACAAATAAAACAGCACCAGACAAAAACTATTGGCAATCAAAATGCCTTTATGATAGTAATACTGAGTAGTTTTTTCATTCAATTTTTTAGTAAAAAAATAAAAACCCACTGCGAAAATCATCGCTACAAAAGGTAAAATTGTTTTTCCGATAGTTCCAAATTCAAATAGTCCGTAAAATAATATTGCAGAACAAGAGCAGCAAAAAACGAGCATTGACAAAAGATGCAGATATCTTTTGTACATAATAAACGAAGTAATTGCAACAAAAGTCGCGATTATTAGTTCGTTTTGGTCTGTTACGATCTCGAGTGCAATTCCTATATTTAGTATTGATCCTAAGATAAATGCATCTTCTAAACCATGCTGATAATAATTTTGATAGGATAAAGCCTCTGCGCCCACAAATCCTACGATCGCAAAAATAAAACAAACGATCTTGAAAAATGATTCATTGATACCCGATAATCCAAATAAAGCAATTACACCACAAATAGATAAGTACAAAAAGACTCCTAATAAAAAGAAACCGAGCCGAACCAAAATATTAGTATTGCTTTTGAATACTGGTAATTCATTTTTCAAAATTGATACCTGTTCTTTAGATATAAAACCTGCCTCTTGTAAAGAACGCGCTTCTTCGACCAAAATTAAATTCTCTAATAAAGTTTTATCGTGAACTATCATGCTGCAATTTCTTTGTTAAAGTTTTTAATTAATTTTATGAATATTACTATTGAACCAATAAAATAGACTGGCAAAATTATGACAAACAATTCCCAGATTTCAAAGAAATCAATGTATTCACAAATACTAAACAGGAAGACATTGATACCAATATAAGCGTAAATAATCATGAAAACATACAACGAAATTGCTTTAAGTTCGTAGCTGATTTTATAAAAATAATATGCAGATCCCGCTAAAACAACTACAAAAAGCATCCAAAGACTATTATTGTGATAATCGGTTAAACCGCTAATAGATGCAATACTTATCAAGTGCAAAGCGAAAGTTAAATAAAGGAGTTTAAAATGCGTTTTTAATGCAATTTTTGAACTATAAATAGTCCACACAATAAGGATTCCACCCAATAAAATCGCTGAATAAGTTAAGTTTTGACTGGCATAAAAATTATTCCTGAGCAAATCCTGCGGCGTGGCTGAGATACCCACATAAGCTGCTAAACCCGTAATCGCAATAGTTAGTACACTTTTATTATCAAAATAATAGGCACAGAAAAAACTAATTAGAGTCGGAATTAAAGTTGCTAAACCATAATGGGTTCCAAAAGCTTCATATTGAAACTGCAAATAACCTATAAAAATACATGTCAAGATAGTAGCGGCCAAAACCAAATATTCTAAAACAGGACTATCGAAAATGGTTTCTGTTTTTTGAAATCCTTTTGAATTTTTAAAACAATAGTAAAAACAAACGCCAATAATTATAAAGAGAATTGAAAGTATCGCAATATGGCCAATGGTATCAATGTTTTGATAAATTAAAATTCCGATTCCGGAAGTAAATAGCAAAACCGATAAATAAAGGAAAAATTTTAATTCCGCATGAAGCGAAAAAATATTGCGATTGCGGTATGCCGTAATTTCTTCAAACTGATTTTCAGTTATGAATTTACTTTCCAGAAGCTTTTTAGTTGCTTCGCCTTCAAACTTCTTCATATATTATTTTAAGATGCAAACCAAAAATAGTGTTTTTTTATTTGAATAAAACTCCAGCAGTAAAAATAAACTTACTAAATAAAACAGCTATTTAACTATGATGAGTGTTTATTACAATATCTTGCCAAAATGATAGTTTTTAACCATTATTAAACTAAATTAGTGTAATCGATTACAAATAAAACTATCTTACCAAATAACCTCCAAAAATTTATTTATAATGAAGAAAAATCTAATCCTACTCTTTTTCCTTCTGAATCTATCACCTCTTTTTGCCCATAATTATTATATAGAATCGCCTGAAGGATTTGGGGCTAAAGCCACTGGAGGCAGTACTTCAAATCCTATTACAGTAGCATCTTACGAAGATTTAGTTGCAAAAATAAAATCGAATTCTCCCGAGGTCATTTTAGTGTCCGGAACAATTACAATTCCGAGCGGAAAGCCTATACAGGAAATCGTTACGAATAAATCGATAATAGGATTGCCAGGTGCGAAACTTGTAAATGAAAACCAATCGAATCCCGGAGCGGGGATTTTGTATTTAAAATCGGGTTCGAATAATGTAATCATCAGAAATCTGGTTTTTATTGGTCCCGGATCTTATGATATTGATGGTCAGGACAATTTAACAGCCGACTGCACGAATCTTTGGGTGGATCACTGCGAATTTCAGGATGGTCAGGACGGTAACTTTGACAATAAAGGAAAAACAGATAATGTCACTATTTCATGGTGTAAATTTACCTATCTAAAAGGTGCCAAATTAGGAGGTTTTGGAGGAGCTGATGATCATAGCTTCAGCAACTTGATTGGTTCTAACAAGAACGATTTTCCTGCTGACGGACACTACAGTATCACTTTTAAAAACTGTTATTGGGCTAAAGGCTGTAAACAAAGAATGCCACGCGCCAGAAATGCAGAACTTCATATCTTAAATTGTTACTTCAACACGTCTGAATCCGGTTCTTTGGCGATTGGTTTAGGTGGTGGTGTAAAAAACACTAGCTGTTATATTGAAAGTACAGATTTTGCAAAAGTGGATAAGGTTTTTAGAGGATATACCAGCACAGACGGCGGAACCGTTGGAATCGCTTTTTCAAATTGTCGTAAAGGGCCTATGGATTTTGGTACCCCAGTAAATAAACCTTCCTATAATTATACTACAATTCCATTAGGAAAAGTCGAAGAATATGTAACGAATACGTCTTGTGGTGCGGGAGCAACTCTGCAGGTTAGTTCTACTGGCGTGATAAGTACAAGTTGTAAACAATAAAAGCGAATCACTATTTTTATTTGCATAAAAAAACCGATTTGTGTGTGATACAAATCGGTCTTTTTATGAATTGAAATACTTTTAAAAAGCAGCTTTCATTTTATCTTTTATAGCATCCAGACACAAATTATTAATGCTTCCTTCATGCGTATGTTGGGTCTCTTTTGGAGATTGATACGTTCCCGCTTCCAATTGCTCCGCAACCGCTTTGTAGGCGTCTCTAAAAGGCATTCCACTTACAACCATTTCGTTTAAAGTATCTACTGTAAAAAGATAATCGTATTTTTTATCTTTTAGAATATTGTCTTTTACCGTGATGTCTTTTACAGAGAAAATCGCAATATCCAAACACGCTTTTAGGTTTTGAAGCGCAGGAAACAAACCTTCTTTTAAAAGTTGTAAATCTCTGTGATAGCCACTTGGCAAATTATTGGTAATTAATGTGATTTCGTATGGCAAGGCCTGAATCTTATTGCATTTTCCTCGAATTAGCTCAAAAACATCAGGATTTTTTTTGTGTGGCATAATACTCGAACCTGTGGTAAGATGTGCCGGCAAACTGATAAAATCAAAGTTTTGGCTCATGTACAAACAAACATCCATCGCCAATTTTGATAAAGTGGCAGCAACGCTACTCATGGCAAAAGCTACCGTTTTCTCTGCTTTTCCACGACTCATTTGTGCGGCAACGGCATTAAATTTTAACGTTTCAAAACCTAATTCTTTGGTGGTAAAAGTCCTGTTGATAGGAAACGAACTTCCGTAACCAGCAGCAGATCCCAACGGATTTTGATCTACAATTTTTAACGCTGCGTTTAACATAGTTACATCATCTATTAAACTTTCGGCGTAAGCAGAAAACCACATTCCGAAAGATGATGGCATTGCAATTTGCAAATGCGTATAACCTGGTAATAAAACATTTTGGTGCTTTTCTGCAGATTCCATAAGCAAATCAAACAATGTTTTTACTTGTTCTTTTAAGGCTTTTACTTCGTCTTTTAAATACAAATGTACATCTACTAAAACCTGATCGTTACGAGAGCGTGCCGTATGGATTTTCTTTCCGGCATCACCCAATTTTACAGTTAATAAATATTCTATTTTAGAATGTACATCCTCAAAACTGTCTTCGATTTCAAAATTTCCTTTTGCAATATCAGCGATAATTTCGTTTAAAGCCTCAACTAGAGAAGTTGTTTCTTCTGAAGTCAACAACCCAATTTGCCCCAACATTTTTGCATGTGCAATCGAACCTAAAGCATCGTATTTTGCCAAAACCAAATCGAGTTCACGATCGTTACCAACGGTAAAATGTTCGATTTGTTTGTCTGTTGCAATTCCTTTTTCCCAAAGTTTCATAAGCTGTATGTTTTTTTGCTACACAGAGTTTCTCAAAGAAAAACTCAAAGATTCACAAAGTTTTATTTTAATTTATTGTGTTTCTTATTCACCGAATGTCCTAGCCCCGATAGTAGTGGAAATCCTTTTGTGCCGGGGTTCGGCACAAAAGATTGCAACGGATAGCGGGATTAGCTACTAAATAATATTATAATTTAAAGAAATCTGTTAGTATTTTGATGTACAAGTCGACACCTTCTTCGATTTCGTTGATAAAAATAAACTCGTCTGCCGAGTGTGAACGCAGCGTTTCACCAGGTCCTAATTTTAGAGATTGGCAACTCAAAACCGATTGATCTGAGAGCGTTGGTGAGCCGTAAGTTGTTCTTCCTAAAGCGATTCCAGCTTGCACTAAACCGTGCTCAATTGGAATAGAAGAAGCGTTTAAATGCATAGATCTTGGCGTAACCTCTGCTTTTACGTTGGCTTTTACGACTTCGAGAATTTCACTGTTCGAATAGCAATCGTTTACACGAATATCGATCACCAAATCACATTCTGATGGCACGACATTGTGCTGTTTCCCAGCATTAATCTGCGTTACAGTCATTTTTACTGGGCCCAAAACCTCTGAAATTTTATCGAATTGATAGTTTTTGAACCATTCCATTACTGGAATTGCTTTGTACAATGAATTATCATCGTTTTGATGTGCGGCGTGACTTGCCGTACCTTTTACTTTTACGTCAAGAACTAACAAACCTTTCTCAGCCACAGCCAATTGCATTAAAGTAGGCTCGCCTACAATGGCGCAATCTAATGTTGGTAAATGTTGCAAAACACTGTTTAAACCGTTTTTTCCGCTGCTTTCTTCTTCGGCGGAAGCCACAATTACAACATTATGAGACAAGTATTGATTCTCATAAAAATGTACAAAAGTTGCTAATAATGATACCAAGCATCCTCCTGCATCGTTGCTTCCTAGTCCGAATAATTTGCCGTCTTTTTCTATGGCTTTAAACGGATCATTTGTATAGGCTTGATTGGGTCTTACGGTATCATGATGTGAATTCAGTAAAAGCGTTGGTTTGCTTGGGTCAAAATATTTATTGAACGCCCAAACATTATTATTTTCTCTCTTGAAAGGAATTTGATTTTGATTGAACCAGTTTTCTATTAAAAGTGCTGTTTGATCCTCTTCACTTGAAAAGGAAGGAGTTTCAATCAAATTTTTTAATAGACTAATTGCTTCCTGGGTAAGCGTTGCAATATTTTTCATAGTTATGGTTTCTTTGCCGAAAAGGCACGAAGTCACAAAGTTTTAATTAAATCTGTGACATTTTTAATTTGTGTAAATTTCTTAAATTAATATTTAAAATTAATAGCGCAATTCTATTTTTTTGCCACAGATTAAAAGAATTTTCACAGATTTTTAATCCATTTTAATCCATTAATCTGTGGCATTACCTTTTATAAAGTAATGGTTGTATGCAGAACATCGGGATTTTGAAGCATTTTATGATGCCCGATTTTGATTTTTTGCACGCCTCTTGACAAACTATTAAAACAATTATCCAATTTTGGAATCATTCCGGAATGGATTACTTTTTCGGCTTTTAATTTCTTGTAAAGTTCTTCGTTTATCGCTGTAATTACTGAAGAATCATCTTCTGAATCTTGCAAAACACCTTGTTTTTCGAAACAATAGGTTAGCGTAACCTCAAAAACTTCCGATAAAGCAATGGATAGTTCACTTGCAATGGTATCGGCATTTGTGTTTAATAATTGTCCGTTTTTATCATGTGTAATGGCACAAAAAACGGGCACAATATTGTTTTCAAGCAAAGTCTTTAATAAAGTAGTATTGACTTGCTGTACATCTCCTACAAATCCGTAATCTATCGTGGGATGATTGCGTTTTACCGACTGTATCAAATTCCCGTCGGCTCCTGAAAAACCAATAGCATTATTATCTTTTGCCTGCAATTGCGCGACAATGTGTTTGTTGATTTGTCCTGCATAAATCATCACCACAACATCAAGCATTGGGGCATCAGTGATACGGCGTCCCTCAATCATTTGAGGGACTAAACCAATACTTTCCGCCATTTTTGTGGCCGATTTTCCGCCACCGTGTACCAGCACTTTATAGCCTTCGATCTTAGAAAAATCGGTTAAGAATTGTTCTAATTCTGTTGGGTTGTCAATTATGTTACCGCCAATTTTTATTACTTTAACTTCCATTTTTTTATAGGTTCAAAGATTCAAAGGTTCAGAGGGGCAAAAGGTTTTTTTTAAGGTTATACAACCTCTGAGCCTTTGCAACTTTGTGCCTTTGCACCTCAAATTATAACTTCTTTAAAATTTTCTGTAAAACCAATTGTGCCGAATAGGTTCTGTTATTCGCCTGCTGAATTACGATTGAATTTTCGCTATCGATCACTTCGTCACTTACTATCACGTTACGACGAACTGGCAGGCAATGCATAAACTTTCCATTATTGGTAAGAGCCATTTTCTCTGCTGTAACTGTCCAACTTGGGTCGATATTAGTTACTTTTCCGTAATCGTTGAAGTTACTCCAGTTTTTTACATAGACAAAATCAGCATTTTCGAATGCTTTGTCTTGATCGTATTCTATTTTACAATCTTTAGTGATTTCGGGGCTCAATTCGTACCCTTCAGGATGCGTGATTACAAAATCCATGTCTTTTTGCATTTGCATCATTTCTACAAACGAATTGGCAACCGCCTGAGGTAATGCCTTTGGATGCGGTGCCCATGAAAGCACTACTTTTGGTTTGTGTTTTGTTTTGTATTCCTCCATTGTGATGGCATCTGCCAACGATTGCATCGGATGACGAACCGCACTTTCCATGTTAACAATGGGCACAGTAGCATGTTTTAGAAACCCTGAAATTACCGTTTCGGCATAATCTTTTTCTTTGTCCATTAAACCTGCAAAGGCACGAATGGCGATAATATCACAATATTGCGACACTACTTCAGCCGCTTCTTTGATGTGTTCAGACGCGCCCGAATCCATGATGGCGCCGTCTTCAAATTCTAACGTCCAGCCTTCATTGGTAAAATTCATTACCATGACATTCATTCCTAAATTTAAAGCCGCTTTTTGCGTACTCAAACGCGTTCTCAGACTCGGATTAAAAAATAACATTCCCAATGTTTTATTTTTGCCTAACTTCTGATTTTTAAGTGGGTTCTTTTTGATTTTTAACGCACTTTTTACCCATTTTGATAATGAGTCGATATCTTGAATTGAAATGTAATTCATTGCTTTTTGTTTAATCGGTTAATGGTTAATTTGTTTATTTGATTAAAAAATTAACTTTATATTTTTCTTTTCTTTGTAGCGCTATCGATTAACCGAATTAACGATTAAATAAATAAACATTGCTACACAATTTTAGTAAACGGAATTTCGTCTTTTAATGCTTTTAAAATAAAATTATCATCCAATCCGTTGACGATCCAAGTTTCTATATTGGCCGCTTTTGCAATTCCGGCCGCCTCAATTTTGGATTGCATTCCGCCTGTTCCGTGTGATGATTTTGATTCTCCAATTTCTTTTTCTAAAGTTTCTAAATCCTTTACTAATTGTATAGTTTCGGGAATTTTATCATAAATGGAATTTTTCGTGTAAATGCCATTTGTATTGGTCGCAATGATAAGAATATCAACATTTAGAAGAACCGCCGTTAAAGCCGCTAGTTTGTCATTATCGCCAAACCGAATCTCATCTGTCGCAACAGTATCGTTTTCATTAATAATTGGAATATAATTATTTTCAACCAAAACATTGATGGTATTGACAATATTTACTTTTGATTGCTCTTTTTCGAAATCAGAATAAGACAATAAACATTGTGATGTCAACAAACCTAAATCACTGAAATTCTCATGAAAAATCCGCATTAAATGAGGTTGCCCAATCGAAGCAAGAGCTTGTTTTAATGCAATTTCTTTGCCTTTACTTTCGAGTTTTACAAATTGTTTTGCGGCGGCTATGGCTCCAGAACTCACGATTACAAATTCGTAATCTTTGTTTAAAGCGGCGATTTGCATCCCGATATCCTCAATTTTTCCCCGCGAAATATGATTGGTTTCCTTGGTTAAAGTATTGCTTCCTATTTTTAATAAAATCCGCTTTTTTTCCATTTTTATTATTTTAACCGCAGTTTTTTTAACCGCAAGTGCGCAAGGTTTTTTTATAATGTTGTGTTTACAAACGCTAAAATTCGCAAAGCTATATCATTAAATAAATTCCAAATTTTTAAATTCCAATAATCAAAAATCAGAAATCGTTAATCATTAATCATTAATCTAAAATCTGAACTTTAAAATCTAAAATTACCTAATCTGTCCCTCTCCGTAAACGTACCATTTATTGGTAACCAAATGTTGTAAACCAATTGGGCCTCTTTGATGTAATTTATCGGTGCTTATCGCTAATTCTCCGCCCAAACCAAACTGTCCACCGTCTGTAAAACGAGTCGAAGCATTTTGATAAACTGCTGCTGCATCAACTGCTTCCATAAATTCTTGTGCTACTTTATTGTCTTTTGTGATAATAACGGCCGAATGTCCGCCACAATATTTATTGATTTTTTCGATTGCATGTTCTTCAGAATCAATTGCTCCAATAACAATTTTATAATCTAAAAATTCTTCATACCAAATATCTTCGTTTTGAAGTGTTGCTGTATCTTCAAAATTTTCTAATGATTTATCGACGATTACTTCGACATTGAATTCTTTTAATTCTTCAATTAAAATAGCTGTAAAACCTTCAAAATTAGGCAATTTACAATCTATTAAAACCTTATCTACTGCATTGCAAGCTGATATTTTTGAAGTTTTTGCATTCAAAATTATTTTTAAAGCCAAATCTGTATCTGCTTTTTCATGAACGTAAACAAAATTATTTCCGCGACCACTTACAATTACTGGGCAAGTGGCGTGTTGCTTGACAAATTCAATTAGTTTTTCTCCTCCTCTCGGAACAATCAAATCTACTTTTTGAGTCGGTTTTTCTAAGAAAGCCTGTGTTTCAGCACGATCAAAGTTCAAATATTCTACCCAATCTTTAGCAACACCATTCTCTTCCAACGCTTGGTGCCACAAACTCACAATCTTCAAATTAGATTGTAGTGATTCTTTCCCGCCTTTTAATAAAATTTTATTTCCGGATTTAAAGGCAATTCCACCAGCTTCAATCGTGACATCTGGTCGAGATTCATAAATAATCAAAATAGTACCAAAAGCAGCCGTTTTATTAATCACTTTTATACCATTATCATGAACAAAATGAAAACGCTCTACTCCAACCGGATCTTCCTGAGAAGCCAATTGATTGAGTGACAAAATCATTTCTTCAACCTTTTTATCATCTACTTTTAAGCGTTCTTCCATAGCCAAATCTGAGCCATCGTAAGCCAGTAAATCTTCCTGATTGGTGAGAATTATTTGACTCCGCTCCTGCTCGACCAGCTTTGCCATGGTATGCAAAACTAAGTTTCGCTTTTCGATTGATAATGGATTCATTTTTTTTGTTTAAATGGTTAATCGTTAATTCGTTTAATCGATTAACCAGTTAAAGGATTAAATAAATTAACATTATAGCTCTTCCAAACTTTCTTTTAAAGCTACAATAAAGGTATCAATATCTGCTTTTTTTACTGTTAATGGCGGTAAAATTCTCAAGAGATTTTTATTGCTGGCACTTCCTGTAAAAATATGTTTCTCTATAATTAGTTTTTTTCGTAAAGCGGCTACATCAAAATCAAATTCAACGCCAAGCATCAATCCTTTACCTTTTACTCTTTTGATTCCAGGAACTTGTGTGATTTTTTCTGAGAAATAAGCCGAAACTTCGTTTACATTGTCTTGTAATTTCAATTTTTCTATGACATCCAAAACTGCAATTCCTGCAGCACAAGATAAATGGCTTCCGCCGAAAGTTGTTCCTAATAATCCGAAACTAGCTTCAAATTTTGGAGAGATCAAAATCCCGCCAATTGGAAAACCATTCCCCATTCCTTTCGCCACAGAAATAATATCAGCGCTAATGCCGTGATGTTGGAACGCAAAGAATTTTCCACTTCTTCCGTATCCTGATTGCACTTCATCCAAAATCAAGACTACATCGTGTTTTTTACATGCTTTTTCTAAAGCCTGAAAAAACTCGGTTGTTCCCTGATCTAAACCTCCAACACCTTGAATACCTTCGATAATTACAGCAGAAACATCGCCTTTTACTAA
This sequence comes from Flavobacterium flavipigmentatum, assembly GCF_020911905.1. NCBI lineage: Bacteria > Pseudomonadati > Bacteroidota > Flavobacteriia > Flavobacteriales > Flavobacteriaceae > Flavobacterium > Flavobacterium flavipigmentatum. The sequence continues at coordinate 2,872,461 of NZ_CP087133.1, read as the reverse complement.
TTCTGCTTCAACCAATTCTATTTGATTTAATGGCAAAAAAGTAACTACTTGTTGTGCGTTAATGGGGGCTACAATTTTTTTATTGTCTGTAACCGCAACAGCGGCAGAAGTTCTTCCGTGGAAAGAATTATCAAAAGCTATAATTCTCGATTTCCCGTTATGGAAAGAGGCTAATTTTAAGGCATTTTCATTCGCTTCAGCACCAGAACTGCATAAAAACAACTCATAATCTTCTAAACCCGAAAGCTTGCCTAATTTCTGCGCCAATTCAACCTGCAAAGGATTCTGAATCGCATTCGAATAAAATCCTAAATGATCTAATTGATCTTTCAATTTCGCCACATAATCAGGTTGCGTATGGCCGATCGAGATTACACCATGTCCGCTATATAAGTCTAAATATTCTACTCCGTTTTGGTCTGTAATTGTACAATCTAGTGCTTTTACAGGCGTAATATCGTAAAGTGGGTATACGTTGAATAAATTCATTTTTTCTTAGTTTAATTGTTTAACCTTTCTTTTGTTTAATCGATTAACCGAATAAACGATTAACCGTTCTGACAACAATTTAAAATCCGCTTGGTTTCAAATGTAAACCGGTGGTTTCTTCTAGTCCGAACATTAAATTCATGTTTTGAATCGCTTGTCCTGAAGCTCCTTTGGTTAAGTTATCAATAATAGAAGTGATTAAAATCCGGTTTCCTTTTTTCAATAAACTGATGATACATTTGTTGGTTTGAACGACTTGTTTCATGTTGATGTTTGTCGTGGTAACCGTTACAAAAGGCTCATTTTTATAAAAATCTTCATATTTGGCAACCAAATCTTCTAAACTTTCATCAGAAGTGGTGTACAAAGTCGCGAAAATTCCTCGAGTAAAATCACCTCTATTCGGAACAAAAATAAGTTCATCTGAAAAATCAGCTTGTAATTGATTCACACTTTGGTTGATTTCTCCCAAATGTTGGTGTTCAAAAGCTTTGTAATGCGACATGTTATTGTTTCTCCAGCTAAAATGCGAGGTTTCGGCAAGACTTACACCAGCACCCGTACTTCCAGTAGTTGCATTAATATGAACGTCATTTTTTAGCAAGTTATTTTTAGCCAAAGGCAATAAAGCCAACTGAATAGCCGTAGCAAAACAACCCGGATTTGCAATGTAATTTGCTTTTTTTATAGAAGATTTATTCAATTCAGGTAAGCCGTAAACGAATTCTTTTCCTTCGAAATGAGCATCTTTGGTCAATCTGAAGTCATTTCCTAAATCGATGATTTTAGTGTGACTCGCAAATTGATTTTCTTTCAAAAAAGAAATCGATTTTCCGTGACCCAGACATAAAAAAACCACATTTACATTAGGATTAATTGTATCTATAAAATTCATTTCAATGTCCCCCATCAAATCGTGATGCGCCACAGAAAGTGGTTTTCCTGCATTTGTTGTGCTGTAAACAAAATCGATGTTTACGTGGGGATGATACATTAATATTCTGATGAGTTCTCCGGCTGTGTAGCCAGACCCACCAATTATTCCGATATTAATCATGGTTTAAATGATTTACAGATGAAAATATATTTTGTGCATTTCCTAAAATCTTAATAAACCCTTTGGCATCATCAGACGTCCAAGCATTGTTCATCTCTCCGTATTGTCCAAAACCTGTATTCATCAAATCATTATCAGATTCAATTCCGTCAAGCGAAAAATGATATGGTTTTAGTGAAACGGTTACAACTCCATTTACAGTTGCCTGCGTGTCTTGTAAAAATGTTTCGATGTTACGCATTACAGGATCTAAAAACTGACCTTCGTGAAATAACATTCCGTACCAGTTTCCTAGTTGTTCTTTCCAGTATTGTTGCCATTTACCCAATGTATGTTTCTCTAATAAATGATGTGCTTTGATGATAATTAGCGGAGCAGCAGCCTCAAAACCAACTCTTCCTTTAATTCCGATAATGGTATCACCTACGTGAATGTCACGCCCGATTGCGTAAGCGTTTGCCAGTTTTTCAAGAGCTACGATATTGTTTGAAGGTTTGTCAATGGTACCATTTATACCTACCAATTCTCCTTTTTCAAAATGCAAAGTCACTTTTTCTTCGCCTTCTTTTTGCAATTGCGAAGGATATGCTTCACTTGGCAACGGTTTACCCGACGTCAAAGTCTCTTTACCTCCAACACTGGTTCCCCAAAGTCCTTTATTGATAGAATATTGTGCTTTTTCCCAAGAATAATGTACTCCGTTTTGAGCCAAATAATCTACTTCTTCCTGTCTCGAGAGTTTCAAATCTCTAATTGGGGTGATAATTTCAATTTCGGGAGCAATAGTTTGGAAAATCAAGTCAAAACGAATTTGATCATTTCCTGCGCCTGTGCTTCCGTGCGCGATAGCGCTTGCACCTACTTTTTTGGCATATTTTATAGCTTCAATAGCCTGAAAAACACGCTCAGCACTAACTGATAAAGGATACGTATTGTTTTTTAATACGTTTCCGAAAATCAAATATTTTATCGCTTTGTCATAATATTTATCTACAATGGTTAAGTTAGCGTGTTGCGCGCTTCCTAATTCGTAGGCTCTTTTTTCAATTGCTGATAATTCTTCAGCATCAAATCCTCCTGTATCTACTAGTACGGTATGCACTTCGTATCCTTTTTCGTTTTTCAAATATTTCAAACAATACGAGGTATCTAATCCTCCACTATAAGCTAATACAACTTTTTTCATTTTTTATAATTTAGGCCAATACTTTCGTATTTAGCAAGTTTGAGATTTCATTTTAATTAATATTCTTAGGATAAAAAACCGAAAGACAGCATTTTATTTAAAAATAAAGATTGCTTAATTTTTTTCAATCTTTTCAAAACAGCTTCATTAAAAGGATGTCTTGGCGGATCTTTTTGTTTTTCTTTAGGATCGTACAACATTCCAGTACATAGACACATTTTATTCTCTTTGCTTTTTAGAATTTCATAATTCGTACAGGTTTTACAGCCTGACCAAAAACTCGGATCTGTGGTAAGCTCTGAGAATGGCACAGGTTTATAACCTAAATCAGAGTTGATTTTCATGACAGCCAAACCGGTTGTAATACCAAATATCTTGGCATCTGGATATCTTTTTAGTGAATAATCAAACACTTTTGACTTGATTTTTTTGGCTAAACCTAAGCTTCGGTAATCCGGGTGCACAATTAAGCCAGAATGTGCCACGAATTTTCCGTGTTGCCAACTTTCGATATAACAAAAACCTGCAAATTTTCCGTCTGCCAAAGCAATCATCGCATCACCGCTCGACATTTTTTTCTGAATGTATTCAGGAGTCCTTTTAGCAATCCCCGTACCTCTTAATAAGGCCGATGATTCTATCGTGTCGCAAATTTCTTGCGCAAATTTGAAGTGTTCTTCCTGAGTAACAACAATAGAGATTTTCATTTCAATAGTTGAAGTTAGAGTTATAAATTAAAGCATTTTGTTGAGTATGAAATCTGAAAACCAATACAATAAAAATAGACAAGATAGAAGTAACTTTCTTAAAATCAAATAGTTGATTAAAAAAATTAAGGATACAATATGTACTTTTAGGATAGGTTTGTCCAATGGACAAATGATGTGATTTCAAAATGAAAAATGAATATAAATAAATACGCGGCGAAAAACTCTGTGAATACTATAGAGATAGCATCCGTACTTCGGGAGAAGTAGCAGGTGAGTTTGTCCGTGACAAAGAAGTTGTATGTAAACTTATTTTATTCATCGGTGCAAAAATACACTATTTTTTTATTCGTAAAACAAATTTTTAAAATTCTAACATATTTTTATCATATTGTGATTTTTGATCACAAAAAAACCCGATAGCAATCATTAACTATCGGGTTTTCAGAATTTTATTATTTTAAAAATTACTTTTTAGTAAACGGAATCACTTGTCCGTTATCTAAAATAATCATATCAAAACCTGTTTTAGCTTCATTAAATTTAAATTTTAGCCCCGCACGTTTCGATTCAAAACTATCTTTTTCGCCTGCTATTGGCTCTAAAGTAAACTTTGGATAATTGGTAATTTCGGCATTCAAAGTACTATTTTTCTCTGTAAGCTCAATTGTTAAAGGTGCTGTTGGTGTAGAAAAAAGACCTAAGTATCCGTCTAAAACAATGTCTTTTTCTACTTTGCCTGTTCCTGTTGTCCAAACATTATTGCTTTCGTTATAATCTGGAAAAACGTGATCTGGATCTAATGTTATGCTCTCTATTTCTTCTGTAGAATTATGCTTGAAAGACCAGTCTTTGTTACGTTGCCATATTTCGACCGGCAATTTAACTCTTTGTACTTTTCCGCTTTTTGTTTTCACATCCAAAACAATTGGCATAGGCATTTTATCAAAATTTTCAACTGTAATGATAACGCCTTTGGCAGGATCATTTTTTACATATTTGACAGAATTGATGCCTTGGTCAAAACGCCAGTTGTTTACGAACCAGCTTCTCCAGAACCAACTTAAATCCTCACCAGCGACGTTCTCGATTGTTCTAAAGAAATCATCTGGGGTTGGATGTTTGAAAGCCCAGCGTTCAACATAAGTGCGCAATGCTTTATCAAAACGTTCCTCTCCCAAAACTTGCTCTCTTAAAATTACCAATCCTGCGCCAGGCTTTGCATAACATAAAACGCCAATATTGGCTTCTTTCATATTATCTGGCGAACTCATGATTGTTTCTAATTTCGGACTTGTAAAATATTCTGCTTCCTGATGCAAATTAGCCGCTGGCTGTTTGTATTCGCCATTATTAAAGTCATAAGAGCTAACCGAGTTGATAAAAGTGTTAAAACCTTCATCCATCCAAGCAAATAAACGCTCGTTTGACCCTACAATCATAGGGAACCAAATATGTCCAAATTCGTGATCGGTTACTCCCCATAAATCATCGCCTTTAGATTTCCATCCGCAAAAAACGATTCCAGGATATTCCATACCACCTTCGTTTCCTGCCACGTTTGTAGCTGCCGGATAAGGATATTCAAACCATCTTTTAGAATAATTTTCGATAGATGCTTTGGTGTATTCTGTAGAACGACCCCAAGCCTCATTACCGGAACTTTCTACAGGATAAGCAGACAATGCCAACGCTTTTTTGCCACTTGGCAAGTTAATTTTTGCTCCATCTAAAATAAAAGCTGGAGAAGATGCCCAAGAAAAATCACGAGCATTTTTTATCTGATAATGCCACGTTTTTTCAGCGGTTGCATTTGTATTTGCTGTTGCGGCTACTTCATCAGCAGAGCGAATAACAATCGTTTTGTCACTTTGCTTTGCATCATTGTATTTCTTTAACTGTTCTGCCGAAAAAACCTGAGAACCGTTGATCAACTCACCAGAGCCTACCACATAATGATTGGCCGGCGCAGTAATTTTTACATCAAAATTACCGTATTCTAAGTAAAACTCAGATGCTCCCAAATACGGATTGGTATTCCAGCCTCGTACATCATCGTACACACACATGCGCGGGTACCATTGTGCAATTGTAAAAATCTTTCCGTTTTTGGTTTCTAAAACTCCCATTCTATCCGATCCTTCAAACGGAGCGATAAAAGAGAATTCTATTTTAATTTTTACAGAACCTCCTTTAGAAGCCAATTCTCCTGGAAGAAAAATTTGCATTCTGGTGTCGGTCACAATATATTTTGCCTCTACCTCTGTCTTTGTTTTTCCACCAGAAATAACTTTAACCGATTTGATTTTATTTCCGCCATCAAAAACCTGACCCTGAGCACCATTACGACTTCCTGTCAAGGGCAAAATTGCATTTCCCCTTGAATCTGATTTGAATAAATTTTGGTCCAAATTCAACCAAACAAACGATAATTTATCAGGACTATTATTAGTATAAGTAATTTCATCGGTACCAATAATTTCATTGGTAGCATTGTTCAACTTTACCGTTATCGCATAATCGGCTCTGTTTTGCCAATACTCAACACCTGGCTGGCCACTTGCAGAACGGGTTGGTGTACCATTTTTTGTGTAAAAATGAGGTGCAAACGCATCATGATAATCATAGTTATTAACTGGAGTCGCAGCTCCTGCAGATGGGGTTTGTTGCGCCCAAACAGAAGACATTCCAGCAAACAAAGCCATCGTTAAAAAGGCTTTTAAGGTTTGTTTTTTCATACTTTTTAGCTATTTATCTAGCAAATTAATGAAAAAAAAAGGTATTTATATAGAAAAATTAAAGCGTAAATTTATTTTCGAATAAAATTTATGAAATTAGTAATTTGAAAGTTTTTTTTAGAAAAGATAAAATTTATCAAATATATTTACAATGTAAAAAACTAATCCTTTTCAATCGTAAAATTTTGATCACAACCCTATCCAATGCAACGCTCAGTGCTTCTATAAAACATAAAGGAGCCGAATTATATTCTTTAAAAAACCATCAAAACCAACAGTACATCTGGGAAGGTGATCCAGCATTTTGGGGTAAACATTCACCTATTCTTTTCCCAATTGTAGGCACTTTAAAAAATAATACTTTTACCATTGATGGAAAAAAATATCAATTACCAAGACATGGTTTTGCTCGTGATATGGAATTTCAATTGATTGAAAAAACCGAAAATAGTGCCACTTTTTCATTACTGGCAACTTCAGAAACACTTTTGAATTATCCTTTTGAATTTGAATTGCAAATTATTTACACCCTGAAAGAAAATGCCTTGGTTATTGCTTATAAAGTAGTTAATAAAAATAATTCGAAATTGCCTTTTTCTATTGGTGCACATCCTGCCATTGCTCTGCCAGGTGATTTTGAAAGTTATGCTTTTGAATTTGAAAAAGAGGAGAAACTAACATTTTTTCTGCTTGAAAATGATTTAATTTCGAATAAAACCAAAATTTTAGAGACTACAAAAAATGTAGTACCCTTGACGTATGAGCTGTTTAAAAATGACGCTTTGATTTTTAAAAATCTAAAATCTAAATCCTTGAGTATTCTTAAAAATTCAAAAGCGTATGTAAAAGTTGATTTTGAAGATTTTCCGAGTTTAGGACTTTGGACAAAAGATCAAGCTCCGTTTGTCTGTATCGAACCTTGGTTAGGTTACTCGGACACGACTGATAATTCTGGTGATTTATTCGAAAAAGAAGGAATTTTTATTTTGGATGCTCATCAGACTTTCGATGCAAAATTTAGTATCACAATATTATAACGCAAAAAAATGCTAATATTCAATTTTAATCCATTTCCAGTAATTACAACTGAGCGTTTGCTTTTAAAACGCATAACAAATGAGGATGTTGCAGAAATTTTTGAACTACGTTCGAATCCTGAAACGATGAAATATATCCCGAGACCTTTGGTAAAAACAACCGAAGATGCTCTGGAACATATCACTATGATCGAAGATAAAATTGAAACAAATACCGGTATAAATTGGGGAATAACACTCAAAGGAAACCCGAAGTTACTCGGAATTATAGGGTATTACAGATTGCAGCCCGAAAATTATCGTGCCGAAATTGGTTATATGTTATTACCTAATTATCACGGTAAAGGAATCATTCCGGAAGCGGTAAATAGATTGATTGATTATGGTTTTGATGAGTTGCATCTGCACTCAATAGAAGCTGTTATTGATCCGGAGAATCTTGCCTCAGAAAAGGTCTTGCAAAAATGTGGTTTTGTAAAAGAGGCACATTTTAAAGAATCTGACTTTTATGAAGGTCGTTTTTTAGATAAAGTAATTTACTCATTATTAAAGAGTAAGTAATTTTAACACTTTAAGAAAAAAACAATTCTCGTTAAATTATACTATTTCGATAATAGTAAATAGGCAGTTTACGTTATATTTGCACGCGAAATAATAAATTTTGCATTATACCTGCACTTATAAAATCTCTTCCATGAAAAAATTATTGATTTTAATTTTTGTTTTTGTTACTGTAACATCCCAAAGCCAGACTTATTTAAAATTTAATGCCGTTTCTGCATTAATTTTAGTTCCTAATGTTGGAATTGAAACCAGTATTGGCAAAAAAACTACTTTTAGCGTTGATGTTATGGCTTCTTTTTGGGAATCTTTTAATGGACATAGTCCGATGAAACTTTACACGCTGACTCCTGAAGTTCGTTACCATTTTAAAGAAAAATACAACGGATTATATGTTGGAGGGCATGCGGGACCAGACATTTATGAATTACAAAAATGGAATTATTTTAATACAAACATGTATGAGCATGGTTTCGGCTATCGATTAGGAGTTACCGTGGGTTATAATGTAAAAGTAAGTGACAAATTGTTGCTGGATATTTTTGCAGGAGGCGGATGGCATCAAGGTTTTTACCACGGATATTACAACGACGGAACGCCTGGAAGGTACGAAAAAGCAAAAAACTGGAACAAAAGTGGCGAATGGCTTCCGTACCGCGGAGGCGTAATGCTTTCGTACAAACTTAACTAGTTTTCAGGAAACTTCGGAATTGATTTTATATACAATTCTTCTACCTTTTTGCGCGCCCAATCTGTTTTTCTTAAAAAAGTTAAACTCGATTTTACACTTGGATTTGATGTAAAACACTTTATCGGAATCAATTCTGCTAAAGTATCAAAACCATAAAAAGTAACTAGGGTTTCGACTATTTTTTGAAGTGTAAGGCCGTGTAAAGGATCTTTTGACTGGTTTTGCATCTTAGAATTTTAGAATAACAATAAAAAGACCGTCCTCTAAAAAAGTACGGTCTTTCTTTTTTACAAAATTAGTAAATTGAAATCTAAATTAATCCATAACTTTTTAGAATATAAATTTAAATCCAACTGAAAGTTCCGAGCCACGCTGTATCTCAAACTTGATTTATATTTATACTTTCAATTTTAGATAATAGATGGAATGTTTAAAAGCTTCACTTTTTTTCAATATTGAAATTATTTAACAAAGTTTCTAAGTAAGTTTACGATGTTAAATAACAAAAATAACAGCGCAAAAAAAATCTTTCATTATATTTGATGACGTAAAAGTTTTCAATTTTGCATACCTTTGCTACTATGTTAAAAACAGTCAATATACTTAATAAAAGAGCCCGTTTTGATTTTGAAATAATCGATACCTACACTGCTGGGATCGTTTTATCCGGTACCGAAATCAAATCGATACGACTAGGAAAAGCCAATATCACCGAAAGTTTTTGTGAATTTAGCAATCTCGAATTGTTTGCAATCAATACTTATATCGAAGAATATACCTTTGGAAACCAATTCAATCATAAATCAAGAAGCGAAAGAAAATTGCTTTTGAATAAAAAAGAGCTAAAAACTCTTCAAAAAAGTGTTCAGGCAAAAGGATTGACCATTGTTCCTCTTAAATTGTTTACCAACGAAAAAGGTTTGGCCAAGCTTCAAATTGGTCTTTGTAAAGGAAAGAAAAACTACGACAAACGCGAATCGCTGAAAGAACAGGATACGAAACGTGATTTGGACCGTATAAAAAAAGCATACAATTAAAAAAAAGTCCAAATTTGAAAAGTCTTAAAATCAAAAGACTAGAGCACTTTTATTCCTTAACTCAACAAGAAAACAATATTTAAAGTATTGTTTTTTTTATCAAAAGAAAATGACTCAATTTGTCAAGACTTTTTTTAACACGTTTTTTAAATGAAAACACTTCTTAAAAATGCTCGTGAGCAAAAAGGATTTAAAACTCGTGAAGTAGCGCAAATTCTGGGTATTGATCAGGCTTTGATTAGTAAATTTGAAACGGGAACCCGAAAACCAACCAAAGAACAAGTAACAAAATTGGCACAGCTTTTAGAAATAGATTATGAGACGATCATGATCGCATGGCTAAAGGAAAAAATTCTTTACGAAATTGGCAACGAAGAATTTGCCTTGAAAGCTTTACTGCTCGCAGAAAAAGAACTTCAGAAAAATAAAAAAACAATCCATTCTACATTTTTAACCACGATACAAAGCGTTCTGGACGAAATTGAAACTTTAAAACAACAAATTCAGTCATTTCACCATTTTGATTTACACCGTATTTCTAAAATCCTCGAATTAGAATTTATCTCTGAAAGTAATCGTTTGAATGGAAACTCGCTAACATTAGAAGAAACTAAATCTGTTATAAATGAAGGACAAACCATTACCGGAAAAAGCATGAATGAACATCTTGAAGCTATTAATCTTCACGAATCAGTTGCTTACATTAAAGATTTAAATCAGAAAAAAGTACCCATCACCGAAAAAGATTTTCTAAACATTCATAATCTTGCTTTGAGAGGTATAAAACCAGAAAAATCAGGGAAATATAAAAACGATCCAGAAATCATTCGTGAAATGAATTTGTTTTTTAATTGGTACGAAACCAACAAAAATAACCTGCATCCAATACTTTTGTCATCAGAAGCACATCTAAAAATCCTGACAGTCCTTCCTTTTGAAAAAGGCAATCTACAAATAGCAAATTTATTGATGAACTGGATTTTACTTCAAAATGGGTATGTTTTTGCTACCATACAAGGAGATGAAAAACATAAAAATGAATATTTACAGGTTGTGGAACAATTTCAGAACACGAATGATAAATCTTTTTTTATAAATTATATCCTTCAAATCGAAAAAGAAAATCTAATTCGCGCCATTGACTTAGTCTCCAAATAAAAATTAAAAAAACTTTCTTTGCTTAATTTTTATCTTCTAATAAGGGAACAAATCGAAATTCTCCAAACTCATGTTTTTCAAATTGTGTCTCGTTTTTACGGATCAATAATGTCATAATCTGCACTTGTTCTCCCAACGGAATAACCAACCTGCCTCCTATTTTAAGCTGCGCCATCAAAGGCTGCGGAATAAAGGGCGCACCCGCTGTCACTATAATACCATCAAATGGCGCATGATGTGGCAAACCTTTATAGCCATCACCAAAAGAAAGATGTTTTGGTCGAATATTGAGCTTAGGAAACAAAATAGAGGTTTGTTTGAACAACTCGTTTTGTCTTTCTACACTATATACTTTTGCTCCCAACATGCATAAAACTGCTGTCTGATAACCAGAACCAGTGCCAATTTCGAGAATTTTATGCTCTTTTTTCACTTCCAGAAGTTGAGATTGAAAGGCAACGGTGTAAGGCTGCGAAATAGTTTGCCCCGCTCCTATCGGAAAAGCCTTGTCCTGATAAGCATAATCTTCAAAACTTGAATTCAGAAAAAGGTGTCTTGGGATTTTTTTTATCACATCCAAAACAGCTTTATCGGTAATTCCTTTTTGTTCTAAAGTGCTTACTAATTGATTGCGAAGTCCTTGATGTTTGGCTGTATCTTTCAAAATTGATGTAATTATTTTTGGTAAAAATAAGAAAGTAAATCAATTTTAAATGCTTTCGTAAAGAATGTTTTCAACTCAGAAACTTCTTTCAAATTGCCAAAATTGCAAATCATTTACCACTCAAATGCTTGTATTAACCGTTCGTCATTTTTTTTAAAATTTTCATTACATGTGTTCCTACTTTTGAATCATCAAACAAGAAATAATAACTTAAAAAAAATCAAATCATCAATCAAATAAATCAAATCAATTAATTAATCACTAAAATCAAAAACCATGGAAACTAAAAAAGAAGTAAACGTTTACAAAATTGCAAAATCATTTGTCGTAGGATTTGCAGTAGGATTTATACTTTATAAATTCTTTACGCTAATTGTATTCAAATAATCATTAATCAATCAATCATCAATCAATCAATCATCAATCAATCAATCAATCAATCAATCAATCAATCAATCAATCAATCAATCAATCAATCAATCAATCAATCAATCAATCATCAATCAATTCTAATTAATCATGAAAATAAATACACTTAAAAAAATCACCATTTTATCGCTGGGAATTATTATGTCAGGGAATACTTTTGCACAAAGCAAACAAGAAAAAGCACCTTCTGTTCCAGCTACAGATACTTATTTCGGAATTAAAGTGGAAGATAAATATCGAAATCTGGAAGACTTAAAAAACGAACAAACTCTTACCTGGCTGAAAGGTCAGGCTGATTATACTAACAATATTTTAAATTCAATTCCGGGAAAACAGAGCCTTATCAATGAGTTGACTTCTATAAACGACAGAGTTAGCGAAGTGATTAGTGGAGTGCAAATTATGCAAGATGGAACTTATTTTTATCAAAAAACAACACCAAAAGATCAAGTAGCAAAATTGTATAAAAGAAATGGTTTAAAAGGAAAAGAAATTTTAATTTTTGATCCTGAAAGCCTAAAAGGTGAAGGAAAAGACACTTTTAAGATTAGTTCTTTTTCTCCAAATAAAAGTGGAAAACTTATTGGGGTAAACATCTCGAAAAATGGCGGTGAGATGAGTGAAATGCTACTAATAAATGTAGCTGATAATAAAATTCTATCTGATAAAATTGATAAATTGAGATTTGGCTATGCCAATTGGCTGAAAGATGATAAGTCTTTTATATACATTCAATCTCCGACAACAGACATTCATGATGTAAAAGCGCAAATGAATATTGTGACCAAATTGCATGTCGTAGGTACCGATATTGCTCAGGATAAAGTGATTTTTTCTAAAGCAATGTATCCCGAATTGAATGTTACAGACGAAGAAATTCCTGTTCTAAGTTATGATCCAGATAGTGATATGCTTTTCTTTTCTCCATCTTCGGTAAATTCTAATATAAAATTATTTATAGCAAAAGGCTCTGATTTATATAAAAACAAAATAACATGGAAATTATTGACGGACAGAAAAGATGAAATTAAAGCCTTTGCATTTAGCAATAAGGACATTTATTTTTACACAACTCTAAATTCTCCTAAATTTAAAGTTACAAAAACAAGTATTAATAATCCAAATTTAGCAACAGCAACACTTGTAATTCCTGAAGATAAAGAAGCAAATTTAAATCCGATTACGATTACCAAAGATGGAATTTTTTATACCAGAACAAAAAACGGAATTGAAAGCAAATTATACTTTACAGATTTTGATGGTAAAAATCATAAGGAAATTAAAACACCAAAAAAATCTGCTACAATAGCCCTAACTTCACGAGGAAGCAAATTTTCAGACTTATGGGTTAGAACAACTGGCTGGACAACAAAAGGAGAACGTTACAAATATGATATAAAAACAAATACGTTTATCAGAGAAGAACTTTCTACCATCACTGAATATCCAGAATTTGAAAATTTTGAAATTGAAGAACTAATGGTAAAATCGTATGATGGTGTTGAAGTTCCGCTTTCGATTATTTATAAAAAAGGAATTAAAAAAGACAAAAATACTCCTGTTTTATTCTACGGTTATGGCGCCTACGGAATGTCAATGTCTCCAAACTTCAATCCAAGTTTGCTTTTATGGGTAAAAAGAGGCGGAATACTTGCTATTGCTCATGTAAGAGGTGGTGGAGAATTGGGCGAAAAATGGCATTTGGATGGGCAGAAAAGCACAAAACACAACACATGGAAAGACGTTATTGCTTGTACTGAATATATGATTAAAGAAGGATACACAAACACAACAAAAACAGTTATTTACAGTCGAAGTGCAGGAGGAATATTTGTTGGAAGAGCCATCACAGAAAGACCTGATTTGTATGCTGTAGCCATTCCTGGAGTCGGTAGCATGAATACTGTAAGAGGAGAAAATACACCAAACGGACCAGTAAATATACCGGAGTTCGGAACTATGAAAGATGAAAATGATGCTAAAGCTCTAATCGAAATGGATTCTTATTTGCAATTGAAAGAAGGAGTAAAATATCCCGCAACCTTGACTACAGCAGGTTTTAATGATCCAAGAATCATTGTTTGGTCGCCAGCTAAATTTGCAGCCAGACTATTAGAAGTAAATACTTCTAAGAAACCCACTTTATTAAAAGTAGATTATGAAGCAGGACATTTTGGAGGAGCATCAAAAGCAAAATCTTACGAGGAAGTTGCAGATGTTCTAAGCTTTGCCTTATGGCAGGTTGGGCATCCTGATTTTCAACCAAAAAATAATTAGATAATAATGTAACTTTGGCAATAGCAATTATTGCCAAAGTTTTTAAACTTAAAATCATGATTAAATTCGTAATCGCTTTTACTATAGTACTTGTAAAATGGTTTTCACAAATTTAAATTTATATTTGAATAAAAATAATAGCAAAAATACTAGTAATCCTAGTAGTTGCAGTTTGTCTGATTTTTGTATCTGTAATTTATGCTGGATATAAAATGCCTTTTGAATGTTAAATAAACAGTAAAATGCTTAAAAAAAAGAAATATATTTTTGTCTTAGTTCAAATCATCATCTGGACTATCTATTCGGGTGTAAATATTATTCCTGCAATTATTTTTCCGAAATTTAATGTTTTAGGATACAAAAATTGGCAACTTCTTCTTGATTTTTTTTTCAGTGTTTGCTTCCTTACTGCTGTTTCAATGGTTTTAAAATTTGTTTATGACCGCTATATAAAATTAGACGATTTTAAGTTTTGGGAAATCATTAAAATGCTTTTTTTGGTTTTTACATCTGCAATGCTTTATTATGGTGTAATAATTGCTTACAATTACTTTATGCTTTATTATATTTATCAAAGGCCTGAAGTTTTTGACCATCCTACGCAATCAGCAAAAAAACAAGTTCTTTTTATTTTTGTAATGGGATTCCTTTTCTTTCTTTGGATAATTGTGTACACTATTTACAAAACAACTTCGCAGATCAAAAACAATAAAATGGATCGAATGGAAATTGAAAACAATTTGAAAGATTCACAATTAAACGCTTTAAAAGGCCAGATCAATCCCCATTTTATGTTTAATAGTCTCAACAATATTCGGGGATTAATTTTAGAAAATCCTGAAAAATCAAGAGAGATGATAACACGATTATCTGAAATGCTTCGCTATTCTCTAACAAAAAATGATATAACCAAAATTGCTTTGGAAGAAGAAATCGAAATGGTAGAAAATTTCATTGAAATTTCGAAAATACAGCTAGAAGAGCGTTTAAATTTTACTTCTGAAATAGAAAAAAACACTCTGAAATTAGAAATACCACCTATGATTATTCAAATGTTAATTGAAAATGCTGTAAAACACGGAATTGCAAAACTAAAAGATGGAGGCCAGATTTCATTACAAACAAAACTAGAAAATAACAGCTTGCTCATATTCGTTTCAAATACAGGAATGCTTACTATTGAAAAAGATTCTACTCAATTAGGAATCAAAAATATTGAAAAAAGACTGCAATTAATTTATGGCGAAAATGCTAGTTTTAAATTGCAGGAAATAAAAAATGAAGTAATTGCAAAAATAATTATTCCAATACTTTAAGTATGAAAAAAATAAAAGCTGTTATAGTTGAAGATTCTCGTTTGGCACGAAATGAGTTGAAAGAATTACTAAAAAATCATCCTGAAATCGAAATTATCGGGGAAGCTGAAAATGTCGATTCTGGTTTTACGCTCATACAGGAAACTCAGCCCGATTTGCTATTTTTAGATATAAATATGCCCGAAAAAGATGGTTTTGAATTATTGGAAATGCTGGACAAAGTACCCATCACGATTTTTACGACTGCTTTTGACGAATATGCCATTAAATCATTCGAATACAATGCCTTAGATTATTTACTAAAACCAATAAATCCAAAAAGATTTGCTCAGGCAATCGAAAAAGTAGAACAAAATCTTACTGAAAAAGAAGAAAAAAACAGCAAGAAACTCACTTTAAACAATCAGATTTTTATACGAGATGGCGAAAAATGCTGGTTAGTAAAAATTGCTGATATTTTTTTATTTGAAGTAGATGGCAATTATACCAAAATATTTTTTCAGGACGAAAAAGCAATAATAAATAAGTCCTTAAATAACATTGAAGAAAAACTCCCTCATGATTTTTTCTTCCGAGCCAATCGAAACCAAATTATAAATGTCGAATATATCCTAAAAATAGACCCTTGGTTTAGTGGTAATCTGCTTGTGCATCTTCCGAAAGAATTAAAAGTAGAGATATCCAGAAGACAAACCAATAACTTCAAAGAAAAATTAAGCCTATAAATACATTTAAAATTGTTTAAATAATTTAGACTTTGTAGTAACTAAACTTTTACTTTCAACAAATAAATTATATTTTTGTTTAAAATACATTATCATGTTAAAAGTGGGAGTTTTAGGTGCTGGTCATCTTGGTAAAATACATTTACGCTTATTACAACAGTCTGACAAATACGAATTAGTCGGATTTTATGATGAAAATCAAGAAAACGCCGAAAGAATCTCAAAAGAATTTGGCTATAAAAACTTCAGTACAATTGCAAAATTAATTCATGCTGTTGATGTCATCGATATTGTAACACCAACACTTTCGCACTATAAATGTGCAAAAGTAGCGATCAAATCAGGAAAACATATCTTTATAGAAAAACCTATCGCCAATACTGTCGAAGAGGCCGAAGAAATTATTGCTCTGGCAAAAGAGTACAATGTAAAAGGCCAGGTAGGTCACGTTGAGCGTTTTAATCCCGCTTTTATTGCGACCAAAAACATGATCGAAAACCCAATGTTTATCGAAACGCATCGATTGGCCGAATTTAATCCTCGTGGTACAGATGTTCCGGTGGTTTTGGATTTAATGATTCATGATATCGATGCTATTTTGAGTGTTGTAAAATCAAAAGTAAAAAATATCAGCGCAAGTGGTGTTTCAGTAATTAGCGATACACCCGATATTGCCAACGCCCGAATTGAATTTGAAAGTGGCTGTGTGGCGAATCTTACGGCTAGCAGAATTTCTATGAAAAACATGCGCAAAACACGTTTTTTTCAGAAAGATGCGTACATTTCTGTTGATTTTCTAGAAAAAAAATGCGAAGTCGTTCGCATGAAAGACGCTCCTGAAACTCCGGGAGATTTTGATATGATTTTGCAAAATGCCGAAGGGGTAAAAAAACAAATCTATTTTACAAATCCTGAGGTAGAACAAAACAATGCCATTCTAGACGAATTAGAATCGTTTGCAAATGCCATTGTTACCGATACTACTCCAGTTGTTACGCTGGAACAGGCTACAGACGCTTTGCGAGTGGCGTATCAAATTATTGATTGTTTCCAGAAATAATATAAATTATACTCATTAATATTAAGGTTTAAAGATTGCTGAAAAGTAACTTTAGACCTTAAATTTTAAAAACAAAATACAAAAAAATGAAAACTATAGCTGTAATTGGTGCAGGAACAATGGGTAACGGAATTGCTCATACTTTTGCACAAAGTGGTTTTACCGTAAAATTGATTGATGTTTCAGAAAAATCATTAGATAAAGGAATGGCTACTATTGCCGCAAATTTAGACAGAATGTTGTCTAAAGGAACCATTACTAAAGAAGATGTGGCCAAAACCATTACCAATATTATTACCTATACAGACCTAAAAGATGGTGTTGTGGGTGTCGATTTGGTGGTAGAAGCAGCAACTGAAAACGTTGAATTAAAATTGAATATCTTCAAACAATTAAACGAAGCTTGTTCGCATAATACCATTTTAGCAACCAACACTTCTTCGATATCAATTACGCAAAT
This sequence comes from Flavobacterium flavipigmentatum, assembly GCF_020911905.1. Classification (NCBI taxonomy): domain Bacteria; kingdom Pseudomonadati; phylum Bacteroidota; class Flavobacteriia; order Flavobacteriales; family Flavobacteriaceae; genus Flavobacterium; species Flavobacterium flavipigmentatum. The sequence goes on along the minus strand of NZ_CP087133.1, from coordinate 2,854,869 downwards.
AGGAGCTGTTGTTGCTCATCCTGAAAGAGTTATCGGAATGCATTTTATGAATCCGGTGCCGATAATGAAATTAGTCGAAATCATTCGTGGGTACAATACGAGTGACGAGGTGACCAAAACTATTATGGACTTGTCTGTAAAATTAGGTAAAACTCCGGTTGAAGTAAATGATTATCCGGGTTTTGTGGCCAACAGAATTTTGATGCCTATGCTAAATGAAGCAATTGAAACGTTATATAATAAAGTTGCCGGAGTTTACGAAATTGATACGGTAATGAAATTAGGAATGGGACACCCAATGGGCCCCCTTCAACTAGCTGATTTTATTGGTCTTGATGTGTGTTTGGCAATCTTAAACGTAATGTACGAAGGTTTCAAAAATCCTAAATATGCTCCTTGCCCATTATTAGTTAATATGGTACGAGCTGGGAAATTAGGTGTCAAATCTGGTGAAGGTTTTTATGATTACAGTGAAAGTAAAAAGGCAGAGAAAATTTCGAAACAATTTGTGTAATAATTTTTAAATATGATAACATTTGAGAGTGAATATAAAAATTTCAATCAACGGTTATTTAGTTTAAAGAATTTATTATTTCTTGTTAACCTTATTGTTATTTCATCTGTAATTATCATTTTTAACCTTTCAATTTTTTATATAATTATAATTGAATTGTTTCTTTTGACAATTTTTGTCTTTATCATCATCAACAGAAGTAAAAGTAATATTGATATAATATCTTTCAAAGAAAATAATATTATCTTGAATGGTGAAACATTCAATACGAAATGGGAAAAAATAATAAATATAAAAGAAACTCAAATCGAGATTCAAAGTATAGGTTCTAAACAAGGATTACGTGGTGCAATTTTTTATTTAATACTAAAAAATAAAAAAGATAATTACATCATAAATTCATTTGAAACATATTCAGATGAAGGAATAATGCAGATTTTCAATGAATTTAAGAAATTCAAAGACGAAAAAATAATTATAGACGAAAGACTAGTATTATTGAGAATTCAAGAAAAAATAGAAAAATGTCAATAACATCGAATTTAAATACAATCAAAACCAGTTTACCCGAAAAGGTAACTCTAGTTGCCGTTTCAAAAACCAAACCTGTTTCTGACTTAATGGAAGCCTACGAAGCCGGACAGCGTATTTTTGGAGAAAATAAAATCCAGGAAATGGCCGAGAAATGGGAACAAATGCCAAAGGACATTCAATGGCACATGATTGGTCATGTGCAATCGAATAAAGTCAAATTTATGGCGCCTTTTGTAAGTTTGATTCATGGGGTTGACAGCTTAAAATTATTGCAGGAAATCAATAAACAAGCTTTAAAAAATAACAGAATTATCGATTGTTTGCTTCAAATATACATTGCCGAAGAGGAATCTAAATTTGGTTTGGATGAAAATGAACTGAACGAATTATTATCTTCATCTGAATTTAAAGAAATGAAAAATATTCGTATCTTAGGGTTGATGGGAATGGCAACTTTCACAGAAGATCAAAACCAAATTAAAAAAGAATTTACACATTTAAAATCTATTTTTGATTCGATAAAAAATAAATTAGAATCCGTATCTACTCTATCTATGGGCATGTCAGGAGATTATCAACTTGCAATTGAATGTGGTAGCACCATGGTGAGAATTGGCAGCAGCATATTTGGAGGCCGATAATGTTTTATTGTAGCTGCTAACTGAATACTAAAAACCGAATACCCAACACTGAATTTGTACGCAATATTAGACATAGAAACAACTGGAGGCCAGTTTAATGAAGAAGGAATTACCGAAATCGCCATTTATAAATTTGACGGTCATGAAGTTGTCGATCAGTTTATTAGCCTTGTGAATCCTGAAATTCCGATTCAGCCTTTTGTAGTAAAATTAACGGGTATAAATAATGCTATGTTACGTTCTGCTCCAAAATTTTTTGAAGTTGCAAAACGCATTATCGAAATTACCTCAGATTGCATTATCGTAGCACATAATGCCTCATTTGACTACCGAATTTTACGTACCGAATTCAGACGCTTAGGGTATGATTTTGAAGCCAAAACACTTTGTACGGTTGAACTTGCCAAAAAACTAATTCCAGAACAACCTTCTTATAGCTTAGGAAAACTGGTTCGTGCCCTCGGAATTCCAATGGCAGACAGACATCGCGCCAGCGGAGACGCTATGGCAACGACCAAATTGTTTAAAATGCTTTTAGAAAAAGATCTTGAAAAAACAATCGTAAAAGATTTTATAAAACTGGAAGTCGAAAAAGGCATTGCGCCAAAACTTTTAGACATAATGAGGCAACTGCCTTCAAAAACAGGTGTTTATTATATTCATAACGAAAGCGGTGATTTAATCTACATTGGAAAAAGTCTCAACATAAAAAAGAGAGTCAACCAGCACTTTACGGGAATCACTACAAAGAGTAAAAAAATTCAAGCAGAAGTTTTTACTATTACTTATGATGAAACCGGAAGCGAACTGATTGCACTTTTGAAAGAAAGTGAAGAAATAAAAATAAACCGTCCGAGGTACAATCGTTCGCAAAGAAAAACAATCTTTTTATACGCACTTTACGCCGAAAAAGACGCTAACGGTTATCTGAATTTGAAACTGGAAAAAGCAGATGGCCGTAAAAAAGAAATTACTTCGTTTGCAACTTTACAAGAAGGAAAAAATGCACTTTTCAAATTTACTGCCTCCTACCAATTGTGCCAAAAATTAACCGGATTGTATAGTACCAAAAAAGATTGTTTTCAATACAAAATTAAAGAATGTGATGGTGCCTGTGTGGGTAAAATAAGTCCTGAAATTTACAATGCGAGGGTACAACAATTTATTTCGCAAAGCAGTTTTGAGAATAAAAGCATGATTTTATTAGACAAAGGCCGAAATATTAATGAAAGAAGTGCCGTACTTGTTGAAAACGGAATTTACAAAGGTTATGCTTATTATGACCTTAATTATCAGGTTACGAATATCGATATTTTGAAAAATATTTTAATTCCGATGCAAAACAATCGAGATGTAAAGAACATTATTCAGAGTTACATCAGAAAAAGCAAATCTCTCAAAATACTTAATTTTTAAGGCAAAAAAACTCTTTTGAAATACTTAATCACCATAGTAGGACCAACAGCAATAGGCAAAACGGCTCTAAGCATTGCTTTGGCAAATCATTTTGAATGCGAAATTGTTTCTTGCGACAGCCGTCAGTTTTTTAAAGAAATGACCATTGGTACAGCGGTTCCAAATAAGGAAGAATTGCAATCTGCTACACATCATTTTATTCAAAATAAATCGATTTTGGAGAATTATACAGTTGGTGATTACGAAAAAGAGGCTTTAAATGTTTTAGAAGAATTATTTAAAAACAATGATTTTGCTGTTCTAATTGGAGGATCTGGACTTTACGTAGATGCTATTCTTAAAGGTTTTGACGAATTTCCAGAAATTGATGCTTCGATAAGAACGACGGTAAATTCTAATTATGAAAAACTCGGAATAGATTATTTACAAGAACAATTACAACTTTTGGATGCAAACTATTTTCAACAAATAACAAAAGAAAATCCGCAAACATTGCAAAATCCTCAACGAATGATGCGCTTTGTAGAAGTCTGTCTAGGAACAGGAAAACCGTACTCTTCTTTCTTAAATCAAAAGAAAAACAATCGCAATTTTACGCCTATTTTAATTGGTTTAGAAGCCGGCAGAGCGATTATTTACGAACGAATCAATCAACGCGTAGACACAATGCTTCAGGCTGGTTTGGTTGAAGAAGCAAAAGAATTATATCCTAATAAAGTTCTTAATGCATTGCAAACTGTGGGCTACAGAGAATTATTTAGTTATTTTGATGGTGAATTTTCATTGCCTTTTGCTATCGAAGAAATCAAGAAAAATACCAGACGTTTTTCTAAAAGACAATTAACATGGTTCAAACGAAATGAGGCTACCAGATGGTTTGATTATACAACACCACAAAGTGAAATTATATCGTACATTCAATCTAAAACCAATAATCTAAAAAATCAATAATCTAAAATCCCAATGCCAATATCACCCAATTTTAATTCAGTTTTAAGCAAAGACTGGGAAATCAATTTTACACAATGCACACCAAATGGGTATTTAAAATATACAGATTTATGTAATATTTTACAACTTACTGCCGCTGCACATTCAGAAATAGGCGGTATTAGTTTTTATGATATGCAAGAATTTCACCAAGCTTGGGTTTTAAGCCGAATGCGAGTTGAAATTACAGCTTTGCCAAAATGGCAAGATGTCGTAACGGTAAAAACATGGATTAATAGTTTAGAAAATTCACGTTCTGTTCGTGCACTCGAAATGTATGTAAAGGGTAAAAAAATAGTAGGTTGCGAGACGTATTGGGCTGTTTTTAATACACAAACTCGTCGTCCTGAAGCTTTGGCTTTGCCGTATGAACATTTTGAATTGTATCCTGAAAACAAAGCGACAGTAGAAGGATTTTCTAAAATAAATATCAATCATGAAAAAGAAGCTATCTTTGAAAAAACGGTTTATTTATCAGATTTAGATATTGTCAATCATGTTAATAATGTAAAATATTTAGAATGGTGTTTGGATCATGTTGATGCAAATAGAATTCTAAAGCAAGAAGTAAAAAGCTTCGAAATGAACTTTATGAAAGAGTTGTCATTAAAAGACCAGGTCGTCATTCACGAAAGTGAAAATAACGATAATTCAGCGGCTACTTTTAGCATTGCAAAAGATGAAAAAACTTGCTTTGCTTTACACTTGCACTGGAAATAATATAAAAAAGATGCCTTTTCTTCCTTGAAAAAGCATCGTTTTTGTTTTGGTCAAAAATTATTTAGACTTCTTTTTTGAAGTCTTTTTTGACTTTTTAGACTTCTTTTTATTTTCGGATAAATCAATTTTAGACTTGATTCTTTTCTCCATTTCGACACAATCTGCTTCTATAAAATAATGAACTGAATGCAATTTGGCATTTTTAATTTCTTTTAAAGCTTTTTTAAACTGCATTTGTACTTCAAAAAGAAAGGTTTTTTTAAGCAATATTTCTGCCTTATTGATACCTTTTACAGTTAGTGCAAAATCGATAAGTTTTTCTGCTTCTTGATAATCTTCATTCAAAATTAAAGTATGAATATAATGCGGATAAACCTCAAGAGCTTGAATATTAATAACCAAAGCCTCCTGAAAATAGTTTTTAGCCTCCTCATAATTCCATAATTGTTCTGCCTGAATTCTCCCGTACAAACACAAAACCATAGTGTTTTTAGAATCATACGAAAAAGCATAGTCTAAGGATTCTATCGTCTCTTCGAGCGAATATGGGTAATTATCCATCGCCTGAAAAAGATATTTATCAATTGTTTTCATTTCGTAAATCGTTTTTTAATTTCTGACGAGCTCCTTTATAACTTTTGGTTATTTTATTCTTCTTAAAATCACTTCCGGTAAAAGTTCTCACAGGATTGCCACGCTGAATATTCAGTTGATTTTCCCATTGTTTTACTACATGATTTTTAAGTTGCTGTAGCGCTTCGTCTTCTATTTTTTTTAATAATCTTTCTGTTGCCAGTTTTTTGTTTTGATGCTGGGAACGACTATCCATAGCCACTACAGCAATCCCAGTAGGAAGATGTGTTGCCCGAATAGCAGAACTCACTTTATTAACATGTTGTCCTCCTGCTCCCGAACTACGCATTGCCTGATATTGGATATACATGTCTAAAATTGATGCATTTTTCTGCGGTTCAATCTCAAAAATTCCTATAAACCAATTTTTACGCTTGTGCATTTTTCGAAACTGACTTTGACCAATCCACAGAATCGTTCCTATCCAGGAATTAGCAAATGTTATAGCATTTTTCCCTTTTACGGAAATTGTTGCTGTATTAATCGTGCCATTTTCCTGACCCACTTCTCACTGAAGCAGAGTAATTTCTAATTGTTGCTCTTGTGCTTCTTCCAGCACCTTTTTTAGTACTTGCGCCACCACCCAAGTACATTCTGATGGTCCGCGACCCGCAGTTATCTGAATTATTTTCTCCATTTTTAATTTTTTTATCGGTCCATTCTAACGATTTTAGGCGTAAAAGTCCCTAGTACTTCAACCAAATCAGTTTGATTGGCCATCACTTTCTCTATGTCTTTATAAGCCATTGGCGCTTCATCAATATTGCCTCCAATTAAGGTTACATCATTTGCTTTCAGGACTTTTTTGATTTCGCTTTGTGTAAAAGTACTTTTGCACTTGGCTCTTGAAAATAATCTTCCAGCACCATGTGAAGCAGAGTTTAAACTACTCTCATTTCCTTTTCCTTTTACGATATATCCCGGAGCTGTCATAGAACCAGGAATTATCCCTAGTTGACCTTCTGCTGCAGGCGTTGCGCCTTTTCTGTGCACGATACTTTCTTTACCGTTTACCAACTCCTTCCAGGCAAAATTGTGATGATTCTCTATCGTTACCACTACTCGCTTTCCAATTGCTTTGGCAATTCTTCTATGGATATCATCATGACACGCTTTTGCATACTCTCCGGCCAAATTCATTGCCAACCAGTATTCCTGACCGTCATGCGTATTCAAATCTAACCAAGCTAAATGTTGTACATTTTTGGGCAAAGGACATTGTTTGGTGGCTAAATAAGTATAATGTTTAGCAATATTAGCTCCCAAACCTCGAGATCCACTATGCGACAATACAGCAAAATATTCTCCTGCACCAAGTTTCCATTCATTCTCAGGATTGTCAATTTTGGCGATACCAAACTCTACAAAATGATTACCTCCACCAGAACTGCCAAGCTGCTTGTACGCTTTTGGCAAAAGATTTTTTAGCAAAGGAATATCCTGAAACTCACTTTTGTAAAAAACATCGTGATCGGCTTTTGTTGCATGCGTCTCATTCATCCCAAATTTGGTATTCTCTTTTAAAATTGCCTGTAATTGATGCTCTTTTCCTTTAAAAAATGAAGCTGGCAAATCATAAATAGACAAGCTCATTCTGCAACCAATGTCAACTCCTACACCATACGGAATCACAACATTGTCTGTGGCTAAAACCCCGCCAATTGGCAAACCATAGCCCGAATGGGCGTCTGGCATTAAGGCTCCAGCTACCGAAATTGGTAGTTTCAATGAATCATACAATTGAAACTTTGCCTGTTGATCGATTTCGTTTTCGCCAAAAATGGTAAAAGGAGCTCTCGTTGTTTTCAATTGGTGCATTCTTACCTGAACAGGATTTATAAGCCCTTCGGCAACTTTTCCCCAGGTTCCGTGTCCCTCGAACTTCTCAGGATGCAACAAAACTTCTTTGGCTTCTGTTAGAATAGACTCTTTTTTTTCTCTTTTTCTGTATCTATTTATTTGCCCGAGGGCTATGTTTATTGAATTGTTTTTTGGAAAGCCTAATTTGATCAGGTCTTTTCCAGATAATTTATTTCCCATAAATTTTTTAATTATTCTTACTTTTTTGCATGCGAATTTTAGCCCGAAATGTTTCGGAATAAAATGTAAGCGTGCGGGATCTTTTATCTTTTTGAGATAAATAATGGAACTGTTATTCGGGAAAATTTGAAGTGTCTAGAATAAAAAAAGCCCGAAACTAATTGTCTTCGGGCTTTTTTATATATCTAAAAAGAATTTCTAAGATTGAAATAAGCCACGAAGAAGTGCTGCACCAAATATGTTTGGTGTGAAGCCTTGATATGATAATGTAAATTCAAACATTTTTCTTCGTTATTAAAGGATTATTACTTTTTCGTGTGCAAATATTCAGAATTGTTTTTTGAATTTCCAAATTATTTTAGAAAAAAAAATAAAAAAAGATTTTTAAAGTGTTTATTTCTAATTTAAAAAAAAATGTACCTATCTGAAAAACAAACCCCTAGCCCTGATAGAAGCGGTATCCTTTTTCTTGCTTCTTTAGCAAGGAAAAGATACAAGCGAATAGCAGGAATAGCTTCTTAAAATTGAATTTGAAATTTTTAAAATATAAAATACAAATGATTGAGGTGTTTTGAGATCATCCTCAAATAGCGAGATTATGTGGCGATTACAGTTAAAATTGAACAAAAAAAGCCCTGATTTCTCAGAGCTTTGTTTTTTGTAAGTGAAAGTTATTCTGACACTTTGCTTTTTACAACCAATCTGAAACCTTCACCGTGAATGTTTAAGATTTCAACATCTTCGTCAGATTTTAGGTATTTTCTAAGTTTGGCAATGTAAACATCCATACTTCTTGAAGTAAAATAGTTGTCGTCTCTCCAGATTTTTGTCAATGCTAATTCTCTTGGCATCAAATCATTTTCGTGAAGAATTAACATTTTAAGCAATTCGTTCTCTTTTGGAGATAATTTTATTGCTTCATCATTTTCAAAAGTTAAGAATCTTAGTTTTGAATTAAGGTGAAACTTACCAATATTAAATTCAAACTGAACTTGTTCTGCTTTTGTATCGGCTGATTTTCTTTGAATAATTGCTTTGATTTTCATCAAAAGCACTTCTGAATCAAATGGCTTATTTAAGTAATCGTCTGCACCGGCTTTGTATCCTTTTAACACATCCTCTTTCATCGATTTTGCAGTTAAGAAGATAATTGGCACTTCGCTATTTTTTTCTCTAATTTCTTTAGCCAGTGTATAACCATCTTTATATGGCATCATGACGTCCAGAATACATAAGTCATAAACATCCTTCTTGAATTTCTCGAAACCTTCCATACCGTTTTTAGCTAAAGTAACTTCAAAGTCATTTAACATTAGATAGTCTTTAAGAACTGCCCCAAAATTAAGGTCATCTTCTACTAAAAGTATTCTTTTGTTATTATTTTCCATATTTTAATTTATTAATGGTATTTTTATTATAAAGGTGCTACCTTTTCCTTTTTCGCTTTCAACATATACTTGACCATTGTGGTCTTCAACTATTCTTTTTACGTAAGCAAGGCCTAAACCGTGACCTTTTACGTTATGCAAATCTCCAGTATGTTCTCTGTAGAATTTCTCAAAAACTCTTTTTTGAGCTATTTTACTCATTCCTAATCCATTATCTTTTACTTTTATCAGAATCATGTCTTTTACATTTTCTGTAAAAATTTCGATTTCAGGAATATCAGGTGAATATTTTATAGCGTTTTCTAAAATATTAACCAACACGTTTGTAAAATGTACTTCATTTATCAGACAGGTTGTTCTGGCAGCATTTAGATGTTTTACTACGGTACCATTTCTGTCTTCTAAAATTAAATTTACGTGCTCTATTGCATCTTCTATAATATCATGAATTGCCGTTGGCTCTTTGGTGATATCAAGCTCTTTCTTTTCTAGCTTAGAAATACGTAACACGTTTTCAACCTGAGCATGCATGCGCTTATTTTCATCGCGAATCATCTGGAGATAGCGAAAAACCTTTTCTTTATCTTCGATAATTTTAGGGTTTTTTATCGCATCGAGTGCCAAATTTATAGTTGCGATCGGAGTCTTGAACTCATGCGTCATATTGTTGATAAAATCTGTTTTTATCTCTGATATATGCTTCTGACGTAATAACTGATTTAATGCACTAGTATATGCAACAATAATAATAAGCGTAAAAATGATTGATAATATTGTGATACTTACTAAATCTGATAACAAAAATTTCTTTTTGTTAGGAAACGTAACTAATAACTCATATTTACTATTGCCTTCATTATCGGCAAAAACTGGCGTATTGTAGGTAGCGTCTTTATCAAAATGAAATCCATCCGATTTGATTTTTGTTGCAATCCCGCTACTGTAAATTCCAAATTCAAATTTGGTTTTTACACCATGCTCTTCTAATTCTTTTTTCAGGAGATTCTTTACTTTCTCTTTTGTAATTCTTTCATTTATCGGTAATGCCGAAGCATAATCTTTATATGAAATTTGCATTTGGGCTTTGTTCAGGATGTCTAAATTCCCTTCTTTTTCGATCTTTACATCAGGTATAATGCTTTGATTTAAAGTATTATTATCGATACTATTGTTATTGTTATAAATTTCGGTTAACCTTTTTGAACTAAAATTTTTAAATCGATCAGAACTGAATTTTTTATCAAATAACGAACCGCTTAAATCATAATTTTCAGAGATAATGCTGTTTTTATAAACAATCGTTTTATTTGTTTTTGTATTTCTTTGAACAAATAATATCTCTAATAAATCTTCTTTTTGAGGAATTTTACCTGTACTGTCTTTAATACGGTTAATCTTCTCATAAAAACCATATTCTTCTTGTTTTTCTAACTTATCAGAAACATCACTAATTACTTGAGTAACGTGGTATTTAAACTGTTCGTCATTGTTTTTGAACGAAGAATTGAACCAATATACTTGTACCAGAATGATCCCGATAAGAGATAAACTCATCAATAAAACAAGTATTCTAAAAAATAATTTATTCATCGAAACAAAATTAATATTTTAACAATATACTGAACAATACATTAACCAAATATTAACATTTAAGACTGTTTTTGTTTTATATTTAAAATTTTAAGAATTTCTATCACTTCTTCTCGGGCTTTTTTAAGATTAGTGTTATTAATTACAAAATCGCTTCCAGAAATTCGTTTTTCATCATCCCATTGCATTTTCATTCGGCTTAAAACCTGCTCTCTGGTGGTATTATCTCGTTTTATCACTCTATCAATTCTTATTTCTTCCGGAGCTGTAACCGTTATTATTGTATCACAATGCTTATAACGTCCACTCTCAAACAAAATTGCGGCTTCATAAACCACAAAATTATATTCTTTTTTTTCTGCTAACCATGCATCAAAATCTTTCTTTACTGCGGGATGCACAATGGCGTTTAACTGCGCTAATTTATCAGGATCTTTAAATACAATTTCGGCCAATTTGGTTCTGTTTAGAATAGTATTTTCAAAGATACCTTCGCCAAAAGCAGTTTTTATTTCCGAAACAATTTCTTTACTTTGCATCACTTTTTTAGCTTCATCATCAGCGATGTAAACCGGAACTCCAAACTCTTCAAAAAAATTTGCAATTGTAGATTTACCACTTCCAATACCACCTGTAAGACCAATAACTTTTGTCATATTATATTTTAAAAAACATTCCTGAAAAAGCTTCCTGAGGCTTTCTTTTCAGAAGAATAATTTTTATGTAGGATTCTAAAAATCCTGTTCCATATCCATAAAATTGTTTCCAAACAGCAATAACCGCTAAATATCCTATCTTAATACTTCTATTTTGAATTGTTGCTGTAAGAAAAATTATAACGAAATATACGAAATATAATTGTAACAACAGATCAAAATTAAAAATTAATAGTATAAAAGCTAATAATAATCCTAATATGAATGCTGTCGGAAAGAAAAAAGTCAATTTATTGTGCTCTGGATACCAACTATTTAATATAGGTCTTGCCTTTCCAAATTTATTCACCTGAACCGAAAATTTTTCCCAATCAATTCTTCTTTTATGATATACATACGCATTTTGAAACAATCTGGTTTCAAAACCTAAGTTCCATAATCGGATAGATAAATCAGGATCTTCCCCAGGATGAATATTTCCAAATCCTTTTGAGGCTTCAAAGGCTTTTTTTGAAATTCCCATATTGAAACTTCTGGGTTGAAATTTTCCGATTTTCTCAGATCCGCCGCGAATTCCACCTGTAGTCAGGAATGAAGTCATTGCAAAATTGATTGCTTTCTGGATGTCCGAAAAACTATCCAGCGCTTTATCTGGCCCTCCAAAACAATCCACATATTCGTTATTAAGTGCTTTTCGGACTTCTGATAAATAATTAGGCGGAATGATACAGTCTGAGTCGAAAATAATAAAATAATCTCCAACTGCTTTTTGCATTCCGAAATTTCTTGAATCACCAGGCCCTGAGTTGGCCTTAAAATAATACGAAATATTGAGTTTTCCCTGATAGGTCATCACTACATCTTTGCAAGGAATCGAAGATCCATCCTCTACAAGAACAATTTCAAAAGCTTCATTATAATCAGATTTTGATAAACTTTCCAAAAGTTCATCAACTTCATCCTGTCGATTATACACGGGTATAATTAGAGAAAAAATCATAGCAGAATATGCGTATTAAGTGGCAATTATTGTCAAATTGAAAATTGGAACAAAGATATGTTATATTAACAAAAAAACCATCAACTTTTGATTGATGGTTTTAGGATTATAATGGATGTGATTACTTGATACTTTCTATACCAACTAACTCACTTGTATCTGCTTCGTAATCTACTCCTTCAAACGCAAATCCGAACAGGTTTAAGAAATCATTTTTGTAACCTGCCAAATCGCCAATTGCAGGCAAAGTTTCTGTAGTTGCTTCCAACCAAAGTTGTGCCACTTTTGCCTGAACATCGTCACGCATTTCCCAATCGTCAATTCTAATTCTTCCTTTCTCATCTGTAGGAACATCAGAACCACTGTACAATCTGTCTTTAAACAAACGCTGAATCTGCTCAATACAACCTTCGTGAATTCCTTCTGCTTTCATAATTTTATACAAAAGCGAAATATAAAGCGGAATAACCGGAATTGCAGAACTTGCTTGTGTTACTAACGCTTTATTTACCGAAACATACGCTTTACCTCCTAAATCTTTAAGACTGTCGGTAATTGTAAAAGCTGTGGCCTCCAAATCATCTTTGGCACGGCCAATTGTACCTTTGCGGTAGACTGCCTCTGTCAATGATGGCCCTATGTACGAATAAGCAACTGTTGTAGCTCCTTCTGCCAATAAGTTTTCGGCTTTAAGAGCATCCATCCACATTTTCCAATCTTCTCCACCCATTACAGCAACAGTATTTGCTATATCTTCCTCATTTGCCGGAGCAATAGAAACTTCCGAAACATTTCCTGTATGAAAATCAACGGTTTTATTAGTAAATGTTTGTCCAATTGGTTTCAAGACAGAACGGTGCAAAATCCCTGTATTCGGATTGGTACGTACTGGCGAAGCCAAGCTATAAATCACTAAATCCACCTGACCTAAATCAGCTTTGATTAAATCTAATGTTTCTCTTTTTATTTCATTTGAAAAAGCATCACCATTAATACTTTTTGCATACAAACCCGCTTTGTGCGCTTCTTTTTCAAAAGCCGCTGAGTTGTACCAACCTGGCGAAGCCGTTTTACCTTCTAATGGAGGTTTTTCAAAGAAAACACCAATAGTAGCTGCATCAGAACCAAAAGCACTTGTGATTCTTGATGCCAGTCCGAAACCTGTTGAAGCACCGATTACTAATACTTTTTTTGCCCCCGAAATGGCACCTTTTGATTGTATATATGCTATTTGATTTTTTACGTTTTGCTCACATCCTTCTGGATGAGCAGTCAAACAAATAAATCCTCTCATTCTAGGTTCTATAATCATCTTATATTGTTTATGATATTAATTTAGCTTTTAATTTTGTACTACTCTAAGTAGCTATTTTATTATTTTATCAACATTTTCACGAACAGATGTTATATCTATTTTTTTTTCGGTACAGTCAATAATATTTCCGTTATATTCTTCAATAAGAAGATTTAAATCTTTACAATCTCTTATAAAATTGAATTCTTTTTTCTTTACATCAAAAACAACACCTTTTAAACTATTTAGGTTGGCACCAATTGCTCCTCCAACCGCACCGCCAGTACCATAGGCAAATGCTTTTGACCAGGCATTTGCAAATGGTCCTTCTAAATAGAAAAATTTACCATCATTTATAACTCTGTGATACGAATTTGAATTGTCTCCATCCTGATTCTTATCTGCTTTTACAGAATATTCATGGAAATATTTTTGTTGGATGTAAAGATTGCCGTTATAAGAAATAGCAAAAAAATCTGTGACCTTTATTTTATTTTTTGTCCATGAAAAAAATGCATGATCTACAAGAACATCTTTAGGTATAGATTTGTAACCGAAAATAGTTTTTCTTTCAATCGCATTACCCATATTAATAGCTTTTTTTTGAAGAAAATCTTCATAAGTGTGGTAAACACCTTCTGGAAAATCTTTTATCAAATATAAAGAGTCATTTTTAACTTCTTTTGAATCCACCACGGCGTTTTGAGGCAAATCTTGTGCTTTAATTTGAGTCACAAAAAAGCATAAAAAACATAAAACCTTAAAAATCTTCAACATACGGATTTAATTCTAAAATTGACTAAACAAATATAATTCAAAAATTTAATTTAATAATTCTTTTGCGTGGTTTAATGCCGAATCAGAGATGTTTGCACCAGAAAGCATTTGCGCGATTTCTACGACACGCTCATCTTTTGATAAAAGTTTCAATTCTGATTGCGTATCGTCATCAATGGTAGATTTGAAGACTTTAAAATGCGACTCGCCTTTGGCAGCAATTTGTGGTAAATGTGTAATAGCAAAAATTTGCATGGTAGCACTCATTTCTTTCATGATTTCTCCCATTCTAATGGCAATTTCACCGGAAACTCCAGTATCAATTTCGTCAAAAATCAAGGTTGGCAACTTAGAATATTGTGCCAAAATTGCTTTTACAGCCAACATAATTCGCGACATTTCTCCTCCCGAAGCCACTTTTTTCAGCAATCCGAAATCGGTCCCTTTATTCGCAGAAAATAAAAATTGCAATTCGTCTTTTCCGTTTTGGAAATACGTTTCAGATGGCAAGAGCTCAATATTAAAACGTACATTGGGCATGCCTAAAGTTTCTAAAATAGCGATTAACCTGGCTGATAAAACCGGAATGGCTGTATTTCTATTTTGATGAATTGTTGCTGCAAAAGCATCCAATTCTTGCGTTTTTAAATCGATAGAATTGGTTAATGAAGCAATTTCTTCTTCAATATTTCCTAATTCTAAAACTGAATTTTCTAAATCAGCCTGAATTTGCAATAATTCGTCAACAGTAGTAACCTGATGCTTTTTTTGCAAATTATAAATCAATTGCAATTTTTGACTGATAAATTCTAACTGAGTTGGATCATTTAATAATTTCTCTGAACAATTTTGAAGCTCTCTGGAAACATCATCAAATTCGATTGTCAGGCTGGTAATTCTTTCAAATAAAACTTGATACTCCGAAGAAAAAGGAGCGATTTTTTGCAACGAAGCCTTAATTTCGTTCAGATTATGAAAAACACCAAATTGCTCTTCGTTGGCAATTATCAAAGATTTATCAATAGATTCTTTAATAATTTCTACATTATTCAGCTTTTCAAAATCGGCTTCGAGTTCTTCCTGCTCACCCGATTTTAGCTTTGCTACAACCAATTCATTCAATAAAAAAGTATTGTATTCCTGCTCTTTTCCAGCATCACTTTGCTTTTTCAACAAAGCATTGAGTTTTGACTTCTCTGATTTGTACGTTTTTAAAAGCTTTTGATAGGATGAAATAACTTCTGTGTTATTTGCAATGGCGTCAATAATTTTAAACTGAACACCTTCATCAGAAAGTTCTTGTGTTTGCTGTTGCGAATGAATATCGATCAAAAAAACGCTCAATTCCTGCAATTCCTGAAGATTTACAGGGCTGTCATTTATAAAAGCACGCGATTTTCCCGAAGGCAAAATTTCACGTCTAATAATCGTTTCCTCCTCATAATCAAGATCATTCACTTCAAAAAAAGATTTTAAATTGTATTTAGATATTTCGAATTGTGCTTCGATAACACATTTTTCTTCTTTGTTTTTTAAAGAAGTTAAATCTGCTCTTTTTCCCAGCACCAATCCTAAAGCGCCCAATATAATAGATTTACCAGCACCTGTTTCACCCGTAATTATCGAAAACCCTTTTGAAAAATCAATAGAAAGTTTTTCAATTAGTGCATAGTTTTTAATCGAGAGCGAAGTAATCATATAGCGTAAAAGTAAAAAATTATTGAAGTAGGTAATGGCTTAAAAAATCAACTAATATTTGATTTGGCTCCATTTGACAGCGTTAAGAGGCGAAACTTTGCCTAATGTTTCTTTCAAATCTGTAATGGCAATACTTGGACCACCTGAAAAAACAGAAACAATCTCATCTGACTTAGAATCAAAAAAGACTCTGGTAAGAAAGGCATTCGGTTTAACCGAATTTAGCTTTGCTATCAATAAAAGCGATGATTTCATTTTTTCCTTGGCACTTTTTAAATCCTGACTCATGGTATCTAATCCTGAATGATAGCCGAAAGCAGTTTGACGCAAATCTGAATAAGTAGGCGACAATATATCATTTATTAGAAAATAACGATTTTGAAGACCATCAGACTGGTTCCAGCCTTTTGAACCGCCTTGTTGAGCAACATTACAGATATTTTGAGCAATCTCAAAATAGCGATTTCCAGAACCCAACTGAAAAGTATCGGCATCCAAGCCTAAAATCATATAACTGTAAAAAGAAATTACAGAGACCAAATTAGACTCAAAAGTAGCCGGATTGAACAATAAAGGCTCGTATTCTGTATATCTAAAGTTTAAATCTTTATCACTAAAATTAAAAATCGGAGACGAATAAGACGAATTGTAAATCAATCTGGACGATTGTACCTGTATCGTTCCCGCAAATTGATCTGAATTTGCAGAAGAAAGTGTAATGTACATCGAACAATTGATTCGCTCGTTTGGGTTTAGCACAGCTCCTGTCCAATCTGTTTTGTTTATAAATTCAGCCAAAGCCGTTTGCAACGTTTTGTACACTTGCTGATTGGGATTTGGTAATCTTTCAGAATTTATAGTAACCGTACAGTTTAGCTGTTGCGCCTGAGTAAAGCCAAAGATTAAAAATACTAAGAAAGTAACTAATTTATTTTTCATAGAAATGCGAAATCACTTTGTTTAAAATATCAACTGCAACTGACTCTTTTGATTTTAATTCCATTGGCTCAATTTGAAATGAGTTGTCAATAAAAGTAACTTTATTAGTAGGTTTTTGAAAACCTGCTCCTTCATCCTGCAATGAATTTAAAACAATCAAATCTAAGTTTTTTTTCTGAATTTTCAACTTAGCATTCTCAATTTCATTTTCAGTTTCTAAAGCAAACCCAATTAAAAACTGATTTTTTTTAATGGCTCCTAATGAAAGCAAAATATCTTTTGTCTTTTCGAGTTCTATCGAAAAAGTCTCCGGAGCTTTTTTTATTTTTTGAACAGCAACGACTTTTGGCTTATAATCGGCTACAGCCGCGGCTGCAATCGCTACATCTACTGCATCAAAATGCAAATGGCATGCAGCATACATTTCTTCTGCCGAAACTACGTTTATAACCTCAATCGAGCTGTTTTTTGCTTTAAAATGTGTGGGTCCGGCTACTAAAACGACACTTGCGCCCAAATTTGCAGCTTCATTTGCAATATCAAACCCCATTTTTCCTGACGAATGATTACCTATAAAACGCACAGGATCTATTGCTTCGTATGTTGGACCGGCAGTAATTAGTATTTTTTTTCCTTTTAAAGGTAATTTGCTTTCTAAATCAGCTTCGAGAAAAGCAATAATATTCTCCGGTTCTGCCATTCTGCCTTCGCCATATAAACCACTAGCCAACTCACCGTTCTCAGCAGGAATCATTACATTACCGTACTGATGCAAAGCGGTAAAACTAGCAATGGTAGAAGGGTGTTTGTACATGTCTAAATCCATTGCAGGCGCAAAATAAACAGGACATTTTGCCGATAAATAAGTGGCTATTAAAAGATTATCGCAGTTGCCAGTTGTCATTTTAGACAAGGTGTTGGCTGTTGCAGGAGCAATAAGCATCAGATCTGCCCAAAGAGCCAATTCGACGTGATTGTTCCATTCAGCATTCTCGTCATCTTCATTAAAAAAACTGGAATGTACAGGATTTTTTGACAACGTTGATAACGTAAGTGGTGTTACAAAATCCTTAGAAGCAGGTGTCATTATCACTTGGACATGTGCACCTGCTTTTATAAAAAGTCGTACTAAAGATGCTGTTTTATACGCTGCAATTCCACCAGAAACTCCCAGTAAAATTTTCTTCCCGTTTAAAACTGACATTGTACTATTATTTGTTTGAACCTCTGTGGTACGTTTTACCATCTAACCACTCTTGTACCGCTAAAGCGTGTGGTTTTGGTAATTTTTCGTAAAATTTAGAAACCTCAATTTGTTCTTTATTTTCAAAAACTTCTTCAAGACTGTCATTATATGTCGCAAATTCTTCTAATTTCTCTGTCAATTCTTTTTTAATTTCAGAATTAATTTGATTTGCTCTTTTAGCCATAATGGTAATTGCCTCATACACATTTCCTGTTGGCTCTTCAATAACTGTTTTATTATAAGTTATTGTGTTTACAGGAGCATTCGTCTTTTTTAAATCCATGAATTTATTTTATTTAAATTTTTGTAAATCTGTTTCCACTCTGGCATTCATCTCGTCTGCCTGTTTTTTGTATTTGCTGTTGCTGTTAAATTTTACCAAATTGCCGTAAGCAACTTTAGCAGCATTTAAACGATCCTGCATTTTTGACTGAACACTATTAATGGCCAATTGGTATGCCGAATCGAATTTGTAAAAAAGCGCATCCTCTTTGAAAATTGTTCCAGGAAAATCAGCAATAAAATTATCAAAAGCAATCAATGCCGACTTGTAATCTGAAATCGTGTTGTATCCTTTTGCATTTTCGTATGCTTTTTTCTCCAACTTCTCGCTTAACATTTTTACCGCCTCATTGGCTTTTGGAATGTATTCTGAGTTTGGATAATTATCAATAAAAGCCTGTAATTTCTCTAATGCTTTATTCGTATCTGTTTGATCTAAACTGTAAACCGGAGACAATTTTGAATAGCTGTAGGCACCTAAATAAGCCGCTTCCTGCACTTTTTCGCTTCTTGGATAACCCGAAACAAAACTTTCAAACTGATAACCTGCCAAGTAATATTGCTCTGTTTTGTAATACGCCTGCGAAAACATGTAAAACAATTTTTCGGCTTGTGGTTTTCCTCTATAACTAGGCGCTAATTGCTCAAAAAGCCTAATTGCTTTGTTGTATTTTCCTGCATCATACATTTTTGTTGCTATTTCAAATTTTGCTGCAACATCTTCGTTTTTTAACGCTTTCTGATAGTCACTACAAGAATATAAAAGGACAACAACAACCAATAGAGATACTATTTTTTTCATTTTATTACTTTTATTATGATTTCTTAGTCAATTGTGACTAAACAAAATCACACCGAAGTTTCGGTGGCAAATTTAGTTATTAATTTAGCTACTACAAAATATTTTTTTCTTTAATAAAATACAGCAAATTATGATTTTATCGAATACTGTTTTTTACAAATTCATTTAACCTGCCTGCCAGCGAATCGTCCACTGGTACCAAGGGCAAACGTACAGTATTATCAGCAATACCAAGGGCTTGAAAGACTTGTTTGATTCCTGCAGGATTTCCCTGTTCGAAAATCATATCGATGCAATCTGACAAAAAGTACTGCGTTTTGAATGCTTCATTTACTTTTCTGTTCAGTCCTAAACGAATCATTTCTGAAAATTCTTTAGGAAAACCTTGCCCAATGACCGAAATTACCCCTGCACCACCAGCCAAAACAATTGGCAAAGCGATCATATCATCGCCAGAAATGACAAGAAAATCTTTTGGCGCATTTTTTATCAATTGCAACGCTTGCGCCATATCACCCGCTGCTTCTTTTATCGCCACAACATTACTAAAATCATTGGCCAGACGAATTACCGTAGAAGGCAACATATTACTCGCTGTTCTTCCCGGAACATTGTACAAAATTACCGGTACAGGAGACGCCTCTGCTATGGCTTTAAAATGCTGATAAATACCTTCTTGAGTAGGTTTGTTATAATAGGGAGAAACGGAAAGAATAGCTTCGAAAGCACTAAAATCTCTGGTTTTTAATTCTTCTACAATTTGCATAGTATTATTTCCTCCAACTCCAAGAACCAAAGGCAATCTTCCTTTATTTGTATCGATTACTGTATGGATCACCAACTCTTTTTCAGCTGAAGTAAGTGTAGCATTTTCGGCTGTGGTACCCATAACAACCAAATATTCAACTCCTCCGTCTATCGAAAAATTGATGATTCGGCGTAAAGCTTCTATATCTATTGAGAAATCTTTTTTAAATGGCGTCACAAGTGCAACACCAGTCCCTATTAATGATTGCATATTCTAATTTATAATTTATTTTATGTTACTTAAATACTTAAACAATTCTGAAACGAAAAGTTTATAATTTTCTAAAGGAATGGCTATCATCCAGCGGTTAAAACGCAAATCAATTGAAGCAAATCCTACTTTAAATTTTGCTTTCGATTTTTGTGTTACCATCATCAAAGCGGTCTTTTCGACATCATAATAACTAATCAAAAGATCAAATTCTGCAGCGATAAATTCATTCAAAAAAGTGGGTTCAAATTCCCCTTTCCAATTCATTTGCTTTTTTCCAAAAGTAGCTAAAACGTATTCTTTTTTCTTTTTGAATTTATCTCTGTACACCACTATCTTTATATTTTCCGGGAGAATTCCATTCAGAATAAGCTCTTTCTGCAAAGCTTTAGTATGCCTAAAATTGCTTTCATCAACCAGTAAACCAATAGTTTGTATATTACTGGTAAAGACTTCGTTTTTTACAATATGCAAGTTTTTATTTAATGTTTTTTTTACAAAAAATTCCTTTATATAATTTAAAAACATAGTACTTTTACCAAATTACAAAATTAATTATTTAAGTCTCATTTAAGATGGTAAATCTAGAAAAGTATAACGGGTTTTTAAAACTTTTTGTTATATTCTTAACACTTTTTTTTACTTTTTCCTGCACTCACAAGAGTTACAACCTCACAAAAATTGAAGGAAAGCAGCTTCCGGTAACCGAAAAAGAAGCACAAACTACTGAAATAGAAAATTTTATAAAACCATATCGCGAACATATCAATAAAGATTTAGATAATATTTTAGCTTACTGTCCCGAAACATTAGAAAAAAGTTCTGGCAAATGGCAAACCAGCATTGGGAATCTTATGGCTGATGTTTGTTTGCAAAGAGGAAATATTGTTTTTAAAGCAAGAGAGAAAAAAGAGATCGATCTTTGTCTTTTAAATCATGGTGGTATTCGTGCCATTCTTCCAAAAGGAAATGTAACCACCAGAACTGCTTTTGAAATCATGCCTTTTGAAAATAATTTGGTCGTTTTAGCTCTTAAAGGAACACAAATTACAGAAATGGCGACTTACATCATTAAAGAAAAAAAGCCACACCCTTTGGCGGGTGCTACTTTTACGATCTCAAAAAACAATATTCCTACCAATATAATGATTCAGGGAAAACCGCTTGATTCTGATAAAATATATTATGTTGCCACCAATGATTATCTGGCCAACGGTGGAGACAACATGAATTTCTTTAAAACCAATGTCGCCAAATTTGATTTGAATTATAAACTTCGAAATGTATTGATTGATTATTTTAAGGAAGTAGATACGATTCCGATTGCGAAAGACATTCGAATTACAGAAGAGTAATTTTTCTATTTTTAATACCATACCGATAAAAATTCAGACGTATTTGTCTAAAAATATAGCCATGAAAAGAAGAGAATTCATTGAAAAAACAGCTGCTAGTACCGCATTATTAAGTTTAGGATTGTCCTTGAGCAGTTTTGAAACCAGCGATATAAAACACCTGACTATTTTGCACACCAACGATGTGCACAGCCATATTGATCCTTTTCCTGCCGATGATACCCGTAATGCTAACAAGGGTGGTGTTGCGCGTCGTGCAGCACTTATTGAAACAATACGAAAAGAGAATCCAAATGTACTTTTGCTTGATGCGGGTGATATTTTTCAGGGAACTCCGTACTTTAATTATTATGGAGGTGAATTGGAGTTTAAACTGATGAGCATGATGAAATACGATGCTTCGACTATAGGAAATCATGATTTTGATAATGGCTTGGATGGTTTGTATGCTCAAATGCCGCATGCTACTTTTGAATTCATCAATTCGAATTATGATTTTAAAAATACCGTAATGAATGGCCTCGTAAAGCCTTATAAAATCTTTAATAAAAACGGAATAAAAGTAGGCGTTTTTGGCGTTGGAATCGAACTCTCCGGATTGGTAGACAAGCAGATGTACAAAGAAACTGTATATAATGATCCTGTAGAAATTGCGCAGGACATGACACAATTATTAAAAAAAGAAGAGAAATGCGATTTGGTTATTTGTCTTTCGCACTTGGGATATAGCTATCGCGACGACTCTTCAAAAATTTGCGATTTGAAACTAGCCGAACTAACTCAGGATATCGATTTAATAATTGGCGGGCATACGCACACTTTTCTGGACAAACCTACTGTTGCAAAAAACAAAGTAGGTCAGGATGTACTGATTAATCAAGTGGGCTGTTACGGAATTAATTTAGGCCGAGTTGATTTTTATTTCGATAATAATAAAGCACATACCAACCAAGGAAAATCAATTATTGTGTAACGTTTTTTGTTTTTTTAATTAATAAATAGCGCGTCATAAAATAATACGACAAAATCTGGCAAAGATCTTTAATCACCACCAAAATATCTGAAAAAGGATAATATTGACTAAAAATATAAAACAAGTCTGAAACGATAAAACAGACCGACATAACACTCATTACCAACGCAATATTGGTGCCTTTTGTAATGTATTCGATAAAAGAAACAATACTCAAAAAGCTTAAAATAAAGCCATAACCGCCATATTGTATCTTAAATTGACTCATTTTATCAAACTCTAAACTTAATATCGAAATTAGTAGATACGAAATAAATAGTATTATCATCAAAGTAGGCAAAAGATCTATTTTCTTAATTTTTATTTTGATAGAATCATCGATAAGAATCATTTTTAAAAGTATAAAATAAACAATCATAAAAGAGAAAAGAGATCCCATTTCTGAAATCTCTACATCCATCAAATCAAACACTTCGCCTAGAAAGCAACAGAAAAAAACCAGTCCTTCTTGCTTTGTAATTACATACTGATTACTTACCAAAAAGTAAAAAAATATAGAAGGCACCACGATGGTTTTGGCATACATCGCTACAAATTCAAGATTAAAAAAATCGAAAAAAAGAGTGGCGAATAAGGCTAAAAAGTACAGGATAAGTGAAGGCCTATTCGGTTTCATTTAGTTTTTTTATAAAATCATCCTCCGAAAGAATTGGAATATTGAGTTTGGTTGCTTTTTCAAGTTTTGCTGGCCCCATATTGTCTCCGGCCACAACAAAATCAGTTTTTGCAGAAATAGAACTTCCTACTTTGCCCCCATTATCTTCGATGGTATTTTTTAATTCATCTCTTGAAAACTGTGAGAAAACACCTGAAACCACAAAGGTTTTACCGACAAATTTTTCGGTGGCGTTAGGATTTATTTTTTCAACAATTTCAAACTGTATACCATGATTTCTTAATCTTTCAATTATACTTTGATTCTCATCGTTTTCAAAAAATTCGATCACACTTTTGGCAATTCTTTCGCCAATTTCATCTACCAGCACCAAATCCATTAAAGAAGCCTGACGTAAAGCATCAATATTTTTGTAATGTTTGGCTAATTTTTTGGCAACCGTTTCTCCGACAAAACGAATTCCGAGTGCAAAAAGCACGCTCTCAAACGGAATTTCTTTTGAATTTTGAACGCCTTTTACCAAATTTTCAGCCGATTTTTGCGCCATTCTTTCTAAAGGTAAAATCTGTTCTACCGTTAGTTCATACAAATCGGCATAATTATGAACCAATCCATTATTAAAAAGTAACGCTACTGTTTCACCTCCAAGTCCCTCGATATCCATTGCTTTTCTAGAAATATAATGCTGAATACGGCCAATAATCTGCGGAGGACATCCGTAAAAATTAGGGCAATAATGATTGGCTTCGCCTTCGTTCCTCACCAGCTCTGTTTCGCATTCCGGGCAATGTGTGATGTATTTTGTAACCTCTGAATTTTCAGGTCGTTTTTCTAAATCTACTGCAATGATTTTTGGAATAATTTCGCCTCCTTTTTCAACAAAAACAGTATCATGAATTCTAATATCCAGTTTTTCTATTTGATCAGCATTGTGCAAAGACGCTCTTTTTACGATCGTTCCAGCCAATTGTACAGGTACAAGATTGGCAACCGGAGTTATCGCCCCTGTGCGCCCAACCTGATAGGTTATAGAGTTTAGTTTGGTCGAAACCTGTTCAGATTTAAACTTATACGCCATTGCCCAACGAGGCGATTTTGCTGTATAACCCAGTTCTTCCTGATGCTGAATATCATTTACTTTTACCACCACGCCATCTGTTTCGTACGGTAATTGATGACGATGTGTGTCCCAATAATCGATAAAATCAAAGACTTCCTGAAGATTGTTTGCCAATTTTGCCTCCTGAGGTACTTTGAAACCCCATTTTCTGGCAGAATCTAATCCTTCAAACTGAGAAGAAAAAGGCAAATTATTTCCAGTAACAAAATACAATAAACATTCTAATGGACGCTTGGCAACCTCAGCACTATCCTGCAATTTTAGACTTCCAGAAGCTGTATTTCTAGGGTTAGAATAAGGCGTTTCTCCAATTTCAATCAGATCTTGATTCATTTTTTCGAAACCAGCAAAAGGTAAAATTATTTCTCCCCTGATATCAAATTTTTCGGGGAAGTTTCCTTTTAGCTTTAGCGGAACCGATTTTATAGTTTTGATATTATTGGTCACCTCATCACCCTGAAAACCGTCGCCTCGGGTTAAAGCCTGAACCAATTTTCCGTTTTCATATTTGATACTTATCGAAGCGCCATCATACTTTAATTCGCAGGTATATTGTAGCGCCACATTCCCTAAAACTCTTTGAATACGAGCTTCCCAGTCGATCAAATCTTCTTTAGAATAGGAGTTATCAAGAGAATACATTCGATACTCATGCGCAATCGTTTTGAAATTTTTGGTAATCGCACCACCTACTCGTTGCGTTGGAGAATTTTCATCAAAAAATTCTGGGTGCTTATCTTCTAAATCTTGAAGTTCTTTTAATTTTTTATCGAAATCATAATCAGAAATACTGGCATTATCAAGCACATAATAATTGTAATTGTGCTGATTGAGTTCTTCTCTTAAATTTTGAATGGTATCTTGAATGTTCATAAAGTATTGTAATGAAGCGAATTATAATTTGATGATCTGTACCTCAAAATTAGAACTATTTTATACATATTTATCAAAAAAAGTAAAGTTTTAAAAAAGTAAAAATCAAGTTGCAAAAAGATGCAACTTGATTTTCTCCATTTTCGTTTATTTAAAAAAATTAAACAAAAAACTAACTTCCAAATGGTCTTGTAAAACTCTAAATTTCACCTGACTTTAAACAAGTTACAAGATCAATCTAGATTATTTATGAATAATGATAAAATCTGAACGACGGTTTACAACATGTTCTTCGTCGGTACATTTTACACCATTTTTGCAATTATTTATTAATCGTGTTTCGCCATAACCTATAGCACTCTCGATTCTTGAAGCTTCAATTCCTTGCGAAACAATATAATCGCGTGTAGATTTTGCTCTGTTATCTGAAAGTTTTAAGTTATAAGCGTCCTTTCCTCGAGCGTCGGTATGTGACTCAATTTTGATGCGGATATTAGGAAATTTTTGCATTAAAAAAACCACTTTAGACAGTTCCTCTACTGCCAAAGGTGTGATGTCGAACTTATCAAAATCAAAATAAATAGGTTTTACATCTACTTTTTCTACCCCTTTACTTTTAACAACCAGATCATCATAATTAGTGAGCTGAAAATCGACATCTTCTATCTCTCCGCCATTTGTGCTTGCAGTCTGCACGGTTTTTTCATCATCACTATAATTCATCTTTGTTGCCACCAATCGTACTTTTTTGTCGCAAGGAGCCGAAATTACATATTTTCCCTCTGCATTGGTTTCAGTTGTGCCAATAGATTCATTGAATGCATTATAAGCAATGATCAAAACATCTGACAAAGGCAATTTTGATTTTGTATTTGTAGCAATTCCGGTAATTAATTGGTTGCAAACTTGTTTTCCTTTGATAAAAGAATAAATATTATCGTCACCTTTTCCTTCGGCACGATTTGAAGAAAAATAACCAAACCTACCTGCTGCATCAATAGTAAAAGCAAAATCATCCTTATTACTATTGATGGGTGTGCCCAAATTTTTAGGTTCGGCAAAAGTTTCATTTTCTAAAAAAGCACTTTGATAAATATCCAAATCTCCCAAACCGTAATGTCCGTCTGAGGAAAAATAAAGCACTCCATTTCTAAAATAAGGAAACAAATCGTTGCCAATCGTGTTAATTTTTGACCCCAAATTTTTTGGAGAACTCATGGTACCATCTGCTTCAATTTTTACAACGTACAAATCGGTTTCTCCGTAACCGCCAGGCATATCTGATGCAAAAAACAACCATCTTCCGTCTTCACTAAGCGCAGGATGTCCCACTGAATAATCAGTACTGTTAAAAGGAACTTTTTCAGAATTTACAAGCTTTCCGTCAACAATAGTGCCTTTGACGATCTGAAAATTATTGGTTTTAGATTCATCAATAACCAATTTATTTTTTTTGACAATATTGGTCGAATAATAGATTGTATTCCCGCTGCTATCAAAAGTTGCCGTTGCCTCATGATATTTGGTCATAACGTTGGGCAGGAACAAATTTTCGTTAAACAGGCTATTATCTGCGGTGTTTCGGTCAGCTACATATAAATTCAGGAATGGCTGATTGTTCCAGCTGTAGAGTTTTTCTCCAAAATTGGTGGTATCTCTCGCGGATGTGTATACAATTTTATCTCCATAAAAAGTGGCTCCAAAATCTGACTTACTCGTGTTGATTTCGAGATTTTTGATGTCGTAAAGCGATATTGTTTTGGCCAAACTATCCAACTGTTTTTTTTGAGTCACATATCGATTTATTTCTTTCTGATCTCCTTTTCTATTGAGATATTCTTTTGTAATTCTATCGGCGTTATCATAATCCATAACTCCTTTCATAGACTGAATGTAGCGTAGATAGTAAATATCTGTTAAATTATTTCCTTGCACTTCGTAGAGTTTTTTGTACCATTTGAGCGCATTTTGAGTATCAGAAATAAAATAATACGAATCGGCTGTATTTTTTAATGTTTGTGCAGAAGGTTTTTTGATATTCTGCAAACATTCTTCGTAAGCTTTTGACGCATCCAGATAAGAATAATTCTTAAAAAGTGCATCGGCTTTCTTTAAATTAGTCTGAGCAAAACAAATCGTAAAACTCAACACTAAACTTAGGCTATATAATTTTTTCATAAGTTGTCTTTTTAGAAGAATCGAGGAGATTTAATTTTGCTTTGATCTTTGTTAAACTGATAACGAAGGATGATTTCGTGCGAACCATCATTGTATTTGTTTAATTGGCTTATCGTGTAATCGAAGGAATATCCAAGATAGAAATTTCTCGAAAATTGAAAGCCTGCAAGTGCGCTCACAGATTCATCTGTTCTGTAAGAAGCTCCTATTACAAATTTTTCGGCAATCATAAAATTTGCAGAAACATCAGCAATGACTGGAGCACCAGTCACTGCTTTTACTAAAAAGGCGGGTTTGAATTTTAGATTCGGATTCAAATCAAAAACATAACCTCCCATAAAATAATAATGAAGTCTGTCGTAATTAACCGACTCTTGTACATCATCATAATAAGAGTTTCGAATAAAGCTAGGTATCGAAAGTCCTAAATACCATTTTTCGGTATAATAATAAACTCCGGCACCGATAGCCAAATTGATCTGATTGTTAATATTCTGATTCAGCAGAACATCATTAGGATCGTAAAACTTTCCTTTTGACCAATCTACATCGAGCATTCTAAAACCTGCTTTAAGACCAAACGCTAATCTTTTTTCGTATCCTAAAGGCAATGAATATGAAAAGTTTCCGTCAAGATATACTTCATTTGAAGGTCCTATTTTATCATTTACGATACTCAATCCTAATCCGATTTTTTCGTTTTGAAGCGGCGACTGAATAGAAAAGGATTGCGTTTGCGGCGCACCCGAAATACCTACCCATTGAGAGCGGTGTAAAAGTGTTGCCTCTAAACCTCCTGTAGATCCCGCATAAGCTGGATTTACAGACATTGTATTGTACATATACTGTGTGTACTGAGGGTCTTGCTGTGCGTGAGCATCAACCGTGATAAAAGCACATATTAAGACAAAATATGTTGCTAATGATTTTATATATAGTTTCATAACGATACTTATTTAGTTAAATTAATTAGATGATCGCAAGGTTATTATCTCATAATAGATAACCATCCTTTTTTAACCGTCCCGTTTCCAATATCTATCACATAAAAATAAGTACCTGTTGGCAACAGATCTCCTCTACTGATAGTTCCGGATACATTTGCAGTACCATTCCAATCATTTTCATAATTTACTTTACTATATACTAAAGCTCCCCATCTGTTAAAAACTTTCAGTTCGTTGTTTGGATATGATTCGATACAATCAATTCTAAACAGATCATTTGCTCCGTCATTATTGGGTGTAAACTCATTATAAACGGTTAGACAAATTGGCTGTACAGATGCTGAAGCTGAATTATTTGTAGGGTCAACATCTAACGGAGTTGAAATTTCTATGGTGGCTACATTTAAGTAATTACCTGTTGGCAATACAATAACTCTCACTTGTAATGTTTGGCTTTCTCCTCCATTTAAAGTTGGAATTGTCCAAACCTGCGTTCCGGTATCGTATACCCCTGTAGAAGTGGTAGCCGATACAAAACTATATCCGCTTGGTATTAATTCGCTTACAAGCGTATTAAGAATAGTACCCTGACCCACGTTATTTACTGTTATTGTAAAGACTACTTCCTCACCAAAATTGGGTGTAGGATTGCTAACGGTATTCGTTATAGTAAGATCTGAACAAGTTGCTACTGTTACATCTAATGATTTTGTTGTTGTCTCATCACAGGTGTTTGTGTAAGTTACCTCAACTTTTCCCGGACCAACAAATGGCCATGAAATCGTTACATTTCCATCATTGCTTCCTCCTCCTGAAGTAATAGTTCCGTTTGTAACAGACCATACATAATTTGATTTTCCGTTTGCAATAGAATAACTTACCCCTTGGAAAACACATGGTGTATCATCACTTGCAGTAATGGGTACCGAAGCATCATTTACAAAACCAACTACTATTGCCAGACGTGTAGCGCTTTCGCAACCATTAGTTGCATTGATAGCAGCCGATGCATAATAGGTAGTAGCAATAAGTGGTGTATTAGTAGCTAATGGAGTTCCTCCTATTGGTGTGCTGTACCAAACCACATTTGTTTCGTTTACCACTAAACTGGCTATTGTTGGTACTGCAGATAAACAAAAGTTCTGAGTTGTGTTTGGTGTTGTTATTACACCAGGTATATTAACATTTACCGTCACTACTAATCTTACGGAATTCTCACACCCTGCTGTATTTGAAATTGCTCCATAATACAAACCGCTAACCAAAGGTGTTGTTGCTGGCAGCACCGTTCCGCCTGTTGGGGTACTGTACCAAACTACATTTGACTCATTTAGCTGAATATTAGCTACGGTTGGTGTACTAATACTACAAAAGTTTTGAGTTGTAGCATTTGTAGTTGGCGTTGCACCAGGAGTATTTATCGTTACGGTCACTTGTAGTCTTGTAGTACTTTCGCAACCAACTCCCTGACTTATGGCTCCATAATAGATTCCGTTAGTCAAGGCTGTCGCTACTGGTAATACAGTTCCTCCTGTTGGTACACTGTACCATACTACATTTGACTCATTTACCTGAATGTTGGCTACCGTTGGTGCGTTACTACTACAAAATTCTTGTGTATTATCTGTAGTGGTTGGTGTTGCAGGATTGCTTACCGTAACAGTAATTTGCAATCTTATTACACTTTCGCATCCTGTAACAGCATCTTTAATCGCAGCATAATATACTCCGGTAGTTAAAGCAGTTGTTGCTACGATAGCCGTTCCTCCTGTTGGGGTTGCATACCAAACTATGTTGGTTTCATTTGTCTGAATATTTGCAAATGTTGGCATATTTGCAGAACAGAAACTTTGAGAAGCATTGGATGTAGAAGGTGTTCCTGGATCGGTAACAGTAATTGTAATTTGCAATCTTGTGGCACTTTCGCATCCTGTTACTGCATCTTTGATTGCGGCATAATACACACCTGTCGTTAAAGCAGTTGTTACAGCAATAGCAGTTCCTCCTGTTGGTGTCGCATACCAAATAATATTAGTTTGATTTACCTGAATATTTGCAAATGTAGGATTGTCTACTGCGCAAAAACTTTGAGAAGCATTCAACGTTGAAGGTGTTACCGGATTGGTTACAGTGATCGCAACTTGCAAACGCACAGAGCTTTCACAACCTGTAGCTGAATCTCTAATTGCTCCGTAGTAAGTTCCGCTGGTTAAAAGCGTTGTCAACGGAATCTCTGCTCCTCCTGTTGGTG
Organism: Flavobacterium flavipigmentatum; assembly: GCF_020911905.1. Classification (NCBI taxonomy): domain Bacteria; kingdom Pseudomonadati; phylum Bacteroidota; class Flavobacteriia; order Flavobacteriales; family Flavobacteriaceae; genus Flavobacterium; species Flavobacterium flavipigmentatum. Next base: position 2,824,318 of record NZ_CP087133.1, on the reverse strand, counting down.
TCGCATACCAAACCACATTGCTCTCGTTTACCTGAATACTTGCAAATGTTGGCGCATCTACGGTACAAAAACTTTGCGGATTGCTGGTAGTTGTTGGAGTATCCGGATCTGTAACAATAATGGTTCCTACTTTAAGATCTCCTGCCAGATTTTCGCAACTGGTATCGCTGGAAACAGCCACATAATACGATATAGGAGACAATGCTTTTGTTAATCCTGTAACCGTCAAAACTCCTGTTGGACTTATGGTATACGAAACTCCTGCAGGTACTCCGTTGGTAACAGGCTGTGTTTTATTATTATCTAAATACCATGTAAAAACAGGATTTGTTAAAGTAGTAGTTGGTGTTAATGATGCTGGCACATTCGAACAAACAGATGCATTATTTAACTGAATATCTGTTGCTTTTGACTCAGGTAAAATCGTAAACGTTACCGATTTTCTATCTGCCGGTGCAGTCTCACAAAACTCATCTGAACTAACTCCTATGTAATAGGTATAAGTTCCAGACAATAAACCCGTTAGTAATAATTGATTGGACGTTTCACCCACGATTAGTTGACTTGTCGTTCCATTAAACTGATACCAGTAATATACAGGATTTGTCAAAGCTGGGGTTCCGGTTACAGCAGTCTGCAAAGTAACTGACCCTGTTGAAGAGCAGATTGTTGTATCTGTTCCACCATTTACGGTTATATTGGCTATCGCTCCTTGTGGTGCAGTCGCTTTTACTTCTACAATAACTTCTCCTCTGGCCAAATTCTCGCAATTATATCTAATCGACTGGATGTAAAATCTGTAAATCCCTGCGGGTGTGCCTGCCGGTAAGGTATAAGAAACTCCGGTAGTAATTTGATTACCACCCGTTGCCGAATCATACCAGGCATATTTTGCACAATTTTCTTCGGGTATCGAAAGTGTAATAGGCGTTCCCGGACAAACAATTACTTTATTATTGATGTCGCTGCCTATCACTTTTGTATTGGCCAAGCGTTCTACCGTGTGTACTCGCAAAAAGTCTAATACACCAGCAACTCCTCCAAAACGAATTCTAACTTTATCATAAGCCTCTGGCTGATAAAAAACTACAACCGCAGATGATAAACCTCCGTTTAATAATTTTACTTCTAAAATACTGCTGGTATTATCAATAGGAGCTCCCACGGGAACATTACCTAAAAAACGTTGAATAGTTAATCCCGTAAGTACACCCGCAGTCAAAAGAACAGCCGGTTTAGAAACTACTATTCTAAGCGTATCCGAAGCAATAGAAGGCGTTTTAAACAATACTGTTAGATCTGCAGCTGCCAGAATACCAGCACCACTATACATGGTCGCGTAACTGGAGGCATCTCCATCTGCGACATTCCATGCATCACTAACTCCCACGGTGGCAGTTGCTACTCCTACACCTAAGTCAGTTGCTCCATAAAAAACATCTTTTATATCGCCCGGAGTACAAGTAACAGTCGCAACTTGTCTGGAATAATATGCCTCATAAACTTTAGTATTTTGAGCTACGCTTAAAAGTGATGAAGATTGAATTCTAATCTCATCATACTCTTTCGGCCCGGTTGCATCCGCAGGAACAAAGGTAAACTCGAATGAATTATCTCCAGCTAATACATTCAATAAAGAACCAGAAACCGACTGAAAATTTCCTATTTGAACTCCATTTCTAAATCCAACTACAGATAAATTTTCAGCCAAAGCAACTCCGCTATATTCCGAACCTAATTTTACGGTTACCGGAGTTCCTTGCGCAACAGGTGCTGACCACTGCAAATTTTGCCACGTAGTACCAATCCCTAAAAGACCAAGTCCTGTAGTAATGGTCGAAAATGTTTTAACATCTCCGTCGATTGCATTACTTCCGTTTGATACCGTACCCGTTACTATTGAACCCGAGCTTTGGCTATTAGCATAAACTCTTTCTGTTAATGACTGACAAGTATTTGGATCTATAACATTTATAAAAAAAGTACCAGTTTTAGAACAATTTCGAAGTGTTGCTACAACGGTGTATGCATAAATTCCCGGCGTTGTCAAAGTAACTGACGGATTAGCAGGCAATGGATTTCCTTGAGGATCAAACCATGATAAAGTTCCGTTTGAAGTCGCTGCTAAAGCGATAGGACCTGCATTTGGCGCCACTGTAACTGGATCTGCCACAACCAAAGTTGGTGATGGACTGATCGTAACTGTTACTAATTTTCTATCAGAAGAACAATTTCCAATACTACCCTGAGCCTGAATATAATAATCACCTGAAATAGTGATATTTGAAGCAACATCAACTGTTATTGGATTATTTGAAGCATCAAAAAAAGTATAAATCGTACTTCCTGAATTGTCTATATTTTGAATAGCATCTTTTAAATTGGCTTTATCACAACCTGCTAAAGTTGCATTAACATTAAAAGTAGTCACTGCCGGAAAATTAACAACTACTTGTTTTAAAGTGCTTGCCTCATTTTCGCATTGCAAAGCATTAGAAACCGAAATATAATAGGTATAAGGACTTCCTAACGCTGTAAGGCCTGTAATGGTCAAAGCGCCGGTTGCACCGTTTATACCTGTCGTGATTTCACCTGTTTTGTCCGGATTTGCATAGTATTTAAATTGTGCTCCAGCTAAAGCTGATGTTGGTGCCAGAATAACCTCGCCTGTACATGAAGCTGTAAGCGGACTATTAATTATAATATCGGCAGCCACAGATTTTGGTAAAACAGTAACCGTTACTATCTGACGAACACTGTTGGCACAAGTACCACGTGTTGCCTCTAAATAATAATTTGTGGTCGCTGTTAATACCGGCGTTGTATAAGTAGAAGAAGGTACTGCATCTAGTGGCGTCAATCCGTTTGGGGTTGCGTACCAAAGAAATGTTTCTGTACCTACCAAGGAAGATGCTGTTAAAGTGGTTGTATTTCCCTCACAAATTGTTGTATTTCCTGTGATAACAGCCTCTTTGTAGCGATAAGAAGCGTTATAAATATCCAGACGAGCCAAGGCCGTTAGCAATCCACCAAGGGTAACTCTAACGCCTGTAAAATCTCCTCCAGCGGCAAAACTCGCTCTAAAACGATTTCCGCCTAGCAATTGAATATTTAAAAGCGGATTATTAACAGCCGTTAGATCGAGGTTATTACTTCCTCCATTATAACTTTGCAAAGTAATATTTGAAAGTAATGAAATATCTAATAAACCTCCCGGGACTCCCAATTCAACTTCGATAATATCTCCTTGTAAACCTGAATTTGTAAAATCAATTTCTTGAAAAATATCCTGCCCAAGTCCAAGCGGAATTGACAGTGAAGCTGCCGAATCAATATCTGTATCTACAGAATTATTTGGAGAGTTTACAGCACACAATACACATAAAATACCATCGTAAGTTGTAGTTACAGCATTGCCTCTCAAACATCCCGTAAGGGGCTTATTTACAATAACATTTACAGTAGTTCTTACCGGATTTATACATCCTGACGCCGTATTTGTTGCAATAATATAATAAGACGCATTTGCTGTTAAAGGATCTGTTTGGTATGCTGTACCAACAAATTTGCTTTGATCGTTTGAAGCATCAAACCATTCGTAAGTTACTCCTGCTTCAGGATTCGAAACCATCAATAAAGCACTTTGCCCTGATTGAATTGTGACATTTGCCGAAGCCACCGTTGGCGCTGATGGCAATGGATTTACGGTAACAGCTACCTGAGTTCGGCCTGTACTTGTACAAGTGCCTATTCCTGCTTCTACATAATAACTTGTATTAATCTTTAAAATCGGAGTTGTAAACGAAGTACCTGTAGCTAATAAAGTACCTCCAATAGCAGCATCGTACCATCTGTAATCTGTTTCTGTTACTGGATTTGTTATGGTTAAAGTAGTGGCATTACCGGCACAAATAATGGTTCCTGTAGCAGCAATTGTTGGTGCAATAGGATTGTTTACATTCACTTGTACGGAAGTTCTTTCGCTATTTACACAACCATTTCTGGTAAGTTGCACATAATAAGTAGTGGCACCGGTAAGCACTGGCGTGGTGTAACTGGCTGTACTAGCTAATAAAGTGCCCCCGGTACTGCCATCGTACCATGCGACTGTTTCTCCAACACCAAGAGCGGCTGTTAAAGTAGTAGTCTGACCGCTGCAAATTGTTGTGTTTCCTGTGATGGATGGTGCTTTATAACGATAAGAAGCATTGTAAATATCCAAACTTGTAAGCACACTTGCTACGCCTCCCAATCGTACTTCAACACGATCAAAGGCTGCTCCTGCTACAATACTTGCTCGAAATCTGTTTCCGCCCAGCAACTGAACATTCAATAAATTATTAATTGAAACTCGATCATTATTATAAGTAGTACTATTATAAGTAGCTAAAGATATATAATCTAAAAGTCCTACATCCAGTACTCCAGCAGGTAGTTCCATTTCAACATCAACGATATCTCCTGCTCTACCCGGATTATTAAATTGTAGCGTTTGCTGAATGTATGCGTTGACCAATCCTACCGGAACAGAAAGTCGTGTTGCAGTAGCTATATTTCCATCTACAGAAAAATTAGAGTTTGCAACTCCACACAACAAACACAATCCGTTAGCAAAAGTCTGCTGACTGCTTGCCTCAAGACAAGTGCCTAATGGCGATGGTATTACGGTAACTGTTACGGGTACTCTTACAGTGCTTACACAATTTCCTGTAGCACTTTCTGCTTCTACATAATAAGTTTTTGAAGCTGTTAAGATGGGTGTTGTAAAGGATGACGTATTACTTGCAATAGCAACGCCTCCTGTTGGTACATCAAACCAGTTTAAAGTAACATTTGGTTCAGTTGTCATCGCAATCAAAGTTGCATTTTGACCTGATTGTATGGTTACACTTTGCATTAGTACAGTAGCTGCAGCTGGAATTGGTGTAGCGATTACTGTCACTTGAGTTCGGGAAGAACTTACGCAACTACCAATAGAAGCTTCTACATAAAAATTGGTTACTCCAACAGGAACTGTTGGCGAATAACTAGTTCCGCTTGCGAGAGCAACCCCACCACTTGCGGTAGAAAACCATCTATATGTAGTTCCAAGAACCGGATTAATAACTGATAATGTAGTCTGTTGGTTTGCACCGCTGGTACATATAGAAGTCCCTGAATTATTAATAGCAGGAGCAACAGGATTTGACACATTGATTACGACTGGCAATCGCTCACTGCCCTCACAACCTGCAAGTCGTGAGACCCCTATGTAATAAGTCGTATTTGCTGTCAATACAGGAGTCGTAAAACTATTTGCTGTAGCCAATGGAGTTGTAGAAACTGCTGAGCTGTACCATGCTATGGTAGTATTGGCCGCTGGCGTAGCTGTAAGCGTAGCCGTATTTCCTGAACATATTGTTTGATTCGAACCTCCGCTTATAATTGGTTTTGCAAAATCTAAACGCACATCATACAGTCGTAAACTTACTAACAAGCTTAGAAGACCTCCTACTCTAATCTCAATTTGATTAGCATCTGCAGGAAGCGTATACTTAATCATTGCAATAGTATTACCATTAAGCAAATCGAGGTTCAAAAGCGGGCTATTTAATGCCTCTCTGGGACCTACATCGGTTCCAGATAATTTTGCTTGCACAGAAACATTTGAAAGTAAACTTAGATCTAACAAACCATTGCCTGTACCAATATAAAATACTACTTGGTCACCTGCTTTTGCAGTTTGATTAAAAGTTAATGTTTCCTGAACAAAACATCCTACACCTATCGCATTGTTTAGCGTGGCATAAGTGTTTAAACCTGCATCTACATCGAATGCATTGTTAGGACTATCTACATTTAAACCAATACATAAAATTCCGCCCTCGCTGTTCGTCTGAGAAATGGGTCTACAAACGGTTTGAGCCACAGCATTCGTGCATAAAAGCAAAAAAAACAACAGTCTAAATAATCTTGTCTGTAAGTTAAGATTATTGATTTTTAGATAATTTCTCATAATTTGGAAGATTAGAAAATGGACAATAAAATACCTGTTGAGATAAGCCGAAAGGCCTATTCAATTTTAAAATACTAATAATCAAATAATTGAGACTTGTTATGATTAGCTACTTCATAATAAGTCCATTAGAACTCAATTAAAAGCTCAAAATAAATTCATGTTGTTTGGTTCTGAATAAAACATAAAATTCTATCAACCTTATTTTTTCAAACAAGGCAAATTTTAAAAACGGAAACTTGAAGTACTCAATTTTCCAGACAGGAGAGATTTGTGTGGGATTGTATTTTCTAAAAAAAGAAAATCTAAAATTATAGTAGAATTGGGCAATTCTTTAAAACAATATCATAAACTTTTTGCTCAGGAGTTATTTGTAGTTGATTAGAAAACAAATAACAAATCATCGGGAAAGTTGTTAATTACAACTCCCAAATGATCAACAAGTACTAATGGGTTTAGGATGCAACTTATTAAAAAAAGCTTTCAATAAGTTTGGTTGGAAATTTAAAAACGGGTATTCTTTTTTATCCCCCTCTAAAATAAAAGTTGGAACTAAAGAAATAAAATAAACACTCCGTGTGATCTGATTAAAAAAAGTAATTATTAGATTCATAAGCATACTATTAATTGTTCTTGAAAAACGAAAAACTGATTAAAAAACCATCATGTTTAAATACAAGTTAAATGCCTAAAAAACAATTTTCAATTTCATTTACCAACAATAAGCTATAATGCTTATTTCTACATTTGTTTTTGTATAAAAGCATATAATTGCTTTAACTTTTGTTGATTAAAATTACAACCTTTTTTTAAAACTAACAAATATTTAATTCATAATATTTCAAATTATTACATAAAAACAACTGACAGAAATAGCTTATATTTTTAAAAAACCTTATAAAATAAGGAACTTTTTACTTTCATTAATTTCACTACTACAAAATAAAAAAACATCAATATGTTATCAAAAATAAGTAATTACTTACTTTAATGACATAAAAAGACATATTATACTACAATTATGTATTCTGCTAAAGTGTTATAATTTGAAAACTTTGTTACATTAAACACTTACAAAATAAATTTTAAAAATATGAATATAATAAAAAAATAGCAATTAAATAATAAAAAAAACAGTAGACTTTAATAATTCAAAAAAAATAAAGATAAACAAATGTTAAAATAAAAACAAAAAAAACAAGTAATTGTAAGAAATTACCTGTTTTAATTTTTTAATGATGTAATTGGTAGATATTATGACTCTATTATCGTATTAATCTGTTTAAACAACTGACCATCAGTCAAGAAAGCACCTTGCTGTATCAATTCGAAGATCGATAGGTTTCTATCTTCAGTAAATACTTTTTTACCCACTTTCATCTCAATATTTTCCGTAAACATATTATCACTTAACCATTGCAACCCTTCTTTGGTTAGAAAATCTGTTTCAGAGACCAATGCTTTCAAAACAATTGATTGAACGTGTGTTTCAAAACATTGAAACAAAAAGATATGATTTTTAGAAAAATGCTCTAAATATTCTGCCCTTGACAAAACACCTTCCCAAATCAAATCTGAAAAAACATCTAATTCTTGTTCTGCAACTTCTGGTTTGTTTTGCTTTATCGAGTCCCACTCTGCTTTATCAATAGCCTGTGTTGCTAAAAAGTTGGTAAATTCAGCATGTAATTCATCAAATTGCTCTTTTGTTAATCTCGCGTATTTCATTGTTTCTTTTTTGAATATTATAGTTTCATTAAAAGAGGTAAATTAAATTCATAAAAAAGCCCTCTCCAACGAGAGGGCAAATTTAATACATTTTTTATTTGACTAGAAAATATATCTAATACCAAATTGCGCTTGCCACCTTGACGCTAGACTAGCATCATAATTAAACGTTTTGGTCTGTGTATTCGTAAAAGTATACGTTGGGGTAGTACCAACAACCGAAACTCCTATCGGCTGTACACTTGTAGGATTCTGAACCAATCCCCAATCTGAATTTAATAAATTACCGATATTTAAAACATCAATACTAAATTGAATCGTATTTTTTTTCTCTGATGCAGATGATACTTTAAAGTTATAATCTTGTAATAATTTTAAATCCCATCTTCCTCTCCACGGTGCAATAGCACCATAGCGCTCTACATATTCGCCTCTTCTATCTCTTAGATATTTATCCTGACTAATAAATTTATCAAAAGCTTCGCCTTGACCAGCTCCTGTAAAAGTCATTTGACCAATTTCTGCCGTTGTAGGCACGTAAATTAAATCATTTACCGCTGAACCATCATTGTTAATATCTCCACCGTAAGTGTAATTAAAACGCCCTCCTTGTGCATATTCAAAGAAAGTAGACACTGTCGTTGCCCATTTGTCTTTGCCATATTTCCATTTTTTTGAAGCTACCCCAATAAAACGGTGATTGTCTCCGTATTTAGAATTAGAAAGTACCGCATTATTTACGTTTCCTAAAGCAGGGTTAAACGCAAAAGCATCACCAGTGATTTCTGCTTCAATAGAGTTAACGTCTTGAGATTTCATGTAGTTATAAGCCAAACTTGCATACAATCCGTTATCGAAGGATTTTTGCACTTTTACCGAAGCATTAAAAGCACTTCCTTTATCAGAGTTTGTCATTACATACGCATTATTTGCACCTTTGTCACCTGCTGTATAAATCAATCTGTTGTCAGCTCCGGCTAAAGTTCCTGTTGGCGCTTTTAATCCCCAGTTTTGTACTTGCACTCCATTGATATCCTTATTATAAGACATATCAAAAGTCACAATATAATTACTTTCAAATCTGTGATCGTAACCTAAACTCGTTCTCCAGACTTGCGGCCATTTATAATCAGGATCCATGATCTGAAAAAAACTGTCATCGGCACCACTTACCTGGTTTCCTAACCACACAAATGGAATCCTACCTGTAAAAATTCCTGAACCACCACGAAGCTGCGAAGTAGCATCTCCTTTTACATCCCAATTAAATCCGATTCTTGGAGACCAAAGCAATCTGTCGCTTGGCAGATCTGTAGAAACTAAAGGTGTTGCCTCTCCTGTTTCAGGATCAAAATAATTTACGGTATTATCTCTTCCTGCACCACCATTGTCAGTATCTATATATTTTTGAATTAAATCTGCTGTATCAAAATACAAAGGCTTATCAACACGCAAACCTAGTGATAACTTAAAATGATCTGTTAAACTAATATCATCCTGCGCATAAAATGCCAACTGACCAACATTAAGTTCTGCCAGTTTCCATCCGCCATCACTTCCTACTGCAAAATTACTTTTTGAGTTGTAAGTATCTTGTGCATATTGCAAATTTTGCGCTATAATACTTGAAGCATAAGGTCTTGCTGCGTCATCCAAAAATGCCTGAACATTAGAGTAAGGCGTAAAGAAAGTACCAGCGTAACCATTTGGATTTCCAAAATTATCATAACCAGCTAAGTTAAACGAATTTTTAAATTGAAATTTCTCAAATGAAGTTCCAAAAGTAAAAGCATGTTTACCAACAGTATACGTTAAATTATCTGTGATCTGAATTACTTTTTGATCTAAAGTATTATTGATAGAAAAGGGCTCATGCCCCGCAATAATGTAATTGGCACCTGATCCGTCCTGAATATTAATAACAGGAGCAGGAACTGAAAACGGTACTCTGTAATCGTCAAAATGGGTATATCCTGCTTGTAATTTATTCGATACTGATTCGCTAAACTTAGAATTCAGTTCCAATAAAAACGAACTCAATTTGTTGTTGATCTGGTAACCTGAATTCTGAAACTGAAGAATAGAAGCATTTGGACCTCTAAAACCTAAAGCCGTTGGATGAGCCGGTTTGTCTTTTGAAGAATCCAGAAAGTTATATATCACCGCAAGCTTATGATTGTCATTAATATTCCAATCTAATTTTATAATTCCTTTACTCGAATTAGATTCATGCTTAAAACCTTGGTAAGCACCGGTATTATAACCTAAATTTGCCAAAGCATTAGAAACAGCAATCAAATCTGACTCTAAAACTCTGGATTCGTTAATTCCCGCTACACCATCATTGTTGTTTGCTCCAAAATTAGAACCTAAATCACTTCTTTTATCAATTTCGAAATTTCCAAAAACAAATAATTTATCTTTAATAATGGGAGCACCTAAACTAAAACCAGCCTGGGTTTGCTCTAAAGAAGGTACAAATATTTTCTCACCTTTTATTTTGCTTCCTGTTAAATCCTGATTTCTGTAAAAAGCATACGCTGTACCGTGAAATTCATTCGTACCCGACTTGGTTACCGCATTTACAGAAGCACCTGTAAAACCCGACAAAGTAACATCATAAGGCGCTGTTGCCACCTGAATTTGCTCAATTGCATCCAGAGAAATAGGCTGTGCACCAGTTTGTCCACCAGGAGTCGCCGCATCTAACCCAAACGGATTATTAAAGACCGCACCATTTAAAGAATAATTATTGTATTGATCATTTCGACCTCCAAAAGAACCGCCACTTGCCGTTGGCTCTAAACGTGTAAAATCTTCTGCAGATCTCGAAATAGTAGGCAACGAAGTCAATTCTCTTCGGCCAATTGTAGTTTCTACACCGGTTCTTCCGCTTTGAAAGACTTTGTTTTTAGAAACCACTTTTACCTCTTCTAAAGCCTGACTTTCATCGGCTAGAAGAACATCCAAATTAAATACTTTTCCCAAATCAAGATACACATCGTTGTATTCCTGATTTTGATATCCTACAAAGCTAACTACTATTTTATAAGGACCTCCAATTCTCATATTCAAAATACTAAACCTTCCATCCTCATTAGAAAGTCCAGAATATTTAGTTCCTGTAGGAGTATGAATTGCCAGAATGGTAGCGCCCGGCAAAAGTTCATTTCCTGAGCTTTTTACAATTCCCTTAATGCTCGAAGTCGTTGTCTGCGCTGTCACGCTTATAAAGCTAAAGACACACAACAATAATGTAAAGATTTTTTTCATTTTCCTTAATTTTGAATGAGTTATTTCGCTCAAAATTAGGCAAAAAAAAATCACTCCGAAGAGTGATTTTTATATTTTATTAACAAAATGTTAACAGAATATTATTTTTCAGCGATAATTTCGTAAGGCAATTCTACGATAACATCTCTGTGTAAACGGATGCTTGCAGTATATTTTCCTGTACGTTTTACGATACCACTAGTAATGAATTTTCTATCAATAGCGTTACCTGATTTCTCTAAAGCTTCTGCAATATCGATGTTTGTGATAGAACCAAAAAGTTTCTCTCCACCTGCTTTTGCAGTAAGTTTTATTTCCAAAGCTTTTAAGCTTTCTGCAACTGCTTTTGCATCAGCAACCACTTTAGCTTCTTTGTGCGCTCTTTGTTTTAGGTTTTCAGCCAAAACTTTCTTTGCAGAAGGTGTAGCTAACTGTGCGAATCCCTGAGGAATTAAAAAGTTACGACCGTAACCAGCTTTTACTGATACTACATCATCTTTAAAACCTAAGTTTTGTACGTCTTGTTTTAAAATAAGTTCCATGTTGTTGTCCTTATATTTGAGAAGTTAGGTTCCTTTGACGGGAAACCAACAACTTTGTTTTTAATATTATTTTAATAAATCGGCCACGTATGGCATTAAAGCCAAGTGACGCGCTCTTTTTACAGCTACAGACACTTTTCTTTGGTATTTTAATGAAGTTCCTGTTAAACGACGAGGAAGAATTTTTCCTTGCTCATTAACAAATTTCAATAAAAAATCAGCATCTTTATAATCGATATATTTGATACCTGATTTTTTGAAACGACAATACTTTTTAGTTTTGTTAGTTTCAATATTTAAAGGCGTAAGATATCTAATATCCCCGTCTTTTTTTCCTTTTGCAGATTGCTCTATTGTAGACATAATAATTAAGCTTTAGTAGATTTTAATTTGGCTCTTCTTCTTTCAGCCCATGAAATAGCATGTTTGTCTAAACTTACAGTCAAGAAACGCATAACTCTCTCGTCACGTCTAAATTCAGTTTCAAAAGCAATTAGAACTTCTCCAGCTACTTTGAATTCGAATAAGTGATAAAAACCACTTTTTTTGTTCTGGATTTCGTAGGCCATTTTTTTCAGACCCCAATCCTCTTTCGATACCATTTCAGCTCCTCTACTAGTAAGAAATTCTTCAAATTTCGTTACTGTTTCCTTCACCTGAACCTCAGATAAAACGGGATTTAAAATGAAAACAGTTTCATAATGATTCATAAATACAATTATTTATTTGTTAAAATTGGGTGCAAAAGTAAGGATTAAATTTAAATATACAACACTTTTTTATCTTTATTCGTTGTAAAGCGAAAAACATAGCTGTATTTTAGTTTTATTATTAAAAATATAATACATTTACTAAGCTATCCTGAATTTATTCTAAATTTTTAAATGTTATGAAACTAAACTGTGTTGTCGTTGATGACAGTTCTATACAGCGGACAATTATTGCTAAATTAGCAAATAATCACCCTGGTTTGCATTTAATCGGGGACTTTTCGAATGCAATTGAAGCAAAAAGCTGTATCTCTCTAAATAATATTGACTTAATTTTCCTAGATATAGAAATGCCCGTTATTAATGGATTTGACTTTCTTGACGGGTTAAAAACAAAACCGCAAATTATTTTTATCACTTCTAAAGCAGAATATGCCTTAAAAGCATTTGATTATGATGCCACAGATTATCTGCAAAAACCATTATCTGTAGAACGTTTTAATGCTTCTGTAAAAAGAGCGCTCGACTTGCATATCCTTAAAAAGGATATAAAAGAAGAAGAAGGTGATCATATTTTTATTAAAAGTAATCTAAAAAAACTCAAAATTTTTACCTCAAAAATAAAATGGATTGAAGCTTTTGGCGATTACGTGCGGGTAGTGACTGAAGATGACAGCAATCTGGTACTTTCGACAATGAAATCTTTTGAAAATGATTTATCAAGAGACAAATTTATCAGGGTACACAAGTCCTATATAATTAATATCGATAAGGTAGAACGCTTTAATAGTAAATTTGCAGAAATTGGAATTACCAAAATTCCTTTAAGCCGAAACAAAAAAGAAGATTTGGTAAAAGCTCTATCTGCAACTCCGTAGTCGTTAATAAAAATCAACGTTTACCGCAACTTTTATTGCTCTGTACTGAGCTACAGCCTCAAAACTATTCAGCATTTTCTGAATAGTTTTTTTTGTGTTTCCCAATGGCTCGTTTTGCGGAATCTTAATCAAAATTGTTCTAATATATTCATTCCTGATTCTACTAATCGCCGGTTCTTCCGGACCTAAAATAGGCATTTTCAAATTTTGACTTAAAACCTGATACAACCACATCGAACCTTCTTTTAATTTATCAAAATCACGGTGTTTCAACGTCAGTTTTATAATTCTAAAATAAGGCGGGTATTTGTAAATCTGACGATCGTACAATTGCTCCTTATACATACCTATATAATTATGAGTTGTAACTTGCTGTATCGTATTATGATTTGGATTATAGGTTTGAATAACGACTTTTCCTTGTTTTTCTGACCGTCCCGCTCTTCCTGCCACCTGTGTCATCATCTGAAAACTGCGTTCAAAAGCCCTAAAATCGGGATGGTGCAGCATATTATCTGCATTCATAATGCCCACGAGGCTCACATTATCAAAATCCAAACCTTTGGCTAACATTTGCGTTCCTACCAAAATATCAATTTCTCTATTTTTAAAAGCATCAATTATTTTCTCAAAACCAAACTTTCCGCGAGTCGTGTCTTGATCCATCCGACCTGTTTTGGCTTTTGGAAAAAGCGTCATTAGTTCTTGCTCTATTTGCTCGGTTCCGAAGCCTTTTGTTGTCAAATCAATACTCGAACAACTATGGCAGTGACTTGGTTTGGCAATAGAATAACCACAATAATGGCATCGCAATTGGTTTTTATGTTTATGAAAAGTGAGACTCACATCGCATTGTTGGCAATGCGGCACATGACCACAAGTCATACACTCTATAATAGGTGAGTAACCTCTTCTGTTCTGAAACAAAATAACCTGCTCACCCAAAGACAGCGCTTCTGCCACTTCTTCAATTAAAAGATCGCTAAAATGTCCCGTCATTCTTTTTCTAAAATGTTTGTCTTTCAAATCGACAAGAACAATTTCGGGCATTCGCACATTATTATAACGTTCCGAAAGGGTTACCAACCCATATTTTTCAGTTTGGGTATTAAAATACGTTTCGATACTTGGTGTTGCCGAACCCAAAAGCACTTTGGCTCCATGAAAATTAGCCAATACAACCGCGGCATCACGGGCGTGGTATCTTGGTGCAGGATCGGTCTGCTTAAAAGTCTGCTCGTGCTCTTCGTCAACAATCAAGAGGCCTAAATGGGCGAAAGGCAAAAACAACGCAGACCTTGCTCCTATCACAATCTGAGCTTTGTCTGCGTTTTCGAGTGTCTGCCTCCAAACTTCTACTCTTTCATTATTACTATATTTCGAATGAAAAACGGCTACTTTATCGCCAAAATGGTGTCGCAAACGTGACACCAATTGTGTTGTAAGCGCAATTTCAGGCAGCAAATACAGGACTTGTTTGCCTGTTTGAAGGTGTTCTTCAATTAGTTTTATATAAATTTCAGTCTTTCCGCTAGACGTTACGCCATGAAGTAAACACACTTCTTTTTTAGCAAAATTTTCTTTTATTTGATTAAAAGCTTGTTCCTGTGCATCACTCAATTGCAATTGTTTTTCTGAAGCTTTTCCGGCAAAAGAAACTCTGTCGTGCTGCAGAAAATACTCTTCAAAAACCTCTTTTTCGATCAAAGCTTTTACAATCGCAGCGGAAGATTGAGACGTTTCTACCAATTTCTTTACCGTAATGGGTTTCTTCTCAGAAGCGCTCAACTGAAAATAAGTCAGAACGATTTCTTTTTGTTTGTTGGCTCCTTTCAGAATTTCAAGTAATCGCCCTAAACCTTCATCCGACTCATATTTCTCGTGCAATTTTACATATCGAATGAGTTTGGGTTTGTAATTTTCTTTGATTTCATCTTCTAAAACAATGATATTTTTGGCTATCATGGTTTGAAGAATCGGAAAAATATTTTTCTTATTTAATATCGAAATAATATCCTGAACTTTTAATGAACTCTGTTGCTGCAAGGCTTCGTAGACAAGAAACTCATCATTTGAAAGTTCGTTTTTATCAACAAAAACATCTGTTTTGTGCGAAATAATGGTTTCATTTTCTAATAATAATCCTGTGGGAAAAGCACCTCGATACACATCGCCAATACCACACATATAATAGTTAGCCACCCAAAGCCAGTGTTTAATCTGTATTTCGGTAGCAATTGGTTTTTCGTCTAAAATTTGATGAATCTCTTTGGCATCATATAAACTTGGAGCATTTTGATGCATGTCCAGCACCAAAGCGGTGTAGATTTTGCTTTTACCAAAAGGTACGGCGACACGCATTCCTTTTTTTATAAAATGAAATTCGGCCTCAGAAACACGGTACGTAAAGGTTTTGGCTAGTGAAAGCGGTAAAATAACTTCGACAAAAAACATGTGATTTTTAAACTATATATTAAGATTTCTTTCTGCCAGAAGCTTTTTCTGCCAAATATTTCTCTACCAATTTTAAAGTATGATACAAAGAGTCTGTACTGGTCCAATCATCATGCCCAGGAATTATATAAACGGGACTTTTAAATTTAGCTTGCACTTTTTTTATCGATTTCCTCCATTCCTTAACATCGGCATCACCTAAATAACCTAAATCTTTTGCTTCGGCACTTTTTATAAAACAGCCTCCGTACATCACTTTTTCTTTGTCAAACCAAACTACAATATTGTCCGGAGCATGACCTTTACCAGGATAATATACTTGAAAAGTATGTTGCCCAACAGTAAAAGTAGTATCATTCGGAATAACAAATTCGGCTCTGTTTTTTCCTTCTTTTTCAAGAATTTGATCCGTAAGTTGGATGCTATATGTTTTTATACCCTTTTGTTTATAAAAACCAAAACCACCCGATCTGTCGTCATGTGAATGAGTCCCAAAACACATCACAACTTCTTTATGATGTTTCGCTTTTATGCTGTCCAGCAAAGGCTGAAATTGCGTTTCATCCCAAGGAGCATCAAAAAGCACAACCCCTTTTTCTGTAACAAGATACATGGCATTGGCAGAAATCAGATTTCCTTTGTAATCATAAAATGTTTTATAAACATAAAAGTCACCCGTAAGATGACTTATTTGCAATGCGTTATTTTTAGATTGTCCAAAAGCATTTGATAACCCTACTAAAAATAAAACTATCGATGCTACTTTTTGCATATTTTAGTTTTTTACTCGAGTCCAATATTGCGTTCTTCCCATAAGGGCTACTCCAACATAACCGCGCAGTTTCAATTTATCGGCAGACTCTAAAGTGATGTAACATTTGTATTTTTTACCGTTGGTCGGGTCCAGAATAGTACCTCCGTTGTACTCATCATCATCTTTTTTGAGTCCGTTTATAATGTTCATTCCTAAAATTGGTTTGTTTTTTTCTGCACCATCACATTTTGTACATAAATCTTTTTTATGACTGGCTCTTAGTATTTCTACCACTTTACCGTACACCTTTCCAGATTTTTCATAAATTTCTACAACTGATTTTACTTCACCTGTTTCGTCATCAATTGTTTTCCATTTTCCAATAACACTCTGACTCTGCATTGTGTTTAGAGCCAGAAAAACAACTCCAATCGTTAACATCCAATTTCTCATACTATTTTTTTTTGTTTTTTTGTTTTAATTTTCTGATTGAGGCATTCAATTCAAATCCCAAAAGCAGAATCATACAGTTAATCCAAATATAAAACATTAGAATTAATAATGTGCCAATAGAACCATAAAGTTCGTTGTATTTTGAAAATTTTATAACCCAAATTCCAAAAAAGAACGAAGATATAACAATTAATATGGTCGTAAAAACCGATCCAATACTAATAAAAGGTACTTTGTTATATTGTTTTGTACCGTAACGCAATAATAGCGAAGACGTTACCAAAATCATCAGTAAAATAAACAAATACCTGCTCAAAATGATCAGCGGAATTTGATCACTTAACACATCCTGGATAATGGTTTTCTGAATTATCACCTCAAAAACAACGATCGTTGCTACTGTTACAAACAATATTAAGGTCATTACCAGCGAAATAGCAAGTGCCGCTAAATATTGACTAAAAAAACCTCGTTTATCAAAGACATGTTTAGAGGATTCAAAGCCACTTAAAATTCCGTTAATACCATTGGCCATTAAAAAAATAGAAAGCAAAAAACCCGAGGATAAGAGTCCCGAATGACTATTGTTTAAAATATCACTAATAATTTTATTAATCGCATCATAGGTATTTGGAGGAACTCCTTGCTGCACAAACTGTAAAAAATCTGCCTGAAATCCTTCTATAGGTATGTACGGAATTAAATTTAAAATAAATAAAGTAAAAGGAAACAAAGCCATAAAAAAACTGAAGGAAACCGCACTCGCATGATACGAAAATGCGCCCTCAATAATTCCAATGATGTACATTTCGAGCAAATCGTATAGCGAAAACCCTTCCAGCGAAGGGAATTTTATCTTCTTTAAAAGCCGAACTAAATTTCGAACAACAGGGATTTTTTCAATCCGAGCTTCTATTTCTTGCGACATAATTTTATTTTAGATTTTAAAATTCAGGTTTTAGATTAGAATAAAAACACAGAGTATAAATTCCCGTAACTCACGACACTCAAAAAGCTTTCAAACTCAAATCCATGTTGTAAACAGAGTGCGTTAAAGCACCCGAAGAAATATAATTGACACCACATAAAGCATATTCGCGAATGGTTTTTTCGTTAATATTTCCTGAAGATTCTGTTTGGCATTGCTTTCCAATCAAAGCAACAGCTGTTTTTGTATCTTCATAATTAAAATTATCAATTAATATCCTATGCACACCTTCGCTTTGGAGAATTTCACGAATTTCATCCAAATTTCTGGCTTCTACAATAATTTTCAAATCCAGATTATTATCTTTCAAATAATCTTTTGTCGTTGCAATGGCACGTGTAATACCTCCCGCAAAATCAATATGATTGTCTTTTAGCATCACCATATCATAAAGTGCAAATCGATGATTCTCGCCGCCACCAATCTTTACCGCCCATTTTTCGGCCACTCTAAAGTTGGGTGTTGTTTTGCGTGTATCCAAAATTTTTGCTCCTGTCCCTTCCAAAAGCTTAGTATATTGATGTGTTTTGGTCGCAATCGCAGACATACGCTGCATCGTGTTCAAGACTACTCGTTCTGCTTTCAAGATCGATTGCGAACTTCCTGAAACTTCAAAAACTACATCTCCGTAATGCACCTCTTCACCATCTTCTATAAAAGTTTTTACTCTCAATAAAGGATCTACATATTCAAAAATCATTCTGCCCATTGTAACACCGGCAATAATTCCCTGATCTTTTACTAACAATTTAGCTTGCCCATGTGCCAATTCTGGTATACAAGCCAGCGAACTGTAATCGCCTGTACCCACATCTTCTCGAATTGCATTGCTAATTAACAGTTTTAATTCGGATTGAAATTGTTCTTCGCTAATCATTTTTTTAGTTTTATGAGGTGCTAAAGTAGGATAAATTTTGTCTATTTGAAAGTTTCACTTCTTCGAAAATCGAAAAATATGACCAAAACTTCTTGTCCTTAATTACAATAAATTAAAGGAACATTAAATATCTTTGATCCTCATCTTATCAAGATCATGGCATTAATAAAAGACATTTACTCGGTTACTTTTTACGAAAAATTCGGTCAGGCTGTAGCCGAAGTTCATCCAACATTTGATAAACAGCAATTTATCGATACGATTTACCAAGACGATTTTGCTCAAAAAGAATGGAAAGACCGAATGAAGCATACAACAGTAGTTTTGCATCAATTTATGCCCGAAAGTTTCTCAGAAGCCGTTTTACTGATCGATAAAATCATCCAAAACTTAAAGAAAAACAAGTTTACAGAGGGCAATCTGGCTTTTATATTCTTTGCCGATTATATCGAAATGTATGGCTTAGACGATTTTAAAACTTCGGCGAAAGCCTTTGTTTCTATCACTCAATTTATCAGTTGCGAGTTTGCTGTTCGTCCTTTTATTCTTAAATACAAAGAAAAAATGATTGCCGAAATGGTGCAATGGTCCTTGCATGAAAACCATCATGTACGCCGACTTGCCAGCGAAGGAAGCCGTCCTAGATTGCCGTGGGCAATTGCGATTCCGTTCCTGAAGAAAGATCCCGCTTCTATCCTGCCAATCTTGCAAAACCTACACCAAGATCCGTCAGAATACGTGCGTAGAAGCGTTGCTAATAGCCTGAACGATATTGCCAAAGACAGCCCGCAAACTGTGCTCGAAATAGCCAAAAAATGGCGCGGAATCAGCACAGAAACCGATGGTATTATTAAGCACGGCTGTCGCACTTTGCTTAAACAAGGACATCCAGAAATACTGCAGCATTATGGTTTAGACAGCCTAAATATTGTGCTTTCTTCTTTCGAAATTAAAACGCCAGTAGTAAAAATCGGGAGTTATCTGGAATTTCAATTTCAATTGAGTAATAAAAATAGTGAAGCAAAAACTGTTCGTTTAGAATATGCCATTCACTACAAAAAAGCAAAGGGTCATTTGGCCAAAAAAGTATTCAAAATTAGTGAAAAAAGTTATCTGCCGAATCAATCCATTATCATTGAAAGAAATCAATCTTTCAAGATTATTACCACACGTGTTTTTCATACGGGTATCCATCAACTTTCGATCATCATCAACGGAACGGAGAGTGAAGCTTTAGCATTTGAACTTATTTCATAACCAAAATCAAATAACAGATTTATATCTTACATCTACTATTTGCTTGTTTTCTATTTAAAATTAGCAGTTTGGTTTTAAACTTTTGTGGCATTCAAATCACCCGAAGGAAATAGGTTTTTGAGAATAATCAGCATCATTCCGATAACATTTGCTGTAGAAGTAACCAGCAATGCAATTAGCACATTATCGCTAAGATTATAACTATTACAATAGTTCCCTACAAGAATCATAATTACAGCAAACAGCCATAAAGCAATTATAGAGGTAAAAACCATCGCTAATGATTTTCTAAGCGTGGTATCTTCTCTATATCTTTCGACTTCAGACAGTAATTTCTGAATTTGAGCGTCTTTTAGATAATCTTTTGTTTCTAATCTCTGATCGGCATTTGTTGCATAACTTACAGCCTCAGCATAGGCTTTGCCATCAGTATAAATAGATTCTAAATTTTTTGGACTTTGAATTTGATCTAATTTACTTTCTTCCATATTAAGCGCTTTGAGCTCTTTTGGAGTCGTAATGATCTCGTATCAAATTATCTGGAATAGTCAAATTAAAAGTGCTTGCTTGTTGTTTGGCTTTTTCCCAAGTTATCGACCAAGGAGTGCCCGATTCGTGAGTCATTGCACTTAGTTGCAAAGCGCTATAATCTTTGTAAGTATCCCAAATTTTATCTAGAAATTTTGTTAACTCTTCATCTTTTATAGGATTCTCGGCAATTTCAATATCAATTTTTTTATTACCAAATTTTCTAAATTCATCGTATAAACTCGGAATTACTGGACCATATTTCCATGCCTGAGGTGACTCGGTAATCAAAACTTCGTTATACAATCCAAGTCTCCAGCCATGCGCTATATAAACCAATTTTATAAGTTTCATTGTGGTCATATTAGCATCGGTTTGCCCTTTAAATAAAAAGAAATCTGCAATTTGCTTTGGTGAGTACATAATGAAAAGTTTAAATATTATTTACAAATTTATAGATTATTTTGATACCATAAACGCTTCTTTAACATGATTTTAAAATTTCTCTACTACAATTGTGCTATTCTCTAATTTTTACTTCACGTAAAAGGCTTTTTTTTATAATGACACTAAAAAATATTCCTCATTTTTAATTAGAATAGCCCTCTTTTCAGTGGATTTTCCTATTTTTATAAAACAATAGTAAAAAAGTTCTTTCTTAACCTAAATTAAGTTAAAGATCAATAGTAGCAATGTAATTTTGTCTCAATAAAAACCAAAACCATGTCAAATATCAGTTTAATTATCGAAGAACGTTCTGCCAATATTGGCAATTTTATGGTTGGCAGACTATTGCCTTTTCGCGAGAAAAGAGCGGTTGGACCATTTGTTTTTATCGACCACATGGGGCCTGCACACCTCAATGAATATCAGAACATGGATGTGCCTCCTCATCCACATATTGGCCTTTCTACACTAACTTTTTTGTTTGAAGGAAGTATCATGCACCGCGATAGTTTAGGAACAGAACTTGAGATAAAACCAGGCGCCGTAAACTGGATGACAGCAGGAAAAGGAATCGTACATTCTGAGAGAACGCCCGAATACCTGAGACATTCTGACAAAATGCTTCATGGCTTGCAAATTTGGGTCGCATTGCCGAAAGCATTAGAACAAATGGAACCTAATTTTGCACATATCGAAGCAGACGAAATACCAAGTTGGGAAGCCGATGGCGTCTCATATAAACTTATTGCGGGAGAAGCTTTTGGCAAAAAATCGCCCGTTCCTGTCTACAGTCCTTTGTATTTTATCGAAATTAAAAGTACAACTGCGCAAAAAATCAATATTGGAGACCATTTATTTGGAGAAAGTGGCCTGTACATACTCGAAGGAAGCATCAAAAGTGGCGATCATGTTTACGATCCAAAACAAATTCTAATTACCAACGACAGTACTTTATGTGAGTTTGAATTGGCAGAAAACACAACCGTTTACATCTTTGGAGGAACGCCTTTTCCTGAAGAACATTTTATCTTTTGGAATTTTGTTTCTTCGGATAAAAATCTAATCGAAAAAGCAAAAAAAGACTGGACTGAACAAACTTTTCCGAAAGTACCAGGCGAAACCGAATTTGTGCCTTTACCTGAACCAAAAATCAAATAATTTATGCAAACGATATCTGCAACAATCGATACACGTCTGTATCGCACCGAAATAAAATCTTCCAGCGATAATGTTATAATTGCCGATGAACCTCAAGAAATGGGTGGCAAAAATTTAGGATTTAGCCCTTCCGAACTTTTGGCTGCCTCACTGGCGTCCTGCACGCTAATTACGCTGCGAATGTACATCAATCGCAAGCAATGGGAAGTTTCTGAAATCAATATAAAAATTGATTTTGAGAAAGATGCCGAGCAAAATGTGGCACTATTTACACGAAAAATAGAAGTTATAGGCGAAATAGACGAAATACAAAAACAACGTTTGGAAACCATTGCCAACAGTTGCCCCATTCATAAAACATTAACACATTCAATCGAAATTAAAACCACTTTAATATAATTTATCATGACAATAGAACAAACAAACGACGGAAGAAAAGGCTATTTTGAAGCTCTAGAAGAAGGGAAACAAGCCGGAAAAATGACCTATACATGGGCAGGAGATACCAAATTTATCATTGATCACACCGAAGTAAATGAAGCGTTTAACGGAAAAGGTGTTGGTAAAAAAATGGTTATGGCTGCCGTAGAATATGCTCGAGAAAACAATGTAAAAATTCTGCCGCTTTGTCCTTTTGCAAAAAGTGTTTTTGATAAGACACCAGAGATTCATGATGTACTTTTTTCTTAAGGTTCTAAGTTTTTTTTACCGCAAAGCACACAAAGAATTACGCAAGGTTCGCAAAGTTTTAGAGGTAAAGCTTTGCGAACTTTACGTTTGTATTAAGTCTGCAGATAAAAAATCTTGCGTTCTTTGCGTTAAAAAAAATATCACGAAAATCAAATTTTTTAATCTCCTCCAAAAGTCATATATTTGCATGTAATTTAAACTTAGAGTATGTCAAGGATAATTACACTTTTCTGTTTTTTTATAGCACAAATCGGCTTTTCTCAATCGGCTGAAAATTATTTAGAAAAAATCAGAAATAACGAAGCTCTATTAACAGCTTTCTTTCAACAAATGCCAAAAGGTGGCGATTTACACCATCATTTTTCGGGATCAGTTTATGCAGAACCTCTTTTGGAAAGAGCTATTGCAGAAGATTTTTATCTGAATTTAGAAACGATGGCAGCTTCTAAAATAAAACCTGCTGTTGGCAATTGGCAAACTTTCTCTTATCTTAAAAACGAAGGCAAACTGCATTTTTACGAGCAACAAGTCATGCAAACCTGGTCTGCTAAAGATTATAATGGTTCTGTGCCTTCTGATGATTTATTTTTTGATTCCTTTATTAAATTTGAAACCACTATTGCCGGTCATTTTGCAGAAGGTTTGGTTGAATTAAAAAAACGAGCGCTTACAGAAAATGTCAGTTATATCGAAACACAATTGTCTACGATTCCGTGCGACATGAAAATGGATGATTTGAGTGATTTTAATGTAAAACTTCGCCAAGCTGCAACTCAAAAAGACGAGAAAGCCGTGCTACAACTTTTAGACGAATTGTATCAATCAATTCAGAAAAAAGAGGCCAAAAAATATGCTGAGGATTTCAATAACAATTTCATCGCAAAACTACACAACGATTTAAAAATTGATGATGACCGTTTTACAATGCGCTATCAAAATTTTGTACTGCGTTTCATGAATCCGATTGATTTGTTCAAAAACCTGACTATTGCATTTATTTCGGCAAACAGCAGCAAATTGGTGGCGGGAGTTAACATTGTTTCTCCAGAACATGGTGATACTTCTATGAAGGATTACTGGCTGCACATGATGATGTTTAAATATTGCCATACTAAATTTCCAGCTGTAAAATATACCCTTCACGCTGGTGAACTCACTTTAGGATTGGTACAACCAGAAGATTTAACCTGGCATATAAACGATGCTATTTATGTAGCAGGTGCCAACAGAATCGGGCACGGAGTAGACATTGCATACGAAGCAAACTCGTATAATTTGTTGCGCTACATGGCAAAAAATACGATTCCGATAGAGATTAATTTGGCCAGTAACGAATTTATTTTAAAAGTAAAAGAAGGCCGTCATCCATTTACACTTTACAAAGAATTTAACGTACCCATCGTAATTAGTACAGACGATGCAGGAATTTTACGTACCAACATGACCGAACAATATGTTTTACTGGCCAAAAGATATCCTGATGTTTCGTATGCCACCATCAAACAATATGTTTATAACAGTATCAACTACAGTTTTATTCAAGATGAAGCTGTAAAAAAACAATTACTTAAGGATTTGGTTGCAAGATTCAAAACTTTTGAAAATCAATTTTCGAAGAATTAAATATTTTTTATGCCAAAGATTAAAGGAGTAAAAAGGATTATTTTTTAATTCGCTTTCTATTAATCTGTGAAAATCTTCTTAATCTGTGGCAAGAAATAAAACTAAACAATGAACATCAAACTTATCGCCATTGGCAAAACCGACAATAAATCGTTACAGACTTTGATTGACGATTATACCAAACGTTTGTCGTTTTACATCAAATTTGATTTAGAGATCATTCCGGATATCAAAAACGTAAAAAACTTATCTGAAAGCCAACAAAAGGAAAAAGAAGGCGAATTGATTCTCTCAAAACTAACGCCAACCGATCAGTTGATCCTTTTGGATGAAAACGGAAAAAACTTCTCGAGCGTTGGTTTTTCTGAAGAATTGCAAAAAAAGATGAACTCCGGAATTAAAACTTTAGTCTTTGTAATTGGCGGTCCTTACGGATTTTCAGAAACGGTTTACAGCAAATCGCAAGGTAAAATTTCGCTTTCGCTAATGACGTTTTCACACCAAATGGTGCGCTTGTTTTTTATCGAGCAATTGTATCGAGGATTTACTATTTTAAGGAACGAACCGTATCACCACCAATAACGTTTAATCGTTGATTTGTTGATTTTAGTTAATCCTAAAATTATTTAGTAGATATACTCTTTTTCGTCATTTATAAAAACGAAAGGAATCTTTTTATCAACTATCGTTTTTACCAATATTTTACATTGAATATAATCTCCATAAAGCATCTTTTTATCGTATGAAAATATAATTTCAGCTTTTGGATTTATTACTAAGCTATACAGAAAAGGTTTCAAATTATTTTTAGGAAAATCATACGTTTTTCTACCTCTATATTCTATCATTCCATTTTTTCTGAAATACAATTGGCTGCTGTTTTTACTGACATTTTCCATTTTATAATACACTTTCGTGAAAGGTAAAAAGGCTAAATTTTTTCCGATAGAATCGGCGTAAGAGTAATAATTCTCAGCTTTCTCATTTTTATGAGCGCTGTCTCCGCGCTTTTTTTCCTGCAACTTCATTACTTCGGGAATTACCAATTTTAAAGGCAGACGTTTGTCGATATTAAAAATCCAATTGGTCGAAATAATACTATTTTTTCGGTTTACATCGGCGATTGTGTCTTTTCCTTCGGTTTTAAAAAAGATGTAAATAGGCGAATGATCTTCTACCTCTTTTACAATTGTTACGTTTGATTTTGGTAATAATACATCTTCCTTTTTTCCGCAACTAAAAAGAATTAAAGTAATAATTAAAGTAATATATTTCATAATTATTTATTTTTTAAAAACACAAAGTATGTCATTACGACGAAGGAGAAATTTCATCAAGAAACTCGGTAAAAAAAGCCAATCTTTGTCGATTCTGCAACGAAGATTTCTCCTTCGTCGAAATGACAAATTGAAATGTTTATTTATTTTATAAACTAATCTTACTAAACAAAGTAACACATTCTACCGCTTCTTTTACATCGTGAACACGTAAAATTTTTGCCCCTTTTGTCAATGCAACGGTATTCAAAACTGTTGTTCCGTTTAAGGCTTCTTGCGCAGTCGTTTGCAATGTTTTATAAATCATCGATTTTCTCGAAACACCCGCTAAAACAGGCAATTCTAGTATATTAAAAAGTTCCATTTTTTGCAAAACTTCATAATTTTGATCAGTCGTTTTGGCAAAACCAAAACCAGGATCAAGAATCAAATCGTTGATTCCTAAACTTCTTGCTTTTTTTACTTTTTCAGAAAAATAGAACAACATTTCTTTTACAATATCATCGTATTGCGTCAAACTCTGCATCGTCTGCGGATTACCGCGCATGTGCATCATGATATACGGAACGTTGTACTTTGCAATCACGTCAAACATTTTATCGTCTAACTCTCCGGCGGCAATATCGTTGATCATTGCTGCTCCGCTTTCTAAACTCACTTTTGCCACTTCGGCTCTAAAAGTATCAATAGACAATAATGCCTTTGGAAAATGCTTTAAAATAAGTTCAATCGCAGGAACAATTCTCTTAATCTCTTCTTCTTCCGAAACAAATTCGGCACTTGGTTTGCTCGAATACGCGCCAATATCAATAAACGTAGCGCCATCAGACAACATTTTATCTACTTGCGATATAATTTCCTCCTCATTTTTATATTTTCCTCCATCAAAAAAAGAATTTGGCGTAACATTTAAAATCCCCATTACTTTAGGAATCGACAAATCAATCAGTTGGGCTTTGCAGTTAATCAGCATTTTTATTGTTTTTGTTTCAGGTTTCAAGTTTCAAGTTATTGGCATTAACACTTTGTTTAGAAAAAACTTGAAACAAAGAAAACCTTAAACTTGAAACTCTTAAAAAATTATCCTTATTTTTGAAGAAATTTTAGCAAATATACAGCAATAAATGAAGAATACTTCCCTTGAATATGATAATGTAATTACGGTTTGCCGCACTTTATTTGTCAACAAAATGAAAGATTACGGCAGCGCCTGGCGTATCTTGAGATTGCCTTCTCTAACCGATCAAATATTCATAAAAGCACAAAGAATCAGAAGTTTACAGGAAAACGAAATTCGCAAAGTAGATGAAGACGAACAAGGAGAATTTATCGGAATCATCAATTATTCGATCATGGCTTTAATTCAATTAGAATTAGGTGTTGTTGATCAACCTGATCTAGATGTAGAAAAAGCAACTGAATTGTACGATGCTAAAATTAAATTGACCAAAGAATTAATGGAAGCCAAAAATCACGATTATGGCGAGGCCTGGCGTGATATGCGTGTAAGTTCTTTAACCGATTTGATTCTCCAAAAGCTCCTTCGCGTCAAGCAAATTGAAGACAATAAAGGCAAAACTTTGGTCTCAGAAGGCATAGATGCTAATTATCAGGATATGATCAATTATGCTGTTTTTGCCCTAATTTTAAATCCTATTAAATAAATATTAAGCTGCGAATTACATTATTTAAGTGTTGTGATTTGTCGCAAAAAAATTAAAATATGAAAAACATCCTTACTCAGTTTTCCCGATTATTTGTCGGAGTATTATTTATCATTTCAGGATTGATTAAACTTAATGATCCTGTTGGATTCTCTTATAAACTAGCAGAATATTTTAGCGAACCCGTTTTTAACATGCCGTTCTTAGAGCCGTTGGCATTGGCATTGGCGATCATTTTGGTTATTCTCGAAGTGGTTTTGGGCGTAATGTTGCTGGTAGGATATAAGTCAAAAATAACGATTGGAAGTTTACTGATTTTAATTGTCTTTTTTACCTTCCTTACCTTCTACTCCGCCTATTTTGATGTTGTAAAAGACTGTGGCTGCTTTGGCGACGCTTTGCACCTTACACCATGGCAGTCGTTTACAAAAGATATCGTTTTACTTTTCTTTATTTTGATTTTATTCTTCAATCAAAAATTAATAAAACCTCTATTTACAGGTCAAAAAAACAATTTTGTAGTGTACGTGAGCGTTGCTTTATGCGTCTTTATGGCCGTTTGGGTATTGAACCACAATCCGATAAAAGATTTTCGACCTTATAAAGTGGGAACCAATATCGAGAAGGGGATGGAAATTCCTGAAGGAGCGCCAAAATCTGTGGTTGAAATGATTTTTATCTATAAAGTAAACGGCGTTGATAAAGAATTTAGCGAAAAAGATTTGATGAACATTCCGGAAGGAGCCACTTTTGTTGACCGAAAAGACAAAGTAATCACAGAAGGTTATGTGCCGCCAATTCACGATTTCACCATGACAAAAGACGATTCTGATTATAAAGAAGAGCTGCTAAAAGAACCAAAATTATTGATTTTTGTTACCTACGATTTAAAATTGTCTGCACAATCTGGAATGCAGAAATTAGAAAAACTGAATCAGGAAGCAAAAGCAAAAGGTTACAAGGTAATTGCCATGACGGCTTCTGGAGCTGATGAAATTGCAAAAGCAAAAAAACAATTTGGCTTAAATGTAGATTTTTATTTCTGTGATGCCACGACCTTAAAAACGATCGAAAGAGCCAATCCGAGTATTGTGGTTTTGCATAACGGAACTATAATTCAAAAAGTACATTACAATGATATTGCTGATTTAAAATTATCAGACGTTGCTTATAATCTTTAAAAAACGATAATTTATAAATACAGAGGGCGCCAATATTCTATATTAGATTATTGGCGTTTTTTTTTCTAAAGATGGTATAAAAATAAGAAAGTTTAGCCTGAACTATTTTTCTTATATTTGTTGAAAATATTTCGAAAAAAAAGCCTTTTAATGAAACGATTTCAAAGATTCTTCTTTACTTTTTTATGTATTACACTAAGTTTTTTCACAGGCTTTAGCCAAGAAAAGACACCAAAACAAGATCAACATTATATATTCTTTTTGCACAATAAATTTATTGAAGAAAATGATTTAAGTGTTGCGCATCCTGAATATGGAAAAGCGGAATACAATGAAATTTTGGCCTCATACAGAAAAGATGGTTTTATTGTTTTTAGCGAAATCAGAAGCAAAAATACCAATGCAGCTGAATATGCTGAAAAGATTGCCAAACAAATTAAAAAATTAATTAAAAAAGGCGTAACTGCTAATAAAATTACTGTGATCGGAACTTCAAAAGGGGGTTATATCGCACAATATGTATCGACTTATCTCGCAAATCCAGATGTAAATTTTGTTTTTATTGGATGTTTTAGAGACACTGATATAGCAGAAATTCAGAATATTAATTTCTGTGGAAACATATTAACTATTTATGAAAAATCAGATATATATGGTGTTTCGGCTGTTAACCGAAAAGAAACGTCTACACTTACAATAAATCATTTTAAAGAAATCGAATTGAATACGAATCTTAAACATGGCTTTTTATACAAAGCTATGGACGAATGGATTATTCCTTCTAAAAAATGGGCAAATGGCAATTATGATTTGAATTAAAAAATATGAGTAAAAGCCTTCAAAAAAGTCTTCAGTACATTCTAAATTCAGAATAAGTATTAAAGGCTTTTTTATGTATATCTGACGTTTTTTGACTTCTTAAATTTCTTTTTAAATAAAAAAACATTATTTTTTTTACTCCCTTCTTAAAAGCTATTGCTCAAAATTCATTAAAATTTGAGATTTCTACAACCAACTATTACGATTTCAGAACCTTTTTTCTAACCAAAATTTTAAGATTTGTGATAAAATAAAGGAGTGTTCAAATTTTGTTAATCTCCATTTGGCATTCAAATTGTTTGATTAACTTTGTTTAAAACAAATTAAAATGAAACAAATAGCACTACTACTTTTTGCCGTTATAACTTTTTCTTGCTCACAAGCTCAAAAAACAAATTTTTCTAAAGAGGCTTTGTCTCAAAAATTATTAGCTACAGATGACAGCCAGGTTACTTTCAAAAACATCTTAAAAAAATACAAAGGAAAAACTTTGGTGATCGAAGTTTGGGCTTCCTGGTGTGGCGATTGTGTAAAAGCAATGCCTAAAGTAAAAGAACTTCAAGCAAGCCATCCTGAAGCTTCCTATTTATTTCTTTCAGCTGATAAAACGGCGGATAAATGGAAAATCGGAATTGAAAAACACGAATTAAAAGGCGATCATTTTATGATGAATGACGGTATGAAAGGTGTTTTTGGAAAAGCCATTGATCTTGATTGGATTCCGCGATACATTATCGTAGATAAAACAGGTAAAATTGTTTTGTACCGCGCTATCGAAACTGATTTTGATAAAATCAACGAAACTTTATCGAGCCTGAAATAAATTTGAAATTCAATTTCAAGAAAACAAACAAAAATTAAAAAATAAAAACTACCAAAATGAGGAAAAAAATTGTTGCAGGAAACTGGAAAATGCACAAAAACGCTGGTCAAACAGAAGAATTATTAACTGAATTAATTACTAAAATACCAGCTCAAACTACTGCTCAGGTAATTGTTGCACCAACATTTGTAAACTTAGCTGCTGCTGTGGCAAAAGTAAAAAACACAACTATTGGAGTTGCAGCACAAAACGTTCATCAGGCAGAAGGTGGTGCATTTACAGGAGAAATTTCTGCAGACATGCTTAAAAGCGTTGGTGTCAATACTGTGATTTTAGGCCACTCTGAGCGCAGAGCTATTTTTCACGAAAGTGATGCCTTAATTGCATCTAAAGTTGATACTGCTTTGAAACATGAAATGACTGTAATTTTTTGTTTTGGAGAAGAATTGAAAGATCGTCAATCAGGAAATCATTTTAATATTGTTGAAAATCAATTGCGTGATGGTGTTTTTCATATTGCAAAAGAATCGTGGGCCAATATCGTACTGGCATACGAGCCTGTTTGGGCAATTGGAACAGGAGAAACAGCTTCACCGGAACAAGCGCAGGAAATGCACGAATTTATTAGAGAAACCGTTCGTAAAGCTTTTGGAGCCGATATTGCTGACGAAGTTTCTATTTTGTACGGTGGTTCTGTAAAACCGGATAATGCCAAAGAGATCTTCTCTAAACCAGACGTAGACGGCGGTCTAATTGGAGGAGCTGCCCTAAAAGCAGATGACTTTGTAGCAATCGTTACTGCGATCTAAATTTTAGATTTATATAAAATTGAAAAGCGATACTTAACGGTGTCGCTTTTTTTTTATGCTTTTAGTATATGAATGACTCTCATAACTCGTAATTAGTTTTTTTAAAAGCGATGCATTCAAAAAAATAAAATTATTACTTCAATAAAAATTAACACTATTATCTTTATTGTTTATCTCTCTATTTAGTATATTTTTATACTACAAAAAATCAATTTAAAAACGATACTTCATGAAAAAATTACTTTTTTCTTCGCTGTTCTTCCTTATTATTAGTAACGGATTTGCTCAAAATTTCAACTCAAAACGACTTGACAGCCTTTTTCAGCTATTAGATAAAAATAACAAATACATGGGAAGTATCGCAGTTTCTGAAAATGGCAAAATAATTTATTCGAATGCTATTGGATATGATGACATCGCGACCTCAAAAAAATCAGATGCGCAAACAAAATACCGAATTGGTTCTATTTCCAAAATGTTTACCGCCTCTTTGATTTTTAAAGCGATTGAAGAGAAAAAATTAAATTTGAACCAAACAATCGACAAGTACTTTCCGACAGTAAAAAATTCGAACAAAATTACCATTTCTAACTTACTCAATCATCGCAGTGGTATTTATAATTTTACTAGTGATAAAAATTACGCAGAATGGCAAACACAGTATCAGTCTAAGGAGAAAATGATTGAAAGAATTAGTTCGGGAGAAATTGTTTTTGAACCAGATACAAAAGGAGAATATAGTAATTCTAACTATGTTTTACTCACATTTATTATTGAAGCTGTTTACAAAAAATCGTATTCTGAAATTTTAAATCAAAAAATCATCAAACATCTACAACTAAAAAACACGTATTACGGAGGAAAAATCAATTTAGATACTAAAGAGTGTAACTCGTATACTTTTTCGGGAGAATGGAAAAAAAGCACAGAAACAGACCTATCAATCCCACAAGGCGCTGGAGCACTTGTGTCTAATCCTACTGATTTGACTATTTTTATTAAAAATCTTTTTGCTGGAAAAATAATTTCATTAGAAAATGTAACTTTAATGAAAACCATAAAAGACAAATACGGAATGGGAATGTTTGAATATCCTTATTTTGAAAGAAAAAGTTACGGACACAGCGGAGGAATTGATGGTTTTAGATCTTTATTGAGTTATTTCGAAAAAGAAAAACTTGCGGTAGCACTTACTTCAAACGGACTGAATTATGATCTAAATAATATTGTTTTATGTGCTTTGAGTTCTTATTTCAACAAACCTTTTGAAATGCCTAATTTTGAGAAAGTAACATTAAAAACCGAAATATTAGATCAATATTTAGGCACTTATGCTAGTTTAGAAATTCCGCTAAAAATAACCATTACTAAAAAGGAAGCTTCCTTGATGGCGCAAGCAACAGGTCAATCTGCATTTCCTCTGGAAGCAAATAGCACAACAGTTTTTAAGTTTGATCAGGCTGGGGTTGTGTTAGAATTTAAGGCCAGTGAAAAACAAATGACTTTAAATCAAGGGGGAAAAGAATTTTTATTTACAAAAGAATAAAAGCAATATAAAAGTATAAAAAAAAGCTAGTTTCAAATTCAGAAACTAGCTTTTTTTTTATGTTCTAAAAATGCGATTTTATCTTTCACATTTTACAAAAATCATTATTTACATAAATATACTTAAAATAAAATAAACCAATCCAGCCAAAATTGCCGAAATAGGAATAGTCAATATCCAAGCCCAGATCAAACTAACGGTAACTCCCCAACGAACTGCGGAGACACGTTTTGTTAATCCAACTCCAATAATAGAACCTGTAATTGTGTGGGTTGTACTTACTGGAATTTTTAAATGCTCAGTAAAATATAATGTTAAAGCTCCAGCTGTTTCTGCGGCAACACCTTCAAAAGAAGTTACTTTTGTGATCTTAGAACCCATTGTTTTTACAATTTTCCAACCACCACTTAAAGTTCCTGCTGCAATTGCAGAATAACACGCTAACGGAATCCAACCCGGCATTACACCTTTTATACCCATATCATCATTTGGCAGTACAACGTCTAACCATGAAGCCATGTGAACTCCCGGATTTGTATTGATATAAACTGCAACAGCCGCTGCTATAATACCCATTACTTTTTGAGAATCATTTCCTCCGTGACCTAAACTAAAAGCCGCAGAAGATAATAATTGCATTTTCTTTAGCGCAGCATCAGCCTGATGTAGATTTAAACTACTAAAGATCAAACAAAAACCACTTACTGTTAAGATAATAAAGGCCACTAAAAGCCATTTGATATTATGCGGATCGAAAGCTACGCTCCAAAAATGCGAATCAAATCGAGGTTTTCCATGCGCAACAATCTCTTCATAAGGAACCATCAAGCGACTAACAACCCATACAGTAGCGATCATTAAAACAACTGTGAATATTTTAGGGCCAATAACTTTACGAGAAGCATTTAACAACCAGATTGAAATTAGGTATGATGCTAATGCTCCCAATAATGGTGCTAAAACAATAAAGGCAATAATGATAAGAACTCCCGAAGGCATTGCACCATCTTTACCTGCTTTGTACCAACTTACGATTTCGTACCAATAATGTGTAGTTCCATCTTCGCCTGCATAACCAGAAAAACCGTGTACTGCTATTGCGTGAGCCACAGCTGCTCCGGCAAAACCACCGATCAGAGTGTGTGATGAACTAGAAGGAATTCCTAACCACCATGTCAATAAATTCCAGCAAATAGCCGCAATAACACCCGCTAAAATCACTACCAAATTAATCTCCATGGTATGTGCGGTTTTTGCTACTGTATCTGCAACACCAAATCCGAAAACCCAATAAGCTAAAAAGTTAAAAAAAGCTGCCCAAAGTACGGCCTGAAAAGGCGTTAGAACCTTTGTTGCAACAACTGTAGCTATAGCATTTGCCGCATCATGAAAACCATTGATGTAATCAAAAATTAAAGCTAATACTATAATAATTATAAGTAGCGTCATAAAATTATAACTTCAGAATGAAATAAATTGAATTTAAGAATGTTTTACCGAAATAGATTCTAGTATGTTTGCAACACTTTTACATTTGTCTGTTGCAGATTCTAAAACAGATAACACTTCTTTATATTTAATAATATTTTTAGCGTCTGTTTCGTTTTCAAAAATTTCAAAAACTGCTTTGTTATAAACGTTATCCGATTTGTTTTCAAGTTTATTAATTCTGGCACATGCCTCCTTAATAACATTCATGTTTTTTAAGTTGCTCAACTCTTTTACGGCACTGTCAATATTTTGACACGCCTCAAGGTTGATTTCGGTCATCTTTCTGATTGATTTTGTAATTTTATCAACCTGATATAATCTCATTCTGCTGGCTGCACCATGCAAATAATCAGCCACGTTATCAATAGATGTTATTAATGTGTGAATGTCTTCTCTATCGAATGGAGTTATAAAGTTTCTACTCAACTCTAAATTAGTCTGACGTGTAATGTCTTCTCCTCTTTGTTCTAACTCATCTATTTTCTGAAAAAGAACTTCTCTTTCTTTCAAAGGAAGGTTTACAGCTTCGTGTAAATTAGAAGCCAATTCGATCAAATTGCTTGAAGCCTCTTCAAAAAGTGGAAAGAATTTTTTGTCTTTCGGCACTAAAAATTGGAAAATACTGTTTATTGACATTTTTATATTTTTGATACCGCAAAATTACTTCAATATTAATTTGCAATGTTAAGCCATTGTTAACAAATCGTTTTCTATTTGGAAACTATCCAGGAATACAACGGTCTTTTCGATATCGTAATGCAAGATCCTGTCTTCTTTTACCAAAGGCACAATCTCTCTGTAACTACTGAGAAACATCTCGATAAAATCACTTGATTTCAGGGGTGCTCTATACGCAATTGCCTGCGAAGCATTCATTAATTCGATCGCCAAAATACGCTCTAAATTATCCATAACACGAAGTGCTTTTGTGGCTCCATTTGCGCCCATACTTACATGATCTTCTTGCCCATTGCTCGAAACAATACTGTCTACACTAGACGGAGTTGCCAATTGTTTGTTCTGACTTGCAATACTTGCAGCAGTGTATTGCGGAATCATAAAGCCGGAATTCAAACCAGGATTATCTACCAAAAAAGCAGGAAGATTGCGCAATCCCGAAATCAATTGATAGGTTCTTCTCTCTGAAATACTGCCTAATTCGGCCAAAGCAATTGCTATAAAATCTAAGGCTAAAGCCAAAGGTTGACCGTGAAAATTACCTCCCGAAATAATCTCATCGGCTTCTATAAATATATTGGGATTATCGGTAACCGAATTGATTTCGGTTTTGAATACTTTTCTAACATAATCCATCGCATCTTTTGAAGCTCCATGAACTTGAGGCATACAACGGAAAGAATACGGATCCTGAACATGTTTTTTCTCTTGTGCAATAATTTCGCTTCCTTCCAAAAACTCATTGATGCGCTGTGCAGTCAAAATTTGTCCTTTATGAGGGCGCACAAAATGAATCAATTCGTTAAAAGGTTCACTTCTTCCATCAAAAGCTTCTAGCGAAATAGTTCCGATTAAATCTGCTAAATACGAATATTTGTAGGCTTTCATCAAAATATGAGCTCCGTAAGCACTCATAAATTGCGTTCCGTTTAGCAATGCCAAACCTTCTTTAGATTGCAAAACGATCGGCTGCCAGCCAAAATGTTTCAAAACTTCGCTGGCATGTACTTTTTTGCCTTCAAAAAACACTTCGCCTTCTCCTAATAAAGGTAACGACAAATGTGCCAAAGGTGCCAAATCTCCCGAAGCTCCCAAAGAACCTTGTGTATAGATAATAGGTAAAACATCATTATTATAAAAATCAACCAAACGGTTCAAAGTCTGCAATTGTACTCCCGAATGACCATAGCTTAGCGACTGTATTTTAAGCAATAACATTAGTTTTACGATTTCTAATGGCACTTCTTCGCCTGTTCCGCAAGCATGCGATTTTACAAGATTTTCCTGAAGCTGTGATAAGTTTTCGTTCGAAATTTTTACATTACAAAGCGATCCAAAACCAGTATTGATTCCATAAATAGGCTCCGAATGTGTGGCCATTTTTTTATCTAAATAATCACGGCATTTTTGAACATTTATTTTGGCTTCGTCAGACAATTCAATCATTTTTTGATGTACAATTATTTCTTGCAAAACTTCTAATGTCAATAATTCTGAACTTATATAATGGATTTCTTTCATCTTATCTGTATTTTGAGAGCTCAAAATTCAACAAATCAATATTAAAAAGCAACCTTTATTCCTAATAATTAAAATTTTAACCTTTTATAAATTATCTTTTTATTCCGTAAACAAACGTAACTCAGCAATAAACCATATGTTTACTTTTTTTACCTGCGCTGTCTCTTTAAATTTCAAAAAAATCATTTACAAAAACATATTCTACTTAACATATAGGACAAAGTAGGTATTTTTTTATTCCTTTTTTATAAAATAAATCTTTGAAATTCAGTTTATAGCATCAAAAAAATAAGTAAAATTATACGAATACGGTAACCTTAAAGATTTAATTTTAGTAAATACGTAATATTAAATTGGTACTTTTTGAATTATTGAAATATTCGCAAAAAGAAAATAAAGGTTTTTCTCTTTTATAAAAAACTGTACTTTTGAAAACAAGAAATGAAAAGTAACAGCTACAAATATCTATCTACAATGACAACTCAAAACAGAGTTGCAATTGCTGCTACAACATCTACTACAACTACTACTACCCCTTAGGGGTATACATTTTTACATATAATCCTTGGTTATCTATACTTTTTTCTCGAAAGAAGAGAGTCGTTGGATACATAAAAACATTTGCTTTAAAAGAAAAAAATATCAAAATGAAAGTATTAAAATTTGGCGGAACTTCGGTAGCCAATGCACAAAATATAAAACTCGTTCTAGAAATTATTAATCAAAATTCAAAAGAAGGAAGACTAGCAGTAGTCGTTTCGGCATTAAGCAAAGTAACCGATTTACTGCAACTGGCAGCAGCAAAAGCAGCCGCTAACGATGAAAGTTTTAGAGAAATCGTTGCCGAAATTGAGAAAAAACACCTGGATGCGCTAAAAGAATTAATTCCGGTAAGCGAGCAAAGCAGCTTGTTAAGTCATATAAAACGAATTATCAATCACCTAGAAACTTTGCTGGATGGCTGTTTTTTATTAGGCGAATTGTCTCCGCGAACTGCCGATACTATTTTGAGTTTTGGAGAGCTGCTTTCGTCTTATATCATTGCGCAAGCGTATCATCAAATTAATAAAAACTCTGTTTACAAAGACAGCCGCGAAATCATTAAAACAAATGGTAACTTTGGTAAAGCGGTAGTAAATTTTGAAATTTCAAATCAATTGATTCAAAAATACTTTGCTCAAAACGAATCTCAAATCAATATTTTACCAGGCTTTATCGCCTTGACTCTTGACGGCATCACAACTACTTTAGGTCGCGGAGGTTCAGATTACACCGCGGCAATTCTTGCCGGAGCGCTTGATGCTGAACAACTCGAAATCTGGACTGACGTCAACGGAATGTTTACTGCTAACCCAAAAATCGTAAAACAAGCCCAGCCAATTGCTACTATTTCGTATCAGGAAGCGATGGAGTTGTCGCATTTTGGAGCCAAAGTTCTGTACCCGCCAACAATTCAGCCGGTTTTGCGCAAAAATATTCCAATTTTAATTAAAAATACTTTTGATCCTCAGGCAGAGGGTACTTTAATTACCAATCAGGCACCTGCAAATGGCACAGCCGTGAGAGGTATCAGTCATATTGATAACATTTCGCTTTTAACACTAGAAGGCCCAGGAATGATTGGAGTTTCAGGTTCTTCAAAACGATTGTTCGAAGTCTTGTCACACGAAAAAATCAATGTTATTTTTATCACTCAGGCTTCTTCAGAGCATTCTATTTGTATCGGAATTCTAAATTCGGATGCTGATAATGCCGAAATTGCCATCAATAAAGCTTTTGAAATTGAGATTTTACAAAACAAAATCGATCCGTGTATTGTAGAAAAAAACCTTTGTATTATTGCTTTGGTCGGTGAAAATATGAAAAATCATCAAGGTCTAAGCGGAAGAATGTTTAGTACTTTAGGAAAAAACAATGTCAATATTCGCGCTATTGCACAAGGTGCTTCTGAAAGAAATATCTCTGCAGTAATTAACGAAAGAGACGTAAAAAAAGCATTGAATACACTACATGAAAACTTCTTTGAAGAAAACACCAAACAACTCAATTTGTTTGTGATGGGTGTTGGAAACGTTGGAGAAAAATTCATCGAGCAAATTCACAATCAAAGAAAATTTTTAAAAGATAATTTAAAGATAAACGTTCGCGTAATTGCGTTGTCAAATTCTAGAAAAATGCTTTTTGACGAAGACGGAATTTCTCTAAAAGAATGGCAAGCGGCTTTAGAGAATGGCGAAATTGCCCAAAAAGAAGCATTTATCGCCCGTGCGAAAGAACTCAATTTACGCAACAGTATTTTTGTAGATATTACAGCCAATGCAAGCGTTTCTGAAACCTACGAGCAGTTCTTAAAACAAAGTATTGCCGTGGTAACCTGCAATAAAATCGCGTGTTCATCGGCTTACGAAAATTATAAAAAACTAAAGAGTTTATCGCGTCAGTACAACGCTCCATTTTTGTTTGAAACCAATGTGGGTGCGGGATTACCGATTATCGATACGGTAAAAAACTTAATTGCTTCTGGTGATAAAGTACATAAAATACAGGCTGTTTTGTCTGGAAGTTTGAACTTTATCTTTAATAATTTTGATAAAAATAACTCGTTTCACGATGTGGTAAAAGAAGCGGGTGTACAAGGTTTTACCGAGCCTGATCCGAAAATTGACCTCAGCGGAATTGACGTAGCACGCAAAATACTGATTCTCATTCGCGAAAGCGGTTACGAAATGGATATTGACGCCATTGACAACGAATCATTCCTGCCAGCCGAATGTTTAGCAACGACTAATAACGAAGACTTTTTTACCTCTTTAATCAAACATGCTCCTCATTTTGAGAAAATCTATGAAGAAGCACTCAGTAAAGATTCGAGATTGAAATATGTAGCGCAATTCGAAAACGGAAAAGCAAGCGTTGGCCTGCAATTTATTCCCAAAGATCATCCTTTTTATAATTTAGAGGGAAAAGACAATATCGTCCTCTTTTATACCGATCGCTACGTAGATCAGCCATTATTGATAAAAGGAGCCGGAGCTGGTGCTGCCGTAACGGCTTCTGGTATTTTTGCAGATGTAATTCGTATTGGGAATAATTAAAGGTGCTAAGCTACTGAGTTGCTAAGTTTCTAAGTTTTTTTATAAACTTATCTTAGCAACTTAGTTACTCAGAAACTTAAAAAATATTACAGCAAAACCTTAGCAACTTAGAGACTTAGAAGCTTAGAAACAGAACCTTAAAAAAAAATGACAGAAATAAAACTCTTTTGCCCAGCCACAATCGCGAATCTTTCCTGCGGATTTGACGTTCTGGGACTTTGCCTGGACAATGCAGGTGACGAAATGATTGTTCGAAAAGTAGACCAAAAAGGTGTTCGCATTACTAAAATTATAGGTGCCGATTTGCCTTTAGAAACCGAGAAAAATGTTGCAGGAGTAGCCGCTCTCGCAATGCTGGCAACCTTAGAAGTGGATTGCGGATTTGAAATCGAAATTTACAAACACATCAAAGCCGGAAGCGGTATTGGTAGTAGTGCTGCTAGTGCTGCAGGAGCTGTTTTTGGCATCAATGAATTATTAGGAAAACCTTACTCTCGCAAAGATTTGGTGCAATTTGCCATGCAAGGCGAAAAATTAGCCAGCGGAAATGCACATGCCGACAACGTTGCCCCTGCCCTTTTGGGAGGTTTTACGCTGGTGCGAAGTTATCATCCACTGGATATTATCAGGATTGACAGTCCTGAAGAATTGTTCGCAACGGTGGTTCACCCTCAAATTGAGTTAAAAACTTCTGATGCCCGTTCTGTTTTAAAACAAACAGTTTCCCTAAAAAGTGCCATCATGCAGTGGGGAAATGTAGGTGGGTTAATTGCAGGGTTGTACACCAAGGATTATGATTTGATCGGGCGTTCGCTTCATGACGAAATCGTAGAACCGTTGCGTAGCGTTTTGATTCCTGGTTTTGATTTAATCAAACAAACAGCTTTAGAAAACGGTGCTTTGGGCTCCGGAATCTCAGGTTCTGGCCCTTCTATTTTTGCTTTAAGCCGAGGAAAAAATACCGCAGATCAAATTGCCAAAGCGATGAGTGACGTATACGAAAAAATGAATTTGCCTTATGAAATTCACGTTTCGAAAATAAATCCTGATGGCGTGAGAATTATTTAAAATGAGTACTTAGTTCTTAGTAATTGGTCCTTAGTTGCAAAAGCTAAAGATTGAAATTAAGACTAAGGACTAGGAAGTAATAACTAAGAACTTAAAAACAATGAAATACTATAGTTTAAATCACAATGCACCAGAAGTTTCGTTTAAAGAAGCTGTAATTCAAGGACTAGCAAGTGATAAAGGATTGTATTTTCCGCAAATCATTACACCTTTAAATCCAGCGTTTTTTAACGTAATCGAAAATCTCAGTCACAATGAGATTGCTTTTGATGTCATTCATCAGTTTGTAGGTGATGAAATCCCCGAGGCAAATTTAAGAGAAATTATTGCCGACACTTTAAGCTTTGATTTTCCAGTTGTTGAAGTCGAGAAAGATATTTATTCTCTAGAATTATTTCATGGTCCAACTATGGCTTTCAAAGATGTTGGTGCCCGTTTTATGTCGCGTTGTCTGGCCTACTTTAATAAAGACAACAAAGACAGCAAAAATACCGTTTTAGTAGCCACTTCGGGAGATACAGGTGGTGCTGTTGCCAGCGGATTTTTAGGCGTAGCTGGTGTCGATGTCGTGATTTTATACCCTTCCGGGAAAGTGAGCAACATTCAGGAAAAACAGTTAACGACTCTCGGAAAAAACATCAAAGCCCTAGAAGTTGATGGTGTTTTTGATGATTGTCAGGACATGGTCAAAAAAGCTTTTTTAGACGACAGTTTGGCTCACAAAAACCTTACTTCGGCCAATTCTATCAATATTGCGCGCTGGCTGCCACAAATGTTTTATTTTTTCTTTGCTTACAAAGCTTTAAAAAAACTAAACAAACCTTTGGTTTTCTCTTGTCCGAGTGGAAATTTCGGAAATATTTGTGCCGGAATCATGGCAAAAAAATTAGGCTTGCCAATTGAGCATTTTGTAGCGTCTACCAACGTAAACGATACGGTACCAAGATTCTTAGCAAGCGGAGAATACGACCCAAAACCTTCAAAAGCAACGATTTCTAACGCAATGGATGTGGGCAACCCGAGTAATTTTATCCGAATTCAGGAATTGTACAATCATGATCTAAAAGCTATCGAAAAAGACTTCTCTTCTTATAGCTATAACGACGAGCAAACACTTGAAGCTGTGAAAAATATTTATAACACAAACGGCTACATTGCAGAACCGCACGGTGCCGTGGGCTATTTAGGGCTTAAAAAACAATTACAAAAACACGATAATGCCATTGGTGTTTTCTTAGAAACGGCACATCCTATTAAATTCCTAGATGTGGTCGAACCTGCTTTGGGCATTACGCTCCCAATTCCAACACAAATTGAAAGCGTGATAAACGAAGAAAAAGTTAGTGTAAAAATTTCTAATTATGAGGATTTGAAAGCCTTTTTACGATAATTTTTTTACTGTTTTAAAATACAAGCCACAACATACAACCAATATATTTTGATGTAAGTTGTGGCTTTCTTTTTTATTTTTGAATACGTTTTTTACCTTTCAATACTATATTTTTTTAACCACACTATTAAACATAAGTAGCTATATTGTCGTGGTCTTTTATACTAAAATGAAAGCTGCTGTTTAAAAAAACTAGCGAAGCAATTCGCAAAACTCGTGAAGCAAGTTATAAACCTATCGAAGCAGTTTGTAAATCTTGCGAAGTAATTTATAAAACTCGTGAAGCAAGTTGTAAACCTAGCGAAGCAGTTTATAAATCTTGCGAAGCAGTTTACAAAACTCGTGAAGCAATTTATAAACTTAGCGAAGTAATTTACAAAACTAGCAAAGCAGTTTATAAAATTCGTGAAGCAAGTTATAAAACTAGCGAAGTAGTTTATAAATCGAAAGAGTCACCAAAAAACAGTGTCCCTTTGCCACTTACAACCAAACAACATAGCAGAAAAACCATGACTTCAATAGCAACATTAGCCGATATTCTCGCATTAAGCACCTTGATTAATTCTGCTTAAAGAGTCAGAACTTGCATAGATAAAGCAATAAAAGAATCCAATATATTGTATAGAATGACAACTTTAATTCTTACATTAGTACAACTAAAAAACTAAAAAATGAAAGAGCAAAACAACGATACAAATAAAGACATGACCCCGAAAGTAACCGGAATTGGAGGGATTTTCTTTTTTTCTGACGATCCAGCAGCAACAAGAGCTTGGTACGATAAGAATTTAGGAATTGAAACAAATGATTATGGTGCCAGTTTTGAATCTAGAAATATCGATAACCCTGAAGAAATAAACATGCTGCAATGGTCGCCTTTTACAAAAGGGAGCGCATATTTTGCTCCTTCAAAAAAAGAATTCATGATCAATTATCGCGTGCAAAATATTGAAGAACTTGTAAAGCATCTTAAAAGCAATGGTGCGACCGTACTAGATGATATTGAAAATTCTGAGTACGGAAAATTTGTTCACCTACTTGACCCAGATGGAAATAAAATAGAATTATGGGAACCTACCGAATAAAAAATCTTTCAAAAAAACAATAATACAAAAAATGCCTCCATTAATAGGAGGCATTTCCCTTCTAACACCATAAAAAAACAATAAAATTCATTATGAAAATAATTTCTCTCTCTATTCAAATTCCTATTTGAGTTTTCTGAGTTATACCCTTTTTTAGATTGCTGCTTTCTTGCTGATTTGCTTTCTCTATTTTGCTGCGGAGCTTTTTATTTTTCAAGAAGTATCTCGATCTTTTCGATAATGGTTTGTATGGTCAAGTCATTGGTATTGAGTGCCAAATTATTATTGCCATAAGGGCCATACGCTTCTTTGTCTGTGGTTTTAAATAAACCAATAGTCGTCGTACTAGTAGCGTTTGCCAAATGCATAATATCGCCATCTGTACTGATAATCAGTTGTAAATTATCAATAAAACCAGCCATTTCTCTGATAGAAGGACTAAAAAATTTCGGAATCTTATCCTTAATATTAGATCGCTTGGTATCGGGCAAAATTTCGACAAAATCATAATCGGGTAATGTACTTTTTAAACCGTTGTAAAGCTCCTCCCACCAGTCACTATCATATTCTTTTTCACAGGTTGTCGCCGTATACAAACCTATTACCTTCTTGGTCGTATGTAGGACATCAAAAACTAAATCAAGTCCTTCTTCTACTTCTAAAGGTGTTAATCGTAAATCTAATTTTGGAAAAAAATTATAGTTCATAATCATACCGCTATCCATATAAGTTCTTAGGGCAATAATTGGTTTAAGCGCAATGTGTTTGTTTGTCTTGATAAAAGGATAAGCACAATGTGTATATATTTTATTTTTCGAATGTACCAATCGTGTCGCCAGTCTTCCAGAATTAGAATTTTCTACAACATTGATCACCAAGTCATAACGTTTAAAAGGTAATGTTAGCCAAGTAAATAAGTACAAAAAAATGTCTCTAAAATGATGTTTAGGCAAAGAAATGATCGACACATTTTTATACGATTTAAAAATGGTAAAACTCACCTTTCCTTTTACAAATAATTGAATAGCGGCATTCGGAAACTGATTTTGCAATTCGGTCACCAAAGGCAACAGCAGCAATTGATTTCCTAAACTATGTTCGGGTCTTACCACTAATATCTTAGTGATACTTTCGCAATTTGGTGCAATAATGCCCATTTTATTTTCCTTCGAAACTACTTTGGTTACAAGACTCAGTACACTTTGTCTATAACCATTTATCTTTGCTTTTGTCTCAATAATATACTCCATCGTATTGCGTTGCTAAAGGTTATTTTTTAGGTCTCTGAGCAGATGCTACTGCTTTTCTCTACCAAAATTAGACACAATATTGAGCGAAAAAATATTATTTATTCCAAATGAAAGAAACTGTCGACCAAATGCAATTTTCGTTAGATTTACTAATGAAGGCCTTTGCAACAAAAAAGCAGCTACTTTGTAACAGAAAATGTCAAAGTACTCAAAAGAAGTTTTTCTTTTATAAAACGAACGAGGCCACTTATAAAAATATAGAGTCTCCTAAAAACAATGTACCTTTGAAAATTATAATTACAGCAACCATGATTTCAATAGCAACATTAGCAGACGTTCCCGCATTAAATACCTTAATGAATTCGGCCTACAGAGGCGAA
Organism: Flavobacterium flavipigmentatum; assembly: GCF_020911905.1. Lineage (NCBI taxonomy): Bacteria > Pseudomonadati > Bacteroidota > Flavobacteriia > Flavobacteriales > Flavobacteriaceae > Flavobacterium > Flavobacterium flavipigmentatum. Next base: position 2,779,886 of record NZ_CP087133.1, on the reverse strand, counting down.
ACCTCAAAAAAAGGCTGGACTACAGAGGCCAATATCCTCTCAGGAAAAAGAACCACCGAAGATGAACTGACACAAACCATCTTAGACCCTAAAAATACGATACTGAAATATACTCAGGAAAACACTATTATCGGTTCGGTTTTGTTGGTAGCACAAGAACATCAATTGTATTTGGGAATGCTCACTGTTTCGCCCGAATTGCAAAACAGCGGCATTGGCAAAAAGATGTTGGCCGAAGCAGAGAATCATGCCAAAGCTTTAGGATTGTCGAGTATTATCATGACGGTAATTTCGGTTCGCGAAGAGCTGATTGCCTGGTACAAACGTCACGGTTATGAAGACACAGGCAAAAGAGAAGCTTTTCCAGAAAGCGATATTCACATTACCACTTCAAAAGAACCTTTAGAATTTATTTATCTAGAGAAAAAGGTTTAATTTTTATTTCAGGTTAATCGCAAATTTCGCGAAAGGGTTTTTAATATAAATCAATAAAAAAACCTTAGCAACTCAGCATCTAAGAACCTTATTTGCTAAAAAATTAACAACTACGCTTAATCTTCGATAAAAATTCATGAGAAACCCCCAAATACGAGGATAAATTTCTGTTGTTGACGGTTTTTATTTTGTGTGGATATTTGTTTATAAAATCCAGATATCTTTCTTTGCCGGTTTTGTTCAAAACATCCAAAAGCCTCTGTTGTATGGCAATGTTGGCTTTTTCGACCATTAAAATATGAAACTGAATTAGTTTGGGAACTTCCTTAAATAAGAGGGTTTTATTGGCTTTATTAATGACCAATATCTCGCTGTCTTCTATCGCTTTTATATTGTAGGTAGTGGGTTTTTGATGATAAAAACTTTCGATATCACACATCCACTCATTTTCGAAAGAAAAAAAAATAACAGTTTCTGTTCCGTTATCATTTAGAATGTAAGTTTTAAATGAACCTTTGAGAATAAAGACTTCATAAGAACTATTGGAGTCCTGAATTTGCAGGAATTCATTTTTCTTCAATTTAATAAATTCTACTTTTTCTGCAATACATCGCCACTCTTCATCGCTGAGACTAATTTTTCTTTCAATACTTGATCTGAGGGACTGGTACATGTTTTTTGTTTTTATTTCTATCTAAATTATTTTAAATAACGGAAACAATTAAAATAATGTAATCGATTACGCAAATGTACTTTTTTTATAGTTTTTTGTAAACTTACAACTGTTAAAAAAATATTTTTACCCTAATTATTTTCAAAACGTTGAACTTGTTCAACTTTTCTTTCAGTTTTTATAATCAGATTTGTACTGTTAACTATTTATAACCTCAAATTTTTTATTATGAATTTTAAATCAAAATGTTCAGCGCTTTTAATGGCACTGATGATCGGTCTTACGGGATGTAATACCGAAGAAATGGCTTCGACAGCAAATGCTGAAGCAACTGTAGAAACAACAGTACCTACAACAACTGACTTTACAGCAAAAGTGGGTAATTGTGCTCAAGTTCCGGGATGGGCCTCTCAAAACGGAGGAACACTTGGTGGAGGAACGTCCGCCGAAACAACGGTTACTACTTACGCTCAATTAAAATCTGCCATAGAAAGCAGTTCTGTAAAAGTGATCAAAGTTACGGGTACTATTACCGTAACAACAAGACTGTCGCTCCAAGACCAAACCGGTAAAACTATTTATGGTACAAGCGGAGCAAAATTGGTTTCTACCAACCAGACAAAAGATGGCTCAGGTATCATCAACATCAAAAGATGTAAAAATCTAATTATCAGAAATCTTATTTTTGAAGGACCCGGCGCTTATGACACCGACGGATGGGACAACGCTATTTTGGACGATTGCCAAAATGTATGGGTAGACCACTGCGAATTTAGAGATGGTGTAGATGGCAACTTTGACATCAAAAACAAATCAGATTATATTACGGTTTCTTATTGCAAATTTGGTTATTTAAAACCACCAAAAGCTGGAGGTTCAGGAGGTTCGGATGATCACAGATATTCAAACTTAATAGGTTCAAGCGATGGCGCAACTGCAGATCGCGGGAAACTAAGAATTACTTTTGCTCGTTGCTGGTGGGCTCCTGGCTGCAAAGAAAGAATGCCAAGAGTTCGTTTTGGAAAAGTACATTTGATCAACAATTACTTTAACAGCACCGTAAGCAATAAATGTATCGCTGCAGGATTTGAAGCTGATATTAAAGTAGAGAACAATGTTTTTGAAGGCGTAAAAACTCCTATTGATTTAATGACTGGTTTTACAGCTGTTACAGCAGTTGGAAACGTGTTTACTAATACTAGCGGAAATACAGCAGGAAGCAAAACAGCTTTTACACCTCCTTACACTATCGTAACGCTTGCGGCTTCGGCAGTAAAAGCGGATGTTACTGGTGGAGCGGGCGCTACATTCTCAGGTAATACTTGCGGTTCTTTCTAATTTTTCAAAAAAAGAAACCACAATTCTATTACCAATTTTTAAAACTTTAGTTTTAAAAATAATAGTAGTTATTAAGTTTTGGTTTTGTCTAACCCTATTTTTGATATAAGTAATACAAAGTTCAAATTAACTCTGAACTATTATTTACTTATATCAAAAATAGGGTTATTCCTTTTTTAAGAGAATAGATTTGCCTACGAGTTAGGACACAAATAATTCTGTAAAAGCCTAAAATTAGAAACAAAAAACAGTAAATGATTAGATTTAAAAAACTAATAAATTGCTTTTTACAATACTAATTCTTCAAATAAACGTTGCATTGTTTTCTCTAAATCTAAAGAGAGTCCCGGATGCGGTCGTGATGTTTGTATCGCCGAACTGCGAATCGCAGTTAACCAGCGAAAACGCGACGGAATATCCATCGCTGCAATGGGGCCGCCATCTTGGGCACCATTAGCTATTTTTTCCAGAGCGGTCAAATTACATTTGAGTTGTTCGATATCAAAATCATTAGAAAGTGCTTCTATTTTTACTTCATTAATATGGAAGAGCACTTTTATAAATTTGGCTTTTTTGCAAAACAAAATCACTCCGATATTCAGGAATTCTTCGCGTTCCACCCTTGGTACCGCACGAATTACGGCATACTCATATAAGTGACTATCTTGCATTGTGCGCTTGATTTACAAAGATTTCTGAATGATTTAAACGAGTTGTCAAAAACTGCAAATAGATATTTCGCAAAGCCTCGGGAGATTCATCGGTATCCTCCCACTCGAGCCATTCCAGCGGAATAGTATTTACAATTTCTTCTACTATTTCGGGAGTCAAAATAGTTTTAAACTCGGCATCAACTTCTTTTAAAAGCGTTGCTTGTGGCAATAAAACATGATCTTTTATAAGAGCAAAAGGACTTTTGGCATGTTGCTCCCAATTGTTCCAGGAATGATGAAAATATAAGCACGCTCCGTGATCGATGAGCCATAATTCTTTGTGCCAGATCAGCATATTGGTATTTTTGAAAGTTCTGTCTACGTTTGTAATATAAGCATCTAACCACACTATTTGCGAAGCTAGTTTGGCATCAACGGTAGTCACAACGGGATCAAAAGTGATGGCACCAGACAAAAAATGAAGTGCCAGATTGAGTCCCTGACTGCCTTGTAGCAAATCCTGAATTTCTTCGTCGGCTTCGGTTCTTCCAAAGGCTTCATCGAGATTTGCAAAAACCAATTCGGGCAATTGCAGTTGCAATGCTTTGGCTATTTGACCACCCACCAGTTCTGCAATCAGGGCTTTTACACCGTGACCCGCCCCTCTGAATTTTAAGACATATTTAAAATCGTCATCGGCTTCTGCCAAAGCTGGTAAAGAACCTCCTTCTCGCAAAGGAGTAATGTAACGCGTTACGTTTACGGTTCTGAGATCGAAGTTTTTCATAATACAAATCTACAATTTTGTTTATTGAACCGCAAAGATCAAAAGGGTTTTGCGTAATTCTTACCGAACTTCTTTGCGATTAAATTATTTCTCTAAACTTAAAAAAGCTCTTCCTAAATTCGCAATAATATCAGATGCTATAAAAGATTGATAACCTGTTTCTGGCAGCGAAATATCTGCTGTTAATCCGTGGAGGAAAACACCAAGTTGGGCTGCATGTAGCGGTTCGTAACCTTGCGCTAATAAACTTGTGATGATACCCGTAAGGACATCACCACTTCCTGCAGTTGCCAAAGCGGCGTTTCCGGTTGTATTTTGGTAAATTGTATTTTTAAAAACAATGTGGGTTGGAGCGCCTTTCATGACCACGATTACGTTGTACTTCTCTGAAAAAGCCATTGTATTCTCAACCTTTTCAGAATCTGACTGCCATTTACCTATTAAACGTTCGAGTTCTTTCGGATGCGGTGTCAAAATACTATTTGGAGGCAATAATCCCAACCAAGATGGGTTTTGCGCCAAAATATTAAGTGCATCTGCATCAATAACCAAAGGCAAAATGTTATTTTCTAGAAATTTGAATACTGCTGTTTGAGTAGCTTGCTCCTGACCTAATCCCGGACCAATTCCGATTGCCTGAGGAATTACTGGAAGTTGAATATCGGTAATGAAATTAGAATTTGCATCGGTGACAACCATCACTTCGGGAATAGTCATTTGGAGGATTTCATAGCCACATTTAGGCACAAAAGTAGTCACGAGACCGCAGCCCGATTTTAAAGCGGCTTTGGAACTTAAAACCGCTGCTCCTATTTTGCCATAACTCCCCGCAATTATCACGGCATGTCCCTGAATTCCTTTGTGTGTAGCAGGATTTACTGGTTTGTAAATCTTTAGTATCTCTTGTTTTGTAATGGGAATTGGAATTTTCATTTGGAATACAATTTTCCTTAAATTTACGTAATTTTCTTTGAAAAGCCGACTATTACTTGATTATCGAGATGCCCTAGCCCTGATAAAAACGGCATCCTTTTTGTTTTTTCTTTAAAAACAAAAAGATATAGTGAATAGCAGGAAATAGCTCCTCATCTTTGCGATTTTTATAATTTATACTGCTTCTTTTCGATATTTTTTGAATAAATTTGCGTCACAATTTTATAAAACAACACAATGAAAAATACTGCGCTTACGCACATACATGAGAGTTTGGGAGCAAAAATGCTTCCATTTGCTGGTTATAACATGCCGATTACTTACGAAGGCGTGAATGCTGAACACGAAACGGTTCGTAACAGTGTGGGCGTTTTTGACGTTTCGCACATGGGTGAATTTTTACTTACGGGACCGAATGCTTTGGCTCTGATTCAGAAAGTGACTTCGAATGACGCTTCGACTTTGACAATTGGAAGAGCACAATATTCTTGTTTACCGAATAATGACGGCGGAATCGTAGATGATTTGATTGTATATAAAATGAAAGAAGAGCAGTATTTACTGGTAGTAAATGCTTCGAATATTGAGAAAGATTGGAATTGGATTTCGGCTCACAACGATTTGGGTGTTGAGATGAAAAACCTTTCTAATGACTATTCTTTATTGGCCATTCAAGGTCCGAAAGCAGTTGAAGCGATGCAACCTTTGTCTTCAATCGATTTATCTGCCATCGCCTATTATCATTTTGAAGTGGCTGATTTTGCTGGAATAGAAAACGTAATCATTTCGGCTACAGGATATACTGGTTCGGGAGGTTTTGAAATTTACTGCAAAAATAGTGAAGCTGAACAAGTTTGGAATAAAGTTTTTGAAGCGGGCGCTGCTTATGGTATCAAACCAATAGGATTGGCGGCTCGTGATACTTTACGTCTGGAAATGGGTTTTTGCCTATACGGAAACGACATCAACGATACTACTTCTCCGCTGGAGGCTGGCTTGGGATGGATTACAAAATTTAATAAAGATTTTACCAATTCTGAGAGCCTGAAAAAACAAAAAGAAGCAGGTGTTACCAAAAAATTAGTCGCTTTTGAAATGCAAGAACGTGCAGTGCCAAGACATGATTACGAAATTGTAAATGCTTCCGGTGCTGTGATTGGAATTGTAACCTCGGGAACGATGTCCCCTTCTATGAATAAAGGGATTGGTTTGGGATATGTTACCGTAAACAACAGTGCTCTTGACAGCGATATTTTTATCCGAATTAGGAAAAATGATGTTCCTGCAAAAGTGGTAAAATTACCTTTTTATAAAAAATAAATTTTAGTATTGATCAATTAGAAATGCACTATTTTTAAAAGTAGTGCATTTTTTTTATCGTTTAAAATCTTTTTGTTTTCTTGTTTTTAAATTCAATTTTAGCATTAAAAAAAGTAGAAAGTCTTTTTTATTGCTAAAAAATGATGTTTTTTTTATTAAAACAAATCGTTTGTATGTAAGATTTTTTAGAAAAAATATAATGCTTGGTAAAATAAATTAGTGTAATTTTAATCTAAACGATGTTTTTCGATTTATGAAAAAAAATTCTCTACTCTTTTTGCTGACCTCAGGTGCCCTATTTAGTCAAAATAGCACCAAAACATGCGAAATATTAAATAAAATAAATTCGCTTATCCAGTCAGAACACATTCAGCCTAAACCTGTAGATGATAGTTTATCTGCTTTTGTTTTTGACAATCTCATGAACGAATTAGATCCCGCACGAAACATCTTTTTTAAAAGCGAATACAAAGAACTCTCGCAAAAATACCGTCTGAATCTTGACGATTTAATTTTAAAAAACGATTGCAGTTTTCTTTCAGATATTGAAAAAACATACCATACCGGATTGGAAAGAACCAAATCTGTTCTGGAAAAAATTAAAGTGCAGCCCATTGATTATAATTTAAAAGATACCATTCGGTTTTATAAAAAATCATTTGATTTTTATGTAGAAAAAGAAAATCTGGAAAAAGTATGGACAAAAAAAATTCGTTATCAGATTCTGGATGATATTGCAGAATCGAGCGAGGATCCAGATGCGGCTCAAACTAGCTTTAAATTGCTAGAAAGTGCTTCTAAAGAAATGATTTTAACCAATGAAATTTGCAGAATCAACACACTTCTGGAAACCAAAAATACGCAGGAAGAAAAACTATATAATTTTTTCTGTATCTATTTTGATCCGCATACGGCCTACTTTAGCAACGATTCTAAATCAAGTTTTGTAGCTTCATTATCCAAAGAACGTTTGTCACTTGGCATGAGCGTCAATCTGAATGAAAAGAACGAAATCATCATAGAAGAAATTGATCCGAAGGGTCCCGCCTTTAAAACGGGGAAAATAAAAAAAGGCGATCAGATCATATCTATTTCCAATCAAAAAGAAACGTTGCATGTTTCGTGTTCTTCGTTAGAGTCAATTTCGACGATGATTTTATCCGAATCTAATAAAAATATTACGCTTACGCTCAAGCGAAATTCTGGTAAAAACTTTGAAGTATATATCGAAAAACAAGTAATGAAAAATGAAGAGAATTCGGTTTTTAGTTTTCTTATTGGTAAAGAAAATAAAATTGGTTACATAAAAATTCCGAGTTTTTACGCTGATTTAGACGGTAATTCTAGAAAAGGATGTGCTGATGATGTGGCGCGCGAAGTATTAAAATTGGAAAGAGACCATATAAAAGGTCTGGTGATCGATTTAATTGATAATGGCGGTGGTTCTATGGAAGAAGCTATAAAACTAGCCGGAATGTTTGTAGACTACGGCCCGATCTCGATTGTTGTTGATAATAAACTTAATCAATCTATTATCAACGATCCCTACAAAGGTGTTATTTATAAAGGCCCAATAGTGATTTTGGTAAATAGCAATACGGCTTCTGCAAGCGAATTTTTTTCATCTATTTTGCAGGATTACAATCGCGCTTTGTTGCTTGGGAGCGGTACTTTGGGCAAAGCAACCATGCAAACCATTGTTTCTCTTGACGAAAATAAAAACACAGATTTCCTAAAAATTACTATCAATAAATTTTATCGTGTTACGGGCAAAAGTCATCAAAAAAATGGGGTAAGTCCCGATGTGATTCTCCCGGAATTTTACCAAGATATTTTCCAAAAAGAAAGTAATTTCAGTACCGCAATTCCTAATGACAGTTTGCCTCAACCGCTAAAATACAGACCGTATGTAAAACGGGGTATTATTGATAAAGTAGCGCATAACAGTTCGGTGCGACTTGCCGATAATTATTATTTTAACAACATTAAAAAAATAAATCAAAAAATAGATGAGATGGTCAATACGCCAAAAGCAGAGATTCCGATGACTTTGGATGCCGTTTTTGAACAGAAAAAAATCCGAAATAGTTTGTGGAAAGAAATCAATACCCTTAATGAAGAAAACAATCCTTTGGACATTTACAACTCAACCGTAAATCAGTTTTTATTAGGCACCTACCCTTCTGAGAAAGTGATGAATGAGTATCAAATTAACAGTCTGAAAACCAATCCTTATCTAAATGAAGCGGTAAATATTATTAATGAATTTAATGGTTTCAAGTAGTTTCAGGTAAAAAAACTTGAAACTTGAAACTTTTTTAACTTGAAATTTGAAAAACATAAATTAAAAAAGAATAGAGATTGATTTTGGAAAAATAAGGAATAACCGTATTTTTGCATCTCAAAATAAAAAATTAGTAATGGGAAGAGCGTTCGAATTTAGAAAAGGAAGAAAAATGAAACGTTGGTCAGCAATGGCTAAAACATTTACCCGAATTGGTAAAGACATCGTTATGGCGGTTAAAGAAGGCGGTCCTAACCCTGATGCCAATTCTAGATTAAGAGCCGTAATACAAAACGCAAAAGCCGCCAACATGCCTAAGGACAATGTGGAACGCGCTATAAAAAATGCGAGTAATAAAGATACTGCCAACTATAAAGAAATTTTGTTTGAAGGGTATGCGCCTCACGGAATCGCAATTTTGATTGAGACTGCATCGGACAATAATAATAGAACAGTTGCCAATATTCGCAGCTACTTTAATAAATGCAACGGAACAATGGGAACTCAGGGCTCGGTTGAATTTATGTTTGATCATACTTGTAATTTTAGAATTGCAAAAGGAGAACTTGATCCAGAGGAATTGGAGTTGGAACTGATTGATTTTGGTGCAGAAGAAGTTTTTGAAGATGAAGACGGCATTTTAATCTACGCCCCTTTTGGAAGCTTTGGTGCCTTGCAGAAAGAATTAGAAAATAGAGGTTTAGATATTTTATCTTCCGGTTTTGAGCGTATACCGCAAATTACAAAAGAACTTACCGAAGCTCAAATCGCCGATGTTGAAAAACTAATCGAAAAAATAGAAGAAGATGATGACGTAATGAACGTTTATCACACAATGAAAGAAGAATAACATTTTTGTTTTTTTATACCCACAAAAGCTCTGAATTTTTTCAGGGCTTTTTTTGTTTTATGATTTGATTGAGATTTTTTGGCTCTAAAAACTACTTAAAATAGCAGTAAATAAAAACATGTTAAAAAATATTTAAAAAACTTTTTTTAACATGTCTTATTCTTGTTAAATAAATTATATATTTGAACGCCATTAACAAATTCTACATATAAAAAATAGGTTTTTTCTTAAATTCTATTGTTTTATTTTAGAAACTTAACAAGTCTAAAATTGAAAAAAACTACTCTTCAGTTACGCTCTTTTCTATACTCTATTATTTTATTTTCGCTCAGTTTAAATTGTTTTTCAAGTACTTATACCGATACGATAAGCAATTCGAAAAAAACTTTAGCAGTTAAAAATGTTCTTTCTAAGGATCATATTTCCTCAGAAAAAAAATCCTTTGTTTATAAGCAAAATTCAGAAAGTGAATTTACAGATGAATATTTAAGAAAGAATTTTCCTGTTAGTAGCCAGACTGGTGACGATTTAAAAACTGCAATGGCAACTTGTCTTAAAATAGACGAGAGTGGTAATTTAACAGATGTATTAGAACCTAAAAAATTGTCGATGCTACCACTTGGTATCAAAAAGACAATTGGTGGTATCCAATATTTATTAGGAATAAGTAATGCCAAATTTACACCTGAATATACTGAACTTACGGCTTTTGTTAGAATCATCATACCACAACACGGTGCAGACGGAAAACCAAAAGAATTATTTTTTGGAGCCAACAATATTAGATTATCCCACAAAGGAGGTTTAGTTGGCGATACAAATTTGGTTTTATTAGGCGACGTACCTATCAAAATTAATGGTGAAAACTTACTATTGATTCTGAAGGGCGGAATGGATATGAAGACTGGAGTCGTTAAAAACGAAACATACGTAACTATAGATTGTAAAGGTTTTAAAGAACTTGGAATAAGTGCTGAAGTACAATTTTCAAGAAAACTTTTAGAACCTGTAGATAATAATTATGTTGCTTTAGCAGACCCCGCTCTTGTTAAAGGGACGTTTAAAACTGTAGTTTCTAACTGGAATGACATTTTAATCGAAATATCATTGCCTAAATTTCAATTAACTTCTAAAAAAGGCTTCTGCTTCGAATTAAACACAGCCGTAATTGATTTTAGTGATTTACGAAATTCTACAAGTGTAGTTTGGCCTCCCAATTATGCAAGTAAATATTTAGTTCCAGGAAATGAAAATCTTTGGCGTGGCCTTTATGTACAATCTCTTAAAATAGTTTTACCCGAAGAATTTAAGAAAAAACAAAGTAAGGAAAGAATTCGATTTGAAGCAACAAATCTACTGATAGATCGTATGGGGGTCTCTGGAACGTTTTCAGGTACTAACCTAATAGGAATTGATGAGGGAAATGCGTCTGGATGGCAAATGTCCCTTAACAGTGTGAGTATAACATTAGTTGCGAATTCTTTGACTGCTGCCAGTTTTGGCGGTGATATTCTTTTACCTGTTTCTGATAAATCAGAAAAATGTAATGGCGGCACAAGGTCTGAATTAGCTTATAAAGGATTGATAGACCCTGTTAATAATGAGTACTTATTAAATGCCCAGGTTACAAACGGAATTTGTTTTCAGGCTTTTAAAGCCCAAGCTGTCATCGAAAAAAACTCTTATGTCGAATTAAGAGTAAAAGATGGCAATTTTCTCCCAAAAGCAGTTCTATACGGTACTTTATCATTAAATGCCAGCAACAAACCTATAACTGCAGCTGAAGCAATTGCATTAGAAAAAACGGACTCTGGAAGTGGAAATTCTGCTACAGGAGAGAAAAAAGAAACTGTATCCTTTAAAGGGGTTATTTTTCAAAATCTAATGCTTCAGACTGTTTCTCCCTATATTAGTGCCGATTATTTTGGGTATAAAAATGTGCAAAATGATGGTTCAACTGTTAGTAATTTCCCAGTTACTATCAATGAAATTGCTTTAATGACTACTCCAGAAAGTGCTAGCTTAAAGGTAGATCTTGCCATTAATATGATGGAAAATCAATTTAATGGGCAAACTAAATTTTACGTAGTTGGAAAATTTGGCAAGGATGAAGGAATTCAGAAATGGAAGTATGATCATCTTAAATTTGAACAAATTTCGATTGGAGCAGATTTAGGTGGAATGAAATTAAAGGGAAGCATTACCATAATGGATAATGATCCAGTTTATGGAAAAGGCTTCAAAGGAATGTTAAGCTGCGACTTCACAGGTGGGATAAAAGTAGAAGCAAATGCTATTTTTGGGTCTATAGGTTTTAGATACTGGTACGTTGACGCAATGGTAGATGGTCTAAACATACCAGCGGGTGCCATTACTTTTAAAGGTTTTGGTGGAGGCGCCTATTATCGAATGAAAAAAGACGGTTTCAGTAATCGCTTTGCTGCTTCAGGGTCTAATTATGTTCCTGATATCGACTCTGGTCTTGGTGTAAAAGCCATGATTAAATTTGCGGGAACCGCAACCGCTGATGCTTTTTGGGGTGGTGCCGGTTTTGAAATTGCCTTTAATAGCAAAGGAGGTATAAATCGAGTTAGTATTTATGGTGAGGGTCACGTTATGCAGACTTTTGAAATTCCTGGCGCAAGTGAATTAACTGACGCCTTAAAAGCGGTAACAGAAAATGAATCTCTAATGGGTAAAATAGCCGTAGAAGCCCTAAAAACAACTAATTTATCAAAAGCGGCTGCACAATTATACCCAAATGATGTGGGAACTTCTATGGGTATTAATGCTTTTGCTGCTATAGAATATGACTTTAGAGCCAAAACATTACACGGTTCATTCGATTTATATATCGCTACTCCTGGTGGTTTTATTCAGGGTCGTGCCTCAGGAAACAGAGCTGGATGGGCAGTTTTACATTTTGGCCCAGATAAATGGTATGTCCGTGCGGGCACACCTACTGATAGATTAGGAATAAAATTAGCTATTGGATCGTTTGAAGTTGAAGCTGGTGGTTATTTTATGATGGGAGATGATATTCCTGCAAGTCCACCGCCGCCGGATATTGTTGCTAAGTTACTTGGTGTTGATGTTGCAACTCTTGATTACATGCGAGATGAAAATAGTGTGGCATCTGGTAAAGGATTTGCTTTTGGCTCAGATTTTAGCCTAAAAACAGGAGATTTAAGCTTCTTAATGTTTTATGCCAATTTTCAGGCTGGTTTTGGTTTTGATATTATGGTAAAAGATTATGGCGAAGCACAATGTAAAGGATCTGGACAAATTGGCCTTAATGGATGGTACGCCAATGGTCAGTCGTATGCCTATTTACAAGGTGAACTCGGAATTAACATAAAATTGTTTTTTATTAGAAAGAAAATATCCATTATAAAAGGTGGAGGTGCTGTTTTACTACAAGCAAAACTTCCAAACCCAGTCTGGATTCGTGGTTATATGGCAGGATATTTTGATATCTTGGGTGGTGCGATTAAAGGTAGTTTCCGATTTAAACTCGAATTTGGTAAACAATGCGAATTTGTAAATGATGCACCTTTAGGAGGACTAAAATCTATTGCAGATATAACTCCTTCTGAAGGAGCCAAAGATGTAGATGTTTTTACGGTACCTCAAGTTGGTTTTAATGTGCCCGTCGAGAAAAATTTTACTCTAGAAGAAGATAGCGGCACAAAAACTTATAAATTAAAATTGGAAGAATATACTATTAAAAAAGATGGTGTAGCCCTTCCCGGACAAATTTCTTGGAATGATACCAAAGATTTATTAAGTTTTACCTCTACAGATATATTGCCTCCTAATTCTGATTTGATATTGACTGTAAAAGTAAGTTTTCAAGAATATACAAATGGGGCATGGAAAACTGTTTTAGACAAAGGACAAATTGCTACAGAAACAGAAACAAGAAATTTTGCGACTGGTACAGCTCCAAAAAATATTCCAGTTAATAACATTTCTTACTCTTATCCCGTTTTTGATCAAAAATATGTCTATCAAAACGAGTCTAAACAAGCGTATATCGTATTAAAACAAGGTCAGCCTTATCTCTTTGATCTAAAACCAGGTCAGTCACAGCAGGCATTTTACAAAACAGGAGATAATACAGCTACAGGTTTAATAACTTATAACAATTCAGATAGGAAGGTTAGTATTGATTTACCTGCCTTGCAAACATCAAAGCCATATAATATTACTTTAATGACATTGGAAACCAAAACCGATGCTAATTCTAATTTATCACAAAATTACGAATCTCAAGATCTGGGTGATGGTGCAAATATTGAAATGAAAAGTAATACATTAAATGCAACGGTAACAAGCGGTGAAGGTGTAGAATTATTACAATACAAATTTAATACCAGCCAATACAACACATTTAAAGAAAAAATGGCTGCCAAGAAACCAAAACAAACTTTGGTAGAAATCATTTATTCAGATGTACACGCATTACAATCTATGAACAACTCAACAGAACCTTTTGATGAAATTGAAATTATCGGAAATTTAAAAAGCCAAAACATACCTTTAGTAGCTGTTGAGGCGGTGTTGGATGACAATTATTATAAAAACGAAATATTTCCTCTAATATATGCCGGATATCCACTAGAACGAGATTTAACTTTAGACAGAGTTGATGCGAAATTAGGAATTCCACCAATTAAAGGAGTGGAAACAATGGCATGGTATCAGGATTATATCCTTAATAATCCGAGTAGTTTTATGTTAAAAGAGTATTTACCTTATCGCTACAATCTACCTTATTATTACAAAACAGATTTTGTTAATTTAAGATATAAAGTCGTAAACAAGTACTTGAATACACTCAATCAGGCAATGATTACTAAATACGATTATATCATAAACGGTAAATTTCCATACATCAAACAAGGAATTTACACTATTAAATTAAACTATACTCTCCCTGGCGGCCAAGCGGGAACTAGTTCAATTTTTACATTCAATAAATCAAATTAAGCATGAAATTCAAATTTTTAATTATACTTTTTTTTACCATCATTAGTAATGGTTTTTCTCAAGATAAAACCGAACCCATTGCTGCTGAAAATAAAAAGCCAGAAATACAAGTTATTGCAAGAGTACAAAAAGATAGAATTTTATTGCGTTGGGCTGTCACTAGCCCAATCGCTTGGAAAAAATTAAATAAATATGGTTACTCAGTAGAAAGATACACTGTCACAAGAGATAATAAAACTTTGTCTAGCCCTGAGAAAATAGTTTTAGTAAAAAATTTAAAACCAGCACCTCTAGAAGAGTGGGAAAAACTCATTGAAACCAATGATAATGGAGCTATCCTTGCGCAAGCAATTTATGGAGAAGAGTTTGCTGTAACAGGAAAAGATAATTTAGAGTCGATTATTAACCTTTCTGAAGAAATAGAACAACGATTTACTTTTGCGCTCTATTCAGCCGATAAAGATTTTGAAATTGCTAAAATAGCGGGTTTAGGATTTGAAGACAAAACGGCGAAGATAAACGAAAAATATGCATACCGAATTTCCTCTAACGTACCGGAAATCGAATTAAGCATTGACTATGGCGGACTATTTGTTGGATTGAAGGAATACGAACCGTTGCCAAAACCTATGGATTTTACAGCTCATTTTACAGATAGCAGTACTATGTTGAGTTGGAATTTTAAAATATTAGCTCACGCCTACGGAAGTTACTATATAGAACGATCGACTGATAAAGTAAAATTTGAAAGGATTACAGAGAAACCCTATACAAGTTTAAATCAGCAAAATGCGAATAATAATCGTATCTTTTATGTAGATTCTATTCCCAACAATACTTCTTACAGTTATAGAATTCAGGGTATTTCTCCTTTTGGAGAGCTCAGTCCTTATTCCGACATTGTTACTGGAAAAAGTAAAGCTTTACTAAAATATGTACCACATCTTACAGTAAAAGAATTTAAAGATGATACAACTGTAAACTTAATTTGGGAGTTTCCTGAAGAAGGTGATAATGAAATTTCTGGTTTTGAGCTTAATCGTTCCGATGAAGAGGGTGACAATTATAAAACAGTACTAAAAAATATTTCTCCAAAATCTCGTAATGTGGTGTACAATAAGTTATCGGCAACCAATTATTTTACCCTTACTGCAATTGGTAAAAACGGAAATAGTAGAACCTCTTTCCCAATGTTAGTGCAACCGGTAGATTCAATTCCACCGGCAAAACCAATTGGTCTAAAAGGAGTTATTGATAGTTTGGGCGTTGTAAAACTTACATGGACACCTAATAAAGAAAAAGATCTTCTAGGGTATCGTATTTATAAAGGGAATATAGCCGAAGAAGAATTTAGTCAATTAACGATTAGCCCTAGTGAATCCAATACTTTTGAAGATAAAGTATTAATTAAAAACTTGAATCCTAAAGTCTATTATAAAATTATCGCAGTTGATTATCGCTACAATATGTCTGATTTTTCAGAAACCTTAATTCTTAAAAAACCAGATATTATTCCTCCTGCATCACCTGTTTTTATGAATTATGAAATAAAAGACGGTGCTGTTTTCCTTGAATGGGCAAATAGTCACAGTGAAGATGTGGCAGTACATCAATTGTATCGAAAAGAAGATGATCAAAAAGAATGGAAATTAATTTTAGAAACAAAAAATAAAGAAGAAAAATTTGAAGATAAAACCGCCCTTGAAGGACATACCTACACGTATGCCATTTTTGCAAAAGATGAAAGCAAATTAGTCTCTAATCCTTCTCCTGAAATACACTTATTTGTACCCAATTATTCTGTAATGCCTCCTGTAAAAGGTTTTTTTGCACAGGCTAATAAAACAACAAATACAATTGATCTTTCTTGGGAATACCCAAATGCCAATGTTGATAGTTTTGAAATCTATAAAGCATCTGACAAAGATCCTTTGCAATTAATTCAGATTGTGGGAGGAAAGATTAAGCGTTTATCAGATCCAACAATTGCCATAAATACCAATTATAAATATGGTATAAGAGCCATTTTTAAAGACGGAAGAACCTCTCAAATGGATTTTTATTCTGTTAAATTTTAAATATATGAGAAAACTTTATATATTATTTTTCATCCTTTTTAGTAGTGTGTTTTTTGGACAAACATATAGTATAACTCTTAGATATAGAGCAAATGGTGCTGGATGCCATGCTGCTGGATACAACTGGAGTTTTTATGGTAATACAACTTCGCTAGCTTCATTTAGTGATGGTGGAAACAGTATGGATGTACCTACTACTTATACCACCTACGCAAATGTTGCTAACTATCTTTCGTTTAAATTGTACCTCAGTAATTCCTGCGTTCCTCTTGGGGCAGCCACAAAAGACTGTAATGATAATAATAGCTCAGAGGTTACCACTATAAACCTCATAAAAGGAGCATATTTAGGATTGAACGGTTGCAACGGAGGAGTTTCTGTTGATAAATTTATACCTAACGTAAATATTAAAAATCTAGACGTAGCCAACCCAACAGAGGTTTGTGCTGGTTTTCAACTTGGATTAGCTGCATTTCCTGACGGATTTCCTGCGGAAGCATATCATTGGCAATATAGTTCAGATAATATGATCACGTGGGTTGATGTCCCTGCGACCATAAATGGAGTTAGAACTAATGATATAAAAACAGTAAATTTTTCGATGCAGGATATTTTAGGTACCAATCATGCCAATTTTCTTGATAAACAAATCTATTTTAGATTAGGATATACGCAAACTAGAGCTTTTTCTTCTCCAATTGCCATCAAATATTCGTCATGTGCTCCTGTTGTAAAGCAAGTAGTTTATATTGCTCCTAAATGTAATGGTGATAATGTTCAACAAATTGATGTTTATTTTAATCGAAACTTAAAACCTAATGAAGATATTTTTCCTCTTTATTTAAAAAATGAAGATCCAACTAAAACATCCCCTCTTTTTCAGCTTCCTTCTCCTGTGACTTCTTTAAACTTTGATACCGCAACTAATTGGTATACCTATTCTTTTATAAATCCAGGAGTACTAGAAAATAATAATAGTTACACTATAAAATATCAAGCCAGATTAAGTGGTGAACCTGCAGGTTCCCTACAATCTTCGCAAACTCCATTTGTTTATACAGATCCTCCAAAAATGCAATTTAAAATAACGGGGCAAACGCAGCCAACTTGTTTTGGTGGTCAAGATGGAACAATTGATATAGAAATATTGAGTGGTACATCTCCCTATAATTTTTATGTGGATAATGTTCTCACAGCAGCTTCCAAAATTGATAATTTACATTATAAAATTACGAGTTTAAAGGCAAACCATTTAGGATATAAAATCAAAGTAACCGATACAAATGGCTGCATTGAAAAATAATAATCAATAATTTATGAAGAAACTTTACTTTCTTTTTTTTCTTTCTCTAAGTTGTGTTAACAATATGCAATCTCAAATGTATATTATGAAAACTAATTATGGAGGTTGCTGGAATTTTCATGATGGTACTCATACTTATGAAGATGACTTTGAATATAAAATAACATCTCTTGATGGAAAATGGTTATGCCAAATTACTGAAGTTGGACAATATCTGATTTTTAATGAAAAACCTAACTATTATATTTACGCAGATTTTAAAACGGAATCAACAGGATGCAATGGTCCTTGCGGAGATGGCTACTCAGTTTCCTTAATGACGACTTTAAATGACTGTCAAAAAGCTGTAGGGACTGTTTATGGTAACTATTGGTCAAACGCTCCTTTTTTTGAAATAATGAGTAATAAAGTTTTAATACCCCCCACTGTTGTTAGTAATTCTTTTTGTAATAAAATAACATTAACTGCTGTTGGGTGTACAGGAGCTCAAAGATTTTTTTGGGAATATAGTACGAATGGTAATGATTTTTATAAAATAAATATTAGTACCGGATTTAATGAAAACTACGACTTTATTAAAGAAAATTTCCCTTTATTAAAAAATTATTCAGGAAACATCAATTTTCGCGCATTAATCGACTCCGATTCTGAAATTACTGGAGAAGAAATTTATTCAAATATAGTTTCTTACAATATTATACCTTGCTCTCCCAATTTAGTTGGAAGTCCTGAAATAATAAAACCTTCTTGTTTTCAGGGTAAGGATGGTCAAGTTACTTTTACTTTTGATCGAGATTTGATTGATAATGAAACATTTTTATTAAATCTAACGCAAGTAGTAAATGGCAATAATCTTCCTCCGAAAGAAAAAAACGTTTCAAAAGCAGAATTTCTCAATAAAAAAATAACCTTTACTGGACTAGAATCTGGCAATTATTTCTTGCATTATCAAACTTTTCAAAATAATAACACTACTCCAACAAGTGATAACTTAAGTGACCTTTTTTTTGTAGATCAGTCAAAAGCACTAAAATATATAATCAATACTACTAATCCTTCATGTTATGGAGCGAATGGAGAAATAGTAGTAGAAGCATCAGGTGGAACACCACCCTACTACTATTCTATCAATAATGCAACTAAAACACCATTTACAAATCCCTTTACTTCAGATGCGAACGGATTTAAAGGAAGCCAAATATTGACAATTCCAAACGGTAGTTACAATATAAGAATAACGGATAGTAATAATTGCATAGAAAACTAAACAACCCAAAACACAAAATACTGATGAAAAAATATTACTTACTACTATTATTCTTTACTAGTTTATTGGGTTATTCTCAGGTTGGTGCTCTTCAGGGCGACGGATCAAGAGCTGTAACCATCACAGAACCTTCAGCCATACTAATATCTGGGACAGCTGTTGATGCAAAAGGATTTAATGAGACTAATGGGCAAATTACTGGTTATGGAATTTCTGGAGGAACACCCTTTGGCGGTAATACTTATACGCAAAACTGGACAAGGAATGGCCTTCCATTTACGATGACAAATTTTAATACGCTTTCTGCAGGTAGCTATGTCATAAATGTAAGTGATTCAAAAGGCTGTCCGGCAAGCAAAACCTTTATAGTTAATCAACCTGCATTACTTGAAGTTACAATTTCAAACCCAGATAAAATAACATGTAATGGCAAGAATACTGGAACATTAACTGCAAATCCAGTTGAAGGTTATCCTATAGGACCATCAAATATGGTTCGTACTTATTTTTATGAATGGTATGAAACAGATGATTTAGCGGGAACAAATCCTGTATCTATTAACCAATATTCAAAAAATGCAATTAACTTAAAAGCAGGATTTTATAAAGTAATTGTTAAAGATCAAGCAAATAATGTCGCATCAGTTGTAAAAGAATTAGAACAAAACAAACTTATAACTGTTACTCCAACCTTAACACATGTAAAATGTTTTGGTGAAGAAACTGGAGCCATAATTTTAAACATTATTAACGGCACAGGTGCTTATACAGTTACCTGGAATGATGGTCCTACTACCAAAGACAGAACGAATTTATCCGCAGGGATTTACACATATACTATTACCGATGCAAATGTAGCCGGATGCTCAGTTACAGGCAATGTTACGATTACAGAACCCAGTAGTCCATTAGTCATTGATCCTATCACACAAACGCAACCCTCTACTCCACTTTCTAGTGACGGAACTATAAAAGTTACAGCAAGTGGCGGAACGCTTAATTATACCTATAACTGGACAAAAGACGGAGATCCTTTTACTCCAAACACAGACCCTATAACAGGACAAACAACAGGTTTATCCAACGGAAAATATAAAGTTGTTGTTGTTGATGGTAATAATTGTACAGAACCTAGTGCCGAAATAGTTTTGGATGCATTAGGTATCGTTCTTCTTGATAAAGTAAATGTGTATTGCAAAGGCGATACAAGTGGAAGCATTACGATTAAAGGAGTTGGTGGTTTTGGAAATTACGACTACCAATGGTATAAAATGAACGGTGCAATAGCAAATATTCTAAACGGAGAAACAAATCCATCGCTGACAAATCGGGAGTTCGGAACCTATCGCATTATTGTCAAAGATGGTGTAAATCCAGACGCTTATGAAGATTATGAATTAACAGAACCTGCGCAACCACTTACGGCAACTTTTACGGCTACAAACGTTAATTGTGCTGGCGGAAATGACGGAACTGCTTTTATAACAGCAGTTGGCGGAACCCCAGATAATGGTGTTTACAACTATCAATGGTATAAAAATGGAATAATATTGCCCGCAGTTACGACTGCTAGTTCAAGTACGCTATCTGCAGGAGTTTATAAAATAATCATAAAAGATAAACTATTGTGTAGTACAGAAGTAAGTTTTACACTTACTGCACCTCAACCTATTATTATTCCTGATGCAACCATTACAAAAGTTGCTATTTTTGGACAAAGTACAGGAGCTATCGCACTGAATCCTGTAACGGGTGGAAACAGTGGTTACAGCTACAAGTGGACATACAATCTTGATCCATTATTCCTAAAAACAACCAAAGATATTTCGAGTTTAAAAGCCGGAATTTACACTGTTGAAGTTCACGATGCAAAAGCGGGAGTTCCTGATAATACAGGTTGTATAGCCACAAGAAGTTTTACTGTTACTCAAAATCCGGAATTGCTTGTTACATTAAACGAAACAAAATCAATTCAATGTAATGGCGATTTTAATGGTGAGATTAAAGCGAACGTAATTGGAGGAGTTTTAGGCTACACGTACCAATGGTCTAACAGTAAAGGAGATATAATTGGTGGAGATAGCAATACAATAAGCAATTTAGGCGCTGAACAATACAAAGTAATTGTAACCGATTCTCAGGGAGCGCAAACAACTTCTGCTGTTCTCGATTTAATTCAGCCTGAAAAATTAACGGTATCGCTTACCAATAAAACAAATGTTCTATGTTTCGGAAATGATACTGGAATTATCAATATCGATGTGATCGGAGGAACAAAACCGTATACTTTCGAATGGAAAAAAGATAATGATGCCGCCGTATATGCAACAACCGAAGATTTGGCAACATTAAAGTCTGGTGTTTATAGCATTTATATTTCAGATGATAATGATTGTATCACAAAATTAGAAAACATTACCATAACACAGCC
The DNA here is from genome assembly GCF_020911905.1 of Flavobacterium flavipigmentatum. Lineage (NCBI taxonomy): Bacteria > Pseudomonadati > Bacteroidota > Flavobacteriia > Flavobacteriales > Flavobacteriaceae > Flavobacterium > Flavobacterium flavipigmentatum. The sequence goes on along the minus strand of NZ_CP087133.1, from coordinate 2,758,542 downwards.
TAGCGCACCATTGATAATAACAGATATTGAAGTTAAAAACTTAAGCGGTTTCGAAACCACAAACGGAAAAATAGAGGTCTCAATTTCTGGTGGAACTCCCGCTTATACTTATGCATGGAGAGTAAAAGGTTCCCCAACAGTTATTGGAAACGCAAAATTATTGGACCAATTAAAGATTGGTACTTATGAATTGACTGTGACCGATAGTAATAATTGTACTATTGTTAAAGAATATTCTTTAATACAACCTGACAAACTTTTAATAACCGGAATTACTCAAACCGATTATATAAAATGTTTCAACAATAAACAAGGGGTTCTTCAAGCAACAATAACAGGAGGAGCACCAATTGGAACTTTAGATGCCGATAAAAGCTATATTTACAAATGGTACAATCAGCTTACACCTTCAGTGGTTGCATCAACAACCAATCCTTCTGAGGCATTACTTGCTGGTACTTATTTACTAGAAGTTTCTGATGGTTTTGGAAATAGCTTTACATCAACTCCAGTTACAATAGCACAACCAGCACTTTTAAAAATTAATTATACCCAACAAAATGTTTCCTGTAAAAATGGTCAGGATGGTGCTATCAATATTACAATTACAGGAGGAACTGCACCTTACAGCATTGTATGGAGCACGGGTCAAAATACCAATCAAAATGCTATAACAGGCCTTAGAGCAGCAACCTATACCGTAACCGTAACCGATGATAATTTATGTACCACTTCGGAAGAAGTTACAATTACAGAACCCGATCTTTTATACTTGAGTCAGATTGTCAAAACGCCTCCATCAGCATTAGGAGTAGATGATGCCAGTATTGCGGTAACTGTTCAGGGAGGAACTCCAAACTACAATTTCCAGTGGTATGATAAAGACATGAACTTGATTTATACCGATAATAATAAGGCTTCAAATACAAGTATCTATAACATATATGTCGGTCAATATTTTATTTCTGTTACCGATGCAAAAGGCTGCGTAATTACCAAAAGAGATTTAGATCAGGTAGATCCTTTATTTATTGAGGTAAACCAAATTAATATCGTAAAATGTCACGGAGATGCAACCGCAAGTATAAAAGCAAACACTACTGGTGGACTCCCAACTTATTATTACAAGTGGTATGAAATCAGCAATCCGGCAGTTATAGTGGGTCAGGCAGAAACCTTAACAAATGCAAAAGCAGGAACTTATTATGTAGTTGCAACAGATTCTTTCGGTAAATCAATTCAAAGTCAGAATATTACCATTACAGAACCAGCCGCTTTAACAAATTCACTTTCTGCTGAGTATGTTCGTTGTGGCGATGGTAATGACTGGACCATCACATCGGCAATTGCAGGAGGAACTTTACCTTATACCTATTTATGGAATACGGGAGCAAAAACTGCCAATTTAGCCAATACACTTCCCGGAAATTACTCGTTACTCGTAACCGATAACAATGGTTGTACAATTACTAAAACAATTACAATCACGGCTCCAACACATTTAAGTGCCACTCAAATTACAAAAATTCCAACCTGTTTTGGAGGTTCTGATGCATCGATCGTGGTGACTCCAGTCGCAGGAATTGCTCCTTACAGCTATTTGTGGAATACGGGCGAAACTTCGAATATATTAAGTAATGCTAAAGCGGGTACTTATACTTTAGAACTAAAAGATAACAAAGGATGTATCATCAATGAAACGTACATTATTGAAAATCCTCCAAAAGAGGTAATAGATCTTGGTGAAGATGTAACCTTGTGTTTCGATCAGACTCTAACGATCAATGCTACAATAAGCGACGATCAAGCAAAATATCTATGGACATCCGATAAAGGTTTTACTAGCAATAAAGCTATGATTACGGTTTCTGAGGCTGCAAACTATACCGTAGTTGTAACCAATAGACTAGGTTGTGAGGCTACAGATACCATCAAAATAGGAAGTCAAAGCACTGCTATTAGTGCTGAGTTTGCTATGTCATCTCAAGCATTTCTCAACGAAAAAATCATCATAGTAGATATTAGTAATCCTATTCCAGACTCTTTAGAATGGGTACTACCTGCTGGCGCAAATATAATTTCAAAAAATAAGGATTATGCTGAATTAAGTTTTAATACACTTGGTGAACATGATATTACCCTCATTACAAAAAAAGGAAATTGTGTAGCCACTCAAACCAAAACTATCATGGTTACAGAAGGTGAATACCAAAATCCAGATGATACGGACGCACAGAAAAAGTTTGATCTAAAAATTTATCCTAACCCGTCAAGCGGAAAATTTACTGTAGATGTAACATTGGATAAAATAATGCCGGGACATATCAAGGTGTACAACTTAAGCAACAATCAGGTGATTGCTTCTAAATATGAAGAAGGAAAAGATAATTACTCTTTCAATTTTGAGTTGAATGGTCTTGCTTCAGGAATTTATTTTGTTCTCTTTGAATCACAACAGGGAACTAAATTGAGAAAAATAATCATTCAGTAATTCATTTTTTTCAAAACAAATAGCAAATAATAATGACAATCAATCGGCAGAAAATAACGCTGTCGATTTGATTTTCATAGCACAAAAAAGATGATTTTAAAAAGATTAAAATTTCACATACTAGCATTTTTTGTCTGCACATTGAGTTTTGCACAAAACTTTAATGTTCAGGAAGTCGCAAAAGCAAAATTAGTAAACGTATCCGGAGGTGCCTCTGCCAATACTGTATTCTATTCTGGAAATGCAGCCAGAGACCCATTCAGCTACTTTTTAAACGGAAATATTAATTTTAACATAGCAGGGCTTTACAATATTCCATTATCGTTTTCATACACCAACCAAAAATTTGGATATGAACGACCTGTATTAATGAATCGGTTGAGCATACACCCATCCTACAAATGGATCACGGCACATATTGGAGATGTAAGCATGACTTTTTCTCCGTACACCTTGAGCGGACATCAATTTTCAGGTTTTGGAGTTGATTTAACACCGCAAGGAAAATTTAAAATTAGCGCGATGTACGGCAGATTATTAAAAAATAGCGAATACAACAGCGCATATCCTGACTTGCTGCCTACTTATAAAAGATTTGGTTATGGATTTAAAACCAATTATGCTTTAGAAAAAATAACTTTAGGAGTTACCTTTTTTAAAGCTAAAGACGAAATAAACTCCATCACAAACCCAGTTCCATTTGAATTAGGGATTGCTCCAAAAGAAAATACCGCTATAAGTTTTGAAACCGGTTTTAAACTTTTTCAAAAGCTACAAGTATCTACAGAATTTGCCAACAGTAGCATTACCGAAGATACCCGAACAATTGATGGTTCGAAAGCTAAAGGAATAGCTGCTTTGTTTTTAAGTCCGAACAATACAACAGCGAGTTATAATGCCTTCAAAGGTCAGCTGGTTTATCCTGCAGGAAAAGGTACTTTGGGCTTAGGATATGAACGAATCGATCCTAATTACAGAACTCTCGGAGGTTATTATTTCAACAATGATTTAGAAAATATTACTGTAAATGCTTCGCAATCGCTTTATAAAGACAAAGTTTCTGTGTCTGTCAATTTAGGACTTCAAAAAGACAATTTAGACAAACAAAAAGAAAGTCAGATGAAACGATTGGTATCGGCACTGACTCTTGATTACAGAGCCAGCGAAAAACTTAATTTTAATATTAATTATTCTAACTTTCAGTCGTATACCAACAGTCGCAACCAATTTGATTACATCAATCAGGTTTCTGATTTTGATTATCTCGATACTTTAAATTTTAGACAAGTCAATCAAAACGCTTCGCTTGCGATTAATTATTTATTAAAAAATGATAAACGAATCAAAAAATCGATCAATGCTAATTTTTCGATGCAAGATGCCGTCAATCAGCAACAAGGAAAAACAATTGAAGGTGGCGCTAGTACCTACTACAATTCTGGAATAGCCTATAGCATTGGCTATCCCGAAAAAGATTTGAATATAAATGCTTCCATTAATAACACTTACGGAAAAACAGATAGTGGCAAAAGTTTGATCTTTGGCCCTACCATTGGTGCTACAAAATTATTTTTTGACAAAAAATTTACAACCTCTGCTTCTACCAGTTATAATACCAGTTATAACGATGGAACCAAGCAAAACGATGTAATCAATTTTAGAGTAAACGGATCGTATATTTATATGCAAAAACATAATTTTAATATGGGTCTTATCTCCTTGTTTAGCAACTCAGCCACTCAAAAGAACAATGATTTTACCGGAACTCTGACCTATACCTATTCTTTTGATAAAATAAAGCTACGTCCTAAAAGGGCTCCTAAAACAGAAGAAGATCAGGATGTAAATCCAACGCTGAAAATAAGTTTTAACGGAAAAGTTTTCGAAGGAAGTCGTGATCAAATTGCAACTCAGCTCAAAGACATGCAGTTGGCTCTACAACCTTTGCCCGCAGAAGAAAACACCAATTTGGAGCGTTTGCTTACACTGGCTACCCTAACTCCTGATGATAAACAGTTTAAAGAAAAAGTACTGGATTATCTCGAAGCTTATGATGCAACCGCTGAAACACTAAAAAAATACAATGAATATCTGGCAGAAGCTTCTCAGAAATTAGAAAAAGATATGGCTAGTAAAGACCAAAGTCTTGAAAATGATTATCTAGTTGCTGTTGGCCGAGTAAATAATCATGCCTTAAATGGCAAAGAAGAAGCAGATGTAACCAATAAAACTGCGTATAAATCGTATTTGAAATTAGTTGAAAGAAGCAATAATAACCGTGATAAATTAATGCATCATCGATGGATGTATCGCGAAATTTCGGCATTATCGAAAATTCCGTCAAGCGAAATACAACAAAACCAATATGCAGCTAATTTTAGCATTCAAGAAATTGAAGAAGCTTTTAAATTAATAAAAGACAAAAAATCAGCAACCGAAATAGTAGATATTATTGAGGTAAAAATGATTCCGTTTTATCATGATCTGGCCGTTAAAAATGCCACTATTGATGATATTGATTTAAAACATATTCAGAAATAAAACTGTAGAAAACTAAAGTCGAAAGACAGTAATAAGATAGTAATACCAAAAATAATGGATAAACCGCAAGTACCCAAAATGCTAAAAAAACTACACCTTCTTGTTTTTATTGTATGCTCTTTTATAGGATGGAGTGGCCACGCACAGACATTTCCTGTTACAATTAGCACTCAAATCACGCAGCCCTCTCCTATTTACTTGAGTAACTATGCCGATGCGACAACCATAAATAGCCCGATTAAAATACAAGTGGCTTTAAACGATTTGACGATCTCGAACCGACAAGTGCGATTAAAGTTCTATTTTCAGGGCAATTCTATTTCGTTTGCTACCAACGATTTTGTTGTAGGCGCAAGACCCTTATATCTTGAGGGAGGTTTTCCGTTACAACTTACCAATGTTGACTTAGCACCTTATTTTGAATTTCAAAACATACTGGGTCTAAATCCAAATCAGTACGCGCAGCCTTTGCCGGAAGGAATTTACAATTTTTCTGTTGAGGTATATGATTTTGCTACCAACAAAAAGCTGTCTAAAAAAACGAGTGTCACCACTATTATTTTCCAGAATGAGCCTCCGTTCTTAAACTTGCCTTTGAATAATGCTTCTATAATGCAGTCCAATATTCAGAACATTGTATTCAGCTGGACACCAAGAAGTATCAATGTTAGCAACGTAGAATATGAGTTTTCTTTGGTAGAAATTTGGGACAATTATACACCTGTTCAAAATGCTTTTGCTTATTCTCCGCCTTTATACACCACTACAACCAGAAATACAACGCTGCAGTATGGCATCAATCAGCCACAGCTTATACCGGGCAAAAAATATGCCTGGCGCATAAAAGCAAAAGCCATCTTAGGCGCCGAAGAAATTGGAGTATTTAAAAACAATGGTTATAGCGAAATTTTTTCTTTTAACTACGAAGTATCTTGTACAGCTCCCTTATCGATCACAACCACTGGCGTGAGCGAAAATCAAGCCAAGGTAACCTGGAGTGGCAATATTGATAATTATGATTATCAGGTCAATTATCGCGAAAAAAATGCCAACTCAGAGTGGTACAAGATCGTTACACCCAGAGAATCTGCAACCATTAGCAACTTAAAACCCAATGCTACCTACGAATATACCGTAGGAGCTTCTTGTGATGTGGGCAAATATATCCACAGCACCATTCACGAATTTACGACACTTGCACAAGACGAAATTGCTTTTGCAGGTTGCGGAATCAAGCCAGACCCAAAGGATTTGGCCAACAAAAACCCTTTACCTCAGCTTTTTCCAAACGATGTTGTTACCGCAGGAGATTTTCCTATTGTAGTTTTAAAAGCAACAGGAAACAACGGCAACTTTACCGGAGAAGGGTATGTAACACTTCCTTTCTTAGAAAAATTTAGAAAACTAATAGATGCCGCAGATGCTTTAGGCGGGGAAAAAATAAACATCGGGCAGTTCTCCCGTATCCGAATCACCTTTAATAATATCGGAGTCAATACCGATTTTAAATTAATTTCAGGTGAGATTGTAGCTAGTTATGATCCGGATTGGAAAGGGATGGCTGATCTAGATGGTGTCGTAAATGATGCTTTTGGTGATGCCGGTAATGTTGTCAATCATCAGTATGATTTATCTATAAAATCTGTTGTAAAGAATCCTGATGGAAGTATAACAGTTACTAGTTCTACAGGTGTAACTTCTGTTATAGAGAAAACGGTAAATGATATAGTCATTACAGATAAAGACGGAAAACAATTTGCTGTTCCTGCCAATGCTCTCGCCGGAGATATTAAACAAACAGGACAATTAGCTCCGGGCGGAATTCCGACTTCTAAAAACACAAACGGAATGGGATCTGGCGGCGACGTAGCCGAGATTTCTTCTGCAGATGTAAACGTGGTTTTCTCTAAAGGAGATGGAAAATATGCCTTTGATACTGCACCAGCAACCGAAAACGGAAGCCTGACTAAAACCTATCAAACCATTCCTCAAAAAAGCGGTGGCACTTACAAAGTAAATTATAAAGCGATATCAGACAACCCTAGCACTGATGTTGTTGTGGCTACAGTAGATTTTAAAAATGGGAAAACCAAGAAAGATCTTGTCTTTAAAACCCAAAATGGTACCGCAATAGACAGTACTCAAATTGCCTGGAAAGACAATGTTGCAACGCTAACTTTGAAAAAGACTTTAGATTTTGCTAAAGAAACGATCATTGCAACTGTAAAACCAGCAACGCCTAAAGATCCTAAGGAAGCAGCAGGAAAATATGATATTGCAGGAACTATTGATTTGTGGCATTTGACCAATAAAAAAGTGAATGTGACCTTGGTAAGTGTTAATAAAGCTACGATACCAAGCAATGCTCAGAAGCAATTAAACGAAATTTATGAGCCTGCAGGAATAACTTTCAATGTAAATACCATAGATGTAACCTTAGATAATATTTGGGGTGAAAGCATACAAACTAGCGAAAGTGGTTTATTAGCTACTTACACAGACGAACAACAGCAAATAACGGCCAACTTAAAACAAAAATTAGGCGCAGATTACAAAAAAGATACTTACTATATAATTTATACTGATGCTCCATCAGACAAATCGAATATACTAGGTTTCATGCCTCTAAAGCGCCAGTATGGTTTTATATTTAATAAAAACAATATTGTTCGCACCTTAGCACACGAACTTGGTCATGGAGTCTTTGGTTTACAACATCCTTTTACAGAATACAACACGTCTACAACAACCAATTTATTAATGGATTATGGTACAGGTGTTGTATTAAGCCACAACGATTGGCAAGTTCTTCATGCGCCCGGATTGCAGTTGTATCCTTTTATTCAGGGGGATCAGCAAGGCGAAAGTTACTGGACAGTACTTGACGACAAGTTTTTAAATTTAGATAAAGATTCAAAAGATAAGACTAAAGGAAGTTTTTCTTTTCTTTCATATCATGGGGAAATCGTAACCTTAAATAAAGCTACATTAGAACAAATATTATTTAATTATGGAACAAGTGACTATCAATTAAGTGGAGAACAAGCACCGGGAATTCTTCAAAGTTTTATTATTAATACAAACGGAACAAGAACAGTGTATACAATAAGTTTTAATGATGGTAAATACAAAGATGAAAAAGGGACACCATACCAATTTCCAGATATAAAACCAACAATAATTGACGGAGTTATTGCTTTTATACCCTGTGGCGCGGATGGTAAAACTTATAAGTTTAAAAAATCAAATTTATCAACTTATACAAATGCAAATGCAAAAGCCAACATAACAGCCATTGATGCGTTTCCCTTTGTTCCTTTTTCTACAAGTAATCCAGCTTTAGTGTCAGGAGGACTAAAAATATCTCAATCATTTAAATTATCAGATGAAGGGTTACGCTGGAGTTACGACCAGGATACTGCAGATATGACTAAGAACTATTGCGAAAAGCCTGAATTGTTTTATATTCTAAAAATTGCACAAATACGAAAAAACTATCCTGAAGCATTTGATGCATTTACTGACATTAAGAAATGGGAAAACCCTGAGCACATTACTGAAAATAACGGGATGCGTGAAGGAGGAGTTATTATAAAAAAAGCTTTTCAATGGACTTATTTTCTAGATAAAAAAGAAAATGCACAATTAAGAACTGATTATCTAAACAAAGTAAATCTTGATAATTATTTTAAAATAATGTACAGGCAGTTTGCTACATTCATACAAATACAGATAACAGATAGCGATGGTTTCTGGGCAGAAATACAGAAAAAAAATGAAGTAGAAATTGTAACACAGGTGGAAAAAGAAAGCGTAGTTCAATTAGAAAAAAGAACACCTGAACAAAAAGAAACTGCTATAAAAACCTTAATTAAAGGATTTGTTGTAGAAAGTAAAGAAGATGCGATCATTAAATTAATAGCATCGTTTACAAAAAAAGAAATTACTAAACTTGAAAACTTACTAATAAATGATATTGGTCTAAAAACTTTAGACAGTAAATTTGATAATTTCCTTGGAAAAGAAAACTTTACCAAAATTATGACAACAGTTGCTGGAATATCTCCATCAATAGATCCAACAGTCGCAGACTCTAAAACTGCTATTGCCGAAGGAAAAATTATAAAAATTGATAATAGTATTTTCTTTAACGAAACATCTGATGGATCTATTGATTCTAAAAATATAAAATTTAGTAAAGATACTTACACTACTTATCCAACAAGCAGCAGCTATAATGCTATGGGATATTCTGTATCTAAAGAGAATTTCTTAACTGTACCTTATAATCAGTTAGTTTTTGTTGAATTTGCAAGCCAAATGAGTTTTAATGGTGTTGATCATCCAAAAGGAGATATCGTATTAGTTCCTGCTATTGTTGCCTATGCATTAATAAATAATGCAAATACAGAACAATTACAAAAAACTTCATGGCTGTTAGTTGATGGTGTGCTATTCGCTACTGGCGCAGGAGAAATAAAAATATTTTTCACAGCGGGTAATTGGGTAAGAAAAATAATTGTAAGTGCAGATCTGATAGGTTCAGGTGCAAACTTACTTCTTGATGCTGGTCTTGAAGAACATTTACCACCAGATATTGCAAGAAAATGCAGAATTGCAGGGTTATTATTATCTATTCCTAATGGTTTATTAGCCTTAAGAGATTTAGGCGGACCACTTGTAAAAGAATTTAGAGCCGCCAGAGCCGAATTGAAAAGTGCTAAAGAAGCAGAAGAATTTGAAAAGAGAATTGTTTCTTTTGAAAAACAAATTGTAAAAGCTGATGAAGCAGCCGCCTTAATTACACAAATGGAAAAAATTTCAGAAAAAGTTCCTGTAAATTTACGTGAACAATTTATAAAAGATTTTGCAAACCCTAGTGAGGAGATATTACAGGCATTATCAAAAGAAAATTCTGAATTGATAAACGGATGGAAAAAATTTAGAAAAAATAATCCAACAACAATCTTATGTCAATAAACATTTCTAAAATGAAAAAAATATTTATTTGCTTATTAATAAACTTCTTGAGCATTTGTAGTATTCACGCACAATGCTGGTTTACGCAATTCAAAAAAGATTTTGAAACGGGAAGTATTGAGTTTAAAAAATTTATAGATGAGAGCAAAGATGGGATGGGCACCTATCAACGTTTGTATGATGGAGGAAGTACTTACGCTTTAAAAAACGCAACATATCTTAAAAAATTTGAAAAAATAACTCCAGATGCTCAAAAGTTTATTGCTCAGCTTACTGATGACAAAGCTGGGGCAACTCTTAGTAAGTTTCTTGACGATTGTGACAGTGATTTTGTTACATTGTTAAATTCTGACAGTCGATATGCGGAGGCAATAGTTGGACATAAAAATAAATTTACTAAAGGTGACTACGAAAATTTCGCAGATGAAATTGGAGAATTGACATCATCATCAGCTTCTAAAGAAAAATTAGAAAGCTGGATAAACAGAAGTTCAAAAATATCTAATTTTGGAGAAGTTGTTGCAACAGGTAATCGTTTAAGCAAAAACATTACAGATGCGATAAAACTAAAGTCTGGTAAATTATTTGAAGACCTAGCTCAAAAACTAGGATTAACAGCAGATGAGCTTAAGCTCTATGATGTATTAACAGAAGTACCTCTTGTGACTACTGGAGGATTTATGAAAGCAGATGTCCTATTAGTTAAGAAGAATGCACTTGGAAAAATAGAAGATACAATTATTATTGAAAATAAACTTTCCCAAGGTACTGCATTGACAAAAAGGCAAAAAGAAGGCTTTGGTGCAATCATTAATGGTGATGATAGTATGAAAATTAAATATAATGTCCCGGGGTTGGATGTCACTAAAGGACCGTTAAAAATAACGAAAGATAAAATTTTTAAAATCTCTGATGCAGGAACAGATATGATTGATAATGTAACCATTAATAAAATAATCAGCGTAAAATGAAAAAATCAGATAAAAAAGATTTTGTCTTTTCAAAATTGTTAGAATTATTAAAAACACAAGATTTTTACTTAGTAAAAACTGGATTAGATCCTACATTTGTCTTAAAAGAAAAAGACCACACTATCTCATTCTTTTTTAATTTTAAAGACGTGGGAGAAATAGATTTTTCAAAAGTAAGATTAACTCTTAATGTTGTTGAGGAGATAATGTTTGAAATAAAACTTCCTAATCAGGATTATTCGACTTTAGATAATAAGAAATATTTCTTAATTACAATTGAAGATAAAATCTCAGTAATGCCTGAAGGATATCAATCTGGTATAGGGTACAATGTAGAAACACAGGAACAGTTGGATTTTTTCACTAATTGGATCATAAATTACTTAGAAAAAGAAGGTAAAGAATTTATTAAAAAATTCACTTATTTACCTAACGTTTTAAAAGAAATGGATAAATTAGAGCATGACGGAAAATATTGGAATGAATTATTAGCTGGCGGTCCTGAATTTTTATTTAGAGGATTAATAATATCTAAACTTTGCAATGATGAAAAATATGAGAACAAACTATTGTATGTTAAATCTCTTCTTAAATCTATGGCAGATGAGTACCTCACTTACTTTGAAAAATTAAAATTTAGATTAGAAAATTTAGAGCCTAAATATAATATTTAAGTTAAATAGAATTTAAAAAAACGCCCAGCTCGTCCCCCCGCTGGTGCTCGTTTGCAACGAGTACTACCTAAATTAAAAAAACAAATCGTAGCGTTTGCAACGCGACTCACTAAAACAGAAGCATTTCTTAAAACAAATACTTCTGTTTTTTTATTTCTTAATTTTACCCCCACGCCGGTGCAAGCCTTTTGGTTATACTGTTCTAAAAATCAAAACAATAGTTAAAAAATAAGAAAAATAGTATAATAATAAAAAAATAATTATACATTTGCTTGATTAACAAACCATTAATGAAAAGGAACCATGGCAGAAAGTAAAAACAACATTATCACGCACGGATTAAGTGGTAAGGTAGGCGACATTATCGTGTTTAGCCAACGCGGAAGTAAAACAATCGTTTCTAAAGCACCTAAAGAGCGCTCGGGAGCACCCACTGAAAAACAAAAGCAGCACATTGCACGATTTCAAGAAGCAATTATTTATGCAAAAGTGGCCATAAAAGACGCTGCTACCAAAGCGATGTATCAAGCCAATGCAGATCCTCAAAATAATATTAGTGCCTACAATATAGCGGTCGCCGATATGTTAAACGCTCCAAAAATAGAAGAGATCAATCTATCGCTTTACACGGGCAAAAAAGGAGACAGCATTGGTATAAAAGTAATAGACGACTTTAAGGTAGCAACCGTAAAAGTAATTATAGAAAATGCCGATGGGACATTGGTAGAAGAAGGCAACGCCAAAATAAGTACAAATGGTCTCGACTGGATCTACACTGCTACTGCAGAAAATACAGATCTAGCTGGTGATAAAATCACGATTCAAGCTACTGATATCCCTGACAATCTGACAGAAAAAGAGCAAATACTCTAAAACATCAAAATAAATTTCAGACGGAGACGTGACGGAAGAGTGACGGAGAAATGAGCTAAAAAAGTAGAATGTCAAACTGGCATACGTAACGGCATATACTCGAAAATATCAACTCTCCTACCCTAGTGATTATGTATAGCGAGTACCCGATAGTGCGCCTGGGTCACAACCTAAAATAGCAAAGATTTTTAATCTGTAGCCGTTATTTTTAAACTTACAGACTTCTCAGTATAGTGTATTAAATCACAAAGTACATCATAGCACCGCTAGTAGTCCCATTCGTAGTTATTCTAATAGGTTAAAAAAACAAAAGCCTTCCGTATTTCAGAAGGCTTTCAGTCTATAAGAACATTTCATAGCTCACCACTCCCCTTTTTATCAATATAATTCACACCCAAACCTCCCATTATCATGACTTTAGACAATTCTTCTGTTGCAATAATGATATTTTGCTGTAAAACATTTCCTTTAACCCATTTTATGTCAAACGGTATTGTTTTAGAAAAATAATAATCGCCGCTTACGATAGTAATACTAAGATTATTACTGTTTTTTAAAATTTTTAATGGAATAGCAAATTCACCAGTTTTTGCATTGACCTTGAAAGGAGTTGGCGAATTATTTATAGTTAGCAGTAAGTTGGGATATGTTTTATTGTTTAAAGGTTTGTTTGTTTTAGAATCTAATAATTTTCCTTTTACAATGATCGAAACTTCCTCTTCAATCTGGTGATTAACGGCAATTTTACCCACAATATGATTGTTAGGTTCTGGAGAAATAACTTCGATTTTAACAGGCTCTTTTTCTTGTCCAACAACATTGGATGTTAGTAAAACCGAAGCCGCAATTGCAGCATATTTAAGAGTATTAATTTTAGACATTTCATTGTATTCAAATTCTTCCTCCAACTGTGTAGATTTTATTCGTGCACAAATGTTTTTACCTTTATTATCTGCAATAAATTTAGATATTTCAGAGTTCGTTTTTTTACTAAAATCAATTACATTTTTAGCACAGGAATCACAAAAAGAACCTGTTGAATTAGGAATCATTCTATCAAAATTTTCAGAACAGGGAGTGGTTATTGCTAAGGTGAATTTCTTTTTCATACTCTATTTTTTAAAATTAAAATCATTCAAAATGTTTTCTATTTATATAGAGATTGTTTTTAAAGAAAAGGTTGGGAAGCAATAAAATTATTTTCTGATTTTTATCATTTATGGCGCATTTAAATAACTATGTGATCTACAAATCAAATATACTATTCATTTACAACGATAAAAAAAGAAATTCTAAAAGAATAAAAAAACAGAACCTTCGTCATACGATTTTACAATAGGAATCATTACATAAAAAGAGAGGCTGTCTCATACAGTATGAGACAGCCTCTTATATTTTGTAAAGAGAACCTTAATTCATCTTTTAGTATAAATAATTCAGAGCAGTAACATCGTTACCATTAAAAGCTCCGGTTTCATTTGAACCGAAACATGCTCTCATGTAAGAAGTTGAATCATATCCTGTAGGAGTTCCCGGGATATGAACCGCTCCAACACCTGCTGTTCCTTCACTTTGATTTGATCCACAGCTTTGACGGCTAAACCAGTCTGTATGGCGTAAACCAATACAGTGGCCAATCTCGTGTGCAGCTACGTGCGCATTCACTCCTGTAGTATAACTATCAAGTCCAGAATATAGTGTAACTGAATTATAAGGAGCTCCTCCAGAAGGAAAACCAGCTACTCCACCAGCAGAACCAGTCTGTCTTCTTACGACAATATTTGCTCCTGATGTACTTGAACTAAAAGTTAAAGTAAAGTTGATAGATAATCCTAAACTATTGTATCTGTTTATTGCGGCTTGCAATCCGTTACGCATGTTTGTAGACAATGCTGATGTACCTGTGCCTGACAATCCAACAACTCTGATAGTTCTTGGAGCAGATACTAAATTGGTAGTACGGTATTGTTCTGTTGTAATACCACCATGAAGATCCATCTTATTTAATTGATCTTTGGTCATAACAATACATCCTTCGATCAAAAAAGCATCTTCGGTAGTGCCATCTAACTTAGTGTTTTTGATCACTTGAACGTCTTTGTTATTCAATGAGAGTGCACTAATTTTATTTAACACATCTTGTGTTACTTTAGTAGACTCTGGATTTGTTTGAGTTAATTCATCTTCTTTGTTACAAGAAAATAGCGTTAGCGCTATGCACGACAGGGCTAAAATTGATTTAATTTTGTTCATTTATTAGTTTTTTTAGGTTAGTTAAAAGGTTGACTTTAAGGCTCTTTACAAAATATTAACAGTATTAATATTCAAAGCTAATTTATTTTAATCTTAAAATACTTATAAAAATAGAGTTTAACAAAACACAATATTTATAGTAAAATAATTAAGTTTTTATTAACTATAATCGTAAATTTATTGTTAAAAAAATGTAAATATATTATTTTACAGACATATAATTAACAAGAAAAAACATAATCATGCTTTTTCTTCAGCTTTAAAACTATCTTTAGAAGCTTAATAAAACTAAAATTATATATTAAAATCTTAAAATAATATATATTTTCTTATAAATAACACCTATAACTCGTAAAAACCTTATTTTTTTCCATATAATAGCATAACTTTGATAAATTTGTAAGAAATAAATAGATCATATCGAAATATTTAAGATTATATTTCGTTTATATTTTCCACTTAACTAAAAAATTATAAGTGACCACTAAGGATACTACTGATTTTTGGTTTGGTCCAGCATTAATAAATTGGTTAAAATTGCCCTAATACCTAAAGTAAATGAAGACAAAACTTACTTGTTTTTTTTTGATAATGACAACATTCTGTTTCTCTCAAAGCCTGGACAAATGGAAACAATTCATAAAAAAAGAAAAAGAACCTAATCGAGAGAAGTACTATTTTACCTCTTTAGAAAATGCACATCAAAACAAATATAAAGTTGTAAAAAAACTTGATACTAATTTTTGTATTATTGAAAAGGAAAGTTTCAATGCACTTTTAAACGACGCCCTACCTACTAATAATTTATGGAAACTTCCAGCAAATTTTATACACCATAAAGAAGACAAAGAATATATTGTAGCAACTGATACCATCGAATCCTTACTTACTGATTTAAAATCAATAACCCTTGCTAATGTTCAAATTATCAATGAAAGGCTTGTAATTATAAAAAGTAATTCAGAAATAATAATCAATAAAATCATTCCTTTACGCAGTGTCTCTTCGATCTCTCAAGAATCAATGCAACCAAAAAGCGAGTCAAAAATAATCGATCAAAATTTTAGTATTAATAATATCAATAAAGCCAATACCAACTTTCCTTTGGTCACTGGCGAAAACGAAATTGCAGCAATCAAAGATGACTTTTTTGACTTGAATGACATTGATTTATTGAATAAACACATTCCTTCCAGCACGCAGTCCAGTACCGTGTCTAGTCACGCAAGCGCTATGGCAACTATTGTTTCCGGCCTTGGAAATAGCTCTGTTTTAGGAAAAGGAGTAGCTCCAAAAGCAAAAATACTGTCGTCTGATTTTTTGAATGTCTATCCCGATGAGGTAACCACATTACAGGGAGCAACCACTCAAAATCATTCTTATGGAACAGTTATTGAAAATTTTTACGGAACACTTGCTAATGCGTATGATGCTCAATTATTTTCGAATACAAATTTGACTCACTGTTTTTCCTCGGGCAACAGAGGGCTTGAAGGTTCTAAATCGATTACGGGAAATTTTAAACAATCAAAAAATAGCGTCGTAATAGGCAGTATTGATCAAAACGAAGTAATTATGCCTTTTTCATCAACAGGACCCGCCTATGATGGCCGGATAAAACCAGAATTGGTCGCCTTTAGTACGCAAGGAACTTCTAATGCTACTGCAATAACTACGGGAGTTATCACTCTGATGAAACAACATTATAAAACATTAAACAACAGCTCTCTCAATAATGCATTAGCAAAAGCAATTCTAATTAATAGTGCAAAAGATTTAGGCAACATTGGCCCTGATTTCATTTATGGCTATGGCAGTATAAATGCTGATAAATGTTTAAAAATGATCAGCGAAAACAGATTTATCTCAGATAATATAACCTCTGGTCAAACTAATTCGCATACTGTTATGGTTCCATCAAACGCAAAAAACCTAAAAATAACATTGGTCTGGAATGATTTACCTGCTTCTATTAATAGTAATATCAGTCTGGTAAATGATTTAGATTTGGAAGTTATTTCGAACAATAACACGACTTTTTTACCTTGGATTCTTAATCCAGAAGCTCCTCAGCAGCAAGCCACAAAAGGAAAAGACAAACTTAATAATGTAGAGCAGGTCGCGCTGGAAAACCCGGCATCCGGAATTTATACTATAGCTGTTTTCGGCTCTGTTATATCCAATACTTCTCAAGATTACAGCATCGCATACGAATATGAACTGGAAAATCAATTTGAATGGAACTATCCTTTAGCCAATGATAATTTTCCTTATGATGGTCAGACTATCTCCCCTTTCAAATGGAGCTCTTCATTTTCTGGTACCTCAGCTCTGTTATCAATTACTTATAATGATGGGCAAACTTGGGAAATTATTTCAAATAATATAAATCTGGATAACGAACAATTTACTTATACTCCTGCTGAAGAAAAATTTGCTAAAGCGAAATTAAAAATGACCATCAATAATGCAGAATATGTCTCTGATAGTTTTACAATTTCTTATGATTTAAAAATCAATACCAGTTTGGTCTGTGATGGTACAACAGAGATTAACTGGACAAAACCAACAGATGTTGTTTCCTTTAAAATCTATCAATTGACAGGGGAAGGCTTTGCATTTAAAGAACAAACAACAAATACTACCTATACGTACAATGACGGAAAAATTTATACCGTTGCGCCTGTAATTGATAACGATGAAGGGATAAAAAGTGAATCAACATTACAGAATGCTGAAAATTCTAATTGCTATTTTGAATTGACCTTTGCTGAAATTGATGAGGAAAACACAATTAAGATTAGTGCAAGTCTTTTTAGTCTTTATAATATCAAAAGAATAGAGCTCATAAAAATTACAAATACGACCGAAAATGTCATTAGCACTATAACTGATGTCAATTCAAAAGCATTCTATTTTTTGGATTCTTCTCCGGTAAAAGGCAGTAACAAATATCGAATAGCAATCATTTTGCAGTCTAATAATGTGATAAACTCCCCTATTCTGGACACTAATTATTTGGGGGATGATTTGTTTTCTGTTTATCCAACGCTATTAAGCAAAAACGAACCCTTAAATATTGAAGCCAAAAAAGACGAAGCCGCTACTTTTTATTTGTATTCTACCACCGGACAAAATACTTTTACTACCTCATTACCCTCTAAATTGAGCAATATAAACATAAAAACCACCTCATCGGGAATTTATATTTATAAAATAGTGACCAACTCAGGGGGAACACAAACGGGTAAAATCGCTATTTTTTAAGTTGTTCTAATTAGATTTTTAGAACTAAACAAAGTTTGTACAATATTTTTGAAACATATTCCCTTTTAAAGATAAATAGTAAAAACAAACTGTATTTGAATCATATTCTGTTGTTTGTATTTATTTTAAATAAAAGAATTTTAGTTATACAATACAGATTAACTAATATATTTGCTTAAAAAAAATATGAAAACATCAAAATACACTAAAGTTGCCGTAATTGTTATGGTAATTTTGTTTGTAGTGATTAGCGTGATCAGCTGTACTGCACACGTACACAACGGCAGTAATAAAGTACCACCTGGACAAGCTAAAAAAATGTCGGGAAGTAAAAGCGCAAAAGCCTATGCTCCGGGACAACAAAAAAAGCATTAATTTAGCTAAAAAGCCTTCTGAAATATAATTTCAGAAGGCTTTTTACTATTAAAATGGTTTCAAAAAAACATTAAAATATTTAATAACAGGAGCATCAAAAGTTTTAATAACAAATTCTATATTATTTTTTTGGAGAAGTATCAGTTATTTTTAGCAGGTAAGTTCCTTCAGGCAAATCATTTATACTGGCCCCAGTAGTACTTCCCAACACTTTCTTTCCTTGAGAGAAAACTTCAATATTCTTAGAAACTGTATTTTTATCATTGGCAGCTGTGTTATTGGCAGGTAGCGTTTTTGCTGAAGCTGTATTTTTTGTATTTGTAGCGCCCCCTTTTTTTACCGCTTCTGAAGACGAAACTGCTGGGGTTGCAATAATAAGAGGTTTAGAACTGCTATAAGACTCCATAACCTGCTCATCTGTCATCGCAACATTGTATATTTTAAGATCGTCTATATCTGCATTAACACCTGTTGTTGTATTTATTTCTCCAAGTCTAAAAATATAACCTTTGGTGGAGCGTGAGATTCCATCTACTGATTTTAATAATTCGCCATTACGATATACTTTTGAAGCATTTCCGTTGTAAGTAACAGCATAGTGATACCAAACCTCTTTTGCTAACGGAACAGATACGATAACATCATTTGCAGCTCCCCAGCCCGCCAAACTTAAATCAGAATTGCCCGAAGACGAAGCTTGCTGTAATAAGCCAAAATATTGCCCATTTGATGGACTGCCATAGCCAAAAATATAATTGGCCGCGTTAATCGTATTAAATTTTACCCAGAGAGAAATTGACCTCGGTTTATTGTCTTGCGGAAGATCACCTACTACTGCCTGCAATGCTTTATTAACTAGTCTTTGTGCGCTTTTAGCAGCTCCCATTCTGTCATTTACATAATTGGCTGCCCCTAAAAAGGAAATGGTATTATCAGCACTGTTTAAATTTCCATTGAAATTGAATTCCTGAACAGGATTTTGGGCATCAACATTCAAATAACTTACAAGCATTAGAGTAAGTAATATTTTTTTCATGGTTAAAGATTTTGGGTATTAAAATTTATTTGGTTTAGTTATAAGGAAATTAAAGAACAATTGATTTTATCGAAAATTAATCACTAACTCGAAAAAGCAAAAACTACAATAATAAAAATTGATCGTTATTATCTTCTGATTGCTCCTTTTTATGTTTTTATGTTTATTATTAAAAATTTAAATTTACATCAATCAACCGTACCTATTCTTACATTTTTATAAAGCATTCACATAAAATTATGAAAAATATAGACTTTAATAAATTTATTTTTCTCAAATCTAATACTATTTTACCTTTCTGCAACATCTAAAAACAAAAAAACTCCGAATGAAAATTCATTCAGAGTTTTTATCTATTTTATTGAAGTATTTTACTACTTTACAAATTCAATTTTTTGAACTTCCTCTTCATTAATGCTGTCAAAGAAACCTTGTTCATTCATCCAGTCATCACTAAAGACCTTACTCATGTATCGGGAACCGTGATCTGGAAAAATAGCAATAATATTGCTGTCTTTTGTAAACTCGCCCTCTTCTGCGTATTGTTTGATGGCTTGCATCACCGCTCCAGAAGTATATCCAACAAATAAACCTTCTTTTCTGGTAATCTCTCTGGCAGAGTGAGCACTTTCTTCGTCGGTTACTTTCATAAATTTATCAATAATATCAAAATCTGTAGCCGATGGAATCAGGTTTTTTCCTAAACCTTCTATGCGATAAGGGTAAATTTCTTTGCTATCGAACTCTTTTGTTTCGTGGTATTTTTTTAATACCGAACCAAAAGCGTCTACTCCGAGAATTCTAATGTTTGGATTTTGCTCTTTTAAGAATTTTGCAGTTCCTGAGATTGTTCCTCCAGTTCCGCTACAAGCAACAAGATGTGTGATTTGTCCTTTTGTTTGTTCCCAAATTTCCGGACCTGTGCTTCTGTAATGAGCGTCAATATTCAGTTGATTAAAATATTGATTGATATAAACAGAACCTTTTGTTTCTTCGTGCAAACGCTTGGCAACGTTATAATACGATCTTTCATCATCTGCAGAAACGTGAGCTGGACAGACATATACTTTTGCTCCCAAACTTCTCAACATGTCAATTTTATCTTTCGATGATTTTGAACTTACAGCCAAAATACAATTGTAGCCTTTTATAATACTTACCATTGCCAGACTAAATCCTGTGTTACCAGACGTTGTTTCGATAATGGTATCCCCCGGAGAAAGTATCCCTTTTTTCTCAGCTTCTTCAATGATGTATAAAGCTATTCTATCTTTTGAGGAATGTCCTGGATTAAAAGCTTCTACCTTTGCGTAGAAATTTCCTTCTAACTCTTCGGTGATTTTATTTAGTTTGATAAGTGGTGTATTACCTATCAATTCTAAAACATTATTATAAGCGTTTATTTCTTCTTTCATAAAAAAATAGTTAATCAAGGTAATTTTAAATGACCCTGATAGATTGCAAATTTAACAAAAAAATTCTAATTAGCTTTTAATTTTCTCTAAATCTAATAAAAAACTAAATTCTTTTGCTAAGTCTTTTAAAGCCTCAAACCTCCCTGAAGCCCCGCCATGTCCAGCATCCATGTTGGTATCTAAAAACAAAAAATTATTATCTGTTTTCATACTTCTCAACTTGGCAACCCATTTGGCTGGTTCCCAATATTGCACCTGAGAATCATGTAATCCCGTAGAAATGTACATGTTAGGATATTTTTGAGCTTTTACATTATCGTACGGTGAATACGACAACATATAATCATAATATTTTTTATTGTTGGGATTTCCCCACTCGTCATATTCTCCAGTTGTTAGCGGAATACTATCGTCTAACATTGTCGTAATTACATCTACAAAAGGTACCTGAGCAATCACTCCGTTGTATAATTCCGGCGCTTCATTTACGATTACGCCCATCAAAAGTCCTCCCGCAGAACCACCTTCGGCATACAAATGTTCGGGCGAAGTAAATTTCTCGTTAATTACAAATTTAGAGCAATCGATGAAATCTGTGAAGGTATTTTTCTTTTTTAACAGTTTCCCGTCTTCATACCATTGCCTTCCCAAGTCCTCCCCTCCTCTAATATGTGCAATTGCATACACAAAACCTCTGTCTAACAAAGAAAGTCTAGTTGATGAAAAATAAGCGTCCATGGTGATCCCGTAAGAGCCGTAAGCGTAAAGCAACAACGGATTTTTACCGTTTTTCTCTAAACCTTTTCTGTAAATCATCGAAATTGGCACTTTTACACCATCTCTGGCGGTAGCCCAAATACGTTCTTCTACATAATTATTTTTATCAAATTTGCCTCCCAAAACCTGTTGTTCTTTTAAGATTTCTTTGGTTTTGGTCTTCATATTAAAATCAATTACAGAGGATGGCGTAGCAAGCGACTGATAGCTGTAACGCAAAATATCGGTATCAAAATCGATATTTGTAGTGGTATATGCATTATACGTTTCGCTTCCAAAAGGCAAATAATAATCCGGCTCCTCATTCCAAGGCATGATGCGAATATGATTCAAACCATTGGAACGCTCTTCTACCACCAAATAATTTTTGAAAATTTCAATATCTTCCAACAAAACATCTTCCCGATGCGGAATAACATCTACCCAATTTTTCTTTTCTGTTTTATTCTCAGGCGTTTTCATCAATTTAAAATTGGTGGCCTTATCCTTATTGGTCAGGATATAAAAAGAATCTTCATAATGCGAAAAACTATATTCTAAACCACGCACACGAGGCTGAAACACAACAAATTCACCATCTGGAGTATCAGAATTTAAAATTCGATATTCGGTCGTCAATGTACTTCCCGAACCTATTACGATATATTTTCTTGATTTTTCTTTGCTTATCGAAACATTAAAAGTATCATCAGTTTCATTAAAAACCAAAATATCACTTTTTGAATCTGAATTTAATTTATGTCTAAAAACTTTATCCGAGCGCAAAGTCACTTCGTCTTGTTTTACATAGAAAATAGTGTGGTTATCATTTGCCCAAACCGAAGCACCGGTGGCATTTTCGATTTTATCTGCCAAAATTTCACCCGTTTCCAGATTTTTAATTTGAATGGTATAAATACGTCTTCCAACCAAATCAAGTCCAAAACTTGCAAATTTATTATCAGGGCTTACGCTAAGACCTTCTAATTTGAAATAGGCATGTCCTTTTGCCATTTCATTACAATTGAATAAAATTTCTTCATTGGCAGAAAGACTTCCTTTTTTTCGTGCGTAAATAGGATAGTCCTGACCGGTTTCAAAACGTGTAATATAAAAATAGCCATTATAAAAATAAGGAACCGAAGCATCGTCTTCTTTAATACGGCTTTTCATTTCTTCAAATAACGATCCCTGCAAACCTTTTGTCTGCGCGGTCATATTTTCGTAATAAGCGTTTTCTTTATTCAAATAATCGATAACCTCAGGATTCTCGCGGTCATTCAACCAAAAATAGTTATCAACTCGGGTTTCTTTATGTTTTTTTAGATTTTTAGCGATTATTTTGGCTTGTGGAGCTACTATATTGTCTTGCATTGATTGAGCGTTTGTTTTCATAATAAGAAGGGCAAAAATAACACATCGAGAACAGAACAGAATTAATTTTTTCATAAAATATTACTTTATTATACACCTTAATAGATTAATTTTGTTGAAAACAATTTAAAATAAACAAAAATGGATTTAATGGGAATGATGGGTAAACTTAAAGAAACCCAACAAAAAATTGAAGATACAAAAAAACGTTTAGATACAGTTTTAATTGATGAACAAAGTGCTGACGGCTTGCTAAAAGTGACTATGACAGCTAACAGAAAAGTAACTTCTATCTCTATTGATGATGCTTTACTAGAAGACAAAGAGCAACTGGAAGATTACCTAATCGTGACCTTAAATAAAGCTATTGCAAAAGCCACCGGTGTAAACGAAGCAGAGCTTGACGCCGTTGCCAAAATGGATATGCCAATGATTCCGGGAATGGATAATTTATTTAAGTAAGGTTCAAAGGTTAAAAAAAGGTTCAAAGGGACAAAGGTTTTATTCAAAATGAAAAAGCCTTTGAACCTTTGAACCTTTGCATCTCTGGGCCTTTTACCTAGAACTTCGAAAGTGTTTCTAAAACATACGTATGCATCACTTCTCTGTAATCAAGATGTGTCACAATCCTTAATTTTCCGTGACCCATGGAGCTAATAGAGATATTTTTTTGTTTTAATTTTTCCATCAATAATTGATCGCTAAAACCTTCGGCCAAAGAAAAAATCAAAATATTAGTTTCTACTGGTTCTATAGCGGCAACCCAAGGTTTTGTGCTTAAAACAGCAGCAATTTCTTTGGCTCGGCGATGATCTTCTGCCAATCGCTCGATATTATTGGCCAAAGCATACAATCCTGCTGCAGCCAAATACCCTACCTGACGCATTCCGCCACCGAGTATTTTTCTGATTCTCAACGCTCTATGAATATCAGATTTACTTCCTAATAATACAGAACCAATTGGAGCTCCCAATCCTTTAGACAAACAAACCGAAATAGTATCGAAAATAGCACCAAATTCTTTAGGATTTTGCCTTTTTGCAACCAATGCATTCCAGATTCTGGCACCATCCAAGTGAAATTTTAAATTGTTAGCATCGCACACTTTTTTTATTTCTCGCAAATCATCCAATTCATAGCAAGCACCACCACCTTTATTGGTTGTATTTTCTACACAAACCAAACTCGTTAGCGGACTATGGTAAAACTCAGGATCGTTGATCGCAGCTGCCACTTGGCTCGCATTTATCATTCCGCGATGACCGTCCAGCAAACAGCATGAAACACCGCTATTGAAAGAAACGCCACCACCTTCATAATGATAAACGTGTGCATATTTGTCTGCAATTAATTGCTCTCCGGGTTGTGTGTGCAATTTTATAGCCGTTTGATTGGCCATAGTTCCAGAAGGAAAAAAAAGCCCCGCTTCCATACCAAAAAACTCAGCCACTCTGGCTTCCAATTCAATTACTGTTGGGTCTTGTTTGTATACATCATCGCCAACTTGGGCATTAAACATATACTGCAACATTTCGTATGTAGGTTTGGTTATGGTGTCGCTAATTAAATTTATTTCCATATTCTAAAAACTATATCTTATTTTTGTCGAACAAAATTACGTATTACTAACAGTTATTCTAAACAAGTTTTGATAAATTTTAACTTGTAAATTAACTGTAAAAACAAATTAACGTAATATTTATAAGAAACTGATAAAACTAATATTAATTTATGACAACAACCGAACAAATAAAGGGTATTGTGGAGCGCCTTGGTGCGTTGAGGAGGTATCTTTGACGTTGATGCCAAACTGATCGAAATTGCGAACGAGGAAGAGAAAACTTTTGCTCCCGATTTTTGGAACAATGCAAAAGAAGCTGAAATCATTGTAAAAAATCTTCGAAATAAGAAAAAATGGATTGAAGATTACGACAAAGCCATCGAGCTTACAGATGAACTTCAACTGGCGTATGATTTTTATAAAGAAGGGGAGCTTTCTGCAGAAGAATTAGATGACCATTACAGCACAACACAATCGCATATTGAAAACATCGAATTTAAAAATATGCTTTCTGATGAAGGCGATAGTTTAAGTGCGGTAGTTCAGATTACAGCGGGTGCTGGCGGCACAGAAAGTTGCGATTGGGCCGGAATGCTCATGAGAATGTACATGATGTGGGGAGAAAGCTATGGCTTTAAAATAAAAGAACTAAACTTTCAGGCTGGTGAGGTTGCGGGTATCAAAACGGTAACTTTAGAGTTTGAAGGCGATTATTCTTTTGGTTATTTAAAAGGAGAAAACGGCGTGCATCGCTTGGTCCGAATCTCCCCTTTTGATAGCAATGCCAAACGTCATACCTCGTTTGCCTCTGTCTATGTCTATCCGCTGGTGGATGATAGTATTGAAATAGAGATTAATCCTGCTGATATAGAGATTACAACTTCTCGCTCGAGCGGCGCCGGAGGACAAAACGTAAATAAGGTAGAAACAAAAGTACAATTGGTGCACAAACCAACAGGCATCCAGATTCAGTGTTCAGAAACACGATCGCAACAAGACAATAGGCAACGTGCCATGCAAATGCTACGTTCGCAATTGTACGAAATCGAACTTAAAAAACAACAAGCGCAACGTGCCGATATCGAAGCGGGGAAAATGAAAATCGAATGGGGTTCGCAAATACGTAATTACGTTATGCAGCCTTACAAATTGGTAAAAGATGTCCGCACGGGTTACGAAACCAGCGATGTTGATGGCGTTATGAACGGAAATATTGATGCGTTCCTAAAAGCATTTCTGATGATGATGGGACAAAAAGAAGAGGAATAAAATTTAGGTTTCAGTCACAGTATTTAGTCAGCATGACTGAAGCTGTGGCTACTAAAAACTTCAAACTAAAAATACAGTATTATGATCAAATGGGCAAACGTAATTCATTTTACAAATAAAGGAAATCCTATTCCAGACAAAAAAGTTGAAAAAACGGAAGAGGAATGGAAGCAATTATTAACTCCAGAAGAATATCAGGTTACAAGACTAAAAGGTACTGAAAGGTCTTTTAGCTCTGAATTGTGCAGTTTGTTTGATCCCGGTCTTTACGAATGTAAATGCTGTGGCACATTGCTTTTTGATGCGAGCGAAAAATTTGAATCAGGAACGGGGTGGCCATCTTTTACACAGCCATTAAAAGAAAACGCAGTAGCCTATAATGCTGATAAATCGTACGGAATGATTCGTGTAGAAGTGGTTTGCAATACTTGCGATGCACATCTTGGACATGTTTTTCCTGATGGCCCGGAACCTAGTGGCTTACGCTATTGCATCAACGCAATATCATTATCTAAAATAAAAGAGTGATTTTTTTTATTGAATGGAGTCGGAAAGTTTAAAATTGACGATTTCATTCAATAAAAATATTTTAACAATACAATTCTAAATGAAACAAATGTTAAAAAATCACGATATAAAATATTGAAACCACAATTACTTGGCTATTATTCTAAAAATTTATCAAAATCTTAAAAAAAATATTAGGTAATTAGAATCTAATTGATTTTATTTGAAAACTCAAATCAAAAACCAATTCCAAAATTCAATGAAATCCTACTCAATTCAAGAAATTAACGAAGTAATAAATGGCGTAATATATGGCACAACTTCGCAATGCATTACAGCAACAGAACAATTAGAAAAAGCTACAGCTTCTGAAATTTCTTTTATAGGAAACAAAAAATACGAGAAGTTCTGGGAAACATCAAATGCTTCAGTAGCAGTTGTCAACGAAGATATTTCCATAGAACCAGGCGAAAATCGTGCCTTTATAAAAGTTAAAAATGCAGATTTGGCAATGTCACAAATTTTAGCACTTTTTGCCCCTCCTACTCCAATATTTCACACCAATATTCATAAAACTGCTACCGTAGACGAAACTGCAATTATTGGCGAAGACGCCCGCATTGGTGCAGGATGTTATATTGGTCCGAACGTAGTAATAGGTGCAAACGCAACTATTTATCCAAATGTGACTATTTTAGACGAATCGACTATCGGTAAAAATACAATTATATGGTCAGGAACCGTTGTTCGTGAGCGTTGTCATATCGGTAGCGACTGCATCATTCATCCCAATGCTACCATTGGTGCTGACGGTTTTGGTTTTAGACCCTGTAAAGAAAAAGGCTTGGTTAAAATTCCACAAATTGGAAACGTAATTATTGGTAATAACGTCGAAATTGGAGCTAATTCTTGCGTTGATAGAGGCAAATTCAGCTCGACTGTTTTAGGTGATGGATGTAAAATTGATAATTTAGTTCAGATAGGACATAACAGCAAACTGGGTAAATTTTGTATTATGGCAGGGAATAGCGGTTTGGCAGGTTCTGTTACCTTAGGAAATGGTGTAATAATTGGTGGAAGCGCCTCGATAAAAGACCACACCACTATTGGCGATGGCGCTATTGTTGGTGCTGGTTCTGGTGTAACTGGTGATGTTGCAGCAGGAAAAACAATGTTGGGCTATCCAGCAGTAGAGGCTCGCGATGCCTTAAAACAATGGGCAATTCTGAAAAGAATGGTCTGTGATTCTAAAAAATAATTCAAAATTGAAAACATATTCAAAAAACAGAAGTTCGCTTCTGTTTTTTTTATTTAAAACATAAACATTAAATTAAGAATATTCTCTTTATTTCAATTGATTTTGTAAATTAGCGAACATTTTTTTATTAAAAACTCAATAGCACATGGATTTAAACTTCAATAAAAACGAAGATCACAATAAACTATTACTTTCTGACCTTAAACAGAAATTTGCTAAAGTAAAATTAGGCGGAGGAGAAAAACGAATCGAGAAATTACATGCCGAAGGCAAAATGACAGCCCGCGAACGCATTGATTATTTATTGGATGACAATTCGAAAAGCATTGAAATTGGAGGTTTTGTTGGAGAAGGAATGTATGCTGAACATGGCGGTTGCCCATCAGGAGGCGTTGTCATTAAAATAGGCTACATAAGAGGAAAACAATGTATTGTTGTGGCAAACGATGCTACCGTAAAAGCGGGTGCTTGGTTTCCCATTACTGGAAAGAAAAACTTACGTGCTCAAGAAATTGCGATGGAGAACAGAATTCCGATCATCTATTTGGTAGATAGTGCTGGTGTTTATTTGCCGCTTCAGGACGAAATATTTCCTGATAAAGAACATTTTGGACGCATTTTTAGAAACAATGCTCAAATGAGCAGCATGGGGATTACTCAAATTGCTGCTATCATGGGCAGCTGCGTTGCAGGCGGAGCCTATTTGCCTATTATGAGTGACGAAGCCTTGATTGTCGATAAAACAGGAAGTATTTTCCTTGCGGGAAGTTATCTCGTAAAAGCCGCTATTGGCGAAACAATTGATAACGAAACTTTGGGTGGAGCCACCACGCATTGCGAAATCTCGGGAGTGACCGATTACAAAGCAAAAGACGATGCAGATGCGCTTGACAAAATAAAAAATATTGTAGATAAAATAGGTGATTATGATAAAGCGGGCTACAGCCGTATTAAAGTCGAAAAACCCGCTCTTGAACCAAAGGATATTTACGGAATTCTTCCAAAAGCCCGAAATGAGCAATATGATATGATGGAAATCATCAATCGTCTGGTTGATAACTCAGAATTTGAAGCATACAAAGACGGTTACGGTCAAACTATTATAACAGGTTATGCCAGAATCGACGGTTGGGCAGTTGGTATTGTGGCCAATCAGCGAAAAGTTGTAAAAACGAAAAAAGGTGAAATGCAATTTGGCGGTGTTATTTACTCAGATAGTGCCGACAAAGCCACACGTTTTATCGCCAATTGTAATCAGAAAAAAATACCGCTGGTTTTTGTACAGGATGTAACTGGTTTCATGGTGGGCTCAAAATCTGAACATGGCGGAATCATCAAAGACGGTGCAAAAATGGTCAATGCCGTGAGCAATTCGGTGGTACCAAAATTTACGGTAATCGTAGGAAATTCTTATGGTGCAGGAAATTACGCCATGTGCGGAAAAGCCTTCGACCCAAGATTGATCTTTGCGTGGCCAAGTGCAGAACTTGCCGTAATGGGAGGAACTCAGGCTGCAAAAGTATTGGCGCAAATTGAAGCTTCTTCGCTTAAAGCGAAAGGACAAGTGGTAGACGAGGCTACAGAAGCCGAATTATTCTCTAAAATAAAAGCACGTTACGACGAGCAAACTTCTCCATACTATGCCGCATCAAGATTATGGACAGACGCTATTATTGACCCTCTTGATACCCGAACATGGATTTCTATGGGTATCGAAGCTGCCAACCATGCTCCTATTCAAAAACCATTTAATTTAGGTGTAATTCAAGTTTAAACATTTAACGGATTCCTAAAACAACTCAAATAAAATACAAAAAACTCATTTTCAGATACTTAAAAATAAATATTTAATTAAAAATTAGTAACTTAGCTTCTAATTTTTAATTAAATAGTATCATGGAAAATGTAAAAAGCTTGAATAAGTGGGCCAATGCGCACACTTATTTACCTGTTGATTTGGTACGTATTGCATTGGGTATTTTTTTATTTATGAAAGGAATTTCATTTGTGACAAACATTCAGTACTTGCATGATTTAATTTCACCGATTGATCAATTTGGTGGCGGAATGTTTCTTTTGCATTACATTGCACCAGCGCACATGATTGGCGGAATTATGATCGTTTTTGGATTGCTTACCCGTTGGGCAATTGCCGCTCAGTTACCCATTCTTTTTGGAGCAGTCTTGGTTAATTTTATGGGACAAATGCATTCACAAAGTTTAATTCTTGCTGTTGTGGTACTTATCATTTGCGTGTTTTTCTTATTTTATGGCAGCGGAAAACATTCAGCTGATTATTACTTCAAAATGCAACAATAATGCTTTTTAAGACTTATTTAGTAAATTAAATTTAGATTAATGTGTTTTATGAATTAAATTCGCCACATGAAGTGGATTCGTAAAACCATTATTTTTGTCTCACTCTTATTTGCCGCATTATTTGCTTTTCAAGCAGATCAAACTGCTATGGATAAACGTGATTCAGAAAAAAAAGAGAATACCTTCTCTGTTCACAATAGTGATGCTCTGGCTTTTATTCAGCCTCAGGCAAGTTTTCAACTTGTGGCCAGTGCAAAAACAAGTTATCCTGTCGTTCTCAAATGGTTTGAAGCTTTATTAATAGAAATCCCTGATTATCAATCCATATTATTTGCAAATAATTTTGCAAACCAATGCTTCAATCAAAGCAAAAAGCTTTCTATACTACTCTATCCTTTCCATTTTTTTTGGTAATTAAAGAATGAAATTTTACGGAGAATAAAAACTATTCTTCAAAAAAAAACGGTTTTACCCCTGTAAACTGTTGATCATTTTATTCAAAATTAATTCATAAACAAATGGATACATCTGTAACTATTATTGGTCTCGTGATTGCACTCATCGTGGCCATTCCTGTATATTTTTCTGCGCGCTCAACCGCCAACAATAAAGCAAAAATCAAAGAAATAAAGCAAAAATTTGACCCGTCTAATCTGCTTGACTTTGACCAAACCGAAGCGATAAACAATAAAGTGCTTACCCTTGATCATCAAAATAGAAAGTTTATTTTGATGAATTTTAATCCAAATAAAGAGGAAGCTTCTTTTGTCGATCTAAAAACTGTTTCTTCTTGTAAATTAATTCTAACGACTGAAGGAAATTCTAGTACGATTGTAAAAATTGATTTTGAATTTTTAGAAAAAGAAACATCCAAAAAAATCACCCTCCCTTTTTATGATTTTGATGATGATCGCATCAAACAAATTAGTGTATATCAGGATCATCAATTTGCCAAAAAATGGCTCAAAATCATTCAAAATTCTATTTAGTGTTCGTTATTTAATTCAAAGGAGAGGCTCAAAATTGAGTCTCTTTTTTTGTGCCTTTTTATGATAATTATCATTTTGATTACGAAAGGAACGTCTTACTTTTGAGCATCTTAAACTATTTTTATGAAAGTTTCTTTAACTCAAAAATACAATGTTCCAGGTCCCAGATACACCAGTTATCCCACTGTTCCGTATTGGAATGAGGCAGATTTTAATGATTCGAAATGGATAACATCGCTTCAAAAATCATTTGTTGAGAGCAATTCAGAAAACGGAATAAGTTTATACCTTCACCTACCTTTTTGCGAGAGTATGTGTACTTTTTGCGGATGCAACAAACGTATCACCAAAAATCATTCGGTAGAAGAAACATACATTAAGGCTCTTTTAAAAGAATGGAGTTTGTACTGCAAATTATTGCCTGAAAAACCACTTATCAAAGAAATTCATTTAGGTGGTGGGACACCCACTTTTTTTTCAAAAAATAACTTAGAGCATCTTATAAATGGGATCTTTAGTTATGCCAATAAAGCCGAAAATTACGAATTTAGTTTCGAAGGGCATCCTAATAACACGACTTACGAGCAACTTCAAAAATTATATAATTTAGGCTTTCGCCGAGTAAGTTTTGGAGTTCAGGATTATGCTTCAAAAGTACAAAAGGCCATCAACAGAATACAGCCGTTTCATAATGTTGCAAAAGTAACATTTTGGGCCAAAGAAATTGGTTACACTTCGATTGGTCATGATATCATTTTTGGACTACCTTTTCAAACCATGGAAGATGTTGTCGATACCATCGAAAAAACAAATTCTCTAAAACCAGACCGTCTGGCTTTTTACAGTTACGCTCATGTACCGTGGATAAAAGGAAACGGCCAACGTGGGTTTGATGAAAAAAACCTTCCAAAAGATGATGAGAAGAGAAAATTATACGAAATTGGTAAAACACTTTTATCTAAAAATGGCTATCACGAAATTGGTATGGATCATTTTGCTTTGTCTACCGATACTTTATACAAAGCTTCATTAAACAATAAATTACACCGAAATTTTATGGGTTATAGCGCCTCAAAAACACAATTGATGATTGGTTTGGGCGTTTCTTCTATTAGCGATAGCTGGTACAGTTTTGCACAAAATACCAAAAATTTAGAAGATTATTAT
The DNA here is from genome assembly GCF_020911905.1 of Flavobacterium flavipigmentatum. NCBI lineage: Bacteria > Pseudomonadati > Bacteroidota > Flavobacteriia > Flavobacteriales > Flavobacteriaceae > Flavobacterium > Flavobacterium flavipigmentatum. Next base: position 2,726,466 of record NZ_CP087133.1, on the reverse strand, counting down.
CAATTATTAGAATGGGATAAATTACCAGTTTCTAAAGGACATATTTTGAGCAAAGAAGACCTGATTATACGCAAACATATTTTGAATTTGACCTGCCAATTTGAAACTACCTGGAACGATTCTGAAGGTTATTTTGATGATCTTGTAACCGTTTTAAACAGTTTGAGAGAAATGGAAAATGATCAGCTAGTTGTATTAGAAGAAAATAAACTTACGATTACTGAAGCTGGAAAAGCTTTTGTACGCAATGTGTGTATGGCTTTTGATTTGCATTTGAAAAGAAAATCGCCAGAAACCAATTTATTCTCTATGACAGTTTAATGACAATTAGGAACCTCCTGCACAAATAAAGTCATATTGGAAGGAGAAATATAAGGGATTCCCAACCCTAAACCTCTTAGAATAAACAAAATTCCGATGCATACAGTAACATACGGAATTACTTTCTGAATTTTATTGCGATAAGAAAGTTTTAGAACAGCATGTATGTAAACTACCAAGGTCATCAAAGGGATCGTTCCTAAACCAAACAAAACCATATACAAAACGCCCAAGTCTGCACTTTGCATAGCGATAGCACCAAATAAGGCGACATACACCATTCCGCAAGGCAGAAAACCATTGAGTAAACCAATTATAAAAAGTGATTTGTAGCTTTTGTTTTTGAATTGACTTCCTAAACTTGATTTAATTTTAGAAATAAGTTTATAAACTGGCTGCGAAAAATTATAATTGGCGAATGCTTTTTCTGGAATTAAAACAACCAAAATAATCGCCAATCCGATAAAAATAGACATTTTTTGCTGTAATCCTGCTAAGAAAAAACCTCTGCCCAATAATCCGAAAATTAATCCTATAGTAGCATAAGCGGTTATTCTGCCAAAATGATACGTACCAATTTGAAATGCTTTTTTGACTCCGTTTTGATTATCTACGGGTAACATCATAGCGATAGGGCCACACATTCCGATACAGTGAAAACTACTTATTATTCCGAATATAAAAGCTGAATACAACATTTTCTTTTCCTTAATTTACATAAACAACTTCTTTTGTCTGGTAACTTTTTTTGTCATATTGCCATTCAATAGTAACATCCCAACGACCTGCAATTAATTTTTTCTGCGGAATAAGCAAAACCGAATTATGTAAAGCAATTGGTGTATTAAAATCAAATTTCTTGTTAGATGGTCGATACAAAAGAACGTTCCCTTTTATATCATTACTTTTAAAACCATTTGGAAAAATAATTTTAACTCCTTCATTAGTAGCTACAATGGAAGGTTTTTCTTTTAGGTCCTGTGCGTTTTGTATGCGAACCATTTCGTCCTGAAAATGCGAATCATGCTTGTAATATTCTTCTACAACCAGATCATTATCGTATTTAGAATTGGACTGTACTTCGAAAACAAAGTATAAAATAAACGTCATAAAAAGTCCGAAAGCAATGACAATTCCTGTTCCCCAATTGATTTTCATAATAATATTTTTTTAGTTAAAACTTCGTGGACCTAAAAAGTTTGTAGAAGCAGTTTCAAGCAGTTTATTACCTTCATAAACGCCAATTTTTACAGGAGTTTTGTCACTTTCTAAAAGAGCCTGATCTATTTCTATAAAAAGTGTTCCTTGCGAAATACCTTCTTTTTTTAGTGCAAAATGTTCCTTTCCGACATTTTGTATCTTCCCAACTTGATCAATAAGCTTAAAATGAATATCCGTGTAATCTTTCATCGTTTTATTGACAATTTTATAGGTATACACATTACTAATTTTATCTCCTTTGTGCTGAAAAAGCTGGCCCGGTAAACGTAAAATAATTGCCTGAACATCATTTCTTAAAAATAACATTCCCACAAAAACCGTCAATAAAATGCATAAAACTGCTGTATATCCTTTCATTCTGGTGGTAAACTTGAAAGGTGCTTTTTTCTCAATTTCATCTTCAGATGCATATCGAATAAGTCCTTTGGGCAAACCTACTGTTTCCATAATCGAATCGCATTCATCGATACATGCCGTACAATTGGTACATTCTAACTGGGTTCCGTTTCTAATATCGATGCCCATCGGGCAAACCAAAACACATTGGTGACAATCGATACAATCCCCTTTTCCGGTGGTTTCCCTGTCTTCTTGTTTCTTGAATTTTGCTCTTCCCAACTCTTTCTCTCCGCGGACAAAATCATAAGCCACATTGATCGATTTATTGTCTAAAAGTACGCCTTGCAACCTACCATAAGGGCAAGCAATGATGCAAACCTGCTCTCGAAACCATACAAAAACAAAATAAAAAACAGCGGTAAAAATGAGCAATGCAATAAAATTACTCGCTTGTGCAACAGGCCCCTGCTCGACCATTAAAAACAAAGTATCGCTTCCAACCAAATAGGCCAGAAAAACATTGGCTATGCCAAAAGATATTAGAAAAAAAACGGCCCATTTTAGCAATCTTTTTCTAATTTTTTCAGCATTCCATTCCTGCTTTGCTAATCGCGATTGTGCACCACGATCACCATCGATCCAATATTCAATTCGGCGAAAAACCATTTCTAGAAAAATCGTCTGCGGACAAATCCATCCGCAAAAAATCCTTCCGAAAACGACCGTAAATAATATGACAAACACAACGCCAACCAGCATTGAGATGACAAAAAGATAAAAATCCTGCGGCCAAAAAGGAAATCCAAAAATATTAAAACGACGTTCTAAAATATTGAACATCATAAATTGGTTTCCATTGATTTTTATAAATGGATTTGCGATTAAAATAGCCAGTAAAAAGTAGCTGACTATCTTTCGGTACTCATAAAATTTACCAGACGGTTTTTTGGGGAAAATAAATCTCCTTTTACCACCTTCGTCAATAGTTGCAATGGTATCTCTAAAAGCTTCGTCTGGTAAATTTGACATGATTGTTATTTTTTTACTTCTGTGTTATTTTCTGTTTTCTCTTCTGCATTTACTTCGGTAACTTCATTCTTTGCGGCACTTTCGTCTACCCATATTTCTCCATCCGGAGCTTTTGGGTCTTTTGGATTACTTCCTTGCAAAGACAAAATATAACTGGCGACTTTCTGGATTTCTTTAGGTTTTAATGTTCCTTTCCAGGAAATCATTCCTTTTCCATCGCGTCCTCCGTTGTTAATGGTGTGAAATAAATTCTTAATTCCGCCACCTAAAATCCAGCGATCATCAGTTAAATTTGGGCCAATTTGCCCTCCTCCATCTGATCTGTGACAGGCTGCGCAATTGTTTGCAAAAATTTCTTTTCCTGCATCTAAACTGGGTTTATCGGTAAGTAAAATAACTGTTTTTTCATCCATCAAATCCGGAGCTGTTTTTAGATATTCTTCAACATCAATCTTAGCCTGAGCCATTTCTTTTTTCAGTTCAACTTCCTGATTATCGCCACCAAAAACTTCATAACGGGCAAAATACACTACTCCGAAAATAATTCCAATGTAAAATAAGTATACCCACCAAGGTGGCAAATTGTTATCCAATTCTTTGATTCCGTCATAATCGTGATCCAGCAACAAAATAGACTCATTTTCAATAGGTTGTGTTTTGGTTAATCTATGCATCAGGCCTTTGTACCAGTCGCTTTCTTTTAAACTCAAACTATTTTTATAGGCCAATTGTTCTTTTTCCTCGGGTGTCATCAACTGAAATAGGATACGATTGACCGCACTTAGCGTAATTTCAATGGCAATTAAAACAAAAAGAAATACAGCCAAAAAAATTGACAACATAGGAAATTTGATAAAAGCGGCTCTGTCTCCAGAATCGATACAATATTCCATCAAACCAAAAACGAGGAAGAAAATCAGCGGTACTCGCACATATACTGGAAAAAATTTTTTCATATTCTAATACTTTTGAAATTATACAATATGATTTTCATCTAATGGAATCTCACTCATTTCCTGAATTTTCTCCTTTTTATAAGAGAAAACCCAGAAACCTAATCCCACAAAAAAGAAAAAGAAAATCAATAACGATAGAATGGGATAGACTTCGATACCCGAAATGGTCTCCATATTGTGTTTTATTTGTTCAAACATAGCCTAGTTATTAGTAGTTTTTTTGACCTTTATATCTGTTCCCAGCCTTTGTATATAAGCAATTAATGCTACAATTTCTCTTTCGTTCATAGGAACAAATTTTTCGCCTTTAGCAGCCGCTTTCTTTTTACTATCCTCATAACTTTTTACAAAATCAGGATCGTTTTCAAGGTTTTTTTCTATCGAAATTGCCTGTGCACGTAATGCTTGTTGGGCATTTGCAACTTCCTCTGGAGAATAAGGTACTCCTAATGTAACCATGGCTTGCATTTTCCTTTGAGTCAATGAAATATCCATTGGTTTATTATCAAACAACCATTTGTAACCTGGCATGATCGAACCTGCAGAAATACTCTGAGGGTTCCAGAAATGATTAAAATGCCAGTTATCATTGTACTTACCTCCTACTCGTAACAAATCTGGTCCCGTGCGTTTTGATCCCCAAAGAAATGGATGATCGTATACAAATTCTCCTGCTTTTGATTGTGGTCCGTAACGCTCTACCTCGCTTCTAAACGGCCTAACCGATTGAGAGTGACATCCTACACAACCTTCACGAATGTATAAATCACGCCCTTCTAATTCCAGTGGTGAATAGGGTTTTACACTAGAAATCGTAGGTATATTAGATTTTACCATCAACGTTGGAATAATCTGAATGATACCGCCTATTAAGATGGCAACAGTAGCCAGAATCGTTAACTGAATTGGTTTTCTTTCTAACCAGCTATGGAATTTTTCTCCACCAATTCTGCTTTTACTGATTTTTTGCAATGCTGGAGCCTGTGCCAATTCATCTTCAATAGTCTGACCTTTTCTAACGGTCATGATAATATTGTATACCAAAATGAACATTCCGATTAAATACAAAGTCCCTCCTATCGCTCTCATCCAGTACAAGGGCATAATTGTCGTTACTGTTTCAAGGAAATTCCCGTATTTCAGCGTTCCATCCGGATTAAACTGTTTCCACATCGAAGCCTGTTGAAAACCTGCCACATACATAGGAAGTGTATAAAAAATGATTCCCAAAGTACCAATCCAGAAATGGAAATTAGCCAATTTATTAGAGAACAATTTGCTTTTTGTTATTCTTGGAATCAACCAGTAAATGATACCAAAGGACATAAATCCGTTCCAAGCCAAAGCACCTACATGCACGTGTGCGACAATCCAATCTGTATAGTGTGCAATGGCGTTAACATTTTTTAATGATAACATCGGACCTTCAAAAGTTGCCATTCCGTAACCTGTAATCGCTACTACAAAAAACTTCAAAACCGGTTCCTCACGAACTTTGTCCCAAGCACCTCTTAGCGTCAACAATCCGTTGATCATACCACCCCATGAAGGAGCAATTAACATTACAGAAAATGCTACACCTAAATTTTGTGCCCAGTTGGGTAAAGCAGAATATAAAAGGTGGTGTGGTCCCGCCCAGATATAAATAAAAATTAAAGACCAAAAGTGAATAATTGACAAACGATACGAATAGATTGGGCGATTTGCCACTTTAGGAACAAAATAATACATCAATCCTAAAAATGGTGTAGTCAAAAAGAATGCTACTGCATTATGCCCGTACCACCATTGCACCAAAGCATCCTGAACTCCTGCATAAACTGAGTAACTTTTTAAGGCCGAAACCGGAAGTTCTATATTATTAAAAATATGTAAAACGGCAATTGTAACAAATGTGGCAATGTAAAACCATATAGCAACATACAAATGACGTTCTCTACGGCGCAACATCGTACCAATCATGTTGATCCCCATTACCACCCAAATGAGCGCTATGGCAATATCGATAGGCCACTCTAATTCGGCATATTCTTTAGAAGAAGTGTATCCTAGCGGCAGGGTAATCGCTGCAGCAACAATAATGAGCTGCCATCCCCAGAAGTGAAGATTACTCAAAAAATCACTGAACATTCTGGCCTTTAGCAATCGCTGCAGTGAATAATACATTCCCGCAAAAAAAGCGTTTCCTACGAAGGCAAAAATAACTGCATTGGTATGCAAAGGTCTTAATCGACCGTAGCTTAACCACGAAATCCCATCAGTCATGTTGGGAAAAAGATACATTAATGCCAGAGTAAGCCCCACTAACATCCCGACTACTCCGAAAAGGATAGTAGCATAAATGAATTTTTTTACAATTTTGTTGTCGTAATAAAACTGTTCCATTTCCATAATTAAACTTGTTTTTCTTCTGTTGATGAATTAATATTTGGTGCGGTAATTTTGGTTTCGTCGTCAAAAAGCATTCTGACCGAAGGAGTATAATCATCATCATATTGTCCCGATTTTACTGCTACGATAAAGGCAATAAAAAAACAAATGGCGATAAAAATACTTACTGTAATTAATAGATAAATGACACTCATACCTTAAATTTATGTTAACAAAATTACCTGCTTATGATCGATTAAAATATGATATTTATCATAGTCAAGATAATAGGCTCCATTTATAAAAAATAAACACAAAAAACTCATTATCATTTGTTTATTTATTTCCTGCTAGCGTAAAAATTACTCATTAGTGTTACAAAACTCACGATCGTTATTGTACTCAACGGCATAATGATTGCCGCCACCAAAGGCAATAAATTACCGGTTATGGCAAAAGAAAGCCCGATAACGTTGTACAGCAGCGATAAGACAAAACTCATTTTGATGATCTTAATCGAGTCCTGAGATAATTGCAGGAAATAATCCAATCGCGAAAACTCTGAGGCATCTAAAATGGCATCGCAAGCGGGAGAGAAAACGTTAACATTTTCGGATATTGAAATACCAACATTACTTTGTGCCAAAGCTCCGGCATCGTTTAAACCATCGCCCACCATCATCACGTTTTGCCCTTTTTCCTGCAATTGTCTTATAAATTCGAGCTTTTGTTCTGGCTTTTGATTAAATATCAATTCGGTATTTTTGGGCAATACTGCTTCTAAATTGACTCTTTCGCCATCATTATCTCCAGAAAGTACTTTGATTTGATACTTTTCGCTTAAAGCGAAAAACAATTTTTCGAGTCCGTCACGATACTGATTTTTAAAAGTATATTTACCGCAATAAATACCTCCTATTTTGATGTGAAGAGCCGTCTTCTCTATTTGAGATTCGTTCAAGATTGGGGCGCCAACGAAAGATGCAGAACCAATTTGAATCGTCTCATTTTCGACAGAAGCGACAATTCCTTTTCCGGTAATTTCCTCAAAATCATCAATTTTAAGTTTTTTAGTTTCGGGCAAAAAGTCATATAGCATTCGGCTTAGCGGATGATTTGAAGCCCGTAAAACATTCTTCAAAACGATTAAATTTTCATCCGAAAGAGGAACACCTTCATACGTGATATCCGATTTTTTATTGGTTGTAATAGTGCCGGTTTTATCAAAAACAATGGTATCTACTTTTGCTAATTGCTCGATAACCAAAGCATTTTTGAGATATAATTTTTGCTTGCCGAGAATTCTCAAAATATTTCCGAAGGTAAACGGAGCTGTGAGTGCCAAAGCGCAGGGGCATGCCACGATCAGTACCGCTGTAAAAACATTAAAAGCGATATTGGCATCAAAAAATATCCAATAACCAAAACCTGTAAAGGCGATCAATAATAAAATAGGCGTAAAATAACGGCTAATTGCATCGGTGATTGTTTTGTGTTTTTGAAGTACTTTTTTCTGAAAAATTTCGTTGCTCCACAATTGCGTCAGGTAACTTTGCGAAACCGAAAATAAGACTTCCATCTCGATAACTTTACCAATTTGCTTTCCTCCCGCAAAAACTTTATCTCCCGATTTTTTTTCTATAGAAACTGCTTCGCCTGTTACAAAGCTATAATCTATCTCGGCTTTTTCACTGATCAGAATACCATCAACTGGAATCAATTCCTGATTTCGAATGAGTAATCTGTTGCCTTTTTCGACATCATAAATAGGAACACTTTCTTCGGATGCATCCAAATTGATTCTGGTCACGGCGATAGGAAAATAGGATTTAAAGTCTCTTTCGAAACTTAAAAAACTATAGGTCTTAATTTGAAACATTTTACCTAGCAGCATGAAGAAAATCAGACCTGTCAAACTATCAAAAAAGCCCGATCCGTAGTTCATCACCACATCAAAAGTGCTTCGTACAAACATGACAATAATACCAAGAGCAATAGGAATATCAATATTTAACATCTTTGATTTGATGCTTTTATAGGCCGAAACATAATAGTCACTTGCCGAATACAAAAGACTTGGCAAGGATAATATAAAAATTAACCCTCTGAAAAAAGGCTTATAATTATCGAGCCAAAACTCTTTTATTTCGAAATATTCGGGAAACGAAAGCAGCATAATATTCCCAAAACAAAAAAATGCCATACCCAATTTATAGGTCAGTGTTCTGTCTACATTCTTTTGACCCGTTTCGTAATTTTCAAGGCTAATGTAAGGCTCATAACCAATTGAACTTAACATATAAACAATCGACTTGAGCGAAACCTGATCAGAATCAAACGTAATTCGTACTTTTTTTTCCGGAAAATTAACTTGTGAAGAGCTAATTCCAGATTGAATTCGGTTTAAGTTTTCGAGAATCCAAATGCATGAACTGCAATGAATATGCGGAATATTTAGTGATACAATGGCCGTATTTCCTTCCTGAAATTCGAGAACTTTAGACAAAATAGCTTCACTGTCTAAAAAGTCATATTTACCCTGAATATCCTGCGGAGTGGCACCCGGAGATTTTTCAAAATCGTAATAACACGTTAAATCGTGGAGACTGAAAATCTCGTAAACCGTTTTGCAACCCTGGCAACAAAACTTTTTTTCATCAAAATCGATTTCTTCATTTTTAAGAATGGTTAACCCACAATGAAAACAACTTTGCTCACTCATAATCTGGCTTTTTACTGCAGCAAATATTATAAAATGAAGGCATTATTAATATGACATTTATCATACTGCGCAAGTTTATAAATTGTAGTCCTGATTTTGAAAAAAGAGGAGAGTAAAATTTCCTTTTGAAATAATTTTAAATTTTTATGCTACAATTACTCGTGGACTTCTAATATTAGTTAATTTTGCAGTAAACAAATTTTACTATGAACAAGTGTGATCAATGTATCGTAAGGCAACTTTCTTCTCTAAAAGCATTGAATAAAGAAGAAGTTGTAAAATTGGCGAATAGTAAAACGACGCGAAAAATAAAGAAAGGTGATGCTATTTTTGAAGAAGGAGAAATCACCAACGGCGTTTTTTGTGTAAAAGATGGTGTTGGAAAACTATCTAAATTGAGTGCCAACGGTAAAGATCAGATTATAAAATTGGTAAAATCGGGAGAACTTCTCGGGCAGCGATCGATGATAAGCAACGAACCTGCCAACCTAAGTGCCAAAGCACTGGCTGATATGGAAGTGTGTTTTATTCCGAAGACCGAAATCATTGATTTTTTTAATAATAACAATCAGTTTTCGATGAATTTGATGCAATCTATTTGCGAAGATTTGAAAGAATCTGAAAACGATAAAATTGCACTGGTTCAAAAAACAGTAAAACAAAGATTGGCTGAAACATTATTGTATTTACACGATTCTTTTGGCGAAAATACTGATGAAACATTGATAGTTCAGCTGTCAAGAGAGGAGTTGGCAGGTATGATTGGTACCGCCACCGAAAGTTGTATTCGACTATTATCTGACTTTAATAAACTGAAATTGATTGAATTAGTTGGTAAAAAAATTGTCCTTAAAGACATAAAAGCATTAAAAAAACTAGCAGAACAATTATAACTTTTTGGCTTCATTCCAGAAGACATCCATTTCTGCCAAAGTCATATCCATCAAGGGTTTACCCAATTCTCCCGCTTTGCTTTCTAAGTATTGAAAACGCTTGATAAATTTTTTATTGGTGCGTTCCAGAGCATCTTCAGGGTTTACATTTAGAAATCTGGCATAATTGATCATCGAAAACAAAACATCGCCAAATTCAGCTTCAATTTTATCCTGATCACCGCTTTTTACCTCCACTTGCAATTCTTCTAATTCTTCTTGCACTTTTTCCCAAACTTGGTAAGGCTCTTCCCAATCAAAACCCACTCCTTTTACTTTGTCCTGAATTCGGCTTGCTTTTACCAAAGCAGGTAAACTTCTCGGAACACCTTCCAGAACAGACGTTTTGCCTTCTTTAAGTTTCAGTTTTTCCCAATTTTGTTTGACTTCCTCTTCATCTTTCACGACAGTGTCACTATAAATATGAGGATGACGATGTATTAATTTATCGCAAATCTCGTTGCACACGTCTGCGATATCAAAATCATTGGTTTCACTACCTATTTTTGCATAAAAAACAATATGCAACAACAGATCACCCAACTCTTTTTTTACTTCATTTAAATCATTGTCCAAAATTGCATCGCCCAATTCATAAGTTTCTTCAATAGTAAGATGCCTCAGGGTCTGCAAGGTTTGTTTTTTATCCCAAGGGCATTGATCACGCAGCTCATCCATGATAATTAATAATCTCTCGAAAGCCTTTAGCTGAAGTTCTTTGCTCATTTTGAAGTTTTTTTAAGTTGTAATCCTGATAATGTAAAAGTAAAAAATCCTGCTAAGAAAACATCTTAACAGGATTATTATATTTTGAAAGTAATACTTACTATTCTTCTTTTTTGGCTTTTGCTTTTTTGGCAGGCGCCTTTTTTGCTGGTTCTTCAGCTACGATTTCTTCAGACGTTGAAGCTGCTGCAGGAGCTTCATCTGTTACCAAACCTTTTGACTGAAGCGTATTGTACCAGTTTAATACTTTTTTAATATCAGAAGGATAAACTCTTTCTTCGTCGTATTCATGTAAAATTTCTTTAAAATAACCAGCCAAAGCAGTGTTGTCTTCTTTGTGAGACATCGCCTGACCTTTGTTTTCTTTTGTAGCAATGCGTTGCATTACTTCTGTTAAAGGTTTTTCGCCTTCGTAAGTATAAATTGAAATTTCAGACAATAAACTTACGTTACTTTTTAGGTTTACAGTAATTTTTTTACCGTCTGTTAATGATTCTGCCACAAAACCTGTACGAGTTTGCATTTTCAATACATATAAACCTGGTTTCCCAGAAATGGCTAAAATTTTGTCTAAATTCATGTTTATTATAATTAGTATTAAGAATTTGGTTTTTATATATTTTTTATTCTAATAAAAATTAGAACGATTATCTTCCTTTTTTAGCGGCGGCAAATTTCATTCGGTATTCCTGAAATGTTTTGCCTTCGGTAATATTTTTTAATTTCTTTTGAATCAAACGCTTTTTTAGTGATGATATTTTATCCGTAAATAAAATTCCTTCAATATGATCGTATTCGTGCTGAATAACTCTGGCAATCAAACCATCAAAAACCTCCGTTTTCATCACAAAATCTTCCTCACAATATTCAATTGTAACGGTTGGTTTTCTGTAAACATCTTCACGAACATCAGGAATACTCAAACATCCTTCGTTAAAACTCCACTCCTCACCTTCTTCTTTTATGATTTTGGCATTGATGAAAGTTTTTTTGAAACCTTTTAAATCTTTTTGATCATCGGCATCCAAATCTTCATCATCGCTAAAAGGAGTCGTATCAATAACGAACAAACGCAATGCCATCCCTACTTGTGGTGCAGCAAGACCTACTCCGTAAGCATTGTACATCGTCTCATACATATTTGCTATTGTCTCTTTTAAGTTTGGGTAGTCGGGCGCAATTACCGCTCCTACTTTTCTTAAAACTGGATCACCATATCCTACAATTGGTAAAATCATTTGTCTTTTTTTATGAATTATCTATCGAAAGCCCTGAATTTATTAAGCCGAATTCAGCTGGCAAAAATAGTAAAAATTAGTCAATGAATAATTGCAAACCTTATATTAAATCTCATTTTTATCTAACTCTGAAAATCAAAGCAATTATTATGCCTAATTAATTCGTACAATTCTTACCTTTGCTTACCAACCTGTTTTTATATGTTTGATCATGTCTTAAAATTTACCAATAGCACCTCATTCATCAATGCCTTAAAAGTAACGATCGCCTCAGTTGTACCCGTTTTGCTATTTCATTTTCTAGGACATTTTGAAATTGGTTTTACCATTGCTCTTGGTGCTTTTTTTACCTATCCAAGTGATATTCCGAGTACTTTAAGTCATAAAATAAAAGGATTGATCGTAGCTTCTTTTATTGTTTCCGGGGTCAATTTATTAGTCAATTTTGCATATCCATATCCGTTTGTATTTTATCCTTTTTTAGGCTTTTTGCTTTTTTTATGTTCTATGATTTCGGTATATGGACAGCGAGCTACTTTAGTCTCTTTTTCGGCTTTAATTTCGATTTCTTTATCTTTCGGACATTTACATAAAGGTTGGGAAGCACTAGAATATTCTGGTTACATTTTTGCAGGAGGTATTTTATATTTAATTGTTTCTCTGATATTTCATTTTATACAACCTTATAAATATGTCGAGTTGCAGATTGCAGAAGGTATCAAACTTACGGCAAAATACTTAAAACTAAGAGGCGATTTATGGAGTCCTGAAGCCAATAGAAAGGCCATTACAGAAAAACAGTTGAATCTTCAGGTCGAACTCAATCTAATTCACGAAGACCTTAGAAAAGTATTGATTGGTAACCAAAATAGTTCGGTCAACAGTCAGAATCGAAAAATGCTATTGGTTTTTATCACTCTGGTCGAAATTCAGGAGTTGGCTTTGTATACTTCATTTGATCACAGTAAAATTAACGAAAAGTTTGACAAACATCCTGATGTTCTAAGAACTTACCAGAATGTCGCTTACAAACTGGCTTCGACCTTAAAAAAACTTTCTAAAAATGTACATAGCATCGCCGTCTACATTGATAAAAATGATTTAAAAAACGAACTTGATGCGCTTGAGTTTGCCATTTTTGATTATGAAAAAAGCTTAGGCAAAGAAAAAGCTTCCGAAGGTGTATTGATGCTAACCAATATGCTAAAATATGCTAAAAATCAGGTAAGTAAAATTAAGATTATACAACGAGCCTTTTCGCTCGCAATGCAGTCTTACAAACTTAAAGACAAGGACAAAGAACTCGAAAAATTCTTAACACCTCAATATTATCCGCTCAATACTCTTATCGAAAATTTAAGCTTTTCGTCTTCTATTTTCAGGCATTCTTTACGGCTGACGATTACAATTTTGATTGGTTTTATTTTAGGAATATTTCTTCCGTTTCAAAACGTGTATTGGATTTTACTGACCATTGTCGTGATCATGCGGCCAGGATACGGACTTACGAAAGAACGTTCTTACAATAGAATTTTCGGAACTGTTTTAGGAGGATTAATTGCCTTTGGAATCGTTTCGGTCATTCAGAATCATGTGGCGCTGAGTATTTTTTCGATTATTTGCATGTTATTAGGGATTTCTTTTACACAAATAAATTACAAAATTAGCGCAACTTTTGTAACCATGTATGTCGTTTTTATTTATGGTATTTTGGTCACCGATATTGTCGAAGTAATTCAGTTTCGAATTTTAGATTCGCTTGCAGGAGCCATTTTGGCATTTTTTGCCAATCAGTTTTTGTGGCCTGCATGGGAATTTATTAACACTCCCATTCATATTGAAAATGCCATTCGAGCCAATCGAAATTACCTTAAAGAAATTGCAGATTTTTATAATAAAAAAGGAGAAGTTCCTACCTCGTACAGATTGGCCAGAAAGCACGCTTTTGTAGAAATTGGTAATTTAATGACCTCGTTTCAGCGTATGATGCAAGAACCAAAATCAAAGCAAAAAACATTACCATTGGTCAATAAATTGGTTGTACTTAATCATTCTGTACTTTCTGCTTTGGCTTCCTTATCTACATACATTCAATCGCACAAGACAACATCCGCCTCAGAATCATTTAATTACATCATAAAAACGATTCTTTTGAATTTAGATCATTCGATTGCAACTTTAAAAAACCAAACCATCCTTACCGATACTTTTTTTGACAAAGAAGATCTGACTTTGCAATTTGAAGAAATGAAACGCAAAAGTTTTACTCGCTTGGCCAGTGATGACGAATTAGACAAAGAAACCCGACAAGCAAAAATGCAAGAAGCCCAAATGGTCATTGAACAATTGATCTGGATGAGCAATCTATCTGAAAAAATACTTAAAATAACCCAAGATTTTAAAGCAATACATCCAGATAATTAGTCTGGATATATTGCTTTTATAAAGTAAAAATTAATTCTAATTGTTGCTAAGTTTTAAAACTTCTGAAGTATGCTTTCTAACTTCGGCCAGGACCTCTGGTTTATCATTTAAAGTTTGTCCGTAAGAAGGAATCATGTTTTTCATCTTCGCTTCCCACTCTGGTGTTTTAATTTGATTGGCAAAACATCTGCTTATCAAATCTATCATGATCGAAACTGCTGTTGATGCACCGGGAGAAGCTCCTAATAAAACGGCCAAAGTTCCGTCGTGCGTATTGATTACTTCGGTTCCAAATTCTAAAATACCGCCTTCTTTTTCATCTTTTTTTATGACTTGCACACGTTGTCCAGCTTTCTCTAACACCCAATCTTCAGAACGTGCCGTTGGCAAATATTCGCGCAAAGCTTTTATCCTGTCCTCTGGTGATTGGCGAACTTGCTCTATCAAATACTTAGTCAATGGAATATTGCGATATCCCGCTGATAACATCGGAATCAAATTGTTTGCTTTAATAGATAAAGGTAAATCTAAGTACGATCCGTTTTTTAAGAAACGGGTCGAAAATCCTGCAAAAGGGCCAAAAAGAAGTGCTTTTTCGCCATCAATTACACGTGTATCAATGTGGGGAACAGACATCGGAGGTGCTCCAACACTGGCTTTCCCATAAACTTTTGCCTGATGTTTTGCAATAACTTCTGGGTTGGTACACTTTAGCCATTGACCACTAACCGGAAAACCGCCATAACCATTTCCTTCTGGAACATTTGCTTTTTCCAGCAAAGGTAATGAACCACCACCTGCACCAATAAATACAAATTTAGTGTAGGCTTTTCTCGTATTTCCTGTTCCTAAATCTGTAATTTTAATTCTCCATGATTTATCCTCGCGTTGTCTTAATTTTTTAACCTCACAATTAAAATGTAAGCTGACACCATCTAATTTTTCTAAATAATTGAACATACTTCTTGTCAAGGCACCAAAATTTACATCGGTACCAATTTCCATGTGAGTAGCAGCTAATTTCTCATTGGGCTCTCTGCCTTCCATAACAAGAGGCATCCATTTTTTTAGTTGTTCAAACTCTGAACTAAAAGTCATTTGAGAGAAAATCGGATTGCTTTGCAGCGCTTCAAAACGATTTTTAAGGTATTCTACGTTTTTATCGCCCCAAACAAAACTCATGTGAGGCACACTTTTGATAAAATTATCAGGAGACGGAACTTTATTTTGTTGTACTAAATAAGACCAAAACTGGCGGGAAACTTCAAAAGATTCTGCTATACTAATGGCTTTTTTAGGATCAATCGTACCATCTTCTTTTTCGGGAGTATAATTTAATTCGCAAAAAGCAGAATGTCCTGTACCTGCATTATTCCAAGCATCAGAGCTTTCCGCAGCAGCGATATCAAGTCTTTCGTAAATTTCAATTTTAATATCCGGTTGTAATTCTTTCAAAATTACTCCAAGGGTTGCACTCATAATTCCAGCTCCAATGAGTACTACTTCACTATTTGAGCGTATCGTTTCGTCAGGCATATCAGTATTTTTTTAAAGTGCAAAGGTAATTTTTATAATTGCAAAAAAAAACTAATTTTTACATGATAAAAGTTAGAAAAATATAAACTTCAGTAAATTGTGATTTGCTTAAAATCGGTTGGAAGAAAGGTAATCTTGTAGCATAATAGTAGCAGAAATTTCGTCTATCAAACCTTTGTTTTGGCGTTGTTTTTTACTTAATCCACTATCAATCATCGTCTGAAAAGCTATTTTTGAAGTAAAACGCTCATCAACCCGAATAACCTTCATTTCTGGAAAAATATTCGAAAAATGAGTTACAAATCCTTTTATAATAGACGCACTTTCTGAAGGCTGACCGTTCATTTGTTTGGGTTCGCCCACTAAAACAGCTTCGACTTTTTCTTTGGCAAAATAATCTTTCAAAAAATCAATTAAAGTATTGGTAGGAATGGTTGTCAGACCTGATGCGATAATTTGCATTTCGTCGGTAACAGCAATTCCGGTACGTTTTTGTCCGTAATCTATGGAGAGAATTCTTGGCATTTTGTAATTTTTATCAAATATAGCCTAAAATATTTTTTTATTTTTCAAAATCCCTAAAACAAAAACCGTTTCATTTTCAGAATCCATTTTAACAACTACCGTGTATCCTTTAAAAATATAATCTCGATAAAGTTCATCTTCAAAATAAATCGATTTTTTAAAATGAAAAGGATTTATTAAATTTTTTTTTATTTTTTCTATAAGATCATTTTTAAATTTTCTAGCCGCAATAGGTTTATCTTTTGAAATAAAATGTACTATATTATTTAAATCATAATTAAAATCAATAGTCAACTCAATCCTCATATTTTGAAATTGTATCTTCGAGTAAAATATCTAATTCTTCAAAAGTGCTGTATTGAGCTGTACCATTCGTGATTTTCAGCGCTCGTTCTTCCAACTTTTTTTTATTTTCCTCAAAATCTGAATACTCCTCAACAATCTTTAATTGATCCGAAGAAAAAGAACTCAATAATTCTAAAATCTTCTCTTTAATCTCTGATTTAAATTCTAATCTAATCGCTTCCATAATACTTTCATTTACAATACAAATATAATGTATTTTCTACAAATTTTCTTTTAATTTTATAAAGGTAAGCAGCTTGTAACCGACTGTTTTTGAAGATTCTCGTGCATTTTTCAAAAACGA
Source organism: Flavobacterium flavipigmentatum (assembly GCF_020911905.1). Taxonomy (NCBI): domain Bacteria; kingdom Pseudomonadati; phylum Bacteroidota; class Flavobacteriia; order Flavobacteriales; family Flavobacteriaceae; genus Flavobacterium; species Flavobacterium flavipigmentatum. The sequence goes on along the minus strand of NZ_CP087133.1, from coordinate 2,709,478 downwards.
AAAAATCCATTTCGAAAATTCAAAACGGATTTCTTCAACATGTAAAAAACCTAAAAAAAAAATCTAATTATTTATCTATTAAATAAACGACTAAAAAAACCTCTTTCATCTTCTTCCTCTTCCACAATTTCTTGCTGTTGAGGAAATTTTGACTGTGATTTTTCGTGTTCATAAATCAGTTCTTTAATGTACTCGACATAAGAACGTTTTTTCTCTTCTAAAAACCCAATCAAATATTTCTCGCTAAATTCTACACCACTCGCTGCCTCGATTTGCAATAATTTTTTATACAAAGGTTCGATATGCAAAGCAATTACTTCTTGAGGTACAGCCTGTCTTCTTCCAAAATAATTTACAATAACATCATTCTCGTCTCTGGAAATTTCAAAATCGGTAATTACCCAGTAATACCTTCCGGACTTTGCAAGATTTTTTACAATGGCATGAAAATTTTTCCCATTTTTAAGATTCTCCCATAGCACTTTAAAAATTACTTTGGGCATATCAGGATGTCTGATAATATTATGAGGTTGCCCCATAAGTTCATAATCTTCATATCCGCAAACGTCTATAAAAACCTCATTTGCATATTCTATGATACCAAATGCGTTGGTTTTACTCATGATCACCTGCGTTTTGTCCCACGAGACTTCTTTGTCAATAATTGTAACTTTGTTTTGAAGTTGATTTTCCTGATTCATATTATTTCTATAAAATCGTTAATGTTGGTTTAAAATTTTTATTCTTGTTTGATATTGAAGAATTTTAATACAAAAATAACGAGATATTAAAATTCAAAATCTGACATTTATCATGTCACAAAATAAAAAATAGTATTTTTTAGAATTTCGTTCAATTCTTTAAAATTCGAATAAAAATGAAGTAGTTTCAATTCAATAAATTAAAAACAAAAAGTTAAATATGTAACATTTTAGGAGGTTTTTGTCTTTTTGATTTTATTCAAAAAACTTATCTTTGCCAAAAATTAAAACCTATGAATTCTTTACAAACTATTATAGAACAAGCTTGGGAAAACAGAGCTTTATTACAAGAAACTACAACAACAGATGCTATTAGAGAAGTTATCGAACTAGTAGATGCAGGAAAATTACGTTGTGCTGAACCAGTTGGCGACAAGTGGCAGGTAAACGAATGGGTTAAGAAAGCGGTTGTAATGTATTTCCCGATTCAGAAAATGGAAACATGGGAATCTGGTATTTTTGAATATCATGATAAAATGTTGCTAAAAAGAGGTTATGCAGAAAAAGGAATTCGTGTGGTACCAAATGCTGTTGCACGTTATGGAGCTTATATCTCTAGCGGTGTTATCTTGATGCCAAGTTATGTAAATATTGGTGCGTATGTAGACGAAGGAACAATGGTAGATACTTGGGCAACTGTGGGTAGTTGTGCTCAAATTGGTAAAAATGTTCACCTTTCTGGTGGCGTTGGTATTGGTGGCGTTTTAGAGCCTTTGCAAGCTGCTCCTGTAATCATTGAAGATGGCGCTTTTATCGGTTCTCGCTGTATTGTAGTAGAAGGTGTTCATGTAGGTAAAGAAGCTGTTTTAGGTGCCAATGTTTGCTTGACGGCATCAACAAAAATTATTGATGTTACTGGCGACGAACCAGTTGAAATGAAAGGATTTGTTCCAGCTCGCTCTGTTGTGATTCCTGGAAGTTATACTAAAAAATTTGCTGCCGGTGAGTTTCAAGTGCCATGTGCATTAATTATTGGTACTCGTAAACCATCAACTGATTTGAAAACGTCTTTGAATAATGCGCTTCGCGAATACGATGTTGCGGTTTAAAACCTAAATAAATTTTTATATTTTAAAAATCCAAATTCCAATTGATTACGATTGGAATTTGGATTTTTTTATTTGGAATTTTTCTTTTGAAGCTTTAAAAGCTTGGCATATTTCATATACGAAAAAAAGCTTTGAATCATAGCAATCGACAATCCATCGATCCCATTTAGAAAACCTTTTTTGAAGAAATAACAACGTACAAAAGCCACAACTCCGTTTAAAACCGGTTTAAAAGCATTTACTCTTTTCCCCTGATCAAACAATTGTTGCGCATGCCAGCCAGAGTACTGATTCTTTTTTGCAATAATCTGATCTAAAGAATCCCAGCCATAATGCAATATATGTACGGCCACTTTTTTCTCATTTTGCGTGATTATTTTTTGATGCACCTTTGCTTCTGATGGATGAGCGGTTGTTTTATTAAAAAAGCGCACTTTATGATCCGGATACCAACCCGAAAAATCAATGAGTTTATCGCCTAAAAAATTCTTTACTCTAAAACTAAAAGCATCATATCCTCCCTCTAAATATTTTTGCTTCACAATAAAATCTGTGGCATCCAAATCTAAAAATTCATCGGCATCCAGATTCAAAATCCAATCATTTTTACAAAAAGGCAAACCATGTGAACGCTGAGGACCATCACCCAAAAAAGCCTGTTCTACAACTATCGCTCCTTTTTGTTTAGCGATTTCGACCGTTTTATCTTTACTCAAAGAATCCACAATTATTACTTCATCACAGACTTTAAACAAAGCGTCTATACATTTTCCGATATTTTTTTCTTCGTTGAAAGTGATAACCAATCCGCTAATTTTCATTGTAAATTTTAATTTAGGTGAAGCAAAAATAAAACTTTTTAATTAGTTTCTTCTTAATCTTTCTCTCTACTTGCTGACTTCGTAAAATAGTTTGTAATTTAGCCCTTGAAAAAGAATTTAGAATCAAAAATGAAAATACTAGTCATACAACAAAAAAGAATTGGAGACGTGTTAACCAGCACCATAATTTGTAACAATCTTAGAACAAAATACCCCGATGCTGTAATTGATTACATGTGTTATCCCAACTCTGTTGATGTACTAAAAGAAAATCCTAACATTGACAATATCATTATTTTGACTAATAAAGTCAGAAAATCAATTCCTTCTTTGTTTCAATTTATTTTTCAAATCAGGAAGAAAAAATACAACGCTGTAATTGATGTGTATTGCAAACTAGAAACCAATTTAATTACATTATTTTCCGGAGCAAAATACAAAGTATCTTATCATAAATGGTATTCACCTATTTTCTACAATCATACTTACGAACGTTTTGACGCTGTAAAATCTGAGCACGGACTGGCTATTGAAAACAGATTACTGTTATTAAAACCTTTTATTTCTGAAAAAATAACAGATGTAAAGCCAAAAATTTTCCTTAAAGAAGAAGAAATTACTACCGCAGTACAACTTCTTAAAGATCATAATATTACGATAGGACAAAAACCTTTAATCATGTTTGGGATTTTGGGCAGTGAAGTTTACAAAACGTATCCTCTTGATAAAATGGCCAAAATCATAGATTTTACTGTTGAAAAAACAAACGCCACCATAATTTTTAATTATATCCCGGATCAAAAAGAATTAGCTCTAGAAGTCTACAATAATTGCTCTGAAGAGACAAAGAAAAATATTGTTTTTGATTTGTATTGCATTGATTTGCGTGCTTTTTTGGCCTTGCTTTCGCAATGCGATATGCTTATTGGTAATGAAGGCGGAGCTGTCAATATGGCTAAAGCACTGGATATACCAACTTTTTCAATCTTTACTCCATCTGTTCGAAAAGAAACCTGGCAGCTCTTTGAAAACGAAGCAAAACACACTTCTATTCACTTAAAAGATTTAAAACCAGAAATATACGAGCAACATACCGAACAATATATTAAAGAAAATACTTTTCAGTATTATGATGAATATCCTTTGCCATTGATGCTTGAAAAACTTGAAACGTATTTTCAAGAATACAAAAACTGATTGCAGAACAAAATAATTCCGGATGAATACTATCGAAAAGCAGAAGCTATCCGTTTTAATTATTACTTTAAACGAAGAACTTTATATAAAATCTTTGCTTAAAGACCTTGATTTTGCTGACGAAATCATTGTTATCGACTCGTATAGCAATGATAAAACAACTGCAATTGTGGAAAGTTTTAAAAACGTAAAACTCATTCAGAATACATTTGAAGATTTTACTACACAACGCAATTTTGCTCTAGAAAAAGCTTCAAATAACTGGATTTTATTTATCGATGCCGATGAAAAACTTTCGCCTGAATTAAAATCTGAAATTATCAATACAATAAACAATCCCAATCCTGCGAGTGCTTATCTGGTGTACAGGACTTTTATGTTTAAAAACACCAAATTAAGATTTAGCGGTTGGCAAACCGACAAGATTTTCAGGCTTTTTGACAAATTAAAATGCAAATATACCACCGAAAAACTGGTTCATGAAAAATTAGAAATCAAAGGTGAAATTGCCGTTTTAAAAAACAAACTCATTCATTATTCGTATACTAATTTTGATGATTATAAAGCAAAAATGAAGCGTTATGGAATGCTAAAAGCCCGAGAAAAATTTAAAAAAGGTCATCAACCTTCTTTTATAATGATGCTATTGCACCCCATTTATACTTTTTTATATCAATTTATAATTCGATTAGGTTTTTTGGACCACACAAACGGAATAATTATATGCTATCTTAATGCGTACAGCGTATTTATTCGTTATAAAGAGTTAAAAAAAATTACTTCTTCCAGAATTTAAGTTTTTTCTTCAAGCGTTTTTTTCTATAAAATTGCTCTTGAAAATCGGCTGTAAATTGCCACAAAATCTCCATTATTTTTTCTTCAGATGCTTGTTTATACAATTTAGCATATTCGTTACTCATTATAACTACCATTTCTTTTAGAGGCGTTAATCTGCAAAGATTTTTCATTCTTTTTTCGAAAGACATTTCGTTATGAAATTCCATTCGATTCAAATCGACTAAGAAAAAATCGTAGTCACCAGCAGCATTTTTCTTTATGAGCGTATTACCCGGCGAATGATCCAAAAACTCAATTCCTTTTTCATGCAAGCCAAAACTAAATCTGGTAAATTGTCTCAATATAGTATCGCGATCAGGATAATCCGGAATTTCGACAAGCTCGCGATACGTTAGATCACAGTCTAAATGTTCACTAATGTAAAAACTTTTATCTAAACCAATTACATTGTAATTTTCAAAATATGCGATGGGCTGTGGTGTTCCAACTCCTAAACTCAGCAAACGATTTGCGTACTCAAATGAGCGTCTTGCTTTTGATTTTCTAAAGTATTTATAAGCAATTTTATTTATAAAATGTGGAATTTTAAACGATTTTATATTAATCGTTTTACCATCCAAATCAAACAGTTTTATAACGTTTCGCTGTCCATTACCAAAAATAGTTCCTGAGTCGTTAAATTCTTCAATAGTATTTAATAAAGACTCTGTATGGGCTGTAAAAATTGGATTTACTTTAAAATTCATTTAGAATATTTTTATGAAAGACAAAAATACGTATAGAATTTAAGACTTCAAATTAATATCGTATTTTCGTGAAAAATTTAAAAATAATGTCAAATCAAAAAAGTGTTTTTTTGGAAACACATAATATCAACAACAGAGCCGGAGGCTTGGGGACTTTTAATTATGAACTAATCAAAGGTTTCTCTGAATTGAATTTTGACGAGATGAGGCTAACATTAAATGCGAGCGACACTAGACTTCTTAAAGATGAATTTGGGAAAAAATTCGAGTATAATAAATATTCGAGTTTATCCAGATTAAATCTTTTTAGAATTAGAAAAAATTACGATTTATGGCATTCTGTAAACCAGAATACAAAGGTTGAACCTTTTGCTTGTAAAAATTACTTGCTAACCATTCATGATGTAAATTTTACCGAAGAAGTTTCTTCTGATATTAATCATAAACGAAATAAACTTTTCTTAAAAAAACTGAACAAAGCAACTGCAATTACTTATATTTCGGAATTTTCAAAAAACCAGACCCACAAATATTTTAATGTACCTAATGTTCCAGAATATATCATTTATAACGGAAATCCAATTTCAATACTATTAAACACATCCTCTTTTGTTTCTCAAGTACCTGTAGATAAGCCTTTTTTTTACAGTATTGGAGATTTTATCGAAAGAAAAAATTATGGTACTATCGTAAAAATGATGAAATTAATTACAGGTTATAATTTAATTATTTCGGGCAATCACTTAAAAAAATATGGTGAAGAAATAAAAGACCTCATTGCTGAACATAATCTCGAAAATCAGGTTTTTTTGACCGGAAAAGTCAGCAATGAAGGAAAGCAATTTTACATGAAAAACTGTACAGCGTTTCTTTTTCCGTCTATCAGAGAAGGATTTGGTTTACCACCAATAGAAGCGATGAGTTTTGGTAAACCTGTTTTTTTATCTGATCAAACTTCTTTGCCGGAAATTGGTGGAAATGTCGCAAATTACTGGACAAATTTTGATCCTGAATACATGAAAACAGTACTTTTTGAAGGACTAAATAACCACGAAAACAATAAAGCTGCATGTGAAAAACTTTTGAAAGAAAGAGCTGCATTTTTTGATTGGAAAGTAGCGGCCCAAGACTATCTAAAGGTATATAAGGAGATTTTACTTTAAAATAAATGCGAATTATTCAAATTTTAAGAAAAATAAAGACAATTTGATACTATAATAGAAATATTAAAGTTATTAATTATTAAAGAAAATAAAAATTAAGGCTAAAACCAATTGTATCTGATCATAACGAAAAAAATATGCGTATTACTTTAATAAGCCTTGATAATTGGGGATTTAATAATCACATTGCAATCACTTTGAAACAAAAGGGTCACATTGTGCATCATATTAATTTTAATAAATATGAATATAAATATCCTAATTTTCTCTATCGAATTTATAATTTTGGTTTAAAAACTTTTTTTAAGAAGAACCTTAAAACAATTTACTTTGGAAAAAAAATCATCGAAGACCTTACCGAAATTAATCAAATTCAAGATTTAATATTGGTCATCAAAGGAGATTTTATTGATCCTAAAAGTGTCTTGGAATTAAAGAAATTTGGAAAAAAAACAGTCGCTTATTTTAATGATAATACAAATCGTTGTCCAAAAATCATTCGGGTTATTCCTAATTTTGATGAAGTCTTTTCGTTTGAAAAGGAAGATTGTAAAAAATACAATTTAAAATTTGCAACCAACTGGATCTATAATTCTGTCTCTGTAGTGGCTCCAAAGCCTTTTGAATATCAGGTTTTTAATATTATTTCGAAAGACAAAAGATTGTCTATTCTTTCTAAAATTGCTGATAACTTAAAATCAAATAATATCAGCCATAAAATATTTGTTTATGATAAAAAATACAGAAAGAAAACATCAACGATTGAATTTATTACCAACCACATTCCTTTGGCAGAAATAAAAGAATACATCAACAGATCTCAGGTTTTATTGGATATTAACAGAAAAAGCCAAAGCGGACTAACATTTAGAGTATTTGAAAGTATGGGATTGCAAAAGAAGCTGATTACCACTAATGCAGATATTGTAAATTATGATTTTTACAACCCAAATAACATACTGGTAATCAACGAAAAAAACCCGATTATTCCGGTTTCGTTTTTTGAAAAAGAATATGAAAAACTACCCGATGCCATTTTTAATAAATACACATTAGAAGGCTGGATAGACATCGTGGTGTACAATACTCTAAGATAATTAACAAAAATGGCACAAAATATATACATTATCTGTCCTCCTAAAAAAGCAACAGGCGGACCAGAAGCGTTGCATCAACTGGGCTATATCCTTAATTCACTTGGATATAATGCCAAAATGTTATACACAAAGAATAAAAAAAATCCTGTTCATCCTTTTTACAAAAACTATAATGTTCCTCATGTAAGAAAGGTAAAAGACAGTCCTGATAATGTCATGATAATACCAGAATCGATGACTAATCTTATTGCAAAATATCCTTTGGCTGATAAAAAAGTCTGGTGGCTGAGTCTTGATTTTTATGAAGTTTTGATGAACAGCCGGGAAAAGAAAAAAAACTGGATCAGGAAGCTAATTGTTCCTTTTAAACATACTGAATATCGCTTTGAGCCCAACAAAACGGTCACGCATTGGTATCAATCTCAAAGAACAAAAGAATTTCTTTTGACCAAAACTCTTGATAATAAAATCGCTTACTTATGCGATTATGTTACGGAACTTTTCTTTGAAAATTTACCAGAATTAGGGCATTTTCAAAAAGAAAACATCATTACTTATAATCCAAAAAAAGGATTAGATAAAATAGAGAAGTACATGAGTCTTCTGCCCGAATACCGCTGGATTCCTCTAACAGGAATGTCGCGCGAAGAAATGCGAGACACCTTGAGAAAAACAAAATTACATCTCGACTTTGGCTATTTTCCGGGACGCGATAAAATACCCAGAGAAGCACTTATTTCGGGTGTATGTTTGTTAACAGGCAGAGATGGCACATCTGAATTTAAAGAAGACTTAGGAATACCGGAAAGGTACAAACTACATAATCATGAAATGCAACCCGAAAAAGTCGTTGCATTAATTAACCATCTCATGAATAATTATGATGAAGTTTTTGAAGAGTTTTTAGATTTCAGATCTTTTGTAATGAATGAAAAGCAAAATATGATTGATGGCGTAAAAAAACTTTTTACAAAATAATAAAGGATGCCATTATGAAAATTTGCTTAATTAGTTTTGATTCTACTTATTACGATCACAACATTGTTGCCGAATTAAAAAAAAGAAACATCGAGGCAAATCATCTCGATATTTCAAAATTTAAATACAAATACACCTCAATTTTTGATAAAATTAGTAATGCTGTAAACAAAACATTTTTTAATAAAAACAAGAAAGTTACAGCCTTAGAAGATTATATTGTTAATCAAGTAAAAGAATGGGGACATCAGGATGCAATTTTGTTTATACGACCTGATAAAATAAGCCTAAAAACGCATTTAGAACTAAAGAAATCAACCAACAAATACCTTGCATATATTTATGATAGCTGCAGGAGATTCCCTATTGATCATTTGCTAGATGGAGTCTTTGACGAAATATTTTCGTTTGATTTGATCGACGCTAAAAAATATAATTTTACATTCATTTCTAATTATATTTATCTTCCAAAGCGAGAATTATTCTCTAAACCTACAAACGAAAATATTTTTATTGTCATTTCTATAGATGAACGATTTGATTTTTTGAATAAACTGGCCAATTATCTTTCTAATCATGCTATTCCATTTAAATTTATAGCAGTTGGTAAAAAAGCCCCTCAAAATAGTAATCAAAACATTATTTATTCACAAAATCTGGTTTTTCCTGAAGCATTACAAACTGATTTTGAAAATTCAAAAATATTTCTGGATTTAATTCGAAAAGACCACAACGGACTGAGTTTTAGAATTTTTGAAGCTTTAGCCATTCAGAAAAAAATAATCACCACAAATAAATCAATTTCTGAGTACGACTTTTACAACCCAAATAACATTTTGATTCTCGATGAAAATGCGACAATTGTCATAAATCCTGAATTTTTAGCGACTCCTTACGAACCATTGGACGAGGAAATTTATAACAAGTATACCATTGAAAATTGGGTAAAAACAGTATTTAAGTTTTAGTATTATCGAACCAAACTAATTATTTTCTTTTCGATAGTGTTATTAGAAAACGGCTCGATAACCATCTCCGAGTCTGAACTTATTTTGTTCCAGAGCGTTTCGTCTTTATAAATTTCGAGTATATTCTTAACTATTTCTTCTTTTTTGTCAGCAACAATCCAGTTGGTATTTTCTTTAAAATCAAAACCTTCTGCACCTATTTTTGTGGTTACCAAAGGCAAACCAAATTCTAAGCTCTGACCGATTTTGCCTTTTATTCCTGCACCATAGCGCAATGGAGCTACAAAAACTCTTGACTCTAAAAAATAGGCAGAGACATCTTCTACATAGCCCAAAATTTTAAACTTTTCTGAATGCAAAGCCAGAATTTCTTTAGAAACATTGCTTCCAATAATATTAATAACAATTTCGGGATCAGTATTCCATAATAAAGGCATGATTTCGTTATGCAGATAATGCACAGCATCAACATTTGGTTTGTGCTCAAAACCACCTATAAACAATAAATCTTTGCGATCCTGAAAGCATTTTGAAGCATCGCTTTTTATAAATTGATGAATATTTCCTATTGCAATCATTTTATCTTCATCTCTATAATAGCCTTTTAAATTTTGCTTTTCAAAATCAGAAATTACAATGATTTTATCTGCTTTTTGGCAATTATCAAGCTCAAGACTCAGATATTTATTGGCTATTTTCATTATTTCTGTATCACCAGTTAACTCGGATTCTCTCTTAAATCTGAGATAATGAAAATCAACCATGTCAAAAAATATTTTTATCAAAGGTTTATTTTTATTTACAATCGGATAATATTTTTCGAAAATTTCAGGTCTGTGCAACCATGCAAAATTCACGTTAGGAAGAATTAATTCGATAAACTTATTTTTAGTAATTAGTTTTCCTGAAGCATCTAAACTTGGCTCGTAAACCACAACTCCTAAATCTTTAAAATACTGAACATATTCTGTTCTAAATTTAAGTTCTTTAAAATCAGCCAATAAAAAAACACCTACTTTATTAGTAATCAGTAGCTTTATAATTTCTGTTAATCGTCTTGACCCCGAATCTTTGTTATATTCAGGCACTTTTGTATCTATTATCAAAACATAAGAGTCAAACTTTAAATTACTAGTAAAACTGCTATATTTTTTTTCTTTTTTAAGCCTTCGGGTCAGAAGAATTAATCTAAAATATAATTTAAGCGATTTATACATTATAAATAATTAGAGTGAAGAAATAGAATTAAAGCTGTAAAGTAACTATTTTAAGAACAATTTTACTACTTAATATTTTATAATTTTTCAAAAAAAAAAGTAATGTACCTCTATAACTTGTACAAGAAAATCCAATAATTCAAATTCTAGCATTATTACTATATTTGCAAATAAATTTTAGAATTTAAAATCAGATAATGAACGAAGAAATACATAACGCTTACGAAGTAATCAAAGAAGGCGGAATCATACTTTATCCTACCGATACCGTTTGGGGAATTGGCTGTGACGCCACAAATCCAGAAGCTGTCGCCAAAATTTACAAACTCAAACAACGCGCTGAAACACAGAGCATGATTGTACTGATGAATGGCGAAAAAATGATGTACAACGTTTTTAAAGACATTCCGGAAGTAGCGTGGCAAATTATGGATGTATCGGAAAGACCTACGACACTCATTCTTGATGAACCTCGAAATGTAGCGCAAAATATTATTGCCGCAGATAATTCGTTAGGAGTACGCTTGGTAAAAGAGCCTTTTTGCTTTAAATTATTAGAAAGAATGAAAAAACCATTAGTTTCGACTTCTGCTAATATTTCGGGACAGCCTACTCCTATTGCTTTCAAAGATATTAATCCCGCTATTATCAATGGTGTGGATTATGTGGTAAAACTAAATCAGGACAAAATTGCCGGAAAACCATCGACAATAATCAAACTAACCAAGGATTCGCAGGTAAAAGTGATACGGAAATAATTTTAGATTTTAGAATATTTTGTTTCAGGTTTCAGGTTTTAAGTTTCAGGTTTTAAATTTCGTGTTAAACAATTGAAATTTAAAACCTTATAAAATTAGTAATTTAACATCTGAGTAACTTTAAAAAAAAATGTGCCTTTGCCTCTCTGTACCTTTGAACCTCTTATAGCGTTTTCAAGCTCTCTAGCAACCAATCGATATCTTCTTTTGTGTTGTAATGGCTAAATGAAATTCGGAGATTGGGTAGCTTCAAATCTGTCTCCGAAAGCATTTCTTTAAGCACATGAGACGGTTTTACGCTTCCGGATTGACAAGCGCTTCCGCGGGAAACTGCAATGCCTTTCATATCCAGAGTAAAAAGCAACATAGCTGTTTTATCTGCCGAAAAAGGCAAAATAATATTGATAATATTGTAGAAATCTTCTTTTTTACCGTTGATTTTAAAACCTGGAAAATGAATTTCGAGTTGCTCGATTAAGTACATTTTCAAATCATAAATATATTTTCTGTCGGCTTCTAAATTTTCGTAAGAAAGCGATAAAGCCATTGCCATGCCGGCAATTTGATGAACGGCTTCGGTTCCGGCACGCAGTCCTTTTTCCTGCTCACCTCCAAAAATTAAAGGTTGTATACCTGAATTTTTTCGAATAAAAGCAAAACCAACACCTTTTGGTCCATGAAATTTATGTGCGCTTGCCAAAATAAAATCTACGGGGATTTTTTGCAAATCGATTTCGGTTTTACCCACAGACTGTACGGTATCTGAATGGAATAAGGCTCCGTATTGTTTGCAAATGACGCCAACTCTATCTAAATCCAGAATACTTCCTGTTTCGTTGTTAACGTGCATTAAACTCACTATCGTCTTCTTTTCATCGGATAATAAACTTGATAAATGTGTCAAATCAATACTTCCGTCAACATTAACTTTTACGTAATCGACCTGAATACCAAACTCCAGTTGCAACGCCAAAACGGCATGCAGGACAGCGTGATGTTCTATTTTTGAGGTAATAATACGCTGTGTTTTGAGATCTTTTACAACAGAACGAAGAATCCAATTATTTGATTCTGTACCGCTGGAAGTAAAAATTATTTCCTGTGCAGAACAGTTTAAATGTTTAGCAATATTTTTTCTTGAAAGTTCAATAATGGTTTTAGTATTTCTTCCAAAACTATGTGTTGAAGAAGGATTACCAAAATCGTTGGTCATGATTTGAACCATTTCCTGAATGACTTCGGGACGAATTGCTGTGGTAGACGCGTTATCGAGATATACTTTTTTCATTACTGCAAAGTTAAGGAATATCAATTGTCTATTCTAAAATATCATTTGCGAAAATTTTCACTATTTTTGACGCAAATATAATTACGATGAAAAAATATGCCTGCCTATTATTATTTGCCATGCTGCTAAACGGTTGCGATGATGGAGATCTGACCGAAGAAAAAATTGATTTTACCGAAATAACGCCTGTAGGTTGTGATACTAAAACCTATGATTTACTTTATAAAATAAAAAATCAGGAATCTTTACTGCTTAAATTACCACAATACACATTAGCACCTGAAATTGGTACACCTGTAGTTGGTACTAAAGAATTTGATATTGTCGCTGATGGAGCCTATCAATTAGTGTACAGAGCGTATGATGGTGTAATATCAAAATCAAATATTTGCGATGATATCAGACCTACTTTCCCTAATGTGACCAACGAATGGTTTGCTACTGGTGGTAGATTAAAGATCGTAACAACAGCAACAACTACTGAAAATACAGAAAATGGTAGCTCATCTATAACCGGTTTTGCTCATTTAATTATTATAGAAAAGGTTACCTATTCAAAACCACAAGGATCACAAGTTGAAAATGAAGATCTTGTATTTGGAACTATAACCACCGGCTATACCTCTCCAAGCGTAACATTTGTAAACGCTGTAGACGAATGTCCCACCACAAAACAACTTTACAATTACACCTCTAAATATTCTATGACGATTAATGATATTGATCCGAATTTAATTGTAGATGCAGAAACCCCTGTTGGTTCTCCAAGGAGCAGTAGTATAACAGCCACTCAAAATAAAGTGGTTTACAATACTTATAATGGTGCAATAGATGTCAATTACTTCTGTAATGGCACACCAACTTCACCCACTATCAACACAACTTGGAATGCTGCCGTGGGCGGAATAATAGAGGTAGCAACTACCAAAAGTGGAACAACATTTACCCACACTATTACGCTTAAAAATGTGCAGCTTGTAAACGGTAATCTAAGTTTCAAATTAGGCAATAGTTACTTATTAGGCATCTTAACAAAATAACAAAAAGAAGTCTTTTATTGTTTATAACAAGCAAAAAATATTTCGCTTTTATTCTTACAAATAAAACGTCTGTTTTTAATCTGATTTTGATAAAAAATTAAATTAAAAACAGACGTTTTTTTATGCTTTGATATTGGTGCTTTTAACACTCAAAAAATGTCTTATTTATTATTTTGTCTAAAATAAACTTCGGTAGCTCCGAGACCATATTTTTGATAATTGGCATCCTGAAAATCGATTCCGTCATAACGGCCCAATAAAAAATCAAGTTCTGCTTTAAGAATTCCTTCTCCAACTCCGTGAATAAAAACAATCTTCGGGATTCGATTTTTGATCGCAAATTCTATATGCCTTTTTGCTGTTTCTGTTTGTAAAGTTAAAATATCATAATTTGACATTCCTCGTTTATTGGGAACTAATTTTTCGATGTGCAAATCAAATTCAGGAGCCGAAATTTCGCGTTTATCTTTCTTTTCTTTTACAAAACTTCGTGGTTTTGGCTCTTCTTTTTCTTTGGAAACCTTATCTAAATCAATTCTTTTGATGGAATTCATTAAATTACTGGTATCCTGAATTTTAATTAATTCTTTGACAAAAAATGTCATCAAAAAACCTTCCTCAGTTTCAATCAAAACCTCTTGATTTTTGACTGAAATCACCACCCCGTTTATGGCCTCATCTAAGACGGAAACTTTATCTCCTTTAGTCAGCATCCTGTTCCTCCTTTTCTTGATTTTTACTTGGTACTTTCGCACTCAACTGCATCATTCCAAACATAAAAACGGCAATCGCAATCACCATGATGTAGATGTTTTTTTCTTCCGAAACCTGTTGGTATAATGCAACCGAAATTGCCAAAACCATAATTAATATTTTAAAAAATTTCATTTCATAAAGTATAAGACTTCAAAAGTAATAAACTTTAAAATAGCACTTCTCAACTTCTCCTTTATTATCCAATCTTTTTTTGTAAAATTGTAAAAAAGAAAAACCGTGAATTTAGAAAAATACATGTTGCCATGTCTCAGCAAAACACTCTTCGGAATTGAGTGTTTGGGTTGCGGTTTTCAGCGTGCTTTATTCTTACTTTTTCAGGGGGAATTTTTAGCCACTTTCAAAATGTATCCGGCGATCTATACTACACTTTTATTTTTGTTTTTTGTGGCTTTGCATTTTTTAGATAGGTCAAAAAACTACAACAAAATACTTTGGATTTCTGCCATCATAAATGTTATTTTTATGATAGCCGGATACTACTACAAACATTTTTATATTTGACTTTTTTAAGCTGAAATTATTTTTTTATTTGATTCAAAATATCATTCATCATCTCAATTTGTACTTTCTGAATTTCGATTAATTCCTGCTGTTGATGCATAATCAAATGATCAATTTTATCATGAATCATTCTTATCTCTAACTCTGATTTCAAATTAATCATATAATCTTTTTTGGCGCGCGTGCGGTCTTTTTCTTCCTGACGATTTTGACTCATCATAATTACCGGAGCTTGTAATGCCGCGATACAAGACAAAATTAAATTCAATAAAATAAATGGATAAGGATCAAAACCTTTGTTGAGCAAGATATATACATTGGCCGCAATCCAGAGGACGATAAAAAGCAAAAATGAAAGAATAAAAGTCCAGCTTCCGCCAAAGTCAGCTACTTTATCTGCAATTTTTTGTCCAAAACTTCGATTTTCGTTTTCATCTTCAACCGAACTCACAATTGATTTGTCTTCTCTTAAAGATTCCATCACACTTTTTTCAAGATCAGAAAGCGCTCCAATTTCGGTAGAAAGATAATTTGAAATGTATTTTTGTCGATACGTATTTAATTCTTTTATTGCAATAAAATCATCCTCGCAAAAAGAAGGAAAATCTTTTACAATAAGTCCGAGAACAGGATCATGTATGGATTTTCCAGAAATTTTTTCTTTTTCAGGATAATCGATATTAGAAATGGCACTTTTAAAAGTTGAATTGTTTTTCATTTTAAATTTATTTACTTGCTAATTTACGCATTTAACCTGTTAAGAATCTTATAAAAAATTGGCTTTAAAAATGTATTAAGTATCACAAATAAGAATGTAATAAGTAAAATTTCTTTGGCTTTTTCGTGCCTCTATTTCCAAAAAACGCCTTACTTTTAGCGTTTCAAATTACTCATACAATTTTAAAGTTTTGACAAGAGATACTATCATACAAAATATAAAGGCCTTAAAAAGTTATTCGAATATCAATTACGGAATCAAAACCAAAACAGAAGATTTTACCGAAAAGCTTTTTTACACGCTGTTTGATTCGAATGCGCCATTGGATAAAAGTATTGACGAGCTGGAAATACGTTTTAAGGAAATTGCCGTTCTGGCCTGCAAAAAACCTGAAAATTTATGCGAATCTATTTGGGATAAATTTCTGGAAAAATTACCCGGCGTATTAGAAAAATTAAATCAGGATGCCGAGTATATTTTAGAAAATGATCCTGCCTCCAACAGTATCGACGAAGTATATCTGGGTTACCCTGGATTTTATGCCATCGCTATTTACCGATTGAGCCACGAATTGTACCAGCTTGATTTATTGCTTTTCTCAAGATTGATGAGTGAATATGCGCATCGCATAACAGGGACAGACATTCACGCAGGTGCCGATATCGCCTCACCGTTTTTTATTGATCACGCCACCGGAATCGTTATTGGCGAAACTACCATCATCAAAAAACATGTAAAAATTTACCAGGGAGTAACTTTGGGAGCGCTTAGTGTGAGTAAAGAGATGAAAAACGCAAAACGCCATCCAACAGTAGAAGCAAATGTCTGTATTTATGCCAATGCCACTATTTTAGGAGGTGAAACTATTATTGGCAAAAACAGTATTGTGGGAGGAAACGCATGGATTACCAAATCTATCCCCCCTGATTCTATCGTTTTAAACACCACTACAACGGAAGTAAAAATAAAAGAAAAAAAATAAAATGGGTCCACAAAAATTGCTAAACCTAATTGGAAACACACCATTGATGGAATCAGTCAATTTGGTTAAAAATAAAAATGTAAAGCTTTTACTAAAACTCGAAGGAAATAATCCCGGCGGAAGTGTAAAAGACCGAGCAGCATACAACATGATTGCGTCTGCTTTGGAAAGGGGCGATATCAAAAAAGGAGATAAACTTATTGAAGCAACAAGCGGCAATACAGGCATTGCTTTGGCGATGATTGCGCAATTGTTTCAAATAGAGATAGAATTGGTCTTACCCGAAGATTCTACCAAAGAGCGTACACAAACCATGCGTGCTTATGGCGCTACAGTGATTTTGACACCCGCTAAAGACGGAATTATTGGTTCACGTAACTACGCAGATAAAAAAGTGGCAGAAGGCGGCTATTTGATGTTAAATCAGTTTGCAAATGACGACAACTGGAAAGCACATTACAAAACCACAGGTCCAGAAATTTGGAATGATACAGAGGGAACAGTAACCCACTTTGTTGCGGCAATGGGAACAACAGGAACGATCATGGGAACTTCGACTTATCTGAAAGAAAAAAATCCAGCCATTCAGATCATAGGAGCTCAACCAAGCGACGGTTCTCAAATTCCGGGAATACGCAAATGGCCTCAGGAATATTTACCCAAAATTTTTGATGCCTCAAAAGTAGATACTGTCATTGATGTAAGCGAAGAAGAAGCCAGAAAAATGACTAAACGTTTGGCACTCGAAGAAGGCGTTTTTGCCGGAATGAGCAGTGGAGGCTCTGTTGCTGCTGCCTTAAAAATTGCCGAACAATTAGAATCAGGCGTTATTGTAGCCATTATTTGCGATCGTGGCGATCGTTATTTGTCTTCTGACTTATTTGATTAAAAAGAGGAACTAAGATACTAAGAAGCTAAGGTGCTAAGTTCTAAAACCTGAAACTTTGAAACTTTGAAACTTTGAAACTTTGAAACTTTGAAACTTTAAAAAATTGACCCATAAAAACTTTAAAGAATGGTTTAACCGCTATAAATATGCCGAATTAGCAAGTACAAGTGCAGCACTTAGTACTTCTTTACTTAGTTCTGTTTATAGCGACTTAACAACTGCATACTTAATTACCATAGCAGAATATTTAGCTTTTTACAGCGTTATTCTGTTTTCTTCTTATAAAAAATTAAAACAACAAAACAAACTTCAAAATACAACTACGTCTTTTAAAGATTTGCTTTTACTTGTAAAAAATTTAATATTAGAATTTGGATATCCCGCTGTTTTAGACTTTTTGGTTGTTCGTCCGTTTTGTATGTATTGGATGCCGATTTTGGTGGGCAATTACTTTTTCGGAATAATATTCGGGAAAATTGCTGCCGATTTGTGTTTTTATTTTTTCGCCATTGTAAATTACGAGCTCATAAAAAAAAAGCAATGATTACAAATCAAAAACAATTTTAAACTCAGCGCCTTTATTTTTACCTTCGCTTATTGCCGAAAGTTTTCCTTTACTTCTTTCGATGATCTTTTTGCACAAGTACAGCCCAATTCCTGTCGAAGTTTCGTTTGCTGTTCCTAAACGGCTCATTTTGGTAAATTTTTTGAACAATTCATCAATTTCGTTTTTATCAAAACCTATTCCATTATCCGAAACACTTATAGCAAAATCTGAATTATCTTTATAAAATTTAACTTCAATTTTTCCTCCAAAATAAGAGAACTTAATAGCATTACTAATCAAATTTACCAGAACCTGAATCAATAATCCTTCATCAATTTTAAGAGAAGCTTCCGTAATTTCGAGTGTCATACTCAACTTGATATTTTTATCCAGCAAACGTTGTTCGACCTGCTCGCTGACAAAAGGTAAAATATCCGAAAACACAATCGTTTTGATCTCCCTAGTTCCTTTTATAAATTTATCTTGCTCCTTTAACAGATTAATAAAATTTTCGATGTATCGAAATTGCAGATTGGTCGATTCACAGATTAAATTGGCCAAATGCTCAACTGATTCTGATGGATTTTCGAGTAAAATTAGCTTGGCTAAACCTTGAGGATTTCCTGCAAAATTTTTCAAATCATGCGAAAGCATATAAATCAGATCCTGCTTTTCGTTAATAAAACTTTCGGCTTCCAAAATAGATTCCTGAATATTGTACATCAACAAACCCGCTTCATCGGCATATTCTGTGGGCAAAACAGCTAATTTTCTGTCGTTTCTGTATTCTTCTAAAGATTTGGAAGCAGTTGCAATGGGTTTTATCAATTGATTTAAAATTAACAACGTTACGATTGTCGCTAACAATGTCATGATCAGCGAGAAAATTAAAATTGACGTGGCAGAAATACCGTTATTTGAATAAAGTACAAAAAACAGAATACCTATTAAAGGAATGTGAATACCTATAAATGCAACAAACAAAAACTTTAAGGCATAACTTTTTTTTAGGAAGCTAATCTGTGAAAGATTGTGATACAAATTCATAAAAAAACAACAATAATCAAATTAAAATTGTAGGTTGGTTGATTATTGCTAAAACAAAGTTAGTTTTTAAACTTAATTAAACTACGAAATTAAATAAATTATCAAAATATTTTCAAATTTGAATTTATAAAAGTTTACAAACCCTTATTTTTGCGCTATGGGAAGAAAAAATACAGACAAAATTGTCTTTCATCAGATTCCGGTTCTTGACGCTGGAGCAAAAGGGGTATCAGTAGCAAAAGCGCCTGACGGAAAAGTAATTTTTATACCGAATGTCGTTCCGGGCGATGTCGTAGATGTACAAACTTTTAAGAAAAGAAAAGCCTATTACGAAGGTAAAGCCGTAAAATTTCATGAGTTTTCTGAGCATCGTATAGAACCAATTTGCGAACATTTTGGCGCTTGTGGCGGATGTAAATGGCAGAATATGAAATACAGCCAGCAACTTTACTACAAACAAAACGAGGTAAAAAACCATTTGCAGCGTATTGGAAAAGTTGAGCTTCCGGAATTTGAAACTATTCTGGGTTCTGAAAAACAGTTTTTTTACAGAAATAAAATGGAATTCTCTTTTTCGAATAGCCGCTGGCTGACAGAAAAAGAAATAGAAAGCACAGAAGATTTAGGGAACCGAAATGCATTAGGTTTTCACATTCCTAAAATGTGGGATAAAATTCTCGATATCAACAAATGCCATTTGCAGGAAGATCCTTCAAACGCCATCAGAAACGAAATAAGAGCTTTTGCTAACGAGCATAACCTGACTTTCTTTAACCCGAGAGAACATTCTGGTTTATTAAGGACTTTTATGATTCGTACTGCCTCTACGGGCGAAATCATGGTTTTAATTCAGTTTTTTGAAGAAGATAAAAACAATCGCGAGTTGATTTTAGATCATCTTTACGAAAAATTTCCACAAATTACTTCATTGCAATATGTAGTAAATTCTAAGCAAAACGATACTATTTACGATCAAAATGTAAAACTATATAAAGGTAGAGATTATATTCTGGAGGAAATGGAAGGTTTAAAATTTAGCATCAACGCCAAATCATTTTACCAAACCAACTCAGATCAAGCCTTTGAATTGTACAAAATAACACGCGATTTTGCCGGGCTTTCTGGTGATGAAACAGTGTATGACTTGTATACCGGAACCGGAACAATTGCTCAATTTGTTGCTAAAAAAGCAAAAAAAGTAATTGGTGTAGAAAGTGTACCTGAAGCTATTCTGGATGCAAAAGCCAATGCCGAACGCAATAATATTAGCAATTGCGTGTTCTTTGTTGGAGACATGAAAGTCGTTTTTAACGAAGCCTTTATTGCGCAACATGGAAAACCAGATGTCATTATAACAGATCCGCCAAGAGACGGAATGCACAAAGATGTTATTGAGCAAATCCTAAAAATTGCTCCTAAAAAAGTAGTTTATGTAAGCTGTAACTCTGCTACACAAGCGCGTGACTTGGCTTTGATGGATGAGAAATATAAAGTGACTCGTGTGCGTCCGGTTGACATGTTTCCGCAAACGCATCATGTCGAAAATGTTGTACTTTTAGAACTTCGATAATAAAAATTCAATGAAAAAAATAATTTCACTTTTCCTCCTTTTAGCTTTTGGATTTTCGGGTTGCGAAAAAGATGATATTTGCGATGCAAATACTCCCACCACTCCTCGACTTGTGCTGACATTTTACTTTGCCGATCAGCCCACAGTATTAAAACCTGTAACCAGTTTGAAAGTGTACGGAGAAGGTCAGGATGCGACAAAAGGTATTATTTTTAATGAAACAGCAATTACCGATGAATTAAAATACACTACTAACGCAAGTAAAATTTTAATTCCGCTAGACCCCTCAAAAGACAGTGTGACTTATCATTTTATTTCGAATTTTAGCACAACAAATCCCGCTTTACAAAACGACGATATCTTAAAATTTACTTATACCAGAGAAAATGTTTATGTATCAAGAGCATGCGGTTTTAAGACCATTTACAAATTAAATACAAGTGTTGAGCGTCTGGGAGGCGAAAATATCAATACGTATTGGATGAAAAACATCAACGTAATAACCCCTAATATCGAATCAGAAAATGAAACACATGTCGAAGTATTTTTCTAGTATTTGTCTTTTGTTTTCGATGTTTTTGACTCAGGCTCAGGAAACACCAACCACCACTTCTCCAAAAGAAGTGGTGAAGGAAAAACCAAATGCTGAAGCAAAAAAAACGGCAGAAGTGGCCAAAAAAGACAGTATTCCTGCAAAAACAGATCGTTATGGTTTGCGTGTAGGTGTCGATTTGTACAAACTGACCCGCGGTTTTTATGATAGCGATTATAAAGGAGTCGAATTTACGGGAGACTTTCGCTTGACGAAAAATTATTACCTGGCCGCCGAACTTGGTTTTGAAGACAAAAAAACAGATGATGCCCGATTAAATTCTACTGCAACCGGAACGTACATCAAAGCTGGTTTTGACTATAATATGTACGAAAACTGGCTCGATATGGAAAACATTCTGTCAGTTGGTTTACGTGGAGGTTTTAGTACTTTCAGCCAACAACTGAATACCTACAAAATTTACAATCCCGATCCATATTGGGGAGAAATTCCTCCCTTGACGTCTGGTCAAAAATACAGCGGGTTATCGGCAACATGGATAGAAGTTGCTTTGGGATTAAAAGCAGAGGTATTTAATAATCTTTTTGTTGGTTTTGGAGTGCAATTGAAAACTTTGGTGACCAACAAAAAACCGAGTGGGTTTGATAATCTTTATATTCCGGGCTTTAATAGAACCTATAATGGAAATTTCGGAGTAGGTTTTAATTATACGGTATCTTATTTTATTCCGATTTATAAAAAGAAAGTACTTCCAGAAATAGTAAAAAAAGCGCCTAAAAAATAATTTTTGATCGATGAAAAAAATTTTGATTCTGCTCCTTTTCACATTGAGCCAAACTACTTTTGCTCAGAAAACAACGATCACTACTTTTTTGCATTTTACCGGAAAAATAGCTCAATATCCGATTGTAATGACGGTTGGTTTTGAAAAAGGAAAAGACACTGTTTATGGAGAATATTATTATCTAAAAAGTGGCAAAAACAAAAATATTCACACAAAAGGTACTTTTGATCAAGGCAAAATAAAACTGGAAGAAACTACGTATGTGACTTCAAAAGGCAAAACAAATCCGCAAAAAACGGGTAGTTTTTCTTTACACTTAAACAATCAATATGAATTAAGTGGCATTTGGCAAAATGAAAAAAAAGACAAACAATTTGATGTAACACTTACTTGTTTAGAAGATTTATCGGCCTTTGATCCAAAGAATTTTAGTTTTAAACTGAATCAGTACAAAGGTAAAACAGAAGGTTACGACGGCCAACTGCAGGAACAAGACTTAATCAATCGCCTAGAAATTTTTAATTCGAAAAAAGAAAAAATACAGACGCTTTCAGGATTTAATGAAGCAGTTTACGACCAAACTGGTGAAATTGAATTTGAAGATCTCAATTTTGATGGAGTATTAGATTTAAAAATTGCCATCTACTTTCCGAACCGAATTAAATATGATGGTAGTTTTATGTATTTTATTTACGATAAAAGCAAAGGACAATTTATTCGAAATTTAAAACTGGAAGAATTGGAATATTTAACTTTTGACCAAGTAAATAAAGAATTTGTAAAAATGCTGGCCGACGGAAGCGGAAATGAATCCGATTCGTATTATAAATGGTCTAATAATAATTTTTACTTGATCCGAAAAGTCGAAAACTTTGAAGACAAAGACAAAACGTTTTATACCGAATATCGGATAAAAAATAACCAATCTGTTAAATTCAAAGAATATCAGCGATAAAAAAAGCCACAAATCCAGAACTAATAATTCAGAATTTGTGGCTTTTATTTTTACTCAGAATCTGATTTCCTTTATGATTATCCTATTTCTTTGATTCCTTTTATAAAAATCCATTTCATAAAGAGCTTCTCACCATCTTTAGTTTTTACTGCCTGAAATTTTGGCGAAATCAATGTAGAAACTATAAATGCCGTCATCGGAATCCATAATCCAGATAATTCTGTAAAACGCGCAATTAGATATCGTGACGAAATAAATAAAATCGCGAAACATCCTAATTGATATAAAAAACCTCTTACTTGTAATTTTGTCATTTTTTTTAGAGTTGCTAAGGTTCTGAGAATCTAAGTTGCTAAGTATTACTTTAGCACTTTATTACCCAACCTTAAATTACTTATTGTAGAATTACTCAAAGCTAAAAATCTTAGTAACTTAGTATCTTAGAAACTAAGAACCTTAGACTTGAAACTTCGTTCTTTTACTGCCTTCGTACATTTCGTATTTTACCAAACGTGCTTCTAAACTGGCATTAAAAAGTTTTATTTTTCTTGAAGGTTTTAGTCCCACAAATTTTAAGGCTTCGAGATTGGCTGTAATGAACCACGCATTGGTTCCGGGATAACTTTTCTTTAAAGTATCGCCGATATTTTTGTAAAATTCTTCCATGTGAATATCCAAACGCTCATCATAAGGCGGATTGAAAACCATGTGAAGCTTTCCTTCTACTGATTTCTCGGTATCAAAAAAGTTGTTTTCTTCGATGGTAATATAATCGTCTAAATTAGCATTTTTGATATTATCTTTTGCTTTATTAACAGCACTTGGCGCTTTATCAAAGCCTTTTATAGTGTAATGAAATTCCTTAGTCTTTTTCATCAGACTGTCTACAATTTGATCGAATAAATCATTGTCCCAATCTTTCCATTTTTCAAAAGCAAATTCTTTTCGGTTGATGTTTGCTGGAATATTACACGCAATCATCGCCGCTTCTGCCAAGAAAGTTCCAGACCCACACATTGGGTCTAAAAAGTGACTTTGACCTTCCCAACCCGATAATAGCAAAATTCCAGCCGCCAAAACCTCGTTTATAGGCGCAATATTCGTAGCTGTTCTGTACCCACGTTGGTGCAATGAATTTCCAGAAGTATCCAGCGCTACCGAAACCTGATCTTTATCAATATGAATGTTAATTCTTAAATCCGGGAACGCTTTGTCAATACTCGGGCGCTGTCCTGTTCTTTCTCTAAACTGATCTACAATAGCATCTTTACATTTTTGAGAAACAAACTCAGAATGGTTAAAATAAGTAGAATGCACCGTTGCATCAATTACAAAAGTTTGGTTTGCATTGATCAATTTAGACCAATTGATACCTGATATTCCTTTGTAGAGCGCTTGCTCATTATTGGCCCTAAACGAATAAATCGGTTTTAAGACTTTAAGTGCTGTTCGCAAAGACAAATTGGCCTTGTACATAAATCCTTTATCGCCTTTAAAGCTTACCATTCTCACCCCTTTCTCAACATCTTGAGCGCCTAAAACTTTCAATTCTGCTTCTAATATTTCTTCAAAACCAAAAAAACATTTGGCAATCATTCTAAAATTTTCTTCCATTTTTATTTTTGTATTAAAAAAAATCCCAACCTATATCCTTCGATTGTTTTTAGGTATCGCAGCGAAATAGTAATTTTTTGGCAAAAATACACTAAATTTGCGGGACTTTGAATTAATTGAAATAGAATAAATGTCTGAAGCACATAACTCATCTACACCAAATCAGGAGCGTAACAACGAAAATTGGTTTACTTCATGGTTTGATACTCCGTATTACCATATCCTTTATAAAGATAGAAATTACCGAGAAGCCCAGATTTTTATGGATAATCTTACCCATTATCTCAACCTTCCCGAAAAAGCAAAAGTATTAGACTTGGCTTGCGGTAAAGGCCGCCATTCTATTTATTTAAACCAGCTAGGATTCAATGTTTTAGGAGCAGATTTATCCGAAAATAGTATTGCCGAGGCGAGTAAAAATAATAACGAAACTTTGCATTTTAAAGTTCACGATATGCGCGAGCCTTTCGAAGAAAAATTTGATGCCATTTTTAATCTTTTTACCAGTTTTGGATATTTTGAGAGTGATGATGATAATCTTACCACATTAAAAGCGATTAAAGAAAGTCTTTCTGAATACGGATTCGCTGTGATTGATTTTATGAATGTCACACAAGTTATCGAAACCCTGGTTCCTGAAGAAGTAAAAACCGTTGAAAACATCGATTTTAGAATAAAAAGATATGTACAAGACGGACATATTTTTAAGGAAATTGATTTTGAAGATGATGGACGCCAATATCATTTTACCGAAAAAGTTAAAGCACTGACTTTAAACGATTTTCAGGAATTAATGGAAGAAGCAGGGATTTTTCTTTTGGATATTTTTGGAGATTATAAACTCAAGAAATTTCATAAAACCGAAAGCGAGCGATTAATCATGATTTTTAAATAACTGGTTAATTGTTCAATTGTTTAACCGTAAAATCGATTAAACAAATCAACGATTAAAGAAAAAACCAATTAAACGAATCAACGATTAAACCAAAACAAAATGAATTATTTATTACCTCTATTCTCAGTACTTTTTGGTTATCTGGTGGCGTTGTTTTTAAAACCAAAAAGCAAAACCAATCTAAAATTGCTACTTGCTTTTAGCGGTTCATTTTTACTGTCTCTAACTGTAATGCATTTACTGCCTGAAGTTTACGAATCACACAATCATAAAATTGGTTTGTTTATCATGGTCGGAATTTTATTTCAGATCATACTTGAGTTTTTCTCCAAAGGAGCCGAACACGGGCACGTACACGGGCATGCTAAAATGTCTCAAATTCCGTGGTTATTGTTTATTAGTTTGTGTATTCACGCCTTTTTAGAAGGTTTTCCTGTTGGGCATCATCACGATTTAGCAGTCGGAATCGCGATTCACCACTTACCTATTGCCATCATTTTGACTACCTTTTTTAGCAACGCTCAACTAGACAAAAAAGCTATTTTTGCTTTTATGCTCGTTTTTGCAATTATGACACCAATTGGAACAATTGCTTCTGATTTTTTACCTTTCTTAAATGAATATTACACTCAAATAACAGCGATCGTAATCGGAATTCTATTCCACATTTCATCAACTATAATTTTCGAAAGTAGCGAAGGACACAAATTTAATATTGCCAAAGTTTCTATGATTGTATTGGGAATATTTTTAGCGTATATGTTATAATTAGGGCGTGACCACAATAAATAAAATGGGCTAATCAGCAAAACGTTGATTCGCCCATTTTTTTATTGTGGTCGGGCTATCCAGGCTACTTCGGTAGCTTCCTCCTATCCCTCACGCAAAAAAAACTCCTGTACAAAAAATACCTAACAGGTTTTAAAAACCTGTTAGGATAGTTTTATTTTCAAAGCCAATCAATTCAATTATCTAATTTTCTAATTGACTAATTATTAGTCGTTCTCCTTTTCTCCTCCTGATTTCCAAAAGCACGCTCTTTCACATTGATTTTTTTGTTTCCAAAATTATAAACCACAGACAAACGCACAAATCGATTGCTTTCTTTTTGGTCATAAACCTGTTTTACATCATTTACAACCGAAGTAAAATCTTTTAAATAAGAAGTATTAAAAATATCATTTGCCAAAAATGCGACCTGCAACGTTTTATTAAACAAATCCTGTTTAAAACCAATATCAAAACTAGATGTATAGCCTACTTCATACAAACCACTTTTAAAAGGTGTGCTGTACGCAAAATCGACTTGTAGTTTTGTTGTTTTGCCTAATACAAAAGTATTATTCGTCGAAAAATCAACTTGCAGACTGTTTGATGGCGTTGCATTAATATCCTTAATAAATTCCGTTTTGGCTCCTAAAAAGTATAGTGAGTTTTCGCTTGACCACCAATCTGCAAAAGTGGCTGAATACGTTTCTCCTAAACCATAATTTAGGTTTTTAAAATAATTCTCACGTGTAACAATCTGTGTATTAGTTTCCGGATTTGATGTAAATAAAACGCCGTAACCGTTTGAGACTGCATTTACAAAAACGCTAGTTCTCAAAATTTCTTTATAAGAATGTGAAAATTCAAAATTATCACTAAATGAAGGTCTTAAGAACGGATTTCCTTCAGAATAGCTATTACTGTTAATGTAAATTCGAAACGGATTCAACAAATCAAAACGAGGTCTGTTGATTCTTTTTCCGTAATTCAAACTAAAAGTATTGTTTTCATTTTTCCTGTAAGAAGCATAAAACGTTGGAAATAATTTCAAATAATCATTAACTGTTTCCTGATACAAAGTTTCAGAAAAACCAGTTGTCTGCGTATTTTCCAGTCTTAGTCCGATTTGAAAATTCCATTTTTCCCCAAATTTTTTATCTCCATTAACATAAAAAGCCTGATTATTTTCGGTGTATTTAAATCGGTTAGATTGATTAGCATCTAATTCCGGAGTTCCTGAAATAGTATTGTAATACAACACATCACTTATACTATTGGTAAAACTTATTTTTGCGCCGTAAGATAAATTCAACGCCTGAAAAGGATGTTCCATATCGGCTTTAAAACTCAAATTGTCAATAGCCTGATTCGAAATATTTCTACCAGACTGATTTACATCGACAAATAGCATATCAGGCGTATAATTATTGGCGATAAAATTCCTGTCGAAATTGGAATGATAATCGAAATAATCTATATCAAAAGATAATTTTCTTTTTAGAGAATCCAGTTTCGTAATCAAATGTGCATTATAAGTCTGATTTCGATAGCCTTTGTCTGTAAAACTAGTATTCAGCGTAACATCTTCCAATTGATTTTGAGTATTATAATTATCAATTCTAATATCCGATTTAAAATCAGGATTATTTCGGTCATTTAAATATTGAAAACCAACTGTAGTTCGTTCAGAAAGATCATAATCTAAAGCTAGTTTTCCGGAAAGATTCTCGGTTTTTACTTTTGTTACGCTTTTCATGTGTGAAAGTCCGCCAGGAAAATACATTTTCAAATCATCGGTAGCATTGATATAACCCTTTTTTGCATTCACGCTGACCGAAAATCTAAACTTGTTTTTATTGTAAAAAAAGTTATCTCTTAAAGTATAAATCCCATATTTATTCTGATCATAAGAAGCAGTTGTTGTGTTTTTCCAGGAATCACGAACTCCTTTTTTCATAATAATATTAATTAATCCGCCCATTCCTTCTGCGTCATATTTTGCTGGTGGATTGCTGATAATTTCAATGTTTTTAATATCACTAGCTGATATTGATTTCAAAAAACTATTCAGTTCCTCACCCGACAGTTCGATCATACGTCCATCAATCATAACGCGCGACGTTCCTTTGCCTAAAATATTTATTGTATTATTCTGTACCACAACGCCAGGAGCGGTATTAATAGCGCTCAAAGCATCACCGCCCACTGTTACAACATTGTTTTCGAGGTTATAAACCAAACGATCGGTTTTTTGCTCCATCGTTTTCTTTTTAGATTGAATAACCACTTCTCCTAATTTTGTTGTGTTTTCTTTTAGAATAATTACTTCTAAATCAGTATCACTTTCTATTGCAATCTCTTTTTCAAAATCTGAAAATCCCAAAAGATTGATTTTTATTTTATAGAAACCTTTTATAATATTGATTTCAAAAGTACCATCTTGTTTACTGGTAGTGCCATCAATAATTTTTCCTTCAGAATTTGATATTGAAACATCTGCCCATTCTAGTGGCGTTGTTTCATTTGTTATTTTCCCTTTTAATTTTAAGGTAGATTGTGCTAAACAAAATAAAGGCAATAATAAAAAGATAAGGAGGTTCGTTTTTTTCATGATTTCTAATTTTAAACTTGTTCAATTAATTTGAAGCAAAGTTGCCTTAGAAAATCCCGTCCTGCGACCGACAAAAAAAAGTCGAACCAATTTCTATAAATGAAATTGGTTCGACTTTTTTGGGTATGCAGTTCGACTTTTTACAAACCGTTAGTTATGAAGCATTTCGATAAGCTGTAGGTGTTAAATTTGTATATTTTTTAAAAGAAGTATTAAACGAAGATTTGGAATTAAAACCAACTTCATATAAAATTTCCAAAACAGTAACATCATTTTTTGAGTGGTCTTTTAAAATCTGCATGGCTTTTTGTATGCGATATTCATTTACAAAATCAAAAAAATGCTGATCCATATGATGATTAATCAAAATAGACAAATCCCTGACTGGAGTATCAATTTGATTGGCAAGTTCCTGAATGGTGAGTGAAGGATCCAGAAAAGGTTCTTTCTCAG
This sequence comes from Flavobacterium flavipigmentatum, assembly GCF_020911905.1. Classification (NCBI taxonomy): domain Bacteria; kingdom Pseudomonadati; phylum Bacteroidota; class Flavobacteriia; order Flavobacteriales; family Flavobacteriaceae; genus Flavobacterium; species Flavobacterium flavipigmentatum. The sequence continues at coordinate 2,679,933 of NZ_CP087133.1, read as the reverse complement.
CCATATATTGTTTTAAGATAGAAATTTGACTAGAAATCACATCATCCTGAACATCGACTGGCTGCACATTTTCTTCGGCTTTAGGCAGTATATCTTTTGCTAATTGCAATTTAGAATTAATTCCCTTAAACAATTCAGGATACTTCATCGCTTTCATGACCAACCAGCAGGTAACAAATAAAGCAACAGCTCCTACAAATACATTTAACCAAAGAAATACTTGTCTGTAATCACTGTAGCGTAATAAATTTTTTAATGCCACTAAGCAGTGAGCTATAAGAAAAACCGTAGTCACCTGAAAAAGATACTTATAAATCAAAGTACTGGGATTAGTGTAATTTTCCAGATAAATCTCTCTGTATTTCTTTAAAATTAAAAAGGCACTCACGATATAAAACAAGTATTGACATTCGATAACAATCTGAATAAAATAAATTTCAGGCATTTGATCAATTCCCTCTAAAATTTTTGTCTGATCTGAATCATTCATTAGATAAAGCCTCGGAAGAAAAGCCAAATTGACTGCGATAATGGGAAGCAGATACACTAAATGTTTCCACTTTAATCGAAAATCGGAATAACAAACCGACAATACATAAAGATAAAACAAGGGCATTGCCAACAAACAAATGGTCCATCTGAAAATTACTAAAGTAAAAATATCCTTGATATAATCAAAAACGAAAAAACCGCTAAGATCGATAGCAGAGACAATAAAAAACCAGGCAAATAAACGGTTGGCTAATTTATTTTCGGTTTTAACCGTCATTAAAAAAAACGCCATCAGTAAAGAAACAAAAACAGAGATCCGTGCAATCCCCTGCAATAAGCTTAATCTATCCATTTATTTTTTAATTTTAACAAATATAATATTTTAGTTTGCAAAATAGTTTGAAAAAATATTCGTTTGGTAAGAATAGTATAGCTTTAAAATTTCCACCAATATCTTAAAAAGGATAGCATCTTGGCGAATCACTCAAAAAAAATCCTACCAATCAAATAGAATTTCATTGTTACAACAACTAAAACTTTGTACCTTTGAAACTTAAAATTTGCATATTCGATAATGACATTTATTAAAACTACTGAACAAGCCTCAAAATACGAACATTTAGAAGAAATGTCTGTTCATGAATTGCTTATCAACATCAATCAAGAAGATAAGACCGTACCTACTGCGGTAGAAAAATCCTTACCCCAAATAGAGGCTTTAATAGAGCAAGTTGTAACAAAACTAAAGCTTGGTGGCCGTATTTTTTATATTGGTGCTGGAACATCAGGACGTCTTGGCGTTGTAGATGCTTCAGAATGTCCGCCTACTTTTGGAGTTCCTTTTGATCTGGTTAACGGAATCATTGCTGGTGGCGACAGTGCCATTCGCCGAGCTGTAGAAAATGCAGAAGACAACGATAAACAAGCCTGGTTAGACTTAAAAGCCTACCATATAACCGATGCTGATATCGTAATTGGTATTGCAGCGTCTGGAACGACTCCCTATGTTGTAGGTGGCCTAGAAGCATGTCACCAAAATAATATAGTTACCGGTTGTATCACTTGCAATGCTGGTAGCCCATTGGCGTTAACCGCTCAGTTCCCTGTAGAAGTTGTCGTGGGTCCAGAATTTATCACAGGAAGTTCCCGTATGAAAGCAGGAACCGCGCAAAAACTGGTGCTGAATATGATTTCGACCGCAGCTATGATTCAACTTGGAAAAGTAAGAGGCAACAAAATGGTCGATATGAAACTCAGCAATACCAAGCTGGTAGATCGTGGTGTAAAAATGATTATGGAAGAAATTCCGGTCTCTTATGACCAAGCCAGCGAATTGCTCCAAAAACACGGTAGCGTGCGCAAAGCAGTCGATAATTATAAAGTGTAGAAAGCATAAACTATCTTCTGTAAAATGTGAGATAAAAAATAGGTGAACACTGCATCTTAAAGTTCGTGAAATTCTACAACCAGAAGGTTTTTAACTTGAAACAAAAACAAAAGATGGCAACAAATACAAAATTACTAGGAAAGGGTGTTAAATATATATCGGGATCGTTACCGTTACTTTTTATTGGGCCATCCTTGATTTATAATGCTTTTATGAATCAGCATACCAACTGGCATTACTTGGTTCTAGCAATTGGAATCGTTGCTTGCCTAAGCGCGATGTTCCTGATTTTTTACGGATTAAAAATCATTATGAAAGCTTTGTTTAATGACTAATTTGTATCTTTACTACAATCTTTTACTATTGATATTCAAGCATAAATAAAATGGATTCATCTCAAAATGATAAAGTAAAAGACTCCAATTTTGTCGAAAAACTAAACTAATTCCTGCAATCCGTTAACAACATAATGTTAGTTTTAGCGTGTATGATTTTAGCATTTCCTATCCAATACACAACATATAATTTACATTCTTAGAGTACGTCATAACGCTCGAAAATCCAAAAAAATCATGGAAAGTCTCATTCACATTCAGAAAACATTCGAGAAAGTTATTTATATCGATAAAAAAATAAACAACCGCGAATTTGAAGACTGTGTTTTTAAAAACTGTGATTTTTCTAACAGTAATTTTGCTTACAATACTTTTTTAGACTGTGAGTTTATCGATTGTAATTTGTCGATGACCAATTTGCTGGGGACAAGCTTAAAAAATGTTACTTTTAGAAATTGTAAATTATTAGGCATCGCTTTTAACGAATGTGATGACTTTTTGTTTCAGGTTTATTTTGAAGAAAGTGTGCTGGATTACGCTGTTTTTTCGAATAAAAAAATGCCAAAAACCAAGTTTATCAATTCTTCTTTAAGAGAAGTGACTTTTATCGGTACCAACTTAACGAGTTCTGTTTTTGATAATTGTAATTTAGAAGGAAGTATTTTTAACGATACACAATTGGCAGCTGTTGATTTTCGAACAGCTTATCATTACAAAATTGACCCAGAATTTAATCCCATGAGAAAAGCGCAATTTTCTACACAGGGAATTGTAGGACTTTTGGACAAATATGACATTAAAATTGTATAATCATGAAAGCAGATGAATCTTATTTAGAAAGTGTAAAAAAGCAATTTCTTTATTACAAAATGCTGGGTGAAAAAGCAATGGAGCAACTCGAACCTGCGCAACTTTTTGAGGCTGTAAACGAAGACACCAATAGTATTGCCACAATTATCAATCATATTGCTGGAAATATGTTGTCGCGCTGGACGGATTTTCTAACCACAGATGGTGAAAAAGAATGGCGCAATCGCGATGCCGAATTTGAAACTATTTTAGAAACTAAAGAAGAGGTTCTAGAAGTCTGGAACAAAGGTTGGGATTGCTTTCTGAATGCTTTAGCGAGCTTAAAACCGGAACAACTTTCAGACATTATTTACATCAGAAACGAAGGCCATACGGTTATTGAAGCCATCAATCGCCAATTGGCACATTATCCTTATCATATTGGGCAGATCGTTTTTTATGCCAAACAACTCAAGAACAGCAGTTGGGACAGTTTATCGATTGCTAAAAATAAATCTAAAAATTACAACAGCGAAAAATTTGCTAAAGACAAAGAAATTAAGAACTTTACCGATGATGAGCTCAAGAGATTTTAGATTCTTGATTAACGATCTATGAACTAAGATTAAAAAAAACTAAAAGCACTTTATTGCGATGATTTTTAGCCCTGATTGAAGTGAAAATCCTTTTGTGACGCTTCTTTAGCGGTACAAAAGATTGTAACGGAAAGCAGGATGAAGCTCCTGAAAAAATAATTACTAAACTATGAAAAAGATACTATTCCTCCTCCCGCTGGCATTATTGATGTCTTGCTATGAGGCAGAGCACAACTGTAAAGACTTTAAAAACGGAAAATTTAAATTTGAATTTGATGTAAATGGAGAAAAGAAAGCAGGTTTTTTTGAGCGTAAAGACAGCATAGAAATTGAGACTTTTGAAGGAAAAACAGATACTTCTACGGTACGCTGGGTAAGTGATTGCGAATATATTTTGCAGAAAAAACACCCGAAAAACAGGGATGAAAAGAAAGCTATTGGCATGAAAATTTTAAGCACTTCTAAAGATTCTTATACCTTTGAATATGGATTAGTAGATTCTGAAGAAAAAAAGCGCGGAACTGTAACCAAAGTTGATTAAATACTCTCGTAACCACAACCAATCTTTATATAAATGGAAATTTTATTTACTCCAAATGCTCTTATAGCATTGTTGACACTTACTTTTTTGGAAATTATTCTGGGAATTGATAACATCGTTTTTCTTTCTATCGTTTCGGGAAAACTAAAAGCCGAAGATCAACCCAAAGCCAGACGTATTGGTTTGCTTTTGGCAATGGTTTTTCGTATTATTTTGTTATTCGGAATTACATGGGTTTTAAGTCTTCAGGAATCGCTTACTCATATTGATTGGGGATTTTTTAAAGCAAGTCCAACGGGTCAGAGTTTGATTATTTTTGGAGGAGGACTGTTTTTATTGTACAAATCGGTTACCGAAATTCACCATAAATTAGAAGGCGAAGAAGAAGGCGAAAAAGGAAAAGCAAGCAACGGATTGTCTGCCGCTATTTTGCAAATTGCGCTTCTGAATATTGTTTTTTCTTTTGATAGTATCCTGACCGCAGTAGGTTTGGTCAGTATGAAAGATCCTGCACAAGGCGGTTTTGGCTACGAGGGCGCATTGCTTATTATGATTTTGGCCATCATTATTTCTATTATTATAATGATGATTTTTGCCGGACCAGTTTCTAAATTCGTAAACGAACATCCTACGATTCAAATTCTTGGTTTGTCTTTTTTAATACTAATTGGAGTTATGTTACTTGCCGAAGGTTCGCATCTGGCACATTTTAGTTTTGGTAATGATGGCGAAGTCGGCACGATACCAAAAGGATATTTATATTTCTCTATTTTCTTCTCTTTGTTTGTAGAGTTTTTGAACTTAAAAATGAAGAAATCGAAAAAGACGGTACAACTTCATAATAGCGAAATTGTAGACGATAAACTCAAAGATACCGACTTTACTAATTAAGCATCAAATAATTAATAAAAAAAACTCCTTTTTGTAGCTACCAAAAAAATATTGGTTTTAAGCACTACAAAAAGGAGTTTTTTTTTATTCTAAAACTAAGCCTATCTGGCCATCATCATCTAATTCTGTTTCTACAGATTCATCATCTGTTAATTCTGGCTTTTCAGGAACTTCTTCAACAGGTTCTTCATAAGGCAACGGCTCTAATAGATTTACTTGTTTTAATTTGTCTCCTGTCAACTGATTTCCTAGTGCTTTGAAGCCTTTTACAGCGATAAAATCTTCAATATCTATGTGTAAATCTTCTTTCTGAACTCCTTTTACTTTTGCAAAAACCAACTGAGCAACCGGACGATAATCTGTTGAAACAATTTCTAATTGCGAATTTGGATGTTCTGTGATAAAACTTTCTTCTTTATTTTCGGTTTCAACCAGAAAACGTTTGACATAATAACGTTCTTTTTCTCCATCAAAATAAATTGCCGAAATTGGTTTTTTAGGCTTCCATTTTTCTAAAACAATCATGTCTTCGTCAAAATGAGTTGATAACTCCGGAATAATAACCTTCAATTTACCCGACTGATTAATTACCAATATTTTGTCACTTGGTTTAAATTCACCAAGCAATTCTCCCCTCGCATCTACATTCAAACGTTTTACTGTATCATCAAACCACACTTTTCGTGGCAATAAAGTCGAAATTCCTTTCTCTTTTAATTCGATCTTTTTGATTGGATATTTGGTTACCAAGTTACCTTTTGAAGCACGTCCTTTTATCGCTAATTTGGCAAAATCAATATCAAATTTCAGTTTTTTGATAGTTCCTACCTGACGCAATAAAATCGTAATTACCTCAGCTTCTCCATTTGGATTATGTGAAAAATAAACTACTTGTGATCCAGCTGTTTCATTGGTCAAATCGTAGGGTTTATCACGGGTAACACCCGTAACATTGAATCGTTTGATGTACGATGGGCCTGATTTTCCGTCACGGTACATCATATTGTAAATCGTACGTTTATCACTCTTGTCAAAAATAGCAACGTGAATAATATCTTTACCCACAAAGGTCTTAGCATCAACTTTTGTTACCAACATTTTTCCGTCGCGTAAAAACACAATTACATCATCAATGTCAGAACAATCGGTAAGATATTCGTCTTTTTTCAAGCTGGTTCCAACAAAACCTTCTTCGCGGTTTACGTATAATTTGGTATTACGCAATACAACTTTTGTGGCCTCAACGTTATCAAAAACACGAAGTTCCGTCTGGCGTTCGCGACCTTTACCATATTTCTCTTTTAATTTTGTAAAATAAGCAATAGCAAAATCAGTCAGATGTGCCAAATTATGCTCTACTTCTTTCATTTCATCTTCTAACTTAGCGATAAAATCATCGGCTTTATCAGAGTCAAAACGGGTAATACGAATCATCGGAATCTGAGTCAATCGTTGCAAATCTTCGTCTACAATTTCTCTAACGAATGATTTTTTGAAAGGCTCAAATCGGTCGTACATGTACTTATAAAGAGCTTCTCTGTCAGAATACAATTTGAAATCAATGTACATTTCTTCGCGAATGAAGATCTTCTCTAAAGTAGAGAAATGCCACTTATTTTTTAATTCCTCTAACTGAATTTCTAATTCCTGACGAAGCAAATCTACCGTCCTGTGCGTCGAAATTTTCAACATTTCAGAAACACCTATAAACAAAGGTTTGTTGTCTTCAATCACACAACCTAAAGGCGCTACAGAGGTTTCGCAAGCTGTAAAAGCAAACAAAGCATCAATAGTTTTGTCTGGAGAAACGCCTGGAAACAAGTGTATTAAAATCTCAACATCAGCAGCGGTATTGTCTTCGATTTTCTTGATTTTGATTTTCCCCTTATCATTGGCTTTCAAAATACTATCAATCAAAGTCGTGGTATTGGTCGAAAACGGAATTTGCGTAATCACCAAAGTATTCTTGTCTAATTGCGCAATTTTCGCACGCACGCGTACACGTCCGCCACGCAATCCGTCATTATAATTCGACACATCGGCAATACCTTGTGTCATGAAATCAGGATATAAGGTAAACGCTTTTCCTTTTAGAATTTTAATCGAAGCATCGATTAGCTCATTGAAGTTATGCGGCAATACTTTGGTCGAAAGACCCACTGCAATTCCCTCTGCTCCTTGTGCCAAAAGCAACGGAAATTTCACCGGAAGATTGTTCGGTTCTGCACGACGACCGTCATACGAAACACCCCAATCTGTAATTTTTGGCGAATATAAAACCTCAAGAGCAAATTTGGACAAACGTGCCTCGATATAACGAGAAGCTGCAGCGCCATCGCCTGTTAGTATATTTCCCCAGTTTCCCTGACAATCAATTAATAAATCTTTTTGGCCAATTTGTACCATTGCATCACCAATACTCGCATCTCCGTGTGGGTGATACTGCATAGTGTGTCCTACAACATTGGCAACTTTATTATAACGACCATCATCCAACTCTTTCAAAGAGTGCATAATACGACGCTGAACGGGTTTAAAACCATCTTCGATCGCAGGAACTGCACGCTCCAGAATTACATACGAGGCATAATCCAGAAACCAGTCTTTGTACATGCCCGTTACTTTCGTAATAACATCATCTCCTTCTTCTTCCTGGTTTTCGTAAAAATGCTGTCCTTCAAAATGCTTAGCATCTACGTTGATAATTTCATCATCATCTCCTTCTTGATTATCATCAAGTTGGTTTTCATCTGAATTATTCTCGTCGTCGTTCGGAATTATGTTATCGTCTTCTTCGTCTTTCATTTTTATGCTGAATTTATTTCAGTATTTTTAGTGTATGATATACTTTTAATAACCTTTTTTTCTTAAAACTTCATATTCTTTTTGTTCATCAGCATAATCAACAAAAAGTTTAATTCCGAATTTTCTAAATAAATCGCCCATCTCGTACAAGCAATATTTTTGAAATCCATCAAGATTTGCTGAGTTTCTAGCCCCATTACAACTCATACAAAACTCATTATATGCGATAATTCTATTTTTGCTGTCTCTAAACAAAATCATATGTCTAGGTCTATAACATGCAGAGGACATTTCCTCAGGAATACAAGTATCACAAACCATCAAATTTAAAAGTTCTTTTTCTTGTTTTTTATTCAAAGTAACTCTCTCTTCAATCATTGTACTATCAAAAGTCAACTTGTAATTATCAACTAAATCTTTAGCAAAAGGTTCTTTGTTTTTATATTCTATAGTATCCCAAGCAATTCGATCGTAATAAGAAATCAATTCAATTTTTGAAAAATTGCTTAAAGTAAAATTTCTCTTTTTAATTACTTTACTTACTGATTTTACAACTTCTACTCCATCATTACTTATTGAAGGCACATTGCTTTCTTTTTTACAGGAGTTCAGAACTAAAATTATAATCAAAAATAGTAATCTGTTCATTGAATTAATTTTATTAGAAATTGAAAAAGTTAAACCTCCTCAACAGCATCCAATTCTACCTTCAAATTCTTGATAATAAATTCTTGTCTGTCCGGAGTATTTTTTCCCATGTAGAAAGACAATAATTGCTCGATCGAAGTGTTTTTGTCCATCATAATGGGGTCTAATCGAATGGTTTCTCCAATGAAATTCTTGAACTCATCTGGCGAAATCTCTCCCAAACCTTTAAATCGTGTGATCTCCGGTTTTGGTTTCAGTTTTTCGATCGCTTCTTTTCTTTCTTCTTCCGAATAACAATAAATGGTTTCTTTCTTGTTTCGAACCCTAAAAAGTGGCGTTTGCAAAATATACAAATGCCCTTCTTTGATTAATTCTGGGAAGAATTGTAAAAAGAACGTAATCAACAGCAATCGAATATGCATTCCATCGACATCGGCATCTGTTGCGATCACAATATTGTTGTAACGCAATTTTTCTAAACCATCCTCGATATCCAGAGCCGCTTGCAACAAATTGAATTCTTCGTTTTCATACACGATTTTTTTGCTCATTCCGTAGGAATTCAAAGGCTTTCCACGTAAACTAAATACCGCTTGTGTATTGACATCACGCGACTTGGTAATCGATCCAGAAGCTGAATCTCCCTCAGTAATAAAAAGGGTACTTTCTAAGTTTCTAGGATTTTTGGTATCGGGAAGATGCGCGCGACAATCTCTCAATTTTTTATTGTGAAGATTGGCTTTTTTAGCACGATCTGTCGCCAATTTTCTAATTCCAGATAACTCTTTACGCTCTCTTTCGGCCTGCAAAATTTTACGCAATAACGCTTCTGCCGTTGGAGGATTTTTATGCAAATAATTATCTAACTTGGTTTTGATAAAATCATTTACAAACGTACGAACAGAAACTGGAGGCGTTCCATCATCAGAACCCATATCTGTAGAACCTAATTTGGTTTTGGTCTGAGACTCAAAAACGGGTTCCATCACTTTGATACTGATGGCACTCACAATCGACTTTCGAACATCTGAAGCCTCAAAGTTTTTGTTATAAAACTCTCTAATCGTTTTTACAATTGCTTCTCTATACGCTGCTAAATGCGTTCCTCCTTGGGTGGTATTCTGACCGTTGACAAATGAGTGATATTCTTCGCTATATTGTGTTTTACTGTGTGTTAAAGCGATCTCGATATCGTGATCTTTCAAATGAATGATTGGATATTCCAGATCGTCTTCGCTAATTGTTTCTTCTAATAAATCTCTAAGACCATTCTCCGAAATGTATTTTTCGCCATTGAAAATAATCGTCAAACCATTGTTTAAGTAACAATAATTCTTCACCATTTTAATGACATATTCCATACGGAATTTGTAATTTTTGAAAATCGTTTCATCAGGCGTAAAAGTTACTTTTGTTCCTTTTCGCTTGGTTGTATCAATTATATCTTCTTCTAAAACCAGGTTTCCACCTGAAAATTCTGCCGCTTTTTGTTTGTCATCACGAACAGATTCTACGCGAAAATAATTCGAAAGTGCGTTGACTGCTTTTGTTCCGACACCATTCAGACCTACCGATTTCTGGAAGGCTTTAGAATCGTATTTTCCACCTGTATTCATTTTCGAGACTACATCAACGACTTTTCCTAACGGAATTCCACGTCCGTAATCACGAACCGAAACTGTTTTGTCTTTGATGGTCACCTCGATGGTTTTTCCGGAACCCATGACAAACTCATCGATACAGTTGTCTAAAACCTCTTTGAGAAGAATATAAATACCATCATCCGGCGAAGATCCATCACCTAATTTCCCGATATACATTCCGGGACGCATACGGATATGTTCTTTCCAATCGAGTGATCGAATATTATCTTCGTTATATTGATTTTGCTCTAGCATAAATGAAGTTTGGATTTTTGGCTAATGTACCATTTATAGTCAAAAAATGAAAGCGTATTTTTTTTTTGTTATGATTAATAACAGCTTTGAATTCTATTTGAATTGATTTTAAAAAAATACTTGCGTCAAAAATATAAAAAATCACCTTTCAAAAAAAAAATACTATTTGATACCAAGCACTCCTTTGGCTAAAGCAATCATTTCGGGCGTTCCTGTATTTTTATTTTTTTCATCAGAAAGTTTCACAACCCCTTGCCAATGGGCGTGATCGAGTTTAACTTCTGTCAATTTAATAACCATATTCATCGACGGTAGGCCGACATCATTGGTAAAATTGGTTCCGATGCCGAAAGACATTTTAATTTTATCCTGACAAAAATTGGCTATACTTTTTACTTTTTCATAATTTAGTGAATCTGAAAAAACAATCGTTTTTGATCGAGGGTCAATACCCATTTTGGTGTAATGCGTAATCACTTTTTGCGCAAACGCAATTGGATCTCCGCTGTCATGGCGAACACCATCAAAAAGTTTGGAGTATTTTTTATCAAATTGTTCGAAAAAAACATTTGTCGTGTAAGTGTCTGTTAAGGCAATTCCGAGATCACCTCCGTATACTTGTGTCCAATTGTCCAGACTAATCAGATTAGCCATTTTAAAACCATATTGCGCGGCATGAAACATAAACCATTCGTGTGCATGTGTGCCCAAAGGCCGTTTATTGTTTACCATTGCAAAATGTACATTGCTGGTACCAATAAAACTATGTCCACCATACGTATGCAACGTTTCATTGACCAAAACATGTACATCGTAGGAGTGGCGACGTCTGGTACCAAATTCTAAAATAGCAACTCCAAGCGCATTATAATTGTCAATCTTCTCTTTGGTTACATTTTTGATAGCTTCATCGTTTAAGCGAATAAGAAGATTTGTTTTGTAAAAAAGCTCAGAAATCAAAGCCATTAACGGTACTTCCCACAAAATAGTGCGGTACCAAAAACCTTCAATTGTAACTTTTATTTCAGATCCCTCCTGAATAATTTGAACTTCTGAAGGATCGTAGCGATAACCCTGTAAAAAATCTAAATAAGTAGGATCTAAATACGGACAGTAATGTGATAAATAATGCTTTTCGTCTTTTGTCAATATCAAATTGGCCATTTCATCCACCGATTTTCGCAATAATTCTGCAAATCCCGCTGGAAATTGATGTTTTCCCCGATTGATAAAAGCATAACGAACCCTTGCCTTAGGAAAAAGCTTTATTACGGCATGTTGCATCGTAAATTTATAGAAATCATTGTCTAAAATAGATTTCAGAAAAGTTGTTTCCATGATGATACTGCGTTACAATTAAATCTGTAAAGCTTTTAATTATTCATAATAAGGTCTTCAAAAAATATAAAAACGGCAAAAAAAACACTCTTATTGCGGTATGATTTTAAAAGAAACAATACTGCTTTGATAATAAAAAAACGTAATAAAGTTGCCTATATTTTTGTCATACGTCACCTCAAATTCTAAAGTCCCTTTTCTTTCTTTGGGACTTTCAATTTTAACTGGCTGGTTCTTTTTATTGAGATAAAAAAGGTTTTCCGGCTTTGTAATATTTTTGAATTTGAAGGTTATTTTATCGCCATATTTTGCTTCAATAATTCCGGATTTAGGCGCAATAATTTGATACTCTTTTTCGATCGTTTTATTATAAATTAATGGCCCGTTGAGAAAATCTTCCTTGCTCAATTTGTCTCCCAAAAAAGAACCTGAATCAGGAAAATGTTTGGTAAAAAAATAATCTGGAGCTGTATCAAAATAAACCGGCGAATAATCATTTACCATTTTACCTTTACTGCTATCGTAGTAGCCCTGTCCCCAGGTAACGTCAACTAATCTCCATTTTTTATCAATCAAAACGTTGTTCCAGGCGTGGTTGGAAGTGGTGTTTTTTCGCCCAATATCACTTAAATTCGTTTTAGAATCTCCACGAACAATTTCAGATTTCAACCCTGCCAATTCGGCTAAATGCTGATACAACGCTGTAAAACCTTCGCAAACTGCTTTTCGGGAAGTAAATGTTTTTTGTACTAACTGATCATTAATCTGACGGATTTTCCTTTGCTTTTCGGCCTCATTAGAATAGCTAAAACCTTGAGTTCTTTGTGGCTTTAACAACGCTGCATAATCATACTTTATATTGAGTGCAACCCAGCTGTAAATCGCTCTCGCTTTGTCATAATCTGTCGTAAAATCTTTTGTGATTCTTTCTGCCAGATTTTCTGTGGTATTAAATTTTGGATATTTTAGAACTGTATTATCAATCGCATTGTATTTTTGAGAAAAAGATACATTTAGAAAAACAATATTCAGAACAAAAAATGCAAAAACAAGCTTTTTTATTGTCATGGATTAAAAACTAGATTTAATACTATCAGTTAATTCTTTGTTTAGCTCAGCATTCGAAATTTTATTTTCCTGTAAATCGAAATTGGCATTAAAAGCCGGTAACGAAAAAGTAGCTTTGATCTGCGCACCATACCTTGGAAAAGCATTATTGGCAATTTCTAAAACCGAAGCACCGCCTCTTGGACCGGGAGAAGTCGCCAATAATAACATTGGTTTTTGCTGAAAAACTTCTTTCATTATTCTGGAGCACCAGTCAAATATATTTTTGAAAGCAACTGAATAATTACCGTTATTTTCGGCCAGAGAAACGACCAGAATATCTGCTCTTTCGATTTTCTTCAAAAAAGCTTTTGCCAATTCATGCTGCCCCACTTCTTTTTCCAGATCAACACTAAATAATGGCATGGCGTAATTATTTAAATCTAAAACTTCGACTTCTGCATTTTCAAATAAACTTGCCGCATACGTTGCAAGATGTTTGTTGATCGACTGCTGGCTGTTACTTCCTCCAAAGGCTATTATTTTCATTTTTTGTGTTTTACAGGTTCACTTATTTCAAAAATTTCTTTTTTTATCTCTACCGAATACTCGTTGGGGAAAATTTTACCACCGTAGGATTTTGCATATACTTTGGTAAATTCTGCCCCAAAATACAGAATTATTGCCGAATAATAGACCCAAACCAAAATAATTATTACCGAACCGGCCGCTCCATATAAAGAGGCAACGGTTGAACTGCCCAAATAAAAACCGATAGCAAATTTACCGATCATAAAAAGTACCGCCGTAACAATAGAACCTATAAAAGCATCTTTCCACCTTATTTTTCCGTCGGGTAATGTTCTGAAAATGATCGTAAACAGAAATGTAATACTCGCCAAAACAATAATCAAATTGACTACATAAAACAAATAAACGGTGCTTTCTGGAAAATATATTTTTAATCGTGAACTTACGACATCAAGTGTGGTATTGACAAAAAGACTCACCAACATCAAGAAACCAACTGAAGCAATCATTGAGAACGACATGAGGCGATTTTGTATGAATTTTTTAAGTCCTTTGTTGGGTTTGGCGCGCAAGCCCCAAATAAAATTGATAGAACTCTGGATTTCCGCAAAAACTCCCGAAGCCCCGATGAGCAGCATAATAACTCCGAATACGGTAGCAAAAACATTGTTGCCTGACAGTTCTACATTTTTTATAGCTTCTTGAATCTGAATTGCGGCTCCGTTACCTACCAAACCATTTATTTGTCCGTATAATTGTCCCGCCACGGCTTCTTCTCCAAAGAAAAATCCGCAGATTGTAATGATAATAATCAATAAAGGTGGTAACGCAAAAATGGTGTAATAGGATAATGCTGCACTGAGTTTGATCGCATTATCATCATCAAATTCTAAAAAGGTATTCTTTAACAGAAACCATGTTTTTGCGAATATATTTTTTACTTTCAAGACTGCTCTGGTTTTTGGATATATGCTCAAATGTACGGATTAATAAGAATATAGATTTCCTGCTTTTTTTGTAAATTTTATATTTTTACCATGTTGTTTCTATCTACCCCAGATTGCAATGGAAAGCATTTTTTGTGAATGGCTATTTTTTGTGGCGATAAAAAAGCGACTGAAAGAAGCTCTTTTTATGCCCAACAAAAAAAGCAATTTGCGAAAAATCTTGGAGTGTAAAGCTGGATTGGGTTCTGAAAATTGTTCTTTTGAAAAGATACTTTTTGAGCATAAAAAAACTGCTGAATTTCTTCAGCAGTCTACTTTATTTATTTATTGGTGGAAATTTATACGTTGAAACGGAAGTGCATTACGTCTCCGTCTTTTACAATGTATTCTTTTCCTTCTACTTTGAATTTTCCAGCTTCTTTTGCTTTTGCTTCAGAACCGTAATGAACGTAATCTTCGTATGAAATTACCTCTGCACGGATGAATCCTTTTTCGAAATCGGTGTGGATTACTCCTGCGGCTTGTGGCGCAGTTGCCCCGATGTTGATGGTCCAAGCGCGCACTTCTTTTACACCTGCCGTGAAATAAGTTTGTTGTTTTAAAAGTTTGTAAGCTGCACGAATTAAAACAGATGCTCCTGGTTCTGTCAAGCCCATATCTTCTAGAAAAACCTGACGCTCTTCGTAGCTTTCTAGTTCTGTAATATCTGCCTCTGCTCCTACCGAAAGAATGATTACTTCGGCGTCTTCGTCTTTTACTAATTCGCGAACCTGATCTACATATTTGTTTCCGTTTACTGCCGAATTTTCATCAACATTACAAACGTACAATACTGGTTTTGACGTAATCAACTGAAAAGCTTCCATAAGAACCTCTTCATCATTATTTTGAGGAATTATAGTTCTTGCCGATTTTGCCTGCAACAACGCTTCTCTAATTCTGTTTAGCAATGCCTCTTCTACCTGCGCTTCTTTATTACCTGTTTTGGCAGCTCGTTTTACTTTTTCAAGACGTTTTTCTACCGTTTCTAAATCTTTTAATTGTAGTTCGATATCAATCGTTTCTTTGTCACGAATTGGGTTTACATTTCCGTCTACGTGTACAATATTGTCATTATCAAAACATCTTAGCACGTGAATAATCGCGTTGCACTCTCTGATGTTTCCTAAAAACTGGTTTCCAAGACCTTCGCCTTTACTTGCCCCTTTTACCAAACCTGCAATATCTACGATATCTACGGTGGCCATTTGTACGCGCTCGGGTTTTACCAATTCTTCCAATTTATTGATTCTCGGATCTGGTACATTTACAACACCAATATTAGGTTCGATGGTACAAAACGGAAAGTTGGCACTTTGCGCTTTTGCATTTGACAAACAATTAAATAATGTTGATTTTCCAACATTTGGCAATCCTACAATTCCTGCTTTCATCTGTAGATACTATTTATTTTTATTTGATCCTGAGTGACTCAGGCCTTACCATTACTGCTTCTGCCTTACTGTTTTAGGAGAAACTATTACGGAAATATGTTTTGTTATTTCGAATTATCAATTTCTGACAAAATGATAGTTTTTAGCTTTAAAATTTTGCAAATATAAGATTTATTAGCTTGTAATATACCCAAAATTGCGGATTAATGTTTTTTTAAGGCAATTCCTAAAAAAAAACAAACTTATTACTAATCTTTTGTTAAAAACTACTACTTTTATCACAATAGATAACAAACCAATAACCAAAATTAAAAACAAAGTATGAAAAAAATTGCAGTATTATTATTTCTATTTAATGCCTTAATTGCCTTTGCTCAAAAGGAAGTTACGGGTGTAGTCAAAGACAATACGGGTAATCCCCTACCTGGTGTTAACATTGTTGAAAAAGGAACAACTAACGGTGTCACTACCGATATCGAAGGTTTTTATAAAATTAAAGTGCAGGAAGGTGCTTCATTAGTTTATAGTTATGTAGGATACAATACTATAACCAGATTGGCAAATGCTACAACAATTGATGTTTCATTATCAGAAGAAGGTGGTCAGAATCTTGATGAAGTGGTCGTAACCGGATCACGAACAGCAGCAAGAAGCAACACTACCACTGCATTACCAATTGATGTACTATCCTCCAAAGACCTGACCTCGACAGGACAAGCTTCCTTTGATAAAGCATTACAATACAAAATCCCTTCTTTTAATACCGTACAAACTCCTGTAAATGATGCTACATCATTATTAGACCCGTACGAAATTAGAAATATGGGGCCAAGCAGAACCTTGATCCTTATTAATGGTAAACGTAAAAATTTAAGTTCATTACTTTATGTGCAGACTTCTCCGGGACGTGGAGAAACAGGTGCCGATATTTCTGCTATTCCAACAGACGCTATCGAAAGAGTGGAGATTTTACGTGATGGTGCTTCTGCTCAATACGGTTCTGATGCGATTGCCGGAGTTATGAACATTATTTTAAAGAAAAACAGAACAGATAGTGCAGTAACTTTAAGAAGCGGAATTACTTCTGAAGGTGATGGCGAAATGCTGGGTGTGAGCTTAAATAGCGGTACAACCGTTGGAGAAAAAGGATTTTTGAATTATACTATCGATTTCTCTAAAGTAAGTTTAGCCAACAGACCTGGTACTGTTGATGCAGAAGGTGACGCTGGAGATTTTGGTGCTAATATTGCTGATGTTCAATCTTTTCTTAACCGTCGTCCAGATGCTGGAAACGTAAATGGTTCTCCAGAAACAGCTGCTGCAAAATTCTTAATTAATGGTGGAAGTCCAATTAGTGAAAACACAGACTTATACTATAATGCGGCGTATGTATATAAAAAAGTAAACTCTTTTGCTAACTACAGAACACCATATTGGAGACCATTAGATCCTGCTAATCCTTATTTAAATGATTTTTTCGGAAATGGTGATGATTCAAATCCTTCTTATGATGGTTATGCTCCTACTTTTGAAGGAGAGTTAAATGATTATAACGCTACTTTAGGTTTCAAAAATGTCAAAAATGGCTGGAATACAGATGGTAGTTTAACTGTAGGCGGTAATAAACAAACTTATACGGTAAACAACTCCGTAAACAGATCTGATTTGGTTGACGCAGATGGAAACAATATTTATCTAGAAAATAGCCCTATTTCGTTTAAGCCAGGTGGAACTTCTTTTAACCATGTTGTTGGAAACATTGATATTTCGAGAATTGTATCTGATCAAATAAGTATTGGTTTTGGAACTGAATTTAGAACTGAGAATTTTTCTGTAATTGAGGGTGATAAAGCCTCTTGGGATGGAACTGGTGCTGACTCTTTTGCAGGAAACAGACCTGAAAATTCTGGAAAATGGAACCGATATAACGTGGGTGTTTACTTGGATGTGGCCTTTGATATCACAAAAGACTTCTTGATCAACGGAACAGTTCGTCATGAAGAATATAGTGATTTTGGTGGAGCTACCGTTTGGAAAGCAAGTACCAGATATAAATTTTTGGAAGATAAAATTACTTTAAGAGGATCTATTTCTACAGGTTTTAGAGCACCAACATTACACCAAATTTATACGCAAAAATCACAATATTCTTTTGTTCCTGGTGAAGGAATTCAAGTGAGTGGAATCATTAATAATGTTTCACCTCAGGCTCGTAAATTAGGTGTAAATCAATTGCAACCAGAAAAATCAACAAACATAACAGTTGGTCTTGGAGCAAAACCTTTCAAGAATTTTAATATAACACTTGATTACTACAATATTAAAATAGAAGACAGAGTAACTTTAGGAGACAGAAGATATGAGGTGATAACTCCAGCAGATCCAGCTCAACCTTCAGAAGTTATTGGTAATGTTGCCTATTTTTCTAATGCTTTTGACTCTAGAACTACTGGTTTAGATGTCGTTACTGGTTATAGTAACATTGGTATAGGAGAAGGTAAATTAGGTTTTAATTTATCTGGAAACATTACTTTTGAAAACAAAAGAATTTCTGGAATGAAAAACAATAGTTCTTTCAGTGATATTTTAAACTCACTTGCTTTTACTTCAAGACCAAATACAAAATGGATTTTTGGAGCTAATTATGATATTGGAAAATTTGGATTCTCTCTTAATAATACTTATTTTGGAAAATCTACTTTTAACCAAGACGGTTTAGTTTCTAATGAAGTAAGAGATACTGATGGAAATTTGGTAAGAAATCCTGATGGTAGTGGTGAAACATTGCGAGATGACAACCAACCCAACCTAAAAACACAATTCCTTGCCAAAATTGTTACTGATTTAGGAGTTAATTTTACTGCTACAGAAAAATTAACAATCTCGCTAAACGTAAACAACTTATTTAATGTTTTACCAGAATGGAAATTTGTTGCCGAAAATGCTGCTGGATCAGCATTGTTAGCAGATCCTGCACAAGTTAAAGCACAATCTAACTTAATTACATTCAACCAACGTTATTCTAGAATGACATATGATGGTTCGCATTTTAGTCAATTAGGAACTATGTTTAATTTATCTTTAAACTATAAATTCTAATTTAGAATATTAAAAATATTTAGAAAGGGCTATCATTTGATATGCCCTTTTTTTTATAATTTTATAATTAAAAAACAATTGTTATGGCAAATTTATACGACGGAAAAATGGCTGCAATTTACGATGCAATGTATCAAACTTTTGTTGACTACGACCAAGAATATGCTTTTTACAATACTCTGATACAGGAAAATAATGCCTCCAGTATTTTAGAAATTGGCAGCGGCACCGGAAACCTTGCCAAAAGATTCGAACAAAACAAACAAAATTACCAAGGTCTCGATTATAGCGATGACATGATTGCCATTGCCAAAGAACGCAATAAAAATTGTTCTTTTATGCAAGGTGACATGCGCAATTTTCAACTCAAAAATCCGGTAGACGCTATCCTAATTACGGGACGAAGCACCAGTTACCTCATTACCAATGCTGATGTCAATACTACTTTTGATGCCATTTTTAAGAATTTAACTAAAGATGGTGTTCTTATTTTTGATTTTATAGATGCCAATCGATTTATTCCTTTTACCAAAGAAAACCCTGTTATCACTCACGAAGCTGAATATAAAAACGTCAATTACATAAGGGAAAGTCATTGGGATACCAACAATTCTCTGGAAAATTTTATGCTCGAATGGAACGCAGAATATTACACTATGTCAAATGGTAAAAAAGAAGTGATTGAAAATGATTTTTCGACAGTGCGTGTTTTTACTCTTAATGAAATTCAGCTTTTTCTCTATCTTAATAATTTCGAAATTATTAAAACTATCGACAGAAAAACGTACGCTTATGATACGTATGTTATTGTAGCAAGAAAAAAAATCACAGCTTAAATTCCAACGAATCAATAATTGCTTTTTCTTCGTCGGTTGCTGTAAATCCAGAAATATCCCAGTATTTTGTCAGCACTTTATTCTTTTTATTGAAAAGTGTTTTTTCTTTAAAAACATCACTTTCATTGTAAGTGAAATTTTGTTTATTAAAATTGGTAGTAATAAAATTATTGCGAACCTGAATATTTTTTACTTTATCTTTCAGAACCAGATCATAGGCTATTTCTTCGTTAGAACTGAGCAAATAATAATCCTCACCATCAATTCTGTAAGTTACCTTAATTACCGATCTGGTAACATTTTTAGCACCTAGTTTCGTTTCTTCTTCAATTTGAATTAGATTGGCAGGCTTAATAATAATACTATATTCTACAATTAACTTTTTTATCGGATCATAAATAATCTCATACGTTTCAAGCGCCTTTTTAGATGTATCCAACGGAGTCACAGACATAATATAATAGTCCTTATTATTTGGATGACCCGTTGTTGTAAACTCATATTCTTTCTTCGTTTTTGAATCTAAAAGAGGATCAAGATATTTTAAATTTGAATAATTTTCCATAATATTATTCAAATTATATCCCTTTAAATCGGCACTAACATCAGTTTCCAGCAATCCATAAGACCTGTTTTGCTCTACTAATAATGTGGTGGTAGATTTCTTTTGATTTCCTTCAAATTGAAAATTTACCAATCCGTCATTATAATAAGAATATTTATTATCCAGCATGAAAAACTCTCTTACATACACTTTTAATCTGTACGAATTGGCAAGTTTCTGCCTTGAATTAGAAACAATTTTTTGAAGATTTTTTTCAGGATTCTCTTTTGAGACAACAATTTCTGCCAATTTATTGTTGTTACTTTTAAGATAAACGACAAATAAATCCGGTTTTAAAGATGCCCAGCGAAGCAACACTTTTTCGTAATTTGTTTCAGAGACCTCAATATTTGAACCTCCCGTTAACATAAAACTTACTTTACCTTCTTTATTACTTATCAAAATTTGTTTTGTCTTTGCTATTACAACGGTTGCATTTTCTATGGGCAACTGAGTTTCTATATCTTTTACAACAATAGAATATTCTTTGCTTTGAGAAAAAACGGTAACATAAAAGAATATGAAAAATAAAACTATTAATCTCTTCATTGTTTATTGTGAAATTTACTTTTTATGAATTCACATCAAATTAACAAAAATAAAACGTTAAATATCAATACAATACACAACAAAACGCAAAAGAGCAAAAAAAAAGCAAAAAAAATCCTAAGTTTAACACTTAGGACTCCTTTTTTATGTAAGTTTTGAAATGAATTCAAAATTATATGACTAACTGTTATCCATGCAAAAACGCCTGTCTGTTTAACAAGGTTTCTTCATCTTCTACGTGATTATCATCAGGTATACAACAATCAACAGGACATACAGCAGCACATTGAGGCTCATCGTGAAAACCTTTACACTCAGTACATTTACCAGGAACGATGTAATACACTTCGTCAGAAATAGGCGTCTGCGCATCTTCTGCATCGACCTCAGTTCCGTCTGGCAAAATTACTTTTCCAGAAAGACTTGTTCCATCTTTATATCTCCAATCGTCAGCACCTTCATAAATTGCTGTATTTGGGCATTCTGGTTCACAAGCCCCGCAGTTTATGCATTCGTCAGTTATTATTATTGCCATTGTTTTTCAGTCTTAAAGTTAAAAGTCTTATTAGTTAAAAAGTCAAAAAAAAGCATTTCAATCTTTTGACCAGATGCCTTTTGACTTTCGACTTATTTATGCTTATTTTTGTGCAAAATTACAATCAAAACCTTTCATAAACAAATTACTTATGTTACAAAACGAAAAAAAACAATCTTTTATAGCACTAGGGCAATTTTTAAGTCAATTTTCTGAGGAAGGAAACACTAAAAACGAATTGGTTTCAGGTAATGATTTGTTTTTTGATGATTTTACACATTTAATTCAGCTTTCTCAATCTCACAATGGATGGTACACCCCTGAACAAGTGTATTTTGCTATACAATCTTGGGCTACAGCCTTGACCGAGGAAAACATTAACAAATGGCTAGCACCTTATTCTTCAAACGCTTCTCAGGACAATAAAAATATAAAAACGGTTGCTTTAATTTTGGCCGGAAATATTCCTTTGGTAGGCTTTCATGATTTCTTATCGGTTTTGATTACGGGAAATAAAACCTTAATCAAAACTTCTTCAAACGACCAGCATTTATTGCCTTTTTTGGCTAAATATTTAATTTTTATTGATGAAAGCCTGAAAGATAAAATCACTTTCGTGGAAGGAAAATTAGAAAATTTTGATACCGTAATTGCTACCGGAAGCAACAATACAGCTCGCTATTTTGAATATTATTTTAGAGATAAACCTTCGATCATTCGAAAAAACAGAAATTCGGTTGCTGTTTTGAATGGACAGGAAACCAAAGAAGATTTGGAAGCATTAGGCGAAGATATTTTTAGGTATTTTGGTTTAGGATGCCGCAATGTTTCGAAAATATTTGTCCCAAAAGGCTATCAATTTGATGCTTTTTTTGAAGCTATTTTCAAATATCAGGATGTTATTCATTACGAGAAATACGCTAATAATTACGATTATAATAAAGCGGTATTTTTGATGAGTAATTTTAAATTGCTCGACAATGGGTTTCTTACCATCAAAGAAGACACCAGTTACGCCTCTCCTATTTCGAGCGTTTTTTACGAATTTTACGAAAATATAGACGACCTACAAAAACGACTTCACGCTGATGCTGAGCAAATTCAGTGCATCGTGAGCAATAATCTCATTCAAAACAGTATTGCGTTTGGCGAAAGTCAAAAACCCCAATTATGGGATTACGCAGATAACGTAGATACTATAACGTTTTTGTTAACAACAAAGTAAAAATATGTTCAATTATTTCGAATAATTTATCGCTTTTTCAGCTCCTATTGCCGAAATTTGCGTTTTTAAAATTCGGACTATTTACTATACCATGAAAAAACACAACTACAGCGCAGGACCAAGTATTTTACCACAAGAAGTTTTTGAAAAAGCATCAAAAGCAGTTCTAAATTTTAACGATTCCGGATTATCTATTCTGGAAATTTCGCACAGAAGCAAAGATTTTGTTGCGGTAATGGATGAAGCTCGATCGCTAGCCTTAGAATTATTAGGATTGGAAGGAAAAGGATATCAAGCCTTATTTTTGCAAGGTGGTGCAAGTACAGCCTTCTTGATGGCGCCTTACAACTTGATGAAAGAAAACGGAAAAGCAGCTTATTTAGACTCTGGAACCTGGGCAACGGCCGCGATCAAAGAAGCGAAGCTTTTTGGAGAAACCGTAGTCGTAGGCTCTTCAAAAGAAGAAAATTACAACCATATTCCTAAGGGATACTCGATACCAACTGATGCCGATTATTTTCACTGTACGAGCAACAATACCATTTTTGGAACTCAAATGAAAGAATTTCCAGCTACCAACATTCCTGTGGTTTGCGACATGAGTTCTGATATTTTTTCGCGCAATTTAGATTTCTCTAAATTTGATTTGATTTATGCCGGAGCTCAAAAAAATATGGGTCCTGCAGGTACTACTTTGGTGGTCATCAAAGAAGAAATTTTGGGTAAAAACGGAAGAACAATTCCAAGCATGTTAGACTATGCCAAACATATTAAAGCAGAAAGTATGTACAATACACCTCCTGTTTTTGCCGTTTATGTTTCGCTATTGACTTTGCAATGGATTAAAAGCAAAGGTGGCATTGCAGCTGTTGAAAAACTGAACGATGCAAAAGCCGCTTTATTATATGCAGAAATTGATAGAAACCCATTGTTTAAAGGTGCTGCAGCTGTTGAAGACCGTTCGAATATGAATGTGACCTTCTTGCTCAACAACGATGAACATACAGCCACTTTTGATGCTTTATGGAAAGAAGCGAATATCTCTGGATTGCCAGGACATCGTTCTGTGGGCGGTTACAGAGCTTCTATTTACAATGCGATGCCTATCGAAAGTGTTCAGGTATTGGTAGATGTAATGAAGGCTTTGGAAAGTAAAGTTTAATTGTATATTCGGTTAATCGTTAATTTGATTAATTGTTGAATCGAAAGTAGCAATTGAACACTGGATTTCTAGCCCCGATAGCAGTGGAAATCCTTTTGTGCCGGGGTTCGGCACAAAAGATTGGAGCGGATAGCGGGATTAGCTCCTGAATCAAAAAAAAAAAAATTAATATTGAGGATGATGAGATTGCTTCGTTCCTCGCAAAGACATAAACTAAAATGAAAGTATTAGCCAATGATGGAATTTCTAAAAGTGGAATTCTAGCTTTAGAAAAAGGTGGATTTGAAGTTATAACAACAAAAGTAGCGCAGGAACAAGTTGCTAATTTTGTGAATGAAAACAATGTAGACGTAGTTTTGGTGCGTAGCGCAACAAAAGTTCGTAAAGATATTATTGATGCTTGCCCGGGGCTAAAAATTATTGGCCGTGGTGGTGTTGGTATGGACAATATTGATGTGGATTATGCTAAAAGCAAAGGAATTCATGTGATTAATACGCCGGCATCTTCATCTGAATCGGTTGCCGAATTAGTGTTTGCGCACTTGTTTTCTGGTGTTCGTTTTTTACATGATTCGAATAGAAATATGCCTTTGGAAGGTGATTCTAACTTTGATGGTTTGAAAAAAGCATACGCAAATGGTATTGAATTAAGAGGGAAAACGTTAGGTATTGTGGGTATTGGCCGTATTGGTCAAGCTACTGCAAAAATGGCGCTTGGTTTGGGTATGAAAGTAATTGCAGCAGATAGTTTTATTCCGTCTGTAGATGTAACGGTAACGTTTTTTGATGGCCAGTCTATCACGACAACGATCGTTTCGCAATCATTAGAGTCTTTGTTTAAAGAGGCAGATTTTATTACACTACACGTTCCGGCACAAAACGGTTACATTGTTGACGAAGCGGCTTTGGCTACTATGAAAGACGGTGTGGGTATTGTAAACTGTGCTCGTGGAGGCGTAATTGATGAAGTGGCTTTGATAAAAGCATTAGACTCTGGAAAAGTGGCTTTTGCTGGATTGGACGTTTTTGAAAGCGAACCAAAACCGGAAATGACGATCCTGATGCACCCAAAAATTTCGTTGACGCCACACATCGGAGCCGCAACCGGAGAAGCACAAGACAGAATCGGAACTGAATTAGCCTCACAAATTATTACATTATTAAGCTAATCAGGATTATATACTATATTAAGAAAAAGGGATTTATTACAACTGTAATAAATCCCTTTCTTTTTTTTACTAAATTTGATACTTGTAACCAAAAATCTAAAAAAAATGTTTGAACAATTATCACAATTAGTACAACAATACGGCGGTTATGCTGTCGTAAAAAACAATGCTGTTCCTAATGAGCAAAACGAAGATGTAATGAAGGAAGCGAGCAGTTCTATTTTTTCGGGACTGCAAAAAATTGCTGCTGAAGGTGGCACCGAGCAATTGGCTGGATTATTTCAAGGAAAATCTATTGACAGTTCTAATCCCGTTGTGAAACAACTTACAGAACAATTGACTGGAAATTTGGGTCAAAAATTTGGTTTGAGTAGCGAAACTTCTTCTGGAGTTGCGGCAAGTATGATTCCGCAAGTATTAAGTGCCTTAGTCAACAAAGCAAAAGATCCTAATGACAGTAGTTTTCAAATTTCGGACATTATTAGTGCTATTTCTGGAAATAGCGGTCAAGCCTCCAGCATCATGGACACGATTTCTAAATACGGAATGCAATTTGGCCTAGACCAAAACGGAGACGGAAAAGTAGATCTAGGCGACGCATCTGCTCTTGCCTCTAGCAAAGGCGGAATTGGTGGTTTACTTGGTAAATTATTTGGAAAATAGGTTTATTGAAGGCGCTGAGATACTGAGGTCCTGAGATACTGAGTTTTTAAAAAAGCTGTTTACTTTGTCGTAAATGGCTTTTTTTTTTGTGGAGGTACAAAGGCTCAAAGATGCAGAGGTGCAGAGGTTGAGATAGTGAGAGACTCCATCAACAAGCAACTGACAACAAACATCCAAAACCAGTTTTTTTTCGTACTTTTAAGTTCAAAATTTCAGGAATATGAAAAATTGCATTTACATACTGCTTGTTTTATTGGTGATTATTGCCTGCTCGACACCGCAAAAAACACTTGATGGTACTACAAAACAGAAGCTCGCCGTAAATGATACGGTGCGCATTGCCAATGATTCTCTGGAATATGAAGTAATTATTATCGATAACGGATTTAGCAGCTGGCTCGCCTCCAGAGCTCAGCCTCGTAATTACCATTCGCTGTCGTATCTCGAAACCAAGAATCAGTTTTATGTTTTAGAATGGAATAATCGGGTCATGCAGCCACAACGCTACAATCCTAATTTGTATGAAATGACGATTGATTACAGGCCCAATATTCGCTACGGGTACGAAGTAAATTACCTGATTTACAACTATATGATTTATTTTCAGAATACCTACCAACAAAATCTTGGCGTAGGTTATATTCCTATCAGATAATTTTAGTCCTTAAATTTAGATTACTATATTTGTAATCATTACAAATAAAAATGAATCGACTAAAGAAACGTTGGGGCATTACCTCCAATTTACAACTTGCCATAATATTTATTGTATTTGCCATCACCGGATCGGCATCTGCATGGTTGTCTAAACCTTTTTGCGCATGGTTGGGCATCACTAAAGCAGATTTTGGCGGCTGGTTTACTTTAATTCGATTACTTATCATCTTCCCTATTTATCAGGTTTTATTAGTGGCTATAGGCACTATTTTTGGGCAATTTCGCTTTTTTTGGACTTTCGAAAAAAAGATGCTCAAAAATATGGGACTTGGTTTTTTGTTTAAAAATGATCAGCCCAACAGCTAAATATGTTTTTTATAGTGTATCAAAAAAACAAATATATTTGATAGCCGTAATTAATGAGATTAACTTTTTGGTTTGCATCTGAATAAGGCAGTTTGTTTGGGTTATAAATAAGTTGGTGGTAATTCTACAGATCCTTACCGAATTAATTCTTTCGACTAAGGGAAGAAAGTTAGAATTTGGATAAATACTAGAAAAAACCGATAATTTTCGGCGCATTAAATAAACTCGTTAGGATTTTCTCATCACACTGATATGAAACAGATAACAAAAAATATAATCTGGATTCTTTTATACACATTGATAACAAGTGGAGTAATTTTCATAGGCTTAAAAAGATTTGATCAACTATGGGAAAAATCAATATTAGTATTACTTGGTGTGGCGAATGTAGCATTATACATAAGAAACATAAAAAGAATCAAATATTTCACTTTTATTGATAATACATTGGTCATCACTCAAATATTTTCAAAGGAAAAAAATACGATTTAAAAGTAATATCGAGTTGGACTGAAAATCACTTCCATTTGTTGGATATTAAAACAGCGAACGAAATAATCATAAACACAGAAGGAATAAAGATCAAATTGTTTGAAAGAAATTCAAAGGACTATGAAAAACTCTCAAACTATTTGAATGATAATTTCCATACAAAATACGAAAACCGACTTTAACTACTACTACAGATTTAGACAAGTAGAATCGTAGTGAGTTGGTCAAGCATTTAGAATCATCAGACATAACTAAGGATATACAAAACGAAATTTAACCTAAAAAATATATTCCAGTCACCGCTGTCTCGCATAGCACAAAACGATTTACTTACCCATTATTAATTAATACAAAAGCAATGATAACAAGCAAATCTACAATTCTAATTAATGCAAGTAAAGATAAAGTCTGGGATGCTCTCACCAAACCAGAAATTGTAAAACAATGGCAGTACGGAAGTGATTTGATTACCGACTGGGAAGTTGGTAGTGAAATTAGATTCAGGAATGAGTGGGATAATAAAGTTTTTGAGCAGTGGGGAAAAATAATAGCAATTGTACCTCATAAGCTAATCAAATATAGCTTATTTTTCCCGAGACCTGACTTAGAAGACAAAGAAGAAAATTATTTCATCATGAGTTATATACTATCTGATGATGATGATAGGATTAAACTAGAAATTGTAAAAGAAGACAATCGTACCGGAGCCGTAATCGAGAAAGACAGTGGTGAAGAAAATCCTGTCTTAAAGGCATTAAAAGAAATTATTGAAAAATAAATATGAGCTAGAGCTAATAATATAATCCATTGCCAACCTTTCTAGCAAAACAAAAATATATTGAATAAAAACCTATATTTATTGTTTATCAATAAATAATTATTATATTCGTGATGTAATTTAAATTCAAATAATTATGTCAAAAACAAATAACATCGTATTTAAAGGATTAAGCATTGTAGCTTGGATGATTTTTGTTGGCTTATGCATTGAGGCCGGTGGGCTAATCGTCAATTTTATTTTTAGTCTCTATAAGCCTGAATTTGTCGCAAATCTTTATCAGAAACTTGATTTAAGTGAAATGTACGAACGTAATAAATTGGCTTTTTTCAGTATGTACAGTTTTATACTTGTCATCGCAATTTTGAAAGCTGTCCTTTTTTATGTAGTCATTATATTAGTAAGCAAAATTGATCTACTAAAGCCGTTCAACAACTTTGTTTCGAGACAAATTTCACTAATTAGTTACTTTACTCTCTCAATCGGACTTTTAAGTTATATCGCTCAACAGTCGGCTAAAAATCTACTTCATCGTGGCTTTGTTATTGACAACTTAAACCAGTTTTGGGAAGATAGTGAAGCTTTTATTTTGATGGCAGCTGTAATCTACGTTATTGCGACTATCTTTAAAAAAGGAATAGATATTCAAAACGAAAATGAACTAACTGTTTAAGCTATGCCAATAATTGTAAACTTAGACGTCATGATGGCAAAGCGAAAAATTTCTCTAAATGAACTTTCTGAAAGAGTCGATTTAACATTATCTAATCTTTCCATCTTAAAGACAGGAAAAGCAAGAGCAATTCGTTTTAGCACATTAGAATCAATTTGTAATGCATTGGATTGTCAGCCAGGTGATATTTTGGAATATACAAGTGACGAAAAAAAGAAACTTTAAAATTATACTTTAATATCCTCAAATTGAAAAAATTAGAAGCTAAAAAAGAATATTGTATTTAGGCAAATGACTTAATAGAAAGTCTTCTATTTAAAATGATTAGGCAAATCCGAAAATAGGGCTTAATTTAGTTTAAAATTCGCTACAGGCCAAAATGTTAGTGATCATAACGTCTCCCAAAAAGCAAGACTTAATTAATTTAAAATAATTTAAGGAAAATGAACCGAAAAAACAAACTCGCCTTTTTTAAGAGCATTCTAAGAACAAAAAAAATAGGCAAATATTCTCTCTTACTAGTATTGTTTTTTGTTACTTATTATGCATCAGCTATTCCCCCAAATTTTACTACTAAGGAGATAAAATTTGTTAGTGAAGGAGATGAACTCGCCGGAACTATTTTTATACCTAACATCATTGAGGCCGCCGTTGTCATTATTCATGGATCTGGACAAGAAAAAAGAATGATACAATTTGCCACTACCCTAGCCAACAAAGGAATTGCAGTTTTTACGTATGATAAACGTGGAGTTGGAGCATCTGCGGGTGTATATGCCGGACCTGAAGTAGGCACTAATAATGTTGATTTCTCTAACTTAAATCTTTTGTCTTTAGATGCAAGTGCTGCCGTCAATACTTTATCTGAATTTTTATCAAATGATCAAATACCAATAGGTTTAATAGGTGGTAGTCAGGCTGGATGGATAATTCCGTTGACTGCAGAGAAAAATAAAAAGGTCAAATTTATGACTATATTTAGCGGCGCACTTATAACGGTTAAAGAACAATTGAGATTCCAATTCTATACCAATGGAGATAAAAATTTTTGGGACACCCACACCGAAGAAGAGGCAAGAAAACATATATTCAACGACCCAGACAAATATGAGTTTATTGACACAAACCCAAATGATATTCTTTCTAGATTATCAATTCCAGGACTCTGGGTTTATGGTGGTAAAGACATTCAAGTTCCTGCAAATCTTTCAATAGAATATCTTGATAGATTAAAATCTAAAGGAAAACACTACGACTATAAATTGTATACAGACTTAGGACACAACACAGCATTTTCAGACTCTGAAGAGCCTATGAACAATGCAATCAATTGGATAAAAAATATAAATCATAAGTAAAAAACGAGATATACTATTGCTAACGACTACCACAGCTTATTTAAACTATTATCTTAATAAAAACCTATTCTTTGCATTTAGAATAATTTTGCAAATCCGAAAATAGAGCTTAATTTTAATCACAAACCCGCATACCAGAACGTTATAGAACATTTTAAAGACAGACCATAACTAACAAAATGATACAACGAGTATTTGCCGATAAAGCCAAGACAATTTTAAAGCCAGACGATAATGTCATTGGTTTAGCTGTGGCCGGCTCGTGGCTGACAAACGAGATAGATGAGTTTTCCGATCTTGATTTGATTATAGTAACTAAACAAAAAATTTCAGCTGACAAAAACCTAATGCTTGACTATGCAAAAAGATTAGGAAATTTTTTATCTGGGTTTACAGGCGAACACGTTGGCGAACCAAGAGTTCTAATTTGCCTTTATGACAACCCACTCTTACACGTTGACATAAAATTTGTAACACTTGACGAGTTTCACACTCGTATTGAAACTCCCGAAATACTGCTGGACAAAAACGCACAACTTCAAAAAGCAATTCATAATTCGCAAGCAAAGTTTCCATATCCCGACTATCAATGGATTGAAGACCGATTTTGGACATGGATACATTATGCTTTACTAAAAATTGGACGTGGAGAATATCTTGAAGCCTATGATTTTATGGGATTTTTACGAATGGTCGTTTTCGGACCTTTGCTTCACATCAAAAATGACAACTTACCTCGTGGCGTAAGGAAAGTAGAAAAAGATTTAGATACTGACGATTTAGCCCAACTAAAACTCACATTACCAACTTACGACAGACAATCATTATTAAAAAGTTTGAGAAACGCGGTATTGTTATACAGACAATTAAGGTCTGAACTATATGACGCCAAAGTACATTTGAAAAACGACACAGAAAAAAAAGTAATGGCATATTTTGACGATATTGAGAACCGAAAATAAAGAAAGGCTAGTTATAACAATCAACACAGCGTATTTAAGCAATTAACTTAATGCAAACTTGTTTTTGTAATTAGAATGCTTTACCAGATCCGAAAAAAGGGTTTAATTTAGTGCGACTAATACTTTAATAGTGTGACGGTAGTAGCAATTTTAACACATAACATATAATTGAATATTAAATTTAAAAAAAAGATGACAGAACCAAATAATAGTAATTTCAATTTTGAAATTGATAATTCAGTGTATTTAAATCATAAAGACGCGATAAAAATATTCGGACATGATGAAATGACAATCAAGAAATTAATTAAATACTTATTGATAATAGGTGGAATTCTCCTTTTACCATTTATACTTAAAACTATTATCAATTTAATTACTATTTTTTTTAATAATGACTTTTCTCTGCATCCAAATATTTTAAACTACATGGGTTTGGCACTTTTTTTATCAGGAATATATGTGAAAAGAAATTTTAGAAAAATCCCAATGGTAATAGTATATAAAGACAAAATAATGTTTAAAAATAAAAAAACATATACCAATTTTCCACTGCTAAGAATACTTGACTTATATGATTTGTATAGAATGGGAAATTATACAACTCTACAAAAAAATGAAATAAAATGTATTGTAAATCCTGAGAATAATTATTTAGATAATAAACCGTACTTTGAACTAAAAGCAAATAGTTTAAAATATTCAATATTATTAAATGCTAATAAAGATTATCAAAAATATATTTACACTTATTTAAGTAATTATCTTGAAACTGACAAAACACACTTAATTTAAAGAAAGAAATTCTACAACATATTTTTACAACTACCATAACGCAAACCCAGTCTTGCATTTAAAATAATTTAGCAAATCCGAGAAAAGGGTTTAATTTAGTTTAAAAAACCGCTTTATTATCAAAACGTATACACTATTAAGCCACCAAAAATTAATATAAGCGAGCATTAAAAAAACAATACGATGATAAAATACTCCTTTATTTTTCAATTACTGATCTATTCATTAAGTTCGTTGGGACAAAACTATGAATTTAAAGAGCCTAAAAACTTTAAAATTGAATTCGGGTTACTTGATTCATATTCTGGAGATCCTAAAAAACTTGGCGATACAATTTCTATATCATATTTTGATAATGCAGGAAATCGTATTAAAACAATTCATAAATCAGAAGGTAGAATGGAATCAATATCCAGTTTTAAATATGATGATTCTGGACATAAAATTGAATATAAGGATTACGGAAGACAAATATATTATACAATTACTGATCCCAAAACTGGAAAATATATTGAAAAATGCAAATGGGATAGTACAGAAGTTGTCATGCTTACAAAATATCAATACCAAAATGGATTACTTAAAAGATCTGATGATTATTCTTCTGACAAAAAACTCACATATTCAATTCTCTATGACTACGATTTGCAGAAAAGAGTTCTTAAAGAAATAAGTATGTCTTATCCTGAGGATAATATACTGGCTTATTTTAAACCTAATTCGACTGACATTGATTCGGATCACCAAAAGCAAACTAAAATTGAGACTTATACCAAATTATATTCTTATACGAAAAATTTAAGAATATGCACATATTCTGATTCATCTGGTATTAAAAGCAGAGATACAACAATATTTCGAAATGGACTAATTGCGAAATCAATTACATACAATTCTAAAGGTAAATTTCTCAAACAAGAATTATATAAATATAATACTGATAATCAATTGATCGAATATTCGGTAAATAATACTGGTATTGGATTCAATGGAGAGGAATTGGACATGATTACCGCAAACAGATTCAAATATGAATATGATAATGATGGATTCTTGATTTGCGTATACTGTTATGACAAAGAAGAACTATTACAGAAATATTATTATAAAAGAATTAAAAAATAAACATTCGATAAGAGCTACTAAAATTTATTTAGACAACTACATTAATACAGACCTAATAATTTTGGCAAACCCGAAAATAGTGCATAATGTAGTTCCAAACCCACTCTAACAACAGAACATTAATAACAATTTTAAAAATGAAAAAAATTCAAACAACAATTATTATTTTGACATTGTTTCCGTTTTTTTCAATTGCACAATCAATCATTGTATTGGAAAATAAAAATTTTCAAGGAGCAATATTTCCAAAAACATATACAAATTCCGCTTATAACTGGTTAGATAAAAGTGATCGATTTTCGCCAACTACTGCAGAAGTGGAAAAATTTGAAAATGCATTACGCTCTAAACTAAAAAAGATTAATACAAACCTCTGGGATCAACAAAACTCATGTCCTATCATTCACAGAAATCTAAAAAAATATATTCGACAATATTTGGGATTTATTGATGAATCAGGCAAAAAATATTTACTTGTTAATTTTCTTTGGAATAAATCATTTCAAGAGAATACAAATGATCCATTTTATAATGAATTAGGAGATTAGAAAAAACACTGGCAAGTTTTCTTTGATGGTTGCAGTCATTACTGGCAAATTAAGTATTATTTAGAATCAGATACATTGTTTAACCTGAAAATAAACGGTTCAGAATAAAAACATTGCATAACTCTCATTTCAAACAATTGCGGATTTTGTGGTAAGTTCATGTTTGCTTTTCGCAAGAAATTTTATCTTTAACCGAAAATAAAAAGTCGAGAATACTCGGTCGCACAGCAGAGACTGTTTCTGTCGCGCTACTTTAGCATTAATAAAAAACAATATCACACCTATGAAACCAGTTACACTACTTTTATCAATTTTCATATTTGCTAACTACAATTGCCAACAAAAAAAACCTGCAAATAATACAAAAGAATTTGAAGGAAAAATTACTTATGAAATTTCCGTTGTGTCGAAAACAAACGCTATATCTACAGAAAATCTCCAAAAATTATATGGTACTAAAATGACAAAATACTTTAAAAAAGGTAATTTTAAAATGTCATATAATGGTGAAGACATTAAAACGATATATTTTATTAAAGATGAGAATAAAGAATATGATTATAGAAATGGTATAGATACGCTTTTTGTAACATCTTATAGCGATGAAAATAGAAAATTGATTAATTCTACATTTGACAAGTCTGAAAAAATAATTCTTAACCGAAAGTGTAAATTGTTAATTCATGAATTGGAGAATACTAAAAATTACTACTGGTATGACTCATCGTTATATATAGACCCAGAAAACTACAAAGACAGTAAATTTAGTTTTACTGATATCTATTTTAGACAGGCAAAAGCACCTTGGTTAAAATATAAATATGACGGAAAAAATATTACAATAAATTATACAGCAATTCAAATAAGTGAAGAAAAGCTAGATGACAATATATTTTACCTACCTAATTTACTACAGAGTTACTACCTCTAACACCAGCCTCAGCGCTAGCAGCTCTGCTAAAAGCAATACTGAAAATAAGTTATGTATTAGGCAAAGCAATAAAAACCCCAAAAGCTACAAACCATAAATAACTATAAAAACCAACCTCGTTTACGAACCTGTAAGCCAGGTTTCTTTTTTGAAGAAAACACATGAATAGTAAATAAAAAAATGACAGAGCAAATTGGTAAGAAAAAATAAAATATATTTGATAACAATAAAAAACGAAACTAACTTTTGTGTTGGCATTCAAATAAAGTTGAATAACGAAACTTTGTTTTGGATACAAATAAGTTGGCAATCAGTAATAAGTTACAGAAAACGAATAACAGAAAAATAAAGTATAATGAAAATCAACATGAATCAAATAATCTACATTTCAATTTTTCTGTTGGGCATATTTGTTTGGGCATATTATCGTAACGCAAAATCTGAAAAAGAAAATGTTGAAAATGTAAATCCGAATAAACTCGTTCAAAATAATATTGTCCACGAACAATTATCTGAAAAGCAAATTGAGAAAATAAAAAAGATTCAGTCATCTTTTGCTGACGTATATAAAATTTCTTTGGAAGAAACAATCACAAATTTTAAACGGGATCAAAATCCTGATAATGAAATTGAAGTTTGGCTTAATATGCTAAAAGCTTATGAAAAGTTTGTTTACAAAAATGGAACTGAGATTGAATTGAATAAAAAAAACGAAGTTTTTAAATTAATATTAATGCGTTCAATGATGGATGAAAAAAAAGCTGAATTTGAAACTAAATGCACAATATTAAATAAAGATGAAATAAATGAAATATTTAGCTATTATAAATTGGCAGCAAAACCTCTTCTGATTGAAACCAAATAATAGAACCGCCAACAGCTAATACAACGGATATAAGATGCTTTATCAAATCCGAAAATAGGGATTAATGTAGTGCTAATAACATTGTAACACATACTATATAATCGAACATTAAATCTTAAAAATATGAGCAAAATACGCGTTTATTTTACATTTCTTTTAATTGGATTTTCGATCATTTCGTGCGACCGAAATGAGGACGGAAAAGCAGATGACGATATTAAACTATCAAAAAAAGACATCATTATGGAGTCTTCTCAAAGTTCTTATACCGTAGAAACTCGATCGACAGACTACTGGCTAAACGAAATATTTTTGGATGGAAAAGCTACTGATCTCAGTACAATTAATAACCTTGGCAAAAATTGGATTGTTGTACATCCAGAATATCAAGTAGAAAGAAAAGAAGATGGCAAAAAAATAGTGATTACTATGAACAAGAATAATTCTAATGCAGATAGAATATTAATGATCACTTTGCAACATGGCAATTACTTTGATGGTATTAGAGTAACGCAGAAAAAATAAAAATGAGCATAGCCCTTACCTAGCCTTCCTGTAAAAGCTACCAACCATAAATAACTATAAAAACCAACCTCGTTTACGAACCTGTAAGCGAGGTTTTTTTTTGAAGAAAAACAAAGCTTTCGTTAAAAAAACACTACTTCTTATACTATAAAACACAAATAATTAGTAAATAAAAAATGACAGAGACGATTGGTAAGAAAAAATAAAATATATTTGATAACACTAAAAAACGAAACTAACTTTTGTGTTTGCATCCAGATAAGTGTGTGTGAGAGAAACTTTATTTAGGGTATAAATAAGTTTATAGCTAATCTTAAAACATGCATGTAACCCGCTTACTTAACTAAAAAAATAGAGCATCATGAACACCCGAGAAATAAATAAATTCATGAAATCTGAAGTAGCCTCAGAAATCAGAGATTCACAATTCACTTTACATTTTCCAATTACAGATTTTAAAAATACCTTTGAGTTATCTACGTTATTTAGATATGTAATTGAACAAATTAAAAAATGGGACGATTATGGTGCACTACCTTCTGAATTATTAGATAGTAAAAATTATTTTTCAACTATCCAAGATAGAATTGAACAATTAGTCGAAAGCGTCAATAATGGAAATGGTTCTAATCCATATCTTCGAGAATTACAATCTTCAATTGCTCAACGTAGCAATCAAATAATTCCTGGCGATTCGAAAGAAGCGTCGTTTCTTATTTCAGTTTTCAAAGAATCCTCAAAAAAATTTGAAGCGGCTTACGCATTCTTAACAGAAAATATAAATTATTCTTCTTTTTCCAATAAAGAATATTTGCAAGGAATAATGATGGGCGTTTTACACAATATAGGTGAAAATCCTACAATTAATAAAACCTCACACGAACGAGCTTCTTTTAACTCTTTAAAAAGCAAAGTAGAAAAATACGTAATCGAATCTGACAAAGATTTAAAAGATTTATTCAAGGAAGGTCAAGAAAAGATAGAAACTTTTGTAGAAATCTTAGAAAACATGAAGAAAGAAAATCAGGAAAAACTTGATAAATGGTTTTTATTGAATCAAGCAACTGCAAGAAATTTAAGCTCAGAGGTTACTGAAGAAAGAAAAAATATCGAGCAAACTTATAAACAACTTTTACAATTGCAAGCACCGGCTCTACATTGGAAAGAATCAGGAGAAAAACTATTGAATGAAGGACATATGTTTATGAGAGCATTATTTGCCTTGATACTAGTTGGTGCAATTGCTTTATATTTACTACTTTGGAAGACACCTGAAGGCATGTTAGCAAGTTTTTTTAATGACGATAAAGCATCTGCAATTCGTTGGTCAATTGTTTTTGTGACATTCATTTCTTTAATATTTTTTGGTATTCAATCGTTAAGAAAAGCAATGTTTTCAAGTTTTCACTTGGCAAGAGATGCACAAGAAAGAGAAAAACTAACTATGTATTATTTATCCCTAATTAAGGAAGGAGCAGTAGGGAATGAAGATAGAAATCTAATTCTACAATCTCTATTTAGTAGAGCTGATTCAGGCCTACTAAAAGAAGATAGTAGTCCAGCAATGCCTGGAATTATTGATAAAATAAGAAACTAACCAAATTTATATGATGCCTAGTTATAAAAGCGGTTTCAAGCAATTATAATAGTATTGTTCTATTTTTATTAGCTGGAAATTACTCAAAAAGAAATTTACATATCTTTATAAAAAAGTAGTAAATTGCTGGCACTTTGCGAAATTTCAGACCGTTGGCAGATAGTGAAGTTCAATGGAAAGAAGATAATCTATAATTAAAAATGATTTAATAACAATAAGCTTTTTGGGGTCAGAAGGTCGGAATGATACGTTTAACTATAATATACCATTCTAAAAGATACGTTAGATGGGAAGGTAAATACCAATTTCCAAATGTTCTAATGAAAGAATTAATGAGGAAAGAGTTATTAACAGCATAATGACTGTTGAAGCCCTGAGGTTGGTTCTGCGTTTCAATTTTCTGAACATATTTGATGTGTTTATTAATTTAGTTACAAAGATAACAATTTCTATACCTGAAAAGAGTAGTGTCGCAATAGCCTTGCAAAAGGTAAAAGCTTCGACGGAGCCTGTACATTCTAAACCTACTACTATAAAATCTGACCCCTTTTTTTAAAATATGGAAATAGAAAACTGGTTTAAACTTAAAAAATATCCACATATTGGCTTACCAATTACGATTAAAGATTATAATTGGGCAAAAAAGTATGTTATGGATAAAGAAAAAATAAAAAAGCACAGCTTTCTTCCTCTCATTCATAAATGTATCTCACAAAGGAAATTTAGACCCGATAAAACTAGGACTGACAAAACAAAAACAAAAAAAAGATTTAGAATTAAAGATAAAAAAGATAGAAATATTTTTTTTGCTTCACATATTGATTCTTTAATTTTTTCGTACTACAATACTTTATTGGTTGATGCTTATGAAGCATATATTTCAAAGAAAGAATATAACAATTCGGTAGTTGCATATAGAAAAATTCCGCTTTTTGAAGGTGCAGAAAATAACAAATGTAATATTGAGTTTGCAAAAGAACCATTTGAATTTATTAAAAAAAATAATGACAAAAAACTTTCTGTAATTGTTGCTGACGTCACTTCTTTTTTTGACAATCTTGACCATAAAATATTAAAAAAACAGTGGACTAAAATATTAAGTGAGAAAACTTTACCTTCAGAGCATTATAATGTTTTCAAGGCTCTAACTAAGATTAAATATATTGAAGGCGAACAACTTTTTAATAGTTATCATAGAACTATGATAGTTGAAAGAGGATTGCCTAATTCCTCTAAAAAATCAATTTACAAAAGAAAAGAAATTAGTAAATCTCACTATTTCAAAGAAAAAAAAGCAGTTGCATACTGTGAAAAAGATGAGTTTATAAAGAATAATTTAAATTTAGTTATTTCAAAAAATAATAAAGTTGGAATTCCACAAGGAAGCCCAATAAGTGCGACATTGGCAAATGTTTATATGATAGATTTTGACAAAATTGTTTATGAAAAAGTTAATTCAATTAAGGGATATTATCAAAGATATAGTGATGATTTAATTATAATTTGCGAGCAAGAATATGAGGATGAGATTATCAAAATAATTAGAGAAAATATTTCGGCCAAAAATGTAGCAAATCTTGAAATTCAACCAAAAAAAACAAGTGTATATAGATTCGAAAATATAGAAAATACGTTTAAAGGTTTTGAAATTGATGAAATAACTAAAATGCCAAATTTCAATAAAACGCTTGAATACTTAGGCTTTTCTTATGATGGACAAAAAGTACTGATTAAAACTTCTGGCTTTTCTAAATTTTATCGCTCAATGATAAAATCATTTAAAAAATCAGCTTCACTCTCAAAATATAGTAAGAATCCGGATAAAAGAATTTTTAAATCTAAACTTTTTAAAAGATTTTCGTATAAGGGGTCTAAAAGAAAATTAATTTATAGATCATCCAAAGATGATAAAACAAAATACGTAAAAACTAAAGAATATAATTGGGGAAACTATTTGAGTTATGTTTATAAAGCTAATTGTACAATGAGAGAAATCAATCACGAAGATTCAATTAAAAAACAAACTCGTAAATTTTGGAAAAACTTTAATCACTTAATGAAAAAACATAGTACTTAAGAACTTTATCAATAATTGTAAAAATTAGTTTAAAAATAACATAGTAATCGTTGAATATAAAACAAAAAATACTTTCACAAAAAAGCAC
Source organism: Flavobacterium flavipigmentatum (assembly GCF_020911905.1). Classification (NCBI taxonomy): domain Bacteria; kingdom Pseudomonadati; phylum Bacteroidota; class Flavobacteriia; order Flavobacteriales; family Flavobacteriaceae; genus Flavobacterium; species Flavobacterium flavipigmentatum. The sequence continues at coordinate 2,640,576 of NZ_CP087133.1, read as the reverse complement.
TACAAAAGCCTTCAAAAACAACTTGTTTTAGGAGGCTTTTTTTATTGGATGTAAAATAGTAGTTGGGTATAATGTGACGTTGAATATTTTGTAGTTAAAAAATTATATTTGTAAGAAAAAATACTTATATTTGAAATACAAATACCACCACAAAGATTTCCACTCTTCTACTACAGTACGAAAAAGGTATAACCCTCAGCCAATTACAAATAAATCATTCCGTTTTTTTACTATTAAGGATCAGATCTTTAGTACGCTAAAAACTGATTATCCCAACAAAAAAAAGCTTTTGTTAGGTATTTAGAACGCATCATAGAGTCCCAACTGGGCTTTGTATACTTAAAACACAAAGAAGACCACCCCAAACGATCTTTGTAGTTGCCTAAATAATTGGCAGCACAACAGCTATCACATAAAAGAACTGCCCCTATTGTTTGCCTATTTAAAATAGAAACCATTAAAAAACAGTACCATGAAAGCAGAAACAGGACACAACAAAAATGTCACCAATTTTGAAACCTTAATTATCGTTTGCCAAGGTTTTGGAGCCAACTACAATCCGTCTAATCCCAGCATTATGATTCCCTTTTTGATGAACCAGCACACAGACGCAAAAGCAGCCGTACAAGAAGTTAAGGTAACCGAAACACCTTTTAACAGTATAGAAGGAGAACGAAAAACCCTTTTTAAACCCTTAAAACCCACCGCTACAAAAGTCATCAACGCACTCAAAGCCGCTGGAGTTCCCGCCACAGTAATTGCAGATGCCGAAACCATTAACCGAAAAATACAGGGAAAAAGAGCCGACAACACCATCAAAGAAGTGCCCGAAGGAGAAGAAGCAAAAGATAAAATTTCGGTTTCGCAACAAGGTTTTGATATGCAAATTGACCACCTCGAGAAATTAATCGAATTGGTACATCATGAACCCAAGTACGCTCCTAACGAAGAGCACCTTAAAGTGACAACACTCACCGATTACAAAATAGCTTTGGAGACTATCAATACAGCTTTTAAAACAGCCTATGTTCCGTACAAAATAGCCCTGCAAGCGAGAGACGTAAAACTCTACAGCTCCAATACCGGATTAGTAGATAACGCCCAAACTGTCAAAAATTACGTCAAATCGGTATTTGGAGCAACCAGCCCGCAGTACAGGCAAATTAGTGCGCTTCTTTTTAGAAAAATATAACCCTATTCTAAATCTATCAAGTAGAATTTGACCGACTGAAAACTTGATTCGACCGACTGAAAACCTGATTTAAGCGACTGAAAACTTGATTGAAGCGACTGAAAACACGATTGAAGCTACTGAAAACTTGATTTGACCGACTGAAAACTTGATTAAAGCGACTGAAAACTTGATTCGACCGACTGAAAACCTGATTGAAGCGACTGAAAACACGATTGAAGCGACTGAAAACACGATTGAAGCGACTGAAAACACGATTTGACCGACTGAAAACACGATTTGACCGACTGAAAACACGATTGAAGCGACTGAAAACACGATTTGACCGACTGAAAACTTGATTCGACCGACTGAAAACCTGATTTGACCGTTGTAAAGTAGCATTCGTCCCAGCAACAACAAGGCAAAAAAAAACCACTTTGCATAGTACTGCAAAGTGGTTGTTTTTTTACCAATAATAATTTAAAATTTCATCGGCATCGACCAAGTATGACATTGGATTTTCCAAACGGCATGTTCTACCCTCCAGGTAACAGCATACTTGCCTTCGCCAATTACTTTTTGGCTTGATAATTCGATATCTTTAAAAATACCATATTCAAAAGCCAAGTTGTCACTAATCACTACATTTTCGGGTTCAAAAACAACATCTACTTTACCCAAACCGCCTTTCATAAAATCAAGAATGTTTTCGTTGCCTTGAATTGTTGGTTTATTGGGTGCGAAAATTAAAGCTTCTTTTGCATATACATTTTTAAAAGTTTCTGCTTCTGCATCGTGCCAAGCATTTGTCCAGACTTGCATAGTGGGTTTTGACATGGCTTAATTTTTACGGTGAAAATAAGTAAAACCAGCATCTGTTCCGTTGCCACCAGAGGCAAGAGCGATATTGAGATGTGCAATCGCTTCTAGATGGCGAGCGTTTTTGATGCTTCCTGCCAACACTCCGTCAAAACCTGCATCATTGGCCAATTGCTGTACAACAGCGGCAGCAGCGGTATCGTCAGACGCGATAAAAGCTGTCAATTTTTGTCCATTAAAGTGTTGTTTGTCGGTTTTCATAACATCAGCAAAAATGGTATTGAATGCTTTTACGACTTTGCTTTCTGGCAACAAACGAGCAGTTTGCTCTCCCCCACTATCTTCACCTAAAAACAAAGGCGACCAATCGGCACTATTGATAGCGTTGGTGATATCTACAACAATTTTGCCCTTTAAAGCTTCTTTATTGGCCGTTAAAACGCCACTCATTACCGAGTACGGAATGGCAAAACAAACTACTTCGCCAAACGCAATCGCTTCTAAGACAGACAACTGATTATCATTGGGGTTTTGAGTTCCGTATTGTACAGCATGACCGGCATGGGTAAATAAATTTCCTAAACTTGATGCTACATTTCCAGCACCTATAAAACTAATCTTCATCATATAAGTATTTAAATTGAGTTGCAAATTTCGGAGTATATCCTTACATTTACAAGTAGTTACCTAATTGTGTGGTAGTTACCAAAAAGTAAGTATATGATAAAGCGTAAAGAAAGTTCGGTTAATTTAGAAAATGAAAAGGCCCTTGCAGCAGAATGTCCTTTTATTTTTGCGCTCTCGCTAATGGGTAAGCGTTGGAAACCCGCCATTCTCTGGAAAATGACAGAAGGAATTTATCGCTTTGGCGAAATGAAAAGGGCGATTCCGCAAATAAGCGAAAAAATGTTGACACAACATTTGAGAGAATTAGAAACTGACGGACTCATCACTAGAACCGTCTATCATGAAATGCCTCTACGGGTAGAATATGCCTTGACAGAATTTGGCGCATCGTTGCAACCTATTCTAAAACAACTCAATAACTGGGGCGAAAAGGCTCAGAACATAAAAAATACAATGCCAAAATAACAAATGGTCATTGTTTTTAATCGCCCTAAGCCTTCAAAAAAAAGGATCTTTTTATTTTTGTTTCTGAAAGTAATACGTATAAATCCACGTCAGTGTAAATGACGGAATAATATCGGTAAACGGAATGATTTCTTCTAGAAATGTCAGTACACTCGCCACCTTACCTACTCTGCCTTTGTACATTTTGCTCATTAAAAGAGCCGCAATTGGCGCCCAGATGATATCTGCAAATTCACCAATTCCGGGAATGGTAAAAGACATCATTCCTATGGCATCAAAAAGCAAACCGAGAACAAGCATGAGCCCTTTATCGTTTTTTATTGTTTCTAGGTGTTGTGTTTTCATCTAATTGTTTTGTTTTCTTTGTGTTACTGCAAAAATTGCTCCAAAATTACCGTCAGTCTGCAGCCAGTTTTCTTTTGGTACATAAGCACGCGATACAAACCCATCGAGATACAAGGCATTTTTACAGCCTAGACCTTTAAAATAAAGGGCAAAATCGTAAAAATTAATTTCTTTTTTCGAAAGAACAAAAACCACTTTACCATCTGGCAAAATACCGACGCCGTTTCTGATATTGAGATTGGGAGAACCTTCTTTAAACGCCGAATGAATTTTACCATCAACTAATAGCATTGGCCCAGATTGTGTAGCATATTTTATGTTTTTGTGGTATCGAAAGTCTTCTGTTTTACAAATCATAGCAATGTTTTCATCCGATAAATAAAATACTCCATTTGGTTTTAAATAAAAATTACCCACTGAAGTCGCAGTATCCAAAGCGACCAAAATTTTATGATTTTCGATATAAAGTCCTTGTGGAGCATTGCTCTTATTGTACATTCCGGCATTCATCGCAAAATCTAATTTGGTGTTTTGTTTCTCAACCGAAAGCTTCAAATTTTTTATACTGCCATAGTGCTTTCCACTTTCATTTTTCCAGTATAATTTTAAATCCTGACTTTTAGGAGTAACTGTGTAGACAATAAATTCATTTTCTGAGAATAGTTTCGAACCAATCAAAAAGACTGCTAAAATACTCGGTAAAAGGAAGAATATAATTTTTGACTTCATTTTTGTTTTCTTTAAATACATTTTATATTTCCTTTAAAAACGCTTCCCAAACTGCTCCAATTTTCAACAAATAAAATCATTTGATTTATTCTTCTCTACAGAAATAAAACGCTGCTACTCTCAAAAATAACAATAAAATCTCGTAACCCTCTGATAAAATTCTTTTTTAAATACTTTTTAAAATTCTGTTACAACGCATTTTTATATCAAAAGAATCTTTGTTTCTTTGTAAAAACAGTTTCAAAATGATACAGGCAAAAAATATTCAGAAATACTATGACAAACTTCAGGTTTTAAAAGGAGTTGATTTGCATATTAAAAAAGGTGAAATTGTATCTATTGTTGGTGCTTCAGGTGCCGGAAAAACTACTTTGCTTCAAATTTTAGGCACTCTTGACAGACCCGAAAAATTGCCGGTTGCGAGCTCATTAATCATCAACGGAGAAAACATTTTGGCGCTGAATGACAAAGCATTATCAAAATTCAGAAATTTAAATCTGGGGTTTATTTTTCAGTTTCATCAGCTTTTACCCGAGTTTTCGGCTTTAGAAAATGTTTGCATTCCGGCTTACATTGCAGGAAAAAAACCTCCTGAAACAGAGGCAGAAGCCAAAAAACTTTTAGCATATCTAGGCTTATCGCATAGAATTAATCATAAACCTAACGAACTTTCGGGAGGAGAACAACAGCGTGTGGCGGTAGCGAGAGCCTTAATCAATAAGCCCGACGTGATTTTTGCCGATGAACCGTCGGGGAATTTAGATACACATTCTGCGGAGAATTTACATCAATTGTTTTTTAAACTTCGTGATGAGTTTGGGCAAACTTTTGTAATTGTAACGCACAATGAAGAACTGGCCAATATGGCCGACAGAAAATTGATCATGTCTGACGGGCAAATAATTTCTTAGAATGGTTGCGATTTTTATAAGTTGGATTTATATTCTTTTTACCACGGTAAATTTAGGTTTTCTGACTGATAAAATCCTGCTTCTGAAAAATAGAAATTTGGCCATTTATTCGCTGTTAGGACTCTTTCTAACGACAATTCTGGCTAGTATTTGGGCTATTTTCGGCCGCATCAATATCGAGTTTCACTTGTTTTTACTGCTTCTTAATATTGGTGTTTTTTGTACATTCAGAACTCCGATTATAGACTCTTATCGACTGTTTTTTTTAGCGTTTCGTCAATGGCAGAAAACATTAAAAGTTGTTTTTGTACTGCTCACTTTTCTTATCATTGCCCAATGCTCATCGGTTCCTTATGTAATTGACAATGAGTCGTATTACATCCAGACAATCAAGTGGCTTAACGAATATGGTTTTGTAAAAGGGCTGATCAACCTGCATCTTTTTTTTAGCCAGACAAGCGGTTGGCACATTGCTCAAAGCGTTTTTAACTTTTCTTTCCTGTACGCTAACTTTAATGATCTCAGCGGTTATTGTTTGTTTGTCGGTATCCTTTTTTCAGTTGAAAAATTAAACGAATTTTATAAAAACGGCAATAAAAACTACCTGATTATCGGGTTGTTTCCGCTGTTTTCTATTTTTTATTTCCAATTTATAAGTGCCCCATCACCTGATATTCCGGTGTATGTTTTGTCTTTTATACTCTTTTTTTACTTCATAGAAAATTTCAAAAACACTTCGCCAGCCGTTTTTAACCTCATGGTGATTTTGTCGCTTTTTACGCTTTACATCAAGAATACTGCTTTAATTTTGGCCTTGCTGCCTCTGGTTTTATTACTGAATAATGCCAAAACTCTTTCTAAGAATTTACTAAAACCTTTTTTAATTGCCGTACTTTTTTTAGCGCTGTTCCTCATAAAAAACATGATCATCTGCGGGACCCCAGTGTTTCCGTCTCAGATATTTGACAGCTTTGCTACTGATTATGCGATTCCGAATCATATTGAAAAATTTTATTACGAGCAATTTAAGGTATATGGCTTTTTTGTGTATCAAAATCAATACGATTCGATGTCGGCCCTTGATTTGTTTTTAAGATGGCTTTCGCTCCCGAAACTAAACGGATTGTTTAATAAAATAGCTGTTCTCTTGCTGATCATCACGCCTGTTTTTATCTATAAATTTCAGCATAAAAAAAGTGTTTGGATGCTGTATTTACTAATAGTGCTTCAAATGGTTTTTCTTTTTGTTACCTCGCCTCAGTATCGTTTTTTTATGAATTTTATATTGTTTTTTTCTGTGTTTTGTCTGGCTTCATTCATTCAAAAGAGAAAAACAATTCATACCTTTTTTATACTATCACTACTTCCCACAATAATAGTACTTTTTGTTCCGTTTAACCTCAATCGCTTTTCCAATCACAAATTTATGCTTGAAATAAGTACATTTTCGGCAGAGAATGCTTTATTTCCGCATGAGAACAGCAAATACAAACTACCGTTTACTTCTGTTCGTTTGGGAAACTTTAGTTATAATTCTCCTAAAAATTGTGACTTTTTTTGGGCAAACGGAAATGGCGAATTACCTTGCGTTAACAAAGACCAAGTGGAATATTTTAGAAAGTATTTCTATACGATTCCGCAAATGCGAACGAAGGATTTAAAAGATGGTTTTTACGCCAAAAAGTTACTATTAAATGAATAAAACAGAACTTAAAGAATTTCTGGAAGAAAAAGTAAATCAATACAATACCCTAGATTTTATAGACAGTGATCCTGTTCAGATTCCGCATTTATTTTCGCAAAAAGAAGATATAGAAATTGCCGGTTTTTTGAGCGCTACAATTGCGTGGGGAAATCGCAAAATGATCATCAAAAACGCTCATCACATGATGGATTTGATGGGTAACACACCCTATGATTTTGTGATGTCTCATACAAACGAAGACTTAATCCGACTTGAAAATTTTGTGCATCGAACGTTTAATGGAAACGATTTTGGAGGGTTTATAAAAGGTTTACAGTACATCTACCAAAATCATGACGGTTTAGAAGCTGTTTTTGCCAAGTATCAGGAGAAAAACAGTTTGCAAAAAAGCATTCATGAATTTAAAAAGCTATTTTTTGAAGTCGAACATTTGCCACGAACTCAAAAACACATTTCAGATCCGTTGAACAATTCTGCCGCAAAAAGGATCAACATGTACTTGCGATGGATGATTCGACAAGACACAAAAGGCGTTGATTTAGGCATTTGGAAAAGCATCTCCCCCGCTTCTTTGTCTTGCCCTTTGGATGTACATTCCGGAAATGTTGCCCGAAAACTAGGATTGCTTTCGCGAAAGCAAAATGACGGAAAAGCACTTGCAGAATTGGATGAAAAACTCAGAGAAATGGATGCAAATGACCCCGTAAAATATGATTTTGCATTATTTGGCTTAGGTGTTTTTGAAGGTTTTTAACCACAAAAAAACCAAAATTACATTTATTTTGCAATCTTTTTCGTATTTTTACTAGATAACGCCACGCTTATGGATCAATTTATATTTTTTCTGAAATATTACGTCATTCCATTTTTACTTTGCTCAACGATTTCATTTATTTTTTTACTGATTATAAAACGAATTCATTATCAATATCATAACGCTTATCAACTAGCCATTAATAAAAGAATTTATCCGTTTTTAATCGAAATTGTGCTTAACAGCCCCAATAAAGAAGCATTAAAAGAGATGTTATCAGGATTTAGAACTGAAATTTGGTTTCATCGTTCTTGGTGTAAAGACATGATTATCAATGATCTTATTTATCTTAAAAAAAATTTAAAAGGAAGACCATTAAAAAACATAACCCTTATTTACAAATCTTTAAAACTAAATAAATATTCGAACAAACTGATTAAAGACTTTAGAATGCATAAAAAATGTGAAGGTTTTTACCATTTTCAATCATTGGGTTACAAGTCTGGAATGCCTTTGATAAGTCAATATTTGAATCATCCGAACAAGATTATCCGTTCTAATGCAAACATAGCTTATCTGGCTATCAGCAAAGGAGATTGGGATGCCGTAAATACATTGCCTCCTAAAATTTCGATTTTGAATACGATAAAAATGATGGATGTGCTTTATCATCAGAAGCTACCAATGCCCGAAGAGGTAAATATCTGGATAACTTCAGAAAATAAAACCATCCTGAAACTAGCGATTATGACTATGGTTTTTTACAATTACAGAAACAAATCTGCAGCAATAATTAGTCTTCTTGACAATGACGACATCATGATTAAAACAGATGTAATTATTGCTATTCGCGAACTTTTTTTGAATGAAGCTGAAAATAAATTAATACATCATCTAGAGTTTGAAACCACCAATATTCAGTTAGAAATTCTGAACAGTCTGGCCATAATTGGAAGTGAAAAAACAACAGATTATTTACAAAATAAAATGATCACCGAACCTGATACAGATCTAAAATTGGCGATGGTATATTGCCTGAATAAATTAAATCCAAAACTACTGAATCAGTTAGGCCTGAGAGATTCAGATACTGAAAAAATGATTCGTCACACTAGAAAAATAGCATCATGACCTATGAAATCTTATCTTATTTTGTAGATGCCTACAGGATTTTTATTGCTGTGTTTTCGGGTACCTATATATTGTTTTATGTGGTGCTTTCTTTTTTGTCTTATTGGGCGATTGTAGATCATTTGCGTTTTCAAAAATATTTAGAAGAAGAAGTTTTAATTCGCTCTAATTATTTACTAGGCGTTTCTGTTGTTGCGCCTGCTTTTAATGAGGGTTTGAATATTGTTTATAATGTAAAATCATTGTTTTCGCTCACGTATCCAAAGTTCGAAATTATCATTGTAAATGATGGCAGCACAGATGATACTTTAGAAAAACTAATAACCGAATTTGATCTCGTTAAAATTGATTTTTATTATCAGGAAAAAATAAAAACACAGCCTATACGAGGTCATTACAAGTCAAAAAACCCAATTTATTCTAAATTATTAGTTGTTGATAAAGTAAACGGAAAAAGTAAAGCCGATGCCTCAAATGCGGGTATCAACTCGTCTAAATATCCTTTGTTTCTGTGTACCGATGTGGATTGCATTTTAAAACCCGACACTATTTTAAAACTTGCAAAACCATTTATGGAAAATGATACCCGGGTGATTGCCATTGGTGCAGGGATTAGAATTTCGAATTCCTGCGAAATAAAAGAAGGTTTTTTATATAAAATACATTTCCCAAAAGAATGGTATCCGAGATTTCAGGAACTGGAATATGTTCGCTCATTTTTGTTTGGAAGAATGGCGTGGAGCCAGATAAATGGACTGTTATTGGTTTCGGGAGGATTAGGAATGTTCGACAAAGAAATTGCCATAAAGGCCGGAGGATACTGGCATCAGTCGTTAGGTGAAGACATGGAACTCATTACCCGAATGCGAAAATACATGCACGATCGTAAAGAAGAGTTTTTGATAAAATACATTCCAGAATCGCTTTGCTGGACAGAAGTTCCCAGCACCAGAGAAATTTTATTGCGACAGCGTACACGTTGGGCTAGAGGATTGGTACAGACGCTTTTTTTGCATCGTAAAATGTTTTTTAACCCCAAGTACGGAAGAACTGGTTCTCTTGTTCTGCCTTTCTTTTTTCTATTTGAATTTTTGGTACCCATTATCGAATTTTTGGGTATTTTATCGCTAGTGATAAGTTACTGCTTAGGAATGATGAATCTAAATTTTCTGTTGGTAGTAAGTGCAACGGTCTATTTATTTTACTTAAGCATCACAACGATCTCTATTCTTATTGATGAAATTTTATATAAAAGTTATGCAAATTACAAAGAACTTCTTATTTTACTTGGAATGGCAATGATTGAGCCTCTAATTTACCATCCCTTGACAGTTTATGCATCACTAAAAGGCTATGCCCACTTTTTTATGAAAAAAGAACAAAAATGGGGCGTAATGATCCGAAAAGGTTTTGATACACCCAATAAATCATAATTAAAAAATGAATTTTTTAAAAATTATTTACAGTCCAACTTTTTTACTTTTTATTCTTTTGCTTTCTGGTCATAGTGCAAAATCACAAAAAGTAGATACAGACAGTCTTTTAACCGTCATTGTGAAAGACATGAAAAACAATCCTCCTAATTACAAACTTAATCTGGAGAGGAGTTTGTTAGGTAAAAAATTAGCGCCTGACTATCTGGATTATTATTTGCTTTTAGGACGCAATCACGAACTTTTACAACAAAAAGACAGCGCTCGTTATTATTACAATTACGTGATAGATAAAAATCCAAAATATGAGGATGCTTTTGCTTATCTCATCAATTTGGATTTAGAGGAAAAAAAATATGATGAAGGATTGATGATCGCCAATAAAGCGATTGATCTTTATCCCGAGAACAAAAACTTTCAATTGAAACGAATTGCTTATTATTCTTCACAAAAGTATACAAAAAATGAAGAGAAAAGTCTACAATCTATAAAGGAAAAATTTCCGAATGATCCCGAAATACAGCAACTTTTGGTCAATTTATATTCTGAAATAAACTCAGATATACTTGGTGTTTATTATAATTTTACTTCTATAAGTCGCGATGCTGTGGGCCCCTGGCATCTGGCAAGTGCCAATTATATCAGGCAAAGAAAGTGGGGAAGTTTAGTAGGTAGAATCAGTTATGCCAATCGATTTTCTCAGTCCCAAAGCATTGCCAATGGAATTCAATACGAAATTGAGTCTTACATTAACACTGGCAAAAAAAGCTACTCCTATTTTGATGTGGCATACAGTTCTGATTTGGCTTTTCCAAAACTAAGATTGGCTTATTCTTTTTTTTATAATTTTAAAAATGGCTGGGAAGCCGATTTAGGTGCACGATACATCAAAGGCAAAGATTCGGAATCAGCTAGTTTTAACGTTGGAGTGGGTAAATATATTGGTTCGGCATGGCTTAATTTTAGAACTTATATTCAAAAAGACAATCCAGCTTTTTTGATTAATTCACGCTATTATTTCAAATCTAAGTATGATTATGTATCTCTATTTGGAGGTTACGGTACTTCTCCAGACAATAGAACTACTCTAGGAGAATATGAACAAAGGTCTACATTAGAGTCATACCGAATAGGAATTGGCTACTCTGTCACTTTTTCTAAACATTATATTGGTGGCTTTTTGGCGTCATTCAATAAGCAAGAATATGTTCCCGGATTGAATCAAAATGAGTTAGAATTAGGTTTTTCGCTTCAATATAAACTTTAGTCGTATGAAAGCTAAAACACTAAATAGCTGTTCTTTATTATTAATTTTAATGTTTTACAACACTAAAACAATGGCGCAGTCACAAATTATAATCACCAATCAAAATGCGATCATTGCTGCTGCCGAAAACACACAATCAGCTGCCCTTATTCTAAAAAATAATTTAGACAAAGCGTTTAAAGCGTCTTTCAAAATAAACCCGACAACGGTAGCCGGCAACCCCGAAATTATTTTAGAAATTACTAATTCTGATAATGAAATTCAAAATCAAAATGAATTTATTATCAAAAGTGACACTAAATCAATTTATTTAAAAGCCAAAAACGAAAAGTATTTGCGATATGCTGTTTACACACTTTTAGAAATGTGGGGTTTTAGAAAATATACTGCAGCTGAAACATTTATACCAAGATTGGAACAAATTCTTTTTGATAAAAATTATACCAAAAAGATCAAACCCGATTTTGAATACCGCTCTTTACTGTATCCGGATGCGTATGATCCTGATTTTAGAGACTGGCACAAACTCGACTTGCAGATATACGATTTTAGCCTTTGGGGACATTCTTTTAACACACTTGTACCCGCAAAAGATTTTTTTAAAGACAATCCGAAGCTTTTTGCTCTTTACGAAGGGCAACGCAACACCGAATCACTTTGCATGACCAATGATACTGTGGTGGAATTGGTTACTGAAAAAATGAAGAAAATCATTGCTCAAAATCCTAATGCAGTGTTTTTTTCGGTAAGTCAGAATGATGATGTTGTCTATTGCGAATGTTCAGAATGTAAAGCGCTGAATGCAAAATATGGTGGTCCTCAAGGTTCTCTTTATTCTTTTTTGAATAAAATAGCAACACAGTTTCCTACCACAAAAATTACAACACTAGCCTATTTACACACTCAAAAACCACCCTTAAATCTCAAAATAGAACCCAATATTTATACTCTTTTTTGCCCAATAGAATTAGATCGCGGAAAACCATTGAACAGTCAAAATTCGGCCTCATTTATAAAAACACTTGAAAACTGGTCTGCTACTTCTCCTCATCTATATCTTTGGGATTACAGCGTACAATTTGCTAATTATTTTTCTCCTTTCCCTAACATTCATACTTTTTCTGAGAACTACAAAACCTTCAAAAAAAACAATGTAAAAGGATTATTTGTTCAGGGTTATGCAGATATTTTGGGAGATTTTTCAGAATTAAGACAATACCTGTTAGCAAAACTGCTTTGGGATACTTCTATAGATATTGAAGCAACAACGGCTGATTTTTTAAGGGGATTTTACGGAAAAACAACTCCTTTTATCAATCAATATTTAAATCTTTTGGCCGAAAACCAGACCAAAAGCAATACTTACCTCGATATTTATTCGGGTCCTGTGCAATCCCGAAATACTTTTTTAACTCCAGAAGCGATTACAGAATATGATCACTTGTTAGAAAAAGCTTCTGTTGCTACAGAGGAAGATCCTATACTGAATGCCAAAGTTTTAAAATTAAGATTGGCTTTAGAATATGTGTTTTTTGAGCAATCTAAATTTTATGGCAAAAACCAACACGGCATGTTTATCGTAAATGAAAAAGGAGAGAAAGAAGTTAAACAGGGATTAACAAACAGAGTTTTAAATTTTACAAAAGCGTGCAATGATTTGAAAATTTACGAACTAAGCGAAGCTGGTTTATCCCCGGACGATTATTATAAAGAATGGCTGGAGATTGCAAAAAATACCACTTCGCATTTGGGTGAAACTTTAAAAGTAAATTTTATAACCCATCCCTCAAATGATTTTGAAGGCAAAGGATCGGAAAGTTTAGTAGATGGAAACCGCGGCTACAGAGATTTTAACATCAACTGGATAGGCTGGTACGACGCAAATCCAGAGTTTGAGATTTTGACGCAAAACTTAGATTTTACGCGGCTTAAAATTAATTTTCTGGAAGATCAAAGGCACTGGATTTTTCTGCCAAAAGCAATAAAAATTTATGGTTATAAAAATCAAAATTGGGAACTTATCAAGCAATACGACTTTGAGAATTTTACAGAAAACTATGAAACTAAATCAAAGTCTTGGCAATTAACAGACGAAAGCTTTAAAAACTTTATAAAAATTAAGATATTGATTGAAAATCAAACACATTTACCGGACTGGAGGAAAAGAAAAAATAAAAAACCAATGGTAATGATAGATGAAATAGAACTTTATAAAAAGTAGAAGATGAATAATGACGAAGGAAAAAAAATAATGATCATTGAAAATGACGACATGACACTTGAAATTTTAAAATTTATTCTACAAAAAGAAGGTTATAAAATTAGTGTCGCAAAAGAAGGCATAACCGCCATTGAGACTATTGGCAGTATTATGCCGGATTTGGTTATTACAGATATCATGATTCCACTAAAATCTGGCCTAGAAGTGATTGATTATATCAAAAAAAATCACAAGCAAATACCTGTTATTGCATTATCTATTTTGGGCGAAGAAGAGCGAACAGTAGAGCAAGCCTTTTTGTTAGGAGTAGATGATTTTATTACAAAACCATTTAATCCAAAAGAGCTTTTATTGCGAATAAAACGTTTTTTGTAGGTTTTGAAACGTCCTTTTTGCGAAATAGTAATCGTATAAACGCCCCTAATTTGTAACAGTTACACATTTTTCAGCTATTTATAGCTATCTTTGCACAAAATTTAATGCAAATGAGCACTTTCGAAAAATTCAATCTCCCTAAATCTTTACAAAAAGCAATCGATGAATTGGGATTTGTTACCCCAACACCTATTCAGGAAAAATCATTTTCGGTGATTATGTCTGGGCGAGATATGATGGGAATTGCACAAACCGGTACCGGAAAAACATTTGCCTATTTGTTGCCTCTTTTAAAATTATACAAATTTACGCCTACCAATACTCCTAAAATTGTCATTTTAGTTCCTACGCGCGAACTTGTTGTTCAGGTAGTCGAAGAAGTAGAAAAACTGACAAAATACATGTCGGTGAGTACGCTTGGTATTTTTGGTGGTGTGAACATCAATACACAAAAAAAAGCCGTTTACGAAGGTGTTGATATTTTGGTTGGAACTCCGGGTAGAACGATGGATTTGGCTTTGGATGCTGTAATTCGCTTTGACGAAACTCAAAAATTAGTAATTGATGAGTTTGACGAAATGCTAAATCTTGGCTTCCGTACACAATTGACTGCTCTTTTGGCCATGATGAAAACCAAGCGTCAAAACATTTTATTTTCGGCGACCATGACAGATGAAGTAGATGCTGTGCTAAATGACTTTTTTGATTTTCCCGAAGAAGTTACACTTGCTGCCTCAGGAACTCCGCTGGAAAATATTACTCAAATTACTTATAATGTTCCTAACTTTAATACAAAAGTTAACCTTCTGAAACATTTGTTAGCCACAAACGAAAGCATGGAACGTGTTTTGGTTTTTGTTAATAATAAAAAGATTTCGGACATGCTTCACGATCGCATCGAAGAAGATTTTGAAGGTCAGTTCGGGGTAATTCACTCCAACAAATCTCAAAATTATCGTTTGAGCACAATGGCAGAATTCCAAGAAGGCAATCTTCGCGGTTTGATCACCACCGATATTATGGCGAGAGGTTTAGATATTTCGAATATTTCGCACGTTATCAATTTTGAGCTTCCTGAATTTCCGGAATTGTATATGCACAGAATTGGTCGTACAGGTCGTGCAGACGCGACAGGAACAGCCATTAGTTTCATCACACCCCGTGAAGAAGAATTTAAAATTGAGGTGGAAGTATTAATGAACAGAGAGCTTCCGATAGCTGATTTTCCTGAAGAAGTTGAGATTTCGTCTAAATTGATCGAGCCGGAAAAAGACAAACAGCCGATTAAGTTTTTAATGAAAAAAGTAAAACTTAGCGGTGATGGAGCCTTTCATGAAAAAGACAAAAAAAATAAAAAGATAAATCTTGGCGGTCCATCAAAAACCAAAAAGAAAACACATGGTTCTGTCAATAGAAACATGTTGAAAACCCGAGATAAAAAAAGAAAAGATAGTAATAAATAGTTTTTTTTTAAAGATTCAAAGGCTCAAAGTTACAGAGGTTCAAAGTCGTTTAAACTTTTATCTTTCTGTAATTTTGAGCCTTTTTTATGGGTTTTCTTAAAATCTTAGTCACTCAGAAGCTTTGTACCTTTGTCCCTTAAAAAATTATATTTTTGTAAAAACCAATCCAACTGGAGAACACAATTCGATTTTCTTGCCTGTGTCTTTTAACTTTCCTGTTGTTTTGTCTCTTTTAAAAATGGAGATATTATTTGTATATTGGTGCGCAACTAAAAGATAACTCCCAGTAGGATCGATCGAAAAATCTCTCGGCCCTTTTCCTAAACTACTCACCTGCTCTACCAATTCTACAGCACCATTTTTTTGTATTTTATAGACCGAAATAGCGTTCACATCTGCACGGTCTGACACGTATAAAAATTTTCCGTCAGGCGAAATTTTGATTGCAGCGCCACTTGTACCACCTTGAAAATCTTTTGGTAATATACTGGTTTCTGCTATTTTTTTCAGGCTGCCATTTTTATCATAACCAAAAGTGGTTAGAGTAGCGTCTAATTCCTGAATCAAGTACACAAACTTTCCATCTTTACTAAATGTCAAATGTCTTGGTCCGCTTCCGGGTTTTACCTCGATACTTTCTTTTAATGTTAGCACTTCATTTTTAGAATCCGCATTGTATTTGTATATAAAAACTTTATCCAGACCTAAATCATTCGATAAAACAAACTTTTTATCTGGCGAAAAAACAACCATGTGCACATGCGCCTTTTCCTGACGAGCAGTATTCGGGCCTTTACCATCATGCTGAAGAAGTTGTTGTACGGTAGAAATACTTCCATTTGGATTTTTCTTAAAAACAGCAATACTACCGCCAGAATAATTTGCAACGATAACATTTTTGTCATCATTTATCAAATGGCACGGATCATCTCCAAGAGTTTCATTTTTGTTTAATAAATCTACTTTTCCAGATTTCGAATTGTAACCAAAAGCACTTGCAGTACTTTGAGTTCCGTTTTCATTTACGGCATAAATAAATTTGTTGTCTGCCGAAACCGACAAATAACTTGGACTCACCACATTGTCTGAAGAATTTTTTAATTTAAAATCACCAGAAACAGCATTAAACTCGTAAACATAGATTCCGTTACTCTGGCATTTATTAGTATAAGTTCCGACCAATAAATTGAATTTGTTCTGTGCCTGCAAAGTCGTAATTGCAAAAGCTGAAAACAATACAATATATAATTTCTTCATAATTTATAATTTTGTTTTTGAAAGGCTAAAATAGGTAATAATATGTTTTGGAAAACTATTTTTTGTTACAAATGAACTTTGAAAAGTTACATTATTCGGGTATGATTTTACTATTTTGAAATACAATAGTGACCTAAAATTTTGTTTCTTTTCTGAATTCAATGTTTGTACATAATCTCTTCTAGAACTGATAAGGTTTGACTAAAAATTTGTATTTTTGGCCTGTATCTTCACAAAAATAAAACGTAGTGAAGTAAAATCGAAGCCAGAATGCATTTTAAACAACCCGAAATTCTATACTTTCTATTTTTATTGATTGTCCCAATTTTGGTGCATTTGTTCCAATTAAGACGTTTTAAAACTTCCTATTTTACTAATGTTCGTTTTCTAAAAGAACTTTCAATACAAACCAGAAAAAGTTCTAAAATCAAGAAAAGATTGTTACTCGCCACACGATTATTATTACTTGCGTGTGCTATTTTTGCTTTTGCACAACCCTATTTTGAAGCCAAAAACCATAAAGAAGCATCTAACGAAATGTACATTATTCTTGACAATTCGTTTAGTATGCAGGCCAAAGGCAAAAAAGGAGAATTGCTCAAACGCGCCGTTCAGGAATTACTAGAAAACACGCCCGAAAACAGTCAGTTTTCTTTGCTAACCAATACCGAAAATTATTGGAATACTGATATAAAATCAGTTAGAAACGATCTGCAAAACTTAAAATACAGTGCCACTCCATTTGAACTTTCTTCAATTTTAGCAAAAGTAAAAGCACATAAATCAGCTCATAAAAAAGATATTGTTATTATCACCGATGCCGTTGGTTTGGTAGAAAAAGACATCGTACTTACTGACGAAGAGGATAAACCATATTTTATAATTCCCGAAGCAGAACAAACAAACAATATCGCCATTGACAGCGTTTTTATTCATCAAACTTTAGAAAATTTCTACGAGATAACCGTCAATTTATCAGCCTACGGCCAAGAGTTTAAACCTGTTTCTACAGCTTTATACAATCAAAATAAACTGATTGCCAAAACGATTATCAATTTTGATACGAAGAAAAAGAAAATCAATTTTACAATTCCAAAAGAAGCTTTTCATGGCTATGTTGCCATCGAAGACAATGGTTTAAGTTATGATAACAAACTGTATTTCAGCATTTCAAAAACTAAAAAAACAAATGTAATTAGTATTGGAAATGCTGCAAAAAGCAATTTTTTATCTCGAATTTATACGCCAAGCGAATTCAATTACAACAATTATTCGCTTAGCGAACTGGATTACAATAATTTAGAAAAACAGAATACTATCATTTTAAATGAATTGGAAGAAGTTCCTCAAGCTCTGCAAACTACTTTGAAAGCTTTCGTGCTAAAAGCCGGAAATGTGATTGTAATTCCGTCTGAGAAAAGTTCGATTAGCAACTTAAATACTTTTTTAAGCAATTTTGGTAAAATTCAATTTAAAAACCGAGAAGATAAAAACAAGTTAATTACAAAAATAAACTTCGATCATCCTTTGTTTTCAGGTGTTTTCGAGAATAAAATCAGTAATTTTCAATATCCAAAAACAAACAGTTCATTTAGTATTTCATCTGCCTACCCAGCCGTTTTATCGTATGAAGACCAAAGCGTATTTATTACAATGATTCAGAATCCGGTTTCAGGTGTTTCTGTTTTTTCGGCACCAATTAACAGCGAAAATTCAAACTTTCAACAATCGCCTTTAATAGTTCCTTTGTTTTATAAAATGGCACAAAACAATCAAAAAACAGGTGTTAATGCGTTTGTAATTGGTCATAATCAACCTTATTTTGTAGATATTTCACTCAACAAAGATGCTATTTTGGAGGTAAAAGGAAGAGAAGCATCTTTTATTCCGATTCAACAAATTTTGAACAACAAAGTAAAATTAACTTTTAATGATTTTCCTGAAATAGCCGGCAATTATAGTGTTTTTGATAAAAATGAATGGGTTGAAAATCTGAGTTTCAATTACAGCCGAAGCGAAAGTGATTTAAGTCAGGTCAACAAAAATGCTGTATCAGATTTTAAAACAGCCGATACGATTTCGACCATTTTTAACACCTTACAAACTGAGCGAACAGACAGCCAAATTTGGAAATGGTTTGTTATCTTTGCACTGTTATTTTTGGCCATAGAAATGGCGATCATCAAATTCGTGAAGTAAAATATAAAGGTTTTTGTTTTTGCTTTTCGTTTGTCTTTTCGAGGAAGGAGAAATGTCAGGTAGTACTTAAGAATAACAATTTCAGCATAAAATAAAAATACTACAATATGAAAATAATCATCAGAAGCGCCAAAATTATCGACTCAAAAAGTCCGTTCCATAATCAGACCGTTGATGTTTTAATTGCAGATGGTTTTATAGAAAAAATAGGAACTTCACTTCCTGAAATTGCGGATGCCACCGAAGTTAAATTAGGTAATTTACATCTTTCGCAAGGTTGGTTCGACAGCAGTGTTTCTTTTGGTGAGCCGGGTTACGAAGACCGCGAAACCATAGCCAACGGATTACAAGTCGCTGCAAAAAGTGGTTTTACCGCTATTGCTTTACAGCCCAATTCCTACCCTGTTATTGATAATCAATCGCAGATAAATTTTGTAAAAAACAAAGCCAATGGTTTTGCAACAGAGCTCTTCCCTATTGGTGCTTTGACCAAAGGAAGCGAAGGCAAAGACATGGCGGAGCTTTATGACATGAAAAATTCCGGAGCTGTTGCTTTTGGAGATTATAATAAAAGCATTGACAACGCCAATTTGCTAAAAATAGCCTTGCAGTACGTACAAGATTTTGATGGTTTAGTGATTGCATATTCGCAAGACAGCAATATTAAAGGAAATGGAGTAGCGAATGAGGGAATCGTTTCTACACGTTTAGGACTCAAAGGAATCCCTAATCTTGCCGAAGAACTTCAAGTAGCCAGAAACTTGTTTTTATTAGAATATACCGGGGGAAAACTTCATATTCCGACAGTTTCTACAGCAAAATCTTTAGTATTGATAAAAGAAGCCAAATCAAAAGGCCTGCAAGTGAGTTGTAGCGTTGCAGTACACCACCTGAGATTTACAGATGTTGCATTAGAAGGTTTTGATACCCGTTTTAAAGTTACCCCGCCATTGCGAACAGAAGCCGATAGAGCTGCACTTGTCAATGGAGTTCTGGACGGAACTATTGATATGATCACTTCTGACCACAACCCAATTGATATCGAATTTAAAAAAATGGAATTTGATACCGCCAAAAACGGAACTATTGGTTTAGAAAGTGCTTTTGGAGCTTTATTAAACGTATTGCCTTTAGAAACTATAGTTGAAAAACTAACTTCTGGAAAGGCTGTTTTTGGTATCGAAAGTCAATCGATTAACGAAGGACAAAAAGCAAATCTTACACTTTTTACACCTGAAGGGAAATCGACTTTTACGAAAGAGCATATCCTTTCAAAATCTAAAAACTCTGCTTTTTTAGAAACTGAAATCAGAGGAACTGTTTATGGAATTTTAAATCAAAATCAACTTATTATCTCAAAATAATGACAATGAACAATTCAATAGAAGAAGGAAAACCCATCGCTATCACGAGTTATATACTAATCGTTGGAGTTCTGATTGCAATGTCAATGAACGCTGAAAACAAAAATAGTTTTGCTTCTTTTCATATTCGACAAGCGCTAGGAATATCGTTAACTTTTATTTCTTTTGCACTGATAGTCAGTAATTTTGATAGTTTTTTTATCACCTTCCCAATGTGGCTTTGTATTTCTGTTTTATGGTCTTATGGCATATTTAGCGCTATTCAGGGGCATACAAAACCAATGCCGCTGGTTGGTGAGTGGTACCAAAAATGGTTTAAATCTATCGGATAATTAAATTCAAAAATAACAAATTTCCAAAACTGAGTTTCACAACTCAAAACTCACAATTTAAAAAATGAATCTTTCTCTCGAATATAAAATACAAGCACCTAAAGTTATTTTGGACAAAAATCCTGTTTTGCTTTTATTGCACGGATACGGAAGTAACGAAGCCGATTTATTTTCGTTTGCAACTGAACTTCCTGATCATTATTACATCATTTCGGCAAGAGCACCTTATGATTTGCAGTATGGAGCTTATGCTTGGTATGCTATTAATTTTGATGCCGACCAAAACAAATTTTCAGATAATGAGCAAGCCAAAACTTCGCGCGATCTTATTGCTAAATTTGTAGACGAATTGGTTGCAAATTATCCAATTGATCCTAATAATGTCACTTTAATTGGCTTCAGCCAAGGTTCTATTTTGAGCTATTCAGTAGCACTTTCATATCCTGAAAAAATTCAGAAAGTGGTGGCGATGAGCGGCTATTTTAACGAAGAAATCATTAAAGAAGGTTTTGAAAAAAACAACTTTAAAAATCTAAAAATATTTGCTTCACACGGAACTGTAGATCAGGTTATCCCGATTGATTGGGCAAGAAAAACACCAGCGATTTTAGAAAAATTAAATATTCCTGTTACCTACAAAGAATATCCTGTTGGACATGGTGTGGCGCCTCAAAATTTCTTTGATTTTAAGAATTGGTTGGCGGAGTAATTTTTGGTTTTCGGTCGCAGTTTTCAGGTTCTACTGAAACTAAAAAACTGCGACTGAGAAACATTTATTTCTGATACAACAGAGATTGATTCACTTCAAAATCAATCGATTCATCATCGTTTACAAAATATTTCAATAACACTTCACCCCATAATTGTCCATTGCTGTAATCGGCAATGATCCATCTGTGGTTTAAAATTTTTACCTTATTGATGATAAATTTCTTATTGTCTATCTTGTCTTGTCCCGTGTAAGGATTGCCGTTTGGATTGGAATTTAAATCTAATAACTTTTCGGTTACCACCGGAATTAATTTTTCGTACAAAATTACTTTTCCTCCAGAAGCGCTGTTATCAAAATAATTTTGTGCGTTTTCGTTATGTACCAACGAAAAATAATCTGCCTCAGATAGTTGTGTTGACACCAAATTGATACTGTCTCTCAATTTCTTAGTTGTTTTTTCATATCGTTCCTGTCCAAATTTTACCTCTCTGCTGTAAAACATGTACGTAAAAATATTCATTAAAATGGCCAATAAAAAAAGGTAAAGCATTAAAGATTTTTTCATTTTTGTACTATAATTTAAATTGTAATTTCTAAGTTGTCATACGCCAGGAAAACATTTTTCGGCAAGTGCTTTTGCACTTCTTCATGAAATCCTAAAACGTGGCTAATATGTGTAAGATAGGCCTTTTCGGGCTGAATCAAATGTATAAAATCTAATGCTTCCTGCAAATTAAAATGTGTATCGTGCGGTTCTAACCTTAACGCATTCACAACCAAAACTTTTAGGCCTTTCAGTTTTTGAATTTCTTCTGTAGTAATTGTTTTTACATCTGTCAGATAAGCAAAATCGTCTATTCGATAACCAAAAACCTGCAAATCACCATGCATCACATTTACAGGAATGGCCATTTTATCGCCCACCGCAAAAGGTTCGTTATTGATGACTTCTATGGTTTTTACACTTGGAGCACCGGGATATTTATTGACGGTTTCAAACACATAATCAAAGCGACGCTTAAGGTTGTCAATCACGCGCTGATGCGCATAAACAGGTATCTCGCCCTGTCTGAAATTAAACGGGCGAATATCATCCAGACCAGCGGTATGATCTGCATGTTCGTGCGTAAACAAAATAGCATCCAAATGTTCGCATCCGCAAGAAAGCATTTGCTGTCTAAAATCGGGTCCGCAATCGATTACATAAGAATGATTACCCCATGTAATCCAGATGGATACACGAAGTCTTTTATCCTTAGCATCAGTGCTTTTACAAACGGGATGATCGACCCCAATAATAGGGATACCCTGAGAAGTTCCAGTACCTAAAAAATAGACTTTCAATTGAACATGTTTTTTTTACAAAAATAGGATTATTTCTCTTTCATTAGAAACCTAATTTGCTAACTTTGTAACAAATCTATTTAAAATAAAATGGGTACAGAAATAAAACTCAAAGGTGACAAGGTCATCGAACAGATTCCTTCTATAAAAGACAAAGCGTTACGCATTAATTTAAACGAGAACATCTACGGAACTTTTGCCGAAATTGGCGCTGGACAAGAAACAGTAAGGCATTTTTTCAGATCTGGAGGTTCATCGGGAACAATTGCAAAAGCAATGTCTGCCTATGATAAAGATTTTAGTGATGCCGTTTATGGTATCGAAGGCGATGGTCGCTATGTGACCGAAAACCGACTCAAGAAAATGTTAACCTTTGAAGGTGAACTTATTGAAGAACGTCTGAGCCGAGAAAAACACCCCAACAAACTTTTCTTTAGTTACGCCAACACCGTTGCAACCATCGATTTTGCCAAACAATTTAAAGGTCACGGCTGGGTAGGAATACGTTATCAAATAGAACCTGACGAAGCATACAACGAAATTATTCTACACATTCGTTTTAAAGAAACCGACGCCCGTTTGCAACAAGAAACGCTCGGAATTTTAGGAGTAAACCTTATTTACGGCGCCTTTTATAAATACAATGATCCAAAACGATTACTTCGTTATTTGTACGATCACTTAGATAAAGACCAACTCGAAATTGACACCATTAACTTCTCAGGACCTCGTTTTGCAGATGTTGATAACCGTTTGATGAGTTTACAATTGGTCAAAAACGGAATGACAGATGCCGTAATGTTTAATCCTGAAGGAAAAAATATTCTTCCTGCTGCCATTTTATACAAAAAAAATCTTCTCGCCTTGAGAGGAAGTTTTCGTCCCGTTACCAAAGTAAATATGGACATGTACGAGAAATCACTAAAGATGTTTCTCGAAGAAAATAAAGTAGAGAAAGACAATACATTGGTTATTTTTGAAATTACACTTTCTAATTTACGTTCAGATGGTGAAATTGACGAACGTGACTTTATGGACAGAGCCGAATTGCTTTGCTCATTGGGTCAAACCGTTATGATTTCGAACTTCCAGGAATACTATAAAGTCGTAGAATATTTTGCCAATTATACCAAAGCCAGAATGGGATTGGCGATGGGAGTCAACAACTTAGTTGATATTTTTGATGAGAAATATTACCGCCATTTAAGTGGTGGGATCCTTGAAGCTTTCGGAAAATTATTCTACCGTGACATGAAGGTTTTCTTGTATCCTATGTTGGATGAGAATGGCGTGTTAATGAATTCTGACAACCTGAAAGTACATCCTAGAATGAAGGAATTATACAAGTTCTTCAAATTTAACGGAAAAGTAGTTGATATTGCCGATTACGATCCAAACAATCTGGAAGTTTTCTCTCGCGAAGTCTTAAAAATGATCAACCAAGGTTTATCAGGCTGGGAACACATGCTTCCTGCAGGTATTCCGGAAATTATAAAAGAACACCACCTTTTTGGCTACCATCCGCAAAAAGAATTAGAACAAAAATAATTTTGGCGATGCACAGAATTAAAAAGTCCAAAGAAGCAGATTGCTTTTTTGGACTTTCTATTTTTTAGGAGCAATTTCCTTCTATCCGCTTGTATCTTTTGTTTTTTAAAGAAAAAAACAAAAGGATACCGCTTCTATCAGGGCTAGGGCTCTCGTTTTTATAAGAAACCTGAGGCATATTTGTTTGTAAAACTTCGGCTTCAGTCGAGTTGACATTTTACTGCTCACAAAAAACTTTTACAGAAGACCTATTTTAAGATTTGAGCAGCGTGTTCTTTGGTTTTTACGTTTTCGATTACCTCGTCTATGATGCCGTTTTCGTCAATAACAAAAGTCGTTCTATGAATACCGTCATATTCTTTTCCCATAAACTTTTTTGGTCCCCAAACGCCAAAAGCAGTAATAACCGATTTGTCTTCGTCTGCCAATAATGCAAAAGGAAATTCGTATTTGTCTTTAAACTTTGCTTGCGCTTTCTGACTGTCGGCACTTACGCCCAATAACTCGTAATTGTTGGCTTTAAAACGCTCAAAATTATCTCTTAAATCACATGCTTCTGCTGTACAGCCTGGCGTGCTGGCTTTTGGATAAAAGAAAACTACTAATTTTTTTCCTTTGTAATCTGCCAATTGATGTGTTTTACCATCTTGGTCAACTCCTGAAAAACTGGGTGCTTTATCGCCTTTTTTTAATGTTGTCATATTTGTATTTTTAGATTTTTTATGTACCTAAATTAAGCAAAATTTCTACCTAACTTGTAACTCCTACTGAAAACTTCTCCCCAGCCCCAGATTGCCGAGAAAACCCCGGAGTTGTGGTAGCTTACATTTTTTGCTTTTACAAAGCGACCAGCGGAAGCTCTTGTAAATGCTTAAAAATGTTGCTAACACAATGAGGAGTTGAAACAGAAAGCTGGATTAGGCACATCATGAAAATTATACTATTTTTACGAGACTAAAATTACGGAAATGAATAAAGAAGCTCGTGTAACATTTGTTATAAATACGTTAAAAGAACTCTATCCAACCATACCGATTCCGCTAGACCATAAAGATCCTTATACCTTGTTAATTGCCGTTTTGCTTTCGGCGCAATGTACCGACGTGCGCGTCAACCAAATTACACCTTTGCTTTTTGCAAAAGCGGACAATCCTTATGATATGATAAAAATGTCGGTAGAAGAAATTAAGGAAATTATTAGGCCTTGTGGTTTGTCTCCGATGAAATCGAAGGGAATTCATGGTTTATCACACATTTTGATAGACAAACATGATGGCAAAGTGCCACAGAGTTTTGAAGCTCTTGAAGAATTACCGGCGGTGGGTCATAAAACGGCAAGTGTGGTGATGTCGCAAGCATTTGGAGTTCCTGCCTTTCCTGTGGACACACACATTCACAGGCTGATGTACCGATGGAATCTTTCGAATGGGAAGAATGTAGCTCAGACCGAAAAAGATGCCAAAAGACTTTTTCCGAGAGAAATATGGAACGATTTGCACCTGCAAATCATTTGGTACGGACGCGAATATTCGCCCGCAAGAGGCTGGAATCTTGAGAAGGATATCATTACCCGAACAATTGGTAAAAAATCTGTTATAGAAGAAGCTACTAAAAAGAAAATTTAGTAGCTTCTTTATTCTTGGTTACATTCCGCTTTTTAAGGAATTGTATTCAGTGGTCATATTTAGTGATCTGTATATTCCTAAAAGAGATTTTGTTGCATCTTCATTTTTAGGTTCTAAAGTCAATGCTTTCTGGAGATACGGAATCGCACTTTTGACAATTTCGTCTTTCTGTGCATCTAATTTATCGTACTCTTTCATTTCTTTTGGAGTGTTGCCCAGCAAAGCCATTTGATCTACTAATGCTCTTTTTAATTGTATTTTTACATAAGCGAGATTAATGTAACAATTGATACAATTTGGATTTACCTGTAATCCTTCGAGATAATATTTTTCTGCGTTTGCGAAATCATTTCTCTCTAAATAACAAAAAGCTAAAGCGGTGATAATATCTTCTTTTTTTGAAGGTGGAAATACATTGCGAGGCTTCTCGTAAAGGCCTTCTTTTATGTTAGATTCTCTGGCACTCAAAGAGATAAAAGCTTCTTCTGTTTTTGTTTTTTTGTTTGTAGCATAATAAACTAATCCTTTTCCGGTATAATTTATTTTTTTAAGCTGCTCAAAATATTTTATGGCCGAAACATAATCCTTTCCCGTTAGAGAAGAAGATGCAGCATTGTAGAGGTTTAAGGTATCTCTTTTATCAAATAGGTAAACTTCGTAACTTTTATCGGCGCTTTCTTTGTATTTCGCGGCCTGATAATCATTGTATGCTCCATCTACAAGTGTAGATTTCATCTGTTTTAAAGCCAAATTTGCTTTTACTGCATATCGGTAAACTCTGGAATCATTTTCGTACAAAAGTACATCTTGGTAAGCAGCAGACGCCAAAGCAAAATTGTTAGCAGCATCTATATTTTTGGAAGCCAACTCTTTGTAAACATTTCCTTTTAAAAAAAAATAGTCTGTTTTTACATCATCTGGGGCATTTAATACCTGATACTCCATTTTTTTCAGAACATCCAGTGCCTCTTCTGCTTTTCCTTTATCGTAGAACGATTGCGCTTCTTTTATTTGATCTTTTTGAGCAAATATTCCAACATTTATCAATAGTAATAATGATAATGTTATTAGATTCTTTTTCATTTTCATTTTCGGTTAAGTTTGATTGTTAAATAGATTTTACGGTTAATCTTGACAAATCTTCTAGCAAGCAACTGTGCTGAAAATTTTATTTTAACCATATTTGGGGCAAATAGTACTTAAAATAAAGTACAAAATTGCGCTCTTACTTACTGTAAGGAGTACGCTAAATGCTCCATCAGTCTTAGATTCTTTCTGAAACATTAAGATGATGTACAACAAACAAAACGAAATAAAATAGTGTAATTTTTCTTCATGTAACAATTGATTTAGTTAAACATTTATTTAGTGACTTATAATAGTTATTCTTTTAAATTTAAAGGATTTTTACACAAAAACCTTTATAATCGCGTAATTTTGCTGAATAAAAAATTACTTTTTAACTAAAATAAAACTTATTATTGAATAAATAAACAAAAGTTAATTAAAATATGAAAATTTAACTAAACCGTAGCAAAAATACAGTTAAAACCTTACACATTATTATGTAAAAAACAAAAATAGTGGAAAAATATTCGTTTTTTCTAAGTTAAAGAAAAGCTTAGCTTGAAAATTATTCATAAAAAAAATTCACCGAATGTATCTGCATACAAAGAGTGAATTTTTAGACCAAACGACCAGTTGGTTTTTCTTTACTATCAACATCCGCCAGAAAAAGCGGAATGTTTTAATTAGCTATAATTTCGATTCTTTTATTATTAACTTTCACAACGGTTAAGGCTTGTGAATAGCTTAATAAAAAAGAAACTACTTCTTTTTTAGGCTTTAAGTCTTGAGCAACTAACGCCTTTTTAGAGTAAATTTTTGCCATACTATAATTTGTTTTATTATAGTATAACGACCTAATACTTAAAATAGTATTAGTTGGTTAAAACAATTTGATGTTTGTCTATAATTTTTCTCAAATTCATCAATGCATAACGCATTCTGCCCAGCGCTGTGTTAATGCTAACGCCCGTAAGTTCTGAAATTTCTTTGAAACTCATATCCTGATACATTCGCATAACCAAAACTTCTTTTTGATCCATCGGAAGTTCTTCTATAAGTCTTTTTAGGTCAACCTCAACCTGATCTACGATCATTTTATTCTCGATGGTCAGAGAATCATCAGACATGATAGAAAAAATCGAAAACTCTTCGGTCTCTCTATACATGGGCATTTTTTTTGTTTTGCGAAAGTGATCTACAATTAAATTATGAGAAATACGCATTACCCAAGGAAGGAATTTACCTTCTTCGTTATATGAATTGCTTTTTAAGGTTTTAATTACCTTAATAAAAGTATCCTGAAAAATATCATTTGAAATGTCTCTATCAGCAATCTTAGAATATATGAATCCATATATTTTAGATTCGTGCCTGTTTATCAATGTAGCAAGAGAATTTTCGTTGCCCTCGATATAGTTTTTTACTAATAGAGCGTCTGGAATATGCAGATCAGCCATAATACTAACTTTTTAGTTTCTGTTTAAAATTTAAAGATTTTTTCTAAAAAGTAATGTTATTGTATAGGCTTATCCGTTTATGAGTTATGTTAAATATTTGTTCAAATTTAACAAATAAATATTTTAAAAAGCAAATGAAATTAATAATAATTAATAATAAATTCTCAAAAAACAAAAAGAAACTCTAAAATATATCGCTTCGTTGCCTGATAATAGTAAAAAAGCGAACAATTTAACAATTTAGCAAGCACATCTAAACATCTAAAAATAAGAACTTTAACTTTTATTTTTTGTAGTATTAATTGTAATTATACAATGCTACTGATAAACTCTTATATAATCTATACTGTATTTTTGTGGCAAAACCTTGTCATCTACTTCCGGGCCACCAAAGTTTCCTCCGATTGCCAAATTAACGATGATATAAAAAGGCTTATCAAACGGCCATGTATCGTCATTTTTTACTTCCGGATTAAAGGTATAAACCAATGTAGCATCCACAAAAAACTCAATTTTATCTTTTGTCCACTCGATGGCATAAACGTGATACCCTTCTTCTATGTTATCAAATTTTGTTTTTTTGGTATTAATGCTGTTTCCGTGACTGTCTTGTGTGTGCAAGGTTGTATAAACCATGTGAGGCTCTTTGCCAATGTATTCTAAAATATCTATTTCGCCTGTTTTCGGCCATTTTACTTCATCAATATTTGCGCCTAACATCCAGAATGCTGGCCATAAACCCTGACCTATTGGCAATTTTGCCCTGGTCTCTATTCTACCATATAAAAACTCTTTTTTTCCTTTTGTCGTGATTTTGGTAGAGGTGTATTTATCTCCTTCTTTTCGGGCTTCGATAATTAGGTCTCCTTTTTTTATCTGATGATTGTTTTGGGTATAAATCTGTCTTTCATTGTTTCCCCAGCCGCAAAGATTAGGACATCCATCACCCAGCTCGTAATTCCAAACGGACTCATTTAATGTTTTTTTATTAAAATTCTCCTCCCATACGAGTTTTCTTTCTGCTTGTTGCGCCCAACAAAAATTACTCATTATGAGTAGCGCTATTATTTTTTTCATCTGCTAAATATTTCATTAAAAAAATAAGAAGGTAAGCCTTAAGCCGACCTTCTTATCCAAAATTATTACTAATCAAAACCTATTGATATACTCTAACATAATCGATCTCCATCGAAGATTGTGTAAAAGCAGGATCAATATTTCCACCAAAACTTCCTCCCATTGCAACGTTTAAAATCAAGAAAAAATCTTTATTGAATGGTAATGAAGCACTATTTGCAACCGAATGAATCAGTTCGTCGTCTACATAAATTTTTACAGAAGCTGGACTCCAAATGGTTTTATACACATGAAATTCTGTAGAAACATTGGCAATTGTTTTAGAGCCTGTATTTCCATTTCCTCCAGAATTTCCAGGATAATGAAGGGTTCCATGAATCACATTTTGATTGTTCCCCACATGCTCCATAATATCTATTTCGCCACAAGCAGGCCAAGTGTTTGTTGCATAATTTTCTCCCAACATCCAGATGGCTGGCCAGGTCCCTGCGCCTATTGGCAATTTGGCTCTCACTTCAACTTTACCATACGTAAACTCAAATTTATTTTCTGATTTTAATCTTGCTGAAGAATAATCTGCTCCACCTGAAGCTTCTTTTTTAGCAGTGATTTTTAAGTTTCCGCCTTGTACAATAACATTTGTATTGGCCGTGGTGTAGTTTTGTTTTTCGCCATTTCCCCAACCATTATCGCCTCTACCTGTATCAAATCCCCATTTGGTAGCATCGGGAGCTCCATCGGTATTAAACTCATCCGAAAAAACCAAATTTGTATAATCAACAGCTTGGTTTTGCGTTGGTTTTGTTGTGGTAAAAATATGATACCAAGCCAAAGCAGGATTTCCGCCCATAACGGCTCTAACTACCATTCTATTTGCCGTAATCGACAGGATCTCGTAAGAAGATTGACCGATATAATACCCCATAAAACCTCCGTCAGAGAAATTCATTGTAGTACCGCGAGTTTGCGTAGCGTTATTAGGATTGGCCATCACTACAGACTCTGAAGGGCTTAATGAAACTGTTTTTAATCCGCCTGTATTGTATGCCAAACAAGCATCATCAGGAGAACTTCCTCCTGCAACACTTGCAAAAGAAGCATTAAAGAATGTACTTCCTCCATTATCCAATTGATATTTTAATTGTTCTCCGTCAAGCGAAAAAGTCAATACATTCTCATACAAACAACTACTTGCCGGTGCTGCCGCTTTTTCCCAAGCTGCTGCCTGATAATAATTAGCATAATAATTTTTGGTAGCATCTCCATCATTTTGCCCTACGCCTAAATGTCCTGGCTCTGATGCCGACCAATACCATTTTTTAGACGATCCTCCTGTTAAGAACTGAACCGCTTCATCATCACTAAAATCACTTACAACTGTAACATCAATTGTGGTATTTGTAGCCACTCCTCCTCTTCCGTTAGCAATTGCTGTAACAGTATAGGTATTGACACCCGTTTTGGTAAAACGTTTGGTGAATATACCACTTGGAGAATTCTCTGAAGTTCCGTCGCTAAATACAAATTTATACGAGATAGCATTATCAGCAGTTGCCGTTAATTTTACCATTCCCGAACCGTCTCCGTTGGGAGCTGCTGTAGTACTACCTACAATTTCGGCCGTTATTTTTAGATTGTTTGGCGCAGATAAATCACCAAAAGCATAATCGTCTTTTTGGCAACCCGTCATCAAGAGAATCGTAAATAACGATATTATTTTTATAATTGTTTTTTTACTCATGATTTCTAATTTTAATTGGATTGTTTAATGTCATCAAAATAATAAATGGAACCTGTTCCCATTTGTCCAAAGTCTGGAAATAAAATTACCCTATCGTACTTATTAGCGGCACTAAAACCAGGTGCAGTTGTTAAGTCAAACGTCAGCTCTTGCCATGCATTTGCTGTTGTTGTAGTGGCATGTACTTCTATAAAAACTGTTGGATTTCCGTTTCCATCTTTTGGTGAGGTTGAAACTTCCATTTTATATAAGATATCAGCTCCTACTTTTGGAGACCATACCGTAACTTTGACTTTATTCCCTTTAGTATAATCAATTGCATTTTCTAAATCTAAACTAGCTCCTGCCCAAACTTGAGCACCCGACAGCTTTTCTATTTTAACGACTTTGTTCGATACATTGGCTCCTGTTTTATCTGGATTCGTTACAACACTAACCGGAATTGCTCCAAAACTTGCGTCTCCGAAACCAGACCAGGCGTATGTTAATGTCCCTGATTCAAAATCCAGAGGCAATTCAATAGCTTGAGAAGGCGTTTTATAAAAATAGATATTATCAATAAAAACACTTTTTCCAGCAGGATTTCCAACCAATTTCAGTTGAAAAATATCCGCTACTGTAAATCCGCTCTGACTTGTAAATGCTGAAATCGGAATATCAATACTGGTCCATTCGTTTGCAGTTAAATCCTTTATTACTGGTCTTTCTCCATTCGTTTTACTGATAAGAAAAATTTCAAGTTTTGGCAAATCTGCTGTCCAAACATCCATGTGGATGAAATCCATTCCAGAAACATCGATTGATGTATTGTCTGCCAATGCAATTCCTTCGTAATTCAAATTAATATAATTCAATATTTTATCTCCGTTCAAATCAAACTCTGAATAAGTAGTGGATTGTCCCCAATTTGGATAAAAGTTTGTTCCCGCAAGATTTGTATATTTTGCATTGTAAATCGAAATTACATCTCCAGCCTGTCTGGTTGGTTGTATTGGGGCAGAAGCTGTTGGGTTAAGAACCAATTTGGCTTCAAAATCCTGAATTTTCTCTGTAGTCTGTATCGCCGCACTTTTTGAAACTACACGAATACTGTAAACTCCAGGTTGCTGATAAATATAAGAAACTGATTCGCCATTATTTGCCGTAATCGGTTCCGGTTTTCCTGCTTCTCCAAAATAAACATCGTAGAACATAGCAAAGTCTGCTGTTGCTTTTACGGTTACTTTTTTAGAAACTGATAAATCATTGGTAATAACGACTACCAAATTTTGAGGTGCTTTAAAAGATACCATCACTTCTTGAGTAACTTCTGTCACTTTTCCGGTAATACCCATAGCCATAATTTTGGCTTGATAAATACCTTCCTTGTAAGTATGTGTTACCGTTCCGCCGGCAGCAAAATAATCAGATTGGGGACTTCCGTCTCCGAAATTTATTTTGTACTGCGTTACTCCTTCGCCTTTAGGCAAAAAAGTTACTTTACCAGAATTATCCTGAGTTACGGTGGTCAAAGCCGAAATATTGGCCGGTCCTTCAATTCCTTCTAAATCAATGTCACTGCTATCATTCGAACAAGCCATTAGCATTGCCAGAACGAAAAGACTTATAATAAAATGTATCTTTTTCATAATTATTTTTTTTAATAACCAGGGTTTTGTTGCCAGTTTCCGTTTGCAAATTGAATTTCCTCGATTGGAAGCGGAAACAATTCATTTTTGTTCGCCGTAAAACCTGGTATCTTTCCAACTGCTTTTCCTGTTCGTACCAAGTCAAAGAAACGATGTCCCTCTCCAAAAAGTTCTACTCTTCTTTCTGCTAAAATGAAATCAGTCAATGCGGCTCCGGAAGCTGCAATATCATGATTGTTGTCTCCAAAAGCACGTCTTCGCACTTGGTTCAGATATCCTCTTGCTTTTCCATCATCAATTCCTCCACGATTATACGCTTCGGCAGCCATAAGCAAAACATCGGCATAACGAATCGCTCTGTAATTGTTCGGATTGGTTAAGTTTAAGTCTCCTGCAGCCGTTGAACTTCGTTTTCTCGGTAAATATTTTCTATTAAAATATCCTGTGTCTTCATTTCCTTTTCCGTAAGTAACACCATTTCCGTTATCGAATGCAGTATTAGCAGCAGCAAAAGCAACAATATCTAAAATAGCCACATCTTTACGTCTGTCACCCACTTCAAAAGCATTTACGGCATCTACAGTTGGAATATTAAAGCTAAATCCTGATGAAAAGAGTGGTCCGGAAAAATTTCTAATACCGTTAAAACCAACAGCTACGTTTCCTTCACTACATTGCAAACAAGTAAAACCAGCTCCTTCTACATCTGTATATTGTACTTCAAAAACAGATTCTGCTCCATTTTCTCCATCCATTTCAAACATAGCGTTGTAATCTGTCACTAACGAATAATTGCCTGAACCAATAAGACTCTCTAAAGTAGTAGCCGCTTGCGTAAATTTATTTTGGTACAAATAGGCCTTTCCAAGTAATGCTTGTGCAGCACCTTTGGTAGCTCTGCCTTTTTGAGCAGCAGTTGGAGACAAATTCGCAATAGCATAAGTTAAATCGGACTCTATAGAAGCATACACTTCTGCTGCTGATGAACGTGGAATTGTTTTTTCATCACCAATTTTAAATCTGGCATCACCTTTCATCGGAATTCCTCCAAACCATTTTACTAACTCAAATTGGTAATAGGCTCTAAGAAAACGTGCTTCGGCAATCAGTTGCGTTTTTCCTTCAAAATCAGTTTTATTTTGAAATTCAAGTATGTAATTTGCTCTTTGTACACCTGCAAACATCCAGTTCCAGATATCTCTTACATTACTATTTACCTGAGTATGAATCATGTCATCTACTTGCTGAAAACCAATTACATCAGTAGGGCTTTCTCCTCCGGCAAAAGTGTTATCTGAAGCAATTTCGCCCAATAAAACATTCACATAAGAAGACTGAAGCAAATCGTAAGCCGCAATTATAGCAAGATCGTAATCTGCTTTCGAATTAAAATAATTCTCAGAATCTATCGAATACTCCGGAGTAGTGGCTACAAAATCATCTGAACAAGAAGTACTTAATGCAGAGAATAAAGTAATTGTTATAATGGTTGTTACTAAATATTTTTTCATTTTAATTCCAATTAAAAATTAATGTTTAATCCCAATAAATACGTTCTTGGTATTGGATAGAATCCGTAATCAATTCCTCCTCCAATTGGAGCTCCGTTTGAAGCACCTGGATCAAAACCTTTGTATTTGGTAAAAGTGTACAAATTGTTGACACCTGTGTATAATCTCAGTTTTGTCATACCTGCCTTTGCAGTAATATCAGGGTTTAAAGTATATCCTAATTGTATGTTTTGAATTCTGATGTAAGAAGCATCTTCTACAAAATAATTCGAAAAAACATTGTTGGCTGTAGCGCCCGTAGTCACTCTTGGTACCGTCGTACTTGTGCCCTCGCCTGTCCATCTGTCTAAAACATAATCTAAACGATTGGCATCTGATAATGTTCTTTCGTAGTTTCGAACCATATCATTTCCTACTGAAGCAAAAGTGTACATAGAAAAATCTACGTTTTTATAATTTAACTGTAAATTGAATCCCATGGTTGCATTTGGAATAGGATCACCAATATTCGTTCTGTCTTTTGTGTCTAAAACGCCATCTCCGTTTGTATCTACATAACGAATATCGCCAGGTGCAGCATTTGCGCCCAAAGCTACCTGAGAAGGATGTGCGTCAACCTCGGCCTGATTTTGAAAAATTCCATCTGTCTTATATCCATAAAAATACCCCATTGGTTTTCCAATTTCCATTCTTGATGGAGCCGGCTGACCTACTCCAAAAGAACCTCCTTCAATAAAACCAATTCCGTTATTTACTTCTAAGACTTCGTTTTTAAGAAATGTAACGTTATAGCCGATAGTCATCGAAAAGTTATCAGAGAATTTTTCTGAGTAATCAATTCCAAATTCAAAACCTGAATTTCTAACGCTACCCGCATTCAAAGTTGGCGAACTTGCACCAGGAGCCCCAATACCCGTGATTCCAGAAACTGGAATATTTGGTATTAATAAATCATTTCGGGTATCAATAAAATAATCTGCAACTACCGATACTTTATCATTGATTAGTTTTACATCCAAACCAACGTCAAACTTTCTTGCTTCTTCCCATTTCAAATTCGGATTTGGTACCTGACCAGTTGCGATTCCGTTTACCAAAGCGCCATCAAAAACATACGCTCCCTCACCGGTTAACAATCCTAAATAACCAAAATTTGGAATTTGATCATTTCCTAAAGTTCCGTAACTCGCTCTTAATTTTAAAAAGCTAATTGTTTTCGATTCTCCAAAAAATCCTTCGTCAGAGATCACCCATCCTCCAGTAAAAGAAGGAAAATAACCTACTTTGTTCCCTGGCCCAAATTTGGTAGAAGAATCGCGACGTAGCATGGCAGATAATAAATACTTTCCTTTGTAATCGTATTGCAGTCTTCCAAAATAAGAAAGCCTTCTTTGGTCGTAAACATAGCCACTATTACTCAAAGCTTCTGAAATACCTTTTGTCAAAGAAATATCAGCAAACTGCCAAGAATTATTCGGCACATCAAAACCAGTTGCCGACGTACTATTACCCCATTCTTTAAAAATGGTCGTTCCAACCGTACCTACTACATTATGATTCTCTCCAATTTTGTTCGTGTAAGTTCCAAAAAGATCAAAAGAATAATTATTATCATTTACTGTTTTTTGAGTTACAGAACTTCTCTGTACATCAAAAACTTTACCTCCATAACTAATTTGTTTTGCAAAATTCTTTTCTTCGCTATTAGAAGTATTAAAACCAATAGCACTCGATAATACAAATCCTTTGAAAATTTTATAATCCAAACCAAAATTTCCATTGATTTTTTTATAATTGTAATCATTATAAGTATTGTCTATTTGCGCTAATGGATTGATAATTTCTGTTCCTAATCCAGTGGTACTAGGCACTAATGAAAAATCACCATTAGCATTGTAAGGACTTAAAGTTGCAGGTACATTTAAAGCATTAAATAAAACAGAACCTAAGCCATTTTCATTTAATGTTTTTCTGTTAAAATAAGTATAAATAAGATTGGTTTTTAATTTAATTCTATCGCTTAAATCGGCTCCAAGAGCAATTCTGGCTGTATTTCTTAAAAACCCAGATTTATCTCCGCCAACGATTCCTTCCTGATCCAAATGCGAACCACTGATAGAATAAGTAATTTTTTCTGAACCTCCGGAAAAAGACAAATCATGATTAATAATCGGAACGCCTTTACCAAAAACTTCATCCTGCCACTCTGTACCTTTACCTAAATTGCTTATGTTTGGGTAAGGAATCGCTCTACCACCATTAGCATAGCTTTCGTTTAATAATAAACCGTATTCTGTTGCGTTTAGTGTTGGTAATTTTCTGGATGTTTCCTGAAATCCAGTATAAGCATTATAGGACACTTTTGTTTGAGAATTTTTTCTACCCATTTTAGTGGTAATCAAAATAACACCATTGGCACCAATTGTCCCATAAATAGCTGCTTGAGCATCCTTTAAGACAGTTATAGTCTCAATATCATTAGGGTTAAGTAAACTCAAATCGCCCACATAACCATCTATAATCGTTGTCGGACGATTTTCGCCGTTGGTTGCAATACCACGAATACGAATATCTAATCCTGCTCCGGGTGCTCCGGATTGAGTCGTTACATTTACCCCGGAAACGGTTCCTTGCAACGCTTGTTCTACTTTGATAGGTTTTAAAATCTCCAGCGTTTTACTGCTAACTGTTGATACAGCACCCGTAACTTCTCTCTTTTTTTGACTACCATATCCAATAACGACAACTTCATCAAGTGATCTGGCATCCTCAGCCAATTTGACGGTTATTTTGCTATCAGATACAATAACTTCCTGCGTTCTAAAACCAATGTAACTTACTGCAATGATAGAGCCCTTGGGAACTGCAGTTAGTTTAAAAGATCCATCAAAGTCTGTGGTTGTACTTTGCGAAGAACCTTTCACTTTTACATTCACACCAGGCAATGATAAACCTGAAGCATCAAGCACTGTTCCGTTTACCTCTAAGTTTTGCGAAAACGCAAAAGATGTAAACAGCATGAGTGCCATTAATAATAATTTAGATTTCATAATTAGTTAGTTTTTATTGAATATAAAATTATCGCATCTTATTAAGAATAAAATAAAATTCACCACAACAAAAAACATACATCTTAAAAAAAGACAATAAAATTCAAGATATCACAAAAAAACACACGACAAATCAACAAAATAGAAATGTTAATTTTTTTAACAGAAAAGCCGAAAATCATGGATAAAGGACAAATGTTGAGGTAATGTATAGTTTTTCAAACAAAATTTTAGCCCAACTATACAGCCAAGATATACTCTACTAAACCGATTTCGTGCTGTAAATCCATTTTTTTACGCAAACGATATCGCTTTATTTCTACACTTCTAACCGAAATATTAAACAAAGGTGCAATCTCTTTTGAGGAAAGATTCAAACGCAAATACGCACACAAACGCAAATCATTTGGAGTCAAAACAGGATGCAATTGTTTTATTCTTTTTAAGAAATCTTTATCTGCATTGTCAAAAGCTTCTTTAAAAACTTTCCAGGAATCTTCCTCTGTAATATTTTTATTGATGGTTCTAATTACCGATTTGATATTATTATCATCATCCTGATTGGTTTTCTTCAAATCTTCCTTGATAAAAGCTAGAAGCTCGTTTTTGCTGTTAAGACTCATCGTAGAAACCGCCAGTTCCCGATTTTTGTTGTCAACATCCTGAGACAATTGCTCATTTCGTAACTTCATCAATTGTTGCTCGTTTTCCAGTTCTTTAATTTCGAGCAAAAGATTATTCTCTTCAATGAGCTTCTCTTTTTGTTTTTGATAAAAATTTCGATAGGCTTTATTGATAAAATATCCAATTACAAATACAATTATTAAGTAAATAAAGCAAGCAAAATTGGTGAGATACCACGGTTTTAAAATTTCGAATGTATAAGTTGCCGTATTTTCTAAAACTATATTCGCATATTTTGCTCTTAACTTAAAAGTATATTCGCCAGGCGATAAATTCTTAAAATTTACGGATGATTTTGTGCTCCATTCGCTCCAATCGTTCTGAAAACCTTCTAGTAAATATTGGTATTCAGAATTGATATATTTGCTGTATTCCGGAACAGTATAATTTATAGTAATATTGTTTTCATTCGATTTGAAACTTCCTTTTTCATGCAAAACAACATTCGTAAGGGTCTGATTTTGCTTATTGATCGAAATTTCCGAAATAGCGACTGCGTAATTCCTAAAACTCAAATCATCGATATTCAAAGTATAATAACCGTCTGTGGTGCCGATAAGATAGGTTGATTTTGAAATTTGCGTGACATTTTCAAACCCCGACATCGAATTGGTTAGAGAAGATGGAATCGGAATCACATTTTGCTTCAGCTGATTACTTAGTTTACTGGCAGAAAAATAATGGATATAATTTTTAGAAAACAACCATATTTTATTCGCATTATCAACAATTAATTTTCCCGAAGTATACTCGTCTTTTTCAAAAATGGCACTTAATAATCTATCTTTTTCAAACTTTTTTGTAGAGGAATTAAGTTTAAAAATCCCTCCTTTATAAGCGTAATAAATCGAATTATTAAATTTTGTCAAACTTGCATTTTTTCCATTTTTTGGAGACGAATACGTATAAAATCCTTTTGTGCTTAAAAGATTATTATCTAATTTTAATCTAAAAATACCTTTGTATTCGTGACTTACGTAAAGATCCAAATTGGGCAAAATTTCGAAATAACGAGAAGAATAGTCAAATCCATTGATTTTATTTTTAAAAATCCATTGATTGCCTACTTTTTCTAAAACCGAAATCCCGTAATAATTTCCCTGAAGCAATTTATTTTTATTTTGAGGAACAGCTTCAAATTTCCATGTTCCCGATGCCGAAAATATATTTCTGGCAAGAGTGTTTTCTATTACAAATGTGCCTGAATCATGACCGCAAAACAATGTATTATCATATTTAAACAACGACCATACCTGCCCTTTTGTGCCGTGTACAAACTGAAAATCGGCATTGGTCTGGTATTTTTTACAAAACAACCCCTGATTTGTCCCTACATACAACAGACCGTTGTGTGTAATAGAGGCATATACGGTACCCAAAACACCCGTATCGTCTGTAAAACTATGCACCGGAGATTTGAGGTTAATACAATTGATCCCGTTATCAAGTCCCGTCCATAAATTGTGATCTTTATCCTCAAATAAGGACAACGCAGTATTATTGCTCAAACCTTTGCTCTGCGAGATATGATACTTTAATTTACCTGTACTCGACAAAATAAAAATACCATTCGAGACCGTTCCTAAAGCATAACTTCCATCCTGCAATCGCTGGCTACTGTACACGAAACTCGATTTTAGTTCCTGATCGACATCGGTAACAAAATGTGTTAAATTACTTCCTACTAATTTATAAAAACCATCTAATTGCGTCTGGATCATCAATCCTTCTTCAATAGCAAAAATATTAGCAATAGTAAATTTCTTTAAAACAGGATGGTCT
Source organism: Flavobacterium flavipigmentatum (assembly GCF_020911905.1). Classification (NCBI taxonomy): domain Bacteria; kingdom Pseudomonadati; phylum Bacteroidota; class Flavobacteriia; order Flavobacteriales; family Flavobacteriaceae; genus Flavobacterium; species Flavobacterium flavipigmentatum. The sequence continues at coordinate 2,600,778 of NZ_CP087133.1, read as the reverse complement.
GAAATCAATTTTTCTTTACCGCCTTCAATCTCAAAAAGCCCTTTTTTTAGGGTTTGAAAATAAATAGCATTTTTGCTCGAAAATGACTTTACCACGCCACTTTTGGGTGCGATAATTTTAAACTTCTTGGTTTTGGTATCGTAAATATAAATACGGTTCAGCGATTGAAACAAAATCCATTGATCGTATTTTAAAATGTTCCAAAACTGCTCATCATCCAGAATTTTGCTTTTAATGCGATCGCTCAGTGAGGTATATTGTAATTTTCCGTTTGCGTGACGGGTCCAATAGCCAAAATTCATGTAACAACCTGTGTAAATGGTGTTATCAATCACTTTTACAGACCGCATAATGGTTTCATTTGGAGTCGGATACAAATCCCAATTGGTACCATTATATTCTAAAAGTCCTTCATTATTAGCAAAATACAAATAATTTTGATCGTCCTGAGCAATCATCCAACTTTGATTTCCAGCACCATATATTGCAGGAGGAAATTTTATAATAGGCGGAAGCTCTTGCGAAAATAGGACAAAACCTATGCAAAAAAACAGTATCGATAGTTTTGTTTTCAAATTTATGAGATGGTTTATTTATTAGAAAAACAGTCCTAAAATAGCATATTTTATACAGAAAATACAAATTTCTACTAAAAAAATAGCATTACAAAAAAGAAATCGTCAACAAACGATTCTGTTAAGATTTGGAACAATGTCATTAACAAAACTCAATTCAAAATTGATTACTTTTGTAAAAATTGACATTTTTTATGCAAATCGATCTCTCAACACTCGACCCAAAACAGAATATCATCATCAAAGGCGCACAAGTACATAATTTAAAAAATGTAGATGTTGCGATTCCTCGAAACAAACTCGTAGTAATTACAGGACTTTCCGGATCAGGAAAATCGAGTTTGGCCTTTGATACTTTGTATGCAGAGGGACAGCGCCGTTATGTAGAGAGTTTATCGTCGTATGCACGTCAATTTTTGGGCCGTTTAGACAAACCAAAAGTAGAATACATAAAGGGTATTGCACCCGCAATTGCTATCGAGCAAAAAGTAAATACCACCAACGCTCGTTCTACCGTTGGAACTTCGACCGAGATTTACGATTACATCAAACTTTTGTTTGCCAGAATCGGACGCACTTATTCTCCTGTTTCTGGTGAGGAAGTTAAAAAAAACACGGTAACGGATGTCGTAACAGACGTAAAAAGCTTCGATTTAGACAGCAAATGGATGCTTCTTTCGCCTATACACCTCGAAGAAGGAAGGCAATTAGAAGACAAGTTAAAAGTGCTGTTACAACAAGGTTTTGCTCGTATTTTGGTTGATGACGAAATGGTTCGTCTGGATGATTTCACCCCAACCGACTTTCATAAATTAGATAATAAAGACATTCTTCTTATTATTGATAGAATTGTTGTCAAAGACGAAGAAGAATTTTATAATCGCTTGGCCGATGCGGTACAAACAGCTTTTTTTGAAGGAAAAGGAATTTGCTATCTGCAAGAGCTAAACTCAGACAAAAAATTTACTTATTCGAATAATTTCGAATTAGATGGCATCACATTTTTGGAGCCCAATGTACATTTGTTCAGTTTTAATAACCCTTACGGAGCCTGTCCTGTTTGCGAAGGTTACGGAAATATTATTGGTATTGATGCCGATTTGGTTGTACCAAACACATCATTATCCGTTTTCGAGAGTGCTATTTATCCCTGGAGAGGTGAAAGTATGAGCTGGTACAAAGATGAATTGGTCAAACATGCTTACAAATTTGATTTTCCTATACACAAACCATTTTTTGAACTTACCGATCAGCAAAAAGATTTAGTTTGGAAAGGAAATCAATATTTTCAAGGCTTGAATGATTTCTTTAAAGAACTCGAGGAAAAAAATTATAAGATTCAAAATCGCGTTATGTTATCGCGTTATCGCGGAAAAACAAAATGTCACGCTTGTCGCGGAAAACGTTTACGCGAGGAAGCTTCGTATGTAAAAATTAATGGAAAAACAGTTTCAGATTTGGTCGATTTGCCTATTAAACATTTGGTCACTTTCTTCAAAAACATCGATTTGAATGTTTATGAGCAACAAATTGCCAAACGTTTGATGGTCGAAATCAATAATCGTTTGTCATTTTTGACAGAAGTTGGTTTGGATTACCTTACTTTAAATAGAAATTCTGCTACTCTTTCTGGAGGAGAATCGCAACGCATCAATCTTGCGACTTCACTAGGAAGCAGTTTAGTGGGTTCGATGTACATTCTAGACGAGCCGAGTATAGGTTTGCACCCAAAAGATTCAGAAAGACTAATAAAAGTACTGCTTTCACTTCGTGATTTGGGTAATACTGTTATTGTTGTAGAACATGATGAAGATATCATGAAAGCTGCCGATATGATTATTGATATTGGTCCCGAGGCAGGAACTTTTGGAGGAAATTTAGTCGCTCAAGGAACATATTCTGAAATATTAAAATCAGATTCACTGACTGCGCAATATCTCAACGGAGATCTCGAAATTTCGGTTCCGAAAAAGAGACGAAAATTCAAAAATCACATTGATATTATTGGTGCCCGAGAAAACAACTTAAAAAATATCGATGTTACTTTTCCTTTGGATGTCTTAACTGTAATCACAGGCGTTTCCGGTAGTGGAAAAAGTACACTGATTAAGAAAATATTATTTCCAGCAGTACAGAAAAAGCTGGAAAATACAGCAGAAAAAGCTGGTCAGTTTTCAGAAATAAAAGGCTCTTTTTCGCAAATTAAACATATCGAGTACGTTGACCAAAACCCGATCGGAAGAAGTTCTCGTTCTAATCCAGTTACCTACATCAAAGCGTATGACGACATTCGTGAATTGTATGCCAAAGAAAAATTATCAAAAATAAGAGGATATCAGGCCAAACATTTTTCTTTTAATGTAGATGGAGGCCGATGCGAAACTTGTAAAGGAGAAGGCGCTATTAACGTCGAGATGGTGTTTATGGCAGATGTTCAGCTTCCGTGTGAAACTTGCGGAGGAAAAAGATTTAAAAAAGAAGTTTTAGAAATTACTTTCGATAATAAGAACATCAACGATATTCTAACCATGACTATTGACGATGCTATTGCTTTTTTCGAAAAAAACAAACAACACAAAATCACTCAAAAACTGCAGCCTCTACAAGATGTTGGTTTGGGATATGTACAGCTTGGACAGTCGTCTTCTACCCTTTCTGGTGGTGAGGCGCAACGTATCAAGCTTGCTTCATTTTTGGTAAAAGGCGCCACAAAAGACAAAGCTTTATTTGTATTTGATGAGCCTACAACGGGTTTACACTTTCATGACATCAAAAAATTACTAGCTTCATTTGATGCCTTGATCGAAAAAGGTCATTCAATAATAGTAATCGAACACAATCTGGACTTGATAAAATGTGCCGACTGGATTATTGATCTTGGTCCTGAAGGAGGAGAAAATGGAGGTAATTTACTGGCTGTGGGAACTCCTGAAGATATTATAAAAGCAAAAAACTCCGTTACGGGAGTTTACTTAAAGGATAAAATTTAATTTATTTTAGGCGACTAAACATCTTTCTACAAAAGGAACACCATCTTCATCTATCGCTACCAAGATTTTTTTCTGTCTTGATGCCTGAATGGTAAGGTACAGCCATGGAAACGCCCACAGTCCTAATGTTAAACAAAAGATGATAAAATTAAATGGATGATTGACCATTTTTTCACCTTTATACAAAACTGCAAATTGAAATTCGTCATTTCTTTCTTCCAGTATAAATCCTTTGCGGATTTTGCTGGATATCATTTTAGAGAATATTTGCAAATTTTTTTCTTTCTCGAGCTGGCTATTTTTCATACTTTTCCTTCTATTTCATCTAAAATTGATCCTGCTATTTACAAGATGTAAATATTTATTATCTTGCGAATGTAGTATAAGTTGACGGATATTACAATACCCACTTTTAGTGATTTTAGTTAAATATTTTTCATCGAAAACTAAAAAGCATTACTAATTTCGAACTCGAAAGCTAATTTTAAATGCAATATTTGCAGAATAAACATTTTTTCATCAAAGAAAAAAACAAATAATATAAAAAGAGTTTAAAAAAATATTTTTTATCTATTCTAATCTAATCCCAATTTTACCAAAAATCATTTTGATCACCTTATTAATATCCGGTGAGATAGCAAACCTGTAATTAAGATAAAGGTATAAAACAGTCACAATAGCCGATTTTAGAGCGATTCCGATTAAGGGATACACCGGAAATTCCCAAAAATAAAATAATAAAAACAAAACAGTCGTCACAATCAATGAATACAAGTTTTGTTTGGTAAAAGGATACAAATCCAAGCGTTTTACCACAAAAAGCAGTTTGGCCAAACTGTAACATGTTATAGAAACCAAAGTTGCAAATGCAGAACCAATAATACCATAAAGAGGTATAAAAATAACGTTTAGAATAAAAGTTAAACCTACCAAAGCCAATCCCAAAAACAAAACCATTCGGTAGTATTTTGTGTTAAAAATGATTGCGTTGTTGTTGCCTAAAATCAAATCAAAATACTTAGACAATCCTATCATAAAAACAACTGGAATCCCGCCTCTGTAATCCTCAGGAACAATTTGGTACAACTGATTGATGTTTACAAAGATGCACAACATGACAAAACCTCCGACAATTTGAAGATTTATTGAGGTCTTTTTATACAAATTATTCAATTCGTCGTGTTTGTTCTCATGCATCAATTTTGCTGTTATTGGATACACAATCTGGTGCATGGCGCGACTCGGAACCGAAATCACCAACGCAATATAAGTCGCTACCGAGTAATAAGCGATATTCTTGATTTCCATGTATTGATTGAGCATTATTTTATCTCCATCCAAAAGTAAATTGGCGACACTTCCCGAAAGGATGATGTAAAAAGTATATTCCATTACATGTTTAACATTCTCCGGAATATTAATCTGAAATTTTGGTTTTTTGACATAAAAAGCATAAAACATAGCTACTAAAAAAGCTACAAAATAGATTACTGCTGTAAGATAGACAAACTGAACCAAAGTGATCCATTTAAAGTACAAACCCAGCAAAGCAAAAGAAGAAAACAGGCGCAAACCTACTTCTTTTATAAAATTGCCAAAAACAGAGTGCATGTGTACGCGTGCCCAGGCATAAAAAATTTCAAAATATGCCATACAAATTCCGATAAACGGAATTAAAAGCATAAACTCCTTTACCACTTCATTTTTCTTTGATACAAATGCGGTAATATCATCAAAGAAAAACAAGCCTATAATTCCCAAAGGAATACACATTAACAATGGAAATAACGCTGTAAACGATAAAAATTGCTCCCGCTCTTCTTCAGTTTTATACTGCGAATAAAACTTAACCAACGTATTTTGCATTCCGATAGCAAATAATGGCATGATAACATTGGCCGCAGAAAGAATATAATTCGTTAATGCATAATACGTTGCGCCTAAAAAAACAGGGTATAAATAAAGTGTATTCAATGCTCCAATTCCGAAGCCTATATATGTAATTATTGTATTCTTAAAAGACTGATTTAAAACAATACCCATTTTTTGATCGCAGATTTTAAATTTTAGACTTTAGATTTTGACGCTTCAGAATCTGTAATCAATTGTACTAATTGTTTGGTTAGATTTTTTCGGGAATATTGCTGCAAACCAACGCCATTAGCCTGTAATTTTCCGTCTAAAAACTGATTATAAAAGTCCAAAATTACACTTTTTAATTTCGTTTTCTCAGAATAATCAAAAAATACGCCTGTGTTTGTTTCTGTGATAATATCGGCAAAGTCAGAACCTTTTGGTCCAATGGCAATTATTGGGCGGTTTGAAACCATATACTCGAATAATTTCCCCGGAATAATACTTTTGGTATCCTCAGAATTTATTTCGACAAGCAATAAAACCTGCGACTTTTTCTGGTGCGCAATTGCCTCCTGATGAGATACGTAGCCCAAAACATTAAGATAATAATTCAACTTAAACGCAGCAAGAGCATCCAATACTTCCTGACTTACCGCACCAATTAATTTTAACTCTAAATGGTTTTTAAAATCAGGAATTTCTTCAAGCAATTCTACCAAACATTGCCATAAAAATAACGGATTTCTATCTGATAAAAACGAACCAATATGTGCAAGAGTAAATTTGATATCTAACGTTTGCTTCGCTACAGTCTCGATATCATAACCATTTGTAATCACTGAAATTGGCTTGTTGGTAATGGCCTGAAATTCGGTTTTAGTTGTCTTACTGGTCACAATAATGGTGTCCGCAGCATTTAAAACCTTATGCTCTAATTTTTTATGCTTTTTAGCAGCATAATTAGACAAACGCAGGGCTTTGTGATAACCGATCGTGGTCCAGGGATCACGAAAATCAGCCAACCAATTTACCCCTAATTTTTGTTTTAAATTCAAACCAATCAAATGCAAACTATGCGGCGGACCAGAAGTTACAATTGTATCTATATTATTCTCTTTAATGTATTTTTCGAGAAAAGAAACAGATGGTTTTACCCATAAAACACGAGCATCGGGAATAAAAAGGTTTCCTCTAACCCAAAGAAAAGTTTTATCTAAAAAAGTCTGTTTTTTCTTTTGTGGTAAAATTCCGGAACTGATTTTTTTGGTTTTATTTTTCGAAAAAATGGAAGCCAATTGATAAGGCTCCATAATTTTATTTTTAATAATAATGGCTTTCGGCGAAATTTCACTAACCAGACCTTCGTCGATAATAGGATATGTTGGATTTTCAGGCACGTAAACAATTGGCTGAATACCAAATTCAGGTAAATATTTTACAAATTTGAGCCATCGCTGCACACCCGGACCTCCAGCTGGTGGAAAATAATAGGTTATGATTAAGAGTTTTTTTTGTTCCATTTGGCTTTTTGTTTCACAGAGACTCACAAAGTTTCGCAAAGATTTTTAAATATTCTTTTGAGTATCTCCGTGAATTCTTTGTGAATTTTTGCGATAGAATTTTTCAAAATAAATTCCGCCTACCAAAAGCAACAGCATTCCGATTGAACTGACCAAAGCGATTGTACTTCCTATTTTGATTACCTGAGGCTCAAATTTGAATTCGATTGTATGTTTACCTCCCGGAACTTCCATCGCTCTTAGCACATAATCTACGGGGAAATGGTCTGTCAATTTGCCATCAACATAGGCATTCCATCCGTTTTTATAATACATTTCAGAGAAAACAGCCAAACCATCTTTGCCGTTACTAGATTCGTATTTGATATAATTTGGCTTGTATTCTATCACTTTTACAGTTCCGGTTGTGTCCCATTGTTTCTTCAATCTGGCACTTCTAAATTTACCTTCATGTTCTCGAACGTTAAAAACTGCCACTTTTTTAGTATCAATTGTATTCAGCGCCTTCATTACATCATCTGGTTTGTTGACCAGTTTTACTGTACTTACAAACCAGGCATTTCCGTTGGCATCTGGATTTATGGTTGGGAATTCTTTTCCTTCCTTATTGACCTGAATTACATACTTAACATTCAGCATATTAAGGACTTCAAAATTATTTTTCATAATCTGATAATCTATCAATTGTTGCATTCTTCTCGGTCTTACAGCGCTATATCCTCCTATCGTTTTATGAAAATAAGAAGATCTTCCCTGCAATTGCCCTTGTATGTCAAATACACGATAAATAGATTTATCATTTAAAATCTCAGTATCAACAGGTGTTTGCTGAAAAGGAGCGGCAATTTGAACTGGGCTTACAAAGTCTTTGGCTGAAACATATTTTTTATCTACAAAAAACAAATCGAAGATCATTAAAATACCAACTATAATTAAAGTCGTATTTTGAGCCAATTTATTTTTGATACACAACCATAAAATTCCAAAAGTAACTACAATAAAAAATCCTGAGCGCAATAAATCTGCAGAATACAAACTCATTCTATCCTCTTTTAAAGTATCAACAAAGGCGGGGCCATAAGCCTGCATATACCCATTATCATTCATTCCTGTAAAATGAAACATACTTTTTGCGAAGACTAAAATCAATAGAACTCCCAGTCCAAATACTCCCGTTTGCACTAGAGCTTTTTGTTGCAATTTAGGTTCGTCTTTTGATTTAAAAAAAGACTGTAAGCCCATTACTGCAAGCACAGGAAAACACAACTCTAAGATAACCTGAATAGAGGATACCGCCCTGAACTTATCATACATGGGAACGTATTCTATGAAAAAATCTGTTAAAGCTGGAAAGTTTTTCCCCCAAGAAAGCATTAATGTAAATAATGCACCTGCAAGAAATACGTATTTTATTTTTCTTTCATCAATAAAAAGTGCCAAAATTGCCAAAAAGAAAACCACTACACCAATATAGGCTGGCGCAGAAACAATGGGTTGATCTCCCCAATAGGTTGGCATTCCCGAAACAAATTCTTCTGCTTGAGATGCAGGAACTCCTTGTTCAAGCATAAACGAATACATACGACTGTCTGTACCTACATTTTCATTACTTGAACCTCCAAAAAGTCTTGGAGCAATCAAGTTGAAACTCTCTGCTATACCATAACTATATTCAGTGATATAATCTGTTGTCATCGCGGCGGTAGTAAGATTCTTCGAACCATCTGGATTAAAAGTTAATTCGCTTTTATCACGGATACTAAATTTCGCATACTCGCTTGTTGCTAATAAATTGGTAGCATTGGCTCCGATTGCAAAAATTCCAGCTATTGCCAAAGTTCCTATGGTGATTAATAATGGCTTGTATTCTTTTTGTTTAATAAAATTAAAAGCAAAATAACCTGAAAGTATCAATAAGAAAATCAATAAATAATAGGTCATTTGAAAGTGGTTGGCATTTACTTCCAGCGCTACTGCAAACATGGTCAACAGGCCTCCCCAGATATACTTTTTTCGAAAAACTAATAAAAATCCGGCAATTACCAACGGCATGTAAGCAATGGCATGCGCTTTTGCATTATGACCAACACCCAAAATAATAATTAAATATGTAGAAAAACCAAAGGCTAAAGCGCCAATAAAAGCTTTTAAAGGATCTGTTTTCAGAACCAATAATAAACCATAAAAACCAAGAAAGTACAAAAATAAATAATCGGCAGGACGTGGTAAAAAGCGCAACAGATCATCCAACTTGCCCACAAAATCATTAGGATAATTAGCACCTAACTGATAGGTTGGCATCCCTCCGAAAGCTGAATTAGTCCAAAAAGGTTCTGCATGTTCTGTAGCTCTAAAATCATTTTGCTCTTTTGCCATCCCGGTATACTGTGCAATATCGGACTGAAAAATTTGTTTTCCTTGTAAAACAGGATAAAAATAAATTAAGGAAACGAGGATAAACCCAAGTATTACGAGGGCATGCGGATAGAATTTATTTACTATTTTCAATTTTGGTTGGTTTGGGTTAAATGATGAATACCTCTGATTTAGGCACAAATTTAATCTATTTCTTCGTAATCAACATAATCTCCCACTTTTTTGGTCTCACGAGGATTTTTTACATTAGCAGTATCAATGATTATCTCATCCTGACTGGTACGTGTTTTTTGCCAAGAAGTATCTTGACTATATTGTTGTTGTCTCTGAAAATTCTCTCCCGCTTTTTCAACTGCCTTTTTTACTAATACGGGTAAAAAGATTTTAGCCAAAAATTTAAAAATATAATAAAAAGCCATCATCCACATGATTGCTTTTAATAATCCTAAAAATGACGCTTCTTGCATAATAGTCTAATTTTTTTTCAAAATTAATAAATCCATTGTTCAAAATTAAAATATCAATCTTAAATAAATAATAAAATATGTACATTTGAAATGCGTTATTACTTTTTAACCAAAAAATAAATTATGCTAAAAATTAAAAACTGGGTCTTCGCAAGTGCCCTTTTGCTGCCACAATTTTTCTTTGCACAATATACCGATGTGATCAATTCTAACCGTCCGGGAGAGACAATGTCTGCGTACGCGGTAGGAAAAACGGTTATACAAGCCGAAATGGGTCTTTACGGAATCAATGAAAAACATGATTTACTGGGTTATAAAGGAAATGGTATGGGGACCGATTTAACCATCCGATACGGGGCTTTTCTAGAAAAACTGGAATTTATTGCCGATATTCAGTATCAAATGGAGAATTTTACCACTCCTTTTTCAGAATACAAAAAAAATGATTTTAGACAAACCATACTGGGAGCCAAATATTTGATTTATGATCCTTTTAAAGGTTACGAAAAAACAGCTAATATTTATAGTTACAAAGCCAATCATGCTTTTAAATGGCGTCAATTAATTCCGGCTGTTTCTGTATTTGCAGGAGCCAATTTTACTTTCAAAGATAATCCATATTCTTTTTCACCAGAATCGAGTATTTCGCCAAAAATCATGTTGATTACTCAAAATCACTTTGGAGACGGAAGATGGGTTTTGGTCTCTAATATTATTGCTGATTATATTTCTACAGATTACCCAAGTTACGGCTATGTATTGACTTTGACAAGAGGTTTTAACGACAGATGGTCTGGTTTTTTGGAAAATCAGGGATTTAAAAGTGATTTTTACAGCGATGCTATTTTGCGTGGTGGAGCCGCTTATTTATTGAGCAAAAACATGCAGGTAGACGCTTCTATCAGTAGCAATTTTAAAAACACGCCGTCTATTCTTTATGGTGGAATTGGATTCTCGTGGCGCTACGACGCCAAATACAAAGAAGTACAATTGCAAAACAAAAAAGACCAAAAAGAAAAAGATTATCAGGCAGAAGAGAGAAAACGTAAGTCAAAATATGAGTAAATAACAAAGAATGAAAAAAAGAGGTTTTAATCTAATTGTAGCCAGAATATTATTCATAAAACTGTTCTATTTAAGATTCTCAAAGAGACTTTTGCAAACCAACTTAATTCATAACCAACTCAAATACGGACTTTTTACATGATAAAAAGTCCGTATTTTTTTTTACAAAATGAAGAAATGAAAAAAAGAATTTTAATCTTATACATTAGTTTGCAACTCACATCTTGTACATTTCCATCTTATGTTTTTCAGGAAAGAAAAATGCAAACTGGTTTAGATTTTACATCGGGAAAATGGTTATTAAATACTGTGGATGCGCCTTATAATGTTAATGCAAAATTAACCCAAATTATTATCAAAGATTTCACGCAGCATTTAGATAAAGATTAAATTATGTACCAAAAACAAAAGGACTCTTTTTACCACAAAATATGCCTTTTAATCCCACAAAAAAAGAAATAAAGAACTTAAAAATAGGAACTAATTTTGATTACTTTATAAATGTAAAAGCTTTAAAATCTAAACAAAATGTAGGAGCAATAGATATAACACCCCATAGATTTAGAAATGAATCAGAAACCTCTGTTCTCGTTCAAATTGAAATATACGATTTAAACAATGAAGAAATTATTTATTCTGAAACCGTGGAAGGTAGTGTTGCAATTTCTAACAACAATAACAATGATATCATTTTTTCTAAATCAGCAGATGGTTTAATTTTTGGAGCATATAAAAGAATAAAAAAAGATATTAATAAAAAGTCAATCTAATATTTTATGAAAAAAAATATCAAAATAATAACATTATTACTTATAATTTTTCAGTTCACCTACGCCCAAAAGACAGGAGTAGAACAATCCCTTTTTAATGTACAAACTGGATTTCTGGGAGTTTGGGTAAACAATGAATATCGCTTGTCTAACCAAATCGTCTTAAGAAGTGAAGTTGGCCTAGACTTAGGTTTTCAAGGCTGTTCTGACTGTAATACAGTCTATGGATTAATTCCAATAATAAGCCTTGAACCAAGATGGTATTACAATATAAACAAAAGAAACAGCAAAAACAGAGGTGCCAATAATAGTGCAAACTTTTTGGCACTAGACATCAACTATTATCCAGATTTATTTGTGATTTCTAATGATGATAACGCCTATGTACAAAATCAGATTGCTATTATCCCTAAATGGGGAATTCGCAGAAGCATCGGTAAGAGTAATTTTAATTATGAAGCCGGAATCGGAATTGGAGTACTTTATTATTTAGATAATAAAGTATCTGAAACAACAGCCGATTTACATCTTAGAATTGGTTACACTTTTAAATAAGAAAAACTTAAGCCCATTAATTTGGGCTTTTTTTAGTACCAGACCTTTTTAGTTCTAGTAAAGATAACTATATTCGTGGCTTCGATTTTAGATTGAAAAACAAAGACTTCAAAACAAAAAAAGATCTTCATGATTACAATTAAAGAAGCCAAAACCAAGAAGGAATTAACAGAATATGTAAAATTTCCGTTTTCGGTATATAAAGACAATCCGTATTGGGTTCCGCCCATTATTGCCGACGAATTAGAATCGTTTGATAAAACCAAAAATCCTGCTTTTGATAATGCCGAAGCCTATTTTTATCTCGCATACAAAAACAATCAGATTGTTGGTCGAATTACCGCTATTATCAATTGGGCAGAAGTTAACAATCAGCACAAAAGAAAAGTGCGTTTTGGCTGGTTTGATGTTATCGATGATATTGAAGTGACAAAAGCCCTTCTGGAAAAAGTATACGAATTAGGAAGGCAAAACAATATGAATCATGTCGAAGGCCCGATGGGATTCTCAAATTTAGACAAAGTGGGAGTTCTTACCGAAGGTTTTGACCAGGTTGGTACCATGATTACGTGGTACAATCATGCGTATTACGTAAGACATTTTGAAGAATTAGGTTTTAGGGTAGAAAAAGAATATATCGAAAGTATTTTCCCTTTTTCGAATGTAAAACCGGAGTTTTTTCTGAAAGCGCAAGAATTAATCAAAAAAAGATATGAGCTGCGTTCGCTGACTTTTACCAAAACTAAAGACATTATGCCGCACGTGGATAAAATGTTTGATTTGTTTAATGACTCGTATGCAAAACTCTCATCATTTGTCGCCATTTCGGATATTCAAAAAGAATATTTCAAGAAAAAATACATCAGTTTTATCAATCCTGAATACATCAAATTTGTGGTTGACAAAGATGATAATCTGGTCGCATTTAGTATAGTAATGCCTAGTTTTACAGAAGCACTTCAAAAGATAAAAGGCAAATTATTTCCGTTTGGATTTCTCCGCTTATTAAGAGCAAGAAAACACAGCAAAGATGTTGTTTTTTACCTTATCGGAGTGCATCCTGACTATCAAAATAAAGGTGTTACAGCTATTATTTTTGATGAATATTACAAAACTTTTACAGAAAAAGGAATTCGAAATTGTATTAGAACCCCTGAATTAGAAGAAAACACAGCCATCCATTTATTATGGAAAAATTTTGACCCAAAAATTCACTGTAAAAGAAAAACCTATCTAAAAGAGCTTTAGAAAATAAGAGGTATTTTCAACAAGAAACATTAACCTTTTTCAATAAAAAAAATCCATTCGTCAAACGAATGGATTTTTTTATAACTACTTTTTATTTTTCACAGTTTACTTTTCACAATCTATCCTGCTTAATGTATTTTTTACATCAAATTTTAGTTTTGTTCTGTCCTTAAAAACTACTTTATCATTACTTTCTATAACATCACCAAAACCTTCGATAAAAGCACCATCTTTTTGCAAAAAAGCAACTTCTCTAACAGATGAAACTCCTTCTGACATAAATGTATACTCAGCGATTAGGGTATCTCCTTTAAAATTTCCTACTATTGTTCCTTCATTTTTATCTTTTTCATAGAGATTGTAAAGTAACTTTCCATTAACTTCCTGAATCGAATTAACAGTAAAACTCAACTCAACAATACCATTATTGACTTTAGAAATATAACATTGATCTCCAGATGGCTCAGGAGCTGCGGCAGATTTTGGTGCTGCTGGCACTAATTCTTCAGTTGTTGTTTTTTTGCACGAAGCAAAAACACCTAAAATGATTACGGCTAAAACGATTATTTTTTTCATGGTTTTCTTTTTTATGGTTTAGTGGATAAAATTACTTCAAACAAAAAAAATCCATTCGTATAAAGAATGGATTTTTTTATATAATTCCCACCTAGGTGACAATTTATTTTGAAGAAATCTAAGCGTCTAAATCTACTTTTGTTCTGCTTGCAATTTCTTTATAAGTACCGTTTTCAAGTTTCTCACGAATTGCCTCAAAAGCCACTAACGTTTCGTCAATATCTGCCAAAGTATGAGAAGTAGTAGGAATCATTCGTAATAAAATAATTCCTTTTGGAATTACAGGGTAAATTACAATCGACAAGAAAATACCATAGTTTTCTCTTAAATCGTTTACCATTACCATTGCCTCAGGAACACTTCCTTGTAGATAAACTGGTGTTACACAAGTATTCGTATCTCCAATATTAAAATTTCTTGAACGCAATCCGTTTTGCAAAGCGTTTACGTTTTCCCAAAGTTTGTCTTTCAATCCTGGGTTATTTCGCAATAATTCTAAACGTTTCAAAGAACCAATTGTCTGAATCATTGGCAATGCTTTTGCAAACATTTGAGAACGCAAATTGTATTTTAAATAATCGATAATGTCTTTATCAGCAGCTACAAAAGCACCAATATTGGCCATAGATTTTGCAAAAGTCGAAAAATAAACATCAATATCTTGTTGCACTCCCTGCTCCTCACCTGCTCCGGCTCCTGTTTTACCAAGTGTACCAAAACCATGTGCATCATCTACCAATAAACGGAAGTTATATTTTTGTTTTAATGCTACAATTTCTTTTAATTTTCCTTGTTGACCACGCATTCCAAAAACACCTTCTGTAATAAAAAGGATTCCTCCACCTGTTTCAGTCGCCATTTTGGTAGCACGCTGCAGGTTTTTCTCCATGCTTTCAAGGTCATTGTGTTTGTAAGTAAATCGTTTCCCCATGTGTAGACGAACACCATCAATAATACAAGCATGCGAATCGACATCATAAACAATAATATCGTTTTTTGTAACCAAAGCATCAATGATAGACACCATTCCTTGGTAACCAAAATTTAATAAATAGGCTGCTGGCTTCATTACAAACGCTGCCAATTCATTTTCTAATTGCTCATGGTATTTAGTGTGACCAGACATCATACGAGCTCCCATAGGGTAAGCAGCGCCATACTGAGTTGCTGCATCAATATCTGCCTGACGAACCTCTGGATGATTAGCAAGACCTAAATAGTCATTCAAACTCCAATTTAAAATATCTTTTCCACCAAATTGCATTCTTGGACCAAGTTCACCTTCTAATTTAGGAAAAACAAAATAACCCTCAGCTTGCGAAGCCCATTTTCCTAAAGGCCCTTTATTGTTCTGAATTCTTTCGAATAAATCTTTTACCATAAATATATTTTGAAGTAATAATTTTAATTTAAACAGGGTGCAAAAATAAATATTTATTCTGTGGTATCATAATAATTTGAAAATGATTCAGATTAATGATTGCACTTTTATGCCTTTTGCTAACAAAAACTTTGACAATTACCGTAAATTTCCTGAGAAAAACGAAATCCTAATAAAAAAGATTAATAATTTATACCAGTTATAAATTTAATTAAGAAAGCTATTATTGCTTAATTTTTACTAATTTTAAACCAATTATACACAATATCTAACACCTAAATAATGGCTTTAAGCAACTCAAAAGATCTCAAATTAGCCGTTCTTATTGATGCCGATAACGTACCTTACAGCAATGTAAAAGGCATGATGGAAGAGATTACAAAATTTGGAACGCCCACCACCAAACGTATTTATGCCGATTGGACCAAGCCAAACTCTAATGGTTGGAAAGCCGTTTTACTAGAACACGCGATTACTCCTATACAACAATATAGCTATACCGTTGGAAAAAACTCCTCTGATTCTGCATTGATTATTGATGCTATGGATTTATTATATTCAGGTAAATTAGATGGTTTTTGCATTGTTTCCAGCGATAGCGATTTTACAAGACTAGCCATTCGACTCAGAGAATCTGGGATGAAAGTAATTGGTATTGGCGAAAAGAAAACCCCAAATTCCTTTATTGTTGCCTGCGACCGATTTATTTATATTGAAGTTTTGGACGGCGCCATTCAGAAGAAAAAACCAAAACCAACCACGGCAGACTCCAAAAAAGTCATTGAAAAACCAGCCGAAAAAGCATTAAATAAAATTGATAAAGCGACCATAGAACTCATCGAAGCCACCATCGAAGATATTGAGGATGATGACGGATGGGCATTTTTAGGCGATGTAGGCAACATGATTGTAAAGAAAAAACCTGAGTTTGACCCTAGAAATTATGGTTTTTCTAAGCTTACACCGATGCTAAAATCTTTGACCGATATTCTGGAAATTGACGAAAGAGAATCAGACAAAAAAGGCATCAAACACGTTTATGTTCGACTTCGATTTAACTAATAGTATGACCCTTCTATTTAATTTTTAAAACATGAGAAAAAAATTCTTTATCTACGGATTTTTATTATTTCTGGTTGTTGCAGCAATTTATTATTATACCAACCGTGGTTTTCTGCTTGTCATTATTTTACCCATTTTATTAATCGTTGGACTTTATAATACCATTCAAAAAAAACATGCTATTTTAAGAAACTTTCCCGTTTTGGGCTATTTCAGGTATTTATTTGAAATGATCGCACCCGAAATTCAGCAATATTTTATCGAAAGATCGACAGACGGAAAACCTTTTTCCAGAAATCAGCGCTCATTGGTGTATCAAAGAGCTAAAAATATCGATTCGAATTCCCCTTTCGGAACACAATTAGACCTTAACTACAATAATTACGAAGGAATCAAGCATTCTATTTTTCCGGCGAAAGTCAATGACGAATTGCCGCGTGTTTTGGTGGGAGGAAAAGATTGCAAACAGCCGTATCTGGCTTCTTTATTAAATGTTTCGGCAATGAGTTTTGGTTCACTTAGCGAAAATGCTGTTCGCGCTATCAACATCGGAGCCAAAAAAGGAGGCTTTTACCAAAATACAGGCGAAGGAGGTTTGACCGATTATCATTTAGAAGGCGGTGGCGACATTACCTGGCAAATTGGAACCGGTTATTTTGGCTGCCGAAATATTGAAGGAAATTTTAATGCCGAGAAGTTTTCAGAAAAAGCCAATCTTCCAAATGTCAAAATGATTGAAATCAAACTCTCGCAAGGAGCAAAACCAGGCCATGGAGGTGTGCTCCCAGCTGCTAAAAACACCGAGCAAATTGCCAGAATCAGAGGGGTTCTTCCTCATACTTTAATTCTTTCTCCGCCAAGTCACAGCGCTTTCTCGGACGCAAAAGGGCTAATTCATTTTATTGCACACTTACGTGAATTGTCGAATGGAAAACCAATCGGTTTTAAACTCTGCATTGGTAATACCGCCGAGTTTGAAGCCATTTGTCACGAGATGATTGCAGAAGATTGTTACCCCGATTTTATTACCGTAGATGGCGCCGAAGGAGGAACAGGTGCGGCTCCGCTGGAGTTTGCCGATGGTGTAGGAATGCCGTTTGAACCTGCTTTAATCTTCGTCAATAAAACGCTCGTAGGGCTCAATATTCGGGACAAAATACGTATTATCGGGAGCGGAAAAATTATTTCGGGATATTCTATCCTGCATGCTCTTGCTCTAGGGGCAGATATGTGCAATAGCGCGCGAGGTTTTATGTTCTCTTTGGGCTGCATTCAGGCGTTGCGTTGCCATAATAACGAGTGCCCAACAGGTGTGGCTACACAAAATAAAATGCTGATGAAAGGTCTCGTTGTTACCGATAAATCAGACCGTGTGTATCATTTTCATAAAAATACTTTACATGCTGCCAACGAACTTCTGGCCGCAGCCGGCAAAAAAAGTTTTGCAGAGGTAGACAGCAATATTTTTATGCGTGGTGATGAGTTTACCCATTTATCAGACTCGTACTTTCCAGATAATTTAACGAATGTTACCCAACATTAAAAAACAAAAAAATGCCTCTTTCCAAAATTAAAAAGAGGCATTTTTTATTATGCTTATATCAAAAGGAGCTTTTGATTCTACTTTAGTAAAGCATTCAATTCTTCCTTATTTATTATTTTCTTGGCTAAAACAGTATTATCATTGGCTAAAAAGTAAACATCAAATTGAACGCCTTCTTCTATTAATTCTTTTGAAATCTGATCGTTTTTAATCATTTTAATGAGCAACTTAGGAAATGCGATAATAGAAGCTACTTTATTCAATTCGTTTTGCTCTAAATTTGTTTCAAACCTTAACTCTATTTTATCATCATTTATATAGCCTCTTGCTGTCGTCAATTTTACATTTTCTTCTTTAAAATTGCTTGCCTGACTATTATAGGTCGTAACATATTCCTGTAGTTTTTGCTTGGTATTTTTGCAACTTGTCAACAGTAACAACAAAGCAATTGCAAATACTATTCGGCTTAATTTCTTCATCATAATTACTTACTTTTTATTTTTTTTTCTTCGAATAAAATTCTAAAAATTGTCTAAACTTCCACTTTAATAACGACTTTATTCAAGATTCCGTCGGTTATCATAGGAGCATGAACATCTTCGGGAAAGAGGATCACAAACTGATTGCGATGCAACGTAAAAAACATATGAGGTGCATCCTTAAAAAATCGCACATCTTTTTCATCATTATAATCGCCGTTTGGCGTAACACAATTTTTTCTGGGTTTCCAGCCAAAAGTTTCTTTCTCGGTAATACAAAACTGAATGTCTATATTTTTATCATGGCATTCAAAAGTTTCAAGACTTTCTGCTGTCGTTTTTCCCTTTCCATAATACCCAAAAGCCTTTACACCCTCGGTTTCGTACAAAAGTCCTTCGTCAACAATTTCAAATTTAGTAGTTCGTAAATAATCAAAAGCTTTTTTAAATGAAGGATGTAAAGCTTCATATTTAGCGGCATTTTCCAGTGAGTCGATTATCATAATTGCGATCGTATTTTAATGAGGCGATTGAATTTTTATAATGTGAAATTAATATTTAAATTTTAAATGACTGATATTGGTTGGGGTAATTTATCAAAATAGGCGTTATTCTGTTCTCATATGGCTTTAATTTACGTCCCTATTTATAACTTTGAACTTTAAAATAGAAAATTAAAAAAATAGAAAATCCTACATGTGAAAAAAACTAAAATATATTATTTCTTTCTGACCATGGCAATAATTTTTCTTGGAATTCTTTCGAGAAAAATTGAAATTATACCCTTTTGCTTTGGAGATCTGCTCTATGCCGTGATGATCTATTGTATTGTTCGAATTGTATTTACGCATTCAAAAGCCATTTACGTCATCTTAGTTTCGTTACTGATTTGTTATGGTATCGAGTTTTTGCAATTGTATCAGGCAGAATGGATTGTAAAACTTAGAGAAACACTTTTTGGAAAATATGTTCTTGGTCAGGGATTTTTATGGAGCGATATTTTTGCTTACACTTTTGGTGGTGCAATTGCTTTTTTTATTGAAAAAATTGTTTTAAAATATAATACTAATCAAGGATAAGAATTCTAAATTTGTGTTTTATAAAATACACTCCATAACGTCTAAAAATATATAGTATGCAACTTGTTTTTGCTTCAAATAATCATAATAAAATCAAGGAAATTCAAAGTATCCTTAACGGAAGTATTAAAATACTAAGCCTCGAAGAGATTGGCTGTCACGAGGAAATTCCTGAAACGGCAGCTACTATCGAAGGAAATGCGATCCTAAAAGCCAATCACGTAACCGAAAAATATGGCTATGATTGTTTTGCAGATGATACTGGGCTCGAAGTTAAAGCATTGAACGGAGAACCTGGTGTTTACTCGGCTCGATATGCTGGAGAGCAGCGCAACGCAGATGATAATATGAATAAACTTTTGGCGGCCTTAACGGATAAAAAAGATAGAAGTGCCGAATTTAAAACCGTAATTGCTCTGAATTTAAAAGGTGAGCAGCATCTTTTTACCGGAATTGCAAAAGGAGCCATTACATTTGAAAAAACCGGAAATCATGGTTTTGGTTACGATCCAATTTTTCAGCCTGAAAATTATACGGAAACTTTTGCCGAAATATCATCGGAAATAAAAAATAAAATTAGTCACCGGGCAAAAGCTACACAGCAACTAATTGATTACCTGAACTCCATCAAATAATTATTTAAAATACAACATTTTAGAAGAAAGAATTTACATTTGAAGACGAATTTTTTTGTCCTTTTATTTCTTTTCTCATCAAAATGATTTCATAAAAAACATAACTTTTTGATAATCAAATCATAACAAATCAATAATTCTTAAAATAGCATTAGTTTATCTGAATAATTAAAAGTAATTTTGCACCCTATTTTAAAATTACATATGAATAAATTTGAACAATTAGGATTGAATGAATCGTTACTGAAGGCGATTTTAGATCTAGGATTTGAGAATCCGTCAGAAGTACAGGAGAAAGCGATTCCCCTATTATTGGAAAAAGACACAGATATGGTTGCGTTGGCTCAGACAGGGACAGGGAAAACGGCAGCTTTCGGTTTTCCGCTAATTCAAAAAATTGATGCCAACAACAAGAATACACAAGCATTAGTTTTATCGCCAACACGAGAACTTTGTTTACAGATTACCAACGAACTTAAAAACTACTCAAAATACGAGAAAGGTATTAATGTAGTAGCAGTTTACGGCGGGGCTAGTATTACAGAGCAAGCTAGGGACATTAAGAGAGGTGCACAAATTATTGTGGCAACTCCGGGAAGAATGCAAGACATGATCAATAGAGGTTTAGTAAACATTAAAAATATAGATTACTGTATTTTGGATGAGGCTGATGAGATGTTGAACATGGGATTCTATGAAGACATTGTATCTATTTTATCCGATACTCCAGATCAAAAAAGTACATGGTTGTTCTCTGCAACTATGCCAGCAGAGGTTGCAAGAATTGCAAAACAATTTATGAGTGACCCTGTAGAAATTACTGTAGGAGCTAAAAACTCTGGTTCTGCGACCGTTTCTCACGAGTTTTATTTGGTAAATGCACGTGATCGTTACGAAGCTTTAAAACGTTTAGCCGATGCAAATCCGGATATTTTTTCTGTGGTTTTCTGTCGTACTAAAAGAGACACACAAGCTGTAGCTGAAAAATTAATTGAAGATGGATACAGCGCTGCTGCATTGCATGGAGATTTATCTCAGGCGCAACGTGATGGTGTAATGAAATCTTTCCGTGGAAGACAAATTCAGATGCTTGTTGCTACTGACGTAGCTGCACGTGGTATTGATGTTGATAATATTACTCACGTAGTAAATTACCAACTTCCTGACGAAATCGAAACGTACAATCACCGTTCTGGACGTACTGGTAGAGCCGGGAAATTAGGAACTTCTATTGTAATTGTTACAAAAAGTGAGTTGCGTAAAATTTCTTCTATCGAAAGAATCATCAAACAAAAGTTTGAAGAAAAAACGATTCCGTCTGGTATCGAAATTTGTGAAATTCAGTTATTACACTTAGCAACTAAAATCAAAGATACAGAAGTAGATCACGAAATTGATAACTACCTTCCGGCAATCAACAATGTTCTTGAAGATTTATCTAAAGAAGAATTGATTAAGAAAATGGTATCTGTAGAATTTAACCGCTTTATTGCTTATTACAAGAAAAACAGAGATATTTCTTCTCAGGCTTCTGGTGAAAGACGTGAAAGAGGTGATTCTGAGCCAAGAGAATCAAACAATGGCGGAGCAGTTCGTTATTTTGTAAATATTGGTTCAAGAGACAACTTCGACTGGATGTCGCTTAAAGATTATTTGAAAGAAACATTAGATTTAGGTCGTGATGATGTTTTCAAGGTAGATGTAAAAGAAGGTTTCTCTTTCTTTAACACTGATCCTGAGCACACAGATAAAGTGATGGAAGTATTGAACAACGTACAACTTGAAGGACGTCGTATTAATGTAGAAATCTCTAAAAATGATGGTGGCGGAAGACGTGACCATAACGGACGTAGCGGCGGAGGTCGTCCTTCTGGCGGTCCAAGACGTGAAGGAAGCTTTGCTCCAAGACGTGAAGGTTCTGGCGGTGGATTTAGAAGCGATAGAAATTCTGCTCCTAGAGAAGGTGGTTTTAGAAGCGACAGAAACTCATCTGCTCCAAGAAGAGAAGGTGGTTCTGACAGAGCGCCACGTCGTTCAGACAGCTTTGGTGATGCACCAAGACCAAGAAGACCAAGAAGAGATTAATTCTCTTTGTTAATTTTCTGATAATTATATTAGAAGACTGCAAAATATTTAATCACGATTTATTACTTTTAGAGCTTTAAATCAGGATATGAAATATTTTGCAGTTTTCTTTTTTTTAGTACTATCAACTATCGGTTTTTCGCAAGAAATTGACTCTAACATCCCTCATAGAGTTTCTGGTTATATTATCAACGATAATACGAAGCAGCCACTTTCGAGCGTAAATGTCATCAATACCAATAAAGTTCGTGGCGCAACTTCGGATGCAAAAGGGTACTTTGAAATTGATGTGCAAGCCAATGACACACTGCATTTTTCTATCTTAGGATTTCAATCTTTACGCATTCGTGTTACCAATGACTGGATAAAAAATAAAGTTACCCGAATTCAGCTTACAGAAAAAGCAATTGCACTTGAAGAAGTCGTTATTGCACCTTTTAACCTTACTGGTTACCTCGAAATTGATTCAAAATTAATACCAACCAAAGAAAATTACCGTTACAGCATTTCCGGCCTTACTCAGGGTTATGAAGCAGGAGAATACGCTCCAAATGCTTTTGGAAAAGTATTAGGTTCTATTTTTAATCCCGCAGACAAATTATATAGTTTCTTTGGAAAAAATGGTCGGGAACTCAAGAAATTAAAAGAAATGAAAAAAGACGATACGGTTCGTAATCTATTAGAGACCAAATACGACCGCGAAACTGTAGCAGTTCTTTTAGGCATTACCAAAGAAGAAATACCCGAAATAATGCAACGTTGCAACTACTCTGATTCATTTATACAAACAGCAAATGATTTGCAAATTATGGATGCAATAAGCGCCTGTTATGAGCAATATAAAGTACTAAAAAGGAATTAATCGTCATTAAAAAAATACAAATTACATCCTCAATTTTATAATTGGGGATTTTTTATGCATTTTTAAGAAGTAAAAATCACTACATTTACTTGTAAATAAATACAATATCAAAATTTAAATTATATGGCAAAGAGTCAGGATGCTAAGAAAACCGTTAAAAAAGAACCTTTAAAAACGGCAAAAGAAAAAAAAGAAGAGAAAAGAGAAAAGAAAAACAGTCCTAAAAGAGATTAATTCTGTTTTTTAATTCCGGCAACAGTTTTCAGCTTCTTATTTGAAACCGAAAACTGTTGCTGAAAATTATTTTTTTATTTTACTGGAATATTTGAAAGAATTTCTAATACAAATTTCCAATATTTTTGAGCAGATGAGATACTTACTCTTTCGTCAGGCGAATGCGCTCCGTGAATAGTTGGACCGAAAGAAATCATATCCATATCCGGATAATTGGTTCCTAAAATCCCACATTCTAAACCAGCATGACAAGCTACTACTTTTGCTTTTTCACCATTTTGTTTTTCATAAATACCGGTTAAAACATCCAGAATTTCAGAATTTACGTTTGGAGTCCAACCTGGATAAGAACCTGAAAGTTCTACCTCACAACCCACTAATTCAAAGGCAGAACGGAGTGAATTTGCCAAATCAAATTTGGAGGTTTCTACCGAAGAACGTGTCAAACAGCCAATTAAAATTTCGCCATCTTTTACAATTACTCTGGCAATATTATTTGAAGTTTCTACTAAGTTGTCCATATCGGCACTCATTCTATAAACACCATTCTGAGCAGCGTAAATTGCTCTAATAATCCCTTCCTGAACTCCTAAGTCCATTACTTTTTCAGGCGTCTCACATTTTACGATTTCAATAGATAAATTAGGCTCAGTTGTTTTATATTCTAATTTAATATCGTTGATGATTTCCTGCATATCAAAAATATATGCTTCATCAAACATTTCCGAAATGACCACTTTTGCAACACTTTCTCTCGGAATAGCATTACGCAAACTTCCTCCGTTTATTTCTGCTACCTGCAAACCAAAATTTTCAAAAGCATCAAACAATAGACGGTTCATTATTTTATTGGCATTCCCTAGTCCCTTATGAATATCCATTCCAGAATGACCACCATTTAAACCTTTTACCGTTATAATATGCCCCACAGAACCTTCGGGAGTTTCTTCTTCGTAATACGTTCTTGTGGCGGTCACATCAATTCCACCTGCACATCCTATATCAATTTCGTCATCTTCTTCGGTATCCAAATTCAATAAAATCTGACCTTGTAAAATTCCGCCTTTTAGATTCAAAGCACCCGTCATTCCTGTCTCTTCATCAATCGTAAATAAGGCTTCTATAGCAGGATGCGGAATATCTTTACTTTCTAAAATAGCCATAATTGTGGCCACTCCCAACCCATTATCAGCTCCTAAAGTTGTGCCACGAGCACGAACCCAGTCACCATCAACATACATATCAATTCCCTGAGTGTCAAAATCAAAAATAGTATCTGCATTTTTTTGATGTACCATATCAAGATGCCCCTGCAACACAATTGCTTTACGGTTTTCCATTCCCGGAGTTGCTGGTTTTCGTATGATTACATTTCGAATTTCATCTTCAAAAGTTTCTAAACCTAAGCTATTTCCAAAGTTTTTCATAAATTCGATCACGCGCTCTTCTTTTTTCGACGGACGCGGAACAGCATTCAAATCTGCAAATTTATTCCATAGGGCTTTAGGCTCCAGATTTCTTATTTCTTGGCTCATTATTTTTTGTTTGTAGTTTAACAATTATGAGTTTCAAAGTTACAAAGTTTAAATTCTATTTCGATACTATTTAAGATTGATTTATATTTACGTATCCAAAATTTATACTGTGAAATCAAAATACATTCTGCCTCTTTTTTTCGTTGTACAGATTATCATTTTAAAGATACTTCCTTTCTTTCCAGAATTCATAGAACGCTTTTATAGCAACGGATTGTATTTAAAAATTTCACACTTTTCCAGAATTTTTTTAGGGAAAATTCCGTTTTCTGTCGGGGATTGTATCTATTTTATTGTAATTATCCTTTTGATCAGATGGTTTTGGAAAAATCGAAAAACATGGAAACTAAATTGGAAAGACAATCTATTAAAAGCATTAAGCTTTCTTTCGGTACTTTACTTTCTCTTCCATTTTCTTTGGGCATACAATTATTACAGAGAGCCTTTATTCGAAAAAATTAAAATTCAAAAAGAATATTCAGATGCTGACTTATTGCTTTTTACCAAAAAATTAATCGCTAAAACGAATGAAATTCAATCGGAAATTACCAAAAATGATAGCTCTAAAGTAGTTTTTCCATACTCACAAGAACAAGCCTTTAAAATGAATTTAAATGGCTATGAGCATCTTGCCAAAGAACATCCTTCTTTTGAATACAAAAAATTAAGCATCAAAAAATCGCTTTTTAGTTTACCGTTGACTTACATGGGATTTGGCGGTTATCTCAATCCTTTTACCAATGAAGCTCAGGTGAATGATTTGCTGCCTATGTATAATTTCCCTACTACCAGCTCACATGAAATGGCTCATCAAATGGGTTATGCAAGCGAAAGTGAATGCAATTTTATTGGCGTTTTAGCCTCTGTAAAAAATGATAATTTGTACTATCAATATTCCGGTTATAGTTTTGCATTGCGCTATTGTCTGGGAATCTGGCAATTTAAAAATGAGAAAATTTTTAATCAGCTAAAGAAACAAACGCACATCGGGATTTTAAAAAACTATAAAGAAAGTCAGGATTTCTGGAAAAAATATGAAACACCAATCGAAACAGGTTTTGAAATATTCTATGATAATTTCCTTAAAACAAACAATCAAAAAGACGGAATGGACAGTTATAGTAAATTTGTAGATTTGATGGTAAATTATTATAAAACGCGAGAATTATAAAAAACCACGAATTGCTCTAATTCCTATAAAAAACAACTTTTTAATTTTAATTTATACTTATTTAAATAAATGAAATTCGAGAAATTTGCGAAATTCGTGGCAAAAAAAACAATTCATTGTAACAAAACAAACTTCAATACTACTAATACATTATGAGCGAAAATCTAGAACAGTCATTTGTTGCGCAATTGCAGGCAAATCAGAATATAATCCACAAGATTTGTAGATTATATACTGCCGGCGAAGATGCTCACAAAGACTTGTTTCAGGAGATTACGATTCAACTATGGAAAGCGTATCCTAAATTTAGAGGTGACAGTAAATTTTCGACCTGGACCTATCGTGTTGCTTTAAATACTGCCATTACCTTATACCGAAAAACCAAACGTACCGTTTCTACCGTAGAATATGAAAGTCATCAGCATTTTGTAAAAGATGTTGACTACAATTATGAAGAAGAAGAACAAATAAAACTAATGTACAAAGCTGTTTATCAACTAAATGATATCGAAAAAGCATTGGTTTTTATGTATTTAGAAGACAAAGATTATCAAGAAATAGCTGAAACCCTTGGAATTAGTGAAGTGAATGCACGTGTGAAAATGAACAGAATAAAAGGGAAACTAAAAAAAATATTAAATCCTTAAAAATTATTATGAAAGAACTGGATTTACTAAAAAAAGACTGGAAAAAGAACTCGGATTCTTTTACGCAAATTTCTGAAAATGAAATATATAAAATGATTCATAAAAAATCATCATCTATCGTAAAATGGATATTGATTATTAGTATTTTGGAATTTTCATTTTGGACTTTTTCAAACATATTCATCAATACTGATGACTTAATGAGAAAAATTAAACATCCCGAAATCGTCTTAGCCTTAGATATTTTAACCTATTTCAATTATGTTGTTGTACTATTTTTTGTGATTAATTTTTATAAAAACTACAAAACAATTTCAACTACTGTTGCAACAAAAATACTGATGAATGCTATTTTAAGAACCCGAAAAATAGTTCAGTATTATGTATGGTACAATCTAGCAATGATTGTTGTCATCTCGATATTAAGTTATTTTATCGCTTTTGTTTACAATCCCGATATGGAATTTTTAAGAGAAAAACTATCCGCAGACGGTAAAGCAATGGTATTCACTATCGGGATTCTAATCTTGATGACACTAGGTTTAGTAGGTATCTTTTGGTGCTTTTACAGATTACTGTACGGAACACTTTTACGCCGATTGTACAGCAACTATAAAGAATTGAAGAAAATTGATTTTTAATAAAAACACCAAGCAATAGCAAGGTTAAAAGTTTTTTTAGGTTGAAGTTGAAGTTTAATTCGCAAAAAAACTACTAAACAAAAAACGTGAACCTGATTTTTTTAAAGTCTAAAATCTAAACTCAAAATCTAAAATACCTAGTATTCCCAGCGTCTCAGTTTGTTTAGCTCTTCTTGTATTTTGATTTCTTCGGCTGGAATAACCTTCAAAAAAGATGGATGCTGCTCAATAGCAAACTCTACTTTTTCGACAATTTCGTCGATTGTATCATTATCATAATCAATATCAAGAGGTTCTTTTATGATGAACGATTGCAGAATACCTTTCTTTTTCATTCGCAACCCCTTTTTATCAAACGAGCGACGAAAACCGTCAATCACAATCGGAATCACGATGGGTCTGTGTTGCTTAATGATATGAGCCGTTCCTTTACGAACCGGCTTAAATGATTTTGTAGTGCCTTGCGGAAAAGTAATGACCCAACCATCTTCCAAAGCAATTTTAATATTTTCGGTATCGTTAGGATTTACATCACGTTTTTCTGTAACATCTACACCTTTTGCACGCCACGTTCTCTCGACTGTTATTGCGCCCACGTAAGCCAAAATTCTGGGCAATAAACCAGCTTGCATGGTTTCTTTGGCGGCTACATAATACAAATTCATTTTGGGTTGCCACAAATAACCAATGTTTTTTATGTTGTCTTCACGCCCGCTTAAACTTGCATTAAAAACATGAAACATTGATACAACATCGGCAAAATAAGTCTGATGATTAGAGATAAACAAGACATTGGTATCAGGCAAAGACTTGATAATTTCAGATCCTTCAATCTGCAATTCGTTAAAACCTCTATATCTTTTATGCGTAATGGCGCCCAAAATACGGATCAACCATTTTTTGATGAATAATATATGTCCAAAAGGATTTCGCTTAATCAATCCCATAGTTATCGTATTTTTTGTCGTATCGCAAACATACAAAAATTATTCTTTTAGCCATAGCTTTAAACAATTTCGAGGTATTTTTGTTAATCTAATGAATACCAAATTGTTAAATTTATGGTTTTACAACTTTTATTTAAAAGTCACTTTTAAAACCTCCCGCAATTCGCTCAACATCATGGCGGTAGCTCCCCAAACAATATGATTTTGAATATTAAATGCCGGAACCAAAACATTATTTGCATAAGAAGTTGACAATGTGGCATCGATGATAATTTCATCATTCAAAAAAACTTCCAAAGGCAATTCGATTATATCTGCCACCTCTTTTATATCAGGATAAAATAAAAGTTCTTCTTTTGAAATTCCTAAAAAAGGATACACCAAAAAATTACTTGGCGGAATATACATGGGGGTAAAATGCTTAATTACCTCAATTTTTTCGGGAGAAACACCAACTTCTTCGTGTGTTTCTCTCAATGCTGTTTCTTCGTAATTGGTATCAAAAGTCTCGTATTTACCGCCCGGAAAAGCGATTTGCGAAGAATGTACGCCGTTATAAGCGTTACGGACAATTAAAACCAAATGTGTTTTTTCGTTTTTTGGATAAAGCAGCATCATTACAGCTGCAATCCTCGGATCTTTTTCTTTTAAATTGATGTTCTTCAAGGCATCCATTCTTTCTGAAGGAGCCATTTTTAAGTGTGCTAACTCCGCTGGCAGTTCAACTGGAATTAAATTAGGAACAAATTGCAAAAAGTCTTGAAAATCCATAATCAAAGTTTATTTTTGTACTTTCAAATAAAATATAAATATAGTCCAGAAAACGCGGTTCTACAAGTTTTCTAAAACTAAAGCCATAAAAATGTACAGCAAAGAAGAATCACAAAAATTAAAAAGAGAATTTTGGGTGGCTTTCGCCGAAAAATATCCGCGAAAATGGGTGCTTTATGATACTAAAATTAAAGATTTCTCTTTTAAATTTTTTATCGACAACAAAAAAGCACAAGTTTTTATTGATATCGAACCTCGTAACGACGAAAAACGATTTGCTTACTACGAAAAAATAGAAGCCTTAAAAAATATCCTCGAAGAAGAATTTATAAAAGATTTGGTTTTCGAAAAAAACTACACACTCGAAAGTGGTAAAACCATTAGCCGTATCTGGATTGAAAAACAAGGTGTTGGTTTTAGCAATCGCAATAATTGGGATATTATTTTTGATTTCTTTTTTGAAAAAATGAATGCTTTAGAACTGTTTTATCTGGAGTACGATGAGTTTATTAAGGATATTTAGTAAAACAACTACTGAGTCACTAAAAAGCCTAACAAATTTTGAAAACTTGTTAGGTTTTTACAATGAATTATAAAGCAATAAAACATTCTATCTATCGCCTTATAAACCTAATCTCTCACACAATAACATTAGAATAAAGACAGTAGAAATTATATAATAACCATTCCAACCTTCCTTTTTTCTTTGATCAACTGATGTTTTTTTATAATATTTATACCAAGAACAACTATTAAGTATAAATACAATTAGATATAAACTGATAGTAACATAATCATTCCATTTCATAAAAACACTTTAAAAAAAATTAAACACGCACTACTTTATAATCAAAATTTTCGAAGTAATAGCGTTAAGATAAAAATAGAAGAAATCATGTAGTAGTTACTCCATCCTTCTTTTTTTCTCTGGTCTTCAGAAGTATTGTTACGGTATTTATACCAAGAATAACCATTGAATAGTAATGCTATTACATAAAGCCCGATGGTAATATTATTCCAAATCATATATTTTGATTTTGATTAATTATTAAAATAAAAACAAAAATTTATAAAAAATACATTCAATTAAAAACCACATCTACACCGTAGAAATATTATAAACAATGATACGTTCATCGTAATTGATGTAAAGTTGTTTGCGATAGTCTTGTTTTTTGCGGGTGATGATTGAAAGCTTACATTCGTTGCCCTCATTGTCTTTGCAAAGAAACGAATAAACAACATCGGTATCATTTTCTTCGCGTTCTACATATTCTACAATATTATACAGCTGGATTTCTTGAGAGTAAATCACAATTCTGTGTTTATTGGTGTCTAAAATAACAGCAAGATTGGTAAGGTCCAACGAAGACCAGTCGCCCCATTTTCCTCTTTCATTTTTTTCTAAAACACTAAAACCAGAAGTCCTAAACTGATACGATTGGCTATAGGACTTTTGAAATCCTACAACGAGAAAAAACAATATAATGATGGTGCGAATACTCTTCATAGCTTATCAAATGGGCGATTAGAACTCAAATTTAGCCTTTTCCTGGCAAGCAGCTTCAAAATCGTCCATCATTTCTCGAATTATTTTTTCTACAGGTAAAATCTCATGAATCAATCCGGCAATTTGACCTATTTCGAGTTCGCCTTCCTCCAAATCTCCTTCAAACATTCCTTTTTTGGCTCGCGCTCTTCCTAAAAGCTCTATTAACTCTTCTTTTGAAGATTTTTTTTCATATAAAGCCTGCACATTCTGATAAAATTTATTTTTAATCAGTCGCACTGGCGCTAATTCCTTCAGCGTAAGCTGTGTATCACCTTCCTGTACGCCAATAATCGCTTGCTTAAAATTCTCATGTGCCGAAGATTCTACAGAAGCCGCAAAGCGACTCCCAACCTGCACCCCATCGGCTCCCAAAATCATGGTCGCCAACATACCTCTGCCTGTAGCAATTCCACCAGCTGCAATTATAGGAATATGAATTTTCTCTTTCACCATCGGAATCAATGTTAAAGTTGTTGTTTCGTCGCGTCCGTTGTGACCACCGGCTTCAAAACCTTCTGCAACAATAGCATCGACGCCAGCTTCCTGAGCTTTTAAGGCAAAAACGCTGCTACTCACCACATGCACTACTATAATTCCTTTTTCTTTTAAAAATGAAGTCCACGTTTTAGGATTTCCTGCCGAAGTAAAAACAATTTTCACACCTTCTTCGATCACGATATTCATGATTTCTTCGATATTTGGATAGAGCATCGGAATGTTAACACCAAAAGGCCGATCTGTTGCCTGTTTGCATTTCTGAATGTGTTCCCGCAATACTTCTGGGTACATAGAACCAGCGCCTATAAGCCCTAGACCACCAGCATTACTAACGGCAGAAGCCAATTTGTAACCGCTGTTCCAGATCATTCCACCCTGAATAATTGGGTATTTTATATTAAAAAGTTGTGTGATTTTATTCATTTAAAAAAAACTATTATTGTTTGATTATCTTGCCTGTTTTATGCAATCCATTGGTATCAAAAGTATAAAAATACAGCCCGCTATTTAAGATTTCTAATGAAAGAATTGGATTTTGACTGGTAATTTGTTTTTCGATCATTTTTTGCCCTAAAATAGAGTAAATTACAACTGAAGCAGTATTATTTTTGTTCGAAAAAGAAAAAGAAACCTCAGTTTTTGCAGGATTTGGAGAGACTAAAAAAGTTTCATTTTTTACATCAGTATAATTTTCTACTCCGAGAGATGCTCCAAAATTTGGAATTCCGTAGCCAAAATTAATATTTGGAGTCGCATATTTATCAGAAGACTGGAAAACCATTTGCCTGATTTCCTGATTGGTTTTGTTGGGGAAAGCTTGCCACAAACAAGCAATCATTCCGGCCATAATAGGGCACGAAAATGATGTCCCGTTGGCAGTTCCGACATTTCCGGCAGCATCCGAAACTGCGGCGGCAGTACCCTGCGCCATGACATCGGGTTTTATGCGACCATCAAAACTAGGGCCAACTGAGCTGAAACCTGATTTTGCCTTTGTTGCCGTAACCGACCCCACCGCAATAACCGATACAGCATCTGCCGGCGCGCCAATATGAGGCTCTGCGTTTAAACCTTCGTTCCCTGCTGAGGCCACCACAATAATTCCTTTACTAAAAGCAAGTTCTGCTCCAAGCGAAATAAAATTGGTCGTACCATTCATATCGCTGTACGTATGATTATGATTTGGATTAGTAAATTGAAGAAAATATCCTAGTGAAGTAGTTATAATATCTACGCCGAGGCTATCTGCTTTTTCGGCCGCCTCTACCCAAAGGGACTCTTCTATGGGACTTTCAATAGCATCATTTTCTGTTCTAAACAAGTAATAAGAAGCATCGGGAGCAGTGCCTATTAATGCATTTTCTTTGTAGCCACCCATCGTCGAAAGTACTAAAGTTCCGTGACTGCCACCGCTATAAAAATTGGTACTTCTAGCAACATAATCATAACCGCCCAAAATCAGGTTATTATCTCGTAAACGCTGAAAAGGCTGAGCAGTATTGACACCTGGAAAACCAGCATCTAAAACAGCAATCACCTTTCCTGAACCTGTATAATTTTGCTGATGCAATACTTGTCCGTTAAGCATCTGGATTTGATTGGCAGCATTTCCATAAGCATAATCAACTTTGGTTTCCAGATTTTTATTGACAGTTGTAAAATTATTGGTAAATGCTTTTTTTGAAGTAGGATTTAATATTCGATCTGCAAAAACTACTTTATCCACGAAAGTGAAATTTTTTAAGGTTAAAATAGCAGCTTGAGTTCCTCTGATATGAAGGGCATTCAACCATTTTGACTGTGCTAAAATAGTTATTCCGGCACTCGATTTTATTTGAGTAATATATGATTTTTCAACAGGAACATCTGTTAGATTTAAAGCTATATTTTGATTTATCCTTCTGGTTAAAGCACTCTGAGACAGCATTTCTGAAGGATTTGACAAATACGTCTGAGAGCTAGGTTTGGCATTAAAATATACCCAAGCATCTTCCTGCGAAAATGCCGTAGCCGTAATTAGAAAAAGAAAAAAAACGTAAAAACACTTCATAACTTACTTTTTTTAAAGGTTGAACCTCCGTAAAAAAGTATAAAGCTAAGAAATTACTCCCGAACCAACTAATTCAGTATCAAAATACCAAGCTACAAATTGTCCTTCAGTAATGGCAGACTGTGGTTCATCAAAATGTACATACATTCCGTCCTCAAACTGGCGTAAAGTGGCTTTTTGCAAAGGCTGACGGTAACGAATTCGAGCCATTACCTGCATTGTTTCACCTATTTTTAATGCCAAATCGGTACGAATCCAGTGTACTTCAGATTTTTCAATAAATAAAGCTTTTTTAAACAATCCGGGATGCTCACTTGTCAAACCTGTGTAAATAGTATTGGTTTCTACGCTGGTAGCAATAATAAACAGCGGATCTTTTGTTCCACCTACATTTAAGCCCTTGCGTTGTCCTATCGTAAAATAATGAGCACCTTGATGTTTCCCCACTACTTTACCCATTGTAGGAAGATAATTTCGCTTTTTCGCTTCCAATTTCAGCTCTTCTTCTACTGATAAATCAGCAGGTTTTTCGATGGTATAAATAGGGTCGTTTTTATCAATCTGAACAATTTTACCTTCTTTTGGCTGTAATTTTTGTTGTAAAAATTCTGGTAAACGCACTTTTCCGATAAAGCACAAACCTTGCGAGTCCTTCTTTTCGGCCGTTACCAAGTCCATTGCAGCAGCAATTTCCCGAACTTCTGGTTTTGTCAAACCTCCAATTGGAAATAACGATTTTGCCAATTGTTCCTGCGATAATTGGCATAAAAAATACGATTGATCTTTGTTATTATCAGCTCCAGCTATTAATTGATACACCTGTTTCCCGTCTACTTCAATTTCGTTTTTTTGACAATAATGTCCCGTAGCAACATAATCGGCACCAAGACTTAGAGCAATTTTCATAAAAACATCAAATTTGATTTCGCGATTACAAAGAACATCAGGATTTGGAGTTCTCCCCTTTTCATATTCGCTGAACATGTAATCAACGATTTTTTCTTTGTATTCTTCACTCAAATCGACAGTTTGAAACGGAATTCCGAGTTTTTCGGCCACCAATAATGCATCATTGCTGTCTTCTAGCCAAGGACATTCATTAGAAATAGTAACAGAGTCATCGTGCCAATTTTTCATAAACAGGCCAATAACTTCATATCCCTGCTGCTGCAACAAATAAGCCGCAACACTAGAATCTACACCACCAGAAAGTCCAACAACTACACGTTTCATTTTAAATCCTTTATATTTTTACAAGGGTGCAAAGGTACGCCATATTTTAGAAATTTGTAATGGTTTCAATTAGTTTATACAATTCTTGAGTAGATAAAACTTATAATCGGATGTACCTGTTTATATTGAATGTCAAGATTACTCCATCTTTGGTTTCGAATCGGCTTTGTAGCTGCTTTTTGGATCACTCATATTCACTTCTTTAACGAGCTTTCCCTTTTCGAAAAATTGCCACATTCCTGCCTTCTTTCCATTCAAAAATTTTCCTTTAGAAGCTGCTACTCCATCTGAATCATAAAAAGTAGCCTCGCCATTGTACTCATTATTTTTATAAGTACTTTGCTCCAGTAATATTCCGTTTTGCCCGTATTTTTTATAAATTCCTTCTTTCAAGCCCTTTACATAAGGCATTTCTTCGGCAATTTTTGAATTGGGATAAAAAACTGTTCTCACACCTTCTAATTTTCCATTTTTGTATTTTTCTAGCGTCATTAAAACTTTTGAAGCTTTATGATAATATTTCCATTCGCCCTCACGAGCTTTGCCTATTTCTTTCCCTTCACTGACTTTGTTTTTATTCTGATCGAAAAAAATAGTGTAAGAACTACCGTCATTGGCAGAAAAGTCTCGTGTTGCGACAATATCACCTTTTTTGGTATCATCAAAAAATTTAAAAACTCCCGTTTCCTTACCATGACTAAAAGTTCCTTCGTAACGAGGTCGCTGCGATAACTCGTATTTCCCTTTCCACAAGCCGTCTTTTTTACCGTCAGCGTCTAACTTATTAAACTCTTGTGAAAAACCTAGTGAACTAATTAAAAGCAAAATCAAAAAACTTCTCATACTCTTTTTCTTTATATAACAACAAATAAACTGTTTTAGTATTACAAAAATAACATCTAATTTGAATGATTATTAAAATTTTAATACAAACAATAGTTTTATTATTTTTTGTTTAATAAAATTAATAAAAATCAAAACAGTTAAAAATAAAAAAGTAGTAATATTCATCAGTAAAAGAACGTATTTATATAAAATTTAATACATTAAACAAAAATAAATAAAATATTAAAATTTAATGTCGTTTAACGAAAACGTAAAAATATTAAACATAAAATTCTACATTAGCAGAACAAACAAAAAAAACATATTATGAAAACAATCAAAATTAAATTATTCGCTTTATTAGCATTATGTACATTTTTAACCATTTCATGCAATAATGATGACGATAACGCATCACAAGAACCACAAACTATTGCTGCGATTGCAAAATCTGACCCCAATTTAAGCTCTTTAGTAGCGGCTTTAAAAAAAGCAGAGCTAGAAACTACTTTAAACAGTTCTGGAACTTATACGGTTTTTGCCCCAACAAATGCCGCTTTTTCAGCTTTTTTAACAGCAAATGGTTATGCCAATCTTGATGCAGTTCCTACTGCCGCATTAAAAGAGGTTTTATTGAACCATGTACTTGTTACAAAAGTCAAATCGGCTGATATTACTACTGGCTACGTAAAAACTCTTGCCAAAGGAAGCGCTTCAACATCTAACACTATTAGTATGTACATCGAAAAAGGAACTGCAGTAACTATAAATGGTGGAAAAACTAATGGCGGTGCAGTAGTGACAACAGCAGATATTGAAGCTTCAAACGGCGTAATACATGTGGTTGACGGCGTAATTGGACTTCCTACAATTGTAAATCATGCTATTGCTAATAAAAATTTTACAACGCTTGTGGCTGCCCTGACATACAATCCTGCGTCGGGATTTGCAGGAGTTTTATCAGGAACTGTAAGCTCACCATTTACTGTTTTCGCACCAACAAATACAGCATTTACAAGCTTTTTGACCGAAACTGGATATTCTGGTTTAGCTGCAATTCCGGCTAACGTTTTAGAGACTACACTAAAATACCATGTCGTGACGGGTGCCAATGTTCAATCGACGGCATTGACAAACGGACAAGTTGTGACTACTTTTGCAAGTCAAAACTTTACGATAGGATTAACTGGCGGAGCCAAAATTACAGATGCCAGCGACAGGGTTAGTAATATTGTGGTAGTCGATGTACAATGTTCAAATGGAATTATCCACGCAATTGATAAAGTTTTATTACCCGAATTTTAATGAAACAAAAAAACCGCTGTTAGTAACAGCGGTTTTCTTTTTTTTATTCACAAAAGATAATTATTTCTTTTTCTTAGCAGCTTCTTGTTGCTCCATTACTTCCTGAAGACGTTGTTGAAACTTACTTTGTTTTTTTGGCTCTTTTAATTTGTTTTCCTGAATTTGAGCATGAATTTTATCTGTATCAACAATATAATTCTTAATGACAAACATAATTCCGATTGTAATTAAGTTCGAAATAAAGTTATACAAACTCAAACCTGCACCATAACTATTGAAGAAAATTAACATCATTAATGGTGAAACATAAATCATGATTTTCATCATTTTTGCCATATCCGGCATCCCTTCTTGCTGAGGCGCCGCCATCTGTTGGTCTCCCGAAGTCATTTTCATATAGAAGAAAATCGCTATTGCGGCCAAAATTGGAAACAAACTAATATGATCTCCATACAATGGAATATTGAATGGTAATTTTACAACTGAATCAAAAGAAGATAAATCTTCTGCCCAAAGAAAGCCTTTTTGTCTTAACTCAAAAGCCGATGGAAAGAACTGGAACGATGCATACATAAAAGGAAGCTGAATAAGAGCCGGGATACATCCTGCCATTGGGTTTACCCCTGCTTTATTGTATAATTTCATTGTTTCTTGCTGCTTCTTCATTGGGTCTTTTTTGAATTTTTCGCCCAATTCTGTGATTTCGGGACGCAAAACTTTCATTTTAGCCTGAGACAAGAACGATTTATATGTAATTGGCGACATTGCCAATTTGATAATAATAGTAAAAATGATAATCGCAATTCCGTAAGCAATAAAAGAACTTAAAAATCCGAATAACGGAATAAAAATCAATCGGTTAATCCATCCGAAAATCCCCCAACCTAATGGAATAATTTTTTCGAAGTTTTTATCGTAAGATTTTAATACTTTGTAATCAGCTGGTCCAAAATACCAGTTCATTTTATAATCGATTTCTCCGTTAGAAAAAGCTAGAGGAATATTACTTCTGAATTGTTTTGTAAAAGTAGTATCGATTTTCTCATCATTAACCAAATCAATAGATTCTAATTTAGAATTTAAAAAAGGCTTGTCTGTCAATAAAATAGAAGTAAAAAAGTGCTGTTTATATGCAATAAAACTAACTTTTTCGATAGTTTCTTCTTCATGTTTACCTAATCCAGCATAGTTAATTTTTCCATCTTCATGCTCATAATAAATCTCAGCAAAACGCTTTTCGATAGAAATACTTTTTTCGTTTCTATAAGTTTTCAAATCCCACTGTAAATCTAATGGTTTGGAAGTATTTAAAACTTTATTCAAACCTTGAGAACGAATATCAAAACCAACTAAATATTCATTTGGTTTTAAAACGTATTTGTATTCAAGGAACTCATTTGGTCCTGCTTTTAAACGCATGGTCAGAATTTGATCTGCTCCGTTTTTAATCAAAGTAGGCTCAAAAAACAAATTTTTTGAATTTAACGTTCTGTTGTCAGTAGTCTGTAACTGAATATTTAAATTCGAATTATTATCTTTTATTAATTCTACTAATTGTCCGGAATTTTTCTCAAACCTTTTGAATTCTTTTAAGGTAGCTTCGACTATATAACCGCCTTTGTTTGCGATTTTAAGTTTTATCTTTTCATTTTCGATGATTGTAAAAGCTTCTTTTGCAGAAGGAAGTGTAGCAGAATAAGCAAAACCACCTAATGTTTTTTGTAGTTGCGCTAACTGTACAGTATCACCAGGCGTTACAGTTGCAACTGGCAAAACCTCAGTTTGTTTTGTTGAAGCTTTTGCTTTCGTTTCTTTTGCAACTAATTCTTTCTTAGCCTTTTCAGCAGCAATTTCTTTATCAGAAGGCTGATTTTGGTACATAATCCAAATCAAAAGTCCAAATATCAATACAAAACCAATGATTGAATTAAAGTCAAATTTTTTTTCTTCCATTATATTTAAAAAAGGTTACTCGTTTAAGGATATTGGTCTTGAGTTTTGCTCAAAAGTTACATCCTTTTAGAATATTAATTATTATTTTTTATGCGCAATTACAGCTGCAGCTACAAAATTCACAAAAATAGGATGCGGATTTGCAACCGTACTTTTGTATTCAGGATGGTATTGTACCCCTATAAAAAACGGATGATTTTCCAGCTCTACAATCTCTACCAAACCTGTATCAGGATTTACTCCCGAAGATTTTAGACCTGCTTTTTCTAATTCATTAGCATACTTATTATTGTACTCATAACGATGACGGTGACGTTCTGAAATTGTCGTTTGTCCGTAAATTTTATGTGCAAGTGTGTTGGGTTTTATATCACATTTCCAGGCACCAAGACGCATCGTTCCGCCTTTATCGGTAATTGTTTTTTGTTCTTCCATCAAATCCACCACCGGATAAGGAGTGTTTTCGTTCATTTCTGTAGAATTTGCTTCAGCGTGACCTAAAATATTTCTGGAATATTCGATAACCGACATTTGCATTCCCAAACAAATTCCGAAAAACGGAATATTATTTTCACGTGCATAACGTACCGCTTCAATTTTTCCTTCTATACCTCTTTCTCCAAAACCTGGCGCTACCAAAACACCGTCTAAAACACTTAATTTCTCCTCAACATTATCACTATTGATATGTTCTGAATGAATCGAAATTACATTTACTTTCGTTTCATTTGCCGCACCAGCATGAATAAACGCTTCTAAAATAGATTTGTAACAATCCTGCATTTCTACATATTTACCAATCAAACCAATATTAACAGTTTGTTTTGGATTTTTTAGTCTACGTAAAAAAGTATTCCAGTTTTTTAAGTCCGGAGCTGCTTTTTTAGGCAAATCTAATTTCTTTAGTGCCACAACATCTAATCCTTCTTCAAGCATCAAATTTGGAACTTCATATATGGTCGAAGCATCGATAGACTGAATCACCGCTTCTCTTTTTACGTTGCAAAATAACGCTAATTTATTACGTAATTCAGGGGACAATTCATGTTCTGTTCTACACACCAAAATATCTGCTTTGATACCGCTTTCCATCAGGGTTTTTACCGAGTGTTGCGTAGGTTTTGTTTTCAACTCACCCGCTGCAGCCAAATAAGGCACTAAAGTCAGGTGAATAACAATTCCGTTGTTCTCTCCCAACTCCCAAACCAACTGACGAACCGACTCAATATAAGGCAATGACTCAATATCACCAACAGTTCCACCAATTTCTGTAATTACAATATCATAATCGCCGGATTTTCCCAGCAACTGCATTCTATCCTTGATTTCGTTTGTAATATGAGGCACAACCTGAACCGTTTTTCCAAGGAATTCCCCTCTTCTCTCTTTCTCAATAACCGACAAATATACTCTTCCTGTGGTAACGTTATTCGCCTGAGAAGTAGGAACATTAAGAAAACGCTCATAATGACCTAAATCTAGATCTGTTTCTGCACCATCATCGGTAACGTAACATTCTCCGTGCTCATATGGATTAAGAGTTCCCGGATCTACATTTATGTACGGATCAAATTTCTGAATAGTTGTACGATATCCTCTTCCTTGTAACAATTTTGCCAAAGATGCTGCGATAATTCCTTTTCCTAAAGAAGAAGTCACACCGCCTGTAACAAAAATATATTTTGTTTGATTCATTCTGTTGTTGTTTGTATTGTAGTTGTGTAAAAAACTTGGCAAAAGTACAAATTTAATTAGATAATTT
The DNA here is from genome assembly GCF_020911905.1 of Flavobacterium flavipigmentatum. Classification (NCBI taxonomy): domain Bacteria; kingdom Pseudomonadati; phylum Bacteroidota; class Flavobacteriia; order Flavobacteriales; family Flavobacteriaceae; genus Flavobacterium; species Flavobacterium flavipigmentatum. The sequence goes on along the minus strand of NZ_CP087133.1, from coordinate 2,560,529 downwards.
ATCAATTAGAGAATGAGATAATTTGCAAATTTTTAAATAGAACGATTGCATGTTTCCGTAATCAATAATTTTAACTTTTAATTCGACTTTTTTTTGAAGAATCTATAGGTTAAATTAACTTTTCGAAGTTGAAAGATCAACCTTTAACGGTATCTTTTACCATTTTCAGAGAATCACTTTTCTTTTTTTCCGCCTCTATTGACTTTATTTTTTCAATCATATCATCTTTACGATGTACATGTTCTACAGCCATAAAACCAATCAAAACCAACAACCTTACTAATATGAATGCCGTTACAGAAATACCAACCATCAATCCGGCTTTTGGTGTTGAAGTAGAAACATTTAGTTTTTTTGCCTGTGAAAAGCCAATTGTTCCAAAAATTATGGATAGAATTCCGAGCGGTATAGCAACTATAGAACAATAAGGAATGAAAAAGAAACAAATTGCGGATATGCCTAATGCCAAAGATGCAATGCCTTTTCTTTCAGCTTTATTAGAAGATTGTAAATTATTTTCCATAAAATTTTTACAAGAAGTATTTTACAAAAATATATAAAAGTCATAGTAATCTCGTTAACAATAAAAACTTTTCTTTATTTTATCGGCTTTGGATATTGCTTTTTTATATTTCGAATTAATTCTTCTAATCCGTTTAGTTTTAGCTCGTAGATGAGCTGTAATTGTTGCCCTAATTCACCATTTGGAAAACCTTTATTGTGATACCAAACTACATAATATTCGGGCAAATCGATTAAAAATCGTCCTTCATATTTCCCGAATGGCATTTTGGTATGGGCTAATTTTATGAGAAGTTTTTTGTCTTGTTCCATTTTTATAAAAGAAAAAAAAAGAAGCAAGAACAAAGAATATAGACTCATTCTTTGTTCTTGCTTCTAACGGTACAAAGCTATTATTATTTTTATTCTTTTGCCACAGATTTAAAAGATTTTCACAGATTTTGAAATCAATTGAATAATTATAAATTAAAAAACTTAGAAACTCAGTATCTCAGAATCTTAGCTCCTTTTTAATAATGCCATCTCACAAAAGCTTCCATTGCGGCATACGTTGCTAGACCTAATTGTTGATACAAAGCTGCTGTTTCTGCATTTCTGTCTTCGGCTCTTTGCCAAAATTCTCTTGCATCAGTTCCCTGAAAAACAACGCCATCTTTTTGAGATTGGTGTTTGAAAATTCCGTGACGTTTTGCCAAAACCTGATCCGGGCTCATTGGTACCGCCATTTCGACTTCGTCTATACCCCATTCCTGCCAAGCGCCTCGGTACAACCATAACCAACAATCATTCATAAATGATTTTGGTTTTAAAGCTTTTACAGCTTCAAAAATAGCATCCAGACAAACTTTATGCGTCCCGTGTGGATCTGCCAAATCACCTGCTGCGTAGATTTGATGCGGTTTTATTTTTTCGATTAAATCCATCGTCAGCTGAATATCCTCTTGTCCGATTGGTTTTTTTTCTATTGTACCTGTTTCATAAAAAGGTAATTCCATAAAATGAATCTGATCATCTGTTAATCCAACAAAATGACTTGTAGCTCTCGCCTCTCCTTTTCTAATCAATCCTTTAATATAGCGCACTTCAGGAATATCAATTTCGCTATTCTTTTTATTGGTTAAAAAAGTTACCGCTTTTTGATAAATATCCTCAGCTGCCTCACTTTTGATTCCGAATTTTTCGTTGTAATCAATTACAAACCTCGCAAAACGCAACGCTTCATCATCCGCAACAGCAATATTTCCTGAAGTTTGATACGCAACATGCACTTCATGTCCTTGTTCCTGCAAACGCATAAAAGTACCCCCCATACTTATAATGTCATCATCAGGATGCGGGCTAAAAATCAGTACTCTTTTTTTGGATGGTTCTGCTCTTTCGGGACGATTCGAATCGTCTGCATTTGGTTTTCCGCCTGGCCAACCCGTGATGGTATTTTGGAGTTTATTGAATATTTTAATGTTAATATCATACGCCGGCCCCGAATCTGCTAGTAAATCGCTCATTCCGTTTTCGATGTAATCGGCATCTGTAAGCATTAAAATTGGTTTTTTAAGATCTAGTGCCAATCCTAAAACTGCTTTTCGAATTAATTTATCTGTCCAGATAACTTTTTCTACCAACCAAGGTCTATTGATTCTTGTAAGTTTTGAAGACGCTTCTTTATCCAAAACAAAAATTGCATTGTTGTGCTCTTGCAAAAACGACGCAGGAATTTGGTTGGTTACTTCATCTTCTACCGATTTTTTGATGATATTGGCTTTTCCCTCTCCCCAAGCCATCAAAATAACCTGTTTGGCCTCCATGATTTTCTTTACTCCAAGTGTAATGGCAGTTCTTGGCGTGTTGCTCAAACCAGAAAAATCTTTACTCGCCGCAACTCTCGTAATGTGATCCAGAGCAACCAAACGTGTTTTGGAGTTTTGCAGCGAACCCGATTCATTAAAACCAATGTGTCCGTTACCTCCAATTCCTAAAATCTGCAGATCGATTCCGCCCAGCGCTTCAATTTTGGCTTCATAATCATGGCAGTAATCTGCAATTTGTTCTTTGGTCAAAAGTCCGTCCGGAACATGATAATTTTCAGGTAAAATATCGACGTGATCAAACAAAAGTTCCTTCATAAAACGAACATAACTGTTAATAGAATTGGGTTCCATCGGATAATATTCATCCAAATTAAAACTGATTACGTTTTTAAAACTCAAGCCTTCTTCCTTATGCAAGCGCACCAACTCTGCGTACAATCCTTTTGGAGAAGAACCCGTTGCAAGACCTAAAATGCAAGGACTGTTTACTTTTTGTTTCGCCTGAATGAGAGTTGCAATTTCCTGAGCAACTGCTTTTGACGCCTCATTTGAATTTTCAAAAACAACCGTATTGATGTTTTCGAATCGTTTTTCGAATCCTGTAGCTTTGTCGATTTTACTTTTTAACATGATATTTTTTTTTAAAAATTCCTTTTATTATCTGCTCCATCGCCTGTATTTATGACCTTTAATTGCATAAAAAAGTATCATTATATAAGATGGCAATAACATTAAATACCCTATTTGATTGCCGCTTTTTGCAGTTTTTTGCATATTATTTGCAAGATTAGCGGCATTTATATTTTCTGTTATCATTCCATACAGCAAAGGAAAAATAGCACCGCCAATAATTCCCATGATCAAAATGGCACTTGCAATTTTAGTATATCCGCCCAAATCCTGAAGTGCCATTGGCCAAATTGCAGGCCAGCACAATGCATTTGCCAAACCAAGAAAGGCAACAAAAAGAATAACAACAGGCAAGTTTGGAATTCCCGGTAACTGAATCGTTATCGTTGGAGAAATCAAAACAATTGCCACTACTAAAATTATTCCCAAAAAACCTGATGCTTTTAAAGCAGCTACCTGCGAAAGGTGTTTTGGAATTAATGTTATACCAATTACATATCCAACCACCATTGCCGACATGGTAAAAGAGGTTAATTTTAAATAAAAATTACCATCCTCTCCATACACTCCAAGCTGTTTTCCGAAACCTCCAATAGAATCCCCCGCCAGTACCTCGGCAGCCAAATACAGCATTAAAGTTATGACACCTAATACGAGTTGCGGGTATTTAAATGCATTGCTGATTTGCTTGAAAATACTCAAATGTGTTACCTTATTATCTTCATCCAGATCAATTTCAGGAAGTGGTGACAACTTCACAAAAAAAGCTAAAACAACAATAATCAATCCCATATAAAGATAGGGTCTTTGCAATTGTAATGCAAGAGAATTTAAGGCATTTGATTTTGAAACCGAATCTAACATCGCTATTTTGTCTGCGGTAAACTCCTGCATATTAGACAAAACCAATGCCGTTAGTACAATTGGAGCCACAAATCCTGCCAACTTATTGGCAATGCCCAAAACACTAATTCTTGCTGCAGCACTTTCTCTCCGACCAATAACAACGACATAAGGATTTGCAGCTGTTTGCAAAATTGCCAAACCTGTTCCCATTACAAACAAAGCAATTAAAAACAATAAAAAGGTTCTGCTTTCGGCGGCTGGATAAAATGTAAAAGCACCGGCAGCAATGATTAATAATCCTAAAGAGATTCCATTTTTGTATCCTACTTTTTCTATGACCCAAGAAGATGGAATCGCCATAACAAAATATGCAATATAAAAAGCAAAAGTTACAAAGTAAGCCTGAGAAGCCGTTAACTCGCAAGCCATTTCGAAAAAAGGAATCAGAGGTCCGTTAAGCCAGGTAACAAATCCGAGGATAAAAAATAATACCGTCAGGATTATCATAGGCATAATCGTATTGCTTTTTTCTACCACTAAAGAGCTTTGAGTGTTTGAAATCATATCGTTTGAGATTAGTAATACATTAGTTATTTTTTTTTTGAATCTAAAATAGTACCATCATTTTTACTTTTGCAAATATTTTTCAAATATATGCGTTTTTTTTGCAAAAAGAAAATAATGTATCAATTATTTTTATTTTCTAAATTAGAAATCAAGATTTTGAATGTTTTTAAATTTGCCAATTTAAGACCGGATAATGTTTTTTGAGATATTCTTTTACATCAGCAATATCTTCTTTGGCAGTCAAATCCGGGACATGCTCTGAAAAAGGGATTCCTACGGTACTATTTGGAAATTCTTTTAGAGCATTTAAAAGTACCGTTGGCAATTCTTTTTCATCTCTTTCAGGATGTACGGGGCAATTTTTCAAGAAAGAATATACCATAGCACCATTAAATTTAAAAGCATTCATACTTACTCTTATCTTGCCTTCTACATCTTTATAATGTTCTAAATCATCTGCCGAAGGCTTTTCTAAAATATCTAATAAACGGTTGCTTTCATCTAATTTAGCAATGGCAAAACGCGAAATTCTTTCAGATGAAAACTGTAAAGCATCACGATCATAACTTATAAATGCATTTGGACTTTCGGTACGACGAAGCGCATATAACGCTTCGGCAGAATACAGATTATCACTATTGCAAACTGCGTATTCATCGGCATTAAGCTCTGGAAACTGTTTAACCGCCTGCCACAAAGCATCTGCCGTTCCAAATGGTTTTACTCTACCCTCTGGAATATATTGTGTTGCAAAAGAAATATTTAGCCCATTAAAATTATTATTGGCATTTTGGTTTCCGTAAAATTCTTTAAACAAATCACCTTGTTCGCCAATGATGATATAAATTTTTTCGTAACCCGCTTTTTTAGCATTCAATAAAAGATAATCTAATAAAGGTCTTCCTTGCGCACCAACGCCAATTAAGCCTTTACTTCTTTCGTTTGCCTGTACAATTTCTTCTGTTGTCAAATTTTTGGCAACTGATTCTTTCTTCATTCGCGAAGATGCGCCACCCGCCAAAATAACTAATTTTTTATGCATTTTGTTTTTTTTTAAAATTATACTATTTTAACTATTCTTGACAATTCTTACTCCCGGATCTACACACACTGGATAGGCGGCTGCCGCGCCAGCGTCTAAAATGGCTTGAATAACCAAGTTTTCTTTATCGGGATCAGCAATTACAACGATACTGCCGCCGCCGCCGGAACCAACAATTTTTGCACCGTAAGCTCCTGCTCTTAGGGCTGCATCGATCATCGAATCAATTCTTGGAACTGTGATTTTTAACAAATCGCGTAAAACTTCATGATGTCGATTCATTAATTCACCAATTTTTCGAAGATTTAAAACGGGTTTTTCAAACTCTTTCAGCGCTTTTTTGGTGTAATCATAATTCATAATTGCAGCTTCGAAATACGGAATTAAGCGATCAGGCAAAGAATTTCGATACAAATCCAAGTCTTCGATGTTAGCCATATTCAAATCAAAATTGGGGAACTCTTGTTTGATACAATCAATAGCTATAAGCGCATTTCCTTTTAGCTCTCCAATCAACCCGATGGTTTCTTTAGGAATCCCGGAAACTCCTGTAATCAAACCTTTTAGTTCGGTACCGATGATTTTATACGAAAAAGGATTTTGGGTATTTATATAAACAATATTTCCGACTCCTATGCTAAAATGATCCATCATTCCACCTGGTTCTGCGTGTTCTAAAACCTCAGAAGCATAACCTATTTGCGCAATAAATTCGGGCGTAACGGGTTCATCTACTCCAAAAGCAGTGATAAGAAATTTTATCCACGCCATTAATAATGCTGATGAACTTGAAGTGCCCGAATTTATTGGGATATCTCCTGAAACAGTAATTGTGTAACCAACCGTAGGAATGCAGCCATGTCTGCGTAAAACACGCAAAGCCGATGCAAAATAATCTCGTGGTTCTAATTCTGTAAAAGTTTCGTTGATATTAATTTCCCTAATTTCATTAATATCCACCATATTAAGAACAAAAGTACTACTCTCGTTTTCTTCCGCAATCAATTGTATATTTCGATTTATAGCACAGGCTATAACAGGCAATCCCAAGTAATCTTGATGATCTCCAAAGAGACAGGTTCGACCGGGAGCTAATGATATTATTTTCTTCATTAAAAAAGCAGATTAAACCAATGTAATTGAATGAATTAGATTGATTTTAGATTAAAAATTGATTTTGGATTTTGGTTTTAATTCTACGAAACTAGCTAATAATTTTTGATAAAACAAACAAAATGAATAAAATGTGCTCGAACACACTTTGCAAATGTTCTCGAGCACACTTTAGTTATAGGAAAAAAAATAAGGATACTAAATTCCATCAAAGTTGTTATATTTGCGTATATGGATAAAAAGTACACAATAAAGGATATTGCCAAACTTGCAGGAGTTTCAAAGGGAACTGTAGATCGTGTTTTGCACAATAGAGGAAAAGTTTCCACTACGGCACTTGATAAAATAAATGAAGTACTTAAAGTAATTGATTACCAACCCAATCTTATTGCACGAAACCTCAAAAACAATAAAGTTTACCACATTTGTGTTTTATTGCCGGATCCTGATTTTGACCCCTATTGGCTTCCGTGTATCAATGGAATTGACGATGCTAAAAAAGAATTTAAAGCTTATAATGTGAATATTGAAACACATTTTTTTAATCCCGAAAGCAAAAAATCTTTTGTAAATACCAACCAAACTGTTATTGCGCAAGCTCCAGACGCCGTTTTGCTGGCTCCTCTATTTCATAAAGAAACATTGGAAGTCATGAAACAATACGAGGAATTGAATATTATTGTCAATACTTTTAATAATCAAGTCGAATCGGATGTCATAAAAAGTTTTGTGGGTCAGGATTTGCACAAAAGTGGCCGAGTTGCTGCAAGTTTAATGAGTTTAATTGTTTCCGAAGGCCAAATTGCCATTATTCATATCGATGAAAGTGTGAAAAACGCTGTTCACATGCAGGAAAAAGAAAAGGGTTTTAGGAATTATTTTGAAGAAAAAAACAATCCTAATTTTACTATCACCACGTTAAAATTAAAATTCTCTAATATTGAGGCAAAACTGGAAGCTTTCCTTGTTGAAAACACCAATTTGAAAGGAATTTTTATCACTACCTCAAAAGCATATCAAATTGCCTCGCTTCTTCCTGAAGAAAAATGCAAAAAAATTGCATTGATTGGTTATGATTTGATACACAAAAATATTACCCATCTCAATCAGGGTTCAATTCATTTTTTAATTCATCAAAATCAGAAAAGACAAGTTTATTTAGGAGTTGCAACTTTAGTCGAACACTTTTTGTACGGTAAAGAAATCCCTCAAACGATAGTATTGCCAATTGATATTATTAATGCTGAAAATGCCTCTTTTTACATTTCATAATTTTATTTTATCAAAATAAATCTGCCAAAAGAAGAGGCAATATGAAAATTAGGGTCAGCCGTCTCCGGATCGACCCAAGTGATCCATGTTGGTTTGTATTGCAAATCATTTATTCTATTGAATTTCGCTCTAAAAACACCAACTTCGAGAGTATCATTTTTGATGAGATCCAAGGCTTTCAGAGACTTTAGACTTATCTGGCCTTCTACGCTAAAAGAAGTAGTATCGTTTGAAGATCGTACTTGTAAATCTGTTTTAGGCCATTTCCATACTACATCAAAATTTTTATTAGGAAAAGCCTTAAAATCCATTATTCTTGCAGCGGAATCCATTTCTAAACAATAATAGGGATTGATATCCTGGTTTGTCCTAAAAAATAATTCTACCCGATCTGATTTGCTAATACTCTTAAAACTTTCGTCTGTCGTGTCAATGTAAACATCAGTATCAAAAACACTAAATTTAAAAAAAAGAGTTTCTAAATTCCAAAGTCCTCTAAATTCAATTTTAGAAAACTCACCTTTCTCCCAAGGTGAACAAAAATCTGTCAAACAATTTGCTTTTTTCCAAAACGATTCATCAAAATAAGGTGTTTTTTTTTCGATAAAATTCACCTGATATTCTTTTAAAATTTGACTCATTAATTTTTAATTTTCATTAGAATTAAAACACAAAAAAACTGTTTCTTCCTTTTCAAATCTGAAACAAAACGACTCTTAGTTTCTACCTTTTTTTGCTTTGCTAAGATACTATAAAACTGTAGAGAAAAAATACCTGCTTTTTGAGAAACATTTTACCAGAAAAAGAGCAAGTATTTTTCACAATTGAGCTTTAAAATTCATCTCTAAAAAATTAAGTTATTGTTGAAATTAAAGATTAGTAATTACATAATTATCAAAATAACACCATAGTAACTATTATAATTCAATAAAAAATATTTTTACTGAATAAAATGCTTTCTGAACGACTATTCATTAATCATTTTATTTTAGAAAAAACATATCAATTTGGGTTTAAAAAAACGTTTTACTTAATTTTATGTGCTCGAGAACATGAATTTTGTGTGTTCGAGCACATTTTTTCTGTTTTTTATTGTTTAATAAAAATATAATCGATAGTTTCGTCCAATAATAAATTTTAGGAAGTAAAAAAACACCTGTTTTTTGATCACTTTACCATCAAACATTTTTATTTAAAAAAACAACAATTTCATCCTTTTTTTATTGAAAAACACAACGACAAAACCAATTTATTAACCTAAACCATCTCAACTACATGAAACTATTATCCCAAAAAAAACCAAGAAATTTGCGGCTAATTAAGGGTCCTGGAAAAACAATCAAATTGATCACTTTATCGGTATTATCGATGGCTTTTCAAGTAGCAAATGCAACAAGTCTCAAAGAAATAAGAACGCATGAAACGACATCCTTTGTACAAAAAATAGTAAAAGGAAAAGTAATTGACGAAAAAGGAGTACCGATTCCCGGTGTCAATGTTACTGTAAAAGGCACGGCAACTGGAGTACAAACAGATATGGATGGCAGTTTTGCACTAGAAGTTCCCAATGCAGGTTCTATATTAATTTTTTCGTTCTTAGGAATGCAAGAACAAGAAGTGACTGCTGGAAATAATCCCTTGATTATTATCATGAAGGAGGAAGGAAAACTTATGGACGAAGTAATTGTGGTAGGTTACAGCAAAGTAAAAAAAGAAAGCTTGACCGGTTCTCTGCAAACTTTAAACAATAAAAAACTACTGGATGTAACGACTCCAACCGTCGAAAATTTATTGGCAGGAAAAGCAACTGGTGTATTTGTAAGCACAAGTGGTGGGCAGCCTGGAGGTGCTTCTAAAGTAGTAATTAGAGGCCGAAGTACCGTAAATGGCAGCACCGATCCTCTTTGGGTAGTAGATGGTGTGATCGTAGGAAACAGTTCTCCGAACATGAATCCTGCAGATATCGAAAATTTAACGGTACTGAAAGATGCAGCATCTACAGCTGTTTATGGTTCTCAGGGTGCCAACGGTGTTATTGTGGTTACGACAAAAAGCGGGAAACAAGGCAAAGCCGTGATCAATTTTTCGGCAAAAACGGCTATGGCAACCCTAAACTCAGGGAATTTTAAAATCATGAACGGAGAAGAATTATATGATTTATATGACTCATTTTCGAACAAACAAGATTTTGAAAATGTTTGGTGGTGGAATCCAGATTTACGCAATAAAAACTACAATTGGTGGGACAATGCTACACAAACCGGCATTGCCAAAGATTATAACTTGTCTATTAGTGGTGGTGGAGAAAACTTTAAAAGTTATGTTTCGGTGGGAGTTTATGACGAAACAGGTGCTATAAAAGGCTATGATTATAAAAAATATAACGGTCTCATGAAATTTGAGTACAAGCCCAACAGCTGGCTAACAATAAGACCTCAGGTAAATTTAACAAAAGAAAAAGTACATGACCAACAACATTCTGTAGGCGCTTTGTACGGAAATATGCCTTGGGATAGCCCTTACTTACCCGACGGAACTTTAGTAGGAAACGCACCCAACCCAACTTGGGTAAATACGACCGGATCTAACTACTTGTATGACTTGCAATGGAATTTCTATGAATCTGAAGATTACAACGTGCGCTCAAATCTTGATTTTGATGTCAAACTTACGAAATGGCTGACTTTTGCATCTGTGAACAATTATATTTTTGGCAATGCCAATTCAACTTCTTATTCTGATCCGAGATCTTCTTCTGGTTTGGCTGTAAAAGGTAGAATTGAAGATAATTTTAGCACATTTAACCGATTTTATACCAATCAATTATTAAAATTCAATACCGCATTTGATAAGCATGAAATAAATGCTATTGCGGGTTATGAGTGGAATGAATACAGTTCTAAATCCAGTCGTGCGGTTGCCACTGGTATTCCTCCCGGAATTATCGTAACTGATCCTGCTGCAATTCCGGAAAAAGTAGGCGGAAACCGTTCTGAATGGGCGGTACAATCCTTATTATCAAACGTTAATTATTCGTATGATAATCGCTATTTAGCACAATTTTCTTTTCGTCGTGATGGTGCTTCCAATTTTGGAAAAAATGCGCAATATGGTAATTTCTTTTCTATAAGCGGTGGTTGGAACATTCATAACGAAGATTTTTTTAAAGCAGATTGGGTTACTAATTTAAAACTAAGAGCCAGCTACGGTTCTGTGGGTAATCGTCCAAATAGTTTGTACGGACACTTACCATTATATTCTTTCTCTGAAAGTTATGATGCAAATCCTGGAGCTTTGATCTCGCAATTAGGAAATCCCGATCTGAGCTGGGAAAAAACATATACAACAGGCGTAGGTCTAGATGTGAGTTTCTTTGATAGAGTAAACATAACATTTGATTATTATGACAAAAACACTTCTGATTTGTTGTACAGGGTTCCGCTACCAGGAGTTATTGGTGTTACGAGTATCTGGAGGAATGTGGGTGCTGTAAATAATCGAGGGTTTGAAGCTTCTATTAATGTAGATATTATAAAAAATGAAAACCTAAAATGGTCTGTTGATGCCAATATTGGCGTAAACAAAAACAAAGTAACAAGCCTTTACGGAGACCGTCAGGAAATCATTGTTGGAGACGGCAGTGGTGTAGCTGGTTCTGCTTCAAAACTACTAAAACCAGGTTACGATGTAGATAGCTGGTATTTAACAGAATGGGCTGGAGTTGACCCTGAAAACGGTAAGCCACAATGGTTTACTACTAATGCTACCGGAGAACGTGTAAAAACATACAGTTATGGTGAAGCCTCAAAATTTAGAAAAGTAATTGGTTCTTACACTCCTGATTTCTTTGGAGGGTTCTCGACTACTTTAAATTATAAAAACTTTGATTTTGCTGCTATTTTTAGTTATTCTGTTGGAGGTGAAATTTACAACTACGCTAGAGCTGAATTTGATTCGGATGGTGCTTACACAGACAGAAACCAAATGAATTTGCATAGCGGATGGAGTCGTTGGGAAAAACCAGGTGATATTGCTACACACCCGCAAGCGATTTATAATAATCCAAGTAACTCCAACAAATCTTCTTCTCGCTTCTTAGAAACCGGAACGTACTTAAAAATGAGAAGTGTTTCTTTTGGTTATAACTTACCAATTAAAACATTAAATATTAATAGTTTAAGATTATTTGTTGCGGGAGAAAACTTATTTACAATCTCACATTTCTCTGGTGTAAGCCCAGAACTTTCTCCTAATTACGATAGCGGAACTGGTCAATACGTAATTTCTGGTGTTGCAACTCAAATGTACCCTCAGACCCGTAGAATTACACTTGGACTCAATCTAACTCTTTAAAAAACAAAATCATGAAAAAGATATTATTATTAAGTATAGCAATTAGTTTCCTGTCTTCTTGTGAGTTAGACAGAGAACCTTTTGGCTCCTACACACAAGACAAAATACAACAGGACAAAGAAGCTTCTATTGAAGTTTTATTAAACGGATGTTACGCACAGCTAAAAGGTTGGTCTGATGTTATGCACCGTGTCGGAGAATATCCCGGGGACAACATTATGATTAGAGGAACTTCTACTGACTCTTTCTACTCTTTTATCTCCTACCAACATATTCCTGACAACGGAAGATTATCTACTTTTTGGAATAACGGTTACAAAATCATTTCGCAATCAAGCGATTTGATAAAAATAATTCCGGAAGGCGAAAGTCCCGCTGTTGACCAACAGTTAGGAGAAGCCTATTATTTAAGAGGCATGATCTATTTTTACTTATGCCGTACCTACGGAAGACCTTATGCACAGTCACCTGACACCAATTTAGGTGTGCCAATTGTAAATGGTTTACCTGCTGATTTAAGCAATCTTGCCTTACCTGACCGTTCTAGTGTAAAAGACACGTATGCTCAGGCTATCAGCGATCTAAAAAAAGCCGAAGCCTTAATGACGGTAAACAAATCTGCCGTTTATGCCACCAAACAAGCCGCACAGGCCATGCTTTCGAGAGTGTATTTGTACATGAGCGGTACGTATGAAAATCCAAATCAGGAATTTGCAACACTATCTATAGAATATGCCAATAAAGTGATCGCCAGCGGAAGATATAATTTGTTAAATCGAGCTAACTTTATGAAATACAATACCTATGCACCTGATGCTGGAGAACAAACCGAAACTATTTTTGCCATAAAAAGAATTGCCTCAGAATATTCAGGATTTGACCATTATTATGGAATTGGCGGAATGTACGCTAACATTCAAGGGCAAGGTTGGGGCGAAATGTATGCCAGCGGAGAATATCTTGATTTGCTTCGAAAAGCAGGATTGAAAAAAGATGCGCGCTGGGCCTTTATTGATCCGCAATATACCGAAGATGCCTCGGGAAACAAAACCGAAGCCTTTCGCTTTGTCGTTGATGTCAAAAATAGTTCTGGCGTGCAAACTGGGTACAATTATATTCAACAGCCATTAAAAACCAATACAAATGGTTCGTATTATATCACTATTGGAACCACCGACTATAATCTTACTACGGTAAATGCCGCCGAAAATCAATATTCTATTGTCTATGAAGGTAGAACTTACACGGGTGAAAAAGATTACATGATGCTCTTAAATCGTGTATATCCAATGTTTTACATTACAAAATGCTCTTTACAGAATAATGATTCGCACTTGCACTCACCGATCATTTCCAGATTGGCAGAAATGTATTTGAATATGGCCGAAGCTTACGCTAAAAAAGGAGACTATAATAATGCTTTGACTAATCTTAATATTATCAGGGAGAGAGCGATTCTAGGAGGAGGTTATACTTCTTTAAATAGTACAAATGCGGTACAGCGTATTGACGAAGAACGCCAGCTGGAACTAGCTTTTGAGGCACACCGTGGTTATGATGTGTACAGAAACGGACAAACGATGACGCGCCGTTATCCCGGTCCGCATACACCAATGGTTGATGTTCCTGCTTCCAGCCCAAGAGTTATACAATATATTCCGCAGTCTGAGATTAATGCCTACCCAGGTACTCTAACGCAGAATCCATAGTTTTTAGTTTTTATTGTTTTTTGATAATATAGCCTCTCTAAACTAGTACATTAGGGAGGTTGTATTAAAAAAAAAGAAGAAGTCATGTAAACCAATAAATCAAAAAGATGAAAAATAAATTTTACTTAGTTTTAACTTCAATGTTATTATCCTTTTCTTGCGCCGATAACAACGATATTACTATACAAGAAATTGCTATTGAAAATCCAAAAACCAAAATTTCGTTACCTTTAGCAGGAAATGCCTACAGCTCTAAACATCTGGAAAGTACAACAATTACAGATAACGGCATCGAAAACTGGAGTGATGCCAGTGAGTATTTTACGGCCTACTTTAGAATTTATAAAGCAGGTACTTTTCAGATTACTGTTGAAGAACCTATCGAAGTTTTTGGTACATCCGAACTTGAATTTTCCATTAATGGAGAATCTAAAAAGATAAAAATAGATGCTAATTCAAAAAAAACGATTACAGTTGGAAGTTGGAAAATCGCTAAGGAAGGATATGTAGCAGTCAAAATAAAAGGAATTAGTAAAACCGAAAATCGTTTTCCGTCTATTAATCGTCTCACGATTAGTAGTCCTGATTATGATGGCAAAATTGCTTATGTTCCTAATAATGAAGGTGATTTTTTTCATTGGGGACGCAGAGGTCCTTCGGTTCATTTGAATTACCAAGTGCCTGAAAATACCAATGCCGAATGGTATTATAACGAAATTAAGGTTCCTGAAAACGAAGATAAAATTGGTTCTTACTTTATGGCAAATGGTTTTGGTGAAGGATATTTTGGAATACAGGTAAATTCTGCAACCGAAAGAAGAGTTCTTTTTTCTATATGGAGTCCTTTTGAAACCGATGACCCGACTACTATTCCGGATTCTCATAAAATTAAACTGTTAAAGAAAGGCGAAAATGTTATTACAGGCGAATTTGGAAACGAAGGATCTGGCGGACAAAGCTATCTCAAATACAATTGGAAAGCAGGAAATACCTATAAATTTTTGCTTCGCGGAATTCCACAAGCGAACAACACGACAACTTATACAGCCTATTTTTTTGCACCAGAACTTAATAAATGGTTATTAATTGCGAGCTTTAATCGTCCTGAAACAAATACCTATTTAAAAAGATTTCATTCTTTTTTAGAAAATTTTATTCCTGAACAAGGAGATTTATCGCGTAAAGTATTGTTTAACAATCAATGGATTTGTAACGAAAAAGGTGTTTGGACAGAAATCAATTCGGTTCGTTTTACAACTGATAATACAGGTGAAAAAGAATACAGAATGGACTTTGCAGGCGGACTAGATAATGGCTCTTTTTATTTGAAAGACGGAGGTTTCTTCGATAATTATACCACTCCAAATACAACTTTTACAAGACCTTTAAACAATAAAAAACCAGAAATAAATTTCAGTACTTTGCCATAATTTTCAAATTAAAAAAAGAATAAAAAAAAGAATAAAAAAAAGAATAAAAAAACATATTTTACCGATAGTCAGCACTTTGATTATCAATATTTCAAATAAAATTAATTCAATTATGAAAACTAGTATTTTAAAATTCATGTTAGTCGCTTGTCTTTTGTTTGGATGGACAATTGTATCTGCACAAATAATAAAAACCAAAGCGCTAGCTCGTGCAAAAGGTCAGCAAGATGTTTTACGTCTTGCTACTGCTCCGTTACCTAGCGTCCGTGTGGCTTTTATTGGACTTGGAATGCGCGGTCCCGGAGCTGTCGAAAGAATGACGCATATTCCTGGTGTAGAAATTGTAGCTCTTTGCGATATGTTGGAAAAAAACACACAATCGGCTAACGAAATTTTAACCAAACAAGGGTTTCCAAAAGCGCAGGAATTTTTTGGAGACGAAAATGCCTGGAGAAAAGTGACTGCTTTACCCAATGTAGATTTAGTTTACGTAGCCACCGACTGGAAGCATCACGCAATTATTGGCGTGCAAGCAATGAAAGACGGCAAACATGTTGCTATAGAAGTGCCTGGAGCAATGACTATGAAGGAAATTTGGGAACTAATTGATACTTCAGAAAAAACTCGTAAACATTGCATGCAATTAGAAAACTGTGTCTACGACTTTTTTGAATTGACTACTTTAAACATGGCGCAACAAGGCTTATTTGGAGAAATCCTTCACGCAGAAGGCTCTTATATTCACGGGCTTCAACCGTTTTGGGGAGAATACTGGAACAACTGGAGAATGGATTACAACATCAAACACCGAGGTGATATCTATGCCACTCACGGAATGGGACCAGCCTGCCAGGCTCTGAATATTCATCGTGGCGATAAAATGAATTTCTTAGTTTCGATGGATACAAAGGCCGTTGGAAACCCAGCTTATATTAAAGAAAAATCAGGACTAGAAATTAAAGATTTTAGAAATGGAGATCATACGATGACGATGATTCGCACCGAAAACGGAAAAACAATCCAGATTCAGCATGATGTAACATCACCCCGACCATATAGCAGAATGTATCAGTTGAGCGGAACAAAAGGGTTTGCCAACAAATACCCACTTGAAGGTTATGCCTTAGACGGAAAAGAATTGGGAGATGATCTCAAACCAAATCATGAGAAATTGAGTGCTCACTCCTTTGTTCCTGAGGAAGTAAAAAAAGCATTGATGGAAAAATACAAACATCCAATTGTAAAAAATATTGAAGAAAAAGCCAAAAAAGTGGGCGGTCACGGCGGAATGGATTTTATAATGGATTACCGTTTGATTTATTGCCTTCAAAAAGGACTTCCGTTAGACATGGATGTGTATGATTTGGCAGAATGGTCTTGTTTAGGCCCTTTGACAGAAATCTCTCTTGATAATAATTCTGCTCCGGTAGAAATTCCAGATTTTACACGTGGTGCCTGGAATAAATTAAAAAAATTAGAGTTTTCTGAGTAGTTAGTATTGATTAGTTTTAGAATGAAAAAAGGGTACTTATTAAGGTACCCTTTTTTTGTAAATATGTTTTTTATAAAATTAATTCCAATTAAAACTAATTCGTTTTTCGATTTCTGGATGCAAACTTAAAAATACAGGACAAGTCATTGCAGCTCTTTCTAAAATAGTTTTATTTTTTTGATCTGCCTCGCCTTTCATATTAAAAGCAATCTCGATAGCACCAATTCTTCTTGGTTCGGCATTCATAATTTTAGTTACTTCTGCACTAGAATATACAATATTGATGTTTAAATCGCGAGCTTTAATTCCCATAATTGTCATCATACAACTTGCCAAAGCGTTTGCTACAGTATCCGTTGGAGAAAAAGCTTCCCCTTTTCCGTTATTATCTAATGGCGCATCAGAAATAATTTCACTTCCTGATTGCACATGAATTGATTTTGTTCTTAAATCGCCTAAATAGGTTACTTTTGATGTCATATTAATTCGCTACTTTTAATGTTAAATCGGTGTCGTAATACAAAATATAAACACCTTTGTTAGCGTGTCCGCCATCTTCTTTTTTATAATATTGAAATTTATTATCTACTTGTTCTGTAGTCATTAAATCGGCTGTTTCTTGATACGTTTTTCCTTGCATCAAACGCATCATCGCATCAAAAGTCACATCAAAACCTCTGGTTGCAAAAGTATTGGGATTGACCTTATTTTTTAATCTGTATTGTTTTTCAAAAATTAAAACAGTCTGATCATCACTTTCTCTGCTTACAGAAGGATACATTAATTTTAACTTAATCAAATTCTCAAAATTAATCTCATCGGTATCAAGAGTAGTATTAGGTTCTAAAATCACCAATTGTACCTCACAAGTTTTTTGCGCATCCAGCATTGCTTTGATAGTTGTTTTTACCATCGCAGTGTTACCTGTTTCCATTACCACATAATTTATTCTGTTAGGCAATAATAGACTTTTTAATTGAGCAACATCAAGACCGCCTGTTTCATTCAAAGATGCAAAAACTACTCCTTTTTGATGCTCTTTGATATAACTGATAACCGACTCTTTTTTCTTATCCACAACGGCTACGATATTTCCGTTTTTAGAACGCATATAGTCAAAAACAGCATTACGAACCACATCATTTGTTGGAACCGATTGATACAAATTATCGATCGGATTGGCTTTGTCTTTCGATAACGGCGAAATAACAGGCACGTTGTACATCTTCAATAAATTAGCCACATCCTCTGCATTACTTTGATAAAAAGGTCCTATCACAGCATTGGCATTTTGTAATTTGTTTTTTGCAATCAGACCAGAAATATTCGAGCTGCTTTTGGTTTCCTGCGAATCATAAATATCAACATCGATGGGTAATTTTAAGGTTTTGGCCGAATCTATTGCCATCATAGCACCTGAATAAAAATCAAGTGTCATATTCAAAAATTTATCGTTTTTTATTCGATTTGCGGCACTTACCGTATCATTTTGCATTTTTGCCAAATTGAAAGGCAGTAACAAGACCAACTTTTTACGATCGTTTTGTCCTCTTGGTTTGGTCAATTCAACCACTTCAGGATTAACGGAAATCGTTTCCGATTTTACTTTTTCCACTATTTTTATAGAACCACTATTTTCTCCAGCTTTTTCTTCTACCAAATCGGGAGTTGATTGTTGCGGCTCAACTATTGGAGCTGGTTCAACATATCCTGTTGGAACTTTTAAAACCATTCCCTCTTTTAGTCCTTCAGCAAGAGCAGGATTTAAAACCGCTAATTCTTCTTGAGACAGATGAAAAGTTCGTGATAAACTATATAATGTTTCCTTTGGTTTTACCTGATACTGCATGTAAGAAATTGCTTTGTTGCTTTCTGCCGGTTTTGCAACATTTGTAGTGACAGTAGCCGATTCCGTTTTAGGAGCTTTTCCTTTTATAGTCAGTCGAAAACCGATGGGTAAATTCAAAACAATTTCAGGATTGCGTTTTTCCAGTTCTTCGATAGTAATTCCGTATTGTTTCGCAATCGAAAACTTAGTTTCTTTTGCTACCACATCGTGATATACATATTTTCCTGAGCCCGAATTGGTCTTTACAGGCGCAACTGAATTCTGTTTTGTGTTTTTATTAGACGGTATAATGAGTTCCTGTCCTATTTGCAATCCGTCTGAAACTAAAAATGGATTAGCGGCTTTTAGGGCTTCATCTGTAACATCATACTTTTTCTCAATACCAAAAAGTGTTTCTTTTGGCAATACTTTATGTGTTACTTTACCTTTTACATTTTTTTCAACTAAATTTCCTTTAGCATTCGCTTTTTTTGCTCCCACACTCGGAATCAACAATACAGTATTAGGTTTTACTCCGTTTCTTGCATCTGGATTTAACTCATAAATGTCAAAAGGCGTAACCTTAAATTTTACCGCAATCTGATTTATCGTTTCTCCACCTGAAACAGTATATTTTATGACTTTTTCTTGCGAAAACACAAAACTGCTGGTAAAAAAAACAAGAGATAATAATGTCGAATAATATTTCATAATAGGGGTTAAAACAATTTAATTTCTAATTTAAAAAACAAGGTAACATTTTTTATGCCAATCAGGTAAAACTTGCTTATTTTTTTCTTTTTTTAATTATTGCCTAAGGTCAATTTCGGCCTTCACAATAACAATATTCTGATACAATTCTTTGTCTTCTTCTTGCTTGCATTTGTACAAAACCTCTTCCATGTTATTGTATTTTTCTGAATATACATAATACGAAAGACTATTAATATTAAAGAAAAAACTAGCATTAAAATCTCCTGAATCTATTAGTTTCATGATCAATTTGTCTCTTGGAATCGACTCTGTAAAGGTACCTAAAACCAAATAATAGCCATTAGGAATTTCTTTAAGATTATCATAAACTTCGATACTTACATTTTTCTCGTTTTTAAGAGGATTTTGTTTCAGTTCTAACTCCATTTCTTCTTTCGTAATTGCCTTTGAAACCTTATCTCCGTTCACTCTCCGTTCTTTTTCGATGGCATCATTCTGATATTTTTTAAGTTTTACCAAAGCCAGTTTATCATCAAAATTACGAGCTTCCATACTGTAAAAAGTAGCTTTGCTAATATGACGTTTTACCTCTATTTCTTTCTGAGTATCTAAAGAATCTATCTTCGAAATTAACAGCTGATTTTGCGCATCACCTTTTTCCTGCTCTATTTTATACTGTTTTATATCCTCTAATGAAAGTCTCTGTTGCAGAGATTCTGTCGTATTCTTTTTTGAGCTTTCGCGAATTTTTTTCTTGTATTCCTGATTTTCTTCAACTGCAATTCGCTCTACTTTGTTCATCAAACCGGCGTATGCTTTCCTGTTTTCTGCCAGTTCTTTTTTTAATTGAGAGGATAATTCACTGGTTTTACCGATGCTTTCATTCGAAAGTTTTTCTAGTCTTTTAGATTCGTCAACATTCAAAACATCCATTCTTTTCAATTCTGCCAAATCGTCATTCATCGTATTTACTAATGAATCTAATTTAGACATTAAAACATCCTGTACATTTTTGTTCGCTTCAAGAACCAGACGTAATTTTTCAACAGAATTTTCTTTTGAAGCATTCATTTCATTCAAATTAACATTCAAATCGTTAATCTTTATAATCTTCTGATTCATTTCTTTCTGAACGATCAATCTGTCTTTCAGATCTTCCAATTCAACCGTTTTGGCTTTTGTTTTTTCAACTACAACTTGCTTTTCGGCCAAAGCCAACATCAGTTCTTCGTTATCATTCGATGGCTTAATTTCTTTTACATTAATCGCCAATTGATTTCCCTCGACCAAACCATTCACAATTTCAGGGTTTTGATTTTCGAGTTTTTCAATCGAAATGCCATATTTTTTTGCAATAGAATATTTTGTTTCTTTTGGTTCTACCACATGAAAAATAGTCTCCTGATTTATAACGCGAACTCTCCCGTCTATGGTTTTTCTTTTATTCGGAATAACAATTGCCTGACCAATCTGCAATCCGTTTTGAAGAATTTCTTTGTTTAAATTTTCTAAATCTTGCACCGAAACATTGTATTCTCGAGCAATACTAAACAACGATTCTTTGGGCAAAACTTGGTGTATTCCTTTTGAGGAAATAGCGACTTCGGTTCTTGGAAAATTCAATATTTTTTGCGGAATACTTAATTCCTGACCGATTTGCAAACCGTCGCTAAGAATTTCGAGATTAGCATTTTGAAGAGCTTCAACTGTTACGTGATATTGTTTTGAGATTCCAAACAACGTTTCTTTGGCTGCAACAACATGCGTTGTTTGTTGGTTTTGAAGTGTTTTGGGTTCGTGGTGAACAGGAATCTTAATGATTTGGTTGTCTTGGATTCCGCTTTGAGATCCCGGATTGAATTTGTAAATTTCATCAATCGAAACCTTATATTTTTGGGCAATAAAATAAGCAGTTTCTCCTTTTTCAATTTTGTGTTCGATAAACGAATCTTGGGCAGAGGATTTGTTAAAAATTAAAAGAAATACAAATAAAATCGTTAATTTTTCTTTCATAAATAGTAGGTTTTAAACAATTAAGGCGTTACAAATGTAACGCCTTAATTGCAAAAATAGTACTATTCCCACTCAATTGTTGCTGGTGGTTTTGAACTTATATCGTAAACCACACGATTCACGCCTTTTACCTTATTAATAATATCGTTTGACACTTTCATCAAGAAATCGTAAGGCAAATGAACCCAGTCAGCGGTCATACCGTCTGTCGATTCTACAGCTCTAAGCGCTACAACTTTCTCGTACGTACGCTCATCGCCCATCACTCCTACACTGTTTACAGGAAGCAAAATTGCTCCAGCCTGCCAAACTTTATCGTACAATCCCCAAGATTTTAATCCATCAATAAAGACAGCATCAACATCTTGCAGAATCTGAACTTTCTCCGGAGTAATATCCCCCAAAATCCTGATTGATAATCCTGGTCCCGGAAAAGGATGTCTTCCTAATAATTCGGGATCTATTCCTAAAGTAGCACCCACTCTTCGAACTTCGTCTTTAAACAACATTCGAAGTGGCTCTACAATTTTTAATTTCATATAATCCGGCAATCCACCTACATTATGGTGCGATTTGATCGTTGCCGATGGCCCTTTTACAGAAACCGACTCAATTACATCTGGGTAAATAGTTCCTTGCGCCAACCATTTTACATCTTCAATCAGGTGTGATTCATCATCAAAAACTTCTATAAAAACACGTCCGATCGTTTTACGTTTGGTTTCAGGATCACTGATTCCGGCCAATTCGCCAAGAAAACGATCTCCCGCATCTACTCCTTTTACATTCAATCCCATCCCTTTGTATTGATCTAATACATTTTGGAACTCATTTTTACGAAGTAAACCGTTATTTACAAAAATGCAATATAAATTTTTACCAATCGCCTGATGTAATAAAACGGCTGCTACAGTAGAATCTACTCCTCCAGACAATCCTAAAACGACTTTATCATCTCCTAATTTTTCTTTTAATTCTGCTACCATTTCTTCAACGAAAGCATTTGGAGTAAAGTTTTGAGGCACTTCTGCAATATTTACCAAAAAGTTCTCCAGCATTTTTGATCCATCAGTAGAATGAAAAACTTCAGGGTGATATTGAATAGCATAAGTCGTTTCACCTTCAATTTTATAAGCCGCAAATTCTACATCATGTGTGCTCGCCAATTTTACGGCATTTGTTGGTAAAGCCTTGATACTATCACTATGGCTCATCCAAACTTGGCTGTTTTCTGAAACTCCGTTAAAGAAAACTTCATTCTCCTTAATATAAGACAAATTAGCTCTACCATATTCTCTGGTGTTTGAGGCCGCTACTTCGCCACCACTAAAATGGGCCAAATATTGTGCTCCGTAACAAACCCCTAACATGGGTAATTTGCCTCGAATTTGAGATAAATCAGGATGTGGAGCATCTTCTGCGCGAACAGAAAATGGGCTTCCTCCTAAAATAACTGCTTTATAAGATGATAAATCACTAGGAAAGTGATTGTATGGGAAAATTTCGCAGAATATATTTAATTCGCGAACTCTACGCGCAATAAGTTGTGTATATTGCGATCCGAAATCTAAAATAAGTACGTTGTGTTGCATGCGCAAAAATACTTTTTATATTCGAATTTGAAAAATGGAATTTTGATTTTTTTTTCTAAAAAAGGTTCTGAAGTTCTAAGTTGCTAAGATTCTCAGTTTTGATATCTTGAAAAAAGAAAAAAACTTAGTTACTTAGCATCTTAGAAACTTCGTCTTTTTACAAAAACCGAATCTCTAAAAAAAACGTATTTTAAAAAAAACAAATTTATGAAATCAAAACTTATAGCCTTTGCGGTTTTTGCAACTGTATTTTTAAATTCTTGTAATACAGTTGATGATTTATTGAGCTTCAATATCTCGAACGATACTACAATCGAAATAAAAAGTACTTCGCCGATCAATCTGCCAACTGAAATCGTAACTCCAGATGTTACGACCAACTCTTCTGCCGAATTTGAAAATAATAAAACAAGAGCGAGTCTGGTAAAAGATGTTAAACTCAAAACATTAAAACTCAGCATTACCGATCCTGAAGGAAAATCATTTTCTTTCCTAAAAGAAATTCATTTATACATTTCAACAAATGCAAATGATGAGATTGAATTGGCCTATCAAACCAATATTTCTTCAACTTCAAATACTATCGACCTGATTTGTACCAGCGAAAGACTAGATCAATATATCAAGGCCGACAAATATACCATTAGAACCAAAGTGACCCTTAAAGAAACACTTACACAAAATGTAAAAGTAAAAGCCAATATGAATTTTAGAGTGACTGCGGATCCATTTTAATATCAGGTACAAAGGATCAAAGTTACAAAGGTTCAAGGGTTTTAAAAGTGTAAAAACTTTGTACCTTTGAACCTTTCTTAATTTTATAACCTCTTCTAAAAAACCTACTCTTTCGTCACAATAATTGATGCTTTAAATCCTGCAGCAAGATTGTCCCAATAGTCATTGGTAATCAATGTGCCTTTATCATCAAAAACTTGTATTTCGGCTGTATTTCCTCCTAAAGTACCAATATTTAACGCCTCAAAATCAAGCTTATTAAATCCCATAGCGAGATCAATTTTTACCTGTTTAAAATTACTATCCAAAAATAACTGATCTAGAATGACTCTGTCATTTGATGAAATTTTGACTAAATCACCATCAATTGCACCAAAATCTCTGAATTTAACGATAAAATATGCTGAATTAGTTTTGAAATCACCCAGAGAAATATTCTTTTTGACTAACTCTCCACGCCCCTCTTTCAAACCTGCTGCTCTAAGAGCCTTATCCAAATCTTTCTCCATTTTTGGAATATAACGATCACCGGGATTTGCAAAATGTGTTTCGGTAGACATGGTAAAAGTACTTTTCTTCTCTCCTATCTGATATTTAGATTTAGGCGTAATACTTGTGTTTTCAAAAACGTTAGGTGTTTTGATAGCAGGCATATCCAGATTATCCTCGGTTTTTTTAGCTTCTGGAGGAGGTATTTTTTTAGGCTTTGAACTAAACTTTGGAGCCGGTATAGCTTTAAAGCCCGAGTTGAACTCTGATTGAGCTGTAACTGTGGCAAAGGCAAAAAACAATATGAAAAAAAAGATGTGCTTCATTGAAAAAAGTTTATCGAATCGGCTTATATAATTTTAAAAAATGATCGTATAGCAAAGCAAAAATAGCATAATTTAAT
The DNA here is from genome assembly GCF_020911905.1 of Flavobacterium flavipigmentatum. Classification (NCBI taxonomy): domain Bacteria; kingdom Pseudomonadati; phylum Bacteroidota; class Flavobacteriia; order Flavobacteriales; family Flavobacteriaceae; genus Flavobacterium; species Flavobacterium flavipigmentatum. Next base: position 2,535,971 of record NZ_CP087133.1, on the reverse strand, counting down.
TACTCACTTCAACTTTAAGACTTTTATAACAATATATTAGGCTAATTTTTGGAAACAAAAAACCTGCCAAAACAGATCATTTTTCTAAAAAATAAATTCTTTAAAAAAATAGCTCAATTTAAAAGCAGTATCAATTATAATTTATTCATCTATCTGAAAAGAAAACACATCTTTTTGATAATTAACAACTTATTCTTAACTTCACTATTTTAGTTTATCTTTATTAAAAAATAAGCAAAATGGATTATATTGACTATTATAAAACATTAGAAATCACAAAAGCGGCAACGGAAGCTGAAATCAAAAAAGCGTATCGAAAACTGGCCCGAAAATACCATCCTGATTTAAATCCGAACGATAAAGAAGCGGAAAAAAAATTCAAGGAAATAAACGAAGCCAATGAAGTTTTGAGCAATGCTGAGAATCGTAAAAAATACGACAAGTACGGAAAAGACTGGAAACATGCTGACGAATTTGAAAAGGCAGGTTACAATCCAAATCAACAACAACAATCGAGACAACAGCAAAATAATCAAAATTATAGTGAATTTGGCGGAGGCGATTTTTCCGGAAATGATTTTTCTGATTTTTTCAACTCTATGTACGGAAGAGCCGGTAGTGGCCGTGGTCAATCAAAATATAGAGGTCAGGATTTTAATGCCGAATTACAGCTTGATTTGGCCACAGCTTATAACACTACGAAGCAAAATTTAACCGTCAATGGAAAAAATATTCGAATCACTATTCCGGCTGGTGTAGAAAATGGTCAAATTATAAAAATCACAGGACATGGCGGACCGGGAGCCAATGGGGGTCCGAATGGTGACTTGTATATAACTTTTGTTATTGAAAATAATTCTGATTTTAAAAGAGAAGGGAACAATCTGTATGCCGATGTAAACCTCGATTTATATACCGCCATTTTGGGAGGCGAAATTTATGTGAATACTTTTGATGGAAAAGTAAAAATAAAAGTACCGGAAGAAACTCAAGCCGAAACAAAAGTCAAATTGAAAGGAAAAGGGTTTCCGATTTATAAAAAAGACAATCAGTTTGGTGATTTATACATTACCTATAAATTAAAAACTCCAACAAAATTATCTCTAAAAGAAAAAGAATTATTCGAAGAATTAGCTAAATTAAGACATTATGAGCAGTAAAAACTTAATTCAAATCAACCAATTTTGCGTGTATCACGAAATTGAAGATACTTTTATAGCAGAGTTGCACAACTACGGTCTGATTGACATTATTTTTCAGGAAGAAGAGCAATATTTGCATCCCGAACAATTACCAACAGTAGAAAAAATGATTCGGCTACATTACGATCTCAAAATTAATTTGGAAGGAATTGATGCCATCGCACACTTATTGAACAAAATTGAAACTTTGCAACAAAATCTTACGAACACTCAAAATAAACTTCGCCTTTTTGAACATCATTTTAAAGAATAAAACGATTTAAAATATCACAAAAAAGCAATATTTAGCAATTGATTTTATGCAAATTCAACTCTTTTTAATAAGTATATTTTATAAATTGCAACCCAATTAAACAACTACAATTTGTTTGGTTATTTTGAAAAAAAACTCAAAAAAAATACAAATGAAACGAGAAAACATCTTAACAGGCTCTCCATGGGAAGATAAAATGGGATATTGTCGTGCGGTAAGAATTGGTAATATCATAGAAGTTTCGGGCACTGTGGCAATTGTTGATGGCGAAAAAGTAAAAGCCGATGATGCCTACGCGCAGACTTACAATATTTTGGAACGTGTAGAAAAAGTGCTGGAAGATTTAAATGTTGGGATGAAAAATGTAATTCGAACCCGCATTTTCACCACTGATATTACCACTTTTGAAGACGTCGCAAAAGCACATTCTGCATTTTTTAAAGAAATAAAACCAACAACGGGGTTTTATGAAATCAGTAAATTGGTTGCTCCCGAATATTTGGTTGAAATTGAATTTACAGCTGTTATCCAGTAAATTATTCTTGCTGCTAATTTGTTCTAATCATTTTTTCACAACAGTCGAACGATTAAAATGATTTATAATTTCTGCTTTTAAAATATTTAGAATTCATGAAAATTCGTGAAATTCGCAGCTAAAAAACTTCAAATTATTAATGACTTTTCAAAACCCAAAACAAATACTTTTTACAACTTTCAAATGGATTCTAATTTGCGCTTTGATAGGCATTTTGTCTGGATCAGCTTCCGCTTTTTTCTTAATTTCGCTAGAATGGGTGACTCAATTTAGAATTCAGCATGACTGGATTATTTGGCTTTTGCCCATCGGAGGATTATTGGTTGGTCTTAGTTACCATTATTGGGGCGCATCGGTTGTAAAAGGTAATAATTTATTGCTGGAAGAATACGAAAAGCCACAAAAAGTTATTCCTTTTAGAATGGCTCCTCTGGTGCTTTTAGGCACTTTAATCACTCATTTATTTGGAGGTTCTGCGGGTCGCGAAGGTACGGCTGTACAAATGGGTGGCGCGATTGCTGATCAATTCACGAAGCTTTTTAATTTGAATAATTCCGAGCGAAAAATTCTGATTATTTTAGGAATTAGTGCTGGTTTCGCATCGGTTTTCGGAACGCCTTTGGCGGGTGCTATTTTTGCTTTGGAAGTTTTATACTTTAGTAAAATCAATTTAAAAAGTATGCTTTTATCGTTTTTAGTAGCGTATGCGGCTTATTTTACGGTCGAATTTTGGCATATTAAACATACTCATTATCACATTCCTGAAGTGCCTGAAATTACTTTTACTAATTTACTCTATACCGTAATTATTGGTGTTCTATCAGGGTTGGCTGCTTTGCTTTTTTCCAGAACAACTCATTTTTGGGGTTCACTTTTTTCAAAAAAAATCAAATATCCGCCGTTTCGTCCTTTTGTTGGCGGGATAGTTTTAGCCATTGCTATTGCCGGTTTCGGATTTTCTAAATTTTCGGGTTTAGGAGTTCCTGTTATTGTTGCTTCTTTTTCGAGTCCAAATCCGTGGTATGATTTTTTACTTAAAATTTTATTTACGGGATTTACTTTAGGTGCCGGTTTTAAAGGCGGCGAAGTAACTCCTCTCTTTTTTGTTGGAGCCACCTTAGGAAGTGCGCTGTCACTTATTATACCTTTACCCATAGCACTTTTGGCAGGAATGGGTTTTGTTGCTGTGTTTTCGGGTGCTACCCACACGCCTATTGCGTGCACGATTATGGGATTGGAATTATTTGGAATACAACCTGGAATTTTTATTGCGATTGCGTGTACAATTGCGTATTTCTCGTCAGGTTCTGTAGGAATTTATAAATCACAAATTGTAAAAGGTGCCAAATATAAATTGTATCAAAAATGGCTCTAGCCTAATCGAAAATCTATTTTTTTTATGGTATCATTAGTATTTGATAAAATCAAAAAAGCTCAAAAAAAAAGAGCAAAAAAACAACAAAAACACCGACTAAAAACTCACAATTTATAAAAGTGTGTTAATCTATAAAATGATTTCAACATTACATTAAAAAAATGTAAATTCGCACACTATGAAAATACAAGATATTCAGGCGATAAAATTGCTGCTCGCAAGTCCAAAAAAAATCGCCATCATTCCGCACAGAGGTCCAGATGGTGATGCCATGGGCTCTACGCTGGCATTATACCACTTTTTACTAAAAAACAATCACCAGCCTACCGTGATTGCACCCAATGATTTTCCTGATTTTCTGGCTTGGTTACCGGGCTCAGAAACGGTAAGAATATTTGAAAAAGACACCGAAAATTGTACTACAATATTACAAGAAGCAGAGCTCATTTTTACACTTGACTTCAATGCTTTGCATCGTGTAGGCGATATGGAACATACTTTGGCTAAGCTAACCGCTCCGTTTATCATGATAGATCATCATCAAAAACCTGATGATTATGCGGCCTATACGTATTCAGATACCTCTTTTGGTTCGACTTGTGAAATGATTTACAACTTCATTTTATTTTTAGATAAAAAAGAAGATCTTGACAAAACCATTGCAACCTGCATTTACACCGGAATACTGACCGATTCCGGATCTTTTCGTTTTCCAAAAACAACAGGAAACACACATCGAATTGTAGCAGAATTAATTGATTTAGGTGCCGAAAACACTGAGATCCCTGTTTTATTATTCGATAATAGTTCGTACAGCCGTCTTCAATTATTGGGGCGCGCTTTGCAGAATATGAAAGTCTTCAAAGAACATAAAACTTCTTATACTTCGCTTACGCAAAACGAATTAGATTCTTTTGATTATGTAAAAGGAGATACCGAAGGAATCGTAAATTACGGATTAAGTATAAAAGGCATTATTTTTACTGCTATATTTATAGAAAATAAAGACGAGAAAATAATCAAGATTTCGTTCCGCTCTCAAGGTGGTTTTGATGTGAACCAGTTTGCCAGAGATCATTTTAATGGTGGCGGGCATATCAACGCTGCGGGAGGAAAATCTGAGGTTTCTATGGAAGAAACGTTGAAAAAATTTGAAGATTTAGTAACAAAACTAAAAATATAACCAGAAAACACAACTCCGTATGAATTACTTAAAAATAAGTATCTATACCTTGCTTTTTATCGTTTTGCTTGCCAGCTGCAAACATCACGAAGAAGCCAGAAAACCTATATCCAGAGCTTCGGGAAGTTTTATGAAAAAATCGGCTGACAGAAATAAAAAACTGGTTGCAACTGAAGAAGACATCATCAAAAAAATCATTAAAAGCAATCCGAAAGTAAAATATTTTGCTTCTAAAAAAGGATATTGGTACCACTATGAAGAGCGCAATTTGACCGATACTTTAAAACCAAAAAGAGGAGATATAGCCTACTATAATCTGGAAATAAGAGATATAAAAGGCGCCGTGATTTATTCTGAAGCTGACCTTGGCCCGCAAACCTATTATGTAGATAAACAAGACATTATGATGGGATTGCGTGACGGGATCAAACTGATGCACAAAAACGAAATCGTAACGTTTTTATTTCCATCTCACATTGCTTACGGGTATCATGGTGACAATAAAAAAATCGGTACCAACGAATCGTTGATGTGCACTGTTTCGCTTCGTAATTTTGTATCGGAAGAAGCATCAAAAACAGTTACTTCGGGCACACCAATTACCAAAACAACTGTTGTTAAACCTATTACTATAACAAAAAAAGACACTTTAAACCCATAAAAAAGTATTAAAAAATGAAAAAAAGTATTCTATTATTGCTATTAGCCGTTACCTCATTTTATTCTTGTAAAGACGAACACAGCAATTTACCTGATGGTTTATATGCTGAAATTGAAACTAATAAAGGAAACATTATTGTTGAATTGGATTATAAAAAAGCACCCGTTACCGTTGCTAATTTTATAACATTGGCAGAAGGCAAAAATGAATTTGTAACAGATGAAAATCTTAAAAGCAAACCCTTTTTTGATGGATTAAAATTTCATAGAGTGATAGAAGATTTTATGATCCAGACAGGGGATCCTTCGGGAACTGGATCGGGAGATACGGGTTATAAATTTAAAGATGAAATATCAGACTTACGATTTGATAAGCCGGGTGTTTTGGCTATGGCCAACAATGGTCCAGGAACCAATAGCAGTCAATTTTTTATTACACACGTTGAGACACCTTGGTTAGACGGAAAACATACTATTTTTGGCCATGTAGTCGAAAAAGGACAAGAAGTGGTTAATAAAGTGATTCAAGATGACCAACTGATTGCTGTAAAAATCATTAGAAACGGAGAAGCTGCCAAAAAGTTTGATGCTGTAAAAGTATTTCACGATTATTTTTCAGAAAAAGAAAAAGAAAAAGGAAAATACGCTGCTGTTCAAAAAGAAAAAGTAGCCTATTATGCTTCTTTACGATCAAAAGCGATCAAAACAACTTCAGGTTTAGAATACTTAATTACGCAAAAAGGCGCTGGCAAAAAGCCTGCTAAAGGAGCTCCATTATTCATTCCTTATGCCGGATTTTTGGAAGATGGAACATTGTTTGATACCAGTATTGAAAGTGTTGCGAAAACATTCGGAAAATTTGATCAACAAAAAGCTGACGCTAAAGCATACCAGCCACTTCCGTTTGAAGCTGGTCGCAAAGACGGCATGATTCCCGGATTTATCGAAGGTATCGAAAAACTTTCTTTTGGTGATAAAGCTGTCATTTTTATCCCTTCACATTTAGCGTATGGGGAAGCTGGAGCTGGCGGTGTAATTCCACCCAATGCTAATATTATTTTCGAGATTGAATTATTAGAAAAAATGCCGCAACAATAATTATTTTCAATAACTAAATAGTGACTTAAATTGAATCACAATGAAATTTAAAATTTTATTTTTATTTTGCCTGGCGATGTTAAACATTCAGGCGCAAAGCACAAAAAAACCTGTTGCAAAACCAAAAGCTAAAACGTCCGTAACTAAAATTGCTCCAAAAGCAGATCCAAAAGTGGATCCAAACGACGGTATTTTTGCTACAATAACAACCACAAAAGGTGATATTGTTTTGTCTTTAGAATATATAAAAGCACCCGTAACGGTAGCTAACTTTGTTTCTTTGGCAGAAGGAAAAAATCCATCTGTAAAAAAGGAAAGCTTAAAAGGAAAACCTTTTTATGATGGATTAAAATTTCATCGCGTCATCAACGATTTTATGATTCAGGGAGGTGACCCAGAAGGAAATGGTTCCGGAGGTCCGGGATATGCTTTTAAAGACGAATTTGTTCCTGAATTAAAATTTGAAAAAGGCGGTGTTTTAGCAATGGCTAATTCTGGTCCAGCTACGAACGGAAGTCAATTTTTTATTACTCATAAAGACACACCATGGCTCAACGGAAAACATACTATTTTTGGCCATGTTGTTACTGGAATGGACATTGTAAACAAAATTGTGCAAGATGATATCATTACAAAAATCACCATTACCCGCAAAGGAGCAGCAGCTAAAAAATTTGACGCCGTAAAAGTATTCTCTGACGAATTTAAAAAAGCAGAAATCAAAGCTGCTTATTTTTCAAAAATTAAAGCAACAGCCACAACTACAGCTTCTGGCTTGAAATATGTTGTCACTCAAAAAGGAACAGGTGTAAAAGCTGCAGAAGGAACAACTTTTTATTTTCACTACGCAGGCTATTTTGAAGATGGAAATCTTTTTGACAGCAGTATAGCTAATGTGGCCAGAACTTACGGAAAATACGATGCCAATAGAGATGCGAATAACGGTTATCAGGCATTTCCTTTCGTAGCGGGCAAAAAAGACGGAATGATTCCCGGTTTTATTGAAGCTTTGAATATGATGTCTGACGGAGAAAAAGCAACTTTCTTTCTTCCTTCAGATTTAGCTTACGGAGCAGCGGGTGCCGGAGGTGTAATTCCGCCAAACGCTACTTTGATTTTTGAAATCGAAACCTATAAAACACAACCTGTAGCAAAGAAATAATGCTCTAAGGTGAATTCAATAAAAAAAACCGACAATCACTTGTCGGTTTTTTTTATGTTTTTTATTTTTACTTTTTTGCTGGAAATTTCCAATCAAATTCGTCTTTGTCATTGATGATCGCGCCAATTTCGAATTTTACCACTTCGTCAAATTCAGTTTGTAGAATGAACCAATTTTCTTCATTAAAATAATTTTCGAAAGTATCAAAAGTCTCCTGAGTGTATTTTGTAAGTCCTTTTGTTGCCAGATCTTTCTTTATATCTGCAATTTTTCTTCCGATTATTTTGAATCCAAAAACTTCTAAATCATGGCTGGAAGCTACCAGATATCCTAATTTCAAATCTTCTTCTTGATAAAAAGTCAATCTTATTTTGTGTGCATTATACACAAAAATCACATTATCATCTTCATCTTTATAATTTTTATCAGGTTTACCAAAAACTGCTGTTACATCATTTTGCTTCATTCCGAAAAGCAATTTATCAATTCCCGATTTTAGATTTATTTTCATTTTTTTTCTCTATTTATTTAAAAGGCAAATTTCGTGAAGTTTTTATAAAATTGGTACAATTTACCTTTTTATTAATTATTTATTTTATGCGACCAACTTTTTTGGCAACTGTTATATATTCTTCGGATTCAACAAAATCTACAGCTTCTAAAATTATTCTACTTAACGAATTCTTTTCACTCTCAGCTATTTTTATTCCAAATTCAGCAGTTTTAACTTCTGAAAGTATTTCTTTTTCTACTGCTGAACGTATATCTAATTCTTTATTATTTAGCACAAGGCTACCAGGAAATAACTTATATTGAATTTCTCTTTTGCTTTTTTCTAAAAAAACTTTTTGTACAAATTCGACTTCATAAAAAAAAGAATCATTTTTTTTGATTTTTAACGTAATCGTCCCGCCATCCATCCAAAATCCTACATCTTCGATTGTTATTTTATTTTTCATATCAAATAATTTTTTCTATTAGTCCTTGAAATGCAACCTAACAGATTTTTAAAACCTATTAGGCTTGACTCGTAAAAGCTAGTAATTCTTTTTATTGGGTTTATTGCTCATATAAAAAGTGATTTTCCCACCGCTGATGACATCCGAATGTTTTAGAAAAGGCTGATGGATTTGTTTTCCATTTAAAAGCACTTTGCTCACAAATAGATTTTTATCCGATTGATTTACCGTTTCTACTTCAAATGTTTTACCATTTTCTAAATTAAAAATCGCATTTTTCACCAAAGGACTTCCCAAAGCATAATCCACTGAACCCGGTGCGACAGGATAAAACCCCAGACTACTAAAAATATACCAAGCACTCATTTGACCAAAATCATCATTTCCGCCTAAACCGTCTGCTCCGTTGCGGTACATCTTTTTTAAGATCATTCTAATTTTATCCTGCGATTTCCAAGGCGAATTTGTCCAATTGTACAAATAGACGACGTGGTGCGAAGGCTCGTTTCCATGCACATAATTACCGATAATTCCTTCTCTGGTAATATCTTCGGTGTTTTCAAAATATTTATCAGGCAAATTCATGCTGAATAATGAGTCTAATCGAACATTAAAGAGATCATTCCCACCCATCATTTTGATCATTTCTGTCGGATCTTGAGGAACATAAAGGCTATAATTCCATGAATTTCCTTCTATAAAACCTTGTCCATGTGTGTCCAGCGGATCAAACTCTTTTTTGAAAGATCCATCATTTAACTTCGGACGCATAAAACCTGTTTTGGCATCGTAAACGTTTTTATAATTTTTAGATCTTTCGATAAATTCATTATAAATTTCGGTTTTATCCAACTTCTTTGCTGCTTGGGCAATGGCCCAGTCATCATAAGCATATTCTAATGTTTTTGAAACCGAAGCACCATTTTTATCCTCAGGAACATAGCCTTTTTTCATGTAATATTCTAAGCCATCATAATAAGGAACTTTTGCTGTATTCACACAAGCCTGAAGTGCTTTTTCGGGATCAAAATTGGTATTGCCTTTTACAATTGCATCAGCCACCACAGCAACCGAATGATACCCAATCATACACCAATTTTCATTTGCATAATGCGACCAAATCGGCAACATTTTATGAACACTTTGGTCTGCATGTGCTAACATCGAACTAATCATATCCGAATTACGTTTTGGCTGCACAATATTAAATAAAGGATGCAAAGCTCTGTACGTATCCCATAACGAGTAACTGGTATAATTGGTAAAGTTCTCCGCTTTGTGCACATTCATATCCAAACCTTTGTAATTTCTGTCTAAATCCATGTATTCTGTTGGACCTAAAAAAGCATGATACATTGCGGTATAAAAGTTAATCAAATCCTCTTTTTGAAGGGTTTCTATTTGAATTTTATTGAGCTCTTGATTCCAAACTTCCTGACTTTGCTTTTTTACCTTTTCGAAATCCCAGTCAGGAACTTCTTTTTTCATATTTTCTAATGCGCTGGCGGAACTAGCAGGAGACAACGCCATTTTTATTTTGATCTTTTCGCCTTCTTCTGTATTAAAATCAAAAAATAATTTTAGGTTTTGACCTGCCATTTCTGGAAAGTTTTTGGTTTGATCAAATCTTCCCCAAAAACCTCTGTATACACTTTTTTCTTGCGCTGCTTGCCCGTAGCTTTTGATTGGTTTACTAAAAGACATAGCAAAATAGACTGTTCTAGTTCTCGCCCATCCCGATGTTTGACGATATCCTGTAATGAGCGTATCGTTTTCGACGCGAACAAAAGTCCAGACATTTTTTTTATCGTAATTGTAAATTCCGGAAGTTAAATCGAGAATAATATGCGCTTCGTCCGACTTCGGAAAAGTATATTGATGCATTCCAACGCGCGTTGTAACGGTCAGTTCAGCTTTGATGTTATGATCTTCCAAAAGCACGCTGTAATAGGCAGGAACTGCTTTTTCGGTAGCATGAGAAAATGCCGAACGATAACCCGACTCAGGTTTTGAAGCCACTCCGGGATTCAGTTGCAACTTTCCAGTTGTGGGCATAATTAGAAAATCTCCTAAATCAGAATGTCCGGTTCCGCTAAAATGCGTGTGGCTAAAACCAACAATTGTTTTATCTTCATACTGATATCCCGCACAGTATTTATAGACATCTCCGTTGTATTTTCCGTTTAAACCGTATGCAATCGTATCTGTTTCCGGACTTAATTGTACACTGCCAAAAGGCACCGTTGCACCCGGATAAGTATGTCCCATTTTGGCAGTACCAATCATGGGGTCTACATATTGAATTAAATCCTTAAGATTGTCTATTTTTTTCTGCGCATTAATTTTAGGCACACAACCCAGTATTAAAAGTAATAATACAAAAAGAAAAAATTTACTATTTAGAATATTCATCAAGTAGTTTATTTAAAAAATTATTTGAAAATTAAAATAAAATATGGTTCTAAAAAACAAAAAACTCAAATCTACTATGTTTTGGATAGGACAGTTAAAGCGGAGTTTACATGAAATGCTTTTACTCGAGAATCTTAAAAAAAATCATAAAAGAAAGGAGCTAGCCTATAATTTTTGCTTTAGATTTTCTTTTACCTCATCAAACCATTCGCTCCTAAGAATACTTAAAACAATCGAGTCGCGACGGATAGCACCTTCTCTGGTAGGCATATTGCTGCGTAAAATACCTTCTACCTTGCAGCCGATACTTTTCATGGCGGCAATACTTCGGACGTTATTGTTATCGGCACGAAATTCTACGCGCTCCATTCCGAGAGTTTCAAACGCAAATTGCAGCAATAAAAACTTGCAATGTTTATTGAGTCCGGTACCTCTAAAAGCTGCACCGTACCACGTATAGCCCAATTGAAGGGTTTTGAATTCGAAATTTATATCGTAAAAACGTGTAGAACCGGCGTATTTCTGAGATTTTTTATCGAAAACAATAAAGGGAAATTCTTTTTGATTTTCACGCGCTTTTATAGCCAGTTGTATATAATGAATAAGATTCTCTTTTCCGGCGGCAGTTACCAAAGAGAATTTCCATGTTTCGGGTTCGTTGAGTGAAATTTCGAGTAAATTATCGACATCTGACTCTTGCAAAGGGCGTAAAATAACACAATCGTCTTCGAGGATTATATTGGATGAAAAAGTAAAGTTCATGAAAAAAATAAGTTTTAATGAATGATTAGATGGTACAAATACGAATACAAAATCGCAACCGTGATAGATATAAAATTACCAAATAAATAAAAATCATTGTACAAAGATTCTTTTACTATATCGCCTTCGCTATCTCTTTTTAATCGTGTGGCTAATTTTAAAGTTCCGAATAAAGTCAGGGCGTGCGGATAATCATGGATAAAAGAAATCAGTAAAAACATTCTTTCTACAAACCCTTTGAGCAGTGATTTATAATCGATAATTTGTCTTTTTCGAATGGATTTTGGAGTAATAAAATAATAGAAAATACCTAAAAGACATTCGCTGGTTATCAACAATACTATAAATTTTAAGACATCCATACTGCTTTATTTTTCAGTTATCAATTGCATTATTTTTTTGGTCGCATTGTACGATTCTATGTTTAATGTTTTTTTACGTTTCCAGATTTGCGACCTTGTTTTATCGAGTTTTTCTGCCACTATTTTATAATCGTCTAAGATGATAAAATTTGAAACCAATTCGTAATCACTTTCCATATCCCATTTTTGTGTAATGTTTTCGAAAACTATAAACGCATTATTTAAAATATCATTTTGTAATTTATTCTCAATTGAAACACCAAATTTGGATTTATCTGTTTTTAAATTGGTTAGTTTGGCTCTTGCATTCGTCAAACCAGAACCTAACATTTCGTAGGCGATATCAGTGTTTATTGGCGTTTCTATTTCGCCCTGATACAAAATATAGCGAAGTTGAAAATTAAGCTTTTTATGAATGATATTTTCTTCTAAAGATAAAATAATTTTGACTGAAGTTGCCAAATCTTTTAGAATACCCTGAAATTCATCGCCCAAAGTGATTGTTAAAGGCGAAAGAATATCGTTTTTATAAGATTGATTGATATCGTGCACCAACTCTTTAAAAGCAATCATGAGCTGATTTTGATCTTTTTTGCCACTCGAAATGACGTCTGCCATTAGAATAAACTGTTTCATTTTTAGTGAAATTATTTAATTTATATCAAATATACTGAAATAAATAATATAATTTCATTTTTAATGAAATAAATCTCACTCAAACATTTCGTCGTAACGTTCTGGAACTTGAGGATCGTAAAGCGGGCATTTGAACTCGGCAAGCAAATCGACTAATTTATCCATGGTTTTTCCTTCGGTGCCATAACAGTCAATTTTGATGCTTTGTGACGTGGTGATTACCTGAAAAGCACCTTTTCCTGCGGTATTTTGCCAGCTATTTTCGTCTACTTTCTCCCAATCTGAAAACACAGAAGCGATCCTGTTTAGGATTACCTCAACAGGAAGAATTTCTAATCCCTCGATCTCTTGCTTTTCGACCAAAGCTTCGTACACTTCGTGGTGGTTTAGGTAAATTTCTTCTACATATTTCCAAAAAAGTAATTCGTACATAACTGGTGTTTTTAGCCCCGATAGTAGCGGTATCCTTTTTCTGGCTTCTTTAGCCGGGAAAAGATACAAGCGGATAGCGGGATTAGCTCCTGAAAAAGCTAATTATTAATAAAAAAGTTCCGTTGCAAACAGCAGTATAAAACCTTTGTATCTCAAAAATTAATATTCGAAAGTACCGTATTCGCTGGTAATTGTCAGTTTTTTGGCATCAGCAGCTTCTACTCTACCTACGATTTGAGCATCGACATTGAATGATTTTGAAATTGCAATAATATCTTGCGCAATGTTTTCTGGAACGTAAATTTCCATACGGTGACCGCAGTTGAAAACCTGATACATTTCTTTCCAATCTGTTTTTGATTGTTCCTGAATTAGTTTGAATAATGGCGGAACTGGAAATAAATTATCTTTTATGATGTGTAAATTCTGAACGAAATGTAAAATTTTAGTCTGCGCACCACCACTGCAATGCACCATTCCGTGAATTTCGTCTGGAGTATATTTATCTAAAATTTTCTTGATAATTGGCGCGTAAGTACGAGTTGGAGAAAGTACCAGTTGACCTGCGTTTATAGGACTATTTTCTACCTCATCTGTTAGCTTTACCTGACCTGAATAAATCAATTCTTCGGGTACAAGCGCATCGTAACTTTCTGGGTATTTTTTGGCTAAATATTTTCCGAAAACATCGTGACGAGCAGATGTTAAGCCATTGCTACCCATTCCGCCGTTATAACTTTTTTCGTAAGTTGCCTGACCAAAAGAAGCCAGACCCACAATTATATCGCCCGGTTTGATGTTGGCATTGTCTACCACATCGCTGCGTTTCATGCGGGCCGTTACCGTAGAATCTACAATAATCGTACGCACGACATCTCCAACATCGGCAGTTTCGCCACCTGTTGAATGGATGGTAACACCAAACGATTTTAACTCGTTGATAAGTTCCTCTGTTCCGTTGATAATGGCAGAAATAACCTCAGCAGGAATTAAGTTTTTATTTCTTCCGATGGTTGATGAAAGCAGGATATTGTCTGTCGCTCCTACGCACAACAAATCGTCGATATTCATAATTAAAGCATCCTGAGCGATTCCTTTCCAAACCGAAATATCGCCTGTTTCTTTCCAATACAGGTACGCCAAAGACGATTTTGTACCCGCTCCGTCTGCATGCATGATCAAGCAATACTGATCGTCTTGAGTCAGATAATCGGGAACAATTTTGCAAAATGCTTGAGGAAATAAACCTTTATCGATATTTTTTATGGCGTTGTGTACGTCTTCTTTTGATGCCGAAACACCTCTTTGCGCGTACCTTTTGCTAGAATCTGAACTCATGAAACTTAGTTTGTGTTGATGTGGTGCAAAGATAATCCCTTTTTTTAATTCTTTGAATGATTCGCATACTTGATTCTAAAAAAAGTTTTGCCACTAATTACACTAATTTTGACTAATTAAAAAAGGAGAGAAGCAAAAAAGCCACAGATTAAAATAATTTTATGGATTAAGGGATTGCGTAGAATTATTAAGCACAAATTTTTATAAAACAAAAATCATCCTTAGCGGATGATTTTTGTTTGTTTAAACTTTTTATAATTGTTTGAAAATACAGCTAATTTTAAATCGAATTATTTAGAAATAAAAAATAGATTCGTGAAAATTTGCGCAATTAGTGACAAAAAAACTATTTCGTAAACAATAATTCTCTGTATTTGGTCAAAGTCCAAGTTTGATCGTCTACCAATAACTCAAGTTTATCACAATGATTACGAATGTCTTCAAAATACGGTTTTACCTTATTACAATAGGCTTCTGCCATTTTTTGAGCATCTGTTAAAGTATTTGCTTTTTTTCTTTCGTTGGTCATCGCCGCCACTTTAGAACTAATTCCTTCTATATGACCCGAAATTTCTTTTATTAGAAGAATTTGTTCTTTGGCAATGGTTTCGAACTCTTTTCCGAAGATTTCTTTTAGACCTTTTACATTTTCAATTAATGTATTTTGATAACGAATAGCAGTCGGGATAACATGATTTCTTGAGATATCTCCTAAAACTCTGCCTTCTATTTGAATTTTCTTGGTATATTCCTCCAATTCGATCTCGTAACGCGCCTCGGCTTCTACGTGATTCATGATCCCCAATTCATCAAATAAATCAAAAGCTTGCTTAGATACTTTGGCTTTAATAGCTTCGGGAGTGGTTTTGAAATTGCTCAACCCTCTTTTAGCCGCTTCTTTTTCCCAGGCTTCGCTATAACCGTCACCTTCAAAAAGGATTTTTTTAGACTGTTTGATGTATTCTCTTAAAACATTAAAAATCGCGTCGTCTTTTTTCATGTCTTTCGACTCGATTAAAGCATCTACTTCAATTTTAAAATCTTTTAATTGTTTGGCCACGATAGCATTTAGCGTAGTCATTGCATTCGAACAATTGGCGTTTGAACCTACCGCTCTAAACTCAAATTTATTTCCTGTAAAGGCAAAAGGCGAAGTTCTGTTTCTGTCGGTATTATCTAAAAGTACGTCCGGAATTTTGCCTACTACATTCAGTTTTAAATCGGTTTTTTCTTCTGGAGATAATTTTCCGGTTGTTACACTTTCTAACTCAGACAAAACTTTGGTCAATTGTGCTCCGATAAAAACCGAAATAATAGCTGGAGGCGCTTCGTTTGCTCCTAATCTATGATCGTTACTTGCTGTTGCAATAGAAGCTCGTAACAACGTTTCGTAATCGTTTACTGCTTTGATCGTGTTGATGAAGAATGTTAAAAACTGTAAATTACTCATTGGCGTTTTGCTCGGACTCAACAAATTGACTCCTGTGTCTGTTGCCAATGACCAGTTGTTGTGTTTTCCTGAACCATTTACGCCTTTAAAAGGTTTTTCATGAAACAATACTTTAAAATCATGACGCTCGGCCACTTTTTGCATTACGTCCATCAAGAGCGAGTTATGATCGACCGCTAAATTGGTTTCTTCAAAAATGGGCGCCAGCTCAAACTGATTAGGCGCTACTTCGTTATGACGTGTTTTTACAGGAATCCCTAACAACATACATTCTTGCTCTAAATCTCTCATATAAGTAAGCGCGCGTGTAGGGATTGATCCAAAATAATGATCGTCTAACTGCTGCCCTTTTGCAGAAGTGTGCCCTAATAAAGTTCTGCCCGTCATGACCAAATCTGGTCGAGAATTAGCCAAAGCTTTGTCAATCAAGAAATATTCTTGTTCCCAACCCAAAGTTGCGGTTACTTTTTTGACGTTTTTATCAAAATATTTACACACTTCTGTAGCCGCTTCATCCATCGCAGATAAAGCTCTTAGTAACGGAATTTTATTATCTAAAGCTTCTCCCGTGTAGGCAATAAAAACAGTCGGAATACACAAAGTAGTGCCATAAATAAAGGCGGGAGAAGTAGGATCCCAAGCGGTATAACCTCTAGCTTCAAAGGTATTTCTAATTCCGCCATTAGGAAAACTTGAAGCGTCTGGTTCTTGTTGTACTAATTGTGCGCCGCCAAATTTTTCTACCGGATCACTCCCATCATAAGAAGTCTCAAAAAAGGCGTCGTGTTTTTCTGCCGTAGTTCCCGTCAAGGGCTGAAACCAATGCGTGTAATGGGTTACACCTTTCGCCAAAGCCCATTCTTTCATTCCCATAGCGATATAATCGGCTAATTTTCTATCGATTTTAGTTCCGTGCTGTATCGCATCCCGCACTCCTTTTAAAGCATCCGAAGTCAAATATTGCTTCATTGCTTTCTCATTAAAAACATTGGCACCAAAAAGTGTCGATTTTTTATCTAATTCTTCAAAGTGTACCGGCTTTCTTGTAGAAGCATCTCTTAAAGCTTGAAAACGTAATGTTGACATATCTAATTTTTTTAAAAATTGCAGTTAATTTCGAATTAAAACAAGAAACAAATATAAGCAAATAATGAGCCTTTAAAAAGGATAAATTTTCGATTTTTGAATTATAATCTTTCAACATAACGGTCTTTTATTGAAGAATAATAACTTTGTTTTGAAGATTTATAACAAAATACCGCAGTATAATTCAATAAATAAACAATTTTCCTCAATTTTAGCAAGAAGAAAATCAAAAAACACCCAGAATAATTACGAATTTATTTTTCTAATACTATAAAAATTGCTTTTTTAAAAATATACCCCTTAGAAAATTATGCTTCTGCAAAAAATTATAGTTCTTAATAAAAATACACCCCCTAATTTTTAGGACTAAAAAAATAAATCTATATTTGACCCAAGCAAAAAAACAAAAAAATAAATTTATATTATTATGGCTAAAATTAAGTTAGAGTACATTTGGTTAGATGGATATGAACCAACTCAAAATCTAAGAAGTAAAACTAAAGTTGAAGAGCATGACAATTTCAAAGGAACATTAGAAGAACTTGGAAATTGGTCATTTGACGGATCCTCTACTAAACAAGCCGAAGGAGGTTCTTCTGACTGTTTATTAGTTCCTGTTGCGATTTACCCTGACCCAACCCGTATCAATGGATACTTGGTTATGACAGAGGTTATGAACGCTGATGGTACTCCGCATTCTTCTAACGGTAGAGCTACTATTGATGATGATGGTGATTTCTGGTTTGGTTTTGAACAAGAATATTTCATCATGGATACTAAAACTTTATTGCCATTAGGTTTCCCTGTTGGAGGATATCCTGCTCCACAAGGTATGTACTATTGTTCTGTAGGTGGAAAAAACACACACGGAAGAAAATTAGTAGAAGAACATGCTGATTTGTGTATTGCTGCCGGAATTAACTTTGAAGGAATCAACCAAGAGGTTGCTTGCGGACAATGGGAGTTTCAATTATTTGCTAAAGGTGCTAAAAAAGCCGGAGACGAAATCTGGGTTGCAAGATACCTATTAGATCGTTTGACTGAAAAATATGGTTATTATATCGAATACCACCCAAAACCACTTGGAGACACAGACTGGAATGGTTCAGGAATGCATGCTAACTTCTCTAACGAAGTATTAAGAACATGTGGAGACCAAGCGACTTACGAAAAAATCTGTGAGGCCTTCCGTCCTGTTACTGCTGAGCACATTGCAGTTTACGGAGCTTACAACGACCAACGTTTGACTGGTAAACACGAAACTGCTTCTATTCACGATTTCTCTTATGGAGTTTCAGACAGAGGATGTTCTATCAGAATTCCTTTGATGACAGTTCAAAAAGGATGGAAAGGATGGTTGGAAGACAGAAGACCCGCTTCAAACGGAGATCCATACAAAATTGCCGCAAGAATTATCAAAACTGTAAAATCAGCGCTATAATTCCTAGTTCAAATTATACCCGAAAGTGCCATCGTAATTGATGGCACTTTTTTTTGTTATTAGGTTATAGGCTTGACACAATCTTGTCCTTTCGACGAATGACAAATCACATAAATTGAGAATAGATTCGCAAATCCTAGTAATAATAAACGCGACAGGTTTTAAAAATCTGACCGGTTTATCGAAACGCATTCTATACAAAATAACAGACTTAAACATTAACTAAATATGACAGGAATTTTCTAATAATTAATTTTTAAGTTAAACTTCAAAACCTATCTTTGTAAATCATTAAAAAAAAAGTAACATGATAGTCTGGATTCTCTTTTTATTAGCCGTCGTTTTTATTCTTGCCCTAGACTTAGGAGTGTTTAATAAAAACCCTCATATTATAAGCACCAAAGAAGCAAGCAAATGGACATTAATTTGGGTTACACTATCATTTCTGTTTTCGGGAGTTATTTACTGGCTTTATACTACAAATTATATTGCAAATCCTGATAAATTAGAACCAGCAGTGGCTTCTATGAAGTTTATTACGGGCTACTTAATAGAACTATCTCTAAGTGTCGACAATATTTTTGTGATCGCCATTATTTTTGCCTCTTTCAAAATACCACAGAAATACCAACACCGTGTTTTGTTTTGGGGAATTTTAGGAGCCGTTATCTTTCGTGGACTAATGATTTTCTTTGGCGTAATGATCATCAACAAATTTACTTGGACTACCTATCTATTTGGAGCTTTCCTAATTTTTACCGCTCTCAAGATGCTATTCTCAGGAGAAGAAGAAGATTTTCAACCCAAAGATTCTTTTGTTTACAAAACTTTAGGCAAAATTATTCCGATTACCTCTGAAATGGAACATGAGAAATTTTTCATCACCACAAAAACAGCCAAAAAAGCAGCTACTCCTCTATTTGTAGCTCTAATTGTAATTGAAGTAATGGATGTTCTTTTTGCTGTAGACAGTGTTCCTGCTATTTTAGCTATAACCTCAGATCCTTTTCTAGTATTTAGTTCGAATATTTTTGCTATTCTAGGACTACGTTCTATGTATTTTTTCCTCGCCAACATGCTTGCAAAATTCAGTTATTTAGAATATAGTCTGATCGCCATTTTAAGTTTTGTTGGGGTTAAAATGTTACTTCATGACTACATTCACATTCCGGAATGGGCTTCTTTAGGGTTTATTGCGCTTTCACTTTTAGTGGGAATTTTGGTTTCCTTAAAATTCGGAGAAGAGAAAACACTTACCGATGATGATGTAGAAGAATAATTTTTAGAGACATATATTCATAAAAAAAGGAAATCTTGCGATTTCCTTTTTTTATGAATATAACCTAATGCTATTATTTTGATCTTTTGATATTAGTATCATCAAGATTATATTTTTTAATTACCGCATAATAATCAGAATAATCGGGTTTAACAGCAGACTTATTCGTTAAAGCCGCAGGAATGATCACTACTCTAAAAATTTGGTTCACTCTGTTACCACTTGCAACTGTAGCCAAATCATTTCCAAACATATTAATGCTTACATCATTAATTGTAAAATCATATTCATAACCAAAATTCAATGTACCGTCAGGAAAATAATATGTTTCCGGAACTAATTTCCACACATCTCTACCATTATCAACACCTGTCAATCTGTAAACCAACACCATGTCTGAAGTAAAAATTGCAGGACTCAAATTAATTAAAGCACTATAATTGTTAGCTCCACTGAATGTGATAGTTCTTTCAAAAACTTCACTAATTGTATCGTTATCGATACCATCATTATTAGTATCATCGGAACAACTAGAAAACGCAAATAATCCAACAACTGCGAAAAGGGTGAGTATCTTTTTCATAATTTTTATTTTTTTAAGATTTATAAAGGTATTCCAAAAACCAAACCAAAAAAATGATTTTGGCGATTCTTACTTAAATTATTTTATTATTTTTTTGCAACCTGCTGATTTTTAATTAAAATATCATTAAAAAATAATACGTGATAAGGTAAAGAATTTTCCCAATATACCCAAGTATGCGCACCAGGTCTTTCTATATAATCGTGTTCTACCTTATTATAAACCAATCTTCGGTGTAATTCTTTATTCGATTCGATCAAAAAATCATCAACACCACAGTCTATTATGAGCGGTAGCTTATTTGCTTTTATTTTATCCAATAAATTCAAAACAGCATAAGGTTCGTATGCTTTTACATCATTGCTTCTGTCTCCTAAAATAGGCTGCATAAGTTTTATAACCTGCTGCGCTGCGTTAGGATCGCGCGTAAGCATGACACTCATATCTACAGCGCCACTCATACTGCCTGCAGCACAAAATAAATCGGGATGTTTAGCCGATAAATAAAGAGCTCCGTGACCGCCCATTGAGAGTCCTGTAATAAAACGACCATTTTTATTGGCTATTGTGCGGTAGGTTTTATCAATTTTCTGAATAACTTCCTGAGTAATAAAAGTCTCAAACTGGCTTTCTTTGTTTACAGGGCTATCCAGATAGAAACTAAAAGTTTCGCCTTCCGGCATCACAATTATAATATTATATTGATCGGCCAGATTTTTTACTAAGTCTTTATTAGGAGTACTTTTTAGCCAGTTATCAAAATGACCATAAGCCCCATGCAATAAATACATAACGGGTAGTTTTTTTTTGCTTTTAGCATACGATTTTGGCAAAACAACGGCTGCTTTGTAGGTTTTACTCATTGCAGCACTCTCTATTTTAAGCGTATCAACTGTAGCCGAAAAGGATAAAGTTGATGTAAATAAAAGTACTGCAACTATTAAATTTTTGAATTTTTTCATATTTATATTTTCAGATTAAGGTTTGTAAATATACCTTTTTCTAAAATAAAAACATCAAAAAAAGTAAGTAGAATCTTGGTGTTTTTTATTAAATAAACCAGTTACATAATAATCGTTTTATGTTCTTGACGGTATTGTGAAGCACTTTTTCCTGTGTATTGTTTGAAAGATTTGCTGAAATGACTAAAATTATTAAAGCCACTTTCATAGCAAACATCATTGATGCTGATAGATTTTTCTGCCAATAATTTTGAAGCATGTACCAACCTGTACTCGTTTACAAACTCGGTAAAGGTTTTATTGGAAATTTTTTTGAAATAACGACAGAAAGAAGGCGTTGTCATGCTTACCAAACTCGACACTTCATCAACAGAAATAGGCTCCTGAAAATGATCCTTTACATAATTGAAGATAACATTAATACGATCGTTATCCTGAACATGCAATCCTAACGAAAATCCGTCAGCATTGAGTACCGTGTATTCTACAGAAGATTCTAATTCGTCCAGAATACTCAAAAGTGCAAACAATCGTTCCAGCGGTGCCTGATTTTCCATCATTTCGATCTTAGCCCCTATTCGTCTTTTGGTTTCGCCTCCAAATGCGATTCCTGCTTTGGCCTGATTCAAAATATTTTGCACTCTTTTCATCTCAGGTACGCCAAAAAAATCATTCCCTAAAAAATCAGGTTTGATATGAATCACAGTCTCATTGGTATTTCCCGTATTTTCATTAGTAAAGCCACAATGAGGCAAATTAGATCCAATCAAAAGTAAGGTTCCGTTGGTATAATAGGAAATATGACTTCCTATTTGCCTTTTCCCCGCACCACCATTAATAAAAACCAATTCAATTTCTGGGTGATAATGCCATAAATGTGATTTTAGATTAGCCTTTTGCGCATGTTTTGTGTAGGCAAAAGAACTACCATGCGAGTTGGAAATCACTTCAAGAGCCGGCGCATTTATCTTCATCTGAATTGTTTGAAAAATAATAGCAAATTTAACAAAAACACCTAAAATAATTCAAATTTTAACCTATAACGGTTTCGTAAATGAGAATACAGCATAGAAATTAGTCAATAGAGTTGCGAAAAACACATTTTTATTAAGGTAATTTAGCATCAGAGAATTAGAACTATTAATCTTAAAAATTTAAGTCATGAAAAAGATGTTAAAATTAAGTTTGCTTTGCGCACTGCTTTTCACTGGAACCAGTACTTTTGCAATTGACGGAAATGGAGATCTTGCTCTTCATGTAATAAGAAATAATGATGGTAAATTAATCAGTTTTGCTTTGAACAATATCACAAAAGCACACTTATCAATTTATGATCAGGATGGAACTCTAATTTATTCTGAAAATGCTTCAGGAAAAGATGGAATTTTAAGAACTTTCAGCCTAGAAGAATTTCCGGAAGGAACTTATTTATTAGAAATTGAAAATAATGAAAAAATAATTAAACATGAAATTGTAGTAAATAATGATATCTCAACATTATCAACCAAAGCAATTTCAGCAGTTTATAAAGCAGGTTCTTCTGCTAAAAATGTTAGCGTAGCAGTACGTTAAGTAGTTTTATACTCTCATAAAGTATAAAATGAGGTTAGATAGTTAGTAAAGTTAAAACGTGATTGTTTTAAAAACAGCTCTTGGTGGTTCTCGAGCTGTTTTTTTTATGCTTATTTTTTTGAATTTTGATCCAAGTTTGATCTATGAATGTGTAAAAATTTATTTACAAAAAAAATACTCCCTATCAAAGTTTACAATTTCTTAAACTTTAAAAAATAGTAAGTGAATTAACAAAAATACCTAAAATAATTCAAATTTTAACCTATAACGGTTTCGTAAATGAGAATATAGCATCGAAATGCATCAATAGAGAGGTGCTTAAAAACCAAGTCTTGAAGTAATTTAGCATCAGAGAATTAGAACTAATTAATTTAAAAATTAAGGTTATGAAAAAGATGTTAAAATTAAGTTTAGTGTGCGGAGTACTTTTCACAGGAATTAGTGCTTTTGCGATTGACGGTAATGGAGATCTTGCTCTTCACGTAATTAGAAACAGTGATGGAAAGCTAATTACATTTGCATTAAACAATGTAAAAAAGGCAAATTTGTCGATCTACGAAAAAGACGGTACTCTAATTTACTCTGAAAATGCTTCGGGTAAAGATGGAATTTTGAGAACTTTTAGCTTAGAAGAATTTCCGGAAGGAATTTACTTTTTAGAAATTGAAGATAATGCAAAAAGAGTAAGACACGAAATTGTGGTAAATCATGATAAGTCTATTTTATCATCTAATGCAATTTCTTCAGTTAACAAAACAGGTAGTGCTGCAAAAAACACGAGCGTGGTAGTACGCTAATTAATTATACTTTTTTAAAGTATAAAAATGAGGTTAGATAGTTAGTAAAGTTAAAAACTTTTACAGTTTTAAAAACAGCTCTTTGTGGTTATTGAGCTGTTTTTTTATGCTTTTATTTTTGATAAAATCCTAATTCCTAATTTTTTTGAAAACCAATTCTTAATAATTTATAAGTATCTGATTTTTAGGTGTTAAAAAAAAATAGCTAAAAAACATCCATTAAGTCAAAAATTACGTATATATATCAAACAAAACATGTAAATACTTAAAATTCTGCAACTTAACACTTCGTAAAAGAGTTAATTTTGCAAATAATTCAATTTCTATTTGTATGTTTGTGGCACCATCAATATTATTTAAAATTAAAAAAACATGAAACAAATTTTCAAATTGGGGCTTGTTGTAGCCTTATTTCTAACAACAACTTTTACTTATGCACTTGGTGAAAAAGGGGATTATATCTTGTATATAAAAACCGGAAATGGAAAAGTAATTAGCTTTACTTTAAACAACGTTGAGAAATCAAGTTTTGCCATTTATGACGAAAATAATAATTTGTTGTGCACAGGAGTTTCTGATGCAAACGAATTAGAAATTTCAAAAACATTAAGTTTAGAAGGTTATCCTGCTGGAACTTATATTTTAGAAGTAAAAGAAAACACTAAAGTTGTTAAACATGAGATCCTTGTTTCAAACAAAAAATCAAAAACAGTTCAATTAGAGCAATCTGTAAACGAAAGTCCTGCCCTTCGTCGCTAATAATTGATTTTTTGCCTCAAGATCAAAAAAAAGCAGCTCAATGAGCTGCTTTTGGTTTTTTATAATTACATATTCCTTCTATACTGCCCACCCACTTCAAACAACGCCGAAGTAATCTGACCCAGTGAGCAAACTTTTGTCGCTTCCATTAAGTGGTCGAATAAGTTTTCGTTTTTAATGGCGGCTTCCTGCAATTTGTTTAAATGCTCGTTTACTTTTGCTTCGTGAAATTGATGCAGGTTGTCCAACATTGTAATCTGATATTGTTTTTCTTCTTCGGTAGCACGAATGACCTCAGCAGGAATAACGGTTGGCGAACCTTTTGAGCTCAAGAATGTATTTACACCCACAATCGGAAAATCTCCGTTGTGTTTTAAGGTTTCGTAATACAAACTTTCTTCCTGAATTTTAGAACGCTGGTACATGGTTTCCATAGCTCCTAAAACACCTCCACGCTCTGTAATTCTATCAAATTCTTGCAAAACAGCAGCTTCAACCAAATCGGTTAGTTCTTCGATGATAAATGATCCCTGAATTGGGTTTTCGTTTTTCGCTAATCCTAATTCCTTATTAATAATCAACTGAATTGCCATTGCACGACGCACCGATTCTTCTGTTGGCGTAGTAATAGCTTCATCGTATGCATTAGTATGCAAGGAATTACAGTTATCATAAATAGCATACAAAGCCTGTAAAGTCGTTCGAATATCATTAAAATCAATTTCCTGTGCGTGCAAAGAACGACCAGATGTTTGAATATGATATTTTAACATTTGAGCTCTTTCGTTGGCTCCGTATTTGTTTTTCATGGCTTTCGCCCAAATTTTTCGTGCTACACGTCCGATAACAGCATATTCTGGATCTACTCCATTTGAAAAGAAGAATGATAAATTAGGTCCAAAATCGTTGATGTTCATGCCACGGCTCAAATAATATTCCACGTAAGTGAAACCATTTGACAGCGTGAATGCCAACTGCGTGATAGGATTGGCACCCGCTTCGGCAATATGATACCCAGAAATAGAAACTGAGTAAAAATTACGAACGTTTTTGGTAATAAAATATTCCTGAACGTCGCCCATTAATCGCAAAGCAAATTCAGTCGAGAAAATACACGTATTTTGCGCCTGATCTTCTTTTAAAATATCTGCCTGAACGGTACCGCGAACTTGCGATAATGTTCTGGCTTTTATTTCGTTATAAACATCCAAAGGCAATACCTGATCTCCGGTAACACCCAAAAGCATTAATCCTAAACCATTATTTCCTTCTGGTAGATCACCTTGATATTTAGGACGCTCTAACCCTTTTTCTTTATAAATTTGGTTGATTTTGATCTCAACTTCTTTTTCTAAATCATTGTTTTTGATGTAATATTCGCATTGCTGATCAATAGCGGCATTCATAAAAAAGCCTAACAACATTGGTGCTGGACCATTGATTGTCATACTTACAGAAGTCAAAGCATGCACCAGATCAAAGCCTGAATACAGTTTCTTAGCATCATCCAGACAACATATTGAAACTCCGGCATTACCAATTTTTCCGTAAATATCTGGACGTACATCGGGATCATTTCCGTACAATGTCACACTGTCAAAAGCTGTAGAAAGTCGTTTTGCAGGCAATCCTGCACTCACATAATGAAAACGCTTGTTGGTTCTTTCTGGTCCACCTTCTCCGGCAAACATTCTTGACGGATCTTCGCCTTCGCGCTTAAATGGGTATAATCCTGAGGCAAACGGAAATTCTCCTGGAACATTTTCCTGTAAATTCCAACGTAAAATATCACCCCAAGCTTCGTACTTTGGCAACGCTATTTTTGGAATTTGTTGGTGTGACAAACTCTCTGTATGTGTGGCAATTTTAATTTCCTTATCACGAACTTTAAAGCTATAAACTGGATTCTTGTATTTGTTTACTTTTTCATCCCAGTTTAAAATTATCTCCCAATTGTAAGGATCTAAATCCATTTTTACTTTATCAAATTGATTGAGCAAAAGGTTAAGGAAAATTCTGTTTTCATCATGTTCCTGAATTCCGTTAGGTAAAACAGTTCCATCGTCTATTCCTGCTTTATTAATTTGTGGAAGTATTCCTGAAACCGATTCTATGGTTTTGAAAATTCCGTATAATTTTTGTGCTACTTTTTGTTGAGAAAGAGCTATTTCATCATAATTCCTGTTACTCTCTGCGATTTCAGATAAATAACGTGTTCTATGAGGAGGAATCACGAAGATTTTCTCGCTCATTTCGCGGGTAATTTCAAAAGTCGAATGTAGGTTTGAAGCCGTTTTTTCGACAATTGTATCCATAATCGCTTTGTACAGCGTATTCATTCCGGGATCGTTAAACTGAGAAGCTATAGTTCCGAAAACAGGCATCTCGTCTGGATTTTTGTCCCAAAGATTATGATTGCGCTGGTATTGTTTTTTTACATCGCGAATGGCGTCTAGAGCACCTCTTTTATCAAATTTATTCAGCGCCACCAAATCAGCGAAGTCCAGCATATCAATTTTCTCTAATTGCGTAGCTGCACCAAATTCGGGTGTCATGACATACAAAGAAACATCAGAGTGATCCATGATCTCCGTATCTGATTGCCCTATTCCCGAAGTTTCAAGAATAATCAAGTCATATTTTGCTGCTTTTAAAACCTGAATCGCTTCGGCTACATATTTTGACAAAGCCAAATTTGATTGTCTAGTTGCCAGCGAACGCATGTAAACACGAGGATTATTGATTGCATTCATTCGGATTCTGTCTCCTAAAAGCGCTCCTCCTGTTTTTCTTTTCGAAGGATCGACAGAAATTAATCCGATTGTTTTTTCTGGAAAATCGATTAAGAATCGACGTACCAATTCGTCAACTAAAGAAGATTTTCCTGCACCACCCGTTCCGGTTATACCCAAAACAGGAATCTTAGAGTCTTCGTTATTTGTATGTATTTTATCAAAAACTGGTTTTGCAATTTCTGGAAAATTCTCAGCCGCCGATATCAAACGAGCGATTGCTGTAGGATTTTTATCTTCGATATGATCGAGTTCTCCTTTTAACTGATCTCCAATAGGGTAATCAGAACGCTCAACCAAATCGTTAATCATCCCTTGTAAACCCATCGAACGCCCATCATCGGGAGAATAAATTCGGGTAATACCATATTCGTGCAGTTCTGAGATTTCGCTTGGCAGAATTACGCCACCACCACCACCAAAAATTTTGATGTGACCCGCTCCTTTTTCGTGAAGCAAATCAAACATGTATTTAAAATATTCGTTGTGCCCGCCTTGGTAAGAAGTCATTGCAATTGCATTGGCGTCTTCCTGAATAGCAGTATTTACAACTTCTTCAACGCTTCGATCGTGACCTAAATGAATCACTTCGACACCTGTTGACTGAATAATACGGCGCATGATATTAATAGCTGCATCATGCCCATCAAAAAGTGAAGCAGCGGTAACAATTCTTACTTTATTTTTAGGAATATATGGTTTTTGTTGTTCCATTTTATGAATATGATAATTTTAAGGGAGCAATTTACAAAATATTTTAATATTTGTATCTTCTTTACAACCGTATGTTAATAAAAAAAGCAACTATTAGTTTACAAATAAGGGTAAAAATTTAAAACAATCATAAATAAATCTAGTAAAATTAGCATTTATACAGATGTTTATAAGAGAGAATGAACTTGGACTTTATTTTCGCAAAGAAAATGTTACTTTGAATTAAAAAACTAAAATTTGAATTTATATTTAGAAGAATACTAGTATCTTTCAATTATTATTCTTTTAATTTTTTATTTTAAATATGCACGACGATCACTATCAACCGAAAAAAAGCTGGTGGGACAGGAACTGGAAATGGTTTGTACCCACAGGATGTGTTAGTATTTTAGTACTCATCGGTTTGTTTATAAGCGCTATTTTCTTTGGAGTCACTTCTATGATGGAGAATTCGGATGCCTATCAAGGTGCTATGAATACTGCACAGCACAACCAGCTTGTAATCGACAAACTAGGAAAACCTATTGAAGCTGATGGAATGACTTCTGGAAGCATCAATGTGAGTGACAATACCGGAAATTGTAATTTAGAAATTCCGATAAAAGGTTCTAAAGGCACAGGCATTTTATTTGTAGTCGCTACAAAAAAAGTAAAATGGAAATACAGTGAATTGTCTGTTTATATAAAAGCCACTAACGAAGAAATTGATTTGCTCAAAAGATAAAACAATACGCCTTATAGATAACAAAACCTCTAATCTAGCCCCGATGGAAGCGATATCCCGCGCTTTTTCTGCGCGGAATTTAGCGGACAGCGGGACAATTGTTAGTTATGAAACAAAATGTTACTGCTCCTGAAAGAAAAAAATAGTTTGGTTGTAGATTAAATAGTATTTTTGAATTTGATAAAACCCCCAATTTACATGAAAAAATTAGTAATAGTTATGCTCGCATTTTCGCTAACATCATGCGCACAAATGCCGAAAATATTGAATCAGTTGCCTCAAATTACCTCGCAAATACCAGGTATGGGCGGAGTGGATATTGCATCGGGGCTGAAAGAAGCGCTGAACAAAGGAATTACGGTGCAGGTGAGTAAACTGACCGCTGAAGACGGTTTTTATAAAAATGAAGCGGTAAAAATTTTGATGCCTGCGGAGTTGCAAAAAGTAGATGCTACTTTGAGAAAAATAGGTCTGAGCTCACTTGCAGACGAGGGAATAAAAGTGCTAAATCGTGCTGCCGAAGATGCTGTAAAAGAAGCGACACCTATATTTGTTTCGGCAGTAAAAAACATGTCTTTTAAAGATGCCAAGAATATTTTACTAGGAAATGACAGCGCCGCAACGACCTATTTGCAAGGCAGTACTACGACTTCTTTGTACAGCAAGTTTAATCCTGTGATAAAAAGTTCTTTTGAAAAAGTAGGTGCCGATGTGGTTTGGACCAAAATTATAACGAAGTACAACACGATTCCGTTAGTAAAAAAAGTAAATCCAGATTTGACAGATTACACCACCAATCAAGCCTTGGTAGGTGTTTTTAAAATGATTGCTGTTGAAGAAAAAGAAATTAGAACTAATATTAGTGCGAGAACATCTCCTTTGTTAAAAAGTGTTTTTGCAATGCAGGACAAAAAATAAAAATTATGTTTAATCGGTTAATTGTTTGAACGCATAATCACTAAAAATTCTAGCAATTTTCGATTAAACAAATGAAATGATTAACCGATTAAACACTATATCGAAATGCAAAAAATAACCATTCTGATTCATTGTAAAGACCAAAAGGGAATTATTGCGGCAGTAACGACTTTTATTGCAAAAGTAGAAGGGAATATTACCTATATCGACCAACATGTTGAACTGGATCAAAATGTGTTTTTTATGCGATTGGAATGTGAATTAACCAATCATCGCATTACGATTGAAAATTTAAAAACCGATTTTGAACAAACTATTGCCACCGATTTTGAGATGTCATGGGATTTGTACAATCAGGAACAGAAGCCTAAAATGGCGTTATTTGTCTCAAAATACGATCATTGTTTGTTTGATATTTTAGGACGTTACAGCGCAGGAGAACTAAATGTTGATATTCCGGTGATTATTAGCAATCACAACGATTTACGATCGATAGCAGAACGATTTGATATTCCGTTTCACTGTGTTCCTTTTACAAAAGACAATAAAGAAGAAGGCGAAAAACATCAAATTGAATTGCTGAAAAGATTTCAGATAAATTTTATCGTTTTGGCGCGCTACATGCAAATCATTACTCCTAATTTGATTTCGCTTTACGAAAATAAAATTATCAACATTCATCATTCTTTTTTACCTGCTTTTCCTGGTGCCAAACCGTATCATTCGGCTTTTAAAAGAGGGGTAAAAATTATTGGTGCAACCAGTCATTATGTTACCGAAGAATTAGACGAAGGACCAATTATTGAGCAGGATATTGCAAGGGTTTCGCACATTCATTCTGTTGATGATTTTATTATGAAAGGTCGAGACTTAGAGCGTATTGTTTTGGCAAGAGCGATAAAACTGCATGCCGAACGCAAAACGATGGTATATGGAAATAAAACAGTGGTTTTTTCGTAAAAAAATATAACTCAAAAACTTAAAATAGCAAACCCGACAGATTTTAGAACCTGTCGGGTTTTGTTTTAATGTGAACTTCAAAAAAACAGTATTTTCAATTCATAAAAGTTTTTACTTTTAAGATTGTATCACATTATTTTTGGTTTATTTAGCCAAATCAAATCGATCAAGATTCATCACTTTTGTCCAAACGGCAACAAAATCTTTTACAAATCTTTCTTTAGCATCGCTAGACGCATACACCTCTGCGATGGCACGAAGCTCAGAATTAGAACCAAAAATAAGATCCGCACGTGTTGCTGTCCATTTTATTTCACCTGTAGCACGACTGCGTCCTTCAAATATTTCTCCAGAATCATTGGTCGCTTTCCAAGCCGTACTTAGATCTAATAAATTAACAAAAAAATCATTGCTTAAGGTATCGGCATGTGCAGTAAAAACACCATGCTTAGAACCATCATAATTTGTATTTAATGCTCTTAATCCACCTAGTAAGACTGTCATTTCTGGTGCAGACAAGGTTAATAATTGTGCTTTGTCAATTAATAATTCTTCGGTAATCAGGTCTGTATGTGCATTTTTATAGTTTCTAAATCCATCTGCTTTTGGCTCTAAAACCGCAAACGAATGTACATCAGTTTGTTCTAAAGTAGCATCTCCTCTACCTCCGCTAAACGGCACTTTTACATCGAATCCAGCATTACTAGCTGCTTTTTCTATCGCTACAGAACCTCCTAAAACTATCAGATCGGCTATAGAAACTTGTTTTCCTGAACTTACATATTCGTTTTGTATCGTCTCTAAAGTGTTTAAAACATTTTTGAGTTGGGATGGATTATTTACCTCCCAATTGATTTGAGGTTCCAGACGAATACGTGCGCCATTGGCTCCACCACGTTTGTCCGAACCACGAAAAGTAGATGCGGAAGCCCAAGCGGTAGTTACTAACTGAGAAACTGAAAGCCCGCTTGAAAGAATTTTATCTTTTAAAGCTTCGATATCATTATGATTCAACTCATATTTTGCCGCTGGAACCGGATCTTGCCAAATCAAAATCTCACTAGGTACTTCTGGACCTAAATAACGAGAAATTGGCCCCATATCTCTGTGAGTAAGTTTGTACCAAGCTCTTGCAAAAGCATCAGCAAATTTGTCGAAATTCTGGAAATAATCTCTCGAAATACGCTCGTAAGCAGGATCCATTCTCAAAGCCATATCTGCAGTCGTCATCATAGGTGCATGACGTTTGTTAGGATCATGCGCATCTTCTACAGTAGTCGAAGCACTTTCATCTGTTGGTGTCCATTGGTGTGCGCCTGCAGGGCTTTTTGTTAGTTTCCAGTCGTACTTAAATAATGTTTCAAAATATCCGTTGTCCCAAGTCGTCGGATTGGGTTTCCAAGCTCCTTCGATACCACTTGTGATAGCATCTCCTCCTACTCCAGAACCAAAGCTGCTTTTCCAACCAAGTCCCATTTGTTCGATACTTGCTCCCTCTGGTTCTACTCCTACTAACGCAGCATCACCTGCACCGTGCGCTTTTCCAAAAGTATGTCCTCCGGCAATCAAAGCCACAGTTTCTTCGTCATTCATGGCCATTCGAGCAAAAGTTTCTCTAATATCTCTACCAGAAGCTACAGGATCAGGGTTTCCGTTTGGCCCTTCAGGATTTACATAAATGAGTCCCATTTGTACCGCTGCCAATGGGTTATCGAGCTCACGATCTCCTTTATAACGTGTATCTCCCAACCAAGTGGTTTCGTTACCCCAGTTGACATCAAGTTCAGGTTCCCAGACATCTTCTCTACCACCGGCAAATCCAAAAGTTTTAAAACCCATCGATTCTAATGCACAGTTACCTGTCAAAATCATCAAATCGGCCCATGAGAGTTTTTTACCATATTTTTGTTTGATAGGCCAAAGCAAAAATCGGGCTTTATCTAAATTACCATTATCCGGCCAACTATTTAAGGGAGCAAAACGCTGATTACCTGAACTCGCACCACCTCTACCATCAGAAATACGATAGGTTCCTGCACTGTGCCACGCCATACGAATAAACAAAGGACCATAATGACCATAATCTGCCGGCCACCAATCTTGAGAATTTGTCATTAAATCAAAAATATCTTTTTTGACTTCTTTTAGATCTAAAGTTTTAAAAGCTGCTGCATAATCAAAACCCTCTTCCATTGGGTCTGACAAAGAAGAATTTTGGCGTAATATGCTTAAATTTAAACGATTTGGCCACCAATCTTTATTAGATGTTCCGCTACCTGCAGTTTGTTTCATTTGCCCGTTGTGAAAAGGACATTTACTTTCGTTTGAATCACTCATTTTTGTTACTGTTTTTGGGTGTGTAATAAAGTTATATTCTTAAATCGTAATTTTTCATAAAAATCACATTTACTTGATATTTAACGTTTTATCAAATATACAAACAAATAACTGTTATTTCAATAAACAAAATTGATTGTTTTTATGTTTTAATAGTCAAAAATTATGAAAAATTCAATAAAAGGTAAAATGATCACTTCTTAAATCTTAACTTATGCCCAACAAAGTAATAACAAAACATTAACAACAAAACATACAGATATATAAGACCTTTGTAAGGTAATAAACTGGTTATTTATTATTTTGGTTTTGGTTAGTTAAATGATGCCGGCGTCTTCGAGATGCCGGCATTTTTTTTAGTATTTTTTGCTTCACTTTGGGTTTTATGACACCTGTTTTCTTGAGAATTGAAAAATTAAAAAGGTGATTTTTGTAGTAAAACTATTTTTTTAATCTCTCATGAAGTAATTTAAAATATGGAAAAGCCTTTAACAGTCGGCTTCCGTGCCAGGAAAACATTTCGCCATCAACAAAAATGGTTTTGGCATGATGGGTAAAACGACCAATCTCAAAAGCATCCTCTTCTTTGAAAGGATATGGTTCTGAAGAAAGTAAAACCAAATCAGGATCACCTTCTAAACGCATTTTTTTGAGTTCAACTTCGGGATAACGGCCTTGCTCCTCATAAATATTCTCAAAATGATTCAGCTTTAATAATTCATTAATATAAGTCTCTTTTCCGGCCACCATATAAGGATTTTTCCAGATAAAGTAAGCCGCTTTTTTTTGTGGAATATCCTGAATGTATTTTTTAAAATCGCTTAAAGCGAAAGTCAACTTGTCGTTCCATTTTTGGGCCTCGGTTCTACAATTGAAGAGTTGACCAAAATCATGAATCATCTGAAAATTATCTTCGATCGTAACAATATTGGTAACCCAAACGGGGCAAATCATACTCAATTGAGCCACTATTTCCTGGGTATTTTCTTCTTTATTACAAATGATAATATCCGGTTGCAATAATTTTATTTTTTCAAAATGAATCTTTTTGGTACCGCCTACCACTTTTTTGGTAGCCTTTAAATGATAAGGATGTACACAAAATTTGGTAATTCCAACTATTTTTTCTTCTAAACCTAAATCGTACAACAACTCAGTTTGGGAAGGTACTAGCGAAATGATGCGAGTTGGAGCGGTCTCAAAAGAATGTAAAGTACCCAGCTGATCAAGAAATTGTTTCATATTTGTTTTGTTTCAGGTTTCGCTTTTTTAAATTGTATTAATTTAACCGCAAAGTTCGCTACGGTCTTTATCTAACAGTATTTTTAGAAAACGCAAAGTTCGCAAGGCTAGAATAACCGTTTTGCAGCTTTGAGATGGCTGGATATTCGTAACCGCTCCATTTTCGGCTTAACGAAAACTTAATGTGAAAGGGAAATTCCACTAAATTCTAACTAGCTCAAAATGGCTCTTACAAGCTGGCTTTTATTCTTTTAGTAATTTCGTCAATCGACCCAAGTCCATCAAAAGTCTCAACTTTTATTTTTGATTTCATATATTCTATTGCTGGTCTTGTTGATTCTTCAAAAACTTCAATTCTTTTTATATGAATTTTTGCATCTTTATCGTCTTTTCTGTTAGATGTTTCTGCTCTCTTTTTTGCACGTGCTAAAAGTTCAGATTTAGGAACTTCAATATTTAGAACTTTTCCAATTTTCATCTGTTTTGAATTTACAAGTTCAATTAAGTCATTAACTTGTGGTTGCGTCCTTGGATAACCGTCTAAAATAACTCCAATATTTGATTTGTTTTCATTAAGTATTTGGCTAAAAAGGTCTTTCATAATAGAGTCTGGAACTAAATCTCCTTTCTCTTCATATTCGGACATTATTTTTCCAATTTCAGTTTCATTTTGTTTTTCTAATCTACATCTATCCCCAGTTGATATATGTTCAAAGTGTAAATAATTTTTTAGAATCTCACATTGTGTTCCTTTACCAGAATATGGAGGACCAGTTATTATCAATATTTCCATTTATATTTCGATTTATATTTTTTTAAGCTTCCTTGTAACTAAAAGCTTTGTGTACTTTGCGTTAAAATTTTGGATAAAAGTTAAGCAACTTGAAACTTTAAACCTGAAATTTGGAATTTAGAATCCCTTCCATTTCTTTCTGAACCAACAATGCTTCTTCTCTGGCTCTGTCTGCAAAATCAGTGCCTTTTGATGCATAAATAATCGCTCTGGCCGAGTTGACCAATAAACCAACTTTATCATTCATTCCGTATTTGCATACTTCTGATAAGCTTCCGCCTTGAGCGCCAATTCCGGGAACCAACAAGAAACTGTCTGGCACAATTTTTCTAATCTCAGCAAAATATTCTGCTTTGGTAGCACCCACTACGTACATTAAGTTCTGACTGTTTTTCCATGTTTTAGACGTTTCCAAAACTTGTTTGTACAACTCTTTTCCGTTTGTAATTAAGGTTTGAAAATCAAAAGCACCTTCGTTTGAAGTCAAGGCCAACATGATTGTAAACTTGTTTTCGAATGCCAAAAATGGCTCGACAGAATCTTTGCCCATATAAGGAGCAACGGTTACACTATCAAAATTCAAATCTTCAAAAAATGCTTTTGCATACATGCTTGAAGTGTTTCCAATATCGCCACGTTTTGCATCAGCAATGGTAAAAATTTCAGGAAAGTTTTGGTTGATATACTCGATTGTTTTTTGCAAAGTAATCCAACCTTTTATGCCATACGCTTCAAAAAAAGCGGTATTGGGTTTGTAGCCTACTGCCAAATCATGTGTCGCATCAATTATGGCTTTATTAAATTCGAAAATAGGATCTTCTGTTGCTAATAAATGAGGAGGAATTTTACTAAGATCGGGATCCAATCCTACGCATAAAAATGATTTTTTTTGTAAAATTTGTTCGTGTAGTTGTTGTGTTGTCATTCTTGTTTTTTTAGAACTTCTATTGCAAAGAAATAATTCTTTTTAGAAAGTATGCAAAAATAAAAAAAGCCACTCAATTAAGAATGGCTTTTTTGGTATTATATTCATTTAGGCTTATAAATTGCCTAAATAAACAATTTCTGTTCTTCTATTTTCTGCTCTTCCTGATGCTGTTTTGTTTGATTTAACAGGTTTTGTAGCACCATAACCTTTAGAAGTTAAGTTGGCAGGATTTACTCCTTTCTCTATCAAAAGATCCATAACCACTTTAGCTCTTGCCTCAGATAATTTTTGGTTTGCTTTTGCATTTCCAACATTATCTGTATGACCGTTAATCGCAAATTTAGCATTTGGATAGTTCTTCAAAATTTCTTTTATAGCGTCTAATCTTCCTGATGTTTCTCCTTTTTTTGCATCGCTTAAAGTAGCTTTACCTGTTGTAAAAAAGATCGATTTTGCTTCTACTCTCAATTGCTCTAATGTTGCTTTTGAAACTTCAGGACAACCTTTATTACTTGCTGGACCATAAATCAAAGGACAATTATCCTCTTTATCTGAAATTCCATCTTTATCAGCGTCTAGATTCGGGCAACCTTTGTTTTCTGGTAATCCAGCTTCGTTCGGGCAAGCATCGTCTTTATCTAAAACCCCATCTTTGTCTGTGTCAGGCCAAGGACAACCTTTGTTTTCTACAGGTCCCGAAATTGCAGGACAAACATCTACATTATCTAATAACGTATCGCCATCAGAATCTTTCCAAGGACAACCTTTATTTTCTACTGGACCCGCAAGATCTGCGCATGCATCGTCTTTGTCAAAAACACCATCTGAATCTGAGTCTGGCCACGGGCAACCTTTATTTTCTATTGGACCTGCTACTTTTTTACAAGTATCTTCCTTATCTATAACACCGTCTTCGTCTCTATCTCTAAATTTCTTTTCGTACACCGGTATCTTAATCCCTAAATGAAAATCTACTGCTTTTGACTCTTTCGAAACTAAATTCGTAAGCACAGAACCTGATCCTACAAAGAATGCTCCCACTCTCAAACCAGACCCCACTTGCATGCCGCTGTATTGCATGTAAGTCATTGGTACATAAAAACTAAACCATCTGCTTTCGTAACGAGGTGTTAAAGATACTCGGTTTGCAATTCCGTAACCGTTTACTTTATTAGCAGCAACCATATTAATGTCTCCGTTAAGATTCAAATAAAATTTTCTGTACATGTTCCAGTCTACGTCGGCATGAAGCGCTGTTGGCAAATTTGCTTTCATACCAATTTTAGAAGATGTTTTGGTATAATTATCCTCAAGAAATTCATAAAAATTACCTGCGTCATTAATCATTTCCTGTGTGATCGTACCATTTACATCATAGGTGTCTTGTCTTGCTTTTTTGTAATTAATTGATCCTATATCTGTTACCGACAATCCGAAACGTAATTTGTATTTATTTAAATCTCTGAAATTATTATCCGCTCGTTTCGCTTTGCTCAAATCATATTGTTCGTAATCTGGTCTCCATTCGTAAACAAGTCCCAAATCAAAACCAAATCCGTTGGCATTAGAATCAAATTTATAATCTTCATTTGCTTCAAAATCCTGACTCGTACCAACAGTAATTTGTCCGTTTGAAACCAAGGTACCTCTATCAGGATCTACTGTATTTTCGTTAAAAGCTACATTAACATCCTGACCTTTAATATATCCATTTACACCACCTTGCAAATATTTGGCTGTTAAACCTCCTTTTAGAAAGTGTTGATTATTTTGGTACAAAACTGCTGCATACGAAATTCCGAGTTCGCCCCAAGTATTAGAAGCTCCATTTACATTTCCCGCATTAAAGTTAAAATCGTTTGCTTCATCTAAACCTTCTTTCACCTGATCTATTAGGTTTCCGTTAACATTTCTAAGGTTAGTAACTGATCTCGCTCTTGTAAAAACCGCAATTGTATGTTTTGGAGCGATGTTAAACATAAAGGAAGGTCCCATAATATCAAAATTTACAAGAGCATTATTTTGATTTAATGGTGATCTCTTAGCCTCGCTATCAAAATCATAACCGTCTTTATAAACATCAAAAAGTTTTACTCCATACAAATCATTTTGAACTGCACCACTAATGGAGAATAGATTGATATCTGTTTTAAAACGAGAATCTGCTATAGAAGCTGGATTAAAAAGCACACTTTGAACTCCAGCATAATTATCATGAAAATACCCCATATAAGACTGGGCTTTTGCTGATAATGCAGCTACAAAAAGCATTAAAATAATTACTGTTTTTTTCATTAAAATTTAGGATTTTGGTTTTATTTGGCGCCAAAACTACAACATTAGATTTAGAAATGTGTTAAGACAACATTGAATTTCTATAATATCTTTATAAAATGATGTAAGAAAAAAGGCGTATTGATTGTTTAATTTTGTAAAACAACATTTAATGAAATTATTATGAGCCCAAACATCGGAATTACAACAAAAAACTTAAAGAAAAGCGCCACCATATTAGCCACGATTTTATCTAATGAAATGACATTGTATGTAAAAACCAGAAAATTTCACTGGAATATTTCAGGAAATAGTTTTATGGAATTGCATAAATTATTTGAAGAACAGTACCGCATTTTAGAACAAAATATTGATGAAGTAGCGGAGCGCATTAGTCAACTGGGCGAAAAAACAATTGGTACAATGAAAGAGTTTATTGAAAACTCTACTCTCAAAGAATCTCCAAAGGAATATGTGTCTCAAAAAGTGATGCTTGAGGAACTTTTAAACAATCACGAGCAATTGGTAACAGAGTTTCGTGATTATATTCCGCAATTTGAAAATGACAATAATGACATAGGTTCTGCCGATTTTATCACGGGATTATTACAACAACACGAGAAAATGGCCTGGATTTTACGCCGCTATTCTATTTAGAAAATAATAAATGTGAATTATAGAAGAATCTCAAAAATAAATATAATACATATTAAAGTGACAATTTGCAATTTTACAAAACTATTAATTTTAAAAAAATAAGATCATGAATACTACAGAAATAAAAGGAAACTGGAACGAGCTAAAAGGGAAACTAAAACAAAAATATGCTGACCTGACAGACGACGATTTATTGTACGAAGAAGGAAAAGAAGATGAGTTATACGGAAAGATTCAACAGAAACTAGGAAAAACCAAAGAGGAATTACAAGATATTTTCTCAGGTTTGTAACTTTTTTTATTCAAACAAGATACCGTCTAATACGCTAATTAGACGGTATTTTTTTGATTTTGAAACATTTATATCTTTTAACTTTTCATGCCTTTTTTAAATTTTAAACCAAAAATAAAATAAGTATCTTTAACCATTATTTATTT
The DNA here is from genome assembly GCF_020911905.1 of Flavobacterium flavipigmentatum. Classification (NCBI taxonomy): domain Bacteria; kingdom Pseudomonadati; phylum Bacteroidota; class Flavobacteriia; order Flavobacteriales; family Flavobacteriaceae; genus Flavobacterium; species Flavobacterium flavipigmentatum. The sequence continues at coordinate 2,496,896 of NZ_CP087133.1, read as the reverse complement.
ATCATGAAATTATTTATCAAGTTTGACATCAATACTATTTGTTCTCTTTATTTAAAACAAAAATTAGAGGAAGAAAATATAAATTTTACCACTTTAGGCTTTGGAGAAATTGAGCTTGATGAAAACCTTAGTATTGAAGCATTAGAGACTTTAAAAAAGAACTTGAGTCCCTACGGTTTTGAGGTTGTCGAGAATCAAAAAAGCGTTTTGGTACAAAAAATAAAAGATGCCATTATTGAGCTCGTATACATGGAAGACAGCAATAATTATAAAAGTTCTGTTTTTTTAGCAGAGAAGTTAAATCATAGTTACGGTTATTTATCCAACATTTTTTCTGAAGTAACGTATTCTTCAATTGAAAATTTTATCATATTGCAAAAAATTGAGCGAGCCAAACAATTGATGTTGGTCAATGAGATGAGCTTAACCGAGATTGCTTTTTTACTTAACTACTCAAGTGTTGCCCATTTGAGTACGCAGTTTAAAAACACGACAGGAATTACACCATCTGCTTTTCAGAGGATTATCAAGAAAAGGAGAGAACATTTAAAACAAAACTAAATACCATACAAATCAATGCAAAAAAACGCATTACATATCTTACTCGCTGATGACGATGAAGATGACCGCTTATTTTTTAAGGATGCTTTTGAAGAAGTAAAAGTACAGACTAAGGTAGAGTTTGCTTTTGATGGGATGCAGTTAATGGAATATTTAACGCAACCAGATGCAAAATTACCGGACATACTGTTTCTGGATTTGAATATGCCAAAAAAAACTGGTAAAGAGTGTCTAGCAGAAATTAAACAAAACGAGCGGTTAAAAAATATTATTATCGCCATTTATTCTACTTCTTCTTCTGAGCAGGATATAGAAGATACTTTTGTACAAGGAGCTAATATTTATATCAAAAAACCAAGTGATTTTAATGATTTGAAAAAAATTATTAATGAAGTCCTAACAGTAAATTGGCACTATCAAACATCTGGCCTGAACCGTGATAACTTTTTGTTACGACTATAATAGTGATTAACAATGAAGTGGATTCCAAAGTTTAATTCTTCAAACTCATTAAGAGTTATTTTTGTAATTGCTATTTTCATTTTATTATTTCTTTCATCAATAGCTTACAAACACACCAGGGATTTGAACGAATCCAGTAAGCTATTGATGCATAATTACGAAATAAACATTCAGCTAGAACGCTTGATGTCTGCGATAAAAGATGCCGAAACAGGACAGCGCGGATACATTATTACCAGAAACAGCCGCTTCTTGAGTCCTTATCTTTTTTCAAGAGACAAAGTAAACACCTCTTTTATTGCTTTACGAAAACTTACGGCCGACAATCCCAAACAACAACAAAACCTTCAACGGTTATTCAAACTCATTATTCTTCGTTTTGCTTCTTTCGAAAATTGTTTAAAATACAGCGAACCTGACAATTATGATAAAAGAAAACTAGACAATCACATGTTTGGCGGCAGAATTCTGATGGAGAACATTCGGTTTCAGGTCGATGAAATGAATGATATTGAGAAAAAATATTTACAAAAGAGACTCAAAATATACGATCAGGAAACTTCATTAGGCCCTGTCTTTTCTATCTCTTTGTTTTTGGCTGCTATGACTTTTATTTTACTGGCCTACCGACAAATAAGCAAGGATATTGTTCGATTAAAAATATACAACCGAAGACTCTTAATTTCTTCCGGTTTAATGGCAGAATCTGAGAAAATTGGAAAATTCAGCACCTGGCAATGGGACTTAGAAACCGACAAAATAATTTATTCTGACAACCAATTTCGTTTGTTGGGTTATGAACCCGGAGCGTTTCTGCCTACAAAAGAGACTTTCTTAGAATTTGTGCATGCAGATGACAAAGCGATGATAGAAAAATCAATGGAAGGAATTGTCAACCACAAATCGCTTCCGTTTGTTTATTATAAAATTGTTCGTCCCGATCATCAAATTAGGTACTTAAAATCTACCGGAAAACTTTTGGTAGACAGAAATGGAAGTAAAATTTTATTGGGAATCAATTTTGATATAACAGATGAGCATTTGCTGAATATCGAACTGCAAGAGCGAAATAGCGAACTTGAAAAAAGCAATAAAGAACTGGCTTCCTTTAATCACGTTGCAAGTCATGACTTGCAGGAACCACTCAGAAAAATTCAAACTTTTATTTCGAGAGTTTCAGATGCCGATAAAGCGGTAATGTCTGAAAGCGGAAAAAATTATATTTCTAAAATTGAAATTTCTGCCAAAAGGATGCGTGTTTTAATTGATGATCTGCTTTTATTTTCCCGAACCAATACAACAAAAAAGGAATTCATAAAATCGAGTTTGACGGAATTATTCGAAAATGCACAATTAGAATTAAACGAAACGATCGAAGAAAAAAAGGCCGTTATTATCACCACAAAATTGCCTAAACTAGACGTAATTCCGTATCAAATAGAACAGCTTTTTATCAACTTGATTGGAAATTCTTTAAAGTACAGCCAAAATGATATTGCACCAAAAATTGTGATCGAATGTGATAAAATACATTCCACTTTGTATCCCGAATTACTGGATCAATCAGTAAAGAAATTTTATAAAATTACTTTTTCTGATAACGGAATGGGTTTTGACCCTCAGTTTAAAGAAACCATTTTTATTCTTTTTCAACGTTTACATTCTAAAACAGAATATCCGGGTACCGGCATTGGTCTTGCGATCTGTAAGAAAATTGTAGACAACCATAAAGGGTATATTATTGCCGACAGTACACCAAATAAAGGGTCGGTATTTACTATTTTTCTTCCCGAATAAAAACCCATAATACCAGCAAAACAGCGTTATATAAGTCCTTTATGGGAATTATATAACGTTTCTTTTTTATGCTGTAAAGCAAAAGATACATTTCGTTAGCACCTTTGTAATGTAATCTTTTAGAAAGCAAATATGAGAGTTAAATTAGTATCGGAATCATTATTTTACAAAATAGCTCTTTCCGTTTTAATTCTTTTTTCTGCTGAATCCTGCAAAGAAAACGATACTCTGGAAGAGGAAACTAAAAGTGAAATTTTAGAAAATAATACGGAGGAAGAAAGAGAAGCACATTTTTTTATTGCTACAGCAAATATCAGTAAAAAAATGGTTTCGAAAAGTCAGATTGCACAGCAAAAAACGTTGCAACATGATATAAAAGAATTGAGTAAAAGACTAGAGCATCAACAAAATAATATTTTTCAGGAAATCACGAAAATGGCCAATAAAAAACTCATTATCATTTCTGAAATCAATGCGGCGGGAAACGATGATCTCTACAAACTGATGAATGCAAAAGAAAAGAATTTTGACAAACTGTATCTAAATGATATGACAAATGCATTGTCTGATGAAATTACTTTACTTCAAACAATAACAAAAGAAACAGCAGACATTAGTATTTTAAAATTAGCCAACTCAATTCTGCCAATACAGTATGAGTTTTTAAGAGAAACAGAAAAATTAAAAGAGAGAATCAATTAAATACAATTATAAATTAACTAACATTTAAATTTTAACACTATGAAAATGCAATCAAGAATTTTATACGCCTTAACACTATTGATGACCGCTTCTTTTGGAGTGATGCAGGCACAGGATGATAACATTTCTACCGAATTTGGTATAAAAGGTGGTCTGAATATGTCTAACCTCTATACTGATGATGCAGATGACGAAAACATCCTTTATGGTTTCAATGCCGGTCTATATGCCACATTGCCGATCTCTGATTTTATTGCTATTCAACCTGAAATTTTGTTTACTACAAAAGGGGCTGAATTAGAGTACAACAATGCTTTTGCTTCTGGAAGCTCAAAATTCAAATTAAACTATATTGAAGTTCCTTTATTAGTAAGAGTAAATATTACTAAAAACTTTAATGTTCATGCAGGTGGTTATGCCTCTTATTTGGTAAGTTCTAAATTAACGGGTGAAGGAGATTTTAATTTTGAAGAAGAAATTGATACCGACGATCTGAACAAATTTGATGCTGGTATTGCAGCGGGTGTTGGAGTAGATTTTAATCCTATTAGTATCGGATTACGTTACAATTACGGATTAACTACCGTAGGAAAAGAAAGAACCGTTGGCGGAACTACTTTTACTTATCCAGATGCAAAAAACAGTAACTTATCGTTATATCTAGCTTACAAATTAAACTAAAAAAAGTAATTAACCCTTTAAACCCAAAATATTATGTCAAATTTATTATACACAGTCGCAGTCATTTTAGTTATTCTGTGGGCACTTGGATTCTTTGTTTACAGTCTTGGAAACATCATTCATATCTTATTGGTAATTGCAGTAATAGCAATACTATTTAGACTTATCAAAGGTCGAAGTATTTAAACATCAATAAAAATTATACAAACAAATTATTAATTACTAAATCAAATATTATGAAAACGAGTAACACAATCTTAGGAATTTTAGGAGCTGCAGCTGCAGGAGCATTATTGGGAGTATTATTTGCACCGGACAAAGGTTCGAATACCAGAAAAAAAATCAAAGACAAATCAAAAGATTACGGAGATGATCTAAAAGGTAAAGTTGATGGGATCCTACACACGCTTTCCAGCAATGGAAAAGATATGATTGAAGAGGGTAAAGCTAAATTTAATCAGGTTAAAGACGAATTTAACGCTGCTAAAGATGAAGCAAAAAACACTGTAAAAACTAACTATTAATACGTGAAATTTTTAAATCATAAACTATCCCTACCATGGAAACAAATGCAACAACATCGGAAAATCTGAACATTTTTGAAAAAGCTGAAAACTATACCCGAACAAGTTTAGAATTAGTTAAACTAAGAACGGTAGCAGCATCAGCAGATGTTTTATCAACATTAATCTCTAAAATAGCAGTTTTCGCTGTTGTTGCCATTTTTTCAATGTTTCTGAATGTTGGTTTAAGTTTATGGATAGGATCACTTCTGGGCGCTTATTATTATGGTTTTTTTGCAATGTCTTTTGTCTATCTCATTTTTGCAATTGTACTGTATACCAATCAACACCGATGGATTAAAAATCCTATTGGAAACATGATTATATCCAGTTTGCTGAATGATAAAAAAAATAATTCAAATTAAACCCTAACTAAGAACGACCGATATGGAGACTGTTTACGATACCGCCAAATTAAATCAGATGATTTTGCAGACCAAAGCGCAACAACGCGCAGATTGGAATGCTATTGTAGCCGAAATTGATGAAATTAAAGATAATTTAAGACCTATCAATCTAATCAAAAATACTGTTGAAGAAATAAACGAAAGTGTTGGCTTCAAAGGTAGTTTGGCTCAGTCAGCGATTAGTATCGGCATTGGCTATCTGGCAAAAAAGTTTGTAATCGGTAAATCTGATTCTAAAATCAAAAACATTTTTGGTTCTTTATTGCAGCTTGTCGTAACCAATCTAGTCTCTAAAAAACAGGAGACGTCACATGAGTAACGGTCTAACTTAATAAAAGTATTATGGAAAAACTAAGCGAAATAGTATTGAAAAATGGTGTGTACATGTACTCGAATATCTATAAATGTCTCGAATACACAAGAGTATTTCTAGGTATCTAACTTGCTTTATACGTTTTATAAAAACGGTTAAACAGTTAATATCCTTCCCTATAAATCTGATTTTCGTAGAAAGTCAGAGCCTTAGAAAAAAAGCAAAGTCTGCATCAGCCGACTTTGCTTTTTTGTTTTTAAGAACTAGAAAACTTTAGGAGTTAAAGGTCATTCTTTAATTATAATTTTGATAAATAGGGAGTTTTAGACCAACGTAAAGATTACAGGCTTTAGAATTATTCGAAAATAAATTAGAAACCAAAGATCCCGAACCAACAAACAAAGGACCTGCCCTAAAACCCGTCCCTATTTGAAGACCGCTGTACTCCATCCAGGTCACCGGAATATAAAAACTAAATTGTCTGGTCTCATATCGTGGCGTAAGGGTTGCCGAATTTGCAATCGTGGTGCTGTTTAGCTTTTTGGCATCTACCAATCCAAAATCAGTACTTAGATTCAGGTAAAACCTATTATCAATGTTCCAATCAAAGTTGGTGTGCAGCGCTGTTGGCAAATTTGCGTGTACCCCTTTTCGTGATGACGTTTTGGTATAGTTGGCATCAAAAAACGCAAAGATATCATCTGCATTTTCAATATCATCTTGTGTGACTCTACCAGTTAGATCATAGGTGTTTTCGACAGCATTTTTATAATTTAGTTTCCCAATATCTGTGACTGCCACTGCTGCTTTCAGCTTGTACCTATTTCCTGCACACGAATGACAGTTGGTACGATACTCATACGTAAAACCCAAATCGATACCTACACCGGCCGAAGTAGCATCAAACTCCTGATTCTCTCCGTTTGCATAATCATAGCTTGCAGCCGTCTTTAATGTTCCTGTAGAGTAATATTCGCTCAAAGCGGGATTGACATCGTTTTTATTAAAAGCAACACTCAGATTAGTTCCGTTGATGTAACCGTTGCTACCCGCCATTAAGTATTTTAATGTAATACCTCCTTTTATAAATTGTTGATCATCATCTAACAATACTGTACCATAACTGGCGCCAATTTCTGCCCACGAATTGGTAACTGCGTTAGGATTGCCCGCTGTTATCAAGAAACTATTCGATACATCGACATCTTTATTGATTTCGTCAAACAGCTCACCATTTACGTCTATCAGATTGGTTATGCTTCGCACTCTCGAAAAAAGAGCAATACTGTGCGTAGGTGTAATATTCAGCATAAAAGAAGGGCCTAAAATATCTACATTAAGATTTCCTCTGTTGTTGGTTTTTATGTTTTTGCGTGCATCTTCCTGCAAGTCAAAACTGCCGTCTAATACCTGCGCAAAATTGACACCGTATAAATCATTCTGACCCGTTGCACTTACAGAGAAGAGCGTAACATCGGCTTTGTATTTCGAGTCAACAACCGCAGAAGGATTAAACAAAACCGACTGTATTCCGGCATAATTATCGTCTCTAAATCCAAAATACGATTGCCCCTGTGCACATAAAAAGCTTCCAGCGAAGCAACATAATAGTAAAGTTCTCTTCATAAATTATTTTTTAAATGGTTGGCTGTTAACCCTTTTTCACTTAAAAGGTCTTTACAAATATTAACAAAAAAAACGAAAAAAAAGCCGAACTAAATTAATTTAGCCCGACTTCCCTACTCTTTTTATTTCTTGCCTCTTTATTCTTTTTTTCTCCATAAAAAACCTCAGAAGGTTCTTTCTTTTTTTTAAGCTTCTGAGGTTCTGAGTGGCTAAGGTTCTGAGGGACAAAGGGACAAAGGGACAAAGGGACAAAGGTACAAAGGGGCAGAGCCTTTTTAATTTATGCACAAATAAAACTTAGCCACTTAGAACCTTAGCCACTCAGAACCTCAAAAAAAAAGACTGCCTTCACAATTAAGTAAAACAGTCCTTTTTTATATATAAAAAAAACCTCTGAGCCTTTGTACCTCTGAGCCTTTGCACCTCAAAAACACCTTAGTAGCTCAGAACCTTAGTAACTTAGTAGCTTCTTTTAAAAAACCTCCGAAGCTTCTTTCAGTTTCTCCATGTTGTTCACCAATTGAAGCTCTGCCACAATTTTCTGAATATCACCATTCATGATATTTCCTAAATCATACAAAGTCAAACCTACTCTGTGATCGGTTACACGACCCTGAGCATAGTTGTAAGTACGAATCTTAGCAGACCTGTCACCAGAACTTACCTGAGAGGTACGTTTTGTAGCATCTTCGGCTTCTTTTTTGGCCAGCTCTTGCTCGTACAAACGCGAACGCAAAACATTCAGCGCCTTATCTTTATTCTTGTGTTGTGATTTCTGATCCTGACATTGCGCCACCAATCCAGTCGGAATGTGCGTCAAACGTACCGCAGATTTCGTCGTATTTACCGATTGTCCTCCAGGTCCAGACGAACAAAAGAAATCAACACGTACGTCGTTCATATCAATCTGTACATCAAACTCCTCTGCCTCTGGCAACACCATCACGGTAGCCGCAGATGTATGCACACGACCCTGAGTTTCGGTCTGAGGAACACGTTGTACACGGTGTACACCAGCTTCAAACTTCAAAGTTCCGTAAACATCTTCTCCCGAAACCTCAAAAATAACCTCTTTAAATCCGCCAGAAGTTCCTTCGTTCATATCTACAACCGAAGTTCTCCAACCCTGATTCTCACAATATTTGGTGTACATTCTAAACAAATCTCCGGCAAAGATACTCGCTTCATCCCCACCCGTTCCGGCACGAATCTCGACCATTACGTTTTTGGCATCTTCAGGATCTTTCGGAATCAACATAAACTTAATTTCTTCCTCAAGTTCTGGCAGTCTTTCTTTTGCTTCATCCAATTGCATCTTGGCCATTTCGGTCATATCTGCATCACTTCCATCGGCAATAATTTCGTTTGCCTCCTCTATATTAGCCATCAAAAGCACATATTCATCACGCTTTTCAGCCAATGCTTTTAGGTTTTTGTACTCTTGATTCAATTGCACATAACGTTTCTGATCAGAAATAACATCCGGCTGGATAATCAAATCCGAAATCTCGTCGAAACGTTGTTTTACTATTTGAAGTCTATCTAACATTTTCTAAATCCTTTTATTGGAGTGCAAATTTACGAAATTTTTGTTGAAAATTCTATCATTCCGCTTTTGAGTTTTTTAGCCCCCATTTCAAGAGCACTTTCGGGAGTATCAGATTCTTTTTCAGGAGCTGAATCCTGCTATCCGCTCTATCTTTTTAGGCAGACTATTTACGGTCGAATTAGCCCTTTTTTGTGTGCCTAAAAAGGATGCCGCTCCTATCAGGGCTAGGGCATCGCGTCGCACCAGCAATTTATGCACAAGCCACAACATTCGCACTTACATCCATACAAATCAAACACAGCAACTACACATCAACAAGTAAGAAACACACCCCTATCGTTCAAAAAACAGCTCGTTTGGGGTTCTAAGCTCCATCGATGGGGTGCTGAGACCCAAATTTGGGGTTCTAGACGTCAAATTTGGCGTTACAGACGTCAAATTTGGCGTTCCTGATGTCAAATTTGACGTTTCTGATGTCAAATTTGACGTTTCTGATGTCAAACTTGACGTCTCTGATGTCAAATTTGGGGTTCCAGACGTCAAATTTGACGTTCCTGATGTCAAATTTGACGTTCCAGACGTCAAATTTGGGGTAAATTCGATCATTATTGCATGATAAAACCGAAACACTCCATCAAAACACGTATAAATACCTGCTACCCACTATTTATTTAGTGGTATACTTGTCTCCAAATAAATAATCACCCATTACGGTTTCCCGTAAAGATGATAATTCTGGAATTGGGATATTTGTTTTTAGAATGAATGAGGCAGCTGTGATGCTTTATTATTAAAACGGAAACGTATTACAAAACGAAACTGAGCCTCACATATACTCCTTAATTAGGGTAGATTGGCGAATATTTGGTTCGTATATATACAAGTTGTGAAGCTTTTTAAAAAAAAATACAAATGAAATTATCCGAACAAATAATTGAACTAAAACTGAATATTGAAAGATTAGAAACAACTTATTTATCGCGTTTAAATGAAATTGAGAAAGAATTAGTTGAACTTACTAATCAATCTAATATATTTAGTGAAAATTGGGCAGGAAATTGGTTTAAACATTCGAATGTCTATAAAAACTTTTTAAATAGATCTAATGAGTACATAACTATTGACTACAAAAAGCTTTTTGATTATGTTGCTAAGAAATCAAATATTGATTTTAAAGCTATAGATGAAGAAATAAAAGAAATATTTAAGGAGTTCATCTCTAATAAAGAAAATTTAATTGTAGAATTAAGTATTCTAAAAACTAATGAGCAGTTTTCTGAACAAATAAAGATTTTGAATAAATTAGAAGAGTATGAATGGGGTTTTCCTGCCTTTAAAATCATTGATTCGCAAAAACCAAAAAAATTTATGGGCGATTATAATACAGCCCAAAAAATTCTAGCAAATGGATTTGATACGCCACCTCACATTGCATTTTCTGCAAATTTAATTTCAAGCGCTAGTCAAATAAATTCATTGAAAGAGTATTTAAAATTATCATATAGACTTTTAAGAGAAATAGAATTGTTATTAAATGTTGAGAATGATGAATTTATTGGGACAGAAAATCCTATACTAAACATAAAAAAAATATTTGATAATTTTCACGATATTGCACGTTTACTAATTAATCGTCACGGAAATAGAGAAACAATTAAAATTACTGACGAATATGACGTTCAAGATTTGCTTCGTTCATTACTTAAAATATTTTTTGATGATGTCAGACCTGAAGATTACACTCCAAGTTATGCAGGAAGAAATACTCGAATTGATTTCCTGTTAAAAAAAGAAAAAATAGTTATTGAAGTAAAAAAAACAAGGGAAACTTTAAAAGACAAAGAAATTGGAGATGAATTATTACAAGATATAGCGAGATATAGAAATCATCCAGACTGTAATATTTTATATTGTTTTGTTTATGATCCTCAAGGACATATTGTAAATCCAAGAGGACTTGAAGATGACCTTTGTTCTGAATCTAATAAAAAGATGGCTGTTTATGTAAACATCAGACCATAAAAAAAGCTACAGAACAGGCGTTTGGCAAGATTGCGAATTTTGTAATAAATTCACGTTTATATTTCGCAAGAAATTTTATCTTTAACAGAAAATAATCAGTTCCGAACTTCGCAACCTCACCAAGCGCTGGAACATTAGCAGTTATTTTGCCTCAGAATCATGAAAATTAATAAAATGAACTATCAAATAGTAAATTATCAAGAAGTTGAAAACAAACTAAAACAATTAAATTTTGGTTCAAATAATACGTTATTTTTTATCCCTGAAAATATAACCGAAAATATAGCTAGTTCAAATTACATATACTCAGAGTCAACAACTGATATAAAGAAATCATTTAAATCTGAAAATATACTTGTTGAATATTTAACGAAAGATAAACCTTTATTACGAACAAGAAAAAGTGCTGATTGGTTTGGACCAACCTTATTTATAACTTATTCTTTGCTTTCAGAAAATTCAACAATGATTGGAATTTCATTAAATTTAATCTCAAGTTATCTTTATGATCATTTTAAGGGAACTGTGGGGACAAAAAAAATAAAATTTGAAATCATCATTGAAAATGAAAAAGATGGATTTAAAAAGATAAATTATGATGGAAGCATCGAAGGTATTAAAGAGCTTGAAAATGTAATAAAAGAACTTACAAAATGATTATTATTAATATCGAGGTTAAAAATATATTTGAAGAGTTTGATGTAATTGCTGAAAACGCACAAAATATTGCAATCTTCACAAGAGATATAGAATTACAAAAAAATGAAGTTTTAATAATTAATCTATTTATTGAAAAGATAGATTCCTTATTACTTAAAACAGGATTAATAGAAGAAGAATTAAATTTACTACTGTTCTTGAAATTTACAATAGAATCCGTTTTACTTGAAATTCAGATGATTATTTGTCTAAAAGAAAACAAAATTGATTTAGCTTGGTCTGCATTGATTCAAGCTCAAGGACAAATATCTATTGCAGCAAAAAATCATCCTTTCAATCCGAGTAATTTAGATGGATTTATTAACAGACTTAATTTATATGAAAAGTTACTTTTTCCAAAAATAATGTTTGCTAGTGTGGGAGGAATAATAAAAGAAACAAAATGTACTATATGCAAACTTGAATATGAAGAATGCGAACATATGAAAGGAAAATTTTATTCGGGAAAATTATGTTTGAGAGAAATTCATGAAATGGAGTTAGAAGAAGCATCTATAGTTGAAAATCCCGCAAGTAAAATGAATAGAATTTTAACTACTACATATAATGGAAAGGATGTAGATATTTTCACATTAATTTAGAAAAAAATACCTCAGCTCTGCGAAGTGTTCTTCTTATATGTTGCGATTGCTGTGCGAAGTCTCCCGACTTCGTACTTTGCCCCACAGTTTTTATTTAGGGTATACTTGTCTCAAAATAAATAATCTCCAATTACGGTTTCCAATAAAGATGATGCTGCCAGAATTGTTATATTTGTTTTTAGAATGAATGGGGCAGCTCTGTTGCTTTGTTCTCAAAATAGAAACACAAAAAAGCGATACAAAACTACGTGTATGCACCAAAATAAGGGTTGATATGCGTAACTTTGTAGCGAGGATATACAAGTTAGCAGATAGCTTGGAAGACCGAAATAGAATCAATAAAAATTTAAAAAAAATGTTAGAATTAATTTGGGGAATATTAAATATAATTTTACTAATCTACTTCATAATAGTTTGCTTAAAATCAGTAAAACTTATTAAAGAAAAAATTGGTGTTTTGGCCTCTTTTGTTTTTGTAATTGGATTACTATCATTTGTTTCAAAATCAGATGAAAAAAAAGTTGCAAACAAAAATATTGAGATTCTTAACCAATCAAATCCAAGGAAAGCTTTTGATGGAAATTCTTACTCGAGGTTTGCTACTTTAGAAGACAATTTAACATCAAAAATTGAATTGAGAATACTTTGTGGCGAAAAAAAATCAGATAAAGAATTGATAATATTAGATGCTAACTGCAATAGAACTGGATTTATAAGTGGAACTTATTGGAACGCTTTAAATATTGATATTGACAAAGAAAAAGGTAAAAATTATTGCAGATATAATGTTAGCGGAATTAAAGAATGGAAAATACTCGGAATAACTATATTCTCAGAAGCAAATGATTTTACTGGAAATGTATTATTGAAAAAATAAAGCCCAGCTCTGCGAAGTGTTCTTCTTAAATGTTACGATTGCTGTGCGAAGTCTCCCGACTTCGTAGCTTGCTCCACAGTATTTATTTAGTGGTATACTTGTCTCAAAATAAATAATCTCCAATTACGGTTTCCAATAAAGATAATGCTGCTGGATTTGTTATATTTGTTTTTAGAATGAATGGGGCAGCTGTGTTGCTTTATTCTCAAAACGGAAACGTTGTGTAAAACCAGACTGAAGTCCGTATATACACCTCAATAAGGGTTGATATGCGTAAAATTCTAGAGAGTATATACAAGTTGTGTGCAACTTTAGCAGACCGCTATAAAAGACCGACAAACTAACTTTTTGCCAAATGACAAGTGCCACAAAAATGATATTGACTACCTTGTCGCAATGAAAGAATTTATTGACTACGTCTTACAGTTTGGAAACTTAAACCAACAGCAAATTGACTTGATTTCAAAAAAAGCAACCGAATTAGAACTTCGTAAAGATGACTATTATTTGGAAGCAGGAAAAGTTTCCAGACAATTCGGCTTCATCGTTGAAGGCATTGCTCGAGTTTCATACTACAATAATAAAAGTGAAGAAATTACAAAATATTTCATTGACGAAAATAATATTGTGGTGGACTTAGAAAGTTTTGACAATGAAATTCCTTCTATTGCTTATGTGCAAGCTATGACCAATTGCAAAATTGTTGTCTTCTCAAAAAGAGATTGGCAAGAATTGCTGAACACTATTGTTGGTTGGGATGCGATTGTGCGTAAAATTATTTCAAAAGCATTGCTTCAAAAAGTAGAAAGAATTAGCTCAATTGTAGCGCAAGATGCGACAACAAGCTATTTAACTTTTTTAGAAAAATATCCCAATCTTGCTAACCGTATTCCACTTTCTTATTTAGCATCTTATTTAGGCATTACACAATCTTCATTGAGTAGGATTAGAAAAAATATACGATAAATTGCTTTTTGCCAAATGGCAAATGGTTTCATTTTTAAACGATGCATTTTTGCATCATTAATTTAAAAAAATAAAAAAATGAAATCAGTATTAATTACAGGAGCAAGCAGAAGCATTGGTTTAGAAACAGCCAAACAACTTTCAAAAAAAGGTTTATTTGTCTATTTAGGAAGTCGTAACATTGAAAAAGGCAACTCAATCGTAAAGGAATTATACGATAATGGCTTTAATAACATCAAGGCTATTGAAATTGATGTTACAAATCTTGATACAATTGTTGATGCCAAAAATATTGTAGAAAGAGAACAAGGGAAATTGGATATTTTGATAAATAATGCAGGAATAAGTAAAGGCTTTCCCGAAAGTGTTTTAACAACTTCCATTAAAGATATTCAAGAAGTATTTGATACTAACTATTTTGGAATAATTAGAGTAACACAAACTTTTATGGAATTACTCAAAAAGTCAGAAAATCCAAGAATTAGCAATATTACTTCGGGGCTTGGTTCATTAAACTTACATAGCGACCCAAATTGGAAATATTATAATGTTAAACTTGCAAGTTATGTTCCTTCAAAGGCTCTTGTAAATGCTTATACTATCCTTCTCGCTTACGAGCTAAAAGACTTGCCATTTAAAGTAAATGCGATTGACCCAGGCTATACTGCGACAGATTTTAACCATCATAGTGGACCAGGCACAGTAGAAAGTGCAGCAAGCTTCATCGTTAAACATACATTAACAGACGAGAATGCACCAACTGGAAAATTTTTCAGCAACGACATAGAAGATAAAAGTGAAGTAAGCCCTTGGTAGAAAAGCTGCACACAACAGTGCACAAAACTTCATTGCTGAGTTTTCGGTAAATTGTTCGTTTCTTTTTACAAAATTCGTTTTGTGCCCAGCTCTGCGAAGTGTTCTTATTAAACATCGAGATTGCTGTGCGAAGTCTACCAGCTCTGCGAAGTGTTCTTCAAAAACACTTCGCAAAGGTCTCTGATTTTTCGTGATTTTTTGTTCCTAAAAACTATAAATATGTGATTACTAATTTTCAATAAATTGAACTTGTATTTCCAATAAGAAAGTTTATCTTCGAAAGAGAAAACTTACCCCTGATAGCGCCATAAGAATAAAACTTTAAAAAAATGATGTAAAATAATCGGTACATCCAAATCTGAATAAATGAAAAATAAAAAACCAGTTTTACAATATAGTATCCTAATTGCGAGTATCCTACTTTTAATTATAAATGTTGTCACTTTTGATTTTCAGAACGAAAAAATTACATCCCTTTTATTAAGAATTGGTGGCTCTGTATTAATTAGTATTGCAATGATTCTAACCATACGTGAAATAAATAAAAAATCGAAAATATAAGTGCTATTTACATTTGAATAAACGAGATGAGTGAATTACAAACCAAATATCAAAAGGCAATAAAGTTTGCAGCAAAAAAGCAATCAGCACTACGAAGTGTTGTTCTTAAATATAGCGATTGCTGTGTTAAACCCCGCTATTGAACCAGAACTTTAGCTGTCATTTTTACGCAACGCATACAAATATTGAGATTAAAAGAAAAATATGACTGACGAACAAATGAAACTTTGGAATGAAATTAAAAACTTTGAATTAGATGAGCCAGAAATTTCATTAAGTTTTACTGACCGACTCGCTAGAGAAAATGGTTGGACAATAGAATATTCAATAAGAGCAATATTAGAATACAAAAAATTTATTTTTCTATTAACCATTACAAATCATCCATTAACTCCGTCAGACCAAGTTGACCAAGTTTGGCATTTACATTTGCTTTACACTCAATCATATTGGGAAGATTTTTGCGAAAAAATAATCAAGAAAAAAATTCATCATGGACCAACAAAAGGTGGAGAAACTGAAAAGACTAAATACACAAATTGGTACGACAAAACTAAAGAATTATATTTAGCAACTTTCAAAACAGAAACTCCAAAAGATATTTGGCCAACAAGTGAAATAAGATTTTCAGAAATTGAATTTGAACGAGTAAACTTAAAAAGAAACTGGATCATCAAAAAACCTTTTTAAATGAACTATTTATCAGAACTTACTCCAGCAGAAATTTTAATTTTAACTAAAGAAAATGTAACCCAACAAGAAATTTTAAAAATAACTCTTATCGATTTATTATTTAAAAATGTTTTGAAAATTTTTGAAGTAGAACGTCAGGCTCACATCAGACAAGAAGTTAGAGTTTACAAATATGTTTCGACTGGAGAAAACTATAACAATTATTTTTCATTAAATCATGAAAGAGTATTCCTTTCAACTTTTGGAATGGATAATTCAATAGAAATATTGTTTAGAAATTTGGTTAAAATTGGCCATCAAAAATCAAAGACTTTATCTGATTTAAAAAATGACATTATAAAAAGTCCTACATTAAAAAAATGTTTTTCTCAAAACATTTTTCAAAAACTATTTTATGGCTGCAGTTTCACAGGATATGGAACTGAATTAAAAGAGAACGTTCAAAAGGAAATTCAAAACCTTGGTAACGAACTTTCAAATATCAATAATATTAATAACCAAAAAGCAATTGAACTTATTAAAGTAATTGGAGCAAATATTTTTTTACTTATAAACGTTGATTATGAATTATTACAACAAATCGATAACGATTTAGGAATCGAAATAAATAAAAACAATTCAATTGTCGGAGGAAGCGGTTGTAATGGTAGTGGTTCAATTTTTGATGACTATTCTTCAAGTTTTGATAGCGGTTGTGGAGGTCATAGTGGCTGTGGAGGAAATAGCGGATGTTCTGGCTGCGGAGGTTGTGGAGGTTGTGGAGGTTGTGGAGGAGATTAAGAAATAAAAATAAAAACAACACATAAAAGCTCGAAAGGATTTGAGCAATTGTTTAACAGGTAGTTGCTTTCGTATTTGTGATGATTTGGTTTGCTTGTTCGCTATCTTGGGTGGTAAACCCTAATGATGGGCTTAAATTAATACTAAAAGAAATTATCTTTACTACTTAGCTTTGGTTAAATATAATGCTTTGCTTTTGATAGTGAGATTGCTTCGTTCCTCGCAATGACCCATTATAAATGAATATGTTGCAAAAAAACACTTCTTGTAAAGATGACTGTGGTAGCAAATTGCATAATTTAGGCACCATAAAAAACCAAAACTTCTTGTAAAAATCAACCCGCTATATATTGGGTACTTTGTGCTTTTAAGACTTGATTATTCTAAAACGTCCTGGATATTCTGCCCAAACACTTTTTTTGTTGCCATAATAATCCATGTACTCCTGACTAATAAAGACAGCATGAGCGGTTGACCATGCTACGACTCCGCAATATTCGCTTCCGGATAGTCGCTTTAACTTTTGTATCTGTTTGCCTTTTTCAAATCCTAAATATTTGTAAATAGTTGGAGTGTATACAGCGCCATCTTCCAGATCTTCCAATGCTTTGTCAAAAGTTTCTTCCTTGTCGATAATTTGCTTGTATTTTGCCATTACGGCATAAGTCAATACTGCGTAGTTGGTTATTCTTTCGCTGTCACAATTGTCTTTGATAAATATAAAATCGGCAGAATATTTGGCCTTATCGATTTCATGGTTATTAAGATGTAAGGTTGCTTTATTTTTTAGTGTTATTTTATAGAGGCTGTCGCTTATTTTTTCGGTTACAAAAAGGTTGTCTAATCCGTATACATTTAAAGAAGCTTTGATAAAAGCAATTGAGGAACAGTTGGTACGCTCTCCTTGTTTAAAGCTTTCAAATATTTGATCTGAACTCAGTTGCGAGTAAGAAGTGGAACAAACAAACATGAAAAATAAAAATGTTGAAGCAATCGATTTCATTGTCTTTAGATTTTATAATTGTTTCCCAAGTAATTTTTGGTACTATATAGATTTTACAAATCTATAAAAATCAGCTAATATTTGACGTTTTTATGCCCTAACTTTTTTTAAAAATTTGTTAACGATAATTTTATAAGGGATTCTAAAAGATTGACGATCGGTAGAAATATTTTACAAAAACACGAAGTAAGAAAAAATTGATACTTTTTTTTCAGTAGATTGTTAGTAAAGAGGAGTAAATTGCTACATCGGAATAAAATAAGGCTAAAATTATAAAAAATATAGCTTGACAACAAGGTAGATAAGACGAAGTCAATGAAAAGGTTTTATTAGGATTAAAAAATAAATTTCAAAATTTAATAAAAAAACTTTGCGACTCTGCATCTTTACATCTTTGTGCCTTTCTAATTTCGATACCAAATTCTAAATTCCTAATTTCGCTTTCAAATTAGAAAGAGAAAATGAAGGTCTGTATTGCCGAGAAACCAAGTGTAGCACGCGAAATCGCATCCGTTTTGGGAGCCAATACCAAACATGACGGATATTACGAAGGCAACGGTTATGCCGTAACCTATACTTTTGGACATTTGTGTACTTTAAAAGAACCGAATGACTACAAACCGCACTGGAAAAGCTGGGACTTGAATAATCTGCCCATGCTTCCGGAAAAATTTGAAACCAAAGTAGTAGAGAATTCAGGGATTCAGAAGCAATTTAAAATCGTAAAAAGTCTTTTTGACAAAGCCGAAGTGGTCATCAACTGCGGGGATGCCGGTCAAGAAGGAGAACTGATCCAGCGTTGGGTGATGAACGAAGCACATTATAAAGGCGAAGTGCAGCGATTGTGGATTTCGTCCTTAACCACCGAAGCTATCAAAGAAGGTTTTGAAAACTTAAAACCCTCTGCCAATTACGACAATTTGTTCTATGCAGGATTTTCGAGAGCGATTGGCGACTGGTTATTGGGTATGAATGCTACACGTTTGTACACCGTAAAACATGGCGGTTACAAGCAGGTTTTGTCTATTGGGCGAGTGCAAACCCCAACATTGGCAATGGTTGTAGATCGTTTTAAAGAAATCGAAAATTTTAAACCTCAACCCTACTGGGAGTTGCAGACATTATACAGAGAAACGCTTTTTAGCTATGAAGACGGCCGCTTTTTGAAAAAAGAAGACGGCGAACTTTTGGCAAATAAAGTCAAAGAAAGTGACTTTGAAATTGTTTCTGTTGAAAAAAAGAATGGAAATGAATATGCTCCAAAACTGTTTGATTTGACCGGTTTACAGGTGTATTGCAATACCAAATTTGGATTTTCGGCAGATGAAACACTTAAAATTGTACAAACGCTCTACGAGCAAAAAGTAGTGACCTATCCTAGAGTTGATACTACTTTTTTACCCAATGATATTTACCCGAAAGTACCCGGGATTCTGCAAAAACTAACAAAGTATGCCGAATTAACACAGCCTCTTTTAGGGAAAAAGATTAAAAAGTCTCCTAAGGTTTTCAACGATAAAAAAGTAACCGATCACCACGCTATTATTCCGACTGGAATAGAAAGTAATTTGCAACACTATCAGCAGCAGGTGTATGACATTATTACCAAACGTTTTATTGCCGTATTTTATGACGATTGTCTGGTCGCCAACACTACCGTGATTGGAAAAGCGGCCGATGTAACCTTTAAGACTACTGGAAAGGAAATCTTAAAAAAAGGATTCCGTGTTGTTTTTGAAGATCCGAATACTAAAGAAAAAGAAGCTGATATTTTGCCTCGTTTTGTTGTAGGAGAAAAAGGCCCGCATGAGCCATCTTTTTTAGAAAAAGAAACCAAACCACCCAATCAGTTTACAGAGGCTACTTTATTACGAGCAATGGAAACTGCCGGTAAACAAGTCGATGATGAAGATTTACGCGAGTTGATGAAAGAAAATGGAATTGGCCGTCCATCCACGCGGGCGAATATTATCGAAACACTTTTTAAGCGTCAGTATATTGTTCGAAATAAAAAACAGGTACTGCCAACCCCTACCGGCATCCAATTGATTGACACCATTCAGAACGAATTGATAAAATCGGCAGAACTCACCGGATCTTGGGAAAAGCAGTTGAAGGATATTGAAAAAGGCACTTTTACCGCCGCCGCTTTTATTAAAAACATGAAGCAAATGGTTGCGTCTCTGGTCACGGAAGTACGAAGTGAAACCAGACACGCCAATATTTCGCACGCACAAAGTATTCAAAAAGAAGTAGTAAAAATCGAGCAAAAGAAAGCTGCCGGAATCTTGGCCGAAATGTGTCCGAAATGCCAAAAAGCAACGTTAATAAAAGGAAAATCAGCTTATGGCTGTGGCAATTACAAAGCAGGCTGTGATTTTGTTTTGCCATATATTTTTGCAGAAAAAAAAATATCAGAGAACCAGTATTTACGATTGCTTCAAAAAGGCTCAACCGTAAATTTGAAAGACTTTAAAACTGATGCTGGCTCGGTAGAAGGCTTAATTCGGTTTGAGGAAAATTTTAAACTCAAATTAGAAACTAAAAAAACAATTTCGAAAATAAAACCAGCAGCAACATCAGAGGTATTAATGTGTCCGAAATGTAAAAAAGGTTCTATTTTGAAAGGAAAAACGGCTTATGGTTGCAGCGATTATAAATTGGGCTGTGATTTTAAAGTAACTTTTGATGTGGTAAGAGCCGAACTAAAAGATCAAAAACCTACCAAAGAACTGGTATACGCCATTCTTTGTGGCTAAATATGAGATAGGAAAAGTGAAATGTGAGAGATAAAATTCAAAGCGTTGATCATCAAACTTCTTCGTGGTATCAAATAATTTTACATTTCACTTTTTACATTTCACTTTTCACTTTTCACTTTTCACTTTTCACTTTTCACTTTTTACATTTCACATTTTAACATTTCACATTTTAACATTTCACATTTTAACATTTCACATTTTAACATTTCACTTCTCAAATTTTAACATTTTCGCATTACAACATTCTCTCTATGTTATTTTTTTATACTTTAGCAATTCTATTAAAAACCAAATCGTTATGAAAATATTTCAAAAAACAACTCTTTTACTGCTTTTAGTGGCTATTTTCTCTTGTAAAAAAACAGAAACTGCAGAAAAAGGCAAAATCAAAGCTGCAGATTGGCTCATTGGAAACTGGGAAAATAAAAATCCTGACGGTGTACTGACCGAAAACTGGGAAAAAATAAATGACAGTACTTTTAACGCGGTTTCATACTTTATAAAAGGAAAAGATACTGTACATTTTGAGAGTATCCGTTTGGTACAAAAAGGCGAAACACTAACATATTTTGCTACTGTGAAAGGTCAAAATAATGATAAACCAGTCGCTTTTCCATCTGTACTTGAAACTGAAAAACAATTGGTTTTTGAAAATATAAAACACGATTATCCTCAGAAAATTACGTATACCAAAGGCGCAAATAATACTTTGACCGCAGAAATTTCTGGAAAGTTAGAAGGTAAAATGACTACCGAGAGATTTATTCTGGTAAAAAAGTAAATTTTACTTTATCATAACCTAACTGAATACATTTCATAAAAATGATAACAGCAAAATCATTATGTTGTTTCTTTTTTAATAGAACCAGCGCAGCTTAGATTTTTTTTGCGCCAACTGAAATCCATTTACAAATAAATAAAACACTTTTTTCAGTATATAGAACAAACAAACGGTTGAAGATCATCGATAATTTCAGGAATAAAAGGTTTGATACCTGTTTTTATTTAAAATAAAATAACTAAAATGACCGACGCAGCGATAAGAGACAAAGTTTTAGAGCTATTTAAAAAAGAAAGAAGCAAACCCGATTCTGAATTTGATGAATCTCACTTTTTAGATTTCCTTACCTATCCCGCGCATTCAAGAGATACCATTAAAAATTCATTTCTGGGAGTTCGAAAATACTACCGCTTTATGGGCAAACTTGAACTCGAATTTGCCATTTGTTTTACGCCATACGATTTAGATAAATATTACAGTGTGAACAGTATAACAAAAAAGATTCAGGAAAGGATAGAGAAAAAGCTCGGAAACCTTCTTGTCCTGAAAGAACGCAACGAAGAAAAAGACAAATACTTTATCGAAATACTTTTGATAATAATACTAATTGTGATTTATATTGTCTTGGAAATACATTTGGTTTCAATCGTACTTTCGCTTCTTTTTGGAATTACAATTTGTTGGATATTGCACAATAAAATACATCACCGAGTACACAATTATAGACTCAGAATGAAAATACTTGAAAAAGAACAATACAAATAAGTGTTTTTACTCTTCTTCTCCTATTTTATTAACCATCAAAATCATAATTCCGCCCAAAACAGCCATTACCAGAAACGCCCATTTCATACTTAGAAATTCAGATATAAACCCCACCATTGGCGGCACCACTAAAAATCCAAGATACCCAATTGTAGAAATAGAAGTTAGCGCACTGCCACTACTCAGACTTTTGGATTTTCCTGCGATACTAAAAACCAAAGGAACAACACAAGAAACCCCCACTCCTATTAGCACATAGCCAAATATTGTTGGGTAGACAAAGGGCAAAAGAAAGCAAACTAAAAATCCTAATGTAATTAAAATTCCGCTGTAGAATAAAATTTGCTTGATGCCAAATTTCATTACTCCATAGTCCCCTAAAAAGCGTCCTAAGGTAACTGCAGTCATAAAAAAAACAAAAGCTGCCGTGCTTAATTTTGGCGAAGCATGCAAAATATTTTGAAAATAAATACCGCTCCAGTCGTACATAGTATTCTCACAAGCCATCGAAACAAAACAGATTAAGGCAAACTTAATTAGATTTTTATCCGGTACAGAAAAGAATTTCTTTTTTACCGGTACAGGCTCGGTATGAATGCTCATTGGATAAAAACATGCCGTAACCGCTAACATAGCAACACTTATACCAAGTAAATGGTAAGATGGGGCAATATTTTGTGTTACCATTACATATCCTAAACCTGCTCCGGCAAATCCTGCCAGACTCCAAACCGCATGAAAACGCGTCATGATCGATTTTGGATACAATTTCTGCACTTCAAGAGCTTGTGCATTTATCGATAAATTAAAAATATTTCGTGATGCTCCAAATAGCAATAATATGATAATCAATTGCCAAACAAACGCAGCAAAACCAGGCATTGATAAAACAATATTAAACAAAACGGCTCCCAAAAGCATGCAATAACGACTGCTGTACTTGTTTAATAATTTTCCTGTAAAAGGCATCGTAAACATTAAACCTATCGGAAAGGCAAATAAAACGGCTCCAAATTGAGCTTCACTTAAGTGTAATTGTGCCTTAATATCCGGAATTCGTGACGCCCAAGAAGAATATCCAAATCCGGAAACGAAAAAAAAAACGGTATTAGCGATTCTATATCCTCTCGGTGAATCCTGCATTTTTTTTAAGAAGGGTAAAATCATGAAGTCGCTTTTTCAGACCGCAAATTTAAGGCTTTTGCAGAGCATCTCTCTTATATTTTATGTATTTAAAAAGTTAATCTTAGAGTTTTATTTTTAATTATTCTAAATAAAATATAAATTTGTGAAAAATATTTTGTGTAACACTATTAAATCTTGATCTTATGAAATCAATTCACTTTAAAACCATCAGCTTTGTATTTTTAATGCTCGTAACAGCGCCTCAACTATTTGCTCACGCACTCTGGATTGAGACAAAAGCTGTGGGAACAAAAGGAAAAGCACAGGAAATTTCAGTTTATTTTGGTGAATTTTCAGAAAATGATATTACCGCTTCCGCGAAATGGTTCTCGGACTTAAAAGATTTTTCATTAGTGGTAATTTCACCTTCAAAAAAAGAAACCAAACTTACTGCTACTGCTTTAGAAAATAAATATCAGGCGTTTTTTACTCCTGACGAGGATGGAGTTTACACAATTGCGATGCATCATAAAGTAAAAGACGTTTACGGAACGATGGTATTAGATTACAACTCGAGCGCTACTGTTACGGTTGGAAACGCTGTAAAAGGAAATGAAGCCAACGCAAACACCAACATCATTAGTTTGTTTGCTAAAGATGTCACTACAGCAAAAAAAGACACCAAAATAAACGTAAGTGCTTTGTATGAAGGCAAAATCGCAAAAGAGCAAAAGATGAAAGTAATTGCCCCAAACGGTTGGGAAAAAGAATTATGGAGCAATGATAAGGGTGAAATTAGTTTTATACCAATTTGGTCTGGAAATTACATGGTAGAATTTGCTTATACAGAGAAAAATTCGGGAGAACATAACGGCAAAAAATACGATGAAATCTGGAAAATGGCCACGTATCTAATTAGCGTTAAATAAAAAGAAACTATTTTTTATCTTAACTTAAAAAGAAATTCATTTTTGATACAACCTTGCTCCAAAAGCAAGGTTTTTTTTGTTCAATGCCGATCCAGATGCTAAATAACCGTCTTTAGCACCTTAATTACACAAATAAATCAGCGCAAAAGAGTCAAAAAACAACAAATAAACCCTTTTTTGCTTGATAAGTTAACTTTCAAAAAACTAACAAACAATTAATTACGTAATTATTAATAATTAATCTAAATAAACTTTGTGTAACCAAAAATTGGTAATTATATTTGCGCCAATTATATTTAACTATTCTAAATAAAAGTCATGAAACATATTTTACTCTTAGGAATAATGCTTTTTACCTTCAGCGCCTATAGTCAAGATTTTTCTAGCAACGATACAAGTGAAGCTATAAATGATACGGTAAAAAATAAAAAAGGAGAAGTCCTTAATGAAGTTACGGTAACCGCAAACAAGTCTAAAAAACCAATTTCGGTAGCTCGTTCAGGCATAAAAGTAATGGATTTACCTCAAAGTGTTCAGGTCATTAATAACGAGGTGATCGAGCAGCAACAAGCGATTCGTTTGAGTGAAGTGATCAAAAATGCCAACGGTGTTTATGTGGGTTCTGCTCGCGGTGGCGCACAAGAATCTTTCTTTTCAAGAGGATATGACATGTCTGCCAATAATATGTTTAAAAACGGTTTTCGCTACAATGCAGGTTCTATTCCAGAAGTTTCTTCTTTAGAAAAAGTAGAATTCTTAAAAGGAGGCTCTGCTTTATTGTATGGAAACGTTGCCCCAGGAGGTATCCTAAACTTGGTTACTAAAACCCCAAAATTTACTCAAGGCGGCGAATTGTCTATGCAAATGGGAAGTTACTCTTTCTACAAACCATCAATTGATATTTATGGGCCTTTAAACAACGTTATTGCATACCGATTTACAGCTTCTTACGAAAATGCTGAAAGCTTTAGAGATTATGTAAAAAATGAGCGTATTTATATCAATCCTTCGTTTTTATTTCATGTCTCAGACAAAACTCAAATTACCTTACAAGGAGATTATTTAAGTGCCGACTGGACTCCTGATTTTGGTACCGGAATAATTGGTAAAACTATTTTGGACTTGCCACGCAACCAATTCTTTGGAGCGCTTTGGTCAACGGCAAATACTAAATCTTCTAGTGCTTCGGTATTGGTTAATCATGATTTTAATGAAAATTGGAAATTAAATTTTAATTCTTCTTTTCAATCCTACAGAAGAACTCAAACTTCTACAGCACAGATTAGTACTTTGGATGCAAATGGAAACTGGAAACGTGGTTTGACAAAAGCGGATGGTGCCGAACGTATATTTGGTGATCAATTGAGCTTGCAGGGAACTTTTAATACAGGAAAAATCAAACACCAAATTTTTACTGGTGTTGACTACGAAAATTCTATTGCTCCTAATTATACTTTTGGGTTTTATGCAACGCCAAATGGTACAACCGCTATCACTACAGAGGCTACTGCAATAAATATTTTTAATTATGATTATAGTACGCAAAGTCTAAATGTACCTTACCCAACCAGAGCTACGCAATTAGCAACTACCAATACGCAACGTTTTGGTGCGTATGCTCAGGATTTAATTTCGATTACAGATTATGTAAAAGTTTTAGCAGGTTTGCGTTGGTCATGGCAGGAAAGCGAAGTTACGACATCTAGAGAAGTGATATCAAAAGTAAATAATGTTGATGCTATCACTACTTCTCTTGAGAATGCCACGCCTGTTGTTGGTGCGAAAACTTTAAACAGAGCCTATTCGCCTAAAGTAGGATTGGTAATTCAGCCTACTAAAGATATGTCTTTATTTGCAAGTTACTCGAACTCTTTTACTCCTAATACCGGAACAACAGTAGATTTAAAACCATTGGAACCTTCTATCATCGATCAATATGAAGTAGGTATCAAAAAAGATTTCTGGAAAGGTCTTTTGAGTACAAACGTTACCGTTTATCAAATAGCGAATAATAACTTGGCACAAACGGCACAGTTTTTAGCAGATGGTGTCACACAAAATGCAAATAACACTTTGAAAGAGTTGGTTGGAGCCACAAAAGGTCAAGGTCTTGAGGTAGACGTTACGGCCAGACCTACCGAAGGTTTAGACATCATGGCTGGATATAGTTTTAACGAAACCAAAGTTTCTAAATCATCTGGTACAAACGGTAGCCTTATTGTTGGCGATATTTTGGCCAGAACTCCTAGACATACTGCCAACTTGAGCTTTTTCTACAAATTACCTACAGGTACATTAAAAGGGCTTACTTTTGGAGCTATCGGAAACTATATTGGCGACCGTACAGGTGGCTGGAACGATGATTATTTATGGACAGCTGTTAAGCCAGCTACAACACCAGCTACCTATACAATCACGATCAGAGACCGTGACATTCCTTTAGAAGGTTATGCTACAATGGATGCTTCAGTAGGTTACGAATGGAAAAAGATCTCTATTTTATGTAAATTATCAAACATTACAAACGAGTTAAATTATACGGTTCACGAAAATTATAGCGTAAACCCTATTGCTCCTCGCCAGGTTATGGTAAGTTTAAAATATAAATTATAAAAAAACGTTTATCTGTTTTACTAAAGATAATAATAAATAAAAGCCTCTTGCTTGTTTTTAATGCCAAAAGTATTTGCATTACAATCAAAGAATATTAGCCTTTACAACACAAAACCTCGTTCGGAAATGAACGAGGTTTTTGTTTAGAAAAAAATGACGAAATTATAGTACTTTTGTTTGCCTAAACATTTAGATTTAACCAAAACCAAAATAATACCTATGATCGATTCCAAAAAAAACCAATTAAAAAAAAGCCTTGGACTCAGTTTTAACATTGCAGTACTAATTGGAGGAACTATCGGGGTCGGAATTCTAAGAACGCCCGGAACGATTGCAGGGCTGCTGGACAATTATTGGCTTATAATTGCGTCTTGGCTCTTTGGAGGATTATTTGTTTTAATAGGTGCCAATTCGTATGCAGAACTCGCAACAATGCTTCCTAAAGCCGGTGGATCTTACAATTATATCAAAAGAGCTTTTGGCGATTATGCTGGTTTTTTATCGGGTTGGTTTGACTATATTACCAATGCCATTCCGCCCGCTTTTTACTGTATCGTGATCAGTGAATATACTATTATTTTATTTCCAAGTTTAAACAATTATGGTACCGCAATAGCGATTTCATTGCTACTTGCATTTGTATTACTGCATTTAACAGGCGTAAAAAACGGAAGTGCCATTCAGCAAATTACCAGCTTCTTAAAAGTAATTTGTTTTGTTGCTTTGGTCGTGGCGTGTTTTATGTATTCGGGAATCAAACTGGCTCCTATTCCAAAGGATAATTCATTCTTTCAAATAGGTTTATTGTTTGGATTTTTCAAATCGCTTCAGCTTATTATCGGAACCTATAATGGTTGGAATAGTGTTTGCTTTTTTGCCGAAGAAAATGAAAACCCCGGAAAAAACATTCCGAAATCCTTATATAGTGGTGTGTTGCTTGTTGTAGCCATTTATGTTTTGCTCAACATTGCTTTTTTTCATGTTTTACCTATCGAAACTTTAGCAAAGTCAAATCTCGCTGCTGCTGATGTTGCGAACATTATCTTTGGAAAAAACGGCGCCATCATTGTTACCGTAATTTCTATTTTCTCCTTAATCAGTATCCTGAATGCTTTTATGATGATTCCGCCAAGAATTTTGTACGGACTAAGCCGTGACGGATTTTTTATCGAAAAAGGAACTATTGTAAACCAAGGCGGAACTCCTATTGTAGCACTTTTGGTATCCTCATTGTTTAGCTTGTTTTTAATTTGTATTGGCTCTTTCGAAGTATTGTTCTCATTTGCTGCCTTCACCTCAATTATCGTTTGGGGGCTGGCGTATTGCTCATTACTAAAGTTAAGAGTTACAGAGTCTAATCTACCTAGACCTTATCGCTCTATTTGGTATCCTTGGACAACAATTATCGCCATTATTGCCTCCTTGGCATTATTGATTGGTTTTGTGTATAGCGATCCTAAAAGCTTTATCATTATAGTGATCATTACACTGATTTCTTACCCTTTGTTTTGGGTTTTAAATCGAAAGAAAAAGTAAAATAACGTACTAAAAATTCTTTTTACAGGCGGTAATATCCTCTTTGCAGCAACAGAATTCACCTTAACCGTAGTATGCTTTATTTTTGAAGAAAAAGAAGGAAGAACACTTTGCAGCGCTAATGTTTAAATCATATCGAAGTTGATTATTTGCATCTAGCAATTTGCTTATTGTAACGCGTACGAAGTCGCGAGACTTCGCATAGCAAGCGCAACATTTAATAACAACACTTCGAAGATGTGTAGATTGGAGGAATTAAAAGCTAAAAAATACTCCATAAAAAAACCGCCTCATTTGTGGAGACGGCTTCTTTGGGAACAAAATAAATCAAACTATTTTATTGATAATAAAAAGAATTAATCTTTTTGGGCACTAATGGCTAAACTGTAAATTACTAAGCCAAATCCAATTTTATTAATAGCATCTGCAATATTGTATACTACATCTATGTTACCAGCAGGAATAAATCCATTATACCATCCATTTGTACCCATCATGTATCCCAAAGGATAAATCGCCCATCCTACAAGAACAAACCAGCACAAGATTTTGTGTGCTTTGTGTATTTCTCCACCAGCGGCAGCAGCTAATTTTGATGCTTGTCCTAACCAAATTTCATAAACAATAGCGAAATAAGCAACTCCAGAAATGAATCCCCAAAGAGCAGCACTATCTGTAAATATAACTTCTCCAAAGTAGCCTGTAATTAGCATGACGAGAGAATAAACAATCATTTTCCATAACAATGTTTTTTTTGCACCAGCGACTTTAAGTATCAGGTAAAATTCTAAACACATTAATGGTACGGTTAAAACCCAATCAACATAACGAAAAAATGTAGGTGATTCGCCAAATGAAGTCCAATAATCTCTCATGTAGAAGTAATGCACTGCTGCAATAAAAGTAATTAAACCCGAAACCAGTACCGAAGTACGCCATTTTTTATCAAATTGACTTAGTGATAAAAAGAAGAATGCTGATGCGGCCATCATAGCCATGCAACCAACAAAAAAAGTAAAACCTACATAATCGGTAGGAGATAACTTTGAAATAGAACCTGCAATAAACATAAAATTTCTCATAAATTTAAAATTAATGGTTAAAAGTTAAAGGTTATTTTGTTTAAGTAAATTTACAAATATTTAAACAGAATAAAAAACATTTGGTTTGATTATTTTTATGTAATTTTAAAAAAAATAGAATTAATTATGTTAAAATATACACATTTTGCAATCGTAGCAAGCTTTTTCTGCTTGTGGCTAGATTCTTTTTTTGGTGAAAAAGCACAAATAATTATTGCTTTTTCACTCATTTTTACCTTTGGTATTCTACATGGAGCCAATGATTTGATTTTAATTAAGAGAACAAACGGTGCTAAAACCAATATTTCTTTCCAAAAAAATCTTCTCTATTATATTCTTGTAGTAGTATCGGGTTTGCTTTTTTTTTACATACTCCCAATTGTTGCCTTACTTCTCTTTATTTTAGTCAGTGCCTTTCATTTTGGTGATCAGCAAGGGTTGTATTTAGATTTAGGAACTTCAAAATATATCCAAGTTATGTACCCCTTTATCTATGGCATTTTTATATTATTTTTATTGTTTTTCTTTCATTCTCATGAAGTAGAAAATATTGTAACAGACATCATACGTTTTAAAGTCTCAACTTTATTTATAAAAGAAACGCTCCTAATTAGTGGGTTTATATTAATGAGTTTAAGTGCCTATTTTTACTGGCGAATTGCGTCTATTCGTAGTAAACTAGAAACAGAATTATTTTTTCTTCTAGTGTTTGCTATTCTTTTTAAGACGTCTGGCTTAATATGGGGTTTCGCTATTTACTTTGTAATTTGGCATAGTATTCCGTCTATTTTAGATCAAATAAGATTCATTTATGGAGATATTTCACTTAAAAATTTTAAGACCTATTGTAAGAATGGTTTTTTTTATTGGTTAGCCTCAATTTTAGGAATTGGACTTCTCTATTTTCTTTTTAGAGATAAGGAAATATTTAATGCTCTGTTTTTCTCTTTTTTAGCAGCAATTACTTTTCCGCACGTATTTGTTATTCTAAAAATGATGCATAAAAGCATCCCAAAATAATACATTAATCCATCTTAAAATAAATTAGACTTTTTCCGAGCATAAAAAAGCCTTAGATTTCTCTAAAGTTTTGTTTTCGTCTTGGCAACATAGTACAATCCCAGCAATCACAACAGTTAAGAACAACACTTCGCAGAGCCTGATTTTTTTTTTGTTCTTATTAATATGGCTTGTGTGCACGAGCCGGAGGCATCGCGCCAGCTCCTTTGTTACCTAATGCTCGGACTAGCGGGGGGGATGTTTTTTATTACCATTCTCTCAATGAGTCAGCAATTCCTTCACCTTTGGCATAATCTTTTGGTTTTAAACCTGACGCAAGAGTTATTTGGTCAATAAGTTCACATAAATCTTCTCTTTCACCTGTTTCGATAATTCCTTCATCTTTCTCATTCAATTTATTTAATGACTTAATCGCTATTTCAAAAGATTTTTCTTTGTCATTTTTGTTTCCTTTTTGTTATATTTGAGCAGTTGTGCAACAAGCACGTGTGTTAGCCGTAGTTATTGTTTTTTAAGCATTAGTTCAATTTTATTGAGCATTTCTTTCGCATTTGTATTTCCAGACCATAAATCAAATGATTTTTGATATTTTTTTTTTGATAATTCTAATTGTCCATTTGCAAAATAAGCTTCAGCAAGAGAATCATAGGCATTTGCGGAATTTGGATTTTCTTGTATGTTTAATTCAAATATTTTTATTGCATCTATCAAATTGGTATTACTCATCAAATTGTATCCTATTGTATTTAATGTGTTTTCGAAGCTTCGAGTAGGATTTTGGTTTTTTATTATATTGAAATTTTGTGTTGCTTTTTCAAAGTCATTCTTATAAAACGCAGAAGTGATTTTTTCTTCTGTTAATAAAGTATTATCAATTAATTTTTCATCAACGATTCCAGCAATATGATTAATAATTTGGTCTTCAATATGATAATTTTTAAATCCGTTAGATAAAAAAATAATTGTCAAATCGTTTTTTATAAACTTTCTAAACGAAGTTCTATATCCACCACTAAAACCAATTGATTTTATTTTGTTAGTTTCGTATATTCCCCAACCATAAAAAAAATCATCTTGTTTGTTTTCAAATTCAAATGAACTCCACATTGCATTTTTTGTTTTTACACTTAGAAGAATGTTTTTATCTAACCTTTCATTCCAATTGATAAATTCTTTCAATGTAATATTCAATCCACTTCCAGAATTATGAATTTTACCGTGATCTGCGTTAAATCTTTCGTACTTGTTCGTTTTAAAATTGAAGTTATAAGTAACAACTCTATTAGTTATAAATTCTGATGAATTTGCTGAAAAAATCACACCATTTTTTGTTTTTGGAAATTGATTTTTCATAACATATTCATCGAAACTTAACCCTGTTATTTTTTCAATAATTTTGGAAAGTAATGCGTAATTGGTTTGATTATAGCTGTAGTGGTTTCCTATTTCAAATTCCATAGCTTTTTTGTATAATCGTTTCCATTTTTCATTTTCATCCATAGAATATGGAATATCTTCAAACTTTACAATATCTGGCAAACCAGAAGAATGTGTTAGTAAATTTTTGATTTTAACTTCTTTCCATTCTTTTGGAAGGTTATCCAAATATTTTGAAATTTTGTCTTCCAATGATAATTTATCTTTTTCAATAAGTTGAAAAACTGCAACAGCAGAAATTAACTTGGTTGTGGAATACAATCTAAAAATACTGTTTTCATTTATACTTGTATTTTCTTCAATAGAGCTTTTCCCATAATTATTCTCATAAATAACTTTCCCATTTTTTATGACTGCAATCGCTGAGCCTGGAATCTCATTAAATTCAATTGTTTCTTTTACATAATTGTCTATTTTTTGTTTTAAGTTGTTTTTTGAATTCATAACTTTTTGACTAAAACACAAAGAAGTCTGACATATGAAAATTATAATTAAAATTGATTTCTTCATTTTTGATTTGTTTACGCAATTATTATAATTACGGCTAACGTTCCCTTGCTACAAGAGGTTTGGGGTTAAATTAAGC
Source organism: Flavobacterium flavipigmentatum (assembly GCF_020911905.1). Lineage (NCBI taxonomy): Bacteria > Pseudomonadati > Bacteroidota > Flavobacteriia > Flavobacteriales > Flavobacteriaceae > Flavobacterium > Flavobacterium flavipigmentatum. Next base: position 2,464,580 of record NZ_CP087133.1, on the reverse strand, counting down.
CTTGTTTTTCGGATTTGCCTAAACAACCCAAACACAAAACCATTTTCAAATTAAGCCAAATGCCCAAATCCGTTGTAGTGGCTGTTACCAGCTGTATTTTTAGTTTGCTATTTTATGATATATTTCTCCAGTGTCAGATGCGTGTCTTTTTTTTATAAAAATCATTTCATTTAAACTTATTCGACCATCTAAAATGTACATTAAATCTTGTCCATCCATTAAAATCATCGATTTTACGACCGGATTTGATGTTTGAGTACTTTCATTTGAAAATCCATCAAGTGAAATAAATAAACCAAGTGTGTTTTTTAATTTTCCAGCGATTTTAGAACCAAAAACATATAAATCGCTTGCATTAATCGGATCTTTTTGCCATTTGGCTTCTAAAAGATAATCGTGACTATCAAAAGTAAATGAACCATCAATTTGTTCTCCAATAATTTTAAAAGATGCTTTCGGGTCTAAATCAAATAATCGAAACATTTCATTTAAGAGTTTTTCCAATTGAAAACCTCTTTGCTGGTGATTTGAGTTATTAGCAATTTCAAAAAACGTCAATTTTAAATCATTTAATTTTTCAGCAAAATATATTGTCTTTTTAACTTTTTCGATATTATTTTCTCTTCTTTCTTCTGCTTTTTTTAATTCTTCAATTGCATCAAAATATCCTTTTGTTTGATTTCGTAATTTTAAAACACAGTCTTTTGCTCTTTTGGTTAAATCTCCTTTTTCGTCCCAATATTTTAAATGACTAAAATCATTAAAATTTGAAACCTCTTGTAATAATTTTAATAAATCGTTTTGATATAAATCTTGGCGAGCTATCATTCTATCAATCAATAATGACACGCTTTCAGATTTTGGATTTTCTTGCCAATCTATAGTCGAAACAATATATGGGTTTTCCATTGTTAGTTCTATAAATTGTCTTAATTCCTTTTTCTTCCAATAGATATTTGATAAAGCATCTTTTAATGCGATTAAAGCTTGTGGAGAAATTTTCTGAATTTTCGGCATTTTTTCTGATGTTTTTAGGGTAATATAGCTTGTAACTTGTATATTCTCGCTACAAAGTTACGCATATCACCCCTTACTGGGGTGTATACACGTAGTTTTGTACCGCTTTTTTGTGTTTCTGTTTTGATAATAAAGCATCACAACTGAATGATTTATTCTAAAAACAAACATAACTCTTTTTCCATCATCCTCTTTGAGGGAAACCGTAATGAGAGATTATTTATTTGGAGACAAGTATACCACTAAATAAATACTGAGGAGCAGGTATTTATACCTGTTTTGGTGGAGTGTTATGGTTTTGTGATGAAGTATTTAGGTCTACAACCTAAAATTTGGGGTTTCGAACCCCTCGGTTGAGGTTCGGAACCCCTCGTTTGGGGCGCTGAGGTGCTCGAATGGGGTTCGGAACCCCAAATTTGACGTTCGGAACCCCAAATTTGGCCCCTAAGGACGTCAAATTTGACGTCGGGAACCCCATTTTTGACGTCTGGAACCCCATCGATGGGGTTCGCTACCCCAAATTTGGGGTTCCGGACGTCATCGATGGAGCTTGGCACCCCAAACGAACGGTTTTTTGTACGGTTACTCTGTATTAATGGAGCGTACAATTTATCATAAAAAAATCAATCAATTTAAAATCAGGTATTTATACGGTAATCCAATTCACTTACTTTGAGTAGCTTTGATACAGTTTAAAGTAATTTCATACATAAATACTATTTTTTGTATGAAATTAAACTATTTTATTTTTCGGATGTATTTAATATTAACCTTTTAATATCTAAAATGATGAAAATGAAAACAAGCACATTTCCTGCAATTATTCAGGACAGAAGTCCTCCCCCTTTTTTTGTTATCTCTCAGAACCCTCAAAAGAGTATCTCACTAAATCAAAAAAATTATGAAAAATTTATACCTTATTATTCTATTTTGTCTTTGTGGTATCACGTTTGCCCAAACTAAAAATGATATCGAAAAGATTAAATCCGAAACTAATATTGCGACACTAGAATCGTTAAGTGTGCGCTATAAATCTGAATCTGATAAAAAGAAACAAAGAGCGGTAGGTCTTGCTAAGATTAATGGCTGGAGTCTCGCATTTATAAACAAAGATGGTACGCAAAGCGAATTGATGGATGCTTCTGAAGACGGAAAATATCCGATCTATTTTTCGCCTGAAAATGTTGCAGCCGCAAAATCTACTCGCGCCAATTATTTGAATTCTGGTGGTGGTTTAGGTCTCGCATTAAACGGACAAAACATGACCGCGCATGTTTGGGACGGAGGTGCCACCTTGCCTACCCACAATGAATTTGGCGGAAGAGTCGTTATTGGAGATGGTGTAACGACTATCATCACTACCAACAACAATAGCCAACATGCCAACCATGTTACGGGTACCATTGTTGCTGCTGGTTCTGTTGCACTATCTAAAGGAATGGCGTATCAGGGAAATGCCAGAACCCATGACTGGAATAGTGATTTATCTGAAGCGACTACAGCTGCTGCCAACGGAATGTTAGTGTCCAACCATTCGTATGGATGGGGAATAAGAAATGCCTCTGGAGCAGTAGTTATGGCGCCTTGGAGATTTGGAGCTTATGAATCTGTTGCAAGAGATTGGGACAACTTAATGTTTAATGCTCCTTATTATTTGATGGTAAAAGCAGCCGGTAATGACGGTAATGATAACACTGCCAATACGAGTCCGTTGGGAGGTTTTGCAGCCTATGATAAACTTACAGGGTATGCCACCGCAAAAAACAATCTGGTTATTGCCAATGCTAATGATGCGACAATAAGCAGCACAGGTGCACTAACAAGTGTGACCATCAATAGTTCCAGTAGTCAAGGCCCTACAGACGATTTAAGAATCAAACCCGACCTTACCGGAAACGGAACCGCTCTTTATTCTACTGCTACCCTTACCTCTCCTATTACACCGCTAACAAATAGCAGTTATGGTAATGCAACAGGAACTTCTATGGCGTCTCCTAATGTTACCGGAACATTGCTTTTGCTACAGCAACATTATAGAAATACGACGGGGAATTTTATGCGCGCAGCCACCTTAAAAGGATTGGCTTTGCATACCGCAGATGATGCGGGACCAACGGGTCCTGATGCCATATATGGATGGGGTTTATTGAATGCTAAATTTGCTGCCGAAACCATCACCAAAAAAGGAACACTCGCTATTATAGACGAAAACATCTTGAATAACGGAAGCAGTTATAGCTATACTGTAACCTCCGATGGGGTAAATCCGTTAATTGCTTCTATCTCCTGGACAGATCCTGCTGGTGTTGCTTATGCGGGTAGTACGGCCAATATTGGTACTGCCAAACTTATAAACGACCTGGATATACGAGTTACAAACTCCTCAGGAACTACTTTTCCGTACCGATTATTAACCGCCACCACAAACGGATTAGGTGATAATACCAAAGATCCTTACGAAAGAATTAAGATCGTTGGAGCAGCGGGCAACTATACCATCACGATTACACACAAAGGGACTTTGGTAAACAGCAATCAGAGATATTCTGTAATTGTAACCGGTATCACTGCACCAATAGTAGATCTTTATATAAAAGACAGACCTTTTGATACGGGTGTCGAACCAAATCCAGACTCAGGACCTATGTGGATAAGCGAGGATATTTGGGTACGTCAAAACATGGATGGAGGACTGGTACACGAAAATCCGGAATATAAAATAAACTCGCCAAATGCCGTTTACGTTAGAGTTTATAATAAAGGAACTGTAACAAGTTCTGGCGGTAAAGTAAAACTGTATTTTGCCAAAGCATCCTCAGGATTAACATGGCCAACCAATTTTGTCAACTTTACTGTGGGAGGTATATTGCATGGTGACGAAATTGGCGAAGTCAATATTCCGTCTATAACAGCAGGAAGCAGTGCCATTGTGATGATTCCGTGGTATCCGCCAAATCCTGCCGATTTTACTTTTGATCAACACCATTTTTGTCTTACTGCCAGAATTGAGTCTCTGAGCGATCCGATGTTTAATGAAGTAAATGGTATTAGTATTGCTGCCAATGCAAAAAACAACAATAACATCGCCTGGAAAAACCTAAGTGTTTATAATTTGAATACTACCGATTTTGTTCCACCAACAGCTGTGTTTATTAGAGGAATAAAATCTAAATCTATCAATGTCAGATTTATAGACAAAGGTTTTAATGAAGAGCTTAAAAATAATTTCTTCGAAATAGGCGGTACAATAGAAGCAACTCTTGATGAACGCTTATTTGAAAGAGCAGAATCTAACGGAAGCCTTAAAGGTGTAAAAATTATAGATAAAAATAAAATTCTTATTGATTCTAGAGAAGCTGCAATTGTGAATTTACCTATAGATAACGAAGAAACTTTTGGAATAACATTTGACTTTAGAATAGCCAAAGACCTTCCTGAAGGTGAGCAAATCACGCTGGATCTTGTGCAAGAAGATGCAATCAAAGGCGAATTGGAAGGTGGTGAACGTTTTGCTCTTGTAAAAGCAGAAAAATCTCAAACCAAAGAAAAGGAAATCGCACTCGAAGAAGCAGCAACATCGCGCGTCTTTACTATTTATCCGAATCCTACAAGCGGAATATTTAAAATAAGTATTAATAATGAAGAACAAGGAACTTTAAAAATAACAAGCCTCTACAATGGTGTTGTTTTTGAAGAAAAAACCAATAAAAATAAGGAGTTTAGCGTCAATATCGCCAACCAAACTGCCGGAATTTATATTGTTCAATTTATTTCTGATACTGGAATTGTAACCACCAGAAAGATTATCAAAAACTAACTTCTGGCACAATTCCTTTAATTTGAATGCATAAAAGAGCCTCTTTTTGCCCCTAAATTCAAATCATTTATTATTAAAAAAAATCCCAATACTAAAAATTTAGTATTGGGATTTTATATTAAATAGAAATGGTAAATTTTATTTCAAACCAGCCAAACTTTGCTCGATGGTAGCAATTTTTGCCAAAGCATCTGCTTCTTTTTGTTTTTCGTTGGCCAACACTTTTTCTGGCGCTCCGGCAACAAATTTCTCGTTGGATAATTTTGCCTGAACCGATTTTAAGAAACCTTGCGTATACACCAACTCTGCCGTCAATTTGGCTATTTCTTCTGCTACATTGATATTTCCTGAAATCGGAATGAAATATTCATTTGATTTTACACGGAAAGACAATGCGCCATCTACTTTGGCCGCAACATATTCGAAAGCTGAAATATTTCCTAGTTTTGTTACGATGGTATCAAAATAAGTCGAAAGATTCTCGCTGTTGATAGCTTTTAGTTCGATGCTATCTTTAAACGGAATATTTTTGTCTTTTCTGATGGTTCTAATTCCTGAAATTACTTCGATAGTACTTTCAAAATCAGTAATTAAACTAGCGTTGAACGGTTTTAATGCTGGCCAAGTCGAAACAATTAAAGCTTCTTCCGGAGTTCTGTCAGCAATTAAATGCCAGATTTCCTCTGTCAAGAAAGGCATGAAAGGATGTAACAACTTCAGGTTGATTTCTAACATTTCGATTGCTTTATCAAACGTAGCCTTATCAATAGGTTGTTGGTATGCTGGCTTGATCATCTCTAAAAACCAAGAGCAGAAATCATCCCAAACCAATTTGTAAATCGCCATTAATGCATCTGAAATTCTATATTTTTCGAAATTATCTTCAATGTCAACTAAGGTTTGCTGCAACTTCGCTTCGTACCATTCAATCGCCACTTTTGATGATTCTGGTTGCGGAATCGTTTCTGAAACTTCCCAACCTTTAATCAATTTAAAAGCATTGCATATTTTATTAGAGAACCCTTTTCCTTGGTTACACAATTCTTCGTCAAACATAATATCGTTTCCTGCAGAAGCGCTTAAAAGCAATCCTACACGCACACCATCTGCACCAAATTTTTCGATCAAGTCTAAAGGATCAGGAGAGTTCCCTAATGATTTAGACATTTTACGACGTTGTTTATCACGAACTAAACCTGTTAGATATACGTTGGTAAACGGTTTTTTGCCGGCATATTCGTAACCCGCAATAATCATTCTCGCTACCCAGAAAAACAAAATATCCGGACCTGTAACCAAGTCATTGGTTGGATAATAATATTTAAAGTCTTCACTTTCCGGATCCATAATTCCGCCAAAAACAGACATCGGCCACAGCCAGGAAGAAAACCAGGTATCTAAAGCGTCAACATCCTGTTTCAAGTCAGATGTTGTAAGTGAGCTGTTAGCCGTTTTTTCTTTCGCTAAAGCTAAAGCGTCTTCAATACTTTCTGCTACAACAAAATCTTCTTTTCCATCTCCATAATAATACGCCGGAATTTGTTGTCCCCACCATAATTGGCGAGAAATATTCCAATCGCGAATATTGTTTAACCAATGGGCGTAGGTATTTTCAAAACGTTTTGGGTGTAATTTAATATCGCCATCAACCAAAACCGATTGAATTGCGGGTTTTACTAAATCTTCCATTTTCAAAAACCATTGATCTGATAATCTTGGTTCGATTACCGCTTTGGTTCTTTCAGATGTCCCTACCTTATTCAAATGGATTTCAGTCTTTGCCAAAGCTCCAATTTCTTCTAATTCTTTTGCAATTTCGGTACGAACTACAAAACGATCTTTTCCTTGATAATGCAATCCGAAACTATTCAGCGTAGCATCTTCATTAAAAATATCAATAATTTCAAGATTGTGTTTTTCTCCTAAAGTTTTATCGTTCATATCGTGTGCCGGAGTCACTTTTAAACATCCAGTTCCGAACTCAACATCTACATATTCGTCTTCGATAATCGGAATTACTCTGCCACAAATAGGAACAATGGCGCTTTTACCTTTTAAATGTGCAAAACGTTCATCATTTGGGTTGATACAAATTGCTGTGTCACCAAAAATGGTTTCAGGACGTGTAGTTGCAATCGTCAAGAAATCTTCTGAACCTTCAATTTTATATTGCAAGAAAAATAATTTTCCTTGTTGCTCTTCATAAATAACTTCTTCATCAGATAAAGTTGTTTTTGCTTCAGGATCCCAGTTTACCATACGGTAACCACGATAAATTAGTCCTTTATTGTATAAATCGACAAAAGAGCGAATTACAGATGCTGACATATCAGGATCCATCGTAAATTTGGTTCTTTCCCAGTCGCAGGATGCTCCTAATTTTTTCAGCTGATCTAAGATTACACCGCCATATTTATGAGTCCATTCCCAAGCATGTGCTAGAAATTCTTCACGAGTCAAATCGTTTTTGTTGATTCCTTCTTCTTTTAATTTGGCTACTACTTTGGCTTCTGTGGCAATAGAGGCATGATCGGTACCCGGAACCCAGCAGGCGTTGAAACCTTTTAGACGTGCACGACGAATTAAAACATCCTGAATCGTATTGTTTAACATGTGGCCCATGTGCAAAACTCCTGTGACATTTGGTGGCGGAATTACAATAGTATAAGGTGTTCTATGATCTGGCTCAGAATGAAAATAATTATTTTTCATCCAGTAGTCATACCATTTATTCTCGATCGTTTTAGCGTCAAATTGTGCTGGAATACTCATTTATAGGTTGTTTATTCGTGGATATGTTGATTCGTTTAATCGTGTTATTGTTAATTTGTATAATTGTTAGTCGTTCCTTTTTTTAATTGATTTGATTATTTGTAAATGTTGTTATCATGCAAAAACAAATTAACGGTTGAACAAATTAATGAATCAACGGTTAAACAATCGAACAATTAAACAATTAAACAAAAAACTGGTTCAATTATTGTAATTATAACTGACAGCAAAAGTAAATAATTAAGTACACTATAAAAAACGAAATATTAACGAAATAATAATTTGTGTGTTAATTAAAACAATGTATATTTACTTACAACTTAAAAAACAATTTCAAATGAAAAATGTTGCCACTTTTATTATAATCCTATTGTTTAGTGCAATTGGTTATGCTCAAAACGGCCCAAAAATTGAATTTGCAGCCCCAGACAACACAATTGATTACGGAAGAATCTCAAAAACAGATAACGGACTTCGTTCATTCGAGTTTACTAATACGGGAGATACTCCTCTGTTAATCACCTCTGCAGAATCTACTATGAGTTCTGTTGTCGTAACAAAACCAGCTGCTGCTATTTTACCGGGAAAAAAAGGAAAAATCGATGTAAAATACAATATGGCTGTAGGCCCAATTCGTAAAACAATTACCGTAGAAACCAATGCTACTAACTACCCTGATGGTAGAGTTGCCCTAAAAATTAAAGGGGAAGTTTTATAAAAACATAGCCTATATTAATAACTAAAGCCGCTTCTTACAGTAAGAAGCGGCTTTTTTATGGATTTTTTTAATCTCTTTCTTTTTGAATTATTTACATGGAATACTGGTAAACTTATATTTTACACGATCAAAATCTATAGGCTGATCTTTTACCAAATAAGTAACTCCCATCGTAGTTTGCATAGTTCCGTTTCCTAAAATCAGTTGTTGATCACGTTTTAAAAATGCCATCGGATTTTTGAACGTTTTATTTTTATTTCCTTCTTCAATAAAAGTGTAATCAACGAATAAAGTGTCTCCACGAAATTCTCCTTGTATTTTACCAACTTTTTCAGCAGCCCCCGCAACTTTCATCACCATGTCTCCTCCTATTTTTCCGCTTTTTAAAGTGTTTAGTTTTAAATCAACAGTATCATTTTCGTAGATTGCCTGATAACAATCAACACTTACCGGTTTTTCTGCTTCAGCTTGAATGGCTTCCACCTCTTTAGGCGTTTCGTTTTTTTTACAGCTTTGAAGGACAATGCAAGACAAAATCAAGCAAGAAGTGACTAGAGTTCTCATAATTTAACTATTTTAAAGTGGTTTGTTATCTTATAAAGTTAAACAAAAAAGAAGCCTAAAAAAGGCTTCTCAATTAATTTTTTATTTTATTAAACAGAAAATTTATAAATCTTTGATCACAAATTCACTTCTTCTGTTCAACTCATGTTCTTCTTCTGAGCAAGCCTCATCTGTTTTGCATTTTATTATTGGTACAGATTCTCCATAACCTTTAGCAATCACTCTCTTTGCATTTATACCCGATTCTATTAAAAAAGCTCTGGTAGAAGACGCTCTTTTTTGCGACAAATCTTCATTAAACTTAGCATTTCCCCTCGAATCTGTATGCGAACCTATTTCGATAATCATATCAGGATATTTCTTCATTAGAGCTACAACGCGACCTAAAACAACTTTAGATTCTTTACGAATATACCACATATTGTAATCAAAATAAATAGGATCTGTTTTGATAATCAGCCTGTCTTTGTCGCGTACAACATCTTTTTCGTTGGCAATAATTTGATTGATTTTTTCCTTCTTCCTGGCTTGATCGGCCACAATTTGATCTGCTTTTGCTTTTTTCTCTTTTTCTTTCAAGTCAATAGCAGCAAGAACTTCTTTTTCTTTTTTCTCTTCTTCTATACGTTTTTCTTCTTTCTTCTGAGTTTCCTCGAGTTTCTTCTTCGTTTCTTCAATTTGCTTTTCTTCTTCTTTGATAACCTCTAAAGATCTGAGCGCCATCGAAGCATCATTGATAGCATTTCGAGTCGTTCCTATAACCAAAGACCTAGAATTGTTGGTGTAGTTTTCTTTGGCAGCCAAAACCACATAAGAAGCCTCACAAGGAACGGTAAAACTAAATTTTCCGTCAGCTGCGGTCGTAATCGAATTCAATTGCTTTTTAGTAGCGTCTTCCAAAATAACAGTTGCATTTTCCAGAGGTAATCTGGTATCAACATCGGTAATAATTCCGGCAATAAACTGTTTGCAATCTTCAACAACTAGCTCTTTTATTTCTTTCAATTGATAAATATCATCGCTTCCTTTTCCTCCTTCTCTATTGGAAGCAAAATAACCTTCTTTTGTATCCGAATCAATTATAAAAGAAAAATCATCCAAATTTGAATTTAAAGGCAAACCGACATTTACTGGTTTCGAATATTCTTTTCCTGTAATTTCAGAAACAAAAATATCCAAAGATCCATATCCCAAATGTCCCTCCGAAGAAAAATAAAGTTTGTTATCTTTTGATGCAAAAGGAAATTGCTCTCTTTTATCTGTATTGATATTAGGCCCCAAATTCTTCGGAGTATCAAACGCTCCTTTATTGATGTTTACCGAATAAATATCAAAAGAGCCCAATGTTCCTGGCATATCCGAAGCAAAATACAAAACGGTTTCATCTGCATTTAAAGCAGGATGTTCTACAGAATAATTAGCGCTATTAAAAGGAAGTGACGTTACATTTGTCCATTTACCATTAACCAACTCTGCCTTAAAAATTTGAAGATTCGAGATTTTTTGATCGTTTTTTGCTTTATGTCCGTTCTTAGAATTATTTCGTGTAAAATACATCGTTTTTCCGTCTTTTGTAAAAACGGCATTCGATTCGTGCATTCCTGTCTTTAATTCTTTTGCAAAATAATAGGTAATAGAATCATTGGTATTGCTGTTTTTTATTGGAATACTGACCAGATTCAGATAGGTTTCATTAATCCATTTGAACTTTTTATCAAACAATCCGGGTTTCAATTTTACTGCTGCAAAAACCAAACTGTCTCTGTATTGTACCGCTCCAAACTCAGAATTTGGCGTATTGATTGCCAGATTTTTTATTTCGTACCGATTACCAATAGCCGAAACATTTTCTAAGGTTTTTCTATTTTCTTCAAAAACGGCAACGTCTTCAGTATTGTCTGATTTCGAATAATATTCTCTGAGCGCCGCATTAGCATCATCGTAACTATTGCTTGCTCTTAAGGTCTGAGCATATCTGAAATAATAATTTCTGTCTAAATCCTGACTGTATCGCGTCATTAAAAGCCTGTAATAACGTTGTGCTTTTATGAGATCATTGGTATAATAATAAGAATCGGCGAGGTTTTTTATGATTTCCTGAGAAGGTTTTTCATCAGCCAGTTTTTGATATAAAGTAATGGCTTCTGCATAATATGTTTTATCAAAAAAACGCTTGGCTCTTGCCAAATCGTAATCCTGAGCATTTATAAACTGTATTGAAAATACGAATATAATAACGAGTAGTTTTTTCATATTTTTCATTTTAAAAGAATCTTGGTGATTTATCATAGCCTTTTCCTAACAAATCTAAATTAAAGAGCAACATAATTTCGTGTGTTCCCGAATTAAACTGACCTAAATTAGAAAGCGTATGATCGTAGGCATAACCAACCCTAAGCGATGGCGTAATGTTAATGTTCATCAATGCACTCACAGCATCATCTACTCGATATGCAGCTCCAAATTCAAATTTGTCATGATATAAAACGTTCGCTGTTACATCAAAAGATATCGGAGATCCTCCAACAAATTTTGACATAAATGCAGGTTTTAATTTGAAGCTATCGCTAATTTTAAAAACATATCCCGCCGTTAGAAAACCATGAATTTCTTCTGCTCCGTAAGCATTTATTCCTGATTTTTCTTCGATATGTTTTCCGTTTAATAAATTAGGAACAGACAACCCCACATAATAAGTATCTGTAAAGTAATAGGCCCCTACCCCAATATTTGGTCGGGTCACGTTTATATTTTCGGCGAAAGCCAAATCTGTAGCTACATTTCCGCTTTGTAAAACGAAGCCATTAAAGTTGGTCTGCAAAGACGTAAAACCAGCCTTTAGACCTAATGAAAGTTTGTGCCTACCCGCCAATTTTAGTACATAGGCAAAATCTGCATAAAAATTATTCTCTTTTTTGGCTCCATCCCCAATATCATCTGAAATTAATGAAGCTCCCAATTCTATTTTATCACTCAAAGCGGTATGCCCGAAAAAAGTAAATGTTTTGGGAGCACCAACAGCTCCAACCCATTGTGTTCTGTACAAACCGCCAACGTTAAGCATGGCTGCTGTGCCAGTAGCATAAGCAGGATTGACCACACTCATATTGTACATATAATGTGTGTATTCAGGATCTTGTTGTGCCGACATAGAGGATATATAAAAGAGGAAACTTATAAAAAGTAGTGTTTTTTTCATTTGAAAATTATATTAAATAATTGCAAAAAGGAATTATCGATTTAAATAAACACGTCCTTGCTGCGGACGTCTGTTGTCTTTATTAAAATTGACAATATAAAAATAGACTCCGTTTGGCACTATTCCGTTCCCAAAACCTGAGGCTTCATCATTTTTTCCGTCCCAGTCGGGTTTATTTTTATTTCCTTTAAACAGCACATTTCCATACCTGTTGAAGATTTCGATCGAATAATCCGGATATAAATAATTAATGTCCGGAATCGTAAAAGTATCGTTTACGTTATCACCGTTTGGTGAAAATCCGTCAGGAATAAAAAAGGCGTACTGCGAAGTATCACAATCAAACAATGAAACAGTAACCTCGAGCGTATTCTCTGAAATACAAGTTGTGATGGTAGAAAAATCAATTCCGTAATACGTTGCTTTGTCCGTAAGTAAACTGGTCGAAGCTAATAAATTTCCGTTATTTCGAGCATCATACCAAACTACTGTTGAAGGCACATTGGTATTATTAGATAAATCTGAAATTTTTGGATTTGCTAAACCGCAAAAATTTTGTCCATCCGGATTTAGTACCGGAGCTGGCGTGTCGTTTACAACAACCGTAATCATAGTCGCCGGCGAGGTACAATTGGCCAAAGATGTTTCTCTTAGATAATAATTCTCAGATTTTAAAACATAAGTATCGGCCAGAGCTGTTGTTGATGTATCAGAATTATACCATTTGTATTGAGCACCACTCGGACTTAAATTGGCAATCGTAGCACCATCTAATTTACAAAAAACCTGAGAATTGGTTGCTGTTGGCGCTATCGGAATAGGATTTATTAAAAAACTATCGAAAACATTGTTTAAATTAACATCGCAACTGGTGATATTATTGATCAAATTTGTACCTAAAATTACGGTAGCTCCAGTGTTTACAAGTAAATTGGAAGGAATTATAAAATCAATTTTTCCGTTCACAACCGGTAATGTAACCGTTTGTAATATAGACGAATTGCTCCCCGAAAGTACATACGAGAACGTGACATTTGTTAGGTTCCCTAATCCTGAAACGCTTGCAGTAACGGGATCATTAAAACAAACATCGTTTACCACTATTCTCACCGCAGCAGCATTTGGTAAAGGATTAATGATCAGATTTCCTTTTATGTTGGCTATATTAGTACAAAGAGTTGTATTGTTGGTAATATTGGTTATGGTTATGATTGATCCTCCGCTGTTACTATTTAGACTTGCAGGAATTACAAAACTAGAATTTCCACCAACCACGTTTATAATAGCTGTTTGTCCCAGTGCAAAATTATCGCCCGTTACATTATAAACAATAGTATAACTGCCATCTGCCAATCGAGAAGCATTTGAGAGAAGCACTAACGAACTTTTATTTTGGCACGTAGTAGTTGGTATGATGACAGCACCATCGAGATAAGGTAAAGTATAGACATTTAGATCATCTGCCAGATTATTAATGGTGTTAAAACATGCTCCCTTACTTGCCGTAGCAACAATATTGATAATATTTACGTTAAAAGTTCCGACTTGTCTAAAATACGTGGATGCAATTGGAAAACTAATTACGCCATTTACAAAATTTGCCGTTACCGTTTGCGTTCCACCGTTAGGTCCGGAGACATTAAAAGTAACTTTATATTCTCCATTAGGAATCGCCTCAACTCCCTGTGTGATTCTTCCCGAATAGGTTGCGGCAGAAATTTCATTCTCGCAAATATCTGATGAAACCACAAGTCTTGCACCAGTAAAATCAAGACTTTTTTCTATGGTAATGGTTAAACTCGAAGTTTTATCAGGGCAAATATTATTAGATGGCACAGAAACCGCGGTATAGGCATACGAATAATCCCCAGGTCCATTTGCATTATACAAGCTCTCAAGGTCGACATTGTGATCTGTTCCCGACGTTATTCCGGGCCCGCTCCATTGACCTGTACTATCTTGTCCGCTGATTAAATTATTCAGGTCATAATTGCTATAAGCAGACAAACCATTGCTTCCGCACAATAATAAATCATTTGTCGTTCCTGATTTTGGTGCTCTAAAAATACTCACAATTACTTTTATCGAAGTTGGGTTTGTGGGGCAAGCAGCTACTACAGGAACTGTATAAGTAAACTCAAAATCACCACTTATTCCAGAAATCGGAATGACTGATGGAACCACCTGACCCGCACTATTGGTCCAAATTCCATTAGAATGAGGCACCATAACGGTACTATTAAATGCTGTAAAAAGACTAAAGACTTCGCTGTCATTACATACTGTTGCATACGGAGCCGGAACTCCCGGATATGCTCCTATAGTAATAGTAACGGTAGATGTATTATCTGTGCAGCCTGAAGTGCTTGGTGCAGTATAGGTATATTGAAAAGTGCCGCCTCTGCGAATGACATGTCCGTTTAAAACTCCTGTTGAAGGATTCAAACCCCTTGATAATGAATCATCTGTCCAAGTCCCTCCCGGAGTTGGTGTTCCTCCTAATAAAGAAAACAAAGAGATGGATTTATTAACAGGATCCGAAATATCACAAATTGTAATGCTTGTATCATTTCCCGCACATTGGGCTGTAATATTTTGAGGAAATACAAACAAAAAAGCAAAAAAAAATGATATATGTAAGAAATTAATGTATTTTTTGATCATGTATTGTTAATTTTTTATAAAAATAACAAATTAATACTATCATTTACTGCAAAACTAAATTTTCTTGTTAAATTTTAATAAAAAGAAAGTGATCGTAAAAAATAATATACTGATAATCATAAAAATAGCTGCTTAACCAAAAATCATACCTACAATTGGTCTTCTAACCTGAAACGAAATTTTAAAACAACACTATTTCGTTCTACTTCAAGGTTAATCCAAATATCCTCTTCTGATTTTAATAAATTATTAATTTGCTGCAACGTAAACTTGTAAGGCTTTGCCGCATTGATACTAATAATTATATCTCCTTTTTTTAAACCACATTTTTCTGCTGCTGAATTAGGTCTGATATTAACTATTTCAAAAACAGGTTTTAGTACAAATTTGTATTTAAAATTATCAAAATCTTTATCATATCCCTGTTGAACTTCTTTCATCGACGAAACGACCTGTACCGTCTCTAAATGAACGGTTTCCTGAACCCATTGCAAGCCATTATGTTGCACTGTAATTCCGCTTTTATTGTAAGTAAAGGGTTCATTAAATTTATTGTTTTTCTTCAGGTATAACTTTTCATCTTCATAATCAAAAATTACCGTAAAGCGCTTTAAAATTTCTCCTCCTACAGAACCAATTCTATCCGTAACCATTTTTACATTTCGTATCGAAGTTGAATCCGGAAAAGAAACAATTGGATTCTTGAACTTGAAATCACCAATTGAAAATTCTGAAATCTTGGCGCGATGTCCCTCGATATCACCGCTAAATCCTTTTCCTAGAAAGTCAGGAAAATTCTTTTTTGGAAGTTTTATTTTATTATTGTCAAAAACCCAAAAAGCATCACTATTACCAATATCAATCAGTAATTTTGCGGGAACATCGCGACCATCAACAATGGCAGAACTGTAAATGTAAGGTTTAGATTTTTCGATGTTTATTGGTACCGATTTGAATTTTTTTTCCAGCTTCTTTTTCGTTCCTTCCTTGTTAAGATAAACAACTACTTTCTTTTTTTGATAATTGATTTCGACCAAATTATTCTTAAAAAACTTATGCCCGATAATGCCATTGACCGGAATTCCGATATGAGAGGATAAATTAAAATTTTGATCTAAAATAATATAAACCAAATGATTTTTCGACTTTAAGCCATGCGTTTCCAGCACATTATTAGCTGATTTTAAACCTTCAATATCATCTTCACTGCCCAAACCACGAAGCTTAATTTTTTCGACATTATAAAAAGTGACTTCCTGCTTTTCTTCCATGCTAAATAAAACAGTCTCTTCGACACCCGAATCCAGCAAAAAATTGAGTTCGACACCATTGACTTTTATCGGAATAAAAACGAGATTATTAATAAGTTTAATAGGTATTACTACCTTATTATGGCTACCTTCTATTAAAAAATTATCTTGTGCATTTAAAGGAAAAACTAAGAAAAGACCAAAAAATAAGACGAATATATTTTTCATTAACAATTTTTGAGATAAAATTAATAAAAATATTAATAATTGTTACATTTTTCTAAGTAAACGTATTGTTCTCGTTAAATTCGAAAAAAAAATGCAAATTTGCATTTCAATAATCAAACTCATGCCAACAATTTCAAGCAAAGGCAGAAACATGCCCGAATCACCGATACGTAAATTGGCTCCTTACGCAGACATCGCAAAACAAAAAGGACATAAAGTGTATCATTTAAACATTGGTCAACCCGATATCAAAACTCCGGAAGTGGCCTTGGAGGCGATAAAAAACATTGATTTAAGTCTTATAGAATACAGTCCGTCTGCCGGATATGAAAGTTATAGAAACAAATTAGCTAAGTTTTACCAACGTCAAAACGTAAATGTTAACTCAGAAGACATCATCATTACAACCGGTGGTTCCGAAGCTTTATTGTTTGCCTTGGCTACTATTACAGATCCAGGAGACGAAATTATTATCCCTGAACCTTTTTACGCCAATTATCATGCTTTTGCATCCTCAACCAGCGCAACCGTAGTTCCTGTAATTTCGACAATTGAAAGTGGTTTTGCATTACCAAGTATTGATATTGTTGAAAAATTGATTACACCCAAAACCAAAGCAATTTTAATTTGTAATCCTGGGAATCCAACGGGTTATCTATACTCAGAAGCCGAAATAAAGCAATTGGCCAGTTTGATCAAAAAGCACGATTTGTACCTGATCGCAGATGAAGTATATCGTGAATTTTTGTACGATGGAGACGATGTACATTTTTCTGTAATGAATCTCGACGATGTACAACAAAATGTAATTATGGTCGATTCGGTTTCAAAACGTTACAGCATGTGTGGCGCCAGAATTGGTTGTTTGGTGACCAAAAACAAAGACGTTTTGGCAACCGTAATGAAATTTGCTCAAGCTCGTTTGAGTCCGCCAACTATTGAGCAAATCGCCTGCGAAGCTGCAATAGACACTCCGCAGAGTTATTTTGATGAAGTGATTGCAGAATATAAAAGCCGTCGCGACACGCTCATAACCGAATTAAATAAAATTGAAGGTGTCATTGTAACGAAACCAAAAGGTGCTTTTTACTGCATAGCAGAACTACCCATAAAAAATGCCGATGATTTTGCACAATGGCTTTTAGAAAGTTACAATTTGAATGGCGAAACCGTCATGGTCGCTCCAGCCGCTGGTTTTTATTCTACCCCTGGTATGGGCCTTAACCAAGTGAGAATTGCGTATGTTTTGAATAAAAAAGATCTGATAAGTGCCGTAAATATTTTAAAAGAAGCGCTTTTGGTTTACAATAAAAAATAAGAAGTTAATAAAAATCAAACTTTCAAAAGGCAATAGCGCATTTCGTTATTGCCTTTTTTGTTGTGTAAGAATGAGCTCTTCATTCTAATTTAAATTATATTCAAAAAAGACCTATTAAATAGTAAAAACGATAGAAAAGGTTTGCTTTTTATTAATTATCTTTACCTCCTTAAAAAGATATACCCATATTAATAGTAGTTTTTAATGACAAATAACGAAGATTTTTTAGACGAAATAGGTGACAATCATTTTAGCAGCAATGCACAAAATCCTGTAAGACAGGATGCTTTTGATTTAAGTGATGATGAAAAAATTGAAAAAATAAAAAAAGATGTTGAAAAAATTTTGCAAACTCTAGGAATGGATTTGACAGATGACAGCATAAAAGGTACTCCAAACCGAGTAGCAAAAATGTTTGTAAAGGAGATCTTTGGTGGATTAAACCCAACAAAAAAACCAAAAGCTTCTACTTTTGAAAATAATTACAAATATGGCGAAATGTTGGTAGAGAAAAATATTACGCTTTATTCTACCTGCGAACACCACTTATTACCGATTATCGGAAGAGCTCATGTGGCTTATATTTCGAGTGGAAGAGTGATTGGTTTATCAAAAATGAACAGAATTGTTGAGTATTACGCCAAAAGGCCTCAGGTTCAGGAGCGTTTGACAATGCAAATTGTACAAGAGCTGCAAAAAGCTTTAGGCACTGACGATGTTGCATGCGTAATCGATGCTAAACACCTTTGCGTAAATTCTAGAGGTATTAAAGATATCGAAAGCAGCACCGTAACGTCTGAATTTGGCGGTAAATTTAAAGATCCTCAAACTAGAAGAGAATTTTTAGATTATATCAAGCTGGAAACACAGTTCTAGTTTATCACAAAATTTCATATTATATTTACGTTCTAGCCCTGATGGAAGCGGCATCCTTTTATGGCGGGGTTCGCCATAAAAGATATAGCGAACAGCAGGATTAGCTCCTAAAAAAATCAATAAACAAAATATGCCTCTATATACATCTCAATCTCTGAAAATATACAATTCGTTATCGGGCGAAAAAGAAAATTTCAATCCAATCCATGAAGGAAATGTTGGAATGTATGTTTGCGGACCTACGGTTTACAGCAATGTACACTTGGGAAATGTGCGAACATTTATGTCTTTTGATGTAATTTTTAGGTATTTTTTGCACCTTGGCTATAAAGTGCGTTATGTGCGAAACATTACAGACGTGGGCCATATAGTGGACGATGTTGATGAAGGCGAAGACAAAATCGCCAAAAAGGCACGTTTGGAGCAGTTAGAACCGATGGAAGTGGTACAGCGTTATACGGTAGATTTTCACGAAATTTTGAAAGCTTTTAACTTTTTACCTCCAAGTATTGAGCCTACTGCAACGGGACATATTATTGAACAAATTGAAATCATCAAAAAAATCATTGCTACCGGAATTGGTTATGAAGCCAACGGTTCAGTTTATTTTGATGTTGTAAAATATAACGAAACCAAAAATTACGGAGTGTTAAGCGGTCGAAATATTGATGATATGCTAGCCAATACACGTGATCTTGATGGTCAGTCTGACAAAAGAAACCCACAGGATTTTGCTCTTTGGAAAAAAGCAGAACCGCAACACATTATGAGATGGCCTTCGCCATGGAGCGATGGTTTCCCAGGTTGGCACCTTGAATGTACAGCAATGAGCACCAAATACTTAGGTAATCATTTTGACATTCACGGAGGTGGAATGGATTTGAAATTCCCTCACCATGAGTGCGAAATCGCTCAAAACGAGGCTTGTACAGGTCAGTCTCCAGTTAATTATTGGATGCATGCTAACATGCTTACTTTAAACGGTAAGAAAATGGCAAAATCGACTGGAAATAATATTTTGCCCGGCGAAATTTTAAGTGGTGACAATACTATTTTAAGCAAAGCTTTTTCAGCTTCTGTAACTCGTTTTTTTATGTTACAGGCACATTATCGCAGTATTTTAGATTTTTCTGATGATGCTATTGTAGCTGCCGAAAAAGGATACAAAAGATTGATGGAAGCTGTGGATGCACTGCCTAATATATCTTCAAGCACAACAAGCTCTATTAATATCTTATCATGGCAACAATTGTGCTACGATGCAATGAATGACGATTTTAACACGCCAATTTTAATCGCACAATTGTTTGAAGGCGTTCGATTTGTCAATTTACTCAAAGAAGAAAAAGAAACTATTTCAGCAGAAGATTTGGCTACTTTTACAACTACAATGCATGCTTTTGTTTTTGATGTTTTAGGTTTGAGTGACGAAAATATAACTGATGGTAATAACGAAAAACTAGAAGGCGTAGTTAACATGCTTATCGGGATGAGAAATCAAGCCAGAGCGGATAAAAACTTCGCTCTTTCTGACCAGATACGCGATCAATTGATTGCCTTAGGAATTCAGTTGAAAGATGGAAAAGAAGGAACTTCGTTTAGTGTGAATTAATTTTAGATATTTGATTAACGATTTTTGATTTCAGAATGAATAAATTTATATGTTTAAAATTACGATTATAAAAAATCTAAAATCATTGATCAACAATCACTATCTTAAATCATGAAATTCCTCATTTACCCATTTGTACTGTTGGTTCGGTTTTATCAAACTGCCATTTCGCCCTTTACTCCAGCATCATGCCGATTTGAACCGACCTGTTCCAGCTACATGATTCAGGCTTTACAGCTACACGGATTATTTTATGGTGGTTATTTGGGAATCAAACGTATTTTGAGCTGCCACCCATGGGGAAGAACAGGCTACGACCCCGTTCCCGAGAAGAAATGTTTACACAAACATTAACTTTTTATAAAGACTAACTCTGCTTTTAATATTTATTTTTACAACCAATAAAAAAATAATACTACATGACACACGCCTTAAACATGGTCTGGAACCCTTCTGAAGGAATCGATTTGGGATTTTTTATGATTCGTTATTACAGCTTAATGTTCGTAATCGCTTTTGGACTAGGTTGGTACCTGATGAAAAAGATTTTTGAACGCGAAAACGAATCTCTTGAAAAACTAGATTCTTTATTTGTTTGGACAGTTCTTGCCACCTTAATTGGAGCTCGTTTAGGACATGTTTTCTTTTATGACTGGGAATATTATCGAAATCACCTTATTGAAATCATTTTACCAATTAGAGAACATGCCGGTTCATCACTGTTTGGCTTTATAAAAGGCTGGGAATTTACTGGTTTTCAAGGTTTAGCAAGTCATGGAGCAGCGATTTCTATTATTGTTGCGATGTATTATTACAGCAAAAAAATCTTAAAACGTCCTTTAATCTGGATTTTAGACAGAGTTGTAATTCCAGTTGCGAGTGGCGCCGTTTTCGTTCGTTTAGGAAACTTTATGAATTCTGAAATCATCGGAAACGAAACTACTTCTTCATTCGGTATTCGTTTTCTTCACGATCATTTTAGCAAAGCCGATGCAGTAAAAGAGACCGGAATAGCAGATCCAAAAGAGGCCTACACTGCCATTGCAACCGATCCTAAATTTGCAAATCTTTTGGCCGAAGTTCCAGCACGACATGCCACACAATTGTACGAAGGTTTCTGTTATATATTTGTATTTGCAATCTTGTACTTTCTGTACTGGAAAACAAATGCCAGACTTAAATCAGGGTATTTATTCGGGCTGTTTTTGGTGCTTTTATTTGTAGTTCGTTTTGTTGTAGAAAGCGTAAAAGAAAGTCAAGGCGGTTTTGAAAGCGAGTTGGGCTTATTCTCAACAGGACAATGGCTAAGTATTCCATTTATCCTCATAGGAGCTTTCTTTATCATTAGAGCACATAAAAATCCTCTCGCGAGTTCGTAAAAAATTTTATCAAATATATAACGCCCAATATCTTTAACGTATTGGGCGTTTTTTTTTTAAAACTCAGAAGCAGAACCAAACGTTTCACAATAGCATTTAGTCCCGCTGTACGCTATATCTTTTCCTGGCTGGCCAGCCAGGAAAAGGATATCACTTCCATCGGGGCTAGATAAGAAATCTATCATTCATAAGACCTTTTAGTTTAATAAGTATTCTATTTTTTATGCTAAATTTTTAAAATTTCACAATCCCTTTTTTGTAAAATCTCTTTTAAGTTTTTTTCGTGATACAATCGACGATTTTTCACAACCCCTTATATAACTTATATGATTTAAAAAACTCACAAAACATAAGATACACCCAATTCAATATTCTTAGTGTTATAACCCGCATTTTTATCATTAAAACCAGCATTAGAAACATGTCTTACGCTCGGACGAAAATCAAATTGAAATCTATCTGCTTTTACCGAAAAACCAACGGCTAAAACATCCGCAAAAGCAAAACCTTCAGACATCCTCTCTGTTTCAGTATCAGTAATCATAGGACCAATACTTCCTAAAACATAAAAAGAAAAAGTTTTGCTAATAGGTTTTCGAATAAGAAATCCAAGATTTAAAACATATTCATGAACGGTTTTTAGTTTGGTAAATCGCTCTCTTTTTTCGAGATAATCAGGTTCAAATGGCTGAACAAAATAAAAATTAAGCAACTGATGTTTACCAAAATTAACTTCCGGCTGAACTAAAATTTCATATTGAAAGTTTTTCTTTTCCTTCAAAGTATAATACAATTGCATCTTATAAAAATGATTCGTAAACGTGTAGTTTCTGTTATTAAACTCACTACCAAAACCAAAATTAAAACCTATTTTAAAAGCGTTATTCTTTTCTTGCGCTGAAAGCTTTAGAAGAGTAAAAAGAAACAGCAGCGCTAAAAGTAATTTTCTATTCATAAGTGGTATTTACAAAACTAAAGATAACAAAAAAAAGAGCCAACTTTCGTTGGCTCTTTTCTATCTTGATAAACTTGCTTATTATGCTTGTTTGTGTTTCTCTTCGATGTTGTGCTTGTCGTCTTTAGAAATCGTGTCAACCAAAACGGGTGTTGCGATAAATAATGAAGAATAAGTACCTACCACAATACCGATCAACATAGCGAAGATAAATCCTCTGATTGATTCACCTCCAAAAAGGAACATTGTCAATAAAACGATAATCATCATTAATGAAGTATTCAACGTTCTTGATAATGTAGTATTAATAGAAGCATTTACAATATCTTCAAAACTACCTTTACGATTACCAATGATAAATTCTCTAATTCTATCAAATACAATTACGGTATCATTCATAGAGTAACCAATAACGGTAAGGATCGCTGCGATAAAGTGCTGGTCCATTTCCATGTGGAAAGGCATAAATTTATAGCATAAAGAATAAATTCCCAATACAAAGATTACGTCATGCGCAACCGCTGCAATCGCACCTAATGAATATTGCCATTTACGGAAAGAAATCATTAAGTATAAGAAAATAACCGCCATTGCACCAAGTACTGCCCAGTATGAGTTGGTTTTGATGTCCTCAGAAATAGAAGCTCCTACTTTAGAAGCTTGTAATACTCCAACTTGTTTACCATCATAAGAATTGATGAATTTCTCATAAGAAGTATTTGGATAATATTTTGCCAAAGCAGCATATAATTTCTCGTTTACTTCTTTATCTACCGCTACTCCATCTTCTTTGATTTTGTATTTTGTAGTAATTTTTAATTGATCGTCATCTCCTAAAATTTTAGCTTCAACAGGAGTTCCGAAAGCAGCAGATAATTCGTCTGAAACTACAGTTGCATCAACTGGTTTTTCAAATTTTACCTGAAAAGTTCTTCCTCCAACAAAGTCAACACCCTGATCTAATCCGTTAACGAAAAAGATAGAAATCAAACTCACAATTACCACAATTGAAGAGAAGATATAAGTGAATTTTTTAACTTTAATAAAATCAAAGTGGAAATTAGTAAACCAATTTTTAGTAATTGAAGTTGAGAAAGTCAAATCTCCCTTTCCAGCGATATTTCTATCGATAAAAATTCTAGCAATAAAGATTGATGTAAACAATGAAGTTGCGATACCAATAAGCAATGTTAAAGCAAAACCTTTGATAGGTCCTGTTCCGAAGATAAACAAGATCGCTCCTGTTAATACGTGGGTAACGTTGGCATCAATAATAGAACGCATTGCACCGTGCCATCCGTATGAAGCGGCAACAGCCTCTGATAAAGATTTACCATCTCGCAATTCTTCTTTGGCTCTTTCATAAATAATAATATTCGCATCTACCGCAGTACCTAACGTAAGTACGATACCCGCAATACCTGGCAATGTCAATACAAAACCAAAACTTGCCATAATTCCGAACAAGAACAGTAAGTTTAATAATAATGCAAGATTTGCATACCAACCTGCTTTACCATAATAAAATACCATCCAGATACATACCAATAAGAATCCAACGATTGAAGAAGTCATACCTGCATCAATTGCAGCCTGACCCAAAGATGGCCCTACTACAGTAGATTGAATAATATCTGCAGAAGCTGGAAGTTTACCTGCGTTTAATACGTTGGCTAAATCTTTCGTTTCAGCTACATCAAAAGAACCTGTAATTTCAGATCTTCCACCTGCAATTGGACCACTTGTAACTCCTGGAGCAGAATATACGATATTATCTAAAACGATCGCAATATATCCTTTTTGAGAAAAAGCTCTTCCTGTTAATTCTTCCCAAGTTCTCGCACCTTGGCTGTTCATTTGCATAGAAACAGCAGGTTTTCCTAATTGGTCAAAAGTATCTTTTGCATCTGTTACAACACCACCGCTCATTGCTGGAGCATTGTCTCTGTTTCCTTTTAAAGCATATAATTCTACTACTTCAACATCTTTTTCTTTTGCATCTTTAATGGTAGTTGGTTTACTCCATACAAATTTTGCATTATGTTGATCAGCAGCCAATAAAACTCTAATTTCCGGTCTCTTAAAATAAGCATTGATAGTTGCCGTATCTTTTGGAGCAAAATACCCTAAAATTGGCCCACCACCATTCATTATAATTTTATCAAACAAAGGATTATTTCCTTTTTTAACATCTGCAGAATCCTTAGTATCTGTCAATAAAGCATTCAATGAATCTTTAACAACGGGCTGAGTTTCTGTTTTTTTGATTTCAGTTTTCTTTAAAGCTTCGTTAGCAGCTCCTAAGAAATTACCAATTTCTTCGATTTTGTAGGTTTCCCAAAACTCTAATTGCGCTTTACCACCTAATAATTTTTTAATTCTATCAACATCTTTAGCACCAGGAAGCTCAACTAAAATTCTTCCGGTTTCTCCTAATTTTTGAATGTTAGGCTGTGTAACACCAAATTTGTCGATACGCTCTCTTAATACTTTGTAAGCACTTTCGATAGACTCTTCAACTTTTCTTTTGATTACTTTTTGCGCTTCAGAATCGCTCATTTTAATGTCGATACCGCCTTCACCTTGTAAACTTCTGTTAGCAAAAATATCAGAATCTGCTAATCTTGTAGTTCCTTTAGAATTGGCTTCAAAAGCTTCAAAAAATTTATTTAAATAAGTTTTATTTCCCTCTAAATTTGCTGTTGCATCTGCCAAAGATTTATTAAAAACAGGATTTTTAGAATTGTTTGACAATCCTTTCAATACATCTTTAATAGAAATTTGAAGAATTACATTGATTCCTCCTTCTAAGTCAAGACCTTTATTGATTTGCTTGTTTTTTACTTCATTATAAGTAAAGTTTGTAAAACCTAAATTTAGCACTGATACTTTATCAATAGAATCTAAATATTTTAGCTCTTTATCAGGATTATCTCCTGCAAAGGCTTTGGCTTCACTTTTGACATTATTTGCCACAAAAGTGAACGAAAGTTGGTAAATACTTACCAATGCAAATAGAATTGCGAAAAATTTAATAAGTCCTTTATTCTGCATTATTACTAAAAATTAATTAAGTTTTATTGTTTGTTTTGTTTTAAAGCCTCATAAAATAAGCCCTGACATGAGTTTTTAAAACTAAAAATCCAGATCACGGATCACCACATATTTTTTAAACCGAGCAAATATATAATTCTCGAAAAGATTAACCAATTTATTTATTAATTAATCTCAAAAAAAAGACTGCAAAAGTGCAGCCTTTTCCTTTTTTTACGAAAATTGTTATACTTAAATGGATTTTAAAGCATCATTCATGCTTCTAACCGCATCTGCACTTTTAGCAAACAACGCTTTTTCATGGTCATTTAGCTTAATATCAAGAATTTCCTCCACTCCATTTTTACCAATTA
Organism: Flavobacterium flavipigmentatum; assembly: GCF_020911905.1. Classification (NCBI taxonomy): domain Bacteria; kingdom Pseudomonadati; phylum Bacteroidota; class Flavobacteriia; order Flavobacteriales; family Flavobacteriaceae; genus Flavobacterium; species Flavobacterium flavipigmentatum. The sequence continues at coordinate 2,438,804 of NZ_CP087133.1, read as the reverse complement.
TACAAGGAACTCCTATACAGATATCATTTTGCCCATACTCTCCCTCTACAAAAACTGAACAAGCGATCATTTTCTTTTGGTCATTTAAGATACTATCAACCAAATACGCTACAGAAGCACCTGGCGCATACCAAGCTGATGTTCCTAAAAGACCTGTAAGTGTGGCTCCTCCTACCATCGTATCGGCAGCTACTTTTTGAAGTACATCTTCTGAAAGGAATTCTGTTACCGGAATACCATTGTAAGATGCTAAACGTGTAAGCGGAATCATAGTTGTATCTCCATGACCACCTATCACCATTGCAGAAATATCATTTGCCGGTTTATCTAAAGCCAAAGATAAATACGTTCTAAAACGTGAGCTGTCTAACGCTCCACCCATACCGATGATTCTGTTTTTTGGTAATCCTGTAGATTTAAGGGCCAAATAGGTCATCGTATCCATAGGATTAGAAACCACAACAATAATGGTATTTGGCGAATGCTTTAATACATTCTCGGCAACTGTTTTTACAATTCCTGCATTAATACCTATTAGTTCTTCGCGGGTCATTCCTGGTTTTCTTGGAATTCCTGATGTAATAACTACCACATCACTTCCGGCAGTTTTAGAATAATCATTGGTTACTCCAGATACTTTGGTATTAAAACCGGTATTGGTCGCACATTGCATAATATCCAATGCTTTCCCTTCGGCAAAACCTTCTTTAATATCCAACAACACTACTTCGCTTGCAATTCCTCTATAAGAAATAACATCTGCACACGTAGCTCCAACATTTCCTGCTCCTACAATGGTAACTTTCATATTTTATACTTTATCGGTTATTTTTTTATGTTTATTTGGTTAATCGTTTATTTGATTAATCGATTCAACGGTTAAACAAACAAACGGTTACAACTTTTAAGCGTCAATATTTGCGTAAACTGCATTTTTCTCGATAAACTCTCTACGTGGTGGTACTTCGTCACCCATTAGCATAGAAAAAACTCTATCGGCTTCTGCCAAACTATCGATAGTTACCTGACGTAAAGTTCTAAAATTCGGATCCATGGTTGTTTCCCACAATTGCTCGGCATTCATCTCTCCAAGACCTTTATAACGTTGAATAGCGGCACTTCCGCCCATTCTTTCGTTGGCCTGATCACGCTGAACATCATTCCATGCATATTCTTTTTTGTTTCCTTTTTTAACTAAATATAAAGGTGGTGCTGCAATATAAACGTGACCTTCTTCGATCAATTCTTTCATAAAACGGAAGAAGAATGTTAATATCAAGGTAGAAATGTGACTACCATCGACATCGGCATCACACATGATGATTACTTTATGGTAACGCAGTTTCGAAAGATTCAATGCTTTACTATCTTCTTCAGTTCCAACAGTAACACCAAGTGCCGTAAAAATATTTCGAATTTCTTCGTTTTCAAATACTTTGTGATGCATTGCTTTTTCTACGTTCAAAATCTTACCACGCAATGGTAAAATGGCCTGAAAAGCACGATCACGACCTTGTTTCGCTGTTCCTCCAGCCGAATCTCCCTCGACAAGGTAAACTTCGCATCTTGCAGGATCCTGTTCAGAACAATCTGATAGTTTTCCCGGCAATCCTCCGCCACCCATCACGGTTTTACGTTGTACCATTTCACGCGCTTTTTTAGCCGCATGACGGGCCTGAGCAGCCAAAATTACTTTTTGAATAATGATACGGGCATCATTTGGATTTTCTTCCAAATAATTCTCTAACATTTCTCCAACCGCCTGAGAAACCGGAGAAACTACTTCTCTGTTTCCTAATTTGGTTTTGGTTTGTCCTTCAAATTGTGGTTCAGCAACTTTTACCGAAATAATCGCTGTTAATCCTTCGCGGAAGTCATCCCCAGCAATTTCAAATTTTAATTTATCCAACATTCCGGAGGCATCAGCATATTTTTTAAGGGTTCTTGTTAAACCACTTCTAAAACCTTGCAAATGCGTTCCACCTTCGTGTGTGTTGATATTGTTTACATAAGAAAAAATATTCTCTGTGTAACTTGTATTGTAAATCAAAGCTACCTCAACAGGAATTTCGCCTTTTTCATGATCCATGCTGATCACATGAGAGATAATTGGCTCACGGTTACCATCTAAGTAACGGATGTATTCTTTAAGACCTTCATCAGAGTGAAAAACTTCCACTTTGAATTCGCCTTTTTCATCCACTTCTCTTTTATCTGTAAATGTGATGGTGATTCCTTTATTTAAATAAGAAAGCTCACGCATACGAGCTGACAAAGTATCATACGAAAACTCTGTTGTTTGGGTAAAAATAGTATCATCCGGATAAAAAGTCTGACGTGTACCTCTTTTATCCGTTTCGCCAATTTGTTTTACCGGATACATTGCTTTACCTCTCTCGTACTCTTGTTCGTAGATTTTACCGTCTCTAAAAACAGTAGATTTCATGTGAACAGAAAGGGCATTTACAACCGAAACCCCAACACCGTGCAAACCTCCGGAAACTTTATAAGAGTCTTTATCAAATTTACCTCCTGCACCAATTTTGGTCATTACTACTTCTAATGCAGAGACGCCTTCTTTTTTATGTAAGTCAACTGGAATACCACGACCGTTATCTTCAACCGTTACAGAACCGTCTTCGTTAATTGCAACACCTATGGTATCACAATGCCCGCCCATCGCCTCATCAATCGAGTTATCAACAACCTCATAAACCAAATGATGTAGCCCTCGAACTCCCACATCTCCAATATACATTGATGGACGCATTCTTACGTGCTCCATTCCTTCTAATGCCTGAATACTATCTGCTGAATAATTGTTCTTCTTGATTTCTTCGCTCATATAATTTATTCTAAAAAAATGTAATTATTGTCTAACACGCAAATATATAAAAACGCAAAATATATATGTGCCAAAATACAATTTAAAGCAGGTAAGTTATTAACATATTATCAAAAAAAGTCAATAAAAAAAGCAAATTACAAGGACTATATCGAAATCCATTTTGAATTTCAATTTTTTATTATCAAAAATCAAAATCATAACTTTAAATTACCCCAAAAAGCAAATCCGAAACTAACATTTGAAATGTAGTTTCGGATTCTAAGAAATTACCTCATTTGGAAGTTGGAATTTCTGTTCTTTATAAAAAACTAAAATTTATTTTTTAGTAAAATCTCCCGCATACACAGAAGTCATTTTTTCAAGACTGATGTATTTTTTCAAAACAGCATTGACATCCTGAACTTTTAAGGCTTTTACTTTGCTTTCTAAAGCATCATAATCTTCTAATGGCACACCATATTGAAGATGAGAATTAACGAGGCTCATCAACGTATTATCGTTTCCTAATCTGGTTTTTCTTTCGTTTTGCCAGCTTACCAAATTGGTTTTTAATTCTTCTTCTGTAAATCCATCTTTCAACGCTTTTGCAATTTCTTCTTTAGTAGCGGCTTCTACAGCCCCTTTTTTAGTAGGATTTAAAAAAGCATAATATTCCCAAAAAGCAACATCATTGCTAATAGGCACATCAATAAATGAACCTGCTCCGTAACTGATACCTTCTTTTTCTCTAAGTCTCATCGGAATTCTTGCAGTCAAAAAACCTCCGTTTCCTATTATTTCATTAGCCATTACAAATGCAGGATAATCTGGACTTTTTCTGTCCATTTTAAAGCTTATTTTACCCGTTGCAACAGCATTTTCTTTATCTGGTGTAGCATAATCTTTATCTATTTTTTGGGTTTCAAAAAATACTGGCTTGGCCAATTCATATTTTGATTTTGAGACCCATTTACCAAAAGTATTTTCAAGAATCGCTACTGTGCTCTTACCATCAAGATCTCCAATTACACTACCCACTCCATTATTTCCTCCTAAAATATTTTTATAAAAATCTACAAGCTCAGATTGCTTTATTTTTTTGAAAGCTTCGATCTGTTCTGCAATTGTCGCTGTGTAAAAAATACTTTCTTTAGGATATTTTGAAGTTTGTCTCGAAATTTCTGTAAATGCAACTGCTTGCGGGTCATTCAAACTAGACTCCAAAGACGTACTGTATTCGTTGATCGTTTTTGTCAATTCGTTTTCAGGAAAAGTAGCATTGATCAATAAATCGCTTACAATCTCCATCACTTCCTTAAAACTTTCTTTGTAAGTATTTATATTTAATGTAAAATTCTGGCCTGAAAAATTAAAATTCACACTCGATTTTAATTGATCTAATCTATCTTGTATTTGTTCTTTAGTTCTCGTTTTAGTCCCTGTTTTCATCAGCTGAGCAAGAATACCTCCAATATCACTTTTGCCTGCAAGGTCTTTTTCGTTACTCACCGGAAAAATAAAACTCGCCTGAACTTTTCCTCCTTTAATTTCCTTTTTAATCAAACCATATTTTGCACCATTGCTCAATGTTCCCTCTGTTAAGTTTTTTTTCAAATTCGAAATAGAAGATTCAAAAGCAGCAACTTCTTTTTCTAAAGCTTTTCCTTTATAATCTTTGGTCAAAGCCACTAACTGTTCATCGGTGTATTCGACCTTTTTTACTCTTTGCTCGTCTTTAGAAGGTATAAATATTCCAACCGTTCTATTGTTGCTTCTAAAATATTTCTCTGCAACTCTTTGTATGTCTTCTTTGGTTAGTTTTTCAACTGCATCTCGGTACAAATAACCTAATCTGTAATCTCCCGCTCCAATAATTTCGGTTAAATTAATAGCATAATTGATTGTATTGTTTTTTATACTTTCAATTTGTTTGATAATCTTTGCCTTGGCTCTGCTTACATCCTCATCTGTATATTTTGTTGTACCAACTTTATCCAGTTCTGCACGTACCAAATCCTTTGTTACCTTAACATCCTTATCATTAGGCACCGCTACACCAAAATACATAAAACTAGCATCTCTAACAGTTGGCTGCCAATTATAAATACTGGAAATCTTTTGAGTTTCTACCAAAGATTTATACAAATAACCTGAAGGATCAGAGGTTAAAATTTCGCCCAAAGCGTCAAGTGCAGCATAATCTTTATCTGCATAAGGAACTGTGTGGTACAACGCACCAATATTTTTGCTGTCACCTGCTCTGTTAAGCTCTACAAACTTCTCACCATCTTGAGCAGGCTCAATCGTGTAGGTTTTTGATAAAACCCTCTTAGGTTTTGCTAAAGATCCAAAATATTGTCCGATATATTGCAAGGCTTTTTGCTCGTCAAATTTACCTGCAATAATCAAAGTTGCATTGTCCGGCTGATAATATTTTTCGTAAAAAACCCTTAGTGTGCTTGCTTTTACTCGTTCGATATCTTCTTTACTTCCAATGGTACTATTACCGTAATTGTGCCATAAATATGCTGTAGAAAGAATACGCTCAGTCAAAACACCATCTGGGCTGTTCTCCCCTATCTCAAACTCATTTCTTACAACAGAAAATTCCTTATCAAGATCGGTTTGCAGAATAGTTGCATTGAGCATTCTGTCAGCCTCCATCTCAAGGCTCCACTTTAAATTTTCATCACTGGAAGGAAAAACTTCATAATAATTGGTTCTGTCTAACCAAGTAGTTCCGTTTGCATTTCCTCCTTTATCAGAAAGCATCTTTTTTATATCGCCCAGATTTTTGGTGCTCTTGAAAAGCATGTGCTCTAGTAAATGCGCCATTCCTTTTTCGCCATAGCCTTCATGTCTTGACCCCACATTGTAAACGATATTTACAACCATATTACTCTGAGATGCGTCAGGAATAAGAAGCACTTTTAAGCCATTGCTTAATATATATTCTTTGGTACCCTCTACATTGGTAATGTACTTTGGAGCTTCAGCTTTTTGCGAATAAACTGTACTTATTGCCCCTAAAGAGCAGTACAAAATTCCGCTAAGTAGTATTTTCTTCATAAATTATTTAATTTGATTGATTGTTTATTTGGTTTTTTGAACTAACCAAATATAGTATATTTCTTAATTCATCCGAAAACTTGCGATTGATATCTAGAATTTTAACTTTTATTTAGATTTACATCAACAAAAAAATCCGAAACAAACATTTAAAATGTTGTCTCGGATTTTATCATTAACTAAGGTTATTGTGAAGTTAAAATTTTTCCTCTAAACCGCTACACTCGATTTTGCTATTTCTGTATCTGCTTTTACATGGGCAGCATTGGCTCGTCCGCTCGGGTCAAGATTTTCCTGCCATTTCGGAATCCATTTTCGTACGGTTTGAGCCGCACTAAGTTGTGGATAATATTTATGAAAAATGGATCTGTATAAATACGCCTCTTTCGTTGTTGGGGAATTATACGGAAACTCTGCTGCTGCTCCAGCCAATTGCTCATCTGAAACTTGTGTCGCACAATATTCGATCAATTCATCAATCCAATTATAGCCCACTCCATCAGAAAACTGTTCTTTTTGTCTCCATAAAATTTCAGCAGGTAAATAAGGATCTTCCGGCGTATCAAATGCTTTTCTTAAGATATATTTTTCTACACCATCGTATGTTTTTGGTTGTTTTTCTTCGGGTTTAATGCGAACTGTTGCGTCTAAAAACTGTTTGTCCAAAAACGGAACTCTCGTTTCTAAACCAAAAGCCATTGTCGATTTATCTGCTCGAAGCAAATCGGCAGTAAACAATTTCTGAATTCTTTCGATGGTTTCTTTCTGAAAATCTTCTGCAGAGGGCGCATTTCTAAAATACAAATGTCCTCCAAAAATTTCATCAGCTCCTTCGCCGGAAAGAATTACTTTTATTCCTTTTTCGACAATTACTTTCGCTAATAAATACATCGGAACACTTGCTCTAACAGAAATTACGTCATACGTTTCGATATGCAAAATAATTTTTTCTAAAATAGCAACACCTTCCGCAACCGTAAAATGTACTTCATGATGCTCTGTTCCCAAAAATTCTGCTGCTTTTCTGGCTGCTTTTGCGTCGGGTGCATCCGCATCTAATGCAATAGAAAAAGACTGCAATTTTTGGCCATTTTCTGCCAATAATCTTGCTGCTATTGCAGAAGTCAAAGACGAATCTAAACCACCAGAAAGCAACACGCCAACTGGTACATTGCCCATCAATCTTTTACGGGTAGCCTCGATTAAACTTGATCTTATCAGAGCTAAATCAAGTTCTTGAATAGCATTTTCATAATCTTCATATTCGGGATCATAATATTTTACAAAACCTGATTTTCCTGTATAATAATGCCCCGGAGGAAAAGTAGAAAACGATTTACATTGATCTGCAATCGGTTTCATTTCTGATGAAAAATAAATTCTTCCTCTCTCATCAAGACCATAATACAATGGTTTTACTCCCATAGGATCTCTTCCTGCCATATAATCATCTCCATCCATGATGACAAAAGCCCAATCACCATCTAGTTTATTGCAAAAATCATATCCAAATTCTTCGTACAAATGCACGATGACTTCTGAATCTGATTTTGTTCTAAAAGTATGTTCCTTTAAAACGCCGTCTTTCAATTCCTGATAGTTATAAATCTCCCCATCATGCACCATCCAAGCTTTACTGGTTCCCTGAATAGGCTGTTTACCTGATTGCAAATCGATAATAGACAAACTCTCATGACAAAGAATACTGCCATTTTCCATAATATGAAAATCACTTTCATCAGGACCTCGATGCGCCATTCTTTCAGAAAGCTCTTTTACAAGTTGCGGGTCTTTTCCTTTACCAATAACGGCCAATAATCCAGACATACTATTCTTTTTTTTGTTATTTATTTATTCTAACTATTATCAAAAATTGCTTAAATCTTATAATATACAGCTAAATAAACTACTAAATCTTGTGTTTTCTTACTTGAGGCGTATGAATCTTAACAATTTAACTTTTTTCTTTAAACAAAGCCAAATATAAAAAAGAAAGTTAAAATATTACAAAAAAATATAACTAAAGTCTTGCAATAATCAAAAATTAACATTTTATAATGCAAGAAAAACGCCCTCAAATAGAGAACGTCCTTCATACATATAACTAATTCTAAAATAATATTATTTATGCTTTTGCATAAGCATCGTCGTGAACACTTGCTACAGCTCTACCCGAAGGATCGTTCATGTTTTTAAAAGCTTCATCCCACTCCAATGCAATTTTTGTACTACACGCCACGCTAGCTTCTTGTGGCACACATAAAGCTGCAGCATCACTAGGGAAATGTTCTGTAAAAATCGAGCGGTAATAATACTCTTCTTTAGAAGTTGGTGTTTGCAACGGAAATTTGTATTTAGCATTTGCCAATTGCTCGTCTGAAACAGCTTCTGCCACCACTTCTTTCAAAGTATCGATCCAGCTGTAACCCACTCCATCAGAAAATTGTTCTTTTTGTCTCCATGCCACACTTTCTGGCAACATATCTTCAAAAGCTTTACGTACTACCCATTTTTCCATCGGATGTTCTTTGTTGATCATTTTATCTTGCGGGTTGATGCGCATGGCAACATCCATAAATTCTTTGTCTAAAAATGGTACTCGACCCTCAATTCCCCACGCAGCCAAACTTTTGTTAGCACGCAAACAATCGTACATGTGTAATTTGCCTAATTTACGAACATTTTCTTCGTGAAATTCGCGAGCGTTTGGTGCTTTATGAAAGTATAAATATCCTCCGAACAATTCATCTGCACCTTCGCCAGAAAGTACCATTTTAATACCCATCGACTTAATAACTCTCGCCATTAACCACATCGGCGTGGATGCTCTAACGGTTGTTACATCGTAGGTTTCTAAATTGTAAATTACATCCTTCACGGCATCTAAACCTTCTTGAATGGTGAATTTAATTTCGTGATGAATAGTCCCGATATGCTTGGCCACTATTTGAGCTGCTGCCAAATCTGGAGAACCTTCGAGCCCCACTGAAAAAGAGTGTAATTGTGGGTACCAAGCATCTGTTGTATCATCTGACTCAATACGTTTTTGGGCATATTTTTTGGCTACAGCCGAAGTAATAGACGAATCTAAACCTCCTGAAAGTAAAACTCCGTAAGGAACGTCGCTCATTAATTGTCTGTGAACCGCTGCTTCAAGTGCTTTTTTAATTTCAGGAATACTGGTTTCGTTATCTTTTACAGCATCAAATTCTGTCCAATCTCTTTTGTACCATTGCACAAATTCCCCATCTTTGCTGGTCATATAATGCCCTGGAGGAAACAATTGAATTTTTGTGCAATAGCCTTCCAAAGCTTTTAATTCTGAAGCGACGTAGAAAGTTCCGTCCTGATCCCAACCAATATACAACGGAATAATTCCCATGTGGTCACGAGCGATAAAATACTCATCTTTTTCGACGTCATAAATCGCAAATCCAAAAATACCGTTCATTTCATCAATAAAATGAGGGCCTTTTTCTTGGTACAATGCCAAAATCACTTCACAATCACTTTCTGTCTGAAAGTTATATTTTCCTTCAAATTGTTTGCGTAATTCTCTGTGGTTGTAAATTTCACCATTTGCGGCCAAAACCAGTTTTTTATCCTCTGTAAACAAAGGTTGTTTTCCCGAAGCTGGATCTACAATCGCCAAACGCTCGTGCGAAAGAATCGCTTTATCATTGCTATAAATGCCACTCCAGTCTGGTCCGCGGTGGCGAATAATTTTAGACATTTCTAATACTTGAGGTCTTAAAGTTTCCGCTTTTTGTTTCAAATCAAAGGCACATACTATTCCACACATAATCTTATATTTTTATTTTTAAATTTTATTTTGATAAGGCAAAGATGCAGTATTGGTTATAATTGAAAAACACAAATACTCATTTCAGTTGTAATTTTAAATTAAAAATTTGTTTTTACATATAAAATGTAAAATTTTAAGAGAAAATAAAGCCTGAAACTTGAAAATTTTAATTTTGAGATAAAACGCAGGTAAATTTTTGAAAGAAAATAGAATTGTTTACAATATTGCGTAAAACTTTAACAAAGTTCTTAACGAATTATTCAACGTTCTCAATCGTATAATACGTTTTATTTATTTCGAATTTAAAACCGACTTTGTTCCCCATTAAGTGTGTTCCCAAAGGAGATTGTGGTGAAAGTGCAATCACATTAATTCCGTCAATAGTAATTTTAGGAAGTGCGACACTCAAGTATAAATAAATTCCGTTGGCTTGTACCAAACTTCCCGAAATAATATTTTTTGTCGTTTTTGAGGCATCAATTTTATCTAGAATTACTTTTTGAGTTAAGGCTTCTTTGAGTTTATTGGTCAATTTTTCCTGCTCGATGTGCATCATCGACAGAGCTGTCTCATGCTTATCGCCAGCGGAACCTTTCGCATCATTTTTAGAATCTTCGGTCAAAGCCGAAATCATATCCCTAAAAACATCTATTCGATCCTGAACCATTTGTAAATAATAAGCGTGTATTTTTTGTTTGAAAGTCATTTTTTTTTTAGGCTGTGGGGTTCTAAGTTACAAAGATGCAAAGGTTTTTGACTGCTGCAAAAAAAATGTAGTCTTTTATATTCGCTACTCAATTTTATTAATTTTCTAATACATTAAAAAAATTAACATCCTTCATTCTTTTTTTAGACAAACAATCTATAATTTTAACACTTATTAATTTAACTATTATGATGAAAAAAACGACAATCATTACGACAATTGCTTTTGGTATTACGATGTTACTGTCATCAAATGCTAATGCTCAAAAATTTCCGGATTTAGACAAAAGTCCAATGGATGTAGCTGCGTACCCGAACGATTATAAAGTTTCGGCCAAACTTGTAAAAATTGCTTACAGCCGTCCGCAACTAAAAGGACGTCCTGTGAGCGAGTTAGCTCCTAACGGAAAAGTCTGGAGAACGGGAGCCAACGAAGCTGCAGAAATCACTTTTTACAAAGACATGAAGCTAGGTACCAACAAAATCAAGGCGGGAACGTATACTTTGTACACTATTCCTGAAAAAGATACGTACACGATCATTATTAGCAAAGATTTGAATGTTTGGGGATCTTACAACTACAAACAAGACAATGACGTTGCGAGATTGAGCGTTCCTGTTACGGAGGCTGCAGATTCATTAGAAGCTTTTTCGATTGTTTTTACTAAAGCTGACACTGGTGTAGTCCTTAATTTAGGTTGGGACAAAGTAAGAGTGGCCGTTCCTTTTAATGAGTAAATGACTTTACTTCATAAAAAAATAGCTTCCAAAATCTGGAAGCTATTTTTTTATCATTTTTTTTTATGAATTTTAAAAATCAAATTTGTAATTGGCTCCAACCAATACTTGAAATCCTTGTACTGGATAATTTAACCATTTTTCGTAATTCTGATTCGCAATATTATTAAGCTTTAAAAAACAAGTTAAACGATCGTTGTATTTGTAGCCCAGATGTGCATTGGCATCAAAATAACTTTTTAGAGAAACAATCACGGGATCTGTTGCGAAAGCAGTATTTTGCTGCATATCTTTACGCTCACCTACGTAAAAAACATTCAGACCTGCGTACCACTGCTTGGTGATATTTACATCTAAATTAGAACTCAACTTCATCGATGGTAAATTCCAGGCTTCTGATTCTGCATCATTTTGGTAGCTATTAAAAGTCCCGTTGATGCCAAAAGTAACGTTTTCAGAGAAATCTGCTTTCAGCTCTCCGTAAAAACGAAACGTTCTCACATCGTCATACACCACTCCAAACGAATTTCCGTAAGCGTAATTTTCGTTAGTGACGTCTTCTATATAATTATTGCTTTTGAAAAGTGCTTTATTGGTTTCATTCAAATACGAACCCGTAAGATTATAACTTATATTGGTCGCCAGTTTCCCTTTCAAACCAGCAAAAACAGTGTACTGATTGCTGGTAGGTTTCATGTCTAAAGTAGGAGACAAAAACGGATTTTCAGTCACAAAATCGGCATAGCTATTTTGATTCAAACTACCATTTGCTCCCGTATAAAATATCATCAAATCGCCAACTAATTTGTAAGATGCATTTACTTTTGGATAGAAAAATATTTTGTTTTTACTGTTTTCAGAATCCATACTATAAAACAATCCGGCTCCTAATTCTAATGTCCAATCATCTTCATGAATGACAAAACTTGGTTCAATTCCTAAATTAGTAAAACTATATTTTAGAGGTTCTGTATTATTATTAAAATAGTTTTTTTCGAAAGAACCGCTCACGTGATCCACAATGACATTTGTATTAATGGACTGCTCCATCACTTCAACTTTGAAAGTCGGCTTTACATAAAAACGATTCTCTGAAGAAGAAAAACTATCCGAAAAATGCTTGAAATTAGCCGAAATTTTGCTAAAAACACCTTCTGTAAATTCAATATTTCCTCCTAACGAAATAGTATTGTAAGTATGACCCGGGCTGATTCCTCTTACGAGATCGTATCTGTTTTCGGGAAGCAAAGTCGTACCAAAATCAGCTGGTAAACCATAGTAATTGTAAATCTGATTTTGATAACCTAAATCTACATTCCAAGACATATCGCGATTGTTAACTCCATAACCAACATTCAAGGCTGTATCATAAAACTCATCATTCAATTCTACTTCTTTGATGCCGCCCTGAGAAGAATGATGGCGAAACATTCCTGCCACATAATCGTCGTTCCCTAACTTTTGTGTGACAAACAATTCGGCATTCAAAGTACCAAAATTACCCAGCCCTACAGTCGCATAATTAGTAAACAAACGTTCCTGTTTTGATTTTTCAACACCTTCTGCTTTACCTTTTGAAGGTGTAAAAGTAGAGGCTACAGGAACAGACAAAATACTGTACTTTATTGTTTCTTTTGCTTCATTTCCTTTATCGTCAAGCGAAGGATTTTCTTTTACTTTAAAAGCGTCCGAAATCGTAGGCGAATACGGTTTTACCACATTTACGGTTTCTGTACCAATACTTTCTCCTTTCTTTTGTGCAAACGAAAGTTGAAAAGCCACTAGCAGCAGCAAAATGATGGTTTTATTCTGGAAATTCATTTTCATATTTTATACTTTTTTGTGAAATGTATTTTGTAAAATGTCATAAACAAATTGGAGTGTTTTTTACATCTTACTTTTTACATTTTACAATTATCTAATTTTATAATTATTTAATTCATTTTAAGCTTCCCAATCCCCTTTTGCTACAAGCTGGGTTTTTCCTCCAATTTGAATTTCAAACTGATTATCTGCCCATTTTCCGTTGAAAGAAATCTGAGAAGGGCGTCCCATAAAATCGCCCTGATGGTTGATGAGTTTAATTTCTGGCACATCATACTTCAGTAAATAAGCTTGCAAACATGTGCTAGCACTTCCTGTTGCAGCATCTTCAACTAACTGATTATGCTCTACGCAAAACATTCTAGTCATCAGTTTTGCCTCTTCTCTACAATAAAAATACAATCCTCTGTGACTTGTTTTACAATGTTTTTTTAACCAATTATCCATTTTATCTTTATCCAAAACCAAGCCTGCTAATGCTTCCTTACTCTTAAGCGGTACCATGACAAAAGCGCTTCCTGTGGTAACTTCCTGAATAGAAAACTGATCGTCAAAATCAGTAGCTTTTAAATTACTAAATGACGAAAAATCACTTTTTGAAAACACCTCCCAAAATTCTGGTTGAGCAGCTTGTAGCCAAATCAAACCCTCGGATTGATGGATAGGAATTTCCCCCACGGGAACGTGTAGTGTAATGGTCTCCGGTTGATGCTGAAAAACTTCATTGATCAACACCCAAGAAGTACCAATAATCGGATGACCGGCAAATTTCATTTCTTGAGCGGGAGTAAAAATTTTCACTTCGGCACTATTATTTTGCAAATCGAGTTTGGTGACAAAAGTGCTTTCGGCAAAATTTATTTCGCGAGCAATGGTTTGCATTTGTTCTAAACTTAAATTTTCAGCTTCTAAAAAAACGGCCAACTGATTACCAGCATATTTTTTATCTGTAAAAACATCAACTATATAAAAAGGTAAACTCATAATTTGTAAAATGTATTTTGTGAGATGTAAAATGTAACCTGAAAACATTTAATATCTCAACTGTAACTTCTAACTACTTTGTAATTGATGAATTGGTTTTAGCCTCTTCTGCCTTAATCGCATTCAGTTCTCTTTTGGCTTCTTCAACCACATCTGGATAGTCGGTAAAATTGTTAATTACGTTATCCAAAATATACGTTGCCTGGTAACTGTCTTTTAATCCGTAGAAATTTTTTGCCATCAAAACCAAACTCTTCGCACCATAATATTTATAACCAGAATAATTTTTTGCCAATTTCTGAACGGCAACATTCGAAGCATCAAATTTGCCTTCTTTGGTTTTAAAATAAGCATCATAATACAAGGCTTCAGCCGCCAATTCTCCCTTAGAAGTACTTGATAATTTGGCGTAAGCTGCTTTTGCCTTCTCCTCTTCGCCTGTTTGCATCGCCGCACGCGCCACAATAATCTGCGCATCGCTTTTTACGTTGACATCTCCTTTCGGGTTTTGAAGCACTTTTTCTGCATATTCAACAGAGTTGCCGTAATCCTTTTTATCATAATAACATTTCATCAAATTGGCTTGTGCGAAAGTTTTGTTTTGAGGGAAATCCGACTCATTTTCTAAACGTGTCAAGATCGGAACTGCCTTATCGCAATCTTTATCTTTTAAGAAAATCTGAGACAATCTTGTCAAAGCCTGCTCTGTAAATTCATTTCTGGGCTGGTCGATTACGTATTGATAATTGGCTACCGTTTTACTTTCTGAACCTTCTGTATAAAGCAATTGTGCCAAATAAAAATTAGCCTCCAGCGCATGAATTCCCTTCGGAAATTTGCTCACATACCCGCTAAAACCGGTAATCGCCAACTTGCTGTTATTCTGACTGTATTGTTTGAAAGCGCCTTCGTAAGTATCATTATCTAACTCGGCATCTGTCACGGCAACAAAATCTAAAGTACGAACCCAAGTCGCATATTCGTCTACTTTTCCGGAGTCAACATAAATCAATCTTGCAGTTGAAACGGCTTCTAAAGCTTCGGGTGTTTTTGGAAAATCTGCAGCTACTTTTTTGAATTTAGTTAGCGCTTGCTCATCTTTATCAGAGTTGTAATAAATCAGACCTTGTTTCAAAATCGATTTTGAAGTAAACAAACCATTTTTATATTCCGCAATTAAGTGGTCGTAGGTTTTGATAGCCTGATCGTTCTTTTTCTCTGTCGAATACGTATTAGCGAGTTCGTACAAAGCATCATCACGGTATTCTGATTTTTTGTACTTCTGAAGAAAATTATTCAGCTCCTCTATTTTTTTATCATTTTTTGACATGAATCCATACGACATTGCTTTTTGAAACTGCGCATAATCTGCATCAACTCCTTTGGCATCTATCGCTTTTGAATAGGCTTCCATTGCAGGGCCATATTTTGCGCTCACAAATCGGCAATCGCCCAAACGCAAATACGAGTCATTCAAACGTACTTTATCGTCTTTATTGACGTCTATTTGTGCCTGAAATGAAGTAGCAGCAGAATCGTATTCTTTCACTTTAAAATAAGTATAACCAATATTATAATTGATGTTTTTATATTCGTCTGTGGTTTTAGCGCTCGCCAGACCAGCAAATTTCTTGTAGCTCAACAAAGCATTCTGAAAATCTTCGGCAAGATATTCTGTTTCTGCTTTCCAGAAAGTGGCACGAGCTGTAAACTCAGGACTTTTTTGTTCGCTCACCGCATTTCTGAACATTTTGGAAGCTTCGGTATAGTTTTGCTCGTTATACAATTCTACTCCTCGATAAAAAAGTACTTTTTGATACGCCAATTTGTTTTGTGGAGTTTTATTTTTTTCTAATAAAACCAACGCTTCTTTATAGTTTTTTGATGAAATATAAGAATCTACCAATAATTTTTCAACCTCTGATCTACTCGAATTATTAGGGTATTTTTTTAAGAAATCAAGCAAAACAGCTGGAACATTTTGGTACGCATTTCCTATTTCGTAACTTAATTTTGCATAATTTAAAGCGGCATCTTCCTGAATTTGAACATTAAATTCCATTTCGGAAGCGTTTTTGAAAGCATTAAGAGCTTCCTGTTTTTTGCCAGTATTCAGGTAACTTAAACCCAAATGATAATAGGCATTTTGCGCTACAAAGTCTTTCCCTTCAATGATTTTATTGAATTGTGAAATTGCTTTTTCATCGTTTTTCTGCTCGTAATAGGCATATCCTAACTGATAGAAATCGGTATTGTTCCATTTTCCTTTTTTGCCTGCATATTGTTCTAAAAAAGGAATCGCTTTGTCATATTGTTTTAAATTGAAATAACTTTCTCCGATGATTTTATTGAGTTCAGACTTTTCTAGTTCGTTTGATTTTGCCATTGCTTTCTGGCCTAAATCGATCGCTTTTTGGAAATTTCCAAGTTTGAAATTCATATCAGCCTGATAGTACGAAAGCTTTTCTTTGTATTTTTCTTCGCCGGAAACCTCATCAAAATATTTGGTCGCTTCTTTGTAATCATCTCCTTCATACGCCATAAAGCCTAAGTAATATTTAGCCTGAGAACCGTACTCGGCAGAGTTAACTACTTTGTTAAAATAGGTTGTCGCTTCTTTTTTATTTTTTGCATTGAAATAAGCGTATCCTTTTTGAAAATTATACTTATCCAAATCAGATTTGCTCATGTAGCTTTCGTCTACTTTATCAAACCACAGCAATGCTTTTGGATAATTGCCTTGTTCGAAAAAAAACTGAGCCACTTCCTTGTATGCCTGATTTTGTTTGGTACTTGTTGGGTAATCATTCACAAATTTTTCCATCAGCGCATCTGCATTCGACTGATTGGTTCTTATGGCGCAATTGGCGATATAATAGGCACAATCAGACTGCACTTCTTCTGTGGTTGCTTTGTTTTTTATACCTTCGAAAATAAGTTGGGCAGAAGTATATTGTTTGTCGTTATATAAAGCCAGCGCTTTGTCAAAATCTTTTAAATCGTAGGTATAAATAGCTGATTTTTGTGCTAAAACCGTGGTAGAGATTAAGAGAATTTGGATTAAAAAGAACCAGGAAAGTTTACGCATTTTTATTTTATTTAGTATTCAAATGTATCATTTAATACCCTTTATAACGAAACGTTTCGGGCATTTATTATGAACAAATTTTGAAACTGCTTTTATTTTTTTAACTTGCTAACGCTCAAAATACTGGTTTCCAAAGTTTCTAAAAACGATACCCTTCTCGTTACCGAAGTGCGCATTAAGGATGGGAACGGCATCCTTTTTCTGGCTTCTTTAGCCAGGAAAAGATATAGTGAACAGCCTGACCCGCTTTTTTCTGGCGGGTAATGCCAAAAAAATGATACTAATTTTTGTCTAATCGCTATTTTCATGTGCTTTTGTTAGGAAATCATTGAAATTTATTTTGAATCCAACCGTTATCTTAGTACTTTTACCATTCAAATCAAATTTACTATGTCAAGAACCGTACTGTCTCTTAAAGATGTCACTATATACCAAGAAGGAAGAAAAATTTTATCTCAGATTAATTTAGAAGTTCAACACGGAGAATTTATCTATATTATTGGAAAAACAGGTTCTGGAAAAAGTAGTTTCATGAAAACTTTGTACGGTGATTTGCCACTTACGGAAGGCGAAGGAAACATCGTGGAGTTTGATTTGGCTGCTTTGAAAGAAAATGATATTCCGTTTTTACGACGTAAAATTGGAATTGTTTTTCAAGATTTTAAATTGCTTCCAGATCGTTCTGTAAAAGACAATATGCTTTTTGTTCTTAAAGCAACAGGCTGGGTTGACAAAGAAGGAATGGAACGCAAAATTGATGAAGTTCTGGATAAAGTGGGAATGAAAGATTTTGTGAATAAAATGCCACATCAACTCTCTGGTGGTGAGCAACAACGTGTTGCTATAGCACGCGCTTTGCTAAATGATCCCGAATTTATTCTGGCCGATGAGCCTACCGGAAACCTTGATCCACAAACGAGTTCGGAGGTTCTAGAGGTTTTGAAAAAAATTAACGCCAACGGAAAAACTATCATTATGGCGACTCACGATTATGCTTTATTGATGAAATTCCCGTCTAAAACACTAAAATGTGAAGATGAGCGTATTTTTGAAGTGGTGCAAAGAACGGTGTAATGCTCTCGATACTAATTCCGGTTTATAATTATGATGTTTTTGCCTTGGTTGAAGCACTTCATAAACAATGCTTGGAACTAAAAATTGAATTTGAAATTCTTTGTTTGGATGATGCTTCAACACAATTTATTGTTGAAAACCAAAAAATTAAGGAATTTATAAATACTTCTTTTCTGGTATTAGAAGACAATATTGGTCGGAGTGCTATCAGGAATTTATTAGCCCAAAAGGCGCAGTATGAAAATTTGCTTTTTCTGGACGCTGATACAATTCCCGTTGATCCTGATTTTATTACTACTTACGTTTCTGAAATTAACACTGTCAAGAAAATTGTTTATGGAGGGATTTTGTATCAAACTGCAGAACCTAAAAAAGAAGCAATTTTACGATGGATTTACGGAAAAAAAAGAGAAGCTTTGAGTGTTGAGCAACGCAATCAAAATCCATTCATTAGCTTTTTGACCTTGAATTTCTTGATTAAAAAAAGTGTTTTTTCTACAGTGAAGCTCAATGAAAGCATTCCAAATCTCAGACACGAAGATACTTTGTTTTCGTATGAATTAATGCAAAATCAAATTGAGATTGCTCATATTAAAAACCCAGTTTATCATTTAGGGATTGAAGATAGCAAAACTTTTTTGAGAAAGTCTGAAGAAGCAGTTGTAGGCTTGAAAAACTTAGTAGATTCTCAATTGATTTCTTCTGAATATGTTAAGTTGTCTTATTATTTTGAACTCTTAAAAAAATATTATCTTACATCATTATTTGCCTTGGGATTTAAAATTTTCAAACCTTTGTTTCGCAAACAACTATTGAGCAAAAATCCTTCGATGTTGCTTTTTGATTTGTATCGATTGGGGTATTATTGTGGTTTAAATTAATTTTTTACAATTGATTCAAATAGGTTTTTCCATTGATTCATAATACTTTCTAAATCATATTTTTCTACACTTTCAATGGCTTTTTTCCCCATTTCTATTCGTAAATTTTCATCTTCTATTAAAAGGTTTAATTTTTCAACAAAAGAATCTTTATTTCCGTCTTCAATAAGAAACCCGTTTTCATTATCCCGTATGATTGCTTTTGGCCCAACTGGACAATCATAAGCGATACATGGTAATCCACAAGCCATTGCTTCAAGAAGTACCATTGGTAGAGCTTCATTTCTAGAAGTCATTACCAGAAGGGAAGCTTCTTTATATTTCTCCTCTATGTTTTTTACCGGGTTCAAAAATCTTATATTGGACTCAATATCAAACTTTTTTACTATATTTTGAAGTTCTAAGTCTTTATCTATCTTACCGTAAATTTCCAACAACCAATCGGGATGTTTTTGCACTACAACCTGCCAGATTTGTAATAATCTATCTATTCCTTTCTCATAAGAATGCCTTGCAACAGCAATAATTTTTGTTTCTTTTAAATTAGCCCATGTTGTTGTTTCCAACCACAAAGGATTGGATATTAAAATGCCATTAAAAAGTGTCCATTCTTTTAAGCTTTCTTCGGATAATGCCACAAAAAATAAAAATTTAGAAGCACAATAATTTCGATATTTATATTTTAGTGTGTTCCTAAGTCCTAAAAAACGAGATTCTTTGTATTCATTAAATCTCGAACCATGAGCTTCAAAAATCATAGGAACATTTGTATGTAGTAATAACGGAATTGAGAATGATTTTAAAGCAAAATCACAAACAATTATACAATCGGGTTGAAACTCTTTAATATATTTTTTTAGTTCTTTTTTATATCGAAATAAGTTAAAAACTTTAACATTATTCAAGGTAATGTCATGAAAGTTAATTTTATCATTAAATTCAAAAAAAAGATTCTCATTACCTTGATTTTGAGTTACAATAGCAATCTCATAACCAAATTTTTCTATCAGATAATTTGTTTTTATTGATAAAACCCTTTGTACTCCTCCTTCTTCGTTTGCTCTTTGCGTTATATAGAGTAATTTCATTTTTTAAATTCCAAAAATTCACTATAGTCTCGAATATAATCTTCTTCATCAAAAACTTCGGAAGCTAAAACAAGGCAAACTGCACCCGACGAAAAATTTTCAAGCTCGCGCCAAATATTATTCTTAATCAGTAATCCTTTATCAGGCTTGTTTAAAGTAATCGTACTTACTGTTTCACCATCTTTTAAAACCACATCAAAACTTCCTGAAATTGCAATTAGAATTTGCTGTAGTTTTTTGTGGGAATGACCTCCTCTTTTTGATGAACTTGGAATATCATATAAATAATAGACTCTTTTTATTTCAAACGGAATAGTAGCATTTTCAATTACTGCGATGTTGCCTAAAATATTTTCAACTTTTGGAAAATTAATTAGATCTATATTCATAATTCTATATCAATTTTATATTTTTTGTGAGACAATATCATATCTGAATTCTTATTTTCGTACCAAATATATAACTCTTTAAAAGTATTATGCAAGATAATTCACTGGTGACTATTATTTGTCTGTGTTATAATCACGAAAAGTATGTTGTTGAGAGTTTGCTTTCGGTGATAAATCAGGAGTATCCTTTTATTGAGTTAATCGTTGTTGATGATTGTAGCACTGATCAATCTAAAGAATTTATTTCTAAATGGTGTCTTGATTTTCCTGAAATTCAATTCATTGCTAACCCAACCAATTTAGGAAATACAAAATCTTTTAATAAAGCGCTAAAATTAGCCAAAGGTAATTTTATTATTGATTTGGCTGCTGATGATATTTTATTACCTAATTGTGTTTATTTGCAGATCAAAACCTTTAAAGAAAGTAAATATAAAAATCTTGGAATTGTTTACGGAAATGCCGAATTAATAACTGAAAACGGCAAATTTGATTCTTTTTATTTTCCTGTGGACAGTCTTAAAAGAACAATTGAAGAGAGGCAAACTGGAGATATTTATTTGAATGTCATTTCTAATGGAAATAGTATCTGTTCTATTTCTTCAATGGTTAAGAAAACTGTTCTTGACGATTTGAAAGGTTATGATGAAAATTTAGCTTACGAAGATTTAGATCTTTGGATTAGAGCTGCACGTTCCTATGAAATAGATTATATTGATGCTGTTATAGTTCAGAAAAGAATTTTAGATACTTCTTTAACTTCTTCTTTTTTCAGCAAAAACAATCGAAAATTTAAAAAAATCAATCAATCCACTTATTTAATTTTAAAGAAAACATTGCTTTTAAATGTAAATAAAAAAGAAGACTTAGCACTCAAAAAAAGAGTACATCATGAAATAGTTCACACCTTTAAAATTAAAAGCTATAGTTTGTTTTGCAAAAATATTGGATTGCGATTATGGTTGTTTTGGAGAACGAGCTTTAAAAGATATTAAAACAATTTCAAAACAAATTTCTCTCAATATACTAAATGCCAAAGATGCTTAAAAAGTAAATCTTTCTTCTCAGTGCGTATATTTATAACTTTATTTCTTTAACCCTAACTGTAATTTCCAATTTTGATACAGTATAATTTTTACAATACGCAAATAACTAAATAACTGGTTCACGTTGGTGATAAGATTAGTTAGGATATTCAAATTACTCAATTAAATTAGTTTTTATACTCTTTTTCAAATGTTACTAAAGTGAGTTTAAAATGTCTTTTAATTATGTTTGAAAGATACATGTAAAGGATATCGGGAGGAAAGCAAAAGCATTTGTTAATTGTCGCTTTTTATTACAAATACTGCCACTTTGACATTGTGTTTTTTTAGGTCATTTGTCCGTCACTCTTCCGTCGGTCTTCCGTCCAAAGCTTGTGTGGTTTTTTTAGAATATCTATTCATTTTATGCCATATCGACAGAAATAGTATTTCATTATTTTACCTTTTTTTTCCACTTCAAAAATAATTCCCAAACTTCTGTCAATTCAACTAATTTTAATAACCAACAAAGAAAAATATAAGTCATAAGTCCAACTATGATTCCTAAAAACAATTGAAACATGACATCGGTTGTAAAGCTCAGCAAAACAAATACAACTGCTGCCATTACACTCGTAGCTGCAAAAATTGGTAACATGTCTTTTAGTTGACTTACAGCTCCATAACCATAAAGTTTTCCTGGGAGGTATGCATTGATAACAAATGACAATGCTGATGTAATAACATGACCAATTATAATGGCTTTTACTCCCAACGGAATTGTGATGATCATTGCTACAATTGTCAAGGGCAATTTAGACAAATCTACTTTTAAGAATAAATCTGAGCGACCCACTGCATTTAATAAATTCATATTGATGGCACTCATAGGAAGAAAGATACGCGCAAAGACCATCCATTGCAAAAGCGGAATCAGCGAAACCCATTTTTCAGTAAGTAACACTATTATAATAGGTTTTGCCAGTAAAGCAATAAGTGTCATCAGTGGAATAATCAAGAAAGCCGACATACGGATCATACGTTTGTATATAGAAACTAACTTTTCTTTATCGTTTTGTACGGATGCGAGAACAGGAAATGTAGCCTGTTGTATAACACTAACAATTGTTCCTGCTGATAGATCTGCAAAACTCTTAGCTCTTGTATAATAGCCCAGTGAAGCCGTTGGATAGAATCTGCCTAAACAGATATTATAGACATTATTTAAAAGCTGAGCATACAATCCAGCCATTAGAATTTTTGATCCGAAACCAAATAAAGAATTGAAAGATTTTTTTGAAAATGAAATTGACGGACTCCAACTGGCTAAAAACCATAACGAAAGAGATGAAGCCAAAGTTCCTGTGAGACTTTGAATTACTAATGCCCAGACTCCGTATCCTTTTACAGCTCCCACCACGCCAAATAATCCGCCTACAACTACCGCTATAACATTACTTTTCGCAATAGATTTAAAATCGAAAGCAATTGTTAGTTTTGTTTTTTGAACTATTGCAATAGCATTAAAGAACAAACCCAGACCTAATACTCGTATTAAATCTATTAATTGCGGTTGATTAAAAAAAACCGAGATATAAGGTGCCGAGAAAAAAAGAAGTAAGTAGAAAAAGCCACTTACAACTAAATTGAATAAAAATACGGTTGAAAAATCAATCTCTTTTCTATCTTGTTGTTGAATTAATCCCACTCCTAGACCACTTTCAACAAATGTTTGTGACAAGGCCATAAAAATTGCCAACATTCCTATTAACCCAAAATCCTCTGGTAGCAAAATTCTGGCAAGTATAATACTCACAACAAATTGTCCTATCTGAACAGCAAATTTATCAACAGCAGACCAAAAAATTCCTTTTGCTGCTATTGATTTTAGAGAGTTATTATACATCTATAAAAGATTAATTTTTTATTTTTTTAAAGCCGTACATCGATCACTTGCCCTGTATAGTTAGATAATAAAACCTGAATAGTTCTAAGGGCAACTGTTTCTGGTTTTAATAATGTACTCTCTGGCTCATTACCAAAATTTTTTATTCTCATAGGTGTTAACGTACGCTCTGGATTTATACAATTCACTTTAATACCGAACGTTTCCCATTCTTGCGAAATTGCTTGTGCAAAATTAACAATAGCAGCTTTGGTAGAAGAATAAATACTGTAAAAAGCTCTACCTCTTGTATACGAGCTAGAAGTAAAAAACAAAATATGCCCTTTTGATTTTTTTAAATAAGGTAATGAAGCAAGGGCAATATTGACCATTCCGAGATAATTAGTATGTATCGAATCTAACACATTATCATAATTCATAGTTTCTAATGGTTCTTTGTATAATATGCCAGCTGTATTAATAATAAAATCAATTTTTTGTTCTACTTGAAATACTTTTTCAATAGCATCTGTGACAGATTTAATATTAGAGACATCTACATTGTTTTCGCTGCGGGAAAAACTATAAACACGAATCCCGTTTAATTTTGCTAAGTCTACAATACTTTTTCCTATTCCATAACCACCTCCAAAAACAACCATGACTTTATTCTCTAAAGCTTTTTCGGATAATTCTATATCTTGAATTTCAACAGAGCGCAATTGAAACAATTTATCTAATAAATAAGTATCTTCCGGATATGTCAACTTCATATTAACCTCTTCGCCGTTTACCACATAGATATTTTCTTCAGGTAAATATTTTTTTACTACGCCACAATCATCGGTTGCCCTAAAATTTTCATCCTGAAGAGCCAATTGATAAGCATGCGCAATAACCTCCTGTTTAAATCCCTGAGGAGTTTGCCCTTTTAGCATTTTTATTCTCTCAGGAATTGCAGTTATCAGATCATCCTGAACTTCTATAATTGTATCCGCCGAATTAATAGCAACATCTACTGCTTTATAATGATCCAGCGCTTTTACAACATCATCAATAATTCTCTGACTCACCAATGGACGGGCAGCATCATGAAAAATTAAATTAGCATCTTTTGAATCATGGTATGCATTAATTGCTGCAAGACTTGAATGATATCGTTCTTTACCTCCTATTAAAACTCTTTTGACTTTTTTCCATCCATTTTTTATAATCATATCTTCAACCAAAAAAAGGTAATGATTGTTGATAACAATTGCAATTTCATCAATTAACTCATTTTTTTCAAACGCAGCAACAGCATGCTCTATCACCATCTTTCCCGCAACTTTAAAAAACTGCTTTGGTAAAGATTTTTCTACCCTAATTCCTGATCCTCCTGCTAAAATGACAGCTATATTCATCTATTATTCTTTAAATTATCAAAATAAATTATTCAAAAATTTGAGCTTCTAAGTAATGCATTATATTTTGAGATGCTGTTACATTATTCTTTTGTACTAAATTATTCTGAATAAAATCCTGACGTATTTCTCTCATCCAATCATTTTCATTCAACACCACATTCTCAATAAAATCTGTCAATTGTCTCTTTGTTCGAGATTGATAATGAACCGCTACAGCTTTTTCGCCAAATTCGCTCCATTCTTTCATCACAGACTCATTACGAATCATAAAAAGGGAAGGTTTTCCTGTAATGAGATATTCTGCCATAAACGAACCACAATCATGAATCAGCGCATCAGAGGTTAAAAAAAGAGCTGTATAATCAGCATTCTCAAACTGACCATTTTCTAAATTTAACCATTTATTATAATAATTATCCGTTTTTTCTTTACCCCAAATAGGATCATTTTCTAATTTAATTCTTAATAATGGATGCGGTTTAAATGCTATTTGCAATTTATCTTTATAAGTGGTGGCCAATTCTATAAAAAAATCAAAATACTCCAAAAAATTAGATACTTTATTGAGTTCCTTCATCGAATGATGCGGTGCCCATATCACCTTTTTTAGGGTTGCATTTTTATTTTTCCAAACTAAATTATCTGACATTTTAGTGCTTAACAACTTATCGAACCCTGGATACCCCGTTACAACGTTGTTTTTCCCTCTATTTCTTTGTTTTTCAAATGCTATTTTTTGATGAATAGGCGTTTCTGAAAAGATTCTCCAAACAAGGTTATGAAAATTTAAATCATAGAAAGCATCATAATTGGTTGTCATAATCGCATACGGAACATAGCAAGTCAAGGTTCTTGAAAAATGTTTTATATAATACCTATAATCTTGTAAACCTTCATAAGGATTTGTAAAAAAGACGATATCCGGACAATGCGTTTTTTTAATATCTAAATATTCTCCCGTTATGTTATCATAAGTTTTAATAATATCAAACCCTTTCTTTTTAAATGAATTATATGTTTTATTCATTTCAAAAAGCATATTTTCCATACCATAATCTACTACTGGACAAGCAAATAGCATAGGTTCAAATTTGGGATGTTGTAACATTAAATCAAAAAGTACATCATATTTCCAAACTGACTCGTGATTCAAAAAAAATGCAACTTTTACTATTTCTTTTTTTTTTATCTTTTTGATGGCTTTTAGATGTCTTTGTGGTGCTTTTCTAATTAAATAAGAAGTATAAATATCTCTAATTTTTAAAAAGTTATAAATTTTAATAAGTGAAATCCATAAATTTTCAGGTACGTATCGCTTTATGATCAATTTTAATGCTGTCATTATTACTCAATCAAAATTAATACTCATTTAAAATTTCGATAATAAAACCCACTTCACTTTCAGTCAAAATGGGGCTCATAGGCAAACTCAATACCTCGTTATGAATCTTTTCAGTGATCGGAAATGATAAGCTATTCCAAGCTGAGAAAGCCTTTTGTTTATGTGGTGGAATTGGGTAATGAATCATGGTTTGAATATTATTTTGAACTAAATATTCTTGCAATGCCGCTCTGTTTGGAGTTCGTATAACGAACAAATGAAAGACATGATTTTTTGAAGAATTCCAATAAGGAAGGCTTATTTTGTCGTTTTTAATTTCTGTTAAATAACGCTTTGCGATCGCTCTGCGTTTATTATTATCACTGTCTAAGTTAGGCAACTTTAGATTTAAAAAAGCTGCCTGCAACTCATCTAATCTCGAATTGAAACCAATGTAGTCGTTATAGTATTTTGCATTCGATCCGTAATTTCGAAGAGAATAAAGGACTTTTGCTAATTTTGGATCATTCGTAATAATAGCCCCGCCATCACCCAAGGCACCTAAATTTTTTCCGGGGTAAAAACTATACGCTGCGCTTGATTGCTGATTGTTTATTTTGGATTTTAGATTGCTGATCGCTCCATGTGATTGGGCAGAATCTTCAACAATAATAAAATTATTTGTCTCCGCAATTTCATTTATCATTTCCATTTCAGCCAGTTGTCCGTATAAATGAACTACTAAAATTGCTTTTGTTTTTGATGTGATTTTTTCTGCAATCAATTCTGGATCCAAATTGTACGTTTCTAATTTTGGCTCTACCAAAACAGGAATTAAATCCGCTTGTAAAATAGCCAAAATACTAGCTACATAAGTATTTGCAGGAACGATAACCTCATCGCCTTTCTCTAGTTTCCCCAACTGAATGTAACCTTTAAAAATCAAAACCAAAGCATCAAAACCATTACCAACACCTATGCAATAATTTGCATTGCAATATCTGGCGAATGATTCTTCAAATAGTTGCACTTCTTTTCCCAGAATGTACCAACCCCCATTCAAAACTGATTTCAATTTCAATTGAAAGTCTGCTTCGTACGGTTCGTTTATTTTTTTTAGGTCTAGAAATGGTATCATTTTATATTTTTTAAGCTTAATTTAAACAAAAACTTCGTTTAGTTTACTGTAATTTGCTGTTTCAACACTATAAAAATCTTGAACGATAGTACTGGCGTCAAAACTTTCTTTCCAGTATGACAAACCTTGATTGAGTTTTCTGCCTTGATTCTCATTCGAAATACCAAAATCTAAAAAACGTTTTTCAGCAAAAGCCTCATTAATTAAATATTGAAATAAGAAATCAAGACTTCCTAGATTTTCAGCATCTTCATTTTTTGAAATATACTGACAATGGACAACTGTTTCCGTTTCAAAAACAGTGACTCCAGCAACAATTTGATTTTCAAAATAGACATTAAATTGACGGATATTATCTGGAAACTTTGCTTTTAAATACACTATTTCGCTAATCGAATGGACCGGTTTTACTTGATGTTTTTTTTCTAAATTCGGAATTAAAATTGTATTCCAAAAGCTATCAAAATCAATCTCTTCCCTAATTTCTAATTGATTTGAAAGTGCTTTCTCAATACCTCGCTTTCTAATTTTTGAAAGATTATTTTCTTGCGATAAATCGATTACAGAAAGAGAATCTCGGCGAATGATTGTAGCTTCGGCTAAAAATAAAGCATATAAAATCTCGTCAGCAGGTTTTATATGGTAAATCGAGGGAAGTGTCTTTAGATATAATTTTTCTATTTTATTTTCATTTAAAAAGAGTAAAACAGACTGAAAAATTTCGATAACAGATTTTAATTTAGTCTGAGCCTTATACACCAGTCCACCATACGTCAAACCTTGATGAGAATGCAATTCTTTATCCTTTATATTTGCGGGCAAAACAGCCACTAATTTCTGATTTTCATAAACCAATAACGAAAAATCTTCAAACCGATCTTGATGATATTCCATAAAATCGCGATGGAACAAAAACGTAGCATTTTTGGCCTGATCTATAAAATCATTCCAGATATTATAATCTTGTTTAGCGTATTTTTTTACCTCGTATTTCATTATTTTTTTGCCACTGATTTATAGGATTTCAATAATTTTTAATCCACCAGACAAATCATTTGAATTTTTAAAATCTGTGACCAACTTATTTTTAAATTTTATTTATGCTCAAATGCGGGCAAATACCATTTGAATTTTACCGCCATTAACCGAACTGTGATGATCACTACAGAAGTTAATAAATATAAAATATCATCGTCCAGATTTAATTTCTTCAAAGCAAAAAAAACGGCACCTCCGAAAATACAAATGGTAGCATAGATTTCTCTTCTAAAAATAGTGGGAATCTCATTGCACAAAATATCCCGAATTACACCTCCAAAACAAGCGGTCATTGTACCTAAAGCAATACAAATTATGGGATGCAATCCGACCGAAATTCCTTTTTCAAGTCCGATAAGTGTAAAAACACCCAGTCCAATAGTGTCAAATAAAAACAAGGAGGTTCGTAATTTATCAAACTTTTTTCGGAACAAAATTGCCAAAATAAATCCTAAAATAATCACATAAACGTACTTCAAATCAAGCATCCAGCCTACTGGAGTTCTGCCAATTAAAACATCACGAAGCGTTCCTCCACCAACCGCAGTGACAAAAGCGATAATAAAAACCCCAAAAGGATCGAGCTTTTTATGCATCGCAGTTAATGCGCCCGACATTGCAAAGGCCATCGTACCGATAATATCTAATAATTGGAACATTTTTTTTAGGTGCTAAGATTCTAAGTATCTGAGTTGTTGAGATTGAATTGAAAATCAAAATTTTCAGCTACATATTCTGTGTATAAAAGTTATAATCTTTCAATACAATTCGAAGAAAATCTTTGTCATTACCTGATTGATTTTTGATTCCGGTAACACTCTCTATTTTAGAAACTAATTTGCGAATGGTTTCGTGATCGTTTTTAACATCTGCTTTTTGAAACGTTTCCTTGATGATACGCATATCATTATCTGATAATTTGATCACCAAAGGATATGTTGGTACATAAGCCACTCCTATTTCCTCGAGAATTGTATGGCTGATATTGATTTTATTTTTTAAAGTAATCACGGCCGTACCCGCTACCATGTCACCTAATCTCTGGCCTTGTTTGCTCGAAATAACCGTTATAAGTGCAATGATTCCGTTTAAAATCGTAATATCAATTAATCTGAAGAACCATCGCATCAAATAATCGCCAAATCCAGCCTGATAACCATCAATCTTTACAACTTTTATTTTGCTGATCTTTTTTCCGATGGTTTGACCCTCAAAAATACTCTCTAAAGTGATCGAATAAACCATAATTGGAAAATACATGAAGAAAATTATCGCCATTACGGACCAATTATCAAGATTTTTAAACAATCTGTCTATGTTTAATAGATAAAAAAAGACCATCCAAACCACAATTCCGTAAGCTATTTTTATAAGCAAATCCACGAAATAGGCCAGCATTCGCTCGCCTACAGAAGCAGAGATGAAATTTATTTTAACATTTTGTGTTGTATTTATAGATAATTCTGACATATTTTATATTTTAGCATGCAATGAGAGAAGTCGCCTTCATAAAACAAAATAAAGAAAAATGGCTGGAGTTTGAACTCGCTATTTTTGGTAAAGCTAAAAAAAATCCTGATGAGTTAGCTAATTTGTACATTCAAATGATGAATGATTTGTCGTATGCACAAACATATTACCCAAAAAGTAAGACTGTAATTTACTTAAATTACCTTGCATCACAGATTTATCAGAAGATTTACAAAACCAAACGAACAGAGAAAAACAGATTGATAGAGTTCTTCAAAATCGAGGTACCACTGCTGCTTTATGACTACAGAAGATATTTATTGTATGCTTTTGTGTTGTTTTTTCTAACAGTCGGGATCGGAGTGGTTTCTGCCATTTACGATCAAAATTTCGTTAGGTTGATTCTGGGGGATTATTACGTCAATATGACCTTAGAAAACATCAAAAAAGGAGATCCAATGGCGGTTTACGGATCAGGAAGCAACTGGGGAAGTTTTATCGGAATCACCATGAATAATCTATACGTGGGCGCAAGATGCTACATTTATGGTATCTTTTTCGGAATTGGTACTTTTTACATTTTCCTTCAAAATTGTATCATGTTAGGGTCTTTTCAGTACTTTTTTTATGAGCAAAATGTGTTTTGGAAAAGCGTTCGCGGCATCTGGATTCATGGTTCTATGGAAATTTTTGCTATTGTCATCGAAACAGCAGCTGGCTTTATTTTAGGTGCTTCTATTCTTTTTCCAAAGACTTTTTCGAGAATTAATTCATTCAAAATAGGTTTCAAAAATAGTTTCAAAATATTCCTGAGTACATTTCCTTTTACGATAAGTGCAGGATTTCTGGAAGGTTTCATCACACGATATTCTATTCAGATGCCCAATTGGCTCAGTAGTTTCATTATTTTATTCACCTTGAGTGTAATCTCTTTTTATTACCTGATTTATCCTTTTATTGTCCATAAAAAAACAACTTCAATATAATGTTTGAACTTTTTAAAAAACGAGATTTTAGCAGTTACATTTCAGATACTATTGCATTTTTTAAAACTTTTGGAAAACATTTTTTCAAGAACTACGCCATCATCAACGGTGGTTTTCTACTGATTTTATGTGTCCTGATGTATTTTATTTTTAAAATCTATTTTGAAGTTTTGTTTGCCAATACCGGAGCCGAACAAGGAAGCTATTTTTTGCAATATTTTAATGAAAATTTTGCTCTTTTTGTTGCTTCATTTATCCTTTTCGGAATTTTAATAATTGTTCTATCGTTGCTAAATGTGGCCTATCCAATTATTTATTTGCAACTTGTTGGAGAGAAGAAAGGTGCCGAAATTACAATTTCAGAAATCGTAGTGCGATTGAAACAAAACACAGGAAGATTATTAAAATTCTTTTTGGGATTATTGTTCATCATCATGCCGATTATCATATTGGTTTTTGCCTTGCTGATCGTTTTATGCTTTATACTTATTGGTTTTCCTTTGCTTCTCATTGCCGCTCCAGCTACTATGGCTTGGATTTACTTAAGCTTTTATACCTATCTTACCCAAGAAACGAGTTTCTTTACAGCAATAAAAAATGGTTTTTCTTTACTCAAACAGCAATTTTGGGGCATCGTCGGCACTACTTTTGTCGTGTTGATGCTCATACAAATAATACAAAGCTTTTTGACTATGATACCTTATTTAATTGGTATTGTTGCGTTTCTAACGTCTAATAGATCTGCCGGTTGGAATACAGACAATAGTTCCTCATTAGGCATTTTTATCTCTATAATCTTTATTTTTGCGGTGTTATTAAGTTATTTTTTCAACAACTTAGTCATTATCAACCAAGGAATTATCTATTATAGTTTAAGAGAAGAAAACGAAAACCTGACTTCTAACAGCCAAATTGACCTAATCGGAACCGATAATGAATAAAGTTTTACTCGTTTTTTCTTTTTTATTTTTCTGCACAATCTCGAATGCACAGGATTCTTTGGCTAAAGCCGAACCTCCAAAGATGGCCTCTGTAAAATTTACCGAAGAGGATATTTACATAGATGTTGACAGCCTTGAAGCCAAAACATTTGAGAAAAATTTCAAAAAAAAATACAAAGATTCCGAATTTGTTTACGAATATAAAACGCCTGAAAAAAATACCTGGGACCGATTTAAAGAATGGTTAGCCAATGTTTTTAAAGATTTATTTCGATTTAGCAGTAACGAGACTTCTATGAATTTTGTTTCGATTTTATTGAAAGTCATAGCGGTTTTAATTGTAGTTTCTGTCATTTATCTGATTGTAAAAGCCTTAATTAACAAAGAAGGACAATGGATTTTCGGAAAAGATTCTAATCGAAAAACTATTTATTATTCGGATATAGAGAAGAATATTCATTTGCTGGATTTTAAAAAATTAATCGAAGAAAGCCTCGAAAAAGGAGACAAAAGACTTTGTATCCGCTACTATTATCTTTGGTTATTGAAGGTAATGGCGCAAAATCATTATATCGAATGGGACATCGAAAAAACCAATACCGATTATTTGTACGAAATTCAGAGTCCTACTCACAAACAAGAGTTTACCTATTTGTCATACTTGTACAACTATATTTGGTACGGCGAATTTGAAATTGATGACAACATGTTCCAAAAAGCACAAATTAGCTTTAAAAATTCTATAAAAAAGTTTAGCAATGAATAAAACATTAAAAATATACATTGCTATTTTGGTCATTGTTTTTGCCCTTATTTTGGTGGCAGATCGCAACCGTCCAAAACCTATTGATTGGCGTCCGACTTACTCTGTAAACGATAAAATTCCGTTTGGGTTGTATGTTTTTAATAAAGAAATTGGCGGGCTTCTAAAAAATCAGAAGATAGAACGAGTTTCGGCAATCACACCTTACGAATTTTTAGATGCAAAATACGATGCTGATACGTTGGTTAACGACTACAAAATAAAAGGTACTTTTTTAACTATTTCAGAATTTGGAGGTATTGACGACCAATCGATTCAAGAGATTTTTTACTTTGTTTCTCACGGAAATAATGCTTTTTTGAGCATGAAAACATTTCCGCAGTCTTTGTTAGACAGTCTAAAACTAGATTATCGAGCCGATTTTCAGATTTCGGATAGTACCTCTTTCTGGATGGCCAATAAAACCGTGAGCTCGCAAAAATACCGCATGACAGAAGGAATGGGTGATTATTATTTTTCTAAAATTGATACGCTAAACACCACCGTTCTTGGGTATCAGGGCAATAAAGCTAAAGAAAAGAGAATCAATTTTATCCAGATACCGTATAAAAACGGGTATTTTTATTTGCACACGCAACCAGCTGCATTTACCAATTTTCATTTGCTTAAAGGAAATCATCATCAATATGCCCAAAATGTGCTTTCGTATCTGCCGGAAGGTGATGTTTTTTGGTACACGAAAGGACAAAATAGCGAAACAATTTCGGAATCACCTATGCGTTATATTTTAAGTCAGCCGGCCTTAAAATGGGCTTGGTACCTATTTTTAATCGGAATGCTGATTTTTATGCTTTTTAATGCTAAACGCAAACAGCGTGTGGTCCCGATCTTAAAACCGCTCCCTAACTTAACAGTCGATTTTACCAAAACCATCGGAAACTTGTATTATCAGGAAGGCGATCACGGCAATATTATCGACAAAAAAATTATTTATTTCCTAGAAAGAATCAGAAATGAATATCTAATAGAAACGACCAGGTTGGATGAGGATTTCATCAAAAAATTACATCATAAATCAGGCAAAGAGGAAGATGACATTCGAAATCTAGTCTTTCTAATCAATGAGCATCGAAAAAGTTATCACGGAAGCCTCGAAGAAGATTTAATCACAATTAATAATGCCATCGAGAAAATATTAAATTAAAAATTATTCAAAAGAAACATACCAAATCATGGACGAAATCAATACAACAACAGAACTCACCAACGAAAATGTGAATTTTGAAACCAGACTTAATTTAGCGCCGCTTTTAGACCACATCAACGACATCAAAAAAGAACTGGGAACGGTGATTGTAGGTCAGGAAAAAATGATCGATCAGCTTCTTGTAGCGATTTTATCAAACGGACACGTTTTGTTAGAAGGTGTACCAGGAGTAGCCAAAACAATTACGGCAAAATTATTGGCAAAAACATTGAATATTGGCTTTAGCCGAATTCAATTTACGCCAGATTTGATGCCTTCTGATATTTTAGGAACATCTATTTTTAACTTAAAAACTTCTGAATTTGAGTTTAAAAAAGGTCCGATTTTCTCTAATTTAATTTTAATTGACGAAATCAATCGTGCGCCTGCCAAAACACAAGCCGCACTTTTTGAGGTGATGGAAGAACGCCAGATCACGATTGACGGAACAAAGAATCTGCTTGAAACGCCATTTTTGGTCATTGCAACCCAAAACCCAATCGAACAGGAAGGAACTTATCGTTTGCCGGAAGCACAATTAGACCGTTTTTTATTCAAAATTACTATTGATTATCCAAAATTAGACGAAGAAATTCTCATCATTCAGAGAGAACATTTGTTGGAGAATCAAGGCAAATTAGAAGCTATAAAAACTATTCTTTCTGCAGAAAACATCAAAGCATATCAGGCCTTGATAAAGCAAATCAGAGTCGAGCAGAATTTACTGGAATACATTGCACGAATTGTGGTAAACACGCGCGAAAATGCCTTTTTGTACTTAGGAGCTTCACCTCGTGCCTCTATCGCTATTCTAAATGCTGCCAAAGGTTTTGCCGCCATTCGTGGTCGTGATTTTGTAACGCCGGAAGATATTAAAGAAGCAACTGTTCCCGTTTTGCAACACAGAGTTATTGTGGCGCCAGAGCGAGAAATGGAAGGAATCGCAAGCCCTGAAATCATTAAACAAATTATTGAAACAGTCGAAATTCCGAGATAACGTTTATCAAAATAACGATTTGCTGTCAGGAAAAGTGAGAAGTGAAACCTGAAACTTAAAAAGTTGCAACCATAAAAAACATAAAAACTTGAAATTTATAAAAAGTCTCTACCTCAATAACTTCTTTTTCTATGTGCTTTTGGGCATTATCGGATTGTTTGTTTGTGCTTTTATCTTTCCTAATTTATACAACGCCGTTTGGTTTATTATTCTGGTTTTAGGCACCTTTTTGGCGCTTGATATTCTGCTTTTGTACTTTACCAAAACCGGGATAGAAGCCACACGTGAAACTCCTGAAAAACTGTCGAACGGAGATCTGAATCCAGTGACAATTTCGATCAGAAATCGGTATACTTTTGCTATTTCAATTAAAATAATTGATGAAATTCCGTTTCAGTTTCAAGTACGTGATTTTAAAATTTTCAGAACCATAAAAGCAGCTGCCGAAGATAAAATCGGGTACGATTTACGTCCAACCCAGCGCGGAGAATATTATTTTGGCAGTTTGAATGTGTATGTTTCTTCACCTTTGAAATTAATTTCGAGAAGATTTACTTTCGATAAAAATAAAATGGTACCTACTTATCCGTCTTACATTCAGCTACGAAAATATGATCTGTTGGCTTTTTCGAACAATCTTTTTCAGTACGGAATCAAGAAAATTCGCCGAATTGGCCATACAATGGAATTCGAACAAATAAAAGAATATGTTCAAGGTGACGATTTAAGAACACTAAACTGGAAAGCGACTGCTAAGAAAAATGCGTTGATGGTCAACCAATTTCAAGACGAAAAATCGCAGTCAGTTTACATGGCAATAGACAAAGGACGTGTGATGCAAATGCCTTTTAACGGCTTGAGTTTACTGGATTACGCAATCAATTCTACCTTGGTTTTATCCAATGTGATTTTGAAAAAGCAAGACAAAGCTGGGATTTTTGCTTTTTCTAAAAAAGTTGAAAACAGAGTTTTTGCAGAAAAAAGAGGTTCGCAGATGCAAAAAATACTCGAAACGTTGTACAACATCAAAACTGACTTTTTTGAGAGTGATTACAGCCGATTGTATGTTGACATCAAGAAAAACATCAACCAGCGAAGTTTGATTATTTTGTATACTAATTTTGAAACTATGGATGGCTTAAATCGACAACTGCCTTATTTGAAAGGAATTGCCAAAAGTCATTTACTGGTAGTAGTGTTTTTTCAAAATACCGAATTGAACGCCATTATCAACAAAAAAACAGATACGATTCAGGAAGTGTATGACAAAGTAATTGCAGAAAAATTCATCTTCGAAAAACGTCTCATCGCCAACGAACTAAAGAAATACGGTATTCATACTGTTCTCACCCAGCCCGAAAATCTGACTTTGGATGCTATTAATAAATATTTGGAGATCAAGGCAAGAGGGATTTTATAGCTTTTTGTGAGATGGTTTTTGTGAAATGTAAAATCATCGCCTCAGCTAAAAAAACTGGAAATCGAAGAATATTAGAAATGTATTACCTTACTATAAAACCTTTTATCGCTTTATTTATGAAATGTTGCCACAATGAATAGATTAACAAAAGAGATTATTTGGTCGGTTGTACTGCTCATAATCAGTTACCTGGCATGTAATCCTAATCTAGTATTTCCACACAAAGAAACCAGCGTTGACATCAATATCCATGACACCTATTTTGTCATAGAATCAACTAATATTTTAATTTTAACAATTCTCTTTGTCTTCTTCTTTACTTATTTAGTTAGGATGATTAGCACTCGTTTTAGAATTATTACTATCAATTCTATATTTCTTCTCTCCAATCTTTTGATGATTGTTTTAATAGCGCAAGTCATAAAAATTATAAAAATCTTTACGATAGAAGCTGGAATAACTATTTATCCCCCACTTTCTGCCCCACCCCAGATACATCGGGATAATGCATTTGAAGCGCTATTTTATTTTTTTGTTATCGCAGAAATTATAGTGGTTGCGACATTCATTTTTTCAAGTTTAAAAACCATAGCTATTTTGAAAAGAGCCATAAAAACAAAATAATTCCAATCTAAATTTTATAAAACCAATTAAAATCAACCAGACCAAATGAAAAAATCGTTCTTTATTGTTTTTTTACTCGCTGCTTTTATTTCAAAAATAAATGCACAGGAAAAAGATACCGCTCAGGCATATTATGATAAAATAGAGAAATCTATTAAGTACGAAAGTGGCAGGATTATACTAGCTGAAGGAGATGGAGCATTAAATGTCCCTAAAGGATTCAAATTTTTAAACGCAGAACAAACCCAGCATGTTTTGACTGATTTATGGGGAAATCCCAAGGATGAAGGTGTACTAGGTGCTTTGGTTCCTGATGGAAAGGGTGTAACAGGTACAAGTAGCTGGATGTTCATAATAAGCTATCAAGGAGATGGTTATGTAAAAGATGATGATGCAAATGACATTGACTACGACGATTTATTGAAAACCATGCAGGAGGATACAAAAACAGGAAATGAAGAGAGAAAAAAAGGAGGATATTCAGAGGTGCATTTGATTGGCTGGGCATCAAAACCCTTTTATGATAGTAATTTAAAAGTACTTCACTGGGCAAAAGAATTAAAATTTGGCACCGATGAATTTAACACTTTAAATTATGATTTGCGAGTTTTAGGACGTAAAGGAATGTATAATATATCTGCCGTTGCATCAATGAGCGAACTTAAAGAAGTAAAAGCAAGTATTCCGGAAATTTTAAAAAGTGTTGAATTTGATAAAGGAAATAAATATTTAGATTTTGATGCAGATACTGACACTGTTGCTGCTTGGACAATTGGTGGACTTGTAGCAGGGAAAGTTCTAGCAAAAGTTGGTTTTTTTGCGATTATTGCAAAATTTGGGAAAATCATATTTTTTGGACTTATAGCAGCATTTGCAGGTGCAAAGAAATTTTTATTTGGTAAAAAAGATCAGGTGATGACCAAACCAAAAGAAGATGAATTA
Source organism: Flavobacterium flavipigmentatum (assembly GCF_020911905.1). Taxonomy (NCBI): domain Bacteria; kingdom Pseudomonadati; phylum Bacteroidota; class Flavobacteriia; order Flavobacteriales; family Flavobacteriaceae; genus Flavobacterium; species Flavobacterium flavipigmentatum. The sequence continues at coordinate 2,401,130 of NZ_CP087133.1, read as the reverse complement.
TTAGAAGAAACCACTTCTTCTGAGGAATAACTAAATGATAAGAAACGCTTCAATAATTATGGAGCGTTTCTTTTTTAGCCTTTCTTTAAAACCTTGTACCTGTAAAACCTTTACCTCTTTAAAAAAAAACTCAGTACCTTAGCACCTTAAAAACTTAGTCGCTTATAAAAATGAAACAAATTACTTCTGTACAAAATCCGTTTATAAAATCGCTCGTTTTATTGCAGGAAAAGGCAAAAGCCCGCAAACAAACCGGAACATTTTTGATAGAAGGTTTACGTGAAATTTCGCTAGCACTAAAAGGAAGTTACGAACTAGAAACCATTTTGTTTTTACCAGAATTGGTGACGGAGCATGAGATTTCGAAACTGGTCAATTCTTCTGTTCAATTGATCGAAATTAACAGAGAAGTCTATCAAAAGCTAGCCTATCGCGACACCACAGAGGGCGTACTTGCAGTTGCAAAAACAAAATCAATGCAATTATCTGACTTAAAATTATCTGATAATCCATTAATTTTAGTTGCCGAAGCACCCGAAAAACCAGGAAACATTGGAGCCCTTTTGCGTACTGCGGATGCTGCAAATCTGGATGCGGTTTTGATTGCCAATCCAAAAAGTGATTTGTACAACCCCAATATCGTACGATCTAGTGTAGGCTGTTTATTTACCAACCAAATTGCCACCGGAACAACGTCCGAAATTATTGCTTTTCTGCAGGAAAAAAGAATTGCTTTTTACTGTGCTACTTTACAAAATTCGACTTCTTATCATACACAGAACTTTACAACTTCAACTGCTTTGGTTGTGGGTACAGAAGCAACGGGACTAACGCAGGACTGGCGAGATGCCGCTACTCAAAATATCATCATACCTATGCAAGGCGAAATCGACAGCATGAATGTTTCGGTGGCAGCAGCTATTTTAATCTTTGAGGCTAAACGGCAGAGAGGATTTTAGATTTAGATTTTTAGTTAATGATTATGAATTGATAGTCAATGACTTTCTGATCGATATTTTTGGTTTAATTGAAGTTTCATTATTGTGAATTGAAGCTTGATAATTATTCTTCTGAGGAACAAAATTTGTGTTTTTGGCCTTTATTTTGTTTTTCAAAATCAAAAATTTAAACTCCAAAATCAGCAATGGTTTCCCTTGCGTATATTCAAACTAATGCTTATTTTTAAGGATTGAACCTGCCGTTATGATAGAAATAGATATTGAAAAAGAAAATAAAGCAATTGCACACGAATACAAAGAATTACTTCGAATTAGTTACCAAACATTATCGGTTACCGACAAAAAACTTATTCGAAAAGCTTTTGATGTAGCTGTTGATGCTCATAAAGAACAGCGACGCAAATCTGGCGAGGCGTATATCTTTCATCCTATTGCAGTTGCAAAAATTGTAGCCTCAGAAATTGGTTTGGGAGCTACGGCAATTGCTGCGGCTTTATTACACGATGTGGTCGAAGATACTCCTGTTACTGTGGAAGATATTGAACGTTTATTTAATCCGAAAGTAGCGCAATTGGTTGAAGGTCTTACCAAAATTTCAATGGTTCAAAAAGATCTGAACGCTTCTATGCAGGCAGAAAATTTCAGAAAAATGATTCTGACCCTGAATGATGATGTTCGTGTTATTTTGATTAAACTAGCCGATCGTTTGCACAACATGCAAACTATGGAGTCGATGGTAGAATACAAACAGACCAAAATCGCCTCGGAAACGCTTTATATTTACGCACCACTCGCCCATCGTTTAGGTCTTTATAACATTAAAACCAAACTAGAAGATTTAGGTTTAAAATATACTGAACCAGCAGTTTACAACGACATTGTTAGTAAAATTAGGGAAACAAAAGAAGAACAAGACGCATACATCAAAGATATTTCGGATGTTTTGAAAAAGTCTTTAGATGATGAAAATATCGATTATATCATCAAGGGCCGCCCAAAATCTATTTATTCGATTCGTCGAAAAATGCGTGCCCAAAATGTAAGTTTTGATGAAGTGTACGACAAATTTGCGCTTCGAATTGTGTATAAATCCGACCAACACGACGAAAAATTTGTGGCTTGGAAAATCTATTCTATCGTAACCGACCATTACAGGCCCAGCCCGAGTCGTTTGCGTGACTGGATTTCATCGCCAAAATCAACGGGCTACGAGGCTTTGCACATTACTGTTATGGGGCCAAAAGGTCGCTGGGTCGAAGTACAGGTACGAAGCGAGCGTATGGACGAAATTGCAGAAAAAGGATATGCGGCGCACTATAAATACAAAAATGGAGCAAACGAAGAAAGTGGCCTGGATGTGTGGCTGAATTTACTTCGTGAAGCTCTGGAAAATCAAGAAACCAATGCGGTTGATTTTGTAGAAGATTTTAAAATGAATTTGTATTCAAAAGAAATCTTTGTTTTTACACCCAAAGGCGAAATTAAATCGTTGCCAAAAGGTGCAACGTCACTTGATTTTGCCTTTAGTATTCACTCCGAAATCGGAATCAAAACAAGAGGAACACGCGTTAATGGACGTTTGGTACCGCTAAATCACGAACTTAAAAGTGGCGATCAAGTCGAAGTGATTACTTCGGCCAACCAAAAACCAACAGTCAACTGGCTAGAATATGTAACCACGGCCAGAGCGAAAACTAAAATTAAAAACGTCCTTAACGAAAACACCAAGAAAATTGCCGAAGAAGGAAAAGAGTTGCTTACGCGTAAGCTAAAACACTTAAAAATTACTATCAACGAACAAGTTATCAATGAGTTGGTTAATTTTTTCAAACTCAAAACCAGTTTAGATTTATTTTACAGAGTTGGAATTGGCGCTATCGAAAATCAGCAGTTAAAAGATTACGCGGCACAGAAAAGCAATTCGATCATCAATTTCTTTAAAAATAAAATCAAAAGAAATAAAGATACTGCAGATGATGACATTCACAAACAAGTCATCAGTAGTAACTATGATATGCTGGTTTTTGGCACTGAACATGACAAACTCGATTATAAACTTTCGCCATGCTGTAACCCAATTCCGGGTGATGATGTTTTTGGTTTTGTAACGATTAATGAAGGGATTAAAGTTCATAAAAAAGACTGTCCGAATGCTATCGGGATGCAGTCGAATTATGCGTATCGCATCATGAGTGCCAAATGGATCGATTCGTCTCAAGAAGAATTTAAAGCTATTATCAACATAACCGGAATGGATGTTTTAGGACTTACCAACCAGCTAACCAAGGTAATTTCGAACAATATGAGCGTCAATATACAGAGTATTTCGCTAAGTACCGATGCCGGAATTTTTCACGGTCAAGTAGCTGTGATTGTTCAGAACAATACGATTTTGAAAAAGATGATCACGGCGATAAAGAAAATTGACGGAGTTGATAAAGTGACAAGAGAGTATAGAACCTAACTTTTTGACTGTTCAGGAAAGGTTTTATAACGAAACTTTTATTCATTAAAAATAAAAAATTATCTTTGCCGGATATGACACTCATTTCAACTGACAACACTAAAAATCAAGAAATTGTAAAAAATGTTTTTACAATGTATCTTGAGCAAAAAGGGCATCGCAAAACTCCTGAGCGTTATGCTATACTTCAGGAAATTTACGATAGCGAAGAACATTTTGATATAGAAAACCTCTACATAAAGATGAAAAACAAAAACTACCGTGTGAGTAGAGCCACTTTGTATAACACGATCGAGTTATTGTTGGACTGCGCTTTGGTTAGAAAGCATCAATTTGGGCAAAATCAGGCTTACTACGAAAAATCATATTTTGATAAACAGCACGATCATATTATCATGACTGATTCTGGTGAAGTAATCGAATTTTGTGACCCAAGAATTCAAACCATCAAAAAAACCATCGAAGAAATATTTGATATCGAAATAACGAATCATTCTTTGTATTTCTATGGCAACAAAAAGCAAAAACAATAATCCACAACAGGATATTATTCAAAAATAAAAAAAGAAAATTAACTACATTAATCAGTAGGACATTCAACTTGTCCTAACGCAAATTAAAACAGAATGACCGTAGATTTATTACTAGGATTACAATGGGGAGATGAAGGTAAAGGAAAAATTGTAGACGTTCTTACCTCAAATTATGATATTATTGCCCGTTTTCAGGGAGGACCAAACGCAGGACACACATTAGAATTTGACGGAATAAAACATGTACTAAGAACCATTCCTTCTGGAATTTTTCATAAAAAATCAATCAACATTATTGGTAATGGAGTTGTAATAGATCCGGTAGTTTTTCAAAAAGAAATTGAAGGTTTAGAGAAATTCAACCTTGATATTAAAAGTAAATTGATCATTTCGAGAAAAGCACATTTAATTTTACCAACACACCGTTTATTAGATGCTGCCTCTGAAGCATCAAAAGGAAAGGCAAAAATTGGTTCTACTCTTAAAGGAATTGGACCAACTTACATGGACAAAACGGGTAGAAATGGCTTGCGTGTTGGCGATATAGAATTGGAAGATTTTAAAGAACGCTACAGAGCATTGGCAGACAAACATGAGGCAATGATTGCTTTTTATGATGTGGCCATTCAGTACAATCTTGAAGAACTTGAAAAAGAGTTTTTTGAGGCTATTGAAGAATTAAAAAAATTAGATTTTATTGACAGTGAAGAATACATGTACCAAGCTCAAAAAGCAGGTAAATCTATTTTATGCGAGGGTGCTCAGGGTTCGTTGTTGGATGTTGATTTTGGAACATATCCTTTTGTAACATCATCAAACACAACTGCTGCAGGAGCCTGTACTGGTTTGGGAATTGCTCCTAACAAAATCAAAGAAGTATACGGAATTTTTAAAGCCTATGTAACTCGTGTGGGTAGCGGCCCATTCCCTACTGAACTTTTTGACGAAGATGGGGCTACAATGGCAAGAGTTGGAAACGAATTTGGATCTGTTACAGGAAGACAAAGACGTTGTGGATGGTTAGATTTGGTAGCTTTAAAATATGCTATTCAGGTAAACGGAGTGACGCAATTAATGATGATGAAAGGCGATGTTCTTTCAGGTTTTGAAACGTTGAAAGTTTGTACTGAATACAACTACAAAGGACAAAATATCACTCACTTTCCTTATAATATCGAGCCAGAAAATGTGACTCCTGTTTATAAAGAATTTAAAGGATGGCAAGCAGATTTGACTGGAATGACCACTTATGAGCAATTGCCAATTGAGCTGAAAGAATATATTGAATTTATTGAGAAAGAAGTTGAAGTGCCAATCAAAATTGTATCGGTTGGGCCAGACAGAAAGCAAACGATAATGAAATAACAACTACTAAACGCTCTGATAACCAGGGCGTTTTTTTATACAAAAATAATTTTCTCTATGAGTAACCCAACAATTAAAATAACTGAAACTTCTTTGTTATCAGACAATTGGTATGTACTAAATAAAGTTACGTTTACTTATCAAAATAAAAACGGCAAGACCGAGCAACATATTCGTGAAGTGTATGACCGTGGAAACGGTGCTGCAATTTTGCTATATAATTCAGCTAAAAAAACGGTTGTTCTTACGAGACAATTTCGCTTACCTACTTTCCTTAACGGAAATAAATCCGGAATGATGATTGAGGTTTGCGCCGGGCTTTTGGATCACGATAATCCTGAGCAAGCTGTGATTCGGGAAACAGAAGAAGAAACTGGTTACCTCTTGCAAAAAGTAGAGAAAGTGTTTGAAACGTATATGTCTCCAGGATCTGTCACAGAGATTTTATACCTATTTGTGGGTGAATACGATCAAAGTATGAAAGTTAGCGAAGGAGGCGGACTTGACAGCGAGCAAGAAAATATTGAAGTCCTGGAATATACTTTTGAAGAAGCTTACGCCATGATTGAATCTGGGGAAATAACAGATGCTAAAACTATTATGTTATTGCAGCATGCGAGAATAAAAGGGTTGGTTTAGTATAATAATTTGAAATAGTTTATGTCGCAAAAATCAGAAAACAATATTTGGAAAGATTTCGCAAAAGAAACTGATGGAATTTTTAAAGAAGGCTATTCGTGGATTTCTGACTCAACAGAAATTGAATATAAAAAGTGGAAAATAATATTTGATAATTTCACCATTTGGTCAGGAAAATATAGTGCAGAAACAACACGAATAATTACACCGATTATTCTGATCGATAATTTTAGATTTGAAATTTATCGAGAAGGATTTACAAGGAAAATAGAAAAATTATTTGGTGCTCAAGATCTAAAAATAGATGATAATCAATTTGATAAATCTTTCATTATCAAATCAAATAATAAATTTAAAATTAAAAAATTATTACAAAACAAAGAACTCAAAAATCAGTTAGAACTTCAAAAAGAAGTTAATCTTCAAATATCTGATCAGAAAGGAATATGGGGAGAAAAATTGCCGAAAGACCAATTTGAATTGTCTTTTTTTCTTAATAGGAAAGTTCGTGATTTGGAACTTTTAAAAGCTATATTAAAACTTTTTAAGATCATTTTAGATGACTTACATGAAATGAAAGCAATAGAATGAAAATCCAATAAAAAAATCAAAAAATTGTGTAAGCGGTTTCAAAAGTCAATAAATAACTTTACAGACATAAAAAATACCATTTATGAAAAAGTTATACTTAGCCTGCAATATACTCCTTTTGCTTGTTTTAGTTTTATTAGGTTCCTGCAAAAAAAATGAAACCAATAAAACACCAGAAAAGAAACCTTATAAGACGATCCAACGTACAAAACCCAAATCGATTTCTTATACATTAGTAAATACTAAAACTTGGCTCGAAGCAAATAAAACAGATACTACAAAATTAGCGATTGCGTATGCTGTAAACCGAACAGACGAGCGCAATTTTACTAAACTCGATTCGGTTATCGTACCTACTGACTTCAGCGGCGATTTGGTTTATTATTTGCCATTTCCATTGCACGTTGCTGCTTTAGAAAACGTCACTAAAGTACTTATTTTCTCTTACCCTACCCAAACATTTGCCGCTTACGAAAATGGCGAACTCGTTTATGAGGGTCCAACCAACATGGGAAGAAAAAAAGACCAAACCCCAACGGGATTGTTTTTTACCAACTGGAAAGCCGAAAAAACGACCAGCACCTTTAACGATGAGTGGGACTTAAAATGGAATTTTAATATTGAAAATAAGGTAAGTATACCCACTTTACACCGAACAAATATTAACTTGAATCGCCTTTTATAGGGCGATTTTTTAATTTATAGAAATTATGACAATAATAGGATGGATTGTAATGACTTATATAGGCATACTAATTTTAGTAATGCATATATGCGTATTTTTTATGTTCAGAGAGTATTTTATTTCTCGCAGGGGTGAAAAAAGAAGTAAATCTCAAAACCGTAGTATATAGCAGACACTAATGTCCCGACAGCAATTACTCCAGTCATCCAAACAATTTTATGATTTGTTGAAATAGTCGATTTTGTTAATTCAATTTGACTCTGATGTAAAAGTCTGTTTTCTTTTTCAAGGGATAATTTAGAATAGTATGTGTTAACATAACCACTTTCTTTAATAAAAGTATAACCATGAGTGGTCAATGAATAATATTTTATTGGATGTGTTCCAAAGTCTTCGATGTGCAAGTCCTCTGTTAATTCTTTGATATAATTATCCTGAATAAGACGCTCCAAATTCTTTTCAATAATGAAGTTAGTGATATAGTGTGAAAGAAGTATATCCTGACGTAAAAAGATGCATATTTCATGTATTGTCAATTTATTGCTTTCTTTCTTACTTAAAAGAAAAAGCATCTTATCTAAAATTTCTAAGTCAAACATTTATTAAAGTTTACAATAACACGAATATAATCAATTTACTAACAACTAAGGGTTTTAGTAATCTACTTAAATTCTATTATAACAATCTATAGTTAATGTAGTATTTCAGACCTTTAAACACGTACTCTTAGAGTATATTTGTATCATTTAAAGTTTATCCATGTTTATGTTGTGTTAAAACAACAACAAAAATTTGTGTTTAGTGTATTTTAAATACATATTTTAATTACATTTGCACTGTACAAATATTATTATTAGTATTAATAATGTATATAATTACTAAACTAAATTACGGATTTCCATAAGTTAGTTAAATAAAGAAAACCCAGTAGCGCTAACTACTGAGTTACTTTTAAAGTCTTACTTAATATAGAGTAAGATGTAGTTAATAAATTGTACAATTGCATCGATTGCGCCAATGAAAGAAGCAATTTCGAGAACAATAGTAATGAATTTTCCCCAGCGGGGCATTTTAGCCGTAGGATTACTCTCTACGCAGTCTATTTCACAATAGTCCTTTTTGTTTTTCATAGTGATGAAAATTTAAGTTAAACAATGAACTTTAAAGCTTCTGTACTTTGAGGCTTTATTTATTCTATAAAGGTAGCCCTTATCTTTATTTCAGATAATACACATTTTAATACATTCAAACAAAGTTATTAACAATATGGACAGCGTTTTACCGCTGTATTTAATCACAATAAAAGCCACTCAGTAATTGAAGTGGCTTTTTTAATTCTTAATATCATGAAAAAAGCATCTGAAAATTTTGATTACGCTCCACTTTGTCAATTCTTAGAAAAAGATGGAAGTAAAAAAGCACTCAAAATGCTGGAAAAAATAAAAGAAATGAAGACAAATGATGAATTTATCATCTTTAAAATTGAATTGGGATATAAAGCGTTGTTAAATGCCTTTTAATTTTTCCTTTAATAATTTTAGTAGCTCGACAATTTCACTACGTTCAGGAGTTGGAGGAATGCCATCTATTATTTTTCTTCCAAATCTATCAATAATTTCTGATTGAATTTTGATAATCTCTAATAGGTTCTCATTTGTCATAATCTAAGTATTTAAAAGTTAAGCTAATATAAGCAAATTACTATTTTTTATCATAAACCAAAGTACCTGTAGGAGATGTAACTCTAATTTGTTTATCAGATATTTTGAGAAAAGTGTAAGTTTGATTTATTCCACCCACACTAAATTTGGTAACATAAGAGCTTTTTCCTATTATTTCCTCTGCTTTGTATTGACCGTTAGAGCTTTCAATAGTAGATTTCCAACATGTTGAAAGACCAACTCCAAATATGCACCAGTCATCCGATTTAAAATCAAAACCGCTTTGAGCATCACCTGTACCCATTGACCATTTTCCCTGTATCCAAGTGGGCGGATTTAAAGGCGATGAATTATTTTTGGAATCATCGGATGAAGAACAGCCAAAAATTAGAAATAAAATACAAAAGTAGAATAGTTTATTCATAGTATAAAAGTTAAGGTTTAATTACAGTCTTTAAAGTTATCACACGCTATTTTCAAAGCCCCTTTAGATAAAAAACCTATTAAATCATCAGCTACGGAATTATACGATAAGTCGTATTTTCCATACCTAACTTTATTTACATAATAAGCTTCAAATTCAGTAACAGATCTTTTTGATTCTTCATAACTGTAGCCCTTATTTTTAGAAGAAGCATATAGATATAAAGTAGAAGAATTGATCGATTCCTGTATTCGTTTTAAATTGTAGTCGTACCTAGATTGTTTAGAACTTAATGTCTTTTGAACAAGGTCAACATCGATAGAAGATTGTGGTTGCTTTATTTCGTAACCTTGATGTTTATTTTCGTAGTATTCCCACTGATTAAGATAAGAATTGTATTGCTTGTAGCCTGTCAAATTACCTCGACTATCAAAATATTCAAATCGTTTGAGATAAGTATTATACTTTTCTGTAGCTGTTTGAGCAAATGAGTTTACTGTAAAGAGAAGTAGTAAAAAGTAGATAGCTTTCATAGGTTTTAGATTTATTATCACTAAAACCCTAAGTGAAGTTGTTATACAAAAAAGCGTGGGTTTGTAACCGTACCAAGAATCGGGGTTCTGGACAAACCTTGCACCAAGATAAGTTACGCCCACGCCAAAGCATGAGCATAGTCTTATTATCGTGTGGTGCATTTTGAAATTGTCCAGATTTCGATACCATGATAATAGCTAACGCTAATATTTTAATGACAGTAAAAGTAATAAATTACAACAGATTTCAAAGATTTGTCTTTAAAAAATAACCTAACTACATTTGTATTCAAGTCTTTAAAGAATAAAATTCATTCAATTATAGCATTTAGTTACACTAAAATTTTGTTTAAGTGTAAAAATGTTCTAAATTTGGCGAAAGAAAAAAGAAGACCCATGTTTAATAAGGATTTTAATTCGATACTTGAAGTCGCAAGGGAGTTTGCAACAGAAGAAAAGTGTATAGAACATTTAGAAGCACTCTATTGGAATAATATTCCTGTAAGTCCTTTTCACGAGGATAGTAAGGTTTATAAATGTAAAGGCAATAAGTATAAATGCAAAACAAGTGGTAAATACTTTACTGTAAAGACAGGTTCTATGTTCGACAATACCAAAATTGAGTTACCTAAGTGGTTTATGGCTATATTTCTAGTTACTAACCATAAAAAAGGAATCAGTTCTGTACAACTTGGTAAAGATTTACAAATCAGTCAAAAATCCGCTTGGTTCATGCTTATGAGAATCCGAAAATGTTTTGGTATTGAAAACGATATTGATGATAAATTTGGGGGTATTTGCGAAGCTGACGAATCCTTTTTCGGCGGGAAAAATAAAAACCGACATAAAGACAAAAAAGTTCCAATGTCACAAGGAAGAAGCTTTAAAGACAAAACACCTGTCATAGGAATATTACAAAGAGGCGATTATGAAATAGTAGACGGTAAAAAAGTTATGTTATCTCACAGTAAAGTAAAATGTATTGTCGGGAAGAACACTAAAAGCGAAACAATCCAACCGTTTATAAAATCTGTTCTTATTAAAGACAGCGTTTTAATTTCTGACGAATGGTGGGGATATAGAGGATTAGATAGTATGTACGACCATCATGTTGTTGACCACGGAAAGAAACAATATGTAAATTACGATAATCCTGAGATACACAGTAATTCTATGGAGGGATTTTGGGGAATAATGAAACGCTCTTACAATGGTATCTATAATTGGTGGTCAAGAAAACACATTCAAAATTATGTAGACGAACATGTATACAGATTTAACCTTAGAGAATTAAACAACTCTGAAAGATTTAATTACCTGATTAAAAATTCGCAAATAAGAACTAAATACAAACAATTAACCACTTAGAATATGAAAGAAAAAACTAAAGAATATCAAGTTGCTTTAGCAATTCAGCACGTTGCTGAGGCTTTAAACTTGGATACTCTTCTAATTGCTTACGAATCGAAGCCTTACTCTCTAAAAGAGAGGTTTCAAATACTTTTCTTTGGTCGTCTGTAAGACAACTTTCTAAAGCTTTAATTCTTAGCCCTTGTACTATAAGGCTCATATTAACATTATTTCTATCTTTTATATCCATCTTAACAAACTAATAGTTATACACATAGTTAAGAATAATTTTATAAATAGCCTAATAAAGAGCATCAAATAAAAATTCACTAATTTTGAACTTTAAATACAATGATTTGAAAATATTAGAAAAAGAAAAGCTTTTGCAAGACGAAAGCATACATAAAACAGAATTTGAAAAACAATGGTATTTCAGTCTTGAAGACATAGCAATATATTTACAAGAAGATTTATCAGAGGTTGAAAATATAGAACTTCCGTTATTAATTGACGGACAACGAAAGACAGTACAAACTGCAACTTTTGAGGATATTGAAAAAGGGCGAAAAAAAGAACCTTTATCAGAATTTAATAAAGTACTATTAAAAGCTAGACACTTTAAGAAATAAACAACACAAGCCTTACAGAAATGTAGGGCTTTTTTATTAATCTAAAATTTTACAAAAAATGGAAACACAACTGAAACAAAGACTAACAGAAATTAGCAACGTAGCTTTAGAAAACACAAATAGCCCTAAAGAATACTTAGAGCTATTAAGTAAAATGATTAAATTAGTTTACGAGACTGGCTCTAATTCATAATTATAGAATGGCTTTTCTTCCCATTCATTTGTATATTTGTTGTAGTATTTACAGAAAAATCTATCTGGGTTTTTAGTGCCTGATAAAGTTTTTGGATTTGCTTCTGAACCGTATAAAGTATTTTCCATTACTACCATTTTAAATTCTGTTGTGCTTCTGTGAAATACAAGATCACCTTTTTTAATTTCTGCCATAGTTTTTAGAATTAGTTGATTAACAAATATAATAAAAATCTTATATCATTAACCCGCCCACAAAAAACTGAAAAATCAAAAATTTCGGTGTAAAGTGGGTATACTTACCGAAAATAAATTAGGAGTTGGTTTTCACGAATATGAATTACCAGGATATCCCGCTTCGCATTCGTGTTTGCGCCTGTTGGAAGCGGATGCAAAATATCTTTATAAATGGGCAGATGAATGGGTTCTGGCCGACAGCGAAAATGTAAAAGTAAAAGGAACTCCTGTTCTTGTTTTTGGAAAATATAATTTTGACACTCCAAAACCGTGGCTGCAACTGGCTAAAAACCCGAAAGCGTTAAATATTTCTGAAGCTGAAATTAAAAAAGAGTTAAAACCTTTTATTCAAAAAATTTTAGAGAATCAAAAAGTAAGAGAGACAGAAAAACAAACTGCTACTCTTTAAAAAAATATTTTTTCTCCAGTAAAAGCAGCTTATAATTGATCTATAAGCTGCTTTTTTTTGTTTTAAGCAAAAAGTGAAAATTTAGTCAAAATAAAATTTTCATTGATAATAATTTGTATACTTTCGTTGAATAAAGTACCCATAATTATCTATGCTAATTTTTACACATGAAAAAATCATTTTTATTACTTTTTATTATTCTACCGTTTTTTAATTACGGACAATCGAATGAAATTTTAGACTTCAAACCTGGTTATACACCTGAAACTATTTACAATCAAACAGTAACTAATTCTTCAGATTATGAAATGACATATTCAGGATCTGAAAAATTACTAGAAGTACTCAAGAAAAATGGAACCGAGAATCCAGTCAAAGTAAAAAATGTATTTAATGTAGAAACTGTTGCTAAAACAGGTAAAATGGGTAAAGATGGAAATTTTCCTATTACAATAGAATATTTGCAATCATCTGATATAGATGGAAAAAATATAATTCCAAACGGAACTCTTTTATTTGGTAATGCCACACTTTCAAGCATGCCAAAATTGGATTCGATCGCAGCCAAAGGAATGGAAGAAAATTTAAAAAATAGTATTTTTCAGATGGTTCAAAGCACCTTTAATCAATTAGCCATGCCAGAAAAAAAATTAAAAGCAGGAGAATCTTTTTCTCAGGAAAGTCCGCTAGCAATTCCTTTGGCTGGAATTAACCTTGAAATGGTCATCACAACTACCTACAATTTAAAAAACATTACTACGAAATCTGCTTTTTTTGATATTGTACAGGTATATTCAATGAAAATTTCTGATACTGGCTTTGAGACGGGTGGCTCTGGAAATGGAACAGGAAAATTAGTTTATAATATTCCTAATCATTTTATAAGCGAAAACACTTTAGACATGGAATTAAATCTTAAACTAAAACACACCGATTTTAATATCGATTTGATATCAAAAAGCGCTTATAGTCAAGTTGTTAAAATCTCTAAAAAATAAACTAAAAAAGGCATAAGAATTAAACTCTTATGCCTTTTATTTATATTGAAAACTAAAAATTATCTTGAATAATTCGGAGCTTCTTTAGTAATGGTAACGTTGTGCGGGTGACTTTCTGTGATTCCGCTTGAGGTGATTCTAACAAAACGTCCAGTTTCTTGTAAAGTCGGAATATCTTTTGAGCCACAGTAGCCCATTCCTGCGCGAAGACCACCAATAAACTGTAGCATACTCTCGTTTAACTCTCCTTTGTAAGGCACACGACCTACGATTCCTTCTGGAACTAATTTCTTTACATCGTCTTCAACATCTTGAAAATAACGGTCTTTAGAACCACCTTGCATGGCTTCTACAGAACCCATTCCGCGGTATGATTTGAATTTTCTTCCTTCGAAGATAATTGTTTCACCTGGAGATTCTTTGGTACCTGCTAACAAAGATCCTAACATTACGCAATCAGCACCAGCGGCAATTGCTTTTGGGATATCACCAGTGTAACGAATTCCACCATCTGCAATAACGGGAACTCCTGTACCTTTTATAGCCGCAGCTACTTCAAGAACGGCAGAAAACTGAGGAAAACCAACTCCTGCTACGATACGAGTAGTACAGATAGAACCCGGTCCGATACCTACTTTTACACCATCAGCACCGTTTGCAACTAAATATTTAGCCGCTTCTGGCGTAGCAATATTTCCGACAATTACGTCAATATTTGGGAATTTTGTTTTTACTTCTTTTAATGTATTTACAACACCTTCAGTATGTCCGTGAGCCGTATCGATGATAATAGCATCTACACCAGCAGCTACCAATGCTGCAGCTCTCTCTACAGCATCACCTGTAACTCCAATGGCGGCAGCAACTCTCAAACGACCAAAAACATCTTTGTTGGCGATTGGTTTTTGAGTTAGTTTGGTAATATCTCTAAAAGTGATCAAACCTACCAACTCATTTTTGTCATTTACAACAGGTAATTTTTCGATTTTATGACCTTGTAACACTACTTCTGCTTGCTCTAATGAAGTTCCTTCAGAAACAGTCACTAAATTTTGGCTTGTCATTACCTCTATGATAGGCCTTGCACCGTTTTTCTCGAAACGTAAGTCACGATTGGTAACAATTCCTTTTAGGATTTTGTTTTCGTCAACGATTGGGATTCCGCCAATTCCGAATTCTTTCATGGCGTTTTTTGCGTCTGCAATGGTAGAAGTCATTGGCAAAGTAACCGGATCGATGATCATTCCAGATTCTGCACGCTTTACTTTTCGAACCTTCGCCGCTTGTTGCTCGATGGTCATGTTTTTATGTAAAACACCTATTCCGCCCTCTTGCGCCATGGCGATTGCCATTGCACTTTCGGTAACGGTGTCCATAGCAGCAGATACTATAGGAACGTTTAGTGTTATATTTCTTGAAAATTTTGATTTGATACTCACTTCGCGTGGAAGCACATTCGAGTAGTTAGGTACTAGTAATACATCATCGTAAGTTAAACCTTCGCCGATAATCTTGGAGTTGTGTGCTATCATGTTGCAATTTCTTGTTGAATTGCGTGCAAATATAGTGAATAAATTGGAAACTTGTACATTAACTCTTTGAGATTTTTTTGAATCGAAAACGAAATCGTTTGCCAATTGCCCTAGCCCAGATGGTAACGGAAAGCCACGAAAAGTAAAACATCATTTTTTCTTGGACATAAAAAGCGACCAACGGAAGCTCTTTTATGGCCTTAGAAAAAAATTGTTTTGCTAGAGTGCTTGCAGTGTACAGCTGGAATTGCTACTAAAATAACTACTCTTCTGGATCCTGAAAGACAAAATTGAGGCCGAATTGAAATGCCATACTATTGGCTTTTGAAACATCTTTGAATTCTAAAACATTATCTACGAGCGCGTAAATATTGAATTTTCCGAGGGTGCCAGAAAGTCCCAAACCAATATTTGTGTTCGAAAAAGTATCGAAAGTATACGTGGTTTTAACATCTAGTTTTTTAAAAATACTGCGTTTATAGAAAGCCGTAAAAGCAACTAATGGCTCTTTTTGAGTGGTCATAGCAAACAACTGAGCACCAACTGCATTTCTGTATTTTCGAGTCTCCTGTGATTTACAATTGCAATCCTGATCGGAGCGGTATTCTTCAAATGAATACTGAATAGACGCATTGATTTTTGTGGGTCTGTTAGTCGTATATTTGTTGTATAAAGTGTCGCGTGGAATGGCTTTTTCGAACTCATCGAAAACATTTTCCGGCTCGTCTATACTGCTAAAATTGGGTTGGACACCATCGTACTGGTACCTGCCCTTATACGTAAAAGTCTCGATATCTTTGGACTGTTTTATGAATCCCAGATCGATAATACTCGCCGTAAATTGCCAATTCTCTTGTCTGTAATAGGTAATTCCTGCATCGAATCCGAGGCCTAAACTCCCAGCAAAAAAGGTGTTATGCAAAAGATCTTTTGGAATACTGCCGTCGTACTCGTCTTTGTTGAACTTTGAAATTCCAGAGGTTCTTAGCTCAAGATTAGAGTCGATAATCTGATTGTAAATATTAGGGCTGGTGTTGCTTTGCCCCGTAAAAATAAATCCAGAATTTTTTGTAGAAGTAGCATTAGCACCGCTTGAGTATATTTTGGCTCGACCACCAAGCACTACTTTTTTATTGATTTTTTTATGAAAACCCACATGAAAAACAGAAAGCACTTCGGCTTTTAGATTCAAATCGGCTAAATTGAAAGATTTTCCGATGTAATTTTGATTGCCATCAATGGCCAAAATAGCAGCGTCTTTTGGAAAATACATTAAAAAATCGAATTCCTGATAGCCCCCAAAAGAAACATACGACTGACTGTTTGCGCCGCCTACCCGAAAACCTCCCGAAAACAACTCAAGCTGCTGATTGATATAGGTTTTATCCTTATTGGAAGATTTTTCGATGACATTTCGTAATTTATCATTAAAATCAACTCCGTTATTTGCAAATAAATCATATGCAGAAAAGCTGCTTGAACCTATATTTGCCGAAATTCCAGAGAGTAAAGGAACCCCAAAATAGTATTTGTAAGACACATCAGCACCTGGATTTACTAATAAAGATTGTGGAACTGCGGTGAAATTATACAACAACTGCTTATTTTGCGAAAAGCAGTAAAACCCCGCTAATAAAGACAGAATAAGTGCTATACTTTTCATTTGATTTCAGTATAAGCAGTTGCACTTGAACGCAATTTTAAAGTACCTGTCGTATTTTCGTTTAATGGAGGTCCAGCCTTTAAGTTGATCAAAAAAGCCAGTTTAGTGGTCTGTTTCAAAAGGTCTAATCGCTGGTTTTCAAAAATTTCATTAAATTGTAAAACCGTTAGCGTTCCTGAGTAAGCAGGCGCTTTGTATCGTAAAGTCTGAAGTTGCTGATCATTGTTGTCCAGAAGTAGTAAACTGATCGTAAAAGCTCGATTGATGGTGTTGGTGATTTCAAAATTAAATTCGGCTTTGACCAAATTATCTTTAAAAAACTTATTTTTAAAAACATCAAATTCCTGAGCATCAAAAGCAATGGACTGCTCTGCCCCATTATCAAAAAATTGATTAGCAGGAACATCAAAATAAACCAGATTACCAACAAATATGGGCTCGAGCTTAAAATCATCAACTTGATTAAAGTCTAAATCACTGCTACATGAAATAAACAATAACGGCAAACATAAAATTCTGAAAATTTTATTTTTGAGGTGCAATTTCATGACTAAAACATTTAGATTTAGAGAAACAACGTTTTCAGGACATCACTTATTATTGCTTGGGGTACGTAAATATAACTTTTTTAATGATAAGCGCCAAACAATTTTGAAGCTTCGTTGTAGGCACTTTCAAAACTCAAAGAATTGAGACCTGTCTGAGATTTATTTGCTGTAAAATACGACAATAGTTTCTCTGTAGGCATGTTTCCGGTTAAAATATCAGTGGCCATCGGGCAACCTCCAAAACCCTGAATTGCACCGTCAAATCTGGTACAGCCGGCTTTATAAGCAGCGTCTATTTTTTCGAACCAACTGGCTGGAGTCGTATGCAAATGAGCGCCAAACTCGATCTCGGGATATTTCGGAATTAAATTAGAAAAAAGATAGGTAATCACTTCTGGCGTCGAACTTCCAACAGTATCAGAAAGCGACAGGATTTTTACGCCCATTTTAGAGAGTTTTTCTGTCCATTCGCCTACAATTTCAACATTCCATGGGTCTCCATAAGGATTTCCGAAACCCATCGAAAGATACGTTACGACTTCTTTATTGTTTTTATCGGCTATTTCGAGGATTTGGTTTAAAGTCACCAAAGATTCGGCAATCGTTTTGTGCGTATTTCGCATCTGAAAATTCTCTGAGATAGAAAAAGGAAAACCTAAATAACGAATTGCCTGATGTTCTGAAGCCAACGCAGCCCCTTGAGTATTGGCAATTATGGCCAGCAATTTACTGGTGGTTTGTGACAAATCGAGTTGCGCCAAAACAGCTGCCGTGTCCTGCATTTGCGGAATCGCTTTGGGAGAGACAAAACTGCCAAAATCTATTGTATCAAAACCTACTCTGAGCAACGCTTGAATATAAGCTACTTTTCTCTCGGTTGGAATAAAAGTTTTTATGCCCTGCATAGCATCACGAGGACATTCGATAATTTTGATTTTTGTATTCAAAGCGCTTCTTTTATAAAGGCTAAGTTACTATCTTTTTTAAAGAAATAAAAGTTACAATTCTCTTTCTGTCAAATTATTATCAATAAATGTTATTATTTTTGATTTATTGCTAAAAAAAGCACTATAATTGTTTTAAAATCTTTTTGTTTATTGATTTTATTAAAGCGGGACCCTCATAAATAAAACCTGTATAAAGCTGCACCAAACTAGCACCTGCCTGTAGTTTTTCTAGAGCATCATCTGCAGAATGAATACCACCCACACCAATAATTGGAAATGCTTTGTTGCTTTTTTCAGAAAGGAAACGAATTACTTCTGTCGAACGCTTGGTTAATGGTTTTCCTGACAATCCACCCATTTCTGACTGATTGGCAGATTGTAAACCCTCACGGGAAATAGTAGTATTGGTCGCAATCACGCCCGCAATCTGAGTCGTTTTTACAATATCTATAATGTCTAATAATTGCTCATCTGTAAGGTCTGGAGCAATCTTCAACAATATTGGTTTTACTTTTTGAGTACTTGTTTTTTGTTTTTCAATATTTCTGTTTTGCAAAGTTTGAAGCAAAGCTGTCAAAGGTTCTTTGTCTTGCAGAGCTCTTAAATTTGGGGTATTTGGCGAACTCACATTGACTACAAAATAATCAACATGATCAAACAAAGCATCAAAGCAAATGAGGTAATCGTCAACGGCATTTTCGTTAGGAGTCACTTTGTTTTTACCAATATTTCCTCCAATTAAAACTCCTGAATTCTTTTTCAAGCGTGTTACAGCTTCCAGAACGCCACCGTTATTAAATCCCATTCTGTTAATAATTGCCTGATCTTCTTTGAGGCGAAACAATCGTTTTTTAGGATTTCCCTCCTGCCCGACAGGCGTCACTGTTCCGATTTCGATAAATCCAAAACCAAAATCTGAAAGCTCTTTATACAGCTTGGCATCTTTATCAAATCCTGCCGCAAGCCCAACAGGATTTTTAAATTTAATTCCGAAAAGTTCACGCTCTAGACGCGCATCTTTTACTTCGTAAATTGATCTGATAATTGATGAGACTCCCGGTATTTTTGAAATGAATTTTACAAAAGAAAAAGTAAAATAATGTACCTCTTCTGGGTCATATAAAAAAAGTATCGGTCGAATTATCAGTTTGTACATAGTAGTTGTTGTTTTGAGTGTGCAAATTTAATTATTATACGCTAAAATGCATCTTTTTTAGAGCAAACAAATTTTTATCTTTGTTATCCGACTCAAAAATAGAACTAACACCATTTTTAAAATCATTTACGAATTTTAGTATTTTAGTGTTAATTTATTTTTAAACAGACAATTAGAAAAAGATAAAACGCTTAATTCTAATAGTATAAAGATCATTTTTACTTTACATCTTAAACCAAATGCAATATTTTTTGTCTAATCAGTATTAAACCAAAAATAATTTAGAAATGAAAAATATATTAAATTCACTTAAAATGCCGATTCTCATTGGGATTATGGGATCATTATTTTTAATTTCCATGAGCGGATGGGCACAGCGCAACACTAGCGATCGCAGAGCTAGTAGCACTCAATCAGCAAGACCGTCAACTTCTTCTTCAAAAATTAGAGACCGAAAGATTACTAACGATAGAAGGAATTCTGACGCAAGCAACAACAAAGTGGTTCGAAGAAACACAACCGTAAGAAACACCACTGTCAATAAAAGCCGAAATAATGTGACGGTCAACGTAAACAATAATGTAAATGTACGTAACAATCGTAACACTATTGTGAGAAGAAATACTGTTGTGTATGCCCGACAACCTTATAGATATGGCGGTTATAGATATCATACTTATCACCCGTATTATTACCATCCTTACAGACCATTTTATTGGGGACCAGTATGGCATCCTTGGGGATTTTTTGTTAGAACATTGGCCGTTACAGCAGTTGTAGTTCGTATTGAAAATACTCAATATCATTACGATCAAGGTGTTTGGTATTCTCCTGCGACCGGCGGTTACGAAGCCATTCCTGGTCCCGTTGGCGGAACTGTAAATTATATACCAAGTGGCGTACAGACTGTAAATACAGGAACCGTAAACAATTACTACTACGGAGGTACTTACTATGAAAAAGAAGGAAGTTCGTATAGAGTGGTTGCACCGACAGCTGGAACTATTGTAGAAAGCTTACCTGAAGGAGGCGAAGAAGTTACCATTGGAGATCTAAAATACATCAAATTTGGAGAAACGTATTATCAGCCGATACAAGATGATGGAAAAGATAAATATGAAGTTGTTCTTGTTGAAAAAGACAATTAAAAATTTTTATTTTGAATAAAATATAGATTTTAATTAGTTGTGATTCTGCAAAAAGGATGTTTAAAAATTATATTTTTTGACCTTATTGAATAACATTTATTTAATAGGGTCATTTTTATTTATGATCCCTCAAAAAATACTGAATATGAAAAACTTAAAATAACAAATAAACCAAAACATATCAGCTAAACTTCTAATTACGAAGTATTCTTGCTGCTAAAATTTAGCTCTATTTACATTTTTACAAAAAAATCAATCGTTTTTATATTGATTAACTTGCCTCAATAATTGTTTATATTTGCTAAAAAATTAAAAAATGCAACACCTTATAGATCGTTTTATCAGTTATGTAACTATTGACACAGAATCGGATCCAAATTCTCAAACTACACCAAGCACTGAAAAACAATGGAATCTTGCTCATAAATTAGTAGAAGAGCTAAAAACAATTGGCCTAGAAGACGTTACCATAGACGACAAAGCCTATATCATGGCGACTTTGCCAAGCAATGTTGCGCATGAAGTACCTACAATTGGATTTATCTCCCACTTTGATACGTCGCCAGATTTTAGTGGGGCAAATGTAAAACCGCAAATTATTGAAAATTACGACGGAAAAGATATTGTTTTGAATGCGAAAAAAAACATCATTTTATCTCCCAATTATTTCAAAGATTTATTACAATATAAAGGTCAAACCCTTATCACCACTGATGGAACTACTTTGTTGGGTGCCGACGATAAAGCAGGAATCACAGAAATTGTTTCGGCAATGGAATATTTAGTACAGCATCCTGAAATTAAACACGGAAAAATTAGAATTGGTTTTACGCCTGATGAAGAAATTGGTCGTGGAGCGCATCATTTTGATGTAGCCAAATTTGGCGCGCAATGGGCTTATACGATGGATGGAAGCCAAATTGGGGAATTAGAATATGAAAATTTTAATGCCGCTGGCGCTAAAATTACCTTCAAAGGAAAAAGTGTTCATCCGGGTTATGCTAAGGGAAAAATGATCAACTCTATGTTGATTGCCAATGATTTTATTAATGCTCTTCCGAAAGGAGAAACTCCTCAGGAAACGAGAGGCTATGAAGGTTTTTTTCACGTTCATCACGTAACAGGAAGCATCGAAGAAACGGTTTTAGAACTTATTATTCGCGATCACAACAAGGCAAAATTTGAGAAGCGAAAAGATTTAATTGAGAAAATCGCCAAAAAAATCAATAAAAAATACGCCAAACAATTTGGAGAAGATATTGCAATTGCTGAAGTAAAAGATCAGTATTACAATATGAAAGAAAAAGTGACTCCCGTAAAATATATCGTAGATATTGCCGAAAAAGCGATGAGGGAACTCAACATCAAACCGATCATAAAACCTATTCGTGGCGGAACAGATGGTTCGCAATTATCATACATGGGATTGCCTTGCCCGAACATTTTTGCCGGTGGTCATAACTTTCATGGAAAATACGAATATGTTCCTGCAGAAAGCATTCAGAAAGCAACTGAAGTTATTGTAAAAATTGCTGAATTAACGGCTATTCCAGGTATTTTCGACTTAAAAGAAACAACTAAAAGCAGAAAATAAAAAATATACTGACGGTTCAAAGATTCTTTTTGAATAAAGAATTTTAGTCTCAATTGTAACTTCAAGACTGAGCAAAAAAAATCCTAAATCCCTGAGTATATCTACTTTGGAATTTAGGATTTTTGTATTGAAATTTTAGAAATTATGCTTTTTTAACGGCAAGAGCAGCTGTTTTCTCTACAGAAATAGCAGATCTGTCAATTTTTAATTTTCCAGACATGGTTTCGATTACCAATGTTGCCTCAGAAAGTTCAACCACTTTTCCGTGAATTCCACCAATAGTGATGATTTTATCTCCCACTTTTAGGCTTTGAGCAAATTCTTTTTCTCTTTTTGCTTTCTTCTGAGCTGGCATAATCATAAAGAAATAAAGTACAACGAACATTAGCAAATAAGGAGCAAATTTTATTAAATCTGACATAATATAGTTTTATTTTTGTTATTATTAATTTTAAAAATTTTTGGGTTTACAAATTTGAGTTTTTCTATTACATCAAACCTCTTCCCACTTTTACCATTTTTTTATTGGCTTGTAATTCTTTTACCAGATTATCTAAAATCCCATTGATAAAAATACTACTTTTTGGAGTAGAATATTCTTTGGCGATTTCTAAATATTCGTTAAGTGTTACTTTTACAGGGATAGAAGGGAATTTTAAAAATTCGCAAATCGCCATTTTCAAAATAATGGTATCAATTTCGGCAATTCTGTCGCTGTCCCAGTTTGGTGTTTTATCATCGTATTCTTTTGCCAGAATCGATTCGTTTAAAACTGTTCTTCTAAACAAATCTTTGGCAAAATCTTTATCTTCTACATCTTTGTACAATTTTGGCACTCTAAAATCATCTGAATCTTCTGTTTTTATTGCCTTCAATTGTTTGATGATATGTGTGTTTACAACAGGAATATCATCAACCCAGGTAAGTTTATCGTCTTCTAAATACTCGTATAATTTTTCGTTAGGAACAATAACCTCAGCAAATAAATCGATTACAAATTGTCTGTCTTCTTCAAAAGTATTCGTGGTGTTACTCATGTACTTAACATACAAATCACTTGCTTTTATATCATTCAAAAGCAATAAAATATAATCATCGTTTAAGGACCAATTGTTGATCTTACGATTTTCAAGAGCAATACTTAACGAGTTACTTTCGGCAAGAAGTTGAAAAATTTTGTTTTTGATAAATTTCTCATTCGGATTACGTTCTGCAGCAGTTGCCAGATGTTTTTTACTTGAAAGATGCAAAAAAACAGACTCTTTTTTACAAATTTCGATCAACGAAGAAAGCATTATAAGGTATAAATCCTGAATATTATCGATGCTGTAAAAAAGAAATTTCTCTTCTTTTTCGAGATTATCAGAACCACTTTGATGCATTGCATAAATGGATTGCATTACTTTGACGCGTATGTGTCTTCTATTTACCACCTTGTAAGAACATTTAAAAATTAGTCTGCAAAATTAAGTATTTAACAATTGATATTAAAATTAAAACCAATAAAAAAAGCATTGAAGTCAAAGAACTTTAAAAATAAAAAAAGTCTAAAAAACCTGTTTGTAAGATTTTTTAGACTTTAAATAAGCATTGCAAAAAACAGTAAACTGTTATTATTTTTTGCTATTTTCTATTTTTCTCAAATCGATTCGATTTTGAGCAATTGTCAATGCCGCTTTATGTGTAGTCATACCGTTTGCCACAGCATACTCTATAATTTCTAAAGTTGTATTGTAGATATTTTCGGTTTTACTCATGATTTCGGCTTTGCCATAATGCTCAAGCTCTGCATACACATTGATAATTCCACCAGCATTGATTAAGAAATCAGGTGCATACAAAATGCCTCTTTCCTGCAATCTTGCTCCATGAATATTCTCATCTGCCAACTGATTGTTTGCAGCACCGGCAATCACTTTAGCTTTAATTTTATTAACAGTATTATCGTTAATAGTGGCTCCCATTGCACATGGCGCATAAATATCTACATCGGCAGTGTACAAATCTTCACCTGAATAAATCGTGGCGTTGTATTTTTGAGCTACTTCGTATAATTTTTCTTCGTTGATATCCGCAATTGTAACGATTGCTCCTTCTTTAGTTAAATATTCAACCAAAGCTTCACCAACGTGGCCAATTCCTTGTACCAAAACTTTTTTACCTTCTAAAACATCCGAACCAAATTGGCTTTTAGCGGCAGCTTTCATACCCAAATAAACTCCGTAAGCTGTTACGGGAGAAGGATTTCCTGAGCCACCTCTTTCTTCAGAGATACCAGTAACATAAGGCGTTACATCTCTTACCGTATCCATGTCTTTTGTTTCCATTCCGACATCTTCGGCAGTAATATATCTTCCACCTAGAGAGTGTACAAATTCACCAAACTTACGCATCAGTTCTGGCGTTTTTTGCGTTTTAGCATCTCCAATAATGACAGCTTTACCACCACCAATATTCAATCCAGTGATAGCTGATTTATAGGTCATACCTCTAGAAAGACGCAAAACATCGTTTAAAGCATCCCATTCAGAAGTATAATTAAACATTCTAGTACCTCCTAAAGCTGGTCCCATAACTGAATTATGAATACCAATAATTGCTTTTAAACCTGTATCTTTGTCATTGCAAAATACAATTTGTTCGTGATCGTCAAAAGATAACTGACCAAAAACAGGATCCATTTTTTGAAGTTCCTTTCCAGTTGCAAAAGTTGCATCCATAGTGTTACGATTTATTTGTTAAAATTATGAATTTATCAAAAAGACTATTCAAACTTAAATAAAAAATACACATGTGCTAATTTTTTAGTTTTAAATTAGCAATACAATAAATAGTATGAGTTGCGAATATTGACGCTCCTATTATAATATTTTGAGAATAATTTACAAAATCAATCGGTTTA
Organism: Flavobacterium flavipigmentatum; assembly: GCF_020911905.1. Classification (NCBI taxonomy): domain Bacteria; kingdom Pseudomonadati; phylum Bacteroidota; class Flavobacteriia; order Flavobacteriales; family Flavobacteriaceae; genus Flavobacterium; species Flavobacterium flavipigmentatum. The sequence goes on along the minus strand of NZ_CP087133.1, from coordinate 2,375,971 downwards.
AACATCGAATATCTTATAAAAATGAAAGAATTACGTTATTTAGATAAATATTTTATTAAATACAAATACAGTTTTTCACTCGGTATTTTAATCACTATAATCGCACAAATATTTTCCTTATTTACACCAAAACTTATTAGTAAGTCTTTGAATGCCATCGAAAAGTTTGATAAATTACCAGCATCTCAGCAAACTTCACAGGTTGTTATTGATTCATATCGTCAGGATTTAATTCATAACGTGCTCTTAATCATCGCCACAACAATTGTTGCCGGTTTTTTAACTTTCTTGATGCGCCAGACTTTGATCGTAATGTCGCGTCACATCGAGTTTGATTTGAAAAACGAAGTATTTAAACAATACGAAAATTTATCACAGAACTTCTACAAACAAAACCGTACGGGGGATTTAATGAGCCGTATCAGCGAAGACGTTTCAAAGGTTCGTATGTACGTTGGGCCAGCCGTGATGTACACGATTAATACTTTTATTCGGTTTGCGATCGTGATCCTATATATGTATAATGTGTCGCCCAGATTAACCCTATACACTATTTTGCCATTGCCCATTCTGTCGTATTGCATCTTCAAACTAAGTTCAGAAATCAATAAACGAAGCACCATTTTTCAGCAATATTTATCTAAAGTATCCAGTTTTTCTCAAGAAATATTTTCGGGAATTCGTGTTATAAAAGCACATTCGTTAGAAAATCAGCATCAAAATAATATGATAGCACTTGCAGACGAAAGCAAAAGTAAAAGTTTGAATCTGGCAAAAGTACAATCATTATTTGGCCCCTTAATGATTGCCTTAATCGGAATAAGTAATCTTGTTGTAATTTATTTTGGAGGTGTAATGTACATCAACGGAACCATCAAAAGTCTTGGTACAATCGCCGAGTTTATTTTGTATGTAAATATGCTTACCTGGCCGGTAGCTTCTCTAGGATGGGTTTCATCGATGGTACAGGAGGCAGAAGCATCACAGAAACGTTTGAATGAGTTTTTGAAAATCGAACCCGAAATCAAAAACAACAATCCAAATACATCTGATATTGAAGGCTCTATTGCTTTTGAAAATGTGAGTTACACGTATGAAGATACAGAAATAGAGGCTTTAAAAAATATTTCTTTTACCGTAAAAAAAGGAGAGACGCTAGCCATTTTAGGAAAAACAGGTTCTGGAAAGTCTACAATATTATCTCTAATCTCACGTTTATATGATGTAACCGATGGAAAAATTACAATTGATCACAACGAAATCAGCACTTTGAATCTTAATGATTTAAGAAACAATATCGGAATTGTGCCTCAGGATGCTTTTTTGTTTTCGGATACCATTAAAAATAATATCAAATTTGGAAATCAAGATGCCACTGATGAAGAAGTAATTGAAGCAGCAAAGAATGCTGTAGTACATGATAATATTATCACATTTAACAAACAATACGACACTGTTTTAGGAGAACGAGGCATAACACTTTCGGGTGGGCAAAAACAACGTGTTTCTATCGCTAGAGCCATTATTAAAAATCCGGCTATTTTGTTGTTTGATGATTGCTTGTCTGCAGTTGATACTGAAACAGAAGAAACAATTTTGAATAATTTATTTAAAATTTGTAAAAATAAGACTACTATAATTGTAAGTCACCGCATTTCATCGGCAAAAAATGCCGATAAAATAATTATTCTCGAAGATGGACGTATATTACAACAAGGCTCTCATAATCAATTAATAAATCAAAAAGGTTATTATTCAGCGTTATATTTAAAACAACTTTCAGAAAAAGAATTACTTTAATTGTTGTGTAATCGATAATTTTTTATGATTTTTGAGTACTATTAATTCCAAAAATGATAGAACGTATTATGAGAGAAAACGACATGTTAGAAAAAGAAGAGATTTTTTCTAAAGTATTACGAGCAGGAAGAAGAACTTATTTCTTTGATGTGAGAGCTACCAAAGCTGATGACTATTACATTACAATTACAGAAAGTAAAAAGTTTACTGAAGAAGATGGTTCTTTTCATTTTAAAAAACACAAAATTTATTTATACAAAGAAGATTTTAGTGCTTTTGCCGAAATACTAGAAGAAATGACTTCGTATGTCTTGAACCACAAAGGCGAAGAAGTAATATCTGAAAGACATCAAAAAGATTTTAAGAAAGAATACGGTTCTGATAAAGCAGAAGAAACCTCCTCACAAATATCAAGTTTTACCGATATTGATTTTGACGATATTTAATTCTAAAATATTTTTAGAAAGTACGAGTCCAATATGTCCTGCATTTTGGACTTTTTTTATACATTTAAATTTCTATTTTAAAAAAATATAAAATGAAAAAACTCCTTATTTTGCTTGGTTTTTTCCTTATCGTAATTGTTTCATTTGGACAGAAATTAGCATACGAGACAAAATCAAACATTCAATATTACAACTCAGCAATCAATACATCTGACAGTTATATCAATGAACGATGCCTCTTAGACCTCTATTATCCAAAAAACTCCAAAGGTTTTGCTACTATAGTTTGGTTTCACGGAGGAGGATTAACAGGCGGAAATAAAGAAATTCCGGAAGCCCTAAAAGATCAAGGATTTGCCATTATTGGTGTTAATTACAGATTATCACCAAAAGTAAAAGCCGAAAAATGTATTGAAGATGCGGCAGCCGCAGTCGCTTGGGCATTCAACCATATTGCAGAATATGGAGGCGATACTTCACTACTATTTGTTTCGGGACATTCTGCAGGCGGATATTTGACCACAATGATTGGTTTGGATAAAAAATGGCTGCAAAAAGAAACGATCGATGCTAATAAAATTGCCGGACTCATACCCTTTAGCGGTCAATGTATCACTCATTTTGAGATTAGAAGAGAAAACGGAATTCCAGAAACACAGCCAACAATTGATACTTTTGCGCCTTTATTTTATGTTCGTGCAGATGCTCCACCACTTTTATTAATTACAGGTGATCGCGAATTGGAGATGTTAGGTCGATACGAAGAGAATGCCTATCTGGCCAGAATGATGAAAATTGCGGGACACAAAAAAACCAAACTTTTTGAATTGGACGGATACGGCCACGGAATGACCGAACCCGGCTTTCCTTTGCTTGTCAATGAAGTAAATCGAATTATTAAAGAACAACGACCACAAAAATAATTGAAGCATAAAAATCCCAGCAATGGAAACAAAATTATTAATATTACCAGGACTTGGAAATTCTGGTGAGAAACACTGGCAAACTTTTTGGCATAAAAAATTCGAAACCTCAAGCCGAATCATTCATGACAATTGGGACGAACCTATTCTGGAAGAATGGCTGTCAAGACTGAACGAAGAAATTGATAAACTGGATAGTCCAACTATTTTGGTAGCGCATAGTCTGGCCGTTTCATTAGTACTGCATTGGGCACAAAATGTTAGCAGTAAAAACGTGGTAGGCGCTTTACTTGTAGCTCCCGCCGATGTCGACTCGGCTGAACATACGCCAAAATCGGTTCGTAATTTTTCGCCAATGCCTCTTTTTCAATTACCGTTTCCTTCTATTTTGGTGGCCAGCGAAAATGATCCTTACGCCTCTTTTGAAAGAAAAGAATATTTTGCAAAAATGTGGGGAAGCGATTTTGTTAACGTAGGCCAAAAAGGTCACATTAACTCGGATTCGGATTTAAAATATTGGGAAGAAGGTCAGCTAATATTAGAACAGTTGATTGCTAAAATCGAGGGGAGCAAAAAATAAAACTCGATAAAAGTCTGTATTCTTAAATTCTAACCAAAAAAAAGCAACAATATCAAAAACAAACTAACCTATACGCAAACCGTTTTCGATCTTAAAATCGGGAGCTAACAAGATAACATCTCCTTCCTCGCCTACCGCACCTAGCACCAAACATTCGCTCATAAATTTGCCTATTTGTTTTTTAGGAAAATTAACAACTGCTACTATTTGCCTATTGACCAAATCTTCTACGGAATACCGTTTAGTGATCTGTGCCGAAGATTTTCTGATACCGATTTCAGATCCAAAATCAATGGTAAGCTGAAAAGCTGGTTTTCTCGCTTCTGGAAAATCATTTACCTCGATTATTGTACCTACACGCATGTCTGTCCTTTCAAATTCACTCCAAGTCAAATCCATTTTTTATTTCTTAAATAATTATTTTACAAACGTATTAATTTTGCAATTGACAGCCTTAATTCTGTAAGATATTTTTCTAATAAAGAATTAGTTTTACAAAAGCGATTAAGTAAAACAACTCTTTAAAAAAATAAAATGGAAAATATTCTCATTCAAAACGACACCACTTTAAGAGATTCACACTTTGATGTGCAACATCCTAATAGTGATAAATTTATAGAAACGGAACAAAATGTTAAGTTATATGTAAAGGATTATGGACAAGGAAAACCCGTAATTCTTATTCATGGCTGGCCACTTTCTAATGAAATGTGGGAATATCAAATCGACTTTCTGGTTCAGAACAATTATCGTGTAATTGCCTATGATCGAAGAGGATTTGGCAAATCATCGCAACCCTGGAACGGTTATGATTACGACACTTTAACAGATGATTTAAAACAAATTATCGATCAGCTAGAGTTAGAAAACGTAACTCTTGTAGGCTTTTCTATGGGTGGTGGCGAAGTGGTTCGTTATTTTAGCCGTCATGGCGGAAAAGGAGTTACAAAAGCGGTTTTATTATCATCTGTTATCCCCTTTTTATTACAGACAGAAGACAATCCTTACGGGCATCCAAAGGAAAAAAGTGAAGGCACTGCGGAGGCTATCAAAGATGACAGAATTGCTTTTATAGATAATTTTGGCAAAACTTTTTTTGGTGTTAACATTATCAATAAACCTTTGAGTAATCCGCTGCTTGAATATTATCGAGCGCTTTGTTCTGCCGGATCTCCAAGAGCTACCTTAAAATGTGCTGAGTCTTTTTCGAATACTGATTTTAGAGATGAATTACAGACCATTAAAGTACCAACTTTGATCATTCACGGAGATGACGATAAAATTGTTCCTATCGAACTTACCTCAGAAAAAGCTGCAAAAGCCATCACAAACAATACTTACATTGTCTATGAAGGTGCTCCACACGGTTTATTTTATACCGAAAAAGAAAAATTAAATCAGGATTTACTACACTTCCTGAATTCATAATTTTTTTACCAATACCCAAAGGATGTACTGTTTTTTTTTGAGCAAGAACTTATTCTTTGGGTATTTTTTACCTTTACTACCGCTTTATTACAAAAATTAAAAGTTAAATTTGAAGAACTAATTTTCTGTAAAAAATGGCACAGACAGCTTCAAATAGGTTTCCGCTTGGAACTATTGCTCCCAATTTCAAATTAAAAGATACCAACTCGAATGACACTTATTCATTTGAAGATTTAAAAGGATCAAAAGGAACATTGGTTCTTTTCATAGCCAACAATTGTCCTTTTGTGCTTCACGCTGTTCCCGAAATCATCATGATAGCCAATGATTATCGTGTACAAGGACTTGGTGTACTCGCTATTTCGAGTAATGACAGCATCAGTAATCCCGAAAATTCACCCGAGATGATGACCGAATTTGCCTTTCAGCATAAAATCGATTTTCCTTATTTATTTGATGAAAGTCAAGAAGTTGCAAAAGCATACTATGCTTCCTGCACGCCAGACATTTACCTGTTTGATAGTCAGGATAAATTATTTTATCATGGACAACTGGATGATTCGAGACCAGGAAATGAAATTCCGTTAAGCGGAAGTGATTTACGAAGTGCTATCGATGCCTTAATTTACAACAGAAGTTTAAAAAATCCTCAAAAGCCAAATATGGGTTGTGGCATAAAATGGAAATAAAAAAAGCATTCGCCGAAGAAAATGCTTTTTTTTAAATTTTACAATTGCGATGTAATATAATTAGATATTGAAGCCATTTGCGTATCGTCTAAATGTGCTTTTTTCTGCATTCTTACCAAAATAGGTTTCCATTGTTCCTGACTAAATTTCTTAGGTTCGTATAATTTGTGACATTTTGCACAATTATTATCATACAGGTTTTGCCCTACGACCAACTCAGGAGTTAGTTCAACTGTTTTTGCTGCAGTCGCATTTTCAGTAGTTGTAGCTGGAACTGATGGTGTTTTTGTAGCGCACGAAAATAAAACGAGTGCGATGGAAATAGATAAAATTCTTGATTTCATGTTTAGTTTATTTTGGAGTAAATATAAAAAATCCCATCTGGATTCAACCAGACGGGATTGTTATTTTAAGTAAAACTTTAATTAAAATTAAAATTTTTATAGACTATTTAACGTCCATTAATTCAACATCAAAAATTAAAGTTGCGTTTGGCGGAATTACTCCTCCTGCACCCGCAGCTCCGTAAGCCAAATCAGACGGAATTACAAAACGAGCTTTGTCTCCTACTTGTAGCAAAGCGATCCCTTCATCCCAACCTTCAATAACCTGACCCTGACCTAATCTAAATTCGATTGGTTTTTTACGTGGATAAGATGAATCAAAAACTTTTCCTGTTTCTAAAGATCCTTCGTAATGAACAGCAACTGTTTTACCTGCTTCTGCTTTTTTACCGTCTCCTTTTTGAATCATTTTGTAACGCAAACCACTTTCTGTTTTATCAAAACCAGCGGCAAGCTGCTCCATTTTAGCCTCAGATTCTGCTTTTAGAGCAGCATCACGCTTTAGACGAGCACCTTTTAAAGCGATAAAAGCTTCAATAGCATTAAATTTTTGAGCTTCTTCTCCAACTCTGATAATTTCTAAAGTTTCAAGAGCATCTCCCTGAGCTACAGCATCGACAACATCCTGACCTTCGATAACATGACCAAAAACAGTATGTTTACCATCTAACCAAGAAGTTGGAACATGCGTAATGTAAAACTGAGAACCATTGGTAGCAGGTCCTGAATTTGCCATTGCCAAAACTCCCGGACGATCGTGTTTCAAACTTGGATGAAATTCATCATCAAATTTATAACCTGGATCTCCAGTTCCAGTACCTTTTGGACAACCACCTTGGATCATAAAATCAGGAATTACTCTATGAAAAGATAATCCGTCGTAAAATTTAGTTCCCTGAGGTTTTACTTTATTCTCCATATTTCCTTCTGCAAGAGCTACAAAATTCCCTACTGTTCCTGGTGTTAAGTCATGAGTTAGTTTCACTAAAATCGAACCTTTGCTTGTGTTGAATTTAGCGTATATTCCGTTTTCCATTGTTGTTATTTTTTAATTTTGAATGCAAATTTACGAATTAATTTTATATCAATTTGCGGTTTCTATTGTTTTAGATTTTGATTTAAATGTAACGCTATAAACAATTAATGCCAAAATGGCCAAAACAGCACAACCGATCGCTACGGCATGCCATTGACCTATTTTCCATAATAATAATCCGTATGCAGAACCAGCGGCCGTTCCTAAAAAACTAAACGACATAAATACAGTATTCAATCTGTTTCTAGCTTCCGGAACTAATGAATATACTCTGGTTTGGTTCGAAATATGAACGCCTTGAATACCTATGTCTATAAAAACAATTCCGATAATCACTCCGATAACACTTTCTATCGAAAAGTAAAAAATAATAAAACTGATCAGCATCAATAAACAACCATAACCTACAGCAACACGAGGATTTCCCTTGTCACCCATTTTACCAACCAGCGGAGCTGCCAAAGCTCCGGAAGCACCTACAATCCCGAAAAGACCAATTGTAGCACTGTTGAAATTAAATGGAGCACCCGAAAGTAATAAAACCATAGTAGTCCAAAACGCACCAAATTGTGCAAAGCAAAAGACATTAATCAAGGTCGCTTCGCGCAAAACTGGTTGTGTTTTTATTAAGGTAAAAAGTGATTGTATTAATTGACCGTATGTACCCGAAAACTGTGGTTTATTGACTGGTAATTTCTTTTGGATAGCAAAAAATATCAAAAGACAAATTCCTGCAGCGATCCAAAACATGGATCTCCAGCCTAAAACCTGACCTATAAACCCGCTTAGAGTTCGCGACAACAAAATACCAACCAGCAGACCGCTCATGATCGTTCCGATGACTTTGCCTCTTTGTTCCTGACTCGTTAATGACGCTGCCAAAGGCAAAATAAGCTGCGGAACAATTGAGGTGATTCCTATAAGTAAAGATGCTATTTGCAAAATAAAGAAACTTTTGGCCGTAGCCGCAATAATTAGAGCGATTACGGATGCTAAGGTGGTCATTAGAATTTGCTTTTTTCTTTCGATTTTATCGCCCAATGGCACCATAAAAAACAATCCGATTGCGTAACCCGCCTGAGTCAGGTAGGTTATCGTTCCCGCATTGGCTTCAGGAATTTTAAATTCGTTGGCAATTAAAACAATTAAAGGCTGGCAGTAATAGAGATTTGCAACTATAAGTCCAGTGCAAGCTGCCATAAATAATACACTCGTTTTGGATAAATTCATTAGGCAAAAATACTATTCTAATTTAGAACTAAAGTTTAAAAAAATATAAAATTTCAAACTAAAAACCGCACCTGTTTTGAATTTAATATGTTCTTCCCTGCATGAAATCCTCCCGAATAGGACTAAAAACATCCGTTAGAATTCCATTTTCTAAACAAACAACGCCATGAATTGCGTGAGGCGGAATATAAAAACTGTCTCCTTCTTCTAAAGTCTGAGTAACACCATTAATGGTTACATCAAATTTTCCGCTGGAAATATACGTTACCTGAGTATGATAATGATCGTGCAAAGCTCCAATAGCACCTTTTTCAAAATGTACGCTAACCAGCATTACGCGATCATCAAAAGCCATAATTTTGCGTTTAACGCCTTCTCCAACCACTTCCCACTCTATTTCTGCTCCTTTTATAAATTCTTTGCTGGTACCGAAACTTTGCATATTACCTATTTTATTGATATTACTACAAAAATACTTTTTTCAGGCAATATTTAGGATTAAATCAATTTTTTTGAGATAAAGTCATGACTTTTTATTATTGAATCGAAGGGATTTGGATTGTAATTATTTTCCTGCTCTACAAAGAAATGGTGCATTCCGGATTGCTTTGCTTCCATGAAAATGGATTTAAAATCAATAGAACCTGAACCAATTTCAGTATTTAATTTTCGATTTACTTTATCCATATCTTTTACATGCCACATGGTGAATCGGCCGGGATTTTGCTGAAATAAATCAACTGGATTTAAACCTGAAAAAACGACCCAATACAAATCTATTTCAAAATAAACCAACTGTTTATCTGTTTCTTGGAGTAATATCTGGTAGCCTGAAGTACCGTTGTGATTTTCAAATTCAAAATCATGATTATGGTAAGCCAGTTTTAAACCTTCGTTTTGACACATTTTTCCCGCTTCGTTAAGAGCTGCACCTATTTTTTTATAATCGTCTGTATTTTTTCTGTAAGGCTCATCAACCCAAGGAATTGTTAAGTATTCACTCTTTAAAATTTTCGCTGCTTCGATGGCTGCTTTGAGTTCTGTTTTATTTCCATCAACCAAAAAGCTCCCCAAATTATAATGTCCACTGACAGATTTCAGTCCGTTTAAATCCAGAATTTGTTTTAATGCTATTGGTGACAATCCCCAAAATTGGTCTTTAATAGAAAATCCATAGGTTTCTGCGTTTGTATACCCAGCTTTTGCTACTTTTTCTAAAGTTCCTTTTGCGTTGTTCGAGAGTTCCTTTCGCAAAGTATAAAGCTGTAAACCTATTTCCTTTTTATCCATTGTAAAAGCTAATGAAGGTGCAATCAGAACAGCTGTTGCAGCCAAACCATTGTTGATTATAAAAGTACGTCGTGTTACCATTTTCAAAATAATATTCTCAATGTAAAGTTACTATTTCACTAATGAATAAACTCTATTTGAAAATCGATTTGTCTTATTTAAAAAGCTAAAATCAAAAATAAACGGAAAAATTTCTCCTTTTAAATTGAATTACCAACTCGAAAATAAATATTTAATTGTCGATAATTTGTATTCATTAAAGCGCTTAAAGTGTATTTATGAAAAAGAAGAGAAGCAGGAAAATGGATAATTGAATTAAAAAATAATATCAAAATTATTCATTTGATGAATTTAAAACATTAAGTAAAGTTTTACAAATAAAAAAACATCCAATTTGAGAAGATACTTTTTTATTACAATTAAAAAAAAAAAACTTTACTCACTTTACACTCAACAAATTATCAGCTCCAATTAATTTATCGGCATCAATTTGCTGTGGCGGATATTCTTGTTTTTCATTTCTCCATGAAGAAACTTTTCCTTCAGTATTGATGTAAACAAACATATATTTCCAATAGTTTGCGCCCACCATTGTAGAACCATTCTGGCTATGAGAATTTGTATAAATCTGATCAGCGTAAATAAGTATTTCGCCTTTAGCATCATTATTCAAAGTACGAACAGGCGCACCTAAACTCTTCATAACTTTATTTTTTGTCTGTCCGATTAATTTATCTCCATCATTTTTAGAACTAGAGCATGCACAGATTATTAATGTCGCGGTTAGTAAAATAATTTTTTTCATAAGATTACTATTTTAGGTGTTTTAGTCAAATTTTAATCATAAAGATTAATACTATAATAGTAGGCGTTATAATATATAAAAAACTTACATAAAGATACTGTAATTTTATACAATTACCACTTAAATAATTAAAATTCAATTAATTAAATTCAGAAACTCCTATTTATTACCTTATTGACATATAACACTATATACCAGCAAATTCTTTAATTTTTAAGGCTTTGTTTTTTAAATTTCTCAAACATTTACTTTGTATCTTTGCCACTCATAAATTTTGAAGAAAAACAATGCGAATTGATATCATTACCATTTTACCCGAATTATTAAAAAGTCCGTTTGAGGCTTCGATTATGAAACGTGCTATCGACAAAGGTTTGGTAGAAGTTCATTTTCATAATCTTCGTGATTATACCACCAACAAACAAAAAAGTGTTGACGATTATCCGTTTGGCGGAGGTGCAGGAATGGTAATGACGGTGCAGCCAATTGATGCCTGTATAACGCATTTGAAAAGCGAAAGAACTTATGATGAAATAATTTATATGTCTCCAGACGGAGAAACTCTGAACCAGAAGATGGCCAACACAATGTCGATGTATGAAAATATTATCATTTTATGCGGACATTACAAAGGAGTAGATCAGCGTGTGCGAGATCATTTTATTACGAGAGAAATTTCGATTGGCGATTATGTTTTGTCGGGAGGAGAATTGGGCGCGTTGGTTTTGTCGGATGCTTTGATTCGTTTAATTCCAGGTGTTTTAAGCGACGAAACTTCGGCTTTAACAGATAGTTTCCAGGATAATTTACTTTCGGGACCCATATATACCAGACCTGCAGATTATAAAGGATGGAAAGTTCCAGACGTTTTAACCAGCGGTCATTTTGCCAAAATTGACAAGTGGCGCGAGGATATGGCGTATGAACATACTAAAAATAGACGCCCGGATTTGCTAAATGAGTCATAAAGTCCAAAGTCTTAAAGTTATAAGTAAAAAACATTCGTAATCTTTCGACTTTCGACTTGTAACTTTCGACTTTTTTTGTATTTTTGCACCCGAATTAGACTAACCTCTGGCGAGATCCGTGAATGTTGCTCTATATAAAAACCATAATTATAAGATATCATGGCAGATTTAATGAAATTCGTTCAAACCGAATTAGTTGCTAAAAAAGATTTCCCTGTTTTCGGAGCTGGAGATACAATCACAGTTTACTACGAAATTAAAGAGGGTGAAAAAACAAGAACTCAGTTTTTTAAAGGAGTTGTTATTCAAAGAAGAGGTTCTGGTAACACAGAAACTTTTACTATTCGTAAAATGTCTGGAGCTATTGGTGTTGAGCGTATCTTCCCAGTAAACTTGCCAGCTTTGCAAAAAATTGAAATCAACAAAAAAGGAGCTGTACGTAGAGCTAGAATTTTCTACTTCAGAGAACTTACTGGTAAAAAAGCTAAGATTAAGGATAAAAGAAGATAATTTATTATCTCTTTGTTATAAAAAACTCGTCTCAAGTAATTTGAAACGAGTTTTTTTTTGTTCTTATAAGTTAAAATAATAAAACTGCAATTTTTTAATATCAAAACCACCGATTTGATAATTTTAAGTCGCCGAAATAACAATCTGCTAATTTGAGTATTTATCCGGAAAACTACACCGTTTTCGGACTGATTTTATTATATTTGCTCCGCTCATTCTGAGCCAAATATACCTTTTACATCGCTCACCCTTGGCGATACGATTATAAAAAAAAAAAAAAAAATGACACAGAATTCTAAAATTTATTACACCTTAACCGATGAGGCGCCATTGTTAGCGACTTATTCTTTTTTACCTATTGTACAAGCGTTTACAGCTACAGCTGGCATTGCAATCGAAACCAGAGATATCTCGATAGTAGGTAGAATTTTGTCCAATTTTCCTGAAGTTTTAACAGAAACTCAAAAAACGGGAGATGCTTTGGCAGAATTGGGCCAATTAGCGACACAACCTGAAGCTAACATCATTAAATTACCAAACGTTTCTGCATCAGTACCGCAATTAAAAGCGGCCATTGCAGAATTGCAATCTCACGGTTACAAAATTCCTGATTTTCCAGAAGAGCCTCAAAACGACGCTGAAAAGGAAATTAAGGCAAAATATGCTAAAGTTTTAGGTTCTGCTGTTAATCCGGTTTTACGTGAAGGAAACTCTGACCGTAGAGCGCCAAGAGCAGTAAAAAACTTTGCAAAAGCAAATCCTCACTCAATGGGTGCATGGTCTGCCGACTCAAAAACAAAAGTAGCTTCGATGCCAAACGGTGACTTTTACGCCAGTGAAAAATCGGTAACAGTAGTAGAAGCGAATGATGTAAAAATAGAGTTTGTTGCAAAAGACGGTACAACTACTGTTCTTAAAGCAAGTACGCCGCTTAAAGCAGGAGAAATTATTGATAGCTCTGTTTTAAGCGTAAAAAAATTAAAATCTTTTGCTGCTGGAGCAATCGCTGAAGCAAAAAAAGAAGGTGTTTTACTTTCTGTCCATTTGAAAGCGACGATGATGAAAGTGTCTGATCCAATTATTTTTGGTGCTATCGTTGAAGTTTATTTTGCTGATCTTTTCAAAAAATACGAAGCTTTATTCAATGAATTAAACATTGATACCAGAAATGGTTTGGGAGATATTTACGCAAAAATCGCTGGAAGACCTGAGCAGGCTGAAGTAGAAGCTGACATTACAAAAGCAATCGAAAACGGACCAGCACTGGCAATGGTTAATTCTGAAAAAGGAATTACAAACTTACACGTTCCATCTGATGTAATTGTTGATGCTTCTATGCCAGCAATGATTCGTACTTCTGGACAGATGTACAACAAAGAAGGAAAACAACAAGATACCATTGCTGTAATTCCAGATCGTGCTTATTCTGGAATTTATACGGCAACTATTGATTTCTGTAAAAAACATGGTGCTTTTGATCCAAAAACAATGGGAAGTGTTCCTAACGTAGGTTTGATGGCTCAAAAAGCTGAAGAATATGGTTCTCACGACAAAACTTTCCAAATGACCGGTGATGGCGTTGTGCGTGTAGTAGACAATAAAGGAACTGTTTTAATGGAGCAAAATGTTGAAACTAATGATATTTTTAGAATGTGCCAGGCTAAAGATGCTCCTATTCAGGATTGGGTAAAACTAGCCGTAAACAGAGCACGTTTGTCTGATACTCCTGCCGTTTTCTGGCTTGACGAAAACAGAGCGCACGACAGAGAATTGATTACCAAAGTTCAGAAATACCTAAAAGACTACAATACAACCAACCTCGACATACGTATCCTAAACCCAGTGGCTGCCACAGAATTTACTCTTGACAGAATTATTAAAGGTTTAGACACTATTTCTGTAACTGGAAACGTTCTGCGTGATTATTTAACCGATCTGTTCCCTATTTTAGAATTAGGAACTTCTGCAAAAATGCTTTCTATCGTTCCTTTAATGAATGGTGGTGGATTGTTTGAAACGGGTGCTGGAGGTTCTGCCCCTAAACACGTTGAGCAATTTACAGAAGAAGGTTATTTGCGTTGGGATTCATTAGGAGAATTTTTAGCTCTTGGCGCTTCATTAGAGCATTTAGGACAAAGTTTAAACAATTCTAAAGCAATTGTATTATCTGAAACTTTAGACGAAGCCAACGATAAATTCCTTGCAAATGATAAATCTCCAGCACGTAAAATAGGTCAGATTGACAACCGTGGGTCTCATTTTTACCTTGCTTTCTATTGGGCTCAAGCTTTGGCGGCTCAAAACAAAGATGCTGAATTGAAAGCCATTTTTACTCCAATTGCAGCTGAATTCGAAGCTAACGAAGCTAAAATTGATGCGGAATTAATTGGGGCTCAAGGAAAACCTCAGGAACTGGGTGGCTATTACCAGCCAAATCCTGAATTAGTAAGTAAGGCAATGCGTCCTAGCGCAACTTTTAATGCAATTCTTGCTGAAATTAAATAAATATCAACACGTGTTATTATACTACTTTAAGAAAGGCAACCCGCAATGGTTGCCTTTTTTTATCTTAACTAATGTTTAACAATTGATTTACGGAAATATTTAGTAAGAATTCTTAACTATGTCAATCAAAACCACGACAATGATAACAAACAAAATTGCCGCATTTCTTATTATTATTTTCACCACTGTGACTTCCTTTTCTCAGGAAAAATTCACTTTAAGTGGCACTATACAAGACTTTAAAAACAACGAAACCTTAATTGGTGTAAATGTTTACATTCCATCTCTAAAAATCGGTACTACAACCAATGAATACGGTTTTTATTCGCTTACTGTTCCAGCTGACGAATACCAGATCGAAATTAGCTATTTAGGGTATCAAACCATTCAAAAAACAATCATTTTAAATCAAAATACCAAGAATAATTTTGCTTTAAACGAAGGTGGTGAAGAATTGGAGGAAGTTGTTATTACCGATAATAAAGGTAAAATCAATATCAAATCGCCCGAAATGAGTATCAACAAACTCTCTATTTCGTCCATAAAAAAAATGCCTGTAGTGATGGGAGAAGTTGACGTTTTAAAATCAATTTTATTGCTTCCAGGCGTTACCAATGCTGGCGAAGGCGCATCAGGTTTTAATGTTCGTGGCGGTGGTGCAGACCAAAATTTAATTTTGCTGGACGAAGCTACAATCTTTAATTCTTCTCACGTATTTGGTTTTTTCTCAGTTTTTAACCCCGATGCCATCAAAGATTTAAAATTATATAAGGGTGGTATTCCTTCTCGCTATGGCGGAAGAGCTTCTTCTGTTTTGGATATTTACCAAAAAGACGGAAACAGCAAAGAATTCCATGTAAATGGTGGAATCGGATTGATTTCGAGCAGAATTCTTGCCGAAGGCCCTTTGGTAAAAGACAAAGGTTCTTTTTTAATTGGGGGAAGGGCTTCATACGCTCATTTGTTCTTGAAATTTTCTGAAGATCAAAAAGACAACTCGGCTTATTTTTATGATTTGAATACTAAGCTGAGTTACAAATTAAACGACAATAACAGTTTGTACTTATCGGGTTATTTTGGTCGCGATGTCTTTAGTTTAAATAAAAGTTTTACCAATATTTATGGAAATTCAACACTAAATTTACGTTGGAACCACTTATACTCAGACAAACTATTCTCGAATTTATCATTGATTTACAGTGATTATTATTACGGACTTGATCTGGATTTTGTGGGATTTACATGGGATTCGGGCATTAAAAACTACAACATCAAGTATGATTTTAAGAACTATATTTCGGATAAATTCAAATTAAATTATGGTCTAAATGGTATCTATTATGAATTTAATCCGGGGACTATCAAGCCTAGCAATGACGAATCTGGAATCAATCCCGATCAATTGGATAAAAAATATGCTTTTGAACCAGCGGTTTACATAGAAGCTGAAAATCAACTTTCGACCAAAATTACCGTTTCGTACGGACTGCGTTACAGCTTGTTTTATCGTCTGGGTGCTTCGACAATTAATTATTATGAAAACTATAGTCCGGTGACTTTCAACCCTGAACTTCAGATTTACGAAAAAGGAATTCCTACTTCTACTCAATATTTTAGTAAAAACAAATCGATAAAAAGTTACAATAACTTAGAACCCCGATTTTCAGTTTCATATCAGCTCAATGATGATCAGGCTTTAAAAGCCAGTTACAATAGAATGGCGCAATATCTTCAATTAATTTCGAATACCTCATCGCCTACTCCGCTTGATGTCTGGATGCCAAGTGATAATTATATAAAACCACAAATTGCAGATCAGGTAGCTTTTGGATACTTTAGAAACATCAATGACGGAGCCTATTCTATCGAAGCTGAAACCTATTACAAAAAAATTCAAAACCGACTTGATTATATCGATGGGGCCGATTTGATTGCAAATGATGCTATCGAACAAGTAATTTTAAACGGCAGAATGCGTTCTTATGGTTTAGAAATTATGTTTAAGAAAAATGAAGGCAAATTAAACGGATGGATTTCGTACACACTATCAAAATCTGAGCAGCAAACACCGGGAAGAACTCCGCAGGAAAGTGGCATCAACAACGGACAATGGTACAACTCTGCTTATGACAAAACCCACAACCTTGCCATAACATCCTCTTATAATTTGAACGAAAAATGGTCTTTTGGAGCCAATTTTGCTTTGCAATCGGGACAGCCTGTAACCTATCCGAACGGCCAATATGAATATTTAGGAATTACGGTGCCGAGTTATGGGTTGCGTAACGAAAATCGTTTGCCAGCCTATCATCATTTAGACGTTTCGGCTACCTTGACACCCAGAAAAAATAAGGGCAGAAATTGGAAGGGCGAATGGGTATTTAGTATCTATAACCTGTATAATAGACAAAATGCCGCTTCGATCAATTTTCGCCAGAACGTAGACACAGGTGATAATGAAGCCGTAAAAACATCTATTTTTGGTGTAGTTCCTGCCGTGAGTTATAACTTTAAATTCTAAAAAAACACTTTCTATCAAAAGAAAATAAATCATATTGTTATGAAAAAATTACACTTATTAATTGTGCTTTTTATGGCTCTTTTCTTTACCAATTGCGAAGAAGTAGTAGATATTGATCTGGATGCTGCTCCACCAAAATTGGTTATAGAAGCAGCAATCAACTGGGAAAAAGGAACGACAGGAACTCAACAAACCATAAAACTAACGACCACAGCTGATTATTTTGAAAACAAAGTTCCAACCGTTTCAGGAGCGACCGTTTTTGTCCGAAACAGCAGCAACCAACAATTCAATTTTACAGAAATACCCGAAACAGGACAATATGTATGCAATAATTTCATACCTGTAATTGGTCAGACGTATACGCTGACAGTGATTAGTAATGGCAATACTTACAATGCTTCTGAAACATTTAAAGCAGTTGCTCCTATTACCCGAATTGAACAAAATAACGAAGGTGGTTTTACTGGACAAGACATTGAGATAAAAACTTTTTACAATGATCCTGCCAACGAAAACAACTATTATTTGTATAAATATCTCTATTCTAACAAAGTAAAATCGAACTATTATGCAGATGAGGATAAGTTTTTTGAAGGCAACGAATTTTTTAGTATTTCTGATGACGAAGACTTAAAACCCGGCGATGTGATTGAGATAACACACATTGGTATTTCTAAACAATATTACAACTACATCACTATTTTGGTTAGTATTGCAGGCAATAGTTCAGGAGGCCCTTTTCAGTCGCCACCAGCAACGGTGCGAGGAAATATCATCAATACAACCGATTCTGCCAATTATCCGTTGGGTTATTTTTCGCTTAGCGAAACCGATTCCAGAAAGTACATCATAGAATAACAGAAGAAAAATGGAAGCCAGAATCGAAAAATTATACGAACAAAAGCTAATTGGGCAATACATTTCGATGAATTTTATAGAAAACAAAACTTTTCAGTTATGGAGTGGCTTTATGCCGAGAAGAAAAGAAATTAAAAACACCGTCAACTCCAATTTATATTCGCTTGAAGTATTTCCCGTTGGACATTTTGATCCTTTTGATCCTAACAATACTTTCCAAAAATGGGCGGCAGTTGCGGTTTCAGATTTTAACGAAGTTCCTTCAGAAATGCATACTTTAGTGATTCCGGAGGGCAACTACGCTGTTTTTACTCACAAAGGTTCTTCAAATGATGCTCAAAAAACCTACCAGGCTATTTTTACAAAATGGTTACCCAATTCTGCCTATATTGTTGACGAAAGGCCTCATTTTGCTGTGATGACTGATAAATACAAAAAAGACGACCCCAATGCCGAAGAGGATATTTGGATTCCGATAAAAAATAAAATTTAAGAATACTTATGTTAATCGAAACTCTAAAATCACTTTTTGACCGAGACCTTAACAAACTTAAAAGCGAAATCGAAGCCTATCAGGACGAAAGCAAAATTTGGGCAATCGATAAAAATATCGCCAATTCTGCAGGAAATATTTGCTTGCACCTCATCGGGAATATAAATGCCTATATTGGTGCAGAAATTGGTAAAACAGGTTACAATCGAAACAGGCCTTTAGAATTTTCATCAAAAGACATTCCCAAATCCGAATTAATACGTAAAATCGAAGATACTATTTCGGTAGTCAACAATGCGCTTGACAGCTTGACAGAAGCTGATTTAGCAGCTAGTTACCCGCAAATCGTTTTTGAAAAAGAAATGACAACAGGTTTTTTTCTGGTACATCTTTCTACACATCTCGCCTATCATTTAGGACAAATCAATTATCACCGAAGATTGGTTTAAGAGAGGTTCTGAGTTTCTGAGAGACTAAGGTTCTAAGTTTTTTTAAAAAAATTAAAGCTTGAAATCGCTTTTCACTGATCAACAATCTAAAATCAACAATCTAAAATCTAAAATCTAAAATCTAAAATCTAAAATCAGCATGTCATCACACCATATAGTTCGCGACGATCAGGAACCGGCCTTAATTATTGCTAATGGCGCGTCCTGCAATAATGAGTTGCTCGGACAGTTGCTCGAATGGTCGCCGTTGGTCATCGTACTCGATTCTGCTATCGAAAGAGTCATTAAACTCGACATCAAAATAGACGTGCTTTTGGGTGATTTTGACCGTGGTTTTGATCCGGAAACCTACAAAACCTCGCAATTTCCAATCGAAATCGTACACGCTCCCGATCAGGATAAAACCGATCTGGAAAAGGCTTTTGACTATCTTATCCAACGAAAAATCCCCGCTGTCAACGTTGTTTGGGCAACAGGAAGGCGTGCCGATCACACCATCACCAATCTTACCAACATTGTCCGATACAGAAATTTACTCAAAATTGTGATTCTCGATGATCACTCCAAAATATTTTTATTGCCTAAAAAATTCGAAAAATGGTACACCGCCAAAACCCCTATTTCTCTTATTCCGATTGGCGTAGTAAACGGTATTTCTTCGACCAATTTGCAATATCCTTTGCAAAATGACACCCTCACAATTGGCTATAGAACCGGCAGCAGCAACGCCGTCGCTCAGGACGGACTCGTAAGTATCTTCCACGAAGATGGCGATTTATTATTAATGGAATGTAATGATTAGAAGCTATTTCCTGCTGTCCGCTGTATCTTTTCCTGGCAAAAAAAGCCAGAAAAAGGATGCCGCTTCCATCACGGCTAGGGCAATCATTTTCATAAATACAATTTCCCAAAAAGGAATGACTATCTTTGCACCCAAATTGATAAAATAAAATGATAGACGATTCTGAAAAAACCAATTTACATCCACGAAATCTTCATCGTTCGCGATACGATTTTGCACAACTTATTTCAAATTGTCCCGAATTAAAAAAACATGTTGCCATCAACATTCACGGCATCGAAACAATAGATTTTAGTGATCCCGAAGCTGTAAAATTGCTCAACAAAGCATTGCTACAGACCTATTATAAAATTCAAAATTGGGACATCCCCAAAAAATACCTCTGCCCTCCTATTCCCGGAAGAGCAGATTACATTCATTATCTGGCCGATTTACTAACAGAAACCAATAACGGCATTCAGCCGGAAGGGGTAAATGTTTTAGGTCTGGATATAGGCACTGGCGCCAACTGTATTTATCCAATTTTAGGAAATGCACTTTACGACTGGAATTTTGTGGGCACCGATATTGACGAAGTTGCTATTGACAATTGTAGTACTATTATCGAAGCCAATCCACATTTAATTGACGCCATCAGTTTGCAACAACAAACAGAATCAAGATTTATTTTTAAAAACATCATTACTCCCGAAGATCGATTCACGTTTACAATGTGCAATCCACCGTTTCACGCTTCAGAAGCCGAAGCCAACAAAAGTACTGTTCGCAAGATTTCAAATTTAAATCCGAAAGAGAAAAAAACAATCAATCCAATTTTGAATTTCGGAGGCCACAATGCCGAATTATGGTGCAATGGCGGAGAAATTGGTTTTGTAACTCAAATGATTTACGAAAGCGCCAAGTATCCCATGCAATGTTTGTGGTTCACGACTTTAGTATCCAAGAAAGAAAACCTTTCGAGCATTTATAAAACTTTAAACAAAGTAAATACTTCCAAAATCAAGACCATTGATATGGCGCAAGGGCAAAAAACAAGTCGTATTGTTGCTTGGACTTTCTTAAGCGCTAATCAGCAAAAAGAGTGGAAGTTGTAATTTTAAATTCTAAAAACAATAAAAATAGAATCTTAAATTTCGAAAAAAACTATTTTTAATGCTTTTAAACTACCGTATACTTAAATAATCTAAAAAGTTTATATTTTTTTTACCTTGAGTAAGAATTTTAATATAAAATTATGTAGTTTTACCATTACAAGAAATTTATTTTTGATGTTTTACAATCTGGCGAACAATACCACTTTAATTTGCAAGCATAGTACAGCATCATCTTTTCCAATAAAGTCGCTATTACAAATGGTTCAGATTCTCATGCCTTAAAGATTCATACCAAAAACAAATTCAAAATCCTCTTCTGATTAATTTATTTATAGTGCCCAAAGCCTATTTTAAATTATTTTTTTGATTTCTATTATTTCAAAACCAAATTAATAACAAACCAAAATTATGAAAAAGGATCTATTCAAAAATGGAATGCTTTTACGACTCAAAAAGGTGTCGCTTTCGCCATTTGCATTAGCCATTATTCTCGCCAACAGTAACAATTTAAATGCAACTGATCTTAAAAACACACCAGAAAACACCGTTCGGATAACTCAAAACAATAAAATTGACCTTGTAAAAGGAAAAGTCGTAGATGAAACTGGAGCTTCCTTACCCGGGGTTAGCGTACTGGTAAAAGGTACACAACGAGGAGCAGTCACCGATATTGAAGGAAATTATACTATTGAAGCTAAAATTGGAGACGTACTGCAATTTTCGTATGTGGGGCTAGAAAGCAAAACTGTGACCGTTACCGGGCCTATTGTAAATGTTACTTTAGCAAGTGGAAGCGGCGAAACTTTGCAGGATGTGGTCATTATTGGGTCACGTAATCCAACCAGAACCGTTACAGAATCTGCCGTGCCAATAGATGTGATTGCGATGAAAGATATTGCCACTCAGGGCGCACAAACCAATTTAAATCAGATTTTGAATATGGTGGCACCTTCCTTTACCTCCAACACACAAACTGTAGCAGACGGAACAGATCACCTTGACCCTGCCCAATTGAGAGGTTTGGGACCCGATCAGGTTTTGGTTTTGCTAAATGGTAAAAGGAGACACACTTCATCATTAGTAAATATAAACGGAACTCCCGGAAGAGGATCGGTAGGAACAGATTTGAATGCTATTCCGTCCTTTGCTCTAGAAAAAATTGAAGTTTTAAGAGATGGAGCTTCTGCTCAATACGGCTCAGATGCTATTGCAGGAGTAATCAATTTAAATATAAAAAAAGACACTAAAAAACTCGATATTAATCTTTTTTCAGGAAGTAATTTCTCAAAAAATGCTAATGATCACAGAGGCGGAAATGATGGAAATCATTACCAATTGGACCTGAATTATGGTACAAATTTAGGCAAAGAGAAAAGTTTTATCAACGTAACAGGAAGTTTGCAATTGCGTGATGCCACAAGCAGAGCTAATGATGCAGCCGGTACTATTTACAATGCTTATAATGCTATTGAACAAAGAGCCTCTGAAGATGGCATCAACATCAATTCTTTGTTCGGAAATATAAGTAATACTCCAAATACAACACAAATAATCAATACGATAAAAGGATATGCGCCACAAGTGAGCTATTTTACAAGTGCTCAACAAACCGCCATAAGTAATGCTACCACTATCCCGCAGTTACAAACTGCATTAAATTTTGATGCAACCGACGGAGAACTGGCTTACAGAAATCTGGAAAGAAAAAATTTTAACATGCGTGTAGGACAATCTTCATTTGAAAGTGTTCAGTTCTTTCTGAATGCTGCTTACCCTATAAACGATAAATTAGAAGTGTATGTTTTTGGTGGTACAAGTTACAGAGAAGGAGAATCTGCTGGTTTTTTCAGAAGGCCCAATCAATCAAGATCCTACACAGGCTTGTATTTGAACGGCTTTTTACCTGAAATACATTCCACTATTAATGACCTTTCTGCTGCTGCAGGACTTAAAGGAACTATTTTTAAAGATTGGAATTTTGATCTGAGCAATACCTTTGGAAGAAATGCTTTTGATTACAACATAGAAAACACTGTAAATGCCACTTTAAGAGAAGGTTCTCCAACAGAATTTGATGCAGGAGGTTTGCGTTTTTCTCAAAACACAACCAATTTCGATTTGAGTAAAAAGTTCAATACTTTAAACGTAGCTTTCGGTGCTGAATATCGTTACGAAATGTATGGCATCAATGCCGGTGTCCCTGATTCGTACAGCCAGTATGACATTAACGGAAATGTCGTTACAGGAACAACACCTGCCAATATACGAGTGACCGATTTTTTTGGTGCCGCAAGACCTGGAGGAGCGCAAGTTTTTCCTGGATATAGAGCCGCTAATGCAAAAGACGAAAAAAGAAATAGCGTGGCCGTTTATACCGACTTAGAATTAGATGTTACTGGAAAATGGTTGCTAAACGGAGCCGTACGTTTTGAAAATTATTCAGATTTTGGAAGCACTACGAATTTTAAATTAGCCACACGTTACAAAATAACAGATAACATCAACTTGCGCGGTGCTTTCTCTACGGGTTTTAGAGCACCTTCTTTACATCAAATTTACTACGAATCGACCGCAACACAATTTACAGGAGGTGTACCTTTTGAAGTCGGAACATTCAGCAATGATTCTCAAATAGCAGGTTTATTGGGTATTCCAAAATTAAAACAAGAAGAATCCAGAAGTGCAAGTGCAGGATTTAGTGCCAAAATACCATCAGCTAATATTACGATCACGGCCGATGCTTATTACATAAAAATAAAAGATAGAGTGGTACTTACCGATCAATTTACTCCAACTCCTGTAACACAGTCGCTTTACGACCAAGCGGGCGCCAATGCAGCTACTTTCTTTGCTAATGCGATCGATACGGAATCAAAAGGAATCGATGTTGTGATTACGAACAAATTAAATTTAAATGAAAATTTGACCTTAAAAAATGATTTGTCAGGAACTTTTTCAAAAACACAGCAGGTAGGTAGTATTCACGCTTCACCAATTTTGGAAGCCGCCGGACAGGTAAATACTTATTACTCTGAATCCTCAAGAATATATCTGGAAGAAGCAGTGCCACGAATAAAAGTGAACTTAACAAATAATCTTACTTATAAAAAATTCGATTTCTTTTTAAGAAATGTATATTTTGGAGAAGTTACAGATCCAAACGTTGCGGATGTAAATGGTGACGGATTTGTGGGCGCCACGATTGTAAATGGTAGAGCTGTAGAAAATGAGCACCCAGTTTGGGGAGGAAAAGTAATTACTGATATGTCTGTAGGCTTTAAAATCACTGATTTTACTAAAATTGTAATTGGAGCTAACAATATTTTTGACATTTATCCTGATAAAAACTTAGGTCCGCAAACCGCCAGAAGAGCCAATGGTGTTGATGCAGGTGGAAACGTAACCTATGCGCCAACCGCAACCGCTATTGATTTGTCTAATCAAAATCAGTTTGTTTACTCACGAAATGTTTCACAATTTGGTCAAAACGGACGTTTTGTGTTTGCAAGATTGAGCTTTAGTTTCTAAGTTATCCCAGAATTAGTAAAATGGAATAACCGTCAGCATTTATTTGTTGGCGGTTTTCTTTTGGATTTTACTTTCGTATAAAAAGAAATCAAACTTGTATCTTTGTAAATAAGAACTTTTACTTTTTAAAATGGAATTTCAAGTAGCCTCAGATTACAGCCCTAAAGGAGATCAACCACAAGCGATAGAAAAATTAGCGCAAGGTGTTCGTGATGGCGAAAAGTACCAGACATTACTCGGTGTTACAGGTTCTGGAAAAACCTTTACCGTTGCCAATGTTATTCAGGAAGTTCAAAAACCGACATTGGTTTTGGCACATAACAAAACGTTAGCAGCGCAATTATATTCAGAATTCAAACAATTTTTTCCGAATAATGCGGTAGAATATTTTGTATCCTACTACGATTATTATCAACCAGAGGCTTTCATGCCTGTTACAGGTGTTTTTATAGAAAAAGATTTATCTATCAATGAAGAGCTCGAAAAGATGCGTTTGAGCACTACATCTTCTCTCCTATCAGGTCGTCGAGATATAATTGTTATTGCCTCTGTTTCTTGTTTATATGGTATTGGAAATCCTGTAGAATTTCAGAAAAATGTTATTGCTATCGAAAGAGATCAGGTGATTTCACGTACTAAATTATTACACAGTCTGGTACAAAGTTTATATGCCCGAACTGAAGCTGATTTTACTCCCGGAACCTTTAGAATCAAAGGTGATACTGTAGAAGTGTATCCAAGTTATGCTGATGATGCTTTTAGAATTCACTTTTTTGGAGACGAAATTGAAGAAATAGAATCTTTTGACGCTAAAACTTCATTAGTTATAGAAAAATTTAAAAAACTAACTATTTATCCGGCCAACATGTTTGTAACATCACCAGATGTTTTGCAAGGGGCAATTTGGGAAATTCAGCAAGATTTGGTCAAACAGGTTGATTATTTTAAGGAAATAGGCAAACATCTGGAAGCAAAACGATTAGAAGAGCGCACCAATTTTGACCTTGAAATGATTCGTGAACTAGGTTATTGTTCCGGAATTGAGAACTACTCACGTTATCTTGACGGAAGAGAAGCGGGCACGAGACCTTTCTGTTTGTTGGATTATTTTCCAAATGATTATTTAATGGTAGTTGACGAAAGTCACGTGACCATTTCGCAAGTACACGCTATGTATGGAGGCGATCGTAGTCGAAAAGAAAATCTGGTCGAGTATGGTTTTCGTTTACCTGCAGCTATGGACAATCGCCCTTTGAAATTTGAAGAATTTGAAGCCATGCAAAATCAGGTGATTTACGTATCTGCAACGCCCGCCGATTATGAATTGCAAAAATCAGACGGAATTTATGTTGAGCAAGTAATTCGCCCAACTGGTTTATTAGACCCAATTATAGAAATACGCCCAAGTTTGAACCAAATTGATGATTTAATTGAAGAAATACAGATTCGTTGTGAATTGGACGAAAGGGTTTTGGTTACCACTCTGACCAAAAGAATGGCGGAAGAATTGGCCAAATATTTAACCAAAGTGAGTATTCGCTGTCGTTACATTCACTCAGATGTCGATACTTTGGAGCGTATCGAAATTATGCAGGATTTACGTAAAGGTATTTTTGATGTCTTAATTGGAGTCAACCTGCTTCGTGAAGGTCTTGATTTACCGGAAGTTTCGTTGGTTGCAATTTTAGACGCCGACAAAGAAGGTTTTTTACGAAGCCACCGCTCGCTCACCCAAACTATTGGTCGGGCAGCTCGAAATCTAAACGGAAAAGCCATTATGTATGCCGATAAAATTACGGCAAGTATGCAAAAAACAATTGACGAAACCAATTATCGAAGAACCAAACAGATTAACTTTAATACGGAAAACGGCGTAACTCCTCAGGCTTTAAATAAAAAAATAGAAAGCGCCTTTACCAAAAATCCTTTGGTAGAATACGAACTAGGTCACACTTTGTCTGTTGCGGCAGAACCAGAAACGAAATATTTACCAAAAGCCGAATTAGAAAAAATGATTCGTGAGAAACGCAAATCAATGGAAAAAGCGGCGAAGGAACTTGACTTTTTACAGGCAGCAAAATTACGTGACGATATAAAAAAACTACAAGAACAATTGCCTTAATTATGCTGTTCCTGAAAAACTTTCAGTAAAAGTTTAGGATCGATGATTGCATTGGGTGCTTTTTTCATTAAATCCAAAATACGCTTGGTAGCCGCAGGATTGAGTCCCATTTGTATTGAAATTTGCTGAATCGCAATGGCTTCTTTTTCGTGCAAAACACCATCGCAATACATGATAAGCGCCAATCTGTAGAATTGTTGGATACGCTGAAACTCAGACTTGATCACTGTGGGTTTGATTTCCTGATGAAATAAATCCTGAAAGGTGACCACATCAATTTGCAGTTCCTGAGCCACTAACCACAAAAATTCGTGTTCTCTCTTATGCAACTTCCCATCAATTGTAGAGAAAGCAATCATTTCGAGAAGCAAACTTATTTTATCGGTTTGGGTATTCATCTGGTTTTTTTATTTTGGCTAAAATATTGTTTTTACTTTTAAAAGACAAATCTTTGAAACGTATATCAATAAAATAGGCAGTATAAAATTCTTAAACGAAAAACAAAAATCACAAAATACTGCATCAAACAACAGAGCTTCATTAAAATTAAATCATTTAACAATTTTAACTTCAATAATCGTTTTTTTTAACTAAAATTGCATTTCAATCTGATCTTTTCAATTCATAAATAGTTATATTTTCTTTTTCACTTTTTTAATATAATGAAAGTATCAACCTATAATCATACAAAAAATATAAAATTCTAAAGGAGATAAATTCTGTAAATAGAATTCTGAATCGGTTTTTAAATTTAAAAAAAATAAAAAATGCAACTAATATTAAGAGAATACAATCTAAAACTAAAACATACTTTTACGATATCAAGAGAATCTATCGATTTTCAGCCGTCGTTAATCGTGGAACTAAAAAGCGATGGATTTTCCGGATATGGAGAAGCCACATCAAACCCTTATTACAAGACGACGGTTCCCGTAATGATGGCAGATTTAGAAAAAATAAAACCTCTGATCGAAGCTACAGAAGACGAAACTCCCGAAGAATTCTGGTCTAAAATACATCCTCACCTAAAAGAAAATATGTTTACTTTGTGCGCTTTAGACCTGGCTTACAATGATTTGTATGCGCGGAAAAAAGGCAAAAAATTATACCAATTATGGAATTACACTACCGAAAACAATCCGATGACGGACTACACCATCGGAATTGCTTCTATAGAAAAAATGGTTTCTAAAATGCAGGAATTGCCCTGGCCTATTTATAAAATTAAATTAGGAACAAAAGAAGACATTGCCATTGTAAAAGAACTCAGAAAACATACCAACGCCATTTTTAGAATTGATGCCAACTGCGGATGGGGAGTTGAAGAAACGATTAATAATGCTGTTGAACTGAAAAAATTAGGCGTAGAATTTTTAGAACAACCTATGAAAGCTGACAATTGGGAGGCTCATAAAGAAGTTTTCAAACACTCGGTTTTGCCAATCGTTGCAGACGAAAGCTGTATCATTGAAGCGGATGTGGCGAAATGCTTCAATCATTTTCACGGAATAAACGTAAAACTGGTAAAATGTGGCGGTTTAACACCTGGAAAGCGCATGATTGAGGAAGCAAAAAAGTTAGGATTGAAAACGATGGTAGGTTGCATGACAGAATCAACCGTTGGAATTTCAGCTATTGCGCATTTGCTACCTCAATTGGATTATGTAGATATGGATGGTGCACTATTACTTGCCCAAGATATTGCAACGGGTGTGACCATAAAAGACGGCATCATTTATTATTCGGAACTTAACGGAACTGGCGTGACTTTACTTTAAATAATGATGAAAGTAACACAATTTCCAGATAGAATCATCGAAATCGACCAAGAACAATATTTGTATTTTGGAGGAACCGCCTATTTGGGATTGCCAAAAAACACCATGTTTCAGGAATTAGTGGTAAAAAACATCCTGAGATGGGGAACAACTTATGGAAGTTCCAGAAGTGCCAACATCAAACTTACTGCTTATGATGATGGTGAGCTTTTTTTGGCTCAACACGTAAAAGCCGCAGCAGCAGTTACCGTTTCTTCGGGAATGCTCGCAGGAAAACTCGTTATGGACGAATTACGAAAAGATACAGCTTGCTTTTTTCACTTGCAGGAGATTCACACTGCTATTAAAACCCCTAATAGTTTACCTGTTTTAATCAATGGTACATTAAATACTCGTTTGCTCGATAATGCTGTTGAAAAAATAACAATTCTTGCCGATGCCGTGCCTTCGCATCAAACAAAAGCAATTGATTTGAGTATTTTAAAAGAAATTTCAAGTTGTAAAGAAATCACTTTGGTTATTGATGAGTCGCATTCACTAGGCATATTGGGAGAAAAAGGCTCAGGAATATACTCCTCTATACACCTTCCTATTCAACGAAAAATTATGCTGGCATCGTTAGGTAAAGCATTTGGCTTGACTGGAGGCGTAATTGCTAGTGATACTTCTTTCATAGATAGAATAAAAAATCTGGATACTTTCGTTTCTGCTGCCGGAATGAATCCTGCTTTTGTGCAAACTTTGGCTGATGCAGAGGAGATTTACAAAATTCAACATCAAAAACTAACAGAGAACCTGAAGTATATAGATTCAAAACTAATCAAAAATGAGAACATTAAATTTGATAAAACGTATCCGCTGATTTATATCGAAATAGAAAGTATCACTGAAGTTCTCAAAGAAAACAACATTATTATTGCCAATTTCAGGTATCAGGAAAACTCCAAAGACATTAATAGAATTGTGGTTACGGCTAATCATCTTAAAGAAGATCTGGATAAATTGACAAACATCTTAAACGCCTTTAATTCGAAATAATGTAAAAGAGTCTACCATGAATTACACAAATTTTCACGGATTGTATTGTTTTTAGAATTTAATTAGCGAAAATTAGTGCGATTCGTAGCAAAAAACAGCTCCCTTGCTCAATAAAATGTAATCAAATTACTTTTAAAACGTACCTTTGTAAAAAATTAAACGATGACAAACAACGATATCTTAAAAAAACTTCGCGTGGCTTTGATGCTCCGTGATGACCAAATAGTTGAGATTTTAGAATTAGTAGATTTTCGAATTTCAAAATCTGAATTAGGCGCTTTTTTTAGAGCTGAAGATCATGAAAATTACATGGAATGTGGTGATCAAGTCTTGCGTAATTTCCTTAACGGATTGGTTATTCATTTGAGAGGAACGAAAGAAAATCCTAAAAACCCAAATGATGTTTTAGCGAAACATAAAGCTGAAATTCCAAAGAAAGAGAGCACAAAAGAAAGACCAGAATTTAAAGCGAGTACCAAAGATTCCGAAAAAGGAAGAGGCGACAAAGCGCCTTCAAAATCAGGGCCCGCAGCCAAAAAGCCTTTCAAGAAAAACAACTCAAAAGCTACTCCTAAAATTCAGGTTGTAGAAAAAGTTGTTTACAAAAACGGGAAGAATAAAAAATAAAGTTTTAACCGCAAAGAACGCTAGGATTTTAATCTGGCATTGAGCTAAACGCAAAGTTTTTTTAGCCACAGATTATCAGTATTAAAAGGATTATTTAAAATCTGCTTTAATCTGTGTAATCTGTGGCTAACTTTTTTCTAGAATCCTTGTATTTTTTTGCGGTTAAAATATTTCAAAAAAAAACCATCCTTTAAGGATGGTTTTATATATAATTGATTTCTTGTTTGATTAAGAAAGTGCAGCCTGAACCTGATCAGCAGCTTCTTGAAACTGAGTAGCTGATAAAATTGGCATACCTGAATTGTCAATCAATTCTTTTGCAATTTCAGCATTTGTTCCTTGCAAACGAACGATAATTGGCACTTTAATAGCATCACCCATATTTTTGTAAGCATCTACAACACCTTGAGCAACACGATCACAACGAACGATTCCTCCAAAAATATTAATCAAAATAGCTTTTACGTTAGGATCTTTTAAGATAATACGGAAAGCCGTTTCAACACGTTTTGCATCAGCAGTTCCTCCAACATCAAGGAAGTTTGCAGGTTCAAAACCAGCATACTTAATTAAGTCCATTGTCGCCATTGCAAGACCAGCTCCATTTACCATACATCCTACAGTACCGTCAAGATCTACGTAATTTAAACCTACTTCTTTAGCTTCAACCTCGATTGGATTCTCCTCACGGATATCTCTCATCTCAGCGTATTTTGGTTGTCTGTATAAAGCATTATCATCGATATTTACTTTAGCATCAACAGCCATAATTTTATTGTCTGAAGTTTTCAAAACTGGGTTGATTTCAAACATAGAAGCATCAGAACCAATGTAAGCATTGTATAATGAATCGATGAATTTAACCATTTCTTTGAAAGCATTTCCTGAAAGACCTAAGTTAAAAGCAATTCTTCTTGCTTGAAAACCTTGCAATCCAACAGAAGGATCTACTTCTTCAGTAAAAATTAAGTGTGGTGTGTGCTCCGCAACTTCTTCGATATCCATTCCACCTTCAGTAGAATACATGATCATGTTACGACCTGTAGCTCTATTCAATAAAACAGAAACATAAAATTCAGAAGTTTCACTTTCACCAGGATAGTATACGTCTTCTGCAACTAAAATTGTGCTTACTTTTTTACCTTCGGCAGAAGTTTGAGGTGTAATCAATTGCATTCCGATGATTTGTCCGGCAATTTCTTCAACTTGTTGTAAATTTTTAGCAAGCTTCACTCCACCACCTTTTCCACGTCCACCTGCATGAACCTGTGCTTTTATAACATGCCATCCTGTACCGGTTTCGGCAGTTAATTGTTTCGCAGCTTCAACAGCTTCAGCTGGACTATTAGCCACAATTCCGCGTTGAATGCGTACTCCGTAACTCGCTAAAATTTCTTTTCCTTGATATTCGTGTATGTTCATAATATAGAATTTGTCTGGTTCTGAAGTTAGTTCAGAATAAAAGTGGGACAAAAATAGCAAAATTCAACTTAAAAGTAAAATCTTTTTCAATTAAAAAAATCATCCTACTTCACATTAAAAGATAATTACTCTTTGAAGAAAATAAATAGTTAAACTATTGCATTCAAATTGTTAACTAAAAAACACTATTTCGTTTGAAATTTAACAAAAATACCAGTAATTTCAATACCTCAGAAAGGTATTTCATTAAAATAATTCAATACATATTGTGATTTTATCATTTCGCAATGCTTTCTACGAAATTATTATCATTTAAGAATCGTTTTTCTAATATTACTACAAAAATGTAAGCCGAATTACATTTTCAATACATTATATTTAACGAAATCTCTATTTTTGTAAAAAAAATATCAAGAATGAAAGTTAAAGAACAAGGGCTTTATCTGCCTGAATTTGAACACGACAACTGTGGTGCAGGATTTATTTGTAATTTGAATGGTATTAAGTCTAACGACATCATTCATAAGGCATTGGATATCTTAATTAAACTGGAACATCGTGGTGCAGTTAGTTCTGATGGAAGAACTGGAGACGGTGCTGGAATTTTATTTGACATCCCACATGCATTTTTTAAAAAAGTATGTGATTTTGAAATCCCTGAAACACGCGAATATGCAGCAGGAATGGTTTTTTTACCGAAAAGTAAAAATCAGGCTTCTTTTTGCATGAATGCTTTCGAATCTACCATTAAGGATCAAAACTTAAAAATTCTGGGTTGGAGAGATGTCCCTGTTGACGTTGAAAATTTAGGGCAAATCGCCGCAGAAAAAGAACCAACAGTTAAACAGGTTTTTGTTAGCAAAAACGGTCAGGAGTTAACAGAACAAGAGTTTAATGCAAAACTTTTTGCAGCTAGAAAAATTGCCGAACACGCTATAAGAGGCTCTAAAACCTCAGAAAGCCACATGTTTTATTTCTCTAGTTTATCGACTACAACTATTATATACAAAGGTCTTTTGATGCCAGAAGACATTAGTAGGTACTATATTGACTTAAAAGATCCGGATTTGGTGACGCGTTTGGCGTTAGTTCACCAACGTTTCTCAACCAATACTTTCCCGTCATGGGAGCTGGCGCAGCCCTTTCGATACATGTGTCACAATGGTGAAATTAATACTCTTCGCGGCAACGTAAGCAGAATGCGCGCCCGTGAAGAATTGATGGAAAGCAAAGTTTTTGGCGCCGATATCAAAAAATTGTTCCCTATTATCCTGGAAGGAAAATCAGATTCTGCTTCTATGGATATGGTGATCGAACTTTTACTAATGACGGGTCGTTCCTTGCCAGAAGCCATGATGATGGTCGTTCCGGAGGCTTGGGAAAAACACCAAACCATGTCTGCAGAGAAAAGAGCTTTCTACGAATTTAACTCTTGTATCATGGAGCCTTGGGATGGTCCTGCTTCTATTCCGTTTACAGACGGTAACGTGATTGGTGCATTATTAGATAGAAACGGATTGCGTCCTTCTCGCTATACCTTAACAAAAAGCGGTTTCGTGATCATGTCATCAGAAATTGGTGTTTTGGATGTAGAACCTGAAGATGTGGTGCAACACGGTCGTTTAGAGCCCGGAAAAATGTTCTTGGTTGACATGAACGAAGGTCGTATTATTGAAGATGACGAAATAAAAAAAGCTATTGTAACCAAGCGTCCATACAAAGAATGGATTGATGCTAATTTGTTACCGTTGGCTAAAATTCCATATACCAACAACCCTACTCCTGTTGAAAAACTTGATTTTCAAACCAGACAACGTTTGTTTGGTTATACTATAGAAGATTTAAAAACCATTATCAACCCAATGGGGAGTCAGGGTGGCGAGGCCATCAGTTCTATGGGTAATGATACACCACTGGCCGTTTTATCTGATCAGCCACAATTATTGTACAACTATTTCAAGCAATTATTTGCTCAGGTAACCAACCCGCCTCTGGATGGTATTCGTGAAGAAATTATTACCGATATCAGTTTAGCAATTGGTGGTGATTTTAATATTTTTGAAATTGAATCTAAACAATGTAAAAAATTAAAAATCCAAAATCCGGTAATTTCAAATGAAGATTTGGATAAAGTAAGAAACATTGACCACGTTGATTTTAAATCGGCTACTATTTCTACTTTATATAAAATAGAAAAAGGAGTTAATGGTTTGGAGCGCGCACTTGAAAAATGTGTTCAAGCCACTTTTAAAGCTGTTTCTGAAGGTTGCAATATTATTATACTTTCAGATAGGGGCGTGAGTGAAGAAATGGCTCCAATACCTATGTTATTGGCGTGTTCTTACATCCATCACTCTTTAAACTTTTTAAAAGTTCGCTCGAAATTCGGCATCATAATCGAATCTGCTGAACCGCGCGAGCCGCATCATTTCGCTTTATTGTTTGGATATGGAGCAAGTGCCATCAATCCTTACATGGTAAACGAAATCATTCACGATCAAGTAAACCAAGGATTTATAACGGGCGTAAAAGCAGATTATGCTATTGTAAATTACAACAAAGCAATAGCAAAAGGCATCCTTAAAATCATGAACAAAATTGGTATCTCTACGTTACATTCGTACAGAGCTGCTCAAATTTTTGAAATTTTAGGTCTCAATAAAACCTTTACAAATAAATATTTCCCATATACCCCTTCTAGAATCGAAGGAATTGGCTTGATGGAAGTAGAAAAAGAAGTGAAGAAACGTTTCCAAAAAGCATTTCCAAATTCTAAGATTGCCAACTTATTGCCTTTGGAAATAGGTGGAATTTACAGATGGAGACGTGGTGGCGAAAAACACATGTTTAACCCCACCACTATTGCAAAATTACAGCAGGCTGTTCGCTTAAACAGTCCGGAAAGTTATAAAGAATACTCTAACATGGTAAACGAGCAAAGCTCAAACCTAATGACTATTAGAGGTTTATTCGAATTTAATAATTTAGATCCAATTTCTATTGATGAAGTAGAACCTTGGACAGAAATTGTAAAAAAATTTAAAACTGGTGCGATGTCTTACGGCTCTATCAGTAGAGAAGCACATGAGAATTTGGCCATTGCCATGAACAGAATTGGCGGAAAAAGTAATTCTGGAGAAGGCGGAGAAGATCCTAAACGTTTCCAGAAAGAAATCAATGGAGATTCTAGAAATAGTGCCATCAAACAAGTTGCTTCTGGAAGATTTGGAGTTTCGATCAACTATTTGACGAATGCTAAAGAAATCCAAATCAAGATGGCTCAGGGTGCAAAACCTGGAGAAGGTGGTCAATTACCAGGAGAAAAAGTAGTGCCTTGGATTGCAGAAACCAGAAATTCTACGCCTTATGTAGGTTTGATTTCACCTCCACCGCACCACGATATTTATTCTATCGAGGATTTATCTCAGTTAATTTTCGACTTAAAAAATGCCAATCGTGAAGCACGTGTCAACGTAAAATTAGTTTCAGAAGTTGGGGTTGGAACCATTGCTGCTGGTGTCGCAAAAGCAAAAGCAGATGTGATTTTGATTTCAGGTTATGACGGAGGAACTGGTGCAGCGCCCTTAACATCATTGCAACACACTGGTATTCCTTGGGAACTTGGCTTAGCCGAAGCACAACAAACTCTAATCTTAAATGATTTAAGAAGCCGTGTGGTTTTAGAATGTGACGGACAGTTGAAAACAGGTCGTGACGTTGCCATTGCCGCTTTATTAGGAGCCGAAGAATTTGGTTTCGCTACTGCTCCTCTTGTTGCTTCTGGCTGTATTATGATGAGAGCTTGTCACTTAAATACGTGTCCTGTGGGTATCGCTACTCAGGATCCTGAATTGAGAAAAAATTTCAAGGGAACTCCAGAGCACGTGATCAACTTTATGTATTTTATTGCTGAGGAATTAAGAGAAATCATGGCACAATTAGGTTTTAGAACCTTAAAAGAAATGGTGGGACAATCGCAAAAATTAAATGTAAACAAAGCGATTAAACATTATAAAGCCAATGGTTTAGACTTATCTTCTATTTTATACAAACCGGAAAAAGCAAAAACGGTTCCGAATCACAA
The DNA here is from genome assembly GCF_020911905.1 of Flavobacterium flavipigmentatum. NCBI lineage: Bacteria > Pseudomonadati > Bacteroidota > Flavobacteriia > Flavobacteriales > Flavobacteriaceae > Flavobacterium > Flavobacterium flavipigmentatum. The sequence goes on along the minus strand of NZ_CP087133.1, from coordinate 2,340,598 downwards.
TACGACTACGCAAGATCATCATTTAGAAAACGTATTGGATTTTGATATTATAAAAGAAGCGATTCCTTCTATTTACAGAAAGGAAAAAACAAGAGTTACCTTTAAAATTAAAAATACAGACCGCTCGGTAGGGGCTATTTTGAGTAATGAAATCTCAAAAATCTATGGCGCTCAAGGTTTGCCTGAAGACACTATTTTGGTTGATTTTGAAGGTTCTGCAGGACAAAGTTTTGGTGCATTTGCTACCAATGGTTTGTCGTTTAAAATTCACGGAAACTGTAATGATTATTTAGGAAAAGGCCTTTCCGGAGGAAAATTGATTATCAAAGTTCCTCCTACAGCTACCTTCAAACCTGAAGAAAACATCATTATCGGGAACGTTGCCCTTTACGGAGCTATTACCGGAGAGGCTTATATTAATGGAATGGCCGGAGAGCGTTTTTGTGTTAGAAATTCTGGAGCAACTGCGGTTGTAGAAGGAATTGGAGATCACGGATGCGAGTACATGACAGGTGGTACTGTCGTTGTTTTAGGAAAAACAGGAAGAAACTTTGCTGCGGGTATGAGCGGTGGTGTGGCTTATGTTTATGATCCAAATCAAAAATTTGATGCGACTTTATGCAACATGGAAATGGTTGCCTTTGATCCTATCGAAGAAGAAGATGTGACAAAACTAAGAAAACTGATCAAAAACCACTCTTTGTACACCAACAGTCCATTAGCAAAACGAATTTTAGCAGACTGGGAAAATCAACAAAACCATTTCGTAAAAGTAATGCCAACTGATTACAAAAAAGCATTACAAAGAATTGCTGAAGAGAAAAAAATAGAAGAATTAATAGCAGATTAGGAGGTTCTGAGTTACAAAGATACAGAGGTACTAAGTTTGAGCTTTTCAACTTACTTCTCATATCTCATATCTCACAACGAAATTTAATTAAAATGTCATGGGTAAAATAGGCGGATTTAAAGAATATAACAGAGCCGACGAAAGTAATATTGAGGTTATAGAACGTGTTTCGAACTATAATGAATTTACGATTCCGTTAGCAAAAGATAAAATAAAAGAACAAGGATCGAGATGTATGGATTGTGGTATTCCTTTTTGCCACAGTGCTTGTCCGTTAGGAAATTTAATTCCTGATTTTAACGACATGGTGCATCAGGAAGAATGGCAAAGCGCTTTAGAAATTCTGCAATCTACCAACAACTTTCCAGAATTCACAGGTCGATTATGCCCTGCTCCATGTGAGAAATCATGTGTATTGGGAATCATAAAAGAGCCTGTTGCGATCGAAAATATCGAGAAAAACATTATCGAAAGAGGTTTTGCAGAAGGTTGGATCAAACCACAAACTCCCTTAACCAGAACAGGCAAAACTGTTGCTGTTATTGGTTCAGGACCTGCTGGTTTGGCAGCTGCTCAACAATTAAACAGAGCGGGTCATACCGTAACTGTTTTTGAAAGAGATAATGCTATTGGAGGTTTATTGCGTTACGGAATTCCGAATTTCAAATTAGAAAAAGGAATCATCGACAGACGTGTCGCTATTCTGGAAGCAGAAGGAATCACTTTTAAAACCAATGTAAATGTTGGGGTTAACTTTAGCGTAAGCGAATTAAATGCTTTCGATTCTATCGTATTGTGCGGTGGAGCAACAGAAAGAAGAAGTTTGCCAACGAAAGGAATCGAAAGCAAAGGCGTTGTGCAGGCAATGGATTTCCTGACACAGCAAACCAAAGTTTTATACGGAGAATCTATTCCTGATCAGGTAAAAGCGACTGGTAAAGATGTTATTGTAATTGGTGGCGGAGACACAGGGTCTGACTGCGTGGGAACCTCTAACAGACATGGAGCAAAATCTGTAACTAATTTTGAGATTTTACCAAAACCTCCTGTTGGAAGAAGCGAAACTACGCCTTGGCCTTTCTGGCCATTGCAGCTCAAAACGTCTTCTTCTCACGAAGAAGGTTGCGACAGAAACTGGTTAATCAATACAAAAGAATTTATTTCGAATGAAAGCGGCCAATTAGTTGGATTAAAAACTGTTGAAGTACAATGGAAAATGACTCCAGGACAACGACCTGAATTAATCGAAAAAGAAGGCTCTGAAAAAATATGGCCTTGCGACTTGGCTTTATTGGCTTTAGGATTTACTGGTCCTGAGAAAACTTTGAGCGAGCAATTAGGTCTGGAGGTTGACATGAGAAGCAACTATAAAGCAAACAATTATCAAACCAATATTCCTCATATTTTTACGGCTGGTGATATGCGAAGAGGACAATCCTTAATCGTTTGGGCTATTTCTGAAGGCCGCGAAGCTGCACGAGAAGTAGATCTATTCCTGATGGGATCAACCAATTTGCCAACCAAAGGAAATGGAGATCTTCCGAGTTTGTGATTTTTTTAAGGTTCTAAGATACTGAGTCGCTAAGGTTCTGAGTTTTATTTTAAATACTTTAGAATCTTAGCGACTTTTTTTATGCCACAGATTTCGCAGATTAAAATGATTTCTTTGCCACGAATTGCACTAATTTCACTAATGTAGATTGAGTTGATTTTTATGTACCGTAATTAATTCGGGCGATTCGTGGAATTTGTGGGGAAAAATGAAACAATTTTTAACAAAAAACTTAGCAAATCAAAACGCTAGCCGCTTTTTTATGTCACAGATTTCAAGGATTGCAAAGATTTTTTTGCCACGAATTACACTAATTTTCACTTATTACAGAAACGTTAACTAAAAATAAAAATTCGAGTAATTTGTGTAATTCGTGGCGAAAAACTTATTAGCTTAAAACATCAGCAGCTCCTTTTATACCACTAATTACACTAATTACAAAAACGCATAACTCAACTTTAAAATAAAAGTTCGCATAAATTCATGTCATTCGTGGCAAAAAACTTAGTAACTTAGATTCTTAGCAACTTAGCCCCTCAAAAAAAGATTTACAAAAATCTTTTTTAACCAACTTTTTGTTCAAAATTAAACAATTTGTTATAATTTGTTATTTTTCTACAATTAATTTGCAGTTAGTCAAAAGAGTAATAAATTTGTCAAAAATACTTTAACAATGCAAGCAAAAGATTTACTGCAATTAGCAGATCAATTTGGAAGTCCATTATATGTTTATGATGCCGAAAAAATCCAATCTCAATATAACAGATTAACAAAAGCTTTCTCTAAAGTAGAAAACTTAAGAGTTAATTATGCCATGAAGGCTTTATCAAATGTTGCGATTCTTCAATTGTTAAAGAACATGGGGTCTGGATTAGATACTGTATCTATTCAAGAAGTCTTATTAGGTCTTCATGCTGGCTACGAACCAGACAGAATCTTTTTTACTCCAAACGGAGTTTCATTAGAAGAAATTGAAGAAGTTGCCGCAATGGGCGTTCAAATCAATATTGATAACTTGTCTATTCTGGAGCAATTCGGAACTAAATATCCTCAAATTCCAGTATGTATCCGTATCAACCCACACGTTATGGCGGGTGGAAATGCCAACATTTCGGTAGGACATATCGATAGTAAATTCGGTATTTCGGTACATCAACTGCCGCATATCTTGCGAATTGTCGAGAATACCAAAATGAGTATCGTCGGGATTCACATGCACACAGGATCTGATATTCTGGATATCGAAGTATTCTTATACGCAGCCGAAATTTTGTTTGATACAGCAAAACACTTCAAAGAACTAGAATTTTTAGACTTCGGAAGCGGTTTTAAAGTACCTTACAAAAAAGACGATATCGAAACTGACATCGAAGAATTAGGTAAAAAACTATCCAAAAGATTCAACTCTTTTTGTACAGAATACGGCAAAGATCTAACCCTAATTTTCGAACCTGGAAAATTCCTAGTGAGCGAAGCTGGTTTCTTTCTAGCCAAAGTAAACGTAGTAAAACAAACGACCTCAACGGTTTTTGCCGGAATCGATAGTGGTTTCAATCACCTAATCCGTCCAATGTTTTATGGTTCGCAACATCATATCGAAAACATCTCGAACCCAAAAGGAAAAGAGCGTTTTTACTCTGTAGTGGGCTACATTTGCGAGACCGATACTTTTGCAAACAACCGCAGAATCCCCGAAATTACCGAGGGCGATATTCTGGCTTTTAGAAACGCAGGAGCATACTGTTTTTCTATGGCTTCTAATTACAATTCGAGATACAAACCAGCAGAAGTATTATGGATGAACGGTGAGGGAATCCTAATTCGTGCCCACGAAACTTTTGAAGATTTGCTTAAAAATCAAATTCCGTTGCCAGAAACGGCAACAGTTTAAAAATAAAAGAAAAAAGAATATCAATTGTAAAAATCCTGTTTCAACTTGAGACAGGATTTTTTTTGTTTAAAAAATATCTTTATTCCTTTTACCCTTCGTCATCCTAAACATTTTACAATTTTTCTTCATTAGAAATCACGCAAAATCTTCGATCGAAATCCTCAAGATCAACTACTTCAAAACCAATACTATTTTTTTGAGCGTATCCCTCCGGGTCGGGCTTTCGGCTTTATCTTTTGCCTTACTTCGGCGGCAAAAGGATACCGCCTCTATCCCTTACGCGGCAATCGTTTTCATAACGATATAAAATTTCATCAGTTAATTTATTACAAAAAAATAGTACTTTAGTAAAGATAAAATGTATAATTTTTTAATCCAAAGCCAGCAAATTTGGACTATTATGAGCCATTGCATAGTTTATATATACAAGTTAATCATAATTTTATAACGCTACCAAAAACCCAAAAGACAAAAAATGAGTGACCATAGTATTTCGATAGTTCCAAGGCAATCCAGTTATCCAGACAAAAACATCAAAGCACAAGAAATTTTGACTTGGCTGATTTCGCAGGATATTGTCAAACCAACCCTTTCAGATTGTATTTTAAGCAGCAATAATGGTTATTCAATCTCTCATGGTGCAAAACAAGTAACCAATCTTCCAGATGAATTACCGTTTAACCTAATCACCAATGGTTTGGAAATTATTACTGAAAGAAATGTTTTTCATGCGGGTGAAACCGGTATAGACGAATGCATTTGCCCGAACTGCAAACAAAACATTGCATCTGAAGATTGGGACTTCTTAAATGACTGGGCCGAAAATAAAAGCGATACGCTAACGTGTCCTTTGTGCAAGGTTGCGACTGATATTCAGAAATTTTCCTTTTTACCCGTTTGGGCATTTAGTGACTTGGGGTTTACCTTCTGGAATTGGCCGAACTTTACAGACGAGTTTCTTACGGCGTTTCGACATAAATTAAGTGGCGAAATCTTGATAGTACATACCCATATTTGATAGGATCTTAAATGTACAAACATCTCGCAATAAACAGTGACTTACGTAATAGCATTATTTAACTTAACAGGAGTAATTAAGCCTTTTAAAGTCTTTTTTAGGTCTAATCATGAAGTTTTTAGGTTGTTTACCCAAACGTTTAGGTCGAAAGGGTAAACGTTTAGGTTGGGAACCTAAAACTTTAGGTTCAGCACTTAAAATTTTAAGTCCAAGACCTAAAAATTTAGGTTTAAGACCTAAAAACTTCAGTAACGAACCTAAAAATTGGGTGATAACGCCGAAACATTGGGGTAAAATACCTCTTAGCAAAGCACCTCTACCCTTATGAAAACGAGACTTCTAAACTGAGCCCCGATGGCAGCGATATCCTTTTGTGGCGGGGTTCGCCATAAAAGATTTAGCGTACAGCGGGACGAGACGTCATTATGGAAATAAAATTTGTGCTCCTGAAACTTAAAATCATGAGGCAGTTGTATCTCAATTGATCTAAAACTGATATATTTACAGCATTAAAAGTTCCAGTTATGCAAAAAATTACTTTACTATTTTCTATATTATTTTTAACGCTTTATTCTTGTGGGGTAAAAACCACTCAATCACTATTGAGCGATGGTAATTATGACGGTGCTATAGATCGCGCTGTAGAGGCATTGCGCACCAAAAAAGAGTCGAAAGGAAAGCAAGATTATGTGTATTTGCTAGAAGAAGCGTTGGCTAAAGCAAAAGATCGGGATTTGCGCAATCTGGATATGATGGTAAAAGAGGCGAATCCTGCCAATTCAGAACGTATCTACAACACTTACTTGCAATTGAACAACCGTCAGGAGAAAATAAGGCCTTTATTGCCGTTGCCTTTATTGAAGCAGGGAAAAAATGCATATTTTCCGTTTGATAATTATTCAGATCAGATTGTAAGCAGCAGAAACGCGCTTTCTAAATATTTGTATGAGAATGCGTCGGCGCTTTTGAAGTCTAATAATAAGATGGATTTTAGAAAAGCGTATGATGATTTTGCTTATTTAGAAGGTATAAATCCGGGCTATAAAAACACTAAAAAACTCATGGACGATGCGCAGTTTAAAGGAACTGACTTTGTAAATGTGTATGCGAAGAACGAAACCAATATGGTGATTCCGAAGCAGCTGCAGGATGATTTATTAGACTTTAAAACCTACGGACTAAACGATAAATGGACGGTTTACCACAGTGCTAAACAAAAAAATGTTACGTACGACTATAGTATGGTGATCAATTTTAGGCAAATTAATATTTCGCCTGAGCAGATTAAAGAAAAAGAATTTATAAAAGAAAAGCAGGTTAAAGACGGTCTAAAAACACTTCTGGACAGCCGTGGAAAACCTGTAAAAGATAGTTTGGGCAAAGAAATAAAAGTAGATAACTTTAGATTACTACGTGCCAATATTTATGAGTTCAGACAGTTTAAATCGTGCCAGATCACGGCCAAAGTAGATTTTATTGATGTAAGAAGAAACGAGATGCAACAATCGTTTCCCGTCGTGAGCGAATATGTTTTTGAGAATATTTATTCGACTTACAAAGGAGATAAAAGTGCTTGCGAAGACAATTATATGACGTATTTTGACAAACGTTCGGTGCCTTTTCCTAACAACGAGCAAATGGTGTATGATACCGGCGAAGATCTGAAAGCCAAACTAAAAGATATTATTGTTCGCAATAGATTTCGAGACTAAACAGATGCCCCATATTACCCCAAAACCTAAAAAATCATGAAAAAATCATTTCTACTTGCAGCATTCTTACTGCTTATAAGTACTCCTTTGTTTAGCCAGACGATTGCAGACTTAAAATTGAAACCTAAAGAAATTCCGAAGTCTTATGCATTAAGCGATGGGCACAATTGCGTTTCTATTCAGGCGTGTTCTTTTTATAATGATGTCGCCACTTATAACACGCTCGTGGGCACCGTGAAGAAAAAGGAAATTCAGAGTTTTAAGAGCAAGGGCGACAGCGGTACGATAATGTATTTTGAATTTGAAAACCGATTTAAAGGGGATGCTTTTCTGCAAGGACTCCTTTGGGGCAGAGACAAAGAACCAACAGACGCACACCCTGAAGAATACTTGGCCAAAGGAAAGTTTCTGATCATCTGGAGTTTTCACCCGGACAGTCCCATCAAAGAAAAATCGGAAGAAAAAATAGAAGCACTTTTGCAGTAAGTAGTTCAGAACAAAGCAAAAGCTCATAAAAGAACAATAGTGCTTTTTGGGGCGTGCCCCTCCGTAAACTGCGGGTCAGGCTGTCTGCTAAATCTTTTGCTCCAGAAACATCGGTGTACAACAGTAATTGCAGGGTGTCGCAAAAGGATATCGCGCCCATCCTTCACGCGCACTTGGTTTCAGAAGGAATCCAAGGTTATTATTACATCAAACCTGAAAGACCCAAATTTTTATCCCAACCAACCATCACGATCCAAACTCCTGTACTGAATCGCCTCTGCAATATGTGACGAAATGATTTCGGGAGCGGCATCTAAGTCGGCTATAGTTCTGGAAACTTTCAAAATTCTGTCGTACGCCCTTGCCGAAAGATTGAGTCGTTCCATAGCCGTTTTCAGTAATTGTTTTGATGGCTCATCGAGAGCACAAAATTGACGAATTTGCTTGGTGTTCATTTGGGCATTGTAATGAATGTTGGTCAGTTCTTCAAATCGCTGCGACTGCAATTCGCGAGCCGCAGTAACACGCTTTCTAATTTCTACACTACTTTCGGCTTTATTATCATCGGACAATTTCTCAAAAGGTACCGGTGTCACTTCGATGTGTATATCGATTCGGTCTAGCAATGGTCCCGAAATTTTACTCAAATACCGCTGCATTTCGTGTGGTGATGATGTATTGGGTACGCTCGGATCATTAAAAAAGCCACTCGGGCTCGGGTTCATACTCGCTACCAACATAAAAGACGAAGGATAGGTTACCGTAAATTTGGCCCTAGAAATCGTCACTTCTCGATCTTCCAAAGGCTGACGCATAACTTCTAAAACATCCCGTTTGAACTCCGGCAGTTCATCCAGAAACAAAACACCATTGTGTGCCATAGAGATTTCACCCGGTTGCGGATAACTTCCGCCACCCACCAAAGCTACATTCGAAATTGTATGATGCGGGCTCCTAAAAGGTCTTTGATTCATGAGTCCGACTTCTTTTAATTTTCCTGCTACACTATGAATTTTAGTTGTCTCTAATGCTTCCCGCAACGTCATTGGGGGCAAAATACTAGGCAATCTTTTGGCCAACATTGTTTTTCCTGCGCCAGGAGGCCCAATTAAAATAATATTATGACCACCAGCAGCTGCGATCTCCATGCAACGCTTGATACTCTCCTGCCCACGAACATCAGAAAAATCAAATTCGGGAAAATCTAATGTTTTATAAAACTCGGCTCGGGTATCAATTGTAGTAGGTTCTAGCGTGCCCTTCCCTTCAAAAAAATCAATAACTTCTTGTACATTCTCAACGCCATACACGTCCAATCCCGCTACGATTGCAGCTTCTTTTACATTTTGTTTCGGAAGAAAAAATCCTTTATACCCTTCTTCTTTTGCTTTAATGGCAATAGGCAAAGCCCCAGTTATAGACTGCAAACTCCCGTCTAATGAAAGTTCGCCCATAATAATATATTGATCAACTTCTGCCGCTTTTATTTGGTCGGACGCCACAAGAATACCAATTGCTAAAGGCAGATCATAGGCAGAACCTTCCTTTCTTAAATCGGCAGGCGCCATATTGATTGTGATTTTTTTGCCGGGCAAACTATAACCGTTATTTTTAAGTGCTGCCGCGATGCGATAACTGCTTTCTTTTATAGCGTTATCGGGCAATCCTACCAAATGATACCCAATTCCTTTGTCCATATTGACTTCGACGGTAATTGTAGTCGCTTCTACCCCAAAAACAGCACTTCCGTAAACTTTTACTAACATAAAATCTTTTTCATTAAATATTTCTAAATCTAATGAAAAATAATTAAATATAAATAAAATACTACATTTTTAATTCAAAGAATTTATAATCCTACATCTTATACCAAAATCTAAGTTATCACAAACCCACAAAAATATCATTACTTAAACAACTATTAAAAAATAAAAAAGCACAATAATATTGGTTTTTAAATTACCAAACATTATATATTTTTCATATTTTTATCAAAAATTTATTTATTTATATATGAAAAAAGCCCTACTCTTATTGTTTTTGAGCGTTTTTTTAACAAAAATGCACGCTCAAGACTATTTTCCTATTAACGAAAGTGTACACAATAAAAACAGTAATTATACTGCTTTTACCAATGCCACGATCTACGTTACTCCAAATCAAAAGATTGAAAAAGGAACACTACTAATTCAGGATGGTAAAGTTGTTTCGGTTGGAACCAATATCGCAATTCCTAAAAATTCAATTACCATCAATCTGGAAGGAAAAACAATTTACCCTTCTTTTATTGATTTATACACCACTTTTGGAATAGAAAAACCAAAAAGAAATTTAACTGGTGGCCGAAGAGATGCCTCTTACGACACCAAACGAGTTGGATTTTACTGGAACGAAAGTATTCGTCCCGAAACAAATAGTTACGAAAGTTTTACTTATGATCAACCCAAAGCAGACGAATTGCTCAAAGCAGGTTTTGGTGTCGTAAGTACCCATATTCCTGACGGAGTTGCTCAGGGAACAGGCGCTTTGATTGCCCTAAACAATTTTGAAAATAAAGATAGAATTATCTCTAATAAATTGACGAATCATTTTGCATTTACTAAAAGTGCCTTGACCAATCAAGCTTATCCTAGCTCATTAATGGGGATGATGGCCTTATTGCGTCAGATGTATCTGGACCTTGACTGGTACAAAAAAGGAAATGCTGAAAACAAAGATTTGTCTTTGGAAGCTTTGGCTAATAATGAAAAATTAATTCAAATTTTTGCAACCGAAGACAAACTAAACAGCTTAAGAGCCGCTAAAATTGCCAAAGAATTTGGTTTGAATTATATCTTGAAAGGGAGCGGAAATGAGTTTGAAAGAATTGAGGAAATTAAAAACACGAACGCAAAATTCATTATCCCAATCAGTTTTCCAGAGGCTTATGATGTTTCCAATCCTTATCAATCCAACCAAATAGAATTGGCAGATATGCGTTTCTGGAATCAGGCACCAACGAATCTTAAAGTGCTTTCGGACAACGGTGTCGTTTTTGCTTTGACAACTGATAAATTAAAGAAAATAGAAGATTTTAGAACCAATCTTTTAAAAGCCATTAAACTTGGATTTGACAAAACCAAAGCCTTAGAGGCATTGACTACTATTCCGGCTTCTATCTTAGGAAAAAGCAATGAAATAGGAAGTTTAAAAGCGGGTAGTTTTGCGAATTTTGTAATTACTTCTGGAGAATTTTTTGACGAAAAAACGGTTTTATTCGAAAACTGGGTACAAGGAAGCAAATTTGTCATTAATGATATCAACGGAAAAGATATTCGCGGTAATTATGATTTAACAATCGGAAAAGATACCTATAAATGGAAAATAGAAGGAACGGCAGAAGCTCCAAAATCTGACCTTACCACTGCAGATGCTAAAAAAATAAAAAGTACTTTTTCGGTTGCTAAAAACTGGATTTCACTTTTAGTTAAACCTGCTGACACTATAAAATCAAACTACACTCGTTTAACAGGTTTTATAGAAAAACCAGAAATATTGTCTGGAAAAGCCGTTTTATCCAATGGAGAAGAAACCCAATGGACAGCTGTAAGAACCAGTGCTTTTATGGCGATTAAAGATACTTTAAAACCAGAAAAACCGATTGCAATCATGCCAACTACCTACCCTAACGTAGCTTTTGGTGATTCGAAAAAATTAACGGCTCAAACTTTATTATTTAAAAATGCTACCGTTTGGACCAACGAAAAAGAAGGAATCCTTACCGAGACCGATGTATTAATCAAAAACGGAAAAATTGCTGCTGTTGGTAAAAATCTTTCAGACGCAACTGCTACTGTAGTTGATGCAAAAGGCAAACATATCACAAGCGGAATCATTGATGAGCATTCGCACATTGCTATTTCTAAAGGGGTAAACGAAAGCGGTCACAACTCTACCGCCGAAGTTACGATACAAGATGTTGTAAACTCTGAAGATATCAATATTTACAGAGATTTGGCTGGTGGTGTTACTATCTCACAATTATTACACGGTTCTGCCAACCCAATTGGTGGTCGTTCTGCCATTGTAAAATGGAAATGGGGTGCTGCTCCTGAGGATATGTTGTACAAAAACCAACCTAAATTTATCAAGTTTGCATTGGGTGAAAACGTAAAACAAGCCAACTGGGGAATTGATAATCCTACTCGTTTTCCTCAGACAAGAATGGGAGTTGAGCAGGTTTTTATCGATTACTTTCAACGTGCCAAAGAATATGATGAAAGCTGGAAAAAATTCAAAGCCAATTCTAAAAAAGAAAAAGCGCCAAGAGTTGATTTAGAAATGGAGACTTTGGCCGAAATTTTAAATAAAGAGCGTTTTATTACGTGTCACTCTTATGTAGAGTCTGAAATTTTGATGTTAATGAACGTTGCCGAGAAATTTAATTTTAATGTAAATACGTTCACCCATATTCTTGAAGGATACAAAGTGGCCGACAAAATGAAAGCGCACGGCGTTGGAGCTTCGACTTTCTCTGATTGGTGGGCCTATAAATTTGAAGTAAACGATGCTATTCCGTTTAACGGGCCTATTATGCACAATGCTGGAGTAGTGGTTGCGTACAACTCTGATGATGCCGAAATGTCAAGAAGACTAAATCAGGAAGCTGCAAAAGCAGTAAAATACGGTAATATCTCTGAAGAAGAAGCATGGAAATTTGTAACTCTTAACCCAGCAAAATTATTACACATCGACGATAAAGTAGGAAGTATAAAAATGGGTAAAGATGGCGATGTGGTACTATGGAGCGACAATCCTTTGTCTATTTATGCAAAAGCCGAAAAAACTATCATTGAAGGTGTAGTCTATTTTGACATTGAAAAAGATGCCGAAAAACAGGCTGCTATCACCAAAGAAAGAAATATTTTGATCGGACAGATGTTGCAGGAAAAAAATAAAGGTGGCCAAACGCAAACCCCTACTAAAAAAGAGAAAAAAGAGTATCACTGTGACACTCTGGAAGAGTAGAAATTTTATAAAGTCAAAAAAAGATATTATGATAAATAAAAACATATATAATTTGCTGCTCGTATTTTGTGCTTCGGTACAACTAAATGCCCAGCAAATACCCGCTCAGAAACAGACCAAATCGGTTTTGATATTAAATGCAACAGCACATTTAGGCAACGGAAAAGTGATCGAAAATAGTGCTATTGGTTTTAAAGATGGGAAATTAACATTAGTCGCAGATGCCACGATCATCAGGTTGGCGGATAATGCTTTTGACACCACGATTAATGCTGCTGGAAAACATGTTTACCCGGGATTTATTTCTCCAAATTCAACTTTAGGATTGGTCGAAATAGACGCTGTAAAATCATCTGATGACGAAGCAGAAATTGGTGATTTTAATCCAAATGTAAGAAGTATTATCGCTTATAATTCTGAATCGAAAGTAATCGAAACAGTTCGCCCCAATGGTGTTTTGATTGCTCAAATTACGCCTCGCGGCGGAAGCATTTCGGGTACTTCCTCTGTTGTGCAGTTAGATGCGTGGAGTTGGAGTGATGCTATTTTAAAAGAAAATGACGGTATCCATTTAAACTTTCCTGCTACTTTTAAAAGAGGTGGCAATTGGTTTGAACCAGGGATTATCGAACCTAACAAAGATTATATCAAACAAGTTGAAGAAGTAAATACTTTTTTAATAAATGCCAAAGCGTATTCTGGTGCTGCTCCTAAAGAAAGAAACCTGGTTTTGGAAGCAACAAAAGGTCTTTTTGATGGAACTCAGATTTTGTATATTCATGCAGATGAAGAAAAACAAATTATTGATGCTATACAATTGGCAAAAGATAATGGTATACAAAAACTAGTTGTTGTAGGAGGATTTGAAGCTTACAAATCGGCAGATCTCTTAAAAAAGAACAATGTAGGGGTTTTACTAAGACGTGTACACGACATGCCAACAAGCGATGATGAAGACGTGAATTTACCTTATAAAATGGCAAAAATATTGACAGACAAAGGTATTGTGGTCGGACTAGAAAATAGCGGTGATCATGAGCGTATGAGCGTGAGAAATCTTCCGTTTTTAGCAGGAACTTGCGCCGCTTTTGGTTTGGATAAAGAAACAGCTTTGCAGTTGATCACTTCAAATACTGCCCAATTATTAGGGATAGATGCTCTATGTGGTACTTTGGAAACAGGAAAAGACGCTACTTTGTTTATTTCTGAAGGAGATGCTCTAGACATGAGAACCAATCAATTGTCTACCGCTTTTATTCAAGGAAGAGAAATTAACCTTGAAACGCATCAGACTAAACTAAACAAAAAATTTAAGCAAAAATTCAACCAGCAATAGTAGAATTTTTATCTTCTCAAAAAGGCATCATTTGAAAATTTCATCTGATGCTTTTTTTTTGCTTTAATTTCAATAAAAAACAAAATACAACACAAATAAAACTTAAATTAATCTTAAAACTATCAATTATTAGCACAATTAAACCTTAAAACTATTAATAAAATGCATTTTTAGATAAAATGAGATTCACAAAACGCAAAATTTACATCTATTTTAATAATTAGATTCAAAATAGAGGGGTTTAAATTAAAATATTAATAAAAATTAAGGTTAATACCTTAATTTTTATAGGGGTATTGAATGATTTTATATTTTTATCAAAAATTTAAAACTAAATAACTATGCGAAAAATTATTTTAAGCGTGATATTAATCACAGTTTTGTTACTATCTATTTTTTCTATCTCCTTTATTACTGAATCAAAAACATTGGGTCCTCACATCGTCGAATTAAAACTGGACACGGGTGATACTGCATGGATGATTGTTGCAACAGCTCTTGTATTATTAATGACTCCCGGATTAGGTTTTTTCTACGGAGGAATGGTAGGTAAAAAAAATGTAATCAGTACCATGCTGCAAAGTTTTATGGCCATGGTAATTGTTACGGTACTTTGGGTAGTAGTTGGGTTTGGATTGTGTTTTGGCCCATCACTGGGCGGATTCATAGGAGATCCTTCCTCTAATATATTTTTTCAAGGAGTAAGCGCCAACACCGCATGGGAATTAGCGCCGACAATCCCGATGATTCTTTTCGCTTTATTTCAAGCCAAATTTGCTATTATCACACCTGCTTTAATAACAGGAGCTTTTGCAGAACGTGTACGTTTCTGGGCTTATTTGTTATTTATGGTGTTGTTTATATTATTTATTTACGCTCCATTATGCCACATGACGTGGCATCCTGATGGATTATTCTTCGGATGGGGAGTTTTAGACTTTGCTGGAGGAACGGTTGTACACATGAGTGCTGGTTGGGCTGCTTTGGCTGGAGCAATTTTCTTAGGCAAACGTAAAGTTCAAAAAGTAAATCCTGCAAGAATCACTTATGTATTATTAGGTACAGGTTTATTATGGTTTGGATGGTTTGGTTTTAATGCAGGTTCTGCAGTTGGAGCTGGAAGTCTTGCCACACAAGCTTTAGGAACCACTACTATTGCAGCAGCTTCTGCAGCTATGGCTTGGGTTTTCCTTGATAAAATTTTAGGTCACAAATTATCTGCTATGGGTGCTTGTATTGGTGCTGTGGTAGGTTTGGTAGCGATTACTCCAGCTGCTGGTTTCGTAAGTATCCCTCACGCTTTGGCCATTGGAATTATCGCTAGTGTTATCAGTAACCTTGTTGTAAGTAAATTTCCTAAAGGAAAAATTGACGATGCTTTAGACGTTTTTGCTTGTCATGGTGTCGGAGGAATGGTAGGAATGCTACTAACAGGAGTTTTTGCTTCAAATTCTGTCAATTCAATTGTTGGTAAAAACCAAGGACTTATTTTTGGTGATGCTACTCTATTCTTAATACAATTAAAAGCCTTGGTTCTTGTTTCTATCTTTGCATTTGTAAGTTCATACATTTTATTCTTTGTTGTTAATAAAATCACTCCTCTAAGAGTTACCGAAGAAAAAGAAGAATTAGGTTTGGATATCTCTCAACACGGAGAATTCTTATAGAAATAATTTTCGACTTTGCCCTTAATAAAAAAGCACTCTAAATTTCTTTAGAGTGCTTTTTGTTTGAATTAATTTCAACCTTATCTATATTTTTTTCTTCTAAAATTATTCTGAATTATTACAAAAGTAATAACGATTACTTTTAAATTTTATTTTGAAATAATTTATTTAAACTTTGAAATTCCCGTTTTTAACCAGTTTAAATATTCCTCAACTCCAACATAACTGATGGTTGGCGTTGTTACATTTAAACTCTTTCCTTCTAAATCTGTCAAAACGTACAAAGGCTGTGTATTGGTTTTGTATCTGGTAATCATAAAATCGGTCCATTTATCGCCAATAGTTTCTATTTTGTCTCCAGCAGAAGTCACAAATTGCTTCTCTGCAGGCAATGGTCGCTTATCATCTACAAACAAAGAAATGAGCACCACATCATTTTTCAAAATGGATAAAACAGCAGGATCTGACCAAACATTATTCTCCATTTTTCTGCAATTTACACAAGCATGTCCCGTAAAATCGAGCATAATAGGTTTATTAATTGATTTTGCATGCGCCAAACCATCTTCATAATCTGTAAAAACCATAATCCCGTGTGGTCCCAATTCTGCTCCTTTTGGCAAACCTTCTGATGAAGTTACACTTGCAGACGAACCTCCAACCCCAAAAGGACTTTCGCTATATTGTGGCGGTGGCGGAAACGCACTGATTAACTTCAAAGGTGCTCCCCAAAGTCCCGGAATCAGGTACACTGTAAAGGCCAAAGTAACCAAACCTAAATACAATCGACCTACAGAAATATGTGGTAAAGGACTATCATGCGGCAACGTAATTTTTCCGAATAAATACAATGCCAAAGCACCAAAAATAGCAATCCAGATTACTAAGAAAACTTCTCTTTCTAAGAAATGTAATTGCAAAACTAAGTCGGCATTAGATAAAAATTTGAATGCAAAAGCGAGTTCCAAAAATCCTAAAAACACTTTTACTGTATTCAGCCATCCTCCTGATTTTGGCAACGAATTTAACCAACCCGGAAACATTGCAAAAAGCATAAAAGGCAGAGCCAATGCTAACGAAAATCCAAACATTCCTACTATGGGACCAATAACACCATTGGTTGCCGCTTCAAACAAAAGCGATCCTACAATGGGTCCTGTGCACGAAAAAGAGACAATTGCTAAGGCCAAAGCCATAAATAATATTCCAACAATGCCGCCTTTATCTGCTTGCTGATCTACTTTATTTGCCCAAGAATTAGGCAACATTATTTCGAATCCTCCCAAAAATGACGTTGCAAAAATGACTAACAGAACAAAGAATCCAACGTTAAACCAAACATTGGTAGCCAATGAATTTAGGGCATCTGCACCAAAAATCCAAGACACTAAAAATCCTAATGTCACATAGATTCCGATAATCGAAATTCCATAAATAATAGCATTTCTAATTCCATCTGCTTTGGTTTTACTTTGCTTGGTAAAAAAGCTTACCGTCATTGGAATCATCGGAAAAACACAAGGTGTCAGTAACGCTGTAAATCCAAACAAGAAAGCCACAAAAAACACCGACCACAAACTTCTTGGTGAAGCCGGAGAAGCTATTTCAGACTCTGTTGTTGCATTTTCTGCCGTCGCTTTTTCAGGTGTTTTTACAACTGTTTTAGTGGTCGTATTTAAAGTATCTACTACTAAATCTACCGTTTTTGTTCCGTCTGCTTTTGCTTCTGAAACCGTGGTAACTGCATTCATTTTAAATGAAGCAGGGATTGCAATCGAGAATTTTTTATTTAAATTGATACACACTTCTTTACAAACCTGAAAATCAAATTCAACTTCTACAGCTTTCAAATCAGGGTTAGTAATGATGATCTCCTGTTCGATATGAGCCTTATTTTCAAAGTACGTTTCATTTACTCCAAAAACATCATTAAAAGTGGTTTTGGTTTTGCCTTCTTTGGCTTTTCCTACCAAATTATAACTCCCTTTTTGATTTTTAAACACAATTTCTAGCGGAAGAGGCCCCCCATCTGGTGTAAATTGCGAGTACAAATGCCAATCTTTTTCCAGAATACCATCAAAAATCAAAACAGCATTGGTATTCGATTTTTTTTCAATTTTAGCAGTCCATTTAACAGGTTCTAAAATTTGAGCATTTCCTTTTATGACAAAGAAAAATAATAAGAGCACAAAATATCTATTCCAGTTATTTCTCAGTAACACAGCGGAGTATTGATTAAATTTCATTATTGTAATTCTATTTTTAAGATTCTATTTGTACTATTTTCAATTTTAAAACGCTCGTCTTGCCTCATACCAACCACCCAAACTATTTGCTCATTAGAACACAAAAGCCAAGTATTTTCTTTTTCTATTAATGATAATTTTTCATCTTTAAAAAATTTACTGATTTTTTTAGACTTTCCATGCATTCCCAAAGGATGAAAAAAATCACCTTCTTTCCATCTACGTAAAACTAGTGGGTAAGAGATTTTTTCTTCGTCAACAAAGATAACTGTATTTGATTCTAGTGTAATGTCATCTACCTGACCAAACCATAATTTTAAGGGAAAATTAACTTGTGCATCCCCTTCACTAATCTGAAATTCTTCTTTTTCTGACATTTCAGAAATTGGACTCAAAATCAAGCTGTTTCTGTTTTTTAATAATCTAAACTCTGCCGACAGTACCTGTTTCCCAGATTGCCCATCTACTAAATCATAAATATCATTCCAAGCCACGAAACCAAATTCATTGAGCCATTGGTACAAATAAGATTGATAATTGGGCAGTTTTTTTAATTGATTTAAATCGAAATGAATGACATCGCCGACTTCTTTTGCAACTTGCTGATACACCATAATCGTTGCATCTTCGACCATTTCCTGCGATTGCTGCAAATACGATTGAGTTTTCTCAAAAGCTGCCAAAAAATTTGGGTTGATCTCTTTTAGAATCGGAACCAAATCATGACGAATTTTATTCCGAAGGTATTTATTAGAGGCATTGCTGCTGTCTTCTCGCCATTCGACATTATTATCCTGAGCATACGACAAAATTTCAGCTCTGGAGAAAGGCAATAATGGTCTAACAATTCGATCATTTTGCTCGGGAATCCCAACTAATCCTTCTAAACCCGTGCCTCTGCTAAGATTAATAATAAAGGTTTCGAGATTATCATCGGCGTGATGAGCTGTTAGAACATAACCGAAATTCTTGGTTTCCAGAAGCTCATAAAACCAACTGTATCGCAACTCACGAGCAGCAACCTGAGTGGATAATTTATAATCTTTTGCAAAAGATTTGGTATCAAATTGGGTAATAAAAACAGAAATATTGTGGTCATCACAATACGTTTCAATAAAATTTTGGTCACCAAAACTTTCCAATCCTCTCAACTGAAAATTACAATGCAAAACAGCAATTTCATAAGGCAATTGCTGAAATAAATGCAGTAAAACCATACTGTCTAATCCCCCACTTACGGCCAGAAATAGTTTTTGATCCTCCAAAAAAGGAAATCTGTTTACGATGTGATCTTGAAATTTTGAAAGCATTTGATAAATGTAAAAAATTAAATTCGATCTATATTTAAATGAAATGTTAAGCGTGTTGTTTTTTTGCCACAGATTAAAAGATTTACACAGATTTTTTAATCATTTTAATCGTTTAATCTGTGGCTAACTTTTTTTACTGTAAAACCTCATGCATCGCTTTTGCCTTCAATAAACATTCTTCGTATTCATTTTCCGGTATAGATTGAGTGGTGATGGCACTTCCCACAGAAAACGAAACGTATTTATTTTCTTGATTGTACAAAATACTGCGAATGACAACATTAAAATCAAAATCACCTTCCGGCGTAAAATACCCTACCGATCCGCTGTATAAGCCACGTTTTGTTTCTTCCAAATTTTCGATAATTTTCATCACAGAAATTTTTGGGGCACCCGTCATACTTCCCATCGGGAAAGTCGTTCTTAAAACATCAACTGCCGAATATTGTGGATCTAGCTTTGATGTAACCGTAGAAATCATTTGATGCACTTGCAAAAAAGAATAAATTTTACAAAGTTCCGTTACTTTTACAGAGCCTTTTTGCGCAGTTCGCGATAAATCATTGCGAACCAAATCTGTAATCATGATATTTTCGGCTCTTTCTTTTGCATCTGTTTCCAGAATTTTTTTAGATTGTTCGTCTTCAACTGCATTAAAAAAACGTTTCGAAGTTCCTTTTATAGGTTGCGAAATAATATTTCCGCCAGTCTTTTTTATATACCTTTCCGGAGATGCAGAAAGCAAAAAATGCTTATTATTTTTGAAGAAAACCGAAAAAGGTGCCTGAGAAATGGTATTTAATTTTTGAAATTTTTCTACAGGATTTAGTATCACATTTTCGGCAAAAAATTCCATACAAAAATTAGCTTCATACATGTCACCTGCGTGAATGTGATCCAGCATTTTTGAAACTTTTTCTACATAAGATGCCTTAGAAATTCTTTGCTGCACGATAATCGGATTTACAGTTTCAAAAACATCAGAATGATATTGCATAATTTCTTCAAAATCATCTTCAATCTCATCATCACAAAGCAATAAATACTGTATCTCCAACTGATTTTCTTTCAATAAAAATATTTTTTTTGGCTGGAAGAAAAACAAATCTGCAAAATGCAATCCATCATAATTTGAAGATGTCAAGCGCTCTAAATCATTTTTCAGATCATAAGAAAGATAACCAAAAAGCCAATCTTTGGTCGTTTGCTGGTATTGTTTTAAATCTTCAAAAGCATTGTAAAAATCGGTTTTGAGAGCTGTAAAAGCATCTACTGCAAGGATGCAATCAAAACTTGAATAATCTTGCGGATAGGAATTGCTGTCTAAAAAAATGGCTTCACGAAATTGTTGTGACCACATTAAAAGTTGCTGTTTGAACTGCTCGGGATTCGAAATATGCTTATGAATGGAAACTCTCAAGAATAAATAAATTTTAGACCTCAAAATTACGACAAATATTTTCCTTCGTTAAAGTAATCTCAAAAAATCTTGGCACACTTTTTAGTATATCGAATTAATGCCAAATCCTAAAACCAATTTTATCATTTAATTAAAAAATTACTCCTTCTGTCTGATAAAAAATATTTATAAATCACCTAAAAAAACCCTTTTACTAATCCAATTTTAAAACTTTTATGAAAACATTTGCAAAGTTAGGCTTCACTGCCTTGATCATTATCACATTATTATTTTCCTGTAAAAAAGCAGATACCGCCACAGCCGAAGAAAGCGCAGATATCGCTGACGCCATCACGGATAGCACTATAGTTTCTTCCTCGGCCGCAGTGGAAAAAAAGGACAGCAAGCAAAAATTTATTCGTACCGCCGATATTAAATTTAAGGTTAAAAATGTAGCAAAATCAACGTACGCCATAGAAAATGTGGTGCACAAATTTGGTGGTTTTGTTACGTATACCAACCTTCAAAGCACCATTCATGATCAAATAAAAACCAAAATTAGCCAGGACAGCACACTCGAAACCTTGAAATACAGTGTCGAAAATAATATCACGATTCGTGTGCCCAATACACAACTTGATACGGTTATAAAAAGTATTGCCAAACAAATTGATTTTCTGGACTTCAGGGTCATCAAAGCAGATGATGTTTCGCTGAAGTTGTTATCGAATCAACTTTCGCAAAAAAGAAGCGTAGTTACAGCAAAAAGAGTCGAAAAAGCTATTGATACTAAAGGCAAAAAAATAAAAGATATCATGGAAGCCGAAAACACTTTGGCCCGCCAAAAAGAAGAAAACGATACCCGAAAAATAACAGATTTGGAAATGCAGGATCAAATTAACTTTAGTACTGTGACGTTGCAATTGTACCAAAAAGAAACGATTAAACAAGAAATTACGGCCAGCGAAAAAGATAGCGACGACTATAAACCGAATCTAGGCATCCAAATTATAGATGCTTTAAAAAGTGGCTGGTACATTCTTGAAGCCATTTTGGTCGCATTAGTACATCTTTGGCCTTTTCTGTTATTAGGTTTTGGAGGTTTCTTCCTTTATAAAAAGTATGTAAAAAAATAAGCAAAAGTGTTAATAAAGCAGTATTTTTATAGGAAAAAATTCGTTATATTTGATATAGAATTCAATTAATCCTAAAATAGGATTACGCAGATTGTAAAATTCTTAATAAACTGGTTTCAAAAAATGATTTTCATTTTATTAGGAATTTAGGGAATAACGCTTTTCAAAACAGTGCTTTTTAACTTATCTAAAAACCCCAATACTATGAAAATTGCTACAATTGTTGTCCGAGTTTTAATTGGTCTTTTATTATTATTTGCTTCTATTACTTTTTTCTTCAAACTGGCGCCTGAGCCTGAAGCTACAGGAAATTTTAAAGCATTTAATATGGGTCTAGTCGCCTCAACTTACTTATTGCCATTAGCCAAATCAATCGAATTGCTGTGTGGTGTTGCTTTTTTGACAGGGCGTTATGTAACACTCGCTAATATTTTAATTCTACCTATTACGATTAATATTTTGTTTATTAATTATTTTTTGGCTCCAGAAGGATTGCCTATTGCAGCTTTATTATTTTTAGCCAATTTATTTTTAATTTACAGATATTGGGGTAATTACAAAAGTGTCTTTACAGCTTAAATTGTTTCAATTTCAGACATAAAAACCCGACATCAAGAAATGTCGGGTTTCTTGTTTATTGCGCTTTATCATGTTGTACCCAAACAAGATCTGAAACATTATAACCTATAACCTGAGCTTTTATAAGAAAATCTGCTTTTACACTTTCAGGCATTGTCGTTTCACGCGACAAAATCCACATGTATTTTAGATTTTCGCCTACCACCAAGGCATATTTATAATTCTCATCAACAGCAATTACATTATAACCAGCGTAAAAAGGACCAAAAAATGAGACTTTCAGCATACCTACATTGTCTTTTTTGACAAATTTGGCTTTTCCTATGCTTTGTTCCCACTTGTCTTTTCTGACATCATAGCCCTTGTTATCAACTTTTAATGTACCATTATCGTTCAGAGAATACTCGGCAGTTACATTGTTTAATCCTTTTTCGAATTTAAAATCTAGTCTGGCGATTTCATACCATTTACCTAAATATTTAGAGGTATCAAAATTAGTAACTGCGACCGCTTTTTTGGGTATAGTCGTTCCACAAGAATAGAGTGCAATAGCGACTCCTGCTCCTAATAATACAGGAACTATATATCTATTTTTCATAACATTTTCTTTTATTCTAATAAAGGTACCACCTTACTAAAAGAAATATTTTACAGAATTATTTTTATTTTTTACATATTTAAATGCACAAAAAAAACCGCTGGAAAAAATACTTCCAGCGGTTTAAAAATATGATTTAACGTCTATTACACGTGTAAAGCTCTGTTATCTGTTGCAGCCAATGCCGCTTCTTTTACCGCTTCCGCAAAAGTTGGGTGTGCGTGGCTCATTCTTGAAATATCTTCTGCAGATGCTTTAAATTCCATTGCAGTCACAGCTTCAGCAATCAAATCAGCGGTACGGGCACCAATCATGTGAACACCTAAAACCTCATCTGTTTTTGTATCAGCAATGATTTTTACGAATCCGTCTAAATCTCCACTAGCTCTTGCGCGACCCAAAGCTTTAAAAGGAAAGCTTCCTACTTTATATTCTGTTCCGGAAGCTTTTACCTGCTCTTCAGTTTGTCCAACTGCAGCAACTTCTGGCCAAGTATAAACTACACCAGGAATCAAATTATAATCGATATGTGGTTTTTGACCTGCTAAGATTTCAGCAACCATCGTTCCTTCTTCTTCGGCTTTGTGCGCCAGCATTGCTCCACGAACAACGTCTCCTATCGCATAAATATTCGGAACATTGGTTTGCAAATGATCGTTTACTTCTACTTGTCCTCTGTCTGAAATTTTTACTCCAGCTTTGTCAGCATTTAATCCGTCTGTGTAAGGACGACGACCAACAGAAACTAATGAATAATCTCCTTCAAGAGTGATTGTTTCTCCTTTTGCATTTTCAGCCTGAACCACAACAGCATCACCGTTTCTTTCTACTGATTTTACTTTGTGGGAAACATAAAATTTCATTCCTTGTTTTTTCAATACTTTTGTCAATTCTTTAGACAAAGCACTATCCATTCCGGGAATAATTCTATCCATAAATTCTACTACAGAAACTTGCGCTCCCAAACGTAAATATACTTGTCCAAGCTCGATTCCGATAACGCCTCCACCAATAATTACAAGGTGTTTTGGTACTTCTTTTAAGGCCAAAGCTTCTGTAGAAGTAATAATTCTTTCTTTATCAATTTTAATAAAAGGCAAAGAAGATGGTTTAGAACCTGTAGCAATTACAGCATATTTAGTTTCGATAGTTTCCGAAGTTCCATCTGCTTTTGCAACTGCAATGTGTGTTGCATCTACGAAAGAACCTAAACCTGTAAAAACAGTAATTTTATTTTTATCCATTAAGTAGTTGATTCCACCAACGGTTTGATCTACAACCGCTTGCTTACGTGCGATCATTTTCTCTAAATTGATTTTTACATCTCCCGAAACTTCAATTCCGTGGTCTGCAAAATGTGCAATTTCGGCATAATGATGAGAAGAAGATAACAATGCTTTTGAAGGAATACAACCTACGTTAAGGCACGTTCCTCCCAGCGAGTTATACTTTTCTACAATGGCTGTTTTGAAACCTAATTGTGCGCAACGAATTGCTGATACATATCCGCCTGGGCCTGAACCTATAATGACTACGTCAAATGAACTCATAGTTTGTCTATTTTATTTTTAGCGATACAAAATTAAGGAATAAAGTTTTGTTTAAAGTTTAAATCTCAATGTTTTTTGTATGAAATTTTGGTTGGAAGTTTTATAGTAAAGTATAAAAAGGTTTGCTAGGGTTTGTTTTCTGCCACAAAGACTCAAAGGCACAAAGTTTTATTTTGATTTTGAATATTATGAAAGAAGTTTTCACACAGATTTTGCGGATTAAGCAGATTTTTTTGTAAGAAAAATTTATACACAAACTTATCGTCATGAGGAACGAAGGACATCAACAAGTAAATCTACAAAGATTGGTAACATTCTTTTTAGAGCTTCTGGCGAAGATCCTTCGTTCCTCAGGATGACAAAAAGGGCGAAAAAAAAACTTTGAGACTTTGTGGCTGAGAATCTTTGCAGCAAAACCTCAAAAACTTAGCAACTCAGAACCTCCACAACTTAAAAAATAACCGTAGAATTCTTCACTTCATTAATCATAAACATGCTTTGTGTGCTTCCAATGTGTTGTAAGGTCGTGAGCTTGGTTACCAAAAATTCTCTGTAGGCTTCCATGTCTTTTACCAAAACTTTGAGGATATAATCATAGTCGCCGCTTACGTGATGACATTCTAAAACTTCGTTGAGCTGAATGACTTCGCTCTCGAATTTGGTCAGGAATTCTTTGGTATGCTGAATGAGTTTTAGATGACAGAACACGACAAAACCTCTTTCGATTTTGGTTTTATCGACCAGCGCTACATAGTTTTTGATGATGCCTTCTCGCTCTAACTTCTTGATTCGCTCATACACTGCAGTTACCGAAAGATTGAGTTTTAAGGACAATTCTTTGGTAGTTTTTTTGCTGTCGGTTTGCAGTAAAACCAGAAGTTTTTTATCGGTGGCGTCTAAAGTCATTTTTTGAAGTTGTGAGATGAAAGAAAATCTATTTATTGATTTTTTATAGAGTAAATTTAGAATAATAATCTAAACCATTTACTTTTTATTGTTTTAAAATCTAAATATAAAACATCTAGTTGATTATTTTTCTAATATAATGTTATTTTGAATGGATTTTGTTTTGAAAACAAGTGCCCTAGCCCTGATAGTAGTGGAAATCCTTTTGCTTTTTTCTTTAAAAAGCAAAAGATTGAAACGGATAGCAGGAAATAGCTTCTAAAAATTATAAATACTAACCTGAGGATGAGTTAGCTTAGGCTCAGTTCGCTGCGCTCGAGTGCTTCGTTCCTCGCAATGACATAAAAATGAAAGACTTTAACCCAGCAGATAAAATCCAGGATCTGCAATACTTTGGCGAATTTGGTGGTGTAAATCCGTCGATTTCTGATTCTTCGACCTATACTTTTCTATCGGCCAAAACCATGTTTGACACTTTTGAAGGCAACATGGAGGGCTGTTATTTGTATTCGCGCCATTCGTCGCCGAGTAATTTATACTTAGACCAGGCTTTAGCAGCGATGGAAGGCACAGAAACGGCGAATGTTTCGGCCTCTGGAATGGGTGCCATTACGCCTACTCTATTGCAACTTTGCAGCGCAGGCGATCATATTATCTCGAGCCGTACAATTTATGGAGGAACGTATGCTTTTTTGAAGAATTTCACACCTCGTTTCGGAATTGCAACCACGTTTGTAGACATTACAAAATTAGAGGTTGTAGAAGCGGCAATTACCGCTAAAACAAAGGTTTTATATTGCGAAACGGTGAGTAACCCGCTACTGGAAGTGGCTGATATTGCTGGATTGGCAAAGATTGCTAAAAAACATAATTTGAAGTTGGTTGTTGACAATACATTTTCGCCATTGTCTGTTTCGCCAGCCAAATTAGGCGCAGATATTGTGATTCATAGTTTGACAAAATACATTAACGGCAGCAGCGATACGGTTGGTGGTGTAACGTGTGCATCAAAAGATTTTATCAATTCGCTAAAAAATGTAAATTCTGGCGCAAGCATGCTTTTGGGCCCTACAATGGACAGTTTACGTTCTGCGAGTGTGATGAAAAATCTTCGTACGTTGCATATTCGTATCAAGCAACACAGTCATAACGCGCATTTTCTAGCGGATCAATTTGAAAAAGAGGGTCTAAAAACCGTTTATCCGGGACTAAAAAGCCATCCAAGCCACGAACTTTACAAAACAATGATCAATCCGGAATATGGTTTTGGCGGAATGCTGACTATTGACGTTGGAACTTTGGCTAAAGCCAATGAATTGATGGAATTGATGCAAGCCAAAAATTTAGGGTATTTGGCGGTGAGTTTAGGTTTCTACAAAACATTGTTCAGCGCTCCCGGAACTTCTACTTCTAGCGAGATCCCGATGGAAGAACAAAAGGAGATGGGACTGACCGATGGTTTGATTCGTTTTTCTATTGGTTTGGATAATGACATTCAGCGCACTTACGAGATGATGAAAGCTTGTATGATAGAATTGGGGATTTTAAATTAGACTAACTTAGATTTTAGACATCTTAGATTACTAAATTACAATTTTTCACCACGAATTGACAAATTTTTAAAACAAATTAATTTGTGAATTCGTGGTAATTTTTTTTACGAAATCAATATTGTACACCAATTTGTCATTTTGACAAAGGAGAAATCACACAAAATACGAAAAAACATAAAAAAACCGTTCTGATCAATCTCAGAACGGTTTTTTACATATAACTTTTTAGATATAACTTTTAACTTTCAACCTCTTCAACGAAGTTTAATTTACTGTTTTTTCTACTGTAAGTGAAGTAAATAAACAGACCAATTAATAGCCAGATTGTAAAGTAAATCCAGTTCCAAACGCTTAATTCGGCCATCATGTATAGGCAGCAGATAAGTCCTAAAAGTGGAATTAATGACAGGTTTTTTCTAAAAGCCCAAACGGCTAATCCAACCAAAACGATTAAGAAAATCCACATTGGAATTTTGTGTTTGAATAAACTGAACCCTGATTCGTATTTTAGCGAATCATTAATTGGCAATCCATTTACAACCTCAGCATATTTTGCGTCATCATCTTGATATTGACTCAATAAATGCTCTAAATCTGACGTTTCCGAAGTTTTTTTCTGAACGTTGATACTTTGCAAATAATCAAAAACTTTAGTCGATTCTTCTTTATTTAATGATGTTATAATCGTTGTGGCATCGTTGGTCTGTGCTTCATTATTTATAAAAGCCATAGTAGCTTTATTATTATAAGCAAAAGCATAATACAAACCCGCAATCATAAGGACTGGCATGATAAATTTTGAATTTACATACGGTGTTTTGAATTTTCCTCTCGGAATTTCAGGCTTATTTTGCAGTACTAAAACTCCCGCACATACCAACACAAAGGCAAATAAAGTCCCGATACTACATAAATCGGTTACCATTGTTAAATTTAAAAATAAAGCAGGAACCGCTACTACAAAACCTGTTACAATTGTAGCAAATGAGGGCGTTTTGTATTTTGGATGCACCGTAGAAAATTTCTTAGGCAAAAGACCATCTCGGCTCATACTCATCCAAATACGAGGTTGTCCCATTTGAAAAACCAACAAAACGCTCGCCATAGCAATTACGGCACTTACGGCAATAATTCCTGACATCCATTTTAAGTCTAATTTTTCAAAAACAAAAGCCAAAGGATCACCCACATTTAATTGGTTATAAGACACCATTCCGGTCAGAACTAATGCAATGGCAATATATAAAATCGTGCAAATAATAATCGCCCACATCATTCCGCGTGGTAAATCTCGTTGCGGATTTTTACATTCTTCGGCGGTTGTAGAGATAGCATCAAAACCTATATAAGCAAAGAAAACTGCCGAAACCCCTTTTAAAACGCCACTAACACCATTTGGCGCAAAGGGATCCCAATTGGCGGTATCTACATAAAACACACCCACCGCAATCACCAAAAGTACAATACATAGTTTGACAACGACCATTACATTACTGGCATTACGAGATTCTTTCATACCTCTGTAAACCAAAGCTGTAATCAAAACAATGATGAACAAAGCTGGCAAATCAGCCACAAAATGAAAAGAACCAATTGTTGGTGCCGTTGTCCAGGCAGTATAGGAGGCTTGCAAAGAAGCACTTAAATTTTCAAAAGCTTTACCACCCTGCATTAAAGAGGTTGCATCATTATAACCGTTTGAGGCCGTTAAATAATCCATCTGGATCCATTGCGGGAGATGAATTCCACCACTCTGGAGCAGTCCCGTAAAATAATCACTCCAAGATATGGCTACGGTAATGTTTCCTACGGCATATTCCATAATTAAAGCCCAACCGATAATCCATGCTATTATTTCACCAAATGCAACATACGAATACGTGTAGGCACTTCCTGAAACCGGAACCATCGAAGCAAATTCGGCGTAAGCAAAAGCAGCGAAACTACATGCTAAAGCCGTAAACAAAAACAAAAAAATAACCGCCGGACCACCGTCTGCACTAGCTTTTCCGATGGTACTAAAAATACCAGCTCCTACGATAGCCGCAATTCCAAATGCAGTTAAATCTCTCGTTGTCAGGTGTTTTCCTAACACATTATGACCATCTGCTTCGTTCTTTGCAACTTGTTTGAGAATATCTTGTACCGTTTTTTTTCGGAATAAACCTGATAATGCCATGTGTGGTTTTGCTTTTAAAATTAATTTATTTCGGTCTTTAGGGTTTTATTTTGCAAATAATGCAAAAATTATCCTGATTTCAAATATATAAAACGATTTTGTTTTATTCGAATATTTTTTTGATCATAAATTTAACTGATGAAACGGATTAAAACTGATTTTTCGTCACAAAGATTTAAGAAAGAACTGTACAAATTTATTTACTTCAATATTAATGAAGAGTTTACAGATATAAAATGTAACATTTCTCACAAATTGTTTACTAACATTTTAGTATTTAATCTAAAAGGTAAATTTATGAAAAAAATTTCAAGACGTTCATTTGTAAATAAATTTGGAGTTGGAGTTGGTGCTTCGGTTATTATGACAACCCTCCCTTCTTTTTTATCAGAATCGAAAAAAACTACAATCCCTTACACTGGAAAAAAATTAAATATAGCTCTTTGCGGCCTCGGAAATTATGCCACAATGCTAGCAGAAGGAATTCAAGCTTCTAAATATTGTCATCTTGCAGGAATAATAACAGGCACTACTGCAAAAGGTGAAAAATGGAAAACGCAATACGACATACCCGAAAAGAACATCTATAATTATCAAAATTTTGATGAGATTGTAAAAAACAAAGAAATAGACTTGGTTTATGTTGTTGTACCTAATGGTTTGCACAAAGAATTTGTAATTCGTGCTGCAAAAGCAGGAAAACATGTTATTACTGAAAAACCAATGGCGGTTACTGTCAATGATTGTGAAGAAATGATAAATGCTTGTAATCAAAATAATGTTCAATTGGCAATTGGATATCGTTTACATTATGAACCAACTCATCTTGAAATTAAACGATTAGGACAGGAAAAAGTTTTTGGGAAAATCAGATTTATAGAAGCTTCACTCGGTTATAAAACGTATGATAATCTTGACACCAAAACCATTGTAGATAAAAATGACAGAAACGAATGGCGTTTAAACAAAAAATTATCTGGTGGCGGCCCTTTGATGGATTTAGGCATTTATTGTATTCAAGCGAGTCGTTATATTTTAGGAGAAGAACCAATTGCAGTTACGGCTCAATTTGGTACTGTTAATGATAAAAATAGATTTTCTGAAACTGAGGAAAGTATTTCTTGGCAAATGGAATTTCCGAGTGGAGCGGTTGCAAATTGCAATACATCTTGCGGTTACAATATAGACAGACTTTATGCTTCTGCCGATGAAGGTTCCTTTGAATTAACCCCTGCTTTGAGTTACGGACCGTTTGAAGGAAAAACATCAAATGGAGTATTGAAATTTCCTGTAATAAATCAGCAACAAACTCAAATGGATGAAATTTGCAAATTACTCTTAGAAAATAAAAAATTGCCAAATCATATTACTGGCGAGGAAGGAATTAAAGACATTAAAGTAATTAATGCAATATATAAGTCTGCTGAGAGTGGAGAGAAAGTTTTTATAAAATGATTTTTACACAGATCAGAAGATTAAACAAATTACACAAATAGATTATTTTACGCTGATTTAGCAAATAATCTATTTGTATAAATTCGTTTTTTTTTACCTCATCTGCTTACCATTTATCACTTCAAACAACTTCTCAAAATAGTTACAGGATGTTGTGCCTCTCTGCTTGTTCCGTCATAAATTTGATGGCGGCAACTGGTTCCGGCAGCGGCTATTTTTATATTTTCGGCAGTGGCTCTCACTTTTGGAAATAAAGTGTCCTCACCCATTTGCATGCTTACACCATAATGTTCTTTTTCGTAACCAAAAGAACCCGCCATTCCGCAACATCCTGAATTATAAATGGTAACAACATTATTTATTGGCAAGTTCAACATAGCAAAAGTTGCCTCGATAGCACTTAATGATTTTTGATGACAATGACCATGAATTTTAATTTCTTTTTTTTCTGTCGAAAATGAATCTGCTGTAATATTGCCTGAAGTAATTTCGTTTTTGAAAAATTCTTCTATCGTAAAAGTACTTTTTGCTATTTTTTCAGCGGAAGCTTTATCATCTGCCAAACGTAAATACTCGTCTCTGAAGGTTAAGATTGCCGAAGGTTCTATTCCTATCAAAGGAACTTCTGAAGAAACCAGATCTTTAAAAATTTGAATATTTGTGTTGGCAATTTTTTTTGCCTGTTCTAAAAATCCTTTCGATAAATAGGCTCTTCCGCTTTCTTCGTGAGATATAACCAAAACTTCGTAACCCAAGTGAGATAATAACTCAAAAGCATCAATCCCGATATTTACGTCATAATAATTGGTAAATTCATCCACAAATAAATACACTCGCCCATTGGTAAAATTAGTGTTCTTATCCTTTGATTGAAAAGCAGCATGCCACTTCCTAAACGTTTTCCTGGCCAGCAAAGGAACCTCTCTTTCGGGTGCGATTCCCATCGTTTTTTTGACCAAAGACTGATTCGAAATAAAATTTGTAATTGAAGGAAACAAACTTCCCATTTTATTTAGTTTGGCGTTGTGAGCAAAAATTTTATTTCGGGTCGAGAATCCGTTTGCCTTTTGATATTGATATAAAAATTCAGCTTTCAGCGTTGCAACATCCACATTACTCGGGCATTCGCTCGCACAAGCTTTGCAACTCACACACAACTCAAAAACTTCATATAATTCTTTTTGGTCAAATTTATTTTCTTTTTCAGAATATGTCAAATATTCGCGCAACGCATTGGCTCTTGCACGGGTCGTTTCTTTTTCGTTTTTGGTAGCGCGATAACTCGGACACATCGCTCCTCCTGCCGATGGTAATTTTCTGCAATCGCCAGAACCGTTGCATTTTTCGGCGGCACGCAAAATCCCTAAACTATCAGAGAAATCCTGAAACGTTTTAATATTTGGTTCTACTCTACCGGATATCACACGATGGTTTTCATCCATTTTTAAGGCATTGACAATCTTCCCGATATTCAAAGCCGAGTTGGGATCGAATGCCAATTTAATTCGTTTTAATAATTCATAATTGGTGTCGCCAATCATAAACGGAATAAATTCGCCACGTACAATTCCGTCGCCGTGTTCACCGCTCAAAGAGCCACGGTATTTTTTGACCAAAATTGCCACATCGGTAGCAATAGTTCTAAATAATTTGAGATCGGATGTTTTCTTTAAATTCAAAACAGGTCGCAAGTGCAACTCGCCAGCCCCAGCATGCGCATAATAAATCGCTTCTTGACCATGCCGCAGCATCATCGCAGAGAATTCGGCAATATAATTGGGTAAATCACTCAATTCTACCGCTGTATCTTCAATAGAATCGGCCGCTTTATTGTCGCCCACAATGCTCCCTAAAAGTCCGAGACCTGCTTTACGAAGTTCATTGACTTTATCAATATCAGGACCGTAAATTTTTACCAGCGCATAACCAAAATTATTTTTTTCCAGATCTTCAATCAGAGCATTGGCTTGATTTTCGGCATCTTGCCTATCATGAGAAGCGACTTCAAACATCATAATTGCTTTTGGTTCTCCGACCAAAAAAAATCTATTTTTAAATTGCTCACGATTGGTTTTGGTACAATCTAAAATCGTATCATCGATCATTTCGCAAGTGTACAAATGATGTTTCATTGCCACTACCACAGATTCCAGCGATTCTTGAATGCTATGATAATGTGCCACCACCATAATATTATGGGCAGGTGGCAAATCATCTACTTTTAAGGTAACTTCGGTGGTAAAAGCAAGTGTTCCTTCGCTTCCACAAAGTAATTTACCTAAATTTATTGTTGGTTCGGTTCCTCCAAACAAATCCGATTTTAATAAAATATCGACCGCATAACCCGTATTTCTCCTGTGAATTTCGGGCTTAGGAAACTCTTTTATAATTTCTTCCTGCGTAGCTTTATTAGAAAGCTCTTCGTAAATGCTTTTGTAAATTTTATTTTCTAAAGTATCTCCTTTGGTTTTTTCGATAAATTCTTCCGAAGTCAACTCATTAAAAACAACTTCAGAACCATCACTCAAAATGGCTTTTATGGCAACAATTTTATCTCGGGTTACGCCGTAACGAATTGAAGTTGTTCCCGATGAATTATTTCCGACCATACCGCCAATCATACAACGATTAGAAGTCGAAGTATTAGGACCAAAAAAAACGCCATAAGGTTTTAAGAATAAATTTAGCTCATCGCGAATCACTCCGGGTTGTACCGTCACGGTTTTGTTTTCGAGATTGAAAGAAAGTATTTTAGTGAAATTTTTAGAAACATCTACCACAATTCCGTCGCCAACCGTCTGTCCCGCTAAAGAAGTTCCTGCTGTTCGTGGCGTAACCGAAACATGGTGTTTTGCGGCAAACCGAATCAGTTTACTAATATCTTCATTGGTTTTTGGTATGGCAACCGCTTTGGGCTTTATTCTATACACCGAGGCATCGGTAGAATATAGGGTTTTATGTAGGTCATCGTATAAAAGTGTTCCTTCTAAAGATGCTGATAATTGCTGTAACTCCTTATTTATTGAC
Source organism: Flavobacterium flavipigmentatum (assembly GCF_020911905.1). NCBI lineage: Bacteria > Pseudomonadati > Bacteroidota > Flavobacteriia > Flavobacteriales > Flavobacteriaceae > Flavobacterium > Flavobacterium flavipigmentatum. The sequence goes on along the minus strand of NZ_CP087133.1, from coordinate 2,307,141 downwards.
ATTATATACTAAATTTATTGCCTAAAACTGGTTAAATACTTGTATTACGAGTACAAAAATACTGTAATTTCAATTGTTAATTGATACTTCATAAAGATTAAAAAAATAACGTTTAAATCCTTTTAAAACCGTAAATTTCGTTAAACTCAAATCTTTAATTTTATCCTGTATCTTTTATTTAGATTTCCAGCATTTAGCTCAAATGCTGTACGATTGTCTCGCATAAACCAACATCTCACTAATGCAACGATCACTTGGTTTTCAATCCTAAATAAATAAAATAGATCCTTTTTACTGAACTTGTTTTTCTATTCACTAATTGCAGAAAAACGCACTTTATCTAGTTTTTTAAATTTCCTTTGATAATAATACCTTTTTTACTTTAAATATTACTACACAAAGACAGATTTACATCTTAAACAATAGCAATCCTGATAGTTATCTGAAGCCATTTGATATGATTATTCTAATTAAAATTTGTCCATATATTAAAAAAAAAGCGTTTAATTCTCTTATAATCGAATGTTATTTTTTACGTAATTATACTGAATAATAATTATTTAAAGTTTAAAAAACAGCTTTTTTATTCTTTTTTTACTTGTCGAAAATGAAATAGGCTATTTTAATTACTCATAATACTCAACTTGTATCTGAATTTTAAAAAAGATACAATAAATTTTAAAAATTTAAGATCCTCAAATCACTATTACTTTTATACAAACAACAATTCTAATTTTAAAAGTATTGTTAATTTATATTGAAAAAAGGCAAATATACTATAAAAATTAAATTTTAATGCAAATAAATGCGTTTTTTAAGCTAATTAAAATAAAATAAAGCACAATAACGCAATTAAGCCTCCAAATTAAGTCATTCTAAAAATTTTAACAATTATAATTTAGTGTTTATTTTTTAAATGCATTTTTTTGCATTATTTAATATTTAAAACAAAAATATTGCATAAAATCGCATTTTATTAAAATTATCTATATATTTGCTTACTAACCATAAATAACTAACATCTTATGAAAAAAATTCTCCTCTTTTCATTGTTGTTTTTTCTCGTACAAATAACATTTGCGCAAACAAAGACAATCTCTGGAATCGTTAAAAACAAGGCCGATGGGATCCCTATACCCGGTGTTACCATATTGATAAAAGGCACAAAGACAAGTGCTGTCACTGATTTTGATGGTAAATATTCGATAAACGCTAACCTAACAGATATCCTTATCATTAGCTATATCGGATTTGAAACAAAAGAAATTAAAGCAACCGATCCAGCATCCAACATCTCCTTATCAGAAAGTATTGAAACTCTGAATAATGTTACTGTTGTGGGCTCGATGGGTATCGTACGTAACAAATCTTCGCTTGGATATTCTGTGCAGGAAGTAAAAGGCAAAGATATTGCAGACACACAACGTCCTAACTTTGCTAATGCTTTGCAAGGTCGTATTGCAGGTCTTACCGTAACGAGTTCGACTGGTGCTCCCGGCGCTTCGGCAGCAATTCAGTTAAGAGGTGTAAACTCATTAAGCGGCAACAACTCTCCTCTGTATGTAGTGGATGGTTTACCCGTAAATAACGAAACATTGAGTCAAGAGTTATTGATTTCTAACGCTCCAAACAGAAATCAGGATTATACTAATAGGGGCGCAGACATAAATCCTGAAGATATTGAATCTGTGGTAATACTTAAAGGCCCAGAGGCAGCAGCACTTTATGGTATGCAAGCGGGTAACGGAGCTATTGTAATTACCACCAAAAAAGGTAAAAACGGAACCGGCAGACTGACCTACTCTAACAACACCCGATTTGAAACGTTGTATCGTTTTCCGGACATTCAAACAACTTATCAGCGAGGTGGTGACGGAATAACCAATACTGATTACCGAAGACAATTTGGCGCCCCTTATGAACCGGGAACACAATTTTATAATAATGTTGAGAATTTCTTCAAAACCGGAGTTTCAAAAACACATAATATTTCTTTTGAAGCTGGTACGGAGACAACATCATACCGATTATCTGTTTCTAATTTAGAACAGGAAGGCGTTACTCCTAATACAGGATACAGTCGCTTGACAGCAAATTTAAATGCTTCTGCAAAAATATCTTCAAAATTAAAATCAGAAGGCACATTCAATTTTACAAAATCAGACAACCAAAAAGCATCCAAAGGAGGAGCCGGAGGCCTTGCTTCAAGTTTTACTACGGGATATTTATTATCACTATTGACTTGGCCTGCCAATGATAATGCTCAAAATTATTTGAATCCCGACGGAAGCAGGCGAAAAATCACTTCCGGTACATTAGATACTGAGACAGATAACCCTTTTTGGGATGTAAATAAAAATCTGGCAGAAGACTTTAACAATCGTTTTATTACCAATGTTGGCTTGATTTATGACCCGTATTCGTGGCTTAACTTAACCGGTCGTGTAGGTTGGGATGTCAATTCTGCTCAGGGTTACAGATCTATTCACCCAGAATCTGCCGCAGGTATTACTCCCGGTGGTTTTATCGAAAGTTATTACGCCAATACCAGTAACCTAAACACCACTTTTTTAGCAACAGGTAAAGCATCCTTTGGTAAATTTAATACCAAATTAATGATCGGTAATGCCATTAATGACAATTATTACAGAATTTTATCTACAACAGGAACCAAGTTTTTTGATCCTAACTTTAATTCTATCAATAATACCGACGCCACTACCCAAAGATCACAGGAAAGAATTATTCAGAGTCGCGTTATTGGTTTTTTCTCCGAATTTAATTTAGATTATAATAAAATTGCTTTTTTAAACTTAACAGGCCGTAAAGACTGGACTTCTGTACTAAAAGATCCTTTTTTCTACCCTTCTGTCTCAAGTAGTTTTGTCTTTACTAACTTACCCGTTTTAAAAGGAAAAGAAATCTTATCCTATGGTAAATTGAGAGCTTCCTATGCAGAAGCAGCCAATATTCCTTCACCGTATTCTTCTGAGCCTGTTTTTACTCCCCAAGGAACCACAGACGGCGGTTATGGGTATGGCGTAACAGGTGCCAACCCAAATTTAGTTCCTGAGTTTCGTTTGGCTTATGAATTTGGTGCCGAATTAAAATTCTTAAACGATCGTATAGGATTAGACGTTACGGTTTACAGCACCAAAACGGTTGACCCGATTTTAAAAAATATGCGTTTGAGTTACGGAACCGGATTTGTTCTTACTTCGGCTAATTTCGGAGATTTAAGAAATGAAGGTTTAGAGATTACCCTGAATGCCTCTCCTGTAAAAGGTGAAAAATTTTCTTGGGATGTAATGGCTAATTTTAATAAAACCCGTTCAAAGGTACTAAACCTTCCTGCTGTTGTTTCAGAATACTATGTATCAGACACATGGCTTTACGGAAACGTACGTGGCGGAGTAGTAGTCGGCGGGCCAACAACTACGCTGACTGGTGTTGATTATTTACGAAATAATGCCGGACAGCCTCTTATTGATCCTAACACAGGTTTTGCTCTTAAAGATCCAAATTTTAAAGTTGTAGGTGATCGAAATCCTGATTTTGTGATTGGCCTTCAAAACACTTTTACTTACAAAAACCTGAGCTTATCTTTTCTATTAGACATTCGAAAAGGCGGCGATGTCTTTAATGGAACAGAGTTTTACTTGTACCAAAACGGATTATCTACCCGAACTTTAAACAGAGATCAAACTATTGTAGTACAGGGAATCCTGAGAGATGGTCTGGAAAATACTGCTAATCCAACGCAAAATAATATTCCGATTAGGCCTATCGTTCAAAACGAATATTACAGATCAGGTGGTGTAGATGCCGATTTTATAGAAAAAGACATCAATTGGCTGCGCATGAGAGACATTACGTTGAGCTACCAAATGCCGTCAGAAGTACTAAAGAAAACATTTATTAACTCACTTTCTTTAAATTTAACCATGACCGACTTGTTTATGATAACAAATTACACAGGCGCAGACCCTGCGGTAAACGGAACAAATGCCTCTACAGGAGGTGCCGGCGGTACTGGTTTTGATTATGGAGCAATTTCGACTCCAAGAGGTATAAACTTAGGATTGAGAATTGGACTTTAATAACTAAAATGATGAAAAACATAAAAAAATATATTGCTGCGTTTGGGCTTATGGCCACAATCGTTTCTTGCGAAAACTTAGAAGAGTTAAACGTAAACCCAAGTTTTCCTGTAGATGTATCTGCAACAGCTTTGATGCCGCCAATCGAGCAACAAATGGCGGTAGGTTTGCAATTTGACAACCGTATTTTAGGAAGATATATACAAAATTTTAGTATTGCAACTGTTAATACGGCGGGATCTCAATGGGACCAATACGGCTATCAGGCCAATAGTGATGTTGGAGGAGAAATCTGGAAAATGGCCTATTTTTCGATAGGACTTAACCTAAGCAAACTTCAGGAAAAAGCCATTGCCGAAGAGCGTCATGACATTACAGGAATTTCAAAAATTATTAGGGCATGGTCGTGGCAGGTGGCCACCGATTATCATTCAGAATTAATAGATTTTGATCAGGTGTTTACGCAACGCCTTTCTTTTGATTATGTAGGTCAAGAAAAAGTATATGCAGAAGTCGTTCGTCTTTTAAATGAGGGTGTATCAGATTTGGCACGTACAGATGGAAATGTTTCGCAAACGTATACCGCCGGTGGAGATAAAATGTACGGTGGAGACAGATCGAAATGGGTGAAATTTGCTTATGGAGTTTTGGCCCGTAACTTAAACAACCAAATTAACAAAGCAAGCTATAATCCTGATAAAGTAATCGAATATTGCGATAAATCTTTGGCTTCAAACGCAGATAATGCTTTAATTAGATACAATGGTACAATAGCTGCCGATATCAATTTTTACGGTCCAGGAAGAAGCAATTTTAATACTTTTCGCCAAACTGATTTTGCCGTAAGAACTATGAACGGAATCATTTTTGGTGGAGCGGTAGATCCGCGTATGTCAAGAGTTTTAGTACCTTCTGTAGGCGCTTCTGAAACGGCGCCTGCATCTGCTACAGCTCCCGATCCTACAAAATATACTTTTAATGGAAATCCTTTAAACACGACCGCTTCTACAGCTGCTACCAACGTGAGTAGGATTCCGAACTTCTGGGGTACTTATACAGTGGGAACTCAAGCTAATCCGGGAAGATATTTATTTAGAGACAAAGCCAATTTCCCTTTAATGACGTATGCCGAAATTCAGTTTATAAAAGCCGAAGCCGCTTTTATAAAAGGTGATAAAGCATTAGCCATAGACGCATACAAAAAAGGAATAGATGCCAGTATCGATTTTGTAAATGCTAATACCGTTGTGAGTACTACTTTCCCTATCACAACAACTATATCCGCTACAGAAAAATCTAATTTTTTAGCGAATACAAATATTGTTCCGTTGGCAAATGATTTGACTTTAAGTCATATTATGCTTCAAAAATATGTGGCCTTATTTGGTTTCGGAATGTTAGAAACCTGGACAGACATGCGCAAATATCATTACGACAACCAAAACATTTACAAAACAATGAGTTACACTCCAAACGGAGGATTATTTGTTGATAATGGAGGTAAAATGCCTTATAGAGTTCGTCCGAGATTCAACTCAGAATATGTTTGGAACTTTGAAGCACTAAAAGCTATTGGCGCTGATAAAGTAGATTATCACACTTTAGAAATGTGGTTCTCGAAACCATAATTCATTAAAAATTTAAACTTTGAATCAATGAAAAATATAGTTAACATCATAAAAAAATCGATCCTTCCACTTCTTGGATTTGTATTGCTTACGGCATGCGATGACGAACACGACTTTACTCCCTATGAAAATTCTGAAATCCCTGCAAATTCTGCCAATGTAAAATTTATTCATGCTGTGGTGGGCCCCAACGGAACCAATTTTTCGGTAAATTATTTCTTAGGTGCAGACAAAATTTCGGGTGCGATGGCTTCTGGAGCTCAATATCCAATACCTGCCAATTATGCTTTGGTAAAATCTGGCACACAACCTTTGAGTGTGCGGACTACAGCCACAACGCCAGTAACGGTTTTTGAAGGAAGCCTTACTACAGAACTCGGAAAATATTACAGTAATTTTCTAGTGGCAACCCCACCATCCGTTACGCCTCCTGTGTATTCTACTTATCAAATTAATGATGATTTATCTGTAGCCAACCTAGACAAAACCAAAGCCTATATTCGTTTTATCAACGTAATAAGCAATACGCCTGCAGCTGGTTACGATTTAGGACTTATTAAAGAAACTTCTCTCGCGGGAACTGCAGCAGGTGCTATCACGACAAAAGAAGTGTACACCTACAGAAATGTAACTTTTAAAGGTGGTGACGAAAAATTTGTTGCCATAGAAGCACAAGTAGGAACTGATAGCAGAGGGTACCAAATACAACTTCGTACAGCTGGCGCTCCTGCCAATCTTCCCGGAGCCACCGTTGTAGCCAATCAAGCCAACTCGGGAACAGGCATTTTTGTGCCGAGAGCAGGTAGAATTTATACCATTTATTGCCGAGGGATTGTCGATGGTTTACCTGCAGGTTCTACAACAAACAAGCCTACCATAAGTTGGTACACCAATAAATAATTGATATCAAAAAGTAAGATTCTCTCTAGAAACTCCTAAAGAGAATCTTAACTTTATATTTTACAAATGTTTAGATTTTCGATTACCAAACCATCACTAAACTTTTCTATCATGTTTCGAATTTTAAAAAAAATCACTCCCCTATTTTTATTATTTCCTATTCTATTATTTTCAAATTTACTACGGCCATCCGAAAATAATAGTATTAGTCCAAATACTGAAATTAAAACGGGTGCTGATCATTTTGAAAAATACCTGCCTTTATTAAAAGACAAAAAAGTTGGAATCGTGACCAATCAAACAGGTCTTTTATCTACAAAAATTCATTTGGTCGATTTTTTATTAGAGCAAAACATAACCATTCAGACCATTTTTGCTCCAGAACATGGCTTTAGAGGAACTGCAGATGCCGGCGAAGAAGTCGTTGACGGAAAAGACACCAAAACTGGCCTGAATATTATTTCTCTTTACGGAGACAACAAAAAACCAAAACCTGAACAATTAAAAAACATTGATATAATTGTTTTTGATATCCAAGATGTGGGTGCCCGATTCTACACTTACATTTCTTCTCTTCATTATGTGATGGAGGCTTGCGCCGAAAATAACATTCCGATGATCATTCTCGACAGACCCAATCCCAACAGAAGCATTATCGATGGACCGACTTTAGAAAAAGAATATACCAGTTTTGTAGGCATGCATCCGATTCCGGTGTTGCACGGCATGACGATTGGCGAATACGGTCAAATGATCAACGGCGAAAAATGGCTGAAAAATGGTGTAAATTGCCCACTTACCGTGATTCCGTGTTCCAATTATAATCGAAAAATGAGTTACCGTTTATTAGCAAAACCATCCCCAAACTTGCCAAATGATCAATCGATAAATCTATATGCCAGTTTGTGTTTTTTTGAAGGAACCAATGTGAGCGTTGGCCGCGGTACCGAAAAACAATTTCAAATTTACGGCTCTCCCTTTTTACCAAAAAGTGGTTTCATTTTTACGCCCAAACCTAATTTTGGTTCTAAAACGCCACCTTATAATGGAGAAATTTGTTTTGGAAAAGATTTATCAAAAACACCAAAACTAACCCGCTTAGAACTTAAATGGCTAATCGAAGCCTATCAAAAATCATCTGATCAATTGAAGTTTTTTACACCCTTTTTTACAAAACTTGCAGGAACAAAAAAATTGCAGGAACAAATTGAGAAAGGAGTTTCAGAAGCCGAAATTCGCAATAGCTGGAAGAATGATTTAGAACAATTTAAGAAAAAAAGAGCCCCTTATTTACTGTACGACTAAACCTTTTTTAGAGTAAAAAACAATGCAAATCATTTTCTTTTTTGGTGAAAAAATACCAGAAAAGCTGACAAACTCGAACCCTAATGAAAAATTATTTTATAAAAATTGTCTTGTCATTCCTGGTACTTTCTTTAGTGATTAACTGTAAAAGTTTCAAAAAAACTATTTCAGATGCTGATCTTGAGAAAGAGATTTTATCAAGAAATCAGGAAATATATACCCAAAAAACAAAGGCCGAAAAAGTTGCTTTTTTTAAAGATACGGATTCTGAAAAAAAGTGGGCAGACAGTATTTATCAACAAATGACACTGGATGAGAAAGTGGGTCAGTTGTTCATGGTTTCGGCATATTCAAACAAAGACAGCCTTCATAGTCAGAAAATCGATAAACTTATTGAAGATTTCAAAATCGGAGCTCTGATTTTCTTTCAAGGCGGGCCGGTTCGTCAGGCAAAATTGACCAACAGATACCAATCCAAGTCAAAAATCCCTTTGTTTATAGGCATTGATGCAGAATGGGGACTAAGCATGCGCCTTGATTCTACCTACCGATATCCCTGGAATATGACTTTGGGAGCTATTCAGGATCTAAAATTATTAGAAGAAGTTGGCCAGCACATGGGCAGCGAAAGCAAACGCCTGGGTGTACACTTTAATTTTGCCCCAGTTCTGGATATTAATACCAATCCTGAAAATCCTATTATTGGCAATCGCTCTTTTGGAGAAACAAAAAGCAATGTCGCCAACAAAGCCATTGCATTGATGAAAGGTGCTCAAACTCATGGTGTATTTTCGACAGGAAAACATTTTCCGGGACATGGAGACACCTCAACAGATTCGCATAAAACCTTACCAACTGTCGCTTTTACAAAAGAGCGAATTGATCTGGTCGAATTATATCCTTTTAAGCGTCTGTTTGATGAAGGAATGGCTTCTGTAATGGTCGGACATCTCAATATTCCGAGTTTAGAAACCACTGAAAACATGCCTACTTCGGCTTCGTATAATGTCGTGACCACCTTACTGCAAAAGCAATTAGGTTTTGAAGGACTTATTATTACCGATGGTTTGGGCATGAAAGGTGCTGCGAACTTCAAAGGGCCGGGAGATCTTGATCTTGCTGCTTTTCTTGCAGGTAATGACATCCTGCTTTGCCCCGAAGATGTGCCATTGGCGGTACAAAAGATAAAGACGGCCTATCATGACAGAATTGTTACTGAAGATCGTTTGGCACATTCGGTTAAAAAAATATTGCATTATAAGTATAAAATTGGGCTACATAACTTTAAACCCATCGGCACCAAAACTTTATATGCTGATCTGAATGCGCCCGAAAATGATGCTTTGCAATATAAATTATTCGAAAATGCCATAACGGTTTTAAAAAATAAATCTGAAATACTTCCGATACAAAATCTAAATCAAAAAATTGCTTACGTAAAATTAGGTGATGATACCAATAGTGCTTTTGTCTCAACGCTAAAAAAATATACAAATGTCACCGAAGTCTCGAATACCAATGTAGATTCTTTAAACCTCGAATTAAAAAAATACAAAACCGTAATTGTCGGTTTCCACAAATTGGACAAAGCATGGGAAAAACACGATTTTAGTGAAATTGAATTGTTTTGGTTGAAAAAAATCGCTGAACAAAACGATGTTATTTTAGATGTTTTTACCAAACCGTATTCTTTATTGTCGATTCCGAATTTTGATGATATAGAAGGGGTGGTAGTTTCGTACCAAAATTCAAATATTAGTCAAATTGTTTCGGCAGAATTGATTTTTGGAGCTGTTAGTGCAAAAGGAAAACTGCCCGTTTCTATCCATAATTTTTTTGATGTGAATGATGGCATAACGAACAAAAAAATAAATCGATTGGGCTTTACATCTCCCGAAAATGAAAACATGAGTTCTGCTACTTTGTCCAAAATTGATGCGATTGCATCAAAAGCGATACAAGGTAAAATGGCACCCGGAATGCAAGTGCTTGTCGCTAGAAGAGGAAAAGTAATTTTTCAGAAATCATACGGAAATCAAACGTATGATAACTCGCCAAAAGTAACCGATACCGATTTGTATGATGTGGCATCCATCTCAAAAATTATTGCCACACTTCCGAATGTAATGCAACTTTATGATCAGAAAAAAGTACAACTGGATACACCGCTCAAAACGATGTTACCTTATTTTTCAGGTAGTAACAAAGAAAATATTCCTTTTAAAAACCTACTTTCGCACTACGCCGGTCTTCAGGCCTGGATTCCGTTTTACAAAGCTACTTTGGATAAAAATAATAATCCGCTGACGAAATATTATAGCAAAACAGCCACTGCTGCATTTTCTACAAAAGTAGCCGATAGTCTTTTTATTCGAAATGATTATCATGATACGATTATGAAGATCATCAAAGACACGCCTTTATCACTAAAAAAAGAATACCGATATAGTGATTTTACCTTTATTATTTTAAAAGAATATTTAGAGCATCAAACTAAAAAAAGCCTGCAATCGTTGACTCAGGAACATTTTTACAATACTCTCGGAATGAATTATACCACCTACAATCCGTTAGAAAAGTTTGATAAAAAGGTAATTGCGCCAAGCGAAATAGACAACTATTACAGACACCAAACGGTTCAAGGCTATGTGCACGATATGGCAGCCGCTATGGAAGGCGGAATTGCAGGACATGCAGGAGTTTTTTCGAATGCGATGGATGTTGCCAAAATGATGCAATTGTTTTTGCAAAAAGGAAATTACGGTGGAATTAACTATTTTTCGCCCGAAACTTTTGATGTTTTCAACACCTGCCATTTTTGTTCTGAAGGAGTCGAAAGAGGTTTAGGTTTTGATAAAAGATTAGGAAAAGACGGCCCAACTTGTCAATGCGTTTCTAAGTCAAGTTTTGGCCACACTGGTTTTACAGGTAATATGGTTTGGGTTGACCCGGAAACAGAAATCGTGTATGTGTTTTTATCAAACAGGACGTATCCCGAAGTTTCCGCCGCTGGAAACACATTGGCCAAAGAAAAGATTAGAGAAGATATACAACAAATTATTCAGGACGCTATTCTGAAATAATCTAAAATATAGTCTAAAACAAGTCGCCATTTATCTTTTTAAACTGATGAATGGCGAACTTGTTTTATAAAACGTTTAACCCCGCATCAACAAAATTCTTGACTTTAGGACTTTTAGGGTTCAAGTCTGTAATTACGGCATGCAACTGCTCTAATCCGCAGACTTTATGCATCATTTTTCCGTTTATTTTATCAGATGTTGCCATCGCAATTACTTTTCCGGAAGCTTTGATCATTTCCTTTTTTACCACAGAAACTTCATAGCCCATCTCTGTAAGCCCTTGATTTTCATCAATACTACTTACTCCCAAAAAGCAAATATCGGCTTTGATTTTTGATAAAACCTGAACCACATCGATACCAATGGTTACCATTGCTTTTTTTTGCAGTTTTCCACCAATAAAAATGAGTTCAATATTGGGATGTTGGGATAACTGCATCGCAATTGGCAAACTGTATGTATAGATTGTAGCCGAAAAATCAATCGGAATCAATTTACAGAAAGATAAATTGGTTGTTCCACCACTCATAATAATTACCTGGCCATCACTTAAAAAAGAAAGCGCTTTTTGACCCACAATAATCTTTTTATCTTCGTTAATTATATTAATATCAAAAACATTTTTGGATTTATCTTTTACTAAAAAAGCACCCCCATATACTTTGTTTATCAGTCCTTTATTGTTTAATTCGTTAAAATCTCTTCGGATTGTGTCTTCAGAAATTTCTAACTCTAGAGCAAGATCAATAGTGTTGATTTTTTCAACTTCTTGAAATTTATTCATGATGTACTGATGTCTCTCGCGTTTCAACATTTATTATAATTTTTTTTCAAATATAAAACTTAATGCGTTATTCTGCACTTTTTAAGAAAGCTATTTTGGCGTAAATTAGCTTCGCCAAAAGTACTAAAAATCGAGCAACATCAATGCGTTTTTATGCATTTTTATATTATTATTTATAATTTTATGCATAAATTTGCAAATTAGTAATAAAGTTTATATATTTCCATTCTCTAACCAATCAAATATTTTTTAATATGAAAAAACTATTATTTATTTTATTTGGAATTATTTTGTTTGCGCAGCCCATTTTTGCACAGACAAAAACGATAACCGGAACGATTATAAGTACGACAGACAATCTCCCTTTGCCAGGAGTTTCGGTTCTTATTGAAGGAACTTCAAAGAGTACGGTAACAGATTTAGACGGAAACTTTAGCATTGCAGCAAACGAAAACGACAACCTGATTTTTAGTTTTATCGGGTTTGCTTCAAAAAAAATTAAAGTTACACAAAATACAGGTTTGCTGAACATTCAAATGAAAGAAGAACTTAACACGCTTTCTGAAGTTGTCGTTCTGGGTTCTACGGTAAGAGCTACCCGAAAAGAGCTAGGAAACGCCGTAACCAGTATCAAAGCAGAAGATTTGGTCAAAGCGCAACCTGGGGGTTTATCCACAGCTTTACAAGGAAAAATTGCTGGAGCACAAGTTTCTCAAAACTCGGGAGATCCCGCAGGAGGTTTTAGCATAAAACTTAGAGGAACATCTTCTATCTTAGGCTCATCCGACCCATTGTATGTTATTGATGGTGTTGTTTTGAACAATGCTACCACAAATGTAACCAACTTGAATGTGTCTACAGGAAACTCAAATATGCAGATTGGTCAAAACAGATCGGCAGATATCAATCCGAACGATATTCAAAGCATTGAAGTTTTAAACGGAGGAGCCGCAGCTGCCATTTACGGATCAAGAGCGGCCAATGGTGTCGTTTTGATTACGACCAAAAAAGGAGTTGCTGGCGAGACAAAATATACTTTTTCGACGAGTATGACGTCTAATAGCATTCGTAAAAAAGTTGATGTAAACCGGTCTAATAAACAATTTATAAGTACTTCTCCTGCCCTATTCCCTATTCAGGGAAATCCTGCAAGTCCAACTACTGTAAATGTCCTAGGAAGAGATCTTGAAACGCGAACGATAGACGTACAACGTTACGATTATCAGGATGCTATTTTTACAACCGGAATTGGTACAGATACTTATTTCTCTGCCCAAGGCGGTGATGAAAAAACCAAATATTTTGCTTCGCTTGGTTATTTGGTAAACGAAGGAATTGTAAAAAATACCGATTTTAAAAGAGCCGGAGCAAAAATTAGACTGAAACATGATTTTAATGACAAACTCTCGGCTACGATGGGACTGAATTATGTAAATTCCAGTTCTAACGAAAAACCAGACGGAAACGTTTTTTGGAGCCCAATAAACGCTATCAATATTACCAATAATACCTATAATATCAGTGCAAGAGACGCTAATGGTAATTTGTTGGCTGTGGATCCCAATAGAATCAATCCTTTGTCAATTATTGAAACATTCAAAATAAAACAAAATACAGACCGCATTATCTCGGATTTACAATTGAATTATACTCCTTTTAAAAACTTCAATGCCGACCTCATTTTTGGTATCGACAATTACAATCAGAGAGGAAACGTTTACATCCCGAGATACCCGTACGCGCCTGTTAACCCTACTTATTACAACGACGGTTATGTTTCTGAAGCAACCAACAGAGTGGTTCAGTTTAATAATGATTTGAATTTAAGATACCTTTGGAATATCAATTCTAACTGGAAAGCCACAACCTTTGGGGGCTACAACATCCAGACCTACCGAGATAATTTTGCCGCTATTGAAGGCCGAAATCTAAAACCTTTTGTCGAAACTATTAATGCTTTTAATACTTTGATTCCGGGTTCGCCAAGTGCCAGCCAATCTAAGTATAATTTATGGGGTTATTATTTGCAGGAAACCATCGGATTTAAAGAAAAATTATATGTTACCATTGCCGGAAGACAAGATGCTTCTACTATTTTTTCCAAAGATAATAGGTCGCAGTTTTACCCAAAAGCAAGTGTGAGTTACGTTCTTTCAGACGAACCATTTATGCAAAACATTGACAATGTATTGAGCACAGCTCGTCTGAGAGGTTCATGGGGAAAATCCGGTAGTTTAACTGCCATTAAACCTTATGCCCGTTTTACAAACTATTCAACAGGAACGCTGCTTGGCAACACCACTTTTACCATAGAAGGCTTTAAACAAGGAAACTTAGACTTAAAACCAGAAAGAAGCGCAACGTACGAAATTGGTGGTGATTTTGGTTTTATAAAAGATCGACTCAATCTATCTTTTAGCTACTACAATGCCGATATCGAAGACTTGTTATTACCAGTACAATTGGCGGCTTCTCAAGGCGCAACCAATACCATTCAAAATATTGGTCAGATGAATAACAAAGGATTTGAATTTAATTTGAAATATGCTTTAATTCAAAAAGAAAAAGTAAATCTTGATGTTTTTGTAAACTATAGTTCCAACAGAAACAAAGTCACAGGATTACCTCAACAACGTTTCAAACTTGACAGTAATCTTGCGGGAGCACCTGTATTTGTTGAGAGAGACCGACCAATTGGTATTTTTTACGGAACTTATTTTGCCCGAAATTCTGATGGCAGCCTGCTTTTAACTCCAACCGGATATCCTCAAACCGAAAAAGGTGATGTAAATACAGGAACACCGCAAAGAGATGCTTCGGGACAACCAACAGGAACGATTCTGAACAAAGAAATCGGAAACCCAAACCCGGATTATATTATTTCGTTTGGAGCTAATTTTAATTATAAAAAATTCGGATTATCGATTCTTTTTGATGGTGTGCAAGGCGTAGACGTTTTTGATGCAGATTACAGAACCAGACAAGGAGTCGGGTCAGGAACAATTGTGGCGCAAGAACTTAACGGTGAGTTGCCTCGCGGTTATATCTGGTCTGTTTATAACGTAGAAGAATTTAGAGTTGTTGACGGAAGTTATCTTAAATTAAGAGAAATTTCACTTAATTATTCTTTCGGAAAATTAAATAGCTTTTTTGATGATTTGACAGTTACAGCTAGTGGCAGAAACTTAATTTCTTGGGATAATTTTACCAGTTTTGATCCAGAAACGAACTCTGGCGGACAATCTTCGGTAGCCAAATATAACTTTGGTACTGTACCAATTCCGAGTTCGTATTCTGTAGCATTGAAATTTCAATTTTAATTTAAAAAGAAAAAAATCATGAAAAAGATATTGATCCCTATATTGAGTGTTACGTTACTTTTTGCTGGCTGCAGCGAAGATTATTTAGACCCAACAAAACCATCACAAGAGTTGGTTATAGGCACAAGAGACGGCATTATTGGTGTCGCAAACGGTTTGCAACAACTTTGGAGTGTAGACAGAATTAGCCCCGTTTATACGACCATTACAGGAAACGGATTTACGACAAAAGAATTGCGATTACTTAATGCCGGAAACGTAGACGAGGGAGAACTTTCTGTGGGAGGCCAAGTATTATCTACCAAAAATGGTGTAGTCAACAACTTGTGGTCACAATGTTTGATTATAAATTCTGAATCTCAAAAAGTACTTGACAATATCAATATCCTGACTGTAGAAAACGAAAAAGCAAGTGTATTTGCTCATGCCTCGATTTTTAAAGCCTTGGCTCTTTCTACTTTAGTCCAGTATTTTGAAAGTGTTCCATTAAAAACAGCAAAAAATGCCTCTTTTAATACGAGAGCTGAAGTTTTGAATACTGCAATCGAAACTCTAAAAGCAACCGAATCTTCTCTTGATAAAGCAACAGGTTTTACAGGATTGGCCAACAGCCTTAATTACAAAAATACCGTTTATGCACTTTTGGCAAGAATCTATTTGATAGCAGGAGATCATGATAACGCCCTAAAATATGCCAATTTAGTAGATTTGAATGTAAAATCTGTTTTTGGTTATGATCAAATTGGTGTAAACCCAATTGCATTTGTGTCGATCACCACCAACAATGTTTTTCAACCGATTGATTTGACTTTGGGATTACCAACTGCTCTGACTCCTGATTCTTCAGACGGAAGATTGAATTTTTACATCAAACCGGGTTCTAATCCTACCACAGCGACAGGTTTTTTTGATACAAATATTAAGTCGATTCCTGTCTATTTACCCGGAGAAATAATGTTGATAAAAGCAGAAGCTTATGCCCGAAAAGACAATGTTCCTCAAGCTATTATAGAACTCAATAAAGTATTGACCAAAACTGCTGCGACAGATGTTTATGGCATTGGCGCCAACCTTCCTCCTTATGCAGGAATAGTTACAAAAGAGGCAGTTTTGGAACAAATTTATAGAAATCGTTGTATCGAAATGTACATGTCCGGTTTAAAACTCGAAGACAGCCGAAGATTTAATCGTCCTGGCGCAGGAGTTACAGGAGCAGAAAGAAACCGTAACTGGTATCCTTATCCGGATTCTGAGAGAAATAACAATACTAATACACCTGCTGATCCATCAGTATAACTCCCATAAAATTGGGGTGGTACACGATTAATCACCCCGGTTTTTTACATTAATAACAATTCATCTATCATGAAAAACCAACATCCTGAAACTGAACAAGAATCTTTGTACAAAGATTTAGATCAAATGAGCGTTCTGGACCTTCTGACTAACATTAATAAAGAAGATCAAAAAGTACCACAAATCATCGAAAAACAAATCCCGAAGATTGAAAAATTGGTAAAAGCAATTGTAAAAAAAATGCAGCTTGGAGGAAGATTGTTTTACATAGGAGCCGGAACTTCAGGCAGAATCGGCATTCTCGATGCTTCAGAATGTCCTCCGACTTTTGGTGTTCCGGATGACATGATTATTGGTATTATTGCGGGTGGCGATACTGCGATTAGAAAGGCTGTAGAAAACGCCGAAGATGATGTGGAGCAAGCCTGGAGAGACTTAGAGAAACACCAGATTTCTAGTTTAGATTTTATTATCGGGATTGCTGCATCTGGAAATACTCCTTATGTATTGGGCGGCCTTAAAAAAGCCAAAGAACACAACATCAAAACAGGCAGTATTTCCTGCAACAGTTCAGGGCTGATTGCTCAGGTGGCAGATCATCCGATAGAACTTGTTGTAGGGCCAGAATTCCTTACGGGAAGTACGCGCATGAAAGCGGGAACTGCCCAAAAACTAGCACTAAACATGATTTCTACGTCGGTTATGATCAAGTTAGGAAAAGTAAAAGGCAACAAAATGGTCGATATGCAATTGTCTAACGAAAAGTTAGTCAAAAGAGCAATAAAAATGATTATGGAAGAACTGCATGTCGAACAAAATCTGGCTGCCGAATTGCTTGAAAAACACAAAAGCGTACGAGCTGTTTTGTTAGAAATGAACAAAAAATAGTAATTTTATAACCACCAATACCCTAAAAATGTCATCAAGTACAATTCTAATTTTTATTGTTGTTTACTTCGGCCTTTTGCTTTTTATATCACACATAATTGGCAAAAAAGGACAAGACAATGATTCTTTTTTTAAAGCAAATAAAAACTCCAAATGGTACTTAGTGGCTTTCGGAATGATTGGTACTGCACTTTCTGGTGTGACTTTTA
This sequence comes from Flavobacterium flavipigmentatum, assembly GCF_020911905.1. NCBI lineage: Bacteria > Pseudomonadati > Bacteroidota > Flavobacteriia > Flavobacteriales > Flavobacteriaceae > Flavobacterium > Flavobacterium flavipigmentatum. The sequence goes on along the minus strand of NZ_CP087133.1, from coordinate 2,289,628 downwards.
TTTCTGTTCCAGGAGAAGTGGGATCGCCAAACGGAGAACAATTTAAATACTTTCAATTTGTCTTAGGCAATGCAATTGGCTTTATAGTGGTAGCTACAGTTTTGCTTCCTTTATATTATCGAATGAATCTGACCTCTATTTACAGCTATATCGAGAAAAGAATGGGCACAAAAAGTTATAAAACTGCTGCCTCTATTTTTCTGGTAAGTCGCACGGTTAGTTCGGCATTTAGACTGTATCTCGTTATTATTGTTTTGCAACGTTATGTTTTTGATTATTATGGAATTCCGTTTCCGATGACAGTGTTTTTTGCCCTCGCACTTATCTTTTTATACACCTACAAAAGTGGTCTCAAAACCATTATTATTACCGATACTTTACAAACATTCTTTCTCGTAACTTCTGTTTTTATAACCATTTATTTTGTTTGCGACAGCTTGAATCTGAGCGTAATTGAATCTATTTCGACCATAAAAGAAAGCAATTATTCTAAAGTATTTTTCTTTGATGATTTCTTTACAAGCAGGTACCATTTTGTCAAACAAATTTTGGGCGGAATTTTTGTTACCATAGCAATGGTAGGGCTTGACCAGGATTTAATGCAAAAAAACATCAGCTGCAAAAACATCAAAGAAGCACAAAAAAACATGTTTACTTTTACCGCCATTTTTGTTATTATCAATATTATTTTCTTGAGCTTAGGAGCGTTATTGTACATTTATGCCAACCAAAAAGGCATCCAGACACCGATTGATTTTGTATCGGGAAAACCCCGAACAGATTTACTTTTTCCTGAAATCGCTTTAAATCATTTATCAATTGTACCTGCTTTTGTTTTTTTACTAGGAATTATTGCTGCTACTTTTGCCACAACCGACTCGGCTTTGACGGCTCTGACAACCTCTTTCTGCGTTGACTTTTTAGGGATGGACAAATCCGAAAACCTTTCAAATCCTAACAATGTCAAAAAAAGACATTGGGTACATCTCGCTTTTTCAGGATTACTGTTTTTGGTGATTATTGTATTGAACTCTTTTAACGATAGCTCGGTGGTAGCATTGATTTTTAGGGCTGCATCCTACACGTATGGGCCGCTATTAGGTTTGTATGCTTTTGGTTTAATACAAAAATCAAGAACGGTCAACGACAAATTGGTTCCTTATATCTGCATTATTTCCCCTATTCTGACTTATTTTTTAAGTGAAAATTCGAATGCTCTTTTCGGATATATTTTTGATAATGAATTAATAATCATCAATGCATTATTTACCTATATCAGTTTGTTTTTGACCAGTAAAACTTCGAATGAAAAAATATATTTTTAAATCGATTTACGTCTAAAATAATCTATTTTTAACATTTCCAAAATTTCATCTAAAAAGCGATTGCATCAAATTTAATTTCCATGAATAAAAATATTAGCCATCTTTATCAAATTGCGCAAAAAGAATCCCGTAAGATTATCGGACTCATGTCGGGAACATCTCTCGATGGCCTTGATATTGCCTTGTGCGAAATTTCAGGATCTGGACAAAATACAGCCGTAAAACTCCTCGAATTTGAAACGATAATTTATTCTGAAGACATAAAAATTGAAATTCGAAAAGTATTTGCTAAAAAAAATATTGATTTTGAGCAGCTGGTTGTCCTCAACGAATGGATAGGAATTTTGCACGCCAACATGATCAATGATGCTCTGAAAAAATGGAACATTCCTGCATGCGAAGTCGATTTAATTGCTTCACACGGTCAAACGGTATTGCATGCTCCAAAATTTTTGCATCAACTAGAAAAATTTCCAAATGCTACACTGCAAATTGGCGATGGTGACCATATTGCTGTAAAAACAGGTATCGTCACACTCTCTGACTTTAGGCAAAAACACATTGCTGCAGGTGGCGAAGGCGCTCCTCTGGCCGTTTACGGCGATTATTTTATTTTTGGCAAAAAAGGAGAAAATCGCATCATGCTCAACATGGGCGGAATCGCCAATTTTACCTATTTACCAGCATCGTTAAACCCCGAAGAAACTTTTGTTACTGATACCGGAACTGGAAACACTTTAATCGATCTCTTTGTAAAACATAATTTTCCCGAAAAAAGTTACGACAAAGATGCCGAAATTGCTAAAAATGGTAAAGTAAACCAAATTCTTCTTTATCACTTAAAAGACCATGATTTTTTTAGACAAAGCTTTCCTAAAACTATTGGTCCGGAACTTTTTGGCCACGAATATGTACAAAATGCAATGCTAAAAAGCAGTCAAAATTCGATTTCTGTTGAAGATTTATTGGCCACTTTAACTCGTTTTAGTGCTGAAACCATTGCTGAGGCGATTCAGCTAGCGGTAAAAAACACTTCGTATAAAATAGAAGATTTCAAAATTTACATCTCAGGCGGAGGAGCTAATAATCCGTTATTAGTGCGTTGGCTCAAAGAATTATTGCCCTGTCATTTTTATAAAAGTGATGATTTAGGCATTTCCAGCGATGCCAAAGAAGCTGTTTTATTTGCAATTTTAGCCAATGAAACGGTTTCCGGAGGAGCTTTTAATTTTGGAACCAAAAAAGGAATTCCATCTGTCACAATGGGCAAAATTTCACTGCCTGATTAAACAAAACTACTAAAAACTACTTCTAACCACCCAAACCAAACCACAATGAAAGACCGTATCATTTCGATAGATGTTTTAAGAGGACTTACTGTTATTATGATGACTATTGTCAATAATCCCGGCAGTTGGTCGCATGTTTTTCCGCCATTGCTTCATGCCGAATGGAATGGCTGCACACCTACCGACCTCGTATTTCCTTTTTTCGTTTTCATCATGGGAGCCGCGATTCCATTGGCTATTCCGTATAAAAAATTTGATGCCGAAGTTTTTGGAAAAATACTGGTACGATCATTACGAATTATTTGCTTAGGTCTTTATCTGAATTTCTTTAATCGAATTGATATTTTTGAACTCTCAGGAATTCCTTTATTACTAGCCAAATTAGTTTTGACTTTTGCAGTCGGCTATGCCTTGATGGGTAGTTTTCCACAAAAAATAAAAATATTGCTAGTTACTATAATTTTTTCCGGCTTTATAATATTGGCTTACAGCGGTATCGAAGCCTACCAAGACGTTAGGCTTCCCGGTGTTTTACAACGTATCGGAATCGTTTATTTTTTCTCTGCTATCATTTATCTACAAACTTCTATAAGAATGCAATTTATTATTGTTGCGGGATTACTTTTGGGCTATTGGGCACTCATGACCCTTATTCCTGTGCCTAATATTGGGTATGCCAATCTTGACCCCGGAACCAATTTATCGGCTTGGTTAGACCACCTAATTCTCGAGAATCACATGTATATCGAAACTAAAACCTGGGATCCGGAAGGGCTGTTAAGCACCATTCCCGCCATTGGAACGGGTTTACTGGGTGTAATCATAGGTCAAACATTTAACAGCAGTGCATCGCCAACAGAAAAAGCAAAAAAAATGGCGATAATAAGTATAATTTTAATCGTTTTAGGACTACTATGGTCAATGGTTTTCCCAATAAACAAATCCATCTGGACAAGTTCGTATGTTTTATTTGCCGCTGGATTTACAACTCTGTTTCTAACTTTTTTTTATTATATAATTGATATTAAAAACAGGCAAAAAGGAACCCAGCTTTTTGTAATTTGGGGTGTTAATCCTATGATTGTTTTCTTTGGTTCCGGAATCATTCCGCGCATGCTCTCGATGATTACCTTCGAAAATCCGAAGGAAATTGACGCTACCATCAATCTCCAGAATTATCTTTATCAATATTGGATAGTACCTTTTTTTACCAATCCAATGATGGCATCTCTGGCGGGAGCGCTAGTGTACGTGCTGATTTGGTTCGGAATCTTATGGGTTTTCTATAAAAACAAACTCATTTTTAAAGTATAATTATTCACAAAAAAAGAAGAAAAATATTTCAAAATTATAATTTCTTATAGTCCGCTAAAAAAACTATTTTTGATTTCAGTTTAAATAAAGATTACAATGCATAAAAATCAATACCTAATACCTCTAATTCTGCTTTTATTATCCTTTGGATGGAACGTCAATTCGCAAGATAAAAACAGGCATCCTAAAAACGAATTTAGAGGAGTCTGGATTGCCACTGTCGTGAATATTGACTGGCCAAAAACCAATGCTGATGGTGTTGAAAAAGAAAAAGCCGACTATCTGGAAATTCTAGAAACGTATAAAAAACTCAATTATAACGCTGTAATTGTACAAATTAGAAGCGTTGGTGATGCTTTTTACGCATCTGACCTTGCTCCGTGGTCGCGTTTCCTTACTGGAAAAGAAGGACAGGCGCCTAACCCAAATTATGACACACTGGCCTGGATGATTGAGCAGGCTCACGTGAGAGGTTTTGAGTTTCATGCCTGGATGAATCCGTATCGTGCTACTTTCGACTTAAATAAACAACTTTTAAGCGCGAATCATGACGCCAATAAACATCCCGAATGGATGATTGAATACGCCGGAAAAATTTATTACGATCCCGCTTTGCCCGAAGTTCAGGAACATTTAACCAAAATTGTTAAGGAAGTAGTCGACAAATATGATGTGGATGCAATTCATTTTGACGATTATTTTTATCCTTATACCGTACCCGGAAAACAATTTAACGACAGCAACTCATTCAAAAAATACGGAAACGGAATGACTATTGGGGATTTTCGTCGAGCGAATGTGAGCAACTTTGTACACACAATTGCGACAACGATAAAAGCATCAAAACCCTGGGTACAATTTGGCATCAGCCCGTTTGGTGTTTGGCGCAATAAAACGATGGATCCTAAAGGTTCAGACACACAATCGGGACAAACAAATTATGATGATTTGTATGCCGATCCTCTTTTATGGATGGACCAAAAGTGGATTGACTACATTGTGCCACAGTTGTACTGGAGCATTGCACATCCAAAAGTTTCGTATGCAAAATTGCTGAAATGGTGGTCTGAAAACTCCAATAATACTGCTATTTATATCGGAAATAGTTCTTATAAAGTGAGGGCTGACAGCGATAAAAGCTGGAACTTTTTAACCGAAATACCAAACCAAATTGATTTGACCAGAACCTATCCAAATGTGCAAGGAAATGCTTTTTTTAGCGCCAAATCTTTTGTCAACAAAAATTTTGATGTGGTACGTCATTTAGAAGAAAATCAATATAAATATCCTGCATTGCCGACTGCTGTACCCAACTTAAAACAGGTTATTATTGATACTCCATTAGTAAATGAATTTGTCAAAGACAGCACTTATTATACTTTCAACATCAAATATCCTTTTAACACAAAAGTGCGTTATATGGTCGTTTATGGAGCCGAAGATGCTTCAAAACTTGATGTAAATGATGCATCGCAAATTGTTTCCAAAATATTAGTTTATGAAAACACGGGTACTATTTCGTTTTCTTTACCAAAAGAAAAAATGAATCTCTATAAAGTTTGTGCTGTCACATTTATTGATTATTTTGCAAACGAAAGTAGCCCAACTGTTATTGATTTGAACACACCTTTTAAAATAAACCTACCTGTACAAACTGATGAAAACAGATAATCAACCGTGGTTTTGGATTCCGTTGCTCAATTTTGCCTCTGGATTTCCTTATATCATCATAACATCGGTATCGGTATTGATGTACAAAAAATTAGGCATCAATAATGAAGATATTGGCGCTTACACCAGTTTATTGTATCTTCCGTGGGTGATCAAACCGCTGTGGAGTCCTTTTATCGACTTACACGGAACTAAAAGAAAATGGTTTTTGTCAATGCAGTTGTTTATTTCCATCGCCTTTTTAGTAGTTGGCATCACCATTCCGCTCAACTACTTTTTTTTCTTGACTTTAGCGATTTTTTCGGTTGCTGCTTTTGCTTCTGCCTCTAATGATGTTGCAACGGATGGTTTTTATTTATTAGCTTTAAAAAAAGAACAACAATCCCTTTTTCTCGGCATTAGAAATACCTGCTACCGATTAGCGATGCTTACAGGTCAAGGACTTATTGTGCTTTTGGCCGGGTATCTGGAGCATAAATATGGTGACAATACAAAAGCATGGTCGTACACCATGATTGTGGTGAGTATCGTGATGATTTTCCTGACCGTATACAATTTCTTTTCGACACCAAAAATTGAAGAAAACACACTAGCGACAAAGAGTGCAGACGAACAAAAAAACTTTATTTCGGTATTTGCGAGTTTCTTCAAAAAGAAACAAATTGGTTTGGTTTTGGCGTTTATACTTGTTTTTAGATTGGGAGAATCCCAATTGCTTAAAATGTTAACTCCGTTTTTAGTCGATCCAAAAAGTGCCGGCGGAATGGGTTTAGACACCGAAGATGTTGGAGTAATTTACGGTACTTTTGGCTTAATAGCCTTATTGGCAGGCGGCGTTTTAGGCGGGATCGCTATTTCTAAACAAGGTCTTACAAAATGGTTTTTACCGATGATACTTACGATGCACTTACCCATTCTGGGATTTGTTTTATTGTCTCATTTTCATCCCGAATCAATTTATTATATTTACGCAGTAGTTATTTTAGAACAATTTGGTTACGGTTTTGGCTTTGCCTCTTTTATGATGTTCTTAATTTATGTAGCCGAAGGAGAATCAAAAACATCACATTATTCAATAGCAACAGGTTTTATGGCATTAGGAATGATGCTTCCGGGAATGTTAAGTGGTTACATACAGCAATATTTAGGATACGGAAATTTCTTTATCTGGGTATTTCTAGCCACAATTCCGGGTATTATCTTATCACGTTTTTTAATTTTTCCGAAAGATTACGGAAAAAAATCTGAAGAAGTTTAACCCCAAATCAAACATCTCATATTATGGAAATCAACGAAAATTTGCAGGCCGAACGAAACCTAAAAGGAACAGAGTTCGAAAAAACAGGAAATTTTGAAAAAGCAATTGAATTATATGAGGAAAATGTCAGGGAAGGCTTTAAAGGAAATCATCCTTATGATCGATTGGCAACACTTTATAAAAACCAAAACGATATCGATAACGAAATCCGAATCTTAGAAAAAGCCATTATTGTCTACGAAGAAATTACCATCGAAGACAGGATCGAAGGACTGCCAAAACTCTTTCGATTCAAAAACAGATTAGAAAAAGCAATACACACCAGAAGTTTACTATTGAAACAAAAGAAAAGTAAACTCAAATAAAAGACCGTTAGCATATCCTTATCATGATCAATCAAACAGTAGCCCAAAAAGTTGGACAATTTTTTTTTCCGGCTGTTTTTATAAACGATACCGAAGAGCATATTCAGGAAACTGAACGTTTAATTGCAACGCACAATATTGGTGGGCTCACTTTTTTTCATAGTCGTGCAAGTGCCGCTACAAATTACGAAAGCAAGAAAAAAATAGTTTTTAATGACGATAGTTATCAAAAAATAAAAGAACTGATTGTTCGCTATCAAAAGTGTGCTCCTACTCCGCTTTTGATCAGCATTGATGCCGAATGGGGACTAGCGATGCGTATCGAAAAAACGCCTCAATATCCTTACGCAATCACGTTGGGTGCTTTACCCGAGAAAAAATCAAACTTGGTTTATGAGGTAGGAAAACAAATTGGTCTGGACCTAAAAGCGGCCGGAATACACTACAATTTATCGCCTTTGGCAGACATAAACAACAACCCCAACAATCCAGTAATTGGTTATCGCTCGTTTGGCGAAAACAAAGAAAAAGTAGCCAATTTTGCTGTTGAATATTTACGTGGAATGTCGGATGCTGGTATTTTGGGATGCTTGAAACACTTTCCCGGACACGGAAACACCAATGTCGATTCTCACCTGGGATTACCTGTTTTGAATGAAACTTTGGATGAATTAATGCACAACGAATTGTATCCTTTCATTAAAGGAATAGAAAACAATGTCGACTCTATTATGATCGGTCATCTGGCTGTTCCGAGTTTGAATGACGGCAAAAACACATCGGCAACTTTATCACAAAATGTTATCCAGCATCTTTTGCGCGAGCAATTAGGCTATGACGGATTAGTGATTTCTGATGCTCTGAATATGCACAGCGTTTCGATGTTATACCCGACCAAAGGGCAATTAGAATGGGAAGCTTTTAATGCCGGAAACGATGTTTTATGCTTTGCTGAAAATGTCGCCGAAGGAATCGAAGAAATCCTTAAAAATGCAACTGTGGAACGTATCGAGGAAAGCTTCAAAAGAATCTTAAAATGCAAAGAAAAAGTTGGTCTAATAAACGGTACTTTTAGAGCTTCGGGAGAATTAAATTTTGATAATGCTTCTGCTTTAAACCTAGAAATTGCAGCAAATTCAATTACAAAAATAATTGATAACGCAAATCATGATGTTGTTTTTGAGGCACAGAAAAACAATCAATTAGCCAAACTAAGTTTGTACAAAAATATCGAAAATACGTTTTTTGCCACTTTAAACTCCAACTTAAAATCACCGGAATTTGCCTTCGAAAACCTTGAGAAAACTACTGTTTCCAGTATCGAAAAGAATTTAGAAAACTTCGAAACTATTATTATTTCTTTGTTTGTTCCAAAAGCAAAACCCATGAATAATTTCGAAATTGATGATGACGTTGTAAAGCTGCTTTCCAAATTATTACAAACCAAAAAATGCATTGTCTACGTGTTTGGTAATCCGTATGTTTTACCAATTATTCCAAATCTTAACAAAGCTTCCGGACTGATAGAAGTTTATCAGGATTTTGAAGAATTTCAAAAAAATGCGGCAATACAACTTTTAGAAAACAAAAATTGTTTCGGAAAATTACCCGTAATAATTAACATTCAATAAGTTACAAAGCCAACCTTCTTTAACATAGATACAAACTATCATTGAATAAGTATTAATAATCACACACTATTAGAAGTAAGCCTTCTTGTGAACTACTTTTGTACCATATTAAATTTTAACTTAAAACGAAAAATATGTCTTTAGTAGGAAAAAAATTCCCAAGTATTGCAGTAGATGCTATCTCAGAAATGGGTGACAACTTAAAAATCAATATTTTTGAAGAAGCAGTAAACAACAACAAAAAAGTCCTATTGTTCTGGTATCCAAAAGATTTTACTTTTGTATGTCCAACTGAATTACACGCCTTTCAAGCTGCATTACCTGAATTTGAAAAAAGAAATACAATCGTAATCGGAGCTTCATGTGATACCAACGAAGTACATTTTGCTTGGTTAAACACTCCAAAAAACAATGGTGGAATCGAAGGTGTAACCTACCCAATTTTGGCCGATACCAACCGTAACTTAGCTAACATTTTAGGTATTCTTGACATTGAGGCTACCAGCTATAGCGAAGAAACTGATTCTGTAATCATCGAAGGTTCAAATGTAACTTACAGAGCAACTTACCTTATTGACGAAACTGGAAAAATTTTCCACGAAAGTGTAAACGATATGCCACTAGGTCGTAACGTAAACGAATACTTGCGTATGGTGGATGCTTACACACACATCCAGGTAAAAGGCGAAGTTTGTCCTGCAAACTGGGAAGCTGGTAAAGAAGCAATGAGCGCTGATAGAATTAGTACTGCTGAGTACTTGAGCGCAAACTAGCCTTTTATAAAAGGTACAAAGGTTCATTGGTACATAGTAGCAAAGGTTTTTTACTACTATTTACAAAGTTTAAAAACTTTGTTCCCATGAACCTTTGATACTTAAAAACTCCTTAAAAATATGGTAAAGATCAAACAACAAAGTTTTTTTGTTGCGACATTTTACGAAGTTTTAAAAACTTTGTCTCTCTGAACCTTTGCCGCTTTGAACCTTTAAAAAAAAAACAAATGTTAATCGACTTAAACGAAGATACGTTAGCAGATTTAGTTGCTAAAAACGAAAAAGTAGTAGTACAATATTCAGCTTCATGGTGCGGAAATTGTCGTATTATGAAACCAAAATTCAAAAAATTAGCGACAGAAAATGAAGCGATCACTTTTGTTTTGGTTGATGCTGAAAACTCTCCTGAATCCAGAAAATTAGCCAATGTAAGCAACTTGCCTACTTTTGCTACTTTCGTGAATGGAAAACTGGTTGGCGAAACGCAAACCAACAAACAAGAAGTTTTAACCGACTTGGTAAACGCAATTGCTTAATAAATATTCAATATGAAATTACCAGTAATAAAGCAATTGACTCAATTTATCGAAGAAAACGATCAGGATTACATCATAGAAACCATCGAAGTTCTTGAAGCAATGACCGAAATTCCTTCTCTAAAAGACGAAGAATTAGACGTTATCGGCGAATTGATCTCGAACATGTACGGTGCGCTTGAAGTACACAAGATGGTCGTTCAGGGTATAGACAAAAAAGAAGCTCTAAATGCGTTTATGAAACGTGTTTTAGGCGCTATCGATAAATAATTGAGCACTACAAAACATGACCTTATAAAGCGTTTCTTCATCTAGAAACGCTTTTTTTTTATATCTTAAAATCATACTTTGGGCGAGCCACCATTAGAAAAAGGGGCCAATCTACTTTGTCTTCATTCGCCCCTTTCCCTAATGCTGTCGGGCTGTTTGCGCTACTTCGGTAGCCAGCGTCCATCCCTCTCGCAGTCAAAAGCGAGAAGTAAAAACTTTGCAACAAAAACTGTAATGATACATTTTCTCTTTCACCTCAAAAATAACCCGAAACTTTAGGACGACAAAATTTCAATAGATTTTAATTATTAGATTAGAACAAAACCTACACAATTTAAAGGAAATAAATCCGTTTAAATTCATGAAATTAACGTGCCCAGAACCTGTATCAAGACTAATCTTAAAACTCTACTAATTCTGCGCACAACCGCTAATAAATACTTTTAGATTCAAATATTAATCCTTACTTTTGAACCTCATAAAAAAACAAACAAAATGGCTTCAATAACTTTAGGAGGAAATCCTATTCATACTTCTGGCGAATTACCAACTGTAGGTTCTCAACTTGCTGATTTTAAATTAGTACAAAACGACTTATCAACAGCTTCTTTGAGCACTTTTGCAGGCAAAAAATTAGTTTTAAATATATTTCCAAGCGTTGATACAGGAACTTGTGCCGCTTCTGTTAGAAAATTCAACGAAAGTGCAAGTAAGTTAGAAAATACAACTGTTTTGTGTATTTCTAGAGATTTACCTTTTGCTCAAAAACGTTTTTGTGGTGCAGAAGGACTAGAAAATGTAGTAAACCTATCTGATTTTAAAGAAGGATCTTTCGGTAAAACCAATGGTTTAGAAATTCTAGACGGTCCTTTGGCCGGATTGCATTCAAGAGTTGTAATTGTTGTTGATAGTGATGGAAAAATACTTCATGCCGAACAAGTTGCAGAAATTGCAAATGAGCCTAATTACGAAGCAGCTTTGGCTGTGCTCTAAAACCCAATAAATGGAGTTTAAAAAAGACAATACATTTGTTACAGGACGATTAAAAAGCATGACATATGCGTTTAATGGGGCTGTAAAATTGATACGAACAGAACACAGCATCATGGTACAATTCTCACTGGGAATTTTCATGACCATTGCTGGGTTCTATTTTCATATTTCTCAAACTGAATGGCTGTGTCAAACATTGGCTATCGGCTTAGTAATGAGCATTGAAGGATTGAATACAGCGGTAGAAAAAATTGCCGATTTTATACATCCTAATTACCATGAAAGAATTGGATTTATTAAAGATATTGCTGCAGGAGCAGTATTTTTTGCCGCAATGACAGCGATAGCAATAGGTTTGATAATATATATCCCAAAATTTGTATAGGCAAAAGTAAACGCAAGAATGGCAAAAACAACCAAAAAAGAAACTAACAATAAAAAAAACGAACCAAAAGTTGAGGGTCAAAGATCCTGGAAGCTAACCAAACAACACAAATTTGTTGTAGGTTGTCTTTTGGTCCTTTTTTCAGTAGCATTATTAGTTGCATTTATTTCCTTTTATATCAACGGGCAATCTGATCAAAGCGTTGTAAACGAACTTGGAGATCGTTCTCAAACGGTGCAAAATTGGCTCGGAAAATTTGGAGCTTTTCTTGCGGATGGTATCGTATACAAAGGCTTCGGGATTGCTTCCTTTATTTTGGTGCGACTATTTTTCCTTACGGGAATGTTTTTAGCACTGGAACTTTCGACCAAAAAATTAAAAAATATTTGGTTCTGGGATTTATTTGCCATCATTGTTGTTTCTATATTATTTGGATTTTTCGCCACATCTGCTCCCGAACTAGGCGGAACCATAGGTTATGAACTCAATTTATTCTCGCAAGATTACATCGGAAAAACGGGCACTTTATTACTGTTACTTTTTGGTTTGATTGTCTATTTGATCTTTAAAATCAAATTATCTCCCGAGAAAATTCAGTCCTATTTTGATTCAACCAAGAAAGAATTAAAATCAGAATTGAGTGGTTTAAAAACGGCTCCACCAACAGATAGCGCCTATAACTTAGAAGAATTTGCTGTAGAAGACCAGCAGGATGAAGAACTGGACAATATACACCTAAAAACTGATGATACACAATTTGAAATCAATAAAGAAGCTTTAAAACCAACCATTTCAAATTCATCAGAAATTGATTTAAATCCTGTTTTAAAACCGCTTCAAATGAGCATCAATCCTGTAACAGAAACTCCCGTACACACGGAAGAATTTGTTATTGAGAAAAATGAAGAAGAAGATATTATCGAAGAAAATCTTGCTTCACGTTTGGTTGCTGATTTTGGATTATTTGACCCAACTTTGGATTTATCCAACTATAAATTTCCAACATTAGATTTATTAAAAGAATATTCTACTGGCGGAATTACCATCAATCAAGAAGAATTAGAAGAGAATAAAAACAGAATTGTAGATACGCTTCGTAACTATAAAATTGAGATTGCGCAAATAAAAGCCACGGTTGGGCCTTCGGTTACATTGTATGAAATTGTTCCAGAAGCTGGAATTAGAATTTCAAAAATAAAAAGCCTGGAAGACGATATTGCGTTATCACTTTCTGCATTAGGAATTCGTATTATTGCGCCAATTCCGGGCAAAGGAACAATTGGTATTGAGGTTCCGAACAAGAATCCTACAATGGTTTCGATGAAAAGCGTTATTGGTTCGGCAAAATTTCAGGAAGCTGAAATGGAGTTACCAATTGCTCTAGGAAAAACAATTTCGAATGAAACTTTTGTTGTCGATTTGGCCAAAATGCCTCACCTTTTGATGGCTGGAGCTACAGGACAAGGAAAATCTGTTGGTTTGAATGCTGTTTTGACCTCTCTTTTATACAAAAAACATCCTGCCGAAGTAAAATTTGTTTTGGTCGATCCGAAAAAAGTAGAGCTAACACTTTTTAATAAAATTGAAAGACATTATCTAGCCAAACTTCCTGATACAGAAGACGCTATTATTACCGACAATGCAAAAGTTGTCAATACTTTGAATTCGCTTTGTGTTGAAATGGACAATCGTTATTCGTTATTGAAAGATGCGATGGTACGTAACATTAAGGAATACAACGACAAATTCAAATCAAGAAAATTAAACCCTGAGGCCGGCCACCGATTTCTTCCTTATATTATTTTGGTTGTCGATGAGTTTGCCGATTTGATTATGACCGCCGGAAAAGAAGTAGAAGTTCCTATTGCGCGTTTGGCTCAGCTGGCTCGTGCTATTGGTATTCACTTGATTATTGCAACACAAAGGCCGTCTGTAAACGTAATTACGGGTTTGATTAAAGCCAATTTCCCTGCGAGAATTGCTTTTAGAGTAACCTCAAAAATTGACTCGAGAACTATTTTAGACACGCAAGGTGCTGATCAATTGATAGGGCGAGGAGATTTATTATATACTAATGGTAATGATGTAGTGCGTGTACAGTGCGCTTTTATTGATACTCCAGAGGTAGAAAAAATTACTGATTTTATTGGTTCACAAAAAGCGTATGCAACCGCTTATTTGCTTCCTGAGTTCGTTGGGGAAGAAAATGGCATCAATCTTGATATAGATATTTCTGAAAGAGATACTCTGTTTAGAGAAGCAGCCGAAATTATTGTAAATGCACAACAAGGATCGGCATCGCTACTGCAAAGAAAGTTAAAATTGGGCTACAACAGAGCCGGTCGATTGATTGACCAGCTTGAAGCTGCAGGAATTGTTGGCCCTTTTGAGGGTAGCAAGGCTCGTAGTGTAAACATTCTAGACATGAATGCTCTTGATCAATTTTTTAACAATGAACAAAATTAACACCATCATGAAATTAAAAATTCAAGAAATCAAAAACAATTCTATCGCAAACATGACCAAAAAATGTTTTCAAATGGCAATTTTGCTTCTTTTAAGCTTTGGCACGATTCAGGCTCAAGATAAAAAAGCTAAAGATTTATTGGACCAAGTAACTACTAAAATAAAAAGCTACAATAACATTGTTATCGATTTTAAATATACCTTGAACAATGCCAAAGAAAACATCAATCAGGATAGCAAAGGAAATGTTACTATGAAAGGCAATCAATATTTATTGAATTTTATGGGTGTAACCAAAATATTTGATGGACAAAAAACATACACAATCGTTCCTGAGGATGAGGAAGTTACCATCTCTAAAGTAAACGAAAAAGATGATAATGCCATTACACCATCAAAAATGCTTACTTTTTTTAATTCTGGTTACAAATTCAATATGGATATTGTACAAAATGTTAAAGGAAGAAAAATTCAATACATAAAATTAACTCCTACAAGCGCCAAAGATCAAAGAAAAGAAATCCTTTTGGGAATTGATGTGCAAACCAAACACATCTATAATTTGATTGAAACCGGAAAAAATGGTACAAAAACCACTTTAACCGTTAATTCTTTTAAAACCAATCAACCTTTATCAAAAAATCAATTTACCTTTGTAGCGAGTAAATATCCAAAGTACTACATCAATAAATTAGATTAATTACAAGGTTGAAAATTTTAGACAAATACTTACTAAAAACATTTCTGATTACATTTACTACGGTATTTGTAATCCTTTTTTTTATATTCATACTACAGACCGTTTGGCTCTTTATCTCAGAACTTGCGGGTAAAGACCTAGACCTAATACTAGTGGTAAAATTCCTGCTGTTCTCGATGCCTCGAATTATTCCGCTGGTATTACCGCTTTCGGTATTATTGGCCTCTATCATGACTTTTGGAGATTTATCTGAAAATTATGAATTTGCAGCAATGAAATCTTCTGGAATATCACTTCAGAGAGCCATGCGAGTGTTAATTGCTTTTATATTTATTTTAAGCATTGTCGCTTTTTGGTTTTCAAATAATGTGATTCCGTACGCCGAATATAAATTTACCAATTTTAGAAAAAATATTGCTCAGGCAAAGCCAGCTATGGCAATCGCCGAGGGACAATTTAATGATGTTGGCTTCTATAACATTAAAGTAAATAAAAAATCTGGTGAAAACGGTAATATTTTAACGGGAGTTACAATACACGAAAAAGCCAATAACAACGGTGAGAACAAAACCGTTATTAAATCAAAAGATGGCAAACTAGTAAGTAGTGAAAAGTCCAGCATTTTAAAACTAGAACTCAACAATGGTTATTATTACCAAGATGTTACTCCAAAAAAGTACGAAGACCGTGCAAAACTTCCTTTTATAAAAGGTGCCTTTAAAAAACATATTATCAATATTGATTTGTCTGAATTGAATAAAGTAGACGAAAGCAAAGAAAACATTAATGGAACAAGTGCCATGCTTAATGTTAACGAATTAGGGTATACTTTAGATTCATTAAATAAAAGTTTCAAGAATGAAGTGCTTTCCTTTTCAGAAAACATCAATCAACGTGTTGGAATTTCAAAAACCACACGCTCTTTTGCAAAAGATAAGAAGAAAAAATCACTACCAAACAATCTTTTGTCACTTTACAGTAATAGAGAAAAATTGGAAATCATAAAAATGGCTTCCAGTAATATTACCAGTACCGTCTACTCTATAGAATCGACTCAGAAAGATTTAAAAGATAAACAACGCGAGATAAATAAACACCTCACGGCCTTGTACGAGAAATTTGTAATTGCATTTGCTTGTTTTTTAATGTTTTTTATTGGTGCTCCGTTGGGTGCTATCATTAGAAAAGGCGGACTTGGTTTACCGATTGTATTTGCTGTACTGATTTTTATTACATTTCACTTTATCAATACATTTGGAAAAAGACTTTCGCAAGAAGGCGGTATGAGCCCTTTTATGGGTGCATGGATGTCTTCAATTATTTTGTCTCCATTGGCCATTTTACTTACGTATCGTGCCACCAACGATAACGGATTGATTAATTTTGATGCGTTGACGACTCCTATTCACAATTTATTTCAAAAAATTTCCAAAAGGTTTTTTCCTTCTCAAAATCCATAAATAATTATGTCAACAAATAAAATACAACTTAACACCATTGAAGAAGCTATAGAAGATATTCGTCAAGGGAAAGTAATCATCGTAGTCGATGATGAAGACCGCGAAAACGAAGGTGATTTTTTGGCTGCAGCCGAAAAAGTAACCCCAGAGATGATCAATTTTATGGCAACACACGGAAGAGGTTTAATTTGTACACCACTAACAGAAAGCCGTTGTAAAGAACTTGATTTGCGACCAATGGTAACCAATAATACCGATCACATGGAGACTGCCTTTACTGTTTCTATAGATTTGAAAGGAAATGGCGTTACTACCGGAATCTCTGCATCAGACAGATACAAAACAGTTTTGGCTTTGACGGATGAAAATACGAAACCACATGATTTAGCGCGCCCTGGACATATTTTTCCTTTGGTAGCTAAACAAGGCGGTGTGTTAAGAAGAACAGGTCATACAGAAGCTGCAATTGACTTCGCAAGACTTGCCGGTTTTAAATCTGCTGGTGTTATTTGTGAAATTCTAAATGAAGACGGAACAATGGCTCGTTTGCCACAACTTATAAAAGTAGCTAAGAAATTTGATTTAAAATTAGTTTCTATTGAAGATTTAGTGGCTTATCGCATGCAACACGACAGTTTGATTGTCAAAAAAGAAGATTTTGATATCGAAACGCGATTTGGAATTTTTAGGCTAAGAGCTTACGAACAAACGACTAATAAACAAATACATATTGCCCTGACAAAAGGCACTTGGAATAACGGAGAGGCTATCTTAACGAGAATTCATTCTTCTCAGGTAAATAATGATTTATTGGGTACTTTGACCAATAATGCTGAGCAACAACTTGACGATATGTTTAAGGTGATTAATGAAAATGGTAAAGGTGCAGTAATATTCATCAATCAGGACATGCAGGCCGTTAATTTACTGAATAGAATTGCAGAACTAAAAACACTTCAGGCTAGTGGCACTATGCAAGCTCCAAAAGTAGTTATCGACACTAAAGATTACGGTATTGGAGCACAAATTTTGCACGATATCGATATTTCGAAAATCAGATTAGTATCCAATACAGAACAAACCAAACGTGTCGGAATGATTGGCTATGGTTTAGAAATTACAGAATACGTTAACTATTAAGATATGGGGACTTTAGAAGAAAGAATTATAAAATCGGAGACACATATTTTTAAAGCTGTTTTCCCGAGTACTACCAATCATTATGATACTTTATTTGGGGGTACTGCACTCCATCTTATGGATGAAGTTGCTTTTATTTGCGCTACACGATTCAGCCGAAAAAAAGTAGTGACGATATCAACCGGTCAAATTGATTTTAAAAAAGCAATTCCAGCTGGAACATTAATCGAATTAGTGGCAAAAGTAGTGAGTGTAGGTAGAACAAGTTGTAAAATTCACGTTGATATTTTTATGGAGCAAATGTACTCAGAGTTGCGCGAAACAGTAGTTTCAGGAACTTTTTCTTTTGTTGCAGTCGATGAAAACAAAAAACCAGTACCTATTTTAGACGAATTATAGTTACGTAGCATCTATAAGAACTAAATGTAGGAATTTAAGGTTTCTATCGCTTCTGTTTTTATTAAAACATGATGAGTTAGTAACATTGTAAATTTGGATATGCAAACAAAAAGTAGAGAAAAAGTTAAGCTACATTTTTGTACTTAATTAAATTCTTCAATAGTTTTAAGGGTGCATTTTTGCACCCTTAAATTGTTCCTGTTTTACTATTCTTGAAAATTCAAAGAAACTTTTACCCTTGCCCTCACACGATAACCTTAGTGCTCAGCAGGCAACCATTTAGGAGAATTCTCAATGATTTTCTTTCTTAAAAGCTATCACCACATATTCATTGAACTTTTTTTCTCCATCTTGAAATTCAGGCTTTACTTGGACTTCTTGATTGTCGTAAATTTTTTTTTGAATATGGCTTAATGGTTCATTAGTTTGAGAAAATAAAACTTGGATGAACAAAAAACTTACAAGCAAAATTATCTTTTTCATTTTTATCTAGTATTATTTTTTTTAAAACTATTATTCTAATTTATTTAAAGAAAATCCTGCATTCACAATTTCTGTCGAATCTGTCACTTCTTTAGAAAAATCCACAACAATTTTACTAAAATCCTTTGAGGAATAATAAACCCTAAAGTATTTGTTAATCTTTTTCTCCGAATCTTTAGAGCAATGACGATAACTATTTCTATACCAATTATTGTCAATTTTATATGTGAAAAAACTTTCTGTTGTCTTGGGGAAAGTTTTACACAATAGATATTTACAAACAGTCTGTTTTTGATTTTCTTTTATTTCTTTTTGATTTAAGTATCCTTTTACAAATAAGACCAAAAGCCTCAAAATCATACAACCTAGAAGAAATCTATAAAAAATTTTCATATTTAAATTTTATTTACTTTATTTTTTCTCTGGCAATAAA
This sequence comes from Flavobacterium flavipigmentatum, assembly GCF_020911905.1. Taxonomy (NCBI): domain Bacteria; kingdom Pseudomonadati; phylum Bacteroidota; class Flavobacteriia; order Flavobacteriales; family Flavobacteriaceae; genus Flavobacterium; species Flavobacterium flavipigmentatum. The sequence continues at coordinate 2,270,737 of NZ_CP087133.1, read as the reverse complement.
CTAGGCGCGACATTCGAAGCAGTTTCTACAGAAAACTTTGCCATTTCACCATACGTTTTTGCTGCCCCTTTAGCAAAAATAGAGCTTGCATTAATTTTGTTACCAAAGCTATTACTTATTAATACTCCTCCTATTTGCAGAGTTGCTTGCTCTAAGCTTTCGGGAGTCAACGGTTTAAAATTTCCCTTTAAAACATCACCAACAGTTAAACTAAAACTCTCGCCAATAATTGCTGGACCTATTCCAGGAAATGCTGATGCCCCAGCCTCAATTACATTAACCTTTGAAAAATCACTTTTATTCGCTATACCTTGTGATACAGTATTTGATACAACTCCAAAAGCAGCTTCACCTACAGTATTGACCCGAAAGCCCATGTAAGACCACCTGTAACTCCTAACGCTGGCAAAGCTAGAATTCCTACAGCCATTGCGACATCTTTTGAGTCTTTTGATGGCCCGTATTCTCCTGAAGAAACATGCTTAGGTAAATTGTTAAATGTTTCGCCTCCCGACAGCACATTTTCATAACGATAAGAGTTATGATTAAACTCTGCCCTAGCTTCTTGCAAAAACATTCCTGTATAATTGGCAAGACTCTGAGCAGTATCTACTTTGTCTGCAAACAAAGTACCAGCACCATCTCTGTGCCAATCAGGAGCCATTCCATCAGGATCAATAAATCTTATAGGATTATTAAATACTTAATTATAAAGGGTTTGTCTTCTCTTTTTTTCTACCAACGGATCAATATTCATCCATCTTCCAATTGCAGGATCATAATTTCGTGCCCCATATTCGTAAAAGTTAAGCCCCAGCTCGTCCTGCACTTCTTTTCCGTTATACTTATACTTGTAAGATCTTACAACTATTTTTACAAGTTTTTACCTGTTAAATATAAAATTTCAATAACATAATTTTAAAGGATAAACTTACTATTTTATTACTCAAATCCTAAAATAAATCTTTAAAACAGCAGTAAAAACAACTAAACTTTTACTGAAACAGATTGTCCGTCTGTTGGGTCTTTTCAGATGGGTTCTGAGTGTCAGATTCTTACTTTCAATATGATTAGTGCCAAAACATTTTACGGAATATAATTTCTCATCAATAAAGTATCTATAGTTTTTCAATCTGTCTGTAAATATCTTTTTAGCCTCAGATAGTTTTAGAGTTTCCAGAACACGGTTCAGCGTTTTATTGGTTCGTTTTCCAACATTAAAACTCACCACATTTTTAGAATTCTTTTCCAATGCATAAACCAGCCAGATATAATTTTTCTTGTGTCTGATATAACTGTACAGCTCATCGACTTCATAATTTTTGCCTTTGCTGATAATAGGTTTGGAAATATTCCTGCAATTGAAACGATTCTTTTCAATAATGTTGTGGCTGATATTTTCAGTATTCTTGCTGTGCTTCTTATTCCTAATCCTTCTTTAGTTAATTGAATAATATTCTGGTTTATATCTCCTTTATAAGCCAGATATGCATAATTTTCAACTCTGGTTTTCCCAAATACTCTGCAAATATATCTTTGATTACCAGACTTTGTCTTTACATACTTTATCATCTTTCGAATATCACCAACACATCTGTAACACCTAGTCTGGTTTGACTCCATTTTTTTCGATTTAAGGCTTTATAAAATAAAAAAACAGCCCAAAGGCTGTTTTAATTTTTATGCGATATTAATATAAATCATTGATAATCTGTAAATATTTTATGTAATAATTAAGCACCAACATATCTGACACATTACCAATTTTACATTCTTTTTCAGTTTGTTACGTCGCTATTTTATAAAAACACCTAATCTGTAACACTACCTAAATTTATAAAAATCTAAGCTGTATAAAGCAAACTTGTAGCGCCCAATAAAGCTGCGATTTCATTATCGGTAGAAACAGAAACCGTTACATTGCTTCCTGATTCTTTTATTTTTTTATTGAAAATAGGCAAGAAAAACTCGCTTGCGTTTGCGATTTTCCCTCCAATGATAAAAGTATCAGTTGCGAATTTTTCTAACCAAGGCATTACAATTTCGGCTAAATCTTCTCCCATTTCTTCAAATGCTTTCATTGCCATTTGATCTTCGGCTTTAGCCAAATTAAAAAGTTCGAGACAATTGTTTAACTTTTTTCCGCTTAAAGCGAAATACTTAGCCAAAAGTCCGCGTGCCGAAACGTAATCTTCGGCAATTCCGTCTTTAAAAGGGAGATTATAAATTTCTCCGTCAGTAGGAACTAATTCACCGGATGCAATAGAAATTCCTTTGTCAATAAAGCAAGCTCCAAGTCCTGTGCCAATTGTGATTGCCATTACTTTTTTAGAAAGATTATCTGAATCTTTAAAAACTTCTCCTTTACCAAAACAAACGGCATCGTTTTCAAAAAGAATTGGAAAATCTGCAGAAAGATTAAGTTTGTTCTGAAATAAATCCCGAACGTTCAAACCATAAAAATGCTCGTATTTGGATTGCCCTTTGATCCAACAAACACCCGCAGTATAATCGAATGGTCCTGGCATACAAACGGCCAATCCTGTAGTTTTTTCTACTTTAGAATTCTCGATAGAAGTTCGAATTGCTTTTTCCCAAATAGTCATCACTTCTGCAACTGGCAAATTAGAATCAAATGACTCTTTGTGCAACGAAAAATCAATCATTTTCATCGCTACTATATCGATAATCGCTGCTGTAATATGTGTGCCTCCAATATCCAATCCAACGGCATATTCTGTATTCATTCTTTTATTTTTTGAATCCTTAAGAAATTTTAAAAAAAGCAACGCTACTTAATTGAAATACTTTCTTAGTGGATTATTTTTTAGTTTTTTACTATTAAATATTTTTATCCTTTAAAATTTCAGGATAGTGAATGCTGGTATGAACAATCATTTCTCCAAATAATGTATTGGCCCAGGCAAACCACTTTCGGGTAAATTTGGTTACATCATCTTTATGGAAAGACTCGTGCATAAATCCTGTATCAGCATTTGTTTTGATCAAATTACTGATACACGCTTTTATTTCTGTTTCATCAACACTTGTAATTGCTCGTAAAACAATACTCATAGGCCAGATCGTATCGGTTCCCGTATGTGGTCCGCCAACGCCCTCGCCTGCTTTTCCTTTATAGAAAAACGGATTATTTTCTGAAAGAACTACTTTTCTGGTATTCAAATAAAGTGGACTATCCGGTTCAATTGCTCCTAAATACGGTAATGACAATAACGAAGGAACATTGGCATCATCCATCATGTGGAAACTTCCGTATCCGTTGACTTCAAAAGCAATGATTTTTCCGAATTTCGGATGTTCGATGATTCCGTTTTCTTCTAATCCTTTTTGAACTTGTCCTTGTAATTCTTTTGCTTTAGCTACTAAATTATCATCTTTTAATGCTGGTAAAGAGAAAATCTCCTGAAGATATCCTAACACTTCAATAGCAAACATATTGCTTGGAATTAAATATCCGAACAGCGTACTATCGTCACTTGGTCTAAAAGTCGAAACGATTAATCCGCATGGTTTTACAGGATAACCATAACCACCCAGAGGCACACCATCAGTTGCCCAACCCGTTACTCTCTGGAAATTATAGGGCCCTTTATCCGTCCAGCGTTGTTGCTCTTTGAAAGTCTGTAAGACCAAAAGCATTGCTTCTTTCCACTTACTGTCGAATAAACTAATATCACCAGTTTCCTTCCAATATCCGTGTGCCAATCGTATTGGGTAACATAAACTATCGATCTCCCACTTGCGCTCGTGAATTCCGGGCTGCATTTTGGTCATGTCGTTTTTCCATTCACTTACCTGATTAAAATCTTTGTAAAAAGCATTTGCATAAGGATCTAGTAAAATACATTTTGCCTGACGATTGATTACTCCTTTTACCAATTCGGCAAGCTTTTTATCTTCTTTTACAAACGGAATATACGGCCATATTTGTGCTGTACTATCGCGCAGCCACATCGCATCAATATCACCCGTAATTACATAGGTATCCGGTTTTCCGTCGATGATTTCAAAATCTACGGTGGTATCTAATGTGTTTGGAAAACAATTTTCGAACAACCACGCCAATTCCGGATTTGCGATTTGTTTTTTGATTCTTACAATAGCGGCTTCGACTGCTTTACTAGTAAATTTTCGTTCGGCTAATGGAGGTCTTTTGCTTACAAAATCTTTAATCGAAAAATTGAAAGTATCTGATTTCATTGCAAAAACATCGGTCTGAAGTGCCAGTAATCCTGCTGAAAAAATCCCTGTGTTTTTTATAAATTTTCTACGTGATTGCATAGTTTTATTTTGAAGTTGAATATGAATATGGATAGGCGCTCGCTGAAGTTCCTCTTTGTAAATTAGGGGAACTAATCATATCAAAATTTAATTCGCCACCTTTTAATACATCAAAATGATTGATATAATTCTTTGTAAATATTACATTATCCCATTTTAATTCCTGAACATATTTGCTCGTTTCTGAATTATTTGGAGCATTTATGACCAGTTGTTTCCCGCTTTCTAATTGTAAAGTAAGTTTCTTAAATAATGGCGCTCCAAGTACATACTCTTCTGTTCCAGGACAAACTGGGTAAAATCCCATTGCCGAGAAAACATACCATGCCGATGTTTGCCCGTTATCTTCGTCTCCGCAATATCCGTCTGGCGTTGGTTTATACAAACGATTCATGACTTCTCTCGACCAATATTGTGTTTTCCACGGTTCTCCTGCATAATTATACAAGTAAATCATGTGTTGAATGGGCTGATTTCCGTGCGCATATTGTCCCATATTCATGATTTGCATTTCACGTATTTCGTGAATAACAGATCCGTAATAACTATCATCAAAAACTGGTGGAGTCGTAAAAACAGCGTCTAATTTTGCGGTGAAATTTTTCTCGCCGCCCATTAAATCAATCAAACCATGTACATCATGAAAAACACTCCAGCTATAATGCATCGCATTTCCTTCGGTAAACGCATCGCCCCATTTAAATGGATTAAAATTTTTCGGAAAGCTTCCGTCTTTATTTCGACCACTCATAAAACCAATTTCAGGATTATAAAGATTCTTATAATTCATCATTCGCTTTTCGTATAAACTAATTTCTTTTTTAGGACGGTTTAAAGCTTTTGCCAATTTCCAGATCGCAAAATCGTCATAAGCATATTCTAATGTTCTGGCGGCATTTTCATTAATCTGTACATCATAAGGAACATAACCTAAAGTATTGTAATACTGCACTCCTTTTCTACCTACTGCATCCAAAGGGCCTTCATTATTTGCTGCCTTTAATATAGCCTCGTACAATTTATTGATATCATAACCACGTAAACCTTTGATATAGGCATCAGCAACTACAGATGCCGAGTTATTACCCACCATTACATTTCTAAACCCAGGGCTTGACCATTCTGGCAAGAAACCGCCTTCTTTATAATCGTTAATTAATCCTTCCTGCATTTCTTTATTTATCGAAGGATAAACTAAATTCAGTAAAGGATACAAAGCTCTAAAAGTGTCCCAAAATCCAGTTCCTGCAAACATATAACCTGGCAAAACTTGTCCGTTATAAGGGCTATAATGTACAATTTCGCCTTTTGCATTTACTTCGTATTGTTTTTGCGGAAAACAAGCGGTGCGGTATAAACAAGAATAAAATGTTTTTAATTGTTCATCGGTTCCACCTTCGGCAGTTAATTTTCCAAGAACTTTATTCCATTCTTTTTTAGATTCGGCAACGGTTTCATTAAAAGAAGAGGCTCCTAATTCATTCTTCAAATTCAATTCTGCTTGTTCAGAGCTAATAAATGAAGACGAAACTTTTACGTTTACTATTTCTCCCTTTTTGGTTTTAAAACCAACTATTGCACCTACATGATTGTCTTTTAATTCTAATTTGTCTTTTTCTAAAACTTTATCATGCCATGTATAATTTGTCGCAAATGGTTTATCAAATTGTAATACAAAATAGTTTTTGAAATTCTCTGGAACTCCGCCACTGTTGCGGGCTGTATAACCAATAATTTTATTTTCTGATGGAATAATTTTAATATAAGAACCTTTATCAAAAGCATCGATTACAATAGAAGATTGCTCGTTTTCAGGAAATGTAATCTGAAAATGTGCTGCTCTTTCTGTTGCAGTAATTTCGGTAGTTACATCATAATCGGCAAGATATACGCTATAATAATATGGTTTCGAAACCTCAGCTTTGTGGCTGAACCAACTTGCTCTTTCTGTTTCGTCAAAAACTAATTTTCCCGTTACAGGCATAATCGAAAACTGTCCGTAATCATTCATCCAGGGCGAAGGCTGATGTGTTTGTTTGAATCCTCTGATTTTTTCAGCCGTATAAATATAAGCCCATCCGTCGCCCATTTTACCCGTTTGTGGCGTCCAGAAATTCATTCCCCATGGTCGACAAATGGCCGGATAGGTATTTCCATTTGAAAGACTATGCAAAGATTGGGTTCCCATCAAAGGATTTACGTATTCTACAGGATCCAAAGTTTTGACTTGTGCATTTACAAAAACGCAACATTGCATTATCCCTAAAAAAATTAAACTCTTTATTTTCATATTCTTATTTGTTATCTTAACAGGCTTTTAAAACCTGTTAGGTATTATGTATTTATTTTGAATTGTTGGCTTTAAAAGCTTTGTCATAGCTTAGTAAGCCTCACCAATCTTTGTCGAGCTGCTTGCGAAGATACCTCGTTCCTCGGGATGACAAAAATGCGCACACTAACTTCTAAAATCTATATTCTAAACTCTATATTCTAAAATCTTAAATCTACTGAGGTCTATCTTCCTTCTTCACTCCAAAAGTTGTCGATGGTTTGTTCCCCATATACAATTTCAACTCTCCGCCTTTTACAATCATATCGTGTGTGATGAAAGATTTTGTATACGGTTTTCCGTTGTACTCTGCTTTTTGGATATAGATATTTGTTTTGCTATTATTTACAGCATTCAATGTAAATGAAATTCCTTCTTTATGATGAATCGTTGCTGTATTGACTAACGGACTTCCTAAAACGTAAATTCCGTTTGCTGGATTAACCGAATAAAATCCCATTGAGGAGAAAACATACCAAGCCGACATCTGCCCTAAATCCTCGTTTCCGCAAAGTCCGTCTGGCTTTGTAGAATAAAATTTATCATCGATTTCACGGATTAGCTTTGCTGTTTTCCAAGGTTGTCCTGCAAAAGCATAAAGATAAGGAATATGATGATTTGGCTCATTTCCTTGTGCATATTGACCGATTAAACCACTAATATCTGGAGAAACTTCTTCGCCTTCGACTTTGTCTGTTAGTAAGAAAAGTGAATCTAATTTGGCTAAAAATTTATCTTCGCTTCCAAATAAATCAATTAAACCGTAAGGATCCTGGGGAACAAGCCATGTGTATTGCCATGCATTTCCCTCAACATAATCATCTTTACGATGCGCCGATGAAAGCGGATTAAATGGTGTTCTCCAATTTCCATCCGTTAATTTTCCTCTCATGAAAGTGGTTTCTTTATCGAAATATAACTTGTACAAATTGGCTCTTTTGGTAAAATAATTATAATCATCTGTTTTGCCTAAAGAATTTGCCATTTGTGCAACGCAATAATCGTCGATAGCATATTCTAATGCGTTCCCAACCGTTTCGAGCATTTTATCGGCTGGAATATATTCTAATTTTTGCACATAATCCATTCCATCACGCGTTTGCATCGCAGTTTTTTTGATGGCTTCGTAAGCCAATGCGGTATCATAATCTCTATAGCCTTTTAAGTAAGCGTCTACAATAACAGCGATAGAATGATTACCATTCATAGTATTGGTTTCATTGCCCATTAAGTGCCAAACTGGTAATCGGCCTTGTTGCTCGTAGATTGCTAAAAATGATTTTACGATATCATTGATTTTATCTGGCTGTGTGATGGTGTATAAAGGATGAAGTGCGCGATACGTATCCCAAAGAGAAAAAGTGGTGTAGTTGGTGAAATTTGCTTTTTCGTATACTTTTTTATCTGTTCCTCTATAATCTCCGTTTGCATCATTAAAAATTGATGGCGCAAACATGGTATGATACAGTGCAGTATAAAAAACTTTCATCGTTTTGTCATCTGCTTTGATCTGAATTTTGTTCAGTGCTGCGTTCCATTTTGAAGTGGCACTTTTTACAACTCCATCAAAATCCCAATTCGGAATTTCGGCTTTAATATTCGCGGAAGCGTTCTCATAACTTACTGGAGAAATTCCAACTTTTACCAAAACCTGTTTGTTTTTTAAAGTTGTAAAATCCAGAACGGCTTTCATTTTTAAGCCTTCACCTTCAATTCCTTTTACTACAGTTTTATCATCATATAGGACAATATTTGAAATTGGTTCAGAAAATTCCATCGTAAAAAAGATACGCTGATCAGCTGCCCAACCTGCAGAATATCTGTACCCAACCAAAGTGGTTTCATTTATTTTTTTGATGAAGGTTTTTACGGGTTTGTCCCATCCTATTCCGTCTGCTAAATCTAATAATATATGATTATCAGTAGTAGAATTGAAAGTATATTTATGAAAACCTACTCTTTCGCTAGCGGTTAGCTCGGCTTTAATTTTATATTTATCAAGCAAAACACTGTAATATCCTGGCTTGGTAACTTCATTTTTATGTAAAAAATAAGAGCCGTAACCTGTAACCATATCTTCTTTTGTACCTTTGATAAGCGGTACTTTTCCAGAGACTGGTAATAACAAAATATCATTTAAATCACCAATTCCAGTTCCGCTTAAATGCGTGTGTGTAAATCCTAGAATTGTATTACTTGCATAATTGTATCCGCTGCACCAATCCCAACCTTCAAAAACATTTACAGGACCTAATTGTACTGCTCCAAAAGGAACATTGGCGCCCACAAAAACGTGTCCGTGACCTGCTGAACCGATATACGGATTTACATATTGGGTATACTCTAAACTATTTTGTTTTACTTTCTTTTGCTGGGAAATGGCTGGATTAGTTAAAAACAAGTTTAAAGCTAAGATTCCGATAAAAGTTATTTTGTTGTATTTTATAAACATATTCTATTTTTTTATTTTACTAGCGTGAATGACCACGGATGGCAAGGGTTAATCAGATTTATACGGATTTTAAAAAAATTAACCGCACAGCGCACAATGACTTACACAAGATTCATAAAGTTTTCACTTTGAACCGTTGAGCCTTTGCTTCTTTGAACCTTTACTTGTACCTTCCTAAAACATCATATAGAGAATAAACTCTAACTTCTGGTTTGATTATCTTCCCTTCGAAGGAAATTGTTTTTTCTTCACCAGCTTTCAAATCCATATAATTATCGCTCCATTTTCCTGTATATCCTTTTATAGAAACATTGACGTATTTAGCGAATTTTGACGCTTTTAAAATCAGTTTGTTTCCTTTTACTTCCCAAGTGATTTTTGGGTCTTCAAGTTTTAAATCTATCGGACGTGTCAAATCAATTTCGGGAGTTTTATCATCCCGATAGGCTTCCTTCATGGCATACCAAGCTGCTTTGGGCTGTCGGTCATAATAATCGGTGACACTCCAACTTGATACTGGCCAGCAATCGTTCAATTGCCAAACTAATGTTCCCATGTTATAAGGCGCTTTTGAACGATGGATTCCTATAATATTTTTCAAAGAATAATACTGCAAACATTGTGTGAGATAGGTATAATCCTCAACGCTCATGCTTTTTATTTTTTCTGATTTAATGAAATAGCGATTCAAATAGGAATCTAATTTCATGAACCCTTTCCCCGCTTTTTGATGTGCCTCTAAAATATCAGAATACAAATATCGATCTTCTGGCAAAGTAAATTTTTCGATAGAAGAATAGGTTGGCATTGCCTGCATTCCGTATTCACTCACAAAACGCCCGGTTTTTTTCTGTACAGCTTCAACATCTTGTAGTCCCCACCAAGTTCCCCAATAATGGCTGTCTCCTTCTGTTATGCTTTTTTCTTTGGACCAATGAAATAATGGAGATGAGCTAATATATGGTCGCTTATTATCTACTTCTTTTACCCATTTTGGAATTGAATCCTGAAATAAACGAACATAATCTTTCCATAATTTAGTTGAATCCTGCTTGGACATTTTCATGCTTTTCTGCCATCCCCAATCTTTAAATGCTTCATCGATTTCATTGTTTCCACACCACAAAACAATACTTTTATGATTACGTAAGCGTTTTACCTGATACTGAACTTCTTTTTTTACATTATCAAAAAAAGCATCATCTCCCGGCACCATTGTTCCTGCAAACATAAAATCCTGCCAAACATAGATTCCGTTTTTATCGCATAAATCGTAAAAATAATCATCTTCGTATATTCCTCCACCCCAAACGCGAAGCATATTCATATTGGCATCTTTGGCCATGCCTATTACTTTTTCGTATTCTTTTTTGGTTACTCTTGAAAGAAATGCATCTGACGGAATATAATTTGCCCCTTTCATATAAACCGGTTTCCCATCTATTTTAAAATAGAATGTTTTACCAAGATTATCAGGTTCTTGTACCAGTTCTATTTTGCGATCGAGCACATACGGTTTTTCAGGAGTTTTTTCGTCATAAGCTTCTAATCGAGGTGTTTTCCAAATGCCGCAAGTCGTAAATTTTGGTCCCCAATCCCAGCCAAAATGATATTGCGCTTTACGTACATAAGCACGCGGATTGTCTGGAATTACAAATGGAAAATCTTTATTGGCAAGCGAATCGACTACATTTTGTGCCGATTGAAATACTATTACCAAATCATTATTACCTGATTTGATTATTTTTTTGACATCTACCCGCCATTGACGAAACATATTATCGGCTTTTAAAACCAACTGATTGTTCAGGTAAACAGTCGCATAAGTATCTAATCCGTCAAAAACTAATTCTGTGTTTTTTTTATTTAGCGTAGCGGGACTTACTTTAAAAGTAGTTTTATATTCCCAATCTTTCTTTTCGATCCAAGCTAACTTTTTTTCATTGTCTCTAAAAAAGGGATCGGGTATCAATTTATTGTTTAATAAATCTGTATGTATTTCTCCCGGAACTGTTGCAGGATACCATTTTACCGTTTTAGTTTCGCGATATTCCCAACCTTTTTGTATCGCAATATTTTGAGCAATTGCCGTAAATGACAAAAAGGCAAAACAAACACATAAAAACCAGTACCTCTTTTTTGTATACTTCATTGTAACTGAATAATAAATATATTTTTTATCGTTTGGCAGTTGGAGAAGGAAAATTGATTTTTACCAGTATCCCCCCTTTCCTTCTCTTTAGGTTTTTATTACAGAATAAAAGTAACTAACAAAATATCCAGAAATGATTTCCCTTTTTTACAGCTGCCTAACTTAATTGTAGATTGTAGATGCTATTGATACTTGAAAAAATTAAAAAAATCCATCACTTTATATGTTCTTTTATAAATAATTCCATCTTTTTCAGCAAAAGCAATTTTATCTTTTACGAAAAAAAGGGGTTTAAAAACATCTGAACATTTTTCTGATATAAACTTCTAATTTAATGAAAATCAAAATAGAAAATAAGCCGGGTGACAGGTATAGCACCCGACTTACTTAAAACTAATCTAACCAAATTAATTATTGTTTATCCCACCAAATTCTGGTTGTCATTAAATCCAACCCTTGGCGTGATATTGCTTCTTTATAATTAGCCGCATTGGTAATCAATTCTGACTGATCATAAATTAATCTTCTTGGTACCGTTCCTTTTGTTTCTCCCGTAGGATCATTTACAGGAACGATAGCCGGATATCCTGTTCTTCTGTATTCTGAAAATGCTTCAAAACCGTTGAACAACAATACTACCCATTTTTGAGTAATGATTTGCTCAATTTTTTCAGCTTCAGTTCCTGCCGTTTTAAAAGGGTGAGCGGCAATATAGGTGTTGTATTCAGTTGTTGTAACTGCTGGTACTTTATCTCCAAAAATAGTTAAGATATTCATTGCTGCTTTTACTCCATCTTCATAATATGTTTGAGCTGATCCGCCAACATTCCAGCCTTTTACAGCTGCTTCTGCCAATATAAATTTTACCTCAGCATAAGACATAATCAAAGTAGGGGCATCTAAACGCAAAACAGTAGACGTATTAGGATCTGAGAACATTTTTTTGTCTCCTCCTGGAAATTCTTTTGCATCATTTGCAAGACCTTGCTGACTTGCTGGCGAGTTGTCTCCTGTAGCTTCTAATTTTGCATAGATTCTCAAACGAGGATCATTGTTGTTTTTCAGAAAATCAATATATGTTTTACTGAATTTTACATTTCCATCTCCTCCGTTCAAATCATTTCTAACCCATGAAGAAGTGATTGGGTTTGTTTTAACTCCTTGTGGACCTGCATCATGTTTTAAAACAAGGCTATCGTCATTTGATGTAAAAACTCCTTTTGCAACAGCTTTTTCAACATATTGCTTTGCTTTTGCAGGATTTACTTTTGATAAACGCATTGCAACTCTCAACATTAAAGAATTTGCTAATTTTTTCCATTTAGTAACATCACTTTGGTAGTACAAATCGGCGTTACCTACAAACGGTTTATTAGCATCTAAAGCATCACCAGCTTCATCTAATTCTTTTAAAAGATCATTATAGATCGCTTCTTGTGTGTCGTATTTTGGAGAAAAAACATTTCCGTTATATCCTTTTCCTGCTTCGAAATAAGGAATTTCACCATAAGTATCTGTTAGTTTTTGAAACATGAATACTTTCATGATTCTTAGAGACTGAATCATATTTGCATTTTCTGGTGTATCTTTTACAACAGAAAGTAACTGAAAAATCTGATTCAATCCTTTACCGTATGATTCCCCAAAAAGAGAACCTGAATATTCAGAAGAATAGGTGTATTTTGAACCAGGACCTCCTAATGAAGAAAATTGCTGTACGATTTGAGCTGCGTAATAATTATTTCCTCTAGTATTAGAAAAATCTTGTCCATCTACATAAATCTCCGCAAGTGTAAACATTGATTTTACAGCTGGATCTGTCAAAGCATTTGGATTCGTATTCAATTCCTCAAATCCCTTATCGCATGAAGTTAATGTCATTGCACCAACAATTGCGATACAAAATATTTTTATAAATTTATTTTTCATTTTTTAATTATTAAAATTTGACATTCAGCGTTACACCATAATTTCTTGTCAAAGGCATAGAGGCTCTTTCAAGACCTTGTGCATTACTATTTGAATAGTTTGACTCTGGGTCAATGTTAGGCACTTTATCATAAATTGTCCATAAATTATGTGCAGAAAATGCAAGACTAATTGATTGAAAAGGCGTTTTTGACAAATATGTTTTTGGAAAATTATAGCTAAAAGAAACGGCTCTTAACTTCACAAAATCAGCATCATATACAAAATTTGATGTTACATCGCTGTAACTTCTCCAGTAATCATAAGCCGAAACGGTTGTGTTTACCGGATTACCACTTACATCTGTACCTGATACGGCGATTCCTCCTTCACGACCTGGAAGTGTAATTTCAGACAATCCGTAACGCGCTCCTAACTGGTTGGTAGCCGAATATATTTCTCCTCCAAATTTAGCATCAACGAAGATTGAAAGTGTGAAATTTTTATAAGAAAAATCATTTGTAAGTCCCATAGATGTTGGAGCAACACCTTGTCCGGCAATAATTAAATTTCCTCTCATGAATCTACCATTTGTATCGATTACAATATTTCCTTGTGCATCTCTTAAATAATCATAAGCTTTAATTACTCCAAACGGCTGTCCTTTTTCTAAAACTACAGAAGCTCTTGCATCTCTGTTTCCTTCTAATGATTTGGTTGTAATTTTATCTGAAAGACTAATCACTTCACTATCATTATATGCAATATTGTAGCCAACATTCCAAGAGAAATTTGGCGTTTTAACCGCTTTTACATTCACAGCAAATTCAACTCCTTTATTCAAGATTTCTCCAACATTGATTTTGGTCGTTCTGTAACCTGAAGCTTGAGATATATCAGCATCTGTAATATCATTAGTTGTTCTTTTGCTGTAGAAAGTCAAATCTGTACTCAATCTATTATTGAAAAATGTATTTTCGAAACCAAATTCGATTGTACTTACATTGTATGGTTTTAAAGTTCTGTTAGGAACCGTTTCGCCATTAACACCTAAAATTGGTTGTCCCTGGGCATCTGTTTGTCCGTCTGGTGCTGTGTAAGTCAATGACAATGCATAAGCATCTGGCAAGGCCCCTCCTACGTTACCCCAACCTGCTCTTAATTTACCGTAAGACATCCATTCTGGTAAACCAATTACTTCAGAATAGATAAAACTTGTACTTACAGATGGGTAAAAAGTACTATTGTTTGCTGGATCTAAAGTAGAAAACCAATCTTCACGTCCCGTTAGATTTACAAACAAAAAATCTTTATATCCTAAATCAGCCGAATAGAAAAGAGAGTTTACTTCACTTTCTGAAAATAATTTTTCTGTTTTGTCTGGTTGTGTATTTCCGTAGAAATATTTGAATGGAACAATAAAATTATTTCCTCTCATTTTAATTCCGCTATATCTGTTGTGTTGACGGTTAGCACCAATGAAAGCATCTAAAGAAAGGTTTTTAGCGATATCTCCCTTGTACCCTAAATAAGCAGAAGCATTGTATTCTGAACGACTTTCTACTCTGTTTTCATAAGATCCTCCAGGATTGTAGTTGATCCCTGTAGGCTCGATTTCTGTATATTCGTAGTTAATGTCATCAATACCAATTACTCCTTTTGCGTAAATTTTATCTGTAATGTTGTAATTTACTTTTGCAGAACCTATAAAACGTTTTCTAAGATCGTGATTCAAATCTTGTTGCGTAGCAAAATAAGGATTGGTTTGATAAGTATTTGCACCAAAATAATCTGATTCGCCACCGTTTTGATCGTATGCATTATTCAACCATCTGATATCTGTTCCCGGAGTTAAAAATGTAGTAGGAAAAGAGGCATTTCTAGGAGAGTCATTCAAGTAAGGTCTGTTCTGACTTTTCTCTGTTATGTACTGCGCATTTGTCTCAATACTTATTTTTTTGTTTACTGCCGAATTTAAACTCAAAGACACATTATTTCTGCCAAAGTTAGTTCCTGGCATAATTGACTCGTCTTTTGTGTTTCCGAAAGATAATCTAAAATTAGTCGATTCATTTCCACCAGAAATAGCTAAAGTATTGCTGTAAGAAAATCCTGTTCTGTAGAAATTTTCAACATTATCTTTCCCGTATGCTCTGTATGGTTTGGTTGTTCCATCGATTGCAAGCGAGGGAGTTCCGTCGTATTTATCTCCCCACGCAAAATAATACGAATCTCTTAGTTCTTGCAAATTAGTAAATCTTGTAGCTACACCATTTACAGGTGCTCCCGCTCCGTATTGATCTTGCCAATTTAAAAGACTTGCAGGTGTATTAAAAGTAGAGTTTGTACTAAAATCTACACCAATTCCTGTTCCGCTTTTACCTTTTTTTGTCGTAATCAAGATAACACCATTTGATCCTCTGTACCCGTAAAGAGCAGAAGCAGCACTACCTTTTAGTACCGACATAGAGGCAATATCATCTGGATTAAAAGAAGACATTCCATCTCCTTTATCTGCTCCTCCGTAAAGACCTGCATTTCCTTGCTGACTGTTATCAATCGGAATACCATCTACAACATACAAAGGCTGATTAAGACCCGAAGCCGAAGTAGCTCCACGAATTACAACACGGCTAGAACCAGATGGCCCTGAGACTGGTGCAGAAACGTTGACCCCAGCAATTTTACCCTGAAGAGCATTTCCTAAGTTAATTTCTTTGTTTTTTGTTAGTTCGTCTCCTTTTATCTCTCCAACGGCATATCCTAAACCTCTCTTTTGTTTTTTAACACCAAAAGAAGTTACGACAACATCCTTTAATTCCTGAGTATTTTCTACCAATACCACCGAAATTTTGTTTTCATTTTGCTGAAGTACTATTGATTTTGGTGCAAAACCTATAGAAGATACATTTAATGTAACTGGACCTTCAGGCACATTCATTTTAAATCGACCTTCTGCGTCTGTAATTGCGCTAAATGGTTTTCCCTGAACCTCGATTGATGCAGCAACAATTCCCTTGTTCTCTGCATCTGCCACTATGCCTGTTATTAATCGGTTTTGTGCAACAGCTCCCAGGCTGCTAAACAATACCATTCCTAACACTGCTAAAATTCGTTTCATAAGCAATTTTTTTTGGTTTATTTGTGTTAAATTGTGTTTTAACGTGATTGTTTTTAATAATTAGTAATAAAATTTGAACTCAGTTTAATATGGTATCTAAAAATCTCCTCCTCTAAATACTATGACTTAACAGCAACGTAAACATTTTTCCTAATTTTAAGAAATCGATCTATTGAACGCGTTAAAAAAATAACTGGTTATCAGTTTAGTCTTTTAAAACTTACTAAAACGATTTAGTAAAATGACTAAAAAAAACGAAACGTTTTTTTTATTTTGCCCTTAGAATCAAACAGATTCCCGGATTATTAATCTGCCTTTTTTAAGGCTTTTTTCAATTTCATATTTCTCCATATCTGTCATCTGACTCATTAATAACTGTATGGATTTTACAGCGATATCTTCAATAGGCTGCCCAATAACAGTGATGGATGGTGTATGTAACTTAAAACTGTCATGATCATCAAAACTAATAACCGAAATATCTTCCGGAATTTTGATTCCCATTTTTCTAAAAGCCTGAAGTCCTGCCAATCCCAAGTAATTGGTTAAGAACAAAACAGCATCAATATTTGGATTTTTTTCAAAAAAACTTACCAATGCCGATATTCTTGTTTCTTCATTACTATGGTATTCCATATGAACTACAAGTGACTCATCATAAATTCCTTTTTCTTTTAAGGCATCTCGATAACCGTCTTCTCTTAATTTCATCTGAACCATTTCAGAAGTACTATTTACGACAGCTATATTTTTACAGCCTTTATTGATCAAAAAATTTGTGGCTGTATTAGATGCTTCATAGTTATCCATCACAACATGACTTACTCTTTGACCCGGAAAATACCTATCGATTAATACAACAGGTTTTTTCAATTTTAAAAGAAGATCTATTTTCTCTTTAAGATTTTGCGTTGGCGTAATAATAAAACCATCCACATTTGCTTGCAAAAGACTATTTATCAACTCCTCAGAACGTTCATCATCTCCACCAGTACTACAATAAAAAACTCTGTAATCTATGCTTTTAGCTTCATCTTCTATAACCCTGGCAAGATCTGCAAAAAACTGATTCGAAATATCTTCCACAATAAGTCCGATAGATCTTGTCTTTCCAGTTCTAAGGCTGGTTGCAATCATGCTGGGTCTGTAGTTAAGCTTTTCAGCAACTTCCTGCACTTTTTTGATTACTGCAGGGCTGATTCCCATTTTCTCGCCTTTATCATTAATGACAAAAGATACAGTAGATATAGACACTTGCGCCTCTGTGGCAATATCCTTAATAGTAATCTTCTTCATTTAGCGAATTAATTTTTTATTAAGTTGTTGTTAATTGTATCACAAATATATATATAAAAATAGTTACTAAAACGATTTTGTAATTATTTTTTTGAACAAATCATTTTTTTTGAACTAATTAAAGATGTAATCCTCAGTAATTATACGTTTTTATTTATTAATCCTTTATTGTGTTCTGTCGCATCTGTGAGAATTAAATATAAGAATTTAAGTAGTTTAAAAGTTAGCTTGCCAATTTACAGAATGATTTAAACATAGACATCCCTGTTCCAACCATTGGATTCTTTCTCAGCATATGCAAAACTTCAATTCCACTTAACGTCCGTTTGGCTGATTCAAAACTTTTAAAACCTAATCCGTTTTGGATGCGCCACTTGATGAAGCGATGGTTCTGTTCGACAATATTGTTGCCATATTTACACTACCGAATTTTAATCTTTGAGAAAGAACGCGTGTTATAAATTTTAATTGCTGCGGTATTAGAACCGCTTTTATCAATGTTTATTAATCGGGGCTGGCTATTATTGATAATTGCTTTAATTAGAAAAGACTGAGCGTTCATTCTTTGTCTTTTTCTGGTCAAAAGAAAGTCAACCGTATTGCCTGATTTATCTACTGCCCTATATAAATAACACCAAATTCCTTTTAATTTTTATAGGTTTCATCCATTCTCCAACTTGCCCCCACTTTGCCTTTTCTCTTCTTCATCTCTGCCTCAATGAAAGGCGTAAACTTATAAACCCAGCGTTGGATCGTGGCATTATTAACAATTACACCCTTAATCTTCATTATTTCTTCAACGTCACGATTGCTAAGAGTAAATCTTAATTTAAAATACACTGCCTGAAGAATGATATATTTTGGATAACAATGACCTTTAGTATTCATTTTTTATTAGTTTTAAAAACCAAAGATAAAACGTAGTCATAGATGCAACAGAGCCGTTATTTTGAAGGAAGTTACCTAGCCCTTGCTATTGTTAACAATTGTCAACTTTTGGTACCCTGTGAGGATACCTAAAACTATAGGGTACCAAATAGGGTACTTGTCGAACCAGATTTAAGGGATAAAATGAAAATAGAATTCATTTGCGAATTGAGTCAACATCAGAGCTTAGGTGTGCTGTAAAATATAAGATTTTGTAAAAAAAGGAAAGTATTGAAATGTAAAAAGCACCTCAATGAGGTGCTTTTCGCGGAGAAAGAGGGATTCGAACCCCCGGACCTGTTACAGTCAACAGTTTTCAAGACTGCCGCATTCGACCGCTCTGCCATTTCTCCAGTATGTTGCTATCATTTTGTGATTGCGAGTGCAAATATAGGGCGCTTTTTCGATTATAAAAATTTTTTTAATGCTTTTTTGAATAAATTTTTAAATAAATTTTCAAGTACTTAATAATCAGTAATTACTAAAAGAATATTTTTGTGTTAAATATTATAATTAGGGTTCTATCGCATTTAGAATACCTTTTATCTTTGGTCTTTTAAAACTAACAAATTTTCACCTTTCATTGAGTCGGAGATGAAGAAGAGCAAGAGCAAAGTGGGGAAAAGTTATAGATTGGATGAAACCTGAAGTATCTAAATCGGTATCCTGACTATAGACTCTAAAAGCAATATTTTCTGAATTTTCATCTACAATTTTTGCTTCAGCAATGATCTCTGCCATTTCAGTGTTTGCTCTTGATGCTAATGCAGGAAAAGCAGAAACTCTGTTTAGAATTCTCAGACGCAAAGAATTGCAATAGTTTTTCCAGCTGACTAAGTCTCCCTAGATAAATATTTGAAGTAACAGTGTATATTCTATTTTCTGTCTGTTCAGCGGGAGACAAAGATGCCATTACTTTTTCTAACTCTCTGTACTGCGTAATAAATTTATAATATCTGCCCCACCTGTCATTTACAGCAGCTCCCGGCACATAACGCCCTGTTGTATTTGTAAATCCATGAGCATGAGTGTAATTTAGAGAAGTTGTTCTTATTACCGTAAAATAATTCCAGTAGGACAAGTCATTTTTTTAAACTTAATGCTGTTATGGAATTATCTTATCATTTCTAAGCTGTGCAAATAACTCAAAAAAAGAATCTTTTGTAGCTTTATAAACTGAAAAGCCCAGCTTTCTACTTCTGGACATATCTGTCATAACTTCTAAAGGGCGGCCAAGGTCCAGATCTGTATGCCACGCTGATGCTAACTGATTTATGTCTTCTTCTATTAATTGCTTATTTTGCGCAATTTCTCTCCAAACGACATCTTTTTTGTCGAGAATGGTTTGCAGTGGTTTTATGGTTCCGTTATAACCTTCAAAATCAATCTCAAACCATTCAGCTATTTTTGGCCACAACCATTTCCATCGAAAAACATCACCATTTGTGATATTAAAAGCCAGATTATAAGCTTCAGAACTAGTTGCAGCCCAGATGATTTGATCTGCCAAAACTTTAGCATCAGTTACATCAGATAAGCCGTTCCACTGTGCTTCAGAACCCGGCCATATAAACGGCAATCCTTCTTTTTTGCAAATACTGGCATACACAGCCAAAGTCGTCCCCATGTTCATTGCGTTTCCTATCGTTTTGCCAATTAAAGTATGAGGTCTGTGTATGTTCCAGGTAAAACCATCTCTGGCTGCAGCAGTATAAACCTCATCTTCCTGCGCATAATAGAAATTCTTTATGTCTAGTCGAGGCTGCTCTTCTCGTAAGGGTGTGTCCGGTAAAGTTCCAGTTGTAGCATAAGCGTCAAAAGGTCCCAAATAATGCTTTAAACCCGTTACGAGCGAAACATGCATTATCGTTTTTTTTATTGATAATACATCTAACAAATTTCGAATCATAGCACTATTAACTCGTATATTTTCGTCTTCTGTATCGTTGCGCATCCAAGTGGTAAAAAATACGTGTGTGGGAGAAATTTCTTTTAATGCCGCCGTCAGCGACTCAATACTTAGTAAATCAGCTGCAATTGTTTGCAATCCCTCAATATCATTTTTTGGTTTTCGCGAAAGCCCGTATACTTTCCATCCGTTTTCTATAAGTTTTGAAGCAAGATTACTTCCGGAAATACCTGTAGCACCTACAACAAGTGCTGTTTTATTAATCAATGTTTGTTGTGAATACATAGTCTGAATTTTTATTCAAATGTAAGACCAACTTACCCATCTTACAGATGATCTAAAACAAGAAATTCAGTTGATAGAGATCAATTATTTGGCAAAAACGATAACATTTTTTTTAAGACGACTTAGGGTTTCAGGCGTAAGTCCAAGAAATGAAGCCAACAGATTCTGAGGAACACGCTTCACCAGATCAGGATTATTAGCCATAATGTATTTGTATTTCTCCTCGGCACTATGAGTATGTGAACTAATTAATCTTCTTTCTTTACTAATCAAACTATTTTGAAACAATAGACGAAAATAGCGATCCATTATAGGAACTTGCAAAGTAAGTTTCTCAAAATCTTCACTGGTGATCAGCAAAACATCGGTCTCTTCGAGTGCATCAATGGTATAAAATGCAGCTTCACCACTAAAAAAACTACTCATATCTGAACTCCACCATCCTTCCAGAGCAAATTGATTGATGTGCTCATTGCCTTTCTCATCGACATTATACGACTTCAAAAGACCTTTGCTTACAAAAGCCAAATATTTACACACATCGCCTTCAACCAAGAGAAATTGTTTTTTCTTTAATTTTTTATGTTTAAAAAAAGTCTTTATTAGCTCTTTTTCCGATGGAGTTAAAGCGACTTTTTCTTCAAGGTGTTTAAAAATGATATCGTACATTATCGTAAATCTTTCTTCATAAATTGATAGCACATAAATGTATGAAAATTATTTTTAAACTGTAAGCTGCAATAATACCACAATTAGCAATTCATCCTGTAGAGCAAAACTAAAACCTATAACCTGCGTTAAAAAATTCTCTGATTCAAAAAGTATTTTTAGAGAATTAAACAATACTCTTTTTTTTATCAATAAGTAATTAAAATTAATTTTTTAATGATAAAAATCATTTATAAAGTAATTGATAATGAGTATCTTTACTAAAGAACCTCCTCACGAATAAAAATAAACAAACGATTTTAACAGAAGCTACAGAAGCCATCAATCAGGAATAAATTTTGAAAATTGATCGCTTATTAAAACCTACAACACCATTTCTCTAATAGTAAATACAGATTTTAGTTGCAAAAAATGAGGTAAATGATTGCTTCATTTTTAATAACTAACGATTTAAAAAAATTACAACTGATACTACTAAATAATCAACTCAACCGAAGATGAAAAAATCAAACGTATTCATTCCTATCATTTTTATAATCTCTGCAGTTATAATTTTGCTCAACAGATATACTGCCTTTTATATCAGTGACTATAGGGTACATTTTTTCTTTTTATTCTTTATGGTATCCTCATTTGTAATCATGATAGGACAATTTTTAAAAAAATTACAAACCAATTGGTCAATCATTTTAGTTTTCATCATTATCGGAATCTTATGTGGGCTCAAGGCTTTTTTTACGTGGGGAGGAGATTGGAAAACACAAACTGTATTGTACAGAAATATTGATAACAAAAACAAAACGATCAATTTTCAGTTGCGAGCAGACCGATTTGCATTCGGCTATAAAAAACGTATTGTAGGCATCTATCATCTAGCGCCATTTATGGAATGGACAACAGATGTAGATACTCTTTATTTGGATCAATCAAAGTGGGAGAAAGTAAATCTACAGCTCAATAAAATGAAACTTAAATAGAAAGTACAAAACTGTTTTAAAAATTACAAAATATTTAATATCAAACAATTAATAAAAAAAATACCCAGACAAACCAAAATACATTTCCCTTTTAAAACAATTACCATGAAAAAAATACTCGTTACCACAGACTTTTCGAATATCTCAAAAGCAGCGATACGATTTGCTATTCAATTTGCTTCTCAGACACCTTGTGAACTTCTATTTTATAATGCAGACAACTCAAGCCACAGTGATCATAAAAAAAACGAGCAAGAAAATAAGCTCAAAAAATTCATACTCTCCATTTACAAAACAACTAAAAAACAAGCGGACAAAGTTCGATTTATAGTAGAAAATCACGTTCATGTAGACAAAGGTATTATTGCATACGCGCAAAAATGCAATGCCGATTTTATTTGTATTAATACGTCGGGCCCGGGAATATTTAATCATTTAATTGGCACTACAGCTTCCAAACTGATTACCACTTCACCGATTCCGCTTCTGGTAATTCCTTATACTTATCGAATGAAACCCATCGATCTTTTATTATATGCATCAGATATTACGAGGATCGGAGTTGAACTTCCATCGGTAAAAAAAATTGCAGCACTTTTTGATGCCAATATAACGATTCACCATTACAATGAATTTATTGATCAAGGTGATTTTAAAAATGATTTTAATATTATATCTCAAAACTATCAGTCAGATAAAGTCTCTTTTTACTTTAAAAAATTAAATATTGAATTTTCCTTACTTAATCATTTGCAGGTAGATCTCCGAAAATTAAAACCATCAATCCTGGTGATGTTTACCAAACAAAACCGCGACTGGTTTGAACGTCATTTCTTATCGAGTAAAACTAAAGAGTTTGGTTTTGACACCAATGTTCCGATACTTGTTTTTAGAAAATAAAGACAAATAAAACAAGCAACACAAATGACCGAAAAAAAGTTTAATACCGATGGCCTGACAACGACTCAAGTACTTGCGGCAAGGAAGAAATATGGCCCGAACATATCTTCTTATAAAAAAACGAACCGCTATACAACTGCTATAATTCGGATGATAAAAGAGCCTATGATGATTTTATTATTAATCGCATCAAGTATTTATTTTATCAGCGGAAAAACTGCGGATGGCTTTTTTTTAACCTCGGCTATTATTTTAATTTCGGCTATATCCTCTTATCAAAATGCACGAAGCCACAATGCTTTGGAGCAATTAAAGGATCTTACAAAACCCAAATGCAAAGTCATTAGAAATGGTCTTGATATTGAAATCAAAACAGAAGAAATTGTGATGGGAGATAGCCTTTTAGTAGAAGAAGGAGTTCTGATTTCTGCCGATGGAATAATTGAACATTCTAATGATTTTTCTGTAAACGAATCGATTCTAACCGGAGAATCTATGGCACTTAGCAAAGATAAATCGACCAAAGACAATGCTATTTATCAAGGAACAACCGTCGCCAGCGGACTAGCTATTGCAACGGTTATCGCTATTGGCAGTGCCACCAAACTAGGAAAAATTGGCAAAAGTCTGGAAGCGATAAAAGAAGAAAAAACGCCATTGGAAATGCAAATTGGCAATTTTGTAAAAAAAATGGCTATTGCTGGTACAGTAGTTTTTTTAATGGTTTGGGCGATAAATTATTTTCATTCCTTTAAAATTTTCGACAGTTTACTCAAAGCCCTTACGCTGGCTATGAGTATTCTCCCGGAAGAGATTCCGATTGCTTTTACCACTTTTATGGCCATTGGTGCCTGGCGAATGATGAAGGAAGGAATTATTGTGAAACAAATGAAGACCGTTGAAACACTTGGCAGTGCCACAGTGATTTGCATTGATAAAACGGGAACCATTACCCAAAACCAAATGAGTCTGGCTAAGATTTTTTCTTTAAAATCGAAAAAAATTACAACGCTGGATGAACCACTGTCTGAGGATGAAAAAAAATTGATTACGCTGTCAATGTGGGCAAGCGAACCCATTCCGTTTGACCCAATGGAAATTGCTTTGCACGAAGCGTACACAAAAATCATCCAAGAAGACGAGCGACCCAATTATAAATTGGTTCATGAATATCCATTGTCCGGCAAACCTCCCATGATGACGCATCTTTTTGAGAATAAATCGGGCACTACCATCATTGCTGCTAAAGGTGGTGCAGAAGCTTTAATGAATATTGCTCCTCTTTCTAAAGAAGAAAAAGAAGAAATTGCAAAAGCCATAGAGGAATTATCGCTGCAAGGTTATCGCATTTTGGCGGTAGGCGAAAGTCATCACTCCGGAAATTATCCCAAAACACAGCAGGAATTTACATTTGACTTTATCGGACTATTGGCTTTTTATGATCCTCCGAAAAAAAATATCAAATTGGTTTTAGAACATTTTTATAAAGCAGGAATAGAGGTAAAAATCATTACGGGCGATAATGCCCTCACCACTTCATCGATCGCTAAAGAAATAGATTTTAAAGGTTATAATAAAAGTATCTCGGGCGATGAGCTCATGAAACTAAGCGATAAAGAACTTAAAAAACGGGTAAAAGAAATTAATTTATTTACCCGAATGTTCCCCGAGGCCAAACTAAAAATCATCAATGCATTAAAATCAAATAAAGAAATTGTTGCCATGACAGGTGATGGCGTAAATGACGGGCCTGCACTAAAAGCATCACACATAGGCATTGCAATGGGTAAAAAAGGTACAGAAATTGCCAAACAGGCTGCCTCTCTCATACTGATAAATGATGACCTTTCAAAGATGGTTCATGCAATAGCGATGGGAAGAAAAATTTATGCTAACATCAAAAAATCGGTTCAATTTATCATTTCTATACATATTCCGATCATCTTTACGGTTTTTATTCCGCTGGCATTAGGTTGGATATATCCCAATATCTTCTCCCCTATTCATATTATTTTTCTTGAATTGGTTATGGGGCCTACGTGTTCGATTGTTTATGAAAATGAACCTATGGAAAAAAATACCATGACGCAAAAACCGAGACCTTTTACCTCAACTTTTTTCAGCTGGAAAGAACTTTCTACCAGTATTATTCAAGGGATAATCATAACAATCGGAACCTTGTTTGTTTACCAATATTGCATCTATCTTGGGTACAATGAAAAAAGTACCCGAACAATGGTTTTTGTTGTTTTGGTATCGGCCAATATATTTTTGACATTGATGAACCGTTCTTTTTATTACTCGATTTTTACCACCTTGCGCTACAAAAATAATTTGGTACCTATAATAATCGCAATAACTGTTTTTATTACCGGTCTTTTACTTTACATAAAGCCATTTGCGGAATTTTTTGCCTTCGAACCTCTAAAAGCATTACCCTTATCTATGGCTATAGGAGTTGGGTTTGTGTCTGTAATGTGGTATGAATTGGTGAAGTTGTGGAAAAGAAATACTAAAGTATCTTCGTAATGATGCGCCTTTTGTAGAATAATTATTCAAAAACAAATTGTTTTATTTTTAGATGTAAAAGGAACATAACTTTTCTAAAATCTTCTGGTACCTATTTGTTTTTGTGTTGTAATGGGCGACCGTACTTTCTTTCTAATAAAAAAATATTAAATCTAATCCAGTTATAAAAGAGCCCTAAAAGCAAAGCCGCAACTCCGATTAATAATACAGACAATCCTAAATGCGAATAAAAAATTCCGCTTACAATTCCGCCAATAAAAAAAAAGCTAATAATACTCAATCGCAACTTTATAGAAACAAACAGCTTTTTTCTATACAGCTTCTCATGATAAAAAAACAATTGCGACAATTCGATTCCGAGATCTGTAAAAAGCCCCGTCAGGTGGGTTGTTCTCACGGTAGCATTAGAGATTTTTGTCACCAGAGAATTCTGTAAACCCATTGCAAACAACAAGATGTAAGCCAAAACATTAGGGCTATCTGCCATCAAACGTGTCCCAAAGACTGCGACTGCAAACAAAATTGCGCTTTCAATAGCGGTTGGAATTACATAACTGTATTTTTCGTTTCTTCGCAAGAGAGACTCTACTATTAGACTTGAAAAAAACGATCCCAGAAAAAAGAAGAAAATATATAAAAAATAAATAAATCCCTGTCTGAAGTCAAGTTTGAAAATTTCATCTACAAAAAAAGCAAAATGTCCCGTAACATTTGTCGTTAATTTTTGAACGGCCAAAAAACCAGCAACATTAACCAAACCCGCAACAAACGATAACAAAGAGGCAATTTTAAGATTGTGCCTCAAATTTCTTTTGTTTCCCTGATGTTTGAACATATTTTTATAATTCTTAATTTGTAATTATTTCCGAATTATAACATACTTCTTCAAACAGAAAACACACAAAGCAGTAGCAAAAAATAATAATGTAACAACTCCCTGACGATCTTAGATTATTTTCTAAAAATTGTTATGGTATCTGTTAAATTTTCTTTGTTAATGAATGCTGTAATAAATTCCTGCACTTCATTGGTAGTCTCAAGAGGTGTTTCAAAAGAGTTGATATGAAATTCATCGTCCTGATCCAAAATATGTATAATTTCTGTATATCCCCTAGAAATTAAACTGCCTTTCAATTTAATTATATTTTGCTGTTGCTGAGCATTTAATTCCTTACGAACTTTTAGTTTTATAGCTTTATCCATAAGAAAAAATTTAAATTAATACCTTTAATTGATTATCAAATGTAGAAATTAATTAAGAGAAAAATCGCATAAAAATCGCTGATTAATATTTTTTTATTAACATTCAAAAAAACATGGAAGCATACTGTCAATTAAACAAAAATAGAGATGATTTTCCTGTGTAAACTATCGATTTTATAAATCAAATGTGCTTCAGCTTTATCCTTTATTTCTAATACTTGCTTTAGTAACAAAATTAATGAGCGTGATCCATATATTCCTGAAATGATTTATTAGGGTCAGAAGTGGCGTATTCATTTTCCGGTTCAGGAATTACATGAATTTTTGAATCGCTTAAAGCAACGATAGCAGAACAAACGTACACCCCAATCATGCCGTCACTATATTTAAAATCTAACAATGTCAATTTTACAATTTCATTGATAGACAATTCATAATAATTGCCGTAGCGGATAATTTTAAAATAAATCTGACTGTTTTCTACTATCTCAAATTGATTGGTTTGAATGTTTTCAAAAACAAAATTATTTTTTACGTCTTTTTCATTAAATCCCCATGCTCTAAATTGAACAAAACCATTCACAAAATCAATTGAGATATAATAACCGGTTCCTTCTTTATCACATTCAATGACAAAACCTGTTTTACCCATTCCTTCAACAGCCAATGTCCCTTCCCAAACAAAATTACTTGACGGTTTTTGAAAACAAAAAACTTCGTAACCGCTACGGCAACCAAATTTCCATTTATTTTCGTTTTCTAATGTAAAATTTGCCGAAGGATTCCCTAATATAGGTACTGGAACGGGCAAGTTTTTTTGAAGAATGGTTCTCTGATACAAAGTTTTCCAATGATGGTAGGTTTTTAACAAAAGCCTACCCGTACTGTCAACTTCCAGCTGTTTTGGCGGAGGTATTACGCGAAGTGTATTGACATTTCCTCCCACAAAATAAAAATTATAAATGAGATAATGTTCTCCCTCTTTTACAATTCTGGCGGCATAATTACCTTGCGGCATCAGCACATTATTATGAAAAGCATGATATTCTCCTTTAAAATCGGGAGCAAACCAATATCGAACTTTAATATCTTCGCGGATAGAACCCAGCAGATAATGCATGCCTTTTATTTCAACCACACAAGGGCACTCAATATCATCGTACACATACGAAACATGCAACGGTTTTTGAAGAACAAATCCTTTTGCCTCACGCTTTGCAACGCCAATACAACCTCTTCTGTAAGTTGGACCTATGGCACTTCGGGCACAAATTAACAAATAATCTTCCCCTTCAAACTGGTATTTATAAGGGTCTCTAAAACTGAGCCACTCGCGAGGATTGTTATCTGAATTTTCATAATAAGGCGCCTGACTTTTTAAAGGCAGACCATATTGATTTTCTTTTGTCCAGTGAATTAAGTCCGGAGAAACTGCTCTTCCAATTTTTTGCATAATTCCTTTATCCTGACGCTTTAGACCCGTATAATACATTTCGTAACCTTCGCCATCCGATTTTTTACTCACATGCATGGTCCAGAGCATATCATCATCCCACTCGCCCGGATCCCCAACAAACAAAGCGTTTTTTACTCTTCTCCAAGACAAGCCGTCTTTTGATATTGCATGTGCAATATAATCGTGATTTGGAATGATCAAATGAAATAAATGATGAACACCGTTTTCATCGATAAATACATCTACATCGCCTATTTCCCAATTACTAAACCCTGAACCTGAATACATATTACTTAATTATTTTATAATGTTTTAATCCTTCTAAAATCCCTGCAGATGCTGCACTTTTTGCTACATAAACACTTTTGGTGGTTACGTAGTCCGCCAATTCTACACTTCTATTTCCTACGATGATACCTTTTACAGCACCTCTAAACATGTCTATGTCGTTTCCTGAGTCGCCGGCCGCAACGACATTTGATAAAGGAATTGCCCATTTACGGCATAAAAATTTTACAGCATTTCCTTTTGAAGCTCTTTTGGGAATAAAATCAATAAACTCCTCATGACTCGGAATAATATTTACTTTGTACCAGCCGGTCCCGAGAACTTCTATTAATTGGGCATGATCGTATTTTTCTTTATCATAATAATACGAAATCTTATATGGATTCTGCGCTTCTTCTTCTTGGATCCGAAGCCAGGGAACGGCTTTTAAACGACTAACAATATCTTCTCTCTTCCAGCGGCCTGACAAAAACTTCGACCAGCCTTTGTCTAGAATATAATCCTTACCGTTTGTATAATAAATTTCGGTTCCTACAGAGCAAATAATAAAATCCGGCAAAGGAAGTTGCTCTTCTTTTATTACTTTTTTAACCAGCCTCAAATTTCTTCCTGATGCGAGAGCAAATGCCATTTTCTCAGAACGATTGATCAAATGCGCTTTTAATTCTTCTAATCCAGGATTACTAAGTTTCGGTTCGATCAGCGTTCCGTCAATATCTGAAACCAATAAATTTTCAACTTTTCTTTTTAATCGTTCAATATTAATATTAGGATAATGCTGTTTTTTGATGCCCGAACCAGAGGATAATGATAAATTTTCATTAACCAAATCTACATAATGATTGACATGTGTGAGCCAACTGTAATGTTTCTGAATATTGATTGCGCCGTTGTTAGAATAATAGCGCCATTGATTCTCATCTGTCAAGATATTGCGCAATGCCTTTTTAATTTGATTCTCGTTTTGTGGGTCTACTAATTCTCCGTTCTGACAGGTCGGAATAATTTCTGACGGCCCTCCGTTTTTAGTAACAACCACAGGAAGACCAGAACTTGCGGACTCAATGACTGTTAATCCGAAATTTTCATGAAGTGCCAGGTTTACAAATACGCCTCTTTTTTCTGCTGCATAACGGTAAATAATAGAGACTTCATTCTCTACATCATGCTTTTTAGGAATTGCCATTTTTCCGTACAAATCATATTTGTCCATCAATAGCAATAAATCTGTTAAAACGTCTTTTTCAGATTCTGGCATTTTGGAAATATCTTTTCGGATGCCAGCAAAAATGACCAAATTGGCGATGCTTTGCAGTTCCTTGTCTTTGCCGTAAACTTCTATGAGTGTATGCAAATTTTTATGACGATCTGGCCTAGAAAGCGCCAGAATAAAAGGCTTGTGCGGATTTATTAAAAATTTAGAAATCGTTTCTGCAACCCAATATTTTCTTTGCTGTTCCTCCATCTGCTTATCCGAATCCTGCTCCTGATGGTAATAAGGAACAAATTTTCTGGTGTCAATTCCCGGAGAAATGGCGTGATATTTCGCCAAATCAAAATTCTTGTACGGTTTATACGTTTCAATTTCCTGCTCTGTAGAAGTCACTATAAACTCTGATAATTCTAAAGTCTTTTCTTCAGCAGCAATTCTCGTAGCAAACTTAAATTTCTTTTCGATTTCCTCTTCGTTCATGTCGCTTTCCAGTAATTTTTTCTGTTTGTGAAAACCCAAAGAATGTCCCGTATGAGCAAAAGGAACATTTAAGATCGTTGATAATTCACTGGCCACATATCCGGCATCACCGTAATGAGAATGTATCCAATTCGGAAAAATATCATGCAATTTGATGTGTTGCACCATACCATTCACGAAAGTGTCCAAACCTTCCCATAACTGCTCCTTTGCTTTGTATTTTTTTCCCAGGAAAGGGATTCTTCTTATGTCTAATTTGTCATTAATAATTTCGACAGGAACGGCATATTCTGAGGAAAGATTTTCATCGTCAATCAATCTGGTAAATAAATGAACATGCTCTACATCTTTATGTTGCGATAAAAATTCAGCAAGCTCATAAACATACTTGGTCTGTCCGCCATTATCTGCATCTCTACCAATCTCTAAACCCGAACCTTTCAAGAGTCCATGAATGTTGATCAATGAAATTCGTAATTTTGTCATCTTCCTTATTTATTTGTTATAATTTTTAAGGTAAGAAAAATAATCGAGAATTACGGTAACGAGCACTTTAAAATTAGCATTACATTAACATTTAAAACCCTTTTAAAACAACTATTTAAAGTGATGATTTTCTGTTTTTGCCTGTTAAAAGTTTTTTAGTTTTTGCAAGAAAAATTTTTTTCAATACACTAATTCATTATTTTTTAGTTGTAATTATATCCTTTCGTACAAACAATTCCTAAAATTAATTTTAACTTAGCTTCAAAAGCTAAAAATACAAATCCGTACATCTCAATTTTAAAGGCTATGAAACAGATTACAGACATCCTTAACCTTAGAGAAGGAGAAGACGACAGAGCAAAAACATTAGAAACGGTCAAAAAAAACATTACGTTTAAAGGAGCCAATCTTTGGATATTGGCGTGTGCCATTATTGTGGCTTCGGTGGGTCTAAATGTAAACTCAACAGCCGTTATTATTGGGGCTATGCTAATTTCGCCACTTATGGGGCCAATCGTTGGTGCCGGATTTGCTCTGGGTATTTATGACTTTTCATTGCTTAAAAAATCCCTCAAAAATCTCCTTACTGCTACTGTTGTCAGTCTGGTGGTCTCAACTTTGTATTTTTACCTAAGCCCTTTTAAGGATGTTCAATCTGAATTATTAGCGAGAACTTCTCCTAATATCTACGACATCCTGATCGCTTTTTTTGGAGGCGTAGTAGGCGTTATTGCTGTAACGCGATCTGAAAAAGGAAATCCGATACCGGGAGTTGCCATTGCCACAGCGCTCATGCCTCCTTTGTGTACAGCAGGTTACGGGCTCGCTACAGCACAATGGACCTTTTTCTTGGGTGCTTTTTATTTGTATTGTATCAACTGTGTGTTTATAGGCATTGCGACATTTTTGATTATAAAATATCTGAATTATCCCGCTGTCAAACAGATCAATGAAAAACATCAAAAACGCGTAAAATACATCATTCCCTTCTTAATCATGATCATGCTGATACCAAGCAGTTATCTTGCCTATTCGCTCTACAGAGAACAACAATTTAAAAAAAATATCACTCTTTTTATCGAAAATGAATTTAGTGAAAAAGGATATACTGTTGTTTATAAAAAAACCGATTTTAATTCTAAAGGTAAAAAACTCGAACTGGCTTTCCTTGATAAGCGATTTTCATTAGTAGAAATAAAGGAGCTAAAAAATAAAATTAGTCATAATAAATACCTTTTGGGCACACAATTACTAATTCGCCAAGACAGTACCGATCGTTTTAACGCCATAAAAGGAGATATCCTGAATCAAATTAAAAGCAGTGAAAATGAAATGAGTCTCAAAGATGTAAAGATCATTAAACTCGAGAAAGAACTGAATAAAAATAAATTTGACAGTCGCCAAATTCTAAAAGAAACCAGTGTTTTATTTCCCAGCATCAACTCTATTTCCATATCCAAGACCGCATTAATCAATAAAAAAGACAGCCTTACCACTATAACAGCCGTTATTTATGATAGCAATAAGTCGTTGAATACGGCCGATAATGAAAAGTTAAAAAAATGGCTAAATGAACGCTTATCTGTAAAAGATGTAGCCCTTTACAAAAAATAATAATGCTCTTAAATTTTTTGTTTTTGTCTTTTGTTATAAAGATTTAAAACGCAAAATCCTGCAATCCCCGCTATTGTTGAAGCTATTAGAATAGCAAACTTCGCTTCATTTTGATGCAAAGGATCTTGAAATGACAGTAGAGCGATAAAAATAGACATCGTAAATCCGATTCCTCCCAGAAGTCCAAGTCCTAAAACATGAAACCAAGTGGTCGATTCGGGAAGTGCTGCAATCTTCAATTTTACAGACAACCATGACATTATAAAAATACCAATTGGCTTTCCTAAAAATAATCCCAAAATAATTCCAAGTCCCAAATTACTGGTTAGCCCATCAATCATAACAGATTCAAAAGTAATATTAGTATTGACAAGGGCAAAAATTGGCATTATAATAAAATTTACAGGACTTGTGAGGGCATGTTCTAATTTTTCGAGTGGCGAATCTGTATCATCTTCATTCGTAGGTAAAGTAATGGCTACAAGCACACCAGCTATGGTAGCATGAATTCCGGAATGATGAATAAAATACCAAATGAAAACCCCGGGTATTAAGTAAAAAAGCAAATTTTTAAACCCCATTCGGTTAAAAATGATTAATAAAACAAATAATGCTCCTGCATAACCTAAATAAAGAAAATGTAAATCTGAAGAATAAAATATAGCAATTACTAAAATTGCGATCAAATCGTCAACAATAGCCAAAGCGGCAAGAAATATTTTTAGCCCCGAAGGGACCTTATTGCCCAAAAGAGACAAAATTCCCAAAGCAAAAGCAATGTCTGTCGCCATCGGAATTCCCCAGCCCTTAGAAGTAAGAAAATCTCCGTTATTAAAAAATAAATAAATTAAAGCGGGTACCAAAACTCCACCAATAGCTGCCAATACAGGCAAAGCCGCCTGGGCAAATGAAGCTAGCTCTCCTTCGACTATTTCTCTTTTTATTTCTAATCCAACCAGAAGAAAAAACACGGCCATCAATCCATCATTGACCCAAAGCAAAATAGGATATTTAAGATGTATCGTACTGGTATTAAAACCCAATTCAAAATTGAGAATCTCCTTAAAACCTTCTGACCATTGCGAATTGGCAATAAGAAGCGAGATAAGAACACAAATTAATAAAAAAATTCCTCCTGCCGAAGACGAGCGGAAGAAGTGAGAAAATATCTTAAGATTGATTAGTTTTGCCATAATTACAAATTTAGTTTTTCAAAAGCATCTTTCCAAACATTACTGCGTGTAATGAAAACCATAACAATAAATTGATTGAAGGAGTACGATAATTTTGTTTAAAATTCGGCCGTTTTGATTCTCTGGAAAAAATCAATATTCCTTCGACTAAAGCATTTTTATTATCAAAGTTTAAAATTGAATAAAAATCGTATTTTAGTTCTGTAAAAATTCAAATAAAAACTTTTATTCTCAAAAAACATGAATCGAATTCTTTTATTACTTTCTGTTTTATTATTGGTTTCCTGCCAAAAACAAACCAACTCTACTACTGCTTTGGTAGATTATTTTAGTTATGACGATTCGACTACTGTTGAATCAGCTGGGGTAAAAATGATTCCGATAAAAACTCCTGTAGGCGATTTTAAAGTCTGGACAAAACGCTTTGGAAGTAATCCGAAAATAAAAATACTACTTCTTCACGGCGGTCCGGCCATGACTCATGAATATATGGAGTGTTTTGAAACATTCTTTCAGCGAGAAGGTTTTGAATTTTACGAATACGACCAACTGGGTTCTTATTACAGCGATCAGCCCAAAGACAGTACTCTCTGGACAACTGAACGTTTTGTAGAAGAAGTAGAACAGGTTCGTAAAGCTATTGGTGCCAATAAGTCTAATTTTTATGTTTTAGGAAATTCTTGGGGTGGAATTCTAGCGATGGAATATGCCTTAAAATATCAAAAAAACCTTAAAGGATTATTAGTTTCTAATATGATGGCGAGCGCTCCAGAATATGGAAAATATGCTGATGAAGTATTGGCAAAGCAAATGAAACCCGAAATTCTGGCCGAAATCAGAGCGCTTGAAGCGAAGAAAGATTTTGCCAATCCGAGATATATGGAATTGCTGATACCGAATTTTTATCACGAACACTTGTGTCGTTTAAAAGAATGGCCTGACGGTCTGAATCGTGCCAGCAAACACGTAAATGGAGAAGTGTACACGATGATGCAAGGTCCGAGTGAGTTTGGGATAAGCGGTCGTTTGAAACATTGGGACATTAAAAACAGATTGAAAGAAATCGCAGTTCCAACCCTGATGATTGGCGCTAAATACGACACCATGGACCCAAAAGCGATGGAAGAACAAAGCAAGCTCGTGCAAAAAGGGCGTTATTTATATTGCCCGAACGGAAGCCATCTGGCCATGTGGGACGATCAAAAAGTGTTTATGAAAGGCGTGATTGAATTTGTGAAAGATGTAGATTCAGGAGGGTTTTAAACTCTTAAATTATAAAATAAAATCGCTATGAAACAAATATCTAACAGCATTCACAAGAGCAAATAAGAGATTCTATTTCGACAACTAAAAAGGATACCATTGCTGGTATCCTTTAATGTAATGTAAGATGTGAAACATTTAGTTTAGCAATAAATAAATAAATTAAGTTAATTACATAATTTGATAAAAACCTTAATACCTCCTTTATTCAAAACATTGAAAGCAGTTATTTTATCATTTTCAATTAAAAAATAAAATAATATCTTTTGCTTTTCTTTTAAAACGAATATTTTTGAAAAATCAGTTTCTAAAAATTCTTTTTGAACTTTTATATCGTTCGATGCTTTTACTATACTTAATTTTGACAAATCCTTCGATTGAATTTCCTCTCTTATGGAAGAAATTCCGTCCTCTATAAATTTATCCAAAGCAGTTTTTTTGTCTACGTTGTCTTTGTTTTCACAAATGTATTGTTCTCTTACAGTAGCTAGTTCAATATTTTTATCCTTGCAAGAAGTAATAAAGTTTCGAATTAATTTATCCTCCTGACCTCGAACATTACAGCTTATAAGGAAAATCATTAAAAATGGTATCATTAAAAATTTCATAATTGGTTTAGTTTGCGTTAGAAAGTGCTATTCCCCCCGTAGTTTTTATAGTAGCCCCTGAAGGTAGTGACATATTTCGAATATCTTGTCCTAAATTACCGGGATTAGTTCCACCACCACCTGGCCACGAACCATCTGTGTTAGGCAAATTTAAACCACCTGCTGCTGAAACTTGTTGGGCAAAATCACTGCAGTTGTTCGTATTTAGATTATATTGAGCTGAATAACTTGTAATTTTTGAAATCACATTTGAGAATTGCGACGCATCTAATGTTTTAGATATTCTAACATCGTACGGGTGTGCGCTATCATTAATAAATGCAGGACTTGCACCTGGAGAAGTGAAAGGGTTTACAGCAGCAGAGGGATAAAAACCGACAACTCTAACAATTCCGTTTTGTTCAATAGCAATAAATGTATGTCCAACATCAGGATTGACTACACCACTATAAGCTGCAGAACCATTTGCAACTGGCTGATCAACATAGACATGAAGTGATCCGCCCGCATTTAAATTAAAACTTTTTAAGTAATCCTGCCTGTCTAATATCTTTTTGGCTTGATCAGGCGCGTTTAATAGGGTATTGGCGGACCATAGAAACATTGGACCTGATATACCTGGCATATATCCAGGTGGCAAAGTTCCTCCCGGCGTGTAATCAGGATACCATGTCCAAGAACTGCAAGTCGTATAAGGACCTACTGTAACCCAATAGGTGCATACATCTCTCTTGGTTCTATTTTGCAGAGGATCAAAATTATGCAAGTTTATTTGTTTTCCATTTTCATATTCACCTGAATACATAACTTTATTTTTATCATTTTGAACCGTTATATATCCCGAATATTCGGTACCGGTTTTATAAAGATTAAATTCCTTATTATTTTTATCAAAAAATTTATTTTTGGTAGTATAATCAACAGCAAATACTTTATACGTTCCTTCTTGACCTTCAATTAAAAGCAATCTCATGTAGGTCTTATATTCTTTGTCCACAACTACGTTTGAAGAGACATCATCTGTCATAAAAAGAGGCACCTCAATTGCTTTTCTGCCTTCTTCATTGATTACAAGTGCATTATCCCAATCTATCAGTTCTGTGTATTGCAATACATCTAAACTGGAATTATTAGACTGAAACCATTTTTTTGCATTTGCAACAGATAGATTTTCACTGTTTGAATTACTTTCTTCCGTTTGGCATTTTGAAAATAGGAAAACCGCGCTCATAAAAAGAGAAAAAGAAACAATTTTTTTTAATTTGTACATCATAGATTTAAATTAATATTTATTAGTCATTTATATGATGCGGTATAAATATGTTTGTCAATTAAGCTTATTATAAACAACAACCTACATCAATGATGAAATGTTACTTATTTATTCTTACAAAAAAAAGATAAATTGTATTTATTTTTAATTAGTATAAATAAACTTAATTTTTTTTACTTATACATTTGTATTAAAGCAAGTTCAATATTATAATACTCTTTATTTTTTTTGAAATTTAATATAGTTGAGTTCTATTAATGAATTTTCCACACATTTTTATTTATGATCTTCTTAACGGAAGGCACTTGACAACGTGGGACAACCAAAAAGTATTTATGAAAAGTGAGTTGTTCCTACATAAACCAATTGCCCTAGCCCCGATAGAAATGGAAATCCTTTTGTGCCGGGGTTCGGGACAAAAGATTGAAATGAATAGCGGGAATTAGCTCCTGAAAAAACTAAAACTTATTTCAATTTATCCATTCAAACCATCAATAACTTCTTTTGCAAGCTGAATACTCTTCAGTTTCGCCTGATGATCAAAAATTGGGCTGGTCGCCATAAGCTCATCAATTCTGGCATATTCAATGAATTTTTTAAGATCAATTGCCAGTTGTTCCGGGCTTCCGGCGAAAGTACAAGCGGTCATCTGATCGACGTGAAAACGTTCTTCTTCGCTCATAATATCGTCTAAAGAAGACACAGGAGGTTGTAAACCTTTACGATCGTTTCGAATTAAATTCAAAAACATTTGATACAAACTCGTTGATAAAAACTGTGCTTCTTCATTCGTATCTGCTGCGATAATATTAACGCAAGCCATTGTTTTTGGTTTTTCTAAAGTGGCAGAAGCCTGAAAATTTTCACGGTAAAACTCAAAAGCCTGAATCATTTGGCGTGGGGCAAAATGCCCCGCAAAAGCATACGGCAATCCATAAGCAGCGGCGAGCGCGGCACTTTCCATACTAGAACCTAAAATCCAAATCGGAACATTAGTGCCTTCTGCAGGAAAAGCGCGCACTTTGGCAGTGGCATTTTCGGCAGAAAAATAATCCTGAAGTTTGGTCACGTTTTGAGGGAAACGCTGTGCTTGCTCAAAAAAGTCCTTTCGTATCGCTTCTGCTGTGGGCTGATCGGTTCCTGGAGCTCTTCCTAAACCCAAATCGATACGGTTCGGATAGAGCGTTTCTAGTGTTCCAAATTGCTCAGCAACAATTAGCGGTGAGTGATTCGGCAACATAATACCTCCAGAACCCACCCTGATTTTTTGTGTTTGACTAGCAATATAACCAATCAAAACTACTGTCGCTGTACTCGCAACATGTGCCATATTATGATGCTCTGCCAACCAAAATCGCTTGTAACCTAGTTCATCTGCGAGCTGAGCTAATTCTTTTGTTTTCTGAAAAGTTGCTGCAGCATTACTATCCTGAGCAATAATAGCGAGTTCTAATATAGAGATTGAAATTGGGTCTTTCATGTTCTGTTTTTCTTTGATACAAAATTAATTCATTTCTGTCGAAGCCTTTTCTTTTGGCTTGTTAATAGATTTATAATGTTTTGAACCCATTCACTCAAAAAGAACAACAATATTATTTTGAAAATCAAATTTTCACAAGAATTTATAAGCAATAAGAAAGTGAAATGATTTTAACCCTAAATTTGTACTTCGAAAGATACATTCGATTTTAGCCTTTCCCTCAAATGATACACAAAATTTTAATAATAGACGACGAAGAAAAACTCAGAAGTCTGCTGGCACGCATTATAAAATCGGAAGGTTTTGAAGTAATGGAAGCCAAAGATTTGAAATCAGGCTTTAAGAAACTTGAACAAACAGATATTGATGTCGTTTTGTGTGATGTGAAATTACCCGACGGAAATGGTGTTGACTTTCTTCAAAACATAAAAACCAGTTTTCCTCTTATCGAAGTTATTTTACTAACTGCTTTCGGAAATATTGCCGATGGCGTTCAAGCTATGAAAAATGGTGCTTTTGATTATATTGTAAAAGGAGATGACAATGATAAAATTATTCCGCTTTTGTACAAAGCGGTCGAAAAAGTACAGTTGCAAAAAAAGGTACAACAGCTCGAAAAACGCATTGGCGATAAATATTCTTTTACGACCATTATCGGAAAATCAAAAGGAATTGAACAAGTGATCGATCTTGCTAAAAAAGTCGCCAAAACCGATTCGACCGTTTTGCTCACCGGCGAAACTGGAACCGGAAAAGAGGTTTTTGCCCAGGCTATTCATGAAAATAGTACGCGTTCTGGTAAATCTTTTGTCGCACTCAATTGCAGTACATTTAGCAAAGAAATTCTGGAAAGCGAGCTTTTCGGACACAAACAAGGTGCTTTTACCGGAGCTTTAAAAGACAAAAAAGGTTTTATCGAAGAAGCCAATGGCGGTACTTTATTTCTGGATGAAATTGGCGAAATGCCGATCGAATTGCAGGCCAAATTATTACGTGTTTTAGAAACCAGCGAATACATTCCGATTGGTGATACGACTCCAAAAAAATCCAATTTTAGGTTGATTGCCGCCACCAATCGGGATCTAAAAACAGAAAGTGACGAACACCGTTTTCGATCGGACTTATATTTTCGATTGAATATCTTTGAAATAAAACTTCCTCCGTTACGCGAAAGAATCAAAGATATTGCTCCTATAACACACTATTTTGTCAAACAATTTTCTGAAAAAACGAATAAAAAAACTTTAACTGTTGAGAGTAATTTTCTTCAAAAACTAGAAAATTATTCGTGGCCGGGTAATATTCGAGAACTCAAAAATGTGATAGAACGCTCGGTTATTCTATGCAATGGCGATGTTTTGACAGCTGATGTTTTGCCCTACGAAATGCAATTTCAGCCTGAAAAAGCAACCAAATCGATGTCGGCATTTTCTATGCAAAGTATCGAAAAATTGCATATTCAAAAGGTTTTAAATTATACAAAAGGAAATAAAGCCGAAAGTGCGCGTCTTCTCGAAATTGGAATTGCTACATTGTATCGAAAGCTGGAAGAATACGGAATTCAATGGTAATCTAAAAATCCAATTACAAAACATTTTACTGATTACATTTTACAATTCAATAACCTTATCATTTCAATAAAAGCTTATCATTTTGATAGGCTTTTTTTATGCCTAATTTTTGGCGCAAAACATCAACCCCTTTATAAACAACACCTTACCCATCACTACCCTTTTTCGGTCTGACTTTTGGCATAAGAGAGAAGAACATAAAAATTCATTCTCATGAAAAATCAAGTCACCTCAATCTACAAACAAGCCGAGCGCTTTGCCGAAATTACCAAAAAATCGATTATTTCAGGTAACATCGTTAGGGCAAAAAAATGTTTGGCACTTGCTGAGCGTTTGTTCATTAACGGAAGTTTCGAAACTAAAAATGCCATTTCGAATGTGTATATTTTTTCAGTTTCTTCTTTTATGGAAATGCGTCACTGCAATATTTCACATCTTTTTCCGCAATCGCTTAAAGCAGAATATATCAAGCAGATTAATACTTCGGGCGTCTAATTAGTAAGATGTTTTCTGCAATATGTTAGATGTCATTTCCTTTTACAAATTACATTTCGCCTCTCACATTATACATTTCACATTTCACTAAAATAAAAATCTATGTTAATTACCATTCTTTTACTCGCATTGGCAGTTTTGCTCTTTGCAATTTGTTTTAAATCAGTTGAATTTTTTGAAAAAATCTAAATCATGATCGCACTATTTATTGTTTCTATCGCTGTTTTCTCCTATTTGGTTTACGTATTAATCAAACCCGAAAAATTTTAAATCTTGTAAAAAGTTATAAGTGAGATGTTGAATGTTACATGTCGGTCTCATTTTACCTCTCACATTTTACAATTAACAAATCACATAATATGAACACAGAATTATTTGGCATCATTAGTATTTTTATCGTTACGGTAGTTTTAGCAATTCCGATAGGAAAATATATTGCTAAAGTTTATTTAAATAACAAAACCTTTCTTGATCCTATTTTCAATCCAATTGAAAAATTTATTTTTAAAATTAGTGGCATCAATTCCACTGAAGAAATGAACTGGAAACAGCACTTAAAAGCACTTTTAAGTGTCAATATGGTTTGGTTTTTCATTTGCTTTTTTATTTTACTTTTTCAAGGATCTTTATTTTTAAATCCTGATAACAATCCATCAATGTCTCCCGATTTAGCTTTTAATACCGCTATTTCATTTTTGGTCAATTGCAATTTACAGCATTATTCAGGTGAAACCGGTGTTTCTTACCTATCTCAAATGTTCCTTATGTTCCTGCAATTTGTTTCTGCTGGTGTGGGGATGGCCGCTGCTGCAATGGTTTTTACAGCTATGAAAGAAAGAACAACCGACAAATTAGGTAATTTCTACAATTATTTTATCAAAAGCTGTACACGTATTTTATTGCCACTTTCGGCTATTGTGGCTGTTGCCCTGCTGTTTAGCGGCACACCCATGACTTTTGAAGGAAAAGATGCTATTACTACCTTACAAGGAGATCATGTCCAAGTTTCCCGAGGCCCTGCTGCTGCTTTTATCGCCATTAAACATATTGGTACAAACGGTGGAGGTTTTTTTGGAGTTAACTCTGCACATCCATTAGAAAATCCTACTTATTTTACGAATGCTGTCGAATTGTGGGCGCAATTAATTATTCCGTTTGCTATGATTTTTGCTTTAGGTTTTTATCTAAAGAAAACAAAATTTGCTTACGTTGTTTTTGGTGTAATGACGGTTGGTTTTTTACTTCTGGTAGTCCCAACGGTGATAAGCGAAATTAACGGTAATCCCGCCATAGAAAAAATGGGAATTGCTCAAACAACTGGATCTATGGAGGGCAAAGAAGTTCGGTTTGGCCCTGCCATTTCAGGCTTTTGGAGTATTGCCACCACGGTAATTTCTACCGGTTCTGTAAACAGTATGCACGACAGTTCGATGCCCGTTTCTGGCACTATGGAATTGCTTGCCATGATGGTCAATGCCTTTTATGGCGGTTGCGGTGTTGGTTTCTTAAACTTTTATATTTTTATCATTCTGGCAGTATTTATTTCTGGTTTGATGGTAGGTCGAACACCTGAATTTTTAGGTAAAAAAATCGAAGCTCGAGAAGTAAAGATTGCTGCTTTTATTGCTATTCTTCATCCCTTATTAATATTATCAGGAACTGCTTTGGCTTCTTATTTTGCTGCAAATGATACCGCAATGGGGTATTGGTTTAGCGGAAACGCTACAGGTTGGTTGAATAATCCTGGACATCATGGATTTTCGGAAATGTTATATGAGTTTACTTCTAGTGCTGCCAATAATGGTTCTGGTTTTGAAGGTTTGGGTGATAACAATCCGTTTTGGAATATTACAACAGGAATTGTATTGCTATTGAGCCGTTTCATTCCAATTATTGGACCATTGGCGATAGCTGGATTACTCGCTAATAAAAAATATATCCCAGAAAGCGCAGGAACATTAAAAACAGATACTACCATTTTTGGAATAATGGTTTTTGCTGTAATCGCCATTATTGCCGCCTTATCATTCTTTCCAGCGTTGGCTTTAGGTCCATTGGCAGAATATTTTACTTTAAAATAATATAAAAGAAAAATGACAACTAATAAATCTACTTCATTGTTTGAAAGTAAGCAGGTAAAAGAAGCCTTAGTGCAATCTTTTGTAAAGCTTAACCCTAAAATAATGTTCAAAAATCCGGTAATGTTTACCGTAGAAATAGGAACTGCAATTATGTTTGTTGTATGTGCCGCCATTTTATTTGGAGCACAAGATCAAGGTAGCTTTGCCTATAATTTTATTGTATTTTTGATTTTACTAGCAACGCTTTTGTTTGCCAATTTTGCCGAAGCTATTGCCGAAGCCAGAGGAAAAGCACAAGCTGATAGTTTAAGAAAAACACGTGAAGAAACTCCTGCTAGACAAATTTTACCCAACGGAGAAATCAAAAATATCAGTTCATCAGAATTAAAAAAAGGAGATGTTTTTGTTTGCGAAGCAGGAGATTTAATTGCTACTGATGGTGAAATTATCGAAGGTTTAGCCACTATCGACGAAAGTGCTATCACAGGAGAAAGTGCTCCAGTAATTCGGGAAGCGGGTGGTGACAAATCATCGGTAACTGGAGGAACAAAAGTGTTGTCTGACAAAATCAAAGTAATTGTAACCTCTGAACCTGGCGAAAGCTTTTTGGACAAAATGATCGCTTTGGTTGAAGGAGCAAGTCGCCAGAAAACTCCAAACGAAATTGCGCTAACTATTTTATTAGCCGCATTTACATTAATCTTCGTAATTGTGTGTGTTACACTAAAACCATTTGCCGACTATGCCAATGCACCTATAACAATCGCTGCTTTTATTGCGCTTTTTGTATGTTTGATTCCAACCACAATTGGTGGCTTACTTTCTGCCATTGGAATTGCGGGAATGGACAGAGCGTTGCGCGCCAACGTCATTACAAAATCAGGAAAAGCAGTTGAAACTGCTGGAGACATTGACGTTTTGCTTTTGGATAAAACTGGAACAATCACTATTGGAAACAGAAAAGCAACGAATTTTTATCCTGCAAAAGGCGTTTCAGAAGAAGATTTTATTAAGTCTGCGGTATTGAGTTCCCTAGCAGATGACACTCCGGAAGGAAAAAGCATACTTGAATTAAGTGAAATATTAGATGTAAAAGGTACCCTAAAAGAAAGCATTTCACATCTTACAGATCACATTTCACAAACTATAAAATTTACCGCAGAAACCCGAACTTCAGGAGTTATTTTAAAAGACGGAACCAATATTAGAAAAGGGGCGCAGGACGCTGCCAAAAATATTGCATTGCAGGCAGGAAATAATTTCCCTGAAGATACTGCACAAAAGGTAATCGATATTTCATCTAAAGGTGGAACACCACTAGTTGTAATTAAAAACAATCAGGTTCAAGGTGTAATTGAATTGCAGGATATCATTAAAACTGGAATGAAAGAACGTTTTGAACGCTTACGCAAAATGGGTGTAAAAACGGTGATGGTTACCGGAGATAATCCGCTTACGGCAAAGTTTATCGCAGAAGCTGCTGGTGTAGATGATTTTATTGCCGAAGCAAAACCGGAGGATAAAATGAACTACATCAAAAACGAACAAAATCTAGGTAAACTTGTTGCCATGATGGGTGACGGAACCAATGACGCTCCTGCCCTAGCGCAAGCCAATGTGGGTGTTGCCATGAATAGCGGAACTCAGGCAGCGAAAGAAGCTGGAAACATGGTCGATCTTGACAATGACCCCACAAAATTGATCGAGATTATCGAAATCGGAAAACAGTTGTTGATGACTCGAGGAACTTTAACGACGTTCTCGATTGCTAATGATGTTGCTAAATATTTTGCTATTGTTCCTGCGCTTTTTATTACCGCAATTCCTGCGCTTGAAGGCTTGAATATCATGCGTTTGCACAGTCCAGAAAGTGCGATTCTATCAGCTGTGATTTTTAATGCCATTATTATTCCGATATTGATTCCACTAGCATTGAGAGGTGTTGATTATAAACCAATTGGTGCAAGTGCCATCCTAAAAAGAAACCTATTGATTTATGGATTAGGTGGTTTGATTGTTCCTTTTATCGGAATTAAATTAATCGATTTACTTGTAACACTATTTATGTAAATAAGTCACTAAGGCGCTGAGGCGCTAAGCTGCTAAGTTTTTTCTTAGTGTCTTAGAAACTTAGTTCCTTAGTAGCTCAGTAACTTAGAAACTTAAA
This sequence comes from Flavobacterium flavipigmentatum, assembly GCF_020911905.1. Lineage (NCBI taxonomy): Bacteria > Pseudomonadati > Bacteroidota > Flavobacteriia > Flavobacteriales > Flavobacteriaceae > Flavobacterium > Flavobacterium flavipigmentatum. The sequence goes on along the minus strand of NZ_CP087133.1, from coordinate 2,226,110 downwards.
AAAAATGAAAAACATATTTTCAATGATAAAATTCACTCTTTTAATAGTGGTTTTATTCGCAGTAATTTATCCTTTGGCAGTTTACGGAATTGCTCAATTTGCTCCCAATCAAGGAAAAGGAGAAACCATTTCGGTTAACGGAAAAGTAGTTGGTTACCAAAAAATTGGTCAGAAATTTGATCAATCGAATTATTTCTGGGGACGACCTTCGGCGGTAGATTATAATGCTGCGGGAAGCGGAGGAAGTAACAAAGGAGCTAGTAATAAAGAGTATCTTGCTTTGGTTCAAAAAAGAATTGATACTTTTTTAATTGTGCATCCTTACTTGAAAAAATCGGAGATTCCTGCAGAAATGGTTACCGCTTCGGGAAGCGGATTGGATCCGAATATTTCGCCAGAAGGCGCTTTGATTCAGGTAAAACGTGTGGCCAAAGAAAGAAAATTAGCTGAAGCTAAAGTAAAAGCTTTGGTAGAGTCTAAAATTAATACACCAACAGTTATGGGAACTCCAATAATAAATGTTTTGGAATTGAATGTGGCTTTGGATCAATTGAAGTAATTTTTAAGTTACTGAGATTCTAAGTCTACAAGACTCTGATTTTTTTATATACGCATTTTTGTCATCCCTCGTTCCTCGGGATGACAAGCAGACTGGAAAATTGAAATCGAAAAATCAAACTTTAAAATTAATACCTAACAGGTTTTAGAAACCTGTTAGGAAAATAAAAGTACTTTTGCCCCGAGTTTTCTAGCCCCGATAGTAGTGGAAATCCTTTTACTTTTTTCTTTAAAAAGTAAAAGATTGAAACGAATAGTGGGAAATAGCTTCTAAAAAACATACTGATAAAAACTAATGAGGATGAGATTACTTCGTTCCTCGCAATGATCTAAAAATGAAAAAAATAATACTTACTGCTTTAATCGCTTTTGGTTTTAGCAATTTACAAGCACAAGAAGAATCAAAAAATGTCCTTACTTTTTCGGGATATGTAGATACTTACTACAGTTATGATTTTGGAAAACCAGACAATCATGCGCGTCCGGGATTTTTTTACAATTATAATAAAAGCAACGAAGTCAACCTAAATTTGGGGCTGGCAAAAGTGAATTACTCAAAAGATAATATTCGTGGAAATTTTGCTTTGATGGCAGGAACTTATGCAGAATACAACATGGCGGCCGAGCAAGGTTTGTTGAAAAACGTTTACGAAGCCAATGTAGGCGTGAAGATTTCGCAACGCCATAATTTATGGATTGATGCCGGAATTATGCCTTCGCATATTGGTTTTGAAAGCGCAATTGGCAAAGATTGCCAGACTCTAACCCGAAGTATTCTGGCCGAAAACTCGCCTTATTATGAAGCGGGAGTGAAAATTGGTTACACATCAGCATCCGGAAAATGGTACCTGGCTGGAATGTATTTGAATGGCTGGCAACGAATTCAGAAAATAGAAGGCAATCATACTCCTGCTTTTGGGACGCAGATTACTTATAAACCTTCGGACAAAATTGTGTTGAACTGGAGTACTTATGCTGGAAACGAGCAAGCTGATATTGATAAAAAATGGCGCTACTTTAATGACTTTTACGGACAATTAAAATTAACCGATAAAACAAATATTACGGCTGGTGTTGATGTTGGCTCGCAACAATCGGCTAAAAATAGTAACAAATATGATACTTGGTTTTCGCCAGTTCTGATTCTACAATACAAACCAACAGATAAAATTCAGCTGGCAGCTCGCGGCGAATATTACAGTGATGAAAAAGGTGTGATTATCCCAACTGAAACTCCAAACGGTTTTAAAACTTACGGATTTTCAGCTAATTTTGATTACTTAGTTACTGATAATGTTATGTTTAGAATTGAAGCCAGAAATCTTTCGAGCAAAGATGAAATATTTACAAAAGACAATCTTCCAGCAAATACCAATACATTTGTAACGACTTCGTTGGCGATTTCATTTTAATATAGTGAAATGTTTTTTGTAAAATGTAAAATGTCTTCAATACATCTTACATTTTACAAAAAACATCTTACCTCGTAAAATATGGAACAGAAAAATAACGCACAGCACTTTCTCGATTTGATTCAGAAATCAAGAAAAGGAAAGTTTAAAGTTTACATTGGGATGAGTGCTGGTGTGGGCAAGACTTTTCGGATGCTGCAAGAAGCACATTCGCTATTAAAAAACGGAATCGATGTGAAAATTGGTTACATCGAAACACATATGCGCAAGGAAACCCACGAGCTCTTGTTTGGTTTACCTGTGATTCCGCGGAGGACTATTTTCTATAAAGGAAAAGAATTGGAAGAACTCGATGTACAAGCCATTATAAATCTGAGACCTGAAGTGGTAATAGTTGATGAATTGGCGCATACCAACGTTGAGGGAAGCAAAAACGAGAAACGCTGGCAGGATGTTTTAGAAATTCTGGAAGCAGGAATCAACGTGATTTCGGCGGTAAATATTCAGCATATTGAGAGTTTAAACCAGGACGTAAAACGCATTACGGGCATTGATGTTCAGGAGCGAATTCCGGATAATGTGTTGCGCTTGGCGGATGAAGTGGTTAATATAGATTTGACTTCGGAGGATTTGATTGCCCGTTTAAAAGAAGGAAAAATTTATACAGCAGACAAAATTCAGACCGCATTAACTAATTTTTTTAAGTCGGAACAAATTTTACAATTACGAGAATTGGCATTGAAAGAAGTAGCGAGCCAAGTCGTTCGAAAAGTAGAAAATGAAGTTCCTAAGCTCCAAGCCTTAAAGCACGAAAAGCTTCTGGCTTGCATTAGTAGCAATGATAAAACAGCCAAAATAGTCATCAGAAAAGCGGCACGTCTGGCGAGTTATTACAACGGAATGTGGTATGTTTTGTATGTTGAAACGCCACAGGAAAGCAGTACCAAAATAGCATTAGACAAACAGCGTCATTTGATTAATAATTTTAAATTGGCCGTACAATTAGGCGCAGAAGTCATTAAAATAGAAAACAAAAACATTGCAGATGCTATTTTAATGACCGTAGAAGAAAAACAAATTACAACGGTTTGCATCGGAAAACCACATTTGAATTTATTTAAAGTAATTTTGTCTACAACTATTTTTAGAAGGCTTTTAAATCGGCTTTCTTTATCAAATGTTGATCTTGTTATACTTTCGTGAAATGAAAAATGACGTATGTGAGATGTAATATGTTAAATGTAAAATAGATTTTTTAATACCATCTCACATTTTACAAATAACATTTTACACTAATAATAATTAAATTTAGAGGATGAGGTTGCTTCGTTCCTCGCAATGATATCATGAGAATTAAGACCAAATTGAATCTGGGCGTTGGATTGTTATTTATTTTAATAATAATTCTTTCATTAGTGAGTGCTTTTTATATTTTTTCGATAAAAAAAGACACTGAGAATATTCTTAAAGCCAATTACAATACACTGGAATATTCCAGAAATATGCTTTTGTCTTTGGACGAGATTAGAACCAACACAGATAATGATACTGCCATTCGTACTTTTAAAGAAAATCTCCAGAAACAAACGCAAAACATAACCGAAACAGGTGAGCAAAAAGTAACGGATAATGTGAAGGTAAATTTTGCTCTTTTAGAAAAAAATAGGTCGAGCGAAGTTGCTAAAACCCAAATTAGACAAGATATTTTTGCGATTATGAAACTCAATATGAATGCCATAAAGCAAAAGAGCGATATTGCCAAACATACTGCCGAAACAGCCAATTTATGGATTGCTATTGTAGGTACTTTATGCTTTTTGATCGCCTTTAATTTATTGATTAATTTACCGCATAACATTGCCAATCCGATTAAAGAACTGACTTTAAGCATCAAGGAAATTGCCAATAAAAATTATTCGGAGCGCGTGCATTTTACCAATCATAACGAATATGGCGATCTAGCCAAATCGTTTAATACCATGGCACAAAAACTCGAAGAATACAATAGTAGCAATTTGTACAAACTGTTTTTTGAAAAAAAACGCCTCGAAACGCTTATCAATAATATGCACGATCCTATTATTGGTTTAGACAATCAGGGTATTATTTTATTTGTGAATGATGAAGCACTAAAAATTATTGGCCTGAAATCGGAAGATGTTATCGGAAAATCGGCTTCTCAACTGGCTTTATCAAATGATTTGATTCGTTCTCTAATTTTGAAAGAACTTGCAACCGATGCTCAGAAAAAACAACCCATGAAAATTTTTGCCAATGAAAAAGAAAGTTATTTTGACAAAGAAACACTCAATATCACGATAACTCCAACGGGCGAAGAAAATGAAATTAACATTGGGGACGTGATTATTTTGCGAAATATTACCTTATTTAAAGAACTTGATTTTGCCAAAACCAATTTTATCGCAACGGTTTCGCACGAATTAAAAACCCCAATTGCTTCTATCAAATTAAGCCTTCAATTGCTTGAAAATGCCAAAACTGGCGAGATGAATGATGACCAAAAACAATTGGTAGAAAGTATCAAAGATGACAGCCAAAGATTGCTTAAAATTACTGGCGAATTACTGAATTTATCACAATTAGAGACAGGAAATATCCAGCTGAATATAGAAAAAAGTAATCCGTACGCCATTGTCAATTATGCTACCGAAGCGGTAAAAGTGCAAGCCGATCAAAAGCAAATAAAACTCATCATTGATGCTCCTGAACACCTGTCTCAAGTAAAAGCAGACAGCGAAAAAACAGGCTGGGTTTTGATTAATTATTTGTCGAATGCCATTACTTATTCATCTGAAAAAAGCACAATTATCATCCGATTAAAAGAAGAAAACAATCAGATTGTATTTCAAGTAATTGATACCGGAAAAGGAATTGACGCACGTTATAAAGACAAAGTTTTTGATAAATATTTTCAGATTCCGGGAAGTCAAAAATCAGGAACAGGATTAGGTTTGGCGATCAGCAAAGAATTTATCGAAGCCCAAAACGGAACTATTGGTGTAGAAAGCAATTTAGGATTGGGAAGTACTTTTTGGTTTGCACTGAAAATGGAATAAAAATTGATGATTTTGATAAATGAAAGACTAAAATAGAACTCAATTCGTCCCCGAAGTATTATTCTTGATCTCCATCACTTCTCTTTTTACTTCCAAAAGCAAATCTTTCATGCTTTGCGATTCTGTCAATTCGTGTCGTTTATCGCTACGCCCTATATTGCATTCGTATTCCCAAATTTCTAAAATATCCGAAGCTTTCACTTCATAATTAGGATAAAACCGATTGTCTGATTCTAACACCAAAGCATTTTTTTTGTTTTTATTGAGGCGTTTGTATACCATTCCTTCATTTTTGGTAATCAAGATATATGTTTTACCATCCATGACCTCTCCTAACCTTTCGACATAACGCCCGATAATAATACTTCCGTCTTCATGAGGTGGCATCGAATCGCCTTCTACAGGAAATCCTCGGTGTTTGCCCGGTCCTAAAAACGGCAACGAAATTTGCTGTAAACTTTCAATATATTCTGGATCGGCATATCCGTTGAGGTAACCTGCTTTTGCTTTTTGAGATACAATTTCGATATAATTTTCTCCAAATTGATCCACTTGTATTGGCAGAATGAGTCGGTTGCCTTCTAGTTTAATCAAGTTTTCTATATTGATTTTGCGTATATCAACAGACAATAATAAATCGATACTCATGTGAAAATATAAGGCGATTTGCTTTAAAATGTCGTACGGCGCTTCGGAAGTTCCATCTTCGTATTTTACGTATCTTCCTCGGGTAATCTTCAGGTTTCCAGCTAATTTCTCTTGTGATATTTTATGCTTAACCCTCAATGCTCTGATATTGTCTGAAAATAAGGACATAATTAATTTGTTATAATTTGGAACATCAAATATACAAAAAAATGTTACCGTCTGTGTTAATTTTGTAATGTTAAAAAAACTTTTTTTTGAAGTGATTATGAAATTGAGAAGTATAAATACCACAGCATCAATAAAATTATACATTCCGGATGTCAGTTCGGAAGTAAAACTGCCTTTTTTTGACGTTGGTATCAGCGCAGGATTTCCTTCGCCTGCAGATGACTTTATCGAATTATCGATTGATCTCAACAAAGAATTCATCAAACACAAATACACTACTTATTTTGCCCGGGTAAAAGGACATTCGATGAAAAATGCTGGTATCAATGATGGTGATTTGTTGATAATTGATAAAAGTCTGGAACCACAAAACAATAAGATTGCCGTCTGTCAAATTGATGGCGAATTTACCGTAAAACGCATCAGAATAGAAAAAGATATCATCTGGCTTATTGCCGAAAATGAAGATTATCAGCCTATAAAAGTGACTCCCGAAAATAATTTTGTGATTTGGGGAATTGTGATTCATAGTATTAAATCTTTTTAAATAGAAATAAAAAACACGTTTATAAATGTTTGCTTTAGTCGATTGTAACAATTTTTATGCTTCTTGCCAAAGAGTATTTGAGCCGCGTTTAAGAGGAAAACCTATCGTTATTCTTTCTAACAATGATGGCTGTGTTATTTCGCGCTCTGATGAAGCCCGGGCTATGGACGTACCAATGGGTGTACCTGCTTTTAAGTATGAAGCTATTTTTAAAGAAAAAAACATTTTTGTCTTTTCTTCTAATTATCCATTATACGGCGATATGAGCAATCGGGTAATGAACCTGCTTCAAACATATACTCCCGAAATTGAAATTTACAGTATTGATGAAGCTTTCTTGAAATTTTCAGGATACGATTTATTTGATCTGAATACGTTGGGTTTAAAAATGCGAAAAGAAGTAACACAAGGAACAGGCATTCCGGTTAGTATAGGTTTTGCACCTACTAAAGCTTTGGCCAAAGTAGCGAATAAAATTGCCCGAAAATTTGCAGATCGTACTCAGGGTGTTTATTGCATTGATTCTGAAGAAAAAAGAATTAAAGCATTAAAGTGGACTAAAATTGAAGATGTTTGGGGAATTGGAAGAAAACATGCCAAACGTCTGAAATTAAAAAAAATTAATACCGCTTATGAATTTACCCAATTTCCGGATGCCTGGGTAAGAAAAGAAATGTCTGTAGTTGGGCTTCGATTAAAACATGAATTAGAAGGGAAACCGACTTTGGGATTAGAAGATGCCAAAGACCGAAAAATGATCGCCACTACCAGATCTTTCGAAAAAAGGTATACTACTTATGAAGAGATCTCAGAACGAATCAGCACATTTACAGCTTCTTGTGCTGAGAAATTAAGGCGCCAAGATTGTCATTGTAATATGGTAACTGTTTTTATACAAACTAGTTTTTTAAAGAACGAGGAATCACACTATTCGCGAAGTATTACGATCACTACTGATTTTCCAACCAACTCGACAATAGAGCTTAATGAGGCCGCACAAAAAGGATTTAAAGCTATTTTTAAAAAAGGCTATCGTTATAAAAAAGCGGGTGTTATTGTAATGGGTTTGACACCAAATAACGAAACACAGCTTAGTTTATTCGAAGCTTCAAATCCTAAACATCAGCCTTTAATGAGGGCGATTGATAAAATGAACCAAAATTATGGTAACAATAAAATTAAATTCGGTGTGCAATCTTTGGGACGTCAATGGAAAATGAAGCAGAATAGATTGTCTCCCAAGTTTTCTACTTCCCTAAAAGATGTTATTACCGTTAAGGCTTAATCAGAAAAACAATGTATTTCACATTCTACAAATAAGATGAAAAAGCAAGAATATGCCATAGTAGATATCGAAACCACCGGTGGTAACGCTGGTGGCAGCCGCATTACAGAAATTGCCATTGTCATTCACGACGGAACAAGTGTCATCGATCGTTTTGAGACACTTGTTAATCCGGAGAAAGAGATTCCGGCGTCTATTTTTGCATTAACAGGCATTAATAACAAAATGGTATCTAATGCCCCCATCTTTGATACTATTTCAGACAAAGTGTTAGAAATGCTTACCGACCGTATTTTCGTTGCACACAATGTTAATTTTGATTATTCGTTTGTACGTCATCAACTGGAACAAGCGGGATTTAAGTGGACAGCCCGAAAACTTTGCACCGTTCGTGCCGCTAGAAAAATCAAGCCTGGTTTGGGATCTTACAGCTTAGGAAACCTTTGCGGAGCATTAGATATTCCTTTAGAAAATCGGCACCGCGCCGGCGGAGATGCAGATGCTACTGCACTGTTATTTTCCCGATTACTCGAATGGGATAAGGAAGGCGAAATCGAAAAAATGATCAAGAAAACGGCACAAGATCAACGCTTGCCACCAAATTTACCACCCAGCGATTTTGATCAATTGCCAGAGAAACCAGGAGTGTATTATTTTTATAATGAAGTCAAAAAAGTAATTTACATCGGCAAAGCGATCAACTTAAAAAAACGCGTAGCATCTCATTTTACCGGCCATAAAATCAATCCTCAAAGGCAAAATTTTTTAAGAGACATTTACGGAATCTCTTTTGAAATTTGTGCTACCGAATTGATGGCGCTGCTACTAGAATGTGTAGAAATCAAACAGCTCTGGCCAACATACAACAGAGCATTAAAACGCTTTGAACCCAAATACGGACTCTACCAATACGAAGCTCGTAGTGGGTATAAATATTTGGGCATTGGAAAACTGAGTAAATTTCAAACATGTATCGAATCTTTCAATAGTTTGTACGAGGGGATCAATGTACTGCGCAACTTAGCCCAGCAGTTTGAAATTGATCATCGATTCTGCAAATATTGTGTAGCGACAGAAGGGGAAAATATCTTAAACAATACTCTTACCGATTTGCCAGATGCGACACTTCATAACGGAAAAATCGAAAGTGCCATTGATTTTTTAGTAAGCAACAGACCCGATTTTGCTATCATTGACAAAGGAAGATCAGCAGAAGAACGCAGTTGCATTTGGGTAGAAAAAGGGCATTTTTATGGTATGGGCTATTTTACAACCGATGTTGCTCTTACCGATCCATCGGAGGTAAAAAACTACGTTACGCCCTACAGAAGTAACCAATACATCATGCATTTAATCTACACTTATGCGGAAAAATATCCGGGTAAAGTTTTTTTCAACAAACCATTGACAAAAAATAAAGGGAATAATGAAACTATTTAACGACACCGAATTATTTGCGACAGGATTAGGAGGCAAAAAAACATTTGATCTTCCTGATACCGAACTAATTTTGATCGATAATTTCTTTAGCAAAGAAGAGTCTGATCATTATTATGAAATGTTGCTCCATAAAACTAAATGGAGAGAATATGAAATGGAAATCTTTGATAAAACCGTTACTGCGCCAAGAATGATCGCTTGGTATGAGGATAAAGACAATCCGGGAGCAGATCAAAATGGCCCTGATTGGACGTATGAACTCCTTACAATTAGAAGTCGGGTAGAAAAAGAAACACAAGTTGATTTTAACAGTGTCTTGCTTAATTTGTACCGAAACGGCAAAGATGGTGTGGCCTGGCACAGCGATAAAGAGCACAACACAGGCCCCAACCCTATTATTGCCTCGGTCACTTTTGGAGAAACCAGAATGTTCCGGTTGCGCCACAAGTTTCGCAAAGAAATTCCGCAAGTCGAGATTCCTCTGCACCACGGCTCTTTTTTGCTGATGGCAGGAACTACCAATAGTTTTTGGCAACATCAGGTGCCTAAAACGGCACGAAATGTTTTGCCAAGAATCAATCTAACTTTTAGAAACGTTGACAGAAAAGAATAATTTTACTTGTTTTGGTTTTAAAATATTATCTCTACTGCTGTTTCTTTCTGCATGAAGATAAAGTAGAATTTTTCTTCTGCAAAAAGTTAAAATACTCACAGTATGAAGCTTTGATTAGGTAGGCCTTATCTTTTTTACTACTTTTGCAACCCTTTTTTAAAAACACAATACCACAATGACGTACTCAAATAATGATTTAATGCGTTTTTTAGATGCACAAAATAAACTTTATCTTACTGCTTTTTCTGAAATTAAAAAAGGTAAAAAAGAAACCCATTGGATGTGGTTTATCTTTCCTCAGATAAAAGGTTTGGGGAGTAGTGACCATGCTAATTATTATGCGATCGCAGATCTGAAAGAAGCCTCGGAGTTTTTAGAACATCCTATATTGGGTAAACACCTAATAGAGATTTCTGAGTTGCTTTTGACTTTTAAGAGAAAGTCTGCTGATGGTATTTTGGGCGATTTGGATGCACGAAAGTTACGCTCTTCGATGACGCTCTTTTCGTTGGTTGACAATACGAATCCGATCTTTAAAGAAATACTGGAAGCGTTTTTTTCTGGTGAAGAAGACCCACTCACTTTGTCTATTATTAATTCGACTATACCTTCTTCTGCTGAGACTGTGAATATTTAATTTATTCGTTTTTCTCTACATAAGATCTACAAAAAAAGACACTACCTTTTTGCTCTTTGCAAATCTAGTAGTGTCTTTTTTTTGTAAAATAGTATAATGAAAACGAATATCATAGCCCTGATAGAAGGGAAAATCCTTTTTTATTGCTTTTTCTGCAATAAAAAAGATTGGAATGATAGCAGGAAATAGCTCCTGAACAATCTGCCTAAGTACCCGAAAACGTTATTTATTGATTTTCTTTGGGTTTTGTAACATAATATACCGGAATCCCGATGAGCATGATTAAAATTCCCCAACCACAGGTCGAGAATTTGGTGATGAGCAACGAAATGCTGATAGCAGTTGCGACGATGATGTACAATAATGGCAAAAAGGGATATCCGAAGGCTTTGTAAGGTCGTTCTGCGTTGGGCATTTTTTTACGTAAAATGAAGATGCCGTAGATGGTTAAGATGTAAAAAATAAGTACGATAATAATTACAAAATCTAACAAATCGCCATATTTGCCGGTTAGACACAAGGCCGAAGCCCAAATGCATTGAGCCCAAAGTGCCCATTCTGGTACGCTTGCTTTGTTGAGTACTGCTGCTTTTTTGAAAAATAAACCATCGTTTGCCATGGTATAATATACTCTTGCGCCCGCCATGATTAATCCGTTGTTGCAGGCAAAAGTAGAAATCATGATCATTAAGGCAATGATTAGGGTTCCGATATCTCCAAAAATATATTGTGAGGCTACGACAGCTACCCGATCTGATTTTGCTGTGGCGATTTCGTCCAGCGGAATCACGGCCAAATACATTAAATTGGTCAATACGTAAATAATTGTCACGATAAAAGTGCCCAGAAACAAACTGAAGCCTACGTTACGTTTTGGATTCTTGATTTCGCCTGCGATAAAAGTCACGCCATTCCAGGCGTCGCTTGAGAATAAAGATCCTACCATAGCGGCAGAAATTCCGGTGATCAACGCTTTTCCGCTAATGGGCAACCACGAACTGCTGTCGACATTATATGAGCGCGGTGTCCAGGCATTGGCCCAATTGGCATCCCAAACAGTTGCTTTTGCTGCAAGTGTTAGTCCAAAAACAATAAGACCTAACAGTGATAAAATTTTTATGATGGTAAGCACAGTTTGCAAAATTTTTCCGTTTTTGACCCCGCGACTGTTGATGTATGTTAATAAAATAATGGTTAAAATAGACACAATCTGAGCGGCATTGAGTTTGAAAGATCCTAACTGAAATAGTACATTCTCGTCACTTAAAGGTTCGTAAATATAAGCCGCAAACTTTGAGAAAGCGACACCCACGGCGGCGATAGTACCAGTTTGAATTACGGCAAAAAAGCTCCATCCGTACAAAAAGGCAATGAGTTTATTGTACGCTTCTTTAAGGTACACATACTGCCCGCCTGCTTTAGGAAACATGGCACTAAGCTCGCCATAGCTCACGGCAGCAATAACGGTAATGAGTCCTGAGACCAACCAAATAAGGGTGAGCCATCCTGCCGAACCTACTTGTCGGGCAATATCGGCACTCACGATAAAAATACCTGAGCCAATCATAGAACCTACAACAAGCATGGTTCCGTCTAGTAATCCGAGTTCTCTTTTAAAATTGTCTTGGTCGTTTTCTTGCATTTTTCTGGTTTTGGGTTGGTTAAAGATATACTTTTTTTAGAAATTTTAGAAAATATTGTAGTTTTTGACTCTCACGCATCAGATGCAATTGGATTTGTTTGCCTCTGAAGTTACTTTCTAAAAAATATTGGTCACTTCTTTATCGTCACATCTCACTTCTTTATCTTCATGCGACAACTCTTCATAGAGCAGCAGTACGATTTAGAAGTATTGTTTTACAAATTTGAGGCAACACCTAAAGAATGACAACATCACCTAGAATAAAATTGAGGTAGTTAAACGCACTTTCTTTGCTGAAATGTTAAAAAAATGTCTTCTTTTTACAATTGTTTGTTGTTTTTATGCTTTCAAATTTTAATTAAAATAAAAGTAAAAAAAAATAGTTCACCACTTGTAAATGTCCACCCATAACTCTTTATATTTGATAATCAAAAACTTAAAAACATATTCTTATAAAAAAACATTACCCCAAAAACAAATAACCTCCAAATACCCCTCATTATGGAAACCTACACCACAGAATCACGAGTAATCGTAAACCAGCTTCATCAGTATGCCTCTCAACTTATGGTGCGTGAAAACAAATCGGCTTATGAAGCCAAAGCAGCATTAGTAGACAAAGGAATAAGACCCGAAAATGCAAGAATCCTTGTAGAAAATCTAGAAAACCAACTCAGGGAAGTCAAATACGAAAGAGCAAGAAAGAATATGATTTTTGGCGTTATCTGGTTTGCAAGCGGCACTATTGCAACTGTATCTGGTATTGGTTTAATATTCTGGGGAGCCATTTTATTTGGTAGCCTTCAGTTCTATAGGGGTGTTATTAACATGAATTATTAACGAACATAAATAATATAAAAACTTAAAATCAAAAGCTACAAGCCATACTATTTGTGGCTTTTTTTTGTTTAAAATGTTTGGTGTTTTAGTAAGATTATTCTAAGGCAACCCATTATATTTGTGCTTATAAATTAACAAGTAACTACTTTTATGATAAAAATTTTAAAACACATTGTACCAGTTCTGAAACCAAAAATGCTATTTTTTTATTTTCTTTTAGCAACAAATACTTCACTATTTGCGCAAAAAGAACCAGAATTTACTGTGGCTTTTCTAGACAATGATAAGATAGCAAGTGTAAATATTGATGAAAAAAAGTTTTTAGAATCTATCAATGCCATTATTGAAATTTCGAAAAAAGAATTTGCTACTATTGCTGAAAGTCAAAAACTGGCATTTGTACTAGTTGCTCATAAAACGGGGAAACCCACTATGAAATTGTACTCTAATCCTCAAATAAACAACGTTCTTGAAACAAAATTTTTAAACGAAATAAGTAGTTTAATTATAGCAAACACGAAATTGGTTGATTTTCCTATTTTAATATCAATTAACTCTAAATTTGAGGAAACCAACGTTGATTTTAAAGACATTGATCTTCCAAATCAAAAGGTTGTTTCGGAGTATCAAAAAGCAGATTTGAAAACCAAATTGGCTCTTAATAAAAGTTATGCAATCAATGAAGTTTTACCTGTTTTGGCAGCTTATCAAACCATAGTGGATCCGAAATTTGAAGGTGTGAGAAATTTTGGGAATCTAATTGCAACTACTGATTTTAATGCTCCACAAGATGTTATCAAACTAACAGGAAACAACCCCGATTACTGGAGAGCAACAATGGAAATGGAACTCGAAAATCAATTGATTCCTGTGACTAAAATATTCATGTTTATTTCTCAGGGCGAACTAGATTATGCGCTAAAGTATATCGAAATCGTAAGTATGTTCTCAAAACCTGAAACCTATGCCAATGATTATTTAAACGAAATCAAAGGCCGTTTACAATTGTTTCAAGAACAGCTTAATGCTGAAATAAACAAAGGGATTGCCGAACATGACAAAGGAGAATTTGAGAAAGCAGTTACTATTTACAATGGCATTTTAGAGGAATACCCTAACTCTTCTTGGGCAAATTTTGAAAATTTTTACTCGCAAAGTGAGTTAAATAAAAAAACAGGAAATGCAGCTCTAAACAGTATTGAAAATTGGAATCTTAAAAAAGGAAAAGTATTAGATCATAATCCGTTTTATGGTTTACCAATTGGTCCACAAAGCGCCGAAGATGCTTATCTGCTTTATCGAAGAAATTCCTTGAATCAATTGTTTAGAGATAAAGATCAACAACTAAAAGATGTTGACTTATACGCGGATATTGCAATGGACTTGAAAATTTATGATTTTGCGGCGCAACTTTATTGGTTTACATCTAGTTTTAGCGATAAAAAAAACAATTCAATTTATAAATATCTATATTGTTTAGAAAAATTGGGGGTATCTAATTTGAAACAAAATTTTAAAGGTAACTTTGAGAAAGAATTCAAAGCCATTGAAAAAAATAAAGAAAAAGAAATGGTGGGTAGTGCGGCTTTTAAATCGTACTAGACTTAATTTTCTAAAATGATCAACATGAAAAAAACACTCTTTACAGTACTGATTTTGGTAACAAGTGCAGTGGTAACCGCTCAGGAATACAAAAAAGCTATCGAAAAAAGTTTTACCGAATACCTCAATGCGATTGCAAATAAGGAATTTGAGAAATCTCTAGACTTTGTCGTGCCTGAGTTTTTTGACATTTATCCCAAAGGGCAAATGATAGCGGTTATGGAGCAAACCTTTAATAATCCTGCCATTAAATTCGAACTTAAAGATCCTAAAATACTAAAGATTAACGATGCGAAGAAAATCGAAAATAAGTATTATTCGCTGCTGTCGTATTCACATCAAATGAATATGAAGGTAAATGAGGGTGCAGAACAGTCGGAAGAAGAAAAAAAAGCACAAAACAGCTTAATTGCCACTTCGCTAAAAGAAGAATTTGGTGAAGGAAATGTAAAATACAATGATACAACTGGTTTTTTTGAGATTCAGATCGAAAAACAAGTCTATACTATCTCAAAAAATAGCCAAACCGACTGGAAATTTCTGGTTATTGAGAAAAAACAAAAAGCCTTTTTAGAAAAATTATTACCTAAAGAATTGCTTGACACGATTTAAATTTTAAAAACAATGTAATAGTTTTTTACACAACATTCCATTAGAAATATTAAAGAGAAATAATGCTTAATATCGTATTAAGTTATGACACTGTCCTAAAAAGTGTGTAAGTTTAAAAATAACGGGGTTTGACTTTTTAATTAAAGTTGAACCCTTTTTTCAAATATAGTTAAGAACTGATTGAGTATTAATCCCCAATTATGGATTGGCATTGTCCATTTTTTGGTAGCTTCTCTTAAAGCCAAATATACAGATTTTAAAACTGCTTCATCGGTTGGGAATGATAATTTATTTTTGGTGTATTTTCTAATCTTACCGTTTAGATTTTCGATTAGATTAGTGGTATAAATTATTTTTCTAATCTCAACGGGGAAGTCAAAGAATACGGTAAGTTCTTCCCAATTGTCTTCCCATGATTTTACAGCATATGGATATTTACTATTCCATTTATTAGCAAAATCTTCAAGAGAAGCCCTGGCAGCCTGTTTGGTTGGAGCATCATAAATCTGCTTCATATCTTTAGAGAATTCCTTCTTATCTTTCCACACTACATAACGCGCTGAGTTGCGTATTTGGTGCACTACACAGATTTGAGTCTGTGATTCAGGAAATACATTTTTAATGGTTTGAGTAAAGCCGTTTAGGTTATCTGTAGCAGTAATTAATATATCTTCAACACCTCTGGCTTTTAAATCGGTTAAAACTCCCAACCAAAAACTGGAACTTTCATTCTTGCCCAGCCACATACCTAAAACTTCTTTTTTTCCATCTCGATTCAGGCCTACAGCTAAATAAATAGTTTTGTTAATGACCTTAGAGTTTTCTCGAACTTTAAATACAATCCCGTCCATCCAAACAATTAAATAAACAGCTTCTAGTGGGCGATTTTGCCAAGCTATTACATCATTAGAAACAGATTCAGTAATTCTAGAAATAGTGGAGGTTGAGATATCAAATTTATAGACTTCTCTTATTTGTTCTTCAATATCACTAACGGTCATTCCTTTGGCATAAAGAGAGACAATAACATTCTCTAATCCATCAACCATATTTTGACGTTTTGGAATAATCATGGGATTAAAAGAAGCTTCTCTGTCCCTTGGAACCTGGATGTTTGATTCTCCAAATGAAGTTTTTATCTTCTTGTTTGAAAAACCATTACGAGAATTACTTGAAGGCGTCTTTTCGTGTTTCTCATAACCTAGATGAGAATCTAACTCTCCTGATAGAATAGCTTCTATTCCTCGTTTTTGTAATTGGGCAAGAAAACCATTTAGGTCTTCGCCTGTTTTGAATTGTTTTAAAAATTCATCTGATAATAAATCTTCTTTTTTCATAAGACTGTGTAAAAGTTAAAGTTAAAAAAAAATGATGAGTGATTTTAAACCCCATCATTTTTTAACTTACACAGTTAGTGAGACACTACCTAAGTTATTGTAATACGCGGTTTACCTGCGAAAAGTTTCTTTGGTAATACCCTTCTTTAGTTGAAGAAATAATGACGCCACCATGAGTGGATGCGTGTACAAATTTTATTTCGTCTTCCAGAACTTCGATCACCATACCTACGTGGTTAATTTGGCGTCTTCCGTTGGTTTTAAAGAATATTAGATCGCCTTTTTGAGCTTGCTCCGGTTCTATTTTTAAACCTATTCGCGACTGCTCTATAGAAGTTCGTGGTAATTTGATATCAAAATTGCCAAACGTACTGCACATTAATCCAGAGCAATCAAAACCCGCTTTTGAGGTGCCACCTGAACGATAACGAACGCCAATATTATCGGTTGCCTGCCCTACCAATTGCTCTATTAATTCGGAGCTGTTTGAAAATTTATAAATGGTTGTAGAATCTGAATTTTTTTCTGCAGTCTGAGCGATTTCAACTGGTTTGTTTAGAGTGTTTTTTATTTCTTCAGCAGGTTTTGAAGCATTGAAAACATCTGCTTTTTCTTTTGAAGTTTTAATTTTTAAGATGTAACCTACCGGCAATTTCGCCTTTATTTCAGGGTTTTGCTTTTCTAATTCGGCAACTGTCATACCAAATTCTTTGGCAATTTTGTATTTTGTTTCTTTTGGCAACACTTCTCTGGAAACCTCAACATCTTCTGTCTGAGGCTCTATTTTTGTTTTTAAATCGTCTGCATACGTTGTTGGTTTGTCTGAAATTACAACCGCATTTGATGGAATGTTGATTTGCTGTCCCGGTTTTAGACCTTCTGTTTCTATGATTGGATTTGCCTTTTTTAAATCATCAACTGCTACTTTGTATTTTTTGGATATTCCCCAGAGTGTTTCTTTTGCTAAAACCTCATGTGTAGATGGGTTGACTACGGGAATAACATTTTCTCTTGTGGGAGTCAAAACAGTTTGTTGCGTAGTAGGAATTAGTAAAACCGAATGTAATTTCAGAATTTTTGGGCTATTGGGATTTGCCTCAATAATTGCTTTGGGTTTTACACCATATTTTTTTGCAATTACTGTGATATTTTCACCTTTTGAAACAGTATGCTTTGTGAAATTTTCTTGTGAAAACATACTAAAGCTGATAAGAAACAACGTGACGATTAATCTAAAAATCATTTTTTGGGGAAATTTTTTATTATCTAATTTGTGTCATTTATAAACTCAAAAAAGACAATCGTATTACTTGCAGAGCGAATTTAACTTTTTAAAGTAAAAAAACCGATT
Organism: Flavobacterium flavipigmentatum; assembly: GCF_020911905.1. NCBI lineage: Bacteria > Pseudomonadati > Bacteroidota > Flavobacteriia > Flavobacteriales > Flavobacteriaceae > Flavobacterium > Flavobacterium flavipigmentatum. The sequence continues at coordinate 2,208,341 of NZ_CP087133.1, read as the reverse complement.
TTTTTAACACCTTTTTGCCTTAAAATTGCCATTATCGAAACAATGACGTTCATGAGACGTACTGTTTTTAATAAATAATAAGATTTTTTTGACTTTAAAAAAGCTAGTAAGAATTGGAACTAATTTTTGCTGAACAATAAAACTTCTACTGATGGAAGAGTTACTATTGAAAAGCAAAATCCCTAGCCCAGATAGAAGGGAAAATCCTTTTTTATTGTTTTTTCTACAATAAAAAAGATTGGAATGATAGCTGGAAATAGCTTCTAATACAAAACGCCCTGTTTTCACAGAGCGTTTTGAGTATCATTGGATCTTAAAAATTAAGCTTTTCCAGCAGCTATTAGGTTTAATGCTGAACCTGCAACGAACCAGCCAATTTGACCTGCGTTGTAAGTATGGTTGGCCAAAATAATGTCTTTGGTACCATTTGCATGAACAAATTCTAACGATAACGGTTTTCCGGGAGCAAAATCTACTAAATCAATGAAGTTGATCGTGTCATCTTCCTGAATTTTATCGTAATCTGCTTCGTTAGCGAAAGTCAGTCCTAAAAGGCCTTGTTTTTTAAGATTGGTTTCGTGTATACGGGCAAAAGATTTTACCAATACCGCTTTTACGCCCAAGAAACGAGGCTCCATTGCAGCGTGCTCACGAGAAGAACCTTCACCATAGTTATGATCTCCCACAACAATAGATGGCACTCCAGCCGCTTTGTACGCGCGAGCTACCGCAGGAACGGCATCGTAAGAACCTGTTAATTGATTTTTTACCGCATTTGTTTTTTGGTTGAATGCGTTTACAGCACCAATTAACATGTTGTTTGAGATATTATCTAAATGCCCGCGGAAACGTAACCATGGTCCAGCCATAGAAATGTGATCTGTGGTACATTTTCCGAAAGCTTTGATTAATAATTTGGCACCTGTAATGTTTTTGCCATCCCAAGCATCAAACGGAGCCAATAATTGCAAACGCTCAGATGTTGGACTTACCGCAACCTGAACTCCTGAACCATCTTCGGCAGGAGCTTGAAAACCTGGATCTTCTGCGTAAAACCCTTTTGATGGTAATTCGTCACCTGTTGGAGCATCAAGCATTACTTCTTCTCCATCTTCGTTGATTAAGGTATCTGTCAACGGATTGAAACCTAAATCTCCTGCGATTGCCATAGCGGTAACCAATTCTGGCGAACCCACAAAAGCCAAAGTATTTGGGTTACCGTCTGCACGTTTTGAGAAGTTACGGTTGAAAGAGTGCACAATTGTATTTCTTTCTTCTTTTTCTGCACCTTCTCTGTCCCACATACCAATACATGGTCCGCAGGCATTTGCAAAAACGGTTGCACCAATTTTATCAAAAGTATCAATAAAACCATCTCTCTCGATAGTAGAACGTACTACTTCTGAGCCCGGAGTAATCGTAAACTCCGATTTTATTTTTAAGTTTTTAGCCGTCACTTGTTTTGCTAATGAAGCTGCACGAGCAATATCTTCGTAAGAAGAGTTGGTACATGAACCTATTAGACCAACCTGAATTTGTAATGGCCAGTTATTTTTGATCGCTTCTTCTTTCATTTTAGAAATTGGAGTAGCCAAATCTGGTGTAAAAGGACCGTTTAAGTGTGGCTCTAATTCGGATAAATTAATTTCGATAACCTGATCAAAATAGTGTTCCGGATTCGCATATACTTCAGGGTCACCTGTTAAATAAGAGGCTACTTTGTCTGCAGCGTCGGCAACATCTGCTCTATTGGTAGAACGTAGGTAACGACTCATAGAATCATCGTAACCAAAAGTTGAAGTTGTAGCTCCAATTTCGGCACCCATATTACAAATAGTTCCTTTACCCGTACAAGACATCGCAGTTGCGCCTTCGCCAAAATATTCGACAATCGCGCCAGTACCGCCTTTTACAGTTAAGATACCCGCCACTTTTAGGATAACATCTTTAGGAGCAGTCCAACCTGATAATTTACCCGTTAATTTTACTCCAATTAATTTAGGGAATTTCAATTCCCAAGCCATACCAGACATAACATCTACTGCATCAGCTCCACCAACGCCAATAGCTACCATTCCTAAACCACCTGCATTTACAGTGTGAGAATCGGTACCAATCATCATTCCGCCAGGAAAAGCATAATTTTCAAGTACTACTTGATGAATAATTCCAGCTCCCGGTTTCCAGAAACCAATTCCGTATTTATTAGAAACTGAAGAAAGGAAATCGAAAACCTCATTGCTTTGTGTTTTTGCTCTGGCCAAATCGGTTGCAGCATCAACTTTTGCCTGAATCAGGTGATCACAGTGTACTGTTGTTGGAACTGCTACTGTTTTCTTTCCGGCGTGCATAAATTGAAGTAATGCCATTTGAGCCGTTGCATCCTGACAGGCTACACGATCCGGTGCAAAATCAACATAATCAATACCTCTGCCAAACGCCTGTGTTGGGTTTCCATCCCAAAGGTGATTGTACAAAATTTTCTCTGTTAAAGTAAGTGGACGACCAACTATCTCTCGTGCTTTATCAACACGACCAGGCATGTTGGCATACACTTTTTTAATCATTTCTATATCAAAAGCCATAAGATTTATGTAATTGTTTTTTATTATTTTTTTTAATCACCACAAGATACAAAAAAATAGAGAAGCTATTAAAAAAAAGCCCAAGTTTATCACTTGGGCTTTTGAATTATAATTTGACTAATGCTGTACTTATTTGACTAGTAACTTGTGAGAAGGTGCAAACTTAGTTAAGTTAATACCTTCTACCGCAGCCACATATTCGTTAATTGTAGGTGTTCTGCCCAATATTGTAGAAAGTACAACAACCGGTGTAGACGAAAGCAATGATTCTCCTTTTTTACTTGCAGAATCTTCTACAACTCTTCCTTGGAAAAGACGTGTTGAAGTTGCCATTACTGTATCTCCTTTTGCTGCTTTTTCCTGATTACCCATACAAAGGTTACATCCGGGACGCTCTAAGTATAACATATTTTCGTATTCTGTACGTGCTGCACCTTTAGGCAAGCTATCATCAAACTCGAAACCAGAATATTTTTGTAAAACTTCCCAATCACCTTCAGCTTTGAGTTCATCTACGATGTTATAAGTAGGAGGTGCCACTACAAGAGGTGCTTTAAACGCTACTTTACCTTGTTGCGCTTCTATATTTTTAAGCATTTGAGCCAAAATTTTCATATCGCCTTTGTGAACCATACAAGAACCAATAAATCCAAGATCTACTTTTTTGTCTCCTCCATAAAACGATAACGGTCTAATGGTATCGTGTGTGTATCGTTTAGAAACATCATTATTATTTACGTCTGGATCTGCAATCATCGGCTCTGCAATTAGATCAAGATCTACCACAACTTCGGCAAAATATTTAGCATTTGCATCTGGAGTTAAGGCTGGTTTCTCCCCTGATTTAATCTCTGCAATTCTCTTATCTGCTTTGTTAATCAATCCTTGTAGAACATGTTTATCATTGTCCATACCTTTATCAATCATGATCTTGATTCGACCTTTTGCAATCTCTAACGATTCGACTAAAGTATCATCTTCAGAAATACAGATAGAAGCTTTTGCTTTCATTTCTGCCGTCCAGTCGGTAAATGTGAAGGCTTGGTCGGCGGTAAGAGTTCCTAAGTGAACCTCAATAATGCGGCCTTGGAATACATTCTCCCCTCCAAATTGATGAAGCATCTGAGCTTGTGTAGCATGAACCACATCACGGAAGTCCATGTAACTTTTCATTTCTCCTTTGAATGTTACCTTAACAGATTCAGGAATCGGCATAGAAGCTTCTCCAGTAGCAAGAGCAAGAGCCACTGTTCCTGAGTCAGCACCAAAAGCAACACCTTTAGACATTCTGGTATGAGAGTCACCACCAATGATGATGGCCCACTCGTCTATTGTAATATCGTTAAGTACCTTGTGAATTACATCGGTCATAGCGTGATAAACACCTTTTGGATCACGAGCTGTAATTAAACCGAAGTCGTTCATAAATTTCATCAATTTTGGAATATTTGCTTGCGCTTTTTTATCCCAAACCGAAGCAGTGTGACAACCTGATTGGTAGGCGCCATCAACTATTGGCGAAATTACTGTAGCAGCCATAGACTCTAACTCCTGAGCAGTCATAAGACCTGTAGTGTCTTGCGAACCTACAATATTAACTTCTACACGAACATCAGATCCGGCGTGTAACACTTTACCTTGCGTAATACCCACAGCATTTTTGTTGAAGATTTTTTCTACTGCTGTCAGACCTTGTCCTTCGATAGAAACCTCTTTTGATGGAGCAAATACGGTAGGAGTATCGATACCTAGAAGTTTACATGCAAATGTTTGTATTTTTTTACCAAAAACAATTGCATAAGAACCACCAGCCTTGATAAATTCCATTTTCTGAGGTGTGAATGCCTTAGAAATATCTATTAGCTCCTGATCGCCATTATAAAGTTTTTTCTTTTTGGTATTGATTGTAAGAACAGTTCCTGTTGCAACAGAATAGGTTTCTTCCAGAATAGGATCACCGCTTTCATTACGAATAGGGTTACCTTCTGCATCTAATTTTTTAACCCAGTTTTTAAGGTCAATACCTATTCCACCCGTAACATCAACAGTGGTAAGGAAGATCGGAGAAATACCGTTTGTACCTCCAACAATTGGCGCAATATTTACAAATGGAATATAAGGACTTGCTTTTTTACCTGTCCAAAGCGCCACGTTGTTTACTCCTGACATTCTTGATGATCCAACACCCATCGTACCTCTTTCTGCAATTAACATCACACTTTTATCAGGATGTTGTGCTTGAAGTGCTTTAATTTCGTCTTGAACTTCAGGTGTAATCATACATTTACCATGCAATTCACGATCTGAACGTGAGTGAGCCTGATTACCCGGAGATAATAAATCTGTAGAAATATCTCCCACACCTGCAATAAATGTAACTACCTTAATTTCTTCTGCTACATCCGGTAATTTGGTAAAGAACTCAGCTTGTGCATAACTTTCAATAATTTCTTTGGCGATTGTATTACCGCTTTCAAATGCTTCTTTAAGACGATCTGTATCTGCATCATAAAGGTAAACTTGTGTTTTTAGCACTTTTGCCGCTTCTTTCGCAATAGCGATATCATTGGCTAAAGCTAGATCAAGCAATACCTCTATAGAAGGACCACCTTTCATATGCGATAATAATTCAAACGCAAAAGCAGGAGTAATTTCTTTTACTACCGATTCGCCAAGAATAATTTGCTTTAAAAATTTAGCTTTTTCACCAGCAGCACTTGTCGTTCCTGGTATCGTGTTATAAATAAAAAACTGAAGAGAATCTTCTCTGTATTCATTATTCACATCTTTAATTTGAGCAATAATTACACTTAACAATTCGGCACCATCAATTGGTTTCGGGTTAAGTCCTTGTTCTTTTCGCTCTTCAATTTCTTTAATATAATCTTTGTAAATAGTATCAAAAGCCATAGTAAATAGGTGTTTTTATTTTTTTGTTGGCAAATTTAGGAATTAAACCCGACAATTAAAAAGAATATAACAGAACCGAGCTTTTCAAAAATTATTATTATAAAAAAATGAATTTGACTGCGCAATATTACCAAAACCTCAAATTTGTATTAAAAAAATGAATTATTACTAATTTAAAATCTTTTAATTAATAAAGTCGGAATTACAAGTTTTTACCGAAGTAAGAATTTACCTCTATTTACACAAAGAACCTTTCTAAATAATAATTTACAACGTTATAGTTACTCCAAAATCGACTCTTTTTTGCTTTTTCTTTAAGGTAAATAAAACTGTTTACTTGTAAATTTTATTCAAAAAAAGAAAATAAAAAATTGATTTTTAAATTATTCTTATAACTTTGTACTTCAAAGTACTTATAAATACAAATAACTATGAAGAGCAAAATTAAATTTTTTAAAGAATACACGCAACAACCAGGGGTAAAAATAAGTCTTGTATTGAGCATCCTAAGTTCATTCATCCTGATCATTGCTTTGATCGGAAAAAATTTCCTACTCCGTCAATTAGATTCCTTTGGAGCACTTAGTCTGATAATCGAATTTATTTACGGAACCGTACTCACTTTTTTGATTCTAAGAAAAAAGGATAAATATCTGCATCTCGTTCCTTTTCTAATATTAAATTGGTTTATTGGATGTTTTTGTACAAATACTATTATTCCGATTTTCGAAAACCTTTCGGTTTGGGTGTACCTAATAACATTTGCTTTTTGTCTTTCTAATTTTTTTATTTATCGAGATGTCAAAGAAAAATACATTTCTAAAATTTCATATTTTATAAATGGATTATCTTTTACTTTAATACTCTATTTTGCTGTATATCTTATTCCCATTATTCATTATTCATTTATTGGAATGCTTGCCTTAGGATTAGGATTTTATGGCTTGGTTCCTGCAATTGTTTTGGTGCTTCACTCTTATATCATTCTTGGATTTTTTCAAAAAAACAAAAAACATTTTCTTTCTTTCATTGCAGGGTTTTCAATTTTACTAATCAGTTTAGCAGGATTTGCATTTAAATTAAATGCTGAAAGCAATAAAATATCACAAAATACTATTACCCAATCATTTGAAAACAATGATGATTTACCCAATTACATCAAGGTTTCACAAAATTTGAAGCCTAATTTTTTTAATGAAATTCTACTCAAAAAAGATGTCGTTTATATTGGTTCCGAGAACTTTTTTTTATTTGAAGGTTTTAATTCATTTGGAAGCAAAGAATTCAACGAAAAGAAATTACACAATCCGTTTATTAATATTGCCTACTTCTTCTGTAAGGATATCAATTTAAATTATGATGACAGAATAAATATTCTAAAATCAAATTTTGACAAAAGACTTGAAACAGAAGAGCAATTATGGAGTGGCGAAGATTTATTTACAAAAAACATCAAGGAAGACATCAAAATATATCCCAACTCAAGACTTGCCTATACAGAGCTTACCATAGATATTGCCTGCGATAAAGAATCCTGGCAAGACAAGGAAGCTATTTATTCTTTTCAGTTACCTGAAGGTTCTGTTGCCACTTCACTATCACTTTGGGTTAACGGTATCGAACGAAAAGGAGTTTTGACAACCAAAGAAAAAGCGGCTAATGCTTACAAACAAATTGTTGGCGTAGAAAATCGTGACCCGTCATTAATGCAATGGAAAGAAGGAAACAAGGTTGTGGTTAGAATCTTTCCGATCAATATCAAAATGCCAAGAACCTTCAAATGTGGATTTACAACTCCTTTAAAAGTTGAAGACAACCTAATGAAATATCAAAGTCTATCCATAAAAGGTCCTAGTATTGCTAGTGCAGAAACACTGTCCAGAATTCAGATTGTTGGTAATACAAAAATAGAAACCAGTAAAGATTTTGAATTGAACAACAACTACTTCATCAATAAATCTAAGGGATTAGATCGCTGGGAAGCCACAATACCCTTAAATAAAAACCGAATTCAGGATTCTTTCGTTTGGAAGAATAAAGTTTACGAAGTGAAAGACATTCAAAAAACAACTATTCCATTTAAACCTTCTGAAGTTATTCTAGACCTGAATAGTAACTGGACTACTCAAGAAATAAAATCGTTGCTTCATCTTTCTCAGAAAAAATTTTACGTAATCATTGATAAGAAGAAGCAAATTATCAACAAAGAAAATTTCGAATCTATCCAGTTACAATTTAAGAACTTACATTACTCATTATTGCCTCTTTATAAATTAAACAAAAACACTTTAATTGTTACTAAAAGCGGAACCTTTTCTGCCAACTTTGAAGAACTCGAAGATTCTAATTATTTAAAAAAAATAAAATCCCGAACTAAACAGCAGTACCTAAAAGTAATTAATATGTCAGCTGAAATTAATCCGTTTTGGCAAACCATCAAAGAACAAAAATATGTGCATTTCTATCAAACGAGCTTCAAAAACACTTTGCAATTAATAGAAAAGAATCAATTTGTTTTATTTCAATCAGAAAAAAAATCAATAAACATTGAGCCAGCAAACATTTCTATTAAGGAGAATCCAAAAAAACCATCATCAAAAAGCACAGGTTCTAACCACATTTACAGAATGTATGCTTTTGGAAAAGTTCTCGAAGAACAAATTAAAATTCAAAACGACACATTAGCTCAAAATCAATATACAACACTTGCAAAAGATGCCAATATTGTAACGCCTATTTCCTCTTTAATTGTTCTCGAAACTGATGCAGATTATAAAAACAATGGTATAGAAAAAAATATTGACACACTAGGAAATGCCACTATAAACAATGACGGATCAGTTCCGGAACCACACGAATGGTTACTCATTATTATTGGACTAACCACTCTGTTTTTCTATTATCAAAGAAGCAAAAAACAAACTAACTAATGACAATTTCACCGTTAAATAATAAAAAAGCAATTGCTGTATTAGTTTTGGCTTGCCTATTAGTGATGAACTATCAAATCATAGCAACTAGACTTGACAACAACTTTTTTGGTATATTCTTTTCTCTAATATTATTTGTTACAGCGAGTAGGCAAACAACTTTAAAAATGAGCTACCCGCTTTTAGCAGTAATTTTAGGATTAGAATTTATCAGTTACAGATTGCATACCAAAACATTACATTTTCAGGCTTTATCATTATTTATCTGTTTACTTTATTATAGCTTTACCAGAAAATTTTCATTTATAGCCTTTATTTGTCTCTTTTTGTTTTCCTCTATTTTTGACCAATTATTCAATTATTTAACCGTAGAAATCAAACAAGGACTTTGTTATAGTGTTTTTGTAACTTTGAAAAATTTTATTCCGATAAGTAAAATCGAAGGCGTCAATTTTTTTATTGATAATACAAAAGTCACCGTAGATAGTGCTTGTATGGGGCTTTCTATGTTTAAAACAGGATTGCTTACAGGAGCATTTTTACTGACTTTGGAAGAACGAAAACAGCAAAAACATTTCACTATCATTCAAATTTTGCTATTTTGCTGCCTCTTGGTTGTGCTGAATATTATTTCGAATTATTTCAGAATCATCACACTTATTTTGTTTAATTGTACCGAAGAAAATATGCTGCATCACACAATCGGCATCATTTGTTTTGTGTTTTACCAAGTTATCCCGATGTTGTTATTAATTCGATTCTTCAAACCCAAAAGAGAGAAAATCATCAATAACTTATTTTATCCAAAAGTATTACCCATTATCATTACTGGCGGAATACTATTTATTACGAGTTTAGAAATAAAAAATGAGCAAAATCATAACTTACTTGAAAACCTAAATCCAAAATATAAGGCCCAAAAAGGGAGCTGGGTAAACAACGAAGTTTATAAAATTGCAACTCCTGAAAAACTGATATACATTAAAACTCCTATTCACAAACCTTTAATTTGCTGGACAGGAAATGGATATAAAATAATTGAATCGAAAATAGTCACACAAAACAACGAACAAATATGGTTTGTAAAAATGGAGAAAAACAACATTGAATATTATTCTCAATGGTGGTATGAATGCGGTAATAAAAAATATACTTCACTTGTAGAAGTATTGCTAATTAAACTTTTTTACAATAAGCCCGTACGCTTGATTAACGAAACAAGTAGAACATGATTGAATAAAAAAAACCTAACAAAATTTAAAATCTGTTAGGCTTTTCTGCAATGATATATAAGTTATTTTACATCAGTTTCTGGATGATGATTTCCTCCGTAATTCCTTCGGCATCTGCTTTGTAGTTCTTAATAATTCTGTGACGCAAAATTCCGGTTGCGACTGCTTTTACATCTTCGATATCTGGTGAAAACTTACCATTAAACGCTGCATGTGCTTTGGCTGCTAAAATCAAGTTTTGAGAAGCTCTTGGACCTGCGCCCCAATCAAGGTAGTTTTTTACAAATTCATTTGATAATGCATTATCAGGACGTGTTTTGCTTACCAACGTCACAGCATATTCAATAACATTATCTGCCACAGGTATTCTGCGTATCAAATGTTGGAAATCTATAATTTCCTGCGCAGTAAACAACGGATTTATAGTTGTTTTTATATCAGAAGTGGTTTGTTTTACGACCTGAACTTCTTCCTGAAAAGTAGGATATTCTAATTTTACGGCAAACATAAAACGGTCTAATTGAGCTTCTGGCAAAGGATAAGTTCCTTCCTGCTCAATTGGATTCTGTGTTGCAAGTACGAAATAGGGCAAATCTAATTTATGATTTTCTCCCGCAATTGTCACCGAACGTTCCTGCATCGCTTCAAGTAAAGCTGCCTGCGTTTTAGGCGGCGTTCTATTGATTTCATCGGCTAGGATGATATTCGAAAAAATTGGCCCTTTTATAAATTTAAACTGGCGATTTTCATCCAGAATTTCACTTCCTAAAATATCCGAAGGCATTAAATCCGGCGTAAACTGAATTCTTTTAAAATCTAACCCCAAAGCCTGAGACAAGGTATTTATCATTAAAGTTTTAGCCAAGCCCGGCACTCCTATCAAAAGAGCGTGCCCTCCGGAAAAGATACACAGTAGAATTTGGTCTACCACTGCGTCCTGGCCTACAATAATTTTGGCTATTTCAGTTTTTAATTCGTTTCGCTTTTGTACTAAATTATGAATTGCTGCTACGTCAGACATTTAAGTATGTTTTAAAATTAAAAAAGAGTTAGCGCTATGAAATCATAAAACTAACTCTTTTTATTTATTTTATAAAAATTATTTTTTCAACCAATTGTTTGTAAAATTACAGGTTTTATATTCGGCGATGATTTTGATATAAGTATCTTTAATTTTATCATCAAACCATTTTCCAATGGCTTTAATTTGCTTTTCTTTTAAGGCCAACTCTTTAATTTTAGTATAATCTTTAGCGTAATCTGCTGTATGTTCGTCGATTCTGTTGGTCACAGTAATCAGTTTATACGTTTTTTTACCTTTATCATCCGTATTCAAAAGCGGTTGCGAAACAGCATCATCTTTCAAATTAGAAACCTGACTGTATAATGTAGGATCCATTTTGGTCAACTCAAAACGTGTATCTTGTGTGTTTGGGTTGATTAAAGTTCCTCCGTTGGCTCTCGTTTCTTTTTCATCAGATTCTGTTCTGGCAGCATCTGCAAAAGTAATTTGTTTGCTTTCTATTTTTGCTCTAATATTGGTAATTCTTTCTTTTGCTTCTTTCAGTGCGTCTTCAGATACCGTTGGAGAAATTAAAATATGGCGCAATTCTACCTCTTGTCCTTTTATTTTATCAATCATGATAATATGAAATCCAAAAGTCGTTTCAAATGGTTCCGAAATCTCACCTTCTGCCAGACTAAATGCAACATCTTTAAATTCTTTTACAAAAGGAGTTTTACGGGTCATTTTATAAAAACCTCCTGTTGGCGACGAGCCTGGATCTTGCGAATACAAAACCGCTTTGGTGGCAAAACTAGAACCCTCTAAAACATCTTTTCTAATACTATTTAAGCGATCAATAACTTTCTGTTTATCCTCTTTGGATACTTTTGGCTCAACCACAATCTGAGCTACTTCCATTTCGGCACCAAATGTTGGCAATTCTTCTTTGGGAATACTTTTAAAAAAATTACGAACTTCCTCAGGTGTAATTTCTACTGCACCAATGATTTTGTCCCTCATTTCTGAAGCTAATTTTTGTTCTTTTAAAATATCTGAAAAATACGTTTTAAATTCTTCTACCGAATTTTTTTTATAAAATGCTACAATTTTATTGATGTCACCACCCGCTTGCTGCATCATATAATTCAGCCTTTCGTCCATCATACCTCTAATCTCGGCATCACTTACTACAATACTATCCTGAATAGCCTGATGCGCATACAATTTATCTTCCAATAACTTGCCTAGCATCTGACATCTTGTAATATCTTTTACAGAACCTCCTTGAGAACTGATTTCTAAAAATCCTTTGTCAATATCAGAATCCAAAACAATATAATCTCCAACTGTAGCAATAATACCGTCAATTTTTTGCCTTTGCCCTGAAGGAATTTCAACAGGTACTTGAGCCACAACAGAATCTTTAATGATCTCCTGAGCAGAAATAATTGAGTTGAAAAAAAGTAAAAAACATATTGTTAGTACAAACTTATAATCAATAGTTTTTAGCTGTAGTTTTTTTGATAACATTATTTTAAATTTAATTTGAATGTAAAGTCCTTATGATGAGCCAAATTGATTTTTATTTTATGAATGTAAACAAACTTCTTTTTTTTGACTTATTGCGAACAAAAATAACAATTCAAACACATAATACAACAATCCAGAATAGTATTAACAAAAAATTATATAGAAGTAAGCAAATTCAACAATCTGCAAAGGCTTTAATTGCAAAAACTTCGGAAATTAATCTAAAATTTATTTTATTTTCTGCAAAATAATTTATCATTTATCTCTTTCATAAAATCAAATAATCCCTATTTGATAATCAATTGGCTTTTCATTAAAAATAAAAAACTTTTCAACACTACAACGTTTTCGTAAAGAAAATATTTTCTTACAATTAATACAAATTGAAAAATTAACTACTTTAGTTTTTGATTTGTGATTTATATGTCAAAATAATGATTATTCGTCATTTTTAAGAAATGATAATTATCAAAATCATAATTCAGCCATTAATACCTTTACTAACTTAACCAAACATTATTATGAAAAAACCAAATTTTAGATTTTTTGTATTCGGCGCAGCTCTTGCATTTTTCTATTCGTGCGAAACCAATGAAAGTACAGATATTGACACCAGAGCTCAAAGCGAACAATTTGAAGTTATCAATGTTACCACACATGATGGTCAACCATTTAGCACTGGAACAAAATCGTCATCAACAGGCAAATATGTAGCCAATCCTGGTGGTGGCGTTATGATGCAGGCCTTTTATTGGGATGTTCCCGCAGGAGGAAATTGGTGGAATACCGTAAATACCAAACTAACAGACTGGTCAAATGCCGGAATCGGATCTGTATGGTTGCCGCCTGTCTCTAAAGCGCAAAACGGCCCCTTTTCTATGGGTTACGATCCTACCGATTATTTTGATTTTGGAGATTATAATCAAAACGGAACAACAGAAACCCGTTTTGGTTCTAAAACAGAGTTGGTGAGCTTAATTACAAAAGCACACGCTGAAAACATGCAGGTTTATGCAGATATTGTAATCAACCACAACAGTGGCGGACAATCTGAAGCGAATCCTTTTACAGGAACTAATACTTGGACAAATTTTACGGGTATCTCTTCGGGCAAATTCAAACGTTCTGCTGCTAATTTTTATAAAAACAGTTTCGGAAACAATGACGAAGGAGCTTTTGGAGGATTTCCAGATTTATGTCACGCCGATCCTTATGTGAAGGACTGGTTATGGTTAAGAGCGGACGGAGTTGGGAAATATTATAAAAATACCATGAAATTTGATGGCTGGAGATTTGATTACGTAAAAGGTTTTGGGCCGTGGGTTGTAAATGCTTGGAATGCTAATGTAGGCGGTTTTTCTGTCGGAGAATATTGGGATGCCAATGTAAACACACTTGAATGGTGGGCTAATAACGCCAATAGTTCGGTATTTGATTTTGCCTGTTACTATAAAATGAATGATGCTTTTGATGGTAACAATTTAAATGTACTGAATGATGACATGATGTGGAAAAGAAATCCTTACAAAGCTGTAACTTTTGTTTCGAACCACGATACTGATGAAATCTCAGGTAAGATGTTGGCCTATGCCTATATTTTGACTCATGAAGGTTATCCGACTATTTTCTACAGAGATTATGAAGAATGGCTGAATAAATCAAAACTAAATAACTTGATCTGGATTCACAACAACAAAGCGACAGGAAACACCTCTATTTTGTATACGGATAATGATGAGTATATCGCTAGAAGAAATGGTTATAACGGAAATCCGGGACTGGTAGTGTACCTCAATAATTCTGACACTTGGCAAGAAAGATGGATTCAGACAAACTGGGCCAATACTCAAATTAAAGATTTTACAGGAAATTCAACTTGGTACCCTACAACTCAGGGAGACAAATGGGTCAAAATTCAATGTCCACCGAGAGGATATTCGGTTTGGTCAATCAATCAATAATTTAAAAAAAACATAATCTAAGGCTGTCCTCAAAAGACAGCCTTATTTTTTTTAGTATAAAGGATCATTTGTATAAAACAGGGACCTTTAAATTTAAGAAGTGAATATTTTTATTAGCCCGTAATTAATAGTACTTTTGCAACCTATTGATACAAAATATGAGCTTTTTAAAAGAAATACAACGCAGAAGAACCTTCGGAATTATATCGCATCCAGATGCAGGTAAGACAACATTAACTGAAAAATTGTTGCTTTTTGGAGGAGCGATTCAGGAAGCAGGTGCCGTAAAAAACAATAAAATTAAAAAAGGAGCAACGAGTGACTTTATGGAAATCGAACGCCAAAGAGGTATTTCGGTTTCTACTTCTGTACTTGCTTTTAATTATAAAGAAAAAAAAATCAACATTCTTGATACACCAGGACACAAGGATTTTGCCGAAGATACTTTTAGAACTTTAACCGCCGTAGACAGTGTTATTGTAGTGATTGACGTTGCAAAAGGGGTAGAGGAACAAACTGAAAAATTGGTTGCAGTTTGCAGAATGCGTAATATTCCTATTATCGTTTTCATCAATAAATTGGACCGTGAAGGAAAAGATGCTTTTGACCTTATGGACGAGGTTGAACAAAAACTAGGTCTTACGGTAACTCCTTTGAGTTTCCCGATCGGAATGGGGTATGATTTTCAGGGAATTTACAATTTGTGGGAACAAAACATCAATCTTTTTAGTGGTGACAGCCGCAAAAACATCGAGGAAACAATTGCTTTTTCTGATGTTCAAAGTCCTGAACTGGAAAAAATTATTGGTCAAAAACCAGCCGACAAATTACGAGAAGAATTAGAATTGATTGATGAAGTTTACCCAAAATTTGATCGTCAGGATTATTTAGACGGGAAACTTCAACCTGTGTTTTTTGGTTCTGCTTTGAATAATTTTGGGGTTAGAGAATTATTAGACTGCTTTGTAACGATTGCTCCGTCTCCGAGACCCAAAGATTCTGAAACTCGTCTTGTAGATCCTGCTGAAGAAAAAATGTCTGGATTTGTTTTTAAAATTCATGCTAACATGGATCCAAAACACCGAGACCGTTTAGCTTTTATCAAGATCGTCTCTGGTACTTTTGAAAGAAATAAGCCTTATTACCATGTGCGCCAGAAGAAAAACTTAAAATTCTCAAGTCCAAACGCTTTTTTTGCTGAGAAAAAAGAAATTGTTGACATTTCATATCCCGGTGACATTGTTGGGTTACACGATACTGGAAACTTTAAAATTGGTGATACCTTAACTGAAGGAGAAATTATGAGTTTTAAAGGAATTCCGAGTTTCTCACCAGAACATTTTAGATACATTAACAATGCAGACCCAATGAAAGCCAAGCAATTGGACAAAGGTGTCGATCAGTTAATGGATGAAGGTGTTGCACAGTTGTTTACCTTAGAAATGAATAATCGTAAAATTATTGGTACAGTTGGTGCTCTACAATACGAGGTGATTCAATATCGATTAGAACATGAATATGGTGCCAAATGTACCTATGAAAACTTCCCTGTTCATAAAGCATGCTGGGTAAAGCCAGACGATGCCAAAAATAATGAGTTTAAAGAGTTTAAACGTATCAAACAAAAATTCTTGGCGCATGATAAATACGGTCAGTTAGTCTTTCTTGCTGATTCTGATTTTACCATTCAAATGACACAAAGTAAATATCCAACGGTTAAGTTATTTTTTACTTCAGAATTTGAATAAATCTATTTTAAAAGGAAATAAAAAAAGCGCTAATTTTTAAAATTAGCGCTTTTTTTTAGTTTGAATCAATAAACCTTACTAAGTCATCATATTTCAAAAATCAATCTTTTTTAGGTTTGTCTAAAGTAACTCCAAATGGTTGTCTATTAAAATTTATTCGATAAAATGAATTAAAATCGGACTAAGTACATAATATCTCTATTAATTCTCCTTTGGATGCTTTATAAAGCTATTATTAATTAAAAAGAGTAGTACCCGCATTTAATTAGAAAGTAAAAAATCATCATTTTATAGACATAAAAAAAGCCCCATTTCTGGAGCTTTAATTTTTTATGCTTGTCCTGCCGGACCAAAATTAAGCGGTATTGGCGCCTGTTCCGTTTCTTTGATTTCACCATGGGTGGCTTCAAATCTATGAATATTTTCACCAATTGCTCTTAATAATCTTTTAGCATGTTGTGGTGTCAAGACAATTCTCGATTTCACTTTGGCTTTAGGAGTTCCGGGCATTATATTCACAAAATCTAAAACAAATTCAGAAGATGAATGATTTATAATTGCAAGGTTAGAATAAATTCCTTCCGCAATAGTCTCGTCTAACTCGATATTTATTTGCTCTTGTTGTTGTTTCGGATTACTCATAATTTTATTTTTATTCTAAATTCCCTCTTCTCTTAAAGAAAAGAGGGATTTAGATAAGAATTAATAGATATATTCTTCTTTATTAGCCATCATTTCGTTGTAATCGTCTTTAGATCCTACAATAGTATTATCGTATTCTCTCATACCAGTTCCCGCAGGAATTCTATGTCCAACAATTACATTTTCCTTCAATCCTTCTAGATCATCAACTTTTCCAGCTACTGCAGCCTCGTTAAGTACTTTTGTTGTTTCTTGGAAAGAAGCAGCAGAAATAAATGATTTAGTTTGTAGCGAAGCTCTTGTGATACCTTGTAAAACTGGCGTTGCCGTTGCAGTAATTACATCTCTTGCTACTACAAGATTTTTATCGTTACGTTTTAGTAATGAATTTTCATCACGTAAGTCACGAGGTGTAATAATCTGACCTGGTTTTAATACAGCAGAATCTCCAGCATCTTCAACTACTTTCATACCATATAATTTATCGTTTTGAACGATAAAGTCTTTAGTATGAATTAATTGATCTTCTAAGAATAATGTATCTCCTGGATCTTGAACTCTAACCTTACGCATCATTTGACGAATAACTACCTCAAAGTGCTTGTCATTGATTTTTACCCCTTGCAAACGGTATACCTCTTGAATTTCATTTACCAAATACTGTTGAACAGCAGCCGGACCTTGAATTCTTAAAATATCATCTGGTGTAATTGCACCGTCAGACAATGGTACTCCCGCTCTTACGAAGTCATTTTCTTGTACTAGAATTTGGCTTGAAAGTTTAACTAAATACTTTTTAATCTCACCAAATTTAGATTCGATAACAATTTCACGGTTACCTCTTTTGATTTTTCCAAAAGATACAACACCGTCAATTTCAGAAACAACAGCTGGGTTTGAAGGGTTACGAGCCTCAAGCAACTCGGTAATTCTTGGTAAACCTCCTGTAATATCTCCTGCTTTAGAAGAACGACGTGGGATTTTTACTAATACTTTACCTGCTTTAATTTTCTCACCATTCTCAACCATAAGGTGTGCCCCTACCGGTAAGTTATACGAACGAATCAATTCGCCTTCTTTACCATAAACCAATAAAGTTGGAATTAATTTTTTGTTTCTAGCTTCAGAAATTACTTTTTCCTGGAAACCTGTTTGCTCATCAATTTCGACCATGAATGATTGTCCTTGTTCTAAATCCTCGTAAGCAATCTTACCAGTAAACTCAGAAACAATTACACCATTATATGGATCCCATTTACAGATCACAGATCCTTTAGTAACTACCTCACCATCCTTAACAAAGATACTAGATCCGTAAGGAATATTGTGTGTATTTAAGACGATTCCAGTTTTCTCGTCAACCAATTTTAATTCAGTTGAACGCGATACTACGATATCTACCGCATTACCTTCGCTGTCTTCACCCTTAACGGTTTTTAAATCTTCAATCTCAAGTCTACCGTTAAATCTTGTAACAATACTAGATTCTTCAGAGATACCTCCAGCAACCCCTCCAACGTGGAACGTACGAAGTGTTAACTGTGTACCTGGCTCTCCAATAGACTGAGCTGCAATAACTCCTACTGCTTCACCTCTTTGTGTCATTTTTCCGGTAGCTAAATTTCTACCATAACATTTAGCACAAATACCTTTTAAAGCCTCACAAGTTAATGGCGATCTTACTTCTACTTTTTCAATAGGTGAAGCTTCGATAACTCTCATTATTGCTTCAGTAATTTGGTGACCAGACTGAACTAATACTTCATTCGTAAGAGGATTTATAACATCTTGCAATGCAACACGTCCTAAAATTCTTTCTCCTAAAGATTCAACAATTTCCTCATTTTTCTTCAAAGCAGAAACTTCAACACCTCTTAAAGTTCCACAATCTTCGATGTTTACAATAACATCTTGTGAAACGTCATGAAGTCTTCTTGTTAAGTACCCAGCATCGGCAGTTTTAAGAGCCGTATCCGCAAGTCCTTTACGAGCACCGTGAGTAGAAATGAAATACTCAAGAATCGAAAGACCTTCCTTAAAGTTAGAAAGAATCGGATTTTCAATAATTTCTCCACCACCAGCAGTAGATTTTTTAGGCTTAGCCATCAAACCACGCATACCGGTTAACTGACGAATTTGTTCTTTAGAACCCCTCGCCCCAGAGTCAAGCATCATATATACTGAGTTGAAACCTTGTTGGTCTTCTCTAATATTTTTCATTGCTAATTCTGTCAACTGAGCATTTGCAGAAGTCCAAACATCAATAACTTGGTTGTAACGCTCGTTATTGGTAATAAGACCCATGTTATAATTTACAGAAATACCGTCAACTTGCTCTCTGGCATCTGCAATTAATTTAGTTTTTTGTTCTGGAATTCTAATATCACCAAGAGAGAATGATAAACCTCCTCTAAAGGCAAATTTATAACCCATATCTTTCATATTATCCAAGAAAGCAGCAGTAGTAGGTACGTTAGTCACACTTAAAATGTGTCCAATAATATCTCTAAGGTTTTTCTTAGTCAATACATCATTGATATATCCAGCTGCTTCAGGTACTACTTCGTTAAATAATACACGTCCTGCAGTTGTTTGGATAATTTTATACACCAATTCTCCAGCTTCATTAAAATCTTTTGCTCTAATTTTTACACGAGCATTCAATTCTAATTTTCCTTCGTTTAATGCAATATTTACTTCTTCAGCAGAATAGAAAGTTAAGTCTTGACCTAAAATTACATGTTCTGGTGTCGAGATACGTTCTTTGGTCATATAATATAGACCCAAAACCATATCCTGAGAAGGTACTGTAATTGGAGCACCGTTTGCCGGGTTCAAGATATTGTGAGAAGCCAACATTAATAATTGTGCCTCTAAAATAGCCTCTGGTCCTAACGGCAAGTGAACTGCCATCTGATCCCCATCAAAATCGGCGTTGAAAGCCGTACATACTAATGGGTGCAATTGGATCGCTTTTCCTTCAATTAATTTTGGCTGGAAAGCTTGAATACCCAATCTGTGTAACGTAGGAGCACGGTTAAGTAATACTGGGTGTCCTTTAATTACGTTTTCAAGGATATCCCAAACTACAGGCTCTTTTTTGTCTATGATTTTCTTAGCAGATTTTACTGTTTTTACAATACCTCTTTCAATCAATTTACGGATAACGAAAGGTTTGTATAATTCAGATGCCATATCTTTTGGCAATCCGCATTCGAATAATTTCAATTCAGGACCAACAACAATTACCGAACGAGCAGAATAATCCACACGTTTTCCAAGTAAGTTTTGACGGAAACGTCCTTGCTTACCTTTTAAGGAATCAGATAATGATTTTAATGGTCTGTTAGATTCTGTTTTAACAGCAGAAGCTTTACGTGTGTTATCAAACAATGAATCTACAGATTCCTGCAACATACGTTTTTCGTTTCTCAAGATTACTTCAGGAGCTTTAATCTCCATTAATCTTTTCAAACGGTTATTACGGATGATCACACGACGGTATAAGTCATTTAAATCTGAAGTTGCAAAACGACCTCCATCAAGCGGTACAAGCGGACGTAATTCTGGTGGAATAACAGGAACCACTTTCATAATCATCCATTCAGGACGATTTTCGCGATTTAAATTAGACTCACGGAAAGACTCTACAACTTGTAATCTTTTTAAAGCCTCAGTTTTACGTTGTTTAGAGGTTTCATTGTTAGCACTGTGTCTTAGTTGGTAAGATAACTCATCTAAGTCAATACGCGCCAATAAATCCATAATACACTCTGCTCCCATTTTGGCAACAAATTTATTAGGATCAAAATCATCTAAATATTGGTTTTCCTGTGGAAGAGTATCTAAAATATTCAAATATTCTTCTTCAGTTAAGAAATCTAGTCTTTGTAATGATTCTCCATCTGCATTTTTAGCAATACCAGCCTGAATTACTACATATCTTTCGTAGTAAATAATCATATCTAATTTCTTAGACGGAAGACCAAGGATATAACCAATTTTGTTTGGAAGAGAACGGAAATACCAGATATGAGCAATTGGCACAACCAGATTGATGTGTCCTACTCTATCACGACGTACTTTTTTCTCTGTAACTTCAACACCACAACGGTCACAGATGATACCTTTGTAACGAATTCTTTTATATTTACCACAAGCACACTCAAAATCTTTAACAGGTCCGAAGATTCTTTCGCAGAAAAGGCCATCACGCTCAGGTTTGTGCGTTCTGTAGTTGATTGTTTCTGGTTTTAAAACCTCTCCTCTTGATTCTTTTAAAATAGACTCAGGCGAAGCTAATCCAATAGAGATTTTGTTAAATCTTTTTACCGGATTTTTATCCTTATTATTATTTCTATTATTCATCATAGTTTTTACTATTGATTTATTTGCAATTAAAAAATTGATTCTCGTTTTAGTCGAAAGTTTAAAAGTCGAAAGTTAAAAGTCATTTGAGACTTTTAAACTTTAATACATTTGACTTTATGACTTAAACATTACCTCGAGTTACTTCTCTAAACTTCAAACCTTTATTATTTTGAAGTGCTAATTATAAAACATGTAGTTTTTATAAAAAATCGGAACGGTTTACGGGTATAAATCCTAAAAACTCTTTTAAAAAAGTGTTCAGTATTCAGAATTTAGTGTTCAGTTTATCACTGATTACTAAATACTGAACACTGAATACTAAAATACTATTCTTCTAAACGAATGTCAAGTCCAAGACCTTTCAATTCATGCATCAATACATTGAATGATTCAGGTAATCCTGGTTCTGGCATAGACTCACCCTTAACGATAGCTTCGTAAGTTTTTGCTCTACCAATAACGTCATCCGACTTAACTGTTAAGATTTCACGTAGCGTACTTGATGCTCCATAAGCCTCAAGTGCCCAAACCTCCATCTCTCCAAAACGCTGACCTCCAAATTGAGCTTTACCTCCAAGTGGCTGTTGAGTGATCAACGAGTATGGTCCGATAGAACGTGCGTGCATCTTATCATCAACCATGTGTCCTAATTTAAGCATGTAAATTACACCCACTGTTGCTGCTTGATGGAAACGCTCTCCAGTACCACCATCATAAAGGTATGTATGTCCAAAACGTGGCACTCCTGCTTCATCAGTTAATTCATTAATTTGGTCTAAAGAAGCACCATCAAAAATTGGAGTAGCAAATTTTCTACCTAAATTTTGTCCAGCCCATCCAAGTACCGTTTCATAAATCTGACCAATGTTCATACGTGAAGGTACCCCAAGTGGATTCAATACGATATCTACCGGTGTTCCGTCTTCAAGGAAAGGCATATCTTCATGACGAACGATTCTTGCAACAATACCTTTGTTACCGTGACGTCCTGCCATTTTATCCCCTACTTTCAGTTTACGTTTTTTAGCGATGTAAATTTTCGCTAATTTCAAGATTCCAGATGGTAATTCATCTCCAACTGTAATAGTGAATTTCTCTCTTCTTAAAGATCCTTGTAAGTCGTTAAGCTTAATTTTATAGTTATGAATTAAATCATTCACCATTTTATTTGTAGCGTCATCAGCAACCCATTGACCTTTGCTTAAGTGAGCAAAATCTTCTACTGCGTAAAGCATTTTCTGAGTATATTTTTTACCTTTTGGTAAAACTTCTTCACCCAAATCATTCATTACACCCTGAGATGTTTTTCCGTTAACGATCAGGAACAATTTCTCTACCAATCTGTCTTTTAATTCAACAAATTTAGTTTCAAACTCCATTTCTAAAGCCCCTAAAGCATCTTTATCCTGAGTACGTTTACGTTTATCTTTTACGGCTCTTGCAAATAATTTTTTGTCAAGAACTACACCATGTAAAGATGGAGACGCTTTTAATGAAGCATCTTTTACATCACCAGCTTTATCCCCAAAGATTGCACGAAGCAATTTCTCTTCAGGAGTAGGATCTGATTCTCCTTTTGGTGTAATTTTTCCGATCAAAATGTCGCCAGGTTTAACCTCTGCTCCAATTCTGATCATACCATTTTCATCTAAATCTTTGGTAGCTTCTTCTGAAACATTAGGAATATCGTTTGTTAACTCTTCATTTCCTAACTTTGTATCTCTAACCTCTAATGAATAATCATCAACGTGGATAGAAGTAAAAATATCATCACGAACTACTTTCTCAGAAATTACAATCGCATCCTCAAAGTTATACCCTTTCCATGGCATGAACGCAACTTTTAGGTTTCTACCTAAAGCCAATTCACCATTTTGAGTCGCATATCCTTCTGATAATACTTGACCAAGAACTACTCTGTCTCCCTTTCTTACGATTGGTTTTAAGTTGATACTTGTTCCTTGATTGGTTTTTCTAAATTTAATTAAGTTATATGTTTTCTCATCAGCATCAAAACTTACCATTCTTTCTTCCTCAGTACGGTCGTATTTGATAGTGATAATATTGGCATCCACATATTCTACAGTTCCATCTCCTTCAGCATTAATCAATACTCTGGAATCTGAAGCCACCTGACGCTCTAAACCTGTACCCACAATTGGCGCTTCCGGACGGATCAAAGGAACCGCCTGACGCATCATGTTAGATCCCATCAACGCACGGTTCGCATCATCATGCTCCAAGAAAGGAATCAATGAAGCCGAAATCGAAGCGATCTGGTTCGGTGCAACGTCTGTATAATGTACTGCAGAAGGCTCAACAACTGGGAAGTCACCTTCCTCACGAGCAATAACATTGCTTGCTGTAATTTTACCTGTTGCATCCATTTCAATGTTTGCCTGAGCAATCATTTTTCCTTCTTCTTCTTCAGCACTTAAATATATAGGAGTACTTTCTAAATCAACTACACCATTTGTAACTTTACGGTAAGGTGTTTCGATGAAACCCATTCCGTTCACTTTAGCATAAACACCAAGAGAAGAAATCAAACCAATGTTTGGTCCCTCTGGAGTTTCAATCGGACATAAACGACCATAGTGTGTATAGTGAACGTCACGAACCTCAAATCCAGCTCTCTCTCTCGAAAGTCCACCAGGTCCAAGTGCAGATAATCTTCTTTTGTGTGTAATCTCAGCTAATGGATTCGTTTGATCCATAAATTGAGATAACTGGTTCGTACCAAAGAAAGAGTTGATAACCGATGATAATGTTTTAGCATTGATCAAATCGATTGGTGTAAACACCTCGTTATCTCTAACGTTCATTCTCTCACGAATAGTTCTCGCCATACGTGCTAAACCAACACCGAATTGTTGAGACAATTGTTCTCCAACTGTTCTAACACGACGGTTTGATAAGTGATCGATATCATCAATCTCTGCTTTAGAGTTGATCAACTCGATCAAATATTTTACAATGGTAATAATATCTTCTTTGGTAAGCACTTGCTTCTCCATTGGGATATCCAAACCAAGTTTTTTGTTCATTCTGTAACGACCAACTTCACCTAAATTATAACGTTGATCAGAGAAGAACAATTTATCTATAATACCACGAGCAGTTTCCTCATCAGGCGGTTCAGCGTTACGCAACTGACGGTAAATGTGCTCTACAGCTTCTTTTTCAGAGTTTGTTGGATCTTTTTGTAACGTATTGTGAATAATAGCATAATCTGCTTGATTATTATCCTCTTTGTGCAACAAAATAGATTTTACGTTAGAATCAATGATTTCTTCTACATTATCTTTGTCGATAATAGTATCTCTATCAAGGATAATTTCGTTACGTTCGATAGAAACTACCTCTCCGGTATCTTCATCTACGAAATCCTCGTGCCAAGTGTTTAATACACGTGCAGCAAGTCTTCTTCCAATATATTTTTTAATTCCCGTTTTAGAAACTTTAATTTCTTCAGCAAGGTCAAAAATTTCAAGGATATCCTTGTCTCTCTCGAATCCAATTGCACGGAATAAAGTTGTAACCGGTAATTTTTTCTTTCTATCGATATAAGCATACATTACGCTGTTAATATCTGTAGAAAATTCTATCCAAGAACCTTTAAAAGGAATTACTCTGGCAGAATAAAGTTTTGTTCCATTTGCATGGAATGATTGTCCAAAGAAAACTCCAGGAGAACGGTGTAGTTGAGATACTACTACACGCTCAGCACCGTTGATAACAAAAGTACCGCTTGGCGTCATATAAGGTATTGTTCCAAGATAAACATCTTGCACAATAGTTTCAAAATCTTCGTGTTCTGGGTCAGTACAATATAGTTTCAACCTGGCTTTTAAAGGCACACTATAGGTAAGACCTCTCTCTATACATTCTTGAATTGTATAACGTGGTGGATCAACAAAATAATCTAGGAACTCCAATACAAAGTTATTTCTTGTATCTGTAATTGGAAAATTTTCCATGAAGGTATTGTATAACCCTTCGTTGCCTCTTTCGTCAGATTTCGTTTCTAATTGAAAGAAATCTTTAAAAGATTTAACCTGAACATCTAGAAAATCTGGATAGTCAGGAATATTTTTTGTAGAGGCAAAATTCAATCTTTCAGTCTGATTTGTTATCATCAATGGACAAAATTTTGATTAAAAAAAAGTAATTTTTTGTGTAAAAACACAATGTTTAATAGATACCTTCTTTTTAAAATCAACACATCTTTAAAAATGAATCTGTAAAAACCGGTTCAATTTTTTTCTTCGTATTGATCAAAAACTTTTTCGTATTTTAAACTATGTGATAATAAAACTTGTAATATTTTATTATACGAAAAATGGTTTAGGTCATTGAGCGTTCACTCAAGACCTAAACCTAGTTCTTAAAACCGAGTAAACTTATTTAAGTTCAACTACAGCTCCAGCTTCTTCTAATGATTTTTTAAGACCTTCAGCCTCTTCTTTAGAAACACCTTCTTTAACGTTACTTGGAGCACCGTCAACTACATCTTTAGCTTCTTTAAGACCTAAACCTGTAAGTTCTTTAACTAATTTTACAACAGCTAATTTAGAAGCTCCAGCTTCTTTCAATACTACTGTAAATTCAGTTTGTGCTTCTTCAGCAGCACCTTCTCCACCACCAGCAGCAACTACTACAGCTGCAGCAGCAGGCTCGATACCATACTCATCTTTTAATATTGTTGCTAATTCGTTAACTTCTTTAACTGTTAAGTTAACTAATTGTTCTGCGAATTGTTTCAAATCTGCCATTTTTTCTATCGTTTAAAATGATTTGTAAAATTATATTTTGTTTATTGTGCGCTATTTAAGCTGCAAGGAAAATAAATTCCTTACAATAATTATTATGCTTCAGTTTCTTCTTCGCTACCTGCGAATTTATTTTGTAAAGCAGAGATAATTCTTTGAGCTGGTGATTGTAACAATCCAATAAGTTCTCCAAGAAGTTCTTCTTTAGATTTAATAGTTGCTAACGCATCTAATTGATCATCACCAATATAAATTTCAGAGTTAATATAAGCTCCTTTTAATAAAGGTTTAGCTGATTTTTTTCTGAAATCTTTAATTATTTTTCCAGGTGCATTTGCCACATCTGAAATAAATATAGCACTATTACCAGTCAATACTGAAGGTAAATCACCATAGTCATTAGCAGAAGCTTCCATTGCTTTTGCAAGCAAAGTATTTTTTACAACCTCTAATTTAATACCTGCTTTAAAACAAGCTCTTCTCAAGTTTGAAGTTGTTTCTGCGTTTAATCCAGAAATATCAGATACATAAATAATATTTGTACCAGCTAACTGTGCAGTTAAATCTTCAATCGCGATTGATTTTTCTTCTCTAGTCATACTAAAAATTATTAACTACCAATTATACTGCTTTAGGGTCCAATGCAATTGCAGGACTCATAGTGCTTGTAAGGTGAATACCTTTAATATAGGTACCTTTAGCAGCAGTTGGTTTAAGTTTGATTAATGTTTGAATAATTTCGTGTGCATTGTCATAAATTTGCTCCGCTCCAAAAGAAACTTTACCAATTCCTGCATGTACGATACCAGTTTTATCAACTTTAAAGTCAATTTTACCAGCTTTAACCTCTGCAACAGCTTTTGCAACATCCATAGTTACAGTACCTGTTTTAGGGTTTGGCATTAAACCTCTAGGTCCTAAAATACGACCTAATGGACCTAATTTACCCATAACAGCTGGCATCGTGATAATTACATCAACATCTGTCCAACCGTCTTTAATTTTTTGTAAATAATCGTCAAGACCTACATAATCAGCTCCAGCTTCTTTAGCTTCCGCTTCTTTATCTGGAGTAACCAATGCTAATACTTTAACGTCTTTACCTGTTCCGTGAGGTAATGTAACCACACCTCTAACCATTTGATTCGCTTTTCTTGGATCTACACCCAAACGAACTGCGATATCAACTGACTCATCAAATTTTGCAGAAGCTATAACTTTAATTAATGCAGCTGCATCTTTTAAAGAGTATAGTTTGTTCTTTTCAATTTTTGAAGCAGCCTCTTTTTGCTTTTTTGTTAATTTTGCCATTTCTTTCTCTTAATTAAAAAGGAGCATCTCCTGATACAGTTATACCCATAGATCTAGCAGTTCCAGCGATCATGCTCATAGCAGATTCGATTGTAAATGCATTTAAATCTACCATTTTATCTTCAGCAATTGCTTTGATAACGTCCCAAGTAACACTAGCTACTTTTTTACGATTTGGTTCACCTGATCCAGACTTTAGCTTTGCAGCTTCCAATAATTGGACAGCGGCTGGAGGAGTTTTTACAACAAAATCAAATGATTTGTCTTTATACACAGTAATTTGTACTGGGCATATTTTGCCGGGTTTATCTTGTGTTCTAGCATTAAACTGCTTACAGAACTCCATGATATTAACTCCAGCAGCTCCTAAAGCAGGTCCAACCGGTGGCGATGGATTCGCAGCACCTCCCTTAACTTGTAGTTTAACTACCTTACTAATTTCTTTAGCCATTTTTTAAAAAATTTAACACTATAATTATTGGAAGCAATTATAGTGGTTATTATAGATGTAACAAAAATTATACTTTTTCAACCTGCATAAAACTCAATTCTAATGGCGTTTTTCTTCCGAAAATCTTCACCATTACTTCAAGTTTACGCTTTTCTTCATTGATTTTTTCAACCGTTCCGTTAAACCCATTAAAAGGACCATCGATCACTTTTACAGTTTCACCTAAGTTGAAAGGAATAGCGCGAGTATCTGTATTTACAGCTAACTCATCCACTTTACCTAACATTCTATTTACTTCAGAAAGTCTCAAAGGAACAGGTTCTCCACCTTTGATCTCACCTAAAAAACCAATCACACTAGTAATAGACTTGATAATATGAGGTATCTCACCAACTAAGTTAGCTTCGATCATAACATATCCAGGAAAATAGACTTTATCCTTAGACATTTTCTTTCCCTCTTTTACAGTAACTACTTTTTCTGTAGGCACCAAAACTTGGGAAACATAATCGCCCATACCTAATCTGGCAATCTCAGTTTCGATGTAAGCTTTGACTTTGTTTTCCTGTCCGCTTACCGCTCTAACTACGTACCATTTTTTTACATTATTATCTGCCATCACAAAAAAATTATCCTTTTAACCAGTTAAAAAATCCAGCCAAAGCTTTTGCAAAAAATTCGTCTACTCCCCAAGTCGCCAAAGCGAATAAGATTGAAAACACAGCCACAACAATTGTCAATTTTTGAACCTCAGCCCATTCAGGCCAAGTAACATTTGACTTTAACTCTTCGAAAGCCTCTGATAAATAATTAGTAACTTTTGTCATTTGATATATTTTTTATTGCACGGGCGGAGGGATTCGAACCCCCATCAACGGTTTTGGAGACCGCTATTCTACCCTTGAACTACGCCCGTAATTAAAAGCCAGTGATTTCAGTTATGAAAATCAACTGGCTTTTTATAATTTTATAGGATTAACCTACGATTTCAGTCACCTGACCAGCTCCTACTGTTCTACCACCTTCACGGATAGCAAAACGTAAACCTACGCTCATTGCGATTGGGCTTAATAAAGAAACATTGATAGTCAAGTTATCTCCTGGCATTACCATCTCTACACCTTCTGGTAAAGTAATAACTCCTGTTACGTCAGTTGTACGAACGTAGAACTGTGGACGGTAGTTATTATGGAATGGAGTATGACGTCCACCTTCTTCTTTTTTCAAGATATAAACTTCAGCTTTGAAAGTAGCGTGTGGTTTTACTGATCCTGGCTTAATGATAACCATTCCTCTTTTGATAGATTCTTTATCAACACCTCTTAACAATAAACCTACGTTATCTCCAGCTTCTCCTCTGTCAAGGATTTTACGGAACATCTCAACTCCTGTAATAGTAGAAGTTAATTTATCAGCTCCCATTCCAATGATTTCAACAGCATCTCCTGTATTAGCAATACCAGTTTCGATACGACCTGTAGCAACAGTTCCACGACCAGTAATTGTAAATACATCCTCAACTGGCATCAAGAATGGTTTTGCAGTATCACGAATTGGCTCTTCGATCCAATTATCAACAGCTTCCATTAATTCAATGATTTTAGGAACCCAAGCAGGATCATTATTCAATCCTCCTAAAGCAGAACCTTGAACAACAGGACCATTATCTCCATCATATTCGTAGAAAGACAATAAATCTCTAATTTCCATTTCAACAAGCTCTAACAACTCAGCGTCGTCAACCATATCTACTTTGTTCATGAAAACAACCATTCTAGGAATACCAACCTGGCGACCTAAAAGGATGTGCTCACGAGTTTGTGGCATTGGACCATCTGTAGCAGCAACTACCAAGATAGCACCATCCATTTGAGCAGCACCAGTAACCATGTTTTTTACGTAATCCGCGTGACCTGGACAGTCAACGTGAGCGTAGTGACGGTTAGCTGTTTCATACTCTACGTGCGATGTATTAATAGTAATACCTCTTTCTTTCTCCTCTGGAGCGTTATCGATTTGATCAAACGATTTTGCTTGACAGTAACCAGCATCAGACAATACTTTTGTAATTGCTGCAGTTAATGTAGTTTTTCCGTGATCCACGTGTCCAATTGTACCTATGTTTAAGTGCGGTTTGGAACGATTAAAATTCTCCTTTGCCATTTTACTTAATTTTTAATCTTAGTTATATATTAATTCAATTTCCTACTTACTTGAGCCAATGTCGGGAATTGAACCCGAGACCTCTTCCTTACCAAGGAAGCACTCTACCCCTGAGCTACACCGGCAGAGAGTTCTGATTTTAGATTTTTTGAATTTAGATTTCAGTTTTTTTTTTAAAACCCAAAACCTACAATCCGAAATCTCAACTTCTTCTTTTTGTGGGGAGAGCAGGATTCGAACCTGCGAAGTTCACACAGCAGATTTACAGTCTGCCCTCGTTGGCCGCTTGAGTATCTCCCCTACTTTTTTTATTAAAACTCTATGCCTCTTGAGCCGGCGGAGGGACTCGAACCCACGACCTGCTGATTACAAATCAGCTGCTCTAGCCAACTGAGCTACGCTGGCATTATTTGATAAAAAAAGTCCGCTATTTCTAACGGACTGCAAATGTAGTTATTTTATCCTTGAATCAAAACATTTTTTAAAAAAAATTTCAATTATATGTGCGCTCTTATTTTTTCTTTCCTTTTTACCAGTAAACGTTCTAACGATTCTGCCGAAAGCTCTACAGCTTCTTCAAATGTTTTACATTGTTTTTTAACTAAAAAATCATCCCCAGGAACATTAATCTTTATCTCTACAAATTTATTCTCCTTGTCACTCGTCTTCTCAACCTTTAAATACACATCTGACGAAACAACTCGGTCATAATATTTTTCTAATTTGTCCATTCTTTCCTGAACGAAATCGACTAACTTTCTGTCAACATTAAAGTTAACTGCATGAACATTTACCTTCATAATACTAATTTTAGGGTTAAACATTTCAGAATTACTATTTATTTCGAGGATGAGCATTCGCATACACCTTTTTAAGCTCTGCTAAACTATTATGAGTATAAACCTGTGTCGAAGCCAAACTCGAATGTCCTAATAATTCTTTCACTGAATTTAAATCTGCTCCGTTATTTAATAGATGAGTCGCAAAAGTATGCCGAAGCACATGCGGACTCTTCTTTACTTTTTCAGAGACCCTACTAAAGTAAGAATTTATTAATCGATACACAAAAGATTCACTCAATTTTAACCCTTTTTGAGAAATAAAAAAATATTCGTCGTCGATTATATTTTCCATATTCAACCGCTCTCCTAAATATACATTAATCTGCTGCACTATAATTGGCAAAATAGGTATAATTCGCTCCTTGTTTCTTTTTCCTAGAACTTTTATCACACTTGAAGACAAATCGACATTCTGCACGTGAAGCTGAATAAGTTCTGCTCGTCTTATTCCTGTTGTGTACAACAAATCTATTATTAGTTTATCACGTACTTCTTCAAAACCAGAAGGATTATTTATCGTTTGCATTAAATCTGCAAGCTCCTTTTCTGAAAACGGAATTTGAATTGTCTTGGGAGTTTTTAGCGATTTATGTTTCAGCATCGGACTCACTTCTATTTGTTTTGTTTTCAAAAGAAATTTATAAAAAGACTTCAAAGAAGCCATTTTTCTATTTACCGAAACATTCGAAATTTCAGCATCAACAAGCGAAACAATCCAGCTTCTTATTTGGCTATAATTTACTTTTTCGATGTTTTCCTGCTCAAAACAAACCTTATTAAACTCCTCAAAAGCCAGAACATCCGCCAAATAACCATTTACGGTATGGTCGGAATATTTTTTTTCTAATTGAAGATAATCACGAAAAGCTTCTTTATTTGTTTTCATCAAAAGACAGGATTTTTTTTAACAAAGCATCTCTTTACATCTAAATTATCATTCATTAAATTTAAAAAAAAGACATAAAAAAACCGCTAGCATCAAAGTTATAACTTTATGATGACTAACGGTAATTATTTTTGAAAAGCTAGTATTAACTTTCTAAACCATCTCTCATGTTTTGAATGTAAGCCGCTTTTTGAATTTGAGCTCTTTTGATTACAGAAGGCTTAATAAAAGCAGTACGTGCTCTTAATTGACGAACAGTTCCTGTTTTATCAAATTTTCTTTTGTAGCGCTTTAATGCTCTATCGATATTTTCTCCGTCTTTAATTGGTATAATTAACATAATATTGACACCTCCTCTCGTTAAGGGTGCAAAAGTAACTATTAATTATGAATAATGAATAATAAATTTTATTTTTTTTAATGAAATGAGATAAGTAAAAAGTGAGATGATTTAAAAATCATTTTATTACTTTTCACATTTTTACATTTTAAATTTCAATATTACATTATTTTAACAAATTTCTAGAAATTACTAATTTTTGAATTTCAGTAGTTCCTTCGCCTATCGTACACAATTTTGCATCTCTGTAAAACTTCTCAACCGGAAAGTCTTTTGTATAACCATAACCTCCATGTATCTGAATAGCTTCGTTAGCCACCTTTACACATACTTCTGAAGCATACATTTTGGCCATTGCACCCAATGTTGTAACTGGTTTATGTTGCTGCTTTAAAAACGCTGCTTTGTGCAACAACAACTCCGAAGCTTCAATTTCTGTGGCCATGTCTGCCAATTTAAAAGAAATCCCCTGAAAATTACTGATCGGTTGCCCGAACTGGTATCTTTCTTTAGAATATTTCAACGCCGCTTCATACGCTCCTTTTGCAATTCCTAATGATAATGCACCGATAGAAATTCTGCCTCCATCTAATATTTTCATGGCCTGAATAAAACCTTGTCCCACTTCGCCCAACCTGTTGGCATCTGGTACGCGACAACCATCAAAAACCAATTCGGCTGTTTCACTGGCACGCATTCCTAATTTATTTTCTTTTTTTCCTGATGAAAATCCCGGCATCCCTTTTTCGAAAACAAAAGCCGTCATACCTTTTGAATCTCCTTTTTCACCAGTTCGCACAATTACCACTGCAATATCACCAGAGATAGCATGTGTAATAAAATTTTTAGCTCCGTTTACAATCCACGAATCGCCATCTCGTACCGCAGTCGTATTCATTCCGCCTGCATCAGAACCCGTATTATGTTCGGTTAAACCCCAAGCACCAATATGCTCAGCTGTTGCTAATTTCGGAATCCATTTTTTCTTTTGTTCTTCATTTCCAAAAGTCAAAATATGATTAGTGCATAAAGAATTATGGGCCGCGACAGACAATCCGATAGACGGATCTACCTTAGAAATCTCTTCTATAATTGTTATATATTCGTGATATCCCAACCCAGAACCTCCATATTCCTCAGGAACAAGAACTCCCATAAATCCCATCTCTCCTAATTTTTTAAATAAAGGAATCGGGAAAATTTGAGCTTCATCCCACTCCATTATATTAGGTCTTATATTTTTCTCAGCAAAATCTTTTATTGATTCAGCAATCATTGATTGCGTTTCGTTGTAGTCAAAATTCATTTTTCAGATGTTTTTTTTTAGAACTCCAAATATAAACTAATTATTTTTGCTTTTTCAACAGGAAAAGCTTTAATTTTTACCAAATCCTCAATATTTGTGATTTTTCCGTTCATACTTCGATACGTTACTATTTGTTTTGCCAAAGCATATCTAAAATAGGGAAACTGAGACAATTCCTTTAAAGAAGCATCATTTATAGCTATTTTTTTAAATTTTGGAATAGCTGAAACTTTAAAATGTAGATTCAATTCAACTACTACTTCGGGAGAAAGCCCCCAAATATCATTCATCTGTTCCATCGAAACAAAACCTCCAAAACTTTCTTTTTGTTTTAAAATACGAATAGATAATGCTTCTCCTATTCCATAAATTTTCATCAAATCTTCCTGTGTCGCCTGATTAATATCTAAAGTTACTATTTTTTCTTTTTTTAAAAATATCTTCTGATTTGAATCCTTTTTAAACTTTTTTGCTGCATTTCCTTTAGTTACCCAATCAGGAAATTTAAAATAAGGAGAAATTGCAAGAAGTAAAGAATCCGAAACTT
This sequence comes from Flavobacterium flavipigmentatum, assembly GCF_020911905.1. Taxonomy (NCBI): domain Bacteria; kingdom Pseudomonadati; phylum Bacteroidota; class Flavobacteriia; order Flavobacteriales; family Flavobacteriaceae; genus Flavobacterium; species Flavobacterium flavipigmentatum. The sequence continues at coordinate 2,174,808 of NZ_CP087133.1, read as the reverse complement.
TGGTCACTTCTTGAAACTCTTTGGCAGAATTAACATATTTATTTTCTTTTCTAAAGGCTAATAGTCTGTCAATTTCCTGAACTGACATTCCGAGTTTGTATCCTTTATAATCAGAGATAAAATTAGGATTAAAAGTAAATACTTTTGGCTTTTGATTGTATTTCAAACTCTTTAAAACATCAATCTGGTGTTGCAAAGTCATCCATTTTTGCTCATCTGGTGTGATTTTTTCTTTGCCATTAAAATCAACAAAAAAATAAACCAACTGTAAAGAAACGATAACTACCAAAAATAAAAATATTCCTGTACGTTGCTGATTTGTAAACCTAAAATACTGTACTAACGATCTGAAATTCATCTTAAACTACTCTATTATAATTTATTTAAAAATATAAATTAAGAGAAAAAATATTGATTTATTAAGAAAATTAGTAAAAAAATTCACTTTATCATAATTATTTATTCCACCATTAAAGTGAAATTAATTTGATGAATTACAGTACTTAAAGAATATTCTCTATCCTTATTCATTAAAATTTGAACTTTTTATCACTTAAAACGAAATAATTGTTTTTATTTTTTACAAAAAACGATACATTTGGAGCTTAATAACAATAAACCACTATAATAGTATGTCAATAATGCGAGTTAAACCAATATCTGCTTTTGAAGCCGATATGAAGAAAAGTGATTTAAAAAGGGTTTTAGGAAAATGGAGCCTTACTGCCATTGGAGTTGGCGCAATTATTGGTGGAGGAATTTTTGTTCTTACTGGTACAGGTGCATATTATCATGCAGGTCCGGCATTAGCACTTTCTTTCATTATTGCAGGTATTGCCTGTGTATTTGCAGCTCTTTGTTATTCTGAGTTTGCATCGATTTTACCTGTTGAAGGTTCTGCTTATGCATACGCCTATGGTACAATTGGTGAAATTTTTGCTTGGATTATCGGATGGGGCCTTATCCTAGAATATGCGATGGGATCGATGACCGTAGCAGTATCCTGGTCCGGATATTTTAATAAATTGCTTAAAATGTTTCACATTCACCTCCCAGAATATCTTACCACTGATCCTGCTAGTTATACAGGAGAAGGTTTTTCTATGAATCTACCTGCTTTTTGTATCGTTCTTTTAGTTATTTCATTACTTATAAAAGGAACAAAAAGCGCTGCGAAAGCTAATAATATGATCGTGATTCTTAAAGTTTCTGCCGTTATATTTGTAATTATTGCAGGTCTTTTCTTCATTAATACAGCAAACTGGCATCCATTTATTCCAGAAGCTACTCAAATTGTCGAAAAAGAAACTACACACAATGCATACGGGATAGCCGGAATTGTATCAGGAGCAGCAGCTATTTTCTTTGCTTACGTAGGGTTTGATGCCGTTTCTACGCAAGCTGGAGAAGCTATTAATCCTAAAAAAGACGTTCCGTTTGCAATCATTGCTTCTCTACTAATCTGTACTGTACTGTATATCCTTGTTTCTTTAGTACTAACGGGAATGATGAATTACAAAGATTTTAACCCACTAGGAAAATATCCTGAAGCTATAAAAGCTCCTGTTGCATACGCCTTTGATATTGCTGGACAAAACTGGGCCGGTTTTATAATCACTATTGCTGCAACTATTGGTTTGGTTTCGGTATTAATGGTAATGATTATGGGACAGTCAAGAATTTTCCTTGGTATGTCTAAAGACGGTTTAATTCCTGCTGTTTTTTCTAAAGTAAATCCAATTTCAGGAACACCAAAAACCAATTTAATGATCTTGGGCTTTATTATTGCCGTAGTGGCAGCCTTTACGCCGATCAACAAATTAGCAGATATGACAAGTTTTGGAACCCTGTTTGCTTTTACAATGGTTTGTATTGCCGTGTGGATTTTAAGAGTAAAACAACCTCAATTAACTCGTACATTTAAAGTGCCTGCACTACCAATAATTGCAGTTTGTGGCATTTCTATCAACACTTATCTGATGATCAATTTGAGTAAAGATGCCCAATTACTATCACTTGGTTGGTTGCTAATTGGTGTAATTGTATATTTTGGATATAGCAAAAAGAGATCAAGACTTAATAAAACCGAAACTGAAGAATAGTTTCTAAAGATATCATAAAAAACTCCAAATACACATTTGGAGTTTTTTTATAGATCAAAAACTGAAGTTCGTTTTGCACGAATCAAATCTTTAAGGCGAATCCAAAAGGCTAATGTCAGGTAGACACCAAAACCTAAACCTACCGTTACAAACGAAATATAAATAAAAAACAGTCGTACGCTGGTAACCCTCATACCCAACCTGTCTGCCAAACGAGACGATACGTGAAAACCATATTTTTCGAAAAAAAATTTAAGCCGAAGAATTGCAGACATTTTTATAATTTGTAATAAATACAAAAATACAAAATTATCTGATGCTTTATTTACTTATTATTTTTTAAAAGCTCCATTCCTACCACACACTTTAAGCACGCACTTTTATTACAATATTCATTTTTAAGCTGTAATAATGACTGCGTTTCAAAAGCATTTTTAGACTTTATTCCAAATGAATTAAATTTTTCTATAATTGAATTTTTTTCGGGTGCCACTTCATCCAAAAGCATGATCAAATCCTCAGAAATTGAGTCGCCCATTACTTTTGCAAAAGTAAATTGAACAGGAATAATAGTATTGATAACCAATAAATCTATAAATGACTTTGAAAGAAATTTAGCTTTTTTAGGACTTTGTTTATCAAACTGAAAATGATTTTGCCAGTACGATCCGGCCGAAACTTCAAAGACATTATAAATTTCTTTTAAAGACTTTAAAGCTGTAATTTTCGAAAATAAATTTTGCTGTTTATGATACAAATTTACTAATTGCGAAAGGCGAATGGTTGGAAAATTATCGGGACGATGCTTAAAAAACTGGACTGGTTCTACATATACTTTTTCTAATTGGTACTTGTGAATTAGATAAAAATAGCTAAATTTTAAATCTTTAAAATAGACATCTTCTTTCTCTGAATCTAACAAACCTGCAACTCCAAAGAGCAATGATTCGAGATTAACCAGTTCGAAACTTTCTTTTCGGATCATAGAAAATGGAAGGGCTTTTGCAATCTGAAAAAAGGAATTTCCATTGGTATTCAGACCGAAATTCTTAGCCAATAAGCAAAACAAAACGGCTTCCCAATCCTGATTTGTTTCTTTCAACAAATCATAAATAGGTTTTGATTTTCGCTCTAATCGCTCAAAAAACAAACGTTCCAACCAACTTTTAAACACAAATTCATCAATTTGACTAATTTGTTTTTCGCAAAATATCCATGATTTTGGAGTAATTAAAGCCTGATAATTTGAAATAATTTCTGGAGCAACATAATTTTTTAAAACCAAAACTGGAATTTCAGTATTATTTTGCCTAAAAATTTCAGTATCGTGCTCCCAAACAACATGTAAAATTACGCTTTCATAAGCGGTGTCTCGTTCATGATGATGCAAATACCAATCGGAAGATTTTATATGAATTTCAATATTTCCAGCCCATTTCTGATTACCAATATTTATTTGAGCATTAAAAAAGTCTGGTCCGGCGAGTTCTAAGTAGTCCCCTGTTTTAATAATAGTTACCTGCTCATCTTGAGTAGTTCTTAAATTTAAAGTATCAAACTTCTTGAATCTCCAGAGATAGTGAAGAAAATCTTCTTTCATATTATGTTTTATATCCGTTTATAAAACATAAATATAGTAAATTTAATCCTACAAAATTATTTCAACATGTATAATTTTGCACAAGCCCTAGCATCTGATAAAGCCTCGTGATGATTCAATTGTATGTTCATTTCGCGACAGCAATCGCTCAATTTTGTGGGGTTTAAACCTTTAGCCTTGTATATTTTTACGGTACATTCCCAACGTGCAGGAATATGCAAATCTTCATAATGCAAACCATAAAGTGCCATTGATTTACTCAAAACATTTCGATCAAAACTTTCGTTATGTGCCACTACGATTCTATTTTTTAATCTTTTTTCGATTTCCGGATATACCTGCAAAAATGATTTTGCGTTTACCGTATGACTCGGGTAAATACCGTGAACCTGAATCGTAAATGGCGAATAAATATTATTGGGCGGTTTAATTAAGGAAACAAATTCATCAACTATAATTCCGTTTTCTACGGTAACAATACCAACAGAACACGGATGATAAGCCGTTGCGGTTTCAAAATCTATGGCGGTAAAATTCATTCTTTTTTCTTTAAAATAAAAATCCACAAACCCAACTTATACATCAGATTTATGGATTTTAAAGTTACAAATTATGATTTTATTTTATCGATCCAATAATATCATATTTGGTAATAATATGGTGATTTCCGTTTTCTAAGTCTACCAAAACGGCATCGTTTTCTTTGGTAAATAATTTAGAAACTTCTTCGATAGGCGTAGCCAATTTTACAATTGGAAAAGGTTTTCCCATCACCTCTTTTATCGGTTTTTCGGCTACATTTTTGTCGGCTACATAACTTCTGAATAAATCTGTTTCATCTACAGATCCTACAAAACCGTTAATATCTACAACAGGAATTTGCGAAATTTTATATTTACGCATGCGCTCAATCGCGTGCGAAACCAGCTCTTCTGTACGAACAACAATTAATTGTTTGTCTATATGGTCTTTAATAACATCCTCGGCTTTGGTAATATTTTCGTCCAAGAAACCACGCTCACGCATCCAATCGTCATTAAACATTTTACCTACATAACGACTTCCAGAATCATGAAACAAAACAACAACTACATCTTCCGGCTTAAAATGTTCTTTCAACTGATGCAATCCTTTGATACACGCACCAGCAGAATTACCTACAAAAATAGCTTCTTCTAGCGCAATTTTTCGGGTATAAACCGCTGCGTCTTTATCGGTAACTTTTGTAAATCCGTCAATAAGAGAAAAATCAACATTTTTAGGCAAAATATCTTCCCCAATACCTTCTGTAATATAAGAGTAAATTTCGTTTTCATCAAAAATTCCGGTTTCATGGTATTTTTTAAAAACAGAACCGTAAGTATCGATCCCCCAGATTTTAATATTTGGATTTTTTTCTTTTAAATATCTGCCTACTCCAGAAATCGTTCCTCCTGTCCCTACTCCAACCACAAAATGAGTAATTTTTCCATCTGTTTGTTCCCAAATTTCCGGTCCGGTTTGCTCATAATGCGCCAAAGAATTTGACATATTATCGTATTGATTTACATACCACGAATTAGGAGTTTCTGAAGCCAGACGCTTTGAAACCGAATAATAAGAACGTGGATCTGTTGGCTCAACATCGGTTGGACAAACGACAACTTTTGCTCCTACAGCGCGCAAAATATCCATTTTTTCCTTGGATTGTTTGTCAGAGATTACACAAATTAATTTATAACCTTTTATGATCGCTACAAGTGCTAATCCCATACCTGTATTTCCAGAAGTTCCTTCTATAATGGTTCCGCCCGGCTGCAAACGTCCGTCTGCCTCAGCATCTTCGATCATTTTTACGGCCATTCTGTCTTTTACAGAATTTCCGGGATTAAAAGTCTCCACTTTTGCTAATACCAAAGCATCGATTCCCTCGACAATTTTGTTGAGTTTTACTAATGGTGTGTTACCAATTGTTTCTAATATGTTTTTTGAAAACTTCATTTTTTTGAATTTGAAAAATTAACTTTTGAATATTTATTGGAAGAAATTCCAAACCAAACCAAATTGAATTGTAAAATCACGATATGGATTGTTTGGAGCAGAATAATAGTCATCCTGAGAAAAAATAGCATTAAAATGTTCTGCTTTTAAATAAATTCTGGTCTGACGAATTCTTCCATTAACAAAGAAATCAAAGGTTGGATAACCACCAATTTCTTTTCTATTCTGAACGAAAGCTTCGCCTACAACAGGATTATAATCGTTAGCATAATATTTAGTGAAATAATTAAAGATGATTCCAGTTTGTAAATAAAGTGCTTTATTAAAGAAATAATTAGAATAATAAAGTGTATTTCTGGTCACTAAATCGGGCAGATTTAGAATCAATTCAGACTGATCTACTTTTTGATACAACACTGTATTATCTAATGCAAAGCGACCCATTTTAAATTCTCTGCTCGCCTTTACAGACAAATAATTAATTGCATTTGCGTACTGAGCTGGCGCAATAATTTGTGTTTTTGCTAAATCTTCAGCCGCTGTAGAAACATCTGCAAAATACAAATGATCCTTTAGCACCGAATATTGCACCTCTGCATTTAACCAAGGCGTAAAAACATTGGCACTAAGCGTATTGATTTTTTCATTCTTAAAATTATTCGACCAATTATAAGAAACATAACTACTTTGATAGAGATTATAGTTATTATTGGGTAATTTGTTGATATTTCTGTATCTGAAATCAAATTTTATTTTTTCAGTCAAATTATACTTTAATTTAGCATCTAAGTCAGAAAGTGACTGATTTGTAATGGATCTGGTGTATAATAAACGTCCAATCCATTTGTTTTTTTGATATTCGTATTGCCCGCCAACATTATTAATTTGCTGAAACAAATTGTCTGAAACCGATGTACCATCTTCGTTTATAATAATTCGGTCGTACTTATAATTTGACCTGTAATCATCAATAAAAAAATTAAATTTTCCTAAAAGTAAATTTTCATAAGTCAGTCCAGCTTTGTTGTACAATTTTTCAAATTTAGTCTGATCATTAATTGCACTCGCTACGTAAGATTCTCCAAATCGTTGTACCAATCTTGCATCAACAGTTGAAAGTACGGTAGGTTGATTGTATTCAAAAAATTTATTTTCATAATTAAATTGATGCGTTACATACAAATTATTGTTTCCTTGCTTTGGATTTACTCGAAAGGCATGGTCAAAAAACAACCGTTTTCCTTTAAGAAAAGACTGAGCATCGGTAAGATATACTTGTAATCGTTGACGATTATTAAAATCTGCATTTCCACTTTCAAAATCTTCAGGAGTCGTAATTCCTCCGTTTTCTTCATTCAAAATATCCTGATACGCATAATGCGCATTCAAAACATAACGCAAATCGGTAGTAAAATAACTGGTAGTAAATCTAAAATTTCCGGTACTTGCTAATTGATTGATATACTTTCCTTCAGAACGCAAGCCTCTGTAAGCCATTGAAAAGTTAAGATTTTTGGATGTATTCAAGGTAATAAACGAATCTACATTTTGTCCTTTTCCTACTGATGTATTAAAAAACAACTCTGTTAAAGGTGTCGCCGCCGAGTAATAATTAATTTGATTGGCTTCCAGAAAATTAAAGTGCTTGCCTTTGAAACCAATTTCAGGATACGGCGAAAAATCAGTCAAACTGTATTGTAAGATAGTATAGGTCTGTCCAACATTTGAAAAAGGCATTAATCCAAAATTATCCTTTCTCAGATAGTTTTGTCTGTAAGCACTTTTTATCGTCAAAGAAGTATCTACATAAGTAGTATCATGATCTAATGTGATAATCTGATACTGCTCAATTTTTGCCACTAAACTTTTTTTCTTCTTAACAGTATCGGTTATACTCGAATACTGCGTTTTCATATCTAAATTATTTTTAGAAGTTTTTTTTTCCTGAGAGAATAATATAGTAGGAACGGCTAATAGATATAGAAGAAAAAGAATTCTCATTTGACAGCTTTATGTATAGATATTAATTTTAATAAAATTGATGAGGCAAAGGTAAATTATAAAAACGTATAAACGAAAAAAAACAAAATGTTAGTACAAAAAAGTCCCAATTGCTAAAGCAATTGGGACTCTAAAAAATAATATAATATTTATTTTGTATTACCAGTTAGGATTTTGTCCTAGACCTGGGTTTGTATTTAACTCAATTTGTGGTATTGGCCATAAAAACTTATAATCAGTACCTGGAATAGCCGCAACCGGAGTTGTGACAACAAAACTATTTCCTAATACAAAGGCAGCCGCTGCAGGAGTAGCACCACTAGCATATTTTGCAGGAATTCCGTCTATAGCAACAGATGCAATTGGGTCTCCTTGTAATCTATGAATATCTGTCCACCTACGACCTTCTTGTAAAAACTCGATTCTTCTTTCTTTTAGTATAGCCGCCACCATAGTAGCATCTGTAGTGAAAGAAGCAGCTGTATAAGCCTGAGTCGCTGGATTAGCCAAAGATCTATTTCTTACAGAATTCAATAAATTCAATGCAGTAGATAAATTTGACAAACGCGCGTGAGCTTCTGCCATATTCAAAACCACTTCAGCATATCTAATAACCGGAGCAGCATCTGTCCTGTTAGTAACATCTGTATACTTATTAGTATATTTTATACCTGAAGCAGTGTAGATGAATTTTCCATCTTCTCTTCTTTTATCGTCGGCTAACCACCATGTTGTATCTCTCCAAAGAATTGGACTAATACAAACTAAAGCTCTATCTCTTAGCATACTTGGCAAAGCTCCATTTACAGTAGGATTAGCTGTAGCAGAATGTTGAATAGAAAAAATAGACTCTGAATTACTAGTTGCAACAGCACTACTTCCCTGAAACGGAGCATAAGGGTCAGCTGTTAAAGCGAAAGCTCCCGATAACTTATTACCTTCAACAATTACATTTGCCCAATCTCTTTTTTGAAGATAAAGTCTTGTTTTAAAAGCAATTGCAGCCCACTTAGAAGCTCTTCCAACAAGCCTTGATGAAAATGTAGTTGAACTACCTGTCGTTATTAAAGTTTCTGCATCATTTAAATCGGCCAAAACTTTATCATAAACTTCAGCAACAGTGTTTCTTGGTTTAAGTGACTCAGATGTAATTTCTGCACTTGTATTAACACCAACTTCTCTGTAAGGAATTCCAGGATGAGTAGCACCAGCTGTAAAATTATATGGCCTAGCAAAATAAGTAAGCAATTCTAAATGCGTAATTGCTCTTAAAAACTTGGCTTGTCCGATATAATTATCACCAACAGCTTTAGTAATAACTCCTTTAGCAACAGCATCTGTCGTTCCCTCAATCATAATATTACATCTGTTGATCAATCTGTAACCATCAACCCAATAATAAACATTATTAGCTGTTGTTGGATCATAAGTTGCAGTATATGTCAACTCATAAAAAGTAGCCATATTAACAACATCTTCTCCTCTAGTCTCCCCTTGTTGTACAAAGGCAGCTCCCCAAACGTAACCTCTACCACCATTTGGACTATTCGGCGCTGCATTGTATTGTCCAATCGCTGCAGCATTATAAACACCATTCATGTATGTAGCAATCAACGTAGGAGTTGTAAAAGCATCCGGACTTAGAATATTGTTTACTGGTTTTAAATCCAATATTTTTTCTTCTGTACATGAACTCATCCCGAGTACAACTACAGAAAGTAGAATTGTTTTTATTATATTTTTCATATGTTCTTTTTATAAACTTACATTTAATCCAATTGATATCACTTTAGCACGTGGTGTTCCATTAATATCTACTCCAGACGTTTCCATTTCAGGATTTATACCTTTATAGTCAGAAATCAACCAGATATTTTGTCCTTGAGCAAAAATTCTAAAGTTATCTACTCCAATTTTATCCATCAACATTTTAGGCAATGTATAACCTATACTTATGTTATCAAGTGAGATGAAATCACCTTTCTCAACAAAACGAGTACTTGCACTTCCAGTAAGATTTGTAAATGTATTAGTACTTGCATACAATCTTGGTGTCCATCCATCTCCAGGATTGTCAACACTTTGCCATCTTCCTAAAATCTCTGTTCCATTGTTATTAAAGTTTTGATTCATTAACTCTCTTCTAGTAGCGTTGAAAATTTTATTTCCTCCACTAAATCTAAACATGAAACCAAAATCAAGACTTTTGTATTTCATATTAGATGATACAGAACCAAAATAAGTTGGCAAAGTATTTCCTAATATTTTCTTGTCAGCAGTCACTAAAGAAGAGGCACTTGCAGTATTCATAGCAGCCGCAGGATTATTTGGATCGAATGTAAAGTAAGTTTGTGTATTAAGATTACCTTGTACTAAACTACCATTCGCTTTATAATAAACCGGGTTACCGTTTGCAGGGTTAGTTCCCCAATATTCGAATCCGTATAAAGAGTTAATTGACTCTCCTTGTTGTATAATGATATTAGGGGCAATATTGGTGTCTGTAGAAGAACCTCCTACGATAGGCTGTCCTTGATACAAAGCAGTAACTTCGTTTTTAGTAAGTGTCAAGTTAGAAGACAGATCCCATGTAAAGTTTGGAGTATTGATCGCTTTAAAACTTACAGCAAACTCATACCCCTTGTTGTACATTTTACCAACGTTTTGGTTGATTGTATTGTTAGGAATACCAATAGATGGAGGAGTTGGCGCAGCCAAAACTAAGTCATCAATATCATTTTGAAAATAATCAAAAGCAACAGTTAAACGGTTGTTGAACAATCCTAAATCTACACCAAGATCCACTTTAGTAGACGTTTCCCATTGCAATAAAGGATTTCCAAATTGAAAATAACCAATACCATTTGAAGGGCCGTAAGGAGAACCAATTGTAAGGTCTTTTGAAGGATAAGATGCTTGATTTAATACATCAACATTACCAACCTCCGAATAAGAAGCTCTGAATTTCAGATCAGAAACAGTATTACTGATTCCTTGCATAAAGCTTTCTTTAGAAACTGTCCAACCTGCAGAAACTCCAGGAAAATTATAGTATCTAACATCTGATTCAAATTGTGAAATTCCGTCACGTCTAAGAGATCCTTGAATAAAATATTTCTCTCTGAAATTATATGTAAAACGACCTAAATAAGAAATAATACCTTTTTCAGTAATTCCACCACCTGTGTCTTTAGTATTATAACTATTAGTAACAAGATTCTGATCGAAGAAATCACTAATAATATCACTTCCCTGACCCCATAACAATTTATCTCTTGATTTTTGATATTCAGCAACTCCTGTTAAACCAATATTATGATCTTCAGCAAAAGTATGCTTGTAATTCAAGATATTTTGCCAGTTCCATCTTAAAAGATTTCTATTCTCTTGATATAAAATTCCGTTTGAACCACGACCATCTCCATGTACAGGATTCCAATATTGGAAACCATCTGTCATAGCATTATCGGCACTTACTTGTAATTTATAACTCAAGTCAGAAGTAATTTTTGCATTTGCAAAGGCACTTGCAATGATTCTTGTTGTCGTTGATTTGTATTTATTATTATCAAGAGCATAAATAATATTTGTAATATTATCTCCTACTGGAGCTAAATTATCCCATTGACCAACGTTTGCATTATTTGGTGAAAGGTTATAACCTGTTGGATCAGCTGGATCATAAATTGGTGTATTCGGCAATTGTCTAATCGTGTTAAAAATATTACCTGATAAACCACTTGCATTACTATTCAATCCATCATACTCTGTTCTATTAACATTGATATTCGTACCAATACTCAACCATTTATTGATATCTTGATCAATATTAGCTCTAATAGAATATTTTTTCATACTATTTGCTAAGTTGATCCCATCAAAATCAGAAATACCTAAAGATAAATAATATTTTGTTTTCTCAGAACCACCACTAAAATTAAGATTATGAGTAGTTTGAGAAGCATTTCTCAAAACAGCATCTTGCCAATCTGTATTAAATGTATTTCCAACAGCCCATGCTGCTTGATTTCTGTTAGTTCTTTTCTCATTAGAAATAGTCAAGAAATCAGGAGTCTCTAAAAGATCATATTTTTTAGCAGCACTAGCTACACCAAAAACACTTGAATAACTCACTTTTAAAGTTCCTCTTTTTCCACTTTTAGTAGTAATTAAGATTACACCATTTGCAGCTCTAGAACCATAAATAGCTGTCGCAGCACCATCTTTTAAAACATCAAAAGACTCAATATCCTCTGGATTGATATCTGCCAAACCATTTGTAGCTGACACACCACCTACATCACCTGAATAAATAGGAATACCATCTACAACAATTAATGGCTCAGTACTACCAGAAATAGATCCAATACCTCTAATTCTAATTCTTGGAGCAGCTCCAAGAAGACCTGTATTCGTTAATACTTGTACCCCAGTAGCTCTTCCTGCCAAAACACCCTCAAAACTCGGAGTTACTAAATTAGAGATATCTTTTCCTGAAATTTTAGAAATCGACCCTGTAACCTCTTTTCTCTTTTGTACACCATAACCTACAACCACAACCTCGTTCATAATTTGGGCTGCAGATTCCATAGTAAGACTAACAGTGTTCGAAGTACCAACAGTCATTTGTTTGTCACTCATACCAACATAAGTAAAAACCAAAACATCTCCTGTTTTTGCTTTTATTGAGTAACTACCATCAAAGTCTGTATAAGTACTGACCTTTGTTCCTTTTACCACAACGTTAACACCTGGAACAACTCCTGTGCCATCAGAAACAAACCCTGAAATAGTTCGTTCTTGAGCAAAAGAAAACTGCATAGACAACGCTACCAGCAGCGTAAAAATCCATTGTAATTTTAATTTCATTTTAAGTTATTTTGAATTAGTATTCCACAAACATCTTAATTATTTCTTAAATTAACAAACATTTTTAACTTAATTTTTAATAAACTTAAATGGATTCTTTTAGCATATTAATAGAAAGATGGTGTTATTTTTCATTTTAAAGTAGTTTTACTTGTTAAAAAAGACAAATACTCATTTATTTTATTTTTCTTAATCACTCTTTTTTAACATTTAATAAAAATAATAATGAACTTCATAAAAAATAACCTTCTAATTACTAAGAAGATAAAAAAACTACATCTATTTTATTTTTATGATAATTCTTAAACTTTAATAAAAACAAAATAAAAAAATTAGAAAATTTTACAATCTTTGTCTGTAAAAACAAAAAAAGTGCTACAAAAAAAATTTTCGGGATACCTTTTAGAAAGCGGTACTGACGAAGCAGGTCGTGGCTGCCTTGCTGGACCTGTGACTGCAGCTGCCATAATTTTGACTCAAGATTTTGAAAATACAATACTCAATGACAGCAAACAACTTTCTGAGAAAACAAGAGAACTTTTAAAACCTATTATAGAAGAGAATGCTATTTGTTATGCTGTTACCCATTTACATCCTGAGGAAATTGATGAAATAAACATTCTCAACGCTTCGATGAAAGGGATGCAAGAATGCATTTTAAAGCTAAACCAAATTCCTGAATTTATTATTGTAGACGGCAACCGATCTTTAAATGCAAAATTAGGCCTTAAAAACACCTTTGGGAAACAATTTTCTGCGGCTGAAATAGAATTATTAAAATCTATCCCTAACCAAAGCATAATAAAAGGAGATGCTAAATTCCTTAGCATTGCTGCGGCTTCTGTCTTGGCCAAAACCTATCGCGATGAATATATGAATAAAATACATGAAGAATTCCCGATGTACAATTGGAAAAAAAACAAAGGCTATCCAACAAAAGAACATCGCGAAGCCATTCGGCTATATGGCACAACCAAATACCATCGAATGAGTTTTAGACTTTTACCAGAACAATTAAAGTTAGATTTTTAATTTTCTACATTTTCTTTTTTGAAGAGAAATTTAATTTTTTCCTCCCAATCCGAAATACTCTCTTGAGAAGGTCTGTCTGCTCTATCAAAATAAAAATGTTGATTGATCTGTAAGCCACAGTACTTAAAAATTCCAATATCCGAAGTTAGAATCAAAGCTTTATCCATTTCTAAGGTTTCATATTCTGCCTTTGATTTGCCGTGCGAATTAATAATGATGGTTTGTTTGCCAGCTAACAAACCTTTTTGAACCCCTTGATCGTATCGATAAGCAAAGCCGTAACTCATGACACGGTCAATATATCCTTTCATAATGGCCGGCATTCCTGTCCACCAAATTGGGTAAATAAAAATAATCTGATCTGCCCAACTTATAAAATCCTGCTCGATCTTTACATCATTGCTCACCTGCCCTATTCGCTGACCATTCATATCGGCTAAACATAGAATAGGATCAAAATTGATCTCATATAAATCTCTAACGATCACTTCTTGTCCTAATTCCTGCAAATTTTCAACAACAATTTGTTTGAATAAATGATTTAAACTATTTGAATTTGGGTGTGCGTAAATAACTAAATTTTTCATGTTTTCTATTTTTTAAAGATTCAACATAACAAATGTATATCACATCATTTAGGCAAAATTGTAAGAAAACGAAAATGCCTTTCATAAAAAATAGTAAAAATCTAATGGAATCATTTTTGTTAAGTATATCTTACGAAGATCCTGACAACTAAATGGAGTTAAACATTTAAATTCCTTGAATACAAAACCTCTAATCATTCGATAAAGCGGGTAAAAACTATAAATTACAAAATTCGGGATATTAGAAACCTTTAGCAACACAAATATCCTTTTGAAATTTTAAAAACTTCGTTGGAGAAATATTCATGTAATATTTAAAATCATGAATGAGCTGACTTTGATCATAAAAACCACACTGATTGACAATAGCCAACCAATCTGTTTTAGAACCGTTTATGATATTTTTTTGAATTTGTTCCGTTGCTTTCAAAAAGCGTTCATACCGATTAAGCTCTTTAATACTGTAGCCAAAAAACTTCTTTTGATGAAGCTGAATATTCCTCTCACTCTGCTGAGTTGAAGCCGCAATTGCTTTAATAGGATCTAAAGCATCGTCCTTAAAATTCGTCAAAAGTTGTGTTAACCGATTTTGATCTCGTAAATAAGGTTTGCAAAAGTCTAATAAAAAATATACCCTATCCTTTGTTTCAGATATTTTTTTGAGTTCTCCCCATAAAATGGTGAAGCAATTTTCGGGAATTAGCGCATCAGGATGAATGGGCAATGAATGTGTTAAAAGCGCATTACCAAAAAATCTATAAAAAGCATCTTCTTTAAAATTGACTACCAAAATTTGAGAATCCGGTGGCAAAGTATAATCAAATGCCTGCTTTATGGGTCCTAAAACCATACATTTCTCGATTTCGAGAATTGTCTTTTGTTGCGATTGTATCACTACTTTTGTTCCAAAACTAAATACCAAAATCGTCTGGAAACTTGGCAATAATGTTTTTGTTATTGAAGAAAGCGTTTTATTTTCGGCATAATAAAAATGCGAAAAAACAGCTCCAAATTCTGAGGGAACAGCCATTCTATAATTGTTATTTTCTGCCTCGCTTAGCATACTTTTTAAACAAATTCTGCTTCAAACAAATTGGTCAAATGCTTAACAATCTTAACTTTTACTTCCTCTTCATCTACTCTTTCTACACCTAATTCTACTTGTAAAGAAGTCACCGCTTTACCGCGTATACCACACGGAATGATATTATCAAAATACCCTAAATCTACATTCACATTTAGTGCAAATCCGTGCATGGTTACCCAACGCGAAGCTCGCACACCAAGCGCACAAATCTTTCTGGCAAAAGGGGTTCCTACACCTAACCAAACACCCGTTTCACCATCACTGCGCCCACAATCAAGGCCGTATTCTGCTAGTGTAAGGATAATAGATTCTTCGAGAAAACGTAAATATTTATGAATATCTGTAAAGAAATTTTCTAGGTCTAGAATCGGATACCCCACAATCTGACCAGGACCATGATAGGTAATATCGCCACCACGATTGATTTTATAGAAGGATGCACCTTTGGCTTCAAGTTGCTTTTCGTTTAATAATAAATTTTCTAAATCGCCACTTTTCCCTAAAGTATATACATGAGGATGCTCGACCAATAGTAGGTGATTTGGGGTTGGTAAATCGAGTTCTTCTCTTCTGTTTCTTATTTTTAAATCGACTATGTTTTTAAAAAGTTCTTCCTGATATTCCCAAGTAACTTTATAATCTTTTTGGCCTAAGTCTTGAAGTTGAATTTTTTTATTCATTTTAATTATTTTTCAAACTCTACTTCCAAGTTTAGTTTATCCGGCGTTTCCATGTACTCTGTAAAAGGATATTGTATGGTAATTATTTTTCGATCTTCGCTAAATAAAGCGTTTGGATGCGAGACTTTTTTAACCGCTTTCGGAAAATGGTATTTTAGGGTATAACTTGAAGAAGCAAAGATCATTTTAGACATATCGGCAGTGCTATCGACAGGTTTTTCTACTTTTTTCTGCGTATCGATAACCGCTTTTCGTGTAAACTTCTTTCCGTTGTAACTATAACTTAATTTACTAGCATTATTTCCTAAATTTCCGCCAAAAGGCATTGCTGCACTACCTCCTTTTTCGAGTCTTTGCATGGCATTCAAAGCCTGGAGCACATCTTGCAATTCGTTTACATTTTTAAAATCGGTTGAAAGCGTCATTAAAAACTCCTTTTTTTCTGCATTCATTTTGGTATTGACTACAAAATTCTCCAATTTTTTAAGTTCGGCTTGAGCTTCCGGAGAGAGTTTGGCAATGCTGTCTTTTTTTTCTTCGAATAATTGTTTAAAAGTAAACGTTGAGTCAATATTTTTCTTGGCATCTGCTCCCATTTGATTGCCCAACTGATCGCCTGCCATTGCCATTAGAGAAGAACCATCCATATCAACCGATAATTTACCTGTTCCGTCTTTGTTTACATAAATATTTTCGGTAAACGTGCAGCTTGTTAGCGATACGATTGCTAATAACAAACCCAGTACTTTATATAATTTCATAGTTTATTTAATTTTTATACAAATATACGAACTCTATTTCTAATTGCTCAATCGTTGATTTGTTTAATCGATTAATGCTTTTTAAAAAACTATTCTAAAACCACTTCTAAATTAGTGCTTTCAGGATTTTGCATGCACTCCGAAAGTTGAAACTCCAGTTGTAATGACTTTTTATCCATACTTATAACAGCTTTATGATTTGAAACTACTTTTATTTTTCGTGGAAAATGATAATTTAAGACATATTTTTGAACCAATTTTAAAGATTTATACTTTGGATCCATATCGTTAAATTCGTCTTTGCTTTTTTGAAGCAGCTCCTGACTTGTAATCAAAACTGTTCGCTTAAAAACTAATCCATCAAAATCATAGGCTACTTTCCAGTACTCTTTTTCGGCTGTTAAAGCATAATTAAATTTAATGTCATCTGCGTAGTTTTCTGTTTTATATAAATCTGGAATATCAGTGACTTTATTAAATTTTAAAGTAACTGTTTTTCTAAATTCTTTCTCGAAAGAGCTCTTTTTTATATGCACTTTTGTATCGGCATATTTTTGAAACAGCTCTTGCTCCGCTGGCAAATATTTAGAAAAATTTTCCTTGTACTTTATCATGTACTCTTTAAAAACAAAGGTAGTATCCTTAAATTCTTCTTCTTTTGAATAATTTTCACCTGCCAATTGCATATAACTATTTTCATCCCGAAGCTCTGTAATCTCTATCTTTCCCGTTCCATCTGGATTGATATTTATCGTTTCGGTGATCTGGCAACTTGTGAGGAGCATTAGAATTATAAAAGATGGTATGAATTTCATTCTTTTGAAGGTTCTGAAGTTGTGAGTTGCTAAGATATGGAGGTTTTTGTTTTGATTCTACATTTTTTTAAGTCCTGTCTTTGCGAGGAACGAAGTAATCTCACTACTAAAAGACACTTTGCGGATACAGCAATTGAGATTGCTTCGTTCCTCGCAAAGACAAAACACACTTCGATCAAAAAGTCTAATAAAAAACAAAATCTCTACTCTAGCCCCGATAGCAGCGGTATCCTTTTTTGCTTTTTCAGTAAAAAAGATACAAGTGAATAGCGGGACTAAAGGCAATTGAAAACACGAAAATTACTGCTACAAAAAATCTAAAATCTGCATTCTAAAATCTACATTCTTTTCTTTATCTTTGCACTCTTAAAAAAGAGCACAAAATGGCATTATCAGAACAAGAAATCATCCGAAGAGAAAAACTTCAAAACTTACGCAACTTAGGAATCAATCCTTATCCTGCTAATCTTTTTCCAGTAAATCATACTTCAAAGCAAATTAAGGAGTCTTTCGAAGAGGGTAAAAAGGTAGTTGTTGCTGGACGTTTGATGAGTGTGAGAGATCAGGGAAAAGCTTGTTTTGCCGAGCTGCAAGATAGCGAAGGACGTATTCAATTGTATGTGAATCGCGATGTTTTGTGCGAAGGTGACGATAAAACTTTGTACAACACAGTATTTAAAAAATTGACCGATTTGGGTGACTTTATTGGTATTGAAGGTGAATTGTTTACCACAAAAGTTGGAGCACAATGTCTTCGCGTAGACCAATTTACTTTTTTAAGTAAATCTTTGCGTCCGCTGCCTTTGCCAAAAGTAGATGAGGACGGCAAGGTGCACGATGCTTTTAATGACTCTGAATTGCGTTACAGAATGCGTTATGTAGATTTGACGGTGAATGAGCACGTAAAAGAGACCTTTATCAAGAGAACAAAATTGTTTACTGCAATGCGTAAATTCTTTAACGACAGAGGTTATCTTGAGGTGGAAACTCCGGTTTTGCAACCTATTCCGGGTGGAGCTGCAGCGCGCCCTTTTATCACACATCATAATTCGCTTGATATTCCGCTTTACATGCGTATTGCAAACGAATTGTACTTAAAAAGACTTATTGTTGGTGGTTTTGAAGGTGTTTATGAGTTCTCTAAAAACTTTAGAAATGAAGGAATGGACAGAACCCATAATCCTGAATTTACTGCTATGGAAATATATGTAGCCTACAAAGACTACAACTGGATGATGGAATTTGCCGAAGACTTGCTGGAACAATGTGCGATTGCCGTAAACGGAACAAGCGAAGCGACATTTGGTGAACATAAAATTAATTTTAAAGCGCCCTATGCTCGCGTGACGATGACCGATTCTATCAAACATTTTACTGGTTTTGATATTTCTGGAAAAAGCGAAGACGAATTGTTTGAAGCTGCCAGAGGAATGGGAATCGATGTTGATAAAACAATGGGGAAAGGAAAATTGATTGATGAGATTTTTGGAGCGAAATGTGAAGGAAATTATATTCAGCCAACTTTTATTACCGATTATCCTAAAGAAATGTCGCCTTTATGTAAAGAACACCGCGACAATCCTGAGCTTACAGAGCGTTTTGAACTGATGGTTTGTGGTAAAGAAATAGCAAATGCTTATTCTGAATTGAATGACCCAATTGATCAGCGTGAGCGTTTTGAAGATCAAATGCGTTTGTCTGAAAAAGGTGATGATGAAGCAAATGGCGTTATCGATGAAGACTTCTTGAGAGCTTTGGAATATGGTATGCCACCAACATCTGGAATGGGAATTGGTATGGATCGTTTGATCATGTATCTTACTAACAATGCTTCTATTCAGGAAGTTTTATTGTTCCCGCAAATGCGTCCGGAGAAAAAACAAGCATCGATTGAACTTTCTGATGAAGAAAAATTTATCGTAGATTTATTGAAAGGAAATGAAAATAAAATGGATCTTCAGCAATTAAAAATTACGGCTAATTTAAGTGGTAAAAAATGGGATGCGTCCATGAAAAATTTATCTAAACATGGTTTGACCAAAGTTGCTGTTGAAGGTGATTTTAAAATGGTTGAACTTTTGGGGTAATTTATTGTCCTTTAATGATATTTAGAACCCGCCAAATTTTAAAAAATTTGGCGGGTTTTTCATTTAATTTACATAAATTTGATCATACAAAATCATATTATTATGAGCACTTTAGAAATTAAATTAGAAATATTCGATAAGCTCAAAAACATTGAAGATTTAAGTTTACTTGAGAGAATTATAGATTTATTAAAAAATGCAGAAACTTCGGAAGTATATCAATTTGAACAATACGAATTGGATATGCTAAAAGAAAGTGAAGAAGATATAAAATATGGCAGAGTCATTTCTCAGGAAGATTTAGATAAAGAAGATTTAGAATGGCTGTCAAAATAATTTGGACCAAAACTGCAGCAATTCAAAGAAGAAAAATACTAAGTTATTGGACTAAAAGAAACAAATCAGCCACATATCCAAAAAAGTTGGTTATTGAAATCGCACAACGAGTTCATTTTCTTTCTAACAATCCTCATGTTTATATTAAAACAAACTTTTCTGATATCCGAGCCTCAACATTGGGTCATTATAACATTTTCTATAAGACAACCTCAACTGAATTAATTATTATGGCATTTTGGGATAATCGTCAAAATCCTAAGACACTTTCTGAAATTTTAGAAAATAAAACATAGCTATTTACACCAACAAAGCCGCCTTATTATCAATATCATTCCTTGCCAATAAAGATTTTATATTAGCAAAAGTAACCAAAGCAATTTGCGTTAGCGCTTCGTTGGTAAAAAACGCCTGATGCGCCGTTACCAGAACATTCGGAAAACTCATGAGACACTGAATAGCATCGTCCTGAATAATATCATCGGACAAATCTTTAAAAAACAATTTTTCCTCTTGTTCATAAACATCAATGCCTAAATAACCGATTTTCTCCTCTTTTAAGCCTTCAATTACAGAATTGGTTTCTATTAATGCTCCTCTGCTTGTATTGATGATCATGACGTTTTTTTTCATCAAATCAATCGTTTTTTTGTTGATGATATGTTTGGTTTGCTCGTTTAAAGGGCAATGTAGCGAAATGATATCACTTGTTTTAAAAATCACTTCTAAGCTCACAAAAGTTACTCCTAATTGCTCCATTTCGGGATTGGCAGCAACATCATATGCTAACACTTTACACCCAAAACCAAGAGCGATTTTAGCAAATGCTTTACCAATATTTCCAGTACCGATGATTCCAATGGTTTTTCCGAATAAGTCAAAACCTAATAATCCGTTTAAAGAAAAATTTTGTTCGCGAACTCTGTTGTAGGCTTTATGGGTTTTTCTATTTAATGTCAAAATCATTGCCATAGCATGTTCGGCAACAGCCTGAGGCGAATAGGCAGGCACGCGACACACTTTCATTTGGTACTTTTTTGCCGCTTCCAGATCGACATTATTAAAACCTGCACAGCGTAAAGCAATTATTTTTACTCCCTTTTCTGCCAATTGCTTTATAACGGCCTCATTGACAATGTCGTTTACAAATACACATACGGTGGTAGCTTTTTCGATTAAAATAACCGTTTGAGAGTTCAATTGGGTTTCAAAAAACTCTAGTTCAAAACCAAAATCATCATTATATTGGTCGAAAAAAGTTTTATCATAGGGTTGCGTCGAAAAAAAAACAATTTTATTAGGATCTGATAGTGCACTCATAATGATGTTTTGTGGGTTTTCATAATCCATTAAAGTTAAAGCAATTTATTTAAAAAACACCATTCTAATAAAAACTTACCAGATTCGCAGTCAATTTGTTAAAAAAAATACAATTCTGACATATCCATTAAACCAAATGATTTTTATAACATCTAACTGGTATAATCTTAAAAAAACAAATCATGAAAAAATTATTTATTGCAGCTTTACTTTTTGTTGGAATTGCAAGTTTTGCACAAGATACTGATATGGATCAAAAATCAAATAGCGAACCAAGAGAAAGACTGACTCCAGAACAGCGCAACGAGAAACATCTTAAAAAGCTTACTTCAGAATTGAGTCTAGATGCCAAACAACAGGAACAAGTAAAACAATTACTTGCTGAAAAAAGTGCAAAAGCAGAAAAATTCAGGGAAGCGAGAAAAGACCAGAAAGAAGCGGGTACCAAACTTACTACTGACCAAAAGAAAGCTTTAAAAGATGAAATGGTAGCCGAAAAAGAGGCAAATGACGCTAAAATGAAAGGAATTCTAACAGCAGACCAATACACCAAATGGAAAGCCAATCAGGACGAAAACAAGGATAAAATGAAAGAGAAAATCAAAGAGCGCAGAAAAGAAAAAATTTAATACATGGCAATAAAAAAGAGGCACAAAGGCCTCTTTTCTGTTTTTATTCATTTCCCTATTTCGGATTAAGAATTAAATCTATTCTTTTGATAGCATCCTCATAATGGTATTTTGTTTCGGCATTTACAGGTCTTGTTTTGGCAATAGCAAGTGTTGCTTTTAAAGCCGTCAGTTCGCCACGAACCAACGCCCTGATATCCGACTGCGCCACATTATAATATATTGTAGAGCGATCTGTAGGCTTAATTTCCTCGGTCATTAAAAAAGCCATTCTGTCTATATAAGCTCTTTGCAAATTTCTTCTGTAAATCGTTACATTAGAAGGAATACCGGCTTCTTTCCAGATTCCTTTTCGGGTATCTTTTAATAAATCTAGGGCTTTATAATTGTCAGTACCCAGTATTTCAGCATCCATCAACCTGCCGATGCGTCCAAAACTCAATAAGTTATTCAAATGTCTCACTTGTAAACTTCTGAATTTTTCTGTGTAACCTGAAAAATCTGTATTTCTTAGTGTTTTAGTATTTACAATCCAAGTTGGAGAGGCAAAAGCATTGGTTTGCAACCAATTCATCGCTTCGATTTGTTTGGCTTTTGGCACTACATCATACACCGTTCCTGCTTGATTTGGGTTTTTAATATTCTCGTAAACTCCTCCAACGTTGGTCACTACATGCCCTACATACCTACTCCAAACCTCCAATAATTCTCCGTATAATTCGTGCAAATCTCCATAGTCATTTGTCACATCACTTGTCCATTCCGGTAAATGACCTGCGACATACTCTAAGTTTTTAAGTCCATACGAACTTGCTTTCATCGAGTTGTTGCTAATATCTTCTGTTTGTGAAGAAGGATCGAAAGCACTGCTTTGTTTTCCGAATTTATACATCGGATTTGCAGCATTATCCAAAATCCATTTGTCTAAAGTTGGCTTCTCATCCTGTGCAGATTTTGCATTTGGAATCACCCTGTATCCCCAATTGACTGCATATTTATCATAAGCACCCATTTTTCGAATAAAACGAATATTTTTATCTCCGGGTTGTGCAATATAATTAAAACGGGCATAATCCATTATACTTGCCGAAATTCCGTTTTGCTGTGTAAAGTCGCCATTTCTGTAACTTTCTACATCATAAGCGCAGCTAGCACCCATGTTATGAGGAAAACCAAGCGCATGACCCACTTCGTGAGCAATTACCATGCGCATCATATCTCCCATTTCTTCATCGCTCGTTTTTAAAGTTCTGGCAGATGGATTTGCAGCGCCCGTTTCCAGCAAATATCTGTTTCTGTAGGAACGCAAATGGTTGTGATACCATATAACATCACTTTCGATAATTTCGCCTGTTCTAGGGTCTGAAACACTAGGACCAACAGCATTTCTGGTCGTACTGGCCACGTAACGTATTACTGAGTATCGAATATCCTCAGGACTAAAATCAGGATCTTCCTCCTTGGTTGGGGCGTCTTTGGCAAGAATAGCGTTTTTAAAACCGGCAGCTTCAAATGGTTTTTGCCATTCTTCAATACCTAATTTTATGTATTTTCTAAGTTTTTCAGGCGTTGCAGGGTCTAAATAGTACACAATTGGTTTTATCGGTTCTACCAATTCTCCTCTTGCATAAGCATCAGGATCTTTTGGCTCTAATCTCCAACGGCGAATGTAGGTTTTAAGATCTGATTTTAATTCGTTGCTGCCATAATCGTACTGGCTTACCGTAAACCATCCCACTCGAGGGTCTGCTAATCGAGGCTGCATCATTTTTTCCGGCAACAAAACCATCGATTGGTTCATTTGAATGCTAATTGATTCACTCTCCTCTAACATCGAGGGTTTTGAAGCATTGTATGTCATATCCTGAATGACCTCAATATTCATCGGAAAACTTTTTATTCCGTTGATAAAACTTCTTGAATCATCCAAACCTTTTACTTTGTATAATTCGCGCATTTCTGCCGATATTCCGCTGATGGCCTTTACATCTGAACTGTAAAATTTAGTCACATCGATCACCGTATTGGCAGAATCTTTACTAAAAGCAACTATATCAAAAGCAAATAATGTAGGCTCATAATTATTGGCTTTTACCGAAATACTTATTGGCAATGTATCATTTGCAACAGCATTGTATGCTTTTGATTTGATGAGAATTTTGTCCTGAAAACGTTGCCAAACGATTAATTGCTCATTGGTTTCGGAACCCGCATTTACGTAGCCACCTCCTAAATTTGATGGTAATTTAGACAATCGGCTAACGAGCAGCATGTCTTTGTTTAATAACTTATTTGGAATCTCAAAATAGTACTTTTTATCGACTTTATGCACGGTAAAAAGTCCATCGTCAGAAACGGCATCTTTTGTAATTACTTTGCTATATTCTTTGATTGTACCTTCTGGCTTTTTTTCAGGAGCTGCCTGAGTTACAGCTTCATCTTTTTTGGATTTTTTCTTTTTGGATTGGGCAAATTGAGTAGCAGGCAATAGCAAACATGTTGTTATTGCAGTACAAATGAAAAATTTCTTCATTCAGTGGTATTTTAGTAGTTAATTGATAAGCAAAAATAATTTTTGATGCCTATTCTCTACCAAACTGAACTTTTTTTTAACTTTAAATTAACGAATAAAAAAACGGCAATTACAAAAAAGAGGCAATTTCTTGGTAAAGTTTAACGTTGGATCTACTTGAAGATTTTTTACATTTATGTGTTAGCCAATAACCTGTTTATTTTTTAGAACCTTCAGAACTATTTCCTATCAAACAAAAAAATATTATAAAAGGTTTTTAAAATTTACGCAAAGCACTCATAAAAATCTGTTTTACAGCACTAACTTCATACGCATACCATTCTATTTCATACCACTTACCATTTGGAAGAATAACATTCACAGTAAGGGTTTCAGTAAGGGTCGTGGTCCAGTAGGTAATATCATTAAGATCGACACCTTGATTGGCATTTGCAGCAATTGTAGCTTGCACTGCATATCTATTCTCTATAGTTGCCCCTTTACAAGCAGAAGTAAAAGTAACTTTTATAGGATTAGCTGATAAATTAAAGATATAAGGTTTATAATAATTAACATCAACCTTATTGAGTCCTACTCTTATAAGGCCATCTAGTTCTATTAAGCCTGTTGAAGGCAAGTCAGTTGCGTTTGGAACCGTATTGGCCATTGTTTTATAAACGCTCACCCTTTGACCCACGTTTAAGTTAGTACTTTTAACAAAACTTACGTAAGAGCTACCATTCCATATCCAGATGGAGGCGTCAAGACCAAAATAAATATATTGTGTATTTTGAGTCAGTGCACTATCATTGGTAACTGCTGGTAGTTCATCATCAAAAATAGTCGCACTATTGGGATTATCATTATTACAAAAAACATTTTGCCCCGAAAAGTTAGAGACTAGTGCTATCCATTTATTGATATTAAAATTAAAAACATACAAACCGCTTGCTGTCACATCAATTACCTGACCTGAAGGCGAAAAAGACGGTTGTGTTACGTATACAATGGTTCCGTTTTGCGAAGCGCCGTAGCTCTTGGCTTTTAGCTCGTCACCCGTTAATCTGGGGGGCAAAATACCATCTAATTTTGTAGGTACATTAGGTTCACCGGTAACATCAAGAGTGACCTTGGGGTCGGTCGTGCTTATACCAACTTGAGCAGGAGATACAGTTACTATTAACAGTGTAATTAAAAATATAAAAAATTTCATACTGTAAATAATTTATGTTAAACAAAACAACGCTAACAACATCAGAACTGTTTAATAATGAATACGTTACGAAGCTGTTTTATTACTTACAACAAATGTAATTAAAATTTTGTTAAAGTGATTAAAATCTCCAATTTTAACAAAAAATAATAAATTACTTACAGTTTAAATACAAATAATTTCTTCTGCATTTGCCGTGAAATTTGCAAAGGCATTACCTAAAAAAAATCTGCTATGAAAAATATCTAAAGATAATTTTCATAGCAGATTCAACTTATTTTTTATGTTTTTTAAAACGTTTTAGAAACTTTATCAATTGCGTTAATGGTATAATCTAAGTCTTCGTAAGTCAAAGCATCTGTGATAAACCAAGTTTCATAAGCCGATGGCGCTATGTAAATACCCTCTTGCAATAATCCATGAAAGAATTTTTTGAAGGTCTCGTTATCGCCTTTTGCAGCAGTCTGAAAATCTACTACCGGATTTTCATCAAAATGTACCGAAATCATTGAGCCGACGCGATTAATCGTAAAAATTACGTTATTAGCTTTCAAAACCCTGTCGATTCCTGCTGCCAGATAGGCTGTTTTTTCTTCTAAACGGTCAAAAATTGCGGGTTCGTTATTTAGCGCTTTCAACATCGCCAAACCTGCCGCCATAGCCAACGGATTTCCAGATAATGTTCCTGCCTGATAGACGGGACCTAGTGGTGCCAAATAATTCATAATCTCTTCGCGAGCAGCAAAAGCACCCACTGGCAAGCCTCCACCAATGACTTTTCCAAAGGTTACAATATCTGCATTGACATTAAATAATTCCTGAACTCCGCCACGAGCCAAACGAAAACCGGTCATTACCTCATCAAAAATCAATAAAATTCCGTTTGCGGTACACAAATCTCTCAATCCCTGTAAAAATCCTTTTTGAGGTACAATACAACCCATATTACCAGCAACTGGCTCGACAATAATGGCGGCGATTTCGTTTTTGTTGGCTTCAATTAAAGTCGCAACATTATCCAAATCATTGTATTTGGCTAACAAAGTATCTTTTGCGGTTCCCTCAGTAACTCCGGGGCTGTTTGGCGAACCAAAAGTAACAGCACCACTTCCGGCCTGGATCAAAAATGAATCGGAATGTCCGTGGTAACAACCTGCAAATTTGATGATTTTGTCTCTTTTTGTAAATCCACGCGCCAAACGAATGGCACTCATACAAGCTTCTGTACCCGAATTTACAAATCTAATTTTATCAATATTAGGCACCATAGAAACCGCCAAAGCTGCAATCTCTGTCTCCAATTCTGTGGGCATACCAAACGAAGTTCCAAGTTTTGCTTTTTCAATCACAGCATCCACAACCGGCTGATAGGCATGACCCAAAACCATTGGCCCCCATGAGTTGATATAATCGATTAATTTATTCCCATCCTCATCCAAAAGATAGGCCCCTTTTGCACTTTTTACAAAAATTGGAGTTCCTCCTACCGCTTTGAAGGCTCTTACTGGAGAATTTACTCCTCCTGGAATGACTTTTTCTGCTTCAGCAAAAAGCTGGCTACTTCTTTTATATATCATTTTTATATTAGATTTTTGAGCTCTGATTTTAGACTTAAATTATCTACTTAAACCTTGATCTTTTATAAACTCATTAAAATATTTTTGTTCGATTTGTTTTTCTTTTGATAGTTTTTCGATATTCGTATTACTCTGGCCTATTGGCGAATAAAACTGCCATTTCCAAATTGGCCGATGTTTGATAAAAAGATTTCTTTCTAAAAATTCATCATGAACATAAACTCCACAAAATAACCTACCAGCTAAAACCGCTGTAAAAGTAAATATTACAATTGAAATTTTCTTTTTCATGAATGATATTTAACTCGAAATTTTAAAAAAATTAAAAACTAATTTAAAATTAAAAATTACTTGACAATCAGCTTCTGCCCGACTGAAAGTGTAGTATCCGAAAGGTTATTTTTCTGCTTCAAATCATCTACCAACAGATTAAATTTTTTAGAAATCGAATACAAAGTATCTCCTTTTTCTACCTGATACAAAGACGGATCATTACTATTAGATTTTGGACTTGCTGCTGCTGACATTGACTTTTCAAAAGGCTTGTACTCTTTTCCTGTAACCTGACAATCATATTGATGTAAATTGTATCGCTCAATATAACTTATCAATTTATCAGGATATTTGGGATCTGTAGCATAACCTGCTGCTCGCAAACCTTTTGCCCATGCTTTATAATCGTCTTTTTCATAGGTAAACAAAGTGGCATATCTGTTTTTTCCAGCCAAAAACAAAGCATGATCACGATACGATTCTGAGGCTTCTGAATACTTTCTAAAACATTCCTGCGCTTCATCGTCATCATGGCGAACACTTTCTCCTAGCCAATCTTTGTGGCACTTTATACCAAAATGATTGTTGGCCGCAACAGCCAAATCACCTCTTCCTGCACCCGATTCTAAAATACCTTGTGCCAAAATAACACTCGCAGGAATACCATATTTTTTCATGTTTCCCATAGCAATATCCTTATATTGATCTACGTAACCCGTAATCAGATCGGCTGTTACAAGTGTTTTTGAAGTTGATTCTATTACCTCTGTCGTATTATTTAGGGTAGAAGTTCTCGTAACTTTTGCAGTAGGTTTGGTATAAACCGGTTTTTTGGTTGTACGCACTACTTTTGGCTGCTGAACGGGAGCCGTCTTTCTGGTTGTTATTGCCGTAGGTTTACTGGCAGAACAACTTACCAAAATGATGATTGTAAAGAGTGCTATTATTTTTTTAAACATTGCTTTTGAGTATTGGTAATTTCTTATTCTTCAATTTTATGTTCATCCCTTCAATCCCTTGCAAACCGCCTGTGTGAATGAGTAAAATATTCGAATGTTCCGGAAAATATTTCTTGCCTATTAAATTCATAACGCCAAAAACCATCTTTCCAGTATAAATAGGGTCTAAAGGCACTTTGTTTTCTTCAAAAAAAGTATTAATAAATTCAATTAATTCTAAATTTACCTTGCCGTAACCGCCAAAATGATACTCTGTAATCAGATTCCAGTTTTCATTTTCAGCAAAAATACGAATTTCATCTTGTAAAAAATCACCTTTTAATGCCGGAAATCCTAAAATTTTCTGCTTTGGCAACGCGCTGTTTATCAATCCGGCAATGGTTCCGCCGGTCCCTACTGCACAACAAACGTAGTCAAAAACCGCATCTTCGGGCGTCAAAATCTCCTGACAGCCTTTTACCGCCAACTCATTTGTGCCGCCTTCGGGAATCAAATAAAAATCGCCAAACTTCTCTTTTAGTTTTTCTAAAAAAGCTTTTTCGCTTTTTTGCCGATACTTTTCTCTGGAAATAAATTCAAACTCCATTCCGTTTTCCTGAGCAAATTTCAACGTTGGGTTTTCTTCAATTTTACTCAAAATTTCCTCACCTCGAATGATTCCGATAGTTTTAAAACCGTGTTCTTTGCCCGCAAAAGCTACCGCCGCAATATGGTTCGAAAATGCACCTCCAAAAGTCAATAAAACTTTTTTATCTTCGGCTTTCGCCTGAATTAAATTGTATTTAAGTTTTCTAAATTTATTTCCGGAAACAAACGGATGAATCAAATCTTCGCGCTTTATCGTAACCGAAATATTGTTGGGAAGAATAACAGGAAGCTGCTGGTTCAAAATTATTTTTGTTTTGATGTTATATAATTTAAAAACCGAAAAAAAGAACGGTTTTTGAGATAAGAAAGATTGTTTTCATTAGCGTAAGCTTCTCTTTCAAAACTAATGTTACGATAGGCCAAATCCGCTTTTTTGTATTGAATGAAACGAATTAGATATTCTAAAAAATACCAGACAAAAAAAGGAAAAACAAACATTTCGAGTTGTTGTCTCAAATGAATTTTCTCGTGGTTCAAAAGCGTTTTATTTGTGGTATCCAAATCATATTTTACCAGCACAAACGGAAATAGTGTCAAGCCTCGATATCCTTTCGGGATTAAATATTTAGCAACAATCAGAAACATTAGCTGTAAAATTTATAAATTTGTAGAAGCAAAATTGTTTTATTTCACTAAAATAACAATCTATCTGTTATTTATTTTTTAATACAAAAATAGACATTGCACCCCAAAAGGATTATGAAAGAGCAAAGTAATGAAAATAAATTAATCGAAGGAGAAGATTTTTACTATACGCCCGAGGGTTATAAATGTTTTACCGAAAAACATCACCTAAAACGAGGTTACTGCTGTAAAAGTGGTTGCCGCCATTGTCCTTACGGATTTGACAAACGAACAGGTGAAATGAAGAAAATAAAATAATTTGATAATGAGTCAATTTGATCATTTACAAATCTAAAATCAGCAATCTAAAATTATAAATGGATATCCAATCAAGAAAATTCAGGATTAAAATCCACAAGTCTTATCACAGGTCGGATATCCGTTATCCCTAGTTCATTTTTTTAACAGAAATAATCAGATAAAGATTTTCATTAAAGAAGAAAACCTTAGAATCTTAGCAACTTATAACCTTAAAAAAAAATGACTTTCAAAGAACAAATACAACAAGGAATTCCAACAATATTGCCTCCGAAGGCAGCATACGATTTGGCTATTAATCACGCACCAAAACGAAAAGAAATTCTTTCGGCAGAAGAAAAAAAATTAGCTTTAAAAAATGCTTTACGTTATTTTGAAGCTAAACATCACGCCGAATTACTTCCGGAATTTTCAGCTGAATTAGAAACTTATGGACGTATTTACATGTATCGCCTGCGTCCCGATTATAAAATGTATGCGCGACCAATTGACGAATATCCAGGAAAATCATTGCAGGCAAAAGCCATTATGCACATGATTCAGAATAATTTGGATTATGCCGTAGCGCAGCATCCACATGAGTTGATTACGTATGGTGGCAATGGTGCTGTTTTTCAGAACTGGGCACAATATTTATTGACCATGCAATATTTGTCTGAAATGACAGACGAGCAAACCTTAACAATGTATTCTGGACATCCGATGGGTCTGTTTCCTTCGCATAAAGAAGCGCCAAGAGTAGTCGTTACAAACGGAATGGTGATTCCGAATTATTCTAAACCAGATGATTGGGAAAAAATGAATGCTTTGGGCGTTTCGCAATACGGGCAAATGACGGCTGGAAGTTATATGTACATCGGTCCACAAGGAATTGTACACGGAACTACGATTACAGTTTTGAATGGCTTTAGAAAAATAAAGAAAAGTCCTGAAGGTAGTTTATTTGTAACTTCTGGGCTTGGCGGAATGTCGGGCGCACAACCAAAAGCAGGAAATATTGCGGGTTGTATCACAGTCTGCGCTGAAGTAAATCCTAAAATTACCAAAATTCGTCACGAACAAGGCTGGATTAACGAAGTCGTAACTTCGACAGCAGAATTGGTTAAAAGGGTCAATTCGGCGAAAGCCAATAAAGAAGTGGTTTCGATTGCTTATTTAGGGAATGCCGTAGACGTTTGGGAATGTTTCGATAAAGAAAACATTCAAATTGATTTAGGTTCAGACCAAACTTCACTTCATAATCCTTGGGCGGGCGGTTATTATCCTGTTGGAATTTCATTTGATGAAGCCAACGAAATGATGTCTAAAAATCCTGAATTATTCAAAGAAAAAGTACAGGAAACCTTGCGCAGACATGCCGATGCTATCAACAAACATACCGCAAAAGGAACGTACTTTTTTGATTACGGAAATGCCTTTTTACTTGAATCTTCGCGGGCTGGTGCAGCTGTAATGGCAGAAAATAAAATCGATTTTAAATATCCTAGTTACGTGCAGGACATTATGGGACCCATGTGCTTTGATTATGGTTTTGGCCCTTTTAGATGGGTTTGCGCTTCTGGAAAACCCGAAGATTTGCAAAAAACAGATGCTATCGCTAGCCAAGTTTTAGAAGAAATGGCAAAAACGGCTCCAGATGAAATTCAGCAGCAAATGCAGGACAACATCAAATGGATTAAAGGCGCGCAGGAAAATAAATTGGTTGTGGGTTCTCAAGCCAGAATATTATATGCTGATGCAGAAGGACGCATAAAAATCGCAGAAGCGTTTAATCAAGCTATCGCCAAAGGAGAAATTGGAACTGTGGTTTTGGGCCGCGATCATCATGATGTTTCGGGTACCGATTCTCCGTACAGAGAAACTTCTAATATCTACGACGGTTCGCGTTTTACAGCCGATATGGCCATTCAAAACGTTATTGGAGATAGCTTTAGAGGTGCTACTTGGGTTTCTATTCATAACGGCGGCGGTGTTGGCTGGGGCGAGGTAATAAACGGTGGATTTGGTATGGTTCTTGATGGATCTAAAGAAGCGTCAAGGCGTTTAGCATCAATGCTTTTTTGGGATGTGAATAACGGAATTTCGAGAAGAAGCTGGGCTAGAAATCCGGAAGCTGTTTTTGCTATCAAAAGAGCGATGCATGCAGAACCTTTGATAAAAGTAACACTACCAAATGTGGTAGACGAAAGTTTATTTTCATAGGGCATTGTTTATTTAAAATTAGAACATTAAAACTTTAAAAATATGAAAATCTTAAAATTAGTACCGTTTTTTTTACTTTTAATACTAACGTCATGCAGCACTGTTAGTGTTTATTCTGATTACGATAAAAAGGTAGATTTTGCACCTTATAAAACGTATGCTTTTTTTAAATCAGGAATTGACAAAGTCGAAATTTCTGATCTAGACAAAAGACGCATCCTTCGCGCTATTGATGACCAAATGCAGGCCAAAGGTTTTACAAAAAGCGAAAATCCTGATCTTTTAATAAATATTTTTACCAAATCAAGAGAACAAGTTGATGTCAACCAATTTAATGCTGGCTGGGGTTATGGTTGGGGCTTTGGATGGAATCCTTTTATGATGTACGGAGGACAAACTACTGTTTCTACTTCTACTGAAGGTACTTTATTTATTGATTTTATTGATGCTAAAAAGAAAGAAATGATCTGGCAAGGGGAAGGAATTGGTACTTTGACAAAAAACGTTGACAAAAAAGATGAAAAAGTAGCCGAATTTGTAACCAAAATTTTGGCACAATATCCTCCGGTTAAAAAACAATAAGATTGCGAGATTTTATACTACATAAACCGAAATACAATACTATAAAACCTTCCGAATTGGAAGGTTTTTTTATTATTGATTAACCTCAAATTTTTTCCCTTTTGAATACTAAATTTAGTGCCAATTTGAAGAATTCAAGGCAAAAAAAAGACTGCGAGAATATCACGCAGTCTTTTAAAATCAAAAATAAAATTACTAATTAAATTTCCAATTTTCTATTATTGTTTCATAACTTTTTTAGAATAAGATCTTTTACTATCATTGACTTTCACAACATAAAGTCCTTTTGGTAATTTTGAAATTTCCACTTCAGTTTCATTTCCTTCAACAAAGTCAATTGCTCTTTTGAGAACACTCTGACCTGCTACCGAATAAATCTCAACCTGACCAGAACCTGAATTTGGAGTATTGATTTTTAAATAATCATTCGTTGCATTTATATACAAAGAAAAATCAGATGAAGCATTTGCGTCTTCTATCGCAACTTTTTTAGCCGTAGATTCTACCTGTGCCAATTGCCATTGTTGGTTTAACCCGCCTGTATATGACCATACCTGAATATTAGCGCCGTTTGCCGTTGAAACATTTTCTACATCTAATGATTTTCCGCTATTTAAATTAATAATTTTATAATAACCTCCGCCAAGACTGGTAACTATCCATTTAAACTCATTTGAAGCTGAAAATGTTCTTTGCTGTACTTTTACGCCATCAGCAGTGCTGTTATTTTCAGTGGCCAAATACAATCCGCTTGATTTTACAATGATGTAATGATTGCCATTTCCGTCAGGAACAAACTTCCAGCGCTGATTATTTCCTCCTCCGTTGGCAATATCATACTGCTGAATGCGACCTCCACTGGCAGTAGAATAATCTGCAACATCTAATCCTTTGTTGCTGTTTCTTGAAATTATATTATAGTAACCCGGCAAATTTACGACCGGATTTCCCGCTGACCAGTTAAATGTCACCGCAGATGACGCAGGAACTGAATACTCAAATGCTGATGCTCCAGAAACAACTCTAATTGTATTTGCAGATCCTCCCGAATTGTAAACAACAAGTGCAATAGAACCGTCAGGATTTTTAAATCCAGCTGAAACAATTGATCCGTTTGTGCTTGAAGATGAAATTCTTAAAGCCCCTGGTTTGACAAATTTTGAGATTTGACCAATAATATAATAAGCCACATTTTTAGTATAACTTGTACTATTATTAACTGTTACAGCTCCTAAACATGTACTGCATCCGCCAGGAGTACGAGGTCCTAAACTTGGATTGTTCGCTGCATTCCATTCTAAAAGGGTTTTTGCCCAGTTATTGGCTCCTCCAATAACAACATTTTGCATGTGCCATCCAAAATCACCGCTAAAACTTCCTCCAGCGCCCGTATATTGTTCTGTAAAATACACATTTTTATTAGTTGCATTTCGCACCGTTGACATCGCCGAAATACTTCCAGAATACAAATGAAATGCAGCGCCATCAACATAACTGCTGTTATTTAAAACATCAATAGGATAGGCGGTATTATCACAATTATGATCAAACGCTATGATTTTTATATTAGCATAACCAGCAGCTGCCATTTGAGGTCCAAGTTGCGTATTGATAAAATTCTTTTGCTCTGTAGAATTCATTAACATGCTTGGTTCGTTATAAGGGTTTTCAGGTTCATTTTGAGGCGTAATTCCCCAAATTGAAATTCCCTGTGCTTGCATGGCAGCAAAGTATTTTACAAAATATTTGGCATAAGCAGCATAATATTGTGTTTGCAAACTTCCGCCAACCCAAGAATTATTCGTTTTCATCCATCGTGGTGCAGACCATGGAGTAGCTAATATCTTGATATTTGGATTGATAAGTTGTATTTTTTTTATAATTGGAATCAAGTACGTAAGATCTGGTCCGTTGAGACTAAAATTATTCATATTAACATCTCCCGAAGTTTCATTATAACTGTATGAAGAACTACTCAAATCAGAAGCTGCAATACTTATACGAACTACGCTGGCATTCAAACCGGTAATTGGGTTATATAAATCATTTAACAATTGGTTCTGCTGCGTAGCCGCCATTGCGCTAATGACTTCGCAACTTCCTTCAGTAAGTGTGTAGCCAAATCCATCCATAGTTTGATAAGTTGTGGCTGGATTAATCGTAATTGTGGAAGGATTACTTCCTGAATTGGCTCCAAAGCTAACATTAGCCTGTTGCTGCAACAATTTTGTTTGATCTCCAGTCGTCATCCAAGGCGTTACTGTTTGGGCAATGGTTTGAATCGAAAACGAAATCATCATAATGAAATACATTATTCTTTTAAATTTCGTTTGTTTTTGGTTTTTTGGGGTAATTTTGATCATAGTTTTACAATTTTAGATAATTAAATTTTTCTTATTTTTTAAGATTAATTTTATTAATTCACCTCAATATTATGAGAAATTTAATTAAATATGTATTTTTACAACTTAACAAATACACATCATTTTAAAATTTTACCTGTACAAAAACTTATCTAAATATTTTTCAAATAATTGATTTTCAATGTTATAAAAATTAAAAATAGCACAAAAACCTTACCTTATTTTTTTACTATATTCTAAAAAGTTTTTACATCTTTTTTATATCAAAAAAAACAATTTTAGCTCTTAAATTTATTGGTTTTTAAACTTATCTAATTAATATAAAAAGGATACTTATCATTCTGCAAACAGATCGTTAAAGCGTACTTTTGTAACTGATATTAAAACTTCAAAACATGCAACTACAAGATATTGGCAATCTCGAAGACATCACTCTTTTAGTAAATACATTTTATGAAAAAGTACAGAAAGACGATCTCATTGGTCCTATTTTCAATCAGAAAATGATCGGAAGATGGCCAGAACATCTCGAGAAAATGTATCGTTTTTGGCAAACCATTTTATTAGAAGAACATACTTATTCCGGTAGTCCTTTTCCTCCGCACAAACATTTGCCTGTAAATCAAGTTCATTTTGACCGTTGGATGGAACTTTTTACTACTACCGTAGATACGTTATTTACTGGAAAATTAGCCGAAGAAGCCAAAGTGCGAGCTGCAAACATGGCTTATATGTTTCATTATAAAATTGAATATTTTAGAAATCAGGAAAAATAACTTTTTTTACTTATTGCTTAAAGAGGAAATCGCCTTTCCGTCTTTATATCGATTTTGTCCATCTTCCCATACATCATATTCAGAAGCAGATTGGAATGTTTCGGGATTTGCTCCTTTAACAATAGCATTCCGGAAATAAACATTTTTTGTGTCTATGGAGTATTTGTCAGAAATAATTTTGAAACTTGAATACTCCACACCAACGATTTTTTTACAACAATAATAAATGCTATTCTTATCTCTTGAAAAATCATTTTCTATGATTTCAAAACTTTCTGCATCAATTTCAGGATATAAAACGCCTTTATTAATCAAAATATGATCTACAATTACGTTCCAGTAATCAATTTTTCTAATTCTTTTGATAGTATCGAAAGTATGAATTTCAAATTCGGCATTCGTAAAAGCAGAAACAACAGCATTACCAATCTGAGCATAAGACTCATTTATAGGATGAATTTCGCCTTCAATCATTTTGTGTTTTTGGATCACTTCATTTACCTCCAACATTTCTTGTCCCTCGCCTCTGTAACTAATGATAGCATAAATAAAATTGGCATCCACAGCAATCATATCATTTACGGGATGGAAAGTTTTAGGATCACCTTCAATTTTTTTATTTTTATAATAAACCGCATGAGCATCTTTAAACCAATTATTGCGACGATAATCCTTTAAAGACGCATCTAATAATTGATACGTTTTAGGATCAGCACCATCGATGATCTCCAATAAATCAAAGCTCTTCCCATTTGTAATGTAAACATGATCTTTATCTTTAATAATATAAGAATCATCTATTTCAAAAGTATCGTAATCAACAGATTGCTTTCTTCCTTTCCAGAAAATATTGTTTTTATCTTTTCCGAAATCTATATTTATGGGCTGAAAAGTCGCAACATCTGCATCAGATTCAAAATAACCCAATTCAAACCAATTGCCCATAGGCGAATAAACGATCAGGTTTTTTCTGTAATGATGAAAATAGGAATTTGACACTTTTGCATTTATAGGATCTCCAATTTTAAACAAAAAATACCTGATCCCTAAGAGAAATAAAATAATAATTGCCGAAACGATTAAGAAAACTTTCATGATTCTATATTTGTTGTAATGGATACGACTTGTAAAACTACTTATTTTGTTTTATTCTAATACCAATTTTTAATAGAAGAAAAATCTATATTTGATTTTTATCATAAATTAGAGATTGCGCAATAGAATGATCTTATTTTTAAAAATCTATTTTAAAAAAGTTTATTTTAGTACTTGAAATTCGTAATTTTACATTCTCATCCTACAACGATTTCGAAATGAATGCAACTATTGAAACAAATCCGTTATTAGAAAGATTGCCAAAACATTTAAAGCAATTTATCAAACCGCAAGATTATAGCGATTATACGCCAATTAATCAGGCCGTTTGGCGTTATGTAATGCGCAAAAATGTGGATTATTTATCAAAAGTGGCGCATCATTCATACTTGGATGGTTTGCAAAAAACGGGAATCCAGATTGATTCTATACCGAGTATGTATGGCATGAATCGTATCCTGACCGAGATTGGATGGGCTGCTGTTGCGGTTGACGGATTTATTCCGCCGAATGCTTTTATGGAATTTCAGGCTTACAATGTTCTGGTGATTGCTTCCGACATTCGACAGTTGGAACATATAGAATATACGCCAGCTCCAGATATCATTCACGAAGGTGCGGGACATGCGCCTATTATTGCAAATCCTGAATATGCCGAATATTTGCGCCGTTTTGGAGAAATTGGTTGTAAAGCAATTTCATCGCACAAAGATTATCAAATGTACGAGGCAATTCGACTGCTTTCTATCCTGAAAGAAGCCGAAGATACTCCTCAAGAAAAAATAGATGAAGCCGAAAAAGCAGTTGCCTACCTGCAAAATAACATGGGGGAATTGTCTGAAATGGCTCAAATTCGAAATTTGCATTGGTGGACGGTCGAGTACGGTTTAATCGGGACTGTTGAAAACCCTAAAATATATGGCGCTGGATTATTGTCTTCTATAGGGGAAAGTGCATGGTGTATGACGGATAACGTGAAGAAAATCCCTTATGATATATCGGCTGCAAACCAGAATTTTGATATTACACAACTGCAACCTCAACTTTATGTAACGCCTAATTTTTCTCATCTCAGTTTGATTTTGGAAGAATTTGCTAATAAAATGGCTTTGCGTACAGGAGGACTTTCAGGAATTCAGAAACTCATTCATTCTAACGCTTTAGGCACTATCGAATTGAGTACGGGATTACAAATTTCTGGCGTTTTTACCAATGTTATCGAAGAGGAAGGAAAACCTGTTTATATCCAGACAACGGGCAAAACTGCTTTGTCTTACCGTGAAAAAGAATTAGTAAGCCACGGAACTTTGACCCATCCAGACGGATTTGGGAGCCCTATTGGGAAGTTAAAAGGTTTTAATCTCGCAATTGAAGACATGAGCCCGAAAGATTTACAAGCCTACAGTATCGTAGAAAGTAAAACCGTAAAACTAGAATTTGAAGGCAATATTATTGTTGAAGGAGAAATTATTACAGGTTCCAGAAATTTGCATGGCGAAATTATCCTGATTAGCTTTAGAAATTGTACCGTAACTCATGGCGAAAGCATTTTGTTTCAGCCTGAATGGGGTAATTATGATATGGCGATTGGTAAAAAAGTGGTTTCTGCCTTTTCAGGACCTGCTGATGTAAATAGTTTTGACCTAGTAAATGCCGTTCCAAAAACAACAACAATAAAAGCAAAACATACACCGGAACGCGATGATTTGGAAGTTTTATACCATACGGTTCGCCTGATGAGAGAAAGTAAAGATTCTAGATCTCAACTAAAAACTGTTTTCGAAAAACTACAAAATAATCATCCTAACGATTGGTTATTGGCTGTTGAAATTACTGAGCTTTTGAAAGATGCGGATGAGAAACAACTATTGCAGGAAGTATTGGTTTACCTTGATCAATTAAAACAAAAACGTCCGGAAGTAGCGCATTTAATCGCTGGCGGATTGGATTTGATTTTTGACAAGGAAGCTGTTTAAAGCTATAACTTTCATTTCGACAAAGAAGAAATCTTTGCGAGAAGTTCTAAAAAGATTGGACTTTCGTTGCGGAGTTAATAGTGGAGATTTCCTTCGTCGAAATGAAAAGATTGTGTGTAAAAAACCTTTGAGCCTTTGTCACTATGAAGCTTTGTGTCTCTTCTTTTACAATTTTAAATCGGCACTTAATTCTTTTTCTGTTTCGATCACTTTTCCGTTATATTGCAGTTTCCAACCCATTGTATTGGTTAAAATTAAAATTTTTGATAATTCGGTAATTAATCGATTTTGAGCATTGGTTTTTAAAGATGACTTTTCGATTTTCTTAGCCAGATTGGCTTTTACCGATTTGTTGATTTTATTGTAATCTTCTCCAGTAAAAGGATTTAGCTTACTCTGCTCTACATCATAAAACTGAATATCCGGATTAATGCTAATTTCTTCTTTTGGAATATTTAAAATCGTTATCGTTTTATTTTTTTCATCAATATCGTATTTCATTTTATGCAAATCATACGCAACAGTAACTTTTACATTGACCACTATTAATGCTTTTTTTTCAAAAGAAAGCATGTCCATCAAATACTTGGCCTGGTTTTTATAGGTGAGCACTTCAGAAAAATGACCTTCGGTGACAACCAATTTACCAACATTCAGAATTTGTTGCTGAATTAAATTGGTGTTATAATCAATGGTTGAATCGTCTTCTTTTTTGAATTCACAATATTTGAAAGCAAAGACAATACCGACTATAATTACGATTACAACTAAGATTCTTTTGAGCATATTTTGCATTCGATTCAATTTTTAAACTAATTTACTTCTTTTTTAAAGCTAAATGAAGTGTTTTTTAAAATATTCTAAAAAGGATATCCAATGGCGATATTGAGCATTAAGTTTTCTTTTCGCCAAGGGCCACTTCCAAAATCAATGGCATCGATCACCCATCTTTCCCCTTGTGGCAAATACGGTTTTCTTAGCGGGAATGCAAGATCTGTTCTTAAAACCAGGAATGACAAATCAAAACGCAAACCGGCACCTACTCCTACTGCAATATCTTTAATGAAATCTTTAGAAATTTCACCTCCGATTTTATTAGGATCTGCATTCAAAAGCCAAATATTTCCTGCATCTATAAACAAAGCTCCTCTCACGATACTGAACAATTTTGCCCTATATTCTGTATTGAACTCTAATTTTAAATCGCCAGATTGGTCCGGCAAATAATTGTTTACAGTAGGAACATTGAAATAACTTCCAGGCCCCAATGTTCTTGCTCTAAAAGCTCGTATACTATTGGTTCCTCCCACAACAAATTGTTTAGAAGTAGGCAAAACACTCGAATTTCCGTATGTAAACCCTGCTCCTAAAATGATTCTGCTTGCCAGTTCGCTTTCTTTGCCTAGTTTAAGATAATGCCTAAAATCAGCTTTAAGCTTTACAAATTGACTAAAAGGAACATCGAATATTTTTATTGTATCCTGCTTTTTGATATTTGCTCCTGTTACCAAACCTGTAATATTTCCTGCCAAGTCTAATTCGCCATTAAAGTAGAAGGTATTTTTTCTACGTTTTTGCATCGTGTTGGTGTATGTATAAGAATAGGTTGGGCCAAAAATCAATTGTTTTTCTATTATTCTTTTTAAGGATTCATCGGTTTTAGCATCTTCCAAATAGGCAGCGGTGACATTATTTGGACTCACATACGTAATATCGACGACATTCAATTGATGTTCTTTTCTACTGTTTTCTTTCCAAATATACCCAAAAGAGGTTTTGAATGAATTTAAAGCATACAGTTGGGTTCTGTTTTGATATTCGTAACGCAATGAAGCTTTGGTTCTTGGCACAAATTCACTGGAACCTTCCCAATTAAATGGCGAAATAAATCTTGGCCATACCAAACTGGTTTCTGCTCCCAGTCTATAGATATTTTGCCCGTTGTTTTGTCCAGAAAGCTGAAAATCTGCGCCTCCAAAAACGGATACAGTCAGCAATTCTGCGCCTCTAAGCAAATTTCTATTGTTCCAATTGACATTGATTTCTGTTCCCGTATAACTCGCCGAATTCGTTTTTCCTAAAACTTCTACACGAATGAATTTTTTAGGCAAAAGAGTCAGATAATAATAAGAATCTAAGGTGTTCTTCAAACTATCAGAAGTTTTAAATTCATTTTTCACAAAGCTGAATGTTCCCAGATTCACAAAACGATTCAACGTAAGATTATGATCCTTTCGATTATAATAATCTCCTTTTTTAAAGTAAATTGCCCTGTCAAAAACTCGTGGTTTAAAAGTAGCTGCCGTATCGATGATGGTGAAATCTTTATACAACACAACATCTTCTTTTTTATATTTAAGACTGTCTTTTGAAATTGAAAAATTAGGGTAGACAACGACTTTATCAATCTTATAAGCAATAGTCGCTTTTTCCGGTGTCTGCTCTTTTATTTTTAATTTAATGTGTACTTCATAATCGCCTTTTGCGCTATCCACCTGTGCCAAAATATAATCGGGATTAAAATAGTAGAATCCTTTTTCTTTTAATCGGGAATCAATACGCTCGCGCTCAGCTTTTATGACAGTTAGATCGTACGGATTTCCTTCTTTAAGCAAGCTTCTGCGACTTGTTCTGGCTATAGCTTTCCCTAAAGCCGAGGAATCTTCGGGAAACTTGACGCTTTTTATTTTGTATTGTTTTTTGGGCCAAACTAGATATTCTGCTGTAACTCTTTTGTTTTTTGCAGTAGAATCGGCACTGACTCTCGCTTTAAAATAACCTCGGTTTTCTACAAAATTTCGCAGTATTGAGGAGTTATAATCCAGATCAACTTTACTAAAAAGTACAGGCTCTTCACCCACTTTATTTCGTAACCAATAACGAAACCCTTTTTCTTTTTTGGGTTCTCCTGCCAAATTGTAGATCCATAATTTTGGGCGTAATCCTAAAATTTGTTTGTTAGGCAAGGGGCGCAACAAATCCTCTAACTCTTTCTCAAGTGCTTTTCTGTCTCTCTTTTTGATAATAGAATCCTTTACTGTCACAGAAGCTCCCGTGTACAACAATTCGCCTTCAGGCAAATATTTTACATTGCTGCATCCAAAAGCAAAAAATACCAATAGTGCGATACAGTATTTTATAAATTTAAATTCCATATTACTATGTTTTTTGCTCATTTCCTTCAATTTGATCTTCTTTATTTTCTTGCGTTTTTTCTTTTAGTTTTCTTTTTTGTTTCTGCAATTTTTCTTGCCTGATCATTTCTTTTTCTGCCTCACTTCTATGAAAAAGTTCACTAAATTTATTGTAACTCATTGTAATAATAAAAGCAACACCAGTCTCTACAACTTGTCCTTCTACTGCTACCTGATACTCGTTTTTTCGATACGCACGAACCATATAACGCCCATCTTTGGTAAGTTGATAATCTAGGGCCACATCGCCCGCAATATTGGTACTTTGCTCATTGGCACGCTCCTGACCTTCGACTCCAAAACTGCTTCCAACGGTCACTTTCAATCTGTCATTTAAGAGTTTCTTAGAAACACCAACATTCAGATCTGTTCTGTTTTCTCGGGAACCCGACGTGTAATCCTCTGTAGATTCTAAATCAAATTCCAGCTGAACCCCTTTTATTAATTCACCTGCAAAATCATTTAATTGCTGCGAAAGTATTTTACTCACACTTTGTCTCGCCAAAGATTCTGCGCTAGTTCCTCCGCTTTCACTCGCAAACGGATTTTCTCCAATAAATCGATTCAATAACAAAAGTGCAAAAACCTGTTTATTCATTTCTGCCGGCTCCTGACGCAATTGCTCTAATTTTATTCGTGACATATCTACCACATTGGATGCAACGCCATAATTGCCGTCGGGAAGCACAATATCAAAAGTGATTTCGGGTTTCAAAAGTTCTCCGTTCATCTTCAGATGTGTCTGAAACGGAATTTTTTGCTTAAAGGTGTTTTTTTCTGTTGGACTCATGGTGCCCAACTGGTTTCCTAGTAAATCTATTGGCGCTGCTCCTACTTTGTAGATGGCCGTAATATTTAGGTTTGCCATTGTCGGCTCGCCATTCCAGATAATATAACTTCCTTTCTGAATGTCAAATTTGCGACGAATCATATTAAAATTCATCTCATAAGCTCCTTCAGAAAACTCATATTTACCTGTCAAAGTTGTTTTTCCTGAAGGATCGATTCCTCCAGTCAGCTCAGCTTCTCCCTTTAAATTCAAGTAATCACCATTCCCTTTATCAATAACCAAAGTAAGTTCGGCCTCTTTATCTATCGAAATAGCCACACTCACATCCATCCCTTTTAGCTCTGACTGATTGAGTTTATTCTGCATATCGACAGTTTGCTTGAGATAGATATTATCTTCATCAACAAACTCAACAATTCCTTCTCTGTCGGCAATCGACGGATCTGATTGTGGCAACACAACTGTAAATTTGGTCTCCTTATTTATCTTGATCGTTCCCCCTATTACAGGACTTTCTAAAGTTCCTTTTATATTGAGTTTTGTATCTAAAAATAAATCGCCATAAAACAAATCATTATCGGCTGCTTTAGAATGAATCGCTCTAAAATCGTTTCCTTCAACGAGCAATGCAAAATTAAAATTTCTAAAATCAGAAGAACCAATCGTTCCGTTTACGAATAATTCATTATCGTTCTCGTCATAAAACGAAAATTTATCAAACGAAATTACATCGTTTCTAAAAGTGATTTTTTCTTTATTGGTTTTTAGATAAGAGTTAAGTTGCGTAATTCTAAAACCGGCATCATTAAACTGTAATTCTCCCGCTACTTTTGGAGCTGCCGCGTTTCCTGTAACTTTAAAATTTCCAGACAAAAATCCTGATCCTTCTTTGATATTGTCCATACTAAAACCCTGAATACTTTTAATATTCAGATGACTAATATCCAGATTCAAGTCAAAATTACCGGTATCAATTTTATAATCTCCAAGCAGGTTTACATCATTTCCTTCTCCGCTTAAATTAACATTTGCTGCGAGAGTATTGTTTGTTTTATTGTCTACTTTTACCGTTATATTTCCTACGGGTTCGCCTTTAAAAGCAAATTCATCAATTTTTAAATCTGAAGTAAAAGTGGGTTTTGTCAGCACGTTTTCGGCCAAAACAGAGCCGTTTATCAGACCTTGCATTAACAATTTCTCTTTTTTAACCATATTCAAAATGGTTTCAATTTTAAAATTGACAAAATCAATCTGAAGCGGGGCATTATCCTGATTTCCCTGCGATTGTATTTTGAGTTCATTACCCGAATGATCCAGATACAATTTATTAATATACAATCTTTTACCTCCAAATTCAATCGAATTATCAGCATTCAGATTCCATTTGTCATAATTAAGGACAAAATTCTGAGCATCAAATTTTACTGTATTTTTTGCTTTATCACGAAGCAATTCTCCAGCAATAAAATACTGTTGCTGCTCTTTTGTATCTTTCACTTCCAACGCATACGTCAGCTCATTGTTTGCTGCTTTTCCTGTCAGACTTGTATACGGAATTTTTAGAGAACCGCTCTCAATCGTAGCCACACTTAGCTGATAATTTATAGCATCTTCCTTTACTTCTACCTTCATTTTTCCGTCAGAAATAGTAGTATTGGCGTAAACAATTCTGGGAAATGCTCCTTTAATTTCTAAAGAATCTGCCACACTATTGTATTTTCCTGTAATTTTAATAGGTTCCAAACTGGTTAGATTTGGAATTAGTCGAAACAATAT
Organism: Flavobacterium flavipigmentatum; assembly: GCF_020911905.1. NCBI lineage: Bacteria > Pseudomonadati > Bacteroidota > Flavobacteriia > Flavobacteriales > Flavobacteriaceae > Flavobacterium > Flavobacterium flavipigmentatum. The sequence continues at coordinate 2,130,104 of NZ_CP087133.1, read as the reverse complement.
CGGATCATTTTCAACACTCAAATTCAACGTTATATTTTGATCGTCTGCAACTGTTTTAGATTTTGGAGTTCCTAAATCAATATACTTTGAAAGCGATTTTTGCAAGCTATTCGAAAGCGTTGTCAATTTGTATTTTCCATCCAATTCAGCCTTTAAAAACTGAGAACTAACTTTGATATTGTTGTGATTATCATCAGCAACGGCAATTATTTTCACCGAATCTAAAACGATGGGTGCTGCGCTTTGCAAAATCTGAATATTAGACAAAAATACTTTTCCGTTAAGAAAATCAGGATTGCTATTGGTAATATCCGCGTCTATGTTTCCGCGAAGTTTCATTGGCCCAGCATGAAGATGCAACTTTTCGAGGTCGGCAATGTCAAGATTGAGCTTCATTTTTCCTGACGGATATTTCTCTTTTGTGTTTCCGCTAGCCACCAAATCAAAATGCAAATTCGGATCCTTCATTCCAGATTTTACTTCAAAAGCACCATTCGCAATGCTTCCTTTTACAGCCAAATCTCGATACGTATATTTGTTAAAAACTGCTTTCTGAACCAAACCATCTAATTCTGCCTGAGCCGTTTTCGGGTCTAAACCTTTCCCTTTCACTTTCGCTTTAAGCGAAATTTTTCCAATAGAATCGTTTTTGATTAATTTTCCCAAATCAAAGTCGAGCAAATAAACGGTTGCGTCATATTTTTCATTTTTCTTGATGCGCTGATCAAACAAAGCATCGACTTTTGCATATCCAAAACTACTGTTTAAAGTCAGATTGGTTTTGAAGTTTTGAATACCGCCTTTCAATTTTCCTTGTAAATTAAATTGAGCTGGCAACTGAATATTGTCCGGAATTGTTCCTTTCGGCACAAAAGAAGTGACATCTTTGGCGGAACTTTGTAACTTTTTAATATTCAAGTCGAAATATGCCTTTTCAATATCTGGCATTCCTTTTATTTTTCCGGAAAGCGAAACTCTGGTGGTTCCAATGCCTTTCATTTCAAATTGCTGAATGTTCAAATCACTGACTTTTCCGCTCAGACGACTATCCAAAAACAAAATTGCATTAGGATTACTCCTGAAAATATCTTGCTTTTGCAAATCCGGAACAAACAATAAAACATCTTTGAAACCTATTTTTGATTGTTTTAAATTGGCGTCTAAAACAAGTTTATCTATGTTTTTAGAAATCGTAGTGATCGACTGGTAACGCAATTTAATATTATCTCTTAACAGCGTTTGAGGTGTACGCAAATACAAATTGTTTAAATACGCATTTTTGGGCCCGTAAAAAAAATCTGTTTTGAGCGACTGAATCGCCAAACCGCTCTTTTCATTTACTGTAAGAGATTTGATATTTCCGGAAATTGTATCATTGCCGTAATATAATTTTTCAGCTTTAAAATTAAATTTATGCAAATCAAGATGACTATAATCTATCCCTTTTTGAGCGGGTTTTGAGTGCATATCATCAAATTTAAAGGCAATGTTTTCTAATTCTGCCTTATTCAATTTTACTTTCCAACCCACCTGCTTAATCGAAGTCGAATCTAAATTGGGCGTTCTTATTTGCTTGTCTTTGGTTCCTAAACGAAGGTTTCCTTTTAGATTTTTTAGTTCGAAAACATCAAAATCCAACAGTTGATTATTCAGATCGATTTTATTAACGGCTACATCAAGATTACCCAATTTTATTCCTGAATCTAATTTTGAATCTTTGTTATCATAAGTAATATCAATTTTGGACAAACTTATTTTGCCTAGTTTTAAATTGAAATCTTTTCTTTTAGAAATGGTATCAACCGCATTAACAGACGCTTCGGCAATTTTCTCGACAGCATCTTGATCCAGAACCAACTGTAACCCGTTTAGATTAATATTCGGGATATCAAAACTCATTTTGTCTAAATCAAATTTCTGGAATTTGGTATCAAAATGTCTTAATTTGACCTTGATATCATTTTTAGAAAAATCGTCTTTAAAATTAAATTTTATATTGTCCAGATTTACATTGACAACCGAAATTGTAAACGGTTTACTGTCCGGATCTTTTTCTTTTTGTTCCTTCGATTCAAATGCTTTTATAATATAATCAAAGTTGAAAACTCCGTCTTTATTTCTGGAAATATTTGCTGTAGTATTTTGCAGGGATATCGAATTTATCTCGAGTTCACTACTAATCAATTTAAACAAATCAATATCGAGTTCCAATGTTTTGCCACTTAAAAGTGTATCTTTATTTTGATCTTCAAAATAAAATCCTTCCAGCACAACTTCTTTCGGAAAATGAATAGCAATTCGATCTAAAGAAACTTTGGTTTTTATCTTTTTTTGCAAATAAGTAATGGCTTTGTCTTTGGCATAATTTTGAATCGACGGAACCTGAATTAAGATCGTTAAAAGTAATAAAAGTGCCGTGATCGAAGCCAAGCACCAAAGTAGCACACGTACTGTTTTTTTTAAATAATGAACTGATTTGCTATTCATACGTGAACAAAAAACATTTAGATTAACGTAAAAGAGTACTGAAAGTACAGTCTTATACAATTTACAAAATTGTAAAAAATAAAATGAAACCTTTTACGTAATTACACTAAGTTGTTTCAAAATTACAATCAAATATAAGAATAATTTTACTTTTAAAATAGTTTAAAATAGTTGTCTAAAATTTGATGTGTGGCCATTGTTCTTCTACTGCACTTATTTTTAAACGCAGTTTTGATAAAAATGCCTGGTGCTGTTCAGAATTCGGGTTAAAACTTCTGTGCGTGAGCCCTTTTTGTATTTCTAAAATTTGGTTCATCGTTGTAAAGGCCGTTTCATCAATAAAGCTTTCGCTGAAACGTTGCCAGATATAATTAATTGCAAGCTGGTTAGGATGCAACATGTCTTCGGCATAAAAACGATAATCACGAAGTTCATCCATCATAATTTCGTATGAAGGAAAATAGTTGAAAGTCGAAAGTTGAAAGTCGAAAGTTTGGTGCAAAGCCGCAAACAAATGCGACTTGCTGCGCTGATTTTCGACAAAACCATCTTTTATATGACGCACAGGTGAAATTGTAAAAATAAAAGTAATATTTGGGTTTAAAGTCCGAATTAAACCAACTGTATTTTGAATACTTTTTTGAATATCATTTACCGATAATAATTCTTTAGAAAATTGTTTTTGCGGTACTTTGTGACAGTTCGCAACGATATTATTGCTTTCTATGTTTCTATAAATCCATGATGTTCCGTACGTGATAATAAGGTGTGTAGCCGAAGATAATTCCGAAGTTATCGCCTTAATTATTTGATTTAAATTCTCTAAGAAATGATCTTTATTAGGATCAGACAACTCAGAATGTACTTCGTAGCAATGCCATAAATCATTGTGAAAAAAAATATCTTTTTCACTAAAAAAATCCTGTTCAATTACTCTTCGAATAATATTCTCTATCGAAACTGAATTGAAGATAATTCCGAAAGGATTTGTAGCATTTTGAAACTTAAAATAGTCAAACTTATCAGCCATATTTTCTGCAAAACAAGAACCAATAGAAACAATTTTTGAATTATAATCAATTGGATTATTCGCTTTAGAAATTGGGATTTGGGTTCTGAATTGCATAAGATTATTTTCTGCAAATTTCGGTTTTTTTTAGAAACAAAAACAGCCGATTAAAATGTAAAACGCATTACTACACTATTTTCCTAATGTATTTAATTTTGAACGTTTTTTTCGGATAAAGCATTACCAAAATCTACTTGCGAAAAATTACATTATTAATAACAATAAATCAACTTCACAAAGCAAAACTATTCACTACTTTTGCATCTTCTATTTTTTTTTATTATACTTGATATGAAATTACTATATTCCTACATAATCAAACATAAAATGTTATTGTTTTTTGCCTTAATTATGGCTACAATCAATATTTGTTTCAGCTTGTCAGACTCTATAATTACAGGTAAATTAATGCAAGATTGCGGCGTTGGACTGCATAAATACAAAGGGAACGAAATGGGTTTTATCAAATCCCTTGCTTTCTGGCTCGGTCTTTCTCTTGGTGCTGCAATGATTTCTAGAATTACCAAAAACTTTCAGGATTATTTTACCAATGTAGTCATTCAGCGGACTGGCGCTCAGATGTATACTGACGGAATCAAAAAATCATTGGATTTGCCTTATGCCGAATTCGAAGACCAACGCAGTGGTGAAACGTTAAGCAAATTGACCAAAGTACGATCTGATTCAGAAAAACTAATTACACTTTCTATTTCACTTGTATTTCAAACGGTTATCGGATTTGTATTCGTCATTCTGTACGTTGCCCGAATTGATTATCGCATTTCGATTATCTTTCTGATAACAGCCCCTATTATCGCTTTAATCAGTTCTTACCTGGGTAAAAAAATAAAAGTGGTTTCTCGAAAAATCGTCAATCAAACCAATGCTTTGGCAGGTTCTACCACCGAAAGTTTGAGAAATATAGAACTTGTAAAAAGTTTGGGATTGACCTATCAGGAAGAGAAACGTCTTAATTTAAACACTTTTAAAATTCTACAACTCGAATTGCAAAAAATTCGTTTTATTAGAAGTTTAAGTTTCATTCAAGGTACAACCGTTCATTTTTTAAGAACTTGTGTGGTTTTTGCTCTGTATTATTTCTTGTTTGGCAACAAAATTATAGTAGGGGATTTACTGACTATGGTCTTTTTTACCTTTTTTATTTTTGGCCCTTTACAAGAGTTAGGCAATTTTATTATTACGCTTAATGAGACCAAAGTTTCAATGGAAAACTTTAAAACCTTGTTGAGCGCTCCAAAAGAATTTCGTCCTAAGAACCCAAAACATGTAGGCGCCATTCAATCGTTACTTTTTTCAAATGTCAGTTTCCAGCATAAAACAGCAAAATTTAAAGCGGTAGAGAATATTAACTTTGAAATTAAACAAGGTGAAACCGTTGCTTTTGTTGGTCCTTCCGGTTCAGGAAAAACAACTCTAGTAAAATTATTAGTGGGATTATATACGCCCGCTGAAGGTCAGGTTCTTTACAACAAGATTGATTCGACCGAAATTGATTTATTAGATCTAAGAAAACAATTAGGATTCGTTACACAAGATGCGCAATTATTCTCCGGAACAATTCGTGAAAATTTATTGTTTGTAAAACCCAATGCAACAGACGAAGATGTATACGACGCTCTAAAAAGAGCCAGTTGTGAAAAATTATTAAAACGTGCCGAAGATGGCTTGAATACTACAATTGGCGAAGGCGGAATTAAAGTTTCAGGTGGCGAAAAACAACGTTTATCAATTGCTCGTGCCATTTTAAGAAATCCGAATTTATTGATTTTTGACGAAGCAACTTCGGCATTAGATTCTATCACAGAAGAGGAAATCAATGCCACTATCCGAAATATATCCGACAAAAACAGAATTACCGTTTTGATCGCTCACCGACTATCTACTGTTATGCATGCTGATAAAATATTTGTTTTGGAACAAGGAAAGATAATCGAGCAAGGCAAACACGAAGATTTAATTCTCGAAAAAGGTTTGTATTACGCAATGTGGAGGCAACAGATTGGAGAGCGCAAGTAGTTTTAGCTTCTAAGTTACTGAGAATATAAGTTGATACGTTTAAACAAACAATTAAACGTACTATTTGTCATTTCGACGAAGGAGAAATCTCCACGAGAAGCTCTACAAAGATTGGATACTCATTGCGAAGATTTCTCCTTCATCGAAATAAAATAAAAAAATTACTTATAAACAAAAACCCGACAAATTTTAAAAATCTGTCGGGTTTATTGTTTAAAATCTTCTAAAGAAATCTCATACTTTTGTAAATCGACCCCCTAGATATTCTTATTTAATAGGTGTACTCGTAAGTCTCGTTTCCACTTACTGATTTAATCAGGTAGTTATCACTATTATAAGAATTTGTATAAGTCGTTGTCCCCTCAATAACAGCTCCTGATTTTTCTATTACTTTTGCAATATTGTTAACTGAGTTAACATCTTTGTCAAAAATATCAGAATCCAATAATGAAGTAAATCCTAAAACATTTCTGAAAGGATTATTCTTAGTATCATATTCAATTATAGTAGTTAAATCGTTAAATTCTGCTTTAACAATATTTCCACTAGCATCTAAAGTAAGTGTACTAGAAGAATCTTGAGTCTCTAATTGCGTTGTAGGATTAATCAAAACAGTAACTGTTGAAATTGTTCCGTTTGCATTATACGTGTATGTTCTTCTTTTATTTAAAGAGTTTGCTGAGCCAACCTGAAAAGAAGACTTTAATTTACCATTATCATAAGTAAAAGTGGTTGTGAAAATACGCATCGCACCTTCGTAGGTTTCCGTATAAACTGCTTTTGTAATTAAATTTTCAGTATAGGTAAATACTGTTTTTTCACCTGTATTGTAAGTCAAACTCACTATTTTGTTTCCATCATAAGAATAAGTAACGATGCTGTTTTCCTGAGGATTAGTCGCATAGGTATACTTTTCTGTTTTAGGTAACAAAACCACATTTTCTTCAGATGAAGTTTTATCGTCATCACTAGAACAAGAAGTTAGCATTAGTGCCACAGCACCAAAAAGGCATAGAATTTTTTTCATTTTTATTAATTTAGTCCTTATTAATTATTGTGCAAATAAAACAAAATCATAACTAAAAACCTACACTAATTGCATATAAAAGCCCGAATAATTATCAAAATAATATATTCGGGCTTTCGTAATTAATGTTTTCTAAATATAAATTTTAGAAATGCATTTATTTAAAAACTTACTTCACAAACTCAACTGCCTTAGCCAAAGCCTCAGCAATTCCTGCAGCATTTTTACCTTTTCCAGATGCGAAGAAAGGCTGTCCTCCCCCATTTCCTTCAATATATTTACCTAATTCTTTGATAACAGCATTTGCGTTTAGGCTTTTGCTTGCTACTAATTCTTTTGCGATATAACAGTGAATGTTTGGCAAATCCTCTTCAATAGATGCTAGAAATACAAAAGAATCTGCTTTTGAACTTCCTAAAGCAGAAGCTAAATCTTTTGTTGAGGCCATACTTAAATCTACTTGTTTTGCAAGGAAATTTACGCCGTTTACTTCCTTAAAATCTTTCTCCAATTCTGATTTCAAAGCGCCTACTTTTTCTTTTAATAATTGCTCTATTTGTTTTTTCAACTTTGCATTATCGTCTTGCAATGAGGCCACAGATTTTAAAACATCTTGCGGATTCTTCAAAGTTTCCTTGATTTCAGCTAATGTATTTTCTTGATTTTGATAGAAATTTTTCACTGCATCACCCGTAATCGCTTCAATACGACGAATTCCAGCTGCAACCGCACCTTCTGAAATGATTTTGAAATGCCAGATTTCTGCCGTGTTTTTCACGTGAATTCCACCACATAATTCTTTGCTTTCGCCAAATTCAATCATACGCACAGAATCACCGTATTTTTCTCCAAACAACGCCATAGCGCCTTTATCCAACGCTTCTTTAATTGGAATATTTCTATGTTCTACCAATTGCAATTGCGATTCAATTTGTGCATTTACACTTGCTTCTACCTGACGTAATTCTTCATCAGAAACTTTAGAAAAATGTGAAAAGTCAAAACGAAGATAATTTGGATTTACCAAAGACCCTTTTTGTTCCACATGAGTTCCAAGAAGGTTTCTCAAAGCCAAATGCATTAAATGCGTCGCAGAGTGATTTTTAGAAGTTGATGTTCTTAAATCAGTATTGACTTTTGCTACAAAACCAGCTTCTATATTTTCTGGTAATTGTTTTGCGAAATGCAAAATCAAGTTGTTTTCTTTTTTTGTATCGATGATTTCGATGGTCTCGTTTGCAGAAACCAACGTTCCTTTATCACCTACTTGTCCTCCACCTTCTGGATAAAACGGTGTATTGTCTAAAACAATTTGGTATAAAACACCATCTTTTTTAGAATCTACTTTACGAATACGTGTAATTTTTACTTCGTTTTCTGTTTTATCATAACCTACAAATGTTTCTACATTTCCTGGTGTTAACACCGACCAATCTTCTGTTGAAACTTCGGATGCTGCGCGCGAACGGTTTTTTTGTTCCTGCATTGAGGCATCAAATTCTGCTTCATTGAAAGACATTCCTTTTTCTTTCAAAATCAAAGCAGTTAAATCTTTAGGAAAACCAAAAGTATCATACAACTCAAATGCTTTTACTCCAGAAACTTCAGTTCCTTTGGTTTGTGCAATTACATTATCTAATAACTGTAAACCTTGATCTAAAGTTCTTAAAAAGGAAGCTTCTTCTTCACGGATTACATTGGTAACCAATTGTTGCTGCGATTTGATTTCTGGAAAAAATTCTCCCATTTGATTCGCTAAAACTTCTACCAATTTATTGATAAAAGGCTCTTTGGTATCTAAAAATGTAAAGCCATAACGAATAGCTCGACGCAAAATTCTGCGAATAACATAACCCGCTCCCGTGTTTGATGGCAGCTGCCCATCTGCAATTGCAAACGCAACCGCACGAACGTGATCTACCACAACTCGAATTGCAATATTGGTTTTGTTTTGTTCTTCGCTGATGTTTTTTACCTCATCAGATGTGTATTTTAAACCCGTAATTTGTTCAACTTTCGCGATAAGCGGTGTAAAAACATCCGTATCATAATTGGATGTTTTGCCTTGCAAAGCCATACACAAACGTTCAAATCCCATTCCGGTATCTACGTGTTGCGCAGGCAGTTTTTCTAAAGATCCATCGGCTTTACGATTGAATTCCATGAATACATTATTCCAGATTTCTACCACTTGCGGATGATCGTTGTTGACCAAACTTTTTCCTGTAACTAATGCTTTTTCAGCTGTTGAACGTAAATCAACATGAATTTCTGAACAAGGTCCACAAGGTCCTTGATCGCCCATCTCCCAGAAATTATCTTTTTTATTTCCAAGGATAATTCTATCTTCATCAATTAATGTTTTCCAAATATCCCAAGCCTCCTGATCAAACGGAACATTATCTTCTTTGCTTCCTTCAAAAACAGAAACATACAGATTTTCTTTTGGAATTTTATACACTTCTGTCAATAAAGTCCATGCCCAATTGATGGCTTCTTTTTTGAAATAATCGCCAAAAGACCAGTTACCCAACATCTCAAACATCGTATGGTGATAGGTATCAAAACCTACATCTTCAAGATCATTATGCTTTCCTGAAACACGAAGACATTTTTGTGTATCGGCGATTCTAGGACTTTTTGGTGTTCCGTTTCCTAAAAAATATTCCTTAAACTGGGCCATTCCCGAGTTATTGAACATAAGCGTTGGATCGTCTTTAAGAACGATAGGAGCCGAAGGAACAATTAAGTGCCCATTGCTTTTAAAAAAGTCTAAAAATTGTTTACGTACGTCTTGTGATTTCATATTTTAATTAGAAATGTGATAATTTGATAATGTGTCAATTAGAGAATTTACTACGCCTGAAAATACGATAATGATACTTTTTTAGTGGAAATTTATACTTCAATACAATAAACTTCACTTTTAAGACATTATCTAATTATCAAGTTGGCACATTATCTAATTTGTTTAATTCTTAAAAAAAAGCGGCGAACATCTGAAACATTTCTTAAATTTGTTCGACTAACTATTTTAACGAGCTGCAAAAATAGGGTATTTTAAAATATGGCGAAAGTAAAATATTATTACGACTCAGAAAATCTGGCTTATACAAAAATAAAAACCAGAAAGAGAGCTAAAATTGGCTACGGGTTATTGTTTTTATTGGCTTCGGCCTTGTTTGGATTTTTGGTTTTTGTACTTTTAATTAACACTCCTTATTTTGAAACGCCAAAAGATCGTTTGCAAACGCGAGAACTTGAAAATTTGAAATTGCAATATGCTATTTTGAATAAAAAAATGGATGAAATTGACGATGTGACAGAGGCAATTGCAAATCGTGACAATAATATTTATCGGGTGTATTTTAATAAAACTGAAATTCCTGATTCGATTAGAAAAGCTGGTTTTAAGGACATCAATAGATACAAAGTATTAGAAGGATACAACAACTCGCAATTGGTTATTAATACGACAAAGCGAATTGATCAATTGTCAAAGCAATTGGCGATTCAATCTAAATCTTTGGATGAAATTTTGAAATTATCGGGTACAAAATCACATTTATTGCTGGCAATTCCGGCGATTCAGCCTGTTCAGAATGAAAATCTGAAACGCATGGCGTCTGGGTTTGGATACCGAACCGATCCTTTCACGAAAGTGAAAAAAATGCACAATGGAATGGATTTTGCTGCCAAGACTGGCGCTCCGATTTATGCAACTGGTGACGGCGTTATTGCAAGAGCTGATAATTCGGCCTCGGGATACGGAAATCATATCGTAATCAGGCATGGTTTTGGATATGAAAGTTTATATGCACATTTGAGCAAATACAACTGTCGGGCAGGACAACATGTCAAACGCGGAGACGTTATTGGTTATGTGGGAAGTACAGGAAGATCAGAAGGACCACATTGCCATTACGAAGTACACAAGGACGGTAAAGTAGTGAATCCGCTGAATTTTTACTACGGAAATATCTCGGCGGTAGAATATGTGGCGATTGCGCAATTGGCAAATCAGGAAAATCAGTCATTAGATTAATACAAAAAAAAACGTTCTCTTTATAAGTGGTGGCGAAAAGAAAAAGAAAAGATAAATGCATATAGAGTTAAAAGAAGGCAAAAGATATTACAGCATTGGCGAGGTGGCCAAAGCATTTGATGTTAATGCTTCGCTGATACGTTTTTGGGACAGCGAATTTGATATTCTGAAGCCAAAAAAGAATGCAAAAGGCAACAGAATGTTTACGCCCGAAGATATTACCAACCTTCAATTGATTTATCATTTGGTTAAAGAAAGAGGTTTTACCCTAGAAGGCGCCAAAACACATTTGAAAGAAGGACAAAAGAAAACATTAGATAAATTCGAAATAATACGTAAATTAGAGACGATAAAAACACAATTAACAGAAATTAAAAACGAATTATAATACTTTAAAATCAATTACATAAAAATAAACTTAAATTAAGCAAACATGAAAAAATGGTTAATCCCTGTAGGAATTATTATAGCACTTATCGCTATTATTGCATTTTGGTCAATCGGAATTAAAAACACAGGTTTAAAATACAATCAGGCTGTCAATAAAGAATGGGGAAATGTGCAAACAGCTTATCAAAGACGTAATGATTTAATTCCAAACTTAGTTAATACGGTTAAAGGAACCGCAGATTTCGAAAAATCAACGTTGACTGCGGTTATTGAAGCTCGTGCAAAAGCTACAGCAGTAACAATTGATCCGAGCAATGTTACACCAGAACAATTAGCTCAGTTTAACCAGGCGCAAAGCGGTGTATCGTCATCATTATCAAGATTATTGGTATCTGTTGAACAATATCCAACGCTAAAAGCAAATGAAAGCTTCTTGAAATTGCAAGACGAATTGGCAAGTACAGAAAATCAAATTTTAACTGGTAGAACTCGTTTTAATGAGGCTGTGCAAGAATACAACGGTTACATTCTTTCTATTCCGAACAAATGGTTCTTAGACTACAAAGAAAAACCCTATTTTGAAGCTGTTACAGGAGCAGACAAACCCGTTGAAGTAAAATTCTAAAAAAAGATTTAATATTTTTGATTAACGATTTTTAATTACAGATATTAATCTGAATCTAAAGTCGTTAATCTTCATTTAAAAATAATTTCAATGTCAAAAGTAGAAGATTTTTTATCCAAAGAAGAAGAACAGGAAATTGTTGAAGCTATTCGTGTGGCCGAAAAAAATACTTCTGGCGAAATTAGAGTGCATATAGAAAAAACAACTTCCAAGGTTCCTTTTGACAGGGCTTTAGAAGTTTTTCATGAATTAAAAATGGATGAAACTCAATTGCAAAACGGAGTTTTATTTTACTTTGCAGTTGCCGATAAAAACTTTATTATCTGTGGCGACAAAGGCATCAATGATCTCGTAGCGGATGATTTTTGGGATTGTACCAAAGATAAAATGAGCGCACAATTTAAATTAGGAAATTTTAAGCAAGGTATTGTAGAAGGTATTTTAAACGCCGGCGAACAACTGAAAAAACATTTCCCATGGTCTACTGATGACACCAACGAATTATCAAACGAAATCTCAAAAGGATAAATAATGAAAATTTCAAAAAACCTCCTATCAAATTCCAAAGGAATTTTTCAGTTTATCTTTTTATTACTTGCGTTTTTTAACAGTAATGGTATTGTGGCGCAATTTACTATTCCGGAAAAACCAAGTTTTCAGACGTCTGTTTACGATTATGCAAATGTTTTGAGTGCATCTGAAAAATCGCAATTGGAAGAAAAACTAATTCGTTATTCAGATTCGACTACAACTCAAATTGTTGTGATTACGATTGAGACTTTAAAAGGCGAAGACATTGGTATTCTCGCACCAAAATGGGGTCAGGAATGGGGAATTGGAGGCACTTCTAAAGACGATAATGGTGTCATTATTTTATTGGCTAAAGCCGAAAAGAAAATATGGATTTCTCCCGGTTACGGACTGGAAGATCGTCTTACAGCTGGAATTGGCGGTGAAATTATTAGAAATATTATTATTCCTGAATTTAAAGGAGGAAGCTATTACAAAGGCCTTGACAAAGGAGCAGATGCTATTTTTGATGTTTTTAAAGGAAAATACAAAGGAGAGCGCAAACAAACCAAAGGAAAAAAATTCCCAATACTTCCCTTTATTTTTATAGTCGTTATTGTACTGATTTTAATCTCCAGAAACAAACGTGGCGGAGGCGGAAATTCTGGTAATAATAATGGCGGAGGTCCTAGCCTTATGGATGTAATTCTTCTAAGCAGTCTTGGTAGAAGCAGCGGAGGCGGTTTTGGAGGCTTCGGAGGCGGATCATCTGGTGGCGGAGGTGGCTTCGGTGGTGGTTTTGGCGGAGGCGGATTCTCTGGTGGTGGTTCTGGCGGAAGCTGGTAACAAAGTTTTGTTTCTGGTTTCTTTTGTTTCAAGTTTTTTAGTTTCGGGTTTTTTTGATCCTCATTTTTAATTTTTACTATGTTATCACATAAAGCAAAATATGCTCTTAAAGCCTTACTTTATCTCGCTGAGCAAGACGAAAATCACATTTCTAGAACCATAGAAATTGCTGATGGCGCCAACATTCCAAAAAAGTTTTTAGAGCAAATTTTATTAGATCTTAAACGAGGCCGTTTTGTGAGCAGTAAGCAAGGAAAATTTGGTGGATATTATCTGATAAAATCTAAAAACGATATTACGTTGGCCGAAATTCATCGTTTGTTTGACGGTGCAATTGCGCTTCTGCCCTGCGCTTCATTAAACTTTTATGAGCCATGTTCTGATTGTAAAACTGAGTCTGAATGCAGTCTGCGTCACGGATTACTGCTTATTCGTGACAAAACTTTGAAAGCAATGGAAGGCATTACAATAGCTTCATTGGTAAAGAAATAAAAAAATATTTTTTTATATTCTACTATTTTTATAGAATTTATATATATTTGCAAAAATAATCAACAGCTATTTATAAATTCAAACTTATGAAAGTACATTACAGTCCATCAGGTGTCTTAAAAAATCTTTTAAAAAAAAATCAAAACAATAATTTGACTCTTGTCAAAAACAATTCATTTATGATGTGTATGTGTTGGTAAAAAAATTTATTTAAAATTCTACTAATTACATATACTTAATATAAAATGAAAACATCTATAAAAAACATATTTACAACTGTTTTATTTTTAACCTTTTCAATTGCATTCGCACAAAATATTGAAGGAGTTGTAACCAATAGCGAAAATCAACCTTTATTAGCCGCAAACATTGTTATTAAAGGAACTACAATAAGTACTATAAGCGATGAAAACGGAAAATTTAGTATCGATACAAAAGGAAAACTTCCGCTAACTATTTTAGTACAATACATAGGATATAAAACTTTAGAAATAGAAGTTACAGCAATCACCACAATTCCTGTTCAAGTAATTTTAGTAGAAGAAAACCAATTGGTAGAAGTAGTCGTTTCTTCCAGAAGACGCATCGAAAAAGTACAAGACGTTCCGATTGCGGTATCTGTTATTACAGGGAAGCAAGCCGAACAAGCAGGAGCTTTTAACGTAAACCGTATTAAAGAACTGGTTCCGTCAGTACAGCTCTATTCATCAAATCCGAGAAATACAGGAATTAATATTCGTAGTTTAGGCTCTCCTTTTGGACTAACCAATGACGGAATTGACCCTGGAGTTGGTTTTTATGTGGATGGTGTTTATTATGCCCGTCCAGCGGCAACTACTCTTGATTTTATTGATGTAGAACAAATTGAAGTACTTCGCGGACCACAAGGATCTTTGTTTGGTAAAAACACGACTTCGGGTGCTTTTAATATCACTACACGCAAACCAAGTTTTAAGTCTGGTGCAGATTTTGAAGTAAGCTACGGAAATTATGCTTTTCTACAGGCAAAAGCTTCTATCACAGGAGCAATTAGTAAAAAACTGGCGGGCCGTATCTCTTTTTCGGGTACTCAACGCGATGGTTTGATTGATAATGTTGCAACAGGCAGAGCGACTAACACGCTAAATAATCAAGGAATTAGAGGACAATTGTTGTACACTCCATCAGAAATAACCAATATATTGTTTGCTGCAGATATTACCACGCAACGCCCTGATGGTTACGCTCAGGTTGTCGCAGGTGTTGCGCCTACAAAAAGAGCTGCATACCGTCAATTTGATGCCATTATTAAAGATTTGAATTACCAACTACCGAGTCAGAATGCATTTGATCGTAAAATTGACCATGATACTCCTTGGCGCTCCGGACAAGATTTGGGCGGTTTATCCCTTACTATTGATACCAAAATTGGAAACGGAACACTGACCTCAACAACAGCATGGCGTTTTTGGAATTGGGATCCATCAAACGATAGAGATTTTACAGGTCTGCAAGTGTTGGCAAAATCACAAAACCCTACAAGACAGACACAAACAACACAAGAAGTGCGTTTTGCGGGTCAAGTAACTTCTACATTAAGTGGTGTTGTAGGTGCCTTTTTTATTGATCAAACATCAACAACAAATGGTACTGAAGAATCAGGTAATGCACAGCGGAGGTTCTCTCAAAGTACAACCAGTAATCAATGGAGTACACCTGGCCTTTTTGAAGGTTATGGCATAAAAACAGATGCCAGCATCAGATCTTCTAGTGCTGCTGTATTTGGTCAATTGGACTGGGCGATAACAGAACGCTTGCATATTTTGCCGGGTGTACGCTATAACTTTGATAAGAAAGATGCAGATTACAAACGCACCACATACGGAGGGCTACAAACTACAGATCCCGCCTTACTTGCCTTAAAAAAATTAGTATATACCGATCAGGCTTTTACATCAAGTACTGATAATACAGACTTTTCTGGAAATTTAACCATCTCTTTCAAAGCCACTGATAAAATCAATGTTTATGCGACATACGCAAAAAGCTACAAACCAGTGGGAGTAAATGTGGCAGGACTTCCGAGTAATTCAGCGGGGCTTCCACTATTAGAACTTGCTGTAATTAAGCCTGAAAAAGTAAATCATTACGAGTTAGGTGTAAAAACGTCTCCTTTTAAAAATTCTATATTCAATTTGACATTCTTTAATACTGATATCACAGATTTTCAAACCAATGTTCAAGCAGCTGAATTGGGTGTAAACCGAGGCTATCTTGCCAATGCCGACAAAGTTCAGGTAAAAGGTGCAGAATTGGATGCCAGCTTTGTAATTAGCTCGCATCTAACAATAAACGGAGCAGTAACTTACGCAGATGGTAAGTATGTAAAATTTACCAATGCACCACTTCCATTAGAAGAAACTGGGTCTGCTGTATCGTTTAAAGACGTTTCTGGATCTGCTTTACCGGGTGCTTCAAAATGGGCAGGATCTTTAGGAGGTGAGCTGTCTGACCAAGCAAGATTCTTTGGTAACTCAGGAAAAATTTTCCTTGCCATAGATTCTTATGCCCGTTCTGAATTCTCTTCAAGTCCTTCTGCTTCAAAATATTTGGTGGTAGATGGTTATGCCTTATTTAATGCCCGTTTGGGGTTCCGTGCCACCGAAGGATTATCGGTTCAGTTCTGGGGACGCAATATTTTTGACAAAGATTATTACGAACAATTATTACCCGCAGGCGGAAATACCGGCCAATACGCAGGTGTATTGGGAGATCAAAGAACTTATGGAATTACCTTAAAATATGTGCTATAAACAATAAAAAAATAGTGTAATTAAGTTAGTGATTAAACGAGATTTGTTATCAGAACATATCTCGTTTTTTTATTATAAAATCACAAAATAAAACTCAAAGTAATTTTAAAAACGCCTTTTGTTTTAGAAATAACATTCTGATTTGCCTATATTCGCAGCTTAAAATGAATTTATTTCTGAATGAAATTTCTTAAAATAATTATTCTCATAATAAGCACGGCTACTTTTTTATCAGCGCAAGCCCAGAAAAAAGTTGATCAACAAACTCTAACATGGATACGTTATTACGCTGTTTTTCCTTTAAATGTTAAGTGGGCGATTCACTCGGAAATTGACAACAGAAATTTTGTCGATCCTATTCGGGAAAATCTTTGGGTACTTAGAATACAAGGAAGATACCGAGCAAATAAAACTATAGAAATGGGTGCGGGAATAACTTATTTTAATGTAAATACACAAGATCCGCATACCGATTTAGATTTTTCTATACCCGAATATCGGGCACAACAAGACGCTACTTTTAATACTGATTTTGCAAAAATTACATTTCACAATCGTTTTCAATTGGAGGAACGTTTTATTCAAAAAGCCAATAAAATGGAGTTACTTGATGATTTTTCATTTTCTTTTCGAATGAGATACCGTTTGCAATCTATTTTTACTCTTTTTGAAAAAGAAAACCAAAACTTAAAAGGCATTATTTCAGATGAAATTATGTTTAATTTTGGAAAAACAAACAAAAGAAATACCTTCGATCAAAACCGAATTTATACTGCATTCCGGTATCAATTAAATCCTAATATTGGTTTAGAATTAGGATACCTGAAAAACTTTCAAAGACGAGCAAGCGGCGTTGATTTTTATGATCGGGATATTATTCGTTTTACGATTCATCATAAAATAAATCGTAAAATTGTAAAAAAATAAACATAAAAAGTGAAACATAAAAACTATTCTTCTCTTTGTTTTCTTTTCCTCCCTTTCTCAGTACCAGCAAAGTTTCCTATTTTATAAGCAAGAGAAAACATCATATATCGTTTAAGTACTGTATTTTCTTCGTCACGAATTGAGGTCGCAGAAATGGTTCTTGTTGCGCTCTGATTCTGATTTAAAACATCATATACCTTTACTTTTAAGAAGATTTTTTTATCGAAAAAACCATAAGACAAACTGGTGTTCCATAGATAAAAATCTTTTTTGAAATCACTTGAAATACTAGAATTAAAAGTATAGCCAAAATCATTGCCAAAAATTAAATTCTCAGGCCAATAGGTTGTAGTTTGCAGATTGATCCTGTGCATAACATTAGAACTTGCATCTCTTGTATAATTTTGATATTTAGTCTCATTGTACGACAAACTATAAGATGGCGAAATGGTGAGCAAATCGCCATATTCGTAGGTAAAATAAGCCTTCGGCACAATCGCAATCGATTGGGCGGTGTATAAAACTGCGTTCGTAAATCCTTTATCGAAAGAATAATTTGCGCTTATCGCCAAACCATATCTCAAAACATGAGCCTCTCGTTTTAAAGATTGATTCCAGTTACCGCCAACAGAAGCCGAGTAAACTCCCGAAATATTGGCATAAGTCGTTGTTCTTTTTCCGCTATCATCATAAATCGAAGTCGAAATCACATCATTAGTATAGTAATCTCCTCTAACATAAACACTATAGCCCGAGCGCGTGCGAAAATCAAATTTTCTAAAATTGAAGTTAGCACTGTTCTTTTCAATCGGATTAAGATTTGGATTTCCAGTTATGGTATTCAGAGGATTCGTCAAATCTAGGACCGGCATTAACTGTTCTGAGGTAGGAAGTGAAGTGCTGTAATCGTATTTAAAGGTCAAAAACTTAGAACGACTAAATTTGTATCGTATCTGGGCGTTCCAAAATGGCAAAGCATACTTTTTATTGAGATCGGTCACATTATTTAAGTATAGCGAATGATTTTCAAAATCAATAATAGAAGTTTTACTGTTAAGATTAAAAGTAAATTTACTTTTCTGCCATGAAATACCCACTTTTGGACTTACCGCATTTTGCTGAGAAATCATGTAATTAGTCAAAGATGCATTGAGATCAGAATACGATTGTGTGGCATCATCAAAATTAAAAGTCTTTTGATCCTTTATTTCATTAGACCAATCAAAATCAGAACCAAATCTTATCCTCAAAGAATCTGTTATTGGCTCTGTATACTCCAAATCCAGAGTATAAGAATCGGAAATATTTCTATTTTTGACATTTTGATTCCGCTCGTCATTCGGCTTATTGTCCTGATAAAAAATAGTCTGCGAAAAATTAAAACCGTCCGTGTCATTTTTTGAATTACTATTCAAAAAAACAAGACTAAAATTACGTGCCTTTTTCTCAAAAGCCTTATTAAAATTAATACTGTTACTAAAACTACTGTTTTTTCCTTCTCTGTAAGATTTTGAGCTGCTTTCATTCAATGCATCACCGTTTTCATCCTCAGAAAAACTAGAAGATAAAGACATATTATTAGAACGAGATTCATTTATTTTTGGAGAAAAGAGAAGCGTTGTCTTGGGATCAATTTTATATTCTAATTCAAAATTTGCGTTATTTCCTGTGTTTTCATTTCGGGAACCTACATCAGAATTGTTTACAATATTTCCTGTTGGCAAAAAACTCACCTGATTTGATTTACTATCGTTTTTAGTAATGGTATTCGAGAAATTATAACTTCCCATCGCCAATAAATCCTTAGTCCAATCATCAGAATAATTTAGACCGAGCAAATTAGACTGTGTGATTCCTTTTCCGCTTCCAGAATTTTTAGTATCATTTTTTGTGTTTCTTCCACCAGACATATTATCAAACACCTCATCCATAGAAAAACCTGTGGCATTGATATTATTTGAAGACCCCAAAACACTGATCTTTTGCTTATTATTGAAAAAATTCATAATCAGGCTGCTTTCATATCGGTCATCAGAACCATATCCGGCTAGCATTTTTCCAAAATATCCTTTATTTTTTTTCTCGTCAATCGTGATATTTATCGAAGAATAATCAGAGGTAGATTCTTGCTTTGAAAGTTCCTCCTTTTTAGTTTTAAAATCAGAAACCTGAATCTTTTTTATAATTTCTGCTGGTAAGTTTTTGAGAGCGATGGCGCCGTCTTTGTCAAAAAAGGTCTTTCCGTTTACCAAAAACTGCGTTACTTCCCTCCCATTTACGGTAACTTTACCCTGATCATCAATATCAAAACCGGGCAACTGTTTCAATAACGTTTCTACATTAGAATCCGGGCGTACTTTATAAGAAGCAGCATTAAACTCAAGAGTATCTTTTTTTATCGTGATTGGAGGAGCTTCACTTTTGATCACTACGCCTGCCAAAGCATTTACATTTTCTAACAAATATATTTTACCGAAATCCTTACTCTCCAAAAGCTGTTTTTGCTCTTCAAAATAAGGCTGATACCCCATATAGTTGATCTTTAAAAAAAGAGGTTTGTCGTATTTTTTGGTTGTTATTCTAAAAGCGCCGTTTTTATCGGTAGTCGCATATTCGATAACGGTAGAATCTTTAACGGTGGTAAAATAAACAGTCGCCAATTCCAGTGGTAACTGTGTATTGATGTCAAGTACCGTTCCTTTGATCACAATCTCATTTTGTGCGTGAGCAGAACAGAGAATAAGACAAAAAGATACGCAAAAATATAATTTGGTCATAAAATGGTTAGTTGTCACTCGTTAAGACCCTAATTACAGTAAAAGGTTTAATTGCATTCTAAAGTTGTACAAAACCTACCATCTATTGTGTCGAAGCAAATTATGATAAGCAAAAAAAATCCCCGACCAGCGGGGATTGTAATTTTATTTTTCTCTAATATAAATATTTATAACTAATAATCAATTAGTTATAAAAATACGGTACAAATAAGGTACAAAAAGATACAAAAAGATAAATTCTTGAAAAGTAATTTAAATGTTGAAAAATGAACCCTAAAAACTTAAAAAAATCCTCGTGCGCGCGTATTGTTTTACTTTTGTTAATTACCCACCCTGCACATACGTTAACAGATAGGAATGAACTTTTAATTTACTGTAGAATATCGCACTATAATTAATTCCTGCACGCGCGAACAGATAGTAAAGAAGTATCTCTTTTTGGTTGTTGCATTTGGCTTAAATCTCAAATTAAAACCAAATTAAACTACATTTTGAACAGATACCCACGAACCATAAAAAAACCGCTCATCTCTGAACGGTTTTAATCAATTATTTAAAATTGTGTAATTATTTTATCTTTTGAATTAAAATTAAATTGATTTCATTATTACACCCCCAATAGACTTGATACTTATCATTTGTTCTCCACGCCATTTTTATAATTGACCATTCTATCAATAATGAGTTACTTAAATTTTGAAAATCACGTAAACCCTCTACACTTTTATCAATCAAAGATTCATCAACCTCAGCCTCCATAATACTTAAATTATAGTGAGATAGTACATTTTTTAACTCATCATAAGATTGCTTGTAGCCAACTGGAGTTTGTTTAGTGGTAAATGTTTCTATTCCCTTATTCAAATACCAGCCATTTAAAATAATTGTAGTTCTTTTTAGTCCTTTATTATAAGAGCTTATCTGACCATTAATTATTCCACAACATAAAAAAAACAGAATTAATAGCGTGATTTTCATTTTTAAAATTTAAAACCACACAAATATAAACTAATTTAAATTAAATTAATAAGGTTTTCCGTAATCAAATAATATTACATCATCAATAACCTTTGAATTATATCGGCTGGAAATTTATCGGCAAGGTTAATTTTATTCATTAGTTTTTGATACCGTTTTGTAGGCTTTCCGTTGTAGTGAGTTTTGAAATGCTTTTTATACTGCTCCTCATAAACCTCATCTTTTAAAAATGCCTTGTCAAAAACCGAATGTAATTCACGTGTCTTTTTAGATTCAATTTGTTTTTCGTAATACAGATAACTAAAAGCCTCACGGTGTAAAAAGTATTTTGAACAATGATATAATTTTCTACAACGTTTACCCGTATTAGGACAAACAAAATACAAAACCTCTCCTTTGCCTAAATTCGAGGGAACAGAAACAAGATGTACATTATAACTTATACTTTCCCCGTCTTGTGTATAGTCAAGTGTTATAAACTTCCTGTATTGACTAATATTTGATTTTATACTAATTCTTGAAGTAATTTCGCCCGAAATACTCCAAGTGATAACGCCCGATTTTATGCCATTATCCAAATAACCCCACTCTTTTAGTTTGGTTAAGCTTACTGTTTTACAACTCTCTATACTCATTTTGCTTTGAATTATGACCTAAATTATTAAGGAACATTAATACTACTTTAAACTACTTTAGTATTTTGTTATAGTTTTTAAAAGTCTATTTTAATCTACTTTAGATAAAAACTCATAGTGCTACCATTGGAAAAAAAGAGCATCAAAGTAAAATACTCTTTATCCCTGTTACGCGTTTCGAATTGTATTATACTCTCTTTAAATTGGTTTTTTTGTAATTTGTTGATTTATTAATCTATTTCCGTTTTTCTTATACTTACCCTTTAGGCTTTTGCTTCTTTTTTTCATTTTATTAGTTTTATGTGTGTTAGTACACAGATACTACACAGTCAAAAACACAGATAACTACCTAATAATCAACAAAAAAACACATAACACAGTTAGAAAGTAAGCCATACTATACAAGAAAATAAATACTGTTTTATTACTAACTTTTTTATTCACGTACGTACTTTAATTTTAAGTGTGTTATCTGTGTTATTGTAGTGTTTTCAAGGGTTGCAAGTGTGTTTGTATGTGTGTTGCATCTGTGTTAACTGTGTTATTTATTTACTTTAATCCATTTTCTTCTATTATTGTACTCAAAATAATAGTCTTTGTTTTCAGTGTTAAATTTACCAACCCACGCATCTATTAATTTTTTAGTGTTTTTTGTGGTAAACATTTTTTCAAATCGCAAAGGATTTTCTTTATCGTTGTACACTCTTAAAAAGTCGGATACTGTAAACTCAAAAGGTGTAGTTCCACTCATTAAAACCGTTATACAATTATGAAATTCATTATGAATTGCATCGTTACTGAAATAAGCCTTATAATTGTCGTTTGTCTTATTGTATTCTGTCTTTATGATTCCCTTTTGCAAATACAGTATAACACATCTAAAAACAAACGAATAAAAACGATTCCATTCGTCAGAGTTCCAATCTTGAAAAAAAGCACACTTAAATTCGTCTTTTGGTGTATGTCTTGTATTATAATAGTTCGTGAATTTGTATTCAATAAAACGCCCATTTGTAGAAGCGTTTTTCTCATCATAAGGAACAACCCAATTTGAAGTAATTACAAACTTTGGAGCATCTTGAAATTTAATTGCTTCAGCTTTCAAACCTTTTCTTTGACAAGATATGTCACCCAAAATATTGGTGTACAAATCATCATATTTAAACCCTGCGGGTACGTCGTCAATAATATAAACATTATGTTTCTTTTCGAGGTCTGCAAATACGTGAGTATAACCGCTGTCAAATTCTTTACCTCCCTTAATTATTGATTCCTGTACTTCTTGAACTGCTTTTGATATTAATGTTTTGCCTCGTCGCCCGTTTCGGGTTTCGTCGTCTGCATCCATATCAGTAAGAACAATACACGGGTTTTTTGTAGCATCTTTGTAATTGTGGCACAGATAACCAAACATAGTCTTAAAACTCTCGATAATGTTTTTATGGTCTTGTATTTCGGGTTCTTTTAACCCTATGGATACCCTAATTAAAAACTGCTCAAACATTCCAACCTCATCGGTATATTTAAACTCTCGGCTTTGTATTTCGTGAGGTGCAAAAAATCCCTTTACATCGGTGTACTCTTTTCGTTTTAATATTCCTTTGTCATTTATTTCGAAATAATAGAAACCGTTTTTAAAAGGCAATCCGAAAGTGTTTTTTGTATCTGTATAGTATTGTAATTCTATGGAGGGAATTAATAAAAAACCCTGCTTAATAACACTAAAATTTTCCCTTGCTATTGTGTCGGCTACTGCATCAAACGAATTACCAAACTCGATAATATTCTCTTTTAAAAATCCAACTATATCGGTGTTATGATTGAAAAAATTAACCACATTATTAGTATCTTTCAATAAAAATATTTTGTCGTCGGGTGTCGAAATTCGCAAAAAATTCTCTTGAATAAAAAAGTCGGCGTACATAGTCGGCGAAGTATAAACTTTGTTGTTTTGGTCTATGGTGTAAAAGTTTACTATTTCATTTTCAATCGGTGGTTTTATACATTCCTTAATTGAAAATTCCACTTTCT
This sequence comes from Flavobacterium flavipigmentatum, assembly GCF_020911905.1. Classification (NCBI taxonomy): domain Bacteria; kingdom Pseudomonadati; phylum Bacteroidota; class Flavobacteriia; order Flavobacteriales; family Flavobacteriaceae; genus Flavobacterium; species Flavobacterium flavipigmentatum. Next base: position 2,106,436 of record NZ_CP087133.1, on the reverse strand, counting down.
CAAATACAGTAGTTTTACATTCCGTTTCTTGTAACACAAAAACGCCGTCGTGTAATCGCACGTAATGAGCTAAATTGTTTTCAACTACAAATCTTTCGATATACTCCTTTTCGTATTTAGAAAAGTCTAAAAATGCACCTCCTTTGGTTTGAAACCTTTCGAGGGTACAAACTTTATCCGAATCATTGCCGTAAATCTTTGATATTTCTTTTAAAATTGTGTTTCGGTCTGCTCCTCCATTGGTAGCGTTTGAATTAAGCAAATAAGCAAACGTTTTTTTGTTGAGAGTATCATAAATATTCGCTCGGTGGTTCGTGTTCAATTCAATATCAATAAACGTCGGGAACGCTCTTTTAATATCGTATTCTTTTACTTCAAAAGGCAATTCCCCACGCAATACGGACGGTATATTTGTTAAGGGGTTGTATTCCCTATGTCCGACGGTTTGCACTCCAAAAGCCTCATCTAAATCGCTTGTATATTCCCCTCTAAATTTCAAAACCATAAACAAAACATATCTTTTGTATGCTTTAATACTAAACGGGTTGAATGTTTCTCCTTTTGCGTTTGCCTCATCTACTTTTTTATAGTATTCCTTTAACTTCTTGAGGTTGTTTCTAAAGTATTTTACATTTAGTTTATACCCTGTGGTAATGTAACACGAAACAAACTTTACATAATCGTTATTTTTTAACGGTTCACTATTTAAAAATGAAACAACCGACAAAAATACTTTATCCCGTTTAGTGTGATGGTTTTCTTTTTTAATCGCATCATAAAACGTAAATGTTTCTTTACGGCTTTTGCTTTCGGTTTGGACTCTCTTTGTAAATTCGGCTTTCCAGTCGCTCATTACATCGGCTTTGTTTTTATCCTCCATAACCTAAAACATTTTTAATTGGCTCGAGTTTGGTAATAAAAAGGCATCATTCCACATACGCGGATTAGTTGACAAAAATTGTACATTTTTAGAATTGGTTACAGGACAATTACCCAAACCAACAACTTTTAAAAGTTTCTTGTTTTCATAATAGGCTTTACATTCACAAAGGTATTTTTGCGGTATTAAAGTGTGCTTTGTAACATTTGCACAAGTCGTAACGTTTTCGAAAAGAAAATCATAAAAACGTTTTCTGTATTCATCTCGAAATACATTTTTTAAATAAGGCAATCCAAAACTTTGGCAAACTTTTATTTGTTCGAGTGGTTCAATATATTTAGATTGACTAACATACTGTTTTAGTTGACTTAATTTTTCATTATATTTGCCCTGTCCGTTTCCGTTCGGGTTAAGGCTGTGTGTATCTGCTGTACTCATAGCCTTTATTGATTTTTAAGATATTGTTCCGCTTTCAAAGATGATTCTACAAGTGTCATTTTTCTTCCTTGCTTTAACCATTCATCAATTTCAGATTTTAAAAATCTTAATTTTTTACCTCCCTTGTTAACTGGAATTTTAGAAGCAAATACCCATCCGTAAACTGTGGCTGGTTTCGGCTTGTCAGGGTGGTAATTACATAATTCATTTAGGTCAAACCATTGGTCAGCTGTTGACTGTGGTTGTCGATTTTTTTGAATTAATAAGGTTTTGAGTTCTTTTACCTCATCGAGTAAGTGCATAAACGCTTTAGGTAGCGTTTCAAGTGTAATCTGTTGTAACTGTTCCATCTTGTTCTATTTAGAATTTGATACAAGAGTAGAAAGTGTCTTTGGTGGGTATCAATGGGGTAGATTAAAACCCCATTTAAACCCCCCAAAAATTTAACATATTTGTTTATATTATCGGATTTTTACAAAGTTGCTCTTTACTTGAAAGTGTTTTTTCAACTGTTTTAGGGGTAAAATTCTTTTGGGTTTTTCCATTAATATATTTGAAATTATCTACTATCCAGTTTTTTAAAACCGTTTTATTACATCCTACAATTATGTCGCTTTCGATTAGTCTTTTAAAATAATCTGTCAATCTGTTTGAGTTGTCTCTGAACAATAATTTTTCTTTAGCTTTACCTCCTGTTTCAATTATTCGCTTTAATTCAGCGTGTTGGGTTGCATCGAAAAAAACATTTAAAGTATCAGTAATACTTTGAATTGATTCAGCTTTAAAACAAGGTTTTGGGGTGTATAGATTTTCGCTTTTGGGGGGGTGTTGAGGTGTATCGGATGTATTGGTTTCTAAATCTTTTATAATTTTTAGCTCATAAAAATTAATTGAACTTTCCAAAGATGTTTTAATATTTTCAAAGTGAGTTTTCAAAGGACTTTTATAAATATCAATAAATAAAACATCATTGAGATTATAAACACAATTATCAAATAATGCAATGCAATAATCTTTAATATCATTTGCTTTTTGAAATTGTTTATTTCTAATGTAATGTTTAACTATTTCGGAATAAAACTTAATTGATTCTAACCTTTGTAAAGCCTTATTTTCTTGTATGTGTATTGATGTAATATAACCTCTGTTATTTGTTTTTTCATAACCGCTTACTGCTTTGTATAACCCAATTAAATCTTCTGCCAAAAAGAGTAAATATTTATTATAAGTACTTAATTTATCTTGTATTTCAGCATCATAACTTTTATTAGCTAAAAGGTTTCGATCTATATTGGTTAACCATTCATTAAAATTATTACCTAAATAAATATTATTAGGCGTTCCGTCTTCATTTCGTTTAATTATTACTTCATCAAAATGATATTGATCGTATGATTTCAAATAAATTTCAATCTCTTTGTTTTGTTGTGAAACTTCGGTTTCAGGTTGTAGGGATTGAGGTGGCAAAGGTTCAATATTATTTTGTTGCTGAATATTTGAGGGGTTTAATAATGTGTACGGCAAAGTAAATTTTGTATGTCCTTGCTTAAAACCTTTAATTGCTTCTTCAATGCTATTAACGTGTATGTCTTTGGTTTCAAAGGACTTAAATTCATTATATTCTGTTTCTTTGAAATAGTCAAAAAGGCTTTTGGTAATTTTGTCTAATTCGTCAAAGAAAAACTGTAAGGATAAAAATGTTTTATGTGTGCTGGTTCTGTATTTAAGATATTGGCTTTTATACTTAAATATTTCGGGTAAATCCTTATTTAAAAAGTTCTCTTTAAGTTGCCGTATTTCTTCTTGAACTCCATTAAAACTATAATTCGGTTCATTATCAAAATTACATACATTCAACTCCTTTGCTTTGGCTTTTATAAGGCTTGCTGTATTGTCCTGTAATATTTTAAACTTCGTTTCTATTTCAGCTTGTACCTCATCATATTTCAATTTATCTTTGAATGTGTTTTTGTGGTTTACTTTTTGGCGTTCCTCATTCAGTAATTCCAGTTCCTTTATTAAATCATTGTTCAGGTTGAAATTATCAATGTTTGAATGTAGGTATTCAATTAATTTAAATAGGGCTTTTATTTTCGGTATTTTTTCATTCGCCTTTTGTTCGAGGAATTTCTTACGCTTATCAATACTATTGATTAAGTTCCTTTTGAAGTCGCAAGGTTCATCTAAAACCTCTTTAAATAGACTAATTTCGTTATAAATAGGTTTCATTAATTCCGAAATTAGATTATCGCAAAGAGTTAATTCTGCTTTAATAAAATCCCGTTCGTTCGTATCAATATTAGAGGATAAATAACCATTAAGTAAAATACTGTACTTATTTTCGTATTCTGAAAAAGTCAATATGTTTTTATGCTTTCTACTATTATATTCCTCTAATAAGGACAGTTGTAAGTATGCTAAAATCATTGAACAATTATAAATACTTACTTTTAAAGGCTTAAACACATCAAAGCCTAAAAACTCCTCAAAAGCCCTTTGAATAGTTAAAGATTTAGTCAGCCGAATATTTTTTGCAACATCAATTTTAGTTCCTAAATAATCAGATATTGAATTAATTTTTTTTCCTTCTAATTGATCTAACATTTCGCATTGAATAGTAAAAAATGTCAAACTAATTTCTTTTGATAAACCAAAAACATTTTGGTTGTTAATTATCCAGTCTTCTTTTATTTGTTGCTTCATTCTGTTTTTTTATGCTTTAAATAGTTACATTTCAAGTTTAATTCTATTTGATGCCGTTCTTTTGGTTTCGTCAATTATTTTAGCGTAAATCTGTGTAGTATTCAAATCCTTATGCCCTAACATTTTTGAAACTGTATAAATATCTGTTCCCATTGATAATTGCAAGGTTGCAAATGTATGTCTGAAACAATGAAACGTTATTTTTTTGCTTATACCAGCATCCAAAATCCATTTTGTTAAATATCTATTATCTCTTTGATTCGTTGCCTGTATAAGGGTAAAAACTGCATCAGTTGGTTGTTTCCTTTCTCCTAACAATTTAAAAGCTTGCTCCGTTATTGGCAAAGTTTCTGAACCTCCAGTTTTCTTTTGCATAAATCTAATTAGATAACCGCTACCCTCAACGTGTTGCACCTCTCCCCAAATCAGTTTTTGAATATCGGAACGCCTTAAACCTGTAAGAGCTGAAAACAAAGCTTGTTTTTTAATTTCAGCACTTTTGCAGTCTGTTTTAACCAGCGTATTAAGTTCTTCAAGTGTTAAGTAGTTTCTTTGTGTTTCTGCTTGTTTAACTGCATTAGTTTTCTCTGCTATATTTTCAGATAAATAACCATCTTTATAAGCTTGTTTTAAAGCTGAACGAAATTTATCATAATATGTCTTAATTGAATTTTCAGACAATTGAACCTTATCACTTTTTTTACTTTTTGTAGTTTCTAAAAATTCTTTAAACCGATCGCAAAACTCGGGGTCAATATCTGAAAATTTTAAACCATTTTTTTTAAAGAGTTTTAAAAAATCACAACTTCCTAACCAAATAAAACGGTTAGACTGATTTTTCTTTTCAGCAAGTTTTTTAAAATAGACTATAAAATCCCCATCCTGTTTTTTATTCTTTTTAATTTGCTCCTGTTCCAGCGTGCTGTATATTTCAGGCTTATTAAATTCACTTTCTTTTTTTTGCCTTATTTGTTCGGCTGTATTCAAAGTATCGGTATTGTGAATTTTATCGAGGGGGTTTCTTGTATTATCAAAAATATACATTCCTAAATATTCCCTACGTGTTAACTCCCCATTTTCTGGGTTTATAACTGCTGGATAAAAATCGAGGTACAAACTTTGACGCCCTCCTGTTATCTTTCTTTTGCGAAGCTTCACTTTTATTGCCATTGTCGAATATTTTTGCGGTACAAATACGGTACAAATATAAACAAAACAAACAAATAGCAACCATTAATAACCAAAACACAAAGCAACAAAAAACCCTTATAATCTTACTGATTACAAGGGTTTAATAAGTTTTGGTATTTATATGTTTTTGTGTGTTATTTTTCTCTAATATAAATATCAATTGGCACTCCTGAAAAATCCCAATTTTCTCTAATTTTATTTTCAAGATATCTTTTGTATGGTTCTTTTACATACTGTGGCATGTTGGCAAAAAACACAAACTGAGGGGTTAGGGTTGGCAACTGCATACAATATTTAATTTTTACATATTTACCTTTTGTTGCTGGTGGCGGATAAGCTTCGATCACTTTCAACATAAATTCATTGAATTTAGAGGTCGGAATTCTTTGTTTTCTGCTTTCGAAAACCTGAACCGTAGCTTCTAAAGCTTTCAACAAACGTTGTTTGGTCAATGCCGAAACAAACAAAATTGGCACATCAGTAAAAGGCATTAATTCTTCTCTAATTTTTGCTTCGTAATCACGTGTAGACATCGTATCTTTTTCTACCAAATCCCACTTGTTTACTAATATCACAACACCTTTCCGGTTTTTCTCTGCCAACCAAAAAATACTTTGATCCTGACCTTCAAAACCACGAGTAGCGTCAATAATCAAAATACAAATATCAGCATGCTCAATCGCACGTACCGAACGCATTACCGAATAAAATTCTAAATCTTCCTTAACCTTAGCCTTACGACGGATTCCTGCCGTATCTACCAGATTAAATTCAAAACCAAAACGGTCAAATTTAGTATCAATGGCGTCACGGGTAGTTCCCGCTATGTCTGTTACCATAAAACGCTCTTTACCAATTAAGGCATTGATAAAACTAGATTTTCCAGCATTTGGACGTCCTACAACTGCAAAACGAGGTAAAACTACTTCTTCCTGAACTGGTTCTGGTTTTACTGGAAAAGATTCGATTAAAGCATCTAATAAATCTCCTGTTCCACTTCCAGAAATACTGGCAAAGGTGTAATATTCGCCCAAACCAAGGTTATAAAACTCCAATGCATCTTTCTCACGCATCGCATTATCTACCTTATTTACAGCCAATAAAACAGGCTTCGTCACTTTACGCAACAAACGCGCCACAACGTCATCCATTGGTGTAATACCTTCTTCTACATCTACCACAAAAATAATAACATCGGCCTCATCGATAGCAAGCTCTACTTGTTTACGAATTTCACCTTCAAATACGTCATCACTTCCGCGAACATATCCTCCGGTATCAATTACAGAAAACTCTTTTCCGTTCCACTCGCTTTTACCGTAGTTTCTATCTCTGGTAACTCCAGAAACCGAATCTACAATAGCTTCTCTTCTTTGTATCAGCCTATTAAAAAGGGTTGATTTCCCTACATTAGGTCTTCCTACTATCGCAACAATGTTATTCATTTTTTTGAATTTTAGATTCTAGACTCAAGGTTTTAGATTTTTAGTTCCCTAATAGCCTAATCACTTGTAATCCAAAATGCTTAATTTTAATTTTTTGCAAAGGTAGGTAAAAAAGTGGCTAAGTCGCTAAGTTTCTAAGTACCTAAGTTTTTTATTGTTTTTATGATTATTTTAAGGAGCTATTTCCAGCTGTCCGCTATATCTTTTCCTGGCTAAAGGAGCCAGAAAAAGGATGTCGCTTCCATCTGGGCTAGGGCTTCAAGGGTTCAAGAATAGTTTAGTTTAAAATTTAAATTTATTTCTCTTTTCTTAACCTGCCCAATATCCTATTTATTTTATAATTTTCTTTTAGTGCTGTTTGCGTGAGGGATAGCAGTGGAAATCCTTTTGTGTAATGAAATGGAACAAAAGATTGCAACGAATAGCCCGACCCGCAGGGGCACGCCCAAACTATATTACTGATTATATCCGAAACGCTTTAACATATTGGCGTTGCTTCTCCAGTTTTTGTTGACTTTTACAACGAGTTCAATGTGAATTTGTTTCCCGAAGAATTTCTCTAAATCGGCGCGGGCATCCATACCTACTTTTTTTAGAGCGGCACCTTTATGACCAATAATGATTCCTTTTTGGGTTTCGCGCTCTACCATGATAATAGAACGGATTCTGATGATATTTTCGTCTTCAAAAAACTCTTCTGTCACGATTTCGACCGCATACGGAATCTCTTTGCTGTAATTCAACAGGATTTTCTCGCGAATGGTTTCGTTTACAAAAAAGCGTTCTGGTTTGTCTGTAAGCTGATCTTTTGGGTAATAGGCTGGGGATTCTGGTAACAACGAAATGATTCTACTGAAAACCTCTGGCACATTAAAATTCTGCAAAGCCGAGATCGGGAAAATTTCTGCGTTGGGTACTTTTGCTGTCCAAAACGCTACTTGTTCTTCTAATTGCTCTTGGTTTGAATTGTCAATTTTATTCAACAATAGTAAAACTGGAATTTTAGCATGAATGATTTTATTAAAGAAAGCTTCGTCTTTTAAGTCCTGCTCGCCTATTTCGACCATGTAAACTAGTATATCAGCATCCTCAAAAGCCGATTTTACAAAGTTCATCATCGATTCCTGCATTTCATAAGCGGGTTTGATGATTCCGGGTGTATCCGATAATATAAGTTGAAAATCCTCGCCATTTACGATTCCAAGAATACGATGACGGGTTGTTTGTGCTTTTGAGGTGATAATGGATAATCTTTCTCCAACAAAGGCGTTCATCAATGTTGATTTTCCAACGTTTGGATTCCCGATGATGTTTACAAAACCTGCTTTATGTGACATTTTAGTATTATTTAATTTGCAAAGGTAGTCATATCAACTCAATACAGAAAATAAAACATTTTTTAATCTTTTGGTTGGATTTCTAGAAAAACGACGTATATTTGCACCCGAAACAACGCGGGATAGAGCAGTAGGCAGCTCGTCGGGCTCATAACCCGAAGGTCACAGGTTCGAGTCCTGTTCCCGCTACTAAGAATTTTATTGAAAATACAAACGCACATCGCGGGATAGAGCAGTAGGCAGCTCGTCGGGCTCATAACCCGAAGGTCACAGGTTCGAGTCCTGTTCCCGCTACTAAGAAAGCTTCAGAGAAATCTGAAGCTTTTTTTGTTTAAGGTAAAAACGTAAAAAATTGGGAGGCTTACTCTGGGGGTTCGATACGTGCTTCCGTCTAAAAGCAGTTTTTCGGGATATATCGAACCTATAACTTGTCGCTTAGTCTCTATATCTCCTTTTTTATAAACGTTTGACAACTTAGAAAACATCTTTAATGCATCTTCAAGATTTCTTGGAGTTGCTACATTTACAGGGACATAAATTTTAAAACTGTTTAAATAAAAATAAACATCTTAGAATTATGAAAAAACGAGTTTACAGTGCTGATTTTAAATCATCAGCAGTACGATTAAGTTACGAGCGAGAAAATATCAAAGAATTAGCAGATGAACTAGGTATCCAGGTAGAGCGTATTTATAAGTGGAGATCCTCTCAAAAGACATTTACTAATCCAAAACCAATTATTCCTAAAAAAACAGAAATAGATTCTTTAGAAGTAAACTTAAAAGACGCTTTAAAGTGACCACAGCTTCTAATCATCGATATCGAGTGTGCAGTAATTATCTCAATAGCAATTTTGCATTAAAATCATTCAATTAGGTTTGGGTGTCTGATATAACCTATACAAGAACAGCTGCCGGTTGGTTTTATCTTACTACATGCTTCGATAGAATTCAGAAAATTGATTACTAAAAATACTATAATCACGCAAAGTATGAGTAGAAAAGCTAATTGTTGGGATAATGCTGTAGCTGAAAGTTTTTTCAAGACCATTAAAGCAGAACTTATCTATCAGCATAAATTCACAACCATTGAGGAGGCTAAATTAGTAGTCTTTGAATATATAGAAGTATGGTATAATAGAAAACGTCTGCATTCTTCTTTGGGATATAAAACACTTAAAAAAATGGAACTAGAATTTTATAAAATCAAAATTGTAGCATAGGTCTTAGAAAATTTGTCCGACTTTTTGTTGCAAGTCCACAAATCTGAATGGTTTATCTTGAAAACAGTATTAAAAATATTTTTTATTTTCCGCAATCCATCAATAAGAGATTATTCTTCCGGATTTATTTCTTTATTAATGAAACAAGACTATTTAAAGCGTACGATTATTCTTAATGGAAGACATAGGCTTTTATTTTTCCTTTTCATGTTTGTGTATTCCATTAATTTAGATATCTTTATTTTCTTAGTTTTTATAAAATCATTTTTGTGAGTACCACTATATGTGCCCCTTTTTTTGGAGAGTTTGGAAATCCTTATTATCAAAGGGCTTAAAATAAGGGTTCGGGATGAGGTGCTTTTTACAGTTCAATACTTTCCTTAAGTTATAAAATTTTTATTTTATTTTAACAATTACTTTTTAAAATAAAAATCCCCAATATTCAAAATAAATCCCCACAACCAATAACGAAAATAAGATTGTTGCATTAACGCTTGTATTTGAAATCGTCTGAATTTTAAGAATAAAATAAAGTATGGAAAGTATTGTAAATAGTATAAAAACCCATTGCATTATAAAGAGATAATTAAATTGATTGAATATTCCGAAAGCAAGTATGTAAAAATTATCCTGAGCCGTGGTATTTACAGCCAAAATAAGTCCGATAATGGTAAAAAAATTTAACAAGGAAGTTATTACAATTAAATACTTTAAAAATTTATTTTGATTTTTATCTTTTCTTTTTGCAATTAGATCATAACAAAAAATGAAAATTGTAACGAATAAAATAACTAGTGCTATAAAAAGCGGGCCAAAAAATAGTAGGTTAAATTCGTTAAGACTTTTGGCGAAACTAGAAATTCCTGCATTAATTTTTACATCTGTAACAAAATGAACTTTATTATCTGATTCTAATTCTTTTGCATCCGGTCTTTGATTTGGATTTTTTACAAATTCTGCAGCAATTTGAACCCCAAGTTTTGAAAAAGCAGGCGTATGACCTGAAATTGGAGCGTTTACCAGAAATCCGTTTTTGAATCTCGCTGCTGTAATTTTACCATTTGAAGCTGGAGTTATAGGATCAAAATTCCCTGCAAATACTAATACTGGTGCCGTTAATGCTGAAAGGTTTGATAAATCATTTACCAATAATTGCTTATTAGCTCCTAAATTCCATTTATTACAAACTATAAAATCTGATTTGTAAAACGAAAGTCCACCTTTTAATTTTTTGTAATCAAGTGCATCTTTATTAAATTCTGAAACAGAATTATTTGGTACAGCCTCATTACAGCTTACACAATAATACTGACCATAATCTAAACCCAAAGCTCCTGAAAAAGCAGCAACCAAAGAACTCAATGTACTTTTATTTCCTTTATTAAATTCAGTTATCAATAACGGTATTACTTCTATTAATCTTTTCTGATATAGTGATTGCTGAATAGCAATTTTAAAATCTTCAGCATTATAGGTAAACTTTCCGCTTGGAATTATTTTATTGTCAACCTTAACTGTAATTGGCTTTTTTTCTAATTTTTCTATGGTTTCAAAATACGTGTTTTCCAGATTTGGATATTGCTTATTACATTTAGGATCATTTTCACAGGAGCTAAAAACCTTTTTAAGACTATTCATATAATTCTCCGTATTATGATTATAATATTGGGCAATATCTGAAATCGAAGAATCGAGAATTAGTGATTTAATATCGTTAGGAAAATCATTTGCATAAACCTGAGCGGTATAAGTTCCATAAGAAACAGCATAAACATTCCACTTATCGTATTTTAAGGCAATTTTTAAAGCATTTAAATCCTTAACAATTGATTTACTGTTATAGGCATTTATATCAATACCTCTGTTTAATAAATCTTGTTTACAGGCTATTGAAGCAATTGTTTTTTGTTGCTCATCTTGCGTACTATTCTGATTTTTTGCTAATATTTCCAAAAATGTTTTTCCTAAGTCCGGGCAAAATTTTGGCAAAGAATTTCCGGTTCCTCTCACATCAAATAAAACAATATCACTGCTTTTCCTTAATGGATGAACCAGCCACGGCCATATTCCTGCAACACCTCCAGATCCTGGGCCACCGTCAATATAAACAACAGGATTTGAATTTGTATTTTTTGAAGTGCTTTTTAAAACTGCCACAGCAATTTTAATGGTTTTTCCTGTTGGTTTATCCCAGTTTTCAGGAACGGTTAAGTACCACCATTTTATATTTTCCTGAGCGAGGGTTTTATCTCCTGGAAAAAAAGTAGTTCTTTTTTCTAATTTAAAGGTATTTGTTTGCGCAAACAAACAAGTTGATGACATAGATAACAATAAAAACAGGATTATTAATTTTTTCATTTTGGTTGAATTAAATTATGGTTTTAAAAGGTGATTTTTTTGAGGTAAATTTCACTAATATCGTTTTTCAGTGAGAGGTAACATTTGTATTTTTCATCTATTTTCACTTCAGTCAAATAGTATTTCTCTTCATTGATTTTAGTGGTATTATCTAAAATTTCAAATGATTTTAAGGGAATTATCAATCCGTGTCCCTGGGCTTTTAAGACCGCTTCTTTTTGAGTCCAATAATCAAAAAAGGCTTCTTTTTTATTCGAAGACAAAACAATTTTATCCCACTCTTTTTGGGTCATTTGAGATTTAAAATCAGCTGTTTCAATGTTCGTTATAATTTCAACATCAATCCCGATTTCATGTTCGTCGCTTAAGGCACAAACCACAATTTCGCCTGAATGTGAAATATTAAAAAGAACTGAATTATCTTCAAAATAGGGTTTATTATACAAGGTTTGTATGATCTCTTTGGCTTCAGGTTTCTGCTTGTAGGTTTCTTTTACTCCTTTAAACAGCAATATTCGTCCCAGAAGCGATAATTGTGCATCTTGCCACCTTTGAAATCGTTTGATTTTCTCTTGGTAATCAGCGGGAAATTGAGGTAAATCATTTTTCAATAAACTTTCATGATTTTCCTCGGACAGGTAAGAATAATAAATGTAAATCAAAAGATATTTTTTAGAGATTAAAATCAAATAATAGAACAAAGTATTTATAAATACTAAAAATTAAAGTCAAAATTGATTTCTTCCAGCTTATTGGTTATTGTTAGCGGATATTCAATTTCTGATATTTTAATCGAAGGTTTTTCTATTATTTGAGATAATATTTTTTTAAAAGTTGTTACCAGAAACGCGATTGTGATTTCTTCGTATTTGTTGTTATATGAAACATTGACTTTGAGATTGTCATTGCTTTCAAAAAAATTAAATAATAAAGGTAATCTGCTGTAATTTGTATCTGCGGGTATATATTTTAGTTCAGCATGATCCATTTTTATAGTTTCCTGAAATGAAAAATCCGGATTTTGATACGTTACCAAAACATCGAACAAAGTTTCTTTTTTGAGTTGCCATGGAAAATCCTGGTAAGCATCCATTAAAAGCATGTTTTTTTGAACCTGATCTAACATACTTAAAAAATCCATACTTTCTTTTAACTGAACACGAAGAGGCAGCGTTTTTACAAACATTCCTATCATTTCAGCAATATCAGATACATTTCTTCCTGAATTGACTGTTCCTATTACAATATCGTTGTGATCGCTAATTTTATAAACAAGCACATTTAAAACAGAAATTACAATATTATGCGGTGTACTTTTTTGTTGCTGAGCAAACTGTTTCAGTACTTTTGTTTCTTCTTTTGTAAATTCCTCATAAAAATGTGATCCATTTTGAAGTTTCTCATCAAGATTAAAATCACTTGTAATCGTTTCTTTTATAACATAACCCGTTAAGTATTTTTCCCAAAAGTGTAAAGCTGCAGTATTTTCTTTATTAGATGATAACCAGGCTGCATAATCTTTAAACTGAATATCTTCTTTTTTAATTAAAATACTCGAATACTCATAATTATGGACAAATTGTTTGGTTATAAATTCTAATGAAACACCATCCATAATAATATGATGTGTACAAAATACTAATGTTGATGTTGTGTCACTGGTGTGTATAAGCATCATTTTTAAAAGCAAATCATGTTCTAAATCAAAAGGAGTTTCTATATAATCCTGAATAATTTGTGCTGCCTTTTCTTTTGTAGTTTGTACTTCAGTTATTGTAAAAGCAGCGGTTTCCTCTTGTTTTATTTTTTGAAAAACATGTCCTTTACTTTCTACAAAATTGGTTCTAAGTATTTCATTTTCGATAATTAATTGTGATAAGACATGATTTATTTTATCAGGAAAAACAGTTCCGTTGATTTCAAAAACAGCTACCATATTATAAGCAATTGACTTTTGAGAATCCTGACAGGCAATCCACAATTCATGTTGCGAAGGCGTTATGCCAAAATCTGTTTTTAGAGACGTAAAAGAAACAATGGTTTTATGATTCGGTTTTAAAGTCGCTAAATAATTCGTCATTAATTCAATAGTAGGATAATCGAAAATCGTTTTTAAAGTAACTTCGAGCAAAAGATTTTTGGCTATTAATCCCGTTAGTTTAACTGCATTTAATGAATGTCCGCCAAGAGCAAAAAAATTATCATTTACACTTATTGCTTTTTTACTGTTTAGCACTTCTGCGTAATATTGAGAAAGTATTTTTTCTAAATCTGAATTTGGCGCTTTAAAATCATCTTCAATTTTATCATGTTCAATGGTTCTTTTTGCTAAATTTTTTCGATCAATTTTTTGATTTGGTGTTAACGGAAACTCGTCTAAAAGAATAATGGTATTCGGAATCATATAATAGGGAAGATTCATTTTTAATACATCCAAAATTTCTTTTGTATCAATTTCTTCTTCCGTTTTTAAAACATACGCAACTAAAAAAGCGTCTTGCTGATTTCCTTTTTTGGCAATAACAACAGCTTCTCTAATTCCGAAAATCTCATTTAAATGTGATTCTATATCTCCTAGTTCAATTCGATAGCCTCTAATTTTAACCTGATTGTCATTTCTTCCTAAAAATTCTATTTCGCCTTTTTCATTCCATTTACCAACATCTCCGGTTTCGTACAGTAAAGTTGTTGCATCAAATGGGTTTTTAATAAATTTCTCTTTAGTTAATGGCTCATTTTTATAATACCCTTTTGCTAATCCGTCGCCGGCGATGTAAATGGCTCCGGAAGTTCCTATTGGCTTTGGCGTTAAAAATGAATCTAGTATGTAGATTTGTGTATTGTGCATGGGTTTTCCAATGTTTGATGCTTCTTTGGAGTCCTGCAGTTTTTTTTGGCTTGACCAAATCGTAGTTTCTGTTGGACCATACATATTCCAGACTTCTAAACTATTGTCTATTAATTTTTCGGCTAGTGCTTCACTTAATAAATCGCCTCCGCAAAGTATTTTTAATCGTTTATCTCCAACCCAATCAGCATTAAACAACATTTGATAAAAACTTGGCGTGGCCTGGATTATGGTAGTCTGTATCTCTCCTATTTTTTGAATAATAGCATTTGGATCTGCTAAAATTTCCTGATTTGCAATGTATAAGGTTGCTCCGGAAATTAAGGGCACAAAAAACTCCAGAATCGAAATATCAAAAGAATAAGTGGTTACCGAAAAAAACACATCTTTTGACTGAACTCCGGGTTCTTTTTGAATACTGATCAAAAAATTAAGCAATGACTGATGTCCAATTTCAACACCTTTTGGGTTTCCGGTTGAACCTGAGGTGTAAATGATATAAGCGGTATCCTGAGGTGAAATTGTTACAGATTGATTTCCTTCAAATGCTTTTATTTCTTCTAAAATAGTTTCTAACGATATGGTTTGTACCTCATCGCTTGTATTTAAGGAATGTTCTTTTTCATTTATAAGAACTTTAATTTGACTATTGTCTATAATGTAATTCAATCTATCCTCAGGGAATGTTGGGTCTAAAGGAATATAGGATCTTCCGGACTTTAGTATTCCTAATAAAACAATGACAATATTGGCCGAACGCCCTAATAAAACCGCAATGGGAGATTTATCCTCTTCGCCATAAGTCGTTATAAAATATGCTGCTATTTGGTTAGATAATTTATGAAGTTCCGAATAAGAATAGGTTTTGTAATCGTCTTTTAAAGCTTCTTTGGAACTAAAATTTTCAACTTGTTTTTCAAATAAATCAAGGAATGTTTTCTCTTTTTGATAATCCGCTTTTGTATTATTAAATGTTTCTAAAACCTCCTTTTTTTCCTCTTTTCCTAAATAATCCAATTCTTTTAATATTTGATTTGGAGTATCTAAAATGGCATGAATTAAATTTTCAAAATGCTGTACCACTTGCGTAATTTGTACCTCATTAAAATAACTTAAATTATAATCAAAATCAATTTTTACATCTTCCTGTTCGTCAAATTCTCTTATATAAAGGGCCAAAGCAACTCGTTCTGATTTATGGGTTAACGGAATTACCTGAGTTTGTGTATTAAGAAAATCATTAGAATAATTTTGTTTTTCGTACGAAAGTGTGATATTGAATAATCTTTCTTTCTCACTAAAAATCTGAAGTTCCTGAATTAGTTTTCCTAACGGAAATCGCTGATGACGATAATCATTTCTTAAGGTATTTTTTATCTCAACAATTAAATCCTGAAAAGAAGCATTAAAGTCTATAGAGATTCTTAAAGGCGAAATCCCCATGAAAAGCCCAACTGTTTTCTTGTAAATTGATTTGCTTCTGTTTAAAACAGGTAAACCTATTGCAAAATTATTATTCTGGTGTTTTCTGCCAAAATAGGCATATAAAATTGCTAGAATTACATTAAACGTTGAACATTTATAAGTTGTTGCCAACTGATTTAACTGATTATAAACTTCTCTTTTAAGAATCAGTTCTTTACGATCACTTTTATTGGTTTGAAAATTATATTCTATTTTATCAAATAAATTTTCAGGTAAAGATTGAAATTTTTTAACCCAATATTTTTTATCCTCATCATAAGACTCAGATTCCTGATAAGCCGCATCATCTTCTGCAAAATCTTTATAACTAAAAGGATAGATTGTTTTAATTTCTTCGTACTCAAGAATCTCGTTGTAATTTTGAACTAATCTCTGAAACATCAGTGACGTTCCCCAGCCATCTGTTATAATATGATGATACACAGAAAATAAGTAATGATAATTTTCCCCGACTTTAACAAGAGTAAAAACATGTAAAAGATGTTCTCCTAACAAATCAAAAGGTTTAGCAAACTCCTCCTGCATATAAGAACTTGCTGCTTCGTAAGGCTTCTGATATTGAGAAAAATCGACAAAACCTAATTCTGAATAATGTTCGTCGACTATTTTTATAGTAACATTTTCCTGTTCATTAATAAGCACACTTCTGTACGCATCATGCTGATTAATAAGTGCATTGTATGCTTTTTTAAAGACTTCTGCATTTATTTCTCCTTTAATTTTAATCTTAGCGCCAATATTATATATGGCTTCGTTAGGATATAATAACTGCTCGAAATAAACATCTTGTTGAGGAAGGGTCAGTTTCATTTTAAAATATTTTTACGTAGAAACAACTAAGCGAAAGAAGTTTCGCTTAGTTGTAAGGAATTGAAGAAATAAGTTTTTTTTTGATTAGATAGTGCTAAAGAAATGCTCTATGCCCAGAATAATTCTTTATTGTATTCTTTTGTTTTATCCACTTTTACTTCGGTATCAATTTTACCGTAGTTAAATTTTATAATTCTGTCTGCCAGATGAAAATAGGCATCATCGTGTGTAACAGCTATAATTGTTTTTCCTTCTGCTTTTAATTTTGGAATGAGTTCTTCGTAGAAAAATTTCCTGAAATAAGGATCCTGATCGGCAGCCCATTCATCTAAAACGAGGATTGGTTTTTTTTCCATTAAAGCAAAAATCAGAGACATTCTTTTCCCTTGTCCTTTAGAAAATTTTCTTCTCGCAGAACTTTCTTTATCATCTGTAATTACTTTATCCAGTTTCATCATTTCCAGTAATTGCCTGTATTCCGGATTATTCTCCACCGTATATTCTTCATAATTATGAGAAAATATATGATCGTCTGTAAATACTGCAGCTATTAAATTTTGATTTTCCTGACTGGATTGGATTTCTTTTCCGTTTAAGAGTATTTCACCTTTAGATGGCGTGTACAAACCTGTAAATGTGTTGATAAAAGTGCTTTTTCCTGAACCGTTTCCACCAACAATAAAGATGATTTCGCCTTCATTTACGGTTAGATTTACAGGGCCTAAAGCAAAAGCTGTATCGTTAAGATTATTGTTGTATGAAAAATGGATGTCTTTGAATTCGATACTTTCAAAGGGCGTATTCGTTACTTCGATTTGTGGTTTTATATCTTCATGTACTTCAAAATCTTTTAAGAAATCCTTGATTCTTTGGTGAGCAACAATAAAACGGGTGTATGTTTGCTGCAGGTTAATCAGGTTGTTTATTGGGCCCGATATGAATAAAACGATCACAACATAAGCAATAACATCTGCCTGATCAAGCAATCCCCATCCTGGTAATAAAAACAAAATTGTCGCAATAATAGCATACAAACCGTATTGGCTAATAAGATTAATAGACAAAAAGGTGTAACTAATTTTAAAGTCTAATTCTCCGGCCTGATCTCGGTTTGGTTTTAAAAATTTATTCATCAAATTTTCAGTTCTGAAGAAACTCAATTTCAATTTCTTAAATCCTTTCATTACATCATCTACATACTTATAATAGTCATCATTGTATTCTCTAAGGCTTACTACTTTTTTAGACATCGAATTGATTACAAACAGATAACACGCTGCAACGGCAATAATTAACACGACAACTATAAGAGCAGAAGTTACAGAAATCGTAAACATGTAGATCAAACAAAGAACCAGCATTAAGACAGAATTTACCGTATGCGTTATTGTATAAGGCAAAAGCCCGAATACTCTTAAATCTTCGACAACGGTAAAGAAACGCTGAGATCCTAAATTTTCTAATTTTATAAGTGATGCCTGAAGAATTTTTGAGAATATCAGTTTTTCATTATCATATAACATTTTAAATGAAAATTCATTTAGTCCTTTCTGGAAAATGATGTTTAACAAATAGGTATACACAATAATGGCGAAAAAAACCATTCCGGTGTAGTCTTGCATAAATGTCTTATTACCAGATAAAGTATTGTTTATAATGTAAACTATTCCGAAGCTAAGAATGGTATTTGGCAATGCATATGCAGCCAGAAAAAGAATATTTTTTACTGATATTTTAAACATCTTAAAAGTTTTTTGTGGTTTATAAAGTTTAAGGAATAGAGATACCTCATTCAAAATGGAGATTCTAAATTCTACTGAAAATGAATCTCCATTTTAAAATTATGAGGAAAAATAAATGTGGATTATTGGGTAAGAATAAAAAAATTTCGAATTACTTAATTCTGCTTTTTTCGTTATCTATACTTGTATTTTCTTTTTCTTGCTTAGAGACTTTATCTCCAAAATTATACGTAAAAGATACTCTAAGCTGTCTCGAATTGGTTAACGTTTTGTAGTCTGCATTTGTATTGACAAGATTGTTGATTACCCCTTTGTTGATGTAGGTTCTAAAAACATCTGTACAAACTACTTTTAATAAACTTCTGCTGGAAAGTTTTTTACTCAGCGTTATATCCAGAAACCAATACGGATCTGTTGTAAACTGAGCCACATATGCTTTGCCTACATAGCGGCCAAAAAGCTCAATCTTGTAATCGTTCTTTAGCTTTACTTGCAATACGGGATCAATTCTGAAATTATAGCCATACGTATGCAATTTGCCATCAAAGAAATTACTTTTAGTATCTGTATAAGATAATTGCACATTGCCGCTAAAGGTTAACCAGCTGGTAAGATTAAAAGTAGAGCTAACACTAAGATTCGTTACTTTTGTGTTTCCTATATTTCCGGGTACGCTGTAATATATGTTGTTTACAATTTCTATCGTTTCCTGAATCTGATCGTCAATTTCACTGTATGCCAAACTAACATTCAGGAGACTTTTATGTCCGTATGAAGCTTCTATAGAATTAGTTATAGAAGGTTTCAAATAGGGATTTCCTTTGTAGAATGTTACTTTATCTACCTGAATAACAACCGGATTTAAATCCTGATAAAAAGGTCTGTCGATTCTTTTTCCGTAATTAATTCCGATCGTATTATTTGCTAGCGAATCTAGTTTATAAGACAGATATAGCGTCGGGAAAAAATTATCATAATCCGTTTTATTCTTAGTTCTGGGTTTTATTTCGTTTCCTAACTGATCACCTTCAATTTTTACGGTTTCATATCTAAGTCCGAGCTGCATAGAAAGTCTTTCAAAACTTGTGTTTGAACTAACATATAATGCTGTAATATTTTCTTTGTATAAAAACTTATTGTTCTGATTGAGGTTTGGAGTTGTAATGTCATTTACGATATCAAAATAAGTACTCTCATTATCTGTTTTGATATAACTGTGTTTAAATCCTGTCTGAAAATTTGTTTTTTTAGTAATCTGATTAGAGTAGTCTAACTTTCCGGCGTAGATATTCACATTAGAAGTTGAACCTCCTACGAGCATATCCGAATAATTTTTGCTTGCATCCGGAAAAAGTATTGAGTTTTTGTATCTCTGATAAGGATCTGAATCGTACAGTAAGTAATCTAAATTGGCAGTAATGTCGCTCTTTTCATTAAATTTATGATTGACGTTTAAATTTATGCCACTGTTAATGAACTTATTACCTGAATCTCCTATTGTTTTTATAATCGAATCGTTGACTTGGGCTGAACTGTTAATGTAATTTCGGCTATCATCTTTATCATTTCCGTTCCAGATCAAACCATTGGTAGAAATTCCGATCACTGTATTTTTTGAAAGATTATAGTCGGCACCAAACTTAATATTTGTCAGTATACCATCTCCAACATTATTCGTTTCCTGTCTGCTGGTACTGCCGGTATCGGTATAATCTCTATTGATATAAAGATCCTGAAAGCGCTTTTTGTAAGCAATGTTTCCTGTCAAAAATATATTATAATTCTCTTTTTTCTTGTTGAAATTAAAAGTGGTATTGTACTCTGTATATTTGTGTTGTCTTACACCCAAAACGATACTTCCGTTTTCTCCTTCTTTTTTACTCTTTTTAAGTTTAATGTTGATGACTCCTCCATTTCCTGCTGCTTCATATTTAGCAGGCGGATTGGTCATGATTTCGATTTTATCTATGTTATCTGAAGATAATCCGCTTAAAAAACTTTCCAGTTGAGCACCAGATAAATACGTTGGGCGATCGTCAATAAAAATGGTTGCATTTGCTTTTCCGTTTAAGCTTACAACACCCTGATCACTTATACTTGTTCCGGGAGCTTTTTTTAATAATTCTAAAGCCGTTATTCCAGTATTAGATTCCAAAGCATCTACATTCAAAATAGTGCGGTCAATTTTGCTCTCGATAAACTTTTTCTGTTTGTATACAATTACTTCGTTTAAACTTTCTTTTTTTATCGATTTAAGAACATCTATAGGCGATAATACTTTTTGTTCGTCTTCTTTTATCGTAATAATTTCCGTCTTAAACGTATTATAGTCGTCATGGACAACTTTAATTTTATAAGTACCGCTTTTCAGGTTTTTAAAACTAAAATCTCCTTTATCCTGAGATAGTTCACTTTTTATTAGCGTTTCCTGTTTATCATTCATCAAAAGAATTGTCGCAAAAATAACGGGCTCTTTATTCTCTGCATCAATAACGTTTCCTGAAATTGATGCATTCGAATTTTGTGCATACGTTGGATTACACAGAAAAATAAGCAGGCATAACAAAGTGATATAATGTATAGGCATATAATTATATTTCATTATTTTTTAAATATATTGAATAAAATCCCTATGAGAATGCAATGAAGCAAACTCAGAATCTATTAGGTTGATAAAATTTAAAGGATATAAAAGATTAGGCTTTGAAAGTATTGAACTATATATCAAGCGCTATAATAAGGAGTATACTAAAGAAAGAAGCTTTAGTACAGAATAAAGACTTTGGTTATTATGCTTTATAGTTTTTGCAAATGTTCCAGTCTGTGTGGTTCTTGATATATTGTTTTTTATATCTCAAATGTACTTCTTCTGTTTGCGTAACTCCGTTTATTATAAATTCCTTATTGTTAAGAATATAGGACAAATCACTAGTGTTTGTAGTTACCAGTTTTTCTTTTAAAATTTGATTACTGATATCATTAATTAGTTTTGTCATACTCTTTTCATTAGGAGATCCTTTTATAGATTTTCCGGTGATGCCCGTAATCGTCAATGGATTTTCTGCTTTCTCCTTTTGATTGCTTTGGGCCATGCATGCACCCGAGATAAAGATCAGAGAAGCAGCAATTAATGCTTTAGTCTTTTTCATAATGTATTAATTTTAGAATTATTATTTTAGTAGTATTCCTGAAAGAATTATTACTTTTTTACTTTAAAATTATAGCAGATACGCCAATCGCTCTTTTCTATGTATTTGCTTTGGTATTTATTAAAAATCTGCGAAGGCTGAATTTTCCCATTAATAACTAACTGATTATCATCTAACATAAATGATAAGTCTTTATCATTGGTTACAATAAGCTTTTCATCAATCATCTGATCGATCATTACATTTAAGGTGGATACTATTTTCTCACCTTCCTTTTCAGACATGGCATTGGCCGTAATTCCTGTAATAGTATAATAACCTTTATCATTTGAACTTTTTGCAGTTTCATTTATTGAAGTTGTATTTATCGAAGTTCCAGGCAAAAGATTAAATGTATTACGAATTTTTAACTGACCAATTGCACCTATTATTAACAAGACAAAAAGAAATACTCCGAAGAAGTGAAATTTTGTTAAATTAATTTTGCTGATATCGTTTTGATCTTCTAATAAAATTCTTTCCACTCTTTCTAATAATACTTCACGATTACCCGAAAAACCTAATGATAAAGCCGGATTTTCTACGTCTATTGCAGCACAATAATACAATGCACTTACATAGTCTTTTTTGTTATGGGTAATTTCTAATACTGCATCATCACAACATTTTTCTCTTTCATTTTTAATGAGATTAGAAAACCAGATAAATGGCAGATTGAAAAAGAAAATGGCTTCTAAGAAATTCTGAACCAAGTTTACAATAGAATCATACCTTTTTATGTGCATCAATTCATGATAAATTACAACTTCGAGCTGATCTTGAGACAATCCTGTTGTGAGTTGAATTGGCACTAAAACAATTGGTCTGAAAAAGCCCAAAACAACCGGTGAAGTAATGGCAGATGAAAGATATACTTTGATATTTTTTTTGATTCCTACTTTGCCGCAAAACTGTAGTATTTTTTGATTCCAGTCTCCGTTTAATTCTATTTTGTTTTTGAGAATGAGTCTTTTTATATTTCGAACTCCCCAAAATAATTTAATCATTTTATAACAAAATATCAAACACCATACTAAGGTTATTTCTAAAGCAAAATCATAGATTTTTACATATAGATTTTCTAAAAACAAGAGTACTTTTGAAATTTGAATGGGTTGAGAACTTAAATTTTCTATTTTCTGAGCCAAATCAGGCAACAGAATGTATTTGTTACTACTAATTCCTTCGTAAAAAGTACTTAAATGACTAATTCCAAAAAAAAGAATTACGGCAACAAATACAAACAACATTAATACTAATACATTATATCTTATCTGCGCTTTAAAATGCGAAGTAAAATGCATAAAAATATAAGCTGCAACTGCCAATAGCATACCAAATACAAAAGAGCTGATAAATATATCGAGTAGTGTTTTATAAAAAGCTTCCATTTTCTCCTATTTAAGTTTATTCCATTTTATCTAATAAATCCTTAATCTTTGACAGTTCTTCTTTTGAAGTTTTTTTGTTTCCCAAAAGCTGGATCATCAAATTTTCCACAGAACCGTCAAATATTCTGTTTAAGAATTTTTCAAGCAAAAAAGTTTTGGTTTCTTCCTGGTTTTCGACTACATGATATACATGCTGCATATTGCTTTTATCTCTGGACAAAATACCTTTGTCATTCATAATCTGCATTAGCTTTAGCGTCGTGGTATATTTAACAGGTCGTTCTTCATTTAATTTATCATTTACAAAACGAACACTTGATTCACCGTATTTCCAAAGAATGCTGAGGATTTCTATTTCTGACTTAGTTAGTTCATTATCTTTACTTTCCATGACTTTTTTATTTTGCTTTATCAAAGGTACGTTTTTTTTCGTACCTACAAACATTCTTATAAAAAAAATTACATTTTGTTGTTATTTTTTTTAGACGCCCTTATTTTACTATAGTTCAGCATTCTATTTAAAATGAAATAATTATTGTTTAAGGCTGGCACAATCGTTAAAACTGGTATCAAAAATTTCAATCAGCCGCTCAACATTATTATGTATAAAAAAATGGTGCCCTTTTAACACATAAGGTTTAAACTCAGAGAGCGTATGTTTTTTCCAGTTGTTAATCTGATCTACATATTTTTCCAAATTTCCCATTACAGCTACAATAGGAGCATTGACAATGATGTTTTCGGCATAAAAATGCTCTTCAACAATTTCAAAATCTGCTCTGAGTATGGGTATTACAAAATCTAATAACTCATCGCTTTGTAATAATTCTTCGGGTAATCCTCCTAATTCATTGAGCATTGCTATAAAATCGGTTCTTTCTAAATCAGATCTTTTCGTACTTGGTATAAGTCCCGGTCCGGCATTTCCGCTTACAATAAGACATTGCGGAGGCGTATTGTTTTTTTCTAATAAATCTGTAACTCCCAATCCTAAAGATGACCCTAAACTATGTCCGTAAATAATAAAAGGTTCTCCGTTAAGTTTATCCGTTATTTGAGAAAAAATATCATTAATAGCCTCTTTATAAGAAGTTAATAATTTTTCTTTCACCCTTTTTCCTCTGCCGGGAAGTTCTACCGGTACCATTTCAAAATCTATATAATGAGACCTTAAGAATTCAAAAGAATAGATACTCCCTCCCGCAAAGTGCAATAAGAATAGTTGCTTTTTTTTCATTTTATTATTTGTATTATTTGTTAGTAAAACCTTGTTTTATATACTAAAACAAGGTTTTACATCAACTAATTTACTAATAGCTTTTAAATTAATTATCTACTAATTCACTTTTTAACTCATAATCATATAGCAATTCTTTTTCTCCAAATAATCTTTCAGCGATAATTCCATTTTCTTTACAGCTGTTTATTAATCTGTTTGATTCTATAATTGCCAAAGATTCTTCGGTATATTTAATACTGCTTATAAATTCTAACCAGGGCTCCATTCCCATTGCGTAGACATAAGCTTCTTTTGGATTAAAAATATCGACCAATGATAAACCTCTGTCGCTATCGCAACCCGCCAAACGTCTTGACTGATCGTCTTCTCTATTGATGTTTTCTGTCATCAAACAGCCATAAAGCCAGCTCAAAGGTGCTCCTGCGCACTCCATACCTAAAAAGAGCACATCTACATCTCCTTTAACACGCTGAATATGCTCGTATAATCGAGGTTCCATTACACGTGAATCTGCTACAAACAAAAAGCTTAATTCATTGATGGCAACGTGGTAACAAGATTTCGCTCTGATATTAAGATCACTATGTTCACCTGTAAACGGAAGTCCGGTAATGGTACAGTTTTCAAATTTTATTTCTTCTAGTTCATCTATTTCAATGACATTTTTAAATCCGATGCTTTGAAACGCCAGTTTGATACTCGGATCTTGAAGTGCGCCGCTTGTTGTTACAGGAACTATGATATTTTTAATTTTATGTCTAAGCGGTAAAAGTGTTTCTAATACAATATGATCCTGATGATTGTGTGTGATCAAAACATAATCAATAACGTCTGGCAGGTCAATATCAGAGAAATGTTCTACCGTAGATTCATAGCCATAATAACTGATTAATGGATCTACAAGAATACTAACATCTTTGGTTTCTATTAAAATACAGGCATGACCCAAATAGCGCATTCTCGCTTTATCTCCGGTATATTTTTTATACGTTGGATGTTCTTTTTTGGTAAAAAAAGTTTTGAATAACTCCATTTGATCTTCTCTAACGCCAAGTTTTTCTGCAACGTCTTCAATAGATCCTGGATTTCTTTTCATTCTGCTTAAGGTATCAATTCCTTTATGATCAAACGGAATATCCAACTGCAATACCTTAGGATCTTCCAATTGTGGTGTGCTTAAACAAAAAGGACGTTCATCATTCAAGGTTTCCCATAAGGAAATAGATTGCGATTGTTTTGAATAAAAAGGGCTGCTATATAATAATGATTCGAAAAAACGAAACGAAACGTTGTTATTTAAATCATAAACCAATTCTACATATCCTTTTAAGATCTCCGGAACTTCTTTGTATAGCGGTTCCAGTGAGGCTCCTTTGGCTTTGGTTTTAAGCATTCTGTCCAATTCTTTTATGGCATCAGATAATGCTATGGCGTTTGCCTGTTTGTCAAGAATATCGGCTTTTAGTTCTTTCACTTCCTCTACTCTTCTTGTTTCGTAGTCCATAAAAGGACCTCCGAGCATTTTAGGGTTTTTAACAGCTGCTTCGTGAATCATAGGAGCCTGAATATAGGAATTCATTATTTTCAAATGTCGCTCTACAATATTCATCGCTGCTGTTGCAGGTGATATTAGATGTGTCCATGCATACCATTTGTCTACTAATGGTCCAATAATAATATTCGGTTTGAAATAATACTGATCTTTGATTTCCATTTTTTTACTAATTTATTTTTTAAGTTGGTTTGATATTAAATTGTTTCTATACTCGTTTTTTCATAAATATTTCTGAATAATTCCAGATAACCTTCAAAATTTTGTTCAGAGAATGCATCCCAATGCGTGCCCGATAAATAATGATGTTTTAAACTTCCGTTTGTGTAATGCTGCCAGTTCTGCATATTGCCTTTATATTGATTATCGGCAGCTTCAAAAGCATAGATGTTGCTGGAAATTTTCCCCTGAAGTTGATACAAATTATTAAGCACCAAATTGTTTTTAAGAAAAGACAAAACATGTTTCTCTTGTTCTTCATCCAGATTTATGACCTTTTTATATTCTAACAGTAACCAATCTGCCTGATGATCCATGTTTTGTAACTCGAGCTGGTCTCCTTCTATAAAAGTAGGTCTGTCTACAAGAATTAAATCTATGTTGCTGTAGTGTTTTTCGATTTCTTTTACTATTTCAAATGCAATGGCAGCTCCCATAGAATAACCAAATACTACAAATGGTTCATCAGTTTGATGTTTACTTTTAATCTCATCGATGAAACATTTTGCCATTTCTTCGATAGATGTACAGAATTCTTCCTGATGCTCTAAACCTTTGTATTGCAGTCCGATTGAATCAAATTCGTTGCTTAAAGCTTTGGCTAAAGGATGATACAAAATCGAACTACCTGTAAATGGCGGAATGAAATAAATTGTGTTATTACGGTTATTAACCTGTAAGTCTATAAGTAACGAATTTGATCTTTCTCCGTCTGCGGCCAGTCTTTTTATGGTTGCTCTGTTATAAATGTCTTTTATAGAAAGATTCAGATCCAGTTTTCTTTTTAGCATCGACTGTAATTTGATTGCTCTTAAACTATGACCTCCAATTTCAAAAAAGTTAGCTGTAACGCTTATTTCTTCTTTAGATAAAATTTCTTTCCATATTTGAAGAATCTTGTCTTCTAAATCATTCTCAGGTTTTACTATTTCAACAGCCTGTGTATCTGAATCTGTAGAAATGGCCAATAATTTTTTTCTATCGAGTTTACCATTTAGCGTAACCGGCAATGTTTCAAGCTTCACAAAATGATTCGGAACCATATATTCAGGAAGTTTCTTTTTTAGAGCTTCTTTAATTCCTTTTACATCCAACTCAAAATTACTCACTACATAAGCAACAAGATCTATCTCATTTGATACCGATTTTCTGGCTAATACCGTTGCAGAATCCAACGTTTCGATTTCTAATAAACATTGCTCAATTTCTCCCAGCTCAATTCTAAATCCTCTAATTTTAAGCTGATTGTCATTTCTTCCTACATAAATGATATTTCCTTCAGAAGTCCATTTTCCTATGTCTCCTGTTTTATACATTTTTTCGCCAGGAGCAAAAGGGTTTGCTACAAATTTTTCTGCTGTTAATTCTGGACGGTTGAGATATCCTCTTGCCAATCCAGTTCCTGCTAAATAAATTTCGCCTGAACATCCTATAGGAACAAGATTATTATTTGCATCCAAAATGTAGATAGAAGTATTCCAAACCGGTTTACCAATTGGAATAACTATATCCTGTTTTGAAGTCATATAATATGTCACATCAATAGAAGCTTCCGTTGGTCCGTATAAATTTTGTATTGGAGTTTCCAGTTTTTCATACCATTTTTTAACGGTATTTAATTGTAAAGCTTCTCCGCTGGTAATAACCTGTTTTAAACTGCTTAGGTTACTAAAATCATACGATTCATCAAATAAACTGTCAATAAAAACATCCAGCATACTTGGTACAAAATGCAGACAGGTTACTTTATGATTTTTTATTAAGGCTTCGATGTTTTGAGGAATATTCACATCTTCATCAGAACATAATACCATTTTGGTTCCCCAGCACAATGGCATGAAAATTTCCCAAACCGAAACATCAAAAGTGAATGTTGTTTTCTGTAAAATGACATCCTGATTGGTGTAATCAAATGCTTCCCACATCCACTGAATTCTGTTTACAACTCCACTGTGTTCCAGTATACATCCTTTAGGGTTTCCTGTAGAGCCTGATGTATAAAGTACATAAGCAATATCTGTAGGCTTATTGATTAATATCAGATTCTCTTTTGAATAATTTTCAGCTAAAGCCTGAAATTCTCCTAGTACTTTTGCATCTATAATCAAAGCACTCGAACTGTCCTGAACGATGTAATCAATACGATCCTGAGGATGTTTAGGATCTATTGGCACATAAGCCCCGCCTATTTTGTGTATCGCTAAAATGGCTGTAATCATCCACTCACTTCTAGGCAATGCTACCGCTATTAAGTCATTTGCACCTAAAGTGTAATTGGCTTTCAGATAATGTGCTAATTGATTTGATTTTTCATTTAGTTCAGAGAATGTGAATTCTTTTTGTTGAAATACCAAGGCAATTTTATTAGGCGAATTTTCTACCTGTTTTGCAAATAAAGCTCCTAGCGTTGTTTCTGAAGGAAATTCATGCTTGGTATCATTAAACTCATGCAGCAAAGTGTGTTTTTCTTTTGCACCTAAATAGTCAACTGATTTTAGTAATTTGTTTGGAGAAGCTATAAATGATCTTAATATCGAAAAGTATAAATCATTTACTTGTTCTACACTTAATCCTGATTTCAGTTTTTTGGTTAATGAAAGACTTGCGTGATACAGATCACCTGTTGTGTTTACATTAAAATCTAAAAATGTATTTGTTTTATTGGCTCCTATTAACGAAACCCTTTCTTCTTCTTTATCGAGATTGTTGTTTTCTTTTATATCGTTTTTTATCATATCGTAAGTATAAAAATCAACGTAGTTAAAATAAACATCAAAAAACGGATTCTCATTACTTTGCTGATTATCAGATAAACTTGCTATTTGTAATAAACTAAGTCTTTCATATTTCTTTAAAGCGATTAGTTTATTTTGAACTTCAATGATAAAATCTTTCACAGTTACTTCATAATCAATAGCAAAGCGAAGCGGAATGGTGTTTAAAAAACATCCTAAAATTTTATCTCCATCTTCGCAGCCTGGCCTGTTGTTGGTTACTAAACCTGTCACAACATCCGGATCAGCATTTAAGATACTTAACATATACAAGTAAGCGCTCAAGGAAACCTCTTTTACAGTTGTACCAAAATTAGATGCCAGCGATTTTAATTCACTTACTTCATTTTCAGACAATATATTTCCGTAAATGCTGCTTACAGGAGTATTGGTAAAGATGTTGAGTTTATTTGAATCTTGTAATTCTTCTTTCCAAAATGACTGAATTTCAGTATCTTTTTTATCGATTTCGTGTTCGATTACATAGTTTTTATAACTGGCTTTTATTTTTTCCGGTCTAAAAGTGATGTCTTCTAAAAGATTGAGATATAAGTTATTTAATTCTGTTAGAAGCATCGAGTCACTCCAACCATCAATAATAGCGTGGTGACATTGAGAAATAAAAACAATAGTATCATTACCAATATTAAAAGAGGCCATTCTGAATAAAGGTGCGCTAGTTACATCAAACGGATTTCCTAATTCTGACTGAAGAAATGTGCCAATAACTTTTTCTTTTTCTTTCAGGGAATTCAGATGAGATAAATCCTGATAAACCACCGGAACCTCAACATTTTTATACACGATTTGAACTTCCTGCTCATAATCCTGCATATTAAAACCTGCTCTTAGAATCTCATGTTTGTCTACCATTAATTGCATGGCCAGCCTGAAAACCGAAATGTCAAAATTGATGAATTGTCTCTGATTAATGATTTGATCGTGATAGATACTGGTTCCTTCATACAATAAGGATTCGTAAACCATTCCTTTCTGAATGTCACTCATTGGGTACAAATCTTCTATTGCTTCAGATTTATTTTCATCTAAAGATTCTAAAACACTGTTTTTTATAGCATCAATATATTCTACAACGTCTTTTCTTGCTTCTATACCATCTGCTTTTCTACTATCAAGTGATTTTTTATTATTGATGATAAAATCAGCTAATTTTGAAATATTATCGTAGGTATAGATATCTGAAATACTGATTTCTAATTGCATTTCGTTATAAATACCGTTAACAATTTTTAATACCTTAATAGAGTCACCTCCTAAATCAAAAAATCGATCGTTTACGCCTATTTTTTCTTTGTCCAAAACGGTTTGCCAAATATTGACTAAGGCAATTTCTTCTTCGGATTGTGGCGCTACATATTCTTCTCCGGTTCTGTTTTCTGTATCACCAATTTCTAATAATGCTTTGATATCAATTTTTCCGTTTGGTGTTGCAGGAAAATTGGTCAGCATAATAAAGTGAGTAGGAACGGCATAACCCGGCAACAAATCTTTTAAATACTGTTTTAAATCTGAAGTGTTTAATGCTTCGTCTGCAACCAGATAAGCATACAATTCATTATCGCCTGATTTGTTTTCTTTTGTTAAAACTACAGCCGATTGTACAAAGCCAGATTGCTCGATAGCATATTGTACTTCGTTTAATTCTATACGATATCCTCTTACTTTTACCTGATTGTCTTTTCGTCCCAGAAATTCAATTTCACCTTCTGAATTCCATCTTCCTAAATCGCCGGTTTTATACATAAGTCCCGATTTCTGAAACGGATCTTTTACAAATTTTTGATTCGTTAATTCCGGATTATTCAAATATCCTTTGGTAACACCATTACCGCCAATGTGCAATTCGCCAATGACACCTACGGGAACCAAATCTTCTTTATCGTTTAAGATATAAATATGTGTATTGGCAATTGGTTTTCCGATGGTTGCCGTTACCGGTTTTCCTTCTTCGTATTTGTGAACACTACTCCAAACCGAACATTCAGTAGGGCCATATTCATTAAATAACTGACAGCCTGCCTGTCCTATTTTACTCTTAAAATGATCTTCAATCAGGCTTATTGGGCAGGTTTCTCCGGCTACTGTAACTTCTTCCAGAGCGGTTTCTTTGCCTTGTAAACCCGTCAAAAGCAATTTATAGTAAGAAGGAACCGTTAATAAATGACTCACTTTTTCAGCAACAATATAATCAGCAATAAAGCTTACATTCGCAATATTGGCATTAGTAGTGATCGCTAATTTTCCTCCGTTTGTTAAAGTGCTGAATATTCCGGCTACTGAACTGTCAAAAGCAAAAGATGACAATAATAAGAAACATTTTACAGGAACATATACCTCATTTCTTGGTGCTAACGAATGCTGTAAATTAGCATGAGTTACTACAACTCCTTTCGGATTTCCTGTAGATCCTGACGTATAAATAATATAAGCCAAGTGTTCCGGTAAAACGTTTATTTCTGGATTAGTTACCGGATCTGCTAAAGTATCCAGCTGCAAATCCATGGCAAATATTTCTCCTTGATAATACGCTAAATCAAAAATATAATCTGATTGTGTCAGGAATACTTTTACGTTGGTATCTTTTAGAATAAATTCTTTTCTTGAAACCGGATAATCAGGATCTATAGGCACATAAGCAGCTCCTGCTTTTAATATTCCTAAAATCCCAATGAACATCAAATCAGAGCGATCCATCATTATACCCACAAAATCATTAGGTTCTATCGTATAATTTTCAAGTAAAAAATGAGCCAGCTGATTCGAGCGTTGGTGTAATTCAAAATAAGTAATCTGAGTTCCTTCAAAAGCAATTGCTATGGCTTCAGGATTTTTGTTCACCTGCTCATTTACCATTTCTAAGACCGTTTTTGATTGGTCATAGTGCATTTGTTTCGAATTAAAACTTAGTAAATGCTGTTTTTCTTCTTCAGATAACCATTTTACTTCTTCTATTGGCAATTCTGTATCCTGTAATAAAGCAGCCAATAAATATTCAAGATGGCTGGCAAATTGTTCAATTTTTTCTGAATCAAATACATCACTATTGTAAATAATACTTGTCGCTAAACCATTTTCAGATTCAACAAAATTAAATACCAAATCAAATACGCTAGAGTGAGGCAATTCGCCCTGGTAAGCGGTAACAGTTAAGTTTTTTAATTCTGTATTAGCAGTATCCTCATTATTCTGAACAATAACCTGCACATCAAATAACGGATTACGACTCATATCCCTTGTAATATTCAGGGATGAAACTAATTCATCAAAAGGATATAACTGATGTTCGTGAGCGCCTAAAACAACTTCTTTTACTTTAGCTAAAACTGTTTTGAAAGTATCATTTTTCGAAAAATTGGTTCTCAACGCCAGCGTATTGACATAAAAACCAATTTGGTTTTCTAAATCGGTGTGGTCCCTGCCTGCGATTGGACTTCCAATTGTAATGTCTTCCTGATTGGTGTAATGGTAAAACAATACATTAACCGCACTTAACAATCCCATAAACAAAGTGGTTTCTTCTGTTTTAAGAAATTCTGCCAATTTATTACTTACTTCGCCTGAAATTATTTTATTATAAACGCCTCCATTATATGTTTTTGTAATTGGGCGCTGTTTTCCTCCTGATAAATCTAAAACAGGCAAATCTCCTTTAAACTGATTTATCCAATAACCTTTATGAAATTCTAATCTGGAATCGCTTAACTCTTTAAGTTGCCATGATGAATAATCTTTGTACTGAACATTTAGCGGAGTCAATGTTACTGATTCTCCGGTTAGGAGTGTATTGTACAGGTATAATAATTCATTTACAATTATACCTAAAGACCAGCCATCACTAATAATGTGATGAATGACATTGCTAAAAATCCAACGATTTTCTGATATTCTGTAGATACTTGCTTTTAATAATTTTCCTGAAGATAAATCAAACGGAGCCATTAAATCTTCAGACAGATATTTATCAAGAACTGATTTCTCTGTTCCTCTCAAATCTATATTTTTTATGGTAAAAAAAACATTTTCAGGCTCAGTAACATACTGCAGTATTTCTCTGTTAGCATCTTCTTTAAAGCTTGTTCGCAGGATTTCATGACGCTTGATCAATTGTATAAACGCTTCTTCTAAAATATCAACATTTAAATCGCCTTCAAAAACATAAGCTCCAGACATGTTGTAGGCAATATTTGCTGCCTTATGCTGGCTTAGTATCCATAAACGGCGTTGCATAAGTGACAGCGGATAGCCATTTTGTTTGGCCAATACGGGAATTTTGCTGTAGCCAGAATGTTGTGCTTCGGCTATTAATTTGCATTGAGATTGCAGACTGGCATGAACAAATAAATCCTTTAGTTTCAGTTTTACCTGAAATTCTTTGTGAATTTTACTGATTAGTTTAGTCGCTTTTAAACTATGTCCGCCTATATCAAAAAAGTTGTCCTCCAACCCTACTTTTGAAATGCCTAAAACGTCTTCCCATATTTTTGCTAAAGATTTTTCAAGTGCTGTAGCAGGCTCTGTATACACTTCTCTTTCATCAAAATTCATTGATTCCGGTAAAGGCAATTTAGACCTGTCTACTTTTCCATTTACATTTAATGGAAAAATATCCAGCACTTCCAGATAATTAGGCACCATATAATAAGGCAGACGTTCTGAAAGCCATTGCTTTAAATTTGAAATATTTACTGGCGCATTTACGGTAATGTAAGCAACCAGTACCTTTTCATTTTCATTGTCCTGATGAACCATCACCAACGAAGAATTTATAGCTTCGTGCTGTGATAATACACTTTCGATTTCTCCTAATTCTATTCTGTAACCACGTAATTTTATTTGGTTGTCTTTTCTGCCTAAAAACTCTACGGTTCCATCTTTAAGCCATCTTCCTAAATCTCCGGTTTTGTACAAACGCTTGTTTCCTTTAAAAGGATGCAATACAAATTTTTCGCGAGTTAGTTTTGGCTGATTAAGATATCCTCTTGATAATCCAGCGCCACCTAAACAAATTTCGCCCATTACTCCTTTTGGTACCAGATTATCATTTTTATCCAGTATATAAATGGTACTATTCGTTATCGGTTTTCCGATAGGAATATTGGTATTATTTAAAGTTCCTATTTTATGAGTCAAAGAAAAAGTCGTATTTTCAGTTGGTCCATATCCGTTTATAATTTCCAAGTGTGGATAAGAACGCTGTAATCGATAAATATGCGCAAAGGATAGTTTATCTCCTCCCGCCAGTATTGTATCTAATCCTTCAAACAATTCTATATTATCATCTATAATCTGATTTAATAATCCCACTGTAAACCACATGATAGTGATCCCTTCTTCTTTGATTATTTTTGATAAATCATGAGGTGACAGTAAGGTATTTTCATCACACAAAACTAATTTTCCGCCATTAAGTAACATGCTCCAATATTCAAAAGTTGTCGCATCAAAAGAAAATGAACCTGTAGATAACAGTGCTTCTTTTCCTGTTAGCTGAACGTAATTATTTTCTTTTACCAAACGAATTACTCCGCCATGTTCTATCAACGCTCCTTTAGGAACTCCCGTAGAACCAGAAGTATACATAACGTAAGCCAAATGAGATGGACTTAACGGGCTACTTATTTTAACATCCGAATATTCAGCCTGCACATTCAAAAAGTTAGCAATCTCTTCTTCTGTTATGACCAATTTACATTTGGTATCTTCTAAAATAAAATGAATTCTATTTTCCGGATAATCTGAAGCTATTGGCACATAAGCACATTTCGCTTTTAAAATGGCTAAAATAGCTATAATCTGCCATTCACTTTTTGGTAATAAAATGGCAATAAAATCTTCATTATCTAATAGATATTGCTTTTCTAAGTAATGAGACAATTGGTTTGAAACCGCATCTAATTCTGAATAGGTAAAAGATACATCTTTATAAACCAGCGCTGTATTTTGAGGCGTTTTTTGAACTTGTTCTGTAAAAAAACTTACAATAGAACTCGTGTCCGGATACTGTTTTTCTGTATTATTGAAATTTTCCAGAAGTTCAAATTGTTCCTCAGAATCCAGGCAATTGATCGATTTTATTTCTTCTGAAGGATTTTTGAGAACTTCAACCAACAGGTTTTCTAAATGATATAAAAGTGTCGAAGCAGTTTCTTTTGAAAAAATATCCCTGTTATACTCTAATTCAACTGTAAATGATGCTGCTTTTTCTACAAATGTAAAAGTCAAATCATATTTACTAACTCTTCTGTCAAGAAACTCATTATACGATAAATCATCTGCTTTTTGATTGAGTTGATTTTCATTTTGTACCGAAATCATAACATCAAATAGCGGGCTACGGCTTAGGTCTCTTTTCACGTTCAGATTATCCAATAATTCATCAAAAGGATAATTCTGATTTTCTATAGCATTCAGGGTGCCAATTTTATTTTGCTGAAAAATTTCTTTAAAAGAATTATTTCCTTCCAATTGCGTTCTAAGCGCCACTGTATTGACATAAAACCCAATTTGATCTGCCAAATCTTTGTGTGTTCTGCCAGAAACCGGACTTCCGATAATAAAGTCTTCCTGTTCTGTATATTTATGCAGCAATACATTTAAAATACTCAGACAGCCCATAAACAGCGTACCTTCCTGCTCCTGGCAAAAAGACTTAAATTGCTGAATTAAAAGATTCTCTATAGTACGTTTTACAACACTTCCGTTGTAAGTCATAATAGCTGGGCGTGGATTGTCTCCAAAATGAGCAAGCGTTGGTAAATCGCCTTCAAGATTGGTTAGCCAATAATTTCTTTCTTTATCAAATTCTTTATCGGCCAATCGCTGCTGCTGCCATACTGCATAATCTTTGTAATGAATTTTTAATGGAAGACCTGAAACGAATTCTCCTTTTCTTCTAAGAATATAATTGTTCAGCAATTCATTAATCATGATATCCATCGACCAGCCATCGCTGATAATGTGGTGCATATTATATGAAAACACCCATTTATTATCTGTAACTCTTACCAGAACTCCTTTAAAAAGAGGTCCTTTTTCCAGATCAAAAATGGTGTTTTTTACTTCTGCCAGAATTGTATTTAATTTAACCTCATCATTATCAACATCAATTTGCTGAAAAGGAAATTCAAAATCTTCAGCAGCTATTATAAACTGTCTAACATCTTCATTTTCTAAAGACTTAAAAACAGTTCTTAAAATCTCGTGATGGTTAAACAAATCCTGAGTCGCCAGCATAAATGCATTGGCATCTAATACTTCTTCAATAACTTGCAGACCTGGTATATTGTATGAGAAATTTGCCATATCAATCTGGCTTAGAACCCACAATCTTTTTTGAGATGACGATAACGGATAATGTTCGCTACTTGGTGCAACAGGAATTTGATTTTTCTCATTAGCCTTATCTTTAGTGTATTTACTAATCAGATTGATTAAATCTTCTTTTTTGGTTTTAATTTCAATTAGTAATTCTTCATTTAAAACACCTTTGGGAGCTTTAATATCAAGTTGCCCGTCTGTTACTTTTACAGTAACATTAAGTTTTTTAAGCTTTGTAAATAAATCGTAGCCCATAATTATGTTTTTTGGTTTAAACTGAATTTTATTGTTAGATAAATTTTAATTTATGCGTTAATGCTTATCAAATAATTCTTTGATATCAGGCATTCTGTTATTTGATTTTATAATTTTCGAGAAAAAATACAAGATTAATTAACTGCTGAATTTTACATATTCAACCTCATCAGCATTATCATCGTAGTTCAATAATTTTTCGATCTCAATAGAAAAAGATTCTATGGTAAGATCGTGCAATAAGGTTAAAGAGGTCGGTTCTATACCAAACTTTTTATAAATCTCATTCTTCATTTTTGCCAATTTCAGACTATTTCCGCCAAGAAAAAAGAAATTATCCTTTACACTTACTTCTTCCAGCATTAATAACTTTTTCCAGATTTCAGTAAGTTTGCCTTCGGTTTCATTTCTTGGTGCGATAAACGTATTTTGAGTCGTCACTTTATCATTCTCCAGCAGGCGTAATTTTTTCGTATCTGTTTTTCCGTTTATCGTTACCGGAATTTCCTTTATGGTCACAAATTTTTCAGGAATCATATAGTCCGGCAAATAACTTCTTAGAAATTCTCTTAGTAAAACAAAATCTATTTTTTCATCAGTATTCAGATAAACTGTAAGTTCTTTTTCTGCCTGTCTAGATTCATTCAGTAACAGAATCGCTTTTTTTACCGATGAATATTGTTCTAATACATTTTCGATTTCTTTTAAATCAATACGATAACCTCTTATTTTTATCTGACTGTTTTTTCTGCCTATATATTTTAAAGTTCCATCTGGCAGCCATTTTGCTAAATCACCCGTTTTATATAACAAAGATCCCGTCTCCGGATCTACAGTATTCGCCACAAATACGCTAGCTGAAAGTACAGGATCGTTAAAATATCCTAAAGCAAGACCACTACCTGCTATATAAAGTTCACCCACAGCACCTTCAGGCATTAACATTTTTTCTTCAGATAAAATATATAATCCTGTTTTATCAATTGATTTTCCTATGCTTACGATATCTTCTTCTTCTAAAAATTGCAAGCTTGAGATAATGGTTGTTTCTGTTGGTCCGTAAAGATTCCAGATTCCTTTGCCATTCAATTTTACCAATTTGTTTTTTAGCTGCTGATCCAGATCTTCTCCCGCAGCCAGAACAACAAGATTTTCTGTGTTTTTCCAGCCTGTATCTAAAAGCATTTTCCATCTTGAAGGCGTAGTAAGCATATGACTTACTGTATTATTTTTAAGAAATTTATTGAGATGGTAAATATCATTTCCTTTATTTTCACTAGTCATTACAACCTGCCCTCCAGTTGACAAAGGCAATAAAACTTCTAATAAGGATATATCAAATATCAGAGGCGTCACTGCAACAAACTTTGTAGTATGATCTAATCCTAATTTCTGAATTAATGACCGTATTACATTTTCGAGTGCATGATGACTTATCATCACACCTTTTGGTTTTCCTGTTGATCCCGAAGTAAACATGACATAAGCTAAATCCTGAGCGTTGATTTCTACGTCTTCGATAGTATCTTCAACAATAGGGAAATTATAAATATCTATTTTTTCGATATCCGGCCAGAAAAGAGACATATGTTCCTCTTGAGATACCAGTAATTCAGGATTTATTTCTTCTATAATTTGATTAATTCTTCTTTTTGGAAAACTGGAATCTATAGGTAAAAAGGCTGCTCCGGTTAACATAATTCCGAGAACTCCCACCAATTGATCTACAGAACGATTTACACATAAAGGAATAATCATTCCTTTTTTTGCTCTTTTTAGCTTTAAATACCGGGCAAAGTTTTCTGCTTTATAGTAAAGTTCTTCATAGGTTAAAGAACTATCAGCATCTGAAACTGCAATATTGTTGGGGTGCAAAAGAGATTGTTCCTTAAAAAGATGTACTATTGAATGCTCATTTCTTTTAGCCGAAACTCCATTTTTAATTTCGTTAAAACTATCCTTCAATTGTGTAATTCTTGGTAATGCTTCAAGCACAGCTGTTTTATCTATACCAAAATCTACGAGACAGGCAATTTCGTCTACTCCTGATTGTACTGCTTTATTTAGTATCGAAAAACTACTTTCAATATTTCCAATAAGGCTGTTTTCTTTCAGGTATTTATTAACCGAAAACAGTAATAATTCTTCGACTGTTTTTGGGTTTATACTTTCAATTAATTGGCCATTTCCATATTCTGAAGCTAATTTACCGCTCATTTCCAAAGACTTTAAAAGGTATTTTTTCATTGATGGTCTTGCCTTTTCGTGCGCTTTTTCTATCGTTTCATCCAGAAAAGTATGTAGCATGAGAACCACTTTATCGCCGTCTTTTTTATGATTGTTCTTTTTATAAGCCTTTCTGTAGACCGCAATTTTTTCTTCTAATTCGCTAAAATTGCCATTAAATAAGCCTGTTAAAATTCCTACACCAATTGCTCCTGCTTTTTCATAAGTTTCTGTAGATCCTCCACAAGCAATCCAGACAGGAAGCTCTTTTTGAATTGGTTTGGGTAATATCCTAAATGGTTTTTCTATAGTATCACTTCCTTTAAAATTTACCGAATCTCCTTTCCACAATGAGCGAACCGCTTTTATACTATCGAATAAAATATTTTTTCGATTATTAAAATTTTCAGGATAGAAAACAAAATCATTCGGATTCCATCCTGATGCAAAACAAAGACCTGCTCTTCCACCGGAAATATTGTCAACTACAGACCATTCTTCTGCAATTCTTATCGGATGATGAAGTCCTGCAACGACGCTTCCAGCTCTTATACTTATATTTAGAGTTTTTGCTGCTATTGCCGCACCTAATACACTTGGGTTTGGGAATGGCCCTCCAAATTCATTAAAATGACGCTCAGGTGTCCAGATAGCACTGTATCCATTATTATCTGCATAAACGGCTCCTTCCAGTAATATCTGATATTGATTTTCTTCTGTTCCGGTGTTTCCAAAATAATAAAGACCGAAATCTAACGTTCCACGATTATTACATAGTGATTTAGTATCTGATTCGTTTCTGCTCCAATCTAATATCTTTTTGCGTTCCGAAGGATTCACGAACTCCATACGTTTTATGGCAATAGCATCATTTGCCAAAATTTGATCCATTAAATATTCTAAATGATCGCCTAAACGTTTTACTGTTTCTTCACGATAGATTCCTAAATTATATTCTATTTCATAAAAAAGGCTGCCATCTTGTAATTCTGAAAAATTGAAAGTAAAGTCATAAGCCGCGTAACCTTCACGGTTTTTTGTAAATTCATTCACCTTTAATCCTCCCTGCAGAAAATCATCTTCTAAGGAGTATGCATTAAAATTTTGCAGGATCACAAATACATCAAATATGGTGTTTCGGCTAGGATCTCTTTCTGCATTAAGCTGATTTACGATTTCTTCAAAAGGATATTCTCTGTGTTCGTAGGCCTCAAAAGAACGAGTATTTACATTATTAAATAATTCTTTAAAAGTATTATTTTCTGAAAAACGGGTTCTTAAAGCAATCGTATCGGCATAAAATCCTACCTGATCTTCTAATTCAGAAAAATCCCTTCCGTATACCGGAAATCCCAAAATAATATCTTTTTGTCCACTGTATTTATAAAACAGTAAATTAAACAAAGTCATCAATCCCGTAAACAAAGTTCCGCCTTCATTTCTGCAGTATGCTTTAAATTGTTTTGCTTTTTTTGCGTCGATATAGCGCCTTTGCATTCCTACTTCAGATTTTCTAACCGCTGGTCTGTTATAATCTTCCGGTAATTGCAGGAGCGGCAATTCGCCACCTAATTGATTTAGCCAATATGCTTTTTCTTTACTTAAATCTAAATCCTGAAGGCGTTTGCTTTTCCATACGGCTACATCTTTATATTGTAATCGAAGTTCCGGCAGCAAATTATTTATTTGCAAAACTTCTTCTTTATAAAAAAAGAGTAAATCACGTATCAGAATATTTAATGATCTGCTATCGCAAATGATGTGATGTATAATAATAAAAAACAACCATTCATCAGTATCCAAACGTATGAGGGAAGCTTTAAAAATAGGACCGGTTTTTAAATTAAATGGTTTTCCTCTCTCTTCTTTTATGAAAGCGCTTAACCTTTGTTCTGATGTATCTTCGTTATTAAAATCAATATGTTTTATAGAAAATTTTAATGCTTCGGCACTTTTGATCCATTGACTTATTTCTCCGTAATCATTTTCTGCAAACACAGTTCTAAGACTTTCATGTCTGACAATCAATTTATGACAGGCTTTATCCAGTGCAGTAACGTCTAAATTTCCTTTAAACCTAAATGCTTTAAACATATTATATGCATAATTATCTCCAGAATTTTGACTTACAATCCATGATCTTGATTGTGATGGCGTTAACGGATAATTATCCCAGTCTTTTGGTGCTAAAGGTATGTTTGTAGTATTTGCATTTTCATGATTATCATCTTGTTTTAAGAAATCAATAATCTCAGATTTACGCTTTTTTATTTCCTGTATCGTAACAGCCGAAATTTCCTCAGTAGCGTAGGAAATTTCTAAATTATCCTCAGATAATTGGATTCTAATATTTTCTTCAGCTAAATAATTTAAAAATTGTAGTGTATCCATACATTAGGTTTCTATAATAGAATAGTAATCCAGAGAATGTTTTTACTATTCTTTAGGTGAAAAATATGAGGCTAAATTTGTTAAAGATGATTTTTATGACAGCATTACATCAGATCATTTAAAAAACTGGCAATCTTACTATTAAAGCACTAAATGGTAATTGTTTTTATTTTTTTATATTGCTTGTTTTTAATCGCTTCGATGGTTTCTATAACCTCTCTAACTGAACTATGTTCCATAAAATCCATAAGCGATAATTCGATCTGCAATTCATTTTTAATTTTATTCAGTACTAACATTCCTTTAAGGGAATCACAGCCAATTTCAAAAAGATCCTTATCTATATCTACTTTTTCTAATCCAAGAAATTCAACAAATACAGACTTAATAACGGCCGAAGTGTTCTCGTTTTTTTTGCTTGCGACAGGCGCTTTTACTTCCGTATTTATTTTTTCATTAGTCTTTTTAATAAAATTAAGACTTTCGGCTGCGAGATTAATAATATGTGGATATTGATTTTTTTCGAATTCATAAACGGGCAGTGAAGTTATTGCCGGATGATTGGCATCATAATTTTTTTTCCAGTTTATATTTTCTCCTTCGAGCCAGAGTTTTTTTAGTATATTTTTTAAAATAAAAGACGCTTTGTCTGTTTTGTCTTT
Source organism: Flavobacterium flavipigmentatum (assembly GCF_020911905.1). Classification (NCBI taxonomy): domain Bacteria; kingdom Pseudomonadati; phylum Bacteroidota; class Flavobacteriia; order Flavobacteriales; family Flavobacteriaceae; genus Flavobacterium; species Flavobacterium flavipigmentatum. The sequence goes on along the minus strand of NZ_CP087133.1, from coordinate 2,064,741 downwards.
TGATGATAAAGAAATAGAAACATATTTTTCTTTTGTAAAATTCAGAACCGATGCTGTCTTTAAAAACGCTACTAAATTATTACTATCACCTATTTCGAGAATTACAGATGGATTTTGCTGAACAATTTCACTAAATGATTTTGAGGCATTAATGATTAAACTTCTTCTATTTACCCAATATTTTATCGGAGTTAAAATCCCTTCTTTTATAATGACATCTTTAGCCGCTTGTATAAAAGGAATTTGTGCGGCTTTTATTTTCATTTCTTTTTCATCATAAAGTATCATACTGATCACTTCTTCTATTTGTAATATGCCTGAAACACAAGCTGCCGTATATTCTCCTATTCCTGTACCAGAAGTAAAATCGATACATGTTCCGTATGTTTTCAACAGGTTTGCAAAAGTATAAGCTGATAATAATACAAACACTTTGGCCAGGACTTTATCTTCAGATTTAGTGAAAACAGTTGTTTCATTAATCCATTTTTTAAGATTATAACCGCTTAACTCCAGTGCAGCAATATGTTTATCTATTTGATTTCTGTAGTCTTCTTTTTCTTGATACAGATTTCTATAGAATGTGATGTCATTATCATTCATGTCAGGAAAAAACAAGAGTACTGTTTTTTTGTCTTCCGTAATTTTCTCTACATTTTCTTTATCGATTAAAATATCTAAATGCATGATGAGTTCCTCTTTGTTTTTACAGGATATTGCCGCTCTGTAATCAAAATGTTTTCTTCCAGTTTGTAGGGTATAAGCCACTTCATTTAGTGAAACATCTTTTTGATTTTTTAAAAACGCTTTAAATTTTAAAAGATAGTTTTGAAGTGAATCCTTCGATCTGGCGGAAAAAAGAAAAAGTTCTGATGCTTCTTTTTTCACATTTTTATTTTTTTCAGGAGCTTCTTCCAAAACCAAATGAACATTCGTACCTCCTATTCCAAAAGAACTTACTCCTGCTCTAAGAGGATTTTTATTTGTAGATTTCCATTCATGAATTTCTTTTTTCACATAAAAAGGACCTTCGTTAAAATTTATTTTAGGGTTTGGAGTACTAAAATTTATAGTTCCTGGAATTTGGCGATATTTAAGGCTAAGCGCTGTTTTTATAAGGCCTATAACTCCCGCGGCTGTATCGGTATGTCCTATATTATTTTTTACAGATCCAAGTAAACATTTATGGTTAGTATCATTTTCAAAAGCCCTGTTCAGTGCTTCTACTTCAATTGGGTCACCTAATGTTGTTCCTGTTCCGTGCGCTTCTACATAACTCACGCTATCAGCATCTATACCAGCAATTTTATGCGCCATTCTAATACATTCCATTTCTCCTTCGACACTTGGGGCTGTGTAACCTACTTTTCTGTTGCCGTCATTATTGGCTGCACTTCCCTTGATTACCGCATAAATATGGTCATTATCTTTTACAGCATCTTCGAGTCTCTTGAGTATTACAATGCCCAGGCCTTCACTCCCAATGGTTCCTGTTGCTCCTTTATCAAATGCCTTGCAATGTCCGTCTTTAGAATAAATTGATCCTTCTTTAAATTCATAACCTGCCTTATGCTCTAATACTAAAGAAATTCCTCCTGTTAAAGCTAATTTCGCTTCTCCAAATAAAAGTCCTCTGCAAGCCAAATGAATAGCAGAAAGCGAAGATGAGCAAGCTGTATTAATAGAAAATGAGGGTCCTTTAAGATTTAGTTTATAAGAAGTTAAAGTAGGCAGATGATCTTTATTGGTAATAAAATCAAGTGTATGACTATCTAATTTCGTAACATTGTTATTGAGCATAATGTGGGCTTTCCAGGGCGTATCATCTCCACTGCCTACATAAATACTTATTTCTTCTTCTCTGTCTGGAGATGCATACCCGGCATCTTCCAAAGCTTCCCAAGCCGATTGAAGAAACATGCGATGTACAGGACTCATTATAGAAGCTTCGTAGGACGTAAATCCAAAAAATGCTGCATCAAAATTGCCTTTATCCTCTAACTCTGCCACAACAGGAACATGCGTGTTATTGTTCGATTCTTTGAAAAGAAAACCTCTTTTTAAAAGTTCTTGTTCAGACAATTTAGTAATTGATTCTTCACCGTTTAAAAGATTATCCCAAAACATTCTCCAGTCATTTGCTCCCGGTACACGACATGAAATTCCAATTATCGCAATTTCTAAACCTGTATTATTGTTTGCTGCCATATTAAATTACTGTTTAGATTTTCTTAGCTTATTGTCTGTTTGTTTTTTAAAATTGACATGGTTTGATTTACTATATCAACAGACTTGGTGTTTTTTTCGTCTACTTTCTCCAGACCGGGTTCTATATCTTCTTTAATATGGCTTGTAAGTGTTTCTATGTTCGTAAACTGATAAGCGTTTAATACTTTTAGATTTATATTTAATTCTTTATTGATAAGACCTACCATTTTCATCAGACTAATGGAATTGCCTCCTATTTCAAAAAAATTATCTTGTATTCCTATCACTTCTTTTTGGAGTATTATTTTCCATATGCTGAGTATTTTTGTTTCTAACTCATTTCTGGGTAAACTATACGCTGCATTTTTGGTAGTCTCCTGTGCTAAAGCGATTAAGGATTCTTCATTTATTTTTCCGTTACTCAGCATTGGAAATTCTTCGACCTCAATTAATTTTGAAGGAATCATGTAAGAAGGCATTTTTTTTACCAGATAAGCTCTTACTTGTTTTTCCGTTAGTCTTTCGTAGCTCGTGTAAAAGGCAAATAATTTTTCCTGATTCTTCTTATGATCAAACAGAACTATGGCGCTTTTAATTTTTTCATACTGCTGAAGTGCATTTTCAATTTCACTAAGTTCAATACGATAACCCTGCCATTTAATCTCACTGTCTTTGGTTTCTACAGGATCCAGAATTTCTTTAATTTCAGAAAATAAACTATCCGGATTTTCAAGAATTTTACTGTATATGCGTTCAAAATGATTTTTTATTTCTACTATAAAATCATGATCATATTTTTGAGCGTTGTAACTAAACCTTATTACGGTATCATTACCAGGAAGAACCATTAGTACAAAATCATAATTGGATTGCTCGTATGTTTTTACAGCCATTATTCTTAAGGCATCCAGAGAGGAATTATCTAATTCATTTATTAAATTTTCCTGAATAGGATAATTTTCATAAACCATAATGGTATCAAAAAGCTGATGTGTCAAATTACTTTTACATTGTATTTCTGCTAATTGAATGTAATGGTTTGGAATTCCATTGATATATGCTTTTTGATTTTCAATTAAAATATCTTTTATGGCTTTTTTTGAATCAAACTTTATGCGAACAGGAATTGTGTTAATAAAAAGTCCCAGCATTTCTTCTATTCCATCAATTTCAGAAGGTCTTCCGGAAACTACACTTCCAAAAACAACATCATCGGTATTGTTGTATTTAGCGAGTACTATTGCCCAAACCGTTTGCATAAAGATATTTTCGGTAATTCCGGTTTTTTGGCAAAGGGCTTTAAGGGCTTCTTTGTTTTTTTCTGATATTTTATGAAAAATTTCTCCTTCTGTTACTTCACTATTTTGATTCTCAGGATTAAAATGCGGTAATCCTGTATGGGCATTAAATCCTGATAGATATTGCTCCCAGTAAGAAGCCATATTTTCTTTATCTACTTTCATCAGCCATTTTATATATTCTGAATAGCTGGGCGGCGGAGATAATGTAAAAGGTTTATTTTCCAGCAAAGATCTGTAGACATAAAAAAACTCATTGATTAATATCCCTACGCTCCACCCGTCTAAAATAATATGATGGTGACTCCAGATAAACTCAAAAGTATTTTCTCCTAATTTTAGAACCGTTAACCGTATTTGTGAACCTTTGTAAAGATTAAATCCTCTTTCTTTATCTGCTTTTTTAAAATTTTCCAGCGAAAAAGTTTTATTCGCACTTTCATCCTGATACCTAAACCCCGAACGAGTACTTTCTACTACAACCTGCAGGATATGATTTCCTATCGTATTATTAAAACAGGTTCTAAGAGCATCATGTCTGGAAACTATAAAATCAAATGCTTTATGAAGCAATTCTACTTTTACTTCGCCGGAAACCTGATAGCTGGACTGCTCAAAATAAACATTTTTTGAAACATGCCAGTAAAAAAAGATACCCTCCTGCAATGGAGTTAATGGATATATGTCTTTTATTTTCATAGAATAAATACTGTTCGTTTAAGAATGAAACCTATTAGAGTTAGTAATTTGAATAGAAGATTTTCGTTAGATCGTTATGTTGTCACTTTCAACATCTTCCGGCTCTTCTTTATTCGCCCAAATCATGTTATCTATTTCATTAGCCAAACTCTCTAATGTTGGATTGTTAAATAAATCGGTTATCATAATTCTAACATCAAACTGATTATTGATGAGATTAAACATTTTTACTGCTTTTAAACTATGTCCGCCAATCTCAAAAAAGTTATCCTGTAAGCCTATTTTTTCGATTCCTAAAACATTTTCCCAAATCTCCGCCAATGCTTTTTGCGTAGTTGTTTGCGGCAAAATGTATTCTTTTCTGTCTGCCAGTGAGAATTCAATTTCAGGAAGTTTATTTCGATCTATTTTCCCGTTTATATTTAATGGGAATTCATTTAAAAAGACAAAATGACTCGGAATCATATAGTTTGGAACACGAATTCTTAACCAGTCTTTTATAACATGACTTTCGGTGTTTTGATCGGAAACCACATAGGCAATTATGCTTTTTTCGCCTGTTAAATCATCCTTTATGACCACAAGAGCAGAAGTTATAGAATCATGCGTACATAAAATATTTTCAATTTCTCCCAATTCTATTCGATAACCACGCACTTTCACCTGATTGTCTATTCTGCCAATAAATTCTATTGTATTATCGTTTGACCATTTTCCTAAATCGCCTGTTTTGTATAATCTTTCTTCTGAATTGTACGGGTTGTTTAAAAATTTGGCATTTGTTAATTCAGGATTGTTTAGATATCCTCTTGCAATACCATCGCCGCCAACATATATTTCGCCAATAACACCTTTGGGTACCAAACAATGATTTTTATCCATGATATAAACGCTACTATTGCTTATCGGAACACCTATGGGAACAGAGGATTCTATTGGCAAATTGATGGTATGGGTGATAGAAAATGTAGTATTTTCAGTAGGCCCGTAACCATTGATAATGACCAATTCAGGATAAGTGGTTTTTAGTTTCATAATATGATATGGAGATAAAACATCACCACCGCACAATATTGTTTTCAGATTTTGAAACAACGAAATATTTTCGTCTACCAATTGATGCAACCAGCCAGCCGTTAGCCACATTATAGTTACATTTTCGCATACAATTACTTCAGACATATCGTTTGTTGACAATAAGGTATTCTCGTCGCACATCACTAATGTTCCTCCATTTAAAAGCATTCCCCAATACTCAAAAGTAGTTGCATCAAAAGAAAACGAACCTGTAGCTAATAATATTTCTTCTCCTGTAAGATTGATGAATTTGGTGTTTTTTACCAATCTTACTACACTTTGCTGTTCTATTAAAACCCCTTTTGGTTCTCCGGTAGAACCTGATGTATACATGACATAAGCCAAATCATTTGCTTTTGCATATTGAGTTTCAAACTGAGACGAATAGTTTTGCTGTATTTTTACAAATTCTTCAATTAAAGCAACATCAACCAGACATTCGGTATTAGAATCTTTAATAATATAATTAATTCTTTCCTGAGGATAATCTGTCGAAACAGGAACGTAAGCACATCCGCATTTCAACACTGCCAAAATGCTTATCATTTGCCATTCGCTTTTTGGCAAAATAATAGCCGCAAAATCGCCGGTTGTATTCGTATGCTCTTTTAAAAAATTGGCCAGTTGGTTCGCGATCTCATTCAGTTTTTGATAGTTGTAATTTTGGTTTTGGTTTACAAGAGCTGTTTTCTGAGGTGTTAATGCCGCTTGTTTTTCGAACAATTCTATAATAGAAAGCTCTCTCGGATACTCTGTTTGATGACCACTTAGTTCTTCTAATAAATATTTTTTTTCTGATAATGTTAAACAATCAACAGCACTTATTTTCTGATTATTTTTACTGACAACCTGTAATAATATCTGCTCTAAATGATGTAGCAGCGAAGTGATTTTTTGATCAGAAAACACATCTGTATTATATTGCAATGTTATCGTTAGTTGATCTTCCACCATTAAAAAATCTAATGTCAGGTCAAATTTAGAATTGGTGTTATTACCTGTAGCATCATAAGGATTAAGGTCGGATGTTTTTTTGTTTTCTTCCCTAATTGTAACTACTAAATCAAATAGAGGATTTCGGCTGGCATCGTATTTAATATCCAAAGCATTTATTAATTCATCCATTGGAAATTTCTGATGCTCCATTGCCTTCAACACATTGTCTTTAACTTGTGCTAAAATTTCTAAAAACGACGCATTTTCATCAAAACGTGTACGCAATGCAATTGTATTGGCATAGAAACCAATTTGATCAAACAATTCAGGATAATCTCTGTTAAATATCGGACTTCCTATAATAACATCTTCGTAACCTGTATTTTTATTGACCAAAACGTTTGTTATGGCTAAAAAGAACATAAAAAGTGATGCTTCCTGATTGGCGCATAACATTTTTAATTCTTTCAATACCTCTCCTTCTAAAACATTGGAAATTACAGCACCATTATAGGTTCTGATTTTGGGTCTTTTTTTATCTCCCAATTCATTTAAAATTGGTAAATCACCTTCAAATTGCTGCAACCAATACTCTTTGTGAGATTTTAAATCTCCGCTTTTAATTAAATTTTGTTCCCATACAGCATAATCCTTATACTGTATTTCTAAAGGATCAAAATCAGGTTCTTTACCTTCATAATGCTTTTCATATAAAGTATAAAGTTCGTTTACAAAAACATCTGTTGACCATCCGTCAAAAACTAAATGGTGAAAAAGAGCGCTAATAATCCATTGATTATCTTTAAGGCTTATCAATTCAATTTTAATTAACTGACCTTCTTCTAAGTCAAAAGAAACATCACCGCTTTCTTCAATAGCCAGCTGCAAATTTTTTTCTACATCCTGACTTTGTCGCAGATCCTTATGATGAATTTTTAATGGTTTAACTTTTTCTGCCGGAATGATAATTTGTCTTGGTTCTCCGCTTTTTTCGGTAACAAATGCTGTTCTTAAAATCTCATGTCTTAGTATCAGGCTATGCAATGCTTTCGCTAAAATATCTTTGTCTATAAAAATATTTTTAATATCTATTAATCGAATATTGTATGCTTTATTGGCTTCGTCATTTAGTGTACAGATATTCCAGATTCTGTATTGAGAAGAAGATAAAGGATAACTGGCTGCACTTATTGCTTTAGGAATGGAAGTTGTGTTTTTGTTTAATGCCCCATCAATAAATGCAGCTTGTTGTTTTATGGTATGATGTGCATAAATTTCTTTTACAGAAATATGTACATTAAAAGTCGCCAAAATTTGGTTAGAGAGTTTTATCATTTTTAAACTATGCCCGCCCAAATGGAAAAAATTATCATTAACGCCTGTTATTTCCCTGTTCAGAATACGTTTCCATATCGCGGCCAATTTTATTTCTACTTCTGTTTTAGGTTCAACAGATTCTTCTTTTGCATTATTGGTAATTACCGGATAGGGCAATTTTTTAAAATCTACTTTTCCGTTAATCATTAATGGAATTTCGTCTAATTGTATGTAATAATCCGGAACCATAAATGGTGGCACTATTTCCTGAAGAAAAAGAACAATTTCTTCTGTACTTATTGGTTTTACAGCTTTTATGTAAGCTGCAATTTGCTTTTCGTTTTCTGATAGTGCAATTGTTCTTGCAATGGCAAACTCTATATCTTTATGAGATAATAAAGCTTTTTCTATGGCTTCTAATTCTATTTTATATCCTTTAACTTTAACCTGATTGTCTTTTCTGCCTACAAACTCTAGTTTTCCGTTTGGAAGTTTTCTAACCAAATCTCCCGTTTTAAAAAGCTTTAAATTAGGTTTAAAAGGGTTTTTTATAAACTTTTCAGCCGTTATTTCGGGTTTGTTTAAATATCCTTGCGCTATCTGATTTCCTGAAATGCATAACTCACCAATACTGTAAAAAGGACATATTTTTATATTGTCGTCTAATACATAAGCGGCATTATAAACATTGGTTTCGCCTATTACAGCATTTTGAAATTGTTTTACGCCTGGCTGATAAGTTTGGGTGGTGATAAAAACAGACCCTTCCGTTTGTCCGTACAGTACGTGTATGGCGGCGTTAGAAAATACGGTTCTTATTTCTTCTAAAAGCCCCGTAGGTATTTTATCTCCTCCAATAAATATGGCGTTTATATGATTGTATGTATTTTCGTTTTTATTGGTTTTAATATCATCAATGATAGTTTTCATCAAAGTTGGTACTGCATGAAAACTATTGATTAGAGTGAGTTTTTTTGTAAGCTCTGGTATGTCTTTAATTTCTTTGTTAGATAATACAACTGCTTTTCCTTTAGACAATAAAGGATAAAACAATTCAAAAAGAAAAATATCTGATGAACTGGAAGCAAGCAAAGGCATCACAGGTTCCTGATTTAATGAAAAATTTATTTTTGCATTGTTAAACAAAGCGCAAATGTTTCTATGCTCTACAAGTACTCCTTTTGGTTTTCCGGCAGAACCCGAAGTATACATGACGTATGCCAGATCTGAAGGTAAAATATCTATATTGGAAAGAATTAAATCTGTTTTTGGATAGTTTTTAAAACGATTAATCAGTTCTTCGTTGATTACAATACTGCAATTTGCATCCATCAAAATATAATTGACTCTGTCTAACGGCAAATTAACATCTAAAGGAACGCAAACTCCTCCTGCTTTTAAAACGCCCAAAAGCGCGATAACAAGCAAATCGCTTCTCTCTGATTGTATCGCTATAAAATCTCCTAAACGCACTTTACACTGCTTTTTTAGAAAATGTGCAAACTGATCGGCGATTGCATTTAGTTCTGCAAAATTATATTGGTTTTCACCGAAAGTTAAAGCTGTGTGACCTGGTTTTTCTGCTGCTGCAGTTTCAAACATTTCTACTAAAGTATATTCCTGACAATCTATCAAAGAAGCGTGTCCGGACCATAAAAGTAAACTTTCCTTTTCTGATTCATTTAAAAGTTCAATTTCAGAAACAGGTTTTTCGAAATTTTCTACTGCCTGATGTAAAAGATATTCAAAATGTTTTTTTAATGATTCAATATCGTTTTGAATGTATTTTGCGGCATTATAAGTAAAGCGAACTAACGTTTCTTTTCCCGGAACTACAACAAGCGAAAAGTCATATCCTTCGCCTTCGTAAGAGTCGGTTTCTAATAGTTTGATGTTTGCTTTTTTATTTTCAGATGAAAGTTCGCCCGCGATCATTTCTTCAACAGGATAATTTTCAAAAACCATAATATGATCAAATAGCTGTTGGTTTCTGTTGGCATTTAACTGTATCTCTGCAATAGACTGATAATGATACGGTAAACTTTCAATAGATTTTTGCTGCACATTTAGCAAAATTTGTTTTACGGTAGCTTCTTTTTCAAAAAGTACCCTAAGCGGAATCGTATTTATAAAAAGACCAATAATATTTTCTACACCCTGAATTTCTGCCGGTCTTCCTGAAACAATACCTCCAAAAACAACATCGTTAGTATTATTGTATTTTGCCAGTAAAATACCCCAGATGGTTTGAAAAAACACATTTTCGGTAACATTGTTTTGCTGACAAAAGGCCGTTAATTTTTCTCTTAAATCTTTATTTATGGTATAAAAAACTTCTCCCGGTTTATAGGCATTTGTGTCTTGTTTTTGAAAAGGCAAACCTGCTTTTCCCTGAAATCCATCCAAATAATTATTCCAGTATTGTACTGCTTTTTCTTTGTCATTTTTCATTAACCATTTCGCATAGTCTGCATAAGGTTTTATTTTTGGCAAAACATCTTTTTTTCCCTGAAGCAAGCCTTCGTAAATGGTAAAAAATTCTTTGATCAAAATCCCTATACACCAGCCATCCATTACAATATGATGATGACTCCAGATAAATTCATAAATATCTTCATCTGTTTTTACTACCATAAGACGCATTTGCGATCCTTTGGTAAGATCAAAATCATTTGATATATCCTCCTGTTTTAGTGAATCTATGGTATGAAGCGGATTTTCTGTTATATCCAGATATTGAAAATTGGAAGGAACTTCATTTTGAACTACTTGTAAAATATCTTCTCCCACGTTGTCTAAAAAGCAGGTTCTAAGCACATCATGTCTTGCAATCAGTTGGTCATAACTTTCTTTGATAAAATTGATGTCAAGTTCACCTTGTATTTTATAAGATGACTGCTCAAAATACATTGATTTAGAAATTTTCCAATGGAAATAAATTCCTTCCTGTAAGGGAGTAAGAGGATATATGTCTTTAATTTTCATAGCTTTTTTACTAGTATGTTATAGCATTTTATTTAATTCTTCCAAACTACTTATATCTAAACCTTTGTATGTAAAATCAACCGGAGTTAAATGGGTTTCTTTTTCTTCAGAAAGACAGGAAATCAAATATTCTAGTTCTTTTTTATAGCTTTCTTTTAAATTTTCTATGGTTTCATTTTTAAAATAATGTGTATTAAACGAAAGCATAATTTGCAGCTGACCATTAATTAAAATTCCTGATACATCAAGTGTTCCTGTTCTTTCAATGTTGACAGCTATTTCTTTTCCTTTATACTCATCTGTAAATTGAAATATTTGCTCGTCTTTCTTCGATTTTCCTAAATCAAAATCTCCCAGATAATTAAAAGAAACATCTGCTTTTATATTAAAGTCGCATTCTTTTAAGTATTTTAAAATACCAAATCCGATACCTTTATTGGGAATTCTGTGCAGGGTTTCTTTGACTTCGATTAATTGACTGATGTTGTCTTTATTCTTTTTCAGCGCTATCAAAACCGGATAAATTGTGGTAAACCACCCCACTGTTCTGGTTACATCTATCTCTGAATTGATATCTTCTCTTCCGTGTCCTTCCAATTGAATGGTCACATCGTTTACATCGAAATTTTTGCCTATTGCCACAGACAAAGCGGTAATTAAAACATCATTTATGTTGGTTTTGTAGGCTTTGTGTGATTCTGTAAGTAATTTTTCAGTCGTTGAGTGGTCTAGCTGAAAAAGTTTTGTTTCAAAATCTTTATACAGATTATCGCCTTGATAATCAAAGTCTTTAGGCAATTCAGATGTACTAAAACGTACCGTTTCATCCATAGAAGACCAATAAACTTCTTCTTCGATCATGTTCAACGAATTAGCATATTCTAATTGTTTTTCTTGCCAATATTTTAAAGAGTGTGTTTTTAATGGTAATTCTAATTCGTTTCCGGCCTCGTATTGCCCATACAATGTCACTAAATCTTCTAAGATAATTCTCCATGAAACCCCGTCAATAACCAGGTGATGAGAAAGAAGCAACAAATAGTCGATATTTTCTTTTTTCAGTAAAACGGCTTTAAACAATGGTCCTTCTTCTAAGTCGAAAGAAGATTGGTAATCGTCGCAAATTGTATTGAATTGAGTATCATTAACATTCGAATGAACATTCAGCTTGAATTCAAACCCTTCGTTTTTAATTTTCTGAATCCAGGAATTTCCTTCTTCTTTAAATACCGCTCTTAAAGCATCATGATGATCGATTAGTTTTTGAAAAATTTGTGTTAGTCCTTCTTCAGATAACCGCTTCGATGATTTTAACAATACGGATTGGTTAAAATGATTTTGGTCTTGTGAAGTCACTTCGAAGAAATATTTCTGAATTGGCGTAAGTGAAATGATTCCGGTTACAGCATTTTGATCTATTTCCTGTTTCACCAATTTTACATGCAATGCTAATTCCTGTATATTGTCAAACTGCATAATATCTTGAACTGTAAGTGTAAAATCTTTTTGTTTTAGTTTGGATATTATTTGTATTGCTTTTATAGAATCTCCTCCCAAAGCAAAAAAATTATCTTTTATTCCTATGTTTTCTTTTTGCAGTATTTCATGAAATACATTTACCAGAGTAGCTTCTACCTCATTGGTTGGAGCCACATAAGCATCATTGTTTAAGGAATGTTCGTTGGCTAAAAGTAGTAATGCTTTTTTATCAACCTTACCATTTGGCAATAATGGAAATTCATTTGAAATCGTATAATTGCCCGGTAATGCAAATACCGGTAATTGTTCTTTAAGATGTTTTTTCAGGTCTTCGAGATTTATGGCAGAACTGGTTAAAAGGTGTGCTGTTAAAGTACCTTCGCTGTACGTTACTACTGCTCCATCAATACCATTAAAATTTAAAATTGCATTTTCAATTTCTCCCAGTTCCAGACGATTTCCTCTAATTTTGATTTGATTGTCTTTTCTGCCTAAAAACTCCATATTTCCATCTGAAAATCTTTTGGCTAAATCTCCTGTTTTGTACATTTTAGTTCCAAGCTCAAAAGGATTGTCAATAAATTTTTCTTTTGAGAGTTCAGGATTGTTCAGATATCCGCTTGATAAACCTTTGCCTGCAATATGAATTTCTCCAATAAGTCCATCAACAGAAAGTTCGTTATTGTCATTTAAAATATAAACAGCACTATTGGCAATTGCTTTTCCGATAGAAGGAATAAACTCCTGTGTTGGCTCATATACATAATAACTTGCCCAAACGGTACATTCAGTTGGTCCGTATTCATTAAAAAGTTTCGCCTTTTTTAGAGTCGCTGTATTTTGATGCAAATCGACCAATAATTTGGTACATTCTTCGCCTGCAACAATAACATTTCTTAGTCTATTATCGCGCTCACTTAATTCGTTAATCAGTAGTTGATAATAGGAAGGAACTGTCAGTAAGTGAGATACTTCTTCTTCTATAATAATATCAACAATAGTATCAATGTCTGAAACCCTGATTTTAGGGGCAAAAACTAATTTTCCTCCTCCTGTTATAGTTCCAAAAATCCCAGCAATAGAGCTATCAAATGATATTGATGAAAGCAATAAAAAAGCATCAACATCAGGATAAGTATCAAGTCTTGCAATGGTCGAAAACATTAAATTTTCATGATCTATAACTACACCTTTTGCATTGCCTGTTGATCCTGAAGTATAAATTATATACGCAATAGCATCTGGTGTAACCTGAGCCTCAAATTGCGTGCTTTCTGTCGCAAGAGAATCCATTTGAATATCTGTGGCGAAAATTTCTCCCGAATAAAAATCCAGATCAAAAATATAATCTGATTGTGTGATCAGCACTTTTAGCTGCGTATCCTGAATAATATGCTGAATTCTTTGTTTTGGATATTCAGGATCTATAGGTATATAAGCACTTCCGGTTTTTAAAATTCCTAAAATACAAACTAATACATTTTCAGAATTGTTAATCATTAACCCTATAAAATCATTTTTTTTGAGGTCATAATTTGCTGATAAATAATTTGCAAACCTATTCGATTCTTCCTCTAATTCTTTGTAGGTCGACTTTTTATCTTTAAAGGCCAAAGCTATGGCGTTGGGCGTTTTTTGTACGTGTTCCTTAAACAAATCCAATATGGTTTGTTCGGTATTAAAAGAAAGAAAATCCCCTTTAGAAATTTGCAATAGGTGCTGTTTTTGCTGGTCTGAAATATGTTCTAATTTATAAATTTGCTCACTAGGATTATCTACAATTGAAGTCATTATAACAGAAACATGATCTGCAATCTGATGTACTATTTTTTCTGAAAAAACATCTGTATTGTATTGAATGTTTACAACTAAATGATTGTCTTCTTTATAAAAACTAAAAACCATATCGAAGCGACTGGTGCTTAATTTTTCTTCAAATTCATAAGCCCAAACTTTAAGACCTTCTAAACTTTCGCTTTTTTTATGATTATCATTTTCTCCGTAAATAACCTGAACATCAAAAAGCGGATTTCTGCTTGGATCTCTTCTTAATTGTAACTCTTTTACCAATGTCGCAAAAGGAAACATTTGATGCTCATAAGCACCAAGCACTTGCTTTTTGGTATACTCTAATAATTCAAAAAAAGTGTTTTCTTTTTTAAACTGCATGCGCATGGCAAGCGTATTTCCGTAATACCCTATTTGGTTTTGCAAATCATCATCTTCTCTTCCCGAAACAGGAGTTCCGATTATGATATCTTCCTGAGTTGAGAATTTATATAATAGAGTATTGATTACAGTGGTCAATCCCATAAACATGGTGGCTCCATTATCTCTTATCAGCTTTTCAATGGCTTCAGATAATTTCAACTCTATTTTTTTTTCTACTGTACCCCCGTTGAATGTTTGCAGAATAGGTCTTTTTTTATCGACAGGCATAATTAGAACCGGCAATTCTCCGGTAAATTGATTGAGCCAATATGCTTTAAGTTCCTCATACTTTTTACCTTTAAGCTGCTGGTTTTCCCAGTCAGCATAATCTTTATATTGTATTCTTAAAACATTTAGTTTGCTTGCTCTGTTTTGCTTTTTAGAGTTGTATTGCTCCAGGATTTCGGTAATGAATATATTCATAGACACAGCATCTACAATAATGTGATGAATGGTGTAAATAAATGCCCATTTGTTGTACTCTAGTTGATAAAGCTTTGTTTTAAAAAGTGGTCCTTTTGATAAATCAAAAGGAATTACAGAATCTTTAGCAATTTGCTCTTTTAAGATTTCTTCAGCATGAGCTGTATTTTGCAAATCACAATTTTCGATAGAAAAATCAATAATTTCAATTTCTTTAACAACCTGATTGACATTCCCGTTTACATCTTCTTGAAAAACAGTTCTCAAACTTTCATGTCTTAAAACTACTTCATTTAAGGCTTCGTTTAAGGCTTTATAATCTAATGTTCCTTCAAAAATATATCCTCCAACAGAATTATAGGCTACATTTCCTTTTTCGGATTGACATAAGATCCAAAGTCTTAACTGTGATGAAGACAAAGGATATTTTGCATCTGAACTTACGGTAACTTTTGGAATGATGCTCCCTTTGTCATACTTGTATTGATTGATAAAACTAATTAAATCAGCTTTGTTTCTTTTAATTTCATCAATTATGTCTTTTGTTAATACACCAGCGGGTGCCTTAATGTCAAGATTATCGTCTTTTATGTCAATATGAATGTTCTGTTCTTTTAGTTTTAAATATAAATCTGATATCATAGGATGAATTATTAAAGGAAATAAATTGATATTAGTCTTGTGTTGTGAAGGATTTAATAGGAATTAATACGTTAGCACATTTTGCTTAAATAATTCTTTTTCAGCAAATAATCGTTCTGCTACAATACCTCTGTTTCTGCAATCTTTCATCAGCATATTCGATTGTACGATTGGGTTCGATTCGTCTGTGTATTCAACATCAAGAATGTGTCTTACCCAAGGCTCTTCTCCCATGGCATATACATAAACTTCTTTGACATTAAAACAGTTTACCATCTTGATTCCTTCGTCATAATTACTGCCTCTTCCTCTACGACTAAAGTCTTTTTCGCGTTCTTGTTTGGTAGTAAAAATGGGTCCGTAAACCCATGAAGCAGGTGCGCCGTCACATTCCATTCCCATAAACAAAACATCTACATCGCCAATAATTTCATGAACATGTTCGTACAATTCCGGCGATTGATTGCAGGAATCAGCTACAGCTAACAGAGAATATCCATCTAATTCTACGTGATATGAAAGTTTACTGTTGATATGAATATCATGGTGTTCACCAATAAATGGAATTCCTGTAATTTTAATACCATCGATTGCTGTTACGGTTTGTAATTCTTCTAATTCGATAATATTTTCGAATCCAAGATTTCTTAATAATAAGTTTAATGATGGATCTTGTATGGCTCCTCCAATGCTTTTTCCGACAATTATGTTTTTTACTTTATGTCGTATTTGCAGCATGGTTTCCATCAATATATGGTCGTGATGTCCGTGTGTAATTAATACATAATCTATTTCATCAGGCAAATCATCATACGTATATCTTGACACATCAGACTCGTAGGTATAACTCAAAACAGGATCCAGAACTATAGAATGTTCTTTGGTTTCGATTAAGATACAGGCATGACCAAAGTATCTGATACGCATACTGTCTCCGGTATATTTTTCATACTTTTTAGGTGCTGAAGTAGTAAATAAATCTTTAAATAATACCTCATCATTTTTATCAATATTCAAAAGGTTTGCAATGTACTCAAAGGTTTGAGGCTCGCGTTTCATTTTAAACAATTCGTCAATTTTATTAGATTTAAAAGGCAATTTAAGCTCCAGTGCCGCCTCTAGGTTGGATAATCTTGGCGTAGAAAAAATAAAAGGCCTGTCGGCATCTTTATTAATTAAAGACAGCTTTACAGATTGAAAAGATTCTATATAATATGGGCTTGCATAGATCAAAGGTTCGTAAAACCTGAAGTCAGGTCTGTGATGTCTGTCATAATACAATTCTACATAGCCTCTAATTGCCGAAGGAACCTCTTTATAAAGTGGCTGCATCAAATATCCAGAAGCCTTTTTCTTCAATAATTTGTCTAGCTCTTTTACGGCATCAACAAATTCAAAAAGAGGATCTGCTAATTTTTTAGTGTTGATTAAAAGCGCTTCAACTTCAGCAACGTGCTTTTTGTCTAAATCTATAAAAGGGCCACCTCTAAAAGCAGGATCTTTTACGGCTGCCTCGTGTATACTTGGATCGTTTATATACGATTCCATGATAGGAATGTATCTGTTTACTACATTAAAACCCGTCAGAATTGGCGGGATAATATGATGCCAAGCATACCAATTTGAAATCAAAGGCTCTACTTGTACGTTGTTTTTCAGATATATTTTTTGAGTACCCATTTTAGAGATGTTTTATAGTTTTAAAAAAATATGATTAAATTATACAGAGATATTTTCGAAGTCATCGCTGATAGCAACCTCAGCGTTAACGATTTGTGCTTTCTTTATTTCAGCGCTCATTTCTTCCAGAGTTGCATTATTAAAAATCGAAATAAGATCGAGCTTTACGTTAAATTCAGCTTTTATTCTTGTAATCAAATAAGTGGCTTTTAAACTGTGCCCTCCTATTTTAAAGAAGTCATCCAGCAAACCTATTTTATCGATTTCCAGTACTTCTTCCCATAAAGCTGCTAACTGAATTTCAACTTCGTCTCTTGGTGCGAGATAGTTTCTAGAATAATTTTCGGTTATAGATTTATTCTGTAAAAGTTTCTTTTTGTCTATTTTTCCATTTATGGTAAGCGGAAATTCTTTTAAGCTTATAAAATGTGACGGAATCATATATTCAGGAAGTTTATCTTCTAAAAACTCTTTGATTTCATCTGTATCTGCAGCTGCATTCAAAACAAAAAATGCAATGGTTTCCTTAATTCCTAAACTGTCTTCTTTGACTACCACAACCGCATCTTCAATCACTTCATGCTGTTTGATAACCGTTTCTATTTCGCCCAGTTCAATTCTAAATCCTCTCACTTTTACCTGATCGTCATTTCGTCCGGCATATTCAATGGTTCCGTTAGTTAACCATTTTCCTAAATCTCCGGTTTTGTATAATTTTTCACCTTTAGTAAATGGATTATCTATAAATTTCTGATTTGTCATTTCAGTATTGTTTAAATATCCATCAGCTAAACCGGTGCCGCTTATGTAAATTTCACCTATAGCTCCAAGCGGAAGCAATTTTTCATTTGCTCCAAGAATGTAAGTTCTGGTATTTGCAATTGGAGATCCTATTGGGATATTTGAAAGTTCAGAAAGCTGATTATTATCTGTAATTTTATAGATAGTAGCACAAATACTAGTTTCTGTTGGACCATAAGCATTAAAACAAGTTCCGCCAAAATCAAGATATTTCCTAACATCTTCACTCACAGCCGGTTCTCCCGCAGTTACTAACTTTTTTAAATTTTTGATTTTATCAAGCTTTAATAACTTTAAATAAGATGGCGAAATGGTAGCAAAATTAATCCCGTGCTCTTCAATATAGTTTTCCAGTTCTTCGGTGTCTTTTTTCACATCGTCTGTTATGATATGCAATTCTCCACCGGAAGCCAATACGGTAAATATTTCTGAAATAGAAGCATCAAAAGAAAACGAGGCTAACTGAAGGGCTTTTTCTTTATTTTCATTCTCGAAAATTTCTATTTGCGATAGAATGGTATTTGAAATAGCGCCATGTTTTACAGGAACTCCTTTGGGAAGACCTGTTGAACCTGAGGTGTAAATCAAATAAGCCAAATGATCTGCTTTGACAGAAGATGAATCTAAGATATTACTGTACAGTTTTTCCATTGATCTGAAATCATAAATTTCATCAGAATCGATTACTAATTTGCAATCGCTGTTTTCAATTATGTAATCAATCCTTTCCTCAGGATATGCTATGTCAATTGGTACATAAACGCCTCCGCTTTTTAAAACTCCAAGTAACGAAATGACATTCCATTCGCTTCTGTTTAATTTAACTCCAACGAATTGATTTGTTTTTATACCGTATTTTTTCTTTAAATAATTCCCCAGTTTATTTGATAATTCATCTAGTTCCTGATAGCTTATTTTTTTGTCTTCAAAAACAATTGCGGTTTGTTCCGGTGTTTTTGCTGCCTGTTTTACAAAAAGATCAAGTAAAGTATCCGGATAGGTACTGTAATCTTTTGTTGTATTATTGAATACATTTAAGATTAAATTTTTTTCTTCAGAATTCAGGAATGGTAATGCAACCAGAGTTTTATCAGCACTTAATATTATCTGAGTTAGAAGTATTTTTAAATTTGATATTATTCGTACAATCGTTTCCTGAATATATAATCCAGATTTGTACTGAATTTGCCCTTCTAATTGCCCTTCGTTTTCTATGAAGTTGAATACTAAATCAAACAAGCATTTTTTTAGGGTTACATTATCGTATTCAGCAATTTGCAGGTTTTCTATTTCAAGTGCTTTTTTATCAGCTTCTATAGAATTGTCTCTTAATACAAACCAAACATCAAATAAGGGATGCCTGTTGCGACTCATTTTAAGATCTAAATTGAGAACAAGTTCATCAAAGGCAACCATTTGATTCTCTTGTGCATTTATAACACTTTGCTCTACTTTATGAAGTAAACTTATAAAATCACTGTTTTCATCGAATACAGTACGCAAAGGAACCGTATTGATATAAAGTCCGATTTGGTCTTCAAGATCTGTATGTATTCTTCCTCCAATTGGTGTACCAATAGTGATATCCTGTTGGTTGGTATATTTGTATAATAATGTTTTAACCAAAGATAAAAGTCCAGTAAAAACCGTAACAGAATGGCTTTCACAAAATTTTTTGAATTTTGAGAAAGTTTCTTTTTCTATTATAAAATCAACCGAATCTCCCTGATAGGCATTAATTAATGCTCTAGATTTATCTGTTGGAAAGTCTAATACTGGCACTTCTCCTTCAAACTTTTTCAGCCAATGCTGCAGCTGATTTTTATAATCGTCTGTTTGAAACTGATCTGTTTGCCATTGCGCGTAATCTTTATACTGAATTTTTAAATCTGCAGTGGCTAATGCATTATTTCCTTTGACCAAGGTTTGATAATTTGATACAAATTCTTTTGTCAAAACATTCATAGACAATCCGTCGCTGATGATATGATGCATCACGAAAGAAAACATCCATTGATCGTCTTTTATTTGGTATAACTTTAATCGCAGTAAAGAATCTTCTTCCAGATTAAAAGGCTGATCTATTTCCTGACCAATCTTAGCATCGATAACATCTTGAGAATATTGATTTTGTCTAAAATCTACAATCTCCAGGTTCAGTAAACTTTGATTAAAATCTTTGATATATTGTTTAACAATTCCGTTTTCATCTAATCTAAAAACAGTTCTTAAGCTTTCGTGTCTTTTTATTACTGCGAGAAAAGCTTCTCTAAATACAGAAATATTTAAAATTCCGTTAAACGTAAATACTTTATACATGTTCAAAGCCACACTAGCATCGTCTAAGTGAGACAACAACCATAATCTTTTTTGTCCTGACGAAAGCAGGTAATTATTGTTTTCCGGAACTTTTTTAATTTCCTGAAATATGGTGGTATTAGCCTCAGCTATTTTTTTTGCTAGACTTTGGATGTTTCTGTTTTCAAAAATATCTCTCAGGTTAATTTTTACATTGAACTCTTTGTTGATGATATTAGATAAATGTGTCGCACTAAGACTGTGACCGCCAAGTGTGAAAAAATCTTCTACAATACCAATCTTAGAATTGTTTAGCATTTCTTGCCAAATAGCAACGAGTTTTTGCTCTGTATCATTTTGAGGAGCAACATAAGGAACTGTTGTTTTGATACTTATTCCTTCAATACTGCGTAATTTGTTTCTATCAACTTTGCCGCTATTGGTTAACAGAATTTCATCTACCACAACAAAATGAGACGGAATCATATAAACAGGAAGTTTATTTCCTAACCATAAATTAAGTTCTTCCTTAACCAGTTCAGCATTTGCAACAATATATGCTACAAGATATTTATCACCGTTGGTTTCGTGTGTATGATCTAAAACTACCGAATTTGTAATTTGAGGATGCTTGTTTAACGCTGTTTCTATTTCTTCGAGTTCGATTCTAAATCCTCTAATTTTTACCTGAAAATCTTTTCTGCCCAGGTATATTATATTTCCATCTGGAGACCACATTCCAAGGTCTCCGGTTTTGTACATTTTTTCTCCCGCATGAAACGGATTCGCTACAAATTTTTGATTAGTTAACTCCGGATTGTTTAAATAACCAAGAGCCAGTCCTTTTCCGGCAATGCAAATTTCTCCTGTTAAACCAATTCCCTGAATTTCTCCCGAATCACTTAAAATATAAATCTGCGTATTCCAGATAGGTTTCCCGATTGGGATAATTTCGTTGCCTTTTGCCGTATTGAAATACGTAACATCTATAGAAGCTTCTGTTGGTCCATAAAGGTTATAAATTGGTGCGGCAGTTATTTTTGTATACCAATCATTGACTGTTGTTGGGGTTAAAGCTTCACCACTGGCTATAACTGCACGTAGACTCAACAATTTATTTGCTGTTTTTTCGGTATTGGCTAAAGAAGCTATAAATGCATTAAGCATGCTTGGCACAAAATGCAGAGAGGTTACAGCATGAGTTTCTATTAAATTTAAGATGCGGATCGGAGATGAAATATCCTCCTGCTCGCAAAGTACCATTTTGGTTCCCCAGCACAAAGGCATAAAGATTTCCCACACCGAAACATCAAAAGTAAAAGTGGTTTTTTGTAAAATAACGTCGTTAGAAGAATAGTTATATTCGTTCCACATCCAATCTATTCTATTGGTAACACCTTCATGCGTAATCATACAGCCTTTCGGATTTCCGGTAGATCCTGACGTATATAGTACGTAGGCTAAATCAGTAATCTTATTGGTATTCTCAGGATTATTTTTTGGAAAAGAAGCCAATTCTTCTGAAATGTTTTCTAAAGCATCTTCATCAATTAAAAACTTGCATTTACTGTCTGCTATAATGAAATTTATTCTTTCTTCCGGATATTGTGATTCTACGGGAATATAAGTTCCTCCTGCTTTGATTATCGCCATAATCGCAATAATCATGTTTTCGCTTCTTGGTAGTTTAACCACTACAAAATCACCTTGGGTAATATTTTTTACTTCACGTAAATAATACGTGAGCTGATTTACTTTTTCGTTTAATTGTGTAAACGTAAATTCTTTGTCTTTGAAACAAAGTGCGGTTTGGTTGGCTAACTTTTCTGCTTGTTTTTCAAACAAAACATTTAAAGGAGCACAAACCTGATTATCGTATTGAGTGTCGTTAAAATCTACAATCAGTTTTTTCTTTTCTTCCTGATTTAGAAGAAAAAGGTTTTCTATTGTCTCCGTTGGAACAGTCACAATTAAATTTAATAAATGCTCAAAGTGAACTGTCATTTGGTCAATAAAAAAGGCATCGTATAAATCTGTATTGTAAACGATGCTTAATTCTAAATTTTCATCAACCTCAACAAAGTTGAATAGTAAATCAAACTTACTGGTTTTGTTTTCTGTTTCTAAAGCATCAACTGTTAGATTATCTCCAATGGTTTTTACGTTTACATTTTCAGTATTTTGTAAAATCAGGAAGATATCAAATAATGGATTTCTGCTTAAGTCTGTTTCGAGTTTTGCATCTTCTATTAATTTATCAAAAGGATACGATTGATAATTATAAGCTTTGAGCGTTGTGTCTTTGATTTTCTTTAAAAACGATTCAAAATTATCTTTGGGATCTATATTAGAGCGTAATGCAATGGTATTTAAGTACAATCCTAATTGATTGTGAAGCACTTGTGTCTCACGTCCGGCAATAGGAGAACCAACAATAAAATCTGTTTGACTGGTATATTTATAAAGTAATATTTTTAAGGCTGTCAACAACCCCATAAATAATGTACTTTCGTTATCAACACAAATTTTCAGGAACTTCGCACTAACATTTTTGTCTATTTTTCTATAAACCGTGTCGCCGTTATAGGTTTTTAATACAGGTCTTGTTTTACTAAAAGGGAAATCAAGTTTTGGAATTTCTCCAGAAATCTGCGATGTCCAGTATTCTTTATGTGCTGCAAAGTAATCGTCATTGAGTAATTTTTGCTGCCATATTGCATAGTCTTTGTATTGTATGCTTAATGGTTCTTTAGTAATTGTATTTCCTTTTTCTAATGCTATATAATTTTCTAATAATTCGCTTATTAGTACGCCCATAGACCAGCCATCGCTAATAATATGATGAATCATAAAAAAGAAAATCCATTTATGATCAGCGATTTGATAGACGATACTTTTTAGGAGAAAATCTTTTTCTAAATCAAAAGAATAAGACAGTTCGTGTTGTATTAATTCGTTTACGTTTGTTACTGCATTTCTAATATCTATGTTGGCTACCTGAAATTTTACTTCTCCAAAAGGAATTATTTTTTGTGCAACGGTGTTTTCATTGTTTACAAACTGTGTTCTTAAAATTTCATGACGTTCTATAACAAGCTGAAATGCATTTTCTAAAGTTTTTACATTCAGATTGCCTTCAAAAGTATATATAGCCGGGACATTGTACGCTAAATTAGATTCCTGCATCTGACTTAAAATCCACATTCTGTATTGCGAAGAAGATAATGGATAGCATTCTAAATCGGCTGATTTTAAGATTTCCGGCAACGCAGGTTTTAATGACTGCAGGTTTTTATTGCTAAGCAAAAACGCTGTCAGTTCTTCTTTATGCTTTTTTATTTCTTCAATGAGACTATTGTCTATCGTAGATTTTTCTGCAAAAACTTTCAGCTTATGGTCAACTATTTCAAGTAAAATTCCTTCTCCCTGTAATTTATCAATTAATTTTTTCATTGTTTTATTTTAATTTTCAGAGGATAATTTTTCAATTTTAAAGTATAATGTAGGGTGTGACTATCGGGCTTTATATTCTCGAAAGACAGTATTACAGGTCGATATCTATTTCCTGAAGATCTTTTTTGTTTGCCGTTAACTGCTCTTGTTTTTGAATGAAATTAAGTTGTTCGGCCATTGTTTCGATAGTTCTAAATTGAAATACATGTCCGATACTTATTTCAATACCAAAACTTTCCTGAATCATATTGGCTAATTTTACGGCTCTTAAACTATGTCCGCCTATTTCAAAGAAATCATCTGTTATGCTGATTTTTTCGATACCTAGAACTTCTGTCCAAATTTCAGACAGTGTTTTTTCGATTTCGTTTCTGTACGATACATATTCCCTTTCTAGTTGTGCTAAATCAAAATCCGGAAGAAGGTCTTTATCAATTTTTCCGTTTTTATTTAAAATGAAATCATGTACCTGAATAAAATAGGTTGGAATCATATAAAAAGGAAGCCTGTCGCTCAGATAGGTTTTAAGGTCTTTTTTATTTATTTCATCATTTGCCTTTACGTAAGCAATGATAAATTTCTCTTCGACTGCTTCAGCTACTTGTTTTAAAACCACTACAGCTCCGTTTATATCCGGATGAGTGCCTAAGGTTTTCTCAATGTCATTCAATTCAATTCTATATCCGCGAAGTTTTACCTGACTGTCTTTTCTTCCAAAAAATTTAATATTACCGTCTGGCAGCCATAATCCTAAATCGCCTGTTTTATAAACCCTTTCATTGTTTAAACTATCCGGATTAAGGAATTTTTCATGATTTAATTCTTCTGCATTTAAATAGCCTAAAGACAAACCATCACCTGCCAGATATATTTCTCCAATAACTCCTAAAGGGCATAAATGCAAATTCTGGTCTAAAATATAAGCCTTAGAATTGTTGATTGGTTTGCCAATCGGAATATCATCTTCTACTGGCGATGTGATTTTGTATGTTGCCGAAAACGTCGTGTTTTCTGTAGGTCCATAACCGTTAATTAGGTTTACTGCAGGGAAAGTTTGGAGTAATTTACTAATGTGTTTAGATGATAATTTTTCGCCTCCTGCAAGTATATTCGTCAGGTCTTCAAAAAGCATTATATCCTGATCTGCAAACTGGTTTAATAATCCAGCTGTAAACCACATCGTATCTACTTTTTCTGCTTTTATTAATGTCGAAAGTTTTTTTGTATTTAATAAATCTTCTTTATCACATAAGACTAACTTTTTACCATTCAGCAAGGCTCCCCAAAATTCGAATGTAGAGGCATCAAAAGATACAGAGCCTGTGGACAATATGGCGTTTACGGTATTAAAATCAATATAATTGGTGTTTTTAACCAGTCTGGTAACACCTTTATGTGATACTAAAACCCCTTTTGGATTTCCTGTAGAACCGGAAGTATACATTATATAAGCAGGATCTTCAGGCTGATTTTTATTTTGCTGAAATACAGCACTTTCTAAAAAATCTAACTGAACGTCTATCGCGACAATATTTCCATCAAAAAAATCAAGATCAAACATATACTCCATTTGAGTAATGATTGTGTTGGTATCAATATCGTTTGCAATAAATTGTTTTCTAATCTGAGGGCTTTCTACATCAATAGGAACATATATGGCACCTGCTTTTAAAACGCCAAGTATGGTCGCAATAAAAAGCTCTGATTTATCTAAGATGATTCCGATTTTGTCTCCCTTTTTTACTCCATATTCTGTACTTAATAAATGAGCTACTTTATCAGAATTATTGTTTAATTCCTGATAGGTTAATTGTGAGTTTTTATACACAACTGCGATATGATCAGGAGTCTTATTTACCTGCTCCTGAAACGCATCAACAATATCCAGACAAACTTCAGGGTTAAAAACTCCGGAACTAAAGTTTGATGAAAGAAGATTTGTTTCGCCAATTGATAAATACGGAATCGCTGCAATTGTGTGATTTGGATTAACTGCTGCTGCTGCCAATAAGCTTTCAAAATGTTTTTGAATTTGATGAATAAAAACTTCATCAAAAATATCTGTGTTGTAAACTAAAGTAAACTCCAGCCCATTTATTGTTTCTACAAAATTGAAAGAAATATCAAATCGGCTAACAGATGCTTTAATTTTTTCATACAATGCTATTTCAAGACCTTCATTACTTAAAGCATTTATTTTTTTATCTAAATCGGCATTTTGCAAAACAACGGTTGAATCAAACAAAGGATTTCTGCTGATATCATGTGTCAGGTCAAGATCTCCAATTAATTTATCGAAAGGATAAATTTGATGTTCGTATGCTTCCTGAGTCAGCTTTTTTACATTTCGGAATATGTTTACTAAAGAATCTTCCCCTGAAAACTGGCAACGCAATGGCAGTATATTAATAAAACATCCAATTTGTTTTTCTAAGTCGGCATGATTTCTTCCTGTAATCGAACTTCCCAGAATAATATCTTCCTGATTGGTATATTTATAAATCAATACATTTACCATAGATACGAGTCCCATAAACAAAGTCAGGTTTTCGCTATTTAATACATTCTTGAAATTTTGTAAAGTTGTATGGTCAATATTTACAGTAAGACTATCACCATTATAAGTTTTAATTTTAGGACGAATTTTACTTTTTTGAAGATTTAAAACCGGTAACTCGCCAGAGAATTTTTCGATCCAGTAAGCTTTATGAACCTGTAAAGTTTCATCCTTTAATTCTTCATTTTGCCACGCTGCAAAATCTTTGTACTGTATTCTCAGAGGTTTTAAATTTGTTGGAGTATTATTTTTATGAGCCTGATATAAATGCAACAGTTCTTCAATAAAAACCTCCATAGATAATCCGTCACTAATAATGTGATGCATAACGCATACCAAAATCCATTTGGAATCCTGCACTTGCACTAAAGTCACTTTTAAAAGCGGTCCTTCTGATAAATTAAAAACTACCTGAATTAAATTACGAATTGTATTTTCTAATTCATTTTCTGTACGATCTCGCAAATCAATGCAATCAATAGTAAAATTACCATTTTCATGTGATATAATTTGTCTTAACTCCTGGTTTTCATTTTCTTTAAAAGAGGTTCTAAAACTCTCATGTCGTGCTACTATTGTTTTAAAAGCAAAAAATAAGGCAGACTTGTCCAGATTTCCTTCAAAAACATAAGTACTCGGAATTGTATAGGCTTTGTTGGCTTCCTGAAATTGACTTAATGCCCAAAAACGTTGTTGAGATGATGAAACCGAATAACTTAGCTGCTCCTGTAAAGCTTCTATTTCTTTAAAATAACTTTCCTTGGCTAATAATATGGTTTCTGAAATTGCTTTAATATTTCTGTCTTCAAAAACATTACCGATATCAATTTTTACATCCAGGTTTTTATGGATCATTGATACCAGATTCATCGCTTTGATACTATGTCCGCCAATATCAAAAAAATCATCTGTAATGCTTATATACTCTTTATCAAATAGTTCTGTCCATATTTGATATACAGCTTTTTCAATTTCAGTTGTAGGCAAAACCAATTCTCTTGTTACTTCTTTCTTAGATTTTGCCAGTTTGACTAATTCTTTTTCATCTGTTTTCCCGTTTCTGTTTAATGGTATTTGCGGCACTTGGGTAAGATGCGACGGAACCATATATTTAGGAAGTTTTTGAATTAGATAAGAATGAAGTTCATCGGGACTGATATTAATATCTGCAACAAAAAAAGCACTCAAAAATTTAACATCATGAAGGTCTTTGTTTACCAAAATCACAGCTTCGCAAATGGTGCTAAAACTCGTTATTTTACGTTCTATTTCTCCTAATTCTATTCTGAAACCTCTAATTTTTACCTGGTTATCTCTTCTACCTAAGATTTCTATACTACCATTTGAAAGCCATTTGCAGATATCTCCTGTTTTATACAATAAAGATTTTTTTGAATACGGATTTTCGATAAAACTTTTTGATGTAAGTTCTTCTTTATTTAAATATCCCGCTGCAACTCCTTCTCCGGAAACATAAAGTTCACCTGAAATACCAATAGGCTGCAATTTCAAACTTTCATTAAGAATATAACATTGTGTATACGAAATTGGTTTTCCTATCGGAATGTTTTGTGCTTCTTCCAAAACTTCATCTACAGGGTGAAATGTTGAGAAAGTGGTATTTTCGGTAGGACCATAAACGTGTATTAATTTTCCACTTCCGTTATGATTGATGAATTTTCGAACATGCGATACAGAAACCATTTCTCCGCCAAAAAGAATTTTTCTCAATTTACTAAGACTTTCAATATCAGTATCAACCATAGAATTGAACAAGGCAGTAGTCATAAAAACAACCGATATTTCGTTTTGTGTAATGGCCTGAAACAGTAACTCAAAATTTAATACCAGATCTTTCTCCGGAATGTGTAAAGTAGCTCCATTTAATAATACGCCCCAAATATCAAATGTAGAACCATCAAAAGCAGGATTTGAAATGGCCAAAATACGATCCTGAGATTCAATTTTGATGTAATTGGTTTCTTTTACCAGTCTTACAATGCTTTTCTCTTTTACCACAACACCTTTAGGCACTCCCGTTGATCCTGATGTGTACATGATGTAGGCAATGTCTCCTTTAACATTTATGTTTTCCTGATTTGTGTTGGGAATATTTTCTTCATTTAGCATCACATCTGCACTAAATAAAGGAATTGAATAATTAATGATATGGCTTAGATATTCTAATTGAGTTATGATAACTTTAGGCTGGGTATCAGACAACATATAATCCAGTCTTTCTTCTGTAAGATTATAATCTAAAGGCAAATACCCCGCACCGAGTTTTAAGGCAGCAATAAAAGCGAGGATTGTATAATCTGAGTAATCTGTCATTACTCCAATAATATCACCAGATTTAATTCCGTAATCTTCCTGCAGACAATAAGCCAAATGATTGGCTTTGTGGTTCAACTCTGCATAAGTATATTTTTTTCCTTTATGTACTAAGGCTATATTACTTGGCGTTGCCAAAACCTGCTGGTGAAAAACAGTTATAACACTTTCTTCAATTCTTTTTTCAGATTCTCCGGAAAATTCAAGTAATTGCTGTTTTTCAAAAGCTGTAATAAATTCAATTCCACTGATTTTAGTATCAATTATATCGCTTATATTTTCAAGTATATAATTGTAATGATGTGTTAGGTTCTCGATAAAAAAACTGTCGTATTTTGCAGTATCGTAATGGATTGTTATTGATAATCCCTTAACATTTTTATCATCTATTTCCAGGCAAAGTCTTGCCTGAGCCGTTAGCGTATTTTTATTGTTTAGTTCTTTATAGATAAAGGCATAATGAAGATATTCTTCCTGAGTTACTTCAATATTCGAAAATTCATTATGAATTAATTCAAAGGAAATAGCATCATAAAGCAGCGTTTCTTCAATTTCTTTTTTGGTCGCATTTACAATATCTTTTAGCGAATTTTCATTAGATACCGGTGTATGAAAAAATACTACTGTATCTTTTTCGTGTTGTATTTTCTGTAAATGAAAAGGAGATGAAGCCACCCAGATTAGCTCATTATTGGTATATCTTTTTAGTAAAGCATTAAAAACAGACAAATAAATGGTACCAGCTGCAATAGTGTTTCCTCCTGATAATTTATTGACTTTATCTAAACATCGGTCATTTAAAAAAATACTATACTTACCAGAAGGTGTTTGCTCATATTGGCTAAGTAAATGATTGGTATCATTACTGTATTGCTTTATTTTATTAAACCAATAATCTTGTATGATCTTTTTATCTTTCATGATGTCGTATTATTAATGGAATTAAAAACAAAAGGTTTGTTAGATATATTAAATGAGGTAACGATGCTCTAAAAATTTATTTCGATATTTATTCTGGAAGATTCTAATTGCTTTTCGCTTTGGGTTTTAAAACTGTATGAGACTATTTCTCCTGCTGTGTTTTTTGATAATGCTTCTAAAAACACTAAATATCGCTCTACAAGCAAGTCTATCCTATCTCTGCTAAAAAGATCTTTTCTGTATTCAAGGATAAAATTTGAACCGTTTGATATTATCCACAAATCGTATTTAACCTGTTCTGTAGGTATGTTTTGAACTTTTGCAGTAAGATTTTCGTTGATTCTAAATTCATCATGGGCAAGGTCATTCCAGGTAAAACCGGTATTGATAAAATTGGCTCCTCTTTCTCCCCTTTCGAATTCTAAATCTTTTAAAATTAAATCGATAGGATACATTTGATTTTCAAAAGCATTTGATAATTTATCCTGAACCATCTTAATTATAGTCTCGAAATTTTCATTTTGATGAAGATGTAATCTTATCGGTAACAGATTTACATAATAGCCCAATTGATCTTCTAAATTGGCATGAGCACGACCCGCAAACGGAACACCTAATATGATATCTGTTTCTGCTGTTTGTAAGTTTAAAAAGCTAAAAAATGCCGCTAAATGAAATGTAAATTCAGTAACATTGAGTTTTTTAGCGATTTTTTTGATAGACAAATTAGCTTCCGTATTCAGGAAAAAATCTACTTTGCTGCCCTGATTATTAGCGTTCGTTTGTGGCAAATAATCATAATTAAGTTTTAATGGTCTTAAATATCCCTGCAATTCATTCATCCAATAAGTATTGGTAATCGCATTTGTTTTTATTTCATTCTTCAACCAATGACTATACTCTTTATATTGAATAGCCAATGGAGAAGAATCCACAACTTGTTTTTTTAATATTGAATTATAATTAGCACTTATTTCTTCTATCAGAAGCTGTAGTGACCACGCGTCTGATATTATGTGATGGATGACGAATAAAAAGGTATAATGTTCATCACTTAAACGGACTAATTTTGCTTTGAATAATGGTACTTTGAATAGATCGAATGCAAAACCGATTGTTTGCTGAATTTCATTTTCTAATACTAATTCTTTATCCGTATTAGTACTAAAATCTTCATATCCTACTGAAAATTGAAATGCTGAAGATGGAATAATAAACTGTTTGATGTTTTTTTCTTCATCTTCTTTAAAAACGGTTCTCAATATTTCATGTTTTTGGATAACGAGATGAAATGCTTCTTTAAAAGCCTCAATATCAAACTTTCCATAAAAATGATATACTGCCGGAATATTATAAGCGATCTCTTTTCCTTTAAACTGACTCACCATCCAAAGGCTCTTTTGAGCATATGACATTTCATAGGAAGTCGCATTTGGCACAGCATCAATAGACGTGTAATTATTTGAAAACGAATTTTTTATCAGTTCAGCCTGATCTTTTAAAACCGAGTATTCAAATAATTTTTCGAAAGAAACAGCAATCTGAAATTGTTCATTTATTTTATTTATTAACTTACCTAATTTAAGGCTGTGTCCACCTAAATTAAAAAAATCATCTGCTGAACTTATGGTTTCAAGTTCTAAAACATCTTTCCAGATAAGGGCCAATGTTTTTTCGATTCTTCCTGTTGGTGCAATAAGTCCATTATTGATTTCTGTATTTCCATCAATGTCCGGAAGTGCTTCTTTGTCTGTTTTTCCGTTTGGCGAAAGCGGAATAAACGGAACTCCAACATAATATTGTGGAATCATATAGCCAGGCAATATATTTTGCAGGTATTCTTTAAAATCATTTTTAGAAATACCTTCACCTCCGGTGTAATAAGCCGCTAGGATATCAGTGCCTTTAAAATGTTTTACAACAACGACAACTTGTTTTACAGTGTCTGAAATATTTAATAAACTATTTTCTATTTCCTCCAGTTCTATTCTGTATCCTCTTAATTTTACCTGATGATCTTTTCTGCCCAAATATTCGATATTTCCGTTAGGAAACCATTTTACCAGATCGCCTGTATCATACATGATACTGTCTTTGATAAATGGATTTTTTATAAATTTAGTAGCGCTAAGTTCTTTTTTGTTAAGATAGCCGAGCGCAATTCCTTTACCTGATAAATATAATTTACCAACAATACCAAGAGGTGTTAACTGCAAATTTTCATCTAATACATAAGCCTGTGTATTAGCAATAGGTTTGCCTATAGGGATTGATTTATATTTTTTATCTTTTTCTAATTTATAATATGTACTGTATGTTGTATCTTCAGAAGGCCCGTAGAGGTTTCTAATTTCTGCCCTAGTATTTAATAATTCTCTAGCGATATCTACAGGAAATGGTTCTCCTGCTAGATTGATAATGCTTGCATTTTCTAAAGCTGAAAAATCTTCCTCAATCAGACTTCTGATGCTTGAAGGAACTGTGTTGATTAAAACTCTTTTATCCTTTTTTAATTCTTTGCTTATTTCCAGAGCATTGCCTAATATTTTTATCGTTTTTCCAACAGATAAAGTAAAAAACATTTCATAGGCAGAAAGGTCAAAACAATGTGATGTGGCAGCATAAACGATATCAAAACTACCGGTATTAAATTCTTTTTTGGCCCAGTGTAAAAATGCTGTAACATTTTTATGGGTAATAAGAACTCCTTTTGGTTTACCGGTAGTTCCCGAAGTATAAATAACATAAGCCAAATCTTCGGCTTTGTTTATTTTTTGAAGATTTTCTTTGGCGGAATTTTTCTTTTTTAGAAGAAACTCATCCAATTCTTTTTCATCAATTACGACTTTGCAATTGCTGTCTTCTATAATATAATTGATGCGTTCAATCGGATAATTAACATCTATTGGCACATAGGCTGCTCCTGATTTAAGAACCGCTAAAATGACAATTACTAAATATTCATCTCTTTTTAAACGTACTCCTACTAAATCATTTGGTATGATATCATAATTTTCTCGAAGATAATGCGCCAATTGATTTGATTGCTCATGAACTTCTTTGTATGTCAATTGTACATTATTAAAAATCAAGGCACAATCATCTGGCGTTTTATCTGCCTGTAATTCTAACAAATCGACAATAGTAGCTTCTTTTGGAAAATAGATTTCATTTTTGTTGAATGTCTTTAGCAACAATTCTTTTTCACTTTCCTCTAAATATTCTATGGTATCAATCGTAACATTGTCGTCGTTAAAGACAATACTTAAAAGGTTTTCAAAATGTTTGAATATGGCATTAATCCAAAACTCATCGTATATATCTGTATTGTATTCAAGGCTTAAAAGCAGTTCTTCTTTTTTCTCTGTAAAAACAAAACTAAGATCAAACTGAGATGTATTTCTTTTAATTTCAAATGGCTCTACAGCAACTCCTTCCATCGGAGCATTTGCATGTATAGTTTTTAATTGTTCTTGATTTTGCAATACGACCAACACATCAAACAAGGCCGATCTTGAAGCATCTCTTTTTAGATTAAGCTTATTTACTAAACTGCTAAAAGCATAATTTTGATGTTCGTATGCATCGATTAACGTTTTTCTTTGTACTTCTAATAATGCCGAAAAGCTGTCAGTTCCTGTTATTTTGGTTTTAATAGCCAAAGTGTTTAAAAATAAACCAAGCTGATTTTCCAGATCTGGATGTTCTCTTCCTGCTATTGGAGTTCCCAAAATAATATTATTTTGATTGGTATAACGGTATAATAAAGCGTTGACTCCAGCCATTAAAGTCATAAAAGGCGTTACGTTATTCGTTTTAGAAAATTGCTTTAATTTTGATAAAAAAGCTTCTGAAAAGGAATATGTTAGCGTATTACCACTATAGGTTTGTTTTGCTGGACGGCTCTTATAACTTGGTAATTCTAAAACAGGAATTTGTCCTTTAAACACAGATAACCAATATTCTTCTGAATCTAAAACTGATTTTTCGTTTTCCTGAGATTGCATCCATACGGCGTAATCTTTGTATTGAATTGTTATTGAAAAATCAATTGTATTTCCCTGAATCAGATTATTGTAAGTCGTAACAATCTCAGAAATTAATAATTCTAGAGACCAGCCATCTCCAATAATATGCTGCATCACCAAAGAAAGGATATGTTCGTTTTCTTCGGTTTTTAAAAGAGCTGCTTTTAATAATGGCGCATTTGTTAAATTAAAAATGGTAGCTTGTTGCTCATTTAAATATTGAGAAAGTTCTTCTTTACTCTTATTTGAATAATTTTCCTGAATCAGGTTAAATTTCCATTGCCCTTCTTCTAAAATATATTGGCTTATTTCGCCGTCATGACCTGCTTTAAAGTAGGTTCTTAAAATTTCGTATTTAGCAATCAAAAAATTAAAAGCTTTTTCGAGTTTTAAAACATCTACATCGCCTTTTAATTTTACGGCACCATGCATATTATAAGCACTATTACCACCTTCAAACTGACTCAAAACCCACATTTTATGTTGTGACGCTGTTAGCGGATAATAGTTTTGAACCTCGGTTTTAGGAATTGACTGATAGTTTTCTTTTCTTATTTTTTGACTTATTTGTGCAATAGTAGGCGCAAGAAAAAGCTCTTTATAAGAAATCGTACCGTTAAGTCTTTTGTAAATATTGTTGATCACCTGCCCTATCATTAAGCTGTGACCTCCTAAATCAAAAAAGTTATCTTCGATTCCTATTTTTTTAATACCCAGAATTTCCTGCCAAATAGCGACTAATGTCTTTTCTATTTCATTTCCCGGAGCTACATAATTAGCATTTGATAGCTGATGAAGCGGCAAATTTTCGAGAACTTTTCGATCTGTTTTTCCGTTTGGTGTTAACGGAATTTTATCTAAAGCGATAAAATAGTTCGGCACCATATAAGCAGGCAGTTTTTCTTTCAGATAACTTTTTAGTATTTCTTCATCAATACTTTTGTTTTTAGTGAAATAAGCAACTAAGTTTTGTACTGCATTATTTTGCAATACCAGAACAACAACCTGAGTTACGTTTTCTGAAAAAGATAGAATTGCATTTTCAATTTCTCCAAGTTCAACGCGATATCCTCTTAGTTTTACCTGATAATCTTTTCTTCCTAAAAAGTCAATAGTACCATCTGGAAGCCATTTGGCCATATCTCCAGTATCGTACATTAAAACGCTGTCACTAAAAGGATTTAGTATAAATTTTTCTGCCGTTAATTCAGCACGATTAAGATATCCTTTTGATAAACCATCTCCTGAGATGTATAATTTTCCGGCTATACCAACAGGCAATAATTCCAGATTTTTATCTAATATATAAACCTTCGTGTTCGATATGGCTTTACCTATCGAAACAGATGTCGTATATTCTTTTTGTGCAGATAATTTATATGCAGTACTGTAAGTCGTATCTTCAGATGGTCCATATAGATTTCTTATTTCAGCATTTGTATCCAGTAATTTTTTGGAAAGATCAACTGGAAATGGTTCTCCTGCTAAGTTGATTATAGTAGTATTTTTTAAACTATATCCGCTTTCAATAATATGCCTAATACTTGAAGGAACCGTATTGACCAATACTTTTTTATCATGCTGAAGCGCTTCTCCTATTTCTAAAGCATTTTCAAGAATTCTTATTTTTTTTCCGATAGATAAAGGATAAAACAATTCATAAACAGAAAGATCAAAACAATACGAAGTTGCCGCATAAACCATCTCAAAAGCATCTGCATTATATTCTTCCTGAGACCAGTAAATCAAAACAACCGCATTTTGATGCGATATCATAACTCCTTTTGGATTTCCGGTTGTGCCAGAAGTGTAAATAATATAAGCTAAATCTGTGTGATGATTTATTAGTTTAGGATTATCTGTGTTATTAGAATGGTCTGTATCATTAAGATAATTTCTTAAATGATTTTCATCGATCACCAGTTTACACTGACTGTCTTTTTCTATGTATTGAATGCGTTCTTCAGGATAATTAATTTCAATAGGCACATAAGCAGCTCCCGATTTAAGTATTCCTAATAAAACTATTGGTATAAATTCGTTTCGCTCTAATTTTATTCCTACCAGGTCATTCGGCTGAATACTGTATTTTTTTCTTAAATAATGCGCTAATTGATTGGCTCTTTCATTAAGTTCTTTATAAGTCAGTTCTTTATTTTTAAAAATAATAGCCGTATTATCAGGTGTTTTTACTGCTTGTTCTTCAAATAATTCAACTAAAGTTTTATTGGCATAATCTTTCGCAGCAGGATTAAAATCATGAAGTAATTGCTCTTTTTCTAATAACGAAACAATGGCTATTTTATCAACAGTTTCGTTAATATAAAGATCCAGATGCAATAACCAATTTGCATAAGAATTTAAAAAATGATCTGCTATACTTTCTTCTACGAATGAAGAATCATACGAAATATTTAATTCTAATGCTTTATCATTTTTAGTTACTGATAATGAAAACGGAAAATTGTGGTTTGCTTGCGCAGTTTTCGAATTATAGAAAAAACCAAAAAGCGCATATTTAGAAAAGGGAAAATTTTCCTGTAATTTATCTTCGTATTCTGAATAGGAGTATACTTCCTGAACTTCTTTTTTAATTTCCTGCAAATAATACTTAAATGACTTGCCAGACGTTTCAGCATTTTTATACAATAAAGTTATTCCATCGTTATTTACCTTCGATGAAAAAATAAAACTTTCAATTTCAAAATAGCGTTGTAATAAAGCATTAAAAACGGTCAGTAAAACAGTTAATTCTGCTATATTATTTTCATTAGTAAGCTTGCTGAAAAATGAAATACTATTACGATCAACTTGTATACTCTTAATTTTTGGGTTTTCTATCTCAACACTATTAACCAGAGGACTATTTTTAACTTTTTTTATCCAATAGTTCGAAATGCTTTTTTGTTCTATGGTTGTCATTTAAAAATCTTATAATTAGATAAACATTCAACTTCTTCAAAATCTTATGAAGGAATTATTGCAGTACATTTTTGTTGTAAAAAATATTTTCTTTAAAAAATAACTGAAAAACGTGTAATGGTTTTAAAGTCGATTACTTACATAGAAAATATAGATATTCTAAATAGTTCTTTTCTATAAAATAGTAAGTCCCTAAAAATTAATTTGATAAAATTTTATCTACAGTTCTAAAGCTTGTTTTACTAGCTTTAATTTTGTAAATAATAGGAAGGAATGGTAGCGGTGATATTTTTTTGTAGCGAATCGATTCTAACAACAATTTTATTGATATTATTTGTATTTAAAACCTGACATTCTAATCCGCTTAATGCACCGTAAGAGATTGTTTTAAAGTCTCCAACTCTAAAATTTTCAACATTTGTTTCAATCTCAGTTAAATCATTACCTAATAAAATAAGTTGAATTTTTTTAATTTCTTCGTCACTTACTTTAGCATAATCCATTCCAAAACGTATGTACATGCATGCTCCATTAACCGAAAGTGTTTTGTAAAAGTCTAGTGAAGAATTAATCTTTACAAAAATATAAGACGGAAAAAGTAATTTCTGAATATTCTTTTTTCTGTCTGTACGCTTACTCTGAACCTCAATTGTGGGTAAAAAAGCCTTAATAGACAACTGTCCAAGTACATCAAATACTTTTTTTTCATGATGGCATTTTACATATAAAACATACCAACCATTTTGAGCTGATTTCATAAATATTAAGGTTTCTTTAATAGCTACGCTGTTCTCGGTTACGAGAATCTTTATCTAATTACTGGTTTGAAAAACTAAAAAACGCATTAGATTTATCGCTAAATTAATAGGACTCTAAACATAAAAATTACGGACTTTTCAGATAAAAACTACGGACTTTAAATAAAAAACATAAAATATTGATAATGAAATAAATAAACGTGTTATTTTAATATAAAAGAGAATGTTTTAAATTAAAATAATATAAAGATTAACACGGATCCCGTTCTAAATAAGACATAAAAATTTATATCTTTTTAGATCAGTTAATTTCAATAAAACATGTGAAGTTTACAAATTAAAAATTACCGCAGAGAACGTTACGTTTTTTTACTTTTAACTTTTATAAAAAGGCAAAGTTCGCAAAGCTTTGTATTGATATAGCTTTGCGAACTTTATCCTTTTCGAGGGAAAAATAATTAGTAATTATATTTTTTCATGTTTCTCTATAACATTTAGTATTGATCCCAAATTAAGTTAGTTCCTCAAGATTAAATATAACTTCGATTTTTGTTCCTTTTCCTATTTCTGATTCGATATTAAAATAACCTTTTAATGAGTTTGCCCGCTCTCTCATATTACTTAACCCAATACCCTCTTTTTTGCTTTTTATATCAAAACCTTGTCCATCATCAATAATCGACATTTTTAAAAGTCCATTTTTTTCTGATTGAATTTTTACTTCGCAATTTAAAGCACCTGCATATTTGTTTACATTTAAAGTAGCCTCCTGGATAATGCGATATAAATTGATCTTATATACATTTTGAATAATTGACCATTCTAGGTTTTCATCGATTAAATATGTAAATTGAGTATTACCTGTAACGTTTTGATTTTCTACTAAAGTTGATAGCAGAATATTAAAATCATTACAATCTAAAAAAGAATTACGGCTTAAGTCATGTGATATCGTTCTGATTTCATTTTCTATATTCTGAAGTTCAAAAATATATTCTTTTCTTTTTTCGATTATTTCATTTTCTACTTTCGAATTAAAAAATCCCAGATTCATTCGAACACCATAAATTCTATTCATTATTCCGTCATGAAGTTCTTTTGCTATTTTGGATTTTTCATTCTCTTTTGCATTATTTATTTTTTCATGCTGCTCCATTAACAGCAAGTAAATTTCCTCGTTTGCCGATTTCTGTTTCTTTAAAAACTGTAGTTCTTTATTTTTATATTTCGAATATCGCAATATAACAATGATCAGCAATAGAAAAACTAATGCAAATGAAATGGTTAAAATATAGAAGTTTTTCGTCGTCAAAATTTTATTTTCATCTTGAATTCTTGAAGTTTCGTATTCGATTCTTGCATATTTATTATGTGCATTTTTTTGAACAATATTAATACTGTCACTCAAATTAATGTATTCATTTGCATAATAAAAACTATTCTTTTTATCTAATGTATAAAGCAGTTTTAATGACGTTAAAATTTCATTACTATTCTTAATTCGGTTTGCCAGAACATTGGCTTCCTTAAGAATATTAATTGCTCTAAAAGTATCTTTTTGTGTTAAGAAATATTCGCCAATATGGATTTTTTTGTATAGAATATCTGATTCATTTCCGTTGTTTTTTAAAATTTCTAATGATTTTGAAAACATCGCGTAAACATTTCGATAGTCTCCATTTTTCATCTTAGAATACGCTAGATTACTAAGAACATTGGCATATAATCTAGGCCATTTTTCTTCTAAATTATTAGAAAGCAAACCTTGTAATTTTGCGATAGATTTTGAGTATTCCCCTTTTAAATCATAAAGATTACAGATATTGATACTTGATGCGATATAATAATTATTTTCTTCATCTTTATCAATACCTGTAATCTTCATTTTTTCTAAATTATTCAAAGCTTGCTGGTGATACCACAACGCCTTGTCATAATTGGCCAGCTTTTCTAAACATGTCCCCATTAATGTATTGCAGGAATAGATTAACCTCTGATCCTTAGAATCTCTTAAATAATGCAGGGCCTTAGAAATTTCAACTTCGCATTCTGTATAATTTCCGTCATAAAACAAAACATACGCTTTATTAAATAACATTCGTGCCATATTACTATAATCAGATAACTTATAATATAATTTTTCTGCCTGTAAATAATAAAAATAGGCGCTGTCTTTTTTTACACTTCCATAACTATCTCCGATATAATAGAATGCTTTGGCCATTCCCTCTTTATCATTAACCTGTCTTGATAATTTAAGAACCAATAAGCTTACATTCAAAGATTTTTTCAGATTGTTATTATAGTAATACTCAGTAGATAACTTAAAATAAAAGTTTCTAATAACAGAATCATTTTCCTGAACCCGCAATACATTAAATATTGAATCTAAGTATTTTTCTTTTTTTTTGCTTTCTAAATGATTATTGTCAAATGAAAGAGTTGTTTTAATTTTTGAACTCGTTAATGCTGTTTTCTTACATGAAAAAAACATCAGTACCAGAATTAAACAAATTATTTTATAAAGTTTCGTCAAAAGTTTAAGTATTATTTTACAATTTCAAATATAGCGTTTTGAAATAAAAAGACTATAAAATTTAAAAATAATAAAACACTAGTTCTTAAAAATAATATGACAATTAATCTTTTCTTGGTGGTCTTGGAATAATAGGATCTCCCTCAGTAAGATTATTTACTTGCGGAATCGTGTCGTTGCTGATTGAGTCTCTAACTTTTGTAGTTGCATTCAATTTTTGTAATTGGTCTTTTGTTACCGTTTTTGATTGATTGCCGCTATTTGTTTCAACTTGGTAATCATCATTTGTGCATGAAAAAGTTAACAATGCAATAGAAATAATTAAACCTGGAATAAATAATTTGTTTTTCATAAAAATAATTTTAATTTATTGTTAAGACAAAAAAACAACTTACTCCGAATTAAAATGTACGGTAAATCCGTAATATTTCGTTTATTCTATAATAAAAGTAGGATTTCAATTAGCTGTAATTCAACACATAAACTTCATTGTAAAACAATTAAATCCCTATTACGGAAAATCCGTAATATTTCTTACATTTGTTTCAAATCGAATTTAAATAAATTATGAATCTTAATATTTTGATCGTCGATGACCACCCGATGACGGTAGATAGTTATGTTAACCTTTTATCTGATGGGGAGTTTCAAGAAAATATTCCAAACTTTATAAAGAGTCATAATTGTGAAGATGCTTATAATAAAATTATATTTCACCTCAAGCAAAATATTAATATTGATCTTGCTCTTCTTGATATTAATTTACCTCCTTATAAACCATTAAATATCAATAATGGTATTGATTTGGCATTTCTACTTAAAGAAAAACTACCCAATTGTAAAATAGTACTTCTTACAATGCGTAGTGAACCATTGACAGTAGATAAAATAATAAAAGGTATACAGCCTGAAGGTTTTATATCAAAAAGTGATATCAATTTTGAATTATTCCCCGTAATCTGTAAAAACATCATTAATGGTGAAATATTCAGAAGTAATACAATAGTAGAATCACAAAGAGAGCTATTTAAGAAAAATATAAATTGGGATAATCATGACAATCAAATTTTAATCTTAATTTCTGAAGGTGTAAAAACGGTAAACCTTCCTGATTATATACCTCTTTCTATGAGTGCAATTGAAAAAAGAAAAGCAAACATAAAAGATCAGTTACTAAAAGGAAAAGGAAGTGATAAAGATTTAATTGAAAAAGCGAAAGATTTAGGATTATTGTAATTTGTTTTTTATGTGTAAAACTCAGTGATGTTGATGCTGACGTCACCATGAAGCTTAATAAGAAGTGCATTGCCTACATCACAGAATAGCCACCAACCTTCAAAAATGCCGACGCAGTCCTTTTAGAATTTAGGACGCAGTCAAAATAAATAGGATACATATAAAAAGTCCCAATCTCAAAATTTCCGGATTGGGACTTTTTTTGGTAATAATTCCGTTAAGGCATCTTTAACTAATCAACTTTACAGAACGAAACTAAATCTTCATAAGTTCCTACTCTGCGGTAAAATCTTACCTGTCAATAGTTTTTTGACATATCATTTAATTAAAAGATTGGTCTAACTACAGGTGTATATTGATATGTTGCTTAAACATTTATTAAAGATGCAGGGCTTCCTTCAATTCCCACACCAATTTGTCCTCCGACCGAAGTAAATCCCTCAGCAGACAAATTATCTGAATCAACAGTAATTAGTAGTAATTCACGAACTTTGTCATTTAGCACATAATAATAATAATAATAAGGAATTCTATAATTTACAAATACATTATCTCCCAATTGAGAAAAATGGGAAGAAAAATCAGAACACGCTCTTTCATAATTTTAGCTTAGGAATATTCAGTAAACGTTCCAAATCCTTCAAAAAAAAGTTCGACATTTGCTCCGTCGAGGCTTCTAGAAAAGCTTCAGAGAAATCTGAAGCTTTTTTTGTTTAAGGTAAAAACGTAAAAAATTAGGAGGCTTTTATATAATTTACAATTTCTAAGCAACCAAAAAAATGCGCAAAGTTTACAGGAAACTTTGCGCATTTTTTGATAGTAACACTTATAATAACCAGCGCATTACCAAATTGTTATTCTGTCTTTCTTCGGCAAAAACATTTTATCTTTAGGTTGTATATTAAATGCTTCGTAAAAAGGTGAAGTATTCATCAGCGGACCATTAACACGCCAATTTGGTGGAGAATGCGGATTGTTGTTAATCCATAAACGCAGAAACTCGTCTTTCATTTTTACTCTCCATATTTTGGCTATGGAAATAAAAAAGCGTTGGTCTGGAGTAAAACCATCAATTTTTGTATTTCCTTTTCCTTGTTCGGTCATTTTAAAAGCATCATAGGCAACTGCTATTCCGGCAATATCTGCCGTATTCTCGCCAACTGTCATGGCCCCATTAATGTGCAGATCGCCTAAAACAGTGTATGTGCTGTACAAATTGATTACCTGTTGTATTCTTGACTTAAACTGTGCATAATCCTCTTTTGTCCACCAGTCTTTTAAGTTGCCATCCTTGTCATATTGAGCACCCTGATCATCAAAGGTATGGGTTATTTCGTGACCTATAACCATTCCGATACCTCCATAATTAAGTGCATCATCTGCATTATTATCAAAGTATGGAGGTTGTAAAATACCTGCTGGAAACACAATTTCATTGGCAGTAGGATTATTATATGCCGTAACGGTTGGAACCGTTGCATACCATTCTGATTTATCGACTGGTTTGTCCAATTTTGCCAATTCAAATTGACATGCAGCTGTAGCCGCCGAAACCATATTCTCAAAATAGGTATCTCTGGCTATCTGTACACTGCTATAGTCTTTCCATTTGTCTGGATACCCTATTTTCTTAGTCATGGCTGCCAATTTCTCTTTTGCTTTTTGTTTGGTACTTTGACTCATCCATTCCAATTTATCAATTCTCTTGGTATACGCTTTTTGCAAATTATTCACGAGGATTAACATACGTTTTTTGGCATCTTCTGAAAAATATTTCTTTACATACAATTGACCCAATGCTTCGCCTAAGTAATTGTCAACGACATTAGCCATTTTTTCGCCACGTGATTTTTGAACAGCTTGACCAGAAAGCACTTTGGTATACTCAAATGAGGCCTCTACAAAAGGTTTACTTAAATCATCTGCATATCTTTCTAGAGAATTTGCTTTCAGGTAAATTTTCCAATTACTAATAGGGATGGTTTTCAAAAGCTTATTAAGGGCATCATAATAAGCAGGCTGGCCTACATTAATAAAATCGGTTTTAGCACCTAACTTATTTAAAAAAGTAGTCCAGTCTATGTTGGGATGCCTTTTTACAAGATCTGTCACAGCCATTTTATTATAATTTGCCTGCACATCCCGAAGTGCAACTTTTGTTCTATGCGAAACGGCGAGTTGTTTGTCAATATCGTAAACCAAATTAGCATTCTTTTTTGCCTCTATGGCATTGCTGCCTATTTGTTGAAATAATGTCGTAAGGTATTTTTTGTACGCTTCCTGTATCGCAACAGTCGATGAATCTGATTTGAAATAATAATCTCTATCAGGCAAACCAATACCCGTTTGATAGATTTGGGCAATGTTCATACTGCTATTTTTTTCATCGGGTGACACTCCAAAACCTATCATAGAAGGGTTATTCACTTTTACTTCATTCACTACAAAGTTCATTAAAGAAGGTAAATCGCTAATGGCTTCAATTTTGGCAAGTAAGGGTTTAATAGGTGTATAACCGCGTTTGTCAATGGTTACAGTATCCATACCAGATGCATAAAAGTCTCCTACCTTTTGTGCTATACTCCCCTCTGGATTCTTGCTTTTCGAAATACTGTCTAATATTCCTTGCAGGCGCATTCGTTGTGGGTAATTCATAAACATATACGCACCAACTCCAGCTTGAGAGGCAGGTATTGCTACAGAATCATACCATTTGCCATTTACATATTTAAAAAAATCATCACCAGGCCGCAACGTAGAATCTATTCCTGTGATAGCACTATTTTTTTTTCCTTCATGTTTTGAGCACGCTGTAAAAGCTAAGAATGCAATGAAGAGCATTAATGAATTTCTCATAATCTAAATGATTTGTATTAAAATGAACTGAAAAACGTTTGAAAGCAGATATTTTAAAATGTATATCCTTGACATATCTAATTTTAGCAGAACAATATACGAATTCAGTTTTTAATTCTAAAGTTTATCTACTCTATTGTTATAGTGATGAAAGCGTTCTTTTTATCTATCACTCTAGATAAGATTACTCCTCACTTTTTTATATGCCCGACAAACTACACAAAGGCACCCAATCGGGTTACATATACTTGATAAGTCTTCTATTTTTTTTCTACCAATCATTAAGAGGCGCATACAATAATCATATAAAAATCTTTAATACATTGATTCGGTATTGAGATGCATAGCATGACTAAAACAAAACTTCAGAGAAATCTCGAACTTTTATTATTTATGTAGATTTACAAAATAATATCTAATTGAGATTGCGGGTGCGAAGTCAGTAAACATTTGCATAGCTTGCGTGAGAACTCTTTGGGAGCGGGTGTTAAGATCCAGGCATCAACAAATCCTGAGGGCTCAGTAAGATATACTGCCGTTTTTACGTAACTAATAAATAAGCGAAAATGAAAAATACAATTAAAATAATAGCCGCATTTCTATTTTTGATAAGCACTAGCTGTAAAGCACAGCAGATGGTTCAAATACCTGAGGACACCTATAAATTAAAAGCAAATGAGCAGCAGTTCATCAATAAACCTTTGAAAGATTTGTTGAAAGAAATAAAGCCCGAAATAAAATTGGTAATGGGTACAATAGATTCTCCATCTTATTTTTCTTTCCGTTTCCAAAGCAGAGAAGAATTAAATAAAAAGCCATTGGACGGAACTACAATTGGACTATTTGTATATGTAAAAGAACCTTTAGACTGGAATTTTGATAAAAGATCTAAAGGGAAGGAATATGAATGGTCAAAAGAAGATGTCGAAAAATATGGTAATCTTACTGTAATTCGAATTAAAGTAACTGGCAATAAAAAATAGTTTTACCAATCCTCAGTCAGAAAAA
Organism: Flavobacterium flavipigmentatum; assembly: GCF_020911905.1. Classification (NCBI taxonomy): domain Bacteria; kingdom Pseudomonadati; phylum Bacteroidota; class Flavobacteriia; order Flavobacteriales; family Flavobacteriaceae; genus Flavobacterium; species Flavobacterium flavipigmentatum. The sequence continues at coordinate 2,020,078 of NZ_CP087133.1, read as the reverse complement.
AACGACTGAGGATTTTTTATTATATGAAACCCTTCATTTAAATAATGAATATCCTAATCAAAAATACAGACGGAGGTCAAAAAACAGGTCGTTTGGGGTTCCAAGCCCCATCGATGGCGTCATGAGGCCCAAATTTGGGGTGTCGAGCCCCATCGATGGGGTTCCAGACGTCAAAAATGAGGTTCCAGACGTCAAATTTGACGTCCTTGGGGGTCAAATTTGACGTTCCGAACGTCAAATTTGGGGTTCCGAACCCCATCCGAGCACCTCAGCACCCCAAACGAGGGGTTCCGAACCTCAACAGCGGGGTTCGCAACCCCAAAGTTTAGGTACTAGACCCAAACGTTTAGGTAAACAACCCAAAAACTTCATGATTAAACCTAAAAACTATAGCAAAAACACTAAAAACTTAATCACAAAACCGTAACACTTGATCAAAACAGGTATAAATACCTGCTGCCCACTTTTTATTTAGTGGTATACTTGTCTCCAAATAAATAATCAACCATTATGGTTTCTCTCAGAGATGATGATGCAAGAATTGTTATATTTGTTTTGTAAGTAATGAGGTAACTGTGTTGCTTTATTATTAAAACGGAAACATACTATAAAACAAAACTTCGTATATACGCCTTAATTAGAGTAGATTGGAGCCATTTTATGGCTGGTATAAACAAGTTAACTGTTATTTTGAAAAACCGAAATCAATGAGCCAATCGACAACAATTTATAGTATTTCAAAAGAACTTTTCGATGAATTAAAAAATTCTGAAAACAGAAAAGAAATTAAAATACATAATCGAGTAAAAGATTATTATACGTTTCAAAACTCATTTATGGGGATTGAATTTGTTTTGACAAAAGACAAATCTGAAACAACTAAAAATATACTTAACCAAATATTTAATCCGACAGAATATTTAGGAGATTTTGACTTTGAAAATCCAGATTTTGAGGAAATGATGGATTTTATGGAAAGCGGAAATTATTTTCCATATTTAAGTAACGAAAAAGTAACTGAAATTAGTGAAATTATATCTGAAATTAATGAATCAGAATTGAAAGATAAATATAACGCAACTGAACTAAATGAAAACGATATTTATCCAAATGAATGGACTGATGAAAATATCGAAGGAGAATCAAATAATCTAAATCATTTAATAGAAGATTTTTCAAAATTGAAAAAAATTATAACTCAAGCGAGTAAGGAAGAAAATTATTTATTAATCTGTTCTGGTTAAAATAGAAACCGAAGAAAAACAACAGTTAACAGCTAGTAAGCAATAGTCGGGAATTAGGCTTAAAGGAAAAATGGTTTTGTATTTGGGAAATTAGTGATAATCCGAAATAATTGCTTTATTTAGCCCGACCATCGCCTACTAGCAAGACGTTACCAGCAATTTAAAAGACAGACTATAAAATGATAAACATTTCAATAAAGATTAAAATTCCAGAACTATGGAAAGAGGCAGAGTTTAACAAAACTGATTGGGGAACTATTAATCTAATAGTTGGACCAAATGGAACAGGAAAATCATTATTTGCTGACAAATTGCAGGCTGAACTTAACAGACATGGCTATAAAGCAAGAATGTTAAACGCCGAGCGCCTGAGTGGTTTTGAAAAAAGAAGTTATAGTCACTTTGGTTCAAGTAGACTAACTGCTGGGATTAATATATCAGAATTTAAAACCCTTAAAAGTGAAGGAGAACAATTTGGTTTATCATCTTCTGCATTCGTTCTTCTTAAAGAGCATTTAGATATTAGAATAAAAATTGAAGCTTTGCTTTCGGATATTTTTAACAAAACTATTCGCTTAGTTGAAGAAGGTGGTTATTTAAAACCAAAAATACAAGATAACTTAGGAGGTGCTGAATTTGGTTTACAACAAAATGAGTGTCACGGTTTAAAGGAACTAATAACTTTATTAACGTTTTTATATGATGATAGTAAAAACTGTTTAATCTTGGATGAACCTGAGCTCCATCTTCACCCACAGTATCAATCGTTTTTTCTTAGTGAAATTCGCAAATTTGCTGGAGATCCCAAGATCGACCCTTCTAAGAAACTTTTTTTTATAATTACACACTCACCTTACTTTTTAGACCTACGAAGTATTGACGATTTAAAAAGCATCTTAGTTTGCCATTATAATCAACCACCTGACTTTATTGACTCATTGGTCGCACAAGATGAATATATATTAAAAAAATTCTTGCCTCGGTTTAATACATATCACAAGCAGTTTTTCTTTTCACCAAACCCTGTATTTGTTGAAGGATATACCGACCAACAAATTATCACATTACTTTTTGATAAGTTAGATTATAACATTAGCGCATCAGGTTCGAGTATAATTGATGTCGGTGGAAAGGATGAATTAGCAGTATTTTTTCGCCTTTGTAAAAAGTTAAATATTAAAGCTAGAATAATAGCAGACCTAGACGCTTTTTTCAAAGGGAAATTAAGGGAAGTAGCACAAGAGGATGAAAATTGCAATAAATATATTCAAGACAGTGGCTTAGGAACAGACTTATCTACTTTAATTGGCGAATTAGACCGGAAGTTAAAAGAAGTTGCAGATGATTTAGTTACAAAAACTGCAACAGACTCAGATTTAATTCAACTAATAGAATTTCTAAAACCACTTATTTCTGTTCCTGATAAGAGAAATACTGTTATTTTTTCGCAACTAATAGCGCTCCAAAAATTTAAAGAAAAGATTTATTCTGCCGTATCAGCTCAACAACAGACAAATATAAACTACATACTGCCTAAGTTTTCTTTGTTATTAAAGGCCTTCGAGTCCGCTAATATTTTTATTTTTCCAAAAGGCGAAATAGAGCATTATTACACACAATCAGCAATTGACTACTTAAATTTTACTGACAAAGAAAAGAGCACATCTTTTCATTTAGAACGTGATTATATTTTATCAGAACCAGACATCACACAACTTGAAAGTAAATATGCCGACCTGATTTTAATTTTAAAATCTTCAGTTCCCCAAATAAAAGTTGACTTAAGCAAACATCTTAAATTCCAAATAGTCGAGTGGTTACAGACAGTCCAAAGAGCTATTTCAAAAGGAGACATAGCTAACATTAATGGTCTAAAAACTCATGCGAAAATTGATTATAAATTATTCAATCAAATTCTAGAAGTGACGGATTTACAAATTCAAGCCGACAAAAGGTTTGTTTGTAAAATTAAAATAAGTAAATCACTAACAAGCCTAGACAAGGAGATTGATTTTAATGAAATGACAATACCTCATGACTTTCAATTCGAAATATAAACTGCTGGTAACAGCCGTTTCACGCAATTGCGAATTTTGGGTAAGTTCACGTTTACGTTTCGCAAGAATTTTTATCTTTAACGGAAAATAAAAAGTTCCGAAGTTCGCAACTGCGTGAAGCGGCAGAACGTAAGGCTTTTTAATGAACTCCATCGTGAAAAACAGAAAAAATATAATTCGTTTTTTAGCAAGCTTAAGTATGCTGATTTTCTTCTCACCTTTTTTCCAAATGTGTTCTGATAAAAGCATTAAAAGAAGTTCGAGTTTTATTAAATCATATCATAATGCTGAAACAGCGAAAGAAAAAGAAATAGCTTTCGAAAAGGCAAAAAAGGACTTTTCTTTGAGTGGTTATGATTTAGCGATGTCTTTCGAACCCGTTTTATTAAGCTTTACACTCATTATGTTTCTGAACATAACTTTATTAGTTTGTTTTATTAGAAAGCATTACAACCAATTATTTCTATGTTTTTTGAATTTATCTGCTATCCTTTTGTCATTTATTGTTTTAATATTCACATTACCGAATTTGGGACAAATTAGATATGGAATATTTCTATGTTTGATTAACTCAATGTTACTATTTTACTTTGTCTATAAGGAACAGGAAAATGGCACAAAAAAATCTGAATCAGAAAAGTAGAAGAATGAAAATTTAAAATGCTAAAATTCACAAACTGATAATAAAAAAACTATTACAATTACAACGAATTTAAGCAATTGGCTTAATGGAAAGTTCGTTTTGTTGTTGGGATGATTTACTTCGTCAGTTTACTATGACTCGAGCGGCAAATCACTTGTAGAGCCAAAACTTTACTAAAATGTATCCGTTTAAAACTTTCTAGTGTGCTCTTTAGCATATTAAGTACAAATACCTCGTCGCTAAAAGCTAAAAGCCGCAAAGAAACTTTGCGGCTTTTACTAAAATTGCAATTGGGTTTATTATTTTATCGAGACAATTATAAATTCACTTCGTCTATTGGCCTGATGTTCTGCTTCGGTACAAGATACATTGTCTGAACATTGGTTTATAAGTTGGCTCTCACCATATCCTCTGCCTGTTAAGCGACCTGAAGCAATGCCTTTTTTCACAAGCCATGCAATCGTAGATCGAGCCCTTCTTTCTGATAATTCCAAATTGTACTTGGCCGTTTGACGACTGTCAGTATGCGAACGAACATCGACTATCATTTCTGGGTACTGCATCATTACCTCATAGATTTTCTCTAGTTCAAAGGCTGCTTTTTGGGTTATTGTTGCTTTGTCTAAGTCAAAATAAATAGAAGCAATATCCATTGTTTTGGCCAAATCTGTATCAATGGTAACGGGTTTAACTCTTTTTTCGAGCAGAATGTCCAAACTTGTCGTACCAGACTCCCGCTTAATGTTTATAGGGGTTTCTTTGGTTTCATAATCATCTTTTGCGGCTCTTACAGCGTATTTTTTTCCACAATCTACGGTAAATTGGTAAGTTCCGTCAATTCCTGTTATGACTTCCCCTATTATTTTAAACTGATCATCAAGCAGGTTTACTTTGACATTTTCCAGTACTATTTGGCTATCCAAATCACGGATAGTGCCCGATATAGTTTGATCACATTTTAATTTTCTAGTTTCAGTAAATCGATAAATATCATCATAACCAAGTCCGCCCTCTCTGTTTGAAGAGAAAAAACCACTTCTGCTTTTGCCGTTTAACACATATCCAAAATCATCATCTTTACTGTTTACCGGCTCTCCAATGTTTTCTATGGTCCCCAAAGAAGCATCAGTATTCATCTTCGTTACAAATATATCCAGCCCGCCTAATCCTGGCTGACCATCACTAGCAAAATACAATTCGTTGTCTCCAGATACAAAAGGAAATGTTTCGCGTCCCTCGGTATTTATTGCTTGTCCTAAATTTTTTGGCGTACCAAAACTACCATCAGAATTAATAGAAACATTGTACAAATCTGACTGGCCAAAACCTCCCGGGATATCCGAAGCAAAATATAATGTCTTTTCATCTGAGCTTAAAGCCGGATGCGCCACACTATATTCGTCACTATTAAAAGGCAGCTCCATTACATTACTCCATTTTCCGTCAATCAGAGTCGCTTTATATAATTTTAACAGCGTAATTTTCTCGCTGTTTTTCCCTTTCTTTCCGTCTAAAAAATTGTTTCTGGTAAAATACATTGTTTTACCATCCTGTGTAAAAATCGCACTGGATTCGTTAAACTTCGAATTTATACTTTTTTCAAATCTCCTCGCCTCTTCCGGACTACCGTCTGTCTTCCATTCGACTGCATATAAATTGGTAAACGACTGATTGGTCCATTTGAATACTCTTTTACCTATGCCTCCCGTATCTCTGGCGGAAGTAAATACTACTTTATTGTTTAAAAATGCAACTCCATAATCTGAATATATTGAATTGATTCCTGCATCCTCCACTTCAAATCTTCCCGAATTTGCTTTTATCTGCTCCCGATAGTTGGTGTTTTTATTATATAAAACACCTCTCTGATCACTCCCTGCTTTTTTATAAAACTTATCCATGATCTGGTCTGCTTTACTATAATCATTCACCGATTTTAGTGTTTGCGCGTATCGATAGTAATATTCTGGTTCCTGCTGATCATTCATCTCAAACAAAGCTTCATACCATTTTTTGGCTTTTGATAATGCTCCATTAAAATAATAGGCATTACCTAATCTTTGAAACATTTTTTCATCTTTATAGCCTTTATCTGCTACCTTTTCATAAATGGTAATCGCATCGATATAAGCGTACTTATCGTAATTTTTATCAGCATTGGCTATACGCTCTTTTTGCGCAACTCCCTTGATCGTAAAAAGCACTAAAAAAACGGTACAAAGTAATTTTTTAATTTTCATAATCGGAGTATTAAAAGAATCTAGGTGAAGTTATTCGACTGTATTTATTGAGGAATTCAAAACGCAGAAATATTTCATGCGACCCTGAATTAAATCTTCTTAAACTGGTGGTTTCATGATCATATCCATAGCCTATATACAAACCATCTGTAATTTGAAATCCGGCCAAGACACTTACTGCTGCACTCCATCGATATGCAAGCCCAACCACAAATTTGTCATTAAACATAAAATTCCCCGAGAGATCTACTTGTAAAGGAGCTCCTTTGACCATTTTAGTTAATAGAGCGGGTTTGAATTTTATGGAAGGTTCGATATCAATTACATAACCTGCAATGAAATAATAGTTTATTTTATCTTTGTAAATAGCAACATCATTGTCGCTGTATCTATTGGTTTCGATAAAATTTGGAATAGACAATCCCACATAAGCTTTGTCTGAATGCCAATAAACACCCGCTCCGATATTAGGTGAAATTTTAGAATTTAAGCCCTGAAACTGTGGATCTCCTTGATTTTCAGGATTTAGTTTATCAATATCTAAGTTGAATAAATTCGCTGTTCCCTTGATACCAAATGAAAGTTTGAAAGTCTCAGAAGTAGGTACTGTGTATGACAAATCTACTGATAAGCCAGTCTCATTTGTTGGACCTATTTTATCGCTCAACAACGAAACACCTAATCCTAAATTGGTATTGTTTAATGGAGTATTTAATGAAAAACTGCTTGTTTCTGGAGCTCCATCAAGCCCAATCCACTGGGTACGATACAATCCGAAAATGCTCATAGCGCCTCTTGAACCAGCATAAGCAGGATTTACGCTGATAGTATTGTACATGTATTGTGTAAACTGAGCGTCTTGCTGAGCATAACTGCTGATTGATGCAAAAATCACTATCCATACTATTATTCTTGTTCTCATGTGTTTTAGTTTTATATTCCCGGTAGAATAATCCCCAAGAAATTAAATTTATCGGGTTAAGTACAAATAGCCAGATTTCTCTTGTGTTGCACAGTTATTTACATCTTTATATTTTATGATATAAAAATAGGTTCCGGCAGGTAATCCGCTAGACTGACTTATCGTAGCCCGACCTTCGGAAATCCCTTTAAATACTCGATCTACATTATTATAACGGTCTCTTTCAAATACCAAAACTCCCCAACGATTGTAAATTTCTACCGTATTATCAGGATAACATTCAAGACCACCAATGTAAAAAGCATCGTTTAGACCATCATCATTAGGCGAAATTGCATTAGAAACTTTGATTACACATTTTGTAATATCCAGTACTGTGGGTTTGTCTTCTGAAAGAGAGCTGTCATCTGATATATCCGTGACAATTGTATTAAAAGGAGTTGTTCCCTTGACAGTCGCCTGATTTATCACTTTGCCCAGGTTAATATCAGCTTGTGTCAGTTTGTAAATTCCTTTAAATTCAGTCGTATTCGTTTCTGCCACTCCCAAATTAATTGGATCTCCCGTTAGAATTAAACCATCCTTACTATCTGTTACGCTTACATTTGTTAGCGGAACATCACCAAAATTTGTAATTTCAAAACGATAACTCACCGTTTCTCCTACTTGCGCATAACCATCCTTATTATTATCATCAAAAACTACTTTTTTAATCAATCCTATTGAGCAATTATATAATGTTAGCGTTACTGGAGTTCTTACCAAGCTGTTACATCCTGAAGCCAAATCAACAGTTTCTGCATAATAAGTAACTGATCCAACTGAATTTAATATTGGTGAAGCGACTATATTTCCAGCAATAGGAGCATCATACCAAATTACTTGTTTCCCAGCAGGGACAGTAACTGCAGCGGTTAAGGTTTGAATGCTTTTTAAGGCACACTCTGTTTGATCTCCTGCACTAATTGGAGCCTCGATCACATTATTAAGTATCACATTTTGATTTGCTCTGATTACGTTTCCGTGACCATCATCAAAAACCCATGTAACCACAGTGGTTCCTTCTTGTATGATTGGAAAAACAGTTGTAGTAGTTCCTGTTATGGTTCCTGTGCAACCCTTATTAATTATTGGTGCTACCGGCGTTCCACTACATCCTTCAAGTAATAGATCAGCTAAAACGGGTATTGTTGTAGTGCCAGTATTTTTAACAGTTATGGTTTGTATTAGATTAGTAACTAATCCACTGCAATCTTTTAAGGTATAGGTCCTTTTTAGGATATATGGATCATTAATTCCGCCAGATCCGCCATTATTTGAATCTGAAACCGTTACCGTAACACCTCCATTACAATTATCAGCTACATCTGTAATCAAATTTACATCTGCTGTAGGGATTTCAGCAATACATTGTAACGTCACATCAGCAGGAGCTGTTCCTGTTGGAGCTACCGTATCATCAATTGTATACGTGTAAACCCAATTACGAGTATGTCCACTACAATCTGTAAATGTATAAGTGTACGTCACTTCGCCTTCGCATGATGGTGTTGCAGAAACAATTGGCATACTTGGGGTTAAAACATTTCCACAATAATCCTTTACTATTGGAACTATAGGCGCTACGATATCGGAAGCACATTCGACCGTAGCACTTTGATGAGGCGGAATCACAAAATCTAAGCTTTGGATTGTAAATGTCTGGATGAAATCAACCGTATTTAAAATCATATCCTCATCTGCATCCCTCACCTTGTTATTGTTGGTGTCTGCGTATTCTGTTACCGTGTAAGTTCGGATTACATTTCCGTCACAACCCGTATTGGGCGCATTAGAAGCTGTAATTACAATTACACCACAAGATGAGTTTCCTATCACTCCATCAGCGTTTCCTAAAAGCTCGAATTCAAGTTTAGTTAATGATTTGGCCGCTGGCAGTTGCTCATAACATGAAATAGTTGTTGATGAAAATGTTGGATTAGTAACTTTGAATGTACAGCAAACTGGTGCTACTCCTGAAACCACAACACTATTGCAGGCATTAGCATCTTGAATACTCACATTATAATTAGTTCCAGCGGTAATTGTATTTGAAGTCCAATTGTTTCCTGACCATGTACCTGGCGCACCAGTCCCGGTGACTAGATAAGGTGCCGTACCATTTACTACTAGATTTAATGTATACCCTGAACCATCAGTATTACAAGAAGAGTCTAGTGTTCCAACCTGTTTCAAAGCTGCTTTGGCAACCACTGTTGCGTTATTAGAAACATTTCCTGCTGAATCTCGAGCGTTATATTGTATTGCTTTTGGATTTAATATTGTATTGGATAAAAGTGTAAAAGTTATTTCTCCAGAGGTTTCATTCACACTCCAAGTCCCTTCAGAATCAATAGTCATACTAATACTATCTCCATCACTATCTGTAACAATTCCTGTTGCGCCCAGAGGTACAACCAAGTTAACTGTAGATGGAATTATACTTTTTCCTGTCGTATCATTCGATACTACATTTAGTGTTGTTGAAATTGCTCCTTGCTCATAACAATATGAATCGTTAGTAGCGATAGGTAACGGATCTGATGTTTTCGAAACCGTTTCACAAATACAATTATTATCTGTAGAAATAACAGCTATTATTTTTCCTTGTCCGCAAGCGCTTGCTCCAGAAAACGTATAATTCTCTGTTACGGTTGCACCTGCCGCAATTGAATTTGTCATTGTATAGGTAGCCAATAACGATCCGGTTGAATTTCCTGATACATCGGCACAATAAAACCCTATTTTAAGAGGAATATCATTGGTTTGATTACTTGTACTTGTATTGTTAATGGTAATTGAACCTGAGTAATTGTCTGCATTATAAGTTCCTTTAAAACTTGTAATGGCAAATGTGGGATTCGAAATTGTATATTCATACGAGGCACTTCCCGTTTGTATGGCAATATTAGAACAAGCTCCTCCGGGAGCTGAACTACAGCCTACATCTGCAACTTTATCAATTGTCTGTAATAATACCCTATAATTGGAACAAGCTACAGAACTAATTTTTTCGATAGCAAATGAATAATTAAATGTATTACCAGAGGTCATTCCGGCTGGGATCGCTAAATCTATATAACTCTGACCAGCTCCGTTGATAAAAACACCTTTTGATGTCGCGCAGTGAAACGAAGCATTGCAGGCATAAGAGCCGGTGACATATCCATAACCAGGAGGTAAAATAATACGGGCTGAACCTGTTGAACCTGTTGCCATCGATGACACTATTGTGTGTGTTGCATTAAAAACCAAAGGACTGCTGCAATTATTGAAGGACCCGGAAGCCAGTGCCAAATTACTCACCACCAAATAATCCGGAACCACTCCAATTGCATTTATTGGCAATGAGGCAGAACCTACCCCATCGTCTGTGTAAGGCACACCGCAGGAACCATTTGCATTAGCAAAAATATTTATGTTTGAACCCGCCACGAAATCACAATTGGTATTTAGTGAAAAACGCATTCCTATCAATCGTAAATTACTATTTCCTCCGTCATTCAATGTGCCCGGTAAACCTTCAGCAGGATAATCCGGATAAGAACTTAAATATACTGTGGTTCGGGTACCTGCCGTTTTAAAAACAACTGGTTTCCAGTTACCTGAACCAGCCGGATATTCTGCTTGGATAGAACCACTTTCATATGACATTCCAACCGGTAAATCGATAACAAATTTATTATTTACCGTATTTCCTGCACCTGCGGAATTCATCCTATACTCAAATGGTATAGATGTACATAAATTTATTGGTGTCGTAGGTTGCTGGATATTTATAATTTGTATCTCGGCAGTCTGTGGAATAAATGGTAAAGCAATTGTATTGCGATCACAAGTGTACTCGGTCGGGTCTGTTGGAAAAGAAGTACAATTCCAACCTGCATCAACGTTGATCGTTGTGGGAACGCAAGTTGTATAATTAAAGTCTATACGATAATTATTAGTCGCAGCCGTTGCCAAACCTGCCGTACTTAATTTATACCATGTTCCTCCTGAATAATTTATTGAGGTTAAAGCGGTATTGGTTGTCAAATCGACCACCTGAGTAATGGTAACACCTGACACATTAGGAATTGACATCCAAGTATATGGTGCTGTCGTTGTACCCGTGTTAGCTAAACGAACTGTAAAACTTTCTGTTGGTTTTGATACTTGTAATGTCCCCGTTTGATTTGTGAAGGTAACTGATGGTTTTGTTGCTGTATTATAAGGAACAGTCACCGTAAAAGTTTCCGATTTGGCATCTGGATTTGATGAACTCAAATCTTTATAATGATAATAAAAATCTTGAAATTCTCCTGTAATGGTATAATTTTCCGAAGAAGCTGTTGCACAAGTTGGCGACATATCTGCATAATACGACTGATAGTTTAATGAAGGGCGCAGATCATTTACTACAACCGGAAGTTCATATCGATATTGATTCCCTGTTACAGAAGTTGGTATTAAATAAGGTGATCCATCCTGAGCATTTCTAAATCCGACCATAGTATAACCAGCCGGAAGTGTTACTGTATAGGCCGTAATAATAAGTCCGGGACGAATTTCATTTTTATAAAAATTCCCCGAAGGCGCATATTGCCTGTAAATAGTACTTTGAGAAGAAGCAATTCCGCACGCATTTGTAACATTTTGCGAGTAAGGGTTCAAATTAAAGATGGTCCCAACAAGATAAAGTTCAGGAACTCTACTGCCACATGAAATTTCATTATTGTTAATGTCTACATTATAGAAATAAATAGCATTTCCTGTTTGCACATCATTACTTGGTAAAGCATTTGTCGAAACCGTATAATGCGCAACTGTTTCGTACGTATCCCCAGCTAATAATCCACCTGCTGGTAATGTTGCAGTTAAATTCCATCGTATAGCCTGAATACCGTATAAAGGCAAAACTCCTGCAGTGGTAGTTCCTATAGTTGTAAACACAGAACTTGTTCCTGTAGCAACTATCACTCCTGCTCTTTTAATGATTACATCGATACTTAAAGGAGTTAGTTTATCTCCATTACCTCCGTACTTATTAATTGCTGTATAAAGAAATAAATTCGTAGCTGCAATACCATTCTGAACACCAGTAGCCGTAATATCAATTTGATCAAGATATAAAGCTTTTGATAGATCGTAGGTAGAAATAGCGCTTCTTACCTGATGAGTAGACAAGGTATTATCTGTCCATCCTAAAGAATTATCCGCTCGTTCTACTTTTATACTTTTAATATTTGCTCCGCCAACAGTGCATGCATCAGGACAAACAACATTTTTTATAGTGTAGCTGTCGCAAAATACAGCGTTATTACAATTACAACCTGCTTTATTATCGTTGACATATTCAAAATTATAGGGTATTATTAATGAGGCTCCACAAGAGGTACTACAATCAACAATCAAGTCAAGATAGACCATCCCTGGCAAAACATCGGGAGAGACTACTGTCACCACATTACCTACTTGGGTTACTGTTGGTGTTAAAAAAGTAGTCGCATTGATATCTTTCCCATTATTCCATTTTGGATTACCAGTGCCAGAAACAAGAACTCCCGCTGGCAGTGTGATTTTGTAAACCCACTTTTGATTAACATTATAGTTAATAGGATCCATCGCATACCAATTTACAGAAAATCGCATACGAAAAGGTACTCCGCAATCTACATTTGAAGGCGCATAACTATTATCCGCAGTTTGTAAGTTTTCTCCAAAAAAAGTAGATAAAGCAGTATCTCTATCTTTTTCGTAAAGTGAATCTCTAATAAAATTGCTGGTAATTACTGCACTACTGCATATCGTATTATATAAAATTGTGCCGCAAAAGCCATAGTACAACGAACGGCTAATGTTGCATGTTGCATTACAATTCATTGCAGCTGCAATATCAAATGTTATGGAAGCACCAGCTGGTAAATCATCATAAAAACCATCGCCGTCAAGATCGTCAACACCAACTCCCGCCCCATCAGGATCTGAAGTGAATAAATCTTTAAGATTCATACTATAAATACTCGTTCCTACTCCGCCACTATGCGGCACACTATTACCATTGAGTACCGCTGCATTTAAATTTAAGCTTTGAAAATTCATTGCTTGTAATTGCGATCCATCCTCTACACCCTGCCCAATCTCAAAAGCAGCATTATACATTGCTGCAGCGATAGGATTACCGGTTCCAGAATTTTTATAAACAATTTTAAACGAAAACGGCGTACAGTCATTTACATAACCAACTTTAGAAACCGTAAACTGATCGTAATTTGACACGCCCGAAACCATCGTAATACCAACACTGCCTGTTGCCGTTTGACACCAATCTGCCGCAGCAGAACCGCATCCCCATCCTGTAGCATAATTGGTAATAGCATCGCATGTTTTTACAACATAGGTTTCTGTAAAAATTAGTGTCTCACCAAAACAAAAATCACCACCAGATAATTCAGTTGCATTTATTGTATAATAAGAGGTTGTACCGATAGTAGACACTGGCATTATTGCAACACCTCCCAGAGTTAAACTTGTTTGTTTTATTCCGCCGGAAGGATAATCAATAGTAAAATTTACTTCTTTTGTACACCCGTTACCACCATTCGTAATTGTAAAAGATCTGGAATAAGTTTGACCTATAACAGCATTAATTTGTGTTGCAGGTTGCGTAAAACTAAATACAGGATAGAAAACCTGATAAGCAGGGGAAGTACCTATACTCGGTGTCTCGCCCGCAATTGTAGCAGTCACTACATCTTTAAATATAGTTCCTGATAATGCAGTTGTTCTTGCCGCGCAAGTTGCTTTTTTTTCTATGGTAAAAACAATATAATCTCCCGTAGTCAATTGATTGGGTCCTACTATAAATTTTGGCGCATTTGCTGTACCTCCATTTTCTGCAATAGTCAGTCCTAAACTTCCATCGCTTTTCAAAATACTGCCCGAGACATATTCAATACCTACTGGCAATTGAAGGGTCACATTAGCACCAGTAGTAGCTGTAGTTGCAACATCAAGTCGAACTTGTAGTAAGGAAGATGAATTACAAACTGTTAAATTTTGTGGATTCTGTGTGGGTGCGGTTGCATGATTGGGAAAACTAATCAGGAAAGATTGCGCGTTAACATTTACACATCCTAACCAAAATAGTATCAGTAAAGTAATTATAGCTTTCATATTGTGTTGCTTTTTGACTTTAATTTTAGACCTATATAATTCTACTAGTTTTAACCTAATAGAATTGATAATCGTAAGATGAAATCAGAGGAATTTTTATATGCTCAGATTAATAATCAAATCAATTAAAAAATCTTAATTAGAAAAAAAATATCCTACAAAAGTAATTTTATCGAAATCAAAAAAATGTAGGACGCACAAGCCTTCTATGTAGAACTATTTCTACATAAAAACAAAATAAAGAGGAGTGTTTTTTAAGCTATTCGCAGATCATCCAGAATAGAAAATATGGTTGTCGAATCTTTCAGAAAGTAAGGAATGAAGATCCATAAAAAATAAAGGCTACCCGAGATCGAGTAGCCTTTATTTTTCTATAAAAACGGTAATTTACGCCATAAACAATGAGTATTTATTGTAGTTGAATAAAACCTGGTCATACGGAACTAATTTTGGCGCCACTTTTTCTGACGAAGCATCAAATTTGATTCCGTTGTATTTACTAAATAAGTAGATTTCCTTCAAGCAATTGGACAAACTCTGATGAATTGACGTCGAAAATGTTGGTAATTGCTTGTCGCCTATTAACAAGTCTATTTGATAATTTGAACTGCTTTTGGAAAGATTATTTCCAATGATTCTTATCGTAAATTTTGTCGGTTTGCCATGTTGCTCGCCTTGATACTGTACTACCATACTATTATTATTAAAAATATTAATACATTAAATTTTAAAGTCTTTACTCCTATTTTCGCTAAATTCTACCTTAAAGTTATTAAAAAAAAGCAAACTGTTAAAATAGAGAACGTAAAATTATATTATTTTTTAATATGTAATGCAAACGGCCTTACTTTAAAAAATAAAAAAACTCAATTAATCAAGTGATTTTGCACACTTTCTTCTAACATTTGATGAATTGCTTTCGCTAAAAATAATATGTATTACTTCACATTATCAATTTTGAATAATGCTTTAAGATTCATTTTCTAAACTAAAAAATATAATTGGTGAGACATATACAGTAAGTGTTTTTTTTTGTAATCATTTTACTATTTAATAAAACACAGAATTACAACGCTTTTTTTATTAAATTTGAATAGCTAATTATAAAAACCTGATTTTATGGAAATTAACTTTATTGCACTGTTCCTAGCTGCTATTGTAACACTAGTAGTAGGATTTATTTGGTATCATCCAAAAGTTTTTGGAACGATCTGGATGAGAGAAAACAATTTTACCGAGGAAGATCTTAAAAAAGGAAACATGCTCAAGATTTTTGGGCTTACGTATCTTTTCTCCTTAATGATTGCGATGATGATTATTTCATTAGCAGTTCATCAATCCGGAGCTATCGGAATGATTGGCGGCCCAATGATGGTTGAGGGTGCCAAACCTTCTTTTTCAGCTTTTATGGCAGATTACGGAATGGCTTTTCGTACCTTTAAACATGGCGCTCTTCACGGATGCATGGCGGGTCTGTTTCTTGCACTTCCAATTGTTGGAATAAATGGTTTGTTTGAAAGAAAATCATGGAAATATATTCTCATCCATGCCGGATTCTGGATAGTGTGCCTAACGCTAATGGGAGGAATTATTTGTGCTTTAGTATAAAAATAAAACAGTAGAAATCCGTTTGAGAACAATGCTCAAACGGATTTTTCTTAATAATAACTTAAATCAAATGAGTTCTTGCAAATATTATCTAATTTTGAAAAAATTAGCATACATAACCTCTTGAGCACAACTTACTCTTTTAACATATACAATAGCGCTGCATTACTCCCTGTGGACTGGAATTTACTGGCTTCAAGGAATATTTTTATGACTCGAGAATACCTGGAAGTCCTTGAAAAATCGGCTCCTGTAAACATGACTTGCCATTTTATTGGTATTTTCGAGAACGAAAATCTTATCGGAATTGCCTTGGCGCAATTTTTATTTTCAGAAAAATTACAATCTTTTGGAGAACGTGATAAATGCCTCAAAACTTCTGTGCGTAATTTTGCTTTCAAGAACTTTGCTTCACATGTTTTGTTCGTTGGCAACAATATGTTAACTGGCCAAAATGCTTTTTCTATAGCCGAAACCGCTAATAAACCACAAGCCGTAAAAGTGCTTCATAAAGCTATTCATTTCTTAAAAAAAGACTTTAAATCTAAAGGAAAGAAAGTACATATTACCAGTATCAAGGATTTCTCTGCTGCTGAAATTGATTTGCTAAAAGATGAATTTAAAAATAATTACATCTTCTCCACTCAGCCCAATATGATTTTTGAAATTAATGAGAACTGGAACACTGAGCAGGATTATATAGAGGCATTATCTAAAAAATACCGTGACCAATACAAACGAGCCCGCAAAAAATCGGATGGAGTAGAAAAACGAAAAATGTCTTTGGAGGAAATAATTGAGCATGAAAACACTATTTATGATTTGTATTTTCATGTTGCCAAAAATGCTCCGTTTAACACTTTTTTTCTAGCCAAAAATCATTTTAGAACTTTTAAAGAAATACTAAAAGACAAGTTCTTATTTTATGGTTATTTTATTGAAGAAAAGCTAATAGGTTTTAATACGCTAATCAAGAACGGAAACGATATGGACACCTATTTTTTAGGTTATGACGAAAGCATTCAGCGCGAAAAAATGCTGTACCTCAATATGTTATACGACATGATCGCCTATTCTATCAACCAAGGTTTTAGAACTATTGTTTTTGCCAGAACCGCATTAGAAATAAAAAGTTCTGTGGGTGCAAAACCTGTCAAAATGTACGGTTTAATTACCCACAGCAACCCATTTATTAATAAAAAGATGGGCAAAATATTCGATTATCTTGAACCTAAAATAGAATGGCAGGAACGAAATCCTTTTAAATAATTTGTTTGTTAAGGAACCGCAATTTTCATCTGTTTGTGCAAAATATTGATTTCCAAATTGGTTTGTGCGCCACAATACTCGCCATCAATTTGAAAATTGACCGGATTATCTGTTTTTATGGTGGCCTGTTTTGTCGAGATAATTACAATATCATCAGAGTCGATTGGCATATTTCCTGTTATGATTCTTCCCAGCAAAAGCAAATCCAGACTTTTTAAAATAACCAACTCAAATTGTCCATCATTCATTGCGCCATTCGGATTGATAATAACGCCTGTACCATATTTTTGAGAATTGGCAACAACAATCATTCTGGCAGTATGCTCTACTGTTTCGTTATTCGCAACGATCGTTGCCTGAAAAGGTTCTGCAGCATCTTTAAGCGTTGTATAGGCCTGCAAAGCATAACCCCAAAATCCGCGCAGATTGCTTTCTTCATAATTTTTAACCAGATCGGCATTGAGTCCAAGATCACTCAGATGAATACTTTTTTTGCCGTTGATACAAATCATATCTATTTCGATATAATGATGTAGAAAAGCAATTGTTAAGTTCTCTTCAATCGTAACAGGCAGATTCAGGTCTACAGACAATCCATTGGCAGAACCTGCGGGCAAAACACCAATAATTACATCGTGCTCTTCCATGGCTTCAGCCACCATTTTTATGGTTCCGTCACCGCCAGCCACTACAATTCGTGACGGTTGATATTGATCATAAAGTGCTTTTATTTCTTCTAAATCCTGCTCTCCCGAAGTCTCATACACTATCAGGTTGAAATTGTGCGTTACAGCGAATTCGTTTACCGATTCGATCAATTCGGATTTATCCAGATCACCGGAAATAGGATTTACTACAAAAATGATATTCTTTTTCAAAATTTTATGTTTAAAACCGATTAAAATAATTAATTTACAATCTCTATAAAAGTACGTAATTAATGAAACCAATTTTACAATTATATCGCGGTTATGCTAATGGACAAGAATTAATTGTAATGGGACATGTTTTTAAAACCGATTACAGCTATGATTTTCAGAAGAAAAATTTTAAAAATGCTACTTCGGTCATCAATCAATTTAGGATAAAAACGATTAAAAACTTTGATCTTTATCTTCATTATGACGGACAAGAGATTCATACTAAAACCTTAGATGATGGTCATTTTAAATTTTGCATCCCGATTGAAAATGAGTCTCAGTTTGGATGGAATGAATATGAAGTGAGTATGAAATATGAAGAGGAAACAATTAGCTCCACTGGAAGTTTTATCAGGCCTCACAAAGGAAATCTGGGGATTATCTCTGACATAGACGATACTTTTTTGATTTCGCACACCCATAATTTTTTTAAAAAAATCTACATTCTTTTGTTTAAAAATGTGAATGACAGAAAGGTTTTTAAAGATGTTGTCCCCTATTATCAAGCGTTGAGCTCTGCCGGAAGAAACAATCAAGACGAACAAAATGCCTTTTTTTATATTTCGAGCAGCGAATGGAATTTGTATCGTTTTATTGTAGAGTTTACCAAAATTCATGAGTTGCCGAGAGCTGTTATTTTGTTGAAAGATATTAAGCGAGGCATCACCGATTTTTTTATGAGCGGAAGAGGCAATCACGATCATAAATTTGAAAAAATTAAGCATGTTTTAGAATTTTACCCCAATCTTAAATATATTTTATTGGGAGATGACTCGCAACACGATCCGATGTTGTATGAGCGAACTTGCAAAATTTTTCCCTTGACCGTAAAAGCAGTTTATATTAGGCAAACTGGCAAATACCAGAAAGAAGCTATTAAAGTTATTATGAGCAATCTGGAAAGCCTAAACATTTCGGTTTGCTATTTTAAAGAAAGCAGTGAAGCGATTATGCACTCTAAATCGATTGGAATTATTAAATAATTTTTTTTGTGAAAGGCTTTTTTGTGAAAGGCTTTTTTGTGAAATGTAAAATGTTATGGAAACGAAACTTGAAACTTCCTTCTCTAGCCCAGATTGAAAAGGAAAGCCCGGAGCAAAAAAACCTGTATTTCTTGTTGTAAAAAAGCGACTGAAAGAAGCTCTTTTTGCGACATTGGAAATACAGGTTTTTTTGTGAGGACTTGGAATGAAAAGCTGGAAATAGCTCCTGAAAATATTATGCGTTGAGATTATCTATTTCTTCCTGAACGATTTCCCAGTCGAGAAGCAATTGATCCAGATCTTCTTTCTTTTTGTTGTATGCCTTAAAAAATGAGGCATCCTCGATATGTTTGTTGTAATTAGAAGTTAACATTTTATCGTCGTGCTGAATGTCTTTTTCTAATTGTTTGATTTGACTTTCGATTTTACTCAGTCGGTTTTGCAACGACTTTCCTTTTTTCTGATCTTCGTAGGAAGTTTTATTGCTTTCTTTGGGACCCGTTGCTTTGGCGACGTCTTTTTTCTCTACTTCACGCATATTCTCGAGGTTGCGTTGTTCTAAGAAATAGTTGATATCGCCCAAATATTCTTTGATTTTCTGATCTTTAAATTCGTAAACGATATTCGACATTCCCTGAAGAAAATCCCTGTCGTGAGAAACCAACAATAGGGTTCCTCCAAATTTTTGCAATGCAGCCTTTAAAACGTTCTTAGATTTGATATCTAAGTGGTTGGTAGGCTCATCCATCAGTAAAACGTTTATGGGTTGTAAAAGCAGCTTACAAAGTGCCAAACGATTGCGCTCGCCTCCCGAAAGTACCTTTACTTTTTTCTCAACGTCGTCTCCGCGGAACAAAAATGATCCTAACATGTCGCGAACTTTAGAGCGATTTGTGTCCATTGCCGCATCTTCCATGGTTTGCAACAAAGTAATTTCGCCATCAAGATATTCTGCCTGATTTTGCGCAAAGTAACCTAACTGTACATTATGCCCTAGTTTGATACTTCCCTGATACTCAAATTCGTCAACAATTGCTTTGATAAAAGTTGATTTTCCCTGACCATTTTGCCCGACAAAAGCAATTTTACTCCCGCGCTCTACCAATAAATTGATGTCTTTCAGGATGGTTTTGTCGCCATAGGCTTTGGTTACATTTTCTGCTTCTACTACTACTCTGCCCGGTTCTTTTGAAACTGGGAAAGAGATATTCATTACCGAATTGTCGTCTTCATCGACTTCAATTCGCTCGACTTTATCTAATTTTTTAATCAGGGATTGTGCCATTGAAGCTTTTGAAGCTTTTGCACGGAATTTCTCGATCAGTTTTTCTGTTTCCTCAATTTTCTTAGCCTGATTTTTTTGAGTGGCCAATTGTTTTTCGCGAATTTCATGACGCAATTCCAAATATTGAGAATATGGTTTGTTGAAATCGTACGCTTTTCCTAACGAAATTTCGATGGTACGATTGGTCACGTTATCCAAAAACATCTTATCGTGCGAAACAATCACCACAACACCAGGATAATTGCGAAGAAAACTTTCTAACCAGATGATACTCTCGATATCTAAGTGGTTGGTCGGCTCATCCAGCAACAACACATCATTGGACTGCAATAATAATTTTGCCAACTCGATACGCATTCTCCATCCTCCCGAAAAAGTCTCTGTTTGGCTGTTAAAAACCTCTCTTTTAAAACCTAATCCTAAAAGAATTTTCTCTGTATCGCCCACATAATTGTATCCTCCTAAAAGCTCAAAACGATGCGTGTAATCAGACAAGTCTTCTATAATCTGGCTGTACTCCTCACTTTCATAATCGGTTCTGGTTACCAACTGATGATTGATTTGTTCTAATTTTTTCTCAACAACCTTAATATCAGTAAACGCTTCGTACGCCTCTTCTAAAACAGTTCTTCCTTGTTCAAAATCAATATCCTGACGAAGGAAACCCATTCGAACTTCTTTTTCGGTGGCTATTTGTCCTGAATCTGGTTTGAAATCACCCGCCAAAATTTTTAACATGGTTGACTTTCCTGCCCCATTTTTACCAACAAGTCCAACTCGATCACCAGCACCTAAACGAAAAGTTACTTCTTCGAACAAATAAGAACCTCCAAAAGAAACCGATAAATTATGTATATTAAGCATTATAATTATTTTTTTACGTTTAAAGTTTCAGGCTTAGATACCTTAAACAGAGAATGAAAATCGTAAATTTGCTTTATCGAAATAACGATAAATTAAATTTTTTGCAAATGTTAAAAAAAGGATCCAAACTAAATAGTATTTTAACAGGAAGTTGTCCAAAATGTCAAAATGAGAGCATGTATTCGGACAAAAACCCCCTTCATTTGACTAAGGTTCTCAAAATGAATGATAATTGTAGCCATTGTGGCTTTAAATATCAAATTGAACCTTCCTTTTTTTATGGAGCAATGTATGTAAGTTACGGATTGAATGTTGCTGTAGGCGTTGCCGCTTTTATTGTATCTTTTGTATTCTTTGGCGCTAGTATCGGATACGCATTTGTGACCATAATTGCAACCTTGGTTGTTTTATTACCTTTTATTTTACGATTGTCCAGAAACATCTATATCAATATGTTTGTTTCTTACGATCCTAAAGCGGGTCATAAATAACATTCTTCTGGTATTTTTTATGAAATCTCCTAATATCAATTTCAGGGTCTAAAGAAACATTATTTTCAATACTTTCAAACAAAGCTTTTGCCATAGCAGGCCCGAGCATTACCCCACGCGTTCCTAATCCGTTAAGGATGTGAAGTGATTGATGATCGTGATGTGTACCAATGAGAGGTCTCCTGTCTTTTACTGTTGGACGGACTCCTGCAAAATGTTTTACGATCTCAAAATCACACATTAAAATTTCTTTGATACGATCTATAAGTTCCTGCTTTCCTTCTTCGGTAGGTACATCTGTTTTATCTTTCCAATTGTAGGTTGCGCCCACTTTAAATAAGTCATCTCCTAAAGGCAGAATAAAAACACTAGTATTAACGATAACATCTAATTTTAATTCCGGTGCTTTGATAACAAAAAGTTCTCCTTTTGTACCGTCAAGAGGTAAATAATTAAAAAAAGGATTCTTATGCAATCCAAAACCTTCGGCAAAAATGATATGGCGTGCCTTGATCTTTTTGTATTGAATTCCGATATCTAACAATTCAATACAACTACTGTCAAAAAACTCTTGTAACAACAAATTATTAAGCTGTAAGTAATGTTTATAGCTATCTAAAAGCAAAGCTGTATCTACATATCCTGTATGTAAAACTTCTCCGTAATCATGAGGAGAATCAATGCCTTGAAATTTTTTGGAAATTAATTTTGTAGCTAAAAAAGGAGCTAAATTTACTTTATCAGAAGCTGCAAACCAGTTATTTTGCTCTTCGATAGAAAAAAACTTTCTTAGGATGGGAAGTTTAAAATTGAACTTTTTGTTTAATTTATTTTCGATATGATGATAAAAATCGTTCATTATTACCAATTGTTCCTCTGCTTTCCAAACTTCGCTAAAACGTTTTAAAATAACAGGATTATACAACCCGCCAGCAATTCTAGAAGAATTCTGAGACTCATCATCTAAGACTAAAATGGTTTTATTGTTTTTGAGAGCAACTTCCGCAAAAGAAATTCCGGCTAACCCAGACCCGATAATAAGATAATCAATCATTTGTGTAAATAGGTAAAAATAAAAAACTCTTACTACAAAGGTAGTAAGAGTTTTTGTTATTATGTGTTATGAGCAACTTAGTAGTTCCACATATCTTGTTCGAAATTACGAATCTTCTCTTTTACTCTTTCAGATTCTAACAACTGATTTTGTGCATTGTCTTTCATGTACTCTTTAATCTCACGATCACCGTACAAGTTTTCTTCTTTGTAAAGAATTGCATTAAAACGTCTAGAATTTAATATCTGATCGAATGAAATTGGTAATGCTGAATTACTGTCGTTAAAAGCTTTTGCTTCGTGTAAAGCCTCTCTCGCATTTGGAAAGAAAACCCAAAACAACTCGATATAATCCTTTTCGTCACTATTCATTGTATAAACGTCAGGTGTAACAGGACAAATTCCAAGCAAACGATACTTCAATTCACTTTGACGTTTGTCAAAATACCAGTATCCTTTAATTTTGTACTGACTAACATCCTGAGCAGTAAGATCCTGTTTCAAAATGTACTCAGAAGGAACAGTTCTTGTAGCAGCTACAGTTTCATCAACATAAGTAACAACTTTCTTTTTACCAGTACCTGTAACTACTTTTTTCTTCACAACATGTGTTTTGTAGTCATCCGGATATTGATTAATTAGTTCTCTACCAGCATCTGTTGTATCAACACGAGATAATGAACCCTCGATGTCTTTCATAGATTTTTTAGTATTGAAATAACTATCAGTGTATACTTCAGTTATTTTTCCCTTTTTAAGGGCTTTCGTCAAAACGTCATAAAGAGAACGTCTGTCAGAACCAATATTAGCTGTATCTATTGGGAAATATAATGGGAAATTGATTTTTTCATTCAAATCAATGATTTCCCAAGTTGTTTTCCCCATTAAGATATCTCTATCATCTACATAACCGTAAGCCAATGGTCGATCATTGTCTGATATAAGTTGTGCAGGAGTCTTAAGTCCTATCTGAGCAGGTGTTTTTGCATTTAGCAAATTAGATTGCGCATGAGACGCAAAACCTCCAGCGATAGAAACAATAGCTATTAAAAAATTTCTTACTTTCATCATGATATCATTATAAGATATTGAACGTAGTTTTACCTACTTTATTATTGTATTTCGTAAATTACCGGAGCAGTTCTTGGTAATAAATAACTACCAGCTCCAACAAGTTTAGTTTTGATTTCAGAAATAGTAACTTGATCTCCTCTACCTGCTTTTGAAAGTACTGATTTACATTGTGCATTCAATCTGTTACCATTAACAACAACTGTAGGCTGTCCAGCGATTTTCAAATTAAATCCAACAACATCTAAACCAACTTCAAAATCAAAATCAAGTAATTTAGCACCAATAGTAGCAATCTCTAAGTTTGATTTAGGTCCTTTTACAACACCCATTTCTCCTCTGATTGTTCCAGTTGGACCAGGAATACCTTTAATTCTGAATGTTTTCTTATCCGTAACTTTATCTCCATTTGGCAAAGTTCCTGTTACAGAAATTGTAGTTTCTGTACCTGAACCCGGACTCATGTTATATTTTCCTGGTTTACCAGCAGAATTTAAACCTGGAGCACTTGCAACGATCTTATTAGCATCAACTCCTGCAAAAGATACAGAGATAGGGTTAACAACACCTCTATACACAACATTCATTTTGTCTGCAGAAATTGTAGCAGAGTTTGGTCTTGGAACTACAACATACTTACCAGCAAATTTAAGTGGAATATTTTTTCCATCTTCTAAGAACGTAAACTGACCATTAATATCTTGTTCTCCAACTCCTCCAGCGGTCAAAGAGATAACAGCTTGTCCGTTAACAATTTGTCCTGGTCCTTGAAATGAAGTAGGTTTTGTATTTTCGTCATAACGACCCAAAACCACTTTACCTGTAACTTTTTCTCCTTGAAAATAAGCGTTTTTATCCAAAACTACAATTGCCTGATAATTGCTATAAGATGCAGCAGCAACAGCCGCTTTACCTAATGCACTATTGTAAACATCTGTTTCAGCTTTTTTAACATCATTTTGCCAAGTTGAAAGTTTTGCAGCCGAAGCAATTGCAGGGAAACCTTTAAAGTGGTAATCTAAGTATTTTTGTTTTACACCTTCTTTGTTTTTTACATCAGAAACATCAAATTTCTTTTCAATCTCTGCTATAATGTTAGCATATTTTTTGTCTGTTCCTAAAGCAGCTTTCATGTCTGCTTTGTATTTTTGAATCGTAGCAATAATATCGTTACCTTTTTTAGTGTAACCGTCTCCTGTAAACCAGTCGTCGATATTATCACCTCTATCCATTGCCTCATAAGGTAATTTTCCAGTCTCTTTTTCAACTTCAAATCCTTTGATAGATTGAGCTTTTAAAGTACCAATATAATCATAAAATCCTTTTGAGATAGCTTCTACTTTATGAGCAGTTTGTGAAGCAATAATAAATTCTCCTTTTGCTTCAGCAGCTTTTTGATCTAAAGATGTCAATAATGAAGTGTTTGTTGCAATTGAAGAAGTATTAGCATCTTCAAATTTTTCGTTCATCAAACCAAAAGCAGAAATCACTTCTTTCGATACGTTCATTGCTAACATCGCGATGAAAACCAGATACATCAGGTTAATCATCTTCTGTCTAGGGGTTAATTTTCCTCCTGCCATTTTATTTTGTAATTAGTTCTTATTAATAAATTTACTATAATAGTTAAAAACTAATTATCCTTTGTTACTCATTGCAGAAAGCATTCCACCGTAAACACTGTTTAAAGAAGCAATGTTTGCAGTCATTGATTGCATTTGTTCTTTCAATTTAGCAGCATTATCAGCAATTTCACTGTTTGCCTGTGCGTTTCTTGAAGCACTTTCTAATTGAACTTTGTATAAACTGTTTAATGATTCCATTTGTGCAGCAGCCATAGACATTTCTTCAGCATATTTCTTTTGTCCTGCAATAGAATCTACTGTTGGAGAAATTGCTTTTGCAGCTCCTTCAAAGTTTTTGATGCTGTTTCCTAAGCTTGACATTAATTCTCCGTCAATTTTAGCTTCTTTCAACATTGCATCCAATTTTTGAGATAATAATCCCTGAGCATCTCCAGTTTCAACTTTGTCTTCTTTTTTTCTAGCCTGTCCGTTTGCTAATTCTGGGTACACAAGTGTCCAGTCTAGCTCCTCGTCTACTGGTTCAAAAGCAGAAAGAGCAAAAATTAACGCCTCCGTTAACAATCCTACTGAAAGCATAACTGTACCTGTCAAAGGTCCTAGTTCGAAGTGAGTAATTTTGAATAATGCTCCAACAATTACAACTGCTGCTCCCATACCATAAGCGAAATTCATTGCTTTTTTACTTAATAATGCCATAATAATAACTTTTTTTTAGGTTTAATAGATTCTTTTGATTTGGTGGTATTTACGATTTAATTTAGACTTTTATTATATTATTTTTTAGATCCTGTAACTTGAGTACCCATGTAATCTTGTACTGTTCTAAAACCAATGTAACTTCTTGCAGAATCTGCATATTCATGGTCACGAGTACTTACCTGTAGGAAGTAAGCAACGTCTTTCCAAGAACCTCCACGAACCACTTTACGTTGGTTGTTTCCGTCGATAACATTAGGATTCATTGTAGACACATATTCGTAAGCATTAGGATTGTAAGCAGAATCAGTCCACTCAGCCACATTTCCAGCCATATTATATAAGTTGTATCCGTTTGGATCGTATGATTTTGCCTCTACTGTATACAAAGCTTCATCAGCAGCGTAATCTCCTCTGCTTGGCTTAAAGTTAGCCAAGAAACAACCTCTATCACTTTTAGTGTAAGGTCCTCCCCAAGGGTAAGTAGCAGACTCAAGACCTCCTCTGGCAGCATATTCCCATTCTGCTTCAGTTGGTAATCTAAAAGCATTTACAAGGTCACGCCCTTTTTTCTTAGATTTGATATAAGAATTTTTATTTAATGTTCTCCAAGCGCAAAATGCTTTAGCTTGCTTCCATGTAACTCCCACTACTGGATAATCACCGTAAGCTTTGTGCCAGAAATAATCATTGTGCATTGGCTCATTATAGGAATAAGCAAAATCTTTAATCCAAACTGTAGTATCAGGATAAATTGGCACTTGCTCAGTCTTTACAAAGTCTTTTCTTTTTCCAACTTTAGCTTTTGCTGCAGCTTGAATATCCATCCAAGAATAACGGAATTTTAATTTATTTA
This sequence comes from Flavobacterium flavipigmentatum, assembly GCF_020911905.1. NCBI lineage: Bacteria > Pseudomonadati > Bacteroidota > Flavobacteriia > Flavobacteriales > Flavobacteriaceae > Flavobacterium > Flavobacterium flavipigmentatum. Next base: position 1,993,096 of record NZ_CP087133.1, on the reverse strand, counting down.
CATCAATTGTTCTTAAACCATTGTATGATTCTTCAATTGGCAAATACATAGAGTCCATTACCTCTGTGTAATATTCATCTGGATACGCTTTTGTATCCTTAATCAATTTTACTTTTTTGTTTAGTTTTCTACCAGCATACGGATCATCTTTTGTACCAACACTATAATAGTTATCGTACATATACTTATCGTAAGCGGTCATTTTTTCAGGATCAGAATCATTAAATGCATAATCAGAAATACTACCTGCATTTTTTCCTTTTCCATCAGCTGGAGCTTTTTGACCTGTTTCATCAGCCAAAATCGCCAAACGAACTCTCATTGTAGAATCTTTTACCCATTCTACAAACTGACGGTACTCACTATTAGTGATCTCAGTTTCATCCATATAAAACGAACGAACCGTTACCGTTTTGGTTGGAGCGTCTTCTACGGCAGCTAAATCAGCGTCTGATTTACCCATGATAAAAGATCCACCTGGGACCAATGTCATTCCATAAGGCTTCTCAGGATGCCATTTGCCTCCTGTAACACCAACTAACTCACCTTTATCACCTGATTTACCACAGCCGATAACCAGTGTTAACATTGCCGCAAATGCAATAAACTTCTTCATATAAATTTGGATTATCTATTCATTATTATAAGTTTGTAAACGTATTTATTATTTACCTAAAAAACAACACTGTTCACAAAATTTATTTCACCGTTCAAAAATAATGTTAAATAAAATAAAAAAAAAATATTTTGTCGATAAACTACCTTTAAAAATCGGTGTAAAACGTTAAATTTTATATTTTGTAATACTTTGTTTACTAAATTATTTTTTGATTTTTTTTAGTCTTCAAAAAAGCAAGATTATACCTATCTTATCTTCATAAAGAATTTTTTCTTTGTGCCTTCCACCATCTTTCTGGCAACTCTTGATTACATGCACTCAGATATTCATCATAAGAACAAGGTAATAACGTGTTTCTTTTCAATTTATTATGACCGTTTGACTCAAAAGGGATCTCAATCCACCATCGGTCTGTCTTGTCACTTTTATAAAATATCAATTCTTCTTCATCTAAAGGAACAATGTACTTTAAATACGTTGCTCGACTACCAAACGGATATTCCTTCGATCGATAATGATATCCTTCGATAAAATACCAAACCATTTGCGAAATAATCACTGTTTCTGGAATAGTACTATTATGATTAAAAATTCCGAAAGCCGAAACTTTATCACTAATTCCTGCATACCTAGCCAAAGAACATATTTCTTTTCCGTTGAAACCATTTGGCTCAAAAGTAATATAATTTCCTGAATCTGATGACTTTACAGCATTTAAATCGACACTAACCAAATCAGCATCTCTAAAAACTGGTTCTGCTAAGGCTATTTTATTGGATATTTCTCCCAAACGATACGCATCAAAAAACAACTTTTCGATCAAATCTATTTCTTCCTGCGAATTATAATAAGTTTGATAACCTATATTACAGTAATTAAAAAGATTATTAGGCTCGTCTATTATAATTTTTGTCAGGTATGAATTGGCCGAAACTGTCTCATTCTCTTTACCAAAATCAAACCTATTGTCTACCGCAACTAAGTTAACCATTTGCTCCAGATCGTCGTAAGCGCGATACATAGCATACGTTAAATCCTGAGAACCTCCTATAACTATAGGAATCACTTTGTTTTTTATCAAAGTACTGGTTACTTTTTTTAATGCAAAATAAGTGTCTTCAACAGAATCCCCTGCCAAAATATCACCCAAATCTGCAATTGAAGCATCCCAGTTTCCCGGAAACATACTGTAAATTTTTTTACGAAAACCATTCAGATTTACTTCATTTACCATGTCGATGTTCCTGCGATCCTCTAAAACTCCTACTATAGCAATATTTATTTTGCTAATATCTGGAAATTGATCCTGCGTATGAAATACAATTTTGCTACCTAACTCTTGTGAAGAAAGCGAATTGATGAATTTTAGAATCCCATCATCTACTGGTTTTAGAAAATCAAATTCCATTTCTTATTTCTTTTTAGCGACTGGCTTCTTAGCGGGAGCTTTTTTAGTTGCTGCTGCTTTTTTGGCTGGTGTTTTTTTCGCCGGTGTCTTTTCTGCTATCATCTTTTGAACTTGATCTAACGTCAACTTTGTCGCATCGACATCTTTACTCAATTCAATTTTGATTTTGCCTTTTGTGATCACCGAACGGCCCCAACGCGCTTTTTCTACCAAAATACCTTCGTCTTCCCAATTGTGAAGCACTTTATCTATATTTTTTTGCAATTTATCTTCAATCAAATCCTGAACATCTTGCTGGGATAAATTGTCAAAATTGTATTTTTTACTTACGTTAATAAAAATTCCATTCCATTTTATGAAAGGACCAAAACGCCCTACACCTTTCTGAACTGACTCTCCTTTGTAAACAGCAATCGGAGCATCTGCAAGCGCTTTTTCATCAATTAATTCTTTTGCTCTTTCTTCAGAAACCCCTAAAGGATCTTCTCCTCTCGGCAAGGATATAAAAACACTTCCGTGACGTACATAAGGACCATAACGCCCGTTGCTTACTTCTACTTCTTCTCCTTTATATTCACCTAAACTTTTAGGCAATAAAAATAAATTCAGAGCGTCTTCTAAAGTGATGTTACCAATATTTTGATCTGCCATTAAACTGGCAAATTTTTTATCCTCATCGTCTGCTTCTCCAATCTGAGCCATCGGCCCAAATTTTCCTAAACGAACAGAAACTTGTCTTCCTTCTGCATTTTTTCCAAGAATTCTCTCTCCGCTTTCGCGCTCAGCATTGGCTTCTACTTCTTTTACATTAGGGTGAAATTTATTGTAGAAATCCTGCATCATAACTGCCCAGTCAATATTTCCTTCGGCAATTTCATCAAAATCCTGCTCTACTTTTGCAGTAAAATTATAATCTAGAATATTTCCAAAATTCTTAACCAGGAAATCTGTCACAATCGTCCCAATATCGGTTGGTACCAATTTACCTTTATCAGAGCCTGTATTTTCTTTCAGCAACTTCTCTCCTACTTTACTGGCTTGCAAAGTAAGTTGTGTATAATTACGCTCCTGCCCTTCAAGAGTTCCTTTTTCGACATAATTTCTATTGATAATCGTAGAAATAGTAGGTGCATACGTAGACGGACGGCCAATTCCTAATTCCTCCAATTTTTTTACCAAAGAAGCTTCGGTGTAACGAGCTGGCGGTCTTGAATATCTTTCGGTTGCTGTAATATAGTTGTTTGCAAGTTTTTCGTGTACTTTCATCGCAGGCAACATTCCTTCTTGTTCTTCTTCATCATCATCGTGCCCTTCAAGATACACTTTAAGAAATCCTTCAAAAAGCAAAACTTCTCCAGAAGCAGTAAATAATTCGCTGTGATTATTGGCTTCAATTTTTACGTTTGTTCTTTCTAACTGTGCATCACTCATTTGTGAGGCCAAGGTTCTTTTCCAGATCAAATCATACAAACGAGCCTGATCACGATCTATATCTACTGTATGACGCGACATATCTGTTGGACGAATTGCTTCGTGCGCTTCTTGTGCTCCTTTGCTTTTATTGGCAAAAGTTCGAGGTTTTGAAAACTCTTTTCCGTACGATTTTATGATTTCGGCTTCAGCAGCGTCCATCGCATCTTTAGAAAGATTGACACTATCGGTTCTCATATAAGTAATAAGTCCCGCTTCGTACAAACGTTGAGCAAGCTGCATCGTAATTCCTACCGGCAAATACAATTTTCTAGCTGCTTCTTGTTGAAGCGTAGAGGTTGTAAAAGGGCCTGTTGGTGATTTTTTGGTTGGTTTGGTTTCTAAATCCGAAACTTTATATTGTGAACCGATGTTTTGTTTTAAAAAATCTTCGGCTTCTTTTTTGGTATTGAAATTTTTTGGCAATTTTGCTTTGAATGCCTTTCCGGCTTCATTTACAAATTCTGCTACTACAGAATAACTGGCTACTGCATTAAAGTTCTGAATTTCACGCTCGCGCTCTACAATCAAACGAACAGAAACTGATTGGACACGACCCGCAGACAAACCTCCTTTAATTTTTCTCCATAAAACAGGAGACAATTCGTAACCCACTAAACGGTCTAAAACACGACGCGCTTGTTGTGCATTTACTAAATTATAATCAATTTCTCTCGGATTATCGATTGCTTTAAGAATCGCCGATTTGGTAATTTCATGAAAGACAATTCTTTTTGTTTTTTTTATATCTAATTTTAGTTCTTCCGCAAGATGCCATGAAATAGCTTCTCCCTCGCGGTCCTCATCACTTGCCAACCAAACCATTTCGGCATTTTTGGATAGTGTTTTCAGTTTACTTACCAAAGCTTTTTTATCTGGAGAAACTTCGTATTTAGGTTTAAAACCATTTTCTACATCTACCCCAATTTCCTTTGATGGTAAGTCGGCGATATGCCCATAACTTGATTCAACCTGAAAATCACTTCCTAGAAATTTCTCTATCGTTTTCGCCTTCGCAGGTGATTCCACTATTACTAAATTCTTTGCCATTGCTCTATTTTTCTGCAACAAAAGTATCTATTTTTTTTAAATTTTGGGTTTTTTTAAATTTTAAAAGTCAAGTAATAGTCGATTTACAAGTTTTGAATACTAATAATCTTATTGTTTTAAAAAAAATATTCTAATTAGTTCTTTCAAATCCAGTACAAAGCAAACCTCTATTTTCAAAGCAAAAAATTAGAGACCATTAGAACTTCTATAATCACTTGATTAAGATGCGCTTTCAATGCATTAGTAAAACTCAGCCACAATCGAGATGAAGTACCATACGTTTTCAAAACCAATTTATTACAGGGAAACTGCCTGAAAATAGATTTTGCAATTGGCCTGATAACCGAGCTTAAATGATCTCGAATAATTCGATCTACTATAAGGTATCAATCTTTGCTTCTTTAGATACCTTTAGAAAAACATTTAAGGACCTGGGAGCACTAATAAATATTCGAGACTGAACCTAAATATAACGCAATCATGATGACTAATATATTTTAAAACTTCTTTGGTTTTGTTATTTTTTTCAACCTGTAGGCCTTCATTATGATTTGTGTCCCTATCTAAAGAACCACTAGACTGCTTACTAACTCCATTCTATAAATGGTTTAAAATTCAATAATAAAAGTACTATATCTGTTTTTATTTAGTTTCTTTATGTTTGTTAAAAGATAAAAAGGTTTTCAAAAAGATAAAAAATAATAAATGAACCGAAAAGAACAATTATCAAAATTAAACAAAACTACAGAATGGGATGTAATCGTAATTGGCGGAGGAGCAAGCGGACTGGGTACAGCACTTGACGCAGCCAGCAGAGGTTACAAAACAATTTTGGTTGAAGCAGTAGATTTTGCTAAAGGAACTTCTAGCCGAAGTACCAAATTAGTTCATGGCGGCGTGCGTTATTTAGAGCAAGGAAATATTTCATTAGTAAAAGAAGCCTTAAAAGAAAGAGGACTAATGGCGAAAAACGCCAGTCATTTAATTAAAAACCAATCTTTTGTAATCCCAAACTACAACTGGTGGGGCGGTTATTTTTACACCATCGGACTCACTATTTACGATCTGTTAGCCGGGAGACTCAGCTTGGGGCGATCAAAATACATTTCAAAGAAAAAAACGATTGAACTACTTCCAACCGTTGAGACAAAAGGCTTGGTAAGCGGCGTAATCTATCATGACGGCCAATTTGATGACTCTCGTTTAGCGATTAACCTGGCACAAACTGCAGTAGAAAAAGGTGCCTGCCTTCTGAATTATACCAAAGTGATAAATTTATTAAAAGACGACAAAAATCAGGTAACCGGAGTTACGGTAAAAGACCAAGAATCTGGAGAGACATATAATATAAAAGGAACTGCAGTCATAAACGCGACAGGTGTTTTTACTAATGCAATCATGAAATTAAACGATACTGTCTATAAAAAATACATTGTTCCCAGTCAAGGAATTCACCTCGTCTTCGACAAATCTTTCTTACCAAGCGACCACGCCTTGATGATTCCAAAAACAAGTGACGGAAGAGTATTATTTGCAGTGCCTTGGCATAATAAAATCGTGGTGGGAACAACAGATACTTTGATAAAAAAACAGAGTCTGGAACCCATTGCGCTGGAAAGCGAAATTGAATTTGTTTTAGAAACAGCACAACGATTCTTGGCAAAAAAACCAACCAGAACTGATGTCTTATCTGTTTTTGCGGGTTTACGACCTTTAGCAGCACCAAAAGAAGAAGGCAAAAGTACCAAGGAAGTTTCAAGAAGCCATAAAATAATTGTTTCTGAAACAGGTTTAATAACCATCACCGGAGGAAAATGGACTACCTACCGAAAAATCGCTGAAGACATTATAGACAAAGCGATTACTGTGCATCATTTACCTAAAAAACAATGTACAACAGAACACATTCCCATTCATGGAAATAAGGCAACAGACACATCAGACCGAGAAAACCATCTATATATTTATGGTTCTGATATTCCTAAATTATTAGAATTACAGAATAACGAAGTCGAATTAAAAGAAAAACTTCATCCCGACTATGATTACACTATGGCAGAAGTCGCCTGGGCAATCCGTCACGAAATGGCCAGAACTATAGACGATATTCTGGCAAGACGCGTTCGTTTATTATTTTTAGACGCAACTGCGGCTATAGCTTCCTCAGAAAAAGTAGCTCAATTATTAGCTAAAGAATTAGGCCATGACAGAACTTGGATTAAAAAACAAGTATCTGAATTTAAAACACTTGCAAAAGGATATCTTTTGAGTGAATTTGAATAAAATACAAAATACTGTTAATTCTTTTTCTGCCATCTTGTCACATTTATAGGTTTTACATTATCTTTGCACTCTGAAATTACATGATGGAAAAGATTATTGAAGAAAGTAAACAAGGCGAAAGTCTTGTTTTGGAAAATAAACCCGAGAATACTAAAAAACTTTTTATAGAAAGTTACGGCTGTGCGATGAATTTTTCGGACAGCGAAATCGTTGCTTCTATTTTATCGATAAACGGATACAATACAACACAAACCCTTGAAGATGCAGATCTGGTTTTGGTAAACACGTGCTCTATTCGCGACAAAGCAGAGCAAACAATCCGTAAACGTCTTGAGAAATACAACGCTGTAAAACGCATTAATCCGAAAATGAAAGTAGGCGTTTTGGGCTGTATGGCCGAGCGTTTGAAAAGTCAGTTTTTGGAAGAAGAAAAAATAGTCGATCTTGTTGTTGGGCCAGACGCCTACAAAGATTTACCTAATTTATTAGCTGAAGTAGAAGAAGGCCGAGACGCTATTAATGTAATTTTATCGAAAGAGGAAACCTACGGAGATATTTCGCCTGTTCGTTTAATGAGTAACGGAATCACAGCTTTGGTTTCGATCACCCGTGGTTGCGATAACATGTGTACTTTTTGCGTAGTTCCTTTTACACGCGGGCGTGAGCGTAGCCGTGAGCCACAAAGTATTATGAAAGAAATTCAGGATTTGTGGGACAAAGGTTTTAAAGAAATCACACTTTTAGGTCAAAATGTAGACAGTTACCTCTGGTACGGCGGTGGTTTGAAAAAAGATTTCGAAAACGCTTCGGAGATGCAAAAAGCAACTGCTGTTGATTTTGATCAATTGCTTGAAATGGTTGCAGTTGGTTTTCCTAAAATGCGCATTCGATTTTCAACTTCAAATCCGCAGGATATGCACGAAAGTGTATTGCATGTAATTGCCAAACACCCCAATATCTGCAAACACATTCACCTTCCTGTTCAGTCTGGAAGTAACCGAATTCTTAAAGAAATGAATCGCTTGCATACGCGCGAAGAATACATGGCGCTGATTGATAAAATTAGAACTATTATTCCGAATGCCTCGATTTCGCAAGATATGATCGCAGGTTTCCCAACAGAAACAGAAGAAGATCATCAGGATACCATGAGTTTGATGGAATATGTAAAATATAATTTCGGTTATATGTATTCGTATTCAGAACGTCCGGGAACTTTGGCCGGAAGAAAAATGGAAGATGATGTTCCCGAAGAAACTAAAGCCAGAAGATTGCAGGAAATTGTCGATCTACAGCAAAAACACGCCTGGTTTCGCAGTGAAGAATTTGTGGGACAAGTTGTTGAAGTTTTAATCGAAAAAGTGTCTAAAAAATCGACAGAAGAATTCTCTGGAAGAAATTCGCAAAGCATTACGGTAGTTTTCCCAAAAGAAAATTATAAAATCGGTGATTTTGTAAATGTAAAGATCACAAGTTGCACCAGCGGAACTTTGAAAGGAGAGGCAGTGGGATTAAGTGAAATGAATTAATTTTTTTTGCCACAGATTAATAAGATTAAAAATGATTTTTTTGTGTTATTTTTCTTATTTTTAAAAACTGTAGTAAAATAAATAATTTATGCAACATTATAGAGAAGCTGAAACGTATACGATTATCGGTATATGCATGGAAGTACACCGAAATCTTGGGCCAGGCTTATTAGAAATAATTTACAAAGACGCTTTAGAAATAGAATTTAAGGAAAATAATATTCTCTTTGAAAGAGAAAAAGAATATTCAATTGAATACAAAGGCAAAATTTTACCTCATAAATTTTGTGCAGATTTTGTACTTAATGAAGACATAATTTTAGAAGTAAAAGCAGTTAAAGAATTTTCAAATGAACATATTGCTCAGATTTTAAATTATATAAAATTATCTAATTCAGAAGTAGGATTGCTTGTCAATTTTCAAACAAAATCACTTCAATATAAAAGATACGTTTGATGAAATTTTAAAAAATCTGTGCTAATGATTTTAATCTGTGGCAAAAAAATTAATACATGGAAACAGTTCAAGCAATAAAACAGCGATTTGAGATTATTGGTAATGATCCGAAATTAAATCGCGCCATCGAAAAAGCCATTCAGGTTGCTCCTACTGATATCTCGGTAATGGTAACGGGAGAAAGCGGTGTTGGTAAAGAAAATATCCCTAGAATTATTCATTCGCTTTCGCACAGAAAACACGGAAAGTATATTGCTGTAAACTGCGGGGCCATTCCGGAGGGAACTATTGACAGTGAACTTTTTGGTCACGAAAAAGGTGCTTTTACAGGCGCTACAAGTACGCGTGAGGGCTATTTTGAAGTGGCTGATGGCGGAACCATCTTTCTTGACGAAGTTGGAGAGTTGCCTTTGACAACACAAGTGAGACTGCTTCGTGTACTTGAAAATGGCGAATTTATAAAAGTAGGTTCATCTCAGGTTCAGAAAACCAACGTTCGTATTGTGGCTGCAACAAATGTCAATTTATTCAACGCCATCGAAAAAGGAAAATTCCGTGAGGATTTGTATTATCGTTTGACTACGGTCGAAATCACACTGCCGCCTTTGCGTGAGAGAAACGAAGACATTCATTTATTGTTTAGAAAATTTGTTGCCGATTTTGCACACAAGTACAAAATGCCACCTTTAAAACTAGACGATAATGCCGTTCAATTGTTACAAAAATTCAGATGGAACGGAAATATTCGTCAATTGCGAAATGTAGCCGAACAAATTTCGGTTCTAGAGACCAATCGTGATATTTCGTTAGCAACTTTACAATCGTATTTGCCTACCGAAGGGTCTAATTTACCTTCTGTAATTAGTGATAAGAAGAAAGAAAGTGATTTTAGCACCGAAAGAGATATTTTGTACAAAGTACTTTTTGATATGAAAAGTGACTTGAATGATTTGAAAAAACTTACTTTAGAATTGATGAAAAACGGCTCATCAAAAGTACAGGATATTAATCCAAATTTAATTCAAAAAATATACGGCTCACAGCAAAACGACAGTGAAATAGATTTTGAAGAAGAGCCAAGAACAGCGGTTATGACGCCGGCGGTTCGCGAAGAAAAGTATCAAAGCGTAGATGATAATAATTATCTTTTTGCAGAGACGATCGAAGAAGAAGAAATTTTACGCTTGGAACAAAAAGAAATCGAAATGATCAAAAAATCATTAGAAAAAAACAAAGGAAAACGAAAAGCTGCTGCTGATGAACTGGGTATTTCAGAGAGAACTTTGTATAGAAAAATCAAGCAATTCGATCTTTAAAAAGAAAAAAACAATATTAAAATCCCAAATTTCAAATTTACTATCTTTGAACGACTTTTTGAAATTCGAATATTGAGATTTGGAGTTTAAAAAAGTAGATTTTACTACAGATTTTTATGAAAAAAATATATTCTCTTATCGCGATTGTTTGCCTATTGATGTTTAACAGTTGCTCTGTTTACAACTTTACAGGCGCTACTCCTATTGATGCCGAAACGTTTCAGGTTAACTTTTTTCAGAACAATGCTGATTTGATTGAACCCGGAATTGATAGAGATTTTACATTGGCTTTACAGGATTTGATCATGAATCAAACCAACCTGAATCTGGTAAGTACTAATGGTGATTTGGTTTATGAAGGCGAAATTGTAGATTACAGAGTAACGCCAATGACAGCAACTGCCGATCAGCAAGCGGCACAAAACCGTTTGACGATTCGTGTAAATGTTCGTTTTAGCAACAGAAAAAAAGAAACCGATGATTTTGAAAAAACTTTCGAATTTTATTATGACTTTGAAGGCACCTCTTTACCAACGGGAAGTGTATTAAACGAAGCCATCAGAACTATTTTTGAAAGAATTACTCAGGATATTTTCAATGATTCACTTGCAAAATGGTAGTTTTAGTTTAACCGATACATCGTTTAGTCGCTGAAGCGAAAAAACATATCAACTATTAAACAAGTAAACAATTTCAACGATTAAACAAAAAGTAATGACTGTAAACGATTATACATACCTAATTAACAAACCTGATACTATTACAGAAATACAGGCGGATGCGTTAGGCACTGTTTTGAATGAGTTTCCGTATTTTCAGAGTGCAAGAGCATTACGATTAAAAGGACTTTACAATCAAAAAAGTTTTAAGTATAATTATGCATTAAAAGTTACCGCTGCACACACTACTGACAGAGCTGTTTTATTCGACTTTATTACTTCTGAAAGTTTTGCCGCTATTCAAAAAGATTATTACGACAAAAAACTAAAAGCTCTTTTAAACATTACTGTTTTTGATAGTACAATTATTTCGCCTGAAGAAATAAAAGAAGTGACCGAAGTACGTATCGATCCTATTGAGCAATCTATTTTAACGTCTATAAAAGAAGCCAACAATACTATTTTTGAAGAAATTGCTGATTCTGTTTCTGAAGAACCGCTGAATAGTACTGAAGAAACAACCTCTGAAGAAGTAAAACCTGAAGAAATAGAGGAGATTGAAGAGACAAAAGCAATTGAAGAATCAGTAAAAATTGCCGAAGAACATCTGGAAATAGGGAAACCTCTGGATTTTACGGTAAACGAAAAACACTCTTTTCAGGAATGGCTGCAATTATCAAGAACACAACCTATTGACCGAACAAAGGAAACCTCAATAAAACAGGAAGCAGCAATTAAACAAATAATATTGCCGGCTGCCATACCTGATATCGAAAAAATTGCAAAACAAATTGCGGACCCTGAAATACTAGATGAGGAGAAAAAGAAAAAAGCAGAAATAATAAACAAATTTATCGAAACCAATCCGAAGATTTCGCCTATTAAGTCCGGCTCACCTACTGTTCCGATTCAATTTGATATTAATAAAGATGACAATTCGTATTTGATGACCGAGACATTGGCCAGAGTGTATTTAGAACAAAAGAAATATACAAAAGCAATACAAGCATATCAAATATTAATTTTGAAATATCCAGAAAAAATTAGTTTCTTTGCAGACCGCATCGCGGATATAAAGATTTTACAACAAAATAACAATAATAATTAAACAATGAGCACATTTTCAATTTTTTTAGTTTTAATCACAATAGTTTGCTTTCTATTGATCGTAGTAATCATGGTACAAAACCCTAAAGGCGGAGGATTATCTTCTACTATTAGCGGAACACAAATGTTAGGTGGCGTACAAAAAACAACAGACTTTTTAGACAAAAGTACTTGGACTTTGGCTACTATCCTAATTGCTTTAATTTTACTTTCAAGCTTAAGTTTTACAGGAACTTTAAGTGATACTGACTCTAAAATTATTGAAAAAACGGAAGCTCCTGCAGCGAATACACCAGCGGCTCCGGTACAACAAGCTCCTGCTCCGGCAACTCCAGCAGCCAAATAATCATCTTACTATAAAATTTAAATGCCAGCCTGTCAAAGCTGGCATTTTTTTTAGGAAAAAATGTCAGTTAAAACAGCATGGCACAATTTCTGAAAGCTAAATAGAGCATTAAAAAACGTATAACTATAATAATATAAAATCATGGCCTTAAACATTAAACCGCTTTCAGATCGCGTACTTATCGAGCCTGTTGCTGCCGAAACCAAAACTGCGTCAGGTATTTTTATTCCGGATACCGCAAAAGAAAAACCACAAAAAGGAACTGTAGTTGCTGTAGGAAACGGATCAAAAGACCATACAATGACCGTAAAAGTTGGTGACACTGTGCTTTATGGAAAATATGCCGGAACAGAATTAAAACTGGAAGGAACTGATTATTTGATCATGCGTGAAGATGATATCTTAGCGATAATCTAAAACAATACGTATTAAGTACTCGGTATTAAGAATTAAGACTATAGTAACTTGAAACAAATTAAACATTAAACAAAAATTAAAATGGCAAAAGATATAAAATTTGATATTGAAGCACGTGACGGATTAAAACGCGGTGTTGATGCATTAGCAAATGCTGTAAAAGTAACTCTTGGACCAAAAGGTCGTAACGTAATCATCGGAAAATCATTTGGTGGACCAACGGTCACTAAAGATGGTGTTTCGGTTGCAAAAGAAATCGAATTAAAAGACCCATTAGAAAACATGGGGGCACAAATGGTGAAGGAAGTAGCTTCTAAAACCAATGATTTAGCAGGAGACGGAACTACGACTGCTACAGTTTTAGCGCAAGCTATCGTAAAAGAAGGTTTGAAAAACGTTGCTGCAGGTGCAAACCCAATGGACTTGAAACGTGGTATCGATAAAGCCGTTGAAGCAATCGTTGCTGACTTGGCCAAACAAGCCAAAGTAGTAGGAAGTGATTCTGATAAAATCAAACAAATTGCTTCTATCTCTGCCAATAACGACGAAGTGATTGGTGAGTTAATTGCTACTGCTTTCGCGAAAGTAGGTAAAGAAGGTGTTATCACGGTTGAAGAAGCCAAAGGAACAGACACTTTCGTGGATGTTGTTGAAGGTATGCAGTTTGACAGAGGATATCTTTCTCCTTACTTCGTAACAAACCCTGAGAAAATGGAAGTGGAATTAGATTCTCCATATATCTTATTATACGACAAAAAAGTTTCTTCTTTAAAAGAATTACTACCTGTTTTAGAGCCGGTGGCACAATCAGGAAAACCATTATTGATTATTGCTGAGGATGTTGATGGAGAAGCTTTATCAACGTTGGTTGTAAACAAATTAAGAGGTGCTCTTAAAATTGCTGCTGTAAAAGCGCCTGGTTTTGGAGACAGAAGAAAAGCAATGCTAGAAGATATCGCAATCTTAACTGGTGGAACTGTAATTTCTGAAGAAAGAGGTTATACTTTAGAAAATACTACTATCGAAATGTTAGGAACTGCTAAAAGAGTTGCTATCGATAAAGACAACACTACAATTGTAAGTGGTGCTGGTGAAGCTGACATGATCAAAAATCGTGTGAATCAAATTAAAGGTCAAATGGAAGCGACAACTTCTGATTATGACAAAGAAAAATTACAAGAGCGCTTGGCTAAATTAGCCGGTGGTGTTGCTGTTCTTTACGTTGGTGCTGCTTCTGAAGTAGAAATGAAAGAGAAAAAAGACAGAGTAGACGATGCTTTGCACGCAACCCGTGCAGCTGTAGAAGAAGGAATTGTTGCTGGTGGTGGTGTTGCTTTATTAAGAGCAAAAGGTGCATTAGCAGGAATTAAAGCTGACAACGCTGACGAGGCAACCGGAATCCAGATTGTGGCTCGTGCTATTGAGTCTCCTTTGAGAACGATTGTTGAAAATGCTGGCCTTGAAGGTTCTGTTGTTGTGGCTAAAGTTGCCGAAGGTTCTGGTGATTTTGGATACAACGCAAAAACTGACGAATATGTAGACATGCTGAAAGCAGGAATCATCGATCCTAAAAAAGTAACTCGTGTAGCACTTGAGAATGCTGCTTCTGTTGCTGGAATGATCCTGACTACAGAATGTGCCTTGATTGATATTAAAGAAGAAAACGGAGGCGGAATGCCAATGGGTGGCGGTATGCCAGGAATCATGTAATCGTTCTTAACTTCTTATACTATAAACGCCAAGCAGAGAATTCTGTTTGGCGTTTTTTTTATTTTGCCACAGATTAAAAGATTACAAAGATTTGTTTGTCACAAATTCCCCAAATTTCTGCGAATTAATTTCCTGGCAACTGTGCTTAAAAATTTGTGCTAATTTCTGAAATTTGTGGTAAACTTTATTAAGCTATTTTCATTAACAGATTAAAAAAATCTCACAGATTAATCCATTTAATCCTTTAATCTGTGGCAACCTTGTCTTTAGTTTAACATTCTCTTTTTTATTAAAAATTAGTTTATCAATATCTTTACGGCTTTATTAAAATTACAAAATGAGAAAATTTACCACGCAACTTTTATCTTTTACCTTTTTACTTCTTTCCACCCTTTCGTATTCTCAAAGCAGCAAAAATTCTTATGTAGTTTTGGTTTCGATGGACGGGTTTCGTTGGGATTATGCAAAAAAGTTTCATCTTCAAAATTTAAAACAGATGGCGCAACTAGGTGTTCATGCCAAGTCGATGCGTCCTTCTTATCCCAGCAAAACATTCCCGAATCATTATGCGATGGTGACAGGGCTTTATCCCGATCATCATGGCATTATAAACAATGTTTTTTATGATGCCGCTCTCAACGATTCGTTCTCGTTATCGTCCAAAGCAAAAAACGACTCTCGCTTTTATGGCGGCAACCCAATCTGGAATGTTGCCGAACAACAAGGCGTGAAAGCAGCTTCTTTTTTTTGGCCAGGCTCAGATCTTGACCAAAAAAGACCTAGTATTTACAAAAATTATGATGGTAAAATTCCATATGAAACCCGAATAGACACGATTGTAAAATGGCTCAGCCTTCCCGAAAAAGAACGTCCTCACCTTGTTACTTTATATTTTGACGAACCCGATCATACTGGACATACTTACAGCCCACTTTCTCCCGAGAATAAAAAAATGATCCTCAAAATGGATAGTATTATCGGGCAATTGACCTCTAAACTAGATCGACTAGCGATCGGGAAAGAAATTAATTTAATTATTGTTTCAGATCACGGAATGGCAGATATCAGCAATGATAAAAAAGTAGCGGTTCTGGATTACCTAAAACCGAGTTGGCTGGGTTACAAAACCGTTATCAACCCGATTATGAGTTTGCAGGCAAAAGCAGGTTGCCAGGATTCTATTGCCAAAGCACTAAAAAAAGTACCACATATTAAGTTCTGGAGAGCCAGCCAACTCCCAAAGCGACTGCATTATGGTACCAATCCTCGTGTGCATGATTTTGTTATCGAAGCTCAAAAAGGATATAGTTTGGTTAGTAAAAATACCCAGAATATAAAAGGAGGAACACATGGTTACGACAACAAGCAAAAAGAAATGCAAGCCATTTTTTATGCCAAAGGCCCTGCCTTTAAAGTCGATAAAGAAATCAATAGTTTTCAGAATGTTGCAATCTACCCTCTTATCGCTCATATTTTAGGTTTGAAAATTGAGCCCGTTGATGGGCAATTAAGCGAAGTACAACAACTACTCAAAGAATAAGATCACACTTTATAGTCCAGTAATGCTTGATAAGGGTTTCCTTCTAATCCCAGAAGCTTGCCAAAAGCAGGTTCTGTTTTATAGCCTTGCTGTTTTAGTTTAATGATTTCTAATCTAAAATTATCTCCTTTTTTCTTTAGAATTTCATGCTCGATGATCATGTGGCGATAACCATTTTGCTTTTTGACCGGAATGTTTTGACCAAAAATTTCAATTTGAAAATTGGCAATAAAGAAGTTAGCAATCACCGACTCTATATTGTCTATTAACGCTTCGCGAATCGTATAATGACTTTTGGTGCTAAAATTATCCTGCAGCTGGGTTATAAAATCGGTTTTGGATTTGTAGCAGCAAATGATATCGAGATCGCTGTTGTCGGTATCGATATTGATCGGGATGGTGCCTACCAAGAGCGGATCAAAGTTAGAGAGAAGTACTAAAACCTGATGTTGAGTCAGGACTTCGAACGCTTTTTGTTGTTTAAAATTTCCGTCTTTTAAGTAATCGATGGTACTAAAATCTATCATGCTACTGCTTTTTAAGCAAAAATATGCGTAAGTCGCTTATGTTGGTCACCGAAAATATTCTTATGAAAATAATTGCCCTAGCCCAGACAGGAGCGGCATCCTTTTGCTGCCTTCTTTAGGCAGGAAAAGATAGAGCGGATGGCTGGATTGGCTACAAATAAAAATATTGCTTTATAATCCAGCACCTATCGCTTGCTATTCTTATATCATAAAATATCTAAAAAACCTTCTTTTTTTAGGTCGAAAAACCAAGGCTCTTGGCTTTAAAACTAGCAAACAGTACCTGACGCGCACTGCTAATTGTTTCTTCGGTGCGGTAGATGCTGCACCAGAATTTTATTTGCAATTTGTATTTTCCATCAGAAATGGCAGTGTAAAAAATTTGCGGTGCTCTTGTATTGTTGATCGACGGCAGGCTTTCGAGGGCTTCTATCACGATGGTATTAATTTCGTCCGGAGTGACTTCACCTGTTATTTCGATGGCTATTTCAACGAGTTTAAAATTGTCGGTATACGTCCAGTTAGTGATGCTTTGTGAGAGTAAATTCCCGTTCGGAATAATGATTTCGGCTCCATTGGGCGCATTGATTTTTGTGGTTCGCAATCCCATCGATTTGACGCGACCTGATTCTGAGCTTATTTCGATAACATCTCCGATCTGAATGGGTTTATCAAAAATTAAAATCACACCCGAAACAAAATTGTTTACAACATTTTGCAACCCAAGTCCAACCCCGACACCTAAGGCTCCTAAAAGGATGCTTAGTTTGTCTAATGGCATTCCGGATGCCGCTACTGCGAGCAAATATCCTGCAGTAAGCACGACAAGCCTGGTAACAAGCAGTTTAGAATGTTGTCGTTTATTAATGTTCTCTTCATTCTCATCATCGATTTCGCCAAAAAAGTATGCAACGTATTTTTGCAGCAGATGCGCTACCCAAATGATGATAAAAAACAGCACAATATTTCCTAATGTAAAGGTGATGCTTCCGATAGAATTAGGACGATTCAGCAGCGATTGAAAAGAAGATCGCAGCGATTCCCAAATATTAAGATTGGAGGCAATTACCACAATCCACATGTAGGTAATCACAATAATAAAAGGTTTTTTGAGGGTATCTGAAAGGCTTTCGTGGTCAAAAATCTTCTCGAGTCCACGTTTTATTCTTGTGGTATAAATTTGCAAAAGAATAATTTCTAAGATTATTTTCAGCAGGACACTAAGCGCGATAATCTGCGTTAAGGCAATAAAAGAGGTCAGGCTAAGCATGTTAGAAAGAGACACTCTTCCAAAAATATTAAAAAGGATTGCCAAACCATTTAGGCCTATAAAAAGGATGCTGGCCCACTTAAAGAATCCTTTGATATAAAGTTCTTCTTTGATCGTTTTTAATTGTACCCAACCATAACGAACACCCAAAATATTGATGATAATCATGATGCAACGCTGCAAAAAACCGATTCCGATAAAGAGATCAACGAAGCAAAGCGTACCAAATAACGCCAAAAGAAAACCCCAGTTTCGGATGGCTACCTTTGACCAATTGTTTTTGAATAAAAGGGTGAGAATTCCCAACAGAAAGAGCTGCAGGAGCTCTATAAACAACGCCGGCGCATATAAATTGCTCACTACTGCAATATTAAGACCAATTACCAATACGGGCAGTAAAACGCCTTTGTTGAGATAAGTAAAACTAAAATGAGACAGATTTTCGTCCAGGCCTTTTGTTTTCAGGTATTTGATGTTGCGCAAAATATACCAAACCAGCAGTCCCATAAAAAAGACCAAAGCCATCAAACCTCCTGCTCGGTAACTGAGGTAATAGACTGCAATATTTTCTTCTATAATTATTTTTGCTTTCAGATTTTGAGTAACTGCTTTGTTAGGAACAGCGTCGCTCGTATTCCATAAAAACGGATATTCTTTTTTAACCATACTTATTCCGGATTTTTCGAGCCTGTTTTCTACCATTACCAGTGCATTAGACACAGCAATCCTTCTTTGTACTGTGAGTCTTTTTTTAGCATTTAAAAGACCCTGATTGTGGGTCATCAGGCTATCTGTACTGAGATATTTACTTTTAAGATTGGCAAATTCTTTTTTGAATTGCTTGCGGCGAATAGTATCTTTTAAGAGACCGATCAGGGTTTTGTCTTTGCGTAGGTCAATTACTCGCTTTTTTATTTTTTCGAGTTTTGTATTGTGCTCGTTAATAGCATTGTTTTGCTCGTCTAGTTCCTGCTGAATCTCGTTGAGCACGATTCGGTACATTTGCTGATTGCGCACATTGGGGTTGGCACCTTTTAGACTCCCAAAAATCTGGTCGAGTTTGCTCTGCGTTCTTTTAATTTCTCCAAACAAACGATACGTTTCCCTCTGAAAATCGGCATCCTTATACGCCGATTCCATTACCTCATCGGCTTTTTCTATGGCAATAAGATATGCACTGTCGGTGGCGGTAGTATCGTTAAATAATTTTGGGCGACTTTCTGTCTTTGGCTTTGTCTGCGAATACGTTATTTGCGCAGCAGGCAATACAACCAGCAAAAGCAGCAAGAGGATGGGTTTTATTTTAAAAATCATATTTTAGAATGTATTAGGGGCCCTCAAATTTATTTATTTCTACCCAATACAACACTAAAATAGGAAATGAATTATTAGGAAAAATAATTTAATTGTAAACATTCTTCCGCTACAGCGAAATCAATAAAATTCAAGAAGCCTGCTGTATCAGGAAAACTGTTCCAGCAACAACACCATACATACTAGTACAAACTTTATCATACCCATTAATCTAAAACAGCACAGCTGTACCCCAGATGATTTAAATACTCTATAATACTTGCTGGCTCCAAATCACTCGCTTCTACACGCAATATTTTATCACAATCTTCTAAATCAAAATTGATTTTATACATCGGGAATTGCCTTTTGATAATTGCGATAATAAAATTTGTATCTTTTTCTTTCTCAACATTTGTTTTAAATACTTCGACCATAATTAATTGTTTTATGATTTTATGATAAATGAAATTTGAAATCACTCTGATAACCAATTACACTAAAACGGATTGTAAGAGAGCCCAAACCTAAAATAACCCTGAGCATCTTCTTTTTGATCGTAAATGTATTTGTTGGTTCGCTCACCTCTTTCGGTGATTCGTGTATTCAAAACATTATTCACACCTGCTTTTAAGGTCCCTATTAATCCTGGCAGGATATGATATTCGTACGTGATACCCGACTTTAGCTCCAACTGGTTCAACTCATAAATTCCGTTGATTGTGGGGCCGTTCAGATTCAGGTAAAAGTTCTCGCTATTGAGTTCTGTACCCAATCCGATGCGGCCATTTTCTAGCAATTGCCTTCTGAATAAAAGTCGTTGCGGGAGAATAAAATCAACGTCCCATTTACTGTTTTCAAATTTATGATTATAAGTAAAAAGCGGTGTAACCGGAATAATTGCCGAAGGATCCAGCATGGCCAGAGCCCCCACTGTAATGGTGGTATTCTGAGTTTTCCTGAGTACCAGATTGGCTGTAAAAAAACCTTTTATACGCTGTACATTTTCGTCATTTCCATCTGCTGTCACGGTTGCATTGTAAACAATCGGTTTGCGAAAAAGTGTTGCCATATACGTAGCGCTCAAAGCGGCCGCCAGATAATGAATATTTTGTATGCCTCTGGAATAAGCAACTGTAGAACCGGCGCTGTAGGTTTCTCCAAAATCGTAGCTTTCGTATTTATAACGCAACGAACCCGTTGCGATAAACCGTTTAGAGTTGGATACATAAAACGGCATGTTAAAAGCTGCTTTAAAGCGTGTATGGCGCTCTATTCTGCCTCTCTCGAATGGTTCGCCAAATAATTTTGAACTAAAATTAGAAGGCCCAAGTTGCTCGTACTGCACATCAAAAGTTCTGGTATTGGGGAACTTATCGGTTATCGCTTTACCAAAAGTTTTCATGGTAGTCTCTTTGTCCTGTGCCACTACAGGCAAAGACAGGCAAACGAAAAATATAATACTAACTTTTACTCTCATAGATGGATAAAAATGGATTTTGATGATGATTGAAACTCCGGACAAATGTAGTCGGCAAGCCTTTATTACAATAGCTATTTTATACTAGTGGCGTATTTTTTATACCAATGGCGTTTGCATAATTGTAAGCGCCAAATGACTATAAATTATAATATTACCTTAATTTTGCCGTTATGACGATTCTTAAAATTTATCAGAACTTTTTCCTCAGAAACCTCATCGTAAACCTGCTTGTCATCGGTATTATCTTTGTTTGTATTTATGATGAAATGAATTATGCCGAAAAAGACTCTCTTGTTTTATTACAAAAAATTTGTATGGGCTACATTCCCATGTATTGTGGCGTAGCCTTTAGTAATCTGTTCATCATCCATAAATTTCTTTTTAGAAAAAAGTACCAAATTTTCTGGGTAGTGTTTATCCTCTACTGGATTTGCTTTTATAGTTTAATGACCCATTACTTTTTTTATGTAGGCTTAGGGAAAACAAAAACATTGTCTATAATATCGCTCATTTTCAACGGTACCTGCTTGTATTTCCTTCATGTTGTGATCATGAAAAAAGTCTCGCAAACAAACAAAGACATCATCAACTTTAAGTCGGAACTATCTTTTTTGAAGCAGCAATTAAACCCGCATTTTTTGCTCAATGCCATGAACAACCTTTACGGAGAAGCCTTGGCAGAACCCGACAAAGTACCCGATAGAATCCTGAATTTATCAGACATGCTTCGGTATCAGATCGAGGCCACCAAAAAAGATTATGTCCTGATAGAAGAAGAAATCGACTTTATCAAAAAATACATCGACTATTATACTTTTCAGAACGAGCGCCTTGCTATTGCCCAGGATTATGAAGGTTCGTTTGACCACATCGAAATTCCGCCGCTATTCTTTTTGCCTTTGGTAGAAAACGCTGTAAAATTCTCTGCCGAAACCACAAATCCTTTTATCACAGTGCATCTAAAAGTAAAAGGCAACGATTTGTCTTTTACCCTAAAGAACAACTTCTTGGTATGTGGCTCGAGACTTTCGAGTACCGGAATCGGAATAGGCAATCTAAAAAGACGTCTGGAAGTACACGGTTTGCATCACGAACTAAGCTGCAAAAAAGATAAAAATACCTTTATCGTAAAACTAAATATATGGGACTTACCTACCGCTGTCTGATCATTGATGATGAGTCGCCGGCGCACAAGGCTCTGGCATCGCATATTTCTAAATTTGAAGATCTGGAGCACTCCGGAAGTGCTTTTAGCGGTATGGAAGCTGTAAAAATGCTCAACGAAAACAAGTACGACATTATTTTTCTCGACATCAATATGCCCTTGATTTCGGGCGTAGAACTTATGGAACTGCAGCCCAACAGACCGCTTACCATTGTTACAACCGCGTATTCAGATTATGCGCTTTCGGCTTATCAAAATGATGCTATTGATTATTTGCTGAAACCTATTTCGCTAGAAAAATTTACAAAAGCCATCACAAAAGCCAAGACTTTTTTCTCTGGCAATTCCTTAAAAAAAGAAAACACAGACGATTTACAATCACTCTCGTACCGCATAAATGGTCAGATGACAGAGATGCTCCTAAGTGATATTATTTTTATCGAAAGTTTGGGCAACTACCTCAAACTTTACAGTACCATACTACGCTCTCCGGCCATTATTTACGGCTCCTTGTCTAGTATTGCCACCGAGATCAACCATGCCCATTTTGTTCAGGTACATCGCTCGTACCTTGTTAATACCCGCAAAATATTGTCGGTAAATGCTAAAACGTTGACCATGTGCAACAGCAAAATTATACCTGTGGGAAGAAAATACGAAATCTTACTCGATAATATTTTTAGACCGTAATCAACCAACCAATTACAAACACAACCCCTACTCCGAAACCACTTTGTACGTAGGATCTTCTATCACGTTTACTGCAATGACAGCCTCGGCATTTTTAAGCAATGCTCTACAGTCTGGACTCAGATGTTGTAGTTCGATTACTTTATTAAGCGCACTGTATTTCTTGGTTAGATTGCTGAGTGCTTCTATGGCCGACATGTCTGAAACGCGACTTTCTTTAAAATCTATAATTACATGATTGGGGTCGTTCTGGATATCAAATTTCTCCATAAATACCGCTATCGAACCAAAGAATAATGGCCCATAAATTTCATAATGTTTACTCCCTTGCTCGTCTATAAAATGTCTCGCACGAATTCTCTTGGCACTTTCCCAGGCAAAAACCAAAGCCGAGATAATCACACCAATTAACACAGCCAACGCTAGGTTGTGCAATAAAATGGTAACCACCGCCACCAATATACCCACAAAAATATCGTGTTTGGGCATTTTGTTGATGATGCGAAAACTCGCCCACTCAAAAGTAGTAATCGCCACCATAATCATGACCCCTACCAAAGCTGCCATGGGCAATTTGCCAATAACGGGAGCACCAAAAAGAATGATGAGCAAAATGGTGAGCGCAGCAACAATACCTGAAAGTCGTGCTCTGGAACCTGCCGAAATATTGACCAGCGTTTGCGCAATCATGGGGCAGCCTCCCATACCAAAAAAGAAACCGTTTAGAATATTCGATCCCCCTTGCGCAATACACTCGCGATTGCTATTGCCTCGCGTGCCTGTAATTTCGTCTACAAGATTGAGCGTCAGGAGCCCTTCTGTAAGCCCTACCGCTGCTACTATTATAGAATAAGGCAGTATGATTTTTAAGGCCTCGAAAGAAACGGGAATATTGGGTATATGAAACGGCGGAAGCCCTCCTTGTACAGAGGCAATATCCTGAACCGTTTTGGTGTCTATATTAAAAACCAATACCAGCGCAAAAACCACCACTATAGCCACTAAAGAAGCCGGAATTGTCTTGGTTATTTTAGGCAAAAGAACCACAATACCTATCGTGACCAGCACCAAACCTGCCATGATAGACAATGGCGTTCCTTGCAGCCAAACCGATTGCCCGTTGACGACTGTTTTGAACTGCTCTAACTGCGACAGAAAGATCACCACAGCGAGCCCATTGACAAACCCAAACATTACAGGTTGTGGTACCAACCGAATGAATTTGCCCCATTTAAAAAGTCCCACAATTATTTGTACTACGCCCGCCAGAGCCACGGCAGCAAATACATATTCTATGCCGTGCGACTGCATCAAGGCAATTAAAACAATAACCGTTGCGCCTGCTCCGCCCGAGATCATTCCGGGTCTTCCGCCAAAGATAGCGGTAAACAAACCTGCAATAAACGCCGCATACAAGCCTACCAAGGGCGGTAATCCTGCCAGAATAGCAAACGATAACGATTCGGGAATCATGGTCATGGCTACTGTTAAACCCGCTAGAATTTCGTTTTTATAATTGACTTTTTGACTAAAATCAAACAGTGGGAAGGCTTTTTTCATAAGACTGTAAATTTAAAAAAAAATATCCTTAAAAACTTTTATAAAACAGTCGCGAGCGAGTAGCCATTTCTCACAAAATATTTGTCTTTTTTGTCATAGCATCCTTTAGTAAAGGAGTACTGATTATCAGTATGTTAAAAAATGAATTCTTACATAAACATTAACAAAAAGTAAGTAAAATAATATAAAAAATGTTTTAATTTTAAACTTTTAAATTTAATAGTAACCTTAAAACATTAAAAACCATGTCTTTAGAAAATTTAAACGGATTACACTACACTGCTGCAGAAAAAGCAGCTATTTTAGCAAGCGTGAGTGCTTTAGAAACCACATTGGCACCCAAATTCAAGAACCTTTCGCCAGAAGAAAGAGCCAAGTACGGCAGTGTCAACGAGCAGAACAAACTCCTGATTAACAAAATCAAGGATTTTAGAACCAGCCAGCCCACGATGAGTAGCCCCGATATCGACTGGATCGAGTTTCAGAACGATTATGACTCGAGAGAGTTTCTGCAAAACATGATCATGCGACTAGAAGGCATTATACAAAGCCTTAAAAACAACAAAATCCTGCACGATTACGACAATTATCAAATGGCGCTCACCGATTATGATTATAGCAAATACAAATCGAGCACCAAAACAGCAGGTTTTGAAGTAAAAGCAAACGAGTTGTCGCAGTTTTTTAATCGAACCGCAACTTCTAAAAAAACCGAAGACCCTACTGAATAAGTACAACCTACATTTATTATTATAAAGCCTTTTGAAATTTGATTTTCGAAAGGCTTTTTTTTTGAATGAATGTTAAAAAAATAGGTCGTTTGGGGTTCCGAACTCCATCGATGGGGTTCTAAGCCCCAAATTTGACGTCCCGAGCCCCATTTTTGGGGTTCCGAACGTCAAAAATGGGGTTCCAGACGTCAAAAATGACGTCCTTGGGGGCCAAATTTGGGGTTCCGAACGTCATTTTTGACGTCTGGAACCCCATCCGAGGAGTTCAGAACCCCAAACGAGGGGTAAATTCGACCATTACTGCATGACAAAACCCCAATGCTCCACCAAAACACGTATAAATACCTGCTTCCCAGTTTTTATTTATCGCTATACTTGCTTAAAATAAATACTACCCCATTATGGTTTCCCGTAAAATTCATAATTACAGATGGTTGATATTTGTTTTTGAAATTAATAAAATCAAACCCTCAATAATGCAGAAAATAATTTTAGCCTTAGTACTACTACTTCTTTTCAATTTATCATCTTGTGGAAATTCGAACGAAAAAAAAATAATTGAAGAACAAAAAGAATTAATAATTTCTATTAAATCTTTGATTGGAAAGAATAAAATTGAAATCGAAAAAATTCTTGGAAAAGCGGAGAGAACTGAAAAAGTAAAGCCTAGCAGAACTCCTTGCTTAGAATCACCTTGTGATAAGTCTTATTATGAATCTGATAAATTTGAAATTGTATTTATAAATAACAAAGCAGACTGGATAACAATCAATGAAGTTTCTAATATTGATAATGAGAAAGATAATATTATACTTTTAGGTTTAGTAGAAAGTGAGCCAAGTTATCAAGGTACCGATAATACATTAAGATGGAAGAATATTGAAAACATAAAAGAAATAACCTTTTTTGATAACGGCTCCGGCAAAATAGACTACATCTACATAAAAGCAGAAACTGAATAAGTTTTTGTGCTTGGGGAATTGTACTATATAGGAAGGATTCTCAATGTGTGTAAACGCCGATAATAAATAATTAAAAAGAGCACACTGAATTTATTGTCTGAGTGCAAACTAAAAATCTGTAATGTTTTTAAAAAATAGACTCTTATATGGAAGAAATAATTAAAGAAATTAGTGGAAATGCCGTTATTCCATTACTAAATGTTTCAAAAAATGGACCAAAAAGAATGGAAGTATTCCATATTAATTGTTGTGAATTAGAAGATTACAATGATATTGATATTCGAGATTCAGAAAAATATAGATCAATGTTTACTGAACTGAAAGAAATGACTGGGCCTTGTTTGTATTACTTTGAAATTACTTCAGACAATTTAACCTCTGAAATAATTAGTAAAATAAAGGACTACTCAAGCACAGAAAATTCAAAATCAATTCCTGCAATAAAAAGTAAAATTCAAGAAAGCAAAATACTTTACGTTGGAAAAGTTAAACGCCATTTTTG
The DNA here is from genome assembly GCF_020911905.1 of Flavobacterium flavipigmentatum. Lineage (NCBI taxonomy): Bacteria > Pseudomonadati > Bacteroidota > Flavobacteriia > Flavobacteriales > Flavobacteriaceae > Flavobacterium > Flavobacterium flavipigmentatum. The sequence goes on along the minus strand of NZ_CP087133.1, from coordinate 1,967,002 downwards.
GGGAAGACTTATCCAACATTTAGGTTACTATAAAGTAGATAGAACTCAAGGTTTGCAACTTTTTCATTGGTCAAAAGAACTTAACTTAAATATGAAATTAACTGTTTTAGAATTTGAACCCGAAATGATTAATTTAATGGAAGTTTTAGAAAACGAATTAGCCAAGCAATTAAAACCTATTTTAGGAAAACATAAATAACTTAAAAAAAACAGATGGCACAGATTAAAGAGGCAGCGGTGATGGTTTATTATTAAAATAGAAACATACTATAAAACGACACTAAACCTCGCATATACACCACAATATGGATAGATAAATTAAACTTTGTTGCGGGTATATGCAAGTTAGTGAAAATCATAGCGCAGAATCAAGAATCTAATACAATTATAATCGTTTAAAATTAATAATATCAGAAAGAAATTATGTTGAAAAAAATTTGGAGTGATCCTGTCTGGAGTAAAGTGATATCAGCTGTTATACTAGCAGTTGGTGGATTCATTGTTACTGTTATTTATAGCGCAGTAACAAAATTGCCATTAGAACAATCTATAGAATATCTTTGGCAATATAAAATCGAACTTGGTCGAACAGTTATTGGTATTATTCTAATTCTTTTGGTGCTAGCAATAATTCAAAAAATTGCCGAAAAAAGCCCTTCAAAAAGAGAAAAAATGGCATCAAAATTTCATCAAAAATATAAAAAATTTGACGAACCTACTCTACCAATAACTTACAGATTTAATGCATATATTAGTAACTTAACTAATTTTCCTTTTATTTCGGAACTTCGTGTTTATTGTACTAATCATAATGGTAGAGAAAGTCTAATGACTTCATATAATGGATGTCCTGACCGAAATTGCACAAATCATGGACAAACATTCTCAGAAAGTTTATTAAAAAGCCAAATTGAAACTGACCTATTGAAAGAATGGGAAAATATGAACAAATAATAATGACATCAATTAACAGCCATTTTGAGCTAGCTAGAATTTGGTGGAATTAACGTCTCGCGTCAAGTTTTCGTTAAGTCGAAAATTAAAATATCACAAGCCATTAACCACTCAAAACAGCATAACATTGTGCAATATTTTTACGCAAAATCAATAAAGAACTAAATAGTATATAATGGAAAATTTCAAAGCACTCTTTGACTTAACAAAATTACCTGTAAAATTTTTCTTTTTATTTGCAGTTATATCAGGCTTTATTTTATTTGCTGATCAACAACTGCTAAAAAATATTCATTTAGAAAAAATGAATGAATCTTATGGCTGGATTATCGGTTTAGTCTTTATATCTGCATCCGGACTGATCATAGTGAATTTTACAATCTGGTTATTCAATAAAATAAATTATAAAATAAAATTTTTCAAAGTAAAAAAAGAATTTATAGAAAGTTTAAGAACTTTAGATTTACACGAAAAAGCTGTCCTAAGAGAATTTCTTATAAATCAGAAAACATCACTTGATGTACCAATAGATGATCCAACTATTTCTGGTTTAATAAGAAAGAAGATTTTGTTTATTAATCAACCATTTGGAAATGCATTTATTATAAGCGGAATGAATACATCAGTTTCTATTAGCAAATTTGTTGATAAAAACTTAACTCTCAAAGATGTAGATTTTTCAGAAAACCCAACCAAAGAGGAAATATTTTTTTTAGAGTCAAATAGACCTTCTTGGATTGAGAGAAGACCATGGCGAAATTAAAATGTTATAAAAATAACCACAATAGCACAGATTTGCGATCCTTGCCTGCAACAATAAGAACTACTTAAAAAAGTATACTTTAGTTATTGTGAGGACACGAATTGCAACCCTGTTCTAGGTATTTATAAAAACAAAATTATTAACCAAATAAAACAAAAAAAGATGGCAAAATCAAGCGGATTACAAAATGCTCCAAGTTCGACCGGAAATAAATCTGGTGGCAATCGCTCTAATAATCCACCAAGTAAATCTAATGGAAGTTCTGGCAATTCGTCTGGTTCTAAAAATACTTCTAAAAAATAAAACTATTAAAGAGAAATGCCAGGTAGACTTCGGAGAATAATCAATTATTGCAAATAAACTTGATAGCGAGTATTTGCAATAATTCTTTATTTACTAAAATCTTGGTTTTAATTCGTATTTTCGTTTTCGGTACTTTACCCTTATTTTATTATCAACCAAAACCTACCGAACATGATAGACCAACACGAAATAGTTGATCCTGATGATATTGATATTTTTTCGTACAGAAGCATCAGGCGCGCCATTGGTTACTTGGCGATTAGCTTGCCGATACTTTTGCTGAGTTTGTCTTTTATTGCCTTTTTTGATACCGAACCGCAGCACTCGATCAGTCATTATTACTATACCAATTTGAGGGAAATCTTTACCGGAACGTTGTGTGCCGTAGGTTTGTTCCTGATACGCTACAGAGGGCACGATAATGCTTCGTTCTGGAAAAACGACAAGCAACTTACCAATATTGCGGGCATTATGGCTTTGGGTGTGGCCTTTTTTCCGACTACTCCAGATTGCCCTTCGCAAAAAATATATACGCTTATACCCTACAATGCCAACTGGCTCGGAGGATTGCATTATGGTTTTGCAGCCGTCTTGTTTTTGATACTGGCTTTACTGGCAATTAATGTTTTTACGATAGGCCAGAACAACCAAGCCAATGTCCCGAAGAGCATGATTGACGAAAATAATATTTATCGCTTTTGCGGGTATTCGATATTGGTATTTATCGTTGCCATTCCGTTTAAGTTGTTCGATTATGCGACCTTGGTTTTTGAGGCGCTTTCGCTATTTGTTTTCGGTATTGCCTGGCTCGTAAAAGGCCGCGCTTTAGGACAAGTGCTTAAAAAAGAATTGTACCGTGAAAACGTTACTTCAGAAAGGGTATTTGAAGAATAATTTTTAAACAAAAAGAAACTTAGTAGCTCTAAACAGATTATAAACCCTCAACAAAAAAAGCGGCTATTACACGAATTGTGCAATAAGCCGCTTTACTTTTTTAGCGCTTGGATTTTTGTATTGAATCGTACGCTTGGAATGTTTTAGCGGAAAGCAAATCTAAGTTTCAAACCATACGAAACCAATCGCACATCGTTGGCATACGAAGACGAAAGTACCGTATTGTAATCTAACTGCACGGGCTGTTCTGCATTATACTGCACCAGATTTTTGTCGCTGGCTTTGTCATAGATATTGTTCAGTCCGTAGTCTAAATAGAGTCCGATATAAACCGAATTACGGTCGCCAAGGCTTTGCTTTAAACCAGTCTCGAAAGTAGCCGAATACGCTACCTCGGTCGTGAGGTCTTGCTTGGCTGTTTTAAAATTATTGGTACTTGCAAAACCAGCAAACGCTGGACTAAACAACTCGACATTGTATTGCGGATAGTAACCGCTTGTCGTAAGGTTTGACATGGTTGTTTCGTAAGTCCCACTTGTTGCAAAACCTACTTTGGCACCTGCAGCAAGGTATAATTTTGTGGTTCCCGGAGTTTCAAACTGAATTCCGATCGGAATATTGACATATCCTAACTTTTGATCCTCTCTAAAATTGGTTCCTTTGTATCTAAACTGAAACGATTCGTTTTCGTCATCAACAGCGTTGTACTGCCCGTTGATTGCTCCAAATTTTGAAGTAGAACGGTACGTTTGGTATTCTACACCCAGATTAATACTTATGGTTTCGGACAAGTAATAAGCGTAGCGAAGTCCGGCATTAAAGCCATTTCCGTTTACGATTTCTCCCGGTGTATTATACTGTAGAAAAGAAAACGGACCCCCAACGGCAATAGAAAACTCTTGCTTTTTATCCTGACCATAACTGTTCAGGGAAGTTCCTAAAAGTATCGTAATCATGGATATTGATGCTATATAGTGTGTTATATATTTTTTCATCTTACTTTTTATTATGCCAGTACTGCTCAAAAAGCAGTACTGGCAGATTTTATTTATTAACAATTACTTTTAGTGTTTTCGTGATGTTGGCAGTTTCTACCACTACTACATACATATTGCCATCGGCAGGAGGTAATTGTATCTCTGTTTTTACGCTAGAAGATTGTACTGTTTTTATCAATTGACCCGACACCGTATAAAGACTGATGTGCATGTTCTCTAATTCTTCTTCAGGGAAATCTGCTTCTACAGTAATCATTTTTCCTGCCTGACTTGGGTTAGGATAAAGTTTGGCACCAACTGATTTTTGCAACGTGATTTTTGTAGCACACGTTTGCAGCACTTTTCCGTCTTTAGTAGTCATTTTTACACTATAATCTGCAGTAGGATCCAATGTATTGCTAACATCATCTCCAACTGAATAGTATTGTCCTGTTCCTACTAACTGTCCGTTTTTAAACCATTGGTAAGCCACAAATTGGTAACCACCATTGGTTTGAGGATTGTTATTGACAAGAAGCACGTTATTAAATTTCTGCTTCACAATATCAAAGAAGCCAAACGGTTTTTCGACAGTCAAAGTATAGTTTGCAGTTGCTGATCCGTCCTGAGAAGTAACCGCTACATTTTGCGTATAAATTCCCGGTTTAGGAGGCGTAATCATAAAATTAGCTGATGGCGTAATCGTTGCGCCCGTTTGGTTTACAATCGCAATATCCACATTGGTTTCTCCGCATTCCATTACGTACGTTAAACTCGTTGCAGGATTTACATACGTTTGATCACCAATTGTAATTTCCATTACAGATACATCATTATTCTTGATCACGAGGACTTGCGAAACATCTGGTGCTGGAAGATAATTGGCATTACCATCCTGATGCGCCGTAATTGTTATTTGACCCGATGTTAACATCGTAACCAAACCACTTGTAGAAACAGTAGCAGCCGGTGAACCCGAAGTATAAGTATACGTGTAACGTACTGGCAAACCTGAATTAGAAGTAGCATTTAAATTAAAAGTATTGGCTACTCCAAGAGTTCTATCTGCTAGAGGCCCGAAAGTAATTTGTTGCGCTGCTTTATTGATCGTAAGATTTGCAGTAAGCGTAATTGGCGCACAATTTGGCGTACTCACAGACGGAGATACAGTTGCTGTAAGGGTATAAGTACCTGCGTTTGTAGCGCCATTTGCTGTACCTGTTGCAGGAGTTGTGGTATAATTTACGCTAGCTCCGGCAGGAAGGTTGGCTACTTGTACTGTGTGAATAGTTCCATCATAAGTACGGGTAGCATTTCCAAAAGTAACCTGATCTAAAGGAGAAGCAACAATATTGATCGTTTGATTTTGTGTGGTTACATTTCCGTTTCCATCATTATAACTCCAGGTAATTACATAAGTACCTACAGCGTTATAATTTAAAGGACTAACAGTGGTAGCCGATATACTTCCGATACAATTATCAGTTGCAGTAGGAACAGGAATTTCTGTTGATACAATACCGCAAGAGCTGGTAATCGCTGGTAGATTGGTTACATCCGGCACTGGTGCTGTTGTATCCGGAGTCGTTACTATTGTTACTGATTTTGTTACCTGACATCCGTTAGCATCAGTAATGACAACCGTATAAGTACCTGCTGCCAAACCTGTAGCTGTAGCCGAATTTCCGCCAGACGGAGACCATGCATACGTGTAAGCACCAGTTCCTCCTGTTGCAAGAGCAGTAGCAGATCCGTTAGTTTCGCCAGGACATGTTACATTAACCTGTGTTGTTGTAGCATCCAAAATTGAAGGCTCAGTAATAACAATATTTTGAGTCGTAATACAGCCGTTAGCATCTGTAATCGTTACGGTATACGTTCCTGCACTCAATCCTGTGGCTGTAGCAGCAGTTCCTCCTGTTGGAGACCATGAATACGTATACGCACTTGTTCCTCCTGATACGCTTACAGTAGCAGATCCATTGCTTCCTCCAAAACAACTTACATTGGTTTGTGAAGCTATGGTAGTAGTAAGAACATTAGGTTCTGTTAAAACAAAACTTTGAGTAGCCGTACAACCGTTTGCATCTGTAACCGTTACGGTATACGTTCCTGCTGATAATCCTGAGGCTGTAGCAGCAGTTCCTCCTGATGGAGACCATGCATACGTATAAGCACTTGTTCCTCCTGATACGCTTACAGTAGCAGATCCGTTACTTCCTCCAAAACAACTTACATTGGTTTGTGAAGCAGGCGTTGCTACAAGAGCAGATGGTTGAGTCACGGTAAAACTTTGAGTGGCAGTACAGCCATTGGCATCGGTAACCGTTACAGTATACGTTCCTGCAATCAATCCTGTTACAGATGTAGTTCCGTCACCTGTTGGTGTTCCCGGACTCCAATCGTACGTATATCCACCGACACCGCCTGTTGGAGTATTGATAGCAGCAGCACCAGTTGAACCTCCATTACAAGCGATATTCGTTTGTGAAGCAGGCGTTACTGAAAGAGCAGCTGGTTGTGTGATCGTAAAACTTTGAGTAGTGGTACATGAGTTAGCATCGGTAACCGTTACGGTATACGTTCCTGCACTCAATCCTGAAGCTGTAGCAGCAGTTCCTCCTGATGGAGACCATGCATACGTATACGCACTTATACCTCCTGATACACTTACAGTAGCAGATCCGTTACTTCCTCCAAAACAACTTACATTGGTTTGCGAGGCTGGTGTTACGGCTAGAACAGGTGGTTCCGTGATCGTAAAACTTTGAGTAGCGATACATGCGTTAGCATCGGTAACCGTTACGGTATACGTACCTGCACTCAATCCTGAAGCTGTAGCAGCAGTTCCTCCTGATGGAGACCATGCATACGTATACGCACTTGTTCCTCCTGATACGCTTACAGTAGCAGATCCATTGCTTCCTCCAAAACAACTTACATTGGTTTGTGAAGCTGGTGTTACGGCTAGAGCTGATGGTTGTGTGATCGTAAAACTTTGAGTAGCGGTACATGCATTAGCATCGGTAACCGTTACAGTATACGTTCCTGCAATCAATCCTGAAGCTGTAGCAGCAGTTCCTCCTGATGGAGACCATGCATACGTATAAGCACTTGTTCCTCCTGATACACTTACCGTAGCAGATCCGTTACTTCCTCCAAAACAACTTACATTGGTTTGTGAAGCAGGCGTTGCTACAAGAGCAGATGGTTGAGTAACGGTAAAACTTTGAGTAGCGATACAACCGTTGGCATCGGTAACCGTTACAGTATACGTTCCTGCACTCAATCCTGTTACAGATGTAGTTCCGTCACCTGTTGGTGTTCCCGGAGTCCAATCGTACGTATATCCACCAACACCACCTGTTGGAGTATTGATAGCAGCAGCACCAGTTGAACCTCCATTACAAGCGATATTCGTTTGTGAAGCAGGCGTTACTGAAAGAGCAGCTGGTTGTGTGATCGTAAAACTTTGAGTAGTGGTACATGAGTTAGCATCGGTAACCGTTACGGTATACGTTCCTGCACTCAATCCTGAAGCTGTAGCAGCAGTTCCTCCTGATGGAGACCATGCATAGGTATAAGCACTTATCCCTCCTGATACACTTACCGTAGCAGATCCGTTACTTCCTCCAAAACAACTTACGTTGGTTTGTGAAGCTGGTGTTACGGCTAGAACAGATGGTTCCGTGATCGTAAAACTTTGAGTAGCGGTACATGCGTTAGCATCGGTAACCGTTACGGTATACGTTCCTGCACTCAATCCTGAAGCTGTAGCAGCAGTTCCTCCTGATGGAGACCATGCATAGGTATACGCACTTGTTCCTCCTGATACACTTACTGTAGCAGATCCATTGCTTCCTCCAAAACAACTTACATTGGTTTGTGAAGCTGGTGTTACGGCTAGAGCAGCTGGCTGAGTCACCGTAAAACTTTGAGTAGCGGTACAACCGTTGGCATCGGTAACCGTTACAGTATACGTTCCTGCACTCAATCCTGTTACAGATGTAGTTCCGTCACCTGTTGGTGTTCCCGGAGTCCAATCGTACGTATATCCACCGGCACCACCTGTTGGAGTATTAATAGCAGCGGCACCAGTTGAACCTCCATTACAAGCGATATTCGTTTGTGATGCAGGCGTTACTGAAATAGCAGATGGTTGTGTCACCGTAAAATTTTGCGTTCTGGTACAACCATTAGCATCGGTCACAGTACATGTCCAAGTTCCTGCTGTTAAACCTGTAACAGAAGTAGTTCCGTCACCTGTTGGGTTACCCGGCGTCCAGTTGTAGGTATATCCACCAGCCCCTCCTGTTGGAGTATTGATAGCGGCGGCACCATTTGAACCTCCAAAACAACTTACATTCGTTTGTGATGAAGGCGTTACTGTAATAACAGGTGTTTGTGTCACTGTAAAATTTTGCGTTCTGGTACAACCGTTAGCATCGGTCACAGTACATGTCCAGGTTCCTGCTGTCAAGCCAGTAACAGAAGTAGTTCCGTCACCCGTTGGGTTACCCGGCGTCCAGTTGTAGGTATAACCACCAGCTCCTCCTGTTGGAGTATTGATAGCAGCGGCACCATTTGAACCTCCAAAACAACTTACATTCGTTTGTGATAAAGGCGTTACTGTAATAGCAGATGGTTGGGTCACTGTAAAATTTTGCGTTCTGGTACAACCATTAGCATCCGTCACAGTACATGTCCAAGTTCCTGGTGTTAAGCCAGTCACTGATGTGGTTCCGTCACCTGTTGGAGTTCCCGGAGTCCAGTCGTATGTGTACCCACCAGCTCCTCCTGTTGGAGTATTGATAGCAGCGGCACCATTTGAACCTCCAAAACAACTTACATTCGTTTGTGATGAAGGCGTTACTGTAATAGCAGAAGGTTGAGTAACTGTAAAATTTTGCGTTCTGGTACAACCATTGGCATCCGTCACAGTACATGTCCAAGTTCCTGCAGTTAAGCCAGTCACTGATGTAGTTCCGTCACCTGTTGGTGTTCCCGGAGTCCAGTCGTATGTGTACCCACCAGCACCGCCAGTTGGCGTATTGATAGCAGCGGCACCATTTGAACCTCCAAAACAACTTACATTCGTTTGTGATGAAGGCGTTACTGTAATAGCAGATGGTTGGGTTACTGTAAAACTTTGAGTAGTAGTACAACTGTTAGCATCGGTAACAGTACATGTCCAAGTTCCTGCTGTTAAACCTGTAACAGAAGTAGTTCCGTCACCTGTTGGTGTTCCCGGAGTCCAGTTGTATGTGTACCCACCAGCTCCTCCTGTTGGCGTATTGATAGCAGCGGCACCATTTGAACCTCCAAAACAAGATACATTGGTTTGTGTAGCGGGCGTTACCGAAAGAGCTGTTGGTTGAGTGATCGTAAAACTTTGAGTAGCGGTACATGAGTTAGCATCCGTTACAGTTACGGTATACGTTCCTTGGCTAAGTCCTGTAGCTGTAGCAGCAGTTCCTCCAGACGGAGACCATGCATAGCTATAACCCGGTGTACCCCCTGTTGGAGCAACGGTAGCTGTACCATTTGAACCTCCAAAACAAGATACATTGGTTTGTGAAGCAGGCGTTGCTACAAGAACATTTACAGGTTCTGTAATGATAACTGTGTGTGTTGTCGTACAGGCAATATTGTCTGTAACTGTAACTGTATACGTTTGTGCACTAAGACCACTAGCACTTGATGCTGTACCCCCAGAAGGAGACCATGAATAGGTATAAGGTGCTATCCCGCCAGAAGCCGATAGGATTGCAGAACCATTACTGCCTCCCTTACAGGAAACATTGGTTTGAGAAGTTGTAGTAACAATTGTATTAGAAACTGTTAGTGTTCCTGCATTTGAAGTAGCAGAACCTGCACCAGTAGCAACACAGCGATATAAATAACCACTCATTCCAGCGGTTGCCGCTGTAATAGTTAAAGTAGTTGTAGTAGCGCCAGAATAAGGCGCAGCATTTGAAATATTTGTAAATCCGCTACCTGTATTTACCTGCCATTGGTAACTAGTAGCATCATTTGCTGAAATAGAAAAGGTAGTATTACTCCCAACACAAATTGTTCTGTTGGGTGGATTAGCTGTAATGGTTGGCGCTACACCCAGAAAAGCAGCACCTGAAGGCATTGAAAGCGCTGGAGTAGTATTTGAAAGTGTCCAGTTTGCCTGATTCATTACACCAGCTCTTATTCCGGCTGCGTTAGCAAATGGTGCTCCCGTTCCGTTAAATTTACCTGATGTACCTAAAACATTTCCTGCTAAGGTTCCTGTGTAAAAAGAGCTCGTTCCTCCTACCAGACCTACAGGTATTACAGAAGAGTTTGGTCCGTCGGCGCAAGCCAAATCGTCCCAGCTTGCCTGAGATGTTCCAGTACCAGAACTACAATAAAAATAATGCAGTCCAGATATAAAAGTCACACCACTACTTTCAGGAATACCAGTTCCTCCCTGAAAAGCGATAATCTGATCTCCTACAGTCGATAAAGATAATCCGTTTGCAGGAGTACCCTCTGTTAAAGTAACCGTTCCGTTTGTAGTTAATGCAGCGGTATTTGGATCATAAGTAGAGGCCGTAAGACCTTTTATCATAATTTCTGTACCAACTGGAATAGCTGTTCCTGATGTCCAACTAACGGTAGCTTCTGTAGAGAGGGCTGTTTGCCAGACACCAGCTCCAAAATAACCACGGTCTGTAAAACTAATTACTGTACCCGCCGAAATATTGGTAAGAAGCACAAAGGAATAGACATCTCCCGCAGCGGGACTTGGATTGGAATCGTATCCAGTGAAGATAATATCTCCAGCTGACAGAGTCGTTTGAGAGTTAACAATGTAACTCTGTAAAAATATCCCCAGAAACAAGGCGATATTTATAAAATTCTTAATTTGAGCGTAAAAATGTTTCATAGTTAAATAGTTAAATTATAAAGAGGCAAACTGCTCGCCATTTTTTATACCAAAAGCGAGCAACTTGTACCCACTCATAAAACCTTCATCTGTATAAACAGTATTTATACGAAGCTGTGTATTATTGTAACATTGTATAATTAATCCCTTGTTTTCATTTATTTCTAAAATGGTCCCCGGGGAATGTGAATGTTTTGTAACATTTTTAGTAGGAGACACTTCAAGAATACGCATATTCCATCCGCTCCATTGGGTGTAAGCCCCTTTATTCCAAGGATTACAGGCGTTTACTAATGCTTGTATTGATTTTGCATCCTGAGTTTCCCATCGAATACATACATCGCCTGCAGCTGCTTTTTTATAGTAATTTGCGTCTGTCTCGTCTTGAGGCACTCCCTTAAAATTGGTTTGTAACAGTGCTACTGCTTCGGGCACCATTTGCGCTCCCAGATAAGATAAGCTGGTGCAAAGCATTCCGTGAGTGACATTAGCAGCTATTGGCAGCACACGTTTTAGCACTATATTACCGGTATCAATCTCTTTTTCGATCGTATGAACAGTAATTCCAGTTTCTTGCTTTTGTTGACGAATCGATTCAAAAACAGGATCACAACCACGCATTTCAGGTAAAAGTCCGTAATGAAAATTATAAAACAGGTTAGGATATTGTTCTATAATTTTTTCGGATAATTTCCAGGGAAACGTCATTGTAAAAACATACTTGATCTCACTGCTTTCAAGTAATCCCTGTAACTGATTTTCTACTTTTTCTTTTTCAAGCAATATTAAATTGACCCCTGTTTGACATGCAAAAGCCGAACAAAAAGACAGTACCTCATCGTTACCAACAGGTACTCCAATGGTGTGCAATTTATTCAGTCCATATAAGGTTTGCATCGCAGGAAAAGCCATGCGGTTATTACACAAAATAACGATGTCGCGTTGCATGCTCATGATTCGAGACAAGCATAGGCATTAAACCATGAGTTGGACGTTACATTCTGAACCGCCAGAATATGATGTTGCAAACGACTGCGTTCTTCGTCTAGATTTTCGGCTTCTGTGATATGCTCTAACTGACAGTTGCCTGTTTCTTTGTTTTTTGTAACTGTCGCGTAATAAATAGGTGCTGTCGAAAAACCTGTATCAGGATTCATATAGACTTTTCCTCTTGGCGAGTTGATTGTAACAGCGTCTAATGATTTTTCATTTGCAACTTCTATAAACAGAGCAGCTTCCCAGCCTAAAAGCGAGAATATATTGGCTTTGTTTTGTCGGATATTCTCCATGGTTGCAACAAAATCTTTATTTTCTTCGCTAACAATTTTTAGTGACCAAGGAATAGAAGAACTCCAATCATATCCCGGATGAGGTATCTTACTTAGCCAAAATTCTTCTGCTGTAAAACCGCTTCCGTAAATTTTACTGGATATTATACTCTTAAATTTAGATGATTCTCTAAAAAAATCTTCTGCCATATCTCCGCAAAAAGAAGTCAAAAGGGCCGCATCTTTGTTTTCTTCAAGATAACCCGCCAATGGTTCCAAACTAAAATCTGAGCGTTTCAAAGGCGTAATATGATTGTATGTAATAGATCCTCCTTTATCTTCAACTGAAGTTGAATAGGTATAAGGAGGACGATAACCTGCATCGTAAAAAGAACAGGTAAAAGCAAAATCCTTTAGCCCTTCTTCTGCTGCTTTACGAACAATCGCACGGGAACACAGATTACCTTCTAAAGAAATAAAATGAGCGTTTGATAATTTTTGTTGAAAGTTTGGAAAATGATAACCACTATCTAAGACGATCAGTAACTTTCCGGAATTTTCAAAAAGAGGATGAATAAATTCTGCTGTAATAGGATTTATATAAGCAATAATTATATCTGTATTATTGAGTAATAATTGTTCGCAGCAAATATAAATTTCTTCATTTTTGCCGGCCACACCTATGTTCGATGATACGATTTCGTGTTTGCCGTCTACTCCTAATTTTTTTAGAGAAGATTTAAAACCATCCATGATATCAAAAGCCATTGAAGGATAGATTACGGAACGCGTTAAGAGTAAAGCTATTTTCATAAACAATAATTAAAGATGTTTTACAACAAGGCAAATAACCCATTGGAAACATCCAATGGGTACATAAAATTAGTTTCTTGAAGGAAAAATTCCCATCAGGCATATTATATAATTCATCCCTAAATACGGCTGCTGAACTGGTATTGGCTGATTGCCTCCATTAATACCGATGGTAATGGATGCATTGATAGGTCTTAAAGACGTATCAGGTGTTTTTGTAGAATATAGGCCCGCTAAAGCCGCCAAACTATTTCCTGACGGAGATCCGTTATCTCCCTCATCTGAATAAGCCAAAATGGTATAAGAACCGGTTCCCACATGTGTATGCGATGGCAAGTTTGCAATAGTTGCCGTTATATTATTAGACCCTGAAATTTGACCCAATTGATATTGATTGACAGTTCCTACACCTGTACCCATAGGAACACGACCTCGCAAATCCGGCAGTGCAAATGTTTGTACACCATTGCCTCCGTAGGTTGTTCCTAAAAGACTAAATAAGGCTTGGTTTGTATTTATAGCAAGTAGTTGCCCTGCGCAAAAGGCCCAATATTTAGGCTCGAAATTGGGAGCAAATAAGCGAATTTCTGACATTGTTCCTTCCATGATTGATAGTTTTTAGGTTAGTTTCTAGTTGGAAAAATACCCTCAACGCAAATAATATAATTTGCAGATGTATAAGGTTGTATAATACTAAATGGAATTCCCTGACCAGCAGCTGCCAGATTTACAGTTGAAGTTTCAGGTTTTAGACTGGTATCTGCTGTCTCGGTAGAGTAAGCTCCGGTTAAGCCAGCTAATTCGGCATTGGTTGGAGAACCTGCTGTATCTGCCAGACTATAAGCCGGAATTGAAACGGTACCGGTTCCCATGTGGGTGTGTGCGGGCATTTGATTACTGGACATTACAGCAGTTTCTGCACCCCCAACCTGACCCAATATCATTTGCGGAAGTCCAGGTCCTTGACCCGTACCAACCGGAATACGGCTGCGAAGATCAGGAACCTTAAATGTTTGTACTCCGTCGCCCCCATAAGTAGTGCCAATTAGAGTATATAGAGCTTCATTACCTGAAATGCTTAACGTACTGCCATCGCAAAATGACCAAGCCAATGGCGCAAAATTCCCTGCAAAAATGCGGATTTCTCCTATAGTTCCTTCCATAATAATCTTTTAAAGTTTATGATAAATTTGTATGTGTCTACTACTGGCGAGACGGAAATATTCCAAACATGCAAATAATGTAATTCAAACCAAGTGAAGGTTGGTTAAGAGGTAGTGGCTGGCTACTTCCTGCAACACTAACTGCCACACTAAAAGGAGCAGCTTTCATTGCTGTATCCCCTGCAATAGTACTATACATAGCAGCTTTTGCCGCTAAAACATTTCCGGTTGGGGAATTTGAATCTCCCTCATCTGAATAAGCCGAAATTGTAACATTACTTGTACAAACGTGAGTATGCGAAGGAAGCTGAGCATTGGTTAGCGTTACATTGTTTACCCCCGATTTTTGGCCTAAAGCATAATAAGACAGACCCGGTCCCTGACCTGTTCCTAAAGCGGTACGCCCTCTAAGATCGGGTAAAGCAAATGTGTTTTGCCCATCACCACCATAATTAGTTCCTAAAATAGAAAAGAGAGCAGTATTGCTTCTTATTTGAATGAGAGACCCATCGCAATACGACCAATCTCTAGGTGCAAATGTTGCTGCGAAAAGACGAATTTCTCCTATAGTTCCTTCCATAATTTATTCTTTAAATATTAATATTCAATTATTCAAAAGGTAGTTTTTTGTCACATTATTTTTACTATATATACTATGACAGATTTTTAACACAAGACCAAGTTACTTTAAATAAACGGTTCGAAACCAAGGGTATTTACCTGTTTTAAAATGATATATCAAAAAAATTCTTTCATTTGGTTTGTAAAGTTGCTTGCTTCTTCCTGCATTTAGAACTAAAAATACAGATCTAATTGCTCGTGAATGAATAATATGTCACAGAATGGATTTTTCTTGTCATGAGATTGTTCTTTAAAATAATTAAACATGAATAAATAGCGCTTTTACTTTTTGCTGACTACTTTTTCTTTTGATGAAATAATTATTCTATTTGAATAAAAAGGAAAAATAATTGACGTAAATCGGGAAGTAGTAATTCTTTGTTAAGGATATTGTAGTTGGCTAAAAATTATTAAGATCGAAACATTCATATTTCTGAAAAAGCGTACAGGAGGAATAATTGATAAAAGTCGATGCAACTTTCAACAATAAAAAAAGGCTTTATACATCGTTTTACAACTTAGTTGCAATTGGATGGATAAAATCTTAGAAGGATTTAAAAAAAATCAGTAAAAAAAATAGCTCTTAAACAGCTTTTGCTACATTCTGTGTACAAGTATTCTACAAAGGCGCAAAGCAGAAATTCATACAAGAAAATTCGAACGTAATCTAAAAAATACTCATGTTTTCAGGCTTGATCACAAATCCCAAACGTAACATGCTCGTGTGTTTGTTGTAATCAATCAGACTTTCTGTGTAGCCCACAAACCATTGAAGCGTGAGATAATAATTCTGATTTTGGTAAGGCTTCCAGTTGACCTGTGTTTGCAAAGACCCATAATTAAGAAGGCCGCTTCCTTTTCTGAAAACAATATCTGCACTCCACCGTCCCGGAGTGATCTGATAAGTGGTACTCGCTTCGCCATACCCCACATATTTGGTAAGATCTGGATTGTCCTCCTTATCAACAATAGGAATCCATCCTCTCAGCCCCACTGTCCATCGAGGCGAAAGCTGTGATTTTAGTGAAAAAGCAAGCATGTTCCATGTTTTGGAATAAATAGAATCCCTACCGTTTGATTCGTGTTGAAACGAAATCGTTCCATACGTGAGTCTTCCGCCTTTTATATAAAACGGACGGACAATGGCAATACCTGGATTAAAATTAATTTCTGAAAATGGTTTTGAACTTGCATAAATATCCCAAAACGCTTTTTGAGTATACATTATATAAGGAAAAAAACCACCCAATAAAGGCTTTGAACTCAATCGCTGCTTAAAACTTACCTGATATTTTACATCAGCAGATTGGCGATTAATATCTGTATTAAGGGGAACCCCTGTTAGAAAATAATTTTCTTTATGAACAGAAAAACTAGCTTCTGTAAGTAAAGAATCTGCCGCTCTAAAATTTTTGTCATGTTCTAAAAACTGTGAATTTGCTTTCATTGAAAACAAAATACAAAAAACAAATAGGTATTTGAAATACATTTTTACAATTTAAATGAAAGCTTTTTGTAGCTTTTATACTAAGATACGTTATTTTAATGAATAAAAGATCTTAATGACTTCCTATTTGACATTTCAAAATATTTGAAAACATCAAGTACCATATCGAGCTCATTAATTATTTTATATTTAATCAAGAATGCTTATTACCTAACAAAAATATTTAGCAAAAATTATTTTAATAGCAGTAGAATTTAAAAAAAAGAGGAATCATCAAAAAAATAGTGACTAAGATTTAAGTAAATAAAAACCTATTTTCTATTAGATGTTTTTGCATAAAGATGTTAGGATATTTAGTTAATACAAAAAAACACCTGAATATACAGATGTTTTTTGTAATATCATTTTTTAACTTACGCAGTTAGTGAGGCACATAATAATTGATTTTAATTTATTTAATACTAATTCCTGCTTTTAATTATGAAACTATTGAAGAATTAATCAATCAAATTCAATACAAAAATATAGGTTAACTTTTTCTCTACTTTTTGTTTGCATATCCACTTTTCAACTTACACACTTTTTGGGACAGAGTCGCATATTTAAAAAAGCCATTCGAATTTCTTTAAAAAAAATCGGGATTTATTTTTCAAAAAGAATTTCTTTTTCTCCTTCTTTTCCTAATATTTTGACAACCTTTATTATTTCAGCTGTAGAATCATCTATTTCAATCATATACATTCCTAAATTATCTTTATATTTTCCTCTATAAATTAAACTCCATTTCGCTTTTTTTGTTTCCTGTTCATATGATCTATTTATAGAAGTGAAACTTGAAAATAACTCGGCCTCATTATTTTTAAGATATTCAATTATGTCTTCAATTGCAATTTTGAAAGGTTTATCTAAATCAAGTTCCTTAATTAACTTTCCACTTTCGTCAAAATCATACCAAATACCAATCTCACAATCATCTTTAAACATTGGTCCTTTCGACTTTATGTGAGAATTAGTGTGAAACACTTTAGCTATTGTAAATAAAGAGTTTTTTATTTTTGTTTCACTATAATATCCACTTTCTTGATCTCCAAATTCTCTAATAATTAAACCATTAGGCAGTTCATAATTATAATCTTCAGCTTCGTTTTTACTTTCATCAAACCGTTTAATATTAAACGTTTCGGATTCACCTTGTACTAAATTGTTATATTGGTGCTTGTTATCCATTTTATAGTGTTGTTTAATCTTTTCTATTTCCTTTTGATCTTCATTTTGTGATTTACAACTATGAATTACAAAAGCTAAATATATAAATAATACTTTTTTCATTTTTATATTTCTTTTATCGCTCTATCCCATAATTTACTCCATTGCCAATGATACAGACTTATTACTGGAGTATAAGGTGCATAAGCGTCTGAATAATCCATAATATTATCTGTTTTACAAAACTCTAATGTAAAGTCACTATTATTATCAAAAGAATGATATAGTCCCATAGAGTGTAATGTTTCATGCGCTACTGTACTATCTGCAAATCCTATTTTATAAACTAAAATCGTTCTAAAGTCATCAGCTTTATTTATTGATCTACCTATACCGTATAATCCATTTGCATCTTCATTTATAAAATAAACTTTAAAATAATTTTGATACTTTTTATAACTATATGTTTTATATAATTCTGTATTTAAAAATTGATAAATATTATTAATTGAACCGTCAGGAATATTTGGATTAACGCCACCTATGGCATTTGAAACATTATTGAAATTTGTTTTTCTATTTGTAGTTTTTTTAGTCAACGGATTAATATCAGAATCTAATTTTAGTGTAACTGTTTCAAAACGAGGATCAATTAAAGCTTGATTTAGGTATTTTTTTAATTCAACATCTCTTCCTATAGGATTGGATTTCTTTGGTTTTTTCCCACCATTTATATTAGTCCAAACATTAACGAAAAGAACATCTACTTTATATCTGTCTTTGTTTTTAAGTACTTTTAATTTTCCTGCCAGAGACTTCTCTAATTTGCCTTTCGCATCTTTATAGGTTGCAACTACTTTGATAGGTTGGTCAGTACTAAATTCTTTCAGACAGGTTATAGTCATCTCTATTTCGTGTTTACCTACTGCTAATGGAAAAACAGGATTAGATATTTTAAACAATTTAGTATCGTAATCTAATTCTAATTTTTCTGGTTTTTTATCTATTGCTATAACAGTTCTTAATATTGCAACAGTATTCTTAAATCCTGATTTTACTTCTGTTGGTTTTATCGTTCCATCTTTTTGTTTAACCTGTTTTATTATATTTTGAGGATACAAACATAGCCAAGGCACACAATAATTTACCCCTTTCTTTTTTCCGTTTTTATCTTTAACAAAAAAGGTGTGAGGATTAAATTTAGACATTAATTTTTTAAATTCACTATCACTTTGCGCAAGTACACCTCCTTGTGATGCGTATACGCTACCATACTTGCCAATTATTTTTTTATAATATGTGTCTCCAGGGATTTTTGTATCGCCAGTTCTTACCCAATCAAATCCGTAATTGTCACCATTCCAATTATCCTTAGGTCTAAACTAACTAAACATTTTTCATTAATATAAATTGGAACCATTTTAGGCTTGTTAAAGGTTACTCCTTTTTGAGCTCCAGTTACTTTAATAGTCTTCGCAGAATTAATTTCAATATTCTCTTTTGCATAGGATTTTATATCTCCTTCTGCTTTAACAATTAATTTTCCTCCTATATTAGATGTATATGACATGACTAAAAGAAATTAGATTTTTCTGCACTATTTAACTTTACTTCTTTTTGAGAATGCTTTTGTATTTCGCCATTTGATGAATATTCCATACCTTTTTGGCTATTGAATGTTATTTCTTTTTCTGTATTCAATTCTTTATTCCCCTTAATATTCTCCATAAAACTACCCATAACGTTAAGCATACTATCACCCCCAACAGTAGTGTTGAGCATCATCCCAACCATACTTGTTTTATCTGCTCCCGCACTTTCAGTAATATTTATTCTCGCTGAAGTACTAATACTTTGCGAAGCATTAAAATTAATGTTTTCAGCGTTCACAGTAAAATTCTTAATAGCATCGGTTGTAATATTACCTTGCCCATCTTGAAAAATAATACTTCCTGCTTTGTCCTGTGTCAATATAGAACCATCGGCATCGTTGATAACAATTTTACATCCGCTTCGGGTTTGAATTACTTTAATATCGTTTTGTGGCGAGCCATAACCCGAAGATCCATTACCATTGTATTGTGTTCCCATAACATAAGGATTTTGCACATTGTTGCCTTCAAAGCCTATTAAGACTTCTTCGCCTATTTCTGGAATAAAATAAAATCCTTTACCTGCACCTGAATGTGGCTGGATCATGCGTATCCACTCACTTACAATATTGCTGCTTACTCCGTAAAACTGTACTTTTATACGTCCTAATCCTTCGGGATCATTGTTGTCTTTTACTTGAGCAGGCTGGTTTTCTGCTTTTTGCTTATTTCAAGCATTTTTGTTAAATACTCTTTTAGTATTGTATCATTTTCCGGAATATCATACTCAAAATCTTATTTTACACCAAGAGCTTGCTTATAATCTGCATAAAAACGCACTCCATTATCTATTATCACATACATAAGTACCAAGCTGTATTCATTAGATATTGCCTACTAGCGCAATTTTTTAATATTATTTTTCATTATAGTTTACATTTAATAAAAAATATTAATGCAAATCTTTTTGATTAAGAACTAAAATTTCAAGAATTTCATCAACATTTTTAGGCTTTTGGTCGCTAATGGAAAATTTCAGCTTGGATTGATATTTAACATAATTATACATGGTGGCATTAGAAAATATCTCTCTCGTTCCTATGACTGAATCAAATAAAGTTTTCTTGTTTTTGTATAAATATTCATTATCTAAAGCTCTCTCATTTATAGACCTATCTACATTATATATAATATATTTATTGTTCTCCTTGACAAATTTTTTATTAAAGCTATTTTCTCCTAAAATATTCTCCAAAATTCCATTTTCATTATAGTTATAAATAAAATTATAATTAAAAAACTGGTTATCAGTCTGATAGTTTTTGTTTTTTATTTTGGCTTTAATAATTCTATGTGTCGGATTTTCTTTTTGATTTCTCCAATTTTTATTTAATGTTTCTAATGTTTGAGAATAATCGCCATAACCATCTTTTAAAAAGAAAGCTAAATCTAGTATCGATTTTTCATTAAAAATTTTTTGTTTTAAAAAGACGTAATATTGGTTGTTTACTGTATAAATATCATTATTAACAATTATAGTATTCTGTTTGGCAAAAGTAACCTTAACCAAATCACCTTCTGAGCTAAAGAAAGTTATCAATTCTTTATTGCTTTTTTTAGACCAAAAAGAAAACTTTTCAGGTTTTTCTTTTAAATCTTCTTTTAGCTTATAAATTATTATAGTATCATTGCTTTCAGGGAAAATACCAATAAAGTTCATTACACTACTACCATCTCCTGCCAGAGAATCAGTATTATCCATACCATTCTCAACTTCTGATAGTTTGTCTTTATATTTATCCTGAACAAAAGCTATGATAAATTTGCTTTTATTTTTTGATTGATTGTTGCAGAAAGAAAATAATAAACAACTACATACAGCAATATAAAATATATATTTCATTATTGTTTTTTTTCAAGTGTTTCACTAGTTAATCTTGTTTTAGTTCTTTTCCAAAAAATACTTTTACCTGCGTTTATTGTCCCTGAAATGCCATAAGTCTGTTTTACACCAGTATCATAGTAAAAACTACCTGATTTCCAATAGTCTTGATTTTCAAAATCAGCTGCAGGAATTGCATACTTTATTTCTCCAATAATCTTTTTTTGTAAATAGAAGAAATATATTTTTCAATTTCTTTCCATTCAAAGTGAACAATAAATTCTTCATATCCACTATTCCTGTAATTTTCAGTATCAAAAATTGAGAAATCAATCCCAGAAATATTTTCGTTTTTGTTTGCAATTATTTTAAAATTTAATAAAACCGTTGGGTTTATTGACAAAATTATATCCTGATCTTTTAATTTACTTTTAATTTTTTTTAAAAGCATTTGTTGATTTACAAACAAACTTATCCCAATTCTTTTACCATTGTTTAAATCAAAACAATAATATTGAATCGCTTCCCATGGAGAACCATATGATTGAAGACTTATCGATATATTAATAATATTATTTTTATCATAATAAATTTCATAGTGTTCGAATCCTGAATTGGTTTCTCTCAAAGCATCTTTTAAAACACGATTTGACAACGTGTCTTTTTTAGCCTTAATTCTTTGCTCAGGCAAGCATAGTAATGGTTTTTCAAATATTTCATAAGTACTTTGAGTAATAGAATATATTTTATTCTTTACTTTTTCATTATTTAAATTAATTTTCAATTCTTCAATTCTCATAAAATTAGAATCTATGAATATAGAATCCTTTAAAATTTTAAGGTTTTGAGAATATGCTGTAATTGAAAAAAATATAAATAGTACTATTTTAAATTTATTTCTCATTTATTTATAGGTTTTGTCTCTTCTTTTTTTGCAGGATTCTTTTTTTCGTCGTCTTCTAAAATTTTTATTGCTTCTTTATCTTTTAAACCTTTTCTCATTTCTAAATATTCTCTAGCTTCTTTTTTCTGCTTGTCATCACCATTTTCTAGCATCAGCTTATAATGCCTATTAATATCAAACACCCCTTCATTTCTAGCTCTATTATAATTTGCTTCCCTTTTCGGCAATGCATTTTTATCATACCTATTTATTGCTTTAGAAACAGAATCAACATCATCTTTATCTGCATGCTCTTTAGCTGATTTTTTATTGTACTTTGTTCCATCATTCCAAAACCACAATGCAGATTGTGTTGCATACATAGCGTCATCTGATAGCTTAAGATAATTCCCTTTCAATTCAGATCCTTCTTTTTCTTTTGTAAAATCTATTTGTCCTGTAGTATCATCATTGAAAGAATTCTTATTTCTATATTTTGCAAAATTTTCGTAATTTCCTCTGCCGGTAACTTGTTTTAATCCTCTACCTTTAAATTTCCATCCATCTCTACTTAATTCATCTCCATTTCCTAAGCCTCTAGTGTCTCCGGTATATGGAGCATATGCACGTGACATTAAAGGAACACCAAAACAAGAATGCGCTTTTAAATAGATTTTATAATCAATTGTTTTGTCAGCTTTTAACACTTCTTTTAACAATTTATCATTTCTTTTCTTTTTATCTTGAGCATCCTTCTCTCCTTTATACTTTCCATAAAGTTCACTATCAATTACATTAGGCTTCTCATTCAAAAGGAAAGTTTTAAGTTCATCGTTTGTTTTGACTATTTCAATTCCTTTACTATCTACAATTTTAAATATTAAAGTCAATTTATCCTTTAATGAATTAACTATGGTAGAATTAATTACTATTTCTGAAGAACTGAAAACACCCAATGTTATACTTGATGAATATTCTTCGCCTTCTTCAAAAGTTGTAAAACTCGCAGATTCAAGTGCAATTTGTGAAACAAAATGAGCCTTCCTTAAACAAGTGTCTAATCCAAAATCTTTTCGGTATTTATTTAAATATGGTAAAAATGAATCTATTATAGTTTTTTGTTTTGTTGATAATGATTTAACCCCAATCGTTTTTCTAAATAATTCAGCAGTAAACTCTTCTTCACAATGAGTACATTTATAAGTTGATGCTTCACTTGTTGGAGGGCTGTCTGGCTCTCCAACACTTACCCCGTTTTTTGCCGTGATGGTGATTTTTTTTGCAGAATTTATTTCAATATTCTCTTTTGCATAGGATTTTATATCTCCTTCTACTTTAACAATTAATTTTCCTCCTATATTAGATGTATATGACATGACTAAAAGAAATTAGATTTTTCTGCACTATTTAACTTTACTTCTTTTTGAGAATGTTTTTGTATTTCGCCATTTGATGAATATTCCATACCTTTTTGGCTATTGAATGTTATTTCTTTTTCTGTATTCAATTCTTTATTCCCTTCAATATTTTCCATAAAATTACCGGTAACATTGAACATACTATCGCCTCCAACATGAGTACTATGCAACATTCCTACAGTAGTAGATTTATCTGCTCCAGCACTTTCAGTGATATTTACTCCCGCTGCGGTACTGATACTTTGCGAAGCATTAAAATTAATGTTTTCAGCGTTCACAGTAAAATTCTTAATGGCATCGGTTGTAATATTACCTTGCCCATCTTGAAAAATAGTACTTCCTGCTTTGTCCTGTGTCAATATAGAACCATCGGCATCGTTGATAACAATTTTACATCCGCTTCGGGTTTGAATTACTTTTATATCGTTTTGTGGCGAGCCATAACCCGAAGATTCGTTACCATTGTATTGTGTCCCCATTACATAAGGATTTTGCACATTGTTGCCTTCAAAACCTACTAAGACTTCTTCTCCTATTTCTGGAATAAAATAAAATCCTTTGCCTGCGCCTGAATGTGGCTGAATCATACGTATCCACTCACTTACAATATTGCTGCTTACTCCGTAAAACTGTACTTTTATGCGTCCTAATCCTTCGGGATCATTGTTGTCTTTTACTTGAGCAGGCTGGTTTTCTGCTTTTGCAAAAACATGTACATCGGTATAATGTGGCGCCGCAACATCTGCCGGGATTGCCTTAAACTCGCAAGAATAGTTTCCGTGTACCTCAGAATGATGTGTTACCTCAATAGCTATTAACTCATGTTGTACCGTTTGATTTTGTATCGTAAATACTTGACCAAGTCCTATCGGGAAATACGATATTCCGCTATAATACACACTATTGGCATCATTACCTGCAGTTTGCAGTTGGATCATCTCGTCAATTTCCTCCTTGTTTTGGGCATTTACCGTATACACACCACTGCTTAACTCAGCGTTTGTAACCGTTCCTTGATTGTAATTCACATTGGATGCAAAACTATCTTTACTCCCTACAGTGGTTTTTGTTGCTGCGTTCTGAATATTGGACGCATTATTATAATCATAACCTGCTAAGGCTATTTTATGCGAAACCATGTTGGCCTGTATCTTAAAGCTATGAAGTGATGCTCCGTTAATCAGCACTGTTTTGCTGGTTTTGGTCTGGCCGTATTGCATGCGCATACCATCAAAATAAAACCACTGTCCGTAACGTGTTGCCAGTCTTTTTAAAAACTCAAAACTGGTTTCATTGTATTGCAAAATATTCGGAAACTCTTTAAGGTACGTTGATTTTATAGAATCTCTTTGGTAAAATTCTCCTGGACCTTCGGCAAAAATACTGAGTACGATATCATCCATACTACGCTCTTTAAAGGCCCTAGCTTTTTTTATGTCATTGATCACAATACTATGACTAACTCCCGAAACATGCAAGCCTACTGCGCTCCCATGAAGATCAACAGACGAAAGCTCGGTAATAATACCTTTACTCATCAATCTAATTCCGGTTAGACTCTTAAAAGTAAAAATGACTTCATCGCCTAAATAACTTCTCAAGGCTTTTGCCTGATCAGCAGGATTGATGATGGCTTTTCCTGTATATTGCCAAACGAATGAAAAATGATGATGATCAGCCATTTTTTGCGATAGCTTTAAATCATAATACACAACGTTTTGGGTAAAACTGCCTATACTTATATGTACTTGTTCTGAAAAATGTGCCATTTTAATACGGTTTTTTAATTAGCTTTTTTACAATTTAATCTAAAGCGATCCAGTTGTTAGAGAATTTTGCATCTCCAAATGTCAATTCTTTCGCCACCAATTCCATGGTTATTTTCATCGGAACCTCTGTAGTACTTGTAAATTGCTCATCGTAACCCACACAAAATGCTTTTGAAAAAGTAAGTTCTTTCATTTTGCTTAAAGCATCTCTTCTGTAAAAAACTATTTTGCCGTCTTTTGTTAAATCTCCATTTAACATCCATGACAAGAAATGGCTGTTTTGACTTGCCTCAATGATCATTCTTATGATACCGCCCTTCGCATTTCCAGTAGGTTTGCTTGTGGTATCTATTTCTTGTTTGAAACTAATATTAAATTCAAGAACATTATATTCTTCGCCGTCTATATGTAATTTAGATAAAAAACTCATGTGTAGATGTATTAGATTGTTATAAAATTTGACTCCTGCTTATTTGATGTAATCTTTAGCTATAAAACAAAAAAGGAAGTCCAATAAATGGACTTCCTTAATAGTTCAAGCTTAATAAAGTTTGATAAAGTCCAAAGGATTACACCCAAGCATTATCAAATTCTCCTCCACCCATCGAAATTTTACGCGCAGAGATCATAAAAGTTTCCGTTAAAGGATTTTCGCTGTTATGATCAAAGTTTTCTTTGTACTTAACCATGTAAGCTTCTGTAAACTTTAGCTCTTTTAAAGTAGCGTTTGAGTCACGTTTGATGAATTTTACTGAACCATCTTTTCTTTCGAAATTGTTGGTCATCCACTCAAACAATTCAGTACCACCAGTTGATTCTACCTGAATCATAATTCTTCCTCCACGTGTTACCGTAGACGGACGCCCAGAAGCATCTGTTTCTTGAGCCAAATCATAACTCACGTTTAATACTCTGTAATCTTTACCTGCTACTGTTAATGATGTTAAAAACGACATAATGATCTTTATTTAATTATTAATTTATGTCGCAAATATATAAATAAAATCTTATAAATATTATTTTTTTAATAAAATTAAAATTGCATTTTACAAAGCATGCATTATTAAAGAATTAAAAAGGTTTATATTTTGGTTTTAGTACTATTATATTGAAAAAGGATAAAATGAGAGGTGTTTTTTATGGCTATCCTTAAAAATTATACCAAAATTAGAGGCTAATATATGAAAAAACTTCATAAAAATATTTGTAAGAATAAAATTAAATGATATCTCTTTAAAAGTAAACGACTACCAATTGTTTGTAGAGGATGTTTTTAATGGTATCGCAGAAAGAACTTAGAACGAGAACAGTTACCAATGAGCGATTACCTTTAAGATGTTTTTTTATAAATGCCTTAAATATCATTCTATGTTAACGGCTAATATTTCTAAGGTAAGAAATAATTTCTACTCTTATTATCACTGTCGAAAAGGTTGTAGTTATAGCATAAATTCAATACTGGTAAATAACATCTTTTTAAAGAATTTGAAAATTGATATCCTTAAAGTTGAATTTGAAAACCTCAATGTTGGGATTACATCTGATGGTCTTTAGGAAAACACAAAAGAAAGTAGAGATTAGACCCAAATAAAAATGGGACGAAGAAGTGTATGTCTTCTTTGTCCCATCTAGTGACCGCGGAGGGGTTCGAACCCCCAACCCTCAGAGCCGAAATCTGATATTCTATCCAGTTGAACTACGCGGTCAATTTATTCTAAATTTATGATTTTAGAATTCAGATTTGAATTAAATCTGAACTCTGAAACCTATTTTTATACAAGCAATTTCTTAACTATTGTAGAAATGGTTTTTCCTTCGGCAGTTCCACCCAACTGTGCAGACGCCAATCCCATTACTTTACCCATAGATGCTATTCCAGAAGCTCCTGTTTCTGCAATAATTTTTGCAATTACAGCTTCTACTTCAGCTTCGCTTAATTGTGCTGGCAAAAACTTCTCAATTACCGCAATTTGTGCTAATTCTGGTTCTGCCAAATCGGGACGATTTTGCTCTGTAAAGATTCTGGCACTTTCTTTACGAGTCTTTACCAATCTTTGCAATAATTTTATTTCGTCATCTTCTGTAAGTTCTTCTTTAGATCCTGATGCAGTTGCTGCCAATAACATTTCAGATTTGATTGCTCTTAATGCTTCCAGTGCTACGGTATCTTTTGCTCTCATGGCGGTTTTAATTTCGTCCATGATCTGTATTTGTAAACTCATTTTAGTATTATTTAAATAAGCGATGCTTATCGATTAATAGTGTTTTTTGAATATTCTTTAAAAAAAGAAATTCTTTTATTTCTTCATTAGAAAGTCAAATTCTGAAATTCTGTGCGAAGATAAAAAAAATAACCCGAAAATTAAATCCAATTTTCGGGCTATCTCTATTTTGATGAAAGTAAAATTAATCTACGTTGTCGTGCAAAAATGAATTATTTGAACGTAATTGCAAATCGTTATTACTATCTGTCCCTACTGAAATTCTAGAATTAGTTGGCCCTGACTGCGAATTAGACAAATCAATGCCTAATCTTTTGTAAGCAGGCTCTTTTTCGAGCTCATCAATTCTGGAAACATTATTATGAAATTTATAATTAAATTCTTTTAGTTTCTTTCTTCTTTCCTCGGCTCTTAATCTCAAAGTTTCTTCAATCGTCAATTCCATCGGAGAAATGTTTTCAGATGTGTTAGAAGCAACTTCCTGAGCAAAATCGATCTTTGGTTTAAGCGTGATATTGAGTTCTGCCGGAATTACCTCTTCAATAGGTTTTTCAACTGGCTTTGAAGCGATCAGATCGTTCTCTACTTCCATGTACTCTTCCAAAGAATATTTGATTATTCCGTTTTCAGAAAGTTCAGTAACCGGAACAAACTGTACAGGATCGTTTACTTTTATATTACGCGTTTCGTTTGTTAATTCGAATAAAATTTTATTTTCTTCCTCAACAACAGGCTGTTTTTTTACTTCCGGCTCTTGTCTGAAAAGTGGTAAATCAAAAGAAAAAGTAGTTTGTTCTTCTCTTTCCATAAAACGATGTTGCACTGGTTTTACCTCTTCTACTTTGGTTGTT
Source organism: Flavobacterium flavipigmentatum (assembly GCF_020911905.1). Taxonomy (NCBI): domain Bacteria; kingdom Pseudomonadati; phylum Bacteroidota; class Flavobacteriia; order Flavobacteriales; family Flavobacteriaceae; genus Flavobacterium; species Flavobacterium flavipigmentatum. The sequence goes on along the minus strand of NZ_CP087133.1, from coordinate 1,939,057 downwards.
TCGGCAGCTGAAATGGTAAAATCGATATCGGTGATTGGGGAAACAATTTCGAAAGTTACATCCAGATTTTTAATAAATTCAGACATTACCACTAACTCTTCCTGATTGATCACTGGAGCAACAGCAACCGGAGTAGGTATTGTAGGAGCAAACGGTTCTTCCATCAAATCAAAAACAATTTTATCTTCAGATTTAGCAGTAGTTGTCTCTGCGTTCAAATCAAAAGAAGTTAGTGTTTTATTGGTAAGATTATGAACACTTCTTTGTTCATCTTCTAAGGTATGAATGATTTTTTTAGGTTCTGTATTTACAATTTCGTTTTGTTGTTCTACATCAAAACCAGTCGCAATAATGGTTACAGCAATAGCATCACCAAGAGTATCATCTTCACCAACTCCCATGATAATATTAGCATTAAACCCAGCCTCTGCCTGAATGTGGTCGTTGATTTCGCCAATTTCATCCAAGGTAATTTCGTTTGATCCAGAAACGATAAGCAACAATACGTTTTTGGCTCCTGTAATTTTGTTATCATTTAATAACGGAGAATCCAACGCAGATACAATGGCTTCTTTTGCTCTGTTTTCACCAGCCGCAACAGAAGAACCCATAATCGCAGTTCCGCTATTAGACAATACGGTTTTGGCATCACGTAAATCGATATTTTGCGTATAGTGATGCGTTATAACTTCGGCAATACCTCTTGATGCGGTTGCCAAAACTTCGTCGGCTTTCGAGAATCCTGCTTTAAAACCAAGATTTCCGTAAACTTCTCTTAATTTATTATTGTTAATTACAATTAGAGAATCTACTTGCTTACGCAACTTCTCGATTCCTAAAAGTGCTTGCTCCTGACGCACTTTTCCTTCAAACTGAAAAGGGATCGTAACGATACCTACTGTCAGAATCTCTCTTTCTTTGGCCAATTGAGCAATAACCGGAGCAGCACCTGTTCCTGTTCCGCCACCCATACCGGCAGTAATAAAAACCATTTTGGTATTGCGATCCAACATTTTTTCGATATCAGCAATACTTTCGATAGCAGATTGCTGTCCTACATCTGGATTTGCACCAGCGCCAAGACCTTCTGTTAAATTAACCCCTAATTGAATCTTATTCGGAACGGCACTGTTTTGAAGTGCTTGCGAGTCTGTATTACAAACGATAAAATCTACCCCTTTAATACCTTGCTTAAACATGTGGTTGATAGCGTTACTACCACCTCCACCTACACCTATAACTTTTATAACATTTGATTGGTTTTTTGGTAAATCAAATGAAATGCTTCCAAATTCTGAGTTGCTCATCATGTTTTGGTTTTGAAATTCTTATTTAATACATTTTTTACTTCTTGACTTGGGGCAAAAAGTAATCCTTTTCTTTTTTTATTCTAATTTATTCTGCGTTGTCTAAAAAATCTTTGATTTTATCGACATAACGATCAAAAAATGATCTTCTTATTTTGGTCTCCGTAGATTCTTCTTTAACCACATTATTTCTAATTTCTCGTGGCGTTTCTTCGATAATTTCTACTCTTTCAACGTAATTTTCTTCTACTTCGTATCGTTGTTGCTGCACGGGTGGAGCATTTCTGTACACCACTTTTGTCTTCTCATTTACAACTTGCATTTGCACAGCACTTTGTGTACTATTTTCGATACTATTCATTACAAGACCAACCGCCGTTGCAAACAATGGACTAGAGATTTCTTCACTAGAATTACCCGCCAAATGCTCGTTTGGATATCCAATTCTGGTATCCATCCCCGTAATGTACTCTACCAATTGCTTAACATGCTTTAGTTGAGCGCCGCCACCTGTAAGTACAATTCCAGCAATCAATTTTTTGCGCGGATCTTCATGTCCGTATGCTTTTATTTCTGTAAAAACCTGTTCTATAATTTCAACCACACGAGCGTGAATGATTTTAGATAAGTTTTTAAGTGAAATTTCCTTAGGTTCTCTGCCTCTTAGACCCGGAATAGAAACGATCTCATTATCTTTATTTTCTCCCGGCCATGCAGATCCGAATTTTATTTTTAAAAGCTCTGCTTGTTTTTCGATAATTGAACACCCCTCTTTAATATCCTCTGTAATAACATTTCCTCCGAAAGGAATTACAGCGGTATGACGAATAATTCCGTCCTTAAAAATGGCTAAATCTGTTGTTCCTCCACCGATATCAATTAGCGCTACACCTGCTTCTTTTTCTTCCTGACTTAAAACTGCATCTGCCGAAGCTAAAGGTTCTAATGTTAAACCCGACAATTCGATTCCTGAACTCTGAATACATCTTCCGACATTTCTGATAGAAGAAGCCTGACCAACCACTACGTGAAAACTAGACTCTAATCTTCCACCATACATCCCGATTGGCTCTTTTATCTCAGATTGACCATCAATTTTAAATTCTTGGGGCAAAACATGAATAATTTCTTCTCCTGGTAACATAGCAAGTTTATTAACCTGATCGATCAAAAGTTGAATATCATTTTCGCCAATTACTTCTTCCGGATTACTCCTGCTGATGTAATCTGTATGCTGAATACTTCTGATGTGTTGCCCTGCAATACCCACAACGACATCTTTTATTTTGTAACCTGAATTATTTTCTGCTTCAAGTATCGCTTGTTGAATTGACTGAATAGTTTGCGTAATGTTGTTTACAACTCCTCTGGCAACACCCAAACTTTTGGATTTTCCAATTCCTAAAATTTCCAACTTACCATACTCATTCTTCTTGCCTATCATGGCAACTATTTTGGTTGTTCCAATATCTAGACCTACTGCAATGTTATCTTTTCCCATTTTCTATTATTTTGTGCAAACTACTTGTTCCGTAAACCTTAAATCAATCTTTTTATATTTATAAAGCGAACTATCTAAAACAGCTTTCTGAAAAAAGGCTTTATAATTTTCAAATTTTCGTTCAACATTTATCGTTCTTCCAAAATCAATGAAGTAATTATAATTTCTGTTAAACATTTTTAAGCTACCATTAGGCATAATTTGTATTGCAATGATGTTTTTCTTCAAAAACACATCGTCATAAATTAAGCGAAATAAAGTAGCTAAATCTTCGTTATTTTTTTCATTTATGGTTCCCGAAACAAGAGGAACTCTGGCTGTAAAATTATCAGAAAGCGGCATTCTACCACCCTTATAATCAATATAAAACGACCTCTGCCCGTCAAAAAAACGAGCTACAGGAGTCTTCTGTTTTACCACCGCTTTAAGAACCCCATCGATACTTACAAATACATCTGACTTTTCAATCATCTCTTGCGTATCAAGGGTTTTCTCTATTTTATTCAAATCTACTTCATCTTTTCTAATACTTGAAGCATCTCTTTTATTTTCTATCAACAATTTATTAACCGTTTCGGGAGTGACAAAAATTGTATTTTCTCCTACAAAAACTACCGTAGATTTTTTCAATTTCCGATCTCCATTTCGATGTTGAGCAAACGAATACAAAAAAAGTACAAGCCCAAAAATGAGCAGTAATCGAATGTTTGTCCAATTAAATAGTTTCATTTAACAATTTTTTGATTGACGGAACCATTTCTCCAATATCACCAGCTCCTATCGTAACAATTATTGGCGCATCGCTAGCTTTGATGGACGCTAATAAATCTTCTTTTGCAACGATTTTTTTGTTCGAATTTGTCATTTTCCCCAACAACCATTCCGATGTCACACCTTCCATTGGTAATTCGCGTGCGGGATAAATATCCATCAAAAGTACTTCATCAAAAGCAGACAGACTTTCGGCAAAACCATCTATAAAATCTTTTGTTCTGCTAAATAAATGTGGCTGAAAAACAGCTAAAACTTTTTGGTCAGGATATAATTCTCTAACCGCCTGATGCACTGCATTTATTTCTGTTGGATGATGTGCATAATCATCAATATAAACTAATTTTTCGGTCTTAATCTGATACGAAAAACGTCTTCTGATTCCTCTGAATGAAGCAATAGCTTTTGCAATGGATTCTGTCGGTGTGCCAAACGTTTTCGCCATCGCAATAGCCATTAGTCCATTCATTAAATTGTGTTTTCCCGGCAAACCAAAATGCAAATCTTTGATAATTTCTGACGGCGTTTGCACATCAAAAACATAACTTGCGTTTTCTATACGAACATTAAAAGCTTTGTAAACGGCTTCTTCATTTATCGCACACTGAATGCCTTCTAACGGTAATTCTTTGGTTATAAAAAGATTATTCTTATCTTCTACTTTCGATGCAAATTCAACAAAAGAGGCTTCTATAGCTTCACTTGTTCCGTAAATATCCAAATGATCTGCATCCATAGAAGTGATACACGCAATATTGGGATGCAAATGCAAAAACGAACGATCAAATTCATCTGCCTCAACAACCGTTACGGTTTTTCCGCTTCCAATTAAATTCGAATTATAATTCTCTACAATTCCGCCCACAAAAGCGGTAACATCAGCGCCACTTTCAAATAAAATATGCCCTAAAATACTTGAAGTAGTGGTCTTTCCGTGCGTACCTGCAACTGCAAAACAAAACGTATCTTTTGTAATAATACCTAAAACCTCAGCTCTTTTTTTGACCTGATATTCTCTTTCCAGAAAATAATTCCATTCTGAATGCGATATCGGAACCGCAGGCGTAATAATCACCAATGTATTCTCTACGAAATAATCACTTGGAATTAAATTAATATTATCTTCAAAATGAATGTTAATACCGCTTTCAATCAGCTCATTTGTAAGCATTGAAGGTGTTTTATCATAACCAGAAACCTGTTTCCCTATGTTTTTAAAATAGCGGGCCAGTGCACTCATTCCGATGCCTCCGATACCAATAAAATAAACGTTATGTATCTGATTTAAATTCATTTTATTTTTATTTATAAGCGTCTAACTTTCGTTTTTATTTTATAAAAAACTAACTGTTAACCCTTTGTCTTTTTACTTGTTTTTACGTTCAAGAAGCCCTAAAATAAGCTTCTGTTTTTTGATGTCGTTTTATAATTTCGATTAAAACTTACATTATAACAACTTTATAATCTGCGCTACAATATCTTTGGTAGCATTTGGCTTGGCCAACTTTTTTATATTGGTACTCAACTGTTTTTGTTTGCCGTCATCTTTCAACAGGGCTTCAAAAACAATACTAAATTGGCTTTCTAATTCTGATTCTTTCAATAAAATAGCCCCTTTTTCATCTACAATTGCCTGAGCATTTTTTGTTTGATGATCTTCTGCAACATTCGGTGATGGAATAAAAACAACAGGCTTCCCTACAATACATAATTCTGAAACCGATGAGGCTCCGGCGCGCGAAATGATCACATCCGCTGCAGCGTAGACAAAATCCATTCTTTCAATAAAATCAACGACTCTTATATTTTGCTGACTGTGTTTTTTATACTCTTCAAAATACAATTTCCCACATTGCCAGATAATTTGAACATCCAGAGAAAGTAAAGTAAGCAATTCCTTTTCGATTAATTGGTTTACCCTTCTAGCCCCCAAACTTCCGCCTAAAACCAAAAGTGTTTTTTTATTTGGATCTAAGCCATAAAAAGCAATTGCTTCATCTGTTTTACTGTCAATATCTATTAAATCCTGACGAACCGGATTACCCGTTAAAACCATTTTTTCTTTTGGAAAAAAGCGCTCTAAATTCTCGTAAGCAACACAGATTTTATTGGCTCTTCTGCTCAATAATTTATTGGTTATCCCAGGAAACGAGTTCTGTTCCTGAATAACTGTCGGGATTCCTGCTCCTCCTGCTGCCTGCAATAATGGCCCACTGGCAAAACCACCTGTGCCTATCACTACATTAGGCTTAAATTGTTTGATGATGCGTCTTGACTCCAGCAAACTTGTTGCCAATTTTAATGGAAACATCAAATTTTGCAGGGTTAATTTTCTCTGTAAACCAGCAATCCAAAGACCTTTTATTTCGTATCCCGCCTGTGGTACTTTTTGCATCTCCATTTTATCTTTGGCCCCCACAAAAAGAAACTCTGCATCCGGAAATTGTAGTTTTAATTCGTTTGCAATAGCAATCGCAGGATAGATATGTCCTCCTGTACCGCCACCGCTTAATATGAATTTATACTTAGTCATATTTTTTAAAATTATAACGCTTTAAAAACTATCTTTTTTATTTATTTAAAACTGCGTTCATCGGATTTTTAGAAGTATCTTCAATAGAATACATTTCTTCTTCCTGATCGCTTGGTAAATCTTCTTCGCTTAATTCTCTGTCAATTAATCGTTGAAGTGCTTCTTTGCGTTTTTCCTTTTCTATCTGCTCTTCGACAATTTCCTCGTCTTTTTTAGTCACGCTAATTATAATTCCGAGTGAAAAACAGGTCATCCAAATAGAACTACCACCACTACTTATCAGCGGAAGCGTTTGTCCTGTTACAGGCAATAATTCTACCGCTACTGCCATATTAATCATCGCCTGAAATATCATCGGAAACCCGAGGCCGACGACGACTAATTTTCCGAATAATGTATTGGCTTTGTGCGAGGCAATTACAAATCGAAACAAAAGCAATAAATACAAAAGCAAGATCGAAACTCCGCCAACAAGACCGTATTCTTCTACAATAATGGCGTAAATAAAATCGGAAGAGGATTGTGGCAAAAAGTTCTTCTGAACACTTTTACCTGGTCCTAAGCCTCCAAATCTTCCTGACGCAATAGCAATTTTTGCTTTTTCTATTTGATAATCATCTTCGTCTGGTTTGTCTGTGGTAAAATTTTCTATACGGCTTCCCCAGGTTCCTACCCTGCTAAAAAAACGTGATTCGGGAAATGCTTTCGCGATAAGCAAAAAGAAAACCAGCATAACAACACCTGAACCAATAATGAAACTAATATATTTTAAAGGATATTTACCAATAAATGTTAACATAATTACCATTGAAAAAATCAACGCTGTTGTCGAAAAGTTAGCGGGTAAAATAAGTGCTAATGTGATAAAAACCGGTACCCACAACTGAATTAGTGAAGCCTGGAAGGGCTCATTTTCTTCTTTTGTTTTAGACAAATAACGAGCCACAAATATAAACAGCACAATAGCCGCCATTGTAGAAGTCTGAAAAGTGATTCCGATAAACGGCACCTGAATCCAACGACTCGCATTAGCGCCCGCAATTACAGTTCCTTTTAGTAATGTATAAAGCAATAATATCCAAACGATAGGCAATGCAATTTTTGAAATCGCCCTAAAATAATGGTACGGCACTTTATGCACCCAATAAATGATCATGAAACCAATACAAATATGTGCCAAATGTTTGACCAAATAACCTAGTGTATTTCCTGTACCGTGACCTATGTAGGCCAAATTACTACTCGCACTAAAAACAGGCATAAACGAAAACAACGCCAATAAAGCCACGAATGACCATATTACCCTATCTCCTTTTAATTTGTTTACGAGTTGTTTCATTTTAGATTTCTGATTTTAGATTTTAGATTTTTTTAAACCTTCGGTTTTATATTTTTATTAATTCTGTTATTTACTGTTTTTAAACTACTAACGAAAATAGCTGTTAACTGATTTCCTTCTTTCCAAATTATTTCTAACTCTGACTTGTCACTCCAATCTTTTTCTTTTATAATTTCCAACCAAAACAAAGTTTCATCTGCTTCCTCTAAAACGATATTCATTTTAGCAATAAATTCTTTATCACTTCTTGCTCGACAAACTGCTCTATAATTTGCTCCAACAGATGTACCACTTCTTACGATCTGATTTGCAATTACTTTTACAATATATGTTGTCGGTAATTTTTCTGCTAAATCTATTATTGTCAAAGAAAACTTTTTTGTTCTCAACTTCATTTCATCCGTCGTCATAACCCAAAGAACTTACTATATTTTGAATTCAAAGTTTAGAGAAATCTAAAATCTGAACTCTAAAATCTAAAATTATAAATTTTGCACCGCTTGTTTAAACTGCTTTCCTCTGTCTTCGTAATTTTCGAATAAGTCGAAACTTGCGCAAGCCGGTGATAATAAAACCGCATCACCTTTTTCGGTTAAGCGTTGTGCTGTTTTTACAGCATCTTTCATATTATTGACTTCAACCATGATATCTACAACATCACCAAAAGCACTTATAATTTTATGATTATCAACACCAAGGCAGATAATTGCCTTTACTTTTTCGCGAACCAATGACATCAATTCGTTGTAATCATTTCCTTTATCAACACCACCTACAATCCAGACCGTTGGCACATTCATACTATCTAAAGCAAAGAAAGTAGCGTTTACATTCGTAGCTTTTGAATCGTTGATATATTGCACATTCTGAATTTTCAGTACTTTTTCTAAACGGTGTTCAGCACCTTGAAAATTAGATAAACTTTCGCGAATTGTTGCATTTCTAATTTGCATCAATTTTGCTACAGAGCTTGCTGCCATTGCGTTTTTCATATTATGTTTTCCTTCTAACGCAATGTATTCTGTTTCCATTGTAAACTCTTCTTGGTTAATCTTTATTTCCATTTTATTGTCTTTTATAGAAGCCCCTTCATTGAATTCTTTAGACAATGAAAAAGGGATTAATTTTGCTTTTGTTTTGTTACTCTGTAACCATCCTGCGATTGCCTCATCATCTGCATCATAAATAAGGTAGTCGCTCTCCGTCTGATTCATCGTTATTCTAAATTTAGAATTGATGTAATTTTCATATTTGTATTCGTACCGGTCTAAATGATCCGGACTAATATTGGTAATAATGGCAATATCCGGTCTGTAATCTATGATTCCGTCCAGCTGGAAACTGCTTAACTCAAGCACATAGGCATCGTATTTGTCTTCGGCCACTTGCCATGCAAAACTTTTTCCGATGTTTCCTCCCAGCGCTACATTTAGCCCAGCGGATTTTAACAGATGATGGGTAAGCATTGTGGTGGTGGTTTTACCGTTACTACCCGTTATTCCTATTGTTAAAGCTTTGGTAAAAGATTTTGCAAATTCGATTTCCGAAATCACTTTTATTCCAGCGGCAATAAGCTTTTTTACTATCGGAGATTTCTCTGGAATCCCTGGACTTTTCATGACAACATCGGCATTCAAAATCAGGTCTTCGGTATGTTTTTCTTCCTCCCAGTCAATTCCATTAATAATAAGAACTTCTTTATAACTTTCTTTTATCTTTCCAAAATCCGATACAAAAACATCGTATCCTTTTTTCTTTCCCAGAATAGCAGTACCTACACCGCTTTCTCCTCCACCTAAAATAACCAGCCTCATCTATCGTAGTTTTAAGGTCACAATTGATAATATGGCCAACATGATAGCAACAATCCAAAAACGGGTTACGATTTTACTTTCATGGTATCCTTTCTTCTGATAATGGTGATGTAAAGGCGACATCAAGAAAATTCTTCTGCCCTCTCCGAAACGTTTTTTGGTGTATTTAAAGTAAGCCACCTGTAGAATTACAGAAGCGCTTTCTGCCAAAAAGATTCCTCCAAAGAGAACAATTAATATTTCTTTTCGAACTGCAATTGCCAAAACTGCAATGATTCCGCCGATAGTTAAACTTCCTGTATCTCCCATAAAAACTGATGCCGGAAACGAATTGTACCACAGAAATCCGATTAGCGCACCAACAAAAGCAGATATAAAAACCGTCATTTCTCCAGAATTGGGGATATACATTATATTCAGATAATTAGAAAAAATAATATTTCCCGAAACGAAGGTAAAAATCCCGAGCGCGAGGACCGATATTGCAGATGTTCCTGCTGCGAGACCATCGATACCGTCTGTTAAATTAGCTCCATTTGAAACCGCTGTTATGATAAAAATTACTACCGGAATAAAAATTAGCCAAGCCCATTTTTCGTATCCTTCACCTGTAAAAGCCAATATTTCAGCATAATCAAATTCGTTGTTTTTTACAAAAGGAATGGTCGTCGCTGTCGATTTTTCTTCTACAGGAGCAGGCAAAACCACCGTTGTATTGGTTGTTTTATAAATATCTGATCTTCCTGTATCGGTTCTAACAGTCACTGCGGGATTAAAATAAAGCACCGTTCCTACTATTATTCCCAAACCAACTTGTCCGATTACCTTAAAAATTCCTTTAAGTCCTTGTTTGTCTTTTTTGAATATTTTGATATAATCGTCAATAAAACCAATCGTTCCCATCCAAAGAGTGGTAACAATAAGCAATACGATATAGATATTATGCAAACGGGCAAATAACAAAACAGGTACCAGCGTTGCAAAAATGATGATCAGTCCCCCCATTGTTGGTGTTCCTGCTTTTTCATTTTGACCTGCAAGACCAAGCTCACGAACAGTCTCACCAACTTGCTGACTTCTCAAAAAATTGATAATTCTTTTTCCGTAAATCGTTGACAAAAGCAATGAGAGCATCAATGCCAGTGCCGATCTAAAAGTGATGTACTGAAAAACTCCCGTTCCTGGCAGGTCTAATGTTTTGTCTAAATATTCAAATAAATAGTATAACATATATCTTGGTTTATCTGGTTAATCGTTAATTTGTTTATTCGCAAGTTTTTGATTTAATAATTATTCGACTAAACGAATAATCAATTAACCGATTAAACTTTTTTATTTTCCTAATTGTTCTAAAATTTCTTTCACCGTTTCCATATCATCAAAATGATGGCGAACTCCGTTTACTTCCTGATAGGTCTCGTGTCCTTTGCCTGCAATCAGAATAATATCGTTAGACTGTGCCAATTGGCAAGCTGTTTTTATGGCTTGTTTTCGATCGGTGATTCTCAGCATTTTTTTGTAATTCTGCGGTTCTACTCCCATTTCCATTTCATCCAAAATGACTTCCGGATTTTCGTTTCTCGGATTATCCGAAGTTAAAATCGCTTTATCGCTAAGATCTGTAGCAATTTTGGACATTATAGGACGCTTTGTTTTGTCTCTGTTTCCTCCGCATCCCACAACCGTTATCAATTGCTCGTTTTTGGTACGGACATCTTCGATGGTTTTCAAAACATTCTCTAGCGCATCCGGAGTATGAGCATAATCAACGATTGCCGTAATATTACTCTCGGAAATTATATACTGAAAACGCCCTGAAACACTCTCCAAATCAGATAACAATCGCAAAGCCTCAAGGCTATCCATTCCTAATTCTATCGCAGTTCCGTAGATAGCTAACACATTGTATGCATTAAAAGTCCCGATTAGTTTTACCCAAACTTCGTTCTCGTTTACCTTCAATAACAAACCAGACATTTGGCTTTCTAAAATAATGGCTTTAAAATCTGCATAGGTTTTAAGCGCATACGTACGTTTTCTGGCTACAGTATTTTGCAACATTACCGCTCCATTTTTATCATCACTATTCGATAACGCAAAAGCAGTTTTAGGCAACGAATCAAAAAATGATTTTTTTACATCTCTGTATTCTGCAAATGTGGGATGGTAATCTAAATGGTCATGCGACAGATTTGTAAAAATCCCGCCAACAAAATGCAACGCTTCTGTTCTTTTTTGATGAATCCCGTGTGAACTCACTTCCATAAAACAATGTGTTACGCCAGCTTTGACCATTTCATTCAAATAATAATTGATCGTAATAGAATCCGGCGTAGTATGTGTCGCTTTATATTCTATCTTATCGACCATGATTTTTACAGTTGACAGCAAACCAACTTTAAAACCAGCGTTTTCAAACAATTGAAACAATAATGACGCAATAGTTGTCTTTCCGTTTGTCCCCGTTACACCTACCAATTTTAACTTTTCAGAAGGATTTTCAAAAAAATTAGCCGCCATAAAAGCCAATGCAGCATTGGTATCTTGTACTTTTATATAGGTAATTCCTTTTTCTAATTTTTCCGGCAAAGTATCGCAAATAATCGCAGTTGCACCTAACTGAATCGCTTTTTCGATAAAATCATGCCCATCAGAAAGTGATCCGCGAATGGCAACAAAAAGATCGTTTTCTTCTATTTTTCTCGAATCAAAATCAATTTTATGAATGGCAATATCCGTCGAACCCGTTACAGATTCGATAGCTACTTTATATAATATGTCTTTTAATATTTTCACGATAATTCTAAAACTATGGTTGTATTTTTTACAATATTTTGTCCCGCCTGAATCGATTGATTCTTCACTTTTCCTACGCCGTTTACTTTTACCTTTAAACCTAAATTTTCAAGCAAAGCAATAGCATCCATGCCAGGCATTCCTTTTAAATTGGGAATACTCTTGTGTTTTTTATTGACTTGCGCAGTGTAATTATCATAACTATTATCCTGCTTTGGGATTCTTTTTTCTAAATTTTTTATCTGATTTGTCGATGGTGCATCAGTAAATATTTTTTGGGCAATACGCTTAAAAACCGGCCCGGCGACATCTGCTCCGTAATAATTGTTTTTTGCCGTATTAGGTTTATGTACCACCACAATACAAGAATATTTGGGATGATCTGCCGGAAAATACCCCACGAAAGAGGACGCATAATACAAGCCTTCTTTACCTGCTTTTCCGTAATTTACCTGAACTGTCCCTGTTTTTCCTGCCATCGAAAAATCTTTCGAGTATAATTTAGAACCAGTACCTTTCTTAACCACATTTAACAGTACTGCTTTTAATTTTTTGATGGTTTCCGGCGAACAAACCTTTGGGTTAATAACCTCTACATCAAACTTTTTAATGGTTTTATTCCACTCTTTGATTTCTGAAACAAATTGTGGTTTTACCATTACACCATTATTCGCTACCGAATTATAAAAAGTCAAGGTTTGCATTGGTGTTACCGAAACTTCATAACCAAAAGCCATCCACGGAAGTGAAATACCAGACCAACCTTTTTCTCCCGGATACGGAATTACCGCTTTTCCTTCACCTTTAAAATGTAATCCTAAAGTTTTATTCAACCCAAAACTTCTAATATGATCTACAAATTTCTTCGGATTATTTTTATAGTTTTGATAAACTGCCTGGGCCATTACCGTATTTGAAGAAAGTTCGAATCCTCTTGCCAACGATATTTTTCCGTAACCTCCTATGTGCGAATCACGAACAGACCTTCCGTAATACTTAACTACTCCTCCATGTGTATCATAAACAGTACTTGTATCTGCTACTTTATCTTCTAAAATAGCCATTAAATCGACTAATTTAAAAGTAGAACCCGGCTCATGAGATTCTGCTACCGCATAATTGGTCGTTTCATAATAAGAGCCGTCATCTGCTCTTCCTAGATTAGCAATTGCCTTTACATGACCTGTTTCGGTTTCCATCACCACAACACAACCGTGATCGGCTTCATATTCTTGCAATTGTTTCAAGAGTGCATGGTGTGCGATATCCTGAATAAATACATCAAGAGTCGAAATCACATCAAAACCATCCTGAGGATCTACTTCGTTTACATCACGAATAGGTTTCCATTGCCCTTTGGCTATTTTTTGTTTTAAAATTTTACCGTCTTTTCCGTTCAAATAACTTTTAAAAGCCCACTCGATTCCTTTTCCAACCTCTACTCCAGTTGCCGGATCAACTCGATCGTAACCAATTGTTCTCTCAGCAATTTTTCCTATTGGATGCTCTCTTACCGTTTCTTGCTCAATGATTACACCGCCTTTGAATGCCCCTAATTTGAACAATGGAAAACCTTTTATTTTTACATATTCTGTGTAACTTAAATTCCTAGCAATCAAATAATAACGATTTTTATTTGCTCGGGCTTTTCTTAATTCATTCTGAAAATAACTACTTGATTTTCCTAAAACAGATGTCAAAGAATCTGCCAATGGTTTTACATTTTTCTCAAAAGTCTCTGTTTTTGGCGCTTGCGAATCAAAACGAATTTCATAATTTGGAATCGAAGTTGCCAGCAAACTTCCATCTGCCGAATAAATATTTCCTTTATTAGCTGGAATTACAAAATTTCTAACCGTACGCTGTTTGGCTAATTTTCTGTAATAATCTCCCTCAATCCACTGAATATTGGTCAATTTAACGACAATAGCAATTGCCATCACAAAGATGAAAACTGCTACGAGGTAAATTCTGTAGGATATATGTTTATCGTCTACTGCCATATTCTTTTAAAGAAACTTTTTTCTTCTTCTTTTTTAACTTCTATTTTTACAGGAGGCACTGTTGATGGAAAAATTTGCTTTTCGAGCATTTTATCCGATATGGTTGACTCCATTTTTAATTTCATTAATTCAGAGCGTCGGTCTACAAATTCTGACCGCAATTCTTTTACTTCATTGTTCAGTTTGGCTATTTCAAAAACCTTTTGCTCGTATCGCTGCGTATTGGCAATCATTATTATAGCAAGCAGGATGATAAAAACAATGAAACGCCAGTTTTTTACCGCATCATCATTGATAAGAAATCTGGCTTTTAAGATGTCAAATACTCCGCTCTTCATTACAAACTATTTATATTTTTTCGGCAATTCTCAATTTTGCACTTCTTGCTCTGTTATTCATTTTGATTTCGGCATCATCCGGAACAATTAATTTTCCGATGGTTTTAAACGGAACCGAAAAATTCCCATAAAAATCGCGCTCTGGTTCCCCTTCAAACATTCCGTTTTTGATAAATCTTTTTACCAGTCGATCTTCCAAAGAATGATACGAAATCACCGAAAACCTCCCTCCTGGATTTAAAATCTCAAGGGATTGCTCGATAAACTCTTTCAGCACATCCATTTCCTGATTTACCTCGATACGAATCGCCTGATAAATTTGAGCCAATATTTTATTTCGAACCCTTTCCGGTAAGAATTTCGCTAATACATCTTTCAATTCATCTGTGGTTTTGATAGGATGATTTTCTCTTGCTTCTATAATTGTTCTTGACAAAACGGGTGCGTTTTTCAATTCCCCGTAATCCAAAAACACTCTTCTTAAGTTGGCTTCATCATATTCGTTAACCACTCGATAGGCATTTAAATCATTTTTCTGACTCATGCGCATGTCCAAATCGGCATCAAAACGGGTCGAAAAACCTCTTTCAGGAACATCAAACTGATGCGATGAAACACCTAAATCGGCCAAAATTCCGTCAACACTTTTTATTCCGTGAAAACGTAAAAATCTTTTTATAAATCTAAAATTATCATTAATTAAGGTGAACCTTTCATCTGGGAGTGCATTGGCAAGCGCATCTTCATCCTGATCAAAAGCAAATAATTTTCCGTTTGGCCCCAATCTTTTCAAAATTTCTTTTGAATGACCTCCGCCGCCAAACGTTACATCTACATAAATACCGTCGGGTTTAATATTTAAACCATCAACTGTAGGATGAAGTAAAACCGGATTATGATATTCCATTGTCGTCGTCATTAATATTTCCCATTACTTCTTCGGCCAGATCTGCAAAATCCATATCTTCGCCGCTTATTGATTTTTCGTATAAATCTTTATCCCAAATTTCGACAATATTAACTGCAGATGAAAAAACCACATCTTTCGAGATACCCGAAAATGCTACCAAATCCTTCGGAACCAACAATCTTCCTAATGCATCAATTTCTACCACTTTTACACCAGCCGTAAATCTTCGGATAAAGTCATTGTTCTTTTTTACAAAGCGATTTAGCTTGTTGATTTTTTGCATCATCAAGTTCCATTCTTCCATTGGATACAATTCTAAACAAGGCTGAAAAACAGAGCGCTTCAAGACGAATCCGTCCTGAAGAGAAGAAGCCAATTGCTTTTTTAGGGGCGCTGGCATTAGCAGCCTCCCTTTAGCATCAACTTTACACTCGTATGTTCCTACAATTGTGTTCAAGAAAATGTATTAAAATGTTATACAGCAAAAATATAAAAAATATTACCACATTTTACCACTATATACCACTTTGTTAATAAGTTTAACCACTTTTACCCCCAGAATCCTAATTTTTGGACAATCAGAACATTAGCCAATTATTAGTTTATACTATGAATTGCTTAAATAATCGAAAAAAGCTTTCTATATTCTCTTAAAAAAATTAATTTTTGATTATTATTTTAACAGTAAAGAATACTATTCAAAAGTCAAAACACAACTGATTTTTAAGCATTTAATGATCGATAAAAAATTATGTAGTTAAAAAAGGTTTTCAAAAATTCATTTTTATGTATTAAACCCTATATTTGTCGAAATTGAAATTGGCATTAAATTAAATGGATAAACATTACAAAAAAGAAGGTAAATACAGCTATTATGAAGCTGGAGAGGGAACTCCTATCGTTATTTTACACGGCCTAATGGGAGGTCTTAGTAATTTTGACGCAGTTGCCGCCTATTTTCCAACGAAAGGATACAAAGTTGTGATTCCGGATTTGCCAATTTACACCCAGAGCATCTTAAAAACCAACGTAAAAAGCTTTGCGAAATACGTAAAAGATTTTATTACTTTTAAAGGTTTCGACAGAGTGATTTTGTTAGGAAACTCTTTAGGAGGTCATATCGCTCTTTATCATACTAAATTGTACCCAGAGAAAGTTGCAGGACTTATAATTACCGGAAGCTCTGGCCTTTACGAGAGTGCGATGGGCGACAGCTACCCAAAAAGAGGGGATTACGAATACATAAAAAAGAAAGCTGAAGCCGTATTTTACGATCCTAAAATAGCGACTCCGGAACTTATAGATGAAGTATATGCTACGGTAAACGACCGTATTAAACTAATCAAAACACTTACTATTGCCAAAAGTGCAATACGTCATAATATGGCCAAAGATTTGCCAAAAATGACTGTAGATACTTGTATTATTTGGGGTAAAAACGATGCTGTTACGCCTCCAAATGTGGCCGAAGATTTTAATAAATTATTACCTAATTCAACATTATATTGGATAGACAAATGTGGACATGCCGCTATGATGGAACACCCTCAGGAATTTAATACTATTCTTGAAGAATGGCTTACTAAGACCAATTTATAGCATTCAACTTTCGACTTAAGGAGGTTTTAAAACCAAAAAACATGAAAATTAATACCGCCGAATTTATCATTAGTAATTCTGATGTGTCAAAATGTCCCAAAGATTTTTTGCCGGAATATGCTTTTATTGGAAGGTCAAATGTAGGTAAGTCGTCATTGATCAATATGATTACCAACCATAAAAGTTTGGCCAAAACTTCTGGCCGACCTGGAAAAACACAATTGATCAATCACTTTAAAATAAATAACAATTGGTTTTTGGTCGATTTGCCGGGTTATGGATATGCCAAGGTTTCAAAAAAGACAAAATCAGTTTTTCAACAATTTATTACCGATTATTTTGAAACCAGAGAACAATTGGTTTGTGCTTTTGTTTTAATTGATATTCGACACGAGGCACAAAATATAGACATCGAATTTATGTCGTATATGGGCGAAAGCGAGATTCCGTTTTGTATCATTTTTACCAAAGCCGACAAAATTAGCAAGACTAAAGTTGACTCGCATATTGCAGCCTACAAGAAACAAATGATGGCCAACAACTGGGAAGAGATGCCCCAGTACTTTGTAACTTCTTCTACAGAAGGCACTGGAAAAGAAGCTCTTTTAAGCTATATAGACGAAGTAAATCAAGACGTTTTTAAGAATAATAGCGAGTTTTAAATTTTAAAACATCAATAAAAAATCCCAAATTTCAAGCTTTAAAACTGGAATTTGGGATTTTTTAATTATACTAAACTTTGCTTCCTCCAAAGATCAAAATACTTTTCTTTTTTCTCCAAAAGCAAATGATGATTTCCAGATTGTGATATCAATTGAAGTATAGAAGAATTTTGTAGAAAAAAATTTACAGCCTTTTCATTTTACACCATTTTTTATTTATTGAATTTAATACTATAAGAATTGACCACAATAATGTAAACTCCTGATTGACTAAAAGTTAAATTAACTTCTTTTGAATTATTTGTCCCTTTTTGAATTAATTTACCAGACATATCATATATTTTATAGTTACCAATCGTTTTGTTGCTGATTAATTTGTTATCATTTTTAGAATAACCAATAACGAATTTACTATCAGCTTTTTGTTCGTTAGTACTTAAAATAGTTGAAGGTTTTAAAGTTACTTTGTAATCTTCAACCTGACCATAGGCGGGAGTAGTACATGCTCCAGTTTCTTCACTTGCTCTTACTCTGAATCTCAAAGGAGTATTAAGTATTGCTGTTGCAGGTGGAATAATATTCGCAGCCCAAGTAGTGTTTTTAGGTACTTTGGTAACAGAATTTGCTACGAGTTCAGAAGCTTCAAAAGTACCACTGTTGTCATAGTCTATCCAGGCTTGGATATATTGAGAATTTACTTCTATACTAACTTGTAAGGTATAAGTTTGTGCTACCGTAAGATCAGTATATACAGAAGGATTAATACAATTTTGAGAAGAATAATCAATATAAAACTTATGATTAGAAACGCTTCTTGATTCACTCGTATTATTTATACTTCCTAACGAAACTAATTTAGGTCCTTCTGCATAATTAAAAGAAGTAATTGGATCGACAATTATACAAGTTGTAGCTTTCAGCGTCCCTCCGCCAGAATTATCTGCTAAAGGAGTAGCCCCTAAAGATTTGGTTAGATTTTCTCTGTTGGTTAAAAATTGCAAAAGAGCTCTATCTCTTTGTCCTGGAGTAAATTTACTGTTTTGATTGTAGCTCATCATATTGTATTGTATTCCATCATAATTACTTCCTGTACAAGGATTAATAATGGTATTATCTGGAAGAGGATTGAGATAAGCAGTATTAGGAGAGGTATCACAAACTTTGTCATTATCTGTAGTACAATCGTTATTAACAGGACAAACTTTAACCGTAGCATTAGGATCACTTCCCTCAAAAGTATGAATTAAACCTATTGAATGTCCCAATTCATGAGGAAAAATTCCAATATTAAAAAAATCAGTACTAGTAGCTACTTTATAAGTCATAAAGGCATGATAGCCACTATCAGAAGAAAATGGAAAACCCGCAAACCCCGTTCCTCCGTCACCAATAGTATTTACAATATATATGTTATAATATGATGATTCTTTCCAATGTGGAGCAAAAGCAGTAATTTGACTTGCAGTTACACCAGTATCTCTAACACCATTGGCTGAATAATTTGGAAGCTCAGCTGTTGTAGGATAATACCTTTCAATTCCTGTAGTCGCATTACATGTTTCGGTTCTTTTAGCCAATACCAATTGAAAAGGCATTACTGTACCCGCATTAGGTCCTGTTCCTTCTGGAAAAATAGTTCCTCCATACGTTGTAGCCAAGATATTATTGGTATTATCAATCCATGTTTGGACTTGTGCATCCGAAGGATTAAACTGTGTGCCAATGGCCTCGTTGTTAGGAACTATAATGTGTACAACCACAGGAATGGTGTAAATTGTTCCAGTATATTTTCCATTTGCCTCAACTGTAGCACCTTTTGATTTTAAGAACTTTCGGGAATCAACAGAGCGCAATTTGGCTTCATTGGCTTCTCTTTTTTCTTTTAATGAAGGATCTTTTGTTTCTTGTTCTTTTTGCACTTGATCAGTAAGGCAAAAGTTTTTTTGCGCATTGGAGAAAAAAAATGTTCCAAAAGCAATAATGAGTAAATATTTTTTCATGATAATAAATTATAAAAGTCCATAATGAAGTTACTCAAACCCTAATAAAAATAAGAGTTCTTACAAAATTAGTGTTTTTTAATCTAAATTTATAATCTTAAACTTACAAACAAAGATAAGATAAAAAATTGAATTTGATTTTTTTTTGTAGTTAAAATCTTCAAGAAAATAGTGGCAATAAATTAAAACAAAACTTTTTTAAACTACATTTGAAGCCAATCAAATACAATGTATGAAGCATTTAAGACCCGTCCTATTTCTTTTTCTCTTAATTCTATCCTCTTGCCAATCATCAAGCTACATGTTCATGACCGGACAAAGAACAGGAGTTGATTTTTCATCGGGAAAGTGGCTTTTGAATGAATTAGATTGTCCCAAAAATTCTAAAGATAAAATGACTTCAGAATCTTTAGCGTTTTTTAGAAAAAGCTTAGGAGACAGATTGTTTTATATTAATGACGTCAATGGATTATTGGTGACACGAAAAATTCATTTGAATCCTAATCGTGTCAAGCTAAAAGAACTTAAAGACGGAACTGGTTTTGACTTTTTTATTAATATCTCAACCAAGAAAAATAAAAGTGACTTTTCTACCATAGAGCTTTATCAGGATGATAGTGAGTCAGGGAAAAATGAGGCCGTTGTAATTTTGGAAATTTACGATTTGAACTTGCAGCAAATCATTTATTCCCAAAATGTAGTAGGTATCACTCACAAAGGAAATACAAAATCAATGTGGGAAACAGAAAAATCAAGCAAGCTTATAGACAATGTAACATTCTACAAAAATGCAAATAAGTTGATGCTGGGAGCTTTAAAACGAATTTTTAAAGACCTGAAGAAAAGATCGATTAAATAACAAAATAGAAAAATCCAAATTCCAGATTATTTAAGTTGGAATTTGAATTTTTTTTATTTGATTTTAAATTACTTCGTCAGTTCTAATTTTTCAGCGAAATAATCACAAAAATCTTTCATGGTATCCGACATTTTTTCGTCATCGGTAGCACGTCTAAAAGTGTCCGACATAGCAACCAAGGTCTGATGAAAGAAAATTTTCATTTCGTCTACAGGCATATCTTTCGTCCACAAGTCAATACGCATGGTTTCTTTGGCTCTGCTATCCCAAATTGAGAGCATAATCGCTTTGGCTTCTTCAGCTTCTACTCCGCCGTCCTGCGCACTCCACGATAATTTTTCCGGAACGCGGTTTTCGTCTAATTCTATATTGAATCTAATTTCTGAGTTTCTGGTATCTGACATTACTTTTTAGGTTTGTATTTTGATTTTTCAAATATTTCTTTTGCGTTGGTTTTTAACAATTCTGGCAAGGTAGCATTAGTATTTTTCATGTAAGAACGCACAATTTGCCATCCAATCCAGGCGCCAACTCTTCCCGGACTATCATTGTCTATTTCTAAATAAAACTTAGAAAACGGTGCCGGAGTCATAAATCGGGTCGTTAATTTAGGATCTGCGCTAAACAACATTTCACTTTCTATAAAATAACGCCACATATACGATTCATTTTCTTCGCACCACTTTATTTGCTCGGGCGTGTAACCCATTTTTTCTGCATCTGTATACGAAGGCAACAATAAATCTTTGGTATACAATTGTTTTCCTTCAAAAATCATTTGAGACAGCAAAGTCTTATCAGGAAAAGGAGGAATATTTCTGAATGCAAAACTGGCAACCACATCGGGCATGATCTGTCTTTCTTCAAAATTTTGCTTCAAATAATTCGGAAATTCATAAAATTTATGTTCTTTTCCTAAATACAATTCCAATGCAATTACCACAAGATCATCTGCATAAATAGCTTTGGTATTATAATCCATCTCGCCAATAACGGTGATTACTTTTGGCGTTTTGGTTTTTGGAAAATAATATTTCATATGCTGAAACAAGGCATTGAATTCCTGACGAACCGGTTCGAAATTATTGTATTTTTTTTGCACTTCGGTATACACTTCTCTCCAAAGCGGATCCTGCATTTTACTTAGCCACACCGCATCCTCATTTCCCGGAGGAAAAAAGATAGGATATTGTTTTTTTACTTTGGCTAAATCTTCTGGCTTAGCTTCAAAAAAAACTTTATCAAACCGTTCTACTTTAATATCAACCGGAATTTCTTCTACTGCTTTTTCTACTTTAGTTTTTTGATCACAGGACAAAAAAAACAAGCACAGAACCACTACAAAGCGATAAATTTTCATTTTATTTTAATTAGATTTGTGTTGCTATATTGTTAAGTAATTGAATACTTAAAATATTTTTGCAAATATACATCCCTGCATCTTAAAACATGAATTATTATGGCTAAAAAAAGTACTATTCAGACAGAAAAAGTAAATACTCACATTGTAGAGTGGTTAAAAAATTATGCTAACAATGCAAAAGTGAATGGTTTTGTGATCGGAATTTCTGGCGGAGTTGACTCTGCTGTTACTTCTACTTTATGCGCGCAAACAGGTTTTAAGGTTTTATGCGTAGAAATGCCCATCCACCAGGCCGAAAGCCATGTAACAAGAGCAAAAGAGCACATTGAACAATTGAAACAGCGTTTTCCGAACGTTTCGAGTATAGAAACAGATCTAACGGCCGCTTTTGGAGCTTTTAAGGACACAATGCCCGTTACGACTGATGAAGCCAAGATGCATCTGTCTTTGGCCAATACAAGAGCCCGTTTAAGAATGACTTCTTTATATTACTTAGCAGGAATTCATGGTCTTTTGGTAGCCGGAACTGGAAACAAAGTAGAAGATTTTGGTGTTGGTTTTTATACTAAATATGGAGATGGAGGTGTCGATTTGAGTCCGATTGCTGACTTAATGAAATCAGATGTGTATGCTTTAGGAGCTTTTTTGGAGGTTCCGAAATCAATTTTAACAGCAGCTCCTACAGATGGATTATTTGGTGACCACAGAACCGATGAAGAACAATTAGGAGCCAGTTATGATGAACTTGAATGGGCAATGCTTGCCTCGGAGTCAGGAAACACAGCATCTGACTATAAAGAGAGAGAAAAAACTGTCTTTGAAATTTATAAACGTTTAAACACCAACAACAAGCATAAAATGGAGCCAATACCCGTTTGTTTGATACCAAAAACGTTAAAATAATATTTTTAACACTTTTAGAGAATTAATTACAGAATTTATTTATTAATTTTACAGCTCCAAAAACATGATTAATTCTAAAAAAGGTAAAAACTATGATTAAAGTATGTCTAGCAGACAACCATCCTGTGACTCACTTTGGCGTAAAGTCGTATTTTAAAGACCACGATCAGATTTCGATCGTTGCCAACGTAGGAAATTTTTCAATGGTAAAAGATATTCTTCAAACGAAGGAGATCGATATCCTAATTCTAGATCTGGAATTAGAAGGTCTTTCGAGTATATTTGAAGTAAAATCTGTACTGAAAAGCTTTCCAAAAACAAAAATTGTAATTTTCAGTGATCTTGCCGAGCAAATGTACGCTCCCAATGCCATTAAAGCTGGTGTATCAGGATACGTGCACAAAACTGAAAAATTAGAAACCTTAGGTATTTCAATTATCAAGGTTCAAGAAGGAAAAATTATCATCAACGAGACCGTTCGCAAAAACATGGCCCTTATTGCTAAACAAAGCAAGAGCGAACGTTTGTACAGAAAACTTTCTAATCGCGAGATTGAAGTTTTACGTTACCTAAGTGATGGTAAAAAGAACAATGAGATTTCTAAAATCTTAAGTTTAAACGAAAAAACAATCAGTACGTACAAGTTACGATTGTTGACTAAATTGAATGTTACTAACTTAGTAGATTTAGTAAATAAAGCAAAGACTTTAGAGATTATTTAATGGTATCGCGACATTACTCTTCCTAGTTTTTTCGAAAAAGAATTGACTAATTTTGAGTAATCAACAACCATAGACAAAAGCTCTGTATTATCTGAATTATCAGGTTGTATAGAGCTTTTTAATTCTTCGATAATTCGATCGACCAAAAACCATCGCATAGACAAAATCGTCTCAGAAACATACTGACCAATAGAAGCTTGTTTGTCTTTTGCAAAAATATTCTGCCCTTCCCAATTGTGTAACGATACTTTTTCGTCTTCCATCAAAATATCGGTTACTTCCTGAGCAAAATCAGGTTGCAAACGCATTAAATACTGCTCTAAACTAAATTTTTCACTTTGGTTGTAAAACCCAATCAAATCGGTAAAAATATCCCTAAATAAAGCATTCGAAAGCTCTACCTCATCTTCTTGCAAACTCAGATAAATTCTTTCAAAAACTTTATACTCTTTTTTTTCGGTAATAAATTCAATTTCGCCTTCTTCGTTTGCTTTCAAAAGTACGTCTTCAAATTCCTCGGTTTTATCTCCGTAAAGGAGTAATATTTCGATTACTTTTCGTTCTAAACGATATAAAATATCAACTTTTTCTGCGGGTTCTTTTATATACCCAGACTCTCCCGGATAATCTTCCGGCGGCCCTACTCTTGGATCGTCAGGATCTCCTCCAGAAAAACCAGTATTTTTTGGTTTTTGATTTCTATGAACTTCAAAAGGTTTTTGATCCTGCTTTTGCTTTTTATTTGCTTCTGCAATATCTTTTTGAATCAGCTGCGCCAAAGTACTCATCAAAACCTGCTCAGAAATATCCATAATTCTGGCACATTCCTGAATATAAATTTCGCGTTGAATACGATCTGGAATTTTAGAAATACTATTGACCATATCGCGAATCAAATCGGCTTTTTTTATAGGATCGTTTTTAGCATCTCCCATCAAGATAGAAGCTTTAAACTGTATAAAATCTTTACTATTTTCTTCTAAATAAGCTACTAAATCATCATGAGAATTTTTTCTAGCAAAACTGTCCGGGTCTTCTCCATCAGGAAAACTGCAAACTCTTACGTTCATTCCTTCTTCAAGAATCAAATCAATTCCCCGTATAGAAGCACGCAGTCCTGCAGCGTCACCGTCAAAAAGTACGGTTATATTTCTTGTCAGACGATTGATTAACCTAATCTGATCTGGTGTTAAAGCAGTTCCTGAAGACGCTACCACATTCTCAATTCCGGCCTGGTTAAACTGAATGACATCGGTGTAACCTTCTACCAAATAACAATTATTTTGTTTGGCTATTGATTGTTTGGCCTGAAAAATTCCGTAAAGCACTTTACTTTTATGGTAAATATCACTTTCCGGAGAATTGAGGTATTTGGCCGCTTTTTTATCATTGGTTAAAATACGACCTCCAAAACCCAAAACGCGGCCAGACATACTCTGTATAGGAAACATGACACGTCCTTTGAAACGATCAAACGGACGATCTTCTCTCGCAATGGTTAATCCTGTACTTTCTAAAAACTCTAATTGATAGCCTTTTCCTAATGCTTCTTTTGTAAAAGCATCCCAAGTTTCAGGAGAATATCCTAAGCCAAATTTTTTGATGGTTTCGTTGGTAAAACCTCTTTCTTTAAAATAAGAATAACCAATTGCCTTGCCTTCTTCAGAATTTAAAAGGACATCCTGAAAATATTTGGCAGCAAATTCAGA
Source organism: Flavobacterium flavipigmentatum (assembly GCF_020911905.1). Classification (NCBI taxonomy): domain Bacteria; kingdom Pseudomonadati; phylum Bacteroidota; class Flavobacteriia; order Flavobacteriales; family Flavobacteriaceae; genus Flavobacterium; species Flavobacterium flavipigmentatum. The sequence goes on along the minus strand of NZ_CP087133.1, from coordinate 1,913,928 downwards.
AACCAGATACATGCTTTCACGCACATCTGTTATGGCTTTTTCTTCGTCTGTTTGTTCGGTTTCTTCAATTTCGATATTGTATTTTTTGGCCAGATATCGAATGGCTTCTGGATAGGTAAACTGCGAATGCTCCATTAGGAATTTAACAGAATTTCCTCCTTTTCCAGTACTAAAATCTTTCCAGATTTGCTTGACAGGCGAAACCATAAACGATGGCGAACGCTCATCAGAGAACGGACTCAATCCCTTGAAATTACTTCCTGCTCGTTTTAAATTGACAAAATCACCAATAACCTCCTCTACTCGAGCAGTTTCAAAAACAGTATCAATTGTATTTTGTGAAATCAAAACGTAAAATATTTATTAAAATTGAAAGCCTGCAAAAATACGCAAATCCTTCTTGAAAATTGGAGGATTTTAAATAAAAAAAGTGCCTCTTTTGAAGCACTTTTACAATTAACTAATTCAAACTTGTTTTTTAATTCAAGTCGAAACGAATTCCTAACGAAATATTTTTTTCGTCTACCAGATTATCTTTAAACACAGGATTCAAATCATATTTTAAATACAAACTTGTTGATCCGTACCCGATATACGAACTCAGGCCATAGATAAAATTATTGACATTAAAATCTCCTTTTGTTTTCTCTGTACTTTTCAAATCGCCAGATTCATATTCTAAAATTTGCTTTGATTTTACATTGATTCCCGCGTAACCTCCAAACCCCATTCTAAATCCCTGATGCGTTCTAAAATAGCGCTTATCGCCATTGTGTCCGTCTTTCGAAAAATCAAATTCTAAATGTACCGGCGCAACCAAATACACATTTCTAAAACGAGATTCTTTAAGATGTACAGGGTTTGTAAGCAAATCTGTCTGATCGCCATTGACTACAAAACTTTTATTATCTGTTGGGCGAATATTATTGTACATCACCGAAAGTCCGTATTTGGCATGCAACAAATTATTTTCTTTCAAAATCCTCGAATTGTAAGTCAGCCCCCACTCATAAAAATGTGAACCTGTAAAACGGTACTTAGCATCCTGAAGCTTTCCGTCGACCATCATATTGTTTAAACCTGCCGCAAATACAAATTGCGAAGTAGTTCTGCGCTCGCCACGTATCGAATCGTTGTCTCTATTTTTACTGTTCCAGTTGAAGGTGTAGGAATGTTTTCCATCTTCTGATTTAATTTTTCCCTCTACTTTTTGCTGTACCAAATCGCTGAGTTCGTTTTGCGCCAGCGTAACTTTTTCCTCGATAATAACGGCTCTGGCCTCTGCCAATTCTTTTTTACGCTTATCCGCTTGCTCTTTTGTGATTTTTCCTTCAGACAACTGAACATTGACAGCTTCTACTTCTTCTTTTAATGTTTCTTTCTCTTCTTTGGTAATTTTCTCTATTTTATCGCCAATTTTTTTTGCTTTGGATTCAAATGTTTCCTGACCTAACACTTTACTGACAAATAAAAAAACTAAAATAACGAGGTAAATGGTAAAATTTTTCACGATTGATTTTTTAATGATTGTTGATGATTTGATGATTGTTTGTTCTAATTCTAATTAAAATTGATGTCTAAATTTATTCTTGTTGATTTCTATTGGCCAGCGCTACTTTTACCGTTTGGTAATTTTTATTGACTTTGGTAATTATTTTTTCTCTAAACGAAAGCTCCAATTCGCCATCTACCTGATCGAGTAAATCGTTAGCATTAATTTTTATTTTCGTTTTTGGTTTAGCCAAATGCTCTACCACCATAGGCTCTTTGGCTGAGGATAACAACTGATCTTCACTTTCACTTTTTGAAGTTTCGACCATTGAATTTTGATTGTTAATGGATTGTTTTTCTTGATTGTTTTTGATGATTGAAGACTCCGCTACTTGATTTTGCTCTTTTTTTATTGATTGATTTGAATTTTGGTTTTCTTTTTGACTTGATTTTTTTTCGAATGCCTCTTCTCTGCTCGCTATTGAAATTTTATCTGAATCATTTGTATATAAAACTGGTTTAATAACCGAATCATTTTGACTATTTTCTTCAACAGCGACATTGTTTTTTGGTATTTCTACTGCATCTTTTTTTTGTTGAAAGAAGAAAGTTCCAAGCAATAAAAACCCAACAAGGCTGGCAGCTACATAAAGCCCCCTTTTTTTCGCAGTTGGAAATGATCGAACTGGCGATTTTTTTTCTTCGACAATACTCAACATTGCATCTAGTCGGTCCCAGGCTTTATCGCTAGGTGCTATTGTGCGTTGATTTAGTTTTTTACGGAAATCCTTTTCAAAATTATTCGGTTCCATTATCTTGTTTTTTTAAAATAGTAATTTGTGTTTGCAGCATTTTGCGTGCGTGCGATAATTGCGATTTTGATGTTCCTTCATTGATTCCTAACATCTTGGCAATTTCATTGTGTTTGTAACCTTCAATAGCGTATAAATTGAAAACCATTTTATATCCGTCTGGCAAAGCATCAATTAAAAACTGAATTTGATCTATCGTAAACTGGCTGTCAATTTCATTAAAACTTTCTTCTGTATAAATTTCATCTTCAGCAAATTTTACTTTCTTCTGAACTCTTAAATACGATATACATTCGTTAACCATAATTCTGCGAATCCAGCCTTCAAAACTTCCTTTGTTTTCGAATTTGTTTAAATTGGTAAACACCTTCATAAAAGCCGTAATCATAACATCTTCGGCCAACTGAATGTCTTTTATATATTGTCGGCAAACACTCAGCATCTTCGGAGAAAACCTACTATAAATCTGCTGTTGTGCTTGTCGGTTATTTTCGACAGCCAACTTTATAAGTTCGGTTTCTTGTTGATGTAAATGAATAATTTTCATTAATAAGCGTTCTGGTTTTGGTTTAGTAACAGACTTCTATTAGCATAGACGATTGAAGTTGTAAAATGGTTGCATCTGGATGAAAAAAAATCAATAAAAAATTCAAAAATTCAACTAAAAAAAACACAATACATTGATTTTAAATTAATTAAATCCTTAATTTTAATTTAAAAAAAAACAGCATTCAACTATAACAGAGAAAAAACACAATAAAAAAACCTTGCTATAAAACTATTGCAAGGTCTTTTTACTTAAAATATTTTTAAAAAACAGTCATTTCGAGACGAGTTTTACCATCCGCCACCACCACCGCCGCCACCGCCACCGCCAGAACTTCCTCCACCAGAGCTTCCGCTGCTCCAGCTTCCACTACTACCAGAAGAAGAGGATGAACTTGATGTGCTCGAAGACGTAGGATCAACTCCTGCAGCCTGTACAGAACTTCCAAAGCCTGATAAAAACATTGTTGGTCGCCTATAAAAGTCATCATCATTGCCCTGATACCACTCTGGATTGTATTTTGCTAACTCTAAAACTTCTTCAAATTGTTTTCCCCACTCTAATTCTACTCCTAAAGCTATTGCATAGGGAAATAATTTTTCAAATAATTGTGGTGTCAATTCAGGCGGATTCAACATATTCATTCTATCTTTTTCTGCCGTTTCAAGATAAAGTTTAAATCCTTCTAATCTTTCAAGTGCTTCTGCCCCTTTTTCTGTAAATTTTCCTAAATTCCATACATAAAAGATATACAGCAAGATAACAACAAGCATCACAAAAAATTGAATTGTTTCTAAAAAACCAAGTGACATAAAAAATAGTGCAACTGCTGGTATAAAAATAAAGAAAGCCAAAAGACCTCTTAAAATTTGTACACCTACCGATTCTACTTTTATCGAAAACCAATAAGTCAATCCAGACAATGCGGTAATCAATCCAATATAAAAACCATAATTGATGTATCCTTTGTTTTTAGAAAACATCTCATAAGCCAATCCTGCAATTAATAAGATGGCAAAACCAATCCATTTTTTTCGCGTGTTGTTTTGATAATATTCTTCTAGATTTATCTGCTTCTTTACCGTTTTGAGCCATTTAGAATACGCCCTATCAAAAATCTTATAATTGGAATCCTGAACTTTTATTTTATTTTTTTGCGAAAAACCGACTATTATATCTGATTCCTCTTCACTTAATGTTTTTACTTCTTTATCTAAAATTTCGATTTCATATTTTTTACTGTTAGTAAATATGCCACTTTCTAAAGTCGAAGAAAGTCTAATCGCTCCTTTTACCGCCGTATTTATAAGTGATGCCATGTATATCTTATCCTTCGCTTCTTTAAAATACACATATCCTACTAAAGCAGGTGACCAATTAAAAGGAGGCACAAATTCGGGAATCACCGTTTTTTTAGAGGGATCTTTTCCATGTTTTCTCCAATTAAAAAAGAAAAAAAGCGACATCCCAATTACAAAAACAACCGACCACAGATACATTTTTATCAGTTTGTAATAAGAAGCTGATTTTTGAGTAAAAGTTGGCGGATCTACAATTCCTTTTTCAAATGAGGCGGCAACGGTAAGACCTTCATTTTGTCTAAGATTTACCGCCGAAAAAGTAACAATCGAATTATTTGAATTTAAAGAACCAATACAATTTGAAGCTGTAGATCCTACTGAACCCGTATAACAATGTAAATTTTCGAATTTATTATTTTCTGATGGGAGATACAATTGACACGTTACTTTATCAATAGGAAGATCCCAGCGATTTCCAGTTACATTCCAATACAGCTCATCATAATGATCGAAATATCCAATTTGAAAAGGAACATTATAACTAATTTGATACTTATAAATTCCATTTTCTAATTCAACATCCTTATTTCCGATATAAATTTTCCAATTACCTCCTTCTTCTTTTGTGAAATAATCTTCGATCGACCCATCTTTTTTAATAGAATTTATTGAATATTTTACATCAATTTGATTGCCATCTTTGTCTGGACGAGTGAGTGGAAAAAACCTCAAAAGACCATGTCTGAAAACATTTCCTTCTGCTTTTATGGTTATATTCTCAATAACCTGAATATATCCGGATTTCTCAATTTGAACTTTAACATCAAAATCTAAAATTCTTTCCTGCGCTTGAGACTGATAAAGTATAAATGAAAATAAAACAAAAAATATTTTTTTCAGGAACATATATACAATAATTTAGAACTGAACTTTAGGAGTTTCTCTTTGAGATTCATCTTGTAACTCGAGGAAATTTTTCTTAGGAAAACCAAAAGAATTAGCAACCAAATTACCTGGAAAAGATTCAACAGCGATATTGTATTCTCTTACAGTACCATTATAATAGCGTTTTGAACGTTCGATTTCAGTTTCAATTTCGCTCAATTCTGATTGTAAACTAAGAAAATTTGTGTTGGCTTTTAGGTCAGGATAACTTTCTGCAAGAGCAAAAATTGTTCCCACGGCATTATTAAGTTGTTTGTCTAATTGTAATTTTTCATCAGGATTCTTAACACCCAAAGCTTGATTACGAAGATTTACAATATTACTGAGCGTTTCTTTTTCGTGATTTAAGTATCCTTTTACAGATTCTATGAGGTTTGGAATTAAGTCAAATCGTTTTTTTAAGATAACGTCAATACCGCTCAAAGCTTCTTCGACTTTATTTCTTTTTGCTACAAAACTATTGTAGATCACTATCAGATAAGCAGCAAAAACTACTAGAACAGCAACTATTACAAGTAAAATGGTCATATTTTATTATTAAATTAAAATCAAATTTAACAATAAAAATATTAAATATCAGAATTATTTTTTTCTTTCGATTACGTAGTTGACCATCAAAATAAGAGAGTTCTTAAATTCAGAATCTGGATAATGCTCTAAAAGTGAAAGTGCTTCTTGCTGAAATTCGACCATTTTATTTTCGGCGTAAGCCAAACCATTATGGTCTTTTACAAAAGCAATGACTTCTTTGACGCGTTTTTTATCTTTATTATGGTTTTTGATCGAGTTGATCAGCCACTTTTTTTCCTGCGGCGTACACGTATTTAAAACATGAATTAAAGGCAAAGTCATTTTTTGCTCTTTTATGTCGATTCCGGTTGGTTTACCGATGGCTTCCTCGCTGTAGTCGAATAAGTCATCTTTGATTTGAAAAGCCATTCCGATCAGCTCGCCAAATTTACGCATATTCTCTACCTGAACCTCATCTTCAATGACCGATTTTGCTCCTAAAGCACAACAAGCTGCTATAAGTGTCGCTGTTTTTTTTCGGATGATTTCGTAATAGATATCTTCGGTAATATCAAGTCTTCTAGCTTTTTCTATTTGAAGCAATTCACCTTCACTCATTTCTCGAACAGCCACCGAAATGATTCGAAGTAAATCAAAGTCGCCATTATCTATCGAAAGCAATAATCCTTTCGATAATAAATAATCGCCTACCAGAACCGCTATTTTGTTTTTCCAAAGCGCATTTATAGAAAAAAATCCGCGGCGGCGATTACTATCATCCACTACATCATCGTGTACCAAAGTCGCAGTATGAATAAGCTCAATCACCGAAGAACCACGATAAGTACGTTCGTTTACAATTCCCGAAGAAACCATTTTTGCTGTTAAAAAAACAAACATCGGACGCATTTGTTTTCCTTTTCTGTTGACTATATAATAAGTAATGCGGTTTAACAAAGCCACTTTTGAAGTCATTGACTCGTGGAACTTTTTTTCAAAAAGTTCCATCTCGTTAAAGATGGGCTGTTTTATTTGAGAAGTAATATTCATTTCGGCTTCAAATGTACTACATTAAATAAAAAAACGGTATCTATTTAAGGTTAGTATAACAGTATTTTATGTACTAATATAAAAAAAATTAGTCGCGATTAGTTTGTAAAAAAGCATTACAAACAAGATCGAGACTAGTTCGTAATGCTTTTTTTATCTAAAAATAAAATTATCCTTCTTTATTGGCCAATTGCCCGCAAGCAGCATCTATATCTTTTCCGCGACTGCGACGCACTTTTACTACCACACCAATGTTCTCTAAAGCTTTGATGTAAGCCGAAATAGATTCTTCTGACGCTTGTTGAAACTCGCCATCATCAATTGGGTTGTACTCTATCAGATTGACTTTACAAGGTACATATTTGCAAAACTTAACCAAGGCATCAATCGATGCTTTATCATCGTTAATTCCTTTCCAGACAACGTATTCGTACGAAATTTTATTTTTTGTTTTTTTATACCAATATTCTAAGGCTTCACGCAGTTCTGCCAAAGGGAAGTTTTTGCTAAAAGGCATAATACGCGCACGAATTTCATCGATTGCCGAATGCAAAGAAACCGCCAGTTTGAATTTGACATCATCATCGGCCATTTTTTTTATCATTTTTGGAATTCCCGAAGTCGAAACCATAATTCGTTTAGGAGACATTCCTAAACCTTCCGGCGATGTAATCATGTCGATTGCTTTGATGACATTATTGTAGTTCATCAAAGGTTCACCCATTCCCATAAAAACAATATTCGATAGCGGATGATTGTGATACAAGCGACTTTCTTTGTCAATTGCAATTACTTGGTCGTAAATTTCACCCGGCTCCAGGTTTCGCATACGCTTTAATCGCGAAGTGGCACAAAAGTTACAATCTAGACTACAACCAACCTGGCTCGAAACACAAGCTGTGGTTCTGGTTTCTGTCGGAATTAAAACCGACTCGACTACTAAACCATCATGCAGACGAACGGCATTTTTTACGGTTCCGTCACTGCTTCGCTGCATGGTGTCTACCTTAATATGGTTGATCACAAAATTATTCTCGAGCATTGCCCTTGTGGACTTTGCTACATTGGTCATATCCTCAAAACTGTGAGCACCCTTGCTCCAAAGCCATTCATACACTTGATTACCACGGAAAGGCTGATCTCCATTGGTAACAAAAAAATCACGCAATTGCTCTTTTGACAAGGCTCTAATATCTTTTTTCTCGGTTTGCATGGTGCAAAGTTACAAGTATTTATGGAAACCTTTTTGTTTCTGAAAAAACTTTACAATCAATCTTTATCAATTTGAAAATTTGGCACGAGAATTGTCTTTCAATCAAAAGATAAATAATCTTACAAGTAGCGCTTCAATTTAAATTTTGTATTTTTATTTCTCACCTTAATAACCTTTATATTTTATCAACTAAAAACATTTAATTTATCATGAAAAAACAAATTTTAAGCGTAGCTGTTCTTGCATTATTAGCTTTAGGTCTTCAATCTTGTGGAGACAAAAAAGAAACAAAACCTGAAGACGAATTGACTATTGGGAACAAAGTAGATACTTTGGCAACAGATATCGAAGAAGCTAAAGACACAGCGGTAACCAAAGTAAAAGATGCAGCTGATGACGTAAAAGATGCAACTAAAAAAGCCGCAGATGATGTAGAAAGCGCTGCAAAAAAAGGAGCTGAAAAAGTAGAAAATGCAGCCAAAGCTGTAAAAGACGGAACTGTAAAAACAGCCAAAGAAGTGGATGCTGCTTTGAAAAAATAATTTTTTGAAATCATTATCTGAAACCATTCGTTACGGCGAATGGTTTTTTTTATGGAAAAAAGTGAGCCTATATTTTGTATTTTTGCTTTTCAAAATTTAGAAGATACTACTCATGCATTTTATATCACAAGATCTCGAAGATTATATCGAACAACATTCTGAAAACGAACCCGAATTATTGGCTCGACTGAACAAAGAAACGTATCAAAAAATTCTTTTACCCCGCATGCTGAGCGGGCATTTTCAAGGGCGGGTTTTAAGTATGCTGTCTAAATTGATTCGTCCTGTAAATATTCTTGAAATCGGGACCTATACCGGTTATGCAGCTTTGTGCTTGTGCGAAGGCATGCAGGAAAATGGACAACTCCACACGATTGATATTAAGGAGGAGCTGGTAGATTTTCAGCGAAAATATTTTGATCAATCTCCATGGGGGAATCAAATTTTTCAACATTTGGGCGAAGCGGTACATATTATTCCGAATCTGGATGTGAAATTTGATTTGGTTTTTATTGATGCCGACAAAGAAAACTACCTTAATTATTGGGAAATGATTGTCCCGAAAATGAACAAAGGCGGCATTATTTTGTCTGATAATGTTTTGTGGAGCGGTAAAATCCTCGAACCTGTACACCCAAATGATATAAGTACTAAAGTACTGTTGGAATACAATTTACTTCTAAAAAATGATCCAAGAGTAGAAACGGTTTTACTGCCTATTCGTGATGGTTTGACGGTGAGTAGGGTGCTGTAAAAGTTTCTGAGAAGCTGAGATTCTAAGTTTTTTTATTTTTTTTAATATTTATAAAAGATAACACTGATCTAAAAATGACTGATTTAAACCAAATAAACGCTGAAGGTTTTGCCATTATTAATTCCGTTTACACTGAAAATGAAATAGAAAAACTGATTTCGTTAATTGAAAGTGTTACCGAAAATAATATTGAAAATAATACTAAAAATACCACTTTTAGAAAATCTCAGGACTTATTTGCAATCAGGCAATTTCATAAAGAACTACCTCAAACGTTACCTTTTATTTTTAATCAAAAATTAAAAAGTATAATAACTGAGAATTTTGGAGAAGGCTATTTTATTACCAAATCGATCTATTTTGACAAACCAGAAAAATCAAATTGGTTTGTAGCGTATCATCAGGATTTGACGATTTCGGTGAATCAAAAATTAGAAGTGAAGAATTTTAAAAACTGGACTGTAAAGCAAAACCAATTTGCCGTTCAACCTCCCACGGCAATTTTAGAAAATAATTTTACTATCAGAATTCATCTTGATACAACGACAAAAGATAACGGAGCGCTGAAAATAATCAATAATTCGCATTCAAAAGGCGTTTATAAAGTTGATGATTTAGCAATAGAAAACGAAACAATTTGCGAAGTTGAAAAAGGAGGAATCATGATGATGAAACCATTACTTTTTCATGCTTCAAATAAAACCACGAACAACGAAAGAAGACGCGTCATCCATATCGAATTTAGCAATCAACAACTTCCAAATGGCTTAGAATGGAGCGAGAAAACGGTTCTGAAAAACTGATTTTTATTTTGAAACCTAAAGCCCTAGCCCAGATGGGAGCGGCATCCTTTTGTTTTTTTCTTAAAAAAAACAAAAGATACAGCGGACAGCTGGAAATAGCTCCTGATAATTATCCCGGAAAGTAACGAGGCTTTAGTTTTTGATAAATTTTGAAAAGTGTAAAACCAAAAAGAGCTCCGAAGAAATAACCTGTAAGAATGTCTCCCGGATAATGCAAACCTAAATAAATTCGGCTATAAGCGAAGATCAATGGCCATAAAAATAAGAATCCCAAATACTTGAATTGGTGTCTAAAGATTAAATACAAAAAGGTAGCCACTGCCATAGTGTTGGCGGCGTGACCCGAGAAAAAACTAAAGGAATTTCTAACCTGAACTACTCGGATAATCTTGTTGATATCTGTATTATTACACGGACGTAGACGCTCGAAGGTGTGTTTGAAAAGATTGGTGATTTGATCTGTAAAAGTAAGCAAAACGGCTACGAAAAGCACAATAAACAACAGTTGTTTGGCGCCTACTTTTTTATAAATTACATAAAACATGAGCAAAAAAAAGGGTGTCCAATTGAGCTGACTCGTGATAATGAGCCATAATTGATCGTATTTTTCAGCACCTAAACCATTAAGAAATATCAGTAAACTTGTATCTAATTCTTGTATTTTTTCGAGCATTACATTTGGCGTTTTACAGGTCCTGAGATACTATCTATGTCTTCTTTTACTTGATTGATTTCTGTGGCCGTATCGCCCAAAAGACTGTTGCTATCTCCTAACAAATTTATTTTGGCATTATTGATTTCGGCATTGATATTTCCGGTGATATCGGTCAAAGATCTAGTATCAAGTCCGTTTGATTCGGCTCCTTTTTGTATTTCGCTTTTAATATCATTGGTGGCATTTTTAAGCTGTGCCATTGCCTTACCCATAGTACGTGCAATTTCCGGCACTTTGTCTGAGCCAAAAAGCATGAGTACTACAAACAGTATGAAAACTAATTCTCCTCCTCCTATACCGAACATATCGTTTTTATTTTATGTGTTACAAAGATATTAAATTTTGTTTCCGAGAGTTTTAAAATTTACTTAAAAAAAAAGACTCTTTTCAGAGTCTTTCTAGTGTTATGGTTAGTCAAATTTTGACTTTTCTTCTACTTTAGGCCAAGCGTTGTTGGTTACATCAATATCGGCAGTCATCAATTTTGGATCAATCTGAATGCTCTTAATTGCTTTTGAAGTAGCGTATACTTTTCTGGCAGTGTCATTGTTTTTTCTCCAGATTTGTGCCGGATACTGGAAGTTTTCTTTTGTACCGTCTTCATAAGTAAGCTCTACCAAAATTGGCATAATCATGCCGCCTGGTTTATTAAACTCTACTTCGTAGAAGTATTTTGGCGATTTTAAAGCTGCTTTTTCTTCGGCAGTAAAAGTTTGATTTATATAATCAGACAATGGCTTCAAATCATCTATTTTTAAGGCTTTTTTGTTTGATGCACTCACCTCTGCATTGTCTCCGGAAACTAAATACACAAAAGGGCCTTTGTCAAATCCGAAACGTCCTTTTCTTACTTTTACATCTTTAAGATCAGCAGTTGGAGTTTCAGCAACATAATATTGTTTTACCTCTTTGATGCCTATGTCTACAAAATCTGTTGAATAAAACCATCCTCTAAAAAACCAGTCTAAATCTACGGCCGAAGCATCTTCCATCGTTCTGAAGAAATCTTCTGGAGTTGGATGTTTGAATTTCCAACGGTTTGCATACGTTCTAAAAGCATAATCGAATAACTCCCTGCCCATCACCACTTCTCTCAAAATATTAAGACCTGTAGCGGGTTTTCCGTAAGCATTGTTACCAAATTGTAGAATAGTTTCAGAGTTTGACATAATAGGCTCTAAAAACTTTTGGTCACCACTCATATACGGTACAATATTTTTTGCAGGTCCGCGTCTTGAAGGAAAATTGGTTCCTAATTCCTGCTCTGCCATGTACTCCATAAACGAATTCAAACCTTCATCCATCCATGTCCATTGACGCTCATCTGAGTTAACTATCATAGGAAAAAAAGTATGTCCTACTTCGTGAATCACCACGCCTATCATTCCGTTTTTTACTTGCTCACTAGTCACTCCATTTTCATCAGGACGACCAAAATTCCAGCAAATCATCGGATATTCCATTCCCTGATCTTCTGCAGAAACAGATACCGCTTTTGGATAAGGATAATCAAATGTATGCGAAGAATAACTTTTTAAAGTATGTGCAACTGTCATCGTAGAAGTTTCTCCCCAAAGCGGATTGGCTTCTTTTGGATAAAGTGATTCTGCCATTACTACTTTGCCACCTAATTTTACAGCCATTGCATCATAAATGAATTTTCGTGAAGATGCAATACCGAAATCACGTACATTTTTGGCGCTAAATTTCCATGTTTTTTTCTTTTCAGAGAAACCTTTTTCAGTAACTTCGGCTTCGGCTTGTGTAACGATCACAACTGGTTTATCAAACGATTTCTGAGCTTGCTCATAACGTTTTACCTGTTCTGCTGTAAAAACCTCACTCCTATTTGTTAATTCTCCTGTTGCGTCTACTACGTGATCTGCTGGAGCCGTAAAATTGACATCAAAATTTCCAAAAGGCAAAGCAAACTCTCCGCTTCCCCAGAATTGCATATTTTGCCATCCTTCGACATCATTATACACTGCCATTCTTGGGTAGAACTGAGCAATTACATATAATTTATTACCTTCTTTTTCGAATAATTCGTAACCAGAACGTCCGCCTTCATTTCTATAATTATTAATGTTGTACCACCATTTTATAGCTAAAGAAATTTTCTCTCCTGCTTTTAATGGAGTAGCCAAATTGATACGCATCATCGTTTCGTTGATGGTATACGACATCGGATTGCCTTTTGCGTCTTTTACATATTCGATATTAAAACCACGCTCTAAATCTTTTTTCAAATATTCGCTTGAAAATTTGTCAAGAGGTAAAACCTGATTGATTTTTTCGCTTTCTACCAAACTTGATTGTGTATTGGCTTTGGCTTGGTTTTGGTCTAACTGAATCCATAGATACTCCAGATTATCCGGAGAATTGTTTGAATAAGTAATGATTTCTGAACCATATAATTTTGAGTTTTTATCATCCAGCTCCACATCAATCTTGTAATCTGCTTGTTGCTGATAATAGGCTGGACCTGGTGCTCCAGAGGCCGTACGAAACATATTTGGGGTTGCCAACAAATCATACATTTGACTAAATTTGTTGGTATCATATTTACCTTGTTGTTTTGGGGCAACAGCAGTATTTTTTTCCTGAGCCAGAAGCATAGCAGGAAAAATTAGTAGTAACGAAAGCTTTTTCATAAAAAGTTTTTGGATTTTTTTGAGGCTGTGAAAATAGCAATTAAAATAATAATTTTAACGATTTATTAGTACTTTAACACTTCTTTCCTTGAAGATTCCGTAAACAGAACCGTCTTTTTACCTCCGAAGGCAGTAATATGTGTAATATTCTGTTGTTCAGCATTCCAATCTAGTAAAATAGTATTCGAAATTTCTAAGATATTGAATTTATCAACCGCCGTAATTCTGGCATAACAAACCAAAACATCATCGGCTTCTAATTCTTTCGAGAGAAAGATAACAGATTTTGTTTGCCCGTTTATTTTTATGGCAAAATTTTCTGAAAGATATTTTTTCAACAATTCAACATCGGCATCAGTTTCTTTTTCTGTGCCCAAAAATGTCTTTTTATTGTATTTTTTTTCTATTCCTTTACGCAAATCATCTACAAAAATTCTGGACGTAATTTGAAGCATTTTTTTCTCAGAGGCATAATTAATCTGAAAAACACCCATATAAAATTTATGAAACGAAAAAGCTGAAAACAAAAAAAAGCATAAAATTAGTAAGGGGTAAAAAACAATTTTTCTCATTTTCCCTCAAGTGTAACTTTTTTAAACTCTTGATTTTTGGTAATCATAAAATCCATCAAGTGAAACTGATCCTCAGGCTTTAAATATTTTTTTGACGCAACATCATTCGAACAAAACAATAAAAACAAATCTATTTCATCCTTTTTTAGATTTAATGTTTTACTGTAAAAATCTGATGTAAAATTAAGTTTTGCATATTCAATAAAAGCAACATCACTCATTTCTTCTTCTTTCAGATCTTCACTTTCTTTTTTATGCAAAAGCTTTTTTACATCTTTAAAAATTCGAACAAAATCGGTTCCGTATTTAATGGTCTGATCGGATAACATGGCTATATTTTTGGCCGTCGATTGTTTATCATCTTCAAACTGCGTGTCTATTATACCCTGCGAACCTCCTCTGAATGCTTTTACTTTTAATTCTTTGCCAATAATTACTTCTTTCAGTTTATTATTGACAATGTCCAAATGCACTAAAAAAAGACGATCATCACAATTTTTCTGGGTTAATACAATTTTTTTAGATTGAAAAGCCAAACTCGAAAAAAGCAATGTATCATTGGGTTGAGCCATTATATCAAATAATCCGTTGGAGTTGATAAATGTTTTAATGTTTGCATTAATATTCAGTACATAACCGCTTTCTAAAACGATAGAGTCGTTTACCACTTGCCCGTGCAATGGTTTTCTAGAATTAGTTTGCCCTAATGCAAATTGACATAACATACACAAAAAGAGTACTCCTATTTTATTTTTCATTTTCAATAATTTTAAGATATTGTTGGGCCAAACCTGTAATCAAAAACATACTCATCGTTTTGTTCTTAGTATCCAAAGATACGGCAAATTCAGGATCATTGACACAATAAATTTGAAAGCCTTTTATATAATTTACATTAATTTTAAGTCTTTCTGTATAATATGCCTCATCAAAAAGATACTCTAATTTATGAAAAAGTGCTTCTTTTTTTTCTACTGCAATTTCTTTTTTAAGCATTGATTTGCGTCCAGAAATACTGTTGAGCAAACCATCAATACCGTTTCCGGAAGTGGCTGTGTACAACTTTCGCTCAGCAGGCGTATACGTTTTTTGACCTCTGGGAACAATACCCAAATTTTCGGCATTGATATCTGCATTTTCGTTTACAATAACCTCTTTCAACTCAATTTCTTTAGCTGTCATTTTTATTTGAAAAGAGGTCGCATTTAGATCTTCGGCAGATATTCTGCGCTTAAACGGCTCCAGATTGACAGCAGAAAAAACCAAAACATCGCCTTCCCTGACCAAAATCGAAAACATTCCGTTTGCATCAGAAACGGTAGTATGTTGTGTATTATTATTGATGATATTTACGCCTTCAACCGAAGTAGATTGTTCTAAAATTTGCCCAAAAATTTCTTTGGAATTCGCAGTCTGCCCCAATGAAATTTGAAAAAAAAGTAAAAGTAAAACCAGTAATGTATTATTATTTTTCAATGGCAAGTATTTCTTTGTATTTGACCGCTAATTCTCCGAGCAAAAACTCTGTTGATGTTTTGTTTTTTGAATTCAAAATTACTGTAAACTTATCATTTTCAACAACAAAATATTCAAAGCCTTTTACATATTCGAGAGGAATTTTTAGTACATCTACAAAATGTTCTGTAGAAAACATTTTCTCCAGCAGCTTCATATCAAACTGTTTTTTCTCTACTTTTAATTCTTTTTTAAGCATTGCTGTTCTTCCAGAAAGGAGATTCAAAAAAGAATCTGCAGAGATCGAACCACCCGCCATTCCTCCTATTGATGCTTTTGCATCTAAATCTGTCGCTGTAAATAATTTTCGTTCTGCTTCTGTGTATGTTTTTTGTCCTTTGGGAACAATTCCCAACGAAACGGCATTGATGTTATCATATCTCTTGATAATCACTTCCTGCAGTTGATGAATGACAGGACTTAGTTTTACAATAAAATTCAAATCTGAAAAACTGTCAGGTGTTAGTAAAATTCGGGATTCTTTAAATTGAATCGAAGAAAAAACAAGTGTATCACCCACTTTTGCAGCTATCGAAAAAGCACCAGAAGCATCTGTTATACCCATGACTTCAGTTTGCACGTTTACCACGTAAACCCCTTCTAAATCACCATAATTGGCACTAATTTTTCCCTCAATCACTTCTTGTCCCAACACTAACTGAGTCAATCCTAAAAACAAAACACAAGCAACTTTATTTATCAAAATATAAAAAAATTAGATTTTCTCTTAAAGTTGTAAAAATATCCTAATATCTTCCAAATTTAGTATTAAGAACATGGTAAAAAAATGTTAATTCGTTTTGTTATGCATTTAAAGCAAGTTAAAATTATAAAATAATTCTTATAAAAGGAACAATTGGCATATAAATTGTAAGAAATGAATTATAATAATTTAAATAAAAGAAACAATGAAAAAGACAATTTTATTATTTAGCATTTTAGCTTCCAGTATGATTTTTGCACAGGAGGAAATTAATTCTACCAATTCATGGTTAAAAGCTGGATTGAATGTTGGGATGCCCGTTGGTGATTTACATGATTTCTCATCGGTGGCAGTTGGAGCAGATTTAAGAGGTCAATATTTGGTAACACCGCATTTTGGAATTGGAGGTGCTACCGGTTACACTCATTTTTTTGGGAAAAACGGTGGCGACGATTTTGGCTTAATTCCGGTGGCAGCTTTTGCCCGTTATTACTTTCAGACTGAAGGGGTATTTATTGGCGCAGATTTAGGCTACGGATTTCTTACAAATGCACAAGACAACGCTGGTGGATTGTATGTAAATCCTCAGATTGGTTACCATAACTCTAAATGGAATATTTATGGTTTTTTTCAAAACACATTTGCAGAAAATGATGTAAATATTCAGAATGTAGGTATTGGAGCGACTTATAATTTAAAATTCTAAAATTTCTAAAATTAAAATTCTAAAGGCTGTATCCATTCGATACAGCTTTTTTTATTCCCTCTAATCAAAATTCACGATTCATGTTTTAGTATCTTTGTTTTCGTATTTTACTTAAACCAATTTATACCAGAACATGAAAAGTATTATCATTGCTAGCACATCTACGCTACATGGAGGAAGTTATTTAGAGTATCTTTTACCTACTTTACAACAACATTTTAAAGATTGCAAAACCATTCTTTTTATTCCTTATGCCCGTCCAAGCGGAATTTCTCACGAAGAATATACACAAAAAGTGATAGCCGCTTTTGCGAAAATTAATATCGAGGTAAAAGGAATCCATGAATTTGAAAATCCTCAATCTGCCATAAAAAATGCTGAAGGAATTTTTACCGGAGGCGGAAATACCTTTTTATTAGTTACTCAGTTGTATAAAAATGACTTGATGCAAATTTTATCTGAAACCGTAAAAAAAGGAAAACCTTATTTAGGAACCAGCGCAGGAAGCAATATATGTGGACTTTCGATGCAAACCACCAACGACATGCCTATTATTTATCCGCCAAGTTTTCAAACACTAGGTTTAATTTCTTTTAATTTGAATCCGCATTATTTGGATCCGGAAAATCAGTCTACACACATGGGCGAAACTCGCGAAACCAGAATAAAAGAATTTCATGCGTTTAATGCTATTCCGGTTTTGGGCCTTAGAGAAGGAAGCTGGCTGGAGGTAAAAGGAGAAAAAATCACGTTGAAAGGCGACTTAAAAGCACGTTTATTTTTGCAAAACAAAACTCCCGAAGAATTAGAAACCGGAAGTGATTTAAGTGCTTTAAACTAAAACAAACTCTAAAAGTTATAAAAACAAAAAAGCCTTAAACTAAAGTTTAAGGCTTTTTGAAGAGCGAAAGACGAGGCTCGAACTCGCGACAACCAGCTTGGAAGGCTGGAGCTCTACCAACTGAGCTACTTTCGCATTAACAGGGTGCAAAGATAAATAATAAAATCAATTAAAAAAATAAATTAATTAAAAATCTAGCAAAATTTCAAATTTTATAAAAAAACCGAAACATTTAAGTTCCGGTTTTTAGAGCGAAAGACGAGGCTCGAACTCGCGACAACCAGCTTGGAAGGCTGGAGCTCTACCAACTGAGCTACTTTCGCATTACTGGTGCAAATATAAAAAATAAGTTAAGTTTAAAACAAGCTTTTCAGGTAAAAAATTCAAATAAACTGCGCTATTTTTTATAATCTATTTAAAACTAAAAAGTTATCGCTTATTTTTTTCTCGTCAATTATGAATAATATTAAAGAAATTACCCCAAAAGAAACACATATTGTACGTCATTCTGTTTTAAGAAAAGGAAAACCGATAGAAAGTTGTCACTTTGATGGTGACGATTTAAACACTACACATCATTTTGGTTTGTTTTCTGAAGAAAATCTTACAGGAATTATTTCGTTATTTTCAACTAGCAATGCTATATTTGCAACTCAAAAACAAGCTCAGATTCGAGGAATGGCGGTTTTAGAAACGCATCAAAAAAGAGGAATTGGCGAAGCTTTGGTGAAGCATGCAGAAAAACATTGTATTGAAAATCAAGTAAATACAATATGGTTTAATGCTCGAACAGCAGCAGTAAAATTTTATGAAAAATTAGGCTATCAGGTAGTTGGCAAACCTTTTGATATCAAAGAAGTCGGGGAACACTATTTAATGTATAAAGAATTAAAATATGAATAAACTTTACTTTTGCTTATTACTTTTAGCCATTACCAATTGTAAAAAGGAAGAACCTGTTACAAAAAAAGCACCTTCTATTATTTTAAGTGATGAAAGAAAAGTCCTTATTGATACTGCTGTAATTAACTCTTTTAAAAACGAAAACGTAAAACTTTTTTATCTTTCTTCTGAGAATAAAACAGTTTGGGGAAATCTTAAAAAAAGAAAATTTGTTTTAAATCAGTTAAAAAAATCTGAAAAATTAGGATTAAATCCTGATGATTATCACGTACCGAAACTTATTCAGTACGAAAAAAATATCAGCGGTCTTAATGACAAACAATTAGCTCATTACGACGTTATGCTGACCTATAATTTTGAAAAATACCTGACTCATTTATACAAAGGAAAATTAAACCCTAAATTGCTTTACAGAGATTGGGCACTGGAAGAAAAATCTTTTGATGTGAATACTGTTCTGATAAAAGATTTCAACCAAAATCATCTGGACAGTCTTGTAGAAAAAATTCAACCTAAAACACTTACTTACAAACAATTATTAAAGTCTTTACAGTTAATAGATCAATTTCCTGACGATAACATCAAAAAAATTGAATCGGCAGAAAAAATAACGTTAAACGATACCAATCCAGCATTAATAAACATCAAAAAAAGGCTTTTTTACTGGAAAGATCTCACAGGCCGAAAAGATAGTCTGACTAAAATCTACGACACTAAAACATTCGAATCTATAAAAAGATTTCAGAAAAGACATGGTCTTGCTGCTGATGGTGTGATTGGCGCAGGAACTTTGAATGCTTTGAATTTTACTAAAAAACAAAGAAAACAACAAATTATAGCCAATTTAGAACGCTGGAGATGGTATGCCAATGATTTTTCGAAAAACTATTTTATTATCAATATTCCGAACTACAGTTTAAATGTTGTCGAGAATAATGATACAACTGTGGTACGAAATGTTGTTGTTGGCACCTATAAAAGAAGAACTCCGATTTTAACATCAAGACTAAAGACTGTCGTTTTTAATCCCACCTGGACTGTTCCTCCTACTATTTTAAGAGAAGATGTTGTGCCTGCAATGCTGCGCAACAGAAACTACTTATCACGTAAAAATATTACCATTTACAATAGCGCCGGAGACATTGTAGATCCTTTTGAATGGAATCCTAAAAAACCACATAGTTATCGCTATGTACAAAGTCCCGGCTACAATAATTCTCTGGGATTAATGAAGATATTATTTCCTAATAATTATAGCGTTTATCTGCACGACACCAATCATCGTGACTATTTTGGCAGACATAATCGCTCTTTGAGTTCTGGTTGTGTACGTGTAGAAAATCCGTTGGAATTGGCGCAACACATCCTAAATGACAGCTTAAACAATTGGCCAAAACAAAAAATAGATTCGATTATAACTACCAAAAAAACGACAAATATAAAAATTGCTAAAAAATACAAATTATACCAATGGTACTGGACCGCTTGGAGCGAGAAAGATAAATTGATTTTTAGAAATGATATTTACAATCTTGACGCCGATTTGTACAGCAAACTACGAAATTAATTTCTCTTCTGAAACAAAACTTCTTGACGGATGGTAAATAAACAAACAAGATTTGTTTTTTATTACCTCGATAATTGCATTCGTTAATTCTACAGGAAGAGCCGGGCAACCCTGACTTCTTCCTAAACGTTTGTTACCTCTTATAAAAGATTCAGAGACATAATCAGCGCCATGAATAACGATAGCTCTTTCGCGGGCATTATCATTTACACCTTTTTCTAAACCATCCAAACGAAGCGAAAGTCCGTGTTTCCCTTGGTAAACTTCTCCTGTTGCATAAAAACCTAAACTACTTTTGTTTGATGAATTTTGGTTCGAAAAAACAGAAGCAATTTCGTCTCCGGTATTTTTGCCATGTGCTACAAGCGAGTGAAAAAGAATTTTGTTTGCTACTAAATCGATCACCCAAAGGCGTTTTGTATTTGAGGAAAGACTAAAATCTACCAAAGTGAGAATATCTTTTTGGATAAGACCTTTTTCTTTCAATAAATAAAAACCTTTTAAGGCTTCCGAAAAAGATTTCATTTCAGGAAGTACAAAATGATTAGAATCCATCATGTGATAAATACTTTCGATCTTAGCATCAATTGTCAAATTATCAACTTTTGCGAAGGTATTAGTTTCTAATTTTTTGCTCTCAGAAGTATTTTTAGAATCTGTACCAAACGACAAAAACAAAAATAATAGCGCGGGATAAATCTTATAAATCATTGAATTTCTTTAGGTTAATCTTAGGTTGGGGTTTGGCAAAAGTATAAAAAAAATATAGCCAGCAAAATTAATGACACAAAAAGTGCCCTTTTTTATGAATTTTTAACAATTCAGTAATATAATGAGCTAATTTTATGCTTTTAATAATTGCCTTTGGTGTAATTTTAACAAGCAAAAACTTCCAACAATTTGATTTACAATTAATTAATACAAAAAATCAACTTTATAAATCAACTTTAAAAAGTGCGCCAATTGCTTGCAGATAAAATTCTTCCTTTTCAGCTCTCGTGATGAGTAAAACAATGATCACAATGGTCTCAAAAAAATTTGTTCTTAAGGCTTTAGTTTATTCGTTTTTTTCGTGATAAAAACAGAAAATCAATATCGGATCATTAGCCAATAGAATCTTTAAAATACATTTTTTTGATTTGTCTAAAATATTTCACGATACGAATACCTTCAAAAACAGGATTACAAACAGTATTATCTATGAATAAATTTTAAAAAACAAACACTTCTACAATTAAATTAATATTTTTTATAGGGCTAAATTTCATAAAACATAATTGTCAAAATGCTTTCCTTCACGTTTTATAAATGGCTTATCTTTGTAAAAACTAAAAACTAATGAACAAGAAAGTAATCCTTATGATTTTGGATGGTTGGGGAAAATCTCCTGACCCTAAAGTATCTGCAATAGACAATGCAAATGTTCCTTTTATAAACAGCCTGTACAAAAATTACCCAAGCGCTCAACTTCGCACCGATGGATTAAACGTTGGTTTGCCGGAAGGACAGATGGGTAATAGCGAGGTAGGTCACATGAATCTTGGTGCCGGGAGAATTGTGTACCAGGATTTGGCCAAAATAAATCTTGCGGTAGCCCATAAAACGCTCGCAAAAGAACAAGTGCTTATTGATGCTTTTACTTATGCCAAAGACAACCATAAAAAGGTACATTTTGTGGGATTAGTTTCGGATGGAGGTGTTCACTCACATACGTCTCATCTACGCGGATTAATTGACGCTTCGCAAGAATATGGTTTACAAAATGTTTTTGTTCACGCTTTTACAGACGGTCGTGATGTTGATCCTAAATCAGGCGCCAAGTACATTCATGATTTAGAAGATTATATTAAAGATACTCCTGTAAAAATTGCTTCGATCATTGGTCGTTATTATGCCATGGATCGCGACAAACGTTGGGAGCGCGTAAAATTGGCGTATGATTTGATCGTAAATGCAATCGGAACTCCATCAAAAAATGCGGTCGCAAGTGTCCTTGAAAGTTATGCCAATCAAGTAACGGATGAGTTTATTGAACCGATCATAATGGTCGATGAAAATGAAATTCCGCTGGCTACGATTGTAGAAGGAGATGTTGTGATCTTTTTTAATTTCAGAACAGACAGAGGCCGTGAACTTACTGAAGCACTTTCGCAACAGGATTTTCACGAGCAAAACATGCACAAGCTCAACTTGTATTATGTAACGCTAACCAACTACGACGAAACGTACCAAAACGTAAAAGTAGTTTACAACAAAGATAATATTACTGAAACTTTGGGCGAAGTTTTAGAAAAAGCAGGCAAAAAACAAATACGCATTGCCGAAACAGAGAAATATCCGCACGTGACATTTTTCTTTTCTGGTGGTCGAGAAACTCCTTTTGAAGGTGAATCCCGTATTTTAAGAAATTCTCCAAAAGTGGCAACATACGATTTACAACCCGAAATGAGTGCGTTTGAACTTACAGCTGCCCTTGTTCCGGAACTCAATAAAGGAGAAGTAGATTTTGTATGTCTGAATTTTGCCAATGGCGATATGGTAGGACATACGGGAATCATGAGCGCCGCAATTTTGGCTTGTGAAGCTGTTGATGCATGCGTTAAACAGGTTATAGAAGCCGCTCTTGAAAACGATTATACGACTATCGTAATTGCCGATCACGGAAATTGCGAAACCATGATTAATCCTGATGGTAGCCCAAATACAGCGCATACAACAAATCCGGTGCCGATTATTTTGATCGACAAACACTTAAAAAACATTCAGAATGGCGTGCTAGGTGACATCGCTCCAACTATTTTAGAATTGATGGGGATTCCGCAACCTAATGCTATGACATGTCATTCATTATTGTAGAAAAATCTTTTTTTTTAGATACTTTAAATGAGCTGCTTTTACTATAAGAGCAGCTTATTTTTTACCTAAATAAAAGTTAAAATTTCTATATTGATAGTAATACTATTATATTTGCACTTTAAATAACTTTTATGGAGATTATACTATCAAATTTAAAAATGCAAGTCAACGAAAAGATCTATGTAAAAGATCCCGAAACATCTGCATTGGGAAAAAAAATTCTCGAGCAAAGTATTCTCCTCATTGACGAGATTGGTTTTGATAATTTCACATTTAAAAAATTAGGAGAAAAAATAGGATCTAACGAAAGTTCTATTTACCGCTATTTCGAAAACAAACACAAGCTACTAGTCTATTTATCTTCATGGTATTGGAGCTGGATGGAATATAAATTGGTCTTTAGCACCACAAATATTTTAGATAAAAAAGAAAAACTAAAAAAAGCCATTACCATAGTTACAGAAAAAATAACGCATGATGCCTTAGCAGATCACATTAACGAAGCCATCCTGAATAAAATAATAATTGCAGAATTTACAAAAACACTGCATACTAAAGAAGTTGATCAGGAAAACAAAGAAGGCTTTTTTTTAATATACAAAAGAGTTATCAATCGAATTGTTTTGATTGTCAAGGAAGTAAATCCCGAATATCCGTTTGCAAGATCATTAGTTTCAACTATTGTAGAAGGAAGTTTGCACCAACATTTTCTAACAGATCATCTCAAAACAATTACAGATTGCAATGAAACTGTGACAACAACTCAATTTTACCTCAACCTTGCAGAAAACGCTTTGCGCTAATTATAAAAACAATATGACACCACTAAAAAGATTTTACAACTTACTAAGGCTAGACAAAAAAGATATTTATCAGATTTTTTTCTATGCTATTTTTGCTGGATTAATCAGTTTATCGCTTCCGCTGGGAATTCAGGCAATTATTACTTTTATACAATCCGGAAGAGTTAGTGCCTCTTGGATTGTGCTAATTGTACTTGTTGTTGCCGGGGTTGCGCTTGTAGGCGTTCTCTCTTTGATGCAATTACGAATCACAGAAAACCTACAGCAAAAAATATTTGTGCGTTCCTCTTTTGAGTTTGCTGGTCGTTTGCCAAAAATAAAATCAGTCGAATTATATGGCACTTATTTACCAGAATTAACGAATCGTTTTTTTGACACTATGACCATCCAAAAAGGAACTTCAAAATTATTAATTGATTTTTCGGCTGCTTTACTGCAAATTACTTTCGGAATCATATTACTGTCGCTGTACCATCCTTATTTTATTGTCTTTGGACTTTTATTATTCTTGCTCTTGTACTTTATTTTTAAATTTTCGTACAGATCTGGTTTAGAAACCAGTTTGAAAGAATCTAAATTCAAATATAAAGTGGCAGGTTGGCTACAGGAAATGGCCCGCAATAATTTTAGTTTCAGAAATGAATTAAACTATGATTTTGCCCTTCAGAAAAACAATTCTTTAGTAACTGACTATATCAATTATAGAGAGAAACATTTTAATGTCATCAAAAAGCAATTTACACAACTAATCATCTTCAAGATTATCATTACGGCGGGTTTATTGTCTATTGGAGGATATTTGGTATTGAGCCAGCAGATGAATATTGGGCAGTTTGTAGCCGCAGAAATCATCATTTTATTGGTCATTAATTCTGTTGAAAAGATTATCCTTGGCCTTGAGAGCTTTTATGACGTTTTGACTTCTGTTGAAAAAATAGGCCAGGTAACGGATTTAGAATTAGAAGAAAATACCGATTTGCAAAACGAAATTTGCTACAACAACATCACTTTAGAAACTGAAAATTTAAAATTTAAGTTTCCGGATTCTCCAACCAACACGCTGGATTCTATCACTCTTAAAATAGAACAAGGTGAAAGAATTGTAATTGAAGGGGAAAATGGTTCGGGAAAAACAACACTCATCCGATTATTATCAGGTTTATTAAAACAGAATTCGGGTGCTTTTTATATCAACGATGATACTTTTAGAAAAATAAGTTTAAAACAATATCGCTCGCAAATTGGAAGTATCATTCATAATGAAACCCCGTTTGAAGGAACAATTATAGAAAACATCACTTTTAATAACCCGGCAATACGTTCTGAAGACTTAAAATGGGCCCTTGATGGCGTTCAACTAAGCTCATTTATAAAATTACAGCCAAAAGGTTTAGAAACCTATATTTATCCAGAAGGGAAACAATTATCTTCTTCTAATGCTCAGAAAATCCTGCTGGCACGAAGTATTATTCATAAGCCAAAAGTGCTTTTTTATGAAGATCCGACAGACACGATGGATGAAAACACTGCTAATGAAATTATTGATTTTATCACTTCTGATAAAAACAAATGGACGATTATTGTTTCCTCTAAAAACCCGTATTGGAAAACAAAAGCGACACGAAAAATAACGATGAAGAACGGCATTATATTACTTGATCAAAAAAACAATACGCCATGTTAAACATATCTGACAACAAAACAAAACTACAGCCACTTGATCACTACGAGACTGTAAAAAACCTCAGCAACAGGCCTCATTTCAGAATTTTAAATAAAATAATAATAGGCACATCTATTTTAGGAATCGTTGCTCTTTTCCTGCCATGGACACAAAATATCTCGGGATCGGGTTCTGTGACGACTTTAAAACCTAACCAAAGACCACAATCGATACAGAGTGTTATTTCGGGCAGAATTGAAAAATGGTACGTACAAGAAGGCGATTTTGTAAAAAAAGGTGATACCATTTTGTTTATTTCTGAAATAAAAGAGGATTACATGGATCCTAATTTGGTTGCAAATACCAAAAATCAGGTTGATGCAAAAAAGAATTCGCTGGAATCTTATGATGATAAAGTGAATACGCTTTCGACTCAAATTCAATCTATAGAAAACGAAAAAATATTAAAACTTGAGCAAGCCCGAAACAAGGTCAAACAATCACTCTTAAAAATAAAAAGTGACAGCATGGATCTTGTGGCTGCAAAAACACAATTGAGAATTGCGAACACACAATACAACCGTTCTGTACAACTGAATAAAGAAGGTTTGAAACCGCTGACCGATGTCGAGGAAAAACGATTGAAACTGCAGGATGTTGATGCCAAAATTATTACGCAGGAAAACAAATATCTCACCAGCAAAAATGAATTTATCAATGCTCAAGTTGAAATCAACCGAATTGGCGCAGAATATGCTGAAAAAATATCCAAAGCAAAAAGCGATCAGTTTACCACTTTGAGTAATAAATTTGATACAGAAGCTCAGGTGAGTAAATTAGAAAATCAGTACGCCAATTACAGTTTACGTAACGGAATGTACTACATCAGAGCCGTTCAAAGTGGCTATATCAACCGAGCATTGCAGGCAGGTTTGGGCGAAACTATAAAAGAAGGAACACCAATTGTAACCATTATGCCGTCTCAGTACGATATTGCGGTAGAAACTTTTATCAACCCGATTGATTTACCTCTAATTAAAAAAGGTGAAAAAATACGTATTTGGTTCGACGGTTGGCCTACTATTGTATTTTCAGGATGGCCGGATATTTCCTATGGTACTTTTGGAGGAAAAGTGGTTGCTATTGAAAATTTTATAAGTGAAAATGGTAAATACAGAATCTTAATTGCCCCAGATCCAAACGAAGCACATTGGCCAAAACAATTGAGCATTGGCTCTGGTGCTCAAACAATTGCACTATTGGATACGGTACCAATTTGGTTTGAAATTTGGAGAACCTTAAACGGATTTCCTCCTAATTATTATAAAAGTGGAGAAAAAGTAACTAAAGAAAAAAAATAATGAAACCAATATGTATCGCTTTTCTTTTTTTGGCTTGTACCGTTTTTGGCCAGCAACCCATTTCTAAAGAACTTACCTACAATGAGTTTCTTGGATATGTAAAAAAATACCATCCTTTGGTAAAAAATGCTAATTTAGAAATAAGTAAAGCACAAGCCAATTTGATGATGGCCCGAGGTGGTTTTGACCCCAAAATTGAAGTCGATTTTAGTCAAAAACAATTTAAGGATAAAGAATATTATTCTATTCTAAACAGTAGTTTTAAAATACCAACATGGTACGGAATTGAGTTAAAAGCAGGTTTTGATAATAACGAAGGTGTTTATCTAAATCCTGAAAATACGACACCAAATCAAGGATTAACCTCTTTTGGAATCAGCGTTCCGATTGGACAGGGATTATTAATCAACCAGAGAATGGCTGATGTTCGCAAAGCAAAAATTCAAATAAAACTAAGTGATGCTGAAAGAAAACTGCAAGCCGTAAGCGTTTTGTATGATGCTTCGATTGCTTATTTCAACTGGAAGAAGAACTTTGAGGAAATGAAGCTTTACGATACTTACAACAAGAATGCTGAAATACGTCTGCAAGGAATAAAATCCTTAATTACGCAAGGCGATAAACCTGCCATAGATAGCATTGAAGCGGGAATAATAGTAAAAAATCGAGCATTAAGTCTAGAAGATTCTAAATTAAAACTAGCCAAAGCAAAACTAGAATTGTCTAATTTTATGTGGCTGGAAAACAATATTCCGTTAGAAATTTCTGAAGAACTGGTGCCGGAAACTGCGCTCGAAGCCACATTGCAGGAAACATTAAAAACAAATGATTTATTGCAAAACGATTTTAATCCGGAAACACATCCAAAATTAAATGCTTTGCAAAACAAAATAGACATTTTGAATGTAGAAAAAGATCTGAAGCAAAATATGCTTTTGCCGAAAATCAATGTAGGTTACTCCTATTTATCAGAACCAAGCTACATCGACAATTATCGTTTTGATGATTATAAAATTGGCTTAGAATTTTACTTCCCTTTATTTTTAAGAAAAGAACGAGGAAGTTTGAAATTGGCAAAATATAAAGTTCAAGAAAGCCAATTTGCTCTAGCTTTAGAGAAAACTCAGCTGACCAATAAAATAAATGCCCAAAAAACTGAAATTAATTCGCTGTTAAAGCAAAAAAAGTTAGCAAAAGATCTGGTAGAAAATAATATTACCATGCTGGACTCAGAGGAACGTCTATTTTCGTTTGGAGAAAGTTCTTTGTTTTTAATTAACACGCGAGAGAACAACCTTGTAAGTGCAAAACTGGCTTCTATTGCGCTCGAAAACAGATTTTACATGTCCAATTCAGAGCTTTTTAAAATCATGGCAAATCCTGATTAAAGGTTGCTGTTATTCTCATGAGTGATATGGGTTTATCATAACTCATATCACTTTTGGGATTAAAATACAAAGTGATGATAGACGGACTCGAAAGCATAAATTACGAGCCCGATTAGCCCGCCAACAAGCGTTCCGTTGATTCTGATGTACTGTAAATCCTTCCCTATTTCTAATTCTAATTTTTCAGAAACTTCTTTTCCATCCCAACTTTTTACGGTTGAAGCAATCAAATCTCCAATTACTTTTTTATTATTGATGAGTATCGAAAGCACATCATTTTTAATAAAATTATTGATCTTATGCAGCATCGCTTGATCTTCTTTAATGCCTTTCCCGAAACTCTGAATCAGATTGGAAATATTATTTTTTATAGAAGACTGATCTCCTTTATCTAAATCATCGCTAATAGAAAGTTTTATTTCGTCCCAAATTCCGTTAATGTAATCCTGAACTTCTTTTTTTCCGGCAAAACCTAAAATTACATTATTGATTTTACCCCTCATTTCCTCAGAGTTTTTTACTTTATCGAGAAAATCATACACATATTGGTCAATCTTGGCGCGTATATCGC
Source organism: Flavobacterium flavipigmentatum (assembly GCF_020911905.1). Lineage (NCBI taxonomy): Bacteria > Pseudomonadati > Bacteroidota > Flavobacteriia > Flavobacteriales > Flavobacteriaceae > Flavobacterium > Flavobacterium flavipigmentatum. The sequence continues at coordinate 1,885,142 of NZ_CP087133.1, read as the reverse complement.
TTTCTGGATTTTTAGTTTCATTCAAGAAATCATACAAACCATTAAAAACACCTTCTGAAATGCTTTTATCGGCTAAGCCAAAGGTCAAAATTGGCGTTGATTCTTTTACTTTTTTTCGAATTAAATCTTTATTATCGATGAGTTCGTTGCACAAAACATCTATAATATTGGTTAGCATTTGTTCTTTCAATTGTCCTTTTTGCAACGGTTCTAATGACAAAGCTACCCAATCTCCAAAATTAATTGCCTCGAGTTTTTCTTTAAATTGAATTTGAATAAAACGCTTGATATCTTCGTCGTTGATGGTTTTTAAAATACCCGGAATAATATTGACTGCGACCAGATTGGCAATTTTAACAGCATTTTCTTTTTCTGATAACCACTCTGAAGCTTTTGTTGCAAAATTAAATTCTTCTAATTTGATTTCTAATTTTTCACGATTTAGAAATTCTTCCGAAACGAAACTGCCTAGGTTTTCGCCAATTTCGTTTTTCTTTAAAGGAATAATCGCCGTGTGCCAAATCGGGATTCCCAATGGATGGCGAAACAGTGCAACCACCGCAAACCAATCTGCAATTCCACCTACCATTGCAGCTTCGCTAAAAGCCTGTAGCATCGGAATTTTAAAATAAATAGCTACTATAAAAAGCAATACGGCAACGCCTAAAAGCGCCAAGGCATTGTTTTTCATTTTATTCAAAGCCTTTTGTTTGGATATAATTTCGTGATCTGTAGTGGTTTTCATAATTAAAAAATTCATTCTTTCGCTAATTTACGGCTTTTCTGCCAATTAAAATTTGAAAACACTTTTGAGCCGAATGGAATACGTAACATTTAGCGGTTTTTAAAAATTATTTGTTGAAATTAAATTCAAAATCAAAAACAAAAAGAATAATATTAAAATTGTACTTTTGCCAACTGAAAATCCGAAATTATGATTATTGTAAAATCACGTGAAGAAATCGAGTTGATGCGCGAAAGTGCGTTGATCGTTTCTAAAACTTTAGGTATGATTGCTTCTGAGATAAAAGAAGGAGTTACCACATTATATCTGGACAAACTGGCCGAGGAATTTATTCGTGACCACGGAGCGGTACCTAGTTTTCTGGGGTTGTATGACTTCCCAAATTCGCTTTGCATGAGCCCAAACGCCCAAGTTGTACACGGAATTCCGAACAATACACCTTTAAAAAGTGGCGATGTGATCTCTGTAGATTGTGGCGCTTATAAAAACGGATATCACGGTGATCACGCTTACAGTTTTGAAATTGGAGAAGTTGCTCCTGAAACCAAAAAACTATTGCAGGTAACCAAAGAATCTTTGTACGTAGGAATTAGAGAATTTAAAGCCGGAAATCGTGTGGAAGATGTTGGAAATGCGATTCAGAAATACACAGAATCTCACGGTTACGGAGTTGTACGTGAATTAGTAGGGCACGGTTTAGGGCAAAAAATGCACGAAGAACCAGAAATGCCAAACTACGGAAAAAAAGGTCGCGGAAAACTTTTTGTTGAAGGTATGGTGGTTGCGATTGAACCGATGATAAACATGGGAACCAGAAACATCAAACAACTAAAAGACGGCTGGACAATCCTGACTGCCGACGGAAAACCTAGTGCCCATTTTGAACATGACGTTGCTTTAGTAGACGGTAAACCAGAAATTTTATCGACTTTTTACTATATCTATAAAGCATTAGGAATCGAAAGCAACGAAGAAGATGAATTTAGAAAAGTGCCTTTAGTACTATAAATAAAAAACCGAATCTAATCCTGTGAAAAAACTTTTCAAATTAGTACTTAACACTATTCCACGCCCATTATTAATTCGGTTGAGTTATGTCGCTCGTCCGATTTTGGCTCTTTCATTAAAAGGAAGCAAATATACTGACCCAATTGACGGAAAAAGTTTCAGAAGTTTTTTGCCTTACGGATACGGAAAACAGCGTAACAATGTACTTTCGCCAAGCACGCTTTCGCTGGAGAGGCATCGTTTGCTTTGGTTGTACTTAAACGATCAAACCGATTTTTTTACAGCACCCAAAAAAGTACTCCATTTTGCGCCCGAACAAGCTTTTTACAAATTATTTCGAAAGCAAAAAAACCTGGATTACACTACAACCGATTTGCTTTCGCCTTTGGCAGATGTAAAAGCCGATATTTGCAATTTGCCTTTTAAAGATAATGAATATGATGTGATTTTGTGTAATCACGTTTTAGAACACATTCCGGATGATACAAAAGCCATGCAAGAATTGTTTCGTGTTTTAAAACCGGGCGGAATGGCCGTTTTGCAAATTCCACAGGATTTATCACGAGAAGTAACTTTTGCAGATGATACCATTACAGACCAAAAAGAACGTGCTAAAATATTCGGACAATACGATCACGTTCGCATCTACGGTCGGGATTATTTTGACAAGTTAAGAAGCATTGGTTTTATTGTTATTGAAGAAGATTACACCAACAAGATGACGCCTGAAATGGTTGAAAAATACTGTTTGGCAAAAGGTGAAATTATTCCGCTATGCTTTAAACCGGAAAATTAAACACTATTTTCATCCTATAAATAATATAAGTTCATTTAAAAAGTTTTCAATTTATTGCTATTTTGAAAACTTTTTAATTTTAGATAATTTCCTAAATCACCCCCCAACCAAATCTCTCAACTTGGAACCTTCGAAATCATTTCAATTTTGTTTTGACATCGGTTTAGATAAAAACCTGGATACTTATATTCCAACCGCTTACATTCTTGAACATACTGATGAAATTAAATATTTAAATAAAAAAGCAAGTCCGGATGTACTGGAAAGTTTTGGAATTGTTTTTGAAAATTTAGATGCCAGTACAAAAAAAATACTCACTGTTTGCGAGTCTTTAAAATCTGAGTTTATTTTCAAGAAATTCAATGTAAAAATGAAATCGGCAAAAACAATTGCTGATTTGCAAAAAGATGCCAAAATTGAGTTTGCCATTCGCCAGCATTTAAAAACAAATTTGAACATATTTTACACTCTGATTGTAGAAGAAAAATTTCCATTGTCTGTCAATATGGGCGTTGAAAAGGATTTTTATCGATCCCGAGTTGCTACAGCTGCGCTTTATTTAGAACCTCAAATTCAATTCGAAAAACATTCCGAAGGAATTACATACACACTTTCTTTAAAAGAAAACCAAACGTTATTTTCGCCAATGGATAGCAGCATAACTATTCTTTTGGATGAACCTGGCTGGTTGATTATCGACAAGAAATTAGGGCAATTAAAAGACCTTAATGCTAAAAAACTCTCGCCTTTTTTAAAGAAAAAATCAATTGAAATACCCTCAAAACTAGTTGATACTTATTTTAAAAATTTTATTCCAGAAATTGCCAAAAAAATAGACATCGAAGCCACCGGTTTTGAAATCGAGCATCGCGATAAAATTACTTCGTGTACGCTGCAATCTGTTTATGATTTCTTTAAAAACTGTTATTATATCACGCTTTGTTTTGATTATGATGGCTATTTATTTGATGGCAATAAAACAAAAACAAAACATACTTTTGTTGATTTTAGTATTCCAAATGAACCCAGAATAATTCAACACAAAAGAAATTCTGATGAAAATTTGTACACCAACAAATTACTCGAAATCGGACTATCAAAAATTAAAAATGAATTGTTTGGTTGCAGTCGTGATGAAGAAATTCATGATCCGTACGCCAATATTCATTTTATTATTAATCATAAAGAAGCGCTAAAAAATCTGGGATTTACAATAGAAAATTTAAAACTCGAAAGTAAAGAAATCAGTACAGAAAAGGCTATTATTTCCTCTTCTACAGCAACAACAAAAGAAGATTGGTTTGATGTAAAAATAATCATTACCAGCGGTACATTTAGTTTTAGCTTTAGCGAAATTATCACAAACATAAAAAGCAAAGAAAGACTCTTTTTGTTGCCTGACGGCAGTTATTTTCTGATCCCTTTAGAATGGCTCACCAAATACAGTTCGCTAGCCAAATTAGCCAAAACTGAAAATGGAAACCTTCTTTTGCGTAAAAATAATTTTGCAGTTTTGGATGCATTTCCGGAACTAAAAACGACCTCAACTCCAATTTATAATGCAGAATATACTGCCTCTGAATTGCTAAAAGCGACTTTAAGACCGTATCAAATTGAGGGTGTAAAATGGCTTTTAGGACATTTTAACTCGAATTTGGGGGCTTGCCTGGCCGATGATATGGGACTTGGAAAGACATTACAAACCTTAGCCGTTCTGGTTGCCGTGCAAGAGCAATTAGGCTTTACAACGAAGACAACAAACTTTGATTTGTTTCAAAATGAAACTGTTGTAGAAAGAGAACCTCTAAAAACCTTAATCGTTTTACCTTCGTCACTTGTTTTCAACTGGTACAACGAAGCTCAAAAGTTTACGCCGCATTTTTCAAAAATGCAATATGTTGGCAATGACAGAAAACTATTGTCGCATAAGTTGGCTTCATCAGATTTGATTTTTACCAGCTACAATATTGTTCACCGCGATATTGCAATTTTAGAAAAATATAATTTCCGTTATTTAATTTTAGACGAAAGTCAATACATTAAAAACAAAAATTCTAAAATTTTTAAAGCGATTAATCAAATAAATACGGCTCATAAGATTGCATTGAGCGGTACACCAATCGAAAATTCCTTAGACGATTTGTGGTCGCAAATGCAATTTATCAATCCGGATATTTTGGGGAGTTATGCTTTTTTTACAGAAAATTTTAAAATTCCGATCGAAAAAAAGCAGGACGAGAATAGTTTGGCTGAATTAAGAACACTTATTCAGCCTTACATTTTAAGAAGAACCAAAGAACAGGTTTTGAAGGATTTACCAGAACTATCAGAACAAATTTACTATTGTAATATGGATCCTGAGCAGGAGAAATTATACGAAAAAGAAAAATCAAAAGCCCGGAATTTTTTATTAAAAACAGACGGTTCCAGCCCTGACAAAATTAGCATTATCAACACTTTGATGAAGTTGAGACAACTAAGCAATCACCCGAAAATGATCGATAACGAGTCTGAAATTGATTCTGGAAAATATATTGCAGTCACCAATTATCTAGAAAATCTGGTGAAAGGAAAACAAAAAACCATCATTTTTAGCTCCTTTGTTACTAATTTGAGTTTTTACACTTCTTGGTGCAAAGAAAACAAAATTGATTTTTGCGAAATCACAGGGGAAACCAATACCAAAAAAAGAGAGCAGCAAGTAAACCAGTTTCAGGAAAACGAAAATACTTTATTCTTTTTTATCTCGCTAAAAGCTGGCGGCGTTGGACTGAATATTACCAAAGCATCGTATGTTTTGTTTTTAGACCCTTGGTGGAATCCTTTTGCTGAAAAACAAGGAGTTGCCAGAGCGCACCGAATTGGACAATTAAACAAGGTCAATGTTATTCGTTTTATCTCTAAAAATACGGTCGAAGAAAAGATAATCAAATTACAGGAAAACAAAAAGCTGCTTTCGGATTCGCTTTTAGAAGAAAGCTACATCAGCAACGAGATAGAAGCCAATTTAGAATATATTTTAAGCTCTTAATACATTTTATTTTTGAAAGCATTAAAACGCAGCCTCTTCTTACGTTACATAAAATTGTTATATTTACAATCTTACAACATAATATGATGGTAAAATTTTTGTATCAAAAAATACTGCTGCTTTTTATTTTTTCTTCGGCTACTGCTCAGGTAATACAGACCGAAGTTGCTCCACCATACAATATCAAAACAGTGACATTTGTTCAAAACGGCAATAATGTTGTGCCTATTTTTGAGTTAGGTTCTGAATTTGAATTGCAATTTGATGATTTATTTGGCAATGAGGCTAATTATTATTTTGAAATCATTCATTGCGACTATAACTGGAAACCAACCGATATTCTGAAGAATGATTACATCGCAGGAATGGATAATCAAAGGATTATGAATTATTTGAATTCATTCAATACGCTTCAAAATTATTCACATTACAAACTATCTTTTCCTAATCAATTTACGACTCAATTGCGTATTTCGGGTAACTATATGCTGAAGATCTTAAACGAAGACAGAGAAGTTGTTTTTTCGAGAAAGTTATTATTGTACGAAAATCGTGCAACGGTTAGCGCTCAGGTCAAACGAAGTCGAAACCTTAGTAATATTGATCATAAACATAATCTTGATTTTACCGTAAATTCTAACGATATTGTCTTTCAAAATCCTATAAAAAGTATAAAAATATTTTTGATGCAAAATGGAGACTTCAGTACTTCTATAAAAAATATCGTTCCACAATATACTTTAGGCAATCAATTGGTTTATAAATATGATGCCGAAACACAATTCTGGGCCGGAAATGAATATTTATACTTTGAGAACAAAGACATTCGTGCAGTTAGCAATAACATTGGAAAAGTGGGTTTGAATAGTGACATTTACAGCTCTTTTTTATTCACAAGTCCAGCCAGAGCAAACCTTATTTATACCTTAAACCAAGATATAAATGGAAATTTTTTGGTTAAAAACATCAACGGCTCTGATAACGCTATCGAAGCGGATTATGCGTGGGTTTACTTTAGTCTCTCGGCACCCGCTTTTAGACTCAACAAAGACATTTATATCACCGGAATGTTTAATAATTACAATTTGACACCCGAGTACAAGATGGATTACAACTCAGAAAAAGGCAACTACGAAAAAGCAGTCATGATCAAACAAGGTTTTACTAATTTTCAGTTTACGATAGCGGATAAAAATGGACAAGTTGATTACGAAAATGCCATTGACGGAAACTTTTACCAAACCGAAAATGAGTACACTATTTTGGTGTATTACAGAGAAAGTAATGACCGATATGAGCGCATTATTGGAAAAGGGAATGCTAACTCGATCAATATCATCAATTAAAACATTGTTAAAAGGATTTCGATCGAATCATTTTTTTTTGTAAATTTGCAGTTATAACGCACACATATATACTACATTAGTATGGTTTCTCAAATTACAAGAGGCATAAAGATATCGGTTCTAACTAGTTTTGAAGGTACTTACTTCAAGAACTACAAGATTCATTTTGCCTTTAGTTATGTGGTTACCATAGAAAACCACAGCAAAGATTCGGTACAACTAACTTCTCGTCACTGGGAAATTTTCGATTCCTTAAACGACCTAGAAGTCGTTGACGGAGAAGGAGTTATCGGTAAAAAACCCGTTCTTAAACCGGGAGAAAATCATACTTACAGTTCAGGTTGCCTCTTATCATCTCCTTATGGCGCAATGAAAGGTCATTTTAATATGATTAATTTTACGACCACCAAAATCTTTAAGGTAATTGTTCCTACCTTTAGAATGTGTGCTCCTTTTGCCATAAACTAAGGCTTTATTCAAAAACTATCTTTTTTATCGTTATCTTAATCATAAAATTGTCAAATTATTAATTTGTACTTTGTACTTTTGTGCTGCATTAGATTTTTCGTAACAAAACGAATCCTCTTGCTCATAAATTGTCTAATTATCTAATTTTAATAACATGCTAAAAGGATTCTTTCATGTACCAAAAGCGGTAAACGAGCCTGTAAAAAGTTACGCACCGAATTCACCAGAAAAAGCCGCTGTTCAGGCAGCCTATACTTCCATGTGGAACTCTACAATAGATGTTCCTTTGTACATTGGTAGTGAAGAAATTAAAACTGGAAACACTAAAACAATTTCAGCTCCGCACGATCACAAACACATTGTGGGAACCTACCACTTAGCTGAAAAACAACATATTGAAAAAGCAATTGCAAACGCACTTGATTCAAGAAAAGCATGGGCAAATATGGCATGGGAACAACGTGCTGCTATTTTCTTAAAAGCGGCCGAACTTATTGCTGGCCCTTACAGAGCCCGCATTAATGCAGCGACTATGATTGGTCAGTCTAAAAATATTCATCAGGCAGAAATTGACGCTTCTTGCGAATTGATCGACTTTTTACGTTATAACGTAGAATTTATGACTCAAATTTACGGAGACCAGCCGAAATCTGACTCTACAACATGGAATCGTTTAGAATACAGACCTCTTGAGGGTTTTGTTTACGCTATTACGCCTTTTAACTTTACCGCTATTGCAGCAAATCTTCCAGCAAGCGCAGCAATGATGGGGAACGTGGTCGTTTGGAAACCAAGTGACAGTCAAGTTTTTTCTGCAAAAATTATTATTGAAGTTTTTAAAGAAGCAGGTGTTCCTGATGGCGTTATCAACGTTGTTTTTGGAGACGCTCTAATGATTACAGATACTGTTTTGGCAAGTCGCGATTTTGCGGGAGTTCACTTTACAGGATCAACTCACGTATTCAAAGACATTTGGGCAAAAATTGGAGCCAATATTCATCATTATAAAACATATCCAAGAATCGTTGGTGAGACTGGTGGTAAAGATTTTATCATTGCACACCCAAGCGCAAATGTAAAACAAGTGACAACAGGAATTACTCGTGGTGCATTTGAATTTCAAGGTCAAAAATGTTCTGCAGCCTCAAGAGCTTACATTCCGCAAAGTTTATGGCCAGCTGTAAAAGAACAATTGATTACAGATGTAAAATCAATGAAAATGGGTTCTCCAGAAGATTTTGGAAACTTTATTACAGCGGTTATTCACGAAGGTTCTTTTGATAAATTGGCCGGTTTTATTGATCAGGCTAAAAAAGATGCTGACGCAGAGATCATCATCGGAGGGAATTATGATAAATCTGTAGGTTATTTTATTGAACCAACGGTTATTGTAACAACCAACCCAAAATATACTACCATGGAAACCGAATTATTCGGCCCTGTTATTACCATCTACGTATACGAAGATGCAAAATGGGAAGAGACTTTAGAATTGGTAGATACTACTTCTGAGTATGCTTTAACGGGAGCTGTTTTCAGTCAGGATCGTTATGCAATTGAGGTAGCTACAACCAAATTGCAAAATGCTGCGGGTAACTTCTACATCAATGACAAACCAACAGGAGCTGTTGTAGGAATGCAGCCTTTTGGTGGTGCCAGAGCTTCAGGAACTAACGATAAAGCAGGTTCTGCATTGAACTTATTGCGTTGGGCTTCGCCTAGAACAATAAAAGAGACTTTTGTAACTCCGGAAGATTACAGATATCCGTTTTTAGGTTAGTCTTAATGTCAAAAGTCTTAAACTGACTTTGTCAATATACAAAAGCCGAATCTTAATTAAAGATTCGGCTTTTTACTTCATTACTTTCGACTTTAAAACTATCTTTTCTAAGCCTGAAACTTCAATGGCAAATGCACAACTTTTTTAGTTTCAAAAAATTCATCTTCAAAAATTGTTGACAGATCATATAAAGTAGCTTTAGGAAAAGAGGCCAATTCTTCGGTTAAATCTCCTCCTTTTAGGTATAAAATTCCATTTTTTAGGGTATGTTTGTGTTGCTTTTTGATTTTATCATGAATCCAGGAAACAAAATCAGGCATATTGGTCACAGCCCGACTAACTATAAAATCAAAATCTCCTTTTACCAATTCGGCACGTTTTTGCTCAGCTTTTATATTTTTCAATTCTAAGGCATCTACTACGCCCTGAACCACTTTTATTTTTTTTGCAATTACATCAATTAAGTAAAAACGGGTTTCGGGAAACAAAATGGCCAGCGGAATTCCCGGAAAACCACCGCCAGTTCCTACGTCAAGAACAGTAGCTCCTGGCTCAAACTTCATTATTTTTGCAATTCCAAGTGAATGCAAAATGTGTTTGGTATATAAGGCATCAATATCTTTACGTGAAATAACATTTATCTTTTCATTCCAATCATGGTATAAAAAATCTAATTTTTGAAATTGTTCGATTTGAATGTCGTTCAAATCAGGAAAATATTTCAGAATCTCGTCCATTGCTCTATTTTTTTAACAAAAGTACTACTTTACTATTAAAATATTTAACTCAATTTTGTAAATTGAAAATTTATAATAATTACCTTTGAAAACTATTTAATTTTTTTATGAATAATACGGCACCAACATTTGCAAAGCAAGACAATCTAAAGTTTTTCAGAACACTTAACTCTCGAGTAAACAATTACTTTAAGGAAAATAACATCCAAAAAACCGGAAATTGGAAACTTCACCTTAAAGCAGTGATTTTGTTTGCTATTTTCTTAACACCTTATTTTTTAATCCTTACACTTGATATGCCTTTTTGGGGCCAACTATTACTGAATATTTTAATGGGAATTGGAATGGCAGGAATAGGCATGAACGTAATGCATGACGGTAATCACGGCTCTTATTCTTCTAAATCATGGATTAACAAAATCATGGGAGGAAGCATCTATATTTTGGCCGGAAATGTACACAACTGGCAAGTACAACATAATGTTCTGCACCACACCTACACCAACATACACGGTCATGATGAAGACTTAGACGCAGGAAGAATCATTCGTTTTACACAAAATGCCGAATGGCATCGTTTTCATAAATTTCAACATTATTATTCTTTCTTTTTATACGGATTATTGACTTTTAACTGGTCTTTGACTACCGATTTTAAACAAATGAAAAATTATTTAAAAAGAAAATTATCATACGGAACGCCACAAAGTCCTGCCAAATTATGGACAGTTTTGGTGATCACAAAGATTATCTACGCAGTAATCTGGATGGTATTACCAATGGCTTTAGGAGTCTATTGGTGGAAAGTTGTAATCGGATTTTTTGTAATGCATTACACAGCCGGACTGATTTTAAGTATTGTTTTTCAATTGGCACACGTTGTGGAGGAAACCTCTAATCCGGTTCCGAACGAAAATGGAGAAATCGAAAACACCTGGGCAATTCACCAATTGTACACGACAGCTAATTTTGCACCAAAAAACAAAATTGTAAACTGGTTTACTGGTGGATTAAATCATCAAATTGAGCATCATATCTTTCCAAATATTAGTCATGTTCACTACGGGAAAATTGCAGAAATTGTAAAAGAAACTGCACAAGAATGCAACTTGCCTTATTATGAGTTCAAGACCATGAGAAGCGCTATTGTAGCACATTACAAGCATTTGAAAGATCTTGGAATGAAACCTGAACTAGCGTAATTTATCATGACAAAATAGTGTATTGTAGCGATGCATAATTATGCTTTGCTACAAATACATTCAACACAATATTAAACCGCAATTAACTACAAAATGAATCACATTCTTTCGGACAGAATCAACAACTTAGCGACTTCACAAACATTAGCAATGGCTGCTTTAGCGCGCGAATTAAAAGCACAAGGAAAAGATATTATCAGTTTAAGTTTAGGCGAGCCCGACTTTAATACGCCTGATTTTATAAAAGAAGCTGCAAAAAAAGCTATTGACGAAAACTACAGTACTTATTCTCCAGTTGATGGATATCAGGACCTAAAAGAAGCTATCTGTAGAAAATTTAAAAGAGACAACGGATTAGAATACAAACCAACCCAAATCGTAGTTTCTACAGGAGCAAAGCAATCCTTATACAACATTGCGCAAGTAATGCTAAACGATGGTGACGAAGTTATTTTGCCAGCACCTTACTGGGTTTCTTATTTCGAAATCGTAAAACTCTCAGGAGGAGTTCCGTTGGAAGTGCCAACATCTGTAGAAACAGATTTCAAAATTACACCAGAACAATTAGAAGCTGCCATTACACCAAAAACCAAAATGATGTGGTTTAGCTCTCCTTGCAACCCTTCTGGGTCTGTTTACAGCAGAGAAGAGCTTACTGCACTTGCAAAAGTTTTAGAAAAATATCCAAACATATATGTAGTTGCAGACGAAATCTACGAACACATCAATTTCTCAGGAACTTTCTGCAGCATCGGTTCTATCCCGGGAATGCTGGAAAAAACAATCACTGTAAACGGTGTAGCAAAAGCTTTTGCTATGACGGGATGGAGAATTGGTTACATTGGAGCTCCGGAATTTATTGCAAAAGCATGTACAAAAATTCAGGGACAAGTAACCTCAGGAGCCAATTCTATCGCACAACGCGCTACCATTACTGCTGTCGATGCAGACCCAAGCGTATTAAACGAAATGGTTCAGGCGTTTCACAGCCGTAGAGATTTAGTCGTGGGATTATTAAAAGAAATTCCTGGTGTAAAAATCAACGTTCCAGAAGGCGCTTTTTACGTTTTTCCAGACGTTTCTTCTTTCTTCGGAAAAACACTAAGAGGAACCGAAATTAAAGATGCCAACGATTTATCAATGTATCTTTTAGCAGAAGCCAACGTTGCAACTGTAACAGGCGACGCTTTCGGAAATCCAAATTGCATTCGTTTCTCTTACGCAACAAGCAACGACATCTTAAAAGAAGCATTACGCAGAATCAAAGAAGCTTTGGTTGCATAACAACTTACATAACTTTTCTACAAACGGCTTAAGATATAGAGTTTCATCACTTTATACTTTAAGCCGTTTTTTTATGGGGTTGCCTCCGGCCGGGCTGTCCGCTATATCTTTTCCTGGCTAAAAAGCCAGAAAAAGGATACCGCTCCCATCCCTAACCCGAACCAACTTATAAGACATATCCCTCAAAAAGAGATATTGAGTTTCAAAATTTCCATTCTATAATCTTATAAATCAACATTGTAATTCTATAATAAACCAGCCTCCATAAAACCTCATCTTTGTAATAACATTAATTTAAAATTAGTATTATGATACATACAGAGGAAACTACAAAAGAAACAGTGAGCACATTAAACGGATTAATTGCAATACTGGAAGATGGAAAATTAGGTTATACAAATGCTGCCGAACAAGTAAGTAGCCCAGCTATAAAAACCGACTTTTTAGAGTATGCTCGTGAGCGCGCACTTTTTATTGTAGAATTGCAAGACGAAATTAACAAATTAGGAAAATCAACAGACACTGCAGGTGGCGGACCACTAGGAGCTCTACACCGTGCCTGGATCGATATCAAATCTTCTTTTACAAGTGGTGATACCGAGGCCATTATCAATGCTTGTATTACAGGCGAAGAAGCAGCTATCGAAAAATACAAAATGGTTTTAGAAGAAAAAGATCTTCCGACTGGGCAAATTGCAATTGTTTCAAAACAATTAAACAGCATTCAAAATACTTTGATCAAAATTAAAGCAAAAAAATTGCTATCCTAAATCAGTTTTCTGAAACGGTAAAAAACTACTTGATAAACAAATGGATATCAAGTAGTTTTTTTGGCTTACCACTTATTTTCAGTGATAGAAACATACAAAAATAACCTATAATTAATTGAAAATAAATCAGTTAAAAACACAATTCACAAAAATAAAAAATCATGGATAAAAAATACAGCACCACAAACAATGACGAAAAAAGTCAGAAAGAGCGTTTGGGCGACAATGACAATGCGACACAAAAAGACGCTTCAACAACTCCTGATAAAAAAGAATTCCCTATTCCAACCGATTTGATCGAGGATCTGGATAAAGGAAAAATTGATCCTTTGACTGAAGGCAATACCAATTTAGGTTATGAAGAAAAATCGCCACGAAAAAAAGAATTAGACCAAAAAGAACATCTGGATAGAGACGATAAATAATGTGCTTCTATTTTGTGCTTCTATTTTATACAACTATTTCAAAAAAAGTCACTTCAGCATTAGCAAACTCAAATAAATTATAAGAACTTTGCACACTTTTTTCGTGCATTCGCGAAAAGCTAAAGTTTTAAAAATGAAGAAGAAAATTGAGATATTAGCTCCAGCTAAAGATTTGATTCAGGGAATCGCTGCCATAAATAGTGGTGCAGATGCACTCTATATTGGCGCTCCGCAGTTTGGCGCACGGTCTAATGCCACCAATTCTATCGAAGATATTGCCTCTTTGGTACAATATGCACACTTATTCAACGCTCAGGTTTTTGTGGTAATGAATACGATTTTGTACGACAACGAACTCGAAACCTGTCGCCAAATGATTTATCAGTTGTATGATATTGGCGTAGATGCCTTGATTATTCAGGACATGGCAATCATGGAAATGGACTTGCCTCCTATCGTACTTCATGCTAGTACCCAGGCCAACAATCGTGATGCCGACAAAATTAAATTCCTGAAAGATGCCGGAATCAAACGTGTGGTTTTGGCCCGCGAACTCAACTTACACCAAATAAAACAAATAAGCGATTACGCAGATGTTGAACTAGAATTTTTTGTCACAGGCGCTTTGTGTGTGTCGTTTAGCGGAAATTGCTACATGAGTGTCGCTAATGGAGAACGCAGTGCCAATCGCGGTTCTTGTGCTCAAAACTGCCGTTTACCTTACAACTTAATCGATGGAAACGGAGAAACATTAATCAAAAATAGCCACTTACTTTCGATAAAAGATTTAGATATTTCAGACCAAATTCCGAATCTAATCGAAGCTGGAATTTGCTCTTTTAAAATTGAAGGCCGACTAAAGGATATTGTATACGTAAAAAATAATGTCTCGTATCTGCGTCAAAAATTAGATAGCTTTCTAGAAGGAGAAGGAAGCGAAAAATACACAAAAGCTTCTTCCGGAAAATGTACTTTTACCTTCGATTCTTCTTTAAACAGAACTTTTAATCGTGGTTACACCGATTATTTTGTAAACGATAGGCACAACTCTATCGGCTCTTGGGAAAGCCCAAAATCAAAAGGCCAATATATTGGAAAATTGATCCAAACTACCGGAAATGCTTACGAAATAGAAAACGGCGAGTTATTAAACAACGGTGACGGACTTTGTTTTATCAATGAAAATAACGAAGCAGACGGAATTTACGTCAACAAAGCCGAAAACGGTAAAATATATCCAAACGTTTTAAAAGAAATACAACCAGGCACTTTTATTTACCGAAATAACGATGCTGCTTTCATCAAAATTGTAGAAAGAGAAGACAGCGCAGTTCGAAAAATTAGCACAACTTTAGCGTTAACCGAAAACGAAACTGGTTTCGAACTTACTGCAACCGATGAAGACGGAAATATAAGCATCGTGACTTTAGAACATTCAAAAGAACAAACTAAAACCGGCGAATCAATCGAAGAAAACATCAAAATACAACTGGCAAAAACAGGTTTTACACCTTACACTGCCGATGAAATCAATGTGATGTTTTCTCAAAACTGGTTCCTTCCTATTTCAAAAATCAACGAAATGAGAAGAACAGTTTACGATCAACTTACCCAAGTTCGTTTGGCCAACTACAAACGCGAAGAGCACCAATTAGTCAAAACTTCACATCCTTACCCAGAAACCAAATTAGATTTTATGTACAACGTTTCCAACAAAACGGCACGTAAATTCTACGAGCGTCACGGTGTAACCGAAATCGAAAAAGCTTTTGAACTGCAATGGGATCCGGGAAAATCGCGTGTAATGACAACGAAATATTGCATTAAATACGAATTAAAAAAATGCCCTATACACCAAAAAGACATAGTTGGTGTCAAAGTAAAAGAACCGTTGGTACTGAAACAAGGCGAATTAGAATACAAATTAAAATTCAACTGCAAACCTTGCGAAATGGAGATTTGGGAAAAAGATGCAGAATTTGAAATTGAAGAAGATCATCTTCATTAAAATACAAAACCGATACTTTTATAAAGTGTCGGTTTTTTTATTTTGGGCGTGACCACAAGGGTCGGGCTATCCGCTACAAGTCCTAGCTCTTCCTTCGTCAGGCTGTGGGCTTTCCGCTTCTATCCCTCACGCAAACAGCTTAACAAGAACTTTTATTCATAATTACATTTATACAATATTGTCATTTCGACGAAGGAGAAATCTCCACAAGTAACTCCGCAACGAGAATCCAATCTTTGTCGAGCTTCTCACGAAGATTTCTCCTTCGTCGAAATGACAAACTATATGATTACTTCATCTAAAATTAAAGTTGCTATTAAATAAAAATCCGCCGAATCTGCAAAATCTGCGTGAGAATAAATTTCGTTTTTTTATCTTTACTCACAAAACTAAAATCAAATGGGACCGGAAAATAGCATAGCCATATACTCAATTATTGCCGGCGTTTTGGTTTGCTCTATTTTTCCATTTTTAATTTTTTCTAATGCTTTTTTTATCTTACCATTAGAATTGATAGCTGACTTTGGCATTAATGGCAGCACTATTTTCTGGGGAATTATATTTCCATCCTTTATAGTTTTTATATTTTGGAAATCAGGCAAAAATATAAGTTCTTCAATAACTCAAACAACTAAATATGAAGCTTGCTCACAATTTACATTTGAAGTAAGTTCCAAAATAATCATAGCTCTTTTTACAATTTATATTATTGGATCATTACTTAATGGAACGTCAGTTGCTTTGCATTCACAATTTTATTATGAAATTCTATTTTCATTAATAATGATTTTATCCGTGTCGGTTACATTAATTGTATTAACCATTTTTAGTAGTATCATAATTGTAAAACAAAGCTTAAAATCTCAATATTAAACTAAACAAAATGAAAATACTACTTCTAGGTTCAGGCGAATTAGGCAAAGAATTTGTCATTGCCGCACAACGAATCGGACAAACCATAATTGCGGTTGATAGTTACGAAAATGCTCCCGCAATGCAGGTTGCGCACGGTTTTGAAGTCATTAACATGCTCGATGGGGAAGCTCTTGACCGAATTGTTGCCAAACATAAACCCGATTTTATCGTTCCCGAAATAGAAGCCATTCGCACCGAACGATTTTATGATTACGAAAAACAAGGCATTACCGTAGTCCCTTCAGCGAAAGCGGCAAACTTTACCATGAATCGTAAAGCCATTCGTGATTTGGCAGCCAAAGAATTAGGTTTAAAAACAGCCAAATACCAATACGCAACTTCTGCCGAAGAATTGCAAAAAGCCGTGCAGGAAGTCGGAATACCATGTGTGGCAAAACCTTTAATGTCTTCTTCCGGAAAAGGACAATCAACCATTAAAACAGAAAGCGATATCGAGAAAGCGTGGCAATATGCTGTAGCAGGCTCTCGTGGCGATGTAATTGAAGTAATTGTTGAAGCTTTTGTAAATTTTCATTCAGAAATTACACTTTTGACCATTACCCAAAACAATAATCCAACCTTATTTTGTGCTCCCATTGGGCACAGACAAGAACGTGGCGATTACCAAGAAAGCTGGCAGCCTGCAAAAGTCTCTGATGCCGATTTGTATGAGGCGCAGGATATGGCCGAAAAAATTACCGAAGCTTTGGGAGGTGCAGGACTTTTTGGGGTAGAATTTTTCCTGACTGACGAAGGCGTTTATTTCTCTGAACTCTCCCCTCGACCGCACGACACCGGAATGGTTACTTTGGCGGGAACGCAAAATTTTAACGAATTTGAGCTGCATCTGCGCGCCATTTTGAAGTTGCCTATTTTTGAGATTACACTTGAAAAAGCTGGAGCAAGTGCCGTAATTTTAGCATCTGAAGATTCTAATAATCCTACTTTTACCGGAATCGAAAAAGTAGCCGCTTTACCCAAAACCGACTTTAGAATTTTTGGAAAACCAACCTCAAGACCTTACCGCAGAATGGGCGTTGTATTAAGTCATGATACTTTGGGTACTCCAATCGAAAATGTGGTAGAGCGCGCCAAAACAGCTTCAAAATTAATAACCGTAAATTCATAAAAAATGAAAAAAACACTCTTTGTACTATTCCTTTTTATCGGAATTGCAACTAAGGCACAAGACAATAAAACAAAAGAAAAACCTCAAATCGTAGAAGCAGCTTGCGGCGAATGTCAATTTGGTATGAAAGGCAATGGTTGTGATTTAGCCGTTCGCATCAATGGAGAGTCTTATTTTGTTGATGGTACAAAAATCGATCAACATGGTGATGCACATGCGAAAGATGGTTTTTGCAATGCCATTAGCAAAGCTTCTGTTACCGGAAAAATCGAAAACAATCGCTTCAAAGCAACTTCATTTACCTTGATAAAAGAAAAATAATGGCTTTAATTCTCGAAAATATTGCTAAACTAGTTTCGCTAACTCCAGAAGAACAAGCACTTTTTATATCAAAAACTGAAACACATTTTTACAAAGCAAAAACCATTTTACTAAACGCTGGTGAAGTATGCAAACACTCGTATTTTGTGAATTCTGGTATTTTGAGAAGCTTCAATATCAATGATAATATTGTAGAGCATGTTCTTGCCTTTTCTTGCCAAGGATGGTGGATGAGCGACATGTACAGCTATTTTTCGCAAAAACCTGGGCAACTTTTTATCGAAGTTTTAGAAGATGCCGAAGTGGTTTCTATTTCTAAAGAAAATCAGGAACAGCTGTATCTTGAGATTCCAAAATTAGAGCGTTTTTTTAGAATTTTAATCGAAAATTCTTTGGTTGCCAATCAGCAGCGCTTAATGGATAATTTAAGTTTACCTGCTGAAGAAAGATTTGAGAAATTTTGCTCCAAATACGGAACGCTGGTCCATAAAGTACCTCAAAAGCAAATTGCATCTTTCATTGGTGTTACACCCGAATTTTTTAGTAAAATGAAAGCGCGACTTTTGAAGAAATAAAGTTTTGTTTATTTGCCACGAATTTCACAAATTTCCACGAATTATATTGACTCACAGATTGAATTAAAATTCGTGTGAATTCTTGAAATTCGTGGCAACATTTTTTTAATCCTTTTAATCTGTGAAATCTGTGGCAAAAAAAAACACGGCTAAACAGCCGTGCTCTTTATGAATTAAAATTGTTCCACCTCTGTAGAATGCTTCATTGCCGTGGTTGTCGATTTTCCTATAGTTACCGTATTTTGTACAGCATCAAAGTATGATGTCCCAACAAAAGCTTGGTGTTTTACCGCTCTGAATCCGTTTTTCTGCAACGCAAATTCTCTTTCCTGCAATTCAGAATAACCCGCCATTCCGCGCTCTTTGTAAGCTTTAGACAATTCGAACATACTGGTATTTAAAGCATGGAATCCTGCCAAAGTGATGAATTGAAATTTGTATCCCATAGCCGCCAAATCTTCTCTAAAAGTTTCCATTTCTGCCACTGATAATTTTGCCGCCCAGTTAAAAGAAGGCGAACAATTGTAAGCCAACATTTTATCAGGAAACTCTTTTTTCATAGCATCAGCAAACTTTTTTGCATATACCAAATCAGGATTACTGGTTTCCATCCAGATCAAATCGGCATAAGGTGCATAACTCAAACCTCTTGCAATTCCTTGTTCGATACCGCTTTTTACATAGAAAAACCCTTCGTTGGTTTTTTCTCCCGTAATAAATTTAGTGTCTCTTGGATCAGCATCGCTTGTCAATAAATTGGCTGCATCAGCATCTGTTCTTGCTACAATCAATGTCGAAACTCCCATAACATCTGCCGCCAATCGAGCTGCAATCAATTTATTAATCGCCTCTTGTGTTGGTACCAAAACTTTGCCTCCTAAATGCCCACATTTTTTTGCAGAACTCAATTGATCTTCAAAATGAACACCAGACGCTCCTGCTTCTATCATCGATTTCATTAATTCAAAAGCATTTAAATTACCTCCAAAACCAGCTTCGGCATCCGCCACAATCGGAACCAGATAATCTTTTTTATCTTCAACCTCGTTTACTACCTGAATCTGATCTGCTCGCAACAAGGCACTATTTATTTTCTTTACGACCATCGGCACACTATTTACTGGGTATAACGATTGATCTGGATACATTTCTCCCGCCAAATTAGCGTCGGCGGCTACTTGCCATCCACTTAAATAAATCGCTTCCAGGCCAGCATCAACTTCCTGAATGGCCTGATTTCCAGTTAAAGCACCCAAACCAGCAACATAATCCTGACTTTTTAACTTTCTCCATAATTTTTGCGCTCCCATTTTGGCAATAGAATGCTCAATTTGATACGATCCCTGAAGTTTCACTACTTCTGTAGCCGTATAGGGACGTTCAACACCTTTCCATCTCGGGTTCGTAATCCAATCGTTAATCAATTCCTGAATTCTGTCTTCTGTTGTTTTCATAAATAATATAGTTAAGTTGATTAGTAAAGCATTTTTATAAATATTTGTAACAGGGAATCGTCAAAAAGTCAACAAAATCAGTATTTACGACTAATCTTTCTAAAACTTTTTCGGCCAAAGGAAACTGTCTTTTTTCGTAAATTTCCTCACCCCATTCGTCTTTAATTTTCTTAAATTCATCCAAGGCCAATTCGTGATAATACGCCAAATCCAATTTTTGACCATTTTCTAAAACCACATTATTTTGAAGCCATTGCCACAATTGCGATCTCGAAATTTCGGCAGTTGCTGCGTCTTCCATCAAATTGTGTAATGCTGCTGCGCCTTGCCCATTTAGCCAAGAAGCCAAATACAAAACGCCCACATTGATGTTTTTGCGAACGCCATTTTCGGTTATAATTCCAATCGGTGGCTCGATCAAATCTGCTTCAGTAATTTTGCGGTGTTCTCTTTTGATGTGAATTTGATTCGGACTTGGCATTCCAGCATCAAAGATCTCTTTTGCCAATGGCACTAAATCCGGATGCGCGACCCACGTGCCGTCGTGGCCATTGCGAACTTCACGTTCCTTATCGGTTTTCACTTTCGCGAAAGCGACAGCATTAGCCTCTTCATTATTTTTTATCGGAATTTGAGCCGCCATCCCACCAATAGCGTGAATCCCACGTTTGTGACACCTCTGAATTACCAGATTCGAATACGCATTCATAAACGGTGAAGTCATATTAACCTGATCGCGATCAGGAACGATAAACTTCGGATTTTTACGAAATTTTTTGATGTATGAAAAAATGTAATCCCAACGACCACAATTCAATCCTACGATATGTTCTTTTAATTCGTAGATAATTTCATCCAGCTGAAAACTCGCTGTAATGGTTTCTATTAAAACCGTTACTTTGATTGTTCCTCGTTCTAATTTTAAGTAATCCTCGGTAAAATCAATCACCGTATTCCACCAACGCGCTTCTAAATAATGTTCTAGCTTTGGAATATAGAAATACGGCCCAGAATTGTTTTCGAGCAATTTTTTATGATTATGAAAAACATACAAACCAAAATCTACCAGCGAACCCGAAACCGGATTTCCATCAATTAGAAGATGCTTTTCTAAAAGGTGCAAACCTCTTGGGCGCACAATTAAAGTGGCAATTTTATCTTTTAATTCATACGCCTTGTTTTTAACGGCATCTGTATAAGAAATCGTTTTGTTTACCGCATCTATAAGATTCAATTGTCCATCCATCAAATTTTGCCAGGTTGGTGAAGTACTGTCTTCAAAATCGGCCATAAAGGTTTTGGCTCCTGAATTTAATGCATTGATGATCATTTTACGATCAACAGGTCCTGTAATCTCAACTCTTCTATCTAACAAATCTTTCGGAATTTGCCTCGCTACCCAATTACTTTCTCTGATCGTTTTGGTTTCTGAAGGAAAAGTTGGCATCACCCCTTTATCAAACTCGACTTGCTTTTGATCACGTTGTAACAACAACAATTTGCGTTGCGATTCGAATTTTCGATGCAAATCGATAATAAAAGAAATGGCTTCATCTGTCCAGATTGCTGAATAAGAAAGCTTCTTTTCGGCTAAAAATTCCATTGCCGTGTCGGTAATCTCTAATTGGTTTTTCATAGCGGTTGATTTATCTGTTTCAATAATTTTAATAGAAAATTGATGTTCAATACTTTCGACACCACAATATTAGAAAAAAGTTTTTTACAAAACAAGCGAACGTTCGCTAAATGTGTAAAATAATTTTTTGGCGATTATTTTTTTAATGCTTATATTTGATTTATGGACATCGAAAAAGACTATATAAAGCTGATATTTGGGCTCAAACTCAAGCAAATTAGAACGCAAAAAAATCTTTCTCTTTTTGGCTTAGCCAAATTGACAAATCTTTCAAAATCGTATCTGAACGAGATTGAAAAGGGAAAAAAATATCCAAAAACCGATAAAATTTTGCTTTTGTGTGAACATTTGGAGACGAGTTACGACCAAATGGTTTCCCTCAAACTCGACAATAACCTCGCTCCGATTGGCGAAATCTTAAAATCAGGAATTTTGAAAGAGATTCCGCTAGAGCTTTTTGGTATTCAGGAAGCCGATTTGATCGATATTATTGCCAATGCACCTGCAAAAGTCAATGCTTTTATTAGTACCATTATCGAAATTGCACAACACTATAATTTAAGTCGCGAAAGTTTTTTTCTGGCTGCTTTACGTTCGTATCAGGAAGCGCACAGTAATTATTTTGAAGATTTAGAACAGAAAGTAATTGAATTTTCGAATTCCTTTCAAATTAATTTAAATTCGAAAATTAGCATTGAGGAATTAGAAGCTATTCTAAAAGAAGAATACGATTATACCATTAAAGAAATTGCTTTTAAAGATCAGGAAGCTTTGGGCGATTTGCGCTCGATTTATGTACCAAAAAGCAAGACTTTATTGCTTTCTACAGAAATCGACGCGCCTCAGAAAGCCTTTGTTTTAGCCAAAGAAATTGCTTATAATTACCTGCAATTATCAGATCGTTTATTAACGTTTAGCTGGATAAAATTTGACAATTTTGATCAGGTTTTGCATAATTTTTACGCTTCTTACTTTGCAGGAGCACTACTCTTGCCAAGACAATTAGTAGTAGAAAAGATTAATAATTTTTTGAATAATGAAAAACCAAATCCAGAGGAATTTGTTGCTCTTATAGCAAGTTTTGAAGTTTCTCCAGAATCTTTTTACCAGAGGTTGACCAATTTATTACCGAAAGATTTTCATTTGAAAAATTTATTCTTTTTGAGAATGTCTCACAAAATTGGTTCGGATAAATACCGAATAAAAAAAGAGTTGCATATTACCAACCAACAAGAACCGCATGCCAATGAAACCAACGAGCATTATTGCAGAAGATGGGTTTCTACAAAAACCATAGATGAGGCCATTAGGCAAAACAAACCACACTTTTTTGACGCTCAGATTTCGAGTTATGAAAACAGTGGCAATGAATATTTGGTCTTTTCATCGGCTACAAAAGATCCTTTTGTAGAAAATTGCATCAGAAGTATTTCTGTCGGGATTTTGATTAATGCCGCTATGAAAAAGAAATTCAAATTTATTGAAGGGAAACCTTTGGTAAAAAGAATTGTGGGTGTTACCTGCGAAACCTGCGCGGTGAAAGATTGTTTAGAAAGAGCTGCTCCGCCGATTGCGCTCGAAAAGAAAAAACGCCATGAAGATACTGATGCTGTGGTACAACAGTATATTACGCAGTATAGTTAAGGTTTTTGATTTTAGATTTTTGATTGCTGATTGCTGATTTTGTGCGCAATCTTGTCATTCCGAGGAACGAGGAATCTCCGCGAGTAGCTCGACAAAGATTGGCGATTTACGTTATGGAGTTACTTGTGGAGATCCCTCCTTCGTCGGGATGACAGACTGTGTGGTTACTTTGTCTTTTAGTCAATGCAAAGCAACGTTTTTAAAACATTTGCTACTTTGTTACTTTGCTACTTTGTTACTTTGTTACTTTGTACCTTAACCCCTTAGCACCTTTTCTCACATGACTAATTATGAAAATAAAATTTCTAGTGTAGCCCTGATAGCAGCGGCATCCTATTGTTGCGGGGTTCGCAACAATAGATATAGCGGATAGCAGGACGAGAAGTCTTTTGAAACTAAAATTACTGCTCCTGAAAAAATCTTCAACGCAAGACCTCAGCAACTTTCTTAATCTAGGTTAAGTGCCTTTTATTGCTGTTGGTCGTAAATTTGTATCATAAATAATATAAAATACAACATCATGGAAAATATAGTCGTACACAAAGCAGCAACAAGAGGAAATGCCAACCACGGATGGCTTAACGCTTACCACAGTTTTAGTTTTGCAAGCTGGTACAACCCAGAAAGAATTCAGTTTGGAGCACTTCGTGTTTTAAACGATGATACGATTGCGGGCGGAATGGGTTTTGGGACACATCCTCATGACAATATGGAGATCATTACGATTCCGCTTGAAGGAGATTTAGCCCACAAAGACAACATGGGAAACACCGAAATCATCAAAAATGGTGATATTCAGGTAATGAGTGCCGGAACTGGGGTACAGCACAGCGAGTTTAACCCGAATGCCGATCAGCAAACAAAATTGTTGCAAATTTGGTTGTTTCCGAACAAAAGAAATGTAACACCTCGTTACCAACAAATAACATTAGACGTAGCAGACAGACACAACAAATTTTCGCAAATTTTGTCTCCAAATGCAGACGATGAAGGAGTTTGGATTCATCAAGATGCCTGGTTTAATATGGGTAATTTTGATGCAGGTTTGACATCTGAATACAAAATAAAAAAAGAAGGCAATGGTGTTTATGCATTCGTTTTAAAAGGAAATGTAACCATCAACGGTCAGGAATTAAACACTCGTGATGCCATAGGAATTTCTGAAACTGACGTTTTGAACATCAAAGCCAATACAGACGCTGAGTTGTTATTAATGGATATTCCGATGAATTATTAAGTAGCAAAACAACACCTACTTTTTTCTGAAGAAACGATAAATTGCCTGATTTTACAGGTATTTATCGTTTCTTTTTTTATTCCGCTTTCGCTAAAACGACCGAAGAATCCTAAACAACACCGAAACTTTGCATCACGGACGTGAAACTTTACGTCAAGGACGTGAAATTTGGCATCACAGACGTGAAATTTGACGTCACGGACGTGAAATTTTACATCATGGACGTGAAATTTGGCATCACAGACGTGAAATTTGACGTCACGGACGTGAAATTTGGCATCACGGACGTGAAATTTGACATCACAGACGTGAAATTTGGCATCACGGACGTGAAATTTGACATCACAGACGTGAAATTTCACGTAAATTGACACTGTTTCTTTCTATAATGTATCTTACTTCGTTTGTCTCCTATTCAAGCTCATAAAAAAAACTCAGAATTGCTTCAGATAACATACACCCTTTTATTTCTTAATCTAGGTTAAGTGCGTTTCGAATACTCTGATCGTAACTTTGTCCTATCAAAATGAAATAACTATTTAAAAATAAAAATTATGGCAACTACAAAATGGGCAATTGACCCAACACACTCAGAAATTGGTTTTAAAGTTAAACACATGATGTTTACAAATGTTTCAGGAAAATTCGGAACTTACGATGCAACAATCACTACAGATGGTGATAATTTTGAAAATGCTGCTATCGAATTCTCTGGTGATATCGCCTCTATCGACACTGCTAATGCAGACAGAGATGGTCACTTAAGAAGCGCCGATTTCTTTGATGTTGAAAACAATCCAAAACTGACTTTCAAAGCTTCATCATTCAAAAAAATTGATGCAGGAGATTATGAAATAACTGGAGATTTAACTATCAAAGGCATTTCTAAATCAGTAACTTTTCCTGTAGATTTTAGCGGAATCATGACTGATCCGTGGGGAAATACAAAAGTGGGATTGAGCATCGAAGGAAAAATCAATCGTAAAGATTGGGGCTTAAACTGGAACTCAGTGCTTGAAACTGGTGGTGTTTTGGTTGGCGAAGAAGTAAAATTGCACATCGAATTACAATTTGCAAAACAAGCATAATACGCATAATAATAGGTTTAATTTGGTTGGTTAAAAAGCCTGCACTTTTTAGGAAGTGCAGGCTTTTTTTGTTTGCCGTCTTGTCCTAAAAAAAGTTTACCTCGAATTACACAAATTTTCACTAATTTTTTTCTGTAAAAAACGGGATCTTTTCCTGTCCCAGATTAGAAGATTTTTACAGATTCAAAATCAAAATAATCCTTTAATCTGTGGCAAAAAAGTTAAACTAATAAATCGTGGAAATTTTTGTAATTAGTGGCAAAGTTATCTTGAAGTATTTCGAAATTCGGTGGGAGACATTCCGGTTTGTTTTTGAAAAGTGCAGGCATTTTTTTTTAGTTTGCCACAGATTAAACGATTCTATAGATTTAAATCTGTGAAAATCTTTTTAATCTATGGCATAAAAATATTTTAGTCAATAAACGAAAAAATAATTCATGGAAATTTGTGCAATTAGTGGCAAAGTTATCTTGAAATATTTCGAAATTCGGTGGGAGACATTCCGGTTTGTTTTTGAAAAGTGCAGGCATTTTTTTTTAGTTTGCCACAGATTAAACGATTCTATAGATTTAAATCTGTGAAAATCTTTTTAATCTGTGGCATAAAAATATTTTAGTCAATAAACGAAAAAATAATTCGTGGAAATTTGTGTAATTAGTGGCAAAATCATCTTGGAGTATTTCGAAATTCGGTGGGAGACATTCCGGTTTGTTTTTTAAAAAATCTGGAGAAATATGAATAATCTTCGTACCCAACTTTAAAAGCCACTTCATTAACCGCTAATTCTTTGTCGATCAACATTCTTTTTATTTCGAGAATAACACGATCTACGATTACTTCGGTTGCGGTTTTTTGTAAAATTTCGTTGCAGATTCTATTCAGATGTTTCAATGTAATATTTAATTTTTCGGCATAAAAAGAAGGCAGTTTTTCTATTGTGAAATACTGCTCTAAAAGCAATTCAAACATGTTGATTTTAATGTTATACGAATGTACCTGATGCGAATAAGTCTCACTGTATTTACGCGAAATTTCGATATTGATGCAATCTAATAAATTTAGCATCATGTCTACCTGCAATTTGTTGTTTTGAAGATTCTCCTGAATTAACAAGTCAAAATACGGCAAAATTTTAGGTATTTCATTTTTCTTAAAAACAATTTCAGGGCGATTATGTACCGAATGATAAAAATTATAATCGTTGATTTTTTTCTGTCCGAAGTATAAATTATAAAGTTCCTGCGAAAAAATAATTACAAAACCCTCAATATCTTCTGATAAACTCCAGTGATGAATTTGTCCGGGCTGCAACACAAATAAGCTTCCTTGTTTTATTTCGAACTTATCAAAGTCAATTTCGTGTATTCCTGAACCATCCGTAAAAAAAACCATTACATACGAGTCGTGGCGGTGGGGTTCTTCGACAAAACGATGATTTTTTAGATGCTCTTTAAAAGTATTTATATAAAAATCCCGCTGAATATCATTGCAACTGAAATTTTGAAGACTATAAACCGGATACTTTTTCATGAGAATGTCTTTATTGTCCTATAATTAGCGAAGATATAAAAAAGGTTTCAAAGAAATGCTAAATACCTTTGTATAAATAAAATCAACAACATCATGTCGAACGCACTCAGCCATATTTTAAAAAACGAATGTCCTAATTGTCATAAAGGAAAAGTATTTAAAGACAAAAACATCTTCCTTAATTTTGGTCTGCCAAAAATGAACGAGACGTGCAGTCATTGCCACTATAAATTTCAAAAAGAGCCTGGTTATTTTTTTGGTGCCATGTACGTAAATTACGGACTAACCGTTGCGCAAGGTATTGCTACTTATTGTATTGCACAATTTTTTTTCGAAAAAACTTTCGATCTACGAATCATTCCAATTATTGCCGTTGTAATTATCTTACTCACTTCTTTCAATCTCCGATTTTCAAGATTAGCATGGATTTACATGTTTAAGGATTATACGAGCTAAAAAAATACTATTTTTGCCTTTCAATTGAAGCTAATTTTTCAATTATAAAAAATTCAATCTTTAAATTAGACAAATGAAAGCATACGTATTTCCGGGTCAGGGCGCACAATTTACAGGAATGGGCAAAGACTTATATGAAACATCGGCTTTGGCCAAAGAATTATTCGAAAAAGCCAATGAAATTTTAGGTTTTAGAATTACAGATATCATGTTTGAAGGTACTGCCGAAGAACTAAAAGAAACAAAAGTTACACAACCAGCAGTATTTTTACACTCAGTTATTTTAGCCAAAACTTTAGGAGAAGATTTTAAGCCCGAAATGGTTGCAGGACATTCGTTAGGCGAATTTTCGGCATTAGTTGCCAACGGAACTTTGTCTTTTGAAGACGCTTTACAACTAGTTTCAAAACGTGCTTTGGCGATGCAAAAAGCCTGCGAAATTACACCTTCGACAATGGCTGCCGTTTTAGGATTGGCAGATAATGTAGTAGAAGAAGTTTGTGCCTCTATTGATGGTGTTGTGGTTGCAGCCAACTACAACTGCCCGGGACAATTAGTAATTTCTGGAGAGACAACTGCAGTTGAAAAAGCTTGTGAAGCCATGAAAGCAGCAGGGGCAAAACGTGCTTTGATTTTGCCTGTTGGAGGAGCTTTTCACTCACCCATGATGGAGCCTGCAAGAGAAGAATTGGCCGCCGCAATAGAAGCCACTACATTCTCCACACCTATTTGTCCTGTATATCAAAACGTAACAGCAAGTGCTGTTTCTGATGCAAACGAGATCAAAAAGAATTTAATTATTCAGCTGACTGCGCCTGTAAAATGGACTCAATCTGTACAACAAATGATCGCTGATGGCGCTACTTTATTTACAGAAGTTGGACCAGGAAAAGTATTAACAGGCCTTATTGGAAAAATTGATAAAGAAGCGGTTACTGCTAATGCATAATTTGCAGACAAAAACTAGTTTTTCATAGAAAATCTACATAAAGCAAAGTCCTCATAAACTAAATAAGTTTGTGAGGATTTTTTATTTCAGAGCTCTTTTGCTTCGATACAGTAATTATTAATAATACCCGTTATCAAATAATTGTGATCTCTTTTTTCAAAGAAAATATACCAAGTTGTTCGTGTATTCGTTTTATAAAAAACATATTGAGAACCTAAATATTGTAGTGAATGCGGTGATTTTTTGTGAGGAATCTTTTTTACTCTTTCAGGAATTGCATCATAAATATCAGAAACATATTCTTCCGCAGATTCTACAAAACCAAAATATTCTTTTTTATATAAAACTCTAACCAAATCATCAAGATACCGAATAACATCTGGGGTAAAGAAAACTACTATTTTCCCCACCATTCTCTGATTCTTTTAATAGATTCCTCTTTTGCTTCCTCTGGAGTCAATCCTTTAGCAAACTCAGCATCAAAATCAAAAGTATCTGGGTCTATGCCTTTAAATTTTGGTTGTCGAGAATCATATTGTAGTGCAGGTTCTTCAACTTTATTGTTATTATTTTCTTTCTTCTCGTTCATAATCCGTTTCTTTAGATAACGAATTTACAATAAATTCATTACAACAAAAAATCCCAAATAATCAAATGATCATTTGGGATTTTATTTTTTATCTAAAAAGTGCTATTGCAACTCAGACTAAGAGCGAACCTTTTGCTCCCATTTCCAAGCGCTTGCCATTGCTTCGTCTAATGTTAACTCTGCTTTCCAACCTAAAACAGTATTGGCTTTATCTGTATTTGCATACGCTTCAGTGATATCGCCTTCGCGACGTGGCATAAATTGGTAAGGTATTTTCTTTTCGCTTACCTTTTCAAAACTAGTAATAACCTCCAAAACAGAACTTCCTTTCCCTGTTCCTAAATTGAAAGTCTCTACTTTGTGCAAATTCTTTTTATTCAGCAAGCGTTGCAATGCTATTACATGCGCTTTCGCTAAATCGACAACATGAATGTAATCACGAATCGCAGTTCCATCAGGTGTTGGATAATCATTTCCAAAAACAGATAATTCTTTTCGTAATCCTATTCCGGTCTGGGTAATAAACGGAACCAAATTTTGAGGAACACCTAATGGTAATTCTCCAATTTCAGTAGTTTCATGAGCTCCCACCGGGTTAAAATAACGCAACAAAATTGCTCTGATATTAGTAACTTTTGCCGTATCAGTAATTATTTCTTCTCCTATTTGTTTGGTATTTCCATAAGGAGACATTGCAACCTGTACAGGAGCATCTTCTGTAATTGGCATCTTTTCGGCTTGACCGTACACTGTACAAGAAGAGCTAAAAATAAAGCTTGCCTCTGTTTTTTGCTGTAATTCTTGCAACAGATACACTAATGAGCTAATATTGTTTTCATAGTACAACAAAGGGTTTTCGACACTTTCTCCCACCGCTTTTGAAGCTGCAAAGTGAATGACTCCGGCAACATCACTGTGTATCTTAAAGAAATTCTGAACCGCTGCCTTTTCTCTTAAATCTAACTTTTCAAATAAAGGCTCTTTTCCTGTTATTTTAACAATCCCTTTCAAAACATCTTCAGAAGAATTTGAGAGGTTATCGATTATCACCACCTCAAAGCCTTCATTTTGCAGTTCGACTACTGTATGCGAACCAATAAATCCTAATCCTCCTGTTACTAATATTTTCATTTTTAATTATTTAAAAACTCTAAAACAGAATCGGTAATAAACTTAATTTGCTCGTCATCTAACTCGGTGTGCATAGGCAATGCAATTACTTCTTTACAGAGCTGATTGGTTACTGGAAAATCTTCTTCTTTATATCGAGGACTAGCGTACGCTTTTTGGCTATGCAACGGAATCGGGTAATAAATGGCACATGGAATGCCTTTTTCCTGCAAATGCGCTAATAATCCGTCACGTTGTCCATTCAAGATTCTTATCACATATTGATGAAAAACGTGGCAATCACAACTTTCACAAATGGTTGGCGCCCAAATATTTGGATTCACACTCAAAGCCAAGCTGTATTTTCTTGCTGCATCTTGTCGTGCTTTATTATAAGCATCTAAATTAGGCAATTTAGCTTTTAAAACTCCGGCCTGAATACTATCTAAACGCGAATTTACGCCTACTACATCATGATGGTACCTTTCGTACATTCCATGATTTACAATACCTCGCAAGATGTGCGCCAATTTATCATCGTTGGTGAAAATTGCACCTCCATCTCCATAACAACCTAAATTTTTAGAAGGAAAAAAAGAAGTTGCGCCCACGTGACCAATTGTTCCTACCTTCTTTTTAGAACCATCTTTTAAGTTATAATCGGCTCCAATTGCTTGTGCATTATCTTCAATTACATAGAGATTATGCTCGTTGGCAATTGCCATAATGGCATCCATATTGGCTGCACGACCAAATAAATGTACAGGAACAATTGCCTTGGTTTTTGGCGTAATCGCTTTTCTAATTCCGTCAAGCGAAATATTCATATTATTCATATCAACATCCACCAAAACTGGCGTAAGTTGAAGCAAAGCGATAACCTCTACAGTTGCTGCAAATGTAAAATCTGCCGTGATTACCTCATCGCCGGGTTTCAGATCAAGCCCCATCATAGCAATTTGCAAAGCATCAGTTCCGTTTGCACACGGAATAACATGTTTAACACCTAAATATTGCTCTAAATCAGCTTGAAATTGATGAACTAAAGGCCCATTAATATAAGTATTGGTTTCTAAAACCTCTTGGATTGAAGCGTCTACAGTTGCTTTTATTTTTTCGTATTGACCTTTTAAGTCAACCATTTGAATTTTTTTCATTTATCTTTCTTTAATTTAAAACTTTAAGATTTGATTTTACAACCGAATCATTAAAACAAAGAACAAAAATAGTTATTTAATACCTTCAAACAATGAAAATAATCGAAAGAAACGTATTTTAGCCCCAAAAATAAACTCATGCTTTTTCTCTATAATTTAGTTGTTTCTATTGCGTCGTTTTTTCTAAAAATCATCGTACTTTTTAGCCCAAAAATTAAACTTTTTGTTGAAGGCCGAAAAAATGTATTTGCCATTTTGGAAGAAAAAATAAAACCTTTAGATAAGACGATCTGGTTTCATGCAGCTTCACTTGGCGAATACGAACAAGGTCTGCCAGTGATAGAAAAAATAAAAGAAAAACATCCTTCTCACAAAATTATCATTACTTTTTTTTCGCCTTCAGGTTATGAGGTAAGAAAAAACAATACTGTTGCCGATGTCACTGTTTACCTGCCTTTAGATACCAAAAACAATGCAAGCAAATTTTTAAAATTGGCACATCCGGAAATGGTTTTCTTCATAAAATACGAATTTTGGCTGAACTATCTCAACGAATTAAAAAAACTAAAAACACCTACTTATTTGATCTCAGGAATTTTTAGAGACAATCAAATGTTTTTTAAATGGTATGGCGGATTTTATCGAAAAGCGCTTGAAACTTTTACGTGTTTTTTTGTTCAGAATCAAAGTTCGAAAGAAAAAATTGAAGCAATTGGCTTTCATAACGTAATTATTTCTGGCGATACCCGATTTGACCGCGTGGCAGCAATTCTGGAACGAGACAATCATATAGATTTTATATCCGGTTTTACAAACAACAAACCCACTGTAATCATCGGAAGCTCTTGGCCAAAAGACGAAACCCTGCTAATTGAATACATCAACCAAGCTCCCGAAAATATAAAATTTATCATTGCTCCTCATAATATAAAAACAGAACAAATTGCCAATCTTAAAGCTCAAATCACAAAACCAACCGTATTGTTCTCAGATAAAGAAAATAAAAATTTAGCCGATTATACAGTTTTTATTATTGATACCGTTGGGTTATTGACCAAAATCTACAGCTACGGAACGATTGCTTATGTAGGCGGAGGCTTTGGAAATCCTGGTATTCACAACATATTAGAACCCGCAACATTTGGAATTCCGATTGTGATTGGACCAAATTATTCTAATTTTGCAGAAGCCGTTCAATTGGTAGCTATAGGAGGCTGTATGGTTATTGCTAACAAAGAAGAGTTAAATTCTACTTTTGATAGACTGCTTACAGATGAAAGTTTTCTGAAAGAAAAAGGTACAATTTGTAAGTCGTACATTCAAGACAACAAAGGAGCAACAGAATGCATATTAAAAACGATATCCTGAGCATTCTAAAACACCAATACATAGTTTTGATACTAATTTTACAAAAAAAATGCTTTAAAGGAGCTTATTTTAGCTTTTGCGGCTTACCGAATAATCAATCAAAAGGAAAATAAACCGCAACTAAACAAATCAAAAAAGCCAATTGTTTTTTAAAAATTCAACAAAAAATAAATAATACAAAAAATACAATAATATATTGCAATATTGTAGTTTTGGCATATTTATTGATAAATAAGATAATCGTGAGCAACGAAAATATTTTAAAAAAAATATGAAAAAATATTTTACATATTAAAAAATTTATATCTTTGCCACGAATTAATAATTAACCTTTTATAATAAAGTAAGATGAAAAAAGTATTTTTAAGTTTAGCTGTTGTTGCTGTTTTAACTGTTGTATCTTGTAAAAAAGCTGACGCTGCAGCTACTGAAGCTGTAGATTCTACTGCTGTAACTGTTGATTCTGCTGCTGCTGTAGTTGATTCTGCTGCTGCTACTGTAGATTCAGCTGCTGCTACTGTTGATTCAGCTGCTGCAAAAGTTGAAGAAGCTGCTAAAGAAGTAAAAAAATAATTAGAACTTAGTTCTAACGATTTTAAAACCATCCATTGTGATGGTTTTTTTTTATTTGATTAAATCTTAAATTTTAATCAGTTGCAATAAAAAAAGCGTTTTGAAATATTCAGAACGCTTTTTTTTATTCAATCACCTCTTCACCTACCATCTCATCTTCAAAAATCGAATCATTAGAAGAGAAATCCAAAATCTCTGCCTTAGACCCATATTGCACAATTTCTTTTATACCTTTTTGCAAAAGTAATTCTGTTGTGTATTTTCGACTTGTAGCAAAGTGATCGCTACCTAACATCAATTTAAAGAAATATTTCCCTCCTGAGCCTTTAAACTTTAAAAAGCTAGCCGTTTCGATACTTGCTTTAAATCTTTCAATATCCTCTTCACATTCAAACTTCAATTCATAACTCAAACTTGTAAAAATCACTTTTCCTTTCCGAGAAGTAAATACAAATTTATATTCATCATTAAACCTTTTACTAATTACAAAAGCACCCATTTACAGTTGATTGTTGATTGTTGATTGTTGATTGTTGATTGTTGATTGTTGATTGTTGATTGTTGATCCGCGAAATAAATTTACTTCGCAAATTTATTTTTACTAACAACTAAGTTTACACCATAAAAAAAGCCCCTTCAAAAGAAGAGGCTTTAGTACTCAGAGCGGGACTTGAACCCGCACGAACATTGCTGTTCACTGGATTTTAAGTCCAGCGTGTCTACCAATTTCACCATCCGAGCATTGTATGGTTTTGAGCGAAAAACGGGGCTCGAACCCGCGACCTC
Source organism: Flavobacterium flavipigmentatum (assembly GCF_020911905.1). NCBI lineage: Bacteria > Pseudomonadati > Bacteroidota > Flavobacteriia > Flavobacteriales > Flavobacteriaceae > Flavobacterium > Flavobacterium flavipigmentatum. Next base: position 1,851,025 of record NZ_CP087133.1, on the reverse strand, counting down.
GACCTTGGCAAGGTCGCGCTCTACCAACTGAGCTATTTTCGCGTTTCAAATTCTAGTAAGAACTGCAACACCAGAGTTGTTCTGTATTGCGGATGCAAATTTAGGACATTTATTCAATTAAACAAGCCTTTTTTCAAAAAAAATTACACTTATTTTATAACCTTCTGATAACCTAAACTTTAAACACTAAAATTATTTCCTAACCAACATTCTTTTTATCTCATTAAGCTTCATCAGTGCTTCTACAGGCGTAATTGCATTGATATCTAAGCTTAAAATCTCCTCTTTTATCTGCTCTAACAACGGATCATCCAAATTAAAGAAACTCATTTGCATCTCGTCATTTGCAGATTTGATTCCGTTTAAAGCATCACTGGAATGATTTTTCTCTAATTTCTTTAAAAGTTTTTGTGCTTTCAAAATAACCGTTTGTGGCATTCCGGCCATTTTTGCCACATGTATACCAAAACTATGCGCACTTCCTCCTTTTACCAGTTTTCTAATAAAAAGAACCGTATCTTTCAATTCTTTTACAGCCACATTATAATTCTGAATTCTTGGCAATGATTCTGTCATTTCATTCAGCTCGTGATAATGTGTCGCAAACAACGTTTTTGCTCTTCCCGGATGCTCATGTAAAAATTCGGCAATAGCCCAGGCAATCGAAATTCCGTCATAAGTACTCGTTCCTCTTCCTATTTCGTCTAATAAAACCAAACTTCTGTCTGAAATATTATTCAAAATTGATGCGGTTTCATTCATTTCGACCATAAAAGTAGACTCTCCCATCGAAATATTGTCCGATGCACCTACTCTGGTAAAGATTTTGTCTACAATACCCATTCTAACGCTGTCTGCCGGAACAAAACTTCCCATTTGAGCCAGTAATACAATGAGAGCCGTTTGACGCAAAATAGCCGACTTCCCCGACATATTAGGCCCTGTGATCATGATAATCTGCTGGCTTTCTCTGTCCAGATAAACGTCGTTGGCGATATAAGGAGTACCAACGGGCAATTGTTTTTCGATAACGGGATGACGCCCATTTTTAATTTCAAGTTCGAAAGTATCATCAATTTCGGGACACACATATTTATTTTCGACCGCCAATTGCGTAAAGGAGCACAAACAATCCAATTGCGCAACCAAATAAGCATTCATTTGAACGGGTTTAATATATGTCGCAATCCAAGCCACTAATTGCTCAAAAAGTTCCGATTCTATTTTCTGGATTTTTTCTTCGGCACCCAAAATTTTAGTTTCGTATTCTTTTAATTCTTCGGTAATGTAACGTTCTGCATTTACTAAAGTTTGCTTCCGAATCCATTCTGCCGGCACTTTGTCTTTATGGGTATTTCGAACTTCAATATAATACCCAAAAACATTATTGAAAGATATTTTTAAAGAAGAAATCCCTGTACGCTCCGATTCTCTTTTTTCTATGCCTTCTAAATATTCTTTTCCTGAAGAAGAAATAGCCCTCAAATCGTCTAATTCTTCATTAATTCCTTTCGCAATGGCATTACCTTTTGCAACTGCAACTGGCGCATCCTGATTAAGCGTTGTTTTGATTTTCTCTCTCAGCAAATCACAACTGTGCAAACTGTCTCCAATAACTCTAACAGCTTCTTGCGGACTCTCGAGTGCCAATGTTTTTATCGGAATGATAGCATCTAATGATTCTTTTAGATACACTATTTCGCGTGGAGAAACTTTCCCTGCTGCGATTTTAGAAATCAAACGTTCTAAATCTGAAATTTGCTTGATTTGATATTGAATATTATGCAGGATTTCAGGATTTGATTTCAGATACGAAACTACATCGTGACGTCCTTTTATTTTATTCGCGTCTTTTAGTGGCAATGCCAACCAACGCTTTAGGAGACGACCACCCATTGGCGACAGCGTTCTATCAATAACATCTAAAAGTGTTACAGCATTTGGATTGTAACTGTGATATAGCTCCAAGTTTCGAATCGTAAAACGATCCATCCAAACATAAGCATCCTCGGCTATGCGCTGAATTGCCGTAATATGCTGCACACGATTGTGTTGCGTTTCGGAGAGATAATACAAAATGGCGCCAGAGGCAATAATACCGTCTTTTAAATCCTCTACTCCAAAACCTTTTAAAGAAATAGTTTGAAAATGCTTGGTGATGATTTCTAAAGCGTAATCTTCTTTGTATATCCAATCTTCGAGGTAAAAACTATGAAAATCTTCTCCAAAAGCTTCTTTAAAATCATTTTTATTGTTTTTTGGAACCAGAATTTCACTTGGATTAAAATTCTGCAGCAATTTATCTATGTACTCTGCATTCCCCTGAGCTGTCAAAAATTCGCCCGTCGAAACATCCAAAAAAGAAACTCCGATACTTTTATTCGCAAAATAAACAGATGCTAAAAAGTTATTGGTCTTGGATTGCAACACTTCATCGTTTAAAGAAACTCCGGGCGTTACCAATTCTGTAACACCGCGCTTTACGATAGTTTTTGTCATTTTGGGATCTTCTAATTGATCACAAATTGCGACACGAAGTCCTGCTTTTACCAATTTCGGCAAATACGTATTGATAGAATGATGCGGAAAACCAGCTAAGGCCGTCTCTGTCTCCGAACCAGCCCCTCTCTTGGTCAAGGTTATTCCGAGAATTTTTGAAGCACGAATTGCATCTTCACCAAAGGTTTCATAAAAATCCCCTACTCTAAAAAGCAGACATGCATCAGGATATTTTCTCTTGATATCGTTATACTGTTTCATTAGAGGTGTTTCTTTTACCACTTTTTCTTTCGCTGCCAAATCTTTGTTTTTTTAATTGAAAAATCAGATAGCGAATTTATGCTATTTTGAAGGAATAATAAACTGCTTCAAAAATTAAAATTTTTAAGGAAAATTTAAGTTCATATTTAAGAATTTTACATAGCTTTGTTGTTAATTAAAATAAAGATTCTAAAAGATGAAAAAAATAATTTTATTTGCTATGATAGCAGTATTAGGAGTAACCACTGCTAATGCTCAAGCTACTAAAAAAACTAAAGTTGCTAAAGTTGAAGGAGCTGGAATGGCTTTTGAAACAGAAACTATCGATTACGGAACTATTGCTCACAATGCTGATGGTAAACGTGAATTTGTTTTTGTAAACAATGGAACTAAACCATTAATTATTACTAACACGCAAGGATCTTGTGGCTGTACAGTACCAACAACTCCAAAAGAACCAATCGCTCCAGGAGCAAAAGGTATTATTGGTGTAAAATATGCTACTGACAGAGTGGGTGCTTTTACAAAAACAGTAACTGTAACTTCAAATGCCCAAGGTCAACCAACAAAAATATTGACCATTAAAGGTACTGTTTTACCAGATCCAGTGAAAAGCTAATCTGAAAGCGCTATAAAAAAACCGAAAAGCTTCCTTATCTTTGGAAGCTTTTTTTTATGACTTGAATGCAACCCCATGAGAAAACTTGAAAACAGTGAACTGGACCGAAAGTCGGTTGAGGATTTTAAAAAATCGACAAAAACACCTCTAATTTTAGTATTAGACGACATTCGCAGTTTGCATAATATTGGTTCTGTTTTTAGAACTGCTGATGCTTTTTTAATCGAAAAAATAATCTTGTGCGGGATCACGGCTACGCCTCCAAACAAAGAAATTCATAAAACTGCTCTTGGCGCCACCGAAACTGTTGCTTGGGAACACCACGAAAATGTTTTGGAGGTTATTGAAAATCTTAAAAAAGAAAACGTTATCACACTAGCCATTGAACAAGTCGAAAGCTCGGTTTTTCTTCAGGATTTTACTGTCGAGAAAAACCAAAAGTACGCTCTTGTTTTCGGAAATGAAGTCTATGGAGTGGCACAGGAAGCCGTTGCTCTTTGTGATGGTTGTATCGAAATTCCACAATTGGGCACCAAACATTCTCTAAATATTGCTGTAAGTGCCGGAATTGTAGTTTGGGATTTGTTTCAAAAACTCAGTTGGCCTAAATAAGAATGTGTTAATTGGATAATTCAAAAAATTATCTAATCGTCATATCAGCCAATTACCTTTTGAATTTCCTCCAAAATAAAAAGATAATCCTCGTGTTTTTTTACAAAATCACGATCTGAAACATCAATGATCAGTACATTCAAGTCGGTTTGGGATTTAATGTATTCTAAATAGCCGTTATTGATTTTATCTAAATAATCGGCTGCTATATTTTGCTCATAATGGCGTCCTCGTTTTTTAATATTTTGCAATAATCGCTCTGTATTTTGATACAAATAAATGTACAAATCTGGCTTTGGCATTTCTTTATAAATAATATCAAATAAGTTGCGGTACAAACGATATTCGTCTTCTGCCAGTGTGATTTTAGCAAAAATTAAGGATTTGAAAATATGATAATCGGCTACAATAAAATCCTTAAACAAATCAAATTGCGCCAAATCATCTGATAACTGCTGATAACGATCGGCCAAAAAAGACATTTCGAGCGGAAAAGCATATCGGTTTTGGTCTTTATAAAATTTGGGTAAAAAAGGATTATCTGCAAAACGTTCTAAAACGGTTTTAGCATTAAAATCTTCGGCGATTTTGTGTGCCAAAGTCGTTTTTCCCGCACCAATATTGCCTTCAAAAGCAATATAATTGAAGGTTTCTAACGGAATTTCCTTTAGCGGGTCTTTCAAATTCTGCACCACACTGCAACTACTATCGTCTGGTGTGATAGCAATCAACTCGGAGACTGTTTTTTGAAAAATAGGATGTTTCCAATCCAATTTTAAATCCTGCATGGGCAGCAAAACAAAATTTCGATTTTGCATCAAAGGATGCGGCACTTTTAATTTCTCCGATTCTATAATTTCGTCATCAAAAGCAATCAAATCAACATCAATAATTCTAGATTGGTAACCTTGTTCGCCCGAACGAATTCTGCCCAGTTGCTTTTCAATTTTCAGAACCTGACTCAATATTTTTTGTGCCGATGCATAACTATGTACAACCAACGCACAATTATAAAATGCATCACTCTCAAAACCCCAGGCTGGTGTTTCGTAAAGCTTAGAAACCTTAATTACAGTTCCCACTCCCTGATGTATCAAATTGATACACGTTTGGATGTTTTCTAACCGATTTCCCTGATTGCTGCCTATTGATAAAACGACCTGATGCTGTGATTTCATAATTAATGCAAATTAACTAAAACTATTTTAGAATTGATCGTATTATTTACTGAGATAGTGATGTATCAACACAAGAAGACCATCGAGCAAGTTGTTTTTATCAGACCAAAAAATATACTTTTATACAAATTATCCGCACTACTAACTTTATTTTCAAGAGAATAGTTCTTGTCTCGAATTAGTCATTCACATTCAAATAACATGTATGGTTCGAAATAATGACTTGTTTTTTACGGTTAAAAATTTCAACATTTTTAGATTATATTTGTAACGAACCAACCTTTTTTGATACTTATTAAAAAAATATATTTATGAAATTTCTTGGAAATATAATCGCCACAGTTATTGGCATTTTTGTTTTTATTATGTTATCCTTTTTTGGTATAGTCCTTATAGGAGCAATTTTTGGAGGAGATGATAAAGTCTCTGTTAAAGCAGATTCTGTGATAGAACTGGATTTAAAGAACATTCAAAATGACTATGCCGGAAAATACAAAGATCCTTGGGTAACGGTTTTCTCCGGCCAAAAAGGAGTTGGTGTAACCGATGTAATCAATGCTATCGAAGCCGCAAAAAAAGATGAAAAAATAAAAGGAATATCAATTCTAAATGACCAATCATCATTAGGCTTAGCGCAATATAAAGACTTGAGAAATGCTTTGGAAAGCTTCAAAAAATCGGGCAAATTTGTTTGGGCGTATGCCAATACTTATTCCCAAAAAGAGTATTATTTAAACTCCGTTGCCAACACTATTTATCTGAATCCGGCGGGAGATTTAGACTTTAAAGGACTTTCTTCTGAAGTGATGTTTTTTAAAGATTTTCAAGAAAAATCAGGTATTCACATGGAAGTTATTCGCCACGGAAAATACAAAAGTGCGGTAGAACCTTTCTTAGAAAATAAAATGAGCGATGCCAATAGAGAACAAATTACGGCACTTCTCAACTCACTTTGGAGTACTGTTGCCAGCGATATTGCAAAAAGTCGTAATATTCCGCTACCAAAACTTAACGAAATCGCCAACGGATTGTTAGCTAGAACGCCCGAAATGGCAAAAGCACAACATTTGGTAGATATCGTAGCTTATGAAGATGTGTATCATAATGACATCAAAAAAGCTTTAAAAGTGACAGGAGATGACGATTACAATAAAATTTCGATCTCAGATTATACTCAAAATAATGTAACAACTGCTTTAACGGATATTTCAAGCGATCAAATTGCGATTATTTACGCTCAAGGCGAAATTGAAAGTGGCGAAGGAGATGTAACCGTGATCGGAGAAGGTGCAATGCGTCGCTCATTGCAGGAAGCCAGAAAAAATGAAGACGTAAAAGCAATTGTGCTGAGAATTGATAGTCCAGGCGGAAGCGCTCTGACTTCAGACTTGATCTGGAGAGAAATTGAAATTACCAAAAAAATCAAACCAGTAGTGGTTTCTATGGGTAACTACGCTGCCTCTGGTGGGTATTATATTGCTTGTAATGCCAACAAAATTTTTGCAGAAAACAATACTATAACGGGTTCTATAGGGGTTTTTGGAGTATTGCCCAACTTTACTTCACTGGCTACTAAATTAGGCGTTAATACGGAACAAGTAAAAACACATGAAAACGCAGCAAATTACAGCCCTTTTGTGCCTGTTGATGAAAAGTTTAAAGCCTTTACACTAGAAGGAGTTGAAAACATTTATAAGACTTTTGTAATGCATGTAGCTGAAGGCCGAAAAATGACTTTTGCACAAGTAGATGCCATAGCGCAAGGAAGAGTTTGGTCAGGTTCTGAAGCCTTAAAGATAGGATTGGTAGATAAAATTGGAGGATTAAATGATGCCATTGCAGAAGCTGCAAAAATAGCAAAAATCAAAAACTATAGTACACAAAATTATCCTGAATACGAGAAAAACTTAGATGATCTTTTGTCTAATTTGTCTTTTGCAAAATCTAAAGAAGCATTTATAAAAGAAGAAATTGGCGAAGAAAATTATATTTTGATAGAGCAAATAAAGAGGTATCAAAACAAAAAAGGCGTTCAGGCCATGATGCCATTTGGACTAAAAATTCAGTAAAATAACATAAAATCATTTATAATCCGTTTGAGTATCAATTCAAACGGATTTTTTTTATTTAACAAAAATAAAATATTTCTTACTTTTTTGTGAAAATTTTATCTTGGAACTCCCGTAAAAAAAGTTATTTTTGTATGCATTAGTATCCATTTAAAACCCCAAAATCCAATATAAATTATGTTTAAAAAAGTTTTAAAAATCGCCGGAATCGTCATAGTGGTGCTTATTGCTGCTTTACTTGCTATTCCATATTTTTTCAAGGATGAAATAAAAGCAAAAATTACAGAAGCCATTAACGAAAGTGTCGATGCCAAAGTAAGTTTTGCAGATGCTGATCTAAGTTTGTTCAAGAACTTTCCAAATGCAACTGTTTCTATCGAAAAATTAGCCATTATAAACAAAGCTCCTTTTGAAGGTGATACTTTGGTTTCATTAGGCGAATTGAATTTAAAGATGAGTATTAAAGAGCTTTTCAAAGGAAAAGAAGAGCCTTTAAATATTCAGGGAATTACCTCCGAAAAGGGTTTGATCAATATTATCTTTAATAAAGATGGTGTTGGAAACTTTGATATTGCGCTAAAAGACCAAGAAAAAACAGCGAAAGAAGAAGAAAGCAAACCTCTTTCATTAAAAATTCAAAATTATAAAATTGAGAATTTTACTTTTAGGTATTTTGATGAAAGTTCTAAGATAAAAATGGTAATTGACAGCCTTAACCACGAAGGAACTGGTGATTTTACCAATTCCAAATTAGACCTGAATACCAAAACGACAGCAAAAGTTTCGCTGGACATGGACAAAGTCAATTATATGAAAAAAATAGCATTGACTCTGGATGCCGTTTTAGGAATAGATTTAGAGCAAAGCAAATATACTTTTAAAGAGAACAAAGCCTTGATAAATCAGTTGCCGCTAGAATTTGATGGTTTTATTCAGATGGTAGAAGCAGGTCAGGTTTATGATTTGAAATTTAAAACGCCAACTTCATCGTTTACCAACTTCTTAGGTTTGATTCCTTCGGCCTATGCCTCAAGTTTAGATGGGGTAAAAACCACTGGTGATTTTACAATTGTTGGTTTTGCAAAAGGACAATTGACAGATACAACGGTTCCTAAATTTAATATTGCGATTGCTTCACATAATGCCTCTTTTCAATATCCGAACTTACCAAAATCGGTTGAGAATATTGTAATTGACACTAAAATCATTAACGAAACAGGAATCCTAAATGATACTTATGTTAATTTGGATAAACTTTCGTTTAAAATTGATCAGGATGTTTTTAGCGCCAAAGCGAATGTTAAAAACATTACGGTTAATCCTTACGTAAAAGCAGCTCTAAAAGGGACGATCAATTTGGCTAACCTTTCTAAAGCTTACCCAATAAAAATGGACAAACCGTTGGCAGGTATTTTGAAGGCAGATGTTACAACAGAATTTGACATGGCTTCGGTAGAAAAAAGCCAATATGAAAACATCAAAAATGCGGGAACAATGAGTTTGTCCGGCTTTAAATACACCGATGAAAACAACAAATCGATGAACATCAGCATTGCTGAAGTTGCATTTGATCCTGCAAAAATTAATTTAAAGAAATTTAATGCTACTACAGGAAAAAGTGATATTGCCATCAATGGGGTATTAGAAAATTTCTATGGTTTTATGTTTAAAAAACAAGAGCTAAAAGGTAACTTTAATATGAGTTCTAACCAATTGGCGGTGGACGATTTTATGACTACCGGAGAACCAGCAACCGAAAAAACAGAGGCCAAGCCTACAGAAGCCATGAAAATTCCGGCTTTTTTAAACTGTACTTTAAATGCTAAAGCTACTACTGTTTTATATGATAATTTAAAGCTAAAAGATGTATCGGGAAGATTGCTTATAAAAGATGAAAAAGCAACCTTAGAAAACTTTAAAACTTCTATTTTTGGAGGAACAATTGGTTTGAACGGAGCTGTTTCTACCAAAACTAAAGTACCGACTTTTGACATGAGTTTAGGATTTAATCAAGTAGATATTGCACAAACTTTTACGCAATTGGATATGATGAAAAAAATCGCTCCGATAGCAGGAATCATTAATGGAAAATTAAATTCGACTATAAAACTAAATGGAAATTTAGATGCTAAGGAGTTAACTCCCGACTTAAAATCGATTTCTGGAGATTTACTTGGGCAATTGCTTTCAACGACTGTAAATGCTAAAAATTCTACCTTGTTGAGTGCTTTAGGATCGAATATCAAATTTCTTGACGTGAATAAATTGAATCTTAACGACCTGAAAATGGCTTTGACTTTTGATAACGGAAAAGTAAACGTAAAACCATTTGACATCAAATACCAAGATATTAAAGCAACCATTGGAGGAACTCACGGTTTTGATCAGACGATGAATTACAATTTAAAACTGGATGTTCCAGCCAAATATTTAGGATCTGAAGCAAATGCTTTTATTGCTAAAATGTCACCTGCCGATGCTGCGAAACTAGAAAACATTCCAGTAAACGCATTGATTACAGGTAATTTTTCGACTCCAAAAATTAGTACAGACATGAAGAGTGCGGTTAGCAGTTTGGCCAGTCAGGTCGCTAATCAGCAAAAACAAAAGCTGACTCAAAAAGGCACCTCAGCCCTGACAGACTTGATCAATAAAAACACCAAAACCAAAGACACCACAAAAGGTGCGGCAACAGAAAAAGAAAAAAAGACCGAGGAAGTAACCAAAAAAGCTGGGGACTTACTAAACGGACTGTTTAAGAAGAAGAAATAAAATAAGCAGGATTAAAAGTAAAAGGCCAATCAAATTTGATTGGCCTTTCTTTTTTAAGTATTAGCTGAAAAGATAATTTGATAGTTTTTTAATTATTCTTTCGTATTTCCATGAATGATCTACTTTCTATACTGCTTTAGAATAGTATTTTAATTTGCCGTTATTCAAAATAGAATCGATAATTTTAAAATAATCTTCCAGAAGAACTGTATTGGTATCAATTCCGATGCTGCAATTATCATACGGCTCGTATTTTTTAAGATTGGATACTGAAAACAATCCTACTGTAGGCGTATGAACTGCGCTTGCCAGATGCATGATCCCGCTATCTGCGCCAATAAACAAGTCGGCATTTGCAATAACACTGCCTATCTCACGAATATCTTTACTATAAAATGTGGGCGCCTGAAAAGCAATTTGCGATACATTTTCGACAGGTAAAATTTCTATGATATTATAAGTATTGTATTCTTTTTTTAATGCTGCATAAAAATCCTCCCACCAATTCTCCGAGAAACATTTAGTACCTGTGGCATAAGTAAAAATACAAATGGTCTTTTTAGATTCGTCTGTCATACTAGCGAGCAACTTTTTTCCTTCTAATAGCTCAGAGGTACTTAATTTTAGATCTAAAGGAGCAATTATCTTATTACTCGTTTTAAGTCCTAATTTTGACAGGTAGTTTCTGAAATTATACACTGGATATTTTGCAATATGATCATAATCACTTTTAGGAGATTCTTCTTCATTGATCAAATCACCGTAAAATTTGTATTTGGCATTAGAAAATTGTGTGGCCAGTCTTCCGGATGAAGAGTTTTGATCTACATTTATTGCCACATCGTATTTTTGTCTTTTTAATGAAATCCAAACACTAAAATATTCTCCTAAACTTTTAAAAGGTTTTTTAGGCAAGTGAATTGTTTTGGCAACATGATCATAATTTTCAAATATAATAGGTGCTAATGTTCCCTTAACAAACAAATCTATTTTACAATTTGGAAACATTTCGCTTACTTCCTGAACAAGAGGCGTAATCAAAAGAAGGTTTCCTAATCGCCCGTTAGGTCTGCAAATCAAGACTCTTTTAACGTCGTTTTTATCGACCAAAAAAATACTTCCATCCAATTTTGATTTCCCAATATTCTTGGTCAGATTGCGCATTACACCTCTTCTAAAATGATTTATTTTGCCTAAAACACTCATCTGTTAAACGATTTTAAAGAATTATATACTCTCTTTTTAAATTTAAAAAAAATAAAATTTAACCTACACAAAGCTAGACTCTTTTTTTTTCTAAAATTAAATTCTTCTAACAAGCAATTATTACAAAATTGTAATCAAATGTATCAATATTTACATTTTCTTATTATTGAAAAGTTAAAAATACGATAATTATCATCGTAACCCAAAAAATATTAGACCGTTAGAAGTAAACAGACGACCATTTACTGATAAAACTAGATGTTGATCGTCACAATATATCCTTCGGAACCACGAATATTAAAAACGGTACCATTTTCAAAAATTAAATATTGCCCTTTAATACCTACCAGTTTTCCCTGAAAAGAAGGTGTTTTGTCTAAATTTAAACTCGCCACTTTACTAGGATAGTTTAAAACCGGATAATGCAATTGGTATACATCCTCTTTTTGGGCATAAAAATATTCCTGAACTTCTGACGGGATCAAGCGTTCTACTTTTGCTTTTTCTTCCAATAAATCAAAAGTTTCAGCGGTATTCTGAAGCATTTTTCTCCAATTGGTTTTATCTGCATAATGCTCCTTGAGTGCTACCTCGGTAATTCCTGCCAAGTAGCGGTTTGGCACCTCAACGATTGCAATTGCCTGAGTGGCTCCCTGATCAATCCATCGAGTGGGCACTTGTGTTTTGCGCGTTACACCTACTTTTATTTCGCTTGACGAAGCCAAATATACCACATGGGGCTGCAGTTGCACTTTTTCTTCGTAAACCAAATCTCGATCTGCAATACCCAAATGTGCAGTACTTAATTCGGGTCTCATAATCCAGTCGCCTACCGCCGGGCTTGAATAAAAACAATCGTAGCAAAAACCTTGTCTGAATATTTTTTTCTTTTTATTGCAATTTAGGCATTGGTAACCCACAAAATTTATTTCGATTTCCTTACTCAATAACTGATTCATATTCAAAAAACTATCTTCGAAAACAAGGTAATATTGAATAGGATCGCCAATTTCGGTTTGCATTTTTGTAAGTACGCCTTGGTATGTCATCTGATTTTAAATTGTTGAATATGAATTTTAGATTCTTCTTCCTGCCTTGAATTTATAAGAATTAATTTCGCTTTTGAATTGGAATCTTTACTAAAATTAAATTGTTTTTTGTAAAAAAATACTATTTTTGATACAATCACAAAGTTAGTATTTGTATATCGATATTCAAATTTTAAATTTCTGGCTTTACTACCTATAATTGAATCAGAAATCTAAAATCTAAAATTTATAATAATCCATGCCTTTATCTATAATCAACTCATTTGCATCTTGGGTTCTCAAACAACGAATTCATCAAATAGAGCTTTTTCTAAAATATCCTAATGAAGTTCAGGAAGAGCTGCTGCATAATTTAGTGCAGTCTGCTGAACACACCATATTTGGAAAACAATATGAATTTTCTTCAATTAAATCGTATGCCACCTTTGCCGAAAGAGTACCTATTGCCACTTACGAAGAATTGCAACCTTTGATCGAGCGTACGCGTCAGGGTGAGCAAAATGTAATTTGGGAAACTCCGATAAAATGGTTTGCCAAATCCAGCGGAACCACCAATGCCAAAAGTAAATTTATACCTGTAAGTAATGAGGCTCTGGAAGATTGCCATTATAAAGGCAGCAAAGATTTGCTTTGTTTGTATTTGAATAATAACGAAGATTCGGAATTGTTTTTAGGCAAAAGTCTTCGCTTGGGCGGAAGCTCTCAAATTTACGAGAACAACAATACTTTCTTTGGCGATTTATCTGCAATTCTGATTGAAAACATGCCTATTTGGGCCGAATTTAGCAGTACTCCGAGTAATAAGACTTCGTTGATGACCGAATGGGAATCAAAAATTGCGGCGATTATCAATGAAACGAAAAATGAAAATGTGACCAGTTTTGCGGGTGTTCCATCCTGGATGCTTGTGCTTATGAATAAGGTGCTAGAAAATACAGGCAAAAGCAACTTATTGGAACTCTGGCCCAATTTGGAAGTTTATTTTCATGGTGGTGTGAGTTTTTCTCCGTACAAAGAACAATACAAAAAAATATTACCAAGCAAAGATTTCAGATACTACGAAATTTATAATGCCTCTGAAGGTTTTTTTGCCATTCAGGACCTTAATAACTCCTGTGATTTATTGCTGATGCTGGATTACGGGATTTTCTACGAATTTATTTCGATGGATACTTTTGAAACTCCAAACCAAAAGATAGTGCGTCTGGCCGATGTAGAGCTCAATAAAAACTACGCGATTGTGATTACAACCAATTCTGGATTGTGGCGTTATTTGATAGGCGACACGATACGTTTTACATCTTTAAACCCTTACAGAATCAGGGTTACAGGCAGAACCAAACATCATATTAATGTGTTTGGAGAAGAATTAATGGTCGAAAATACCGATCAGGCGATCGCCAAAACCTGCGAAATTACCCAAACCGAAGTGATTGATTATACCGTTGCCCCTATTTTTATGCAAGACAAAGAAAAAGGCGCTCACGAATGGATGATCGAATTTAAGAAAAAACCAGCTGATGTTGGGCTTTTCCAGAAAGTATTGGATGAAACTTTGCAAACCTTAAACTCTGATTACGAAGCCAAACGCTACAACAATATGACGCTAAACCCTTTGGTGATTAATGTGGCGCGCGAAAATTTATTTTATGATTGGCTAAAGGAAAGAGACAAACTAGGCGGACAACACAAAATTCCGAGACTCTCGAACCAAAGAGATTATTTGGAGCAGTTGAAGGAGATGTAGGCATACAACTCCACTAACTGTATTATTTAAAAAACTAACGTAAGAGACTAAAAAGGCATAGCACAGTATTGTATTCTTTTGTGCTGTAGCAAAACTGCTAACCCTTTTCAATAACTCTTTATCTCAACAGATTTATAGGCCAAATTTGGCGTCAGCGATGTGAAGTTTCACGTCTGTGATGTGAAATTTGGCGTCTTTGACGTGAAGTTTTACGTCCGTGATGTGAAATTTGGCGTCTTTGACGTGAAGTTTTACGTCTGTGATGTGAAATTTCACGTTTGTGATGTGAAATTTGGCGTGTTGAACAAAAAATGGTGTTATGAATACGAGATCGCATGAGGGATAGGAGTGAAAATCCTTTTGTGCCGGGGTTCGGCACAAAAGATTGTAACGGATAGCCCGACCCGCTTTTTCTGCGGGGCATGCCCATAAAAAAACCTTAGACCTAAAACGATCTAAGGTTTTTGTATTTGATTGTCAAGCTACTTGCGGAGATTCTTCGTCTCTCAGCATGACGTAATTTGTATTATTTAATGCCTTTACATCATGTCGATGTATCGGTCGTGGTAGCCCAATAGGTACAAAACGCCATCGAGACCGAGGCTAGAGATCGAGCTTGCAGCGTTTTCTTTTACTTTTGGTTTGGCGTGAAAAGCGATGCCGAGACCTGCTAAATTGAGCATTGGCAAATCGTTGGCGCCGTCACCAACGGCAATGGTTTGATTGATGTGAATGCCTTCTTTTTCGGCAATTGCTTTTAGGTGTTCGGCTTTTTTAAGGCCGTCTACGATGTCGCCCAAATATTTGCCAGTTAGTTTGCCATCTTTAATTTCAAGTTGGTTGGCATGCACATAATCGATGCCCAGCTCTTTTTGCAAATAGTGTCCAAAATAGGTGAATCCTCCCGATAAAATGGCAGTTTTATAGCCGTAATATTTTAAGGCTTTCATCAAGCGGTGTGCGCCTTTTGTAATAGGAAGATTTTCGGCAACGGTTTGCAACACGTCTTCGCTAAGACCTTCTAGCAGGGCCATGCGTTTTTTGAAACTTTCGTTAAAATCAATTTCGCCATTCATTGCCGCTTCCGTAATTGCTTTTACCTGCTCGCCTACTCCATGCAGCTCGGCAAGTTCGTCAATTACTTCTGCCTGAATTAGGGTAGAATCCATGTCAAAACAAACCAAACGTCTGTTTCTGCGGTAAATATTGTCTTCCTGAAAAGAAATATCGACGTCTAAAGTTCTGGAAATTTCCATAAAACTTGCCGTCATGGCGATCTTGTCTACAATATTTCCTGTTACCGATAATTGTATGCAGGAACGTGGATATTGCTCGATTTCTACCACAGAAGTTCTGCCGGTTAATCGTATAATAGAGTTAATATTCAGGTTCTGATCTGATACTATTTTGGTTACGCCAGCCAGTTGTGAAGCGGCTAATTTTTCGCCCAAAACGGTTATAATATAGCGTTGTGTCGACTGCGATTTTACCCACTTTTCGTAATCATCAATAGAAACTGGAATAAATTTTACTTTAATTTCTAGTTCGTACGCCTTAAACAACAGGTCTTTTAAGACTGGTCCTGAAGTAGAGCCAGCCTGAATTTCGAACAAAATTCCCAACGAAAGTGTGTCATGAATATCGGCCTGACCGATATCTAAAATAATAGCGTCATACGTTGCCAATACGGATGTTAAACCCGCAGTTACCCCTGGTTTGTCGTGACCTGAAACTTTTAGTAAAATAATCTCTTTATCTTCTATCGCCATTTTAGCTGTATTGATTTTTGAAGCGACAAAAATCGACAATCTATTGTTGATAAAAAAGTATATCCTTTGTTTTTTTGTAAACAAAAAGCACCTAAAGATGTACTTTTTGAATTAATTTAACAATTATGTTTCTGTATTAGAATAACATAACTTTTAGATTATTGGTTGGGCTCGTTTTCATCGAAATTAACCATCCAGTTGATTCCGAATTTGTCTTTAAACATTCCGAAATAAGCACCCCAGAACGTTTTATTCATCGGCATTTCGACTTTACCTCCAGCTGAAAGTCCGTTGAAAATTCTGTCTGCTTCATCGGTACTTTCGGTATTGATAGAAACTGAAAAATTATCTCCAAAACCTACTTCTCCAAATTTTGGATGACTGTCACTGCCCATTAAAATTGTATTTCCGACAGGCAGCGAAACGTGCATAATTCTGTTTGAATCTTCCTCAGAAAGTGCTTCATCTCCTTCTTCTGCTGGTGCGTCTTTGAATTTACCGATATACGGAAATTCTCCTCCAAAAACTGATTTGTAAAATAGAAATGCTTCTTCGCATTTTCCGTTAAAAATTAAATAAGGGTTTACTGTTGTTGCCATGATTTGATATTTTTTTAGTTTTTGAATTGTTTTTTACGCTTCTGAAAGTTGTTTTACTATTTCTAATCCTTTTGGAAAAGCTTCTTTAAAATAGTCCATGTATTTTTCTACCACATCCACCTGCGCTATCAAAACAGTAAACTCGCCATCAGGAATCAATCGATAGGTTTCTCTTGCACCACTCCATTTTTTGGTCTCTTCATCGATTGGCAGTTCTTTAAAATCTTTGATTTCGCCAATATGCTTAAAAGCCATGTACTCATTATGGTTTTTCGTTTCTATAATACTATACATTCCTCTTCCGTCTGGAGACATGAAATATATTGTATTGCCTTCATTCCAATCGCTCACTGCGTAAGATCCTTCGCAAAAAGATGTTGTCCATTTTTTGTAGGTCTCATCCTCCCATAAAACTGACCAGACTTTTTCTACTGTGGCCTTGATTCTAATTGTAAAATCTAATGTTTCCATATCTAATTTATTTAGGTATTTTATCAAAATCCATGAATAATATGTTCCAGCGATGCCCTATAATACAATTTAAGTTTAGCTCTAAAAATTCATTACCTCTTTAAAAAACTAATTATTCTCAACGTAGTTTTTAAAATTATCCAAAATAGACTGCCATCCTGAGCGTTGCATTTCTTCCGAATTTTCGGTTTCAGGATCAAATCGCTCTATTATTTCTACTCCATCTGGAGTCTCTTTAAAGGTAATTTCAACTTTTCTTCCGTCGTCTATTCTATACTGAATGGCTTCGTTTTGTTTTACCAACGTATATTCTCCCTCAAAGTCAAAACTCATACTGCCATCTTTAGCAGCCATGTTGGTGGTGAATTTTCCTCCAACCCTCAAATCATTTTCTGCATATTGACTATGCCAGTCGGGAGAAGCAAAACTCCATTTTGTAATATGTTCTGGCAATGTCCAGAACTGCCAAACCTTTTCTATTGGTGCATTAATCGTTGTTTTTATTGTAATCATATTATTTCTATTTAAAAGATTTATTTATTTTTTCGTGGCATTTATCCATTCGTTTATAATTTTTTCTAGCGCTGCTTTTCCACTTTCAATGTCCTGACTGTTTTTAAAAGTGATGATGGCTCTGTCATTTTCTTTCCAGACTAACATTTTACTGTTATTGGCAATCAATTTGCCCTTCGGCTGTTCTTGCTTTTTTGCTCCTCTATGAAAAATCAATTGAATTTGAGTGCTTACAGGCTTTATCTTCATTGTAATTCGGTCATCTTTTTCAAAGCAATAATTTGGTGCATTCCATTTTATATTTTCAGTCAACTTTTTATTTGATGCTAAAATGATCTTTCTTAATTCCTCTATTTCTTCTCTAAGCGGATGGTTAAGTTGGTCTAGAAATTCAGTTACTTCGCCACTTTTAGTGATTTGTTGTGTTAGCGAACTTGCTTCAACATACTTTTTGAAATTATCAATAACTCCCTGGCAAAATTGCTCTTGCTCACTTTCAGGATTTTCTTTATTGGGTTCAAATATTTCTGTGATTTTTACCTGATCCTTTTGGCTTTCAAAGCGAATACTCCCTATTCTGTTGTCGTGAAGTTTGTATGTTATAAGAGAAAGATGTTCGACTTTAGTATAAATCCCTTCATAATCAAAAGAGATCCTTTTATCTTTGGTAGCCATCGTGTATTTGAATTTCCCTTCTGGCCTCAAATCGTTCTCTATGTATGGCGTATGCCAATCATCAGTGGGATTATTCCATTTCTGAATATGTTCCGGAATTGTCCAGTATTCCCAAACTATATCAATCTGGGCATTTACAGTAGTTTGTACAGTTATCATACTTTAAATTTCTTGTTTAAAAAAACACTAATTCATCTGTGGCATCTGAGTTTCATCCATAAAGAAAACCTCCCAATGATGACCATCCATATCCAGAAAAGTGCGATGATACATCCAGCCATAATCCTGCACTTTCATGTATT
Organism: Flavobacterium flavipigmentatum; assembly: GCF_020911905.1. NCBI lineage: Bacteria > Pseudomonadati > Bacteroidota > Flavobacteriia > Flavobacteriales > Flavobacteriaceae > Flavobacterium > Flavobacterium flavipigmentatum. The sequence continues at coordinate 1,832,684 of NZ_CP087133.1, read as the reverse complement.
CTGAACCACCGGCCTTGATAACTTTTTCGATCATTTCATCTACTTGTTCGCGAGTTTCAACAGCTATCGAAATAATAACTTCGCTTGTGGTAGCGGTATTACAAATTTCCTTTTTAGTAAAGGTTTTGTAAAACTCTTCAACCAAAAGCATTACATTACTGTTTTCGCCAATAACCAAACAAGTGCCTTTTTCGTTAGTAAATTTTGGATTGAACGAAAATCCTAATTGGGTAAAAAATGCAATTGACCGATTTAAATCTTTAAAAGGAAGGTTCAGGAAAATTTTTGTTGCCATTTTTAATAAAATTACAAATTATTCAAGACAAATTTAAAATTTCAAAACCGACATTAAACTACATAAAAAGTCAACTTTAGGGTCATTTAAGACAAAATTTATATCTTCGTTACATTCTAAAAACTAAAATCATGAGTAAGAAAGTAGGTTTAATTATTCCGCACGACTATAAATTATTGAGTATTGCAGCCATTTTAGAGGTTTTTGAAACGGCTAATAAACTACATAACGAAAACGAAAAGCCTTTTGAAATAATGACTTTTCAATCGGCTGAGCAAATTAGTCAAAAACAACTCTTTGGATATGAAGTGCAGTCCATTCAGGATTCAGATATAAATTTAGACCTCATTTTGATTCCCGCTTTTACCACCGACAATATGAGTGAGATGATTGCCAAGAATAAAATGTTTATTCCTTGGTTACAAAAGCAACATCGGTCTGGAGCAGAACTGGCGAGTTTTTGTACTGGCGCTTTTTTGTTTGCCGCTTCTGGACTACTTAACGAGAAACTCGCTACTACACATGTTGATGCCTGTAGTGCCTTTACAAAAGCTTTTCCGTTAGTAAAATTAAAATCGGAAGAAACATTAACGGCAGATGGAAGTTTATATACCAGTGGCGGCTCGACCTCAACGTTTCATTTACTGATTTTGCTGGTTCAGAAATATTGCGGAAACGGAATTGCCGTTCAGATTGCAAAGATTTTCTCTATTGATTTAAACCGCTACAAGCAAAGCTATTTCAGTACTTTTAGACCCAATCATTTGCACAACGACAATCTGGTAGCCATGCTGCAGCAAAAAATCGAAAATCAATACAGCACTATTGAAAAACTGGAGGAAATTACCAAAGACATTCCCGCCAGTACCCGAAACATGACCCGACGATTTAAGCAAGTTACCGGAATTCCTCCTATTGAATATTTACAAAATATACGCGTAGAAAGTTCTAAAAAATATCTCGAACAAACCCATCTTTCGATTTCTGAGATCATCGAAAAAATAGGTTACACTGACCCAAAAGCATTCCGAAAGGTTTTTTATAAAATGGTCGGAATGAAACCCATTGAATATCGGGATAAGTTCAGGGTGCAGTAATTTTTTTAGGAGCACATCACCTGGTTTTCAGTAGTACGACCCCTCCTGCTCTTCACTGTATCTATTGTTGCGAACCCCGCAACAATAGGATGCCGTTACGATCAGGGCTAAAGAGAACATTTAGTTTTCATGATTTGTAAAACTAAGAGAAAAGTAGGAAGACGTTTCAATAAAAGACAAAAAATCCTAAAAGCAATACTAACTTCGGCTCTCTTATTTTTCAACTATTCTTTTTTTAACTAATGCAATCACACCTATTGATGATAATATAAAAATTAAAAAAACAAAAAGAAACAAAAAATTAATTCTTTCATAATTGGCTATTAATCCAGTTGTAAACATTGATGAAATTAACAAAATTAAAAAGCAAAAAAACAAAATTTTATAATTTTTACTAATAAAAAAAATAGCTAAAGTAACTAATATAGGTACTACAAGAAATCCTTGCCAAAATATCGAAGTTGAATTACTAAATAGATCAGTAATAAATTGGAGTAAACAGAATAATAAAAAGCCAAAATGTGGAACTCCATTTTCATGAAGTCCTGGTAGCATTAAAAATGAAATTATCGCTATAATTTTTAAAATCTTAATAGTTAAGGACATGTTCTTTTGGTTTTTGGTGCATAATTTGAGTTAGAAGTGTGATTTGGTAATTTTTGTAATATGTTTGAAACTGTTGCTGGAGTGTCGATCCAATTATCACTAACAACTCCCACAGCATTCAATACATCAGTTGCAAAATCTGAACAATTATTAGCATTTAAATCGTACCAACTACTTTGATATTTTTCTGACAAAGAAATAATTTTCTGCAATTGTTGTGGAGAAATTTGCCCTATGCTTCCTTACACATCATAAGCATGTCCACCATTTTCACCCATTATTCCTTGCCCAGAAAATGATTTATCAAATCCATTTTCTGGATAAAATCCATAAAACATTACATTATCACCTTGCGAAATAGATATAAAAGCATGACCTACGTTACCATTTATTAAATTAGTTCTTTCTGCAAAAACAGTTAAGTTTACATTTGGAGATGTGTTTAAGCAGCTTAATAATTTTTTATTTGTCTGTATTTTATGTAATAAAAAATAGTGCCAATTATCAAAAGTGATAAAACAAAATAGTAGTAATTTACAAAATAAAAATTCCCCTTAAAACGAAGTATATAAAAATTTTCAAAAATGTAAAAATAGATAAATGACAAAACACAGATTGTAGCGAAAACTAAATAGTTACTTGTTATTCTTCTTATTTTTAGAAATGAATTTGGTATTAAAGTTTTTATTAAATAAAAAATAGTCGCGATAATAAGGACATGTATTACAAAAAAGAAAGAACTTATAAGATAATAAGTATCGTACAAGTTTATTGTATAAAAATATTGATTAAAGTAAAGGTAGACAAACGACAGAATGCAGATTCTCACAAAAATAAAGGTAGTGTCTCACTAACTGTGTAAGTTAAAAAATGATGGGGTTTAAAATCACCCATCATTTTTTTTTAACTTTAACTTTTACACAGTCTTATGAAAAAAGAAGATTTATTATCAGATGAATTTTTAAAACAATTCAAAACAGGCGAAGACCTAAATGGTTTTCTTGCTCAATTACAAAAACGAGGGATAGAAGCTATTTTATCAGGAGAGTTAGATTCTCATCTAGGATATGAGAAACACGAAAAGACGCCTTCAACTAATTCTCGTAATGGTTTTTCCAATAAGAAGATAAAAACTTCATTTGGAGAATCAGACATTCAGGTTCCAAGGGACAGAGAATCTTCTTTTAATCCCATGATTATTCCAAAACGTCAAAATATGGTTGATGGATTAGAGAATGTAATTATTTCTCTTTATGCCAAAGGAATGACCGTTAGTGATATTGAAGAACAAATAAGAGAAGTCTATAAATTTGATATCTCAACCTCCACTATTTCTAGAATTACTGAATCTGTTTCTAATGATGTAATAGCTTGGCAAAATCGCCCACTAGAAGCTGTTTATTTAATTGTTTGGATGGACGGGATTGTATTTAAAGTTCGAGAAAACTCTAAGGTCATTAACAAAACTATTTATTTAGCTGTAGGCCTGAATCGAGATGGAAAAAAGAAGTTTTAGGTATGTGGCTGGGCAAGAATGAAAGTTCCAGTTTTTGGTTGGGAGTTTTAACCGATTTAAAAGCCAGAGGTGTTGAAGATATATTAATTACTGCTACAGATAACCTAAACGGCTTTACTCAAACCATTAAAAATGTATTTCCTGAATCACAGACTCAAATCTGTGTAGTGCACCAAATACGCAACTCAGCGCGTTATGTAGTGTGGAAAGATAAGAAGGAATTCTCTAAAGATATGAAGCAGATTTATGATGCTCCAACCAAACAGGCTGCCAGGGCTTCTCTTGAAGATTTTGCTAATAAATGGAATAGTAAATATCTATATGCTGTAAAATCATGGCAAGACAATTGGGAAGAGCTTACCGTATTCTTTGACTTCCCCGTTGAGATTAGAAAAATAATTTATACCACTAATCTAATCGAAAATCTAAACGGTAAGATTAGAAAATACACCAAAAATAAATTATCATTCCCAACCGATGAAGCAGTTTTAAAATCTGTATATTTGGCTTTAAGAGAAGCTACCAAAAAATGGACAATGCCAATCCATAATTGGGGATTAATACTCAATCAGTTCTTAACTATATTTGAAAAAAGGGTTCAACTTTAATTAAAAAGTCAAACCCCATTATTTTTAAACTTACACACTTTTTAGGACAGTGTCTTGGTTGGGGGTAGCTGATTATCTGTGTTATTTCAATATGGTTAGGAGGGGTTAATAAAATAATTCTAAAGCTAACATTTTTCACCAAAGCTTCTTGCCAATTTGCTCCATTTTTTCTAACAAAACTAAAACTTTCACAACTAGGAGGAGAAATGTTAGAGGCATTTGGAACTCCATTGGAACCATCTTTATACGTGTATAGTTCTAATCTTTGATTTAAGATATCATTTTTATCATATACACCATCACACGGAAAAGGCATAATAGTAGTTGTTCTTGTTGTCGTAGTACCAAGATAATTAATTGCCACTATTTTTTCTCCAACAGTCCAGACATCAAAGCGAGAAATAGTTTGATCAATAAATACCGTATAATTTCCTCCGCACTGGGGTATTTTATTTGCGCTATCAGATCTAGTCACAAAGGCATTAATACTTTCTGTCAAAACATTCAAATCATCATTTTTGGAAATATTTCTGGCTCGTCCATTATATATTGCTACTAATCCCAAATTTTCTCCGTATTTTTTAAGATGGTCGTCATGAAACCATCAATATGGGAAAGTTTGGGATTCAATAATTTTTTTAATAATAGAATCTTAGTCAGTGATTCTTTTTACAGTTGTCTTTTGAGCTAATATTATCACCCCTATTGATGATAGTATAAAAAGTAGAAACGTAAATAAAAACCAAAAATTGATTCTGGAATAGTTCGTTATTAAGCCGCTTGCATATGTCAATGGTATTAACAAAACTAAAAAGCAAAAAAACAAAATTTTATAACTTTTACTAATAAAGAAGACAATTAAAGCAGCTATTATAGGTATTATAATAAATCCTTCCCAAAATATTACTGTAGAAGCATTACATATGTCATAAAAAAATTGATACAAACAAAGCATCATAAAGGCTAAATTTGGAGTTCCATTTTCATCAAGACCTGGTATAATTAAAAATGAAATGATCGCAATAATTTTTAAAATTTTGATAGTTATTGACATGTTCTTTTGGTTTTTGGTGCATAATTTGCGTTAGATGTGTGGTTAGGTAACTTTAATAATATATCTGCTACAGTATTCGGAGTATCCATATAACCTGTAGTAGAAACTCCTGTTATTTCTAATACTTCTGTTGCAAAATCTGAACAATTATTAAAACCTAAATCGTAGGTGTCATTTTGATATTTTTGTGATAAGTTAATAATTTGTTGCAACTTTTGTCCAGTGATTTCCATCTTTGCAGAAACATCATAATAATGTCCCCCATTTTCGCCCATTGTGCCTGGTCCAGTTATCGATTTTACATTTCCATTTTGTGGATAATACCCAAAGACCATTGTATTATCACCTTGTGAAATAGAAATAAATGCATGACCTACATTTTTATCTAAAATATTTATTCTTTCTGCAAATACAGTTAGGTTCGCGTTTGCAGATGTGTTTAAGCAACTTAAGAATTTTATAATATCTGAAATTGGTATGTCTGGTGGAGGAGGCATTAAGTTTATTCCAGGATTATTTCCACCTCCACTACCTTCTTTATAATTATAAAATTCTAATCTTTGATTTAATATATCTTCTTTATCATAAACGCCATCACAAGGGTAAGGCATAATACTAGTTGTCCTTGTTGTTGTATCACCCAAGTATTTAATTAATATAATTTCATTTCCAACTGACCAAATATCAAAACGTGATGTAGTTTGATCGATAATTACCGTATAATTTCCTCCGCATTGCGGCATTTTATTGGTAGCACCAGATTTGGTCATAAATACATTAATGCTTTCAGTCAAGACATTAAGATGATCGTTTTCTGAAATATTTTTAGCTCTTCCGTTATATATAGCTACTGATCCTAAATTTACACCATTTAAAAGAAATACATTTAATGTTCCTGTAAAATCATTTAGTTTTGTAATGGTTTCGGGATAAGCATTACTCCCTTTATTAGTATATACTTCTAAAAAATAAGAATATAATTTTCCTTGTGACTCGATTGTCGCAATCTGGTATTTTATATGGTTCTCCAGAAAATTAGATTCCAGCGTACTTGCTCTTTTTTCATGAACTTGAATCTCAGCAATTTTAAAATTTCCTATCTGTGTTTCCTTTATAGTTTCCCAATCTACCGCTAGATTTTCAGCAATATTTACGTTAGAAAATTTATTAAAATCTAAATCTTTTTTGGCTTGACTTAGATTGACACTTGTATTTTTATTTGCTAGCTCTTCGTTATTACAAGAAAGTATAAAGAGTGATACTAAAAAACAAATTGCATACTTTAAAATCTGGCTCATACTAATATTAATTATTATTGGTCCAAATATATCAATTTATTCTTGATAAAATAATTTAAAGTAAGAAAAGTTTTATTACAGTAACTAAGCCTGCTCCAATAAAGGAACAGGTTCTTCTAATTATAGTTCTAATTGCTAATTACGAAGCAATTTCCATTCTTTTTAGTAAATTTTTACTTAAAGTTGCGACATGTACTCTGTCTCTCTTGTAAAACTTGGTATTAGTAAATTGTTACTCTTAGTCTTCAATTACAACTGAGGGTTCTACTTTTATATATTCATTTTTGTTGTTAACTAAGAAGATAACATAATCTTGAAGATATTTCATAAAATAAATTTTATTTAATTTTGTTGTTCGATTTTCATTATAAAATCTTGACGATTTTACGTAATCTCGAAGAGAAAGTATTTTTTTTGATTTCAAACTTTTTATTATTTCTAATTCTCTCAAAGAAAAAACTTCACTACTTTCAATATTCTCGTTAACTAAATAAACTTTAGGTGCATATTTTGATTCATATACATAATCATTATCTAGCTTAAAAAAGAGTGTGTCTTTTATTTTATTTTGAATAACTTTATCACCTTCTCTTATTGGATAATATGAATAATATTCTAATACTCTGGGACTAATAAATTCATCCCCATTGATGAAAAATATTTTATATTTATCTGTTAGTGAATCTTTCAATTTTCCATCATCTATTATTTTATTATATTTTCCATCGAGATAAAATTTTCTATTTTCAACATAATCTTTAATAGATAAAACTTTTTTAGGTTTTAATCCTTTAGTTAAAATTCCATCTCCTATAAAATAGACATATCCATTCGTCTTGGTATTAGTCATTAACTGTTTTTGGAATTCGACAATTTCTAAATAAGTTTTGTTTGTAAGATTTGAAGTAATAGTAGGTGATATCGTATAATATTTGTCTATATTAAAAAAAAGGGTGTCTTTATCTCTTTCTTGAGCTTTCATGATCGTCAAAGAAAAGAAATATATTATTAAAAAAATAGATTTATTCATAGTTAGATATTTAAATATTAATTAGCACAAGGGGTTATTCTGCTTAGCATGGCAGCTCTATTGGCAAGATTTATTATTGATGTTTTTTTATCAGCTGGCAAATCGGTCCAAGTATTAACATCATTATCTCTAAGCCCACCCCATGCTAAAGCTTCATAAAAAGCATCACTAGGAACTTCTCCATAATAGGCAATATATTTATTATAATCATCTATAAGTATTGTTTTATGAAACTCTTTTAAAGCTTGCTTCATGCTATTTAGATATACTGAAGCCATTTGGGCATGTTGATTTGCATACATTTCGGACACTAATTTGAAACCCGTTTCTCCTTTATAATATTCGGTAAAGGTTTTACTATGTAGATCAGCATGGATATACTCGTGTAAAATAGTCCTAACAACATCTAAAGCAGAATTTTCATTTGCTTTAGATGTACTGATTTCTATAACTATTAAATTATCTTTCGGAGGTAGAGTTTGCCCGTTAATTTCCAAACCAGTTTTTTCGGAAATCACTTTGTCTTTGGAAACAAGTTTAACATTAAAAGTTGATTTGCCTTCAAAATTAACTAATATTTTTTGCACAAAAGAATTTCCATTTTTAGTGAGTAAATCATTTAAGCATTTTGCTTTCCCTGTTAGCTCATTAAAAATTTGAGGTGCAGCAATTTCTCCATTAGTGCCTCCCGAACTAGCTTTAAAATTATACGATTCTAATCTTTGATTTAAGATATCATTTTTATCATAAACGCCATCACACGGAAAAGGCATAATACTACTTGTCCTTGTTGTTGTAGTACCAAGATAATTAATTGCCACTATTTTTTCTCCAACAGTCCAGACATCGAAGCGAGAAATAGTTTGATCAATAAATACCGTATAATTTCCTCCGCACTGGGGTATTTTATTTGCGCTATCAGATCTAGTCACAAAGGCATTAATACTTTCTGCCAAAACATTCAGAGTATCATTCTCTGAAATATTTCGGGCTCTTCCGTTATATAGTGCTACCGAGCCCAAATTTTGACCATTTAAAAGAAATACATTTAAAGTACCTGTAAAATCATTCAGTTTAGTAATACTTTCGGGATAAATAGTGCTCCCTTTATTGGTATAGGCTTCTATAAAATAAGTATTTAATCGTCCTTCTGACTCGATTGTCGCAATCTGGTATTTTATATGATTGTCCAGAAAATTAGATTCCAGCGTACTTGCTCTTTTTTCATGAACTTGAATCTCAGCAATTTTAAAATTCCCTATCTGTGTTTCCTTTATAGTTTCCCAATCTACCGCTAGATTTTCAGCAATATTTACGTTAGAAAATTTATTAAAATATAAATCTTTTTTGACTTGACTTAGATTGACACTTGTATTTTTATTTGCTACCTCTTCATTATTACAAGAAAGTATAAAGAGTGATACTAAAAAACAAATTGCATACTTTAAAATCTGGCTCATAGTAATATTAATTATTACAATTTCAAATATATCAATTTAATCTTGATAAAATAATTTAAAGTAAGAAAATATTTATTTTAATTCCAATAAAAAAACCTGCTCCAATAAAGGAACAGGTTCTTCTAATTATAGTTGTAATTGCTAATTACGAAGCAATTTCCATTCTTTTTAGTAAATTTTTACTCAAAGTATGTTCAGCATATTCTCTGTCAATTGTTAGTACTTTATCATCTGAACTTGGCAATTCGTACATGGCGTCTGTCAAAATTGCTTCGCATAACGAACGCAATCCACGAGCTCCTAATTTGTATTCTAACGCTTTGTCTACAATAAAATCTAATGCTTCATCGGTAATGCTAAATTCTACTTCATCCATCAAAAACAACTTTTGATATTGTTTGATCAGAGCATTTTTAGGCTGTGTCAGGATGGCACGCAATGTTTCTCTGTCTAAGGGATCCATGTGTGTCAAAACTGGCAAACGCCCAATAATCTCAGGGATTAATCCGAAATCTTTAATGTCTTTCGGAATAATATATTGCAATAAATTGTCTTTATCAATATTGTCTACGTTTTTAGAAGTAGAATACCCAACAGCCTGACGATTAAGACGTTTAGAAATAATACGCTCTACTCCGTCAAAAGCACCACCTGCAATAAACAAAATGTTTTGCGTGTTTACCTCAACAAACTTTTGGTCTGGATGTTTACGGCCTCCTTTTGGTGGCACGTTTACCACTGTTCCTTCTAATAATTTCAATAATGCTTGTTGCACACCTTCTCCCGAAACATCACGTGTTATCGATGGATTATCACTCTTGCGGGCGATTTTATCAATTTCATCAATAAAAACGATTCCTCTTTCGGCTTTGGTTACATCATAATCAGCAGCCTGCAGCAAACGTGTCAAAATACTTTCGACATCTTCGCCCACATAACCTGCTTCTGTAAGTACCGTTGCATCAACAATAGCCAAAGGAACATCTAACATTTTTGCGATCGTTTTAGCGACCAATGTTTTTCCGGTTCCGGTTTGTCCCACCATGATGATGTTGCTTTTTTCAATCTCTACTTCGTCGTCTAATTGCTGCTGCATTAAACGTTTGTAGTGATTGTAAACCGCAACCGACATTACTTTTTTGGTCTGATCCTGACCAATAACGTATTGATCTAAGAAAGCTCTAATTTCTTTTGGTTTCTTTAATATTAAGTCTCCAACTAATTTTGCGCTTCCGCTTGATTTTAATTCTTCTAATACAATTCCGTGTGCTTGCTCAATACACTTATCACAAATATGTGCATTAATCCCTGCAATTAATAAATTGGTTTCTGGCTTCTTTCTTCCACAAAACGAACATTCTAATACTACTTTAGCCATTCTTTTTTAGTTACTAAGTTGCTAAGCTACTAAGTTTCTAAGATTTTTTTCTAATCCCAGAAACTTAGCCTCTTTACACTTTTTATTTTTATATTCTTTTTTAATCTCAAAGAAGAAGCACTCAGAACCTCAGTGCCTTTGTAACTTTGAACCTTAAAAAATTATCCTCTTCTCAACACTTCGTCAATCATTCCGTATTCTTTTGCTTCGTCAGCTTTCATCCAGTAATCACGTTCACTGTCTTTGTGCACTCTGTCAAAAGTTTGTCCTGAATGGTGCGAAATAATATTGTACAACTCATCTTTCAGTTTCAACATTTCACGTAAGTTGATTTCCATGTCAGTCGCAACTCCTTGTGCTCCTCCTGATGGTTGGTGAATCATTACTCTTGAATGTGGTAAAGCCGAACGTTTTCCTGCCGCTCCTGCACACAATAAAACAGCTCCCATTGAGGCTGCCATACCTGTACAAATTGTAGCCACATCTGGCTTGATGTATTGCATCGTGTCATAAATTCCTAATCCTGCGTAAACGCTTCCTCCCGGAGAATTTAGATATATTTGAATGTCTTTTGAGGCATCGGCACTTTCTAAAAATAATAATTGCGCCTGAACGATATTGGCGATTTGATCGTCGATACCAGTCCCTAAAAAGATAATTCTGTCCATCATTAATCGTGAAAAAACATCCAATTGAGAAATATTCAACTGACGCTCTTCGATAATGTAAGGAGTCATATTGGTAGGATTCATCGCTGCTACGATCTTATCGTAGTACATAGCGTTTACTCCTTGGTGCTTTGTAGCAAATTTTTTAAATTCTTTACCGTAGTTCATATTTTTAGTTTAAAAGTTTGAAAGTCCAAAGTCTCAAAAGAGACTTAAACCTATCAAACAAAGTTCATACCTTTTTACACGAGGATGTCAATTTGTCTTCTTTTTTGTTTCATTTTTAAAGTTGCTTTGCTTTTCCAAATAAAACAAAAACTATAAAAGCCTGAAACAAAAAAATGAGCGTCAAAGGAAAATTTCTCTTGACGCTCAAATATAACTATTTTTTATCTTTCAGTATCTGTAATAAAATCTTAAAATTTCAAATAAAAACAACTAAAGTTTTCGTCTGTATTTTTTGACTTTACTACTTTCTTCTGACCTTTATTCAAAATTATTCTCCGTAAGAAGCGGCAATAAATTCTTCATAAGTAACTTCTTTTGTTGTTGGGTTTGCTTTTTCTTTAAAAACTTCCAACAATTTCTCAGCTACAACTTGCTCAGAAAGTCTTTTTACTTCTTCTTGGTTAGACAAAACTCTAGCCACGATTCCTTGTACTTCTTCGTCAGTTGGGTTTGTTTGACCAAATTGAGCCATTTGTTGTTTGATTGCGTTTGTTGTAAATGCTTTCAAATCTTCAAATGTAATTTGGATATTGCTTTGCGCCATTGCTTTCCCTTCAATCAATTGAAAACGCAATCCTTTTTCAGATCTTGCGTATTCTACTTCAGCTTCTTCAGCAGAAAGTTTTTTCTCTCCAACTGTTTGTAACCATTTTTTAAGGAATTCTGCCGGTAAATCAAATTTTGTGCTTTCAATCAGAAAATCCTGAACGTCTAACAATAATTTTTGATCTGCTTGCTGTGCAAATTGCGCTTCAGCATCTTCTTTAATTTTAGCTTTCAAGTCTTCTAATGAAGCTACTTTTCCTTCGCCAAAAAGTTTATCAAACAACTCTTGGTTCAATTCAGCCAATTCAGCTCCGTTGATAGCCTCGATAGTAAAGTTAACTTCAACATCTAAACCATGAACATCATCATGAGCTACTTTTAAGTAATCCATTAATTGGTGATCGTCTTCAAATAAACCTTTTGTGCTTACAGCCACTACATCCCCAACTTTTTTACCTATAAATTGATCTCCGGCAGCTTTGTTGAAAGTTGAAACCGAAATTGTAGTTGTATTATTGATGCCTTTTTCTTCGTTTGAGAAAGTGCCTGTCAAATCTGAATCTGCAGCTACCACTTCTTGTGGAATTGCTTTTCCAAATTGTTTTTGTATGCGCTCTACCTGTCCGTCAATTAATTTATCATCAGCAGTAACGATATATTTTACGATATTATTCTCTGCTTCCAAATTGATTTCGAAGTTAGGAACCAAACCAATTTCGTACTCAAAAGTTAACTCTTCAGCATCCCAATCAAAGTTTTCGTTTTCTTTAGGAAGAGGAGTTCCTAAAAGATTTAGTCTTTCAGATTGAATAAAACGCTCCAAAGCCAAATCAACTACTTTCTTAACTTCTTCTTGTTTAATGGCCTTTCCGTATTGTTTTTCAACAAGATCTTTTGGCACTTGTCCTTTTCTAAAACCTTTAACAGTAGCCAAAGGCATTTTTTCGTTTATTCTTTTTGCTACTTGACCTTTATAATCCATGTGAACAACTGTCATTACAATCGTTTCAGTCACAGCGTCTGTTGCTACTCTTTTAATATCCATCTTCTTCTTTAATTTACATAATAAAATTGGGTTGCAAAATTATAAAATTTTTGCAACCCAACCAAGTTTTTAACCTATTGTATTTGAAGACGTTTAAAACGTGCTTTCTATTTTTAAATTCTTAATCTTCTCCGATAATTGCATTCGCAATCGACTGAAGTACAGACAACACCACACTAAAGATCAATGCCGTCAGGAATGTATCGACATGAAATCCTCCTACGATATGTGTACAAAGCAAAATTATAATCGCATTAATCACCAGTAAAAACAAACCTAAAGTAATGACCGTTACCGGCAAAGTCAAAATAACTAATATTGGTTTTATAAAAAGATTGAGTAATCCTAAAACAATTGCCACAATGATCGCCGTAGTAAAACTAACGACATGAACACCAGGCAAAAAATGACCTATTAGTAAAACCAAAAGCGCCGTAACAACAAGTCTAATCAATAATTTCATATTTTTTTTATTTTAAATTTTTAATAAATGTAATAAAATTTTTAAAAAACAAACTACTCTTTTAAAAACTCTGTGGTTAATTCAAAAAACATTTTAGGATTTTCGGCATGAAGCCAATGACCCGCATTTGGAATCGTTTCGAATTTTGCTTTTGGAAAATGTTGACGAATCGCATCAAAATCAGAATCTGCAATATATCCTGAATTTCCTCCTCTGATGAATAATGTTTCTTTGTCAAAAACCAAACCTTCTGCCAATGCTTTTCCGATAGCCTCTAAATTATTATTAAAAACAGGCAAATTAAATCTAAAAGCCAATTGTCCGGGTTCTTTCCAATATAAATTTTTCATCAAAAACTGACGCGTTCCAAAATCAGGAACATATTGAGTCAAAATAGCTTCAACATCATTCCGGCTAGGTTGTACAGAAAAATCAACGGCATTCAATCCCGCCAAAATATCCTGATGATGTGGTTTATAAAATCTCGGGCCAATATCAGCCACAATCAATTTATCTACAATATCTGAATGTGTCGTTGCAAAAAGCATCGCCACTTTACCGCCCATAGAATGACCAAGAATATCAATTTTTGTTAGTTGATGAGCCTGACAATACTCGAATACATCCTGCACCATCGCCTCATACGACCATTCATCCGAATGAAAACTGCGTCCATGATTGCGTAAATCTAACAAATGAACCTGAAATCCTGCATCAACATATTGCCCTGCAAGGGTTTTCCAATTATCAGACATTCCCAGAAACCCATGCATGATTATAAATGGCTTTCCTTTGCCTTCTATTTTTGAGTAGAGCATAATTACTTTAATTTATTTTAAACTTATCACAAAGGTAAAAAACTTATCCTTGAATATAAGTACGATAATTTTCATCAAATCATTTTATTAAAAAAAAGTCTACATTTTTATGGTTTCCCGTAAATAAAATACAATCGTAAATTGTATATTCGCGTTTTGAAACAAAAAATTCATTTATTTAAAAACCAACCCATGATTAAAAAATTATTTTTATTCTCATTAATTATTTCTCAACTAGCAATTTCATGCTCAAGTGAAGACAGTCCAGAAACTACTCCTACTGACGAAACTTTAGCAGAACAAATTGCTACTATTATGAAACAACCTTACTCAAAATTAACTCCTGCTGAGCAAAAAGTAAAATTAGAAGCAGAAGCTAATGAAATGTTAGTTCAATTAGACAAAACAAAAAGCTCTAGTGCCATTGACGCAATAGAAAATTTAAACACATTATTGGATATTAGCTCTGTTGATATTTTTAACGGAAAAAATGACAATGAAGTTGAAGACATCATCAATGTATCAGGTGTTTATGGTGTTTACACGTGGAATAACGCAGGACAAAAATGGGACAAAACAGCTTCAACTACAGAATTGAAATTTGTTTTCCCTGCTAAAGAATCTCAAACTTCGAATAACGCTACATTTTCAACAAATAGTGTTTCTTCTGACATAAAAGTTGACATTTCAGATAGCTACAATTGGGAAACAAACGTTGAAACAAATGATCATATCTTTTTACCAATATCAGCAGATGCTGTTTTAACGATTGATAATAAAGAAGCTGCAACTTTTAAACAAACTGCAAAATACACTAACGGGAAAGAAGTTCCGAATGAGTTTACATACAAGATGACCTTAAACGACGGTTATACCTGGGAAATGAGTGGTTCAAAAGCTACAGAAAACATTTCAAAAGCTTCTCTTACTTTCAACGGAAAAAATTTAATTTCTTTTAATTCTGGAAGTACTGCAAACATTGATGGTTTAATTGACAACGATGAACTTGTTCAATACAGAGGTAAGGCTAACGGATTGATCCAATTAATGGAGAATTTTGTTATCGTTGCTGATATGGATTTAGCTACTGAAGCAAGTGAAGAAGCTGCATTAGAAAAAAGCTTGCCTAAAGTTGACTATCAAACAAAAACTTATTTTACAGATATCAATGCATACCAGATTAAACTTGCACAAGGAAATGTAGCTAATTTTAATAAAAACTTTAAGTTAATTTTAGTTTCTAAAAAAGATGGTACAAAAATAGCAGATTTAGTTAAAAGAGCAGAAAAAGGATATTCTTATAAATTAATGAGTGATATATGGACAGTAGACCCATCTTACACAAATGGTGGATATTGGAGTTATAACCAAAACGGAGGTACTGTAATTCAATATTATGACGAAAATTTATATTTGAAATTCAGTGACAACACAGAAGTAGAAATGAGTGCTTATTTCTCAGAGGGATTCAGTACTTTTGAAACTAAATTTGAGGATTTCATAAAAGCTTTTGAAAAATAAAAACTTTTAAAAACAACTGTAAAGCCGATTTGATCAAATTCAAATCGGCTTTATTTTTTTGGAGGCGTTTTTACTGTCAAAGTACTTTGTCCATAACCAGCCCAAATTCCAATACCACCTTCTATATTAGACTTTAGACTCGTATTAGATGGATAAATCGGATTTCTACTATTTACAATTTCGTTTTGCCAACTGTTCCAAAAATCTAGAGCATCTTTATTTTGGGTCCTTAATTTTACAAAAATCAAATCTCCATCTGCAAAATAGGGGGTAAACTTGGTTTTAGGAAAAAGCAAGATACCTCTATTTATTTGTGCAGAAACAAAAGCTGTCTGAAAGTTTTTATCATCTAAATTACCATAAAATGAAGGAACAAAAATCGGCTCTTCAACATCAATTTTTGTGGCAATCTGATAATAGTTTTTTTCGTTCATCGGGTCATCAAATTTTACAAAAATATAACCTGTTGTGTCTGTCAGATTTCTTTTAATATACTCGGCACTTTTAAGCTCGACGCTTTTAGGTATAGTGGTAATGGCTTGAACCACTCGATTTAAATATTCTATTTTTAATGAATATTCTTTTCCTGCCTCGCCTTTTAAACTTGTACCAAAATAAACAAACGGCGGCACTCTATTTTTATCGTTCTTGACCCTCAAAACCTCTGAAGTCTCACCGTCAGAAATAGTAATTTTTGCAGATCGAATAACATGATCCAAAACATTTGTAGAATCAACTACATCCGTAATAGGAATACTACTTGACAACAAGACTTGAGCGAAATCGCCTTCCTCAATCCATCCTTCTACCACAATTTTTGATTCATGGCTTAACTGTTGACTAAAATCATCTTTAGAACAACTTATTACTAAAACAAAAAGAAATAATAAATATTTTTTCATCTTTTAAAATTTAAACCTCCAACTTATCGAAGGTAATATTCTGTACAAAACCTTCTTTTCTTGTTTTACAATTACACTGTCTTTATTCTCATTTACCTGAATATTCAAAACAACATAAATCGGATTATCAATATTAAAAGTATTGTAAATCGAAAAATTTAAAGCACTTTCTTTTTTATTTGTTTTGAGAAAAAAGTAATTGACCGAAAGATCTGTTCGGATATAATTTGGCATCTGTGCATTATTATATTCTGAATATTCTTTGACAGGATTATTATTAACAAAATACCAAGAAGTGGGCATTGTAAAACGATTTCCAGAACTAAATATTTGAGTAACACCAAAATTCCATTTTGCGTTAAAATCATACATACCAACTAATGAAATATTATGACGCCTGTCGTATTTAGCAAAATAAGTCTTTCCGTTATTAAGTTCCTCAAAATTTCGATCAGACCAACTTAAAGTATAACTAAGCCAGCCTGTAAGTTTTTTACTGTTTTTTCGAAGCATCATTTCGATACCGTATGCTTTTCCTTTTCCAACAAGTAAATCATTTTTTAGCGTCGTAGTCTCGTTAAACTGCGTTATTCCATAGGGATATTCCAGTAAATCTTTCATAGAACGATAAAAACCTCCCAAAGAAGAAACTAAACTTTTTGATATATTCTGGTTAGAACCAATAGAAAATTCGTTGGAAGACTGTGGTTTTATTCCGTTGGAACTCGCAATCCAAAAATCAGTTGGAATTCCTACACTTGAAGTTGTTATTAAACTCAAATATTGATATTGTTTATTGTAAGATGCATAAAAAGAATAATCATCATTTGCCGCATAATTTAGTATGATACGAGGCTGAAAGTGCAAATAAGAATCTTTAGATCCTGAAGTGTAATAATTAATTCTCAATCCTAATTCTGCAGATAAATTATCCGTTAACTTTGGCTTAATAGTTGAAAAAACAGCCGCTTCATTAGCCTTAATTTTGCTACTCTGAAAAGTATTATTAACATCGGTTAAATTCTCAACATTTATTTTTTGAGGTTGTAAATCATGATGTACATATTGCAATCCAGATTCAGCTGGCATTCCTGCAATTAAATATTGAATTGCATTTTTAAATCCAAAATCTTTAACATAAGAAGCAACTCCAAACTGAATTGTAGCCTGTTCCATACTTAATTCATTTGAATATTGACTGAAATAAAACGAATTCGACATAGTGGTTTTAGACGACAAAGTAGTCTCTAAAGCTGGCGAAACTGTAAAATTACTCCACTTTAATTGAGTATCTAGAGCGAGGTTAGGATCCTTTATTTTTAAAACGTCAGTACTTACAAACGATTCTATTGAGAATAAATTGTTTTTAGAAATTTGAGACATAAAAGATATATTTCCGTCTGAAAAACCATATTTCATATCCTGAACATCATTGTTTTTAGACCCCGAATTCAAAAAGGGGGCAACAATTTCATCAATATACGTTTTTCTTCCTGAAATATACAGTCCTGTTTTTTTAGAAATTGGTACCGCCAAAGTTAATTGAGAAGCTAAAATACCCAAATTGCCTTGGATCATGAATTCCGAAGGTATTTTTTTATTTGGAATCAGTAAGGTTGTAGAACTTAAGCGACCACCATACTTGGCATTTGAACTCGATTTATCAAATTCTACCTTATTAATATGATCCGCATTATAAAAAGGAAAAAAACCTAACAAATGCGACATTCCATAGATCGGAGTTCCATCATAAAGTATGGCATTATGTCCCGGATCTCCTCCTCTAACATATAAATAACCATTTGCATCACCTGAATTTTGAACACCAGGTGTTAGTTGCAAAAGTTTGATAATATCGGTCGTCCCTAACACTGTAGGCACAGATGTCAAGTCTTTTAAATTGAAAGATAATTTGCCTCCAGATAAAGCTGTTATTCCTTTCTTCTTATCGCTAGAAATAACAACTTCTTTTAAAACTGAAACATCATTTTCTAATACAATTGAAATTACTGTATCTTTTTTACAATTAAAATAAATGGTCTTTTGATAATAATCTAAATAGTTTACTATCATTTTAGTATCTCCAAACGGAATGCTTGTTGAAAAATTACCTAAAGTATCTGTAGAGACTGCATAATGTTGATGATGGATATCGAAAGAAATACTTACTCCGACCAGATTTTCGTTTTCATTCGAACGTACATTCCCAATAATACTGGCCTTAGATTGTGAAAACAAACTGGAAGTGCACAGCAAAAAAAAAAGTATAATAGACTTCGACACTTATATTTAAATAATAAAAGTGCGAAAGTAAACAATTATAACCCAAATACATTAGGTTATAATTGTTTTAATTTTACTTCAATTTATTTAAATACATATTCACTACATTATCCAAACCGAGATAAAGAGCCTCTGAAATAAGAGCATGACCAATAGAAACCTCCAATAAACCCGGAATATTTTGTTTAAAAAACTGAATGTTATCTAAGCTCAAGTCATGACCTGCGTTGATTCCTAAACCTAACTCATTTGCCAATTGGGCAGCAGCTACATAAGGATAAATTCCGGCTTTATTTCCTAAAGCATATTCGTGTGCAAAAGCTTCTGTGTACAATTCTATTCTGTCTGTACCTGTTTTTTTAGCTCCTTCAATCATATTCTGAATCGGATCAACAAAAATTGACGTTCTAATACCGTTTCGTTGAAATTCCTGAATAACCTCAGTCAGATAGGATTGATTTTTTACAGTATCCCAACCTGCAGAAGAAGTAATAGCCCCAATGGCATCAGGAACCAATGTCACCTGTGTTGGCTTGCATTCTAAAACCAAATCAATAAAATTATGCTGTGGATTCCCTTCTATATTATATTCTGTATGAACGATCGCTTTTAAATCTCGCGCATCCTGATAGCGAATATGACGCTCATCGGGACGCGGATGAATCGTGATTCCCTGACCTCCAAAATTCTGAATGTCGATCGCAACTTTTAATAAATCTGGCACATTTCCGCCACGAGCATTTCGTAAAGTTGCAATTTTATTGATATTTACACTTAACTTTGTCATATAAGTAGATAATTAATTCTAGTAACATTATATTTGTAACCACAAAAATACAAAGTAAAACGTAGCAGTTTTTGCTATTTTTTGATTATTTTGCATGAAATATCTTCAACCGCTTTATGACAGAAATTACCAATTATATTACCAACGATCTAAGAGCCATTGACAGCCAGGAAACAATAGAGGTTATTCAGGACTTTTTTACCGACGTGAATTTTTCGCATTTTCCAGTTTTGGAGAACGGAATTTTTATTGGAAGTATCGCCGCCGATGATATTGAGACTTTTGATACCGACAAAAAAACCATTGATTACAAATATACACTTGAACGTTTTTTTGCCCGAAATTCGATGATTTGGCTGGATGTTTTAGAAGTTTTTGCAAAAAACCACACCAATACTGTTCCCGTTCTTGACGAAAACAATAATTACATAGGCTATTATGAAATGGAAGATATTATGAAATTTTTTCATGAAACCCCATTTTTAAAGGAGCAAGGCGGAATTATTATCGTTCAAAAAGGAATTTTAGACTATTCGATGAGCGAAATAACACAGATTGTAGAAAGTAATAACGGCAAGATTTTAGGTTGCTTTGTTTCTGAAGCCGATTTAGAAAAAGTACAAATTACTGTAAAAATTGGCTTGGGACCAATGAATGAAATTATTCAGACTTACAGGCGATACAATTACGAAATCATATCCGAACATCAGGAAGATTCCTATATCAACAGTCTAAAAGAACGTTCAGATTACCTAGACAAATACCTTAATATATAATGTTATTTGTTGAATCGGTTAATTGTTTAATCGTTTTGGCAAAAAAGATTACCGATTACACAATTAAACAAAAAAATCGATTAAACATCAGATGAAAGTAGCTATTTACGGACAGTATTATCAAAACAGCACCGAACCCATTATCAAAGATATTTTTCTGTTTTTTAAGACTAATAATGTCGAAATGGTAATAGAAGAAAACTTTCTAAAAATGCTTTACGAAAAAGACCTCGTACAAAAAGAATACAAAACTTTTTCAGCAAGCACTTCGTTAGATAACAGTTTCGAAATGCTGATTAGTATTGGCGGTGACGGAACTATTTTGAGAGCAGCTACTCTGGTGCGGAATTCCGGAGTTCCTATTTTAGGAATTAATGCCGGAAGACTCGGTTTTTTGGCGACAGTACAAAAAGAAAACATTGACATATTTTTGCAGTTTGTCGTTGATAAAAATTACACAACTTCTGAAAGAACGTTATTAAGCCTTACTTGTGAACCCAAAAACGAAGCTATCGAAGAAGGCCTCAACTTTGCGATGAATGAGGTTACAGTAAGCCGAAAAGATACCACATCGATGATTACCGTTGAAACTTATCTGAACAATGAATATTTAAACTCCTATTGGGCAGATGGCCTAATTATCTCTACACCTACTGGCTCTACCGGATATTCTTTGAGCTGCGGCGGACCATTGCTAACTCCGGAAGTAAAAAGCTTAGTCATTACCCCTATTGCGCCTCATAATTTAACAGCAAGACCACTTGTTATTCCGGATAATACGGAAATAAAACTTCGTGTTTCAGGACGAGAAGATCATTATCTGGTTTCTTTAGATTCAAGGATTGCTTCTATAAAAAACGAATCTATTTTAACTATCAAAAAAACAAATTTTAAAATAAAAATGGTCGAAATTCCGGGCGAAACTTTCTTAAAAACACTAAGAAACAAATTGCTTTGGGGAGAAGACAAAAGAAATTAGCCTCTTTTCTATTTAAGCACTTATACGATAATACCCTATTTTCTCGTTCTGCATATATCGAATCAATATTAAATGCCTCAAAATCATATTATAAATTGAAAAAAAAGCACATTTAACCAAAGGAACTTTGATTCGAATCGATAATTATTATATTTGCACGCAATTTTGAATTAAATGAAGAAAATTTTTAATTTATTGTTATGTTTTTTCCCCTTTATCACACTTCAGGCTCAAATCAATGAGATCGGTGTGTTTCTTGGTGGAAGTAACTACGTTGGTGATGTGGGAAGCACCACTTATATCGCGCCGGAAAAATTAGCTTTTGGTATTTTGTATAAATGGAATAAGAGTCCACGTCACTCCTATCGTTTTTCATACACGCAATCCAAAATTTCTGCCAATGACTTAGATTCTAAAGAAACGAGCAGAAATAGAAGAGGTTTTCGATTTGATAATGACATTAAAGAATTATCAGCCGGGCTGGAGTTTAATTTCTTCGATTTTAATTTACACGATGAAAAACCAAAAATCACACCTTATATATATTCAGGATTAAGTGTTTTTAGATACAATGAATTGTACATCACAAGCGGACAGACAAAAATCGATCAAAAATCGACTTCACTTGCTATTCCGATAACTTTAGGAATAAAATCAAATATTAGTCGTGATTTTGTTTTAGGTTTGGAAGTCGGAGCCCGATATACCTTTACGGATAATTTAGACGGAAGCAACCCGAAGAATGATTTTATGGCAGGTAATCGTTTTGGAAACTTAAATAATAATGATTGGTATGTCTTTTCAGGACTTACCTTAACCTACACCTTTGGGGAAAAACCTTGCTACTGCGCAGAATAAAAAATGGATTTAATAGAATCAATAGATAAAACAAACTTACCTAAACACCTTGCTATTATAATGGATGGCAACGGGCGATGGGCAAAA
Organism: Flavobacterium flavipigmentatum; assembly: GCF_020911905.1. Classification (NCBI taxonomy): domain Bacteria; kingdom Pseudomonadati; phylum Bacteroidota; class Flavobacteriia; order Flavobacteriales; family Flavobacteriaceae; genus Flavobacterium; species Flavobacterium flavipigmentatum. Next base: position 1,810,381 of record NZ_CP087133.1, on the reverse strand, counting down.
CAACAAGGCTTTTTGAGGGCATTTGGCCATGAAAACGGAACAAAGTCTGTAAAAAAAACAATTACTACTTGTGCCAAATTGGGTATTGAGTTCTTAACACTCTACGCTTTTTCGACAGAAAACTGGAATCGGCCAAAATTAGAAGTCGAAGCTTTAATGAAGATTTTGATCAATTCATTAAAAAAAGAGCTCCCAACTTTGATAGAAAACAATATAAGACTTAATGCCATTGGAAATATTGATAAATTGCCAAAAAATGCACAAAAAGAGCTGTTGGATGTTATCGAGAAAACAAAACACAATACAAGACTTACCTTAACACTGGCTTTAAGTTACGGATCACGAGAAGAATTGGTAAATGCAGTGAGAATCATCAGTGATAAAGTTAAAAATAATATAATTTCAATAGACAATATTGACGATTCAATTATAAATGAGCATCTTTACACGCAAAATTTACCCGACGTAGATTTATTAATACGAACAAGTGGAGAACATAGAATAAGTAACTTTTTGCTGTGGCAGATTGCCTATGCAGAATTATATTTTACTAATGTCTTGTGGCCAGACTTTAAAGATCAAGATTTATATGAGGCTATTATTAGTTATCAAAAAAGAGAACGTAGATTTGGAAAAACCAGTGAACAAATTAAATAATTTTTTAGTGTTACAAAAAAGAATACAAATAGTCCTTACCCTAGCTCTTTTGGGTAGTTTTTCACAAATAAAAGCACAAGATAGACTTCCTTTCGATCAAGGGAAAAAATACATTCTTGCAAAAGTTTCTGTTGTTGGTAAAATAAGCTTCAATGAACAAACTGTTGTCACATTTTCCGGACTTCAAAAAGGACAGGAAATTGCAGTTCCCGGAGAAGAAATCAGCGGAGCCATCAAGAAATTAGGCAAACTTGGTCTCTTTGATGAAATCTCTTTTTATGTAAATAAAATTGAGAATGATAGTATTTATCTTGACCTAAACATTGTTGAGCTTCCAAAGTTGAATGAAGTAAAAATGGTTGGAGTTAAGAAAAGTAAAATTGAAGGTCTTATTAAAGACAATAGTTTGACTAAAAACAAGATTGTAAACGAAAACCTGATTACTACGACAAAAAACTACATTGAAAATAAATACAAAAAAGATGGTTTTTACAACACCAAAGTTGTCATAACCACTACTCCTGATACTACTTCTGGAAACCAGGTAAACATGCTCGTACGCATTGACAAAGGCTCTAAAGTAAAAATAAAGAGCATCGATTTTGAAGGAAATACCCAACTTAGCGATAATAAATTGCGAGGTGCGATGAAAGACACGAAACAGAAAAATGTTTTCCGTGTTTTGAAAGCTTCAAAAATGATTCCTGAAAAATACAAAGCAGATTTAGAAAAAGTAATCGACACTTACAAAGAAAAAGGATATAGAGACGCTCGTATTATTTACGATTCTGTATCTTATTTGAAAGATAAAAACATGCTTGCCATAAAAATCAAAGTAGAAGAAGGTAATAAATACTACTTTGGAAACATTAAATTCTTAGGAAATACTGTTTATCCTGACCAATTATTACAACGTTATTTAGGTATAAAAAAAGGCGAGGTTTACAATGGTGTTTTGCTTCAAAAAAGAATTGCAGACAACACAAAACCTGATGCAGATGACATTACCAATTTATACCAAAACAATGGTTATTTATTTTCAAAAATCAACTCTGTAGAGGTAAAAACCGAAAATGATACCATCGATTTTGAAATTAGAGTTACAGAAGGCCCTATAGCTTATTTCAATAAAATATATGTTACAGGAAATGACAAAACAAATGATCATGTTATTTACCGTGAATTACGAACTAAACCAGGAGAAAAATACAGTAAAGAGCAATTAGTACGAACTATTCGTGAGATTGGCCAGTTAGGTTTCTTTGATCCTGAATCTATTAAACCAGAATTTAGAAATGTAGATGCATCTGCTGGAACAGTTGATATTGAATATCAATTGGTAGAAAAAGGTTCCAGCCAAGTTGAGTTGCAAGGTGGTTACGGTGGTGGCGGATTCATTGGTACATTAGGTTTATCTTTTAATAACTTCTCTGCGAGAAAATTATTTGACAAAGAAGCTTACAAACCATTACCAATGGGAGATGGTCAAAAAGTATCTTTACGTTTACAAGGAAGCACGTATTTCCAGACCTATAGTGTGTCGTTTTCAGAGCCATGGTTTGGAGGAAAAAAACCAGTACAGTTTAGTTCTTCTATCTCATACAGTAAACAGTTTCTAAATAATTTTGTTACAAGAGATGTAGACAAAAGTAAAAGTTTTAATATTTTTACTATACAAGTTGGTCTTGCTAAAAGACTTACAGTACCGGATGATTTCTTTGTGCTTTCTCAATCAATCAGTTACCAGCACTATGATTTAAATAATTACAACACAGGATTGTTTACTTTTGGAAATGGAGCTTCAAGAAACTTAGCTTATACTATTGGATTATCAAGAAGTAATAAAGGTATCAACCCGATTTTCCCGACTTATGGTTCAGAATTTAGTATTTCGGCAAAACTAACACCTCCTTATTCATTATTAAATGGTGTTGATTACGGAAGTTTGGGAGACAAACAAGAATACAAAGCAAAAGCAACCAGTTCTTATGAAGATAATAATGGTGTAGTTGTAAATTCTGGCGATTACATTGACACTAACGGGAACAAAGTAAGTACTTTTCAAGAAGCCGCAGCAGATCCTGCAAAGGTCGATCAGAAGAAATATAACTGGTTAGAATATTATAAAGTAAAATTTAAAGCTGATTGGTATACTAAAGTGTATGGAAAATTAGTTTTAAGAACATTAACCGAATTTGGTTTCTTAGGAGCATACAATCAAGAACGTGGTGTTGTACCTTTTGAACGTTTTTATTTGGGTGGAGATGGAATGGCAAACTTTTCAATGGATGGTAGAGAAACTATTCAGTTGAGAGGATACCCTAACAACTCATTAACACCTATCAATACTAATGGTGAGCAAATTGGAGCAACAATTTATAACAAGTTCTCTATGGAATTACGTTATCCGATTACATTAAAACCTTCTGCATCCATCTATGCATTGACATTTGTAGAAGCAGGATCATCGTACCCAGATTTTAAATCTTACAATCCATTTGATTTGAATCGTTCAGCAGGGGCAGGTTTACGTGTATTTATGCCGGCATTTGGTTTATTAGGAATTGATTTCGGATATGGTTTTGACGCCCTTCCAGGATCTGTAACGAATAAAGCTAATGGGTGGGAAACACACTTTATTATTGGGCAACAATTCTAATAATATATTTGGTTAAAAATCATCAAATAAAGTAATGTTATGATAAGACAGTTTTTATTTATATTTTTAGCCTTGATTGTAGCAAATACAAGTCAGGCTCAAACAAGAACGACTAGAATCGGCTACATCGATATGGAATATATCTTGGAAAATGTTTCTGATTACAAAGAAGCAAAAGCACAATTGGAGCTAAAAGCCCAAAAGTGGAAACAAGATGTAGAATCCAAAAAAATTGACATCAATAAGCTGAAAGAAAATTTAAAAGCTGAAAGAGCTTTATTGACAAAAGAGCTTATTGAAGAAAAAGAAACAGAAATTAAATTTCTGGAAACAGAAATGTTAGACTATCAGCAAAAACAATTTGGAGCTGATGGGAATTTAATGAGACAAAAAGCAGCGCTATCAAAACCAATACAAGATCAGGTTTTTACAGCTGTGCAAGATATTGCCGAGGCCAAAAATTATGATTTTATTTTTGATAAGTCATCAGATCTTACAATGCTTTTTAGCAATAAAAGATTCGACATTAGTGATCAGGTAATTCGTTCTTTAAACCGAACTGAGAAAAGAGAGCAACTCTCGAAAAAAGAATTGAAAGAGCAGGAGAAAAAAGAAAATCTGGAGAATGAGTTGGATGAAAATCCAGCAATGGCAGACAGACAAAAAGCACTGGATCAAAAAAGAGCCGCAAGAGAAAAATTGATTCTGGATCGCAAACTGGAACAAGAAGCGAAGAAAAAAGAATACGAAGACAGAAGAAATGCAATAGCAGCAGAAAGAGAAGCGAAGAAAAATGGCACGGTTTCTGAAACAACTAAACCAGAAACAACAAAAACGGATGCGATCGCAAATCCAGATGCAAAAACAACAAATACGGAGCCAGTAGTAAACAAAGCAGAAGAAAGACAAAGACTTTATGAGCAGCGTAAAAAAGAACTGGAAGAACGTAAAAAGAAAATAATAGAAGAAAGAGAAGCGGCCAAAAAAGCAAAAGAGGCCGAAACACAAAAACCTAATACGACCAATAATTAATTAATATTTTAAATGATGATGAAACAAATCAAAACTTTACTAATTGCTGCAGTACTTATTTTATCTGCAAACAATACAATGAATGCTCAGGCTAAAATAGCCCATGTTGATGTAAGCGAGATCATGTCGAAAATGCCTGCAATGCTAGATGCTCAAAACCAATTACAAAAATTAAGCGGTACATACGATGCAGAATACAAAAAAATGGTGGAAGAATACCAAGTAAAAATTAAAAAATACGAAGCTGAAGCTGCAACTGTAACTGAAGCTGTAAATGGAGAGCGTTCTAAAGAAGTGCAAGACATGCAAAAAAGAATTGTTGATTACAGAGACAATGCTCAAAAAGAATTACAACAAAAAGAAAATGATATCGTAAAACCTTTAATGGAAAAAGTTAGAGCTTCTATTCAAAAAGTTGGAAAAGCTAAAGGTTTCCAATACGTAGTAGACGGTTCTTCTCTTTTATTAGCTGATGGTCCAAACCTTACTGCTGATGTAAAAAAAGATTTAGGATTTTAATAAAAGCTTCTTAAATACTGAAAATGGCTCAATACTGATATAGTTTTGGGCCATTTTTTATTTCTATAATTTGATTATTTACTATGCTAAAAAAATAGTTGTATACGAATGCAAACAGCATTGGACTTTTAATTAAATCATGTTTTGTTTATTTTTTCTAAGTACTGCCTTTGAACGACTATAAAATAGTCAAAACAAACATTTTACACATTATATTTTCCTTTTAAAAAAATCAAAATATTGCAATAGAAAAATTAGGATTATTTTATAAAATAATCAATGATTACAATAACTGTAGATTCTTAAAAAGATGTAAATTTGTTCTATGACAAACAACAATCCTATAGGCGTTTTTGATTCCGGGATAGGCGGAACTTCGATATGGAGCGCCATACATGAGTTACTTCCTAACGAAAAAACAATTTATTTAGCCGATAGCAAAAATGCTCCCTACGGTCAAAAAACCAAAAAGGAAATTGTTGCACTCAGCAAAAAAAATGTTGATTTTCTAATCGGTATGAATTGCAAATTAATTGTGGTGGCGTGCAATACTGCTACCACAAATGCGATTAGAGAACTTCGTGCCGATTATGACATTCCGTTTGTAGGTATTGAACCAGCCATAAAACCGGCAGCAACTAAATCTAAAACACAAGTAATTGGAATTTTAGCCACTAAAGGAACACTAAACAGTGAGTTGTTTAACAAAACTGCCGAAATGTTTCAGGAAACCAAAATTATCGAACAGGTAGGTCACGGTTTGGTTCAGCTAATAGAAGACGGGAATCTGTACTCGCCAGAGATGACTCAATTACTAGAATCGTATTTGAAACCCATGATTGATGCTAATATTGATTATCTGGTTTTGGGCTGCAGTCACTATCCGTATTTGATTCCGCAGATAAAAAAAATACTACCAGAACATATTCAAATAATAGATTCAGGTGAAGCAGTAGCACGCCAGACTCAAACTCTTTTGCGCGAAAAAGTTGGGTCTTCTGCTAAAGCAAAAAATGAACCCGTTTTTTACACGAATTCAAATCCTACTGTTTTAAGCGCTATTTTAGACCACAAATATCAGGTAACAGAAAAAGATTTTTAAACGATTATTCTATTTTTCGCTTGACGAACCAAATTCCGTCTAAAGATAAATTAAGAGAGAGTTTATGATAATTTTCTTTGATCAGATTATCCGAAACCGCTCCTTTTTGTCCGTAAGAATACGAAATATTCAAGGCCGAATATGTGTTTTCTATTGGTAGAGTTATTCCAAAAGAAATCGCTGCATTGTTAACTCTTTTCCCATCAACTTCTAGGTAACCCGTATCAAAACTCACACCTGTTCCATATCGAATTCTGTCCCAATAGCTTCTAACATTTTTCTTAGATTTATAACTCAATCCTAAAGCAAACCGGTCTTGATTCACAAAATTACCATACAATTCAGATTGTCTGGTATCATTCCATAAGCTTTTTTCGTAATCGAAAGTTAGATTCAAATTATTTTTGAACCTTTTACTAATACCCACTCCTATTTCTAAGGGCAGATAATAATTGTCGGTATCAGAAACCAAGTCAGATTCTATAACGGTCTCCACTTCATTTGCAATTGTTTGCACATCTTGCACTTTTGACGCACTAATTCGGGCAGGCAACTTAAAAGTAGAGGCGATCGTAAAAGTCGAATCCATTTTGTACTGAGAACCAATAGTAGCCCTTAAACCGTTATAATTTGTTTCCTTACTAATGGTTGTTATCGAATTGGATATTAGATAACTTCTGTCATCAGTTGTATTTCCGAAAAGTAATGAGGCTGATAAACCAACCGCTAATTTTTTATTTAAACGATATCCATACGAAAAATCAAAATTGTTCAATCCGCCGGAACCTGCTGCAGTCAGATAGTAAAATTCCTCACTATTTTGTATGGGCAATTTTAAATTTGAAATTTTAAATGCTGAACTCGAATAAGGCCGCAAAGCCGCACTAAAGCCAGATTTTTTGGTAACTGGAAATGCAAATGCAATATGAGAAAACTGAAAATTATTACGTTTTTCGCTCCTAGAACCGCTTTCGTATGTGGTCGCAATTGCTTTTCCTCCAACATCAAACATAAAATGATTGAGCGGCAAATAGGCCAGAGATGCAGGATTTAAATTATTTAAAGAAACATCAGAGGGCAAAGCGATTCCGGAAGATCCAATGGCGGGAATTGAGCCATAATCAGCATCGTATAAACTCCCCACACCGTATAATGAATAAGGTGAACTTGAAATACTTTGTGAAAATGAGTTTGTAAACATCAAAATGAGACCACTCACGAATGCTATTTTATTTTTCATTTAATAAGAGATGTAATAAATTTTCAATTGAATTTTGTTATTAAGATGTTTCTGATCACCCAGAACAAGTCGGTTTACGCCTTTTGATATCGTTGGCAATGTTAGAATAAGTGAAGCTCTGGAATCTGATTTTTTTAGCATTTCTTTTTGTAGAAAGCTTCCAATACTTATAGAATATTTTACATTTTCATTAAACTCATCCGTCTTTTTGTTTAATACTCCAAAAACTGATTTACCTGCAGAATTAAGTAAATTACCTCCAATTCTATTTAAATTATCAGCGGTGTAAACCCGCAAAGAATCTGATAGCGGATATTGATCTGAATATGAGTTATTAACAGGTTTCAAAATTAATTCGGCATCAACAATAGCACCGTTTTCAGCAATTTGCTTGAGTTGTTTGATGTTTGGAAAATCAATTCGACAAGCTACTCCACTACCCGACTGAATAAATCCCTGATTGCTCGTAAGCCTACTCGATAATTTACTACTGGAAACCGGTAAATTCTGTATTAAAGTTCCCGTTTTATCTAAGGAGATAGAGTTGAATTGTCTCGCCGGAACCAAAATCTCAAAATCTTTGATCAATGATTCTTCTGCACCACTCTGATATTTAGAATAATACATTCTGAGTCTACTGGTTAGATTAAAACCTATAACACTCGAAGAATTTGCCGTAGCAGGCACGATAACAAGCCCTTTGAGGTATTCTGCAAAACTATCAAAATCGGTTATTTCTCTTTTTTTGAATTTTTGAAAAAGTGCTTCACCAAAATCACGATTCATTTTTATATTAATAGAATCTTTTTCTGTTGGGCGTGGTTTATACGAAATTGTTCCTAAACTTTCAGTATCATAAGTGAGCGTCGAATTATTGTAGAATTGATCATCATCTATATTGGGTTTTACTTTTTGAGTCAATCGATGAATATCAAAAGTTTGCACTTTGGTTGTATCTCCGTAATAATAATTATCGTATCTGAGAATCATCGAAATAGAATCTAAAACATAATTGGTAGCCTCCGTATCAGAACCGCTGCCAATATTCAAATTATAAGTATCTGTCGACAACTGAAAATAACTCAATGACTTCACCTTTCCGAAAATAGGGTCATCATAATTTCCAACGAGAATTCGGCTTTGATTTGATGTAACCAGCGAATCAAAATTAATGGTAGACATCTCAACCGTCATGGTATCTATTAAAACCACTTTGTTATTAATCGCCAAATAATCAGATCCCACAACAAACTCTCCAGCATCAGTATCTGTGCCACATGACACTATTGTAAATGCAAAAAACAACATCCATAAAAACTTGTGCATAATCTCCTTTTTTAAACAAATATAAAAGGCACAATTTCGGGCAACACTATAACATATACAGCTACGCCTATTTTGACTATTAACAGACAAAACTCATCTACAACGAGGCTTTGGGAACAAATAACAGACTCAACGCCAAAAAGAGCCATTCTGTCTATCAAATAGCGTCATATATATATCTTCTTTTTTTAAAGAAGACAACCCCACTACTTTTGAAACAATAAAAAATTCGTTTCAGAAATAAATCTAATACACTTATGAATAATTTAAAAAAAGGAATATTATTTGCCTCACTATTTTCCAGTCTGTTTTTTATAGGCTGTAGCAATGATGATGAAGAGGATTTAGTAGGAAACTGGATTAAAAAATCGGCATTTGATGGTCCTGCACGATCTAGTGCTACCAGCTTTGTTATCGGAGATTACGCTTACATAACAACCGGTTATACTGGTGATGTTTATTTAAAAGATTTATGGGCGTACAATTCAAACGGTGATTATTGGGAACAAAAAGCTGATTTTACAGGTATTGGAAGAAGCGCAGCCTCAAGTTTTGAACTAAATGGAAAAGGGTATGTAGGCCTTGGTTATGACGGAACAAACAAGCTGAAAGATTTTTTTCAGTATGATCCGGTTGCCAATTCTTGGTCTCAAAAAACAGATTTTGGAGGAACAGCACGTTATTCTGCAGTTGGTTTTCAAGTAGGCGGAAAAGCTTTTTTTGGTACGGGTTATGATGGAAATTATTTAAAAGATTTTTATCAGTATGATGACAATGCCAACACCTGGACATTGGTAAGTGGTTTCAGCGGAAACAAAAGACGTAACGCAACCGTTTTTGTTATTAATGACAAAGCATATTTAGGAACTGGGGTTAATAACGGAATCAATCAGGAAGATTTTTGGGAATTTGATCCCTCGACAGATGTTTGGACAAGAAAGCGAGACATTGACCAAGATGACGATGACGATTACAGCTACAATGATGATTATGCTATTACTCGCTCGAATGCATCTAGTTTTACAATGAGCGGTTTAGGATATATAGTAGGTGGTGAAGGTCTAAAAACAGTTTGGGAGTACAATCCTACGACCGATTTATGGGAGGAAAGAACAGCTATGGAAGGTGCTGCCAGAACAGATGCTGTTGGATTTAGCATCAACAATAGAGGTTTTTACATGTTGGGCAGAACCGGAACGACTTATTTTGATGATGCATGGGAATTTAAACCACAGGAAGAGCAAAATGATGATGATAATTAATGTAAAAAAACAATTCTTCTGGACAAAAATCCAGAAGAATTTATTCGTTTTATTGGCTGTTTTAGCTTTCGCAGCTTGCTCGAAAAAAGAACCACTACAAATTGCATCTTTTCAAACTCTAACCGGTTGGGGTTATACTATTTCAAATGATAATAAAATTTTAATCAAACAATCTATCATTCCTGTTATTAGTGAGGTTAAGAGTTTTGAATCTGAAGAAGACGCACTCAAAGTTGCCAATCTTGTTGCCGAAAAACTCTCTCAAAACATATCGCCATCGGTAACAAAAAATGATTTAATTTTATTAAAAATAAAATTATAAAATGAACATCGGCACTATTAAAAATACCAGTTCTCATAAAATTCTTTTTCATAGCATTATCTGGGCTTTTTTCATACTGACTTCGTTGATTCAGTTTTACGAAAGTCCCTTTAGAATCAATACTGATTTTTATGCACAATGGATCACTGGAATTTTACTGTTTTATCTGAATTATTTTTATTTGGTACCCGCTTTACTTTTAGAAAAAAAATACTTTCTATATTTTGCTTTTGCATTCTCTTTAATCATGCTTTTTATGATCATCAGGATTAATTATTTTTTTCCTGAATTTAGGCATATCAGACCTCCAAATGCATTGCCTCCCGCAGATATCCAGCGTGTTTTAAAAAAGGCCGGAGTAAGAGCCGTAATGTCGACACAGCCAGTTTTTATTAAGATTGCGCCATCTTTTTTCTATATTTTGATTTTGACGATAAGTGCAATTATCAGAACATTGACCGAGTTTTACAACAATCAACAAAACAAACTGATTGCAGAAACACACAGAACCAATACCGAATTGATTTATTTAAGAAAACAAACCAACCCGCATTTTTTGTTCAATTCTTTGAATAGTATCTATTCTCTAGCACATAAAAAATCAGACTTGGTTCCTGATGCTATCGTCACTTTGTCTGAACTGATGCGTTATATGCTGTACGAAACCGATAATAAAACGGTTGATTTAGAGAAAGAAATCAATTATATACAGAATTATATTGAGTTGCAAAAACTCAGACTTAATAATATTGAAGATATTGTAATTAATGTTCACGGCGATACCCGAAATAAATTTATAGAACCTCTGTTATTGATTTCGTTTGTAGAGAACGCTTTCAAATACGGAACGGATTATAAAGGAGCCGCTCACGTAAAAATTAAGATTTTTATTCTCGATAATACACTCGATTTTTGGATAGAAAATACAATTGAAAGTTACGTGAAAGATCCCGAAAACTCAGGAATAGGATTGGCCAACATTCAGAGCAGACTGGATTTGCTTTATCCTAATGCACACGAACTTACCATTACACAAGATAACCATTATTACAGGGTGCATTTAAACTTAAAATTAGATAAAATTAAAACTTCAATAGATTAAATTACGGAGAGAAATAAAATCTTTGGAACAGTATTTTATGAAAATTTTAGAACTTAATTTACTGATTTCAAACTACTTTTGACCGCGAAAACAAATTTTAACACTTTAATCCAAAACACATGAAGTGCGTAATTATAGACGATGAACCTTTAGCAGTTGAGTTACTGGAAGATTTTGTTGGAAAAGTTGATTCACTAGAGTTGATTCGCACTTTCAATAATGCTATTGATGCAGTCTCATTTATCAATCAAACCAATATCGATTTGATTTTCTTAGACATTCAAATGCCACATTTCTCCGGAATCGAATTTTTGAATACCGTCGAAAAAAAACCTTTGATCATCTTTACAACTGCTTATTCTGATTATGCTGTTGAAGGGTTTAATTTAGGGGCCGTTGACTATTTGGTAAAACCAATTCCGTTTCATCGTTTTTTAAAATCGGTTGTGAGAGCACAACAAACCTTCAATCCAGCGAATGTTCAGGCTATTTCAGAAAGCACTACTGCTCCCGAAATTGACCAGGATTTTATGTTTGTGAGAGCAGAATACGAAAACGTAAAAATGAATTTTTCGGATATTTTATTTATCGAAGGTCTGAAAGACTACGTAAAAATTTATACCACAGATAACAAATTTACACTTACGCTAATCAGTTTGATAAAATTAGAAAATTTGCTTTCCTGCAAAGGATTTTCGAGAATTCACAGATCGTATATTATCAACATCAAACATGTAAAATCCATTCAAAAAAATAAAGTTTTAATTAGCGATAAACGGATTCCAATAAGTGAAAGTTATAAAAATGCTTTTTTCGAAAGAATCAATTTATAGTAATTTAAACTCCAAAATAAAAATTACAAATCCCAATAATGTTTAATTTTTATTGGAATTTGTAATTTTTATTATTTGGGATTCCTTGACTTTATTCTTTAAACCAGCCCGAATACATTACATAATTGTTAGAAATACGCTCGATCTCCCCTGCAAAATCAGATTGATCAATGTCTTTTACTTTTTTGGCCGGAACACCTGCGTAAATACTGCCCGAAGTTACAATCGTATTCTGTGTTACAACAGCTCCCGCAGCCACAATAGCATTGCTTTCTACTACACAATTATCCATGACGATGGCACCCATTCCGATCAATACATTGTCATGAATGGTACAGCCATGTACGATTGCATTATGACCAATTGAAACATTATTTCCAATAACAGTCGGGTGCTTTTGATACGTACAATGTATGATCGCTCCGTCCTGAATATTTACTTTGTTTCCTATCTTAATAAAATTTACATCGCCGCGAATTACGGCGTTAAACCAAACACTACAGGAATTTCCAAAAGTAACATCACCCACAATTGTAGCATTTTCGGCAACATAACAATCCTCTGGAATAAGAGGTGATTTTCCGTTTACAGATTTAATTAGCATATTCTAAAAAATTAATTAATGGCGGGACAATTACAATCGTAACGCTCTTTGGTACAAAATAAATTGATTCCTAAAGTTAATTGATGGTAACCTCCCGTATCAAATTTAACATCTCCCGTAACATTTGAATACGTGTAAGCAAACATAAAATTTTTATAATTTACACCCACTAAAGGGGTAATATATTGCAATTTTTGAGCCGCAACACCACTTCCGGATCTATATTGTGCGCCATCAAAACTTCGTCTGTAAGACAATCCGGCCCAAAGGCTTCCAAAGTTCATGTTTTTGTATGCCTTTAAATTTACATCAAGTGACTTCTCCTTGGTTGTATCAAACAACTGAAATAAAACAGAAGGTTCCCAGGTAATATTTTCTCTTTTACCAAAAACATAACCTGCACTTACTAAAAACTTGCGTACATTATCAGTTTCATAATCTGTATATAACTCTCTTCTGGTCTCTACAAGTCCCTGAATGGTGGCATGGGCATAAAAATCTAGAAAATTATAAGAAGCTCCAAAATCTACATTAAAATAAGAATCTTTTTGGATTGATCCATAAACAATCGGGTCAAAAGTTCCTCCAAAACTGGTTTCATCCAATTGACTCTGGATGATGCCACCACTAATACCAAACGACAGTTGATTTAAATCTATTGCATCACGAGAGAACATAATATGATGTGCGTACGTAACTTTAAATCCTTTTTGCGAATGATACCCGTTTTTATCATTAAAAACAATAATTCCAGCACCCGATCTTTCTCCTAATCTTCCATTAAAACTTAATGTTTGTAAACTGGGTGCATCATCCTGACCAAACCATTGTTTTCTGGCTGTCAATCGAATTTTTGCGCAATTCGCTGCTCCTGCCATCGAGGGATGAATCAAATAATAGTTGTCTGACAAATAATCTGAATATACCGGAATTCCTTCTTGAGAAAAAGAATAATATGATGTAATTAAAAAAATTACGATGAGATTGATTCTAAATTTCATAAAAGAACTTTGTTTGATTCTATTTTTAAACGCTACGAATTAATTTGTCTCGATTAAAGACAAAATCTTAAATATTTTATTAAAAAATCAAATATAGCTATTAGTAGAAAATAACTTTAGTAAATTTGTAAAAAATTACATATCATGACAAAAATCACTATAAAAGAAACTCAAAATCCAACAATACTAAAGTTTGAATTTGAGGATTTTATCACTCAAAATCAGAATTTTGAATTCAAAAATATTGATGAAGCACAAGCATCTCCATTGGCACAACAATTATTCTATCTTCCTTTTGTAAAAACGGTTTATATCTCAGGAAATTTTATTGCCATCGAAAGATTTAGCATTGTAGAATGGGACGATGTAAAAGATGCCGTTGCTGAGCAAATTGAAGCTTTTGTAGACAAAGGCGGTGTTATTATAAAATTGGACGAAACCAAAGCCAAAAAACAACCTATTACGGTTTATGGCGAGACCACTCCAAATCCTTCTGCTTTAAAATTTGTGGTAAGCAGAATGCTCACAAAAAACGCCATCGAATACAAAAATATCGATCAGACAGCTTCTTCGCCTTTGGCAAAAGAATTATTTAAATTTCCTTATGTAAAAGAAGTTTTTATTGATGAAAATTATATTTCGGTAACCAAATACGATGTAAACGAGTGGCAGGAAATAACCCTTGAATTGCGAACTTTCATCAAACAGTTTATCGAAAATGGCGGAACTGTTCTGGATGAAACTTTGATTGAGGTAGCCACCAAAAACGATATTACCAAAGACGAAGCTTTTGATAAACTGGATGTAACCTCGCAACAAATCATCAACATCTTAGAAGAATACGTAAAACCGGCAGTGGCAGCAGATGGAGGAAACATTGCCTTTGATTCATTTAATGAAGAAAACAAAGTGGTAAAAGTAATTTTGCAGGGAGCTTGCAGTGGTTGTCCGTCTTCTACTTTTACTTTAAAAAGCGGAATTGAAAATATGCTGAAAAGCATGTTGAATGACGAAAAAATCACCGTAGAAGCTTTAAATGCTTAAAAAATTCAAAATAAATAGTAAAAAGCGTCTTTATAAGGCGCTTTTTTCATTTATTCATATCTTGCTAATTTTCAATAATTTATTACTCTCATAGTGTCGCAATTTTATAAAAAAATAGCTAATATTGTATTCAAAACCAAAATACTAAAACCATGGGATTATCATCATTTTTTAAAAATTTATTTGGCACAGCCAAAGAAACTGCTACAGATGTAGCACATCAGGCCGAAAATAGCTTTGAAGAAGCAAAAGAGGCAGCTGCACCTTATATTGACAAAGCTGAAGCTTTTGCCGAAGAAACTTTTGCTAAAGCCAAAAAAGCCTCAGAACCCTTATTAGACAGCGCGGTAGAATATGCAAGTCATGCCAAAGATGTCGTAAGCGAATACGTTGAAAAAGCGACAGACTCTATAAGTGATGTTATTGACTCTTTTAAAGATAAAACGACAGAAATTGCAACTGAAACTGCAACAGTTACCAAAGAAACTGTTGCTGACGCAGCAGAAAAAACCGATGAAGCTGCGGACAAAGTTATCGACGAAACAACCGATAAAGAATAAACGCATTATTGTTTCTTATAAAAGAATTGTTTTTATATTTGCAAAACAAATCCAGACCTTCTCTTTTGAGAAGGTTTTTTTATTCTAAATATGTTAAACATCAATCCTAGCCAACTCACCAATTACGCTGATAAATTTATCAATGTGTTAATTGATTATTCTCCTAAATTAATTTCTGCTTTTCTAATATTATTTGTGGGTCTCTATACCATCCGATTAATAAACAGAATTATCAGGAAACTAATGATCAAAAGGAATTTAGACCCTACCCTAACCAAATTCTTGGCCGACATACTGCTTTGGGCACTGCGCATTTTATTATTTGTCACTTTTATTTCGAAACTTGGAATTGAAACTTCTTCGTTTGTGGCGATTTTGGGAGCAATGGGACTAGCAGTTGGCCTGTCTTTGCAAGGATCACTGTCTAATTTTGCTGGAGGAATGCTAATTATTCTTTTCAAGCCATTTAAAGTGGGAGATACCATCGAGGCACAGGGCGTTATAGCAACCGTAAGCGAAATTCAGATTTTTGTAACCAAAATGCTAACAGCCAACAACCAGACGGTTTTTGTACCCAATGGTGCTTTATCAAACGGGAATATCATCAACTATTCTATGCAAGGCGAGAGAAGGGCCGACCTGACTTTTTCTATCTCTTACGATTCTGATATCAAAAAGGCAAAAGACATTTTACTCGAGGTTTTACTTCAAAATCCTAAAGTCTTAAAAGTACCCGCTCCGGAAGTTTTTGTAAAAAACCTTTCTGCCAGTTCTGTCGATTTTGCTGTTAGGCCTTGGGCCAAAAACGAGAATTTTGCAGCTGTGTTTTCACTAACTTTAGAAAATTGCAAAACAGCCTTAGACGAAGCAGGAATAGAGGTACAGCCTTTTACTGTAGGTATGAATAAAACGGTATAAATTATTTTTTTGATGAAGTAGTCATCATAAAATCTTTTAAATAATACGGTTCAAAATAAGCGACATCTACAGTGTCGCTTATTTTGTATTTTTCATAACTGATTTTACTCATTTCTCTGGCAGATGGATACTTGAACTCTTCCAGAAATATAAAATTATCTTTTACTAAAAAAGGTTTGCATTTTTCGGCACAATCACCAACAAAGTAAAGTGTTTCTTCAAAATCACTAAAAGAATTTTCTGTGATAATTTCAGCCTGAACTGCTCTTTCTTTCTCTAAATTCGAATTAAAAATGGCATTGTAAACTTCCATTCGGCGTGCATCCAGCATCGGGATAATTTTTCCCTCGCTAATATTCGCTTTGGAAGCTAAAGTTTGCAAAGTATCTACCGCAATTAGCGGAATATTTAGCGCAAAACACAATCCTTTTGCAGCCGAAACTCCAATTCTGAGACCTGTGTAAGAACCAGGACCCTGACTTACCGCAATGGCAACTAAATCATGCATAGAAATGGCTGCTTCTTTGACTATATCTTCAATAAAAACATGCAATTTTTCGGCATGCGAATAACCTTCTTCTGCAATTTCTTTACATAAAATAGTATCGCCATTTTTGGCAATAGACACAGAACAGTTTTTGGTGGCAGTTTCGATGTTTAGAATAAACGACAATGTATTTATTTTTAGAATTATTGATTTAAAAGCAAACTACTTCTTAGGCGTTTCTGCTTTTTTAAGTTTTACTTTATCTCCTGAGTTAAGATCTTTAGAAACTGTGGTATAAGGCCCAGTAATCACTACATCTCCCGGTTGTAATCCTGACATGACCTCAATATTGGTATCGTCCTGAATTCCGGTTTTGATAATTCTGATTTTGGCTTTATCTCCTACTTTTACAAAAACACATTCGAACTTTTTATCACTTTTCGGAGCTGTCTTTTTATCTTCATCAAGATTGTCAACTTTAAAATCTTTTACCGACGCTGTATCAGCTTTTACAACAACAGAACTAATTGGCACAGCCAAAACATTTGCTCTAGTTTTGGTTATAATATCAACTGTAGCAGTCATTCCAGGTCTAAAAGGAGAATATGTAGACGGTTTTCCTTCTAATAAATCTAAGTAAGATTCTTTTAAAATCCTCACTTTTACCTTAAAATTAGTCACCTGATCAGATGTCAATGTACTGCTTGCCGAATTTGAAATACTGGTAACAATTCCTTTAAATTGTTTTTTCAGATAAGCATCTACTTCAACATTGGCTTCGTCACCGATTTTTATCTTTACAATGTCATTTTCGTTTACATCAACCTCAACCTCCATATTGTTTAGGTTGGCCACTCTCAAAAGCTCTGTTCCTGCCATTTGCTGCGTTCCTAAAACTCGTTCTCCCAGTTCTACATTCAGCACCGAAATAGTACCATCTGCAGGAGCATAAATAGTGGTACGTCCCAAATTGTCTTTTGCCTCTTTTACCGAAGCCGAAGCACTTTGTACTGTGTAATACGCATTTTGCTGAGTCGCTTTTGCTACTTCAAAAGAAGCAATTGCTTTGTCCCAATCTGCTTTTGAGATTACACCTTTATCATACAACGTTTTATTTCGTTCGTAGTTGGCTTTTGCTTCTTTAAAACTTGCTTGAGATTGGGTAAGTCCGGCTCTTGTTCCTGACAAATTAGAAACAGAACGATTGTAACTTGAGGTATATAAATCAGGGTTTATCTTTACTAATAAATCTCCTTTTTTTACAACTTGCCCTTCTTTTACATTTAATAAAGTGATCTCGCCCGAAACTTCCGGCGAAATTTTTACCTCAATTTCCGGCTGAATTTTACCTGTTGCCGAAACTGTTTCAACAATAGTTGAAGCTATTACCTTAGAAACCTCTACTTCTTTTCCTTCATCCTTATTTCCTATCACTCCGGCTTTTGACAAACCAATTAAAGCTACAATAAGGACTACTGCACCCCCGACTAAGAAATAAATTGTTTTTTTTGACATAATAAATTATTTTGTGATAATAGGTACAATTGGAATTCCGAAGTAGAATTCGAGTATTTTAATTTTAAAAATATAATCGTATTTGGTTCTTATAACATCTGATTGCGCATTGGTCAGCAATGTTTGTGCTTGTGTAAAATCAAACGAATTCATTAACCCTACATCATATTTTTCTTTAGCATAATTATAGGCCTGTTGCCTTGCTTCTAGAGTTATCGTTGATGACTCATAAGTATTTAACGCTCCTTTTGCATTTGTAAAAGCAGTATAAACGTTACGTTGCAAATCTAAACTTTTTTGCTCTAAATCTATTTTAGATTTTTCTAAACTTACTTTATTACGCTCTACGTTATTTCGAACTGAGAAACCATTAAAAATTGGAACATTCAACTGAAACCCGAAATTATGCCCTTTATTATCACTAAATTGTTGAAAAACAGGATCTGGACCTCCTAAAATTGGATCGCCATTAGCGTCTACTCCAACAACTTTATCACTATAACTAGCTCTAGTATTAAAACCGTAAAAACCAGAAAGCGTAGGCTGATAAGCACCTTTTGCAATAGCTACATTTTTCTCCGCAATTTCAAGATTAGTCTGTGCCAGTTTTAATTCTGTTCTTGTTTCTCTTGCCTTATTGTAAATATCAATCGGGCTTTGGGCCATGATATTATTTTCATCTTTGGCATTGGTATCATCAATAACATCAAAATCTGCAAATTCTTTTAATTGTAAAAGCTGTGCTAAACTTAACTTTGAGATCAGTAAATTATTTTCTGAAACAGTAATTGCCTGCTGATCTGTTGCAATAGTAGCTTTTAGATCATACAAATCTCCACGTGGAATTGTTCCGGCATTTACCATTTCTTCAGAACGCTTAAATCGTTTTTCATCGATTGACAATTGTTCTTTTTTTACTTTTAACTCTTCTTTATAAGATAAAATTTGAAGAAATGCATTCGCTACATTAAGTGAAATATCTTCCTGCATTTTCAGCAATTGATATTGTGATGCTATAATAGAAAGTTTAGCTCTTCTATAAGTATTTTGAATCTGTAAGCCTTTGTAAATATCAACTCCAGCATTTAAACCTACTGATGAATATTGTGTTGTCTGATTACGCAAAAGACCTGTAGTAACATCCTGATTCAGACCAATATTCCAGGAGTGTGAAGCATTTCCGTTTACAGACGGAAGGTAATTGCCAAAAGCATCTTTTTTATCAATATCAGCATTCTTTACATCTAATTCTGATAATTTTATTGTGATATTATTTTCTATTGCATATCGTACACATTCTTCTAGTGTCCATTGTTTTGTTTGTGCCTGACTCGATAATCCAAACCCAAATAACAGGGCAAAAACAAGACTATTATATTTATTTATTTTCATATATTTTGAATGAAAGCGCAGTAAAAAATACCACACAAATTTAACATTTTTTAAACCAAAAACTCTTTTACAAACCAATTATTTCTTCTCTTCGCCTTCGTTTATCAATCCCTGATTCCAGATTTTAATTTTATCCGAAGCCTTGATTCCGCTTTTAACCTGAACGTAAATTCCGTCGCTAACTCCCAACAGCACATCTTTTCTCTGAAATTTTTGTGGAGCCGTTTCTACTTCCACATAAGGTTTTTGAGTTTTTTTATCAAACTGTATCAATGATTCTTTTATCGCCAAGACTTTGTCTGCTCTTTCTAAAATAATAGAAGCATTTGCACTTAATCCTGCTCTAATAAAAGTGGCGTCTTTATTTTCTAAAGAGGCTTTAATTTCAAATTGTATGGCTCCGTTTTCGGTAACGCCTTTTGGAGCGATATAAGTCAAAACGGCATCAAATTTTTTGTTTTCGATCGCACCAACGGTAATTTCGATTGGCATTTTTTCCTTGATTTTACCAACTTCCGATTCATCAATTTTTCCAATAAAAATCATTCGCCCTACATCCGCAACACTTGCGATGGTGGTTCCTTCATTAAAATTATTACTTTCGATCACCTGATTACCCACTTTTACAGGAACAGCCAAAACCATCCCGTTTACGGTAGAACGAATTAAGGTATTCGCATAACTTCCTAACGAAGAAGTTGTACCTGTTTTTACGATATCTAAGCTTTGTTTGGCCGCTACATAATTTTGTTTGGCTTGTGTATACGCCAATTGTGCAGCATCAAAATCATTGGCAGAAATAACATCTTTCTCAAACAATGTTTTTTGCCTTTTATAAATTTTTTCTTGATTATCTAAAGCAATTTTTGCTGTCTGCACCTGATTTTGTGTAGTACTTACATTGGATACATTGGCAACGACTCTAATTTTGGCTATCATATCGCCAGCCTTGATCTTCTCGCCCGCTTTGATGTACACTTGCTCAATAATTCCTGATATATTTGGTTTGATTAGGACTTCTTCATCAGGTTGAATATTACCAGTAGCAATAGTATTTTTTACAATCGTTTTAGTCTCCGCTTTTTCAGTTTTAAAGACAATTGGCGACTCTTGATTTTTAGCGTACAAATAATACAGCGCGCCACAAAAAACTATCGCGATAAAAATTAAAATGGTTACAGTTATTCCTTTTTTCATTTTGTTTTTGGTTTAATCGATTATTTTTGATTGATAATTTATTCAGTACGTAAAGCGTCAACCGGCTTTACATTAATTGCGGTTTGAGCTGGAATAAATCCTGCCAGCAAACCTGAACCCACTAATATTAGTAACGCCACAAATACAACTCCCAAATCTACACTTGGATTCGCAAACATGGTATTGCTATTGGGGGGCATCGAATCTAGAACCATATTTAAAACAGCAATAATTCCAGTAGCAACGGCAATACCTAACATGCCCGAAATAATGGTTAAAAATATAGATTCTGATAATATTTGTCCACGAATTGCTCCTGGAGTAGCTCCAAGAGCTCTCCTTATTCCTATTTCCTTTGTACGCTCTTTAACTACAATGAGCATAATATTAGAAATCCCGATCACTCCCGAAATCAATACTAATGTTCCTACAAAGTAAGCAATGATTTTTAGAATATTAAACAAACTTTGCACTTTATTAAATTGTTCATACAAATCAAAGTTCCCTACCGCTCTATCATCTTGTGGATTGATAGAATGAAGTGCTTTTATTAATTCTAAAATTTTAGGTTTTAATTCGGTAATAGATTTTTCGTCCTTTGCGGTTAGCGCCATCCAACCTACTTTATCTCCAAAATTAAAAGCTTGCTGGAAAGTAGTAAACGGAATAAAGATGTTTTTTTGCTCCTGCTCAGCATTTCCACCTTGTTGCTTAGAATTGTAAACACCAACCACCATAAAATTGATTCCGTTGATTTTTACATAAGTTCCTACCGCTTCTTCTTCTTTTCCATAAAGCTCTGTGATGACTCCTTTTCCTATTACTGCGACTTTTCTCCTATCAATAATATCTTGTTGATTGACAAAACGTCCTTTTATGATATCCATTGGTTGCTGCTTTATTAGCTCAGGATAATCGCCATATACTGTAAATGCAGCCGTTTTTGTACCACGAACCACATTATTAGTACCATTAAAATCTCCTAGTTGATTTCTTGGCGATACATATAATAAATCTGGCAAAGCTGCTTTTAAAGCTGCCACATCGCTATTTCTAAACTCATAACGACGGGTTTTAGGCAAACCTTTATAGGCTTTTGATGTAGTTTGGCTCCACATAAACATTGTATTGGTTGCGATGCCATCAAAGCCTTTTTTTACACCGTTTTCGAGACCTTTTCCTGCAGCGAGCAAAATCACCAAAATAAATATTCCCCAAAACACACCAAATGCAGTTAATACAGTTCTAAAAACATTGGCCGTTAAAGCCTGTAAAATCTCATCCCAATTATCTTTTTTAAACATAATTATTCGTCTCTAAGTGCTACAATAGGTTTTATTTTTGCTGCTCTGTAGGCAGGGAAAAATCCCGCCATAGCTCCTGCAAAAACGAGTAAAACTAGCGTTGTAAGTGCTACGCTAAAATCGACTTCAGGATTTCTAAAAAATTCGCTTTGCACCATCGGACCGACGAATTCTAACAACAACAAACTGGCCAAAAGACCCACAAAACCAGCAATAGTAGTGATAAAAATTGACTCATGCAGTATCATTCCGATGATAGAAACAGGGGATGCTCCCAATGCTTTTCGAATCCCAATTTCTTTGGTTCTTTCTTTTACAATAATGAGCATGATATTACTTACACCAACAACTCCAGCGATAATGGTACAAATCCCTACCCACCAGAAAAATAGTCTAATATAAAGATTCAAATCATAAAATTGTTTAGCATCTTCTACAGAATTATAAACTCCTATCGCACTATCATCATTGGGTGCAATAATATTTTTACTTTTCAAAAGCTCTTTTACACTATTTGTAAAATTCTTGGACTGTGCCAAAGCTTCGTCATAATTTGCTTTTTTGTTTAGGACAAACATCATTCCGTTTATCTTATCACCTGCGCCATAAGCACGCTGAATGGTCGTCACTGGCATATACAATCTGGTTTCTTCTCTTTCTCCCGAAGGGTCTGTAAAAACACCAACTACTTTAAAATTAATACCATTAACCAAGACTTCTTTTCCAATAGCTTTTCCATCTTTAAATAAATCTTGCTTGACTTTTAAACCAATTGCAACAACTTTTTCGTTGTTTTTTAAGTCGTTATCATTAATAAATCTACCCTCGATAACGGTTCCATTTTCTATAGATAAATAATCAGGACTTACTCCTCGATATTGATAGCTTCCCGCTTCTTTTCCGTAGGTAACGCTGGCTCCCCAAGTAATATTTGTAGACGATTTTCTGTCAATTTGGTCATCGAATTTCTTTACAGGAAGATCATAATCACTATTTCTAAACTGAATTATCCTTCCAGGATTCAGTCCTTTGTATTCTTTTGTAGTCGTATTTGACCAAATTTCGATAATTCCTTCGGCATCGTTTTCAAATTGTTTTTCAATCCCGTTCTGAAGTCCTTTTCCTGCTCCTAGTAAAATTACCAAAATAAAAATTCCAGAAGCCACAGAAATCCCTGTCAAGAAAGTTCTTAATTTATTTTTGGCAATGGCCTCAAAAATTTCCTGCCAGCGTTCGATATTAAACATAAGATGAGGCTCTAACTTGTTCTACCATTTTATCATCAATGATTAGTCCGTCTTTTAAGACTACGTTTCTTTTACACATTGCAGCAATATCAGGCTCGTGTGTTACGATCAAAATTGTTTTTCCCTCGTCATTAATTCCCTGAATCAATTCCATAACTTCATAAGAAGTCTTGGTATCCAAAGCACCTGTAGGCTCATCAGCCAATAAAACTTTCGGATTAGAGGCCAAAGCTCTGGCAATGGCTACACGTTGTTTTTGCCCCCCGGAAAGTTCGTTTGGCAAATGGTGACTATGCGAACCTAAACCTACTTTCTCGAGATATTTCATCGCAATCTCATAACGTTCCTTTCTTTTAACACCTTGGTAATACAGAGGCATGGCAACATTATCAAGTGCTGTTTTGTAATTTATTAAATTGAAAGATTGAAAAACGAATCCCAAAAACTTATTTCTATATTTAGAAGCGATGGTTTCGTTTAATTTCTTAATGGGTGTTTTATCTAAAATATAACTACCAGAATCGGCTTCGTCCAAAATTCCTAAAATATTGAGAAGCGTAGACTTTCCAGATCCTGATGAACCCATGATAGCTACTAATTCGCCCTCTTCAATATTAAAATTAATGCCCTTTAACACATGTAATTCTGAACTACCCATTTTATAGGATTTGTGCAAGTCTTTGATTTCGATCATGGTTTTGTTAAATTTTGAAACAATAATAACATATTAATTAAGAAAAATATGATAACAAAACGTTAATAGTTTTGGAATCTTTAACAATAAGACTACTACTTTGCCAAAATGTTACACTTTATTTAGATGATATATTAATTTTCTTATTTTTGCCTCATCTAAATTATATTCAAAATGTTAAAATATTTTTCATTTTTATCTGTTTTCCTAGTATTCACGATACTTACAGGCTGCTCTACCTCTCAAAAAATCGCAACTTTAAAACCCGAACCAGACGATGCTAGTCCTTTGATATACGACAGTAATCCGTCTTTTATCAATTTACCTATTACCGTAAAACTAAAAGATATTGAAAACCAAACCAACACCATCCTAAACGGATTAATTTATGAAGATAAAAACATAGAAGACGATGATATCGAAATAAAAATTTGGAAATTGGCACCAATCAAAATAGAAAACGACCCTGCCAATCCGAATAAAAAAATAAAAACCATTCTACCGCTAAAAGCCAATATCAAATATAGAATTGGTACCAAAAAATTGGGAATCGCACTTTATGATACCCGTGAGTTTAACCTTAATGGAGTAATTACACTTTCGAGCGAAGTAGCCTTGACCAACTGGAAATTGAACACCAAAACTGTGTTTAAATCTTTGGATTGGAATGAAAGTCCGACCATGACCATATTTGGGAAAAATATGCCTATCACCTATTTAGTAAATCCTGCGATATCTATTTTTAAATCGAAAATTGAAAAACAAATCGATGATGCGATCGAGAAATCAATGGATTTTAAACCGAATGTTTTGTCGGCTTTAGAAAAAATATGTACGCCATTTAAAATGAATGATACTTTTGAGACCTGGCTCCGAATTGTACCTCTCGAAGTATACTCTACAAACGTAAAACTAAAAAATGACTTGTTTTTATTGGACATGGGTATGAAATGCAACATGGAAACTATCGTTGGCAAACAACCCGAGTCTAAATATAACGCTCATAAAATAATTCTAAAACCAATCGATAAAATTCCGAATCAAATTGCCGCGAACATTGCCGCTATATCAACTTACGCAGATGCTTCGAAAATCATGACTCAAAATTTTGCAGGACAGGAATTTGGTTCAGGTAATAAAAAAGTAACCGTACAAAATGTAGCAATTTGGCACAAAGACAGCAAAATGATCATCGCTTTGGATATGATGGGAACGGTAAACGGTACTGTATACCTAACAGGTTTTCCTCAATACAATCCTAAAACTAAAGAAATTTATTTTGACAAATTAGATTATGTTTTGGATACTAAAAGCAAACTACAACGCACAGCGAGCTGGTTAGCTCAAGGTTATATTATCAAAAAAATGGAAGAAAGCTGTCGTTATTCTATTCAGCCGAATTTAGAAGAAGGTAAAAAAAGTATGGCTACTTATCTTAAAAACTACTCACCAATGCCAGGCGTTTTTGTAAATGGAAAAATGGAAGATATTGTTTTTGATAAAATTCAATTGACCAATCAGGCTATTATTGCTTTCATCAAAATAAACGGCACTGTAAATGTGTCTGTTGATGGATTGAAATAAAAATTTAAAGTAGAATTTACTTGAAAAATTTAAATGAAAGAAAACATACTGCTTTTGCTTCAGATAATAACTGTTGATTTTTTTACAGCGTTTGGTCTGTATTCTCTGTTTTTTTTACTCTTATCCATATTTATAAAAAATGTTGTTTTATATAAAATAGATAATGAAGCGATAAAATTTATCTCTTTTGTTGGCGTTGTTTACTTTATAGTGTGGATTATAGGATTATTTGTTTTTTATGCAGAAAGCAACACCGAGGAACAAAACATTATGCTTAACAGAATGTTTGGAAAGTATTGGTTTGGAATTTGGACGCAACCCATTTTATGGTTTTTAGTAACCCAATTATTAAGAGTAAAAAGAATCTACAAAAACATTTTCTTACGGATTTTATTCAGCTTTATGCTTATTATTTCAATCGAAAGATTTATATTACTAACAATATCTTTTCATCGTGATTATCTCCCAAGCTCTTGGACCATATATAATGATTTAGATATTTATCCGTCAAACTTCATTCTTGCTGTGTTTTGCAAAATAATTGTATTCTTTTTCTTTGCTGGAATATATTATGCCATAACAAGCCAATTCAAAATGTTTCAAAAGAAAAAAGCGGAATAAAATTATTCCGCTTTTTTCTTTTTTGATTGGTACATTCTATAAATCAAAACACCTATAACTGCAACAAGCAAATACGGAATCGCCATTAAATATAAAATTCCGTCATTGACTGCTTCTGCTTTTTTTACATTAGAGTCTCCCGCCAGTGAGGCGCGACACATCGCACACTGAGCATTTGATGAAATTGCGAAAAGGAAAATACAAATTCCAAAAAATAACTTTTGAAACTTGAAACTTAAAACCTGAAATCTGTTTTTATTTTTAGTGCGCATAATAAGGAGAGATCATTAAGTAAACCACAACGCCTGTCACTGCAACATATAACCAAAGCGGAAATGTAATTTTTGCAATTTTTTTATGTCTATCAAATCGCTGCGCCAAGGCTCTTACATACGTCACCAATACTAACGGAATGATCGCAATAGACAATAAAATATGAGTAATTAAAATAAAAAAATACACATAGCGAACGCTTCCTATTTTAGCAGTTTCGATTTGATCAAGGGTTCCGTCATGATTCAAATCACCTAACTTAGTCGAATCTGCCGTCATGTGATACGCTACATACATAACCAAAAAAGCAACCGAAAGCGCAATTGCAAAAGTCATGAGATTCTCGTGTAATTTACGATTGCCTCTTTTTATTGCCATTACAGCCCCGACTAAAAAAATTGCAGTTAAACCATTTGTAGCGGCATAAATTGGAGGCAAAAATGATAGCGGCTCAACCTGAATTCCAAAATCTTTTAGTTTTACAGTAAACAAAACAGCTACCACAACTGGTATCAAAATTGAAACTGCGATAATAAATCCATTAAACTTTTTTTCAAGTGAATTATCTTCCATCTTATTCTTGTAATAATATTTTTATATCCTGCTGAATATCTCTTACTCCCTTTTTATCCAAACCGTCATAATACAAAATCGGATTTCCAAAATCATCTTTTCTACAACGAATTTTCCCTTCTTTATCTACCAATGCAAAAAGACCAGAATGCTCGAAACCACCATTTACTTTTGCATTTTCACCAGCATAAAGGTTAAATCCTTTATTTGATAAATCCATAATTTTAGCTTTGTCACCTGTTAAGAAACTCCAATTAGAAGACTTCACACCTAATAATTTTGCATGATCTTTAAGGACCTGCGGCGTATCATGGCTAGGATCAATTGTTATAGAAACAATTCCGAAGTTTGGATTTCCAAAAAAAGTCTTTTCGATTTCCAACATGCTTACATTCATTTTTGGACATATCGAAGGGCAAGTTGTAAAGAAAAACTCCAAAACATATACTTTCCCTTTCAGGCTCTCACTAGAGAATTTAACATTGTTTTGATTCGTTAGTTCAAATTTTGGAGCTGGACCAATTGTCAATAATTTAGCTTCTTCATTTGAGTTTTTAGAATTAACATTATCAAGACGGCTGCCTTTTACAACTTCCCCTTCTTTTACTCTGTCTATAATTTTTGGCACCGCATAAATTCCGAAAATCAAAACGATAAACGAAATCCCGATATAGGATTTATTTTTAAACATTTAATTAAAATTTAAAGTTGCTTTGTAGCATTATGATTCTTTTTCAGGGCTGCACGATATTCATAAAGGATAATTTTGAAATCGTCCAGCATTTCGTTGCTCAACTCAGATGGATGAAATGTATCATACCCCTCTTTATATTCATCTTTTTTGTCTTTATTCTGTTTGTTTGCGCCTTTTCTTCCACGAACATTACGTTCCTTATCTACAATATAAACATAAGAAGTCCCAAGTTTTTGGTTTAATTTGCCTTTTAAATGCAATTGATTATAAAAAGTTTTGATTTCGTCAGGCGAAGCAAAAACAAAATTCCAACCAGAAACATCTGTAAAAGGCGCTAATGCATCAATTACTTTTTGAGCTTGCAGCTCAGAGCCCAAAGGAGCTACTACAACAAACTGAAGGTCTTCAAAACCATGATAACGTTTATAAATTTTTTCGTTTAAATTGAAATAATTACCTCTATTGTCCAAAACATTCGAACCTGAGAATCCAAGAACAGTAATTTTTTTATTCAGCGAGACTTTTTTTCCATCTAATGATTTCCAGTTGCTAAAATCAGCCACTTTTGGCGTTATTACGGGAAGTTTTGTAAAACTATTAACTCCAGAAGCAAAAAACAAATAGGCTACAATTGGAAGTATAAAAAGCGAAAAAAGGACAATATTTTTTTTCATTGTTCTGAGGAAAGATTTGAAATACAAAAATAAAAAAAGCTCCGTTAAACGGAGCCTTTTTTTGAATTAATATCATGTTAAAAATTCCACTTGATGGTAGAATCTTTAAAAACCCCATAAATATAATGCCCTTCTGTTAACAGAATAAACAATAAATATAAAACTAGGAAGATAACCGGCAATACAACAGACCATCTAAGGCCACTTGTTTCGCCTTCCATGTGCATAAATGCCCATACAATATAATACGCTTTGAAAATAGTCAGGATATAAAAAATCCAGTTTAGTAAATTCAAACCAACAAAATGATTAAAGACCAATGATTCAGGCTTATAAATACCCAAAATAACTTCTACTACAGTAACTGCTGAAAGTAATGCAAAAACAAACCAGATTCTTTTTGTATTTGATACGTGCTCGTGTGACATAATAAATAAATAAAAATTAAACTAAGTAGAAAACTGTAAATACAAATACCCAAACTAAGTCGACAAAGTGCCAGTATAAACCAACTTTCTCCACCATCTCGTAACTTTTTCTTTTCTCGTAAGTTCCTAATAATACATTAAAGAAAATAATGATATTGATAATAACACCAGAAAATACGTGGAATCCGTGGAAACCTGTAATAAAGAAAAAGAAATCAGCAAACAACTTACTTCCGTATTCATTTCTAGTTAGGTTTGCTCCTTCTACAACATATTTTGCCTGACTTAAACGAGCTTCAGAATCAGCTCTATTTAAGATCGTTTTTTGTTTCTTTGCAGTAAGAACTTCTGTTCGTATTAGTAATTCTGGATGTGCTTTAAAACCTGCCTGAACTTCTGCAACAGAATATGTTGGTTGCGTTTCGGCATCTTCCATAAACCAAGTACCATGACTTCTTGTCAAGGACTCTCTTTGCTCTGGTAATTTTACTGCAAATTTCTCAATAGCAACTCTATTTCCTGATGCATCAACAAATTGCAACAAACTTCCTCCTGCTGTTTCAATTGCTCCATATTCTCCTTTTATGAAGTTTTTCCACTCCCAAGCTTGTGAGCCAACGAAGATTAAACCTCCAATAATAGTAAGAAACATATAGATGGCTACTTTTGTTTTTTTCATGTGATGTCCTGCATCAACCGCCAAAACCATTGTTACAGATGAAAAAATCAAAATAAAAGTCATCAAGGCCACATAAAGCATTGGTTGCGGACTTCCGTGCATAAACGGAAAGTGCGTAAACACCTCATCAGCAATTGGCCAAGTTTCGATAAATTTAAATCTAGAAAAACCATAAGCAGCCAAGAATCCAGAGAATGTCAAGGCATCAGACACGATAAAAAACCACATCATCATTTTACCATAACTTGCTCTTAATGGCTCATTGCCGCCTCCCCAAGTTTTTTCTTCGTTATTTGCAGTAGTAACTGTCGCTTCCATAAAAGATATTCGTTAAAAAGTTCCCAAATTTACGTTTTTTTCTTATTTAAAGAAATATAAAAATAAAAATAAATAAACCCACAATAAATCTAGAAAGTGCCAATACATTGCACCTAGTTCTATACCAAGAGTTTGAGTTGAATTGTATTTTTGTTTAAAATGATTATAAATTACAATTAAAAGAGAAATTAATCCTCCAGCTAAGTGTAATAAGTGCGTAACCGTCACTACGTAAAGAAAAGTTGTAGTAATCGAACTACCCTGACCCGTAAAATAATAACCGCTTTTTACAATTTGTCCAAAACCTACAAATTGTAAAATCACAAATAAAATCCCTAAAGCCAAAGTTCCCAAAAGAAATCCTGTGGTAGCACTCCTCTGGTCTTTTTGAATTGCTTTTTTGGCCAAATAAAATGTAACACTACATCCTATAATAACCAATGTACTCCAGTAAAAAGCAGTTGGCAATTCGAAATTTTTCAACCAATCTGCTCGTGACTTGCTTACTACAAATGCGCTTGTAAGCCCAGCAAACATCATGGTCATACTTACCATGGCGAATAACAAAATCAGCTTTGCTGACTTTGCTTTTCTCACTTGTTCCTCACCTGTTGTCATTGTCATTTCCATAACTATCTTAAAAATTTATCTACTATATATACTATTTGCAATAGCGAAATATACGAAACACTCACCAGCATTAATGTTCTTGCCGCTTTTGACGTTTTTAACTGATACAAACGAACTGCGTAAAATAACATCCATAAGCCCAATAAAAAAACCAAAACAGCTGCAACTGGCGAAATAAATAATTGCCCTGTATAACCTAAAACCGGCAATAAAGAAGCGATTATCAACCAAACCGTATATAAAATAACCTGCAAAGCGGTTCCTTTATCTTTTTTTCCTGTGGGAAGCATAAAAATATTAGCTTTTTCATAATCTTCAAACAAAAACCAGCCAATAGCCCAAAAATGAGGAAACTGCCAAAAAAACTGAATCAGAAATAAAGTTCCTGCTTCAATACCAAATTCCCCCGTAGCTGCAACCCATCCTAACATAAATGGAATAGCGCCAGGAAAAGCGCCCACAAAAACTGACAACGAAGTTACTGTTTTTAATGGTGTATAAATGCTTGTGTATAAAAATATAGAAATTGCAGCAAACATTGCCGACTTTGCATTGATTGTATAAAGAAGTGAAATACCGATAACAGTAAGCAAAATTGCCACAAATAAAGCAATATTTGAAGACATTCTGCCTGAAGGAACAGGGCGATTTTTGGTTCTGTCCATCAAAATATCGATGTCTTTTTCGATCACCTGATTGAATGCATTTGAAGCACCAACCATACAATACCCACCCACCATCAAAACTACTAAAACGCCCCACTGAAAGGGATTCTCTTCATTGACACCCAATAAATATCCCGCAATCGAAGAAAACAAAACACTAATAGCTAAACCTGCCTTAGTGATTTCTTTGAAATCGTTAAAAATTGATTTTATTGAAATTGTATTTTGCAAAGTA
Source organism: Flavobacterium flavipigmentatum (assembly GCF_020911905.1). Lineage (NCBI taxonomy): Bacteria > Pseudomonadati > Bacteroidota > Flavobacteriia > Flavobacteriales > Flavobacteriaceae > Flavobacterium > Flavobacterium flavipigmentatum. The sequence continues at coordinate 1,778,990 of NZ_CP087133.1, read as the reverse complement.
TCCAATACGGTGATGATTTGTATGTTTTTTTGTGGTGCAAAGGTACAAATTAGATTAGAGAAATTCGAGCTATAACTTTAGATTTTTTCTAATAAAACCATCACAAAATAAGAACTTGCCAATCTTTAACACAATTATTTAGAAAAATCTTATTAATATAGACTAATAATCAAAATACCAATTGAAAATATCAGAGCGAAACCCTAAATTAAACCATGTGGTGTTTTGTTTAAAAGTTGTTGCAGTCTGCTGCATTGGGTCGAAATTTCTGTAAATAAAACTTCCAAATAATTTTAAATTCGTTGCCGGATTGATCAAATAACCTGCCTGAACATCGGCTATAAAAATATTTGCTTTATTTCCTTGCCCAACTTTTACTCCTGTATCACGCGGACGTTTTTCATCATAATCTTTATAAATATTTCCTCCGTAATTAAAACTATCTTCTGTCGTATCAAAATCCAAACCTCTGGTTCCAACGGTTAATTTAGCATCGGCAAAATACCTGCCTTTATGATATCTAGCAATAGTTACCAGTTCTTTAAAATTACCACCCCACTGATGTCCTAAACTTTGATTATTATGTGCATAATTGGTAATTACTGCACTGTGCGAATACACATACGGGCGTACATGATTGTACTCTAGTTGTAACAAAAGGTCTTTTACATTAAAAGCATTAAAATACTTTGCTCCTAATTGATATCCGTACTTATTTTTCCAGCTGTTATCACCTGCTTTTATGTCTCCGAACGAAAATTCATCAATTAAAAGTTGCGCATAAAGATTAACATTATTATTCCATTTGTATTTTGACGAAATTCCTAAAAGCGCATTACCACTTCGTGAAGAAGATGCAAATTCAACAGAACGATAAAAAATAATGGGATTTACAAAGTTAACATCAAATCCTCTATTGTTTTGATTGGACCAAACTACCGATTCAAAAAAGCCTAAATTTAGCTTGTTCGAAACATTCCAGCTCAAATAATGATTGGCCATAAATTTTGTTGCATAAGTTCTCTCTACTGTAACATCTGGACGAACATCTTTAAGCCACATATACGTATTGGTGTATTTTATTTTCCAAAAAGTAGTATTGATTTTAAAATACGGATAAGGACTCGCTCCGTCACTTTCTAACAAAGAGCGGTATCCATCACCAATAAAATTCCTTCCGTAACCCAACTGCAAATCAAAAGCTTTACTCGGAGCAAAAGTAATATTGGCTTCTGCCAAAGGAAAATCGTACGAATCGGTTTTAAATTGTTTTGCAATTCCCATTCCTGGAATTATAGCCGGATTTCCTCCAGAAGGCTTAATCGATTCGGCATAATCATTAAAATATCCTGCAAATCGGCCTTGACTTTCAAAAATAGTGGTAGTAAAATTAATTTGTTTTCCAATTCCTCCTCTAAAATTAAGAGCGCGTGTATTTACATACGTCGAAGCATCAATATCAGAAGCTTTACCCATTTGCAAATCAAAAATAGGATTCAGCGTCAGCCAATAATCTTCACCCTCGATCTGCACCATATTCTCGTTCCAGAATTTTCTTCCTAACCAACCCGAAGTCTTTTTTTGAAGAGACTCATTAACCGCTTTCAAATTATAATATTTAGAAACTTCCGCATAAGTATAAGGCTTAGAAGCCGTATGATTATTGCTCCCAACCTGATTCATAGCTCCATCAAACTGGGCATAATAACTGTGCGAAAAAGGGATATTCAAATGACTTTCAAATTCCAGATTGGTATATTTCTTGTAAACCAGACTATCCAATTCTGTCATGGGTTTCTCTAGTGGTTTTTCTATCAAAGAAGCTGCCAACGCTTCTGCCGCAATTTGTTCGGCACTTTTAAGAGGCAACTCTATCGAAATAGTATATTTTGAGTATGTCGGTTTTCCGTTATAGGTAGAAGGTTTAATTTTTGGAAAATTTCCAAAAACACGTTTTGCTTCTTCGGCTAAGGCATCATTTGCGGCATTGACATAAATCACTTTAAACTCGCCATTGACATCGACCTCAAAAAGCACTTTTACTTCTCCTTTATAATCTGCTTGTTTTAAATTATCAGGTATTTGAAAATTATGATATACAAAATCCTGAACTTCTTTATAAAAGCAATTTTCCAAATTCTTAGCCTGCAAATTCTCGCAATTAGAGAAAACCGGAAATTGCTCCGAGGTAAAACCAGGCTGTATTGCAGTATTATTTTTTTCCTGCGAAAAAGTAACTGTAGAAAACAGTAGCAGAATAGAAGCAAAAAAAATCTTATTCATGTAAAAATAGGTATTTATTTAATAGGTATTTGTGGCATTGCCCCCACTGGCTATTGCTTTTGCCGCAGAAGTTCCAATTCGCTTTACTCCAAGGCGAATCATACCGATCGCTTCTTCGTATGAGCGAACTCCTCCAGCCGCTTTTACAGGCAAAGGAGAGGCATTCTCTAACATCATAATTATCGTTGGAACAGTCGCTCCATTTGGCATTCCGCTTTGAGTTTCATAAAATCCAGTGGAGGATTTCACAAAAACTGAAGCATAATTTTCTTCTTTAAAATTTGAAATTACTACATTTTTAATCAACGCAGACAACTGAATAATTTCTTTATCAGTCAACGCAGCCACTTCAATAATCCATTTTACGGTTTTATTGTTGGCCAATCCAATTTGAGTACAAATTAAAATTTCTTGCTTTACTAAAGCGATATCCCCATTTTTGAAAGCCTCATAATTACAAACAAAATCCAGATCATCGGCGTCGTTTTCGATGGCTTCGTTAGCTTCCTTGATTTTCGTCTCAAGATCAGATTTGCCTTCTGGAAAATCAATTACAGTTCCTACCAATACAGATGAATTTGCTTTTAAAATCATTTCTTTGGCCAAAGTCACTTTGTCAGGCCGAACCATGACCAACTTAAAACCCTCGCTGATAGCCTCCCCAACAGCAGCCTTCACAACAGCAGTATTTTCTGCTTCGGTAAGACCAGCCTGAAAAGCAGTTTTTAAGTATGTTGAATCTAAATATGATTTGACATTCATGATTTTGAAATTACATGCAACTGGCACAAAAATACATTTTAAATCGTAAAAAACACCGATTCTAAAACTAGAATTTACGCCAACAAAAAACCCACCGAAGTGGGTATTTGTTTTATATTTTGTTTAGTTGCTTTTTGAAAATGATCGCTACAAAAATAGCACACATTGCTCCTAAAGTATTCGCCAAAACATCTGTTACATCTGAAGCTCTTGTTGTGGTGTATACACCTTGCATGATTTCGATCGTTATCCCAAATAAAACCGAGAATATAAACGAAACCAAAAAGGCTTTTGCATCGTCAGCGCCTTTTAATTCCTTTTTAAAAAACAAAATCCATGAAATTGTAAATCCAAAATGAAAACAAAAATGCACAATTTTGTCAATGCTGGGGATATTAACCGCAGGAATATTACTTGAATCTGTCAAACAAAAATAAGCGATAACTCCCGAGACAATTAATGCCCAACACAGGAGGAATAATTTATGCACCGATTAGCGTTTTGTAAGCCTCATCAGATAACAAAGAATCGATTTCAGATGCGTCTGCAATTTTTACCTTAATCATCCATCCTGCTCCGTAAGGATCAGAATTTACAGTTTCAGGCGCGCTTTCTAAACTGTCATTAAAAGCAATAATTTCTCCGGTTAAAGGTAAAAACAAATCTGAAACTGTTTTTACAGCTTCAACTGTTCCAAAAACTTCATCTTTATCAAGTTTCTGATCTAAAGTTTCTACTTCAACATATACTATATCTCCTAACTCTTTTTGAGCAAAATGAGTAATTCCTATAGTTGCAACGTCTCCTTCGATGCTAACCCATTCGTGATCTTTTGTGTACTTTAAATTTGATGGTATGCTCATAATAGTATGTTTGAAAATTGATAATTTAAATTTTAAGCCACAAATGTAATAATCTTCTAATGAAATTTACTTTAGAAAATCAAAATTAATTTCCGAAATTATAGCGAAGTGTAAATCCAGCTCGAATGTTGGTCAACGGAAAGGAAGTTGAGATTACAGCTTTTGAAAACGAATGATCATAATAAAATATGGCGGTTAGATTTTTACTAAAAGAATAATCTGCCGTAAGTTTTAGTGACCAAATATTTTGTCCTGCCGCCAACTGATTGTTATTATAGTCTAAATATCGCACCAGAGTTTGATTATTTCGATAGGAAAAATCAGCTTTTATATTAATATCACTTTTTATAATTCCGGTTGGATTATCTGCCAAACGCGAAGAAAAAATCACATCTTTAAAACGATATCCAAGCCCCACGATATACTCAAGCCCTTTTACTTCGGTCAATAAATTATTATCAAAACTCATTGATAAAGCTCTATCTTTTTTCACTTCTGTCAAAATTCTTAAAGAACCTTTTAGCTCCAAATCTACTCGAAGCAGCGGACTAAATTGTTCTACCAGATTGACATTTGACATGATTGTTTTATTATAAAAATTATAATTTACGTCCTGATTAGTTGGTTTTCCAACATTTTCATCATAATCAAAATTAGACCTAAATTGATTAATTGTATAGGATGCTCTGTAATTGTGCTGCAATGAAAAACGCTTAAATCGATCTTTGAAAAATTTATAACGCATCAATCCGTTGTATTTTATACTCCAGTTAGGAATAGGAAAACTTTTAAAAATTCCTGTTGAAGCACTAGAAGCGCTACTTCCCGAATAAGCTGCCAAAAAAGACGGCAATAAAACGGCCTGATTGCTTTTTCCAAAACCTACTGGATATCCTTCGTTAGAAGAATAAACCTCTCTTTTCTTTTTATCTGGATCATTATTTGGATCGACAGGATCTGCTGGAATTGGGTTTGCAGCATCACCATATCTCGGAATTGGATTACCCGTACCATAATAATCTTCGGCCAAACGATTTGCAATTACTAGGCGATTTTGTCTAAAATCATCAAATGCCGCCGATTGAATTTCATCACTTTTAGAAAATGCCGTTTTGATCAATACCGTCGAGATAGAAAACATTCCATATGTATACGGCGACAACGGAAGATATTCGCCATTTATGACACTATATTGCTCAGATGAATTTTGAGAATACGTCCTATCCATCGTCAAATCGACTTTAAAATCCGGAAACAGATCTATGTTGGTCGTTACTTTTAACAACTTATTATTAACCTGCGTAAAATTCTGATTGAAATTTTCATAATTCGTCAGCCAGCCATTTTTAGCCGCTTCGTAACGCACATCGTCCTGACTGCCAAAAACAAATCCTAAATTAGGTTTTGATGTCCCTAAAAAACCTACACCCGGGATATAACCCGGCAAAACTGTTCCGCTATTTTCGGTATAATTTACTTGAATGCTTTTTATACTAGTCAAGACACCAATCACACCATCATAAAATGGGCTCTTTTTGGCCACAATATTATTATTTGTATTCACCACTTTTTCTCCTGGTTTTGGAGGTGCGGTAGGTTTTGGTTTTGCCGCTTTTTTCTGTCCAGGTGTCAAACCCAAATATTTGTACAACGTATTCATATTTAAAGTAGTTGTCAATGTATTGGAATTGGCATTCTGAATCGTATTCCCTAAGTTGTAAGCTGTCCCATTTTCATCAACAAACTCTGATAAAGCTGATGATGATCGTTGCCAATTATAATCTGCCGTATATGAATAGGTTGCTTTTACAAAATTAAAAATTGGAATTTTATTAATTGGAATTTCATAATTCAGAATCAATTGTTGGGTATGCTGATTAGGAGTTCCGATATCCCAGTAATCATCCCAAATATTAAAATCTTCTTTTGGAGTATTATCATCATTCAAATAATTTTTCACAATATTATTAGATGCTGCGGTATAGTTTAATTTTAAAGATTTAGTCAGATTAAAACCAAAGCCATATTGATAATTAAAAGCAAAATTTCGGCGGTAAAGCGGATCAAGACCAATTCCCTGCACGTCTTCAACCTGTCTAAATTGCTGACGATTGCTTTGTCTTAAAATATTTGTATTGAATGATATATTTGAAGGCAAATAATTGATATTAAAATCACTCAGCATTTTCCAATACTCGCTTTTCTTCATGAATTTAGTTTCTTTAAAAGGAGCTATTTCTTTTGGCTGAAACGTATATGCATAATTTACTGCCGAATTGGATTGCTCGTCTTCGTAGTTTTCTACTTCATAATCATGGCGCTCAACCTGATTATACGATTGAGAAAAAGTAAAATTCTCAACATCGTAAACATGTGGTTTTTGTTCTGGCGCTCTGTCTTTTCTAACCCCTATAAAATTGATGCTTTTACGTTTGGTATAATCAATTGCTCTGGTTCTGATGTTGTCTTTTTCTGCCTCATCTGTAGTTTCTCTCAACAACTGCTTAAGCTTGATATCCTGATTAAAAGGATCGTATTCCGGCGTTATAATCTCTTCTCCAATAGCATAATTAAACGGCAAATTGATCCCCCATTTTTGAGGCAGCAATTTTCCTAAATTCATATTGGTTACAATGTTGTATTGTTGAATATCTTCACGATCTCTTTCATTTGCACCTTGCTCCAAAGATCCGAAACCAATAGTGCTTTTTTTACCTGTAGCAGAAACAGTTGCAAAATCGGCCATATTGGTATCGATATTCAAAATAGCAGCCATACCGCCTTTGTTTTCCATGTCGGCCAGACGAAGTTCGTTAAACCAAACCTCCCCTTTTATATCTTTATGGTCTACATTACTTTTTATTCCGACCATTAAATTTCGAACCAGACCAAAATTTGGATTTCCTTTTATACCCAGTCTCAATTTATCATCTCCGTCAGATCCTGTGTCGTCTGGATAATAAATTCCGTCAAGCGGAAGTGTACTAGGATCAATACTCATTGCCTGAATTTTCATTTTGGTTAATAACTCCAAAAGCAAATTTATTTCGTTTTCTTCTGGCCACACCTGCTCCGCACTAATATTACATGCGCCACCTGTAGAAGTCATTTTTAATGGAATTTCGACTTGATAGAAATTCTGTGTAAAATCATTACCAAAACGAATAAAACCGACCATTTCATTATCACCAACAGCAGCTTCTCCTGCTAATGATTCTGCGTGTAAAAACATTTTTAGTTTTTTGTACTGACGCATATCAATACTTACATTTTTAAAAACTGCTCTGGAATCCTGAGGTTGCAGACCATTTCCGGCAACTCTCAAGGCCAATGACTGCTCGTTTTGATTGATTATTGTGTTATTATTATACAATTGTTCTCTTTGTACTCCCGGAGGCGTAACATAGTTTACAGGACATTTTGTATTGTTCTCCTGAATATTTACTGCTTGTACATCAAAATCGGTGTCGTCATCATCTTGATTTACATCCGAAGGATCAAGAGCAGTAGTATATCTTCTCCACTCGCCTCTTACCAGATCTAATGCTCCAAAACGGGCGGTTACCTGCTCAGTAAATCCTGTCATAAACATTCTCATGAATCGAATAGACCTAAAATCTGATATATTTCCAATGACATTCTGAGGTTGCGAAACAGGAATTTTAAATTGAATCCATCTTGCGGTAGTGGTATTTCCGTTAGGCAATTCTACGTCTGAAACTTCTCTGATATCAGTAATATAATTTTGCCCCACATTCATACCTGGTCTCAAATCAATACTATACTCATAATACGCATTGATTGTATTCATTGTATTATCGCGATTAATATCTTCAACATCAGGTAAAGTCGTTGCACCTCTGTTGGCCGCATTTATATCTACAGCAGAGTTGCCATCAAGACCATTATAATTTTTATAGCGCTCCTGAACTCCTCCGTTAGCATTCAAATAATACGTATAATCATCACCTGCGGGATCTGGATCAGAGGCGTAATTACTGTAAACAGCTGCTTCTTTAGCATTAGGCAAACCATCAAGTCCGACATCCTGATTGGATCTGTTGCCCGCATTATTATCAAATGCATAAATTAAAGATTGCGAAGCAGGAACATCTCCCCAAAGTGGCCGAGGCGTTACCAATAACTGATCGGGTCCCAGACCGTTCTCGTATTGCTTTCTTCCATCTTTTAAAATATCTTCGGAAACTTCACCTAAATTAAAATAAATTTTACCTGTATTGGATGGCTCAGTAGCACCGTTTCCTACATAAGGATCTAAAACCCAAAACTGAATATATTCAACATTACTTTGCTCAAAATTAGTCGAATTTAAAGCTCTCATAATACCACCATATTTTGAAGTAGCCGTTTCACTGCCAAAATTAGGATTATCATTATAAGGCCCTCTGTCTGAAGGATAATAACTCAGATCAAGGGTATTTATAACTTGTATTTGTCCTTGTGCAATGTCTGTATTTGGATATAGTTCCCTGCTGTAAACCCTTCTGGTTGTATTGAATGACAAGTCATCATTTGTAATTCCGGATGGTTTACTGGTATAAAATACAGGATCTATAGAATACCAAGCCAATTTTGCTCTTTTATACCCGTACTCTAAAGTTTCGGATTGCGCATTAAAAGTATTATCTCCAACAGAATTAATATAAGGTGTTGATGCCAGACTCCAGGCAAAAGCAGATCGCATATCGATAGTCGATTGTGAACCCTCAAAATCATCTACATAAATAGTAGATTCTCCCTGAAAATCTGCTGCTTTTGGGGCGTCTGGTTTTAAGAATGCTATTTCTCCTCTTATCGAAAGATTAGAAGGAACATCAGTATCTATATTTGGTAATTTATTAACCAATCTTGTCAAAAACGGAACCTCTGTAGAGTAATTTCCATTAAAACCAAAAATAGTATTATTTACAGATTCCTGTCCATAACTTGATTTTTGGGTAAAAGGTTTTTCGGTCATTTTTAAATACGTACCACCAATAACAAAATTATCAGAAATTTTATGTTCGATGTTAAAACCCATAAATCTTCGGGTTTGTTGTCCGAAGATAGAATTATTTTCTAACGAAACCTCTATAGGAGTATTAGACGCCTGAAGTGCAGGATCTAATATCTGAACTCTTCCTAATTGATAATTTACGCTATAATCAACTCCTTCAACCAAAACTCTTCCGCCGGCAGTAACTACAACAGACCCTTGTGGCACGTTGAAAGCTCCAATTGGAATCCCGTCACTGCCCGTTGACTTGTATTTACCTCTTAATAAAAATTTATTTTTATCACTATCCTGCAGCGCTCCGGATTGTGTGTTTTTGTACATGTTTCTAAACACATACTTTCTTTGGTTAGCATTATAGGTTGTTGGATCGCTGTAGTTTTCCCCCATTCCGGAGTTCTGCAATTTTTCGAATAATAATTCTCCAAAAGGTTCTTTTCGGGTAAAAATAATTCGCCCATTCTGAGCGTCTACTGTGATCCCCGGAAGATAATCAAAGAAACCGTCTCCCCCAACTTGTGGATCGTTATTGAAATTTAATTTATCCAAATTAAAAACTTTCAATAAGGGCGTTTCTTCTACTTTATTATCTGGCGTTGGGTTTGCCGGAAAAGGACTTCCTGCTACCGGACTAATGTAATTGATAGGAGAGGGATCACTGTAAAGAATATTAAACCTAAAATCTTCGGGTTTGATTTGATACGCTCCCGGGATTTGATAAATATTTTTCATCATCAAATTCCAAACTGGATTTTTGACATTGGTCAAACTGCTTTTAAGCATTTTTAAAATCAAACTCTGCGTAATTACCGCTTGATTATTATTAGCCGTATTTCCTGTTACAACCGTTGCATCAACTCCATCACTACCAAACTCTCCCACCTGAAAAACTTCTCCGCCAATAGTATATTCATACGCAACTGCAAGGATTTCATCATTCGCCAAGCGTTGTTGCAGCGAAACATATCCTAACTGAGGATTAAAAGTAAATTCGTTTGAAGTTAATTTTCTGGCATTTTCTAAGATAGAATAATCGGTTCCTTCGTTAACATTACCATTTGTAAAACCACTTTTTGCGGTCACAATTTCTCGAATGTTGGCATTCAGAAAACCTCCATTCCCTATTAAATCAGGGTCGTATTTATTATTCGAATTGTCTGTAGGAGAACTAACCGGTTTATTAAAAAACCCTGTAGACGGATTAATAACTACTACTTCTTCATCTGGAACTCCAGTATATTGTGCCTCACCCAAATCCTGAAGAGCAATAATATTACGTAAATTATTACTGGTTGTACTTACCCTATTTTGTTTATTGGTCACCCAAACTTCTATTCTGGTAATCTGAACGCGGCTGTCTATAAAAGGATAATTCTTGAGCGATGCATCGTACTTATTTCTAAAATATTGTGATAAGAAAAAGTGTCGATCATTATCATAATCAAGAGCAAATAAATCAAAATTCTGAATTGTACCGCCTCCTTCTGCAACTACACTTTTGGTCTGTGATTTTTGCTCCGAAAATACTCCTGTAACGGTAGTTCGGCCAAATTGCAACTGGGTTTTTACCCCAAATAAGCTTTGTGCGCCTCGAATCAAGGTACTGTTCAAAGGCATACTCACATTTCCAACTTCTACTTTCTGAATAATATCATCCTCAGAAGGTGTATATTCTAATTTAAAAAGGTTTTGAAATGCAAAAGTGGATTGTGTATCATAATTAGCATTTACTGCCAATCGAGTTCCAACTTTACCCATTAAACTCATACTGATTCTTTGATCAAAATCAAAAGTAAAACTAGAGCGATTTCTTGGAGAAAAAGCGGGATTGTCTTGCTTGGTATAACGCATTCCTAAATCCATTTCAACAGAACCGGTAGGTTTTACATCAATAGTGTTGCTCCCAAAAATACTTTCAAAAAGACTGGAATTGATATAATATCGTGGCAATAAATCTTTTTTCGCGTCTTTACTCGCTAATTTTTTACCATCGATTGCGTCTGCTTTTTTTCTAAAATAATCTCTTCGGGATTCTTTCAAAACCAAATCTTCATATTCTTTTGGAGTTAGAATAAGAGGGTAATCTATAGAAAAACCATCAACAGTCGTCGAGTAAATATAACGGTCTGTGATAGGGTCATATTTGTATGCCGAAAGAACACTTTCCGGATTTTTCAATTCAATCTTCCCGACAGAAAACGTTGTTTTTGTTGTATCCTGAGCTGCTTGATTTACTTGTGCCTGCGATGCAAATCCACAAAATAAAAACAACAAGCAAATACAAATTTTATTCATACAAATTTTGTTTCTAAATGATCGTTATAAACTTTTCAAGGCTTTTTTAATGATAGATTCAACCGTAGCTTCTGGATCTTCTTTTACGATTTTCTCTACCACTTTTTCAGAAGTTTTTCTAATAAATCCTAAAACTTCTAAAGCAGATAACGCTTCATCTCTATTTGTATTGTTTTGAACTACAGAAACTTCGTCTAAATCATATAATTTTAAAACTTTTTCTTTTAAATCAAGGATAACTCGCTGTGCAGTTTTGTTGCCGATGCCTTTGATAGATTGAATTACACCTACATCTCCTGATGCAATGGCGTTGATAATTTGTTTTGGCTCCAGCGATGACAACATCGTTCTGGCAATATTGGCTCCGATGCCCGAAACAGAGAGTAACATTCTAAATATCTCTCTTTCAGATTTTTCGACAAAACCAAATAAAGTATGCGCATCCTCTTTTATTAGAAGATGCGTATACAATTTTATAAAATCCGTTTTAGGGATTAAGGAAAAGGTGTGTAAAGATATATTTATGTGATATCCCACTCCTCCACAGTCTATTACAACTTCTGTGGGATTTTTTTCTACCAATTTCCCCTGCAAATGTGCTATCATAGTATAATTTATAGTACCAAATATAATAAAATTGATGTATAATACCACAATTTCATCCGATACTTCGCAGAACTATCCTATTTGGTTGCTTTAATTCTCTTGCTTTCTTTTTCCTGTGCATCAATTACAGCAATAGCAGCCATATTTACCATTTCTTCAACGCTTGCACCCAATTGAAAAACGTGAACTGGTTTGCCCATTCCCATCATGATTGGTCCGATAGAATCTACTTTATAAAGCTCTTTTAGCAATTTATAAGTAATATTTGCAGACTCTAAATTAGGAAAAATCAAGGTATTTACTTTTTTTCCTGCCAATTTAGAAAAAGGGAATTTTTCTTGTAACATCTCTGGATTCAAAGCAAAATCTGCCTGAATTTCTCCATCAACAATCAGTTCAGGATGATTTTTATGTAAATAAGATACTGCTTCTCTTACTTTTGCTGCTCCTTCGTGTGTTGAAGATCCAAAATTAGAAAAAGAAACCATTGCCATTACAGGTTCAACACCAAACATTTTAGCTGTTTTAGCGGTCATCAAAGCAATATTGACCAACTCTTGTGAAGATGGATTAATATTGATTGCAGTATCTGATAAAAACATTGGCCCTCTGGCCGTCATCATCATATTTGCTGTGGCAACAATTGAAGCTCCACTTGCTTTCTCTATCAGCTGCAACATTGGTTTTACTACCGAAGGGTAACTTCTGGAATGCCCTGTAACCAATGCATCCGCTTCTCCTTCGTTTACCATCATCGCTGCAAAATAATTACGCTCACGCATTATCTTTTGTGAGTCAAGCAACGAAATTCCGCGTCTTTCTCTTGTTTTCCAGTATGAATTGGCAAATCTGTTTCTTCTATCTTCTTCTTCTTTAGTTTTAGGATCAATAATCTCAATATCGGCCTCAAAACCTAACTCTTCTTTAAGCTCCAGAATGATTTCTTTATTTCCTAATAAAATAGGGAATCCGATACCTTCTTCATACACAATTTGAGCAGCTTTCAATACATTCAAATGATCGGCCTCAGCAAAAACAATTTTCTTAGGATCCATTTTTGCACGATTTGTAATCAATCGAACCATTTTATTATCGTTTCCTAAACGCTCCAAAAGCTTGTCTTCGTAAGCTGCCCAATCTGTAATAGGATTTTTTGCAACTCCGGAATCCATAGCTGCTTTTGCAACTGCAGGCGCTACCACCGTAATCAATCTTGGATCAAATGGTTTTGGAATAATGTATTGTCTTCCGAAACCTAATTTTGTTGCTCCATACGCCACATTTACTTGCTCCGGAACTGGTTCTTTTGCTAAAATTGCCAAAGCTTTTACCGCGGCCATTTTCATAGCTTCGTTAATTTTTGTCGCTCTAACATCTAACGCACCTCTAAAAATATATGGAAAACCAAGAACGTTATTCACCTGATTAGGATAATCAGAACGGCCTGTAGCCATAATAACGTCATCACGGGTCGCTATGGCCAGATTATAATCGATTTCAGGATTTGGATTGGCCATTGCAAAAACAATAGGATTATCCGCCATACCTAATAACATTTCTGGAGACATGATATCTCCAGAAGATAATCCTAAGAAAATATCTGCGCCTTTTAATGCTTCTTTCAAATCAACCGAAGGAATATCAACAGCATATTTTAACTGCATTTCTGACAGCGAAGGATTATTTTTTGTCAAAAGTCCTTTGCTGTTAAACATTAAAATATTTTCAACTTTTACGCCTAATAACACATACAAATCAGCACAAGCCAAAGCAGCCGAACCTGCACCGGAAACCACCATTTTTACGTCTTCGGCTTTTTTACCGGCCAATTCAAGAGCGTTTATTAAAGCTGCCGAAGAAATAATTGCCGTACCATGTTGATCGTCATGCATCACCGGAATATCCAGTTCTTCTACCAGTCTTCTTTCAATTTCAAAAGATTCCGGAGCTTTGATATCCTCCAGATTAATACCTCCAAAAGTAGGTGCAATATTTTTTACTGTTTGAATAAATTCTTCAACATCTTTGGTATTTATTTCGATATCAAAAACATCTATATCAGAGAAAATTTTAAACAACAAGCCTTTTCCTTCCATCACTGGTTTAGAAGCTTCAGGACCAATATCACCAAGTCCTAACACTGCTGTACCGTTCGAAATTACGGCAACCAAATTGCCTTTGGCTGTATATTTGTAAACATCATCAATGTTTTTTGCAATCTCTAAACATGGCTCTGCAACACCTGGCGAATAAGCCAATGATAAGTCTCTTTGGGTTGCGTATTTTTTTGTTGGAACTACCTGAATTTTCCCTGGAGTTGGTTCTGAATGATACAGTAACGCTTCTCTTTTTTTATTGTCTTTACTCATTCGTTTTTAGCTTTTATTCTAGCTTACAAAGATAGAAGTCTTGGTTTAAAATGACATGATTTTATACATTTCTTTTCTCAAAAATAACTTTTTAACAAACGAGCAAAAAAAATAGCCCAACATATTTTAGGCTATTTCATACATTTTATTTTTACTTTAATTTATTGTGAAATATAAGAGTTTAGATGGTTTATGGTATCTTTTTGAATTTCGATGATCGCTTTTACCACATCACTTATAGAGATGATTCCGACTACGGTTTCTTCATCTTTTACGGGCAAATGTCGAATTCTTTTTGTACTCATAATTTCCATGCAAGTATCAATATTATCCGTAGATTTTATAGTAAAAACATTGCTTTCCATGATTTCACTCACCAAAGTTTCCTTTGATGATTTGTCTTTCAAAACAATTTTTCGAGCATAATCTCTTTCCGATAATATTCCTTTTAGATCAGTACCTTCTATTACTAATATGGCTCCAATATTCTTTTCTCCCATCACCTTCAAGGCTTCATATACAGTTGTCGTTGGCAGTACCGAAAAAACATCTCTTCCTTTTGTGCTTAATATTTGATTTACAGTCATATTTGAAAAATTTTAGAAAGCTAAAGTTAAGAAAAATACCATAAAGAAAACAACCAAAAACTATTAAATAGTTGTTTTTGAATATAATACATCATTTTAGAGAGACAAAAAACATTCTTTTATCAAAAGAAATAAATTTGACTGCTTTTTTAATTAAATCTCAGACTTTTTGACTTTTTTCTAAAACATATACTACTTACAACTACCACTTAGCAAACTATGCCTTAACTACTTGTCCAGATTTAGTGACAGCTTTTAAGATGCATAATTACAGACATTGCAGAAACAAATAACCTAAATAAATGCGTTTTTAAGAGTAAAGTTTTGCATACGCCGCCTTGATTTGTGGAATACCACTATTGTAAAGAGATTGCTTCGAATTGAAAATTATCAGCAGAAATAAATTGAGCGAAATGAGGTAGAGATAGATAAAGAGCTCTGAAATGAAGCTTTCGAAATTGATATAAAAAAAATATAAAGTGTAGACCATAGGTATATAGGTTCTAAGATTATGCTTACGCTTAAATTTGGTAGTTTTGGATGTGCTAAAGTATACAAAGACTTAACTAATCACTACATTAGTCGATAAAAAGCCTAATTAAACGTTGAATTACAGGTTTTAAGGAGTGTAAAGCAGGTATTTGTGGAAAAAACATAATTTTTTACTAACAAATGACCAAAAAAAGTCTTACAAATTCTTAATATCTCATCATTTGGTTTTATTTCTTATTAAAAATGTATTTTATGTAAAATTAACGCCTTTTTTAATATAAATAATAAGATAACATATTTAAAGTAATGAAAAAATATTAAACTAATATCTTAAAAAGTAGATTTCAAAAATGTAATATTGCGTTTCAGTCCCTCATATTTGGTTCTTTTGATGGGAGAATTTTTAAAAACAGCTCGAAAAGTTTCTTCCGTAATTTCTTCCCAGTCTTTTTTTGTAAAGGAGAGCAAATCTTGATTTGTATTGAATAAAGGTTCTGAATGAGGTTTTGAAAATCGGTTCCACGGGCAAACATCCTGACAGGTATCACAACCAAACATCCAGTCATCAAATTGTCCTTTCATCTCATAGGGAATATTCTCTTTGAGTTCGATCGTAAAATAAGAAATGCATTTACTACCATCAACCACATATGGAGCTACAATGGCTTGCGTTGGACATGCGTCTATGCAGGCCGTGCAGGAACCGCAATGATCTGTAGTAGCATGGTCGTATTCTAAATCTAAATCTATAATTAGCTCTGCTATAAAATAAAAAGAGCCTACTTTTTGGGTCAATAAATTACTGTTTTTACCTCTCCAACCCAAGCCACTTTTGGCCGCCCAGGCCTTGTCTAAAACGGGTGCAGAATCAACAAAAGCACGCCCGGAAACTTCACCAATATTTTCATTAATAGAATGCAGAAATTCTTTTAATTTTTCTTTGATAACAAAATGATAATCCTGCCCGTAAGCATATTTTGAAATCTTAAAACTCTCTTCATTTTGCATCTCTGATGGATAATAATTCAGCAAAAGTGAAACCACACTTTTAGCATCATCAACAAGCAAAGTTGGATCTAAACGTTTATCAAAATTATTTTCCATGTAAGTCATTTGGCCGTGATAATTATTATTGAGCCATTTTTCTAAACGTGGTGCTTCTTCCTCTAAAAAGCCAGCTTTCGATATCCCACAAGAAAGAAAACCAAGTCTTTTTGCCTCGGATTTTATGAATTTTGAATGATCACTTTTTTGGGAAATGAGGGTCATCTTTTAGAAAATATAACTTGTGCTCCTACCGGCTTTAAAGTTATCAAAGGATTAAGTTGAAGATCGGCACCTGTAGCCTTTATTTCGTAATTTTTTACAAGATAGGAAAGTGTCAAACACATTTCGTAAATAGCAAATCCAACTCCGATGCACATTCTGGGACCTGCACCAAAAGGATAAAAATATTGCATCGATTCCTTTTTTTGCTCTCCCAAAAATCGTTCTGGATTAAATTCCTGCGGGTTTTTCCAGTATTTAGGATTTCTGTGTAATTCATAAAAAGAAACACCAATCAAAGTTCCTTTTAATAAATTATAATCTCCAATACTATCATCAGAAACATTCTCCCTATCCACAATCCAGGCAGGCGGATACAACCTCATAGATTCGTTTAAAACAGCATTTATATACGTCATTTTTTGCAATCTGTCGAAAACATTATCTGTTTCTGCTTCTATTTGATGGATTTCCTGTAAAATTTTATGCTGAATTTCCGGATGCTTAGCCAAAAGATAAAGCGTAAAAGTCATCGCATTGGCAGTTGTCTCGTGACCGGCTATAAACAAAATTTTGATTTCATCAATCAATTGATTTACCGACATTCCTTCGCCTGTATCTTCATATCGAGTTTCTAAAAGCATATTCAGCAAATCATTTACTTCTTGTTTTGAGGCTACTCTTTCCTCTACAATTTCCTTAATAATCTTATTGCTTTCTAAAGCCAGTAAACGATGTTTCTTTACCTGACCACTTAATGAAAACCACCACGCTTTATGAGGAAGACGTATTTCTTTGACTAAGAAATTTTGAACTTCTTCGATAATAAATTTTAATCGATCAAACTTGTTTTCTGCTGTCGAAATTTTAAATAAAGACTTTGCCACAACATCAAAAGCCAATTGACTCATTATAACAAAAAGATCAACAGGCTCATCCTTTGTCAAAAATGCTAATTCATTAGCAATGATAACTTCCATATTTTCGACTAGCTGATTCATTTTCTGTTTATGAAAAGCAGGCTGAATCAAACGTCTTTGTTTTAACCAGAAGTCACCATTGGCGGTCAAAAGCCCTTGTCCTAAATATTTTGAAAGATAAACCGTCTGGATTTGAGATTTCTGATAATTTTTTTGATTTTTTTGTAAAATATATTGGGCAACATCATTATCTCTTGATAATATTACATGTTTCGTTCTCCCTATTTTTATAGAAAAGGAATCACCCAATTTATCGAAATACTTTTTATGATATGGAATTGGATTACGACGAATTCCTTCTGCATCTAAAAAGAATTTAGCTATTGAAAGTTTAGGCGGATACGTATATTTTTTATTTTCTAACATTTTAAATTATTAAAATAACCCGCCTTGAATATTGGTGTTTATTTTGCCCAAATGTTTATAAGCTTTATCGGTAACTTCTCGTCCTCGGGGCGTTCGCATAATAAATCCCTCCTGAATTAAGAATGGTTCATAAACTTCTTCTATAGTTTCGCTACTCTCAGAAACTGCTGTTGCCAAAGTAGAAAGTCCAACAGGACCACCTTTAAACTTATTAATAATCGTTAATAAAATTTTATTATCCATTTCGTCAAGACCGTGCGCATCTACATTAAGCGCTTTTAAAGCATAACGTGCAATCTCGATATCTATTGTTCCATTTCCTTTAATTTGTGCGAAATCACGTACTCTTCGCAACAATGCATTAGCAATACGAGGTGTTCCACGGCTGCGTCCTGCAATTTCGATAGCAGCATCAAGTGAAATCGGCATTTTTAGTATGGATGCACTTCTTTCTACAATTGTAGTTAGAAGCTCTGTAGTGTAATATTGCAAACGTGAAGAAATACCAAAACGCGCACGCATAGGAGCAGTTAACAATCCCGAACGAGTTGTTGCCCCAATAAGTGTAAAAGGATTTAAGTTAATTTGAACGGTTCTGGCATTAGGCCCAGATTCGATCATAATATCAATTTTAAAATCTTCCATTGCAGAATATAAATATTCTTCTACAATAGGACTTAAACGATGAATCTCGTCTATAAATAATACATCTCTCTCTTCAAGATTAGTCAGTAATCCTGCTAAATCACCGGGTTTATCTAAAACAGGACCAGAAGTAATTTTAATTCCAACTTCAAGTTCATTGGCCAAAATATTAGCCAAAGTCGTTTTTCCTAAACCAGGAGGCCCATGAAACAAAGTGTGATCAAGCGCTTCACCACGTTGATTGGCTGCTGCTACAAAAACTTTCAAATTCTCCAAAACCTGATCTTGCCCTGCAAAATCATCAAATGATAGTGGACGTAATCTTTTTTCGAGATCTAATTCTTCCGGATTGTATCCTTTTGCAGTAGGATCTAGATTTTCATTCATCTTACAAAGATATACAAACTAATCAGTTTGTAAAACATGAAATTTAGACATCGTAAACTTTAACTAAAACAAAAAAGACTATCATTACTGACAGTCTTTTCTATATTTTTTTTAGTGATGTAAAACTTCTTCACCTTCTTTCATTGGTACATTTTGCGGTACAAAATCTACATCATGATTTGGATTACTATAATCGTAAGGCCAACGGTGTACGTGAGGAATTTCTCCCGGCCAGTTACCGTGAATGTGCTCTACAGGAGTAGTCCATTCCAAAGTTGTAGATCTCCAAGGATTTTGAACTGCTTTTTTACCATAGAAAATACTACTGAAAAAGTTGTACAAAAATACTAATTGGAAAGCTCCACCGATTAAAGCAAATGTAGTAATTAAAACATTCACATTTTGTAAATCATCAAATAATGGGAAGTTTGTATTGGTATAGTAACGTCTTGGTAAACCAGCTAATCCGATAAAGTGCATTGGAAAAAATACTCCGTAAGCACAAACTGCTGTTACCCAAAAGTGAATATAACCTAGATTCTTATTCAACATTCTTCCGTACATTTTAGGAAACCAATGGTAAATTCCACCAAACATTCCGTAAAGTGCAGAGATACCCATTACTAGGTGAAAGTGAGCAATTACAAAATAAGTATCATGAACATTAATATCTAAAGTACTATCTCCTAAAATGATTCCAGTTAACCCTCCAGTGATGAAAGTTGAAACCATTCCGATTGAGAATAACATAGCAGGATTGAATTGTAGGTTACCCTTCCATAAAGTTGTAATCCAGTTGAACGCTTTTACAGCAGACGGGATTGCAATCAATAAAGTAGTAAAAGTAAATACAGATCCTAAGAAAGGATTCATACCTGAAATAAACATGTGGTGACCCCAAACAATTGTAGATAAAAATGCAATTGCAAGAACCGACATGATCATCGCTCTATATCCGAAAATTGGTTTACGAGAATTCGTAGCCATAATCTCAGAAACTAGACCCATTGCTGGCAAAATTACGATATAAACCTCAGGATGTCCTAAGAACCAGAATAAGTGTTCAAATAAAACTGGCGAACCACCTTGGTAGTGTAAAACCTCTCCTGCAATATAAATATCAGATAAGAAGAAAGAAGTACCAAAACTTCTGTCAAAAATCAATAATAAGGCAGCAGACAATAAAACCGGGAACGAAATAACACCAATAATAGCAGTTACAAAAAACGTCCAGATTGTTAATGGAAGTCTGGTCATAGACATTCCTTTAGTTCTTAAATTGATAACCGTAACAATGTAATTTAAAGATCCCATTAATGAAGATGCAATAAAGATAGCCATCGAAACTAACCATAAAGTCATACCAGTTCCAGAACCTGGAATTGCTTGTGGTAAAGCACTTAAAGGAGGATAAATTGTCCAACCCGCAGAAGCCGGTCCTGCTTCGACAAACAATGAAGCCACCATGATAACAGCAGATAAGAAAAATAACCAATATGAAATCATGTTCATGAAACCTGATGCCATATCTCGTGCTCCAATTTGAAGAGGAATAAGCAAATTACTAAAAGTACCACTTAGACCAGCAGTCAATACAAAGAATACCATGATGGTACCATGTATTGTAACCAAAGCCAAATAAATATCGTTGGCCATTACACCATTTGGTGCAAATTTATCTCCTAATAATACATTAAAAATTTTGAAAGACTCTTCAGGCCAAGCCAATTGCATTCTAAAAAGCAAAGACATTGCAATACCTATGATTCCCATAATAATACCTGTAATCAAGTATTGTTTAGCAATCATTTTGTGATCAATACTAAAGATATATTTAGTAATGAAAGTCTCTTTATGATGATGTTCGTGCTCGTGATCGTGTCCGTGATCGTGTGCTTCTGCTGACATATATGTATACTTTAAATTTTCTTAATAAATATTATTTCATAGCTACTTTAGCCACAACTGCCTTAACAGTATCGATAACTGCTTTTACAGTATCGTTTACAGCACTAGTACTATCTTTGGTTGCTTCAGCTCCTTCAGCTGTTTTTTCTGCAGCTGCTGCAGCTTTGATATCCTGAGATAATGTAGTTTTCTCGCTCAACCATTTTTTGTATTCTGCCGGAGAATCAACCACAATTTTCATTTGCATGTTGTAATGCGATGCACCACAAATTTTATTACATAATAATAAATAATCAAATGTATAAGGATCTAAAGCCGTTCCGCCTTGTGCAACTAATTCAGCACTTTTTAAAGCTCTAATTTTGTTGATGTTTGCTATTTTTTCAACCATAAAAGGCAACTCTCTGTATTCTGCAGTTGTATAAGTTGGAATAAAAGCAAATTCAGTTACCATACCAGGAACACAGTTCATTTGCGCTCTAAAATGAGGCATGTAAGCTGAGTGCAATACATCTTGAGAACGCATTTTGAAATGTACTTTTTTTCCTTTCGGAATATGCAATTCAGAAACAATTATATCATCCTGAGCGTTAGGATCAGACATATCAACACCTAAAGTATTAATACCTTCAATCAAACGAACATTTGCTTTTCCTAATACGTTATCTTGACCTGCATATCTTGCTGTCCATTTAAATTGTTGTGCGTATAATTCGATTTCAATAACATCTTCATCTTTATCAACAAACATAATGTTATTCCAAGCATATAGCCCGTAAAGAATCAAAACTGCTAAAACAACTGAAGGGATAATACTCCAAATTGCTTCTAATTTATTACTATCAGCAAAAAACAATGCTTTTTTATCTTTATTCCCTTTATATTTAAAAGAAAACCAATATAGTAAACCTTGCGTAATAATTTGAACTGTAAAGATTAATACCCAAGTAATGTTCATCAAACTGTCTACTAAAGAACCATGCTCTGAAGCTGGAGTATGAAGTGCTAAATTACCCCATTTTAATAAACCATAAATTGTAAATATATATATAAAGGCCAAAAACCCGAACATAATATATCCCTGAACATTATTATCATTATCTGATGCAACTTGTGAATCGTCCGAAGAAGATCCTACTTGAGTAAGATCAAAAATCTTGGTCAATTGCCACAAAGCAACTGCTAATAAAACTAAAACTATAATTACCAACAAACTTGTCATCTGTTTATTTCTTTAAATATTAATAATGAAAATGTTTACTTTCTTCTATAAAAGGATTTCTTTTTGCCAACAAAGGAGATTTAGTCAATGCTGTGAAAACAACAAAAATAAACAAACCTAGGAAGAAAAGAATAGATGCAATTTCAGAAACTCCAATGAACCATTTATCTCCAACTGTACCCGGCATAATCATATTAAAGAAATCAACATAATGACCTAATAGAATAACAATACCAGCCATTACAATAACCCAACTAATACGTTTGAAATCTGTGTTAATTAATATCAATAATGGGAATACAAAATTCATCACGACAGCACCAAAGAAAGGCAAGTTGTATAATTGAATTCTTGTGACAAAATAAGTAACCTCTTCAGGAATATTTGCGTACCAGATCAACATAAATTGAGAGAACCATAAATATGTCCAAAATACACTAATCCCAAACATAAATTTTGCTAAATCGTGAATGTGACTTGTATTTACATATTCTAAATATCCTTTAGATTTTAAGTATATAGTAACCAAAGCGATTGTCGTAATACCACTTACAAAGAAAGAAGCAAATACATACCAACCAAATAATGTACTGAACCAATGTGGATCAAAAGACATAATCCAGTCCCAAGACATAATAGATTCAGAAACAATAAAGAAAACTAAAAATCCAGCAGATTGTTTGAAATTCTTTTTATAGTTTAAATCGTCATTAGCTTCATCCTGAGCCAAACAATTTTTTCTAGAATAGTAACGATATAAGTTCCATCCTAATAAAAATATTGCAGCTCTAGCGATCCAAAACGGAAAATTTAAATAACCCGCTTTACCAGCAATAATAGCATCATAATGCTCACTCTTAGGATCTGTAACTTCTTCACCCAACCAAACAAAAATATGATTGAAATGCAATCCGCAAAGGACCAAAATAATAAAGAAAATTACAGAACCAACAGGCAAATAAGCCGTTATACCCTGCATAACTCTAAAAAGTACCGGAGACCAGCCTGCTTGAGCTACTTGCTGAATAGCATAAAATGCCAAAACACCCATAGAAAGCAACAAGAAGAAAATACAAGCAACGTACAACGCAGACCAAGGCTTGTTTTGTAATTGGTGTAAAACGTGAGTTAAATGTTCTTTGTTTTCATCCTTAGCGCCAACTTTTGCGTGCTCTCCACCTTCGTGTGATTCATGCTCAGTAACAGCAACTTCGTGATGACCTGCTTCTTTATGCGAAGTCTCTGCTGTCTCTCCGTGAGCAGCACCGTGTCCGCCATTTGCATCTGCAGCTAGTAATTTTTCAACTTCTTGAATATCTTTAGGAGCACTTAAAAAACCATACCCAATTCCTAATATACCAACGGCCATTAGAATGATAGAAAAAGTTTTTAATTTACTTGAAAATGTATACATATCTATTACGATCAGTTTGTTCAACAATTATAATTGGCTTTTTAGTTTTAGAACATAGTCAGCAACTAACCAACGTTCGTGGGCACTTAATTGATTTGCATGGGAACCCATTGAATTTAAACCATAAGTTACAACATGAAAGACACTCCCTTCAGTAATAACTCTGTCTTTATAACTAGGTACTCCAAGAAATTTTTCTCTCTCAACCAATTTACCTTTACCGTTTCCAGATGCACCATGACAACTGATACAATAAATTTCAAAAAGTTCTTTACCTTTTTCAGAATTTCTTTCAGCAGGAGCCAAAGGTGACATTAAATTAGCTTTAGCCAATTCATAACCTTCAGTGGTATTTGGGTATTCATAAGGCACAAAACCTCTATTGATAGTTCCTTCTGCAGGAAGTTGTCCTTCTTTTCCTCCCTTAAATACTTTTGCTTCTGAATAAGTTTCATACCCTACAGATTCATACATATTTGGGAAATACTGATAGTTTGGTGCCGAATTATTGTGGCAAGATGAAACTAAAATAGTTATACCAACTAAAAGTGTTATTTTATATATCCTTTTCATAGCTACAATTAATTCTTTTCAATTACTTTAACTTCAACAGCTCCTGTACCTTCGAAAAAAGAAACTAGTTCTGCTTCGTTATTGTTTACAGCAACTTCCATTAAAAAATGGTCATCTGTTGTTCTTACATCAGGATTTTCAGCTTCTTTAAATGGCCATAATCTACTTCTCATATAGAAAGTTATTACCATTAAGTGGGCAGCAAAAAATACTGTCATCTCAAACATAATAGGCACAAATGCTGGCATATTCTGAATGAAACTAAAACTTGGTTTTCCACCAATATCCTGAGGCCAGTCATGAATCATTATATAACTCATCATAGTTGTTGCAACAGAAATACCAACACAACCATATAAGAAAGCACAAATAGCTAATCTTGTTGGTGCTAAACCCATAGCTTTATCCAAACCGTGAACAGGGAATGGAGTAAAAACTTCTTCAATATGATGATGCGCAGCTCTGGTTTTCTTTACTGCATCCATCAAAATATCATCGTCATTATAAATGGCGTATATTACTTTATTACTCATGATGTGAATCTTTATTTGCTCTTTCTCTAATATAGTTATCTCCTGTTCCTTTCAAAATTGTTTTTACCTCTGCCTGAGCAATTACAGGGAATGTTCTTGAGTACAGTAAAAATAATACAAAGAAGAAACCAATTGTTCCGATGAAAATTCCAATATCAACAAATGTTGGTGAAAACATTGTCCAAGAAGATGGAAGATAATCTCTATGTAAAGAAGTAACGATAATTACGAATCTTTCAAACCACATTCCGATGTTTACCACAATCGAAATAATAAATGAAAACATGATACTTGTTCTTAGTTTTTTGAACCACATAAATTGTGGAGAAAAAACGTTACAAGTCATCATTGACCAATATGCCCACCAGTAAGGTCCGGTAGCTCTGTTTAAGAAAGCGTATTGCTCATATTCAACTCCTGAATACCATGCTACGAATAACTCGGTAATATAAGCGACTCCAACAATAGAACCAGTAATCATGATTACTATATTCATCAATTCTATGTGTTGTAAAGTAATATAAGCTTCAAGATTAGAAACTTTTCTCATAACGATAAGCAAGGTATTTACCATGGCAAATCCTGAGAATACCGCTCCAGCAACGAAGTACGGAGGAAAAATTGTAGTATGCCATCCTGGAATTACAGAAGTAGCAAAGTCCATCGATACAATAGTATGTACAGAAAGTACAAGTGGTGTAGCCAAACCTGCAAGTACCAAAGATACTTCTTCAAAACGTTGCCAGTCTTTTGCTCTTCCACTCCATCCAAAACTAAGGATAGAATATACTTTTTTTGTAAAAGGTGTAACTGCTCTATCACGTAACATTGCAAAATCAGGAAGTAAACCAGTCCACCAGAAAACTAATGATACCGAAAGATACGTTGAAATTGCGAATACATCCCAAAGTAATGGCGAGTTAAAGTTTACCCAAAGAGATCCAAACTGATTTGGAATAGGTAAAACCCAATACGCTAACCATGGACGACCCATGTGAATGATTGGAAATAAACCAGCCTGAACTACCGAGAAAATAGTCATTGCTTCTGCAGAACGGTTAATCGCCATTCTCCAACGTTGACGGAAAAGTAATAATACCGCAGAAATCAATGTTCCGGCGTGACCAATACCAACCCACCAAACGAAGTTCGTGATATCCCAAGCCCAACCAACTGTTTTATTTAATCCCCAAGTTCCGATACCGGTAGATACGGTGTATATTATACAGCCTAATCCCCAAAGGAAGGCTATTAATGCGATTGAAAATACAATCCACCAATGTTTATTTGCAGGACCTTCAACAGGCGCAGCTACATCTACTGTTACGTCGTGATAAGATTTATCACCTATAACTAAAGGTTTTCTAATGGGTGCTTCGTAATGAGACGACATAATCCTTTATATTGTTTCTTAATTAATAATTTTTTGTACTACGTATTTCTAACTTTAACATGGTAAACCACATTAGGTTTTGTTCCAACATGTTCCAACAAGTGATATGATCTTTCGTCAGCAGCCAACTTAGCCACTTTACTTTCTTTATCATTAACATCACCAAATATCATCGCTCCAGAAGAACAAGCACTTGAACATGCTGTTTGGAATTCTCCGTCAACAACTGGGCGACCTTCTTTTTTAGCTTTTAATATAGTAGCTTGTGTCATTTGAATACACATAGAACATTTCTCCATAACTCCACGAGAACGAACATTTACGTCTGGGTTTAATACCATACGACCTAAATCATCATTCATGTGATAATCAAATTCACTGTTTTTGTTGTACAAGAACCAGTTAAAACGACGTACTTTATAAGGACAGTTGTTGGCACAATAACGAGTACCTACACATCTGTTGTATGCCATGTGGTTTTGACCTTGACGACTGTGAGATGTTGCAGCAACAGGACAAACAGTTTCACACGGTGCGTGGTTACAATGTTGACACATTACAGGCTGGAAAGCAACTTGAGGATTATCTCCTGCTTTTTCCATCTCATTAAAAGTAGACAATGAACTAGATAAACCAGCAATATTCTCTTTTCTTTCATTATCGCCTTCAAAAGTACTTTCTGAAGAGTAATATCTGTCAATACGCAACCAGTGCATATCACGACTTCTTCTTACCTCTGCTTTTCCAACAACAGGAACATTGTTTTCAGCATGACAAGCAATAACACATGCTCCACAACCTGTACAAGCGTTCAAATCTATAGAAAGATTAAAGTGATGTCCTGTAGAACGATCAAATGATTCCCATAAATCAACTGTTGTAGCTTTAACTTCTTCGTGATCTAAAGATACCATTGGTTGTTCGTTCCAATATTCTGCATCTTTTTCATTGAAAATCTTAAGAGTAGTTTCTTTAATGATATCTCCTCTACCCATTAATGTTTTCTGCCCTTGAACACAAGCAAACTCATGCTCTCCATTTGCTTTCGCAATAGAAACAGATTGAACACTATTAAAATTTTTATATAAAGCGTAAGCGTTTAAACCTACCTGCATTTCGTCTTTTAAAGCAGCCTTACGACCATAACCAACAGCTAAACCTAGTGTACCAACAGCTTGTCCTGGTTGAACAATTACAGGTACATTTTCGAGTTTTAAACCGTCAGCAGTAGTAATTGTAGCATAGCTTCCGTTTAAACCACCGTTTGCAACAATTTCATTAGATAATCCAAGTTTTTTGGCATCTGCATTCGAAACGGTTACGTAATTATCCCAAGAAACTCTTGTAATTGGATCTGGAAACTCTTGCAACCAAGGATTGTTTGCTTGTTGCCCGTCACCTAAACCAGTTTTTGTGTACAATACTAACTCAAAATCACCAATAGATTTTGATTTAGACAAGGCACTAGCAGCAGCAGAATAGTCATAAGAACCTCCTGTTAAAGCTGTAGATCCTAACACAAAAACACCATCATGCAAAACTTGATTCCAAGAAGAACCTGCAATAATACCACCCGAATTGGCTTTGATATAATCGTAAAAAGTTCCAGGAGTTCCGTTTAATGATAGTAAAACATCTTGAAATTGTTTTGTATTGAAAATAGGACGAATGGTTGGCTGAGTCAAGCTATACGTTCCTTTTGTAATCATAACATCACCCCAAGCTTCTAAATAATGAGGAGCTGGAGCAGCAATAGTAGTAAGTAAAGCGGTCTCATCTTCTTTTAAAGAAAATGCAACAGAAGTTTTTACTTTTTTCAATCCAGCTTCAAAAGAAGCAGCATCTGCCAAAGTATACACTGGATTAACTCCACTCATAATTAAAGTATGAACACTTCCTGCGTTCATGTCTTTTAATAGTTGTGCAACTGTAGCGTTAGAACCTTTTCTAATTTGTCTTGTACCAGCAGTATTAAAAGCTTCGCTAGCCAATACCTGATTGATAGCCAAAACTAATAATTGTGCATTTTTATCTTCTAAGCCCGATACTAAAACTCCTTTAGAACCGGCAGCTTTAAGCTGTTGAGCAGCTTTTACAACTTCGTTTTTAAAGGCAGCCTCTAAAGAGACAGCAACATTAGCACCTACAACTATATTATATATTTGAACTAGAGCTTGCTTTTGATTAGATATAGTCATTGGAACACGCTTATCAGCAGCAGCTCCAGATAATGTCATATTTGATTCGAACTGAAAATGACGAGACATTTTTCCGTTTTGAGGAATACGTCCTTTGGCATAACCAGCATCGTATCCACCACCTTGCCAATCTCCTAAGAAATCAGCTCCAACAGAAACAATTAAAGAAGCTTTTGAAAAATCATAATCAACCAAAGCTCTTTCTCCGTAAACAGTTTCGAATGCATCTAAAGCTTCCGAAGAAGAAACAGCATCGTAAACGACATGTTTTGCATTTGGATTTTTAGCAATAAATTCACCAATTAATTTCTCAGTTGATGGACTTGCCAAAGTATTAGTCAACAATACAACTTGTCCTCCTTTTGCTTTTGCGTCAGCAATACTTGATTTAATTTTCAAATCAACTGCAGACCAAGTAGTATCTTTTCCTTCCAACTTAGGTTCTTTCAAACGCATACTATCGTATAATGACAGGATAGACGCATGAATTCTAGCATTGGCAGAAAACTTAGCTCCAGAAATAGTATTGTTATCAATCTTAATTGGACGACCTTCGCGAGTTTTTACCAAAAGGTTGGCAAAATCAAAACCATCAAAAACAGTAGTTGCATAATAATCTGCAACACCAGGAATGATTTGTTCTGGTTGCAACACATAAGGTATCGACTTGTGAACAGGACCTTCGCAAGCAGCAAGAGTTACGGCCGCAGTACTAAATCCTACGTACTTTAAAAAGTCACGACGTGAAGTTCCAGATGTAGCTAAAGCATCTGCATTCCCTAAGAATTCATCAGTAGGAATTTCTTCAACAAATTCGTTATTTCTAAGCGCCTCAACAATAGAACTATTTTCTAGTTCTTCAACACTTTTCCAGTATTTTTTGTTTGATGACATTTTATATAAATATTAAAATCTTAATAATTCGATTAATAGTGGCATTTGCCGCATTCTAAACCTCCCATTTGCGCTGCAGTCAATTTTTCTACACCGTATTTTTTAGAAAGTTCAGCATGAATTTTATCATAGTATGCATTTCCTTCCATCTTAACATCGGTTTTTCTATGGCAATCAATACACCATCCCATTGTTAATTTAGAATATTGCTTCATGATTTCAAACTCTTCAACCGGACCGTGACAAGTCTGACATTCAACACCTGCAACAGATACGTGTTGTGAGTGGTTAAAATATACGAAATCAGGCAAATTATGAATACGAACCCATTTTACAGGCTGTGTTTTTCCGGTATAAGTTTGTGTTGCCTTATCCCATCCAACAGCATCATATAATTTTTGAATTTCACCATCATAGAATGCTTTACTGTACTCAGGAGTAGCAGTAGTTTCAGCAACCTCAGCAATGTTTTTATGACAGTTCATACAAATATTCAAAGAAGGAATACCAGCATTTTTACTAACACGAGCAGCAGAGTGACAATACTTACAATTGATCTCGTTGTCACCAGCGTGAATCTTGTGAGAATAATGAATTGGCTGAATTGGCTCATAATTCTGATCTACACCCACTTGCATCAAGTATCCATAAACAAAATACCCACTAGCAAGAAGCAAAAATATAGATGTTACCAGTACTAAAAATTGATTTCTAGCAAAAGCTTTCCAAATTGGAGTTGTAGGCGCTTTGGGAGCAACCTCAATACCATTTTTACTCGCAACCTTAGTTAAAACTTTGTTCACCATGAACAACATCACAACCAAAATAGCCATCACAAGCGCCAGAGCACCTAAAATAATATTATTTGAGACACCACCACCTTCAACTTTAGTATTTGGAGGCGAAGCTGGTGACATTGCAACAGGTTCAGCTTTGACTTCAGAAGTATAAGCGATAATATTATCAATATCACCTTCAGACAATTGAGGAAAAGCAGTCATGACAGACTTGTTATATTCCTCAAACAATTTTACTGCAACAGCGTCTCCTGACTTAATCATTTCAGAGCTGTTGTGAACCCACTTGTAGATCCACGCCATATCATGCTTAGCAGCAACTCCTCTTAAAGCAGGACCTGTTGATTTGGCATCTAATTTGTGACATGCAGCGCAATTTGCATTAAAAAGTTCTTTCCCTTTTACTGGATCACCACCTGTAGTTGCAGCAGGAGCAGCAGCATCAGGTGCTGCCGGAGCAGCAGCTTCTTGAGCAAATGAAGTTAGGGAGAAAATAAACGTTAGCGATAAGCTAAGCAGCAATTTTCTTGAGATCGAATTATGGTTACCCACCTTTTTCATATAGTATAAAATTATCTACTAATTTTTGGTATGATTTTTTCTGTAACAAATGAACAAAAAAACAATACCTTCTTTTAAAACTTGGACAAAAATACGACTTATGAACTATTCTTAAAACCTTAAAATACTCTTAAATATCAATTTATATTAATTCTAAATAATATTAAAATTTTACAAACAGACTTTAAATACTATTTTTGCATAAAAACCATCACATTATGAGAATTTTAACCCCATCTAGTAGAGTTTTCTTTACATTAACAATGTTCACTTTAGCATACAATATTAATGCACAAGACCAAAATTTAACAGTAAACCAAGATCCTAAATTTGAACAATTATTGAATGATAAACGCAAAATTAACACGTCAATAAATACAAATGAAACATATAAAATTCAAATATTTAGTGGCAAAAGCGAGGAAGCAAAAAAAACGTTAGCAGACTTTAAAAGAGAATTTAGCGATATCGATGGAACAATAATTTTTAATACTCCGAAC
This sequence comes from Flavobacterium flavipigmentatum, assembly GCF_020911905.1. Classification (NCBI taxonomy): domain Bacteria; kingdom Pseudomonadati; phylum Bacteroidota; class Flavobacteriia; order Flavobacteriales; family Flavobacteriaceae; genus Flavobacterium; species Flavobacterium flavipigmentatum. Next base: position 1,748,082 of record NZ_CP087133.1, on the reverse strand, counting down.
TATAAAGTTATGGTGGGGAATTTTAAAACCCGAATCGAAGCCGAACGTAATTTAATCGAAATTAAAAAAAGATACAAAAGTGTTTTTCTTCTAAAGCCTTCAAAATAAAATCCTCATAGCAGAAAAAAATGCCACTTTTATGAGTGGCATTTTTTATATGCAGAATTTCAGCTTTTTAGAACCTAAACCAATTTATTTATCTTAAAGTTACTTAACTCTTTCTGTATTCGCTTGTGCCTTTCACTCCCTTTTTCTACACGATCAAACAGAGGTTTTGCACCCATTATTAAATAAGAATCTACTTTTTCCTTTTTTATCCTAAATAGCAATATAATCTGTCTCAACTGTCAAATACGGAAATACAACTGCTTTAATATAAAATGAATCGCATTCTAGATTTCAGGTTCTAAAAGACTAGTATTCTTCATCTGTTGTAAAAAATTTAAAATAAAAACTAAAACGATAAATTTATATTTTTTTATAATAATTAAATTTAACATCCTGCTCTTTTATCATTTGATATATGACAGAATTAATCTTTCTTTTAATTCAAAAAAGATAATTTCTTCATTTTTAATATGATTCAAGAGTCAAACAAATGCGCATTTAATTGTATCATTTTTCTTATTTCATAAATCGATGAAATTACTAAACTTCGAAAATGATCGATTTACTTTAAAGCAAAAAAAGCCCCAACTTTTGTTGAGACTTTATGTTATAATTTTTAAAGTAGCTATCTTTTCAGCAAACTTAATTTACCACTTTAATTCCATCCGCCAGAAAACTAATTTCTTCTTTTGGAGCCGTAATAGCATCTATTTCTGCCTTTGTTTTTTTAGCATCTTTTGCATAATGTTTCAATTCTTTAACAGAGGTAATTTTCTTCTCAGCAACACCTTCTAAAACAACATGTTTTCCTTTTAAAGCCGTTGGAACAAAAAAAGCATAATCCTTCATTTTTACAAAGAAAGGAGAACCGTCTTCTGTCTTAATAGTGAGCCAACATCCTTTCTTAGGACAAACATCGGTCACCAGACCTTTTACCACAACATTTTCTGCTTTACTGGTACTTTCTAGCTTACTTTCTAACTTTTCGACAGAGATTGCTTTCTCTTCAGATACTTTGTTAACATTGGCACCGTAATAATCACCAACCAAAGCATTACCCGCTGGCGGAGCAACTTTTATATCTTCACCTTCTTGCGAGAAGGAAACAGTTGACATACAGATCGACAAAAGAAATGAGTATAGGAATGGTTTCATAAGCAAATATTTTTTATCAAAAATAATATAAAATTTAAAACAAATAACATATTATTTCAACCACCATCAACAAAGGAAACTGAAATTTTTATCGTGTATCCCAATAAAAAAAGTCCCAACTTTCGATGGGACTTTAAAATATAAATATTGAATTTTATTTCAATTTCTTTTTGATAGCAACTTCGTGATAAGCTTCAATAACATCTCTTTCTTCAATGTCGTTGTAACCTTTTATTTGAATACCACAATCGTAACCTTTAGAAACTTCTTTTACGTCGTCTTTGAAACGTTTTAAAGCAATAAGGTCTCCAGTATGCACTACAACTCCTTCTCTAATAACTCTAATTTTAGAAGTTCTCATAATCTTACCATCCATCACCATACATCCGGCAATAGAACCTACTTTAGAAATTTTGAAAATCTCACGAATTTCAGCAGTTCCAAGAATTTCTTCTTTCATCTCTGGAGCTAACATTCCTTCCATCGCATCTTTTAAGTCATCGATAGCCGCGTAGATAATAGAATAATAACGGATATCGATTTCTTCTTTATCTGCCAATTGTCTGGCATTACCAGCAGGACGAACGTTAAATCCGATAATAATCGCATCAGAGGCAGAAGCCAACATAACGTCAGTCTCTGTAATTGCTCCAACACCTTTGTGTATGATATTAATTTGAATTTCTTCTGTAGAAAGTTTAGAGAACGAATCTGATAATGCTTCTACAGATCCATCAACGTCTCCTTTAAGGATTACGTTCAACTCTTTAAACTGACCAAGTGCAATACGACGACCAATTTCATCAAGCGTAATATGACGTTGTGTACGTACGGATTGCTCACGCATTAATTGAGAACGTTTAGATGCAATTTGTTTCGCTTCTTTTTCGTCTTCAAAAACATTAAATTTATCTCCCGCTGTTGCAGCACCATCTAAACCTAAAACAGATACCGGAGTCGAAGGACCAGCTTGAAGAACTATATGCCCTCTTTCGTCATGCATCGCTTTGATTTTACCATGATGTTTCCCTGCCAACATGTAATCTCCAACTTTTAAAGTACCATGTTGTACTAAAATAGTAGACACATATCCTTTTCCTTTATCCAAGAAAGCCTCAACAACTGTTCCTTGAGCCGCTTTATTTGGATTCGATTTTAAATCTAAAATTTCAGCTTCTAATAATACTTTTTCTAATAATTCTTTCACACCCGTTCCTACTTTTGCAGAAATATCATGCGATTGAATTTTTCCACCCCAATCCTCAACAAGTAAATTCATACCTGCCAATTTCTCTTTTATCTTTTCAACGTTAGAGTTTGGTTTATCAATTTTGTTGATGGCAAAAATAATTGGAACGCCAGCTGCTTGAGCATGACTTATAGCCTCCTTTGTTTGTGGCATGATATCATCATCCGCAGCAATTACAATAATGGCAATATCGGTAACTTGTGCCCCACGTGCACGCATCGCTGTAAACGCTTCGTGACCCGGTGTATCTAAAAATGCTATTTTTTGACCGTTATCCAAAGTTACTCCGTAAGCTCCAATGTGTTGTGTAATACCTCCCGACTCACCAGCGATAACATTTTCTTTACGAATATAATCCAGTAAAGATGTTTTACCGTGATCGACGTGACCCATTACAGTAACAATTGGTGCTCTAAATACTAAATCTTCTTCTTTATCAGCAACAACTTCGATAGCTTCTTCGATATCTACAGTTATAAACTCAACTTCGTAACCAAATTCATCCGCTACAATAGTTAACGTTTCTGCATCCAAACGTTGGTTCATGGTAACCATGATTCCAAGTGACATACAAGTTCCAATCACTTTCGTAATTGGCACATCCATCATGATAGCAATTTCACCTACTGTAACAAATTCTGTAACTTTAATAGTTTTACTTCCTTCATCAAGTGCTCTTTGCTCTTCATCAGATTTCTGACGGTGTGTATCTCTTTTATCTCTTCTGTATTTGGCCGCTTTTGATTTACCGCCTTTACCTTGAAGTTTTTCAAGAGTTTCTCTAATTTGGTTTTTTACTTCCTCTTCGGTAGGCTCTACTTTTGCAACAATTGCAGGACGGTTTCCTTTTACAAAACCAGGTCTTGCACTTCTATTAGCATTAAAACCACCTCCACCTGTATTTGGTGTAATTTTATTTGGGTTTGGAGTTCCCGGCGCATTTGCTGTCGCAGGTTTTGGCGCGCCCGGAGCGCCTGGCTTAGGAGCAATTCTTTTACGCTTATTTTTGTTAGCGTTATTGTTTGCACCTTGTGCTCCAGGTTTATTTGGAGTTATCTTTGGATCTTCTTTCTTTTTCTTAGGTTTATTAAATTGAGATAAATCAATTGTTTGTCCCGTAAGAGTAGTTCCAGATAATTTTTGATATTGCGTAGTGATCGTTTCTTCTGCAGTTCCTGGATCAGTTGACACAACAGGTTCAGGAGCTACTTTTGGAGACGCCACTTTTACTTCTTTTTTCTCAGTAATAATAGGTTTTTCTACTTTGTCTTGAGGAGTCACAGGAACTTCTGCTTTTACCTCTTCTTTTTGAACAGGCTTTTCGACTTCTGGCTGAATCACAACTTTTGGTTCTTCAACCTTGGCTGGTTCTTGGGCAGCCGCAACAGCAACTGCAGGTTTTTTTGGATTTAGATCAATCTTACCTACTTGAACAGGTCCTGTTACAACGGCTCTCGCTTTTATAACTTCTTGCTGCTTCTGACGTTCTTCGTCTTGTCTGCGTTTGTCCTCAATTTCTTTCTCACGTTCAACACGTAATGCTTCTTTCTCTTTTCTCTTCTCTTCTCCAACTTCTTTAGAAGCTTCCTTATTCCCCTTATCGCCCGCAAATTGGCTTTGTAGGATATTAAATTCGCTATCAGAAATTTTTGCATTTGGATTTGCGTCAATAGCAATTCCCTTATCTTTTAGATAATCAACAGCTCTTTCTAACGAAATATTTAATTCCCTTAAAACCTTGTTTATTCTTATTACTCTCTCTTCAGACATATAACCTTTTTATTATTACCTTTTTCGTTGTGTTGTTAGAGCAGATAACTAGCTATCAAACTCTTCTTTTAGTATTTTCATAACATCAAGAATAGTTTCCTCTTCTAAATCTGTTCTTCTTACTAAATCTTCTACTTCTTGTTTTAGGATACTTCTAGCTGTATCCAAACCTATTTTTGCAAACTCTTCGATCACCCAGCCTTCAATTTCATCAGAAAACTCAGTTAATTCAACGTCGTCGTCCTCGCCACTAGCAACATCACCTTCTCTGATAACATCTAACTCGTAACCTGTTAGCTGACCCGCTAATTTTATATTGTGACCTCCTCTACCAATTGCTTTAGAAACTTCTTCTAATTTCAAGAAAACTTCCGCTCTTTTATTTTCCTCATCAATTTTGATTGAAGAAACTTTGGCAGGGCTTAAAGCTCTTGTAATAAACAATTGAATATTGCTGGTATAATTGATGACATCGATATTTTCGTTTCCTAACTCACGAACAATTCCGTGAATACGTGATCCTTTCATACCTACACAAGCTCCAACAGGATCAATTCTATCATCATAAGAATCGACTGCTACTTTTGCTTTCTCGCCAGGAATACGCACTACATTTTTTACAGTAATCAAACCGTCAAATACTTCCGGGATTTCTTGTTCAAATAATTTCTCTAAGAACTTTTCTGAAGTTCTAGACATAATAATCTGAGGTTTGTTTCCTTTTAACTCTACGCTTTCGATGATTCCGCGAACGTTATCTCCTTTACGGAAAAAGTCAGATGGAATTTGTTTCTCCTTTGGAAGCACAATTTCGTTTCCTTCATCATCTACCAAGATAACTACTCTAGGACGTACGTGGTGTACTTCGGCAGTATAAATATCACCGATAATGTCTTTAAATTGTTTGTAAAGATTGGTGTTATCGTGTTCGTGAATTTTAGATATTAAGTTTTGACGCAAAGCCAAAATAGCTCTTCTTCCTAAATCAATCAATTTTACCTCTTCAGAAACTTCTTCACCGATTTCAAAATCAGCTTCGATCATTCTTGCCTCTGTTAAAGTAATTTCTTCATTTTCAAAATCAAGATCTTCGTCAGCAACGATTACTCTTCGTCTCCAAATCTCCATATCTCCTTTATCAGGATTTATGATAATATCGAAGTTATCATCAGAACCGTATTTTTTCTTTAATGCATTTCTAAACACGTCCTCTAAAATTGCCATAAGCGTTACACGATCAATAAGTTTATTATCTTTAAACTCTGAGAATGAATCGATTAATGCTAAATTTTCCATGCGAATTCTTTAATTAAAATGTTACTGTAACAATTGCCTCTTTAATTTCTGTATAAGGTATTTGTTGCTTTTTTTGAACTGTTTCTTTTCCTTTTCCAACTTTTTTCGGTTCTCTTGCTTCCCAAGACAAAATTATAAAAACATCGTTAGCTTCTACCAATTCTGCTTCAATTTTTTCACTATTTGTAGTAACAATCAATGTTCTACCAATATTTTTGATGTATTGTCTTGTAAATTTCAATGGAGACCCTACTCCAACAGATGCTACTTCAAGAGAAAAATCCTGCTCTTCACGATCCAGATTATTCTCGATGGCACGACTGATGTCAATGCAATCCTGCAGCGCCACTCCTTCATCTCCGTCTAACCCCACACTGATCTTGAATGAGTCTGAAATACTCAAATCAATCAAAAAGATCGATGGCTTTTCTAAAAGAGCCTCAGTTATTAATGTGTTTACTTTTTCTTTAAATGTCATAATTTTATAAAAAGAGGGGACACTTAGTCCCCTCATTATTTAGATTTTAATAAATAACGGTGCAAATATAGTGTTTTTTTTATAAATCAAAATAAATAGATTGCTCTAAAAATATTTCTTATCTTTATAGTAGCATTAAAACAAAAGATTTTTTATTATTTAACCCCAAAAACCATGAAACGAATTCTAGTACCCACTGACTTCTCAAAACACGCAGAAGACGCTTTAAAAGTAGCCGCACAAATTGCAAAAAAAAACGATGCAGAAATCGTTATTTTACACATTCTTGAATTACCTAGTCAAATGAACGATGCAATCCTGGGTGGCGCAAGCATTCCAGAAACCATGCTTTTTATGAAAAAAGCCAACGAAACACTGGACGAAATTGCATCCAAAACATTCTTAGACGGCATTCCTGTAACAGAAATTGCAAAAATAGACAAACCTATTCATGGAATCACTCAAATTAGCAAAGAGCACAATATCGATTTGATTGTAATGGGATCTCACGGCTCTTCTGGACTTGAAGAATTACTCATCGGATCGAATACTGAGAAAGTAGTTCGAAATTCAGATATACCAGTTCTAGTGATCAAAAAAGACATTGCAAACTTTGATCCAAAGAATGTTGTTTTCGCATCTGATTTTACAGAAGAAACCAAAAAACCATTTGAAAAACTATTAAAATTCACAAAATTATTCAACACAAAACTACATTTAGTGATGATTTGCACACCTAACAGCTTCAAACCAACACATGTGGCAGAGAAAGCAATGAATGATTTTGTTTCAGAATTTAATTTAACCAATTATTCAACGCAAATCTATAACGATACCAATATCGAAAAAGGAATTTTAAATTTTTCGAACAGCATCAATGCAGATATAATCGGGATGTCCACACACGGAAGAACCGGTTTTGCACACTTTTTTAACGGAAGCATTAGCGAAGGACTGGTAAATCATGCTGTAAGACCCGTTATTACTGTCAAAATTTAAATAGAAAATTTTTGATTTTGTAATTATCGAAAATTTATTGCATAAAAAAAGCCTCTCGATTGAGAGGCTTTTATGTTGGTCTACAAGGACTCGAACCTTGAAAGACTGCACCAAAAACAGTTGTGTTACCATTACACCATAGACCATCAGTGCGGTTAAGCGAGTGCAAATTTAAAGCTTTTTTTAGTTTGCGCAAACTTTTTGATAAAAAAATTTGATTTTTTTTTAATTTTTTTTCTTCTCAACCTCCAATATCTTCGCAAGTATTTCACAAACAATACATTACTTTTATCAAATAGTTTTATAGAATTTTTTGTTAATGCTCGTTTCTTTAAACAAAAAAACATTTTCTTTGTAGGATAGAAAACATACAAAATTTTAACACCAAAATATGGCACAATTCAATTTCAATAAATGGAATACAATTATTGGTTGGTTTGCATTTGCAATCGCTTTAATTACTTACACACTAACTGTTGAACCCACCATGAGTTTTTGGGATTGTGGCGAATACATTGCCACAGCAGCCAAACTTGAAGTAGGACATCCCCCGGGAGCTCCTTTGTACCAAATGATGGGTGCCTTTTTTGCTATGTTTGCCGTAGATGACCAACACATTGCCTTAATGGTAAACATGATGTCTGTTTTTTCTAGCGCATTTACCATTCTATTTTTGTTCTGGTCTTCTTCTATGGTTCTGAAAAAAATCTTAGCTCGCTTTGCAAATATTGACCAAAATAATTCGATTGTAATACTAGGAAGCTCTTTAGTTGGCGCGCTTGCTTATACTTTCTCAGACAGTTTTTGGTTTAATGCCGTAGAAGCCGAAGTATACGCGATGGCCTCACTATTAATTGCATTGCTTTTTTGGCTTGGACTTCGTTGGGAACAAGACATGGATACACCTAAAGGAAACAGATGGTTGTTGATTATTTCGCTCGTGATCGGACTCTCATTTGGTGTTCACTTCATGGCATTATTAACAATTCCTGCCATTGGATTCTTGTATTATTTTAAACATTACGAAAAAGTAACGATAAAAAACTTCATCATTGCCAATGTTGTAGTAATCTCTATTTTATTGTTTATCTTTAAATTGCTGCTACCACTAACGATGGCTTCTTTTGGAAAAACAGAAGTTTTTATGGTAAACAGTATGGGACTTCCTTTTAATTCAGGAACTATTTTTGTTGCCTTGGTACTGATTGCTTTCTTTTATTTTGGATTAAAATATACTAAACAAAAAGGACTCGTTTTTTACAACACTATCATTCTTTGTGTGTTATTTATTTTAATTGGTTTCTCGACCTGGTTTATGTTGCCTGTGCGCGCGAACGCCAATACCGTAATCAACGAGAACAAACCATCGGATGCCGCAGAGGTTCTTGCGTATTATAATCGTGAACAATACGGCGTAAACCCATTGTTTTACGGACCTCAATACACAGAAGTTTTTGCCGGACTTGATGCCAAAACTCCTTATTTAGACAAAAACCCTAACTACGAAAGAGATTACAAAACCGGTAAATATATTATTACCAACAATTATAAAAACGCAGAACAAAATTCTGATGATAATCAAAAAACGATTCTGCCGAGAATGTGGAGTACCGAATCGGGACACATCGAAAACTATATCAATTTTTCTAATCCTCCTCAGTTTAAGATAAATCCGAATTATAATTATGATGATGATTTGGCCAAATACGGAATTGATCCGACACAACTAAGTGAGGAAGAGTACGCAGCAGCAACCGCTCAGGTACGCAACGAGATCGAAAAAGTAGTTTCTCAATTTAGACAAGCTTATGCGCAAAAACAAATTGACAACGAAGGTTATGTAAAATTTTTAAAAAGTTACGGCGACTATTTAATCATAGAAAAACCAACAACTGTAGACAATTTTAGTTTTATGTTCGAATATCAGTTTGGATATATGTACTGGAGGTATTTGATGTGGAATTTTGTAGGACGCCAAAACGACATTCAAGGAAAATACGACAACTTGGACGGTAACTGGATCAGTGGAATCAAATTTATGGATTCGCTACACCTCGGTTCTCAAGACAATTTACCAACCGATGTTTTGAATAATAAAGGACGAAATGTTTATTTTTTCCTGCCTTTCATCTTAGGACTAATCGGTTTGATGTGGCATGCAAATAAAGATCTTAAAAGTTTTTATGTATTATTGGCCTTGTTTTTATTCACCGGAATTGCCTTAAAAATATACTTAAATGAAAGACCTTTTGAGCCTCGAGAAAGAGATTATGCGCTGGTCGGATCATTTTATGTGTTCGCCATTTGGATTGGTTTTGGCGTTTATTCGCTTTACGAAACCATTCAAAAATACATCACTCCAAAAATTGCAGGACCCGTTATTATTGTCGCAAGTTTATTGGCTGCTCCTGTTTTAATGGCTTCTCAGAACTGGGATGATCATGACAGATCCAACAAATATACTGCTGTTGCAATGGCAAAAGCGTATCTGAATTCTTGCGATAAAAATGCTATTCTATTCACTATTGGAGATAATGACACTTTCCCTCTTTGGTATGCTCAAGAAATTGAACACATTCGTACAGACGTAAAAATTGTCAATACGAGTCTTTTCATGACCGATTGGTATATTGACCAAATGAAAGCCAAATCATACGAATCTGAGCCTTTACCAATCTCTTTTACACATGCTGATTACGTTGGAGATAAATTAGATTATGTAGCCTATATTCCTAAAGTAGAAACACGTTGGGACATTAATGATTTCTTGAAATTTATCAAGCATCCAAAATCTACAGTTGGTCTGCAAAACGGGCAAACCATTCATTTTTATCCAACAAATAAAATTAGGCTAACCATCGATAAAAACAAGATCATCCAAAACAAGGTAGTCAATCCTCAATACAATGATTCTATTGTTCCTTATATGGATATCAATATCAAAGGCAGTGCTTTGTACAAAAACCGCCTGATGATGCTTGATATCCTAGCCAATAATGACTGGAAAAGACCGATCTATTTTAGCGGAGGAGCTTTTGATGACGAAGATTATCTTTGGCTAAAAGATTATTTGCAATTGGACGGAATGGTTTACAAATTGGTTCCGATTAAAAATACGCCTTCTAAAGATGGCGGACCAATGGATATGGGGCAGATTGATGCCGATAAAATGTATGACATTGTCATGAAATGGGACTGGGGCAACAGCAATGGAGACATTTATCATGATCCAGAAACCAGAAGAAACAGTATTACTTACCGTACCAATCTTTCTCGATTGATGAATCAATTAATTGCAGAAGGAAAAATAGATAAAGCCAAAAATGTGATCAATCTGGCGATGACAAAATTACCTCTTGACAAATATGGTTATTACTCATTGGTTGAGTCTTTTGCAGACGGCTATTATAAAGTTGGTGAAAAAGCAAAAGCGCAGGATTTGCTAAAAAAATTGGTCAAAAAATACACAGAGAACCTAAATTATTACAGCAAATTAACCTCTGGAGACCAATCTGATCTGGCAATGGATATCATTACCGATATCGAGCGTTACAGAAGTCTTTTACAAGTTATGAAAGACAATCATGACCAAGCACTCTATGAGAATCAAAAAACAACATTTAACACTTACGTGAATGTTTTTGAACGATTTGGCAGAGAAAAAGAATAATTTTTTGAATAAAAAATAATAAAAAATAGCGCTACCAATGGATAGCGCTATTTTTTTATCTCCTATTTTTTTTGGTGAAGAGACTGCAAAACACCTTTTCATTTCTCTTTTATCAAAAAAGCTACAACATATATCCTTTATTTTTGAATTTTCTCTTTCGAATAATTAAAAAAAATCGTAACTTTAATTAAGTCAAATGTCTTTAAATTATTCGAAAAAAAATGAGTTTCTACTGGATAAAAACAAACGCATTCATCAAAAGGATATTTTCTAAATATTGCTGGGACATTCCTAACAATGAAAAGAAAATATACTTGACTTTTGATGATGGACCAACTCCTGAAGTAACCAATTGGGTTCTCGATGAATTAAAAAAATACGAAGCAAAAGCTACTTTCTTTTGCATCGGAAAGAACATCAACTCCAATCCCGAATTATTTTCAAAAATAAAGAGTGAGAATCATTCTATCGGAAACCACACCTTCAACCATCTTAATGGTTGGAAAAGTGATACTAAAGACTATGTGAAAAATATTGAAGATTGTGCTGAAATTTTAAAAGCAAAAAAAAACACAACACCTCTGTTATTTCGTCCTCCTTATGGAAAAATAAAAAAAGGGCAATCTAGAATTTTGCGAAATCTAGGCTACAAAATCATCATGTGGGACGTTTTAAGTGCCGATTTTGACCAAAATATAACACCTCAAAAATGTCTTGAAAATGTAGTGAAAAACGTAAAATCAGGAAGCGTAATTGTCTTTCATGACAGCAAAAAAGCAGCGCAAAATTTAAAATTTGCTTTACCCAGAACCCTACATTATTTAAAAGAAAAAGGATTTGTTTTTGAAAGTATTCAGTAAACTTTAAAACTGTTCCTGAACGATTCCGATAATAGTATTGGCGTCAAGTTCTCCAGATTGTCTCCAGATCATCTGCCCTTCTTTATAAATCATCAGCGTAGGAAGGCCTTTGATTCTGAGTGCGTCTGCCAGTTCTTGATTTTTATCTACATCAATTTTAATCACTTTTGCTTTATCACCAAGCGCAGCGGCAACATCCTTAATAACAGGATGCATAGATATTGACGATTCATTCCAGTCTGTGTAAAAATCTATTAACACAGGAACTTGGGCATTTATTAATTCTCCAAATTTTGACATAAAACCAAAAATTTAAATTTTTTTAAATCTACTAAAAGAGATAAATATTATACAAATGTAGCATTTTTACCGAATTAAGCCACATTGTTCCCTTTTTTTAGTTCAATCACCGTTATTTCTGGCATAATTCCCACACGACCAGGATAGGCGTGAAAACCAAAACCACGATTTACATACACATAGCGACCAGCGTTCTCGTACAATCCTGCCCATTGTTTATAAATATATTGCGCCAAGCTCCACTTGAAATAGCCCGGAATTTCTATTCCAAACTGCATTCCGTGGGTATGACCCGAAAGTGTCAAATGAAAGTTTTTAGGATGCTCCTTTATTTCATACTCCCAATGACTTGGATCGTGGCTCATTACAATCTTAAAATCGTCTGGAGCCAGATTTTGAGAGGCTTTATTCAAATCTCCCGCTTTTTTAAAATTTTGCCCCCAATTTTCTACACCAACCAAGGCTATTTTATCTTCCCCTTTTTGAATATAAGTATGCTCATTTAGCATAAGATTGAAACCAATTTGACTGTATAATTTTTTGATTTCCTCAAAATTTTCATTTTTTTCCTTTTCAGATGGCCAAGTCACATATTCACCATAATCATGATTACCAAGCACCGAAAATTTTCCGTATTTGTAATTTTTTATTCTTTTAAAAGTCGTCAGCCACGGATGCATTTCTTTGGCATGTGTGTTGACAATATCTCCTGTAAACAAAATCATATCAGCTTCCTGCTCGTTTATCAAATCTATGGCATAATTGATTTTTTCAGGATTATCAAAACTACCACTATGTACATCAGAAATCTGAGTAATTTTAAATCCGTCAAAAGCATCTGGCAAATCTGGAAAAAATATGGTTTGTTTAATCACTTTATAATTGTACTTCCCTTCAAAAATTCCATAAATTAAAGACAAAAACGGCACTGCAGCTAATCCTAATGCTATTTGACTGATAAACTTTCGTCTGTCCGGCATCATCTCTCTACGAGGGGCATTGTACATCAAATAATTTAGAATGCTAGCTCCTATTCTAAAGACATCTTCGCCAAGTAAAATAACTGCGATTACTATTTTAGGAACATACACCAACAGCATCATACCCATCGTAAACATGGTTTGTTTTGTTTGCCCAATAGAACGATCGAATTGCGTAAAAGAATAAACAATAAAAATTAAAACAAGCAAGCTTATCACTTGATAACTCACCAAAACCCATCTAATTTTGATTAAAGTTCGGAGAGCCTGATAAGAATATATTTCTACGAATAAAAAAAGAGCACAAAGAATTAGAAAACGAAAGATCATGTGTTAAAAATTTTGAACAAAGTAACAAAGAATGAAAATTTTATGGCTTTTTATTATCAAAATTTTAACTAGAAATCATGCATTTTTTGGTAAATTCAAATTGGTTTTTGAATTAACCCTAAAGTGCTACATAATTTCAAACAAGAAATTAGTTTTTAAAACCCAATTGTTTATTTTTACCGACTAATATTTTTTTTATGTCTACTCAAAAACGTCTTTTTCTTCTTGATGCCTACGCCTTAATTTTTCGTGGTTATTATGCTTTTATAAAAAACCCAAGAATCAATTCTAAAGGAATGGATACCTCTGCGATTATGGGTTTCATGAATTCGCTTTTAGATGTTATTAAACGCGAAAGACCGGATCACTTGGCAGTAGCCTTCGACAAAGGCGGAAGTCAATTACGTAACGAAATATTTCCCGAATACAAGGCCAACCGCGACGAAACGCCCGAAGCCATAAAAATTGCGGTTCCTTATATATGCGAATTGCTAAAAGCAATGCACATTCCGATTATAGAAGTAGCAGGTTTTGAAGCTGATGACTTAATTGGAACGATTGCCAAACAAGCAGAAAAAGAAAATTACCAAGTTTTTATGGTAACTCCAGATAAGGATTTTGCACAATTGGTTTCTGAAAATATCTTCATGTACAAACCTGCCCGAATGGGGAACGGCATCGAAATTTGGGGTGTACCCGAAGTGCTGGCAAAATTTGAAATCGAAAGACCTGAACAAGTGATCGATTTTCTTGGCATGATGGGTGATGCCGCCGATAACATTCCGGGACTTCCTGGTGTGGGGGAAGTAACAGCAAAAAAATTACTCAAAGAGTTTGGCTCTATGGAAAACCTTCTAGCAAATACCGATAAGCTGAAAGGAAAAATGAAAGAAAATATCGAGGCCAATAAAGAAAAAGGGATTCTTTCTAAAACGCTCGCCACTATCCTATTAGACTGTCCAGTAACTTTTAACGAAACTGACTACGAATTAACACGTCCTGATATCGAGAAAACCGATGCCCTTTTTAATGAATTAGAGTTTAGAAGGATGGCCGAACAATTTGATAATCTATTCAACCCGGACAAAGTACCAACTGCAAGTACAACAGGAACTGCTGATGCCAAATTGTACAAAAAACCACAACCTAAAAACGAAGATCAATTTGACCTTTTTGGAGGAGGAACTGCCGATGAAAACACTGAAGATGCCCGAACTTCGTTTTACAATACATTAGACAACACACCACACTCCTATCAGGCTGTAGAAGGTGACTTAGGTATAAAATTGCTGCTGCAAAATTTACAAAAACAAACCTCTGTTTGCTTTGATACCGAAACGACCGGCTTAGATGCTTTGCACGCTGAATTGGTTGGGATCTCTTTCTCTTATGAAAAAGGAAAAGGATATTATGTTCCGTTTCCGGAAAGTCAGGAAGAAGCTCAGGTTTTGATCAACAAATTTCTTCCGTTTTTTGAGAATGAAAACATCGAAAAAGTGGGTCAGAATCTAAAGTATGATTTGAAAATTCTTTCTAATTATGGTGTTACCGTAAAAGGAAAACTTTTTGACACCATGATTGCGCATTATTTGATCAATCCGGATATGCGTCATAATATGGATATTTTAGCAGAAACATATTTGAAATATTCTCCTAAATCTATTGAAACTTTAATTGGAAAAAAAGGTAAAAACCAAATGACGATGCGTGACGTTGCATTAGAAGAAATCAAAGAATATGCCGCCGAAGACGCTGATGTAACACTACAATTAAAAGAAATTTTTACCACAGAATTAGACAAAACCGAGACTAAAAAACTATTTGATGAAATCGAAATTCCGCTGGTAAGTGTTTTGGCCGACATGGAAACTGAGGGAATCAGACTAGATGTTGACTTCTTAAAACAGATGTCAACAGAAATTGTTGTCGAGATTAAATCTTTAGAACAAAAAATATACGAAACCGCTGGTGAGAAATTTAATTTGGCATCTCCGAAACAATTGGGAGACATTTTATTTGACAAACTAAAAATTGGTGGAGCAAAGCAAAAGAAAACCAAAACTGGCCAATATGCTACTGGGGAAGAAGTTTTATCGTATTTAGCCAACGACCACCCAATAGTAAAAGAAATTCTCGATTGGCGTCAAATGGTAAAATTGCAGAGCACTTATATTTTGGCTTTGCCAGAACAAGTAGACAAAAAAACATTGCGCGTTCACACCGATTACATGCAGACTGTAGCCGCAACAGGTCGTTTGAGCTCAAATAATCCGAACTTGCAAAATATTCCGATTCGTACCGAAAGAGGCCGTCAGATTCGTAAAGCTTTTGTAGCTCGCGATGAAAACCATACCTTAATTTCTGCGGATTACTCACAAATAGAATTAAGAATTATTGCCGCTTTAAGCGGAGAAGAAAATATGATTGCCGCCTTCAAAAACGGAGAAGACATTCACAAAGCTACGGCTGCAAAAGTTTTTGATGTTCCTTTGGAAGAAGTTTCTAGAGAACAAAGAAGCAATGCAAAAACAGTCAATTTTGGAATTATATACGGTGTTTCTGCTTTTGGATTGAGCAACCAAACCTCGATGTCACGCAGTGAAAGTGCCGCTTTGATCGAGGCATATTACAAAACGTATCCGAGATTGAAATCGTACATTCAGGAACAAATTGAGTTTGCGCGCGAAAAAGGATATGTGCACACCATTTTGGGTCGTCGACGTTATTTGAAAGATATCAACTCGGCAAATGCTGTAGTGAGAAGTGCTGCTGAACGTAATGCTGTAAATGCTCCGATTCAAGGAAGTGCTGCTGATGTTATTAAAATTGCGATGATCAACATTCATAAAAAATTAAAAGAAGAAAACTGGAAGTCTAAAATGTTGCTTCAGGTTCATGATGAGCTTGTATTTGATGTACACAACGACGAATTAGAAAAAATTCAGCCCATGATCAAACACGAAATGGAAAATGCTTTTATGATGAGCGTTCCTCTGGATGTTGAACTTGGTTTGGGTAAAGATTGGTTGGAAGCGCATTAAGCAATTTTAGATTTTAGATTTGTCGATACTAAAAAATAAAAAAACCTCGAAGTAAAATTTCGAGGTTTTTTTTAGATTTTTATTTTTTACGAGTTGATTCTCGTTCTTTCAGTTTTGTTTTGATGACGATGGTTTCGTAATTCGAAGTTTCATCTTCTGATTCTTCCAATCTTTCGATTAATTTTTTGGCAGCCACTTCTCCAATTTCAATTCCGTGTTGACTTACGGTTGTTAAACTGGGAGACAAACGTCTTGAAGCTAAAATTCCATCCGCAAAACCAATAATAGAAATATCTTCGGGTACTTTAAATCCTTTTTTCAAACTCATTCGCAATGCAGCAACTGAGTCATTTTCCTCCAAAGCAAAAATTCCATCAATTTTATGATCAAAAATGGCGTCAATTTTACTTTTCATATCTTCCTCAGAATCCGTACGGATGATGATGTTGTCGTTTACCGGAATGCTATTATCTTTAAGTGCTTTCAAATAGCCATCGGCTCTCAGTTTTCCAACACTCAAATTATCAACAGAAGAAATTAAGGCAATATTTTTACAACCTAAATCAATTAAATGCTGCGTAGAGTTAAGTGCCGAATCAAAATCATCCACAACTACTTTATCACATTCTACTTCGTCAGCAATACGATCAAACATTACAATTGGCGTTCCGTCATTGATAATGGCCGAAAAATGGCTGTAATCCTGAAGCTTCTGTGCCTCTTCTGAAACCGAAAGAATAAATCCGTCAATGGTTCCGTTGCTTAACATTTCGAGTGTATGAATTTCTTTTTCTAAAGATTCATTCGAAATACAAGTGATAACATTGTATCCTTTTTTGTCGGCTACTTTTTCGATACCGCTAAAAACCTTCGCAAAAAATGAGTTTAATATATTAGGTATAATAACTCCAATCGTTTTGGTTTTACGATTTTTTAAATTCAGACCAATAACATTCGGCTTATAATTTTTGAGTTTAGCATACTCCTTAATCTTCACCTTTGTTTGCTCACTAATTTCTGGGCTATCATTCAATGCCTTAGACACCGTAGATACAGAAACGTTAAGTTCCTTCGCAATTTGCTTTAGAGTTGCTTTTGCTTTCATTTAAAAATATTTTTTATCTAATTAATACAAATATAGTAGAATTAGTGATAATAAAACAAAAATGTAGCGCAGGTAGTCGAAAACGTTTTCATAATTTTGAAAGTTACCCTACACTGAATTGTTTTCTAAAATCTATATTACTAAATAACTAAACGTACTTTGCTTTATTGTGAAGGTAATTTTTTTTATTGTTTTAAATAAAAAACTGATGTGCTGATTTTCAGCTTATAAAATAATCTTTAAGGTATTTGGTTTTAAAATAATTAATTGTACTTTTGCATCCCCTTTATTGGGGATGGAATGTTTAATTAAAATAATATTATGGACGCATTAAGCTACAAGACAATTTCAGCTAGCAAAGCCACTGTAACGAAAGAGTGGATCGTTGTAGACGCTGAAGGTCATAACTTAGGTCGTCTTGCTTCAAAGGTTGCAATGATCTTAAGAGGTAAGTACAAACCAAGTTACACACCGCACGTTGACTGTGGAGATAACGTAATTGTTATCAACTCAGAAAAAATTAACCTTACAGGTACAAAAATGAATGACAAAATTTACATGCGTCATACAGGTTACCCAGGAGGACAAAGAACTTTAACTGCTAAAGTATTGCAATCTAAAAACCCTGCATTATTAGTAGAAAAAGCTGTAAAAGGAATGTTACCTAAAAACAAATTAGGAGCTGAACTTTTTAGAAATCTAAATGTTGTTGTAGGAGCTGAGCACAAACAAGGCGCTCAAAAACCTAGAACTGTTAACCTAAACGATCTTAAGTAATGGGAGTTATTCACAAAATCGGTAGAAGAAAAACCGCTGTTGCACGTGTATATGTTTCTGAAGGAACAGGAAAAATCACTGTAAACAAAAAAGAATTCGCAACTTACTTTCCAACTGCAACTTTACAATACAAAGTTTTACAACCAATGTCTATGACAGAAAATGTAAACAACTTTGATGTAAAAGTAAACGTTTACGGAGGTGGTTCAACTGGTCAGGCAGAAGCTGTAAGAATGGCATTGGCACGCGTTATGTGTGAAGTAAATGCTGAAAACAGAGCAATCCTTAAACCAGAAGGTTTATTAACAAGAGATCCAAGAATGGTTGAGCGTAAGAAATTCGGTCAGAAGAAAGCTCGTAAGAGATTCCAATTCTCTAAACGTTAATATTACCTGTCTTGTGCGTATGGTACAAGACATCATCAATTTATTGAAATTAAAAAACACAGTTGTTGTTGCTCTCCTACCGAGGTAGGAAATAGTTTAGCATCTAAATGTATAAAGCCTGGGAAACCGCCATTTATACATTGCTAATCAACAGAACGTAAACTAGTACAAAAATGGCAAACAAAATAGAAGTAAAAGACTTACTAGAAGCAGGTGTTCACTTTGGACACATGACTAGAAAATGGGATCCAAATATGGCCCCTTACATTTATATGGAGCGTAATGGTATTCACATTATCAATCTATATAAAACTGCAGCAAAAATTGAAGAAGCTAATGAAGCTTTGAAAAAAATCGCTGCATCAGGTAGAAAAATCTTATTCGTAGCTACCAAAAAACAAGCGAAAGACATCGTTGCTGAAAAAGCAAAAGCTGCAAACATGCCTTACATCACTGAAAGATGGCCTGGTGGAATGCTAACTAACTTTGTAACTATCAGAAAAGCCGTTAAAAAAATGTCTTCTATTGATAAAATGAAGAAAGATGGTACTTTCATGACGTTATCTAAAAAAGAGCGTTTGCAAGTTGATCGTCTACGTGCTAAATTAGAGAAAAACTTAGGTTCAATCGCTGACATGTCTAGACTACCAGCTGCATTGTTCGTAGTAGATATCAAAGCTGAACATATCGCAATAAAAGAAGCACAAAAATTAAACATTCCAGTTTTCGCAATGGTTGATACGAATTCTGACCCAAGAGAGGTTGATTACGTTATTCCTGCAAATGATGATGCTTCTAAATCAATTGACAAAATTTTATCTTTAGTTACTGCTGCTGTAATCGACGGTCTTTCTGACAGAGGTTCTGACAAAGAAACTGAAGTATTTACAGAAGAAGCTGCTGCTGAAGCTGCTCCTGCTGTAGAGGCTACACCAGCTGCTGAAGCTGCTGCTGCTCCTGCAACTGAAGAATAAATAAATAATTTAAATTCCAAATTTTAAATTCCAAAATCCAAGAATAATTAAAAACATAATGTTGATAATTTATTAAAATTGGAGTTTGGGATTTAAGAGTTGGAATTTTTACTTTTAACATTAAAATTCAAAATATTATGGCAACAATTACTGCTGCAGACGTAAATAAATTAAGACAAACTACAGGTGCCGGAATGATGGACTGTAAAAAAGCTTTAGTTGAAGCTGAAGGAGATTTCGATAAAGCTATACAAGTCCTTAGAGAAAAAGGCCAAAAAGTTGCTGCTAACCGTTCTGACCGTGAGTCTTCTGAAGGAGCTGCTGTTTCTTTTATCAATGCTGACAATACTAAAGGAGCTATCATCACTTTAAACTGCGAAACTGATTTCGTAGGTAAAAATGAGGCTTTCGTAACTTTAGCTAAAGAATTAGTAGAAAAAGCTATCAATTTCTCTTCTAAAGAAGAATTCTTAGCGTCAGATTTCAACGGAATTACTGTTGCTGAAAAATTGATCGAGCAAACTGGTGTTATCGGTGAAAAAATCGAAATCGGTGGTTTTGAAATTTTAGAGGGTGCTTTTGTTGGATCTTATGTTCACGTTAACAAAATTGCTGCATTAACTGCAATTTCTGCTGCAATTCCTAACGCTGACGTTTTAACTAAAGATGTTTCTATGCAAGTTGCTTCTATGGGAGCTGATACATTATCTTACAAAGATTTTGATCCTGCTTTCGTTGAATCTGAACTTGCTGCTCGTATTGCTGTAATCGAAAAGGATAATGAAGAAGCAAAACGTTTAGGAAAAACTTTAAAAAATGTTCCTAAATACATTTCTTTCTCTCAATTGACTGAAGAAGTTTTAAAACAAGCTGAAGAGGATGCTAAAGCTGAATTAAAAGCGGAAGGTAAACCAGAACAAATTTGGGATAAAATTATTCCAGGAAAAGTGCAACGTTTCATCTCTGATAATACTACTTTAGACCAAGAGAAAGCTTTATTAGATCAAAACTTTATCAAAGATGATAGTAAAAAAGTTGGTGATTATGTTAAAGGATTCAACGTTGAAATTTCAGGTTTCAAAAGAGTTACTTTAGGTTAATATATTATTTCAATATAAAAAGCCCGAATATTTATTTATTCGGGCTTTTTTATTTCCAGTAGTACTGCTTTTATTTTTTTATCGGAAAATTTCTAGCACGCATTAACGCATCAGATTTAGGAGCTCTTCCTCTAAAATTTTCATACGCTTTTTCCTGATCGATAGTATTACCTACACTAAAAACAGTTTCATACAAACGTTTTGCTATCTCTTTATCATAAGGGCCTTTTCCTTCTGTAAAAGCTTCATAGGCATCTGCATTGATCACATCTGCCCATAAGTAACTGTAATAACCTGCCGCATAACCATCACTTGAGAAAATGTGCCCAAATTGAGGAATTCTGTGACGCATTACAATTTCTGATGGCATGTGTAATTTATCTAAAGTCTTTTTTTCAAATTTATGCGGATCAATAGTCTCCGTTGTCAAATGCAATTTCATATCAATTAAAGAACTTGAAATTGTTTCTACAGTAGCAAAACCTTCTCCAAAATTACCCGCTCTTTCTATTCTTTCTACCAAGGTTTTTGGCAATGGCTCGTTTGTTTTATAATGCAAAGCAAATTTATTTAGAACCTCTGGAGTCGCTAACCAATGCTCCAACAACTGTGATGGAAACTCTACATAATCTCTTGCAACAGCCGTTCCTGCCAAAGTAGGATAGGTAACATTTGAACACAAACCGTGAAGCGCGTGACCAAACTCGTGAAACAAAGTCGAGGCATCTTCCCAAGAAATTAAAATAGGCTCATTATCTGCTCCTTTGATAAAATTACAGTTATTAGACACAATTGTAAGTACATCTCCATCTAATTTTTGTTGCTCTCTGTACGAATTCATCCAAGCGCCAGAACGTTTTCCTGCACGTGCATAAGGATCAAAATACCAAAGACCAACCAGCTTTCCAGTTACTTTATTACTTACTTCCCAAACACGTACATCAGGATGATAAACCGGAACATTCGTAATTTGTTTGAAATTTAAATCAAACAATTCGCCAGCAACCCAAAACATTCCCTCACGCAGTTTTTCCAGCTGCAAATATTGTTTTACTTCATTCTGATCTAAGTCGTATTTTGCTTTTCTAACTTTTTCAGCATAATAACGGTAATCCCAAGGCTCAATTTTAAATTTTCCTCCTTCGGCATCTACTATTTTTTGCATTTCTTCAACATCTTCCTTCACTTTTGCAACTGCCGGTTCCCAAACAGACTCCATTAAATCTAATGTCTTTTGTGGATCTTTTGCCATTTTATTAGATAAATTCCAATGTGCAAATGTAGGGAAACCAAGTAATTTTGCTTTCTCCTGACGCAATTGTAAAATCTTTACCAACGTTGCATTATTATCATTTGCGTTACCGTTATCGCCGCGTTTTACAAAAATATCAAAAGCTTTTTCTCTTAAATCTCTACGGGTAGAAAAGGTTAAAAATGGCTCAATAGACGAACGCGTGTTGGCCACACAACCTAAAACATCCAATTTTCTGGTTTTTGCTTCGGCGATCGCGGCATTTTTTACTTCGTTTGGCAATCCTGCAAAATCTGCTTCTGTTGTTAACGCAACATATTGGTTATGCTCTTCGGCTAATAAATTTTGACTGAATTTGGTAAATAGAGAAGCCAATTCCTGATTAATGGCACTTACTTTCGACTTTGTAGCATCATCTAATTTTGCTCCTTCACGAACCAAACGCGTATAATACAACCAAATTAAACGTTGTTGCTCGCTGGTTAGTTTTTTGCTTTCTTTAGCATTATACAAAGTTTCAATTCGGGCAAAAAGCTTTCTGTTTTGATTGATTTTATCATTAAAAGCAGACAATTTCGGAGACATCTCAGTGTCGATTTTATTAAATTCTGGACTGCTCAAATTGGATCTGTAAATACCATAAACTGTAAAAATTTTCGAAATCGTTTTACCTGAAAGCTCAAGCGCAGCAATGGTATTATCAAAAGTTGGTGTTTTCGAATTATTGGCAATCGCATCTATTTCGCTTAATTTCTCCTGAATCGCAAACTCAATCGCTGGTTTAAAATCCGAAATTTTATAGGCGTCAAAAGCAGGAACACCGCCATAAGGACCTTCCCATTTTTTGAGCAAAGGGTTATCTGCATTGGTTTGCGCATTTGCCGCAAAAATTGTTGTGCTCATGATAAAAATCGTTATTAATTTCTTCATATTAGTAATTTGATTTAATGATCAATTAAATTTGTTATTCTGTAAAAGTAACCAAAAAAGACAAATTTAACCCTACTACGATTTGCATAAAAAGCAACAAAAGCTCCAATTTTACATCATTTAAATCTAATTTACTATTCTTAAGAAAATCCTTTATAATAAATTTAGAAAAACTAAAAATCCTCAACGGATTGATTAATTTCTATTCTATATTTGTTTATCCAATCCAAAAACCTAATCCTTTGAAAAAATTACTTTTTATATTGTTTTTTATAACTTCCTTTTTGCAAGCACAAGACAATAGTTTATTTTGGGAAATATCCGGAAATGGCCTAGCCAAAAATTCCTACTTATATGGCACAATGCACGTTAGTGAGAAAGTCTCTTTTCACTTATCCGATTTGTTTTTTAAAAATCTCTTAGCCTCAGATATTGTCGCAAATGAGAGCAATCCCGAGACCTGGAGTGACTTGAATGATTTAATGAAAAACAATTACGATAACACGTATTTAAATTACAAAAATAATAGCCAATACTCAGATTTCTATCTGTTCCCTACTGATAAAGAAACGATTAAAACAATATTTGTAAATGACAATAGTTTTTTTAGAAATATGCTTTCGGGTGTTGAAGGTGATCAAGCCGATTTTCAGGAAAACACGGTTTTGGACATGTTTATCTACCAAACAGGAAGAAAATATAAAAAAAGAATAACTGGCCTTGAAGATGCAAAAGAATCGATGCTTTCGTTACTTCAAATAATGGATGATGGTGCAAAACCGAAAGAGGAGAATCGTCTTCTTTTGATGAAAATCGTCAAAAACAGAAATCCAACCGAGGTCATGAAAGAATTTTACAGAGAAAAAGACATCGTGATGCTGGACTCCATTTATAAATTGATGTTTTCAAAAAAAGCACATGATTTATTAATTGTCAATCGCAATAAAATAATGACCAAAAGTATTGATTCTATTGCAAAAACGGGTAGTTTGTTCTCTGCCGTAGGCGCAGCGCACTTAGCGGGAAAAGAAGGCATAATAGAATTGCTGAGACAAAAAGGATACACTGTAAAACCTTTGATTGATGTATTTACAGAGAAAGGAAAAAACCAAAAAAAAGACATCGAGGCCTATTTTCCTAATCCTAATTTTGTCACTGCAAGCACCAGCGATGGAATGATAACGCTTCCGTTGTACAAAAAAACCATTGAAGAAAATCAAAACGTAGGATCGCCTGATTTTACCAATGGCGGGGCGATCAATATCAAAAGAATTCCTCTCAATCAATTTCTAAAAAAAGATAATGAAGTTTATAAAGCGACATCGCTGGACAGCCTGTTTTTTGAAAAAATTGCAGGTGACATTATTCAGAAGAAATATTTTGAACAAGAGAATTTCTCGGGTTACGACATTAAAAACATCACAAAAACCGGCAACAATCAACGTTCGAGATTTTACATAACGCCTTTAGAAATTATCTCGATTTCGATGACGGGTCCGACAAATTATGTGCGTCAATATGAAAGTGAAGTTTTCGAAAACATTAAAATAAAATCATTTAAAACAAATTGGGAAAAAATTAAACCCAAAAAAGGTGGGTTCGAAATAGAATTGCCAGCTTTTAATTTTGTTTCCGGAAATACTCCCGAAAAACCAAATGATATTGAAATGCAAGCGTACGACCATCAGGAAAAAGGATACTATTTTCTAACCGAAAAAACGGTAAACGACACCAATATTCTAGAAAATTCAGAATACGAGCACAAGCAAATTCATTATCAGTTTTATCTGCAACATGATATTGATTCTACACAGACAAAGCTTGATAAATACAAAAACTCGTATGCTTCTGCTTCAAAATTAGGCCAAAAAGAAATAAATCTTAAATCGTATATCGTAGGCAACAAATATTACCTGCTTGGCACTGTTAATGCTTCGAGCGCCAACTCGCAACGTTTTTTTAATTCATTTTCTGCAGCACCTTATCTGTATCAGTCAAAAACCAGAATACTTACTGATAGTCTGGCAGGTTTTAGTATTGAAATTCCCGAAAAACAAAATGAAAAACTTTTTTTAAACATTAAAAAAGACAAAATAACTTCTAAAAACACGTTTGAAGATTCCAGCAAGTTTTACTCTTTTGATTCTGAATCGAAAAAAACTGTGGATATGCAATATTATAAATACTCCAAGTACGAGAGCACCGTTAGCAATGATACTGTGTATGCCAGATTTAAAAAAACATTCCTAAATTTTAGAGACAATAGAGAAGAGGACTTTGATGATGAAGAGTTTAACGAAGACTATTCAGAAAACCAAAGCAACACTACTTCTCTATTAAACAGTACTTTATATTCTAAAAAAGGATTTTCAAAATCGTCATGGAATAAAAATTTACAAGATAAAAATAATGATTATGAATTTGTAAAAGAGACCACTTCGTTTGATAAGGACAAGAACATCTATACTTATGATGCTTTAGTCTCCAGACCAAACACTTCTCAATCTGTAAAGTATAAAATGATTTATCATGACAACTCTTATTATTTATTGAGCAGCCTAGTAGAAAAAAACAATCCTGATAAAGATACTTTTATAGAAAAAACATATCAAACATTGCGTTTGAAACAAACACAGAAAAAAGAGTTGACTGAAGATAAAGTATCACTTTTTATCGAAGATGCTAAAAGTGAAAAAGACACTATTCGCTACTCTGCACTTAAATCTGTTGGGGCATTAAAAATAGAAAAAAAGGATTTAGATCAAGTAACCAACTTTCTGAATACTTTTAATTTTAAAGACAACGAAACAGATGCTATCTCGACCTTACTTGAAAAAGTAGGCAGTATTGAAGATCCAAAAGTGATTCCGTTTCTGGATCGCTTTTACAAAAACGAAAACACCAAAACAACCGTAAGAATTAGTATTCTAAAAGCACTTTCTAAGCAAAAATCTAAAAACGGTTACAAAAAAATAAACGAATTACTTGATTTTGATTTACCACTTCCGGACAATCAGTATGAGATAACCGGTCTTTTTTACACCTTTCAAAATGATGCAACAAACAGTAAAGATTTGTTTCCCGATATTTTTCAATATTACAGCATTACAGAATACAATAAACCTATTTTAGATTTTACAAATGACTTATTAGAGAAAAACCTCATTCCAGCCAAGAAGCTAAATGCATTTAAGAAAATCATTTTGACCAACGCTAAATTAGAATACAAAAGGGTTTTAAGCTGGAACCAGAAAAAGAAAATAGATTCAGAAGATGGTGAAGATTCTACAGAAATGTATAACGATTATGAAGTGACAAATTCATTAGAAAACATCATCAATTATATTGATTTGCTTTCTAATTTTGGTAACAATGACAGTACTACAAAGGAATTATTTGATAAAATTAAAAAATTAGATATCCTTGAACTTAATGTCGAATTAATGCGACTCGGAATCATACAAAATACCGTGTCACAGCAGGAAATCAAAGTCTCTTTAGACAATCCTAAAACAAGATTCCTTACGATCAATTTGTTACTGAATGCAGGAAAAAGAGAGTTAATTCTTTTTTCTGATGATGAAATCGCAGAATCGGCAGTACTTAATTTTATCAATCCTGCACCCAAAGATTCTATTCAGTTGCTGCACAAAAAAATCGTTGAAAATAACGGAAAACAAATTACCTATTACTTTTATCAAATATCAAAAAAAGACAAAGATTCTGAAATCACTAAAAAACAATTGTCCGCCATCGCTTTTATTAACCAAAACAACAGGATTAATCCGCTGGCTTATGCTGCATTATCACTAAAAGAAATGATTGAGGAGGAAAGCTTGGAAGACGAATATCAGTTAATTATCAATCAATCTCTCAATGACCATCATCCGAGAGCGAGCTTTGTAAAAGTAAAAAACAATAAAGAAAACAATATCGATTTTGGATTTTAAAACTCCAGTAAGATTAATTAACTTTAACACTTAAAAATAATAAACAGATTATATGTTCAAAACCAAGAAAGAAATTGTTTTTGTAGTCCTTGCTGGTATCTTTATAACCAATGCTGTAGTGGCAGAACTCATTGGAGGAAAATTAATTCAGGTTGGCCCTTTTGTCATGAGTATCGGTATTTTGCCTTGGCCGGTTGTATTTCTAACTACCGATTTGATCAATGAATATTTTGGAGAAAAAGGAGTTAGAAAACTTTCTTTTATAACAGCGTGCCTGATTGCCTATGCTTTTGTCATTTTAATTATGGCGATGATAGTGCCCGCCGCAAAAGGAATTAGCCCGGTAAATGACGAACAATTTCAGGTCGTGTTTGGCCAAAGTATGTGGATCATTGTTGGTAGTATAATTGCATTTATGGTCTCTCAATTGATTGACGTCAGCGTTTTTTGGTTCTTTAAAAACAAAACAGGCGACAAAAAAATATGGCTGAGAACAACTGGTTCTACTGTAATTTCGCAACTTTTTGATTCGTTTATTGTTCTCGGAATTGCATTTTGGCTTCCGGGAAAAATAAATTTCGACACCTTTATATCCTCTGCATTGACAGGCTATGTTTTTAAACTTTCGGTGGCCGTTTTACTAACTCCGTTAATTTATGTCGGACATCATCTCATTAAAAAATATTTAGACGACAACAATTCGGATAAAGATTAAATTTGACTAGAAATGAATACCTGCAAAACCTCAAACCTAAACCATTTGAGGTTTTTTTATATATTTGAAATAAAAAAATGGAACTCAACCGATGTGGCTGGTGCTCAGCAAGCGATTTATACAAAAAATATCATGACGAAGAATGGGGTGTTCCTGTCTATGACGATGCTTCGCTATTTGAATTCCTAATTCTTGAAACTTTTCAAGCAGGCCTCAGCTGGATTACCATTTTAAACAAAAGAGAAAATTTTAGAAACGCTTTCGATTCTTTCGATTATAAAAAAATAGCACAATATCCTGAAGAAAAAATCGAATCTTTACTCGAAGACACCGGAATTATTCGCAACAAACTCAAAATAAGATCTGCTGTAACCAATGCTCAAGCTTTTATAAAAATACAGGAAGAATTTGGCAGTTTTTCCAATTACATCTGGAAATTTACCCATGGAAAACCGATCGACAATAAACCAAAAACGCTAAAAGACGTTCCCGCTACCACCGCCCTTTCTGATGAGATTAGCAAAGATTTAAAAAAAAGAGGCTTCAAATTTGTAGGGTCAACCGTCATTTACGCGCACATGCAAGCAACGGGAATGGTCAACGATCATGTCGAAGATTGCTGGACAAGAACACAATAAACATTCGTAATTTTCAGTTTTCCAAATCCTAAAACTGGATTTTTTTTTAACTTTCAAATATTTTTTACTTACATTTGTTTCACACTTTAGGGGTGTCTACAATTAGTAGGCTGAGATTTTACCCTCTGAACCTGATCTAGTTCATACTAGCGTAGGGAAAAGTAAGATGACTTCCGATCGCATTTTTGTGCGTAATTGTAGCCATTCCTAAGGTAAAGATTTATAATCATGAATCTTTAAATAAATTTAAAATTTATAAAGGAATGGAACTAAAAATCAACCACCAAATCAAACAATTCAGTGCCGAAACGCTCAGCGTGCAGTCATTGCTTGATCTCGAAATCCCCAACAAACAAACCGGAATCGCCGTCGCCATTAACAATACCGTTGTTCCAAAAATCAATTGGAACCAACATCTCGTACAAGAAACTGACGAAATACTCATTATTTCTGCCACGCAAGGAGGATAATTGGGCTGCTCGAGCGGGCTATCCGTTCCAAGTCCGCAGTCGTCAACCAAAAAAACACAGTCACAAAAAAGCTTCCGCCGGTCGCTTCTTTGCTCCTTGTTTTTATACGGTTTTCTCCTTTACGGGCTTTCCACTTCTATCCCTAGCAGAAAAAAATCAAATTTCACTATCAATTATAAAAAACACTTAAGAAACACCTAGAAAAAAGGCACCGCTGTCTGGCTCTAAAGAAAATCTAAGACTTTAAACAAAAAAACTTTAAACTTCCCTTTATGACTAACGAAGAACAAATATCCCGAACGCCTTTTTCAAACTCAAAAAAAATTTACGTAAACGGCGAAATTCATCCTATAAAAGTCGCTATGCGTGAAGTAGTCTTAAGCGACACCAAACTCTCCAACGGTGGTATCGAAAAAAATCCTCCCGTTACTATTTACGACACTTCTGGGCCTTACACCGATCCAAACATCACTATCGATATCCGAAAAGGACTTCCCCGCCTGCGCGAAGAATGGATTTTGAACAGAAACGATGTCGAAATTCTAGAAGAAATCAGCTCAGATTACGGGCAAACCCGCCTAAAAGATGAAAGCTTAAATCACCTTCGATTTGAATATTTACACCAACCCAAAAGAGCCAAAAAAGGAGCCAATGTAACACAATTGTATTACGCCAAAAAAGGTATCATAACTCCCGAAATGGAGTATATCGCTATTCGTGAAAATCAACGAATTGAGTTGTTAAACGAGCAAACTCCTGTTATGCAATGCCAGCACGCAGGCCATAGCTTTGGAGCTAATACGCCAAAAAGCAAAATCACTCCCGAATTTGTGCGCAGCGAAGTTGCTTGCGGAAGAGCTATTATTCCAAACAATATCAACCATCCGGAAAGCGAACCCATGATTATTGGGCGCAATTTTTTAGTAAAAATAAATGCTAATATTGGCAATAGTGCTGTGACTTCAAGCATCGAAGAAGAGGTAGAAAAAGCCGTTTGGGCCTGCCGATGGGGTGCCGACACGATTATGGATTTATCCACAGGAAAAAACATTCACGAAACCAGAGAATGGATTATCCGCAATTCCCCAGTACCCATCGGAACTGTACCCATTTACCAAGCCTTAGAAAAAGTAAAAGGAATTGCAGAAGATTTAACTTGGGAAATTTTTCGTGATACTTTAATCGAGCAAGCTGAACAGGGCGTCTCCTATTTTACTATTCATGCTGGCGTACTTTTACGCTACATCCATTTGACCGCCAATCGTGTCACAGGAATCGTTTCGCGCGGTGGTTCTATTATGGCAAAATGGTGTCTATTTCATCATAAAGAGAACTTTTTATATACGCATTTTGAGGAAATCTGCGAAATCATGAAACAATATGACGTTGCCTTTTCATTGGGCGATGGGCTTCGTCCGGGTTCTATCGCAGATGCCAATGATGCAGCACAATTTGCCGAATTAGAAACCTTGGGAGAATTGACAAAGATTGCCTGGAAACACGATGTTCAGGTATTTATAGAAGGCCCAGGTCACGTTCCGATGCACATGATAAAAGAAAATATGGACAAACAATTGGAGCATTGTCATGAAGCGCCTTTTTATACACTAGGCCCTTTAACGACTGACATTGCACCGGGTTACGACCACATCACTTCCGCCATTGGAGCCGCCATGATTGGCTGGTACGGCTGTGCGATGCTGTGTTATGTAACACCTAAAGAACATCTGGGTTTGCCCAACAAAAAAGATGTAAAAGATGGCGTAATTACGTATAAAATAGCAGCACACGCAGCCGATTTAGCCAAAGGCCATCCTGGAGCACAATATCGTGACAATGCGCTAAGCAAGGCTCGTTTTGAATTCCGTTGGGAAGATCAGTTTAATTTATCGTTAGATCCCGATACAGCAAGAGAATTTCATGACGAAACCCTTCCTGCTGATGGCGCCAAAGTTGCTCACTTTTGCTCGATGTGTGGTCCTAAATTTTGCTCTATGAAAATATCACAGGAAATTAGAGATGTGGCTGCCGCCGAAAAAGGCATGCAGGATAAATCTGCCGAGTTTATTGAGCAGGGCAAAGAAATCTATATCTAAGATGAGATGTTAACTGTAAAATGTGAGATGCAAACCATTTTACATTTCACATCTCACATTTTACAGTTAACATTTCACATTTTACAAGTAAAAAAATGATCGTAATTTCAAATCCAATAGCAATCGCCAACGAAATTAGTCTTATCCATTCTCTTTTTGAAGCAGGATTAGCATTATTTCATGTGCGCAAACCTGATTTTTCAGAGATTGAAATGGCGCAATTCGTTCATCAGATAAAAATGGATTATCGAAAGAATTTGGTTCTACACAGTCATCATGAATTAGCAGATGAGTTTGGAATCAATCGTATTCATTTTTCAGAAAGAGAGCGCAATAATGGTATTGGAAATAATTTTCAAAAAAAGATAATTTCGACATCAACACATGCTATCGAAGATTTTAATGCTTTGGATACTACTTTTGAATATGCTTTTTTAAGCCCTGTTTTTAAAAGTATTTCGAAAGAAAACTATCTACCTGAAATCGATCTTTTTGAAGCTCTGAAATTACGAACCAACTTTAAAACTAAAGTCATCGGTCTGGGCGGAATACAAGCTGATAACATTACCGAAACGCTTCAAAATGGTTTTGATGATATTGCGCTATTGGGAACTATCTGGAATAATGAAAACCTTTTAAAACAATTTGAAATATGTCAAAAAATCGTCCTCACGTGCTCTCCATAGCGGGTCTAGATCCTTCTGGCGGCGCAGGCATTTTGGCAGATGTCAAAACATTTGAGCAGCATCAGGTGACCGGTTTTGCCATATCGACCGCCAACACAATTCAGACTGAAAATCGCTTTTATGAAATTCTATGGACTGACTTAGATTTTGTAATTCGTTCGATCGAAACTTTATTTGGGAACTATAAAATTGAAGCTGTAAAAATTGGGATCATCCCTTCGTTGTCTTATCTCAACTCCATTGTTTCGACAATAAAACAGCTTTCACCAAACACAAAAATCGTATGGGATACTGTCTTAAAATCCTCTACTGAATTTGATTTTATTTCGATTAAAAACCAAGAATTATTAGAAGCCATTTTATCCAAAATAGATTTGATAACACCAAATTATAACGAAATAAGACAACTTTTTCCTGACTTCCTTTCGGGTAATTTTGAGGCAAAAAAAGATAGTACTACCCCAATTTTATTAAAAGGAGGACACAATGCTGAAGAAGTTGGAACCGATTATTTGTATCTAGAAAATCAAACCCATAAACTCCTGCCCTCTGCTACTATTTGTTACGAGAAGCACGGTTCAGGTTGTGTACTTTCTTCCGCTATCACAGCCAATTTAGCACTCGGTCAATCTGTTGAAAAAGCATGTAAAAACGCCAAAATTTATATCGAAAAATACTTAAGTTCTACTACAACTTTAATCGGATACCATTATGTACCCTAAATTACAATACATATCACAAGGAAAAAAAATCGAAGAACAATTGTATAATATTCATCAAGCATTGGATGCTGGATGCGATTGGATACAACTGCGATTTAAAAATCAAACCGAAAAAAACACTTTTGCTTTAGCAGAAGCTGTAAAATTTTTATGCGAAGAATATCTCGCCCATTTTATTGTTAACGACAACGTACATCTTACCCAACAAATTGCTGCTGATGGTGTTCATTTGGGTTTAACCGACATGAAAATTACAGAAGCACGAACTATTTTAGGAACCACCAAAATTATCGGCGCCACAGCCAACACCTTTGAAGATATTGTTTTTCAGACACAAAATGGTTGCGATTATATCGGTTTAGGGCCTTTTCAATTTACAGAAACCAAGGAAAAACTGAGTCCCGTTTTAGGAGTTGAAGGTTATGCTGCTATTTTGAATAAATTGAAAGCAGAAGATATCCAGATCCCTATTTATGCTATTGGTGGGATTACTTTTGAAAATATAGAATGCCTCATTAGCACTGGAATTCATGGTGTTGCCGTTTCCGGAATGATCACAAAAAGCTCTCAAAAAGAAAAACTGATTCAACAACTTAACGAAAAATTATATGCAAACATCATTGTTTAATATTGGAGACAAAACCTTAACCTCTCGCCTATTTTTAGGAACAGGAAAATTTGGTTCGAATAAAGAAATGGAAGAAGCCATTTTGGCATCCGGAAGTGAGTTGGTAACGGTGGCCCTAAAACGAATCGATCTTGAAACTGAAACAGATGTCATTTTATCACATTTGCAACATCCTAACATTCATTTATTACCAAACACTTCGGGAGCCAGAAATGCCAAAGAAGCTATTTTTGCGGCACAATTGGCTCGCGAAGCCCTCGAAACCAACTGGGTAAAACTGGAGATTCATCCTGACCCAAAATATTTGATGCCCGACCCTATAGAAACCCTAAAAGCCACAGAAGAACTGGCCAAACTTGGTTTTTTTGTCTTACCCTACATTCATGCAGACCCTGTTTTATGCAAACATTTAGAAAATGCCGGAACAACAGCAGTAATGCCATTGGGATCTCCTATTGGCAGTAATAAAGGTCTAAAAACATTAGATTTTTTAGAAATTATTATCGAACAAAGTAAAGTTCCTGTGATTGTAGATGCAGGAATTGGCGCTCCTTCTGATGCTGCAAAAGCAATGGAAATAGGTGCTGATGCCGTTTTGGTAAATACCGCCATTGCCATTGCTGGGAATCCAAAACTTATGGCAGAAGCGTTTAAAGAAGCCGTGATTGCTGGCAGAAAAGCATTTGAAGCTAAACTGGCCAATCAGCAAAATCAGGCTATCGCTTCTAGTCCATTGACGGCATTTTTGTATGAATAATGTTTTATGCAGATTTAGCAGATCTTTAAATTTATTGATAAAATTGTAAGAAAATTATTTAAATTTAGCCTTTGAAAATAAAAAAAGAATATGACAAAAAATGAAATATCCTATAAAATAAGAGGCTAAATTTTTAAAGTTTACAATGCTTTAGGTCCTGGACTATTAGAATCTATTTATGAAAGTGCTCTTTACTATCAATTAAAAAAAGATGGATTAAATGTCTATAAACAAGTTGAAATACCTGTAAAATATGATGATATCTTATTAGATATTACATTCAAATTAGATCTGGTAGTGGAAGATAAAGTAATTGTTGAATTAAAATCTGTAGAAGAACTGAAGTCTATACATTTCAAACAACTAACAACTTATTTAAAATTAACAAATAAAAAACTGGGATTACTGGTTAATTTCAATAGCCTAAATACTCTAGAAAATATTCATAGAATTGTAAATAAAATTTAATCTGCGCAATCTGCTAAATCTGCATGAAAAACAAAAAAATGAAAACATTCAAATCGGTCTTTGATCAGTATAATTGGGATGCTGTTCAGAAAAAAATATACCAAACATCGCCACAAGATGTCGAATTTTCTTTATCAAAAGTTAAAAGAAATCTCGATGATTTTTTAAACTTAATTTCTCCCGCTGCGCAACCGTATCTGGAGCAAATGGCGCAAGAATGTCACGAAATAACCAAAAAACGTTTTGGCAAAACGATTCAGATGTATGCACCGCTTTATTTAAGTAATGAATGTCAAAATATTTGTACCTATTGTGGCTTTAGTTTAGACAATAAAATCAAACGAAAAACACTTTCTGAAGCGGAAATCGAACTTGAAATGGCAGCTCTAAAAACAGCAGGTTTTGATCATGTTTTGTTGGTGACTGGCGAGGCAAATTATACCGTTAATATTCAGTATTTTTTGAAAGCTATCAACCAAATTAAAGATACTTTTTCCCTAATTTCTGTAGAAGTACAGCCTCTTTCTACCGAAGAATATGAGCAATTGCATCAGGCGGGCGTGTACTCAGTTTTGGTTTATCAGGAAACCTATCATAAGGAGGTCTACAAAAAATACCACACAAAAGGTAAAAAATCAAACTTCGATTTTCGCCTCGAAACACCTGACAGGATTGGAACTGCAGGAATTCATAAAATAGGTTTAGGGGTTTTATTAGGACTGGAAGATTGGCGTACCGATAGTTTCTTTAATGCTTTACATTTAGATTATTTGCAAAAAGAATATTGGCAAACCAAATACGCTGTCTCGTTTCCGAGATTACGCCCAGCAGAAGGTATTATTGAACCCAACTTTATTATGGATGATAAAGATTTAACGCAACTTATTTGTGCCTATCGCCTGTGGAATGAAGATTTAGAGATTTCGATTTCTACCCGAGAGAATGAAAAATTCAGAAATAATATTATTCCAATTGGAGTTACGAGCATGAGTGCTGGCTCTAAAACAAATCCGGGTGGCTACGTTGTAGACCCACAATCTTTGGAACAATTTGAAATTAGCGATGAGCGTTCAGCACAAGAAATTGCAAAAATCATTACTCAAAAAGGCTATGAACCTGTTTGGAAAGATTGGACCAAGAGTTTCTTCCAACAAATCTAACCTCTTACATTTCATAAAATACATTTTACCAAAATGAGTATTATTCAAGAATTTTTGCGTTATAATCGACAAACCATACTGCCCGAAATTGGAGAGGAAGGCCAAGAAAAACTCAAAAAATCCAGTGTTTTGGTCATTGGCGCTGGTGGGCTTGGTTGTCCGATCTTGCAATATATAGCCACCGCAGGTGTTGGTTGTATAGGCATTATGGATTTTGACAGTATCGAAATTCATAATCTGCACCGACAAATTTTGTATACTGAGAATGAAGTTGGAGCGTTGAAAGCCATTGTCGCAAAAGCAAAAACTGCGACGCTCAATCCGTTGATTGAAGTCGTAGCCATTCCTGCAAAATTAACGGCTCAAAATGCTGGCCAAATTATGCAACAATACGATGTAATTGTTGATGGTTCTGATAATTTTGCTACACGTTATTTGGTTAACGATACTTGTGTAAAATTACAAAAGCCATTAGTTTATGGAAGTATTTTAAAATTTGAAGGTCAGGTAGCTGTTTTTAATCACCATGGAAGTAAAAATCTTCGCGATCTATTTCCTGAAATGCCAGATCCGAAAGAAGTTCCGAATTGTAATTTGAATGGCGTTTTAGGAACTTTACCCGGAATTATTGGCACCATGATGGCACATGAAACATTAAAATTAATTTTGGAATTACCAACTTTAAAAAACGAATTAGTGCTTTTTAATACGATGAATTGGAGTTTTAGAAAATTAAATTTTTAACAAAAAACAATACAGTTGATCTTTAAAATGCCTTCTTATTTTCTAAAATAGACATAAACTCCTCACGCTCAATTTCGCGGCAGCCTAAACTTTCTAAATGAGGATTGTAAACCTGACAATCCAACAATTTGTAATTCTTTTTTTTTAAATGTTCAACCAAGGCAATAAAAGCCACTTTTGAAGCATTCGACACTTTAGAAAACATACTTTCACCGCAAAAAACAACTCCTAAATCTATGCCGTACAAACCTCCAACCAGAACGTCATCCTGCCAAACCTCAACCGATTTCGCAAGGCCTTGCACGTTTAATTGACAGTAGGCATCAATCATTTTGTTTGAAATCCAGGTTCCGTTTTGACCGTCCCGTTTTATTTTCTGGCAGTTTGAAATAACAGCTGCAAAATTTTGATTAAAAGTCACCTTAAACTGATTACTTTTTAGAATTTTTCGCATACTTTTTGACACGATCAATTCATCAAAAAACAATACCATTCGGGGATCTGGTGCCCACCAAAGAATGGGTTCTCCCTCATTAAACCAGGGAAAAATACCATTTTTATATGCCAATTCTAAACGTGCAGGAGACAAATCACCACCGACAGCAAGAATACCGTCCTCATCGGCTTCTGATACTGGTGGAAAAAACAACTCTTCAAATATATAATGCATCTTTTAAAAAAATAACCGTAGAAATTCCAAATTTTAAAATGTGTTTACTTAATTTTCAAAACAAAAATTCCAAATCCCAAATGCACTTGTAATGATTTGGAATTTGGAATTTATTATTTGAGGTTTAATCTTTTTTAGAAAGGTAAATCGTCTGGCTCATCTTCATTTAAATTCGTAGCAGGTGCAAAAGCTTCTGCTGCTGGCATTGGTGGCGTCTGAGCAGGACCTTCCGGTGCCAATCTTTCGATTCTCCACCCTTGAATACTATTAAAATACCTTGTTTCTCCCTGTGGATTTACCCACTCTCTTCCTCTTAAATTAATAGAAACTTTTACTGCTTCACCTTGTTTGTAGCTACTTAATAAATCACATTT
Source organism: Flavobacterium flavipigmentatum (assembly GCF_020911905.1). Classification (NCBI taxonomy): domain Bacteria; kingdom Pseudomonadati; phylum Bacteroidota; class Flavobacteriia; order Flavobacteriales; family Flavobacteriaceae; genus Flavobacterium; species Flavobacterium flavipigmentatum. The sequence goes on along the minus strand of NZ_CP087133.1, from coordinate 1,711,244 downwards.
ATCCTGAGTAAATTCGATTAAGATATGTTGAGGATATTGCTCGTCTGTTGTAACAACCAACTCTCTTTTTTTGAATGCAGCGCTAACTTGTTGCTCTGGATTAACCACTTTTACTTTTCCTGTAACTTCCATCTTCTTCTTTATTTATTATTGTTTCTTTTCTTATTTTTTGGCTAAAAGCACTTTCCAAGCCGATGAAATATCGTCTTTATTGAGATATTTTTTTGCTTCTAAATGAATTTTTTCCTGATCATCTGAACTTAAAACTCCTTTTACAGAAAAATTTTCTTTCACAAATATACTAACTTCTTCTGTTGTAGGCAAGGCTTCAATATTTCCTAATTTTCCGAGATCATTACCATTAAAAACCGTACTTTCTTTGATAAAATTTGGAATCGCATCTACCCCAACACCCAAAGTAGTAAGTGGTTTTGGAACTTCAAAAAGCCCTTGATTAGACCTTGAGTACCAATTACTTCCTAATCTCGAAACCAAATCTATCTTGTATTGATCAATAGCGCCGTTTTCGTCTAAAATCGATTCATGAATATGAATTTTTACCACTTCGCATAAAATTAAATTTCCCGCTCCGCCTTCTGTTCCAAGCGGAATAATTTGCGTGACTTTGCACTCAAACTGTACTGGAGATTCCTTAACTCTGTATGGTTTTACCAAATCAGACGGAATTTGTGTAAGACCCGCTTTCAAAAACTCATTCACTCCGTCACCATATTCAGTGCTTGCCAACGAGGTTTGTTGTACCAAATCATAATTGACCACATTTATCACAACTTCGCCAGTAGCTTCGGCATTGATTAAAGTATGTTTAATCGTATTGTCACGCACGCGGCGCGATGGAGAAAAAACTAAAATTGGCGGATTGGCGCTAAACACATTAAAGAAACTAAACGGTGACAAATTAGGAATCCCTTTTGCGCTTATAGTACTTGCAAAAGCAATAGGTCTGGGCCCAATAGCACTTTGTAGGTAACCTTGTAATTTTGCGGTCGGAATTTCTTTTGGATTAATGCTAATCATATTTTTGTTGGTTTTAACCGAATCTCATTTGATAACTGCAAAAATAGATAAATCGTTTAAGTCAGAGAAATAGTTTTAGATTTAAAAGCAAAAAATGTTTAGATGCCCATAAAATATTTGCTGTGTTTAATTCGTTATATTTATACCTCAAAATTAGTTTATGCAATTTTCTGAACCAAGAAATACCACCCGTTGGATCATTATTTTTATATCCTTTTCAATCATTTCTCTGATTCTCTGGAACACTTATATCTTTTTTCAAATTTTTAAAAATGAAGAACGTGTAAAAATGAAGCTTTTGGCGAATGCCCAAATTGCCTTAATTAACGCCGACGAAAATACCGATCTTGATCTACCTCTCCAAATTTCGAGTAACAACACCTCTATTCCTGTCATTTTGACGATGTACGGAAAGATTTTAAGTACCCGAAATGTTCCTGAAGAAATTCTGAAAGATGAAAAAAAAACCATGTCGTTTTTGAAAAGTTTAAAAAACGAAAACACTCCAATTGTAATCGAATATGCCCCTGGAAAATATCAGGAATTGTATTATGGAAACTCGGAGTTACTTAATAAATTAAAATATTATCCAATAGCCTTGCTGCTGATTATCTTTTTATTTATTGCTTTGATTTACAATTTTTATAAAAGCACCAAAATGGCTACTCAGAACAAACTTTGGGCCGGAATGGCAAAAGAAACAGCCCATCAAATTGGGACACCTTTATCCTCTCTTATCGGATGGGTAGAATTGTTAAAATCAGAAAACATAGATGAGTCAATCACTTTAGAAATCGAGAAAGATATTGAAAGACTGCAAACCATTACGGATCGTTTTTCTAAAATAGGATCTGTTCCTGTACTTGAATTACAGGATATTATTGCTGTGACTTTAAACACTTTTAACTATTTGCAATCTCGTTTTTCTAAGCAAGTTAATTTTTCTTATCACACGCCAAAAGAACCTGTTTTTGCCATGATAAACCCAATATTACACAGCTGGACGATAGAAAATTTGGTAAAAAATGCAATTGATGCCATGAAAGGAAAAGGAACACTTGATCTTCAAATTGAGCAAGACCACCATCATGTAAAAATTAATATAAAAGATTCGGGAACGGGAATTTCAAAAAAGCAATTCAAAACCATATTTGAACCTGGCTTTACCACCAAAAAACGTGGCTGGGGACTGGGTCTTTCTCTGACAAAACGAATCGTTGAAGAATATCATAACGGAAAAATAAAAGTACTACATTCTGAGATTGGAAAAGGAACTACTTTTCAGATTCAGCTAAATAAAAAAGTGTAGTAAAATTACTTTCACTACACTTTTTATTTCTTTTATTTTGAATACGATTTTTACAAATTTGCCTGAATATTTTTAGCTAAAATTTCAAATTCTTCTTTAGAAAGTGATACTTTATTTTGAAAACGCATCTCGTCCATTTCGTTCAACGGAATTAGATGTACGTGGGCATGTGGCACTTCAAGACCTACAACTGCCATACCTACACGTTTGCATGGAACTGTTTTCTCTAACGCTACTGCAATTTTTTTGGCAAACGCCATTAGACCTAAATATAAATCGTCTTCGATATCAAAAATTTTATCAATTTCTTGTTTAGGAATGCACAAGGTATGTCCTTTTGCATTTGGATTTACATCCAGAAAAGCCAGAAAATTATCATCTTCAGCTATTTTATAACTTGGAATCTCTCCGTTTACTATTTTGGTAAATATGCTGCTCATTGTTTATTTTTAAAAATCTTAATAGTGAGATTGCTTCGTTCCTCGCAATAACTTAGTCTCTTGAGATTTCAAGAATTTCAAACTTCAAAATACCGTTCGGAACCGTAATTTCAGCTACTTCACCAACAGATTTCCCTAATAAACCTTTCCCGATAGGAGAAGTAACCGATATTTTTCCTGTTTTTAAATCTGCTTCACTTTCCGCAACCAAAGTATAAGTCATTTCCATTCCGTTGCTTTGATTCTTAATTTTTACATTAGAAAGCACCAACGCTTTAGAAACATCTAATTGCGATTCATCAATCAATCGTGCGTTCGAATACACCTCTTCCAGCTTCGAAATTCTCATTTCAAGCAATCCCTGTGCTTCTTTGGCTGCATCATATTCTGCATTTTCAGACAAATCACCTTTATCTCTTGCCTCTGCAATATCTTGAGAAGCCTTAGGACGCATCACACTTTTTAAGTGCTCCAATTCATCTTTTAATTTTTTTAACCCTTCTGCTGTATAATAAGATACTTTACTCATAACTTCATCGTTTATATAAATACAAAAAATCCCATCAGGACGGGATTTCTTATTACAAATATACTATTATTTTTAATAGTACATAATTATATGTTAATCATATAGATTTCAAAGCCAAATAATTTAATTTCGTTTCACTAATACACTAAAAAATAATGAAAAAAACCTATCTTTTCCTACTGCTTGCTGTTATATTTTTTTCTTGTGGCGATGGCGAAAGGAGCAATAACAATCCTAATATACCCAATTATACCGTAAATTTTTCGGTAGACATGAATTTGCCTGCTTATTCTAACTTAAAATTTGTAAGCAATGCTGTCATTGTACCTAATTACGGCGCAAAAGGTGTTATAATTTTTAATACCGGAAGCGGTTACAATGCTTTTGATGCGGCTTGTCCCAACCAATCCTTAAATTCGTGTGTTGCCATGACGATCAACGGCATCAATGCAGTTTGTTCCTGCGATAAAGAAGAATACAGCCTTTTTACGGGCCTTGGCAAAAAAGAGTATCCCTTAAAACAATATCGCGTTTCGGTAAACGGAACTTTGATCAATGTTTATAACTAAAAACAAGCCTGAAAACATAGACTTTCAGGCTTGTTTTAATAAATTAGAATTTCAATGTCAATCCCATTAAGAAATTGGTTCCTGCTTGCGGATAATAACCCGCCTCTTCGATCGTTGTAATCGCTGGAGGATTAGAGTAATCATCATCGTACGTATAGAAAAATCCGTTGCTTTCGTACTTTAGATCAAAAATATTATTGACTAAAGCCGATAGCAGTATTGATTTAAAAATGGTTTTGGGTTTAAATTCGTAAGAAACATTTAGATCATTTACAAAATAACTATCGAGTTTTGAAACATTAGAATCTATATTACCCATAAATTGTTCTCCAACGAATTTTGATAGCAACGACAATTGCAGACTTTTAATTGGCATAAAAGTCAAACGATTTCCTGCGATAATTTCTGGCGAAAAAGCAATATTGGTCGCTCCTAAATTCTGCAAAACACCATCTCTTGTAAAATAAAAATCCTTGTTCTTGTTTTGACTTAACGTAACGTTAGGCTGTAAAAACCATTTTTCAGAAAGCTGAAGCGTGGCATCGATCTCAATTCCTAATCTATAACTGTCGCCACTGTTGGCACGCAATGGCGAACCCACATCGTTTAATTCTCCGGTAAGAACCAACTGGTCTTTGTATGCCATGTAATAGAAATTGGTATTCAATTGTAGTTTTTCTGTAACGAGTCTCCAACCTAATTCAAAATCGTTTAGCTTTTCTGGTTTTACATTTCCGCCTTCATAATCGGTTCTGTTAGGCTCACGATTGGCTCTGGCATACGAAAAATAAAGTGTGTTTTTTTGATTCAATTCGTAATTCAATCCCGCTTTTGGATTGAAGAAATTAAAACTGTCATCAACAAGACCTGTTTCTACACTATTTGCTTTGTATTGTACATTTCTATATTGCAAATCACCGTAAAAGCTTAATTTTTCTGTGAATTGATAATTCGCTTTGGCAAAAATATTCCCATCGTTTTTGGTCGAAAAATCATCGTAATAATAATCCCCTAACTCCGATTGTGAAGCGTATCTTGCCCAAATTACTTTTCCAAAATGATCGCCTTCGTATTTGTTCCAACCACCTCCTAAAATTACATCCAGTTTTTCATTTTTATATTTTAATGAAAAAGTGGTTCCGTAAAAATCATTGTCCAACCACTTCTGACGCACCAAATCGGTGGTAGTGACCAAGCCTACTGGCTGCAAATTATAATGAGCCATATCGGCATCTTCTTTATAATTTTCGTAAAATCCTTTTCCTTTGGTATAATGAAAGGCCAAATTACTGCTCCAATTATCCGAAATCGATTCGCTCCAATGCAATTGATAATGATCTTGCTGGTAATTATCGGTTTCGTTATCATAGAAACGAATATTTCCAGCCTCATCTGTAAATTTTCCAGCAGAATTAAAAGTTCTGTTTTCTGCTAACGTTTTAGCATCAATTCCGTTCCAGGACTGATACGTTTTTTCGGTTCCTCCAAAAACTAATGCTTTTATCAAAGTCGTTTTACCAACGTAAGTTCCTTGCAAAAAATACGATTTCAAATCAGAACTTGCTCTGTCGATGTAACCATCTGATTTTAGGTTTGAAAAGCGACCTGCCAACTCAAAATGATCATTTAGCAAACCAGTGCTAAATTTCACGGTGTGTTTTCGAGAATTAAAACTCCCAAAAGAATTGGAGATTTCACCATTGGCTTTCGTCGCATAATTATCGGTCAACATATTCAAACTAGCTCCAAAAGCACCCGAACCATTGGTAGAAGTTCCAACTCCTCGTTGCAATTGCAAACTCTCTAAAGAAGAAGCAAAATCGGGCATATTTACCCAAAAAGTTCCCTGACTTTCGGCATCATTATACGGAATTCCGTTTATCGTAACATTGACTCTTGTAGCATCGCTACCACGCACTCGAATTCCGGTGTATCCAAAACCATTTCCGGCGTCAGAAGTAGTGACTACAGACGGCAGATAATTCATTAGAATTGGAATATCCTGACCTAAGTTTCTGGATTTGATGTCTTTTTTATCTAAATTACTGAAACTAACCGGCGTTTTGATCGTTACACGAACGGCAGAAACCAATACCTCATCCAGAGAATTAACTTTGGTTGAATCCTGCTCTTGAGCAAAAGAAAAAAGAGAATAAAAAATAGAAGAAAGAAGAAAGAGAATAGATTTAAGATTTACAACCTTAGAACCTTTGTAACTTTGTGCCTTAGCACCTAAAAAAAAAGTTTTCATCCGTAAAAAATTACGAATAAAAGGGGGAATTATTCTTTTGTTAAATTAATAAATGTGTTTCACGACATAGTAAGTTTCTACACTATAATTTGTCGTTTTTTCCCTTAGCAACATTACTCGCTCAGGTTCTTTGGGTATGATCTCAGCTCGTTATTTAGAGCACCCCTTTGAGACGGTGCAAATGTAGTGTTAAAAAACAAATTCCAAAAATTAAATTCCAAATTCCAAAAAAAACTAACTTCATATAGGTTTCAATTCGAATTTGGAATTAATAAATTTGAATTTAATCTAAGTTCGGTTTTCGGCGTGATTGTTTAATATCCGAATTGTTTTTTTTGTCTTTGATACGCTTTCTAATCGCAGCTTTAGGAACCTTAGTTGCTTTTCTGACTTTAGGTACAAACAATCCTTTTTTAATGATATCCAGAAAACGTTTTACGACAATCTCTTTATTTTTAAGCTGACTCCTTTCTTAGTCACAATTTAAAATTAGAATGTTTTCCATTGTCAAACGTGGCGCTATATTGATTAAAAGAAGTGCTTTTTCCAGGTCAGTTAGTGCTTGCGAAGCATTCACATCAAAAGTCAAAACTACTTTTGAGGAAACTTTGTTTACATTCTGTCCTCCAGCCCCACTGCTTCTAACGGCTTTAAAACTCAATTCTGATATAATTTTCTCGATATCCATTAGTGAGGTTGATGAGCAGGTTTTAATAAATCGTTTACTGTTTTTACGGGATTAAAAGTCGTCAGCGGAACCGCCGCAAAAACCGTCAGCCAATTGGCCATTGCGCCATTCCACAGTCCTGGTAATTCATAACTTTTTACTGTTCTGCCTTCAACACTTTTTTCAACAATAAAACCAGTTGTATGATCTACAAACTGAGTCAAATCAAACTTTTGTTTTTTATAGTTTTTGATTCCACAAACCAAATCAACTGGGTTAAAATGTGTCGCTGAGACTAAAATCGACTGTTGTCTCTTGTTTGCTAAATCTACTTGTGAAGTCTCTACGATTTGTAGCGACATTTTACCTTCTTCATTTTGAACCCAAAACGGTCCGCCTCCCGGTTCTCCCTCATTTTTTACCATTCCGCAAACACGAATGGGTCTGTCCAAAATCTCTTTGATTACATTAATTTTATTGTCAAAAGTAAATTTATAAAAATAAGTCGTTATTTCGATATTCAGTTTTTCTTTCAAAAATAAAAGAATATCCGCTATATCATTTTCGGTTATTTTATTGTTTTCGATACGGTGCAAATAACTAAAAATCTGTTGCTGCAACTCAAGCAAAATTCCTGCTAAAGCTTTTTTATACAAGGCTATCACTTCTACATCTCCCTGTATAACGTTGTCTATATTTTTAACAAAAATAACATCCGCATCAAGTTTATTCAGGTTTTCAATAAGAGCTCCATGGCCACCCGGTCTAAAAATTAATGCCCCATTTTTATTACGGACAAAATTATTCTCTTTGTCTACTGTAACAGAATCTGTGCCTCTATTTTGGTACGAATAACTGATCTCCATTTTGATTTTTGATGCGGCTTCAATTTCGCTTTTTACAGCGGCAATCGCTTCTTCAAACTGATTTTGATGTGCTTCTGAAACTGTAAAGTGTAAATTCGAAACTTGATTAGCACTTGCATAATAAACACACTCGTTTAAATGTTCCTCAATTGGATTCGCAAGATGATCATCATACAAATGAAATGGCAATACTGCTTTTGGTTTATTGGCAAAATCGAAATAATCAGAAGACAACAATATTTTTATAAAATAATAATTTTTAGTATCTCTTTTGAGATTCTCAAAATCAGGATAAATCTCATGAAGCTTTTTGTTTACTGCATCAAAAAAAGGAAATTTCTCCATTGCTACAATAAACATGGGCAATTCGGTGTCTTTTTTTCTATTAATGTAAGCATTAATCGTTTCTTTCTTGCTGTTAAAATCCTCCAAAAAAACACTTAAAAACTTAAACATCCTGCTCGCAGCGCCAGAAGCAGGAACAAATTTTTGAAGTTTCAAATTCTTCTTTTTATCATCAAAAAAGGTAGCTTTTTCTTGAAACTCAACTTCAGACAAACTCAAAATTCCGTTACCTATAGTAGCCGGACTTATTAATTTGCTTTTAGCGATTCCTTTTTGAAATATGTTTAATTGTTTTTGTATCGAATCTAAAGAAATTCCATGCTCATAAATCTGAACAAAATCGGCAGATGAAAGTTCAAGTTTTTTTGCTTTGGCCAAACCTTCTACACAGTGAATTGCTTTTTCTAACCGTGTTTCTTTATTACCTGAAATTGTAATAAAAGGAATGTTTTTATCTACCAAGGTTTGCTTAAAAACCGAAAAAAAAGTATCTCTTTTTACAGGATCATCTCTCAAATCATCCTTCTCCCAAGGCACATCAATATCGGTCAAAAAATACAAATCATATTCGTGTTCGACAGCGGCTTCGTTGAGTAAAGGATCACAAAAATCATAATAAATCTCTGAAAAAACTTTAGTAAGCATCAAATTGGTATCACAAAACAAAAAGTCTTTTGCCGTTGCTAACTTTTCATTTTCTAATGCTACTTGCCCGTATGCGATAGGCATCAAATCCTCAAGAACACAGGTTTGCTTACTCTCTTCCCACTTTTTTTGCAAATAATCACGCGCAAACTCAGGAACCCACTGCGTTTTATAGTGTGCAGCAAGCTGTTTTGCCAATGTCGTTTTCCCTGTACTTTCAGGGCCAAATAAAGCAATTTTTAGGATATTTGTTTTTTGCTGTCTAAGGTTTTTTTCCATTCTAAATAGCCAAAAATGGCAATAATTGTAAATACTAAGTACTGAAAACTGGTAAAAGTAACTCCTTTAGCAAAATATAAAGGAATCGAAATTATATCTCCTATAATCCATAATATCCAATTCTCAATTTTTCTTTTGGCCATAAGCCACATTCCTACGAAAAAAATACCCGTAAGGAATGTATCAACATACGAATACCAATTGGTAAACTTATTAAAAAAATGATAGATCAGAGCCACAAATATAAAAGTTGCACTAAAAATACCGATCCCAATAATCAATTCCTTTTTAGTCGCCCTGGAAATAGGAAACGCCACAACATCGCCTTTTTTTCTTGTCCAGTGATAGAGACCGTAAATACTCATTACAAAATAATATCCGTTGATCATCATATCGCCCCACAAAGTCCATTTCCAAAGCAAATACACATAAATCAATGTGCTAACAATACCAGTTGGAAATACCAGAATATTATCTTTCTTGGCATACCAGACACTCAGCAAACCAAAGATTACGGCCACAATTTCCAGCACTATATCAAACGTGGGATACTCTCTATATTGGGCAAAAAAATATTCAAACATTTATACTTTTTTAAGTTCTTCTAATCAAAAAAATGAATATTATTTTCAAAAGCGGTTCCTATAACTACCAAATCTGCACCTGCTTCATACGCATTTTGAATTCCTTGCAAATCTACAATTCCTCCACCAACAATGACAGGGATTTTAAGATTTTGAGCAACCAACTGAACAATGTTCAAAGGAACTGCCTTTTTAGCGCCGCTACCTGCTTCTAAATACATTAATTTATTGCCTAACATTTCTCCAGCTTGTGCCGTAGCTAAAACCAAATCTACATTTTCTGTTTGTAAAGGTTGTGTTTTACTTACTCTGGCAACGGCCGTTTCGGTGCCACTTTCTATCAAAATATATCCTGTAGAAATAATTTCCAGATTGGTACTTTTTAAAATTGGCGCCGCCTGAACATGATATTCAATTAAGTAATCCGGATTTCTACCAGACAATAAAGATAAGAATAAAATAGCATCTGCCTGAGGAGAGATTTGAGTGGGATCGCCAGGAAAGAGCACAATAGGTAATTTTACTTTTTGTTTTAGCTTAGTAATTAATTCTTCTAAAATAGTTGATTGAACAATACTTCCCCCTACAAAAATATGAGTAGCTGGCGATGTATTTATTTTTAATACTAACTGATCTAATTTTTCTAAATCGATTTTATCTGGATCCAAAAGAATCGCGAGTAACTTTTGACCATCGCACTTCGCCTGGATAATTTGCTGATAAATATTGGGTAATTTTTGTTGCATATTAGGCGTAAAAGTAAAAGTTTTTTTAATGCAATTTTATTAAAAACTAAAACGATTCACGCTTCTCAAAAGCATAGACTAAAGTAAAATTCTCTATTTCTACATAATTGACTTCAAAATCTTTGATCAAACCTTCAAAATGAAGGCTGGCGTGAGTTTGATTTTCATCTAAAGAAAAAGCTTCAACCTGAATGTGATCCTTAAAACTGATTCCTTTTTCGTTTCTTATTTTAAAAATAGCTTCTTTGGCTCCCCAAATCACGGTAAGTTCCCGAACATAATCAGCAACAGGGGTTGTGTTGAGATAACTTGTTTCAGTCTCTACAAATTTATCAGCAATACGAAGAATTTTGTCACGCTGTAATTCTATATCGATCCCTACTGTTTCCAGACTAATAATAATGGCCGCAAAATGATGCGAATGTGTAATCGAAATATGATGTTGACAATCAAAATGAGGTTTCCCAAATTCATCATAATGCAAATCGTGGTCGGTAAAACCCACTTCCTGAATCAGCATGCGAACACTCAAAAAAGCACGTTGGTGCAGCTCAGACTTCATGCCGCTAAGTCTAAGTTGCGTTTTTTCTTTTAGCGTTACCTTACTGAATAACTCCTCGTACGATTCGGTTATTTTCCAAACTAGAATTTTGGTGGTTGCGTTACACTGTATGGTTTGATATAAAGGCATTCTTTTTCTAATTATGAATTATAGCTGTCTACTGAAAGTATTTTGAAACCAAAAGTTCTCGTACATTTTAATTTTTAGCCCTGATGGGAGCGGCATCCTTTTTCTGGCTTCTTTAGCCAGGAAAAGATACAGCGGACAGCAGGATTAGCTTCTTAGTCTGAATATGAGTAGTACAACAATCAAATATTTATCTAAGATGCAAAAGATTAAGTGATTAAACATTTCACAAATCTTAAAGAAAGTAGCCAAAATTAAAAAGCTATTCCGTAAATTTGCAAAAATTTTACAATATACAAATATACTATATAATGAGTACTACAACAACGCCTTATGTGGCTTTCAAAGTAAAAGACATCTCTCTAGCGGCTTGGGGAAGAAAAGAAATTGAACTAGCTGAAGCTGAAATGCCAGGTTTAATGGCACTTCGTGCTGAATATAAAGACGAACAGCCTCTTGCAGGTGCTCGTATCGCCGGATGTTTGCACATGACTATCCAGACTGCAGTTTTGATCGAAACTTTAATCGCTCTTGGTGCAGAAGTTACTTGGTCTTCTTGTAACATTTTCTCTACACAAGATCAGGCTGCTGCTGCTATTGCTGCTGCAGGTATCCAAGTATATGCTTGGAAAGGTCTTGACGAAGAATCGTTTGACTGGTGTATCGAGCAAACTTTATTCTTTGGTGAAGACAGAAAACCATTGAACATGATCCTTGATGATGGTGGAGATTTAACCAACATGGTGATCGATCGTTTCCCGGAATTGGTTCCTGGAATCAAAGGATTGTCTGAAGAAACTACAACTGGTGTTCACCGTTTGTACGAAAGAGTAAAAGCGGGAACATTGCCAATGCCGGCTATCAATGTAAATGACTCTGTTACTAAATCTAAATTTGATAACAAATACGGTTGTAAAGAATCTGCTGTTGATGCTGTACGTCGTGCAACTGACTTAATGTTAGCCGGAAAAAGAGTAATCGTTTGCGGATATGGTGACGTTGGAAAAGGAACTGCTGCTTCTTTTAGAGGTGCTGGATCTATTGTAACCGTTACAGAAATCGACCCAATTTGTGCTTTACAAGCTGCAATGGACGGTTTTGAAGTAAAAAAACTAAACACTGTTATTGCAACTGCCGATATTATCGTAACCACAACCGGAAACAAAGACATCGTTCTAGGTTCTCACTTCGAGCAAATGAAAGACAAAACCGTTGTTTGTAACATCGGACACTTTGATAACGAAATTGATATGGCTTGGTTAAACAAAAACCACGGTGCATCAAAAATCGAAATCAAACCACAAGTAGACAAATATACTATCGCTGGAAAAGACATCATCATTCTTGCCGAAGGTCGTTTGGTAAACCTTGGCTGTGCTACAGGTCACCCAAGTTTTGTAATGAGTAACTCATTTACCAACCAAACTTTGGCTCAAATTGAGTTATGGAAAAACAGTGCTGCTTACAAAAACGAAGTTTACATGTTACCAAAACATTTAGATGAAAAAGTAGCTGCTTTGCACCTAGCAAAATTAGGCGTTGAGTTAGAAACGTTACGCGACGATCAAGCTGCCTACATTGGTGTAGAAGTTCAAGGTCCATTCAAACCAGAATACTACAGATACTAAATAATTGTAGATTGAAGATTTCTGATTTTAGATTTCTTCGATTGTCTATATCAAACCCGACAAGTTTTAAAAACCTGTCGGGTTTTGTTTTTTAATCTAAAATCTAAACTCAGAAATCTAAAATAATCTGGGCGTGCCACCCTTTAAAAAACGGCCCAATATCCTTTGCGCTCATTGGGCCATTTCTCAAAGGCTGTCGGGCTATCCGCGCTACTTCGGTAGCTTGCTGCTATCCCTCACGCACACAACCACAAAGAAACGCTAAGATTAATTGAGATATTTTAATACTTTTATAAACTTAAAATTGTAACCCCAACTGACTTTAAAAACGTCTCGCATTAGATTCAAATTTTATATCATGAAACAACTCACACTATTCTGTCTAATACTTTTTACAAACTGCTTGTTATTTGCCCAAAACAAAGACACCTGGATTGCTTTTCAGAATGCAGATTCTACACTCACAGGCTTTAAGGACAGCAAAGGCAACATCAAAATAGCACCAAAGTTTATGGGCATGAGTATCGCTCATAAATTTGACGATATTATGGTGGTTACGGAGGAAACTAACGCAACCTGGAAAAGTTATTACCTGACAAAATCGGGCAAAATAGTGGGTCGCGATAGCTTGTACATTTATGACAATAGTCCCGATTGCGAAAACGAAGGTTTTATTCGTTTTAAAGATTACAAAACAGACAAAATGGGCTTGTTTAATAGCGATGGAAAAATTGTAATCCCAGCCCAATACAGTGGTATAACAAGGGTTAGAAACGGAATGATCATCGCCCTAAAAGATGCTGTAAAAATACAAGATGGAGAGCATTATTTCTGGTCTGGCGGCAAAGAATATCTTATTGACACCACGAACAAAGTATTAGTTGAAAATTTTGCCTGCACTGATGAACTCAATTTTTATTCTTTAGAAAAATCAAAAGAACAAAATCCAGATCCTATAAGAGATCATTTCATTGGCGTTGACGGACTCTATTATTCGTTCATCAATTTTGATAAGGAGTTTAAAGCATGGCTCAAAAACAATTTACTCTCGGATGTATCCAAAGACAATTTAATAAAAAATTCTTTTGAAAAAATTACCTATTGGAAAGAGCCAAATGGATGGGTAACTGCATCCAAAACTAAATTCATCGGCCAGAATTATACTTTTATAAAACTAAAATTACAGGAACTAAATGCTGCAAAAACAGATTATTTTGTTTCCTCAGATCGATTAAATAAATTTATTTTCGAAACCAGCGAATACAAAATGTATTTCAATAATTGCAATGAACCAAAAGATTGGCAATATCCGGTTAAAAACATCGTCATTTCATCTAAAAACAAATCAGATTTCGGACAGGATCATTTGCAATTTTTGAAAACTGAAAACGGATACAAGTTGATCAGTGTTTCGTCGGGAAAAGAGGAACTTAAATAAAAGTTTTATTGGCAAATTTTTATTTTAAACTCCCTAATCTTTGCCGATTTACTTGCGAAGATCCTTCCTCCGTCAGGATGACAAAAATGACCACCCCGTTTACCTATTTGTGACTTTGCATGCAAAATATAGCCAACTTTGCGTAAATCCTAGCACTCTTCTCGGTTAAAGAACTCAGCAAGTTTCGGATTTTATAACCAGAGAAACCAATCGATCTTTGCTTTATAAAATGGAAAGAAAATGAACACACAGGAAAACATCAATTACAATCGCATTGCTGCTGCTATCGAGTACATCAAGACGCACTTTAAAACGCAACCCAATCTAGATGAGGTGGCAGAAAAAGTACATTTGAGTCCGTTTCACTTTCAGCGTTTGTTTACCGAGTGGGCTGGCACGAGTCCGAAGAAGTTTTTGCAGTACATTAGTGTCGAGCATGCCAAAAAAATACTCAAAGACAATCAGCAAGCCACCTTATTTGATGCCGCTTTTGATACGGGTCTTTCGGGCACCAGCCGCCTTCATGATTTATTTATTAAGATCGAAGGCATGACACCTGCCGAATATAAAAATAGCGGCAAAAATCTGTCTATCCGCTATAGTTTTGCCCAAAGCCCTTTCGGGAATATTATCGTGGCTTCTACCTCAAAAGGTATTTGTTTTATGGCTTTCGCCGAAGATGAAATCGCGGGACTAATCGCATTACAACAACAGTTTTCTAATGCAACATTCGAACAAAAATCAGATGGGGTACAACAAAATGCCCTCGCTATTTTCCAGAATGACTGGAGTACATTATCTGAAATAAAACTACACTTAAAAGGAACCGATTTTCAGTTGAAAGTTTGGGAAACCTTGCTAAAAATACCCATGGGGCAGCTTGCTACTTATGGTACTATTGCACAAAAAATAGCAAAACCCAATGCCTCACGAGCGGTGGGCACGGCAATTGGCAGCAATCCTGTCGCATTTTTAATTCCGTGTCATCGTGTGATTCAATCTACGGGTACTTTTGGCGGATACATGTGGGGAAACACCCGAAAAACCGCTATAATTGGGTGGGAAGGCGCTCAGTCTGATCTGGACGTAGGTGCTTTTTCTCCTTAAAGGCAATCTTGGAATGGTATTTTTAATGCCAGCCACCCCATTTTTAAGTCAAATCATCAAGTTTTACCCTTCTGAACCTAAAATTTGGGGTTCCGAACCCCGTCGTTGGGGTTCCAGACCTCGTCATTGAGGTTCCGAACCCCGTCATTGAGGTTCTAGACCCCATCATTGAGGTTCCGAACCCCGTCGTTGGGGTTCCAGACCCCGTCGTTGAGGTTTTGAACCACGTCGTTGAGGTTCTAGACCTCATCGTTGGGGTTCTAAGCTCCTCCAGCGGGGTTGTAAGACCCGTAGCTTTAGTTCAGAACCCCGTGAGTTAGGTTCTAAACCCCGTGGCTGGGGTTCTGAACCTCATCATTGCGGTTCAGAACCCCATAGGAGGAGCTCAGAACCCCAACCGACCTTGATAGAACCCCAACGGTAGGGTTCTAGACTTCAACAATGCTATCCAAAACCGCAACCAAGCTTGTAAATATTCCATCAGTTTATCTCAGAATTATTCCGATGCTATACATAACCCCTCCAATGGGTCATAGAAACTCATTCGAACCATAAACAACTCCGCTGTATCATTATTTTATACCTTTTAATTCATTATTTAAAACTACTACCATGCAAAAAACCTCTCAAAAGATAGCTGCCCTTCATTGGGAAACCATCACCGAAGACCTGCACCAAAAAGGATTTGCACTAGTCTCTAATTTGATCACTGATGAACAATGCGAAACCTTAAAAACCAATTATGCTACCCCAACTTTGTACCGAAAAACAGTTGTAATGGAGCGTTACCGTTTTGGTTTGGGTGAATACAAATATTTTGATTATCCGCTACCCGATCTGATTCAGACTCTTCGAACATCGCTTTATCCTAAACTGGCACCCATTGCCAATGCATGGATGAAAGCGTTAAACATTGACACTGTTTTTCCTGCCACACACAAAGAATTACTACAGCAATGCCATGCCAATAATCAACAGAAAGCAACGGTTCTAATTTTAAAATATGGTAAAGGTGGTTTTAATACGCTGCATCAGGATTTGTACGGAGCGGTTTATTTCCCCATTCAAACAGTGCTTTTCTTAAACAAACCCGATGAAGATTTTACGGGAGGCCAATTTGTATTGACCGAACAAACGCCCCGTGCACAGTCTAAAGCGATTGTATTGCAACCCAAAAAGGGAGATCTTTTGATTTTTACCACCAATTTCAGACCTGTAAAAGGCACAAAAGGCTATTATCGTGTAAATATGAAACATGGCGTGAGTGAAATACACAGTGGCGAACGACATACTTTGGGAATTATTTTTCATGATGCGTTGTCTTGATTTAAGGGACTGGGTTACTAAGGTACTGAGTTACTAAGATGCTGAGGCGCTAAGTTACTGAGGCACTAGGATAATCCGCTAAGAAGAGTCAAACAGCTCTATTTTTTAACCTTAGTACCTTAGTAACTCGCACCTTTATAACTTAAAAAAAAATGATTGAACACTATAAAATTTCGGACTCCGAATTACATCATAAAATTAAAAATCACGAAATTTGCTTCGGTGGCAATCGAAAACTAAAAATCTACGGAATACTAAAATGTGCTTCTGGCAAAAGAATGAAACGTGAAAACCGGGTTTTCTTTTTGTCTGAAAATGAAGCCAGACAAAGCGGCTTTAGACCTTGTGGACACTGTATGAAAACCGAATACCTAAACTGGAAAAATGGACTTATTTAACCCCGAAACCGATCCAACAACGAACTTACTTCCGAAAGACGGTACCGTAAATTATTACGGAAAACTATTTGACAGAGCATCTTCTGATCATTATTGTGATGTTTTGCTGAATACTATCGAATGGAAAAATGACGAAGCAGTGATCTTTGGAAAACTCATTATTACCAAAAGAAAAGTGGCGTGGTACGGCGATGTAGGTTTTGAATATACCTACTCTAACACTACCAAAAAAGCCCTGCCTTGGACGGCGGACTTACTAGAGTTGAAAGCGATTATAGAGGAAAAAACAGGAGAAACATTCAACTCGTGTTTGCTTAATTTGTACCATTCTGGCGAGGAAGGCATGGCGTGGCACAGTGATGCAGAGAAAGATTTAAAGAAAAATGGTGCCATTGCCTCGGTAAGTTTTGGCGCCGAGCGCAAGTTTGCTTTCAAACATAAAGAGAGCAAAGAAACCGTTTCTTTAGTACTAGAACATGGCAGTGTGCTGGTCATGAAAGACACCACACAAACGCATTGGCTGCATCGCTTGCCTCCCACCAAAACCATTTTTAAACCCAGAGTAAACCTGACTTTTCGAACAATTGTAGACTACCAACCCTGATTCAATCCGTTTTTAAGGACTTCTTGGTATTTTTCTTTGTCAAAAGTGTACAAATTAGGAGCCTTGTGGGCAACGTTGCTTTTCTTTTCGTCAAGCTTGTTCAAGATACCGATATTGGTTATTTTTCGGAGAAAATTTCTTCTGTCTAACTTTCGATCCAAAATAGTTTCGTACAACTTCTGGAGTTCGGGAATCGTAAATTTTTCGGGCAATAGATTATAGCCAATAGGCATTAAATTGAGCTCTGCACGGAGGGTTTCGAGTGCTTTGTCGAGAATTTCTTTATGATCTAATATGAGTTCGGGCATTTCTTTATGATCAATCCACTCGATGATTTCCTGATGATTGCCTTTCTGAGGAACCGCTTTCAGAAAATCGACTAAGGCGTAATACCCAATAGTTATAAATCGCTGAGTAAACCATTTAACTTCTTGTTGAGGAATTTTAAGGTAGTCTAAAACAGTATCATTAAAATGTTTGTCATTGCGTTTTACTTTTCCAAAAGTAGCAAATTGCCTCAAAAAAATACCTTCCATGCCTGTGCGCACATTCAGAACCGTTACGGCGGCGGTATCGATGTCTTCATCAATTGGCACAAAACCACCAGGCAAAGACCATTTGCTTTCAAAAGGCGTTTTGAGTAGTAAAACTTTAAGCTGATTGTGATGAAAGCCAAAAATGACACAATCTATAGAAAGTCCGGGTTGGTAATTTGCATTGTTTTCTATCACTCCTTGTAACATTGTTTTTTTGTTTACTGCCAGAATTTCTGACTGCTCTTTGAAGATGCAATTTAACTTAATTTTCTACAATCGGGATCGCTTTTAGAAACAAGCTACTTATTATTGTAATTTAAAAAAAAAGTTTGCTGTGATCACAATTTTTACTTAAAATTAAATTCGAATTAAAAAAATAAGTACATTGCGTCATAATAACGCATTTGAAAGAAAAATGGTTGTTATCTGATGAAAAAACACACGAAAGTCAATGAAAGCGATATGATTAGCAATTTTACAAAAAAAATAAATCAGAAAATCACCACCAAAATTCTCACCTCTTTTGGCTATGTTTCTAAAACTTATCTCTTAGAAGCTTCGATGAAATATAGCGAAGAACAGGAGCGCATTTTTAACGAAATGATCGTTGAGAATGAGAACAAAGATAAAAAAGCAAAACGCGAGGCTTTTGACAAAGCCCTTTTTGCTTCTTATAAAGGAATTGGCGCTATCGATTTTATACACAATGTACTAAAATAGCACCTTTATAAAATCGATAACGCCAATTACCTCTTACTTTTACTCTACTAACTCAAAGTCAGATTTAAGTTTACTATCTGCAGACGAGGTGCCAATCATCAGCTCGAAATCTCCAGCTTCTGGCCCCCATTCTAATTTATTGTTATAAAAAGATAACTTTTCTTTGTCAATTGTAAATTCGATCGTTTTAGATTCTCCTGCATTTAATTTTACTTTTTGAAAATCTTTCAGTTCTAAAACAGGCCTTACCACAGAACCAAATTTGTCTTTCAGATACAATTGTACTACTTCTTCTCCGGCTACTTTTCCAACATTCGATAATTGAAAAGAAACTTTAATGGTTTGGTCTCTCTTCATTTTTACCGAAGATAATTTTAAACCTGAATAATTGAATTTAGTGTAACTTAACCCATAACCAAAAGGAAATTTAGGCGAGTTTTTTAGATCAATATACGAAGAAACATAGCCTTTTGCGTTTTCATCAGCGGGTGGTCTTCCTGTACTAAAATGATTGTAATAAATAGGAATCTGCCCTACTTCTCTTGGGAAAGTCATAGGCAATTTCCCCGACGGATTGTAATCTCCAAACAATACATCTGCGATTGCATTTCCGGCTTCTGTACCCAGCCACCATGTATACACAACGGCAGGAACATTGTCTGCGGTCCAGTTGAAGATAAGCGGTCTTCCAGCATTGATCAGAACTACAACTGGCTTTCCTGTTGCAGCAATGGCTTTTACCAAATCTTCCTGAACACCAGGCAAATGAAGGTCGCTTCTGCTTTTTGCCTCACCACTCATATCGTGTCTTTCTCCGATACTCAAAACCACAACATCGGCCTGTTGGGCGATTGCGACAGCTTCGGCAAAACCGCTTTTGTTATCGCCCTCGACCTCGCAGCCTTTCGCATAAAGGAGCTTGGTATTTTTACCTACTTTATTTTGGAAACCATCCCATTGCGAAACGATCCATTTATTGTAATCTACCTCAGGTAAATCAACTGCCCAAAAACCCATATTGGCTTTGTATTCTTTGACCATTGGGCCGATGAAAGCGATCGTTTTCAGGTTTTTAGAAAGTGGCAACGTCTCCTTTTCATTTTTTAATAAAACGATACTTTTCTTCGCCATTTCGCGAGCTGCTACTCTATTCTCTGGATCGTTTAATGCTTTTTCGGCTCTCTGAGCATCCGAATAACGGTAAGGATCATCAAAGAGACCCAACTCAAATTTTTTGCGAAGAATTCTTCGTACAGCATCATCAATCAAATCAATCGAAACCTTATTTTCTTTTACAAGATTGGCCAAATTATAGCGATAAGCATTGCTTTCCATATCCATATCGCTTCCTGCTGTAATGGCAGCAAGAGCAGCTGATTTAAGATCTTTTGAATAACCGTGAGCAACCATCTCTCCTATAGAACCCCAGTCTGATACCACAAACCCTTGAAAGTTCCATTTACCTTTTAAGATATCTCTTTGCAAGTGCACGTTTCCGGTTGCAGGAATTCCGTTAAGGTCATTAAAAGAATTCATAAACGTAGCGGCACCGGCATCTAAGGCCGCTTTAAAAGGCGGCAAATACGTTTCGAACAACATTCTTTCGCTCATATCAACCGAGTTATAATCTCTTCCGCCTGTTGCTGCTCCATAAGCTGCAAAATGTTTTACACACGCCATAACCGAGTTTAAATCGCCCAACTTATTGCCTTGAAAGCCTTTTACTCGTGCGTACGCAATTTTAGAACCCAAATAAGTATCTTCTCCAGCACCTTCCATCACGCGTCCCCAACGAGGGTCACGACCAATATCTACCATAGGCGCAAATGTCCAGTGAATTCCGCTGGCAGAAGCTTCTGTGGCAGCAACTCTTGCCGCCAATTCTATGGCTTGCAAATCCCAACTGGCAGCTTCTGCAAGCGGAATTGGAAATGTAGTTTTATAACCATGAATCACATCCTGACCAAATAACATCGGGATTTTAAGGCGGGATTGCATCGCTAATTCCTGATATTTTCTGGTGTAAGTTGTTCCGATGACATTGAGCATCGAGCCCACCAAACCTCCTTTTATTTCGGCTTGTTTGTTTGGATTTATGGTAATAGGCCCCGTAGCCGAGTTGTCTCCCGTGTACTGATTGAGTTGGCCTATTTTCTCTTCAATAGTCATTTTCTTCAATAAAGTATTCACTTTTTGATCTATTGTTTCTTGCTGCGCAGTGGCAAATAAGGACACCATCAACAGGGTCATTGTGGTTATTCTCTTCATTTTCAATTTAATTAATTTCGATAAAAACCGGTAAGTGATCCGAAGGGTATTTTAGATCAATCGCGTCACTTAAAACGGCATGCTTTTGAACTTTTAGTTCACTATTTTTTGAAATAAAAATATAATCTATTTCTAATTTTACTGGTTTGTTGTGCTCAAAATTATTAAAAGTTCCGACAGGACCAAATGGTTTTTCTACTGAAACCTCTTTTGTATCATTCATTACTTTTTTGATTGCGGCAATTTGTGGCGTATTAGGTTCTGAATTAAGATCACCCATTAAAAACACCGGATAATTTTTAGTGTTTAAAGCTGTAATTTTTGAAAGAATCAATTCTACTCCTTTGATTCTAGCTTCATTGCCAACATGGTCTAAATGTGTATTAAAAACCCAAAATAGTTTTTTGGTTTTTACATCTTTAAACAACCCATACGTGCAAACTCGATGACAAGCCGCATCCCAGCCCATCGATATTTTATCAGGCGTTTCAGAAAGCCAAAACGTATTGGAATCCTGCACCTGAAAACGGTCTTTTTTATAATAAATCGTACTTGCCTCTCCTTTCCCCTCACCCTCTCTTGCCATTCCAAATTTAGTATAATTGGGCAACGAAGCAGCAATTTCGGTAACTTGACCAGGTGTTGCTTCTTGAACACCCAAAATATCGGGGCTGTAAAATTGTATTTGAGAAATAAAAAAATCTTTTCGATTAGGCCATGCATTTTCGCCATCTGAAGCAACATTAAGACGAATATTATAGGTCATCATTTTGAGATTTTGACCATAATTTGAAATGCTAACCAAAAATAGCATCATAAAAAAAAGCAACGTTTTCTTTGTTTTCATATTGTACATAATTTTAATGGTAAAGCTTCTTTATTTATCCTGCTTTACGGAAAAACTAATGTAATAAAATAATTAGTTACCCTCTTTAACTTACCGTGAACATTGCTTTTTTTTTAACACAATCAAATTATTCTGAACCTGTTATTTTTGAGTTTTAAAATCCAGACAATTCAAATTGAAACCCCCTTTTTCGAAAACGATCTTTATTTTATTGATTCCGGCATTTAGCTGAAGTCCTGATAATGTGATCGTTTTCCAATTAGTATCTGAGCCGGT
Organism: Flavobacterium flavipigmentatum; assembly: GCF_020911905.1. NCBI lineage: Bacteria > Pseudomonadati > Bacteroidota > Flavobacteriia > Flavobacteriales > Flavobacteriaceae > Flavobacterium > Flavobacterium flavipigmentatum. The sequence continues at coordinate 1,689,140 of NZ_CP087133.1, read as the reverse complement.
TGCACGAAGTGTGATACTTTTTGATCTTTTTCCCTTCTCTGTTTCTAAATAAATTTGTCCTTTACTTTTTGCACTCGAATACCTAATTGCAACTTTGTATGTTTGTGTTTTTGAAACTTCTGTTGTAAACTGCAACCATTCTCCGTCTTCGATAAAAGAAACCTGATATCCATTTGAACCTGAATCCTTGCAAGGCAGAATATCAACACCATCATTTCGCATCGTGTTTCCTTTATTCCACTCCTCAAAATTACCTGTTTCTACTCGATAATTTACAAAATCCTTATCAGAATAGGCCATTTCATTGGTTCCCAAATCATATTCTGTTGCGGCTATTTTACCCGGAATAAAATGTTTTTTGTATGCTTTTGTATCATTAGATTGCACTTGTCTGAACATCGCATCAATAACATCTGGTTTTACGGTCAGGTTTTCCATTTTGTAATTATCGGCCATTTTTAGCAATGCTTTTTTGGCGAAATCAACAGATGGTTTTGTACCGCCCTCTTTCCAATACTTTAATAAAACATCGTATTCCGGAATTTTAGTTACTGACGTTACGCCTGCAATATTTTCTATTTTCTTCATCGGCCAAAAAGCCCAGCCAATATTATTATTTTCGACAAGCGAAATGGCTTCTTTAAACCAAACATTGGAGTTCTCACCGCTTTCACCCAACCAAATCGGAACATTATATTGTTTTCTGTAATCGAGCATTTTCTGGATAGAACCTGTTGTATTGTAGTTCCAATATTTATGAAAACTCAACGCCATATTTTCATCCCATAAAGGAAAAATTCCGTTGTAATTGTTACCCCAGCAATTTCCTTCGATAAAGATTAAATGATTCGTATCTACTTCGCGAATGGCCTTAGTAACGGCTATCATCAATTCTCTTAAAGGCCCGTTGGCGTTTTCATCGCAGCCATTTTTATTGGTTCCTGTAAAATTCCAGTTGGGTTCGTTGATGATGTCGTAGCCACCGATCCACGGATTATTTTTGTATCGAGAAGCTAACTTCTTCCATAAAGCAATCATTTTTTTCTGATTGGCTTCACTTTCCCAAAGCGATGGTTTTGTAGTATCATAATCCGAAATCGCAGCATCATTTCCTTGTCCGCCCGGAGCAGCGTGCAAATCTAGAATAAGGTACATTTTGTTTTCGGCACACCATTTTAGCAAATTATCGGTCATGGTAAAACCTTCTTCGAGCCAAGTTATTTGACCATTTTTCTCGGCTTCAACTGGAGGCGTGTATAAATTATAGTGCATTGGCAATCGAACCGAATTAAACCCCCAAACTGCCAGCGAGTCAATATCTCTCTTTGTAATTCCGTTTGCTTTGTAGGCCGTATAAAATTCTTTTGTTCCTTCTTCTCCAATAACATCCTGAATTTTCTGCCTGATAACATATTGCGGACTAGCGAAAGACTGCGTTTGCAGCATGTAGCCTTCCTGAACCATCCATCCTCCTAGTCCGAGACCTCTTAATACTACATTTTTTCCGTTGCCATCAACAATATTTTGACCGTCTCTATGCAAAAAACCTTGCGCAAAAGACGCGATCGAAATCAATAGTTGCAGTATAAAAATTAGTTTCTTCATTTTATGTATTTAAAAACGGAACTTTATTGGCATTCAAATTAAAACCTCCAAAGTTTTGAGAAAACTTTGGAGGAATAGTTATGATTTATTTTAATAAAAAATCTTTTTTCAAGTCTGAGATCTGAATCGTAAAGGTTCCTTTTTCAGCAATCCATTTTAAGTCCTGATTGACAAATTGAAGATCTTTTTGGTTCAATGTAAACTTTACTGTTTTGGTTTCGTTTGGCTCTAAACTAATTTTTTCGAATCTTTTTAACGCTTTTACTTCTGGTGTAATCGAAGCAAAATTATCAGACAAATAGAGTAAAACCGACTCTTTACCTGCTCTTTTCCCTGAGTTTGTAACATCAACCGAAACCTGAATTTCGTCCGTATTACTGATTTCTGTTTTATCAATTTTTAAATTTGAATAAGCAAAAGTCGTGTAAGACAATCCAGTTCCGAATTCAAACTGAGGCAAATAGCTTTTTTCGTATTTGGCATCGTTATTTTGCTCATTTTCAGAAATGCTTTCTGTATATTTTCGATTGTATTTTTCTAATGAATTAGGATATCTCGGGTAGTTATAAGGCAATCTTCCACTCGGATTTACATCTCCGTACAAAATATCAACTAATGCTCGTCCTCCTTCATTTCCTGGTAAATAACATTGTACTACGGCACTCATTTTGTCTTCAAAATCACTGATTAATCTTGGTCTTCCTTCGTTTAAAACCAAAACAATCGGCTTATTTAATTTGGATAAAGCCAACGCTAATTTAATTTGTGACTTACTGATGTAAATATCACTGATGTCTCCCGGAGTCTCTGTATAATTTTTCTCTCCCAAACACAATACTATTTTGGATGCATTTTTGGCCAATTCAACTGCTTTTGCAATTTCGGCATCGTCTTCTTTTTCTAAATCAGCGCCGGGAGTGTACAATACATTTTCTTTGCCTAATTTATTTTGAAATGCTTCCAGAATAGTCGATTTATCAGCAGCGTATACATCAGAGTTTTCGCCTTGCCAATTGTAAGACCAGCCTCCATTTAAGTATTTCATACTGTTGGCTGTTGCTCCCGTTACCAGAATTTTATCCGTTTTGTTTAAAGGCAAAACAGCATCCTTGTTTTTTAATAAAGTAATCGATTCGGCAGCGGTTTTGTAAGCTTCCAAAATGTGTTCCTCAGAACCAAATTTTGGATAATCTTTTAGATTCGCTACCGTATTCTCGAACAAATTCAATTCGAACTTCATTCTTAAAATACGCGTTACAGCATCATCAATTCGGGACATTGGCACCTCTCCTTTTTGAACCAAATCAACCAAATCGGTGTAGAAAGAAAACTCTTCTGGCACCATGCTCATATCAATTCCTGCCATTACCGCAATACGAACAGCGTCTCTTTTGGTTTCGGCAACTTTGTGTCGTGTATTGAGGTAAATAATATCTTTCCAGTCGGTTACGACAACCCCTTTAAAACCCAATTCGTTTTTTAGAATATCGGTAAGCAAATGTTTACTAGAATGCACTGGTGTGCCATTAATTTCGCCCGAACTCACCATCACACTTTTTGCTCCGGCTTTTATTGCCGCCTCATAAATGGTTAAATCGTACTGTCTCAAAATACGTTCTGGGATAATACTTGGCGTCCTGTCTTTTCCTGTTGTAGTGCTTCCATAACCAATGTAATGTTTCATACATGAGGCAACACTATATTTTGATCCTACATCATTTCTCTCAAAACCGTCCACCAAAGCCACGGCCATCTGAGCAGATAAATAGGCATCCTCGCCAAAAGATTCCCACATTCTTGACCAAGCTGGATTTCTAGGAAAATCTAAATCTGGGGAAAAAACCCAAGGAATAGAAGATGCTCTGGTCTCGTAAGCAGAGATTTCGGCACCACGTTTTACCAAATTAGTATTAAAAGTTGCTGCCAACCCAATTTGCTGAGGAAATAAAGTGGCTCCGGCCGTATAACTGGCACCATGAATAGCATCTATACCATACAAAACCGGAATTTTAAGCCTCGTTTTATTGGCTTCATTAGTTATCGCAGTCATGGTTTCCTGCCATCTTTTAGTCGTTGGCGCACCAGGATTTGGCACATTCAGAATAGAACCAATATGATAATCCTGAATTCCTTGTTTTAGTTTTGCAGCATCAAAATAACCGGGTTTTGCGGGATCTTCAAAAACGGTAACCGTAATTTGAGTCATCTGTCCCACTTTTTCTTCTAATGTCATTTTTGATAATAATGATGCAACTTTAGCATCAATATCTGATTTTTTGTTTTTGGTTTCCTGGCTCCATCCTGCTCCACAAATTAGGAAAGCAGAAAGGAGTAAAATAGCATTTTTCATTTTAAACTTTTAAATTAATATGATAATAAAAAACTCTAATAAACAAGAGTTTGCATGGCATGCGCCGGTATTGTAATTGTATTTTTTTGCGAATCAGAAACTAGTTCATAAACCACTTCTTTATCTGATTGATTCATGACAACAGTTACCTTTTTTCCATCTGAGTTTTTAAATGACGTACTTAATAATGAAGTATCACTCAATTTTTGGCTAATTCTTTTGGCACCTGGACGAATAAATTTTGAAAAATGTCCGATATAATAATACATCGGAGTGAAAATTAATTCTCCCGAATTGGTATCGGCATGTATAGGAGCAAAACAAAAATTGCCAACATGATTGGGGCCGCCGTTTTGGTCTAATAAAACATTCCAATCTGTCCAGCCTACTGTTCCATTATTAAAATCATTAATCATGTTGAGACCGTAGCGCTCAGCATTTCCCCAAAATTGATATTTGGCAGTATCAAATCGCTCTACGCAACCTTCGGTAAAAATTAAATTTTTAGTTGGAAAAGCTTCATAAACCTTCGCTACAGATTCGAATTTTGGTGGCCCGCCATTCCATGTTTCATACCAGTGAAATCCAATTCCCCAAGCATATTTTGAAGCTTCAGGATCTGAAAAAACAAGTTGCGCTCTTTTCTCTAGCATTTCGCCACGATTATGATCCCAGATAATTATTTTTTTAGAACCAAGTCCTTGATTGGCTAAAGTTGGCCCCAGAAAATTTTTCAAGAAATCTCTCTCGGCTTCAGGAGTATAAATACAAGACTCCCAACGCTGACTTGCCATTGGTTCGTTTTGGATGGTTAATCCCCAGATTGGGATTCCTTCTTTTTCGTATTCTTTTATAAATTTAGCATAATAATTTGCCCATGATTGAGCAAACTCAGGCAACAAAACCCCACCATGCAAAATATCATTATTGTCTTTCATAAAGGCTGGAGGACTCCAGGGACTCACGAATAAAGTTAGCTTGCCACCAGCAGCTTGAATTGCTTTTTTAAGTAATGGAATTCTATATTTTCTATCGTGATCAATATTGAAGGTTTTCAAATCTTTATCGCCTTCCTGAACATAAGTATAACTCTGGCTGCTAAAATCGCAACTATGAATATTGGTTCTCGCCAACGAGTAACCAATTCCTTTGTTTTTATCGTAATAAGCTGTTAAAAATTCCTGCTGTTTTTCTAACGGTAATTTGGCAAAAACTTCGGCACTTGCATCTGTAATAGCGCCTCCGATACCCAGAAAAGTTTGAAACGTTTTTGCGTCATCTAATGTAATCGAGACTGTCGGTTTTTTTGACTCTGGAGATACTTTCGAAATAAAATCATTCGATAAAGACAACCTTAAATTTGAATTTTCGGCTGTTGTATACACCTGAATTTTTTTATTCGGATCGAATGAAAAAGCTCCAGAAGAACCCTCATCTTTTGATGAAGACCAACTTAATTGTAGCAATACTACTGGAATTATTAAAATGCTATAGATTGATTTCATTGTATTTTAAAAAACTTTTAAACTGATTCGATCATATAACTATTTAGTAAACTAATGTTTGAATTGCGTGTGCAGGAATCTTGACAATTGTTTTTTCTGCTGCGATAATAAAATTGTATGTAATTTCATTATCGGTATGATTCATTACAACTGTTGCCATTTTACCATCGGTATTCAAAAAAGAAGTACTTATCAAATAACTTCTGCTCACTGATGTGCTTACTCTAACTGCATTTGGGCGAATAAATTTTGAGAAATGCCCAATATAATAATAAGATGGTGTGTAAATAAGCTCTCCTGTTGTTGTGTCAGCATGTATAGGCGCGAAACAAAAATTGCCTACATGATTTGGTCCTCCAAATTGATCTAAGAGAATATTCCAATCTGTCCATCCCACGGTTCCGTTATTAAAATCATTGATCATCGAAGTTCCGTATCTTTCGGCATTGGGCCAAAACTGGTATTTTGCAGGATCAAATTTCTCGATGCAACCTTCTGTAAAAAGTAATTTTTTATCGGGATAAGACTCATGTACTTTTGCCACATTTTCGAACATGGGTTGTGCTCCAGTCCAAGTTTCATACCAATGAAAACCCATTCCCCAAACATATTTTGAAGCTTCCGGATCAGAAAAAATGACGTTGGCTCTTTGCACCATCAAATCACGATTATGATCCCAAGCAATAATTTTCACATTTCCTAAACCTTCTTTTTTAAGCGTTGGCCCAAGGTAATTTTTCAAGAAATCTCTTTCGGCATCGGCTGTATACAAGCACGATTCCCACTTTTGAGTAGCCATTGGCTCGTTTTGAACAGATGTTCCCCAGATCGGAATTCCTTCTTTATTGTATTCTTTTATAAATTTGGCATAAAAATTTGCCCAAGGTTGAAAAAACTCTGGCAACAATGTTCCGCCCTGTAGCACATTTTTATTACTTTTCATGAAAGCGTTTGGCGACCAAGGTGCTGCGTAAGTAACTAACTTTCCACCAGCCGTTTTAATAGCCGCTTTAATCATCGGAATGCGGTATTTGCGATCATGCTCAATAGAGAAAGTCTTTAAATCTTTATCACCTTCTTCGATATAAGAATAGCTTCCGCTGCTAAAATCAGAACTTTGAATAGTTGTTCTTAGCAATGAATATCCGATTCCTTTTTGGGTATCGTAATAAGCGTTTAAAAATTCGGTTTGTTTTTCTTTTGATAAGTTTGCAAAAATTTCGGCACTTGCATCGGTAATCGCGCCACCTATTCCTAGAAAACTCTGAAATTGTTTTGAAGGTTCTACAAAAACAGAAATTTCTGTTTCTGTGGGTTGCTGCGAGGCTGTAAAACTTAAATTATCTGTAGGGGTTAACCTTAATTTCGTATCTGCTGCTGTAGTATAAACAGTGATTTTTTTGTTGGTTGTTGTAAATTTCTGTAAATGCTTTTGGCTTTTTTGCTGTGAAAAAACAGCCAAAGAAAAACATAAACAAGTAGTAATTATAAAGCCAATTTTTTTCATTGTGCATTTTTTAATAATAAGACTTTTCTACAAATCTCTTTTTTTTGAACTTATCCGACTTGATTTAAAAATAGCCCATAATCTAAAGAATATGGGCTATTCTACTAACCAAACTTAAACTCAAACTAACATCTTGATCGAATTTATTCCGGAAGATCAAAATTTTCAAATTGGTCTTTCAAATAAATTCATTTGGGACTATTAACTTAATATTTCTTAATTTTTAATATTGATCGTTTTGAACCATTTTGGTATTATTGAACTCACTATATGGAATTGGGAATGCTTCATTTTTACCTGCAGTAAAACCTTTGAATGCCAATTTACTGGCAGCCTGACCTGTTCTTACCAAGTCATACCAACGGTGACCTTCTCCAGCCAATTCTAACCTTCTTTCTGCATATATTGCAGTTAAAGATACTGGTACAGATGGTAAACCAACTCTAGCTCTCACAGCATCTAAAAGCGCCTGAGCTCTTGCTCCTGTTCCGCCTAATGCTTCAGCTTCTAACAAATAGGTGTCAGCTAAACGAATGATATAGGTATTGATAGCAAAATTAAGGAAAGGATTCGTCGCTTTGATATCGGCATTTACTGCTGCATATTTTATAAAATGATATCCTGTTTCGTTATAACTATCTGTAAATGTTATACGTCCAGCAGCTTTTTCTGCATTAGCATCAAAAATTGTAGAAGCAAAACGTGGATCTGTACTTAATGCATTTGCCAAATCGGTTGTAACTACCATGAAGCCCCAACCATTGATATAATCAGGCAAACCAGCTGTAACTCCTGTAGCTGTTCTGGCATAATCTCTCATACCCATTAATTGAGCGGCAACATTTCCTTCATCATTACCAGTCTCAAAATTACCCCAATCAGCATTTGATTTATCTGAATAAGCAATCTCGAAAATAGATTCTGTATTAAATTTATTAGCATGATTCCATAAGTCAGCAAAAGCTGGCATTAATTTATAACCATAACTGCTCATTTGGCCCGGAGTACCATTTACTTTTGCCAATTCAGCAGCAGCTTCAGCTTTTTTATTATCGTACAAATAAACTTTTCCTAAAAGTGCTATAGCAGCTCCTTGTGAAAAACGTCCTGATTCACTCGCTGGAATTGTAATTGGTAAATCTGCAATAGCTTCATTTAAATCTTTTTCAATTTGCGCATAAACATCTGCCGGTTTTGCCTGCAAAACGTTAGGAACTTCTGCTTTACTAAGCGGTACTAAGATCAAAGGAACGTTCTTGAACATTCTAACAATGTCAAAATAATAATAAGCACGTAATGTTTTTACTTCGGCCATGAATCTTGCTTTTTTAGCGGCATCCATAGGAACTCCAGGAAGTTTTTGAATCATAACATTACATCTAAAAACACCTTGGTAATAGTTAGACCAGATTGCTGGGGGAATATTACTAGGGCTTACCGTATAATTTGAAGCCACCTGAAGACCAGGTTGGTCACCTGAATTACCTCCACCTGCATAAAAATCATCTGAAGCAGAATTTAAGAATAACAAAGGAGCAGTTTCCATAGATCCGGCAAATTTACCTACTTTATCATAGGCCGCCACCAAGCCAGAATAAGCTTCTGTTTCGTTTCTATAAAAATCAGTTTCTAATACTACTCCATCTCCTTTTACCTCTAATTTTTCGTCGGTATCACACGATCCAAGTGTTAATAACACTCCAAAAGCGACTAACGATTGTTTAAAACTTATCAGTTTCATAATATTTTATTTTTTAATTAAAATTGCAAATTAACACCTAACATATACGATTTTGCTTGAGGATAGTAACCTCTGTCAACACCTTGTACATTATCCATTCCTGACGCTGTAGGGCCTCCAACTTCTGGATCAAAACCATTATATTTTGTGATTGTGAAAAGGTTTTCACCTGTTAAATAAAATCTAACTTTTTGCAAAGAGATTTTATTGATCAAATCAGACGGAAGAGAATATCCAACCTGAATCGTTTTGAATCTAAAGAAATCACCTTTCTGTAAATTAAAATCTGATGGATTACTGAAGTTTTTGTTTGTATCATCAGTAGTCACTCTTGGATAACTGTTTGTTGATCCCGGTCCTGTCCAACGACCTAAAACTTCTGTTTGGTAATTGGCATTAATGATATCTAACCTTCTTAAACCTTGGTAAATTTTATTTCCACCTGCTCCTTGACCAAAAACTAATAAATCAATTCCTTTGTAATCTAAGTTCAAAGTAAGACCATAAGTATATTTAGGCAACGAAGTCCCTAAGAAAGTTCTATCTTCTGCTGCAATTTTACCATCTCCGTTTAGATCTTGCCAACGGAAATCTCCCGGTTTAGCATTTGGCTGAATGACTACTCCTGCAGCATTTTGATAGGAATCAATTTCTGCCTGAGTTTGAAAAATACCATTTGTTTTAAACCCGTAGAATGAATTGTAGGCCTGACCTACTTGTGTTCTGTTTATTTCGTAAGAACTAGATTGTACGGTCTCATCACCAGCTATAAAATTAACACCCTTGTCAAGATAAGTGATTTCATTTTTGATGTAAGAGAAGTTACCATTAACCGAAAGATTCAAAGCACCAATTTTTTTACGGTACCCTAATTCAACATCAATACCTTTATTTTCCATACTAGCTAAGTTAGCATAAGAATCTCCTGACGCTCCAACATAACCAGGATTAGGAACTGGCATAATAATACCATCAGTTTTTTTGTTGAATAAATCTACCGTTAAGTTAAAATCACGTAAGAAACTCATCTCAAACCCAATATTGGCTTGTTTTGTTTCTTCCCATTTTAAATCAGGGTTAGGAATTGCGTTTGGACTTTGTCCCGGAATTGGTGTTCCTCCAATTGTATAGTTTCTCTTAATTCCAACAGTAGAAATATATAAGAAATCAGGAGAAGAGTCATTTCCAGTTACACCGTAACCTCCTCTAATTTTTAACGAAGTGATCGCATTATTTTCTCCCCAGAATCCTTCTTTAGATGGTACCCAACCTGCAGATACAGAAGGGAAAGTTCCGTATTTATGATTTGGTCCAAATCTAGTAGAACCGTCACGACGGATAATTCCGGTAAAAATATATTTCTCTTTATAATCGTAATTTAATCTTCCAAACAAAGACTCTACTCTGTGCTCATACGCTTGTGAGCTATACGCATTAGCAATTTTATCTGTAATAGGAACTTCAACGTTAAAAGAAGCCTCAGCATGCGTTGTTGCAGGCACTCCTTGATAAGTTACATCGTTACCAGATGAAATATTGTCTACGTATGTACCTTTACCAAGTAAAACACTAAAGTTATGATCACCTAATTTCTTAGCATAATTTAAAGTATTCTCCCAGTTCCAGCTAAAAGATTTTTTGTATGATCTGAACAATTCATTTTTATCTCTTTTAGTAGCTCCGTTTAAGAAAAACACTGGAGTAAAGTTATCAGAACCAAAAAAAGCTAATTTACCACCTGCTGCAGATTTAAATTTTAAACCTGGTAAAATTTCAACCTCACCAAAAACATTACCAACAAAATTATCAGCAAAATCATTATTACCCAATCTTGTTTGTGTATATGCCAATGGGTTAGTATTTTCTTGCGTTACAATTGTCGAAATGCCATAGTAATTTCCGTTTGCGTCTTTAAGAGCATTCGGATTATTTTGATAGATCGGTTGATTTGGATTTGTCTCGATAATTGGAGTCAATGGATCTAAGTTAATCGCTGAAGACAAAGGCCCACCAAACTCATCATTTGTGTTTCCAACACCAATCGTTTTTTCATGAGAGTAACCTAAAGTCTGACCAACTTTAAAATATTTTCCTAATTTATGAGTCGAGTTTAAACGAATGTTTTTTCTAGTATAATTTGAAATTTCAGAGGTTACGATCCCTTCTTGGTCTAATAATCCGAAAGACATATAGAATGTTGAAGTATCATTTCCTCCACTAAAACTTAATTCGTGAGAAGTACGCTGCGCATTGTTATTAAAAATAGCATCTTGCCAGTTAGTACCTTTACCGTAATTAGTAGTTGTAGAATAAGGCGCCGGTCTTCCACCGTTCGTGTAAGCCTCATTCATGATGGTAACATACTGTGATGCATCAAGCAAATCAATTTTCTTTGCCGCTTGAGATACTCCTGAAAAACCTGTATAATTTACAGAAATCTTTCCTGATTTACCTTTTTTGGTTGTTACCAAGATAACCCCCGCAGCAGCACGAGAACCGTAAATTGCTCCCGAAGCACCATCTTTTAGCACCTCGATAGATTCAATATCAGATTGATTCAAGTACCCAATACCACCGTTGTCGATCATTACACCGTCAACTACCCATAAAGGATCGTTATTATTAAGAGTAGTAAAACCACGAATCCTGATTGTAGAAGCCGATCCTGGCTGACCTGCATTTGCAGCAATAGAAACCCCTGAAACCCTTCCTTGTAGAGATTGTTCGATTCTTGTGATAGGTAAACTTTCTAAATCTTTTGCTTTTACACTAGAAATTGCTCCCGTTACAACACTTTTCTTTTGCGTACCGTATCCAACAACAACAACCTCGTTTAAGCTTTGAGATTCTGGCCTTAATTGAAAGGTAATTTTAGTCCTTCCGTCTACAGCTTCATTAATCGTATTATATCCTACAAAACTAATTGTCAATGTACCATTAGATGGAACATTTATTTGAAATTTTCCATCGAAGTCAGAAGCAGTTGCTTTAGTTGTTCCTTTGATTAAAATTGTTGCCCCAGGGACGGGTAAGCCACTTTCGTCATTTATAATTCCATTTACCGTAACATCCTGTGCTACTGCGACAACAGAAAACAATAGAGACGAAATACAAAAAATAAGTAATTTTGTTAATTTCATTTTTCTAAAAATTTTGGTTAATTAATTAGTAATTTGATGCAATAATAAACTTAAATTTTTATTATTTATAATTAATTTTCATTACAAAAACACATCAAACGTAATATTAATACGCTACAAAAACACATCAATTTTTTTATAAATATTTATAAATCAATATTTTAATTATATTTTTATATTGTTAGAAAAATGTTAAGTCAACAAAATAAACACTACATCAAACAATTATGTTTATTTTTATCTAAAAAAAGTACATCTACATCGAAATAGTAGACATATAATCAAACTATATGCCTAAAAATAAGCTAATTACAATAAAAAACATCAAATACCTTGAAAAAATTATGAAAATGATAAAATCATATTTTATTATTGGTTTTTTTACACTATTCTCAGTTGCCCTTTTTGGCCAAGTGAAAGATATTGGACTTCCTGCCATCAAAAACTACAAAAGAACCGACTATAAAGGCGGAACTCAAAACTGGAATATAGATCAAGACACAAATGGGAACCTATATTTTGCAAATAATAGTGGTTTAATAAAGTTTGACGGATCTACTTGGCACAAATATTCACTCCCGAATAGCACCGCAATTAGAAGTTTGAAAATTGATGACTCAGGAAAAATATTTGTAGGAGGTAATAACGAATTTGGTTTTTTTAAAAGCAACGAAAAAGGAGAATTAAAGTATTTTTCTTTATCAAATTTAATCAGTAAGAAAGACAGCAAAAATATTAACCTAATTTGGAGAATACACATATATAAAGGCGAAGTCATCTTTCAATCTTTCACGAAAGTGTTTTTTTATAAAAATGAGAAACTTCGTTTCATCGATGCCCCAAAGAAATTTCAATTTTCATTTTTAATCAATAAGAGACTTTACTTTCAGGACAAATCACTAGGGATTCTGGAATACAAAAATGGCAAATTAATCGCAGTGCCAGGATCTGCATTTTTTAACGATAAAGAAATTTGGGCAGTATTTCCTCTTTCTACTAATAAATTGATTCTTGCCACTCTCGAAAAAGGACTTTTTATAAGTGATGGCAAATCTATAAAATCATGGGAGACAGAAGCCAATAGCTTTATTAAAAAAAACACCTCGCTTGGCGGATCTATCATAAAAAACAAATTTATTGTGCTTAATACAGTACTCAATGGCATCATAATTTGTGATTTAAACGGAAAGATTATTCAACACTTAAACAGACAAAAAGGACTTCAAAATAATACGGTGCTTACTTCCTTCGTAGACAACAAAAACAATGTCTGGCTGGGACTTGATAACGGAATCACTTTTATTAACGAAAACTCCCCTTTTACCTATTTTGATTATAGTTATAACATCGGTACCGTTTATGCTTCTGTCGTGCATAATAACAACTTGTATGTGGCCACAAATCAGGGTTTATTTTACCACCCGTGGAGCAAATCATTTAAGGACGAGCCTTTTTATCGCATAGAAGGGACAATTGCACAGGCCTGGAACATACAGGTGATCAACAATACTTTACTGTGTGCCAGTAACAATGGTGCGCTAGTGATAGAACAAAACAGAGTTGCCAAAATACTGGACAGCAAAGGGTATTTTGGTTTTAAAGCGATCCCTAAGCGTCCCGGTTATATTATTGGAGAAAGCTATAATGGCTTTTCGGTATTTAAAAGTGCTCCCGATGGGATCAATTATGTCAATCAAGTGGCCGGATTTGACCAAACTACCAATACGTTTGAAATTGAACTTGATGAGAATTATTTATGGCTCAAGAAAGATAATTATTTGTACCAAATGACCCTTTCGGAGGACTTAAAGAGTTTTGAATTTATTAAAAAACATACTGGAATTTCTTCACAACGCAAAGGAATCGGTAGCTTACAATCTATCAATAATAAGGTTTATTTTCAAACTAAAAACCACTTTTACAGATATAGTAAAGAGCAGGAAGGCTTTTTTGAAGACAAAAAAATATCTGCTTTGTTCACAAAAACACCTACGTTAAAAGCTTTGATTGAGGATGCTTATGGTAATTTATGGTATGCCTATAATGAGTCACTGGGCGTTTTAGAAAAAAACTTAGATGGAACGTATCATCAAAAGGAAGCTCCTTTTTCTAACTTAACCGGCAATTTGGTAAACAATTACATTTCTATAAATGCAATTGATCCTAATAATATTTTTATAGGATTAACGGATGGATTAACACATTATGACTCAAAAATTTCAAATAGTTTTATAACCAAACCTAGGGCTTTTATCGAAAGTTTTTCGTTCCCAGAAGATACTATTATAACAGGGAATCTTACCACCGATAAAGAAGAATTTGAATTACCTTACAGCTCTAATCACGTAAAATTTACCTTTTCGTCTCCCACTTTCGAAAATCAGGAAAACGTTATGTACTCTTATAAACTAGAACCATTTGAGGAAAACTGGCGCAATTGGTCTACTGTTTCGATTAAAGAATACACTAACTTGAGAGAAGGAAATTACACTATGAAAATTAAGGCAAAAAACAGTTATGGTGTAGAGTCTAACGTTTCAGAAATTAATTTCACTATTTCGCCGCCGTGGTACAGACATTTTCTAGCTTATCTAACTTATTTTATATTGATTTTAGCGGCAATCTATTATACTACCAATCGAATAAAAGTAAAAATCAGAACCAATAAATATTACGAGACCATTGAGCAAAGAAGGCTTTATTTGGAAAAAGAATCCAAAATTAGACATGAACAACATGAACTGGAAAAAGAGATTGAAAAACTTAAAAATGACAAGCTTCAAATAAAAATCCTTGCTAAAGACAAAGAATTGGTTAACAATTCTTTACAGGTTGTAAAAAAGAACAAAGTATTAAACGGTATTATTCAGAAAATAAAAGATATCGACACACACAACTTAGATGACAGCACAAAATCTGAGTTTAATAAATTACATAAAAGCATTGTAAAGGAGGTAAATACCGATAAAAGCTGGAAAGATCTAGAAAAACACATCAAAAATGTACATTTTGATTTCCTAAAAAGACTCAAAGAAAAATACCCAACAATCTCGCCACGAGAGCTCGATTTGTCAACGTATTTATTAATGAATATGTCTACCAAGGAAATTGCCGAAATTATGAATATCTCGACCGGAGGCGTTGAATTGGCTCGATATCGATTAAGAAAAAAACTTGGTCTTAATAAAAAGGAAAACTTAATTGGTTTTTTAATGAGTATCTAATAGAAAAGCCATCCTGAAAAAAACAAGATGGCTTTTCTTTTGGACACTGTCCTAAAAAGTGTGTAAGTTTAAAAATAACGGGGTTTGACTTTTTAATTAAAGTTGAACCCTTTTTTCAAATATAGTTAAGAACTGATTGAGTATTAATCCCCAATTATGGATTGGCATTGTCCATTTTTTGGTAGCTTCTCTTAAAGCCAAATATACAGATTTTAAAACTGCTTCATCGGTTGGGAATGATAATTTATTTTTGGTGTATTTTCTAATCTTACCGTTTAGATTTTCGATTAGATTAGTGGTATAAATTATTTTTCTAATCTCAACGGGGAAGTCAAAGAATACGGTAAGTTCTTCCCAATTGTCTTCCCATGATTTTACAGCATATGGATATTTACTATTCCATTTATTAGCAAAATCTTCAAGAGAAGCCCTGGCAGCCTGTTTGGTTGGAGCATCATAAATCTGCTTCATATCTTTAGAGAATTCCTTCTTATCTTTCCACACTACATAACGCGCTGAGTTGCGTATTTGGTGCACTACACAGATTTGAGTCTGTGATTCAGGAAATACATTTTTAATGGTTTGAGTAAAGCCGTTTAGGTTATCTGTAGCAGTAATTAATATATCTTCAACACCTCTGGCTTTTAAATCGGTTAAAACTCCCAACCAAAAACTGGAACTTTCATTCTTGCCCAGCCACATACCTAAAACTTCTTTTTTTCCATCTCGATTCAGGCCTACAGCTAAATAAATAGTTTTGTTAATGACCTTAGAGTTTTCTCGAACTTTAAATACAATCCCGTCCATCCAAACAATTAAATAAACAGCTTCTAGTGGGCGATTTTGCCAAGCTATTACATCATTAGAAACAGATTCAGTAATTCTAGAAATAGTGGAGGTTGAGATATCAAATTTATAGACTTCTCTTATTTGTTCTTCAATATCACTAACGGTCATTCCTTTGGCATAAAGAGAGACAATAACATTCTCTAATCCATCAACCATATTTTGACGTTTTGGAATAATCATGGGATTAAAAGAAGCTTCTCTGTCCCTTGGAACCTGGATGTTTGATTCTCCAAATGAAGTTTTTATCTTCTTGTTTGAAAAACCATTACGAGAATTACTTGAAGGCGTCTTTTCGTGTTTCTCATAACCTAGATGAGAATCTAACTCTCCTGATAGAATAGCTTCTATTCCTCGTTTTTGTAATTGGGCAAGAAAACCATTTAGGTCTTCGCCTGTTTTGAATTGTTTTAAAAATTCATCTGATAATAAATCTTCTTTTTTCATAAGACTGTGTAAAAGTTAAAGTTAAAAAAAAATGATGAGTGATTTTAAACCCCATCATTTTTTAACTTACACAGTTAGTGAGACACTACCTTCTTTTGCGTTATTTTTAGCATTATGCGACATATTCTAATGTTCTTTCCAGAGCCATACCTCTTGAACCTTTAATTAGAATTGTATTTTCACTAAAATTAATAGTTTTTAGATAGGTCGCAAAAGACTCAAAAGTTTCAAAAAAATAAAGTGTATCGCTTGAAATTTTATTCTCAAAAAAAGCTTTACCAATAAAATAACATACAGATTTTTCTTGATTTGATACTGAATCTACAATAGCTTTGTGCTCTTGATGACTCTCTTCACCGAGTTCAAACATATCGCCCAAAATCATTATTTTATTCTGGCTCTCCAATTGTAAAAAGTTAGCAATTGCTACTGCCATACTGCTCGGATTGGCATTGTACGCATCAAGAATTATTTCGTTACTGCCTTTTTTAAGCATCTGAGATCTATTATTTTCTGGAATATATCCTTCTATCGCCGATTGTATAGATGCGTTGTCTACCTCAAAAAAATGCCCAATTGTTACCGCAGCATTGATATTATTTGAATTGTAAAGACCTATCAAGTGAGACTTTACAGCAAAATCATTGTAGTCTATGACAACAAAAGGATTTGCCGCAACTTTTTTGATATTTACATCAGCATGCTCATTATTGATTCCGAAAGTAAAAGATTGTATATCATGCGATTTTTCTATCTGAATCGGGTCTTCAAGATTTACGAAAGCCATTTTTTTGCTATTCCTAAGATATTGGTACATCTCACTTTTTCCAATTATTACGCCTTCAACGCCTCCGAAACCTTCTAAATGGGCCTTTCCAAAATTGGTGATATAGCCGTAATCAGGTTGTGCAATTTCACATAAAAACTCAATTTCTTTTTTATGATTTGCACCCATCTCTACAATACCTATCTCTGTTTCTGATGTAAATGATAATAAAGTAAGCGGAACTCCAATATGATTATTTAAGTTGCCTACAGTTGCTTTGGTCTTGTATTTTTTAGCCAAAACTACATTAATAAGCTCTTTGGTTGTGGTTTTACCATTACTACCTGTTAAAGCAATGATAGGCAATTTTAAAAACAAACGATGAAATTTTGCCAATTCTTGTAATGTCTCTAAACTGTTCTGAACCAAAATAGTTCTCTGATCTATAAAATAAGCAGGGTTATCGATAATAACATATAAAGCGCCTCGGTCTAGTGCTTCTTGAGCAAAAGTATTAGCATCAAAGTTTTCTCCTTTAATAGCGCAAAACATTGAGTCTTTCTCTATTTTTCGCGTATCTATTGATATCGATTTGCATTTTAGAAACAGGTTATGAATTTCTTGAATATTCATTTATAAAGATTTTTTATGGAATGTAAAAATAGAAAAGTTTCTATAAAAAAAATCCAAATTCCTGACTGAAATATTCAGTCCAGGAATTTGGATTTACTATTTTTTTGGAATTTTAAAAAACTTAATTCCTTGGTGATTTTCTTTTTTCAGATTTTGAACCTACTCTAGACATTGCACATCTAAATCCGATATAATCAGTAGCCATATCTTGAGGGAAATATCTTCTTTGAGCTGGATCTAACCAATAGGCTCTATCTCTCCAAGAACCTCCTTTGTAGACTCTTACATTATCATCGATCAAAGTAGTACGCTTGCTTGATTTGTCGTACTTTCTAATCATTGTACCTAAACTGTCTGTAGTTACATTGTGTTTTGGCGAGTTATACATCGCTTGATCTGCTTTGTTTTCTGCTTCATCTCCAAAATCAAAATACTTAGATGATTGTTTATCACCATCTCTATAATTGATATTATCACTTGTACTAAAGTTTTGTCTCAAATATGTTTCCTGCTCATCAACTGGTACTTGAACAATTTCACCCGGAAGGTTTCTTGCTACAATCTTACCATTGCTTAAAGTATCATATTTAATATTATCTTTTGTAACAATTTCAATTTTTCCGTCTTTACCAATTTTATTTTTACCGTAAAGGTTACCTCTAAAGTAGTTAAAATCATTCGCCTCGTTATCGATCATAGGTCTGTAAACGTCTTGTACCCATTCTGCAACGTTACCTGCCATATCGTATAATCCGAAATCATTAGGAGCATAACTTTTTACACCGTTAGTGATATCAGCTCCATCGTCAGACCAACCTGCAATTCCACCGTAATCACCGTTTCCTTGTTTAAAGTTAGCCAATTGATCTCCTTTATTTTTACGTTTTGACGAACGTGTATAATCTCCAGACCAAGGATATTTCTTTTGTCCTTTGTAGATATTATATTCTCTTTGTCCAACATCTGCGGCAGCGGCATATTCCCACTCAGCTTCTGTAGGCAATCTATATTCCGGCAAGATAACTCCTGAAGAACGTTGTGCGTACACATTCTTTTCTTCTACACCATCTTTTCCAGCCTTAGGTCTTTTTCCTCTTTGATTTTTCTTCAAAACAAGCTCTTCGTTTCCTCCGTAAGTACTTGTTGGAGACGCAACGTAAGTTTCAGTATTAAAAATACTTTCAGCAGTTACATCTTGTGTTTTAGCCCCTTTCTTAAGATAGCCATTTTTTTCTAAAACTGCTTCGTTTACACGGTCAGTTCTCCATTTACTAAACTCAGTTGCCTGAATCCAGTTTACACCTACAACAGGATAGTTGGCATAAGAAGGATGTCTCAAATAGTTATTTGTCATCGTTTCGTTATAACCTAATCTGTTTCTCCATACTAAAGTATCCGGAGAAGCTCCTTCGTAAATGTTTTTGTAATTTTCTTCTGTTGGTGGAAAAACTTTCTTTAACCATTCCAGGTACTCAAGATACATACCATTGGTTACTTCTGTTTCATCCATGTAAAATGATTGAACGTGCTGTTGAGTTGGTGTGTTATTCCAATCATGCATAACATCATCCTGTACTTTACCCATAGTAAATGTACCTCCTTCAACAAAAACTAAACCAGGACCAGCCTGTTGTTTTTTTCCTGCATTTCTAGCAGCAGTTCCATTTTGACTGTCAACGTCCCAACCAGTTGCTCTAGAAGCATTGCTAGAACTTGATTTTTTGCTACAACTAGCCGTGCCCAACATCAATACCATTGACATCATAAATTGCAAGGCCACAATTTTGTTTACTTTCATACTCATTCGTAGGTGATAAATTTAGGTGCTGCAATATAATAATTAACATTTAATTAGCAACACCTGTTCTAATTAATTTTATTTAACTGTTTTTTGCAGAAAAATAACCTATAGTTACGAACGCAAAAATATACTTTTTATTATTTACTATAACATGAAATACTATATTTTTACTTACTTAAATTAATTTAAATTATTTTTGTTTTCTTTGAATATGAAACAAGCCTTAATCTTATACTTTTTTCTCCTCCCAATTATCTCATTTTCCCAGATAAATGGCGCTTTTACAATAGATTGGCAAACCAAAAGAGAAATGGGGTTTGGAGAATCAAAATTTACTATTCCGTACTTTTCTGGGAGCGGCTTTAGGTTCGATACTACAAAAAAAAACATAATATTACTGCTAAAAGTAGAAGAAGCCAACTATAATAACAGCAGCACAATCGAAATTTCGAATATTTTATACGAATCAATTCCTGTAGCTGAATTAGGAGATTTATCTCGTGAAAATATTCCTAAAAGTGTTAATGAAACGCTCAAAACGGTAAATTCCAGAGATAAAAAACAAACTTTTATATCCTTATCACCAATTATCTCTGACGGAAATGGTTTTAAAAAAGTAAAATCTTTCTCGTATACTATCAATAATTCTAATGCAAGAAACAGCAACAATTCTTCTTTTCAAAAAACGGCTCTCATCACAAATTCTGTTTTAGCTTCTGGAGATTGGTATCGTTTTTATGTTGAAAAATCGGGTGTTTATAAAATTTCCAGACAATTTCTGCAAAGTTTAGGTTTTGATGTTACAAAATCTGACCCAAGAAGAATAAAAATCTATGGAAATGGCGGAAAAATGCTTCCGTTGGCAAACAGCAGCTTTTATCCCGAGGATTTAACGGAAAATGCGATTCAAATAATGGGCGAAAGTGACGGCAATTTTGGCAATGACGACTTTATTCTTTTTTACGCAGAAGGCATTGACACCTGGAGCGATGAAAATCAAACCAACATCAATTTATACGACACCAAATCTTATTATTACATTACAACACAAGGTGGTGACGGGAAGCGAATTGCCGCAAATATCCAACCAACCGGAAACGCCACTCTGGAACTCAATACGTTCGACGACCATCAATATCACGAAATTGACCTTACCAATATTGCACATCTGGGACGCCAATGGCTTGGAGAATCCTTTGACATCAATCAAGAGCAGGAATTTGACTTTAATTTTCCAAACATAGACCTCACCGTGCCTGTTAAAATAGCTGTAACAGCGGCTTCGGCGGCTTTTACGCCAACTTCTTTTACTGTTTCATCAAATGGACAAACCATTGGAAACATCTCTTTTAATGCCTTAACAACAAATTCAGAGACAAAGTATTTCTCTGGAAAACTTAATCCAAACAGCACTTTTAAAGGTAGCGAAAATCTAAAAATAAAATTATCATACAATAATAATGGAGTTCCGGGATCAAAAGGATATTTAGATTTTATCAATTTAATTGCCAAAAGAAGATTACTAGGCACTGGAAAACAATTTCAATTTCAATACGATTTAGCAGGTTCAACAGCAGGAATTGCAAATTATACAATTGGAAACGCCACTTCAATCGCTCAAATTTGGGACATTACAGACCTATATAATGTATCTTCTTTTCAGAACAGCAATCAGGCAAGTTTTAGCTTTAAAGCAAATTTGGGAGAAATTAGAAAATATGTCACCATTGATCCGAGTGATTATTATACTCCTTTAAAAGAAAATCAATCAAAAATTACCAACCAAAATCTAAAAGGAACACTTTTTAAAAACAATCAAAACGCCAGTCAGGATATTGATTATCTTATCGTAACACCCAAATTTTTACTTTCGCAAGCTGAAAAATTGGCCGCTTTTCATCGAAATTATTCTAACCTGAGTGTAAAAGTGGTCACTTTAGAAAACATCTACCAGGAGTTTTCGTCAGGAAAGCAAGATATCGCAGCCATCAGAAATTGCGTTAGATATCTATATGACAACGCTTCTTCTCCTGAAAAAAGAATCAAATACCTGAATCTTTTTGGAGACGCCTCGTACGATTATAAGAATAGAATTTCGAATAATACCAACATTGTACCGATCTATCATTCCTTAAATAGCAATACCATCGGAGAAAGCTCTTTTGCTTCTGATGATTTTTATGGTTTAATGGATGCTGATGAAGGCATTATAACTTCTTTTTTTGGAGGAATCGATATTGCAGTGGGCAGAATGTTAGCTTCGGATAATGCTCAAGCCGAACAACTGGTCAATAAAGTTCTGGAATACCACGACATTAAATCGTATGGTAACTGGCGCAATAATTTTGTTCTTGTAAGCGATGATTCCGACATAAATTCGGATGCCTCGTTGCAAAGCCGCCAAAATGCTCTTGCTGATGCTATCACAACTGAAAAGCCTTTTTTAAATGTAGACAAAATAATTCTGGACGCCTACACACAGGAAGCTTCTGCAGGAGGATCAAGATACCCTAAAGCCCGAACCGATTTTTTTAATGCTTTCGAAAAAGGTGCGCTCGTTTTTAACTATTTAGGTCATGGCGGCGAAGATGGATTAGCAGCCGAACGCATTTGGGAAAAATCAGATGGGCAAAACTTAAACAATCAGTTCAAATATCCTTTATTTATAACGATTACCTGCGATTTTTCACGTTTTGACGATCCGAGTCGCCCAACAGCAGGAGAATATACATTCTGGAATCCGAAAGGAGGAGCCATTGCCATGATTACTACGATTCGCGAAATTGGTCAGTTTAATGCTGAAAACTTTAATGACATTTTGGGTAAAAACCTGCTTTCTTATGGCTCAAATCAATACACAACAATTGCAGAATCGCTTCGACTTTCTAAAAATGAAAATCCGAGCTCTTCAAGTAATGTTGTTTTTTATATTGGTGATCCTGCCCTGATGCTTGCGATTGCTAAACCTAAAATTATTTTAACTAAAGTGAATGATATTCCCATTTCACAACCCATTCCGGATTTTAAATCATTGGCCAAAATGAAAATCACGGGAGAAATCACAGATGAAAACAATAATTTATTGAGCAATTACAACGGAGAATTAGCTACTGCTATTTTTGATAAATTAATTACCACCAGCACTTTAAACAACGACGGAAATAGTCCTTCTATACAATTAAAAACTTTGGGAGAAACTATTTTTAGAGGAAATGCTTCTGTAACCAATGGTGTTTTCGAATTTAGTTTTATCGTTCCGAGAGATATTAGAATTCCACTTGATAATGGAAAAATTAGTTTTTATTCGAAAAAAAATCAACTTTTTGAGAATCAGTCTGGGCACAACAACCTCATTAAAATAGGCGGAATTAACGAAAATGCACCTCAAGACAATATTAGTCCAAAAGTGAAGTTATATATGAATGATGAAACTTTTGTTTCGGGAGGAATCACAAACGAATCTCCGTTTCTGTTAGCGTTTCTTGAAGACGAAAACGGAATCAATACTGCAAGTGGTATCGGTCATGATATTGTAGCTATAGTAGACGGAGACACTAGTAATCCTTATATTTTGAATGATTATTATCAAACAAAATTAGACGATTACACCAATGGAAATTTACGTTTCCCGCTAAGAAATTTAGCAGCAGGAATACACACTATAAGTTTTACAGCTTGGGATGTTTATAACAATCCGGTAACAAGTGAGATACAATTTGTAGTCGTTGGCGATGATTCTCTTACATTGACAAATGTTCTTAATTATCCAAATCCATTTTCTACTTACACCCAATTTTGGTTTTCGCACAACAGACCCTACGAACCACTGGATGTTCAGGTTCAGGTGATGACCATAACCGGAAAAGTAGTCTGGACAAAAAACCAAGTTATTACAACCGAAGGATTTTTATCGAGAGAAATAACCTGGGACGGCAAAGATGATTTTGGAGACCGCATAGGCAAAGGAGTTTATATTTATAAACTCACCGTTAAATCAAATTTAACAAATAAAAAAGCAGAAAAGTACGAAAAACTTGTCATATTATAATAATATATATATTTTTACCATAAAAAACCCTAAGTCTACAAATGAAAAAAATATCTCTACTTTTAATTTGTTTTACAATTCTTTTTAAAGTAAAGGCTCAAGATAATCGACCTATTACGACAGGAGTTCCGTTTTTATTAGTGGCAGCAGACGCCAGAGCAGCCGGTTTAGGCGATCAGGGTGTGGCTACATCTGCAGACGTATTTTCGCAACAATGGAACCCAGCAAAATATGCTTTTTCGGTAGATAAGCAAGGATTTTCTGTTAGTTACACTCCTTATTTAACAGATTTAGCAAATGATATTTCGCTAGGTCAGGTAACCTATTACAACAAAATAAACGAAAAAAGTGCTTTTGCAGCAAGTTTGCGTTATTTTGGTTTTGGAGATATTGAGTTACGAACAACTGGAGACCCAAATGAAGCTGCAAGAACAGTTTCTCCAAATGAATTTGCTCTTGATGGTTCGTACTCTTTAAAACTAAGCGAAAAATTCTCTATGGCAGTTGGCGGAAGATACATCCGATCAAACCTAAAAATCCCTTCAGAAGATACTGATGCCTCTGCAGCAGGTTCTTTTGCCGTAGATGTTGCAGGATTTTATCAATCTGAAGAAATTGCTTACACAAGTTTTAATGGAAGATGGAGAGCTGGTTTTAATATGCAAAATTTAGGTCCAAAAATTAGCTATGACAATGACGATTTTAGCTCTAATTTTTTGCCTGCTAATTTAAGACTGGGAGCTGGTTTTGACTTTATTCTGGATGAATACAACACTGTTGGAGTTAGTGTAGAATTTGCAAAACTTCTTGTACCAACGCCTCCGGGAACTGGAACTCCTGTAGACACTAATAATGATGGAGATTTTACTGACCCTGAAGATATTACACAGCAGGAAGCCGACACCAACAACTACAATGATTACAAAAACATTGGCTGGGTTTCGGGAATCTTTAAATCATTTGGAGACGCTCCAAATGGGTCTAGCGAAGAATTAAAAGAAATCACCTACAGTGTGGGAGCAGAATATACGTATCAAGATGCATTTTCTATGCGTGCGGGATATTTTCATGAAAGCCCTGAAAAAGGAGCGAGAAAATTTTTCTCACTAGGAGCCGGCTTCAAATATAATGTTGTAAAAGTTGATGTTTCTTATTTATTTTCTGCATCTAAAATCAGAAATCCTTTAGAAAACACTCTTCGCTTCTCTTTAACCTTTAACTTTGGAGACAAATACGAAGTTTATTAAAAACACAAAACAGTAAAACATATACATCCAAATTTCTAGAAATTAGAAATTTGGATTTTTTTTCCCTTAAAAAACAATGAAAGAAATAAGTATTACATCATCATTTTTGGTATTTGATACCTTAAATGAATTATCAAATGACATTCAAGATTTAATGAATGAAGCCGTTGAAATTCGAAAAAAGGCATACGCACCCTACTCTCAATTTAGAGTTGGTGCTGCACTACTTTTAGATAACGGAAAAATAGTTGTAGGATCTAATCAAGAGAATGCCGCGTATCCATCGGGTTTATGTGCAGAAAGAGTCGCTATTTTTTATGCTGGAGCCGTTTATCCAGAAGCGAAAATTTTGAAAATGGCAATTACAGCAGCATCAGATACTAACCCAACCACAGCTCCAATTCCGCCTTGCGGTTCTTGCCGACAATCGATAGCAGAATACGAAATCAAGCAGGACAACCCTATCGAAATCTATTTTATGGGCGAAATTGGTCAGGTTTACAAATCGGCATCCCTAAAAAATCTACTCCCTTTTATGTTTGATAAAAAGTTCTTGTAAAAAAAAGCCAAAAAGTACCTTTTAAATTTTAGTTCTTAAACGGAATGTCTTATTTTTGCATCCCGACCTTTCGGGCGCAAATTTGTGGGAGGAAACTATTTTGCGTTATAGGCAACAATTGATAACACAAACAACTTTAGCAAAAGAAAGAATTCAGATGAAAGAAGTTACAAAAGAAGTATATTTAAAGTGGTACGAAGACATGCTGCTTTGGAGAAAGTTTGAAGACAAACTTGCAGCATTATACATTCAACAAAAAGTTAGAGGTTTTCTCCATTTATATAATGGTCAAGAGGCCGTTTTAGCGGGTGCTTTGCACGCTATGGATTTGACCAAAGACAAAATGATTACTGCATACAGAAATCACGTGCAGCCAATTGGTATGGGAGTTGATCCTAGACGTGTAATGGCAGAACTTTTGGGAAAAGCTACAGGAACTTCTAAAGGTATGGGAGGTTCTATGCACATTTTCTCTAAAGAGCACCGTTTTTACGGAGGCCACGGTATCGTAGGTGGACAAATTCCTGTAGGAGCTGGTTTAGCTTTTGCTGACAAATATTTTGAAACTGGTGGCGTAACCATGACTTATTTTGGTGATGGAGCAGCAAGACAAGGTTCTTTACACGAAGCCTTTAACATGGCAATGTTATGGAAACTTCCTGTGGTTTTTATCGTTGAAAACAACGGTTATGCGATGGGAACTTCTGTAGAAAGAACTGCCAACCATACTGATATCTGGAAACTTGGTTTAGGATATGAAATGCCTTGCGGACCAGTTGACGGAATGAATCCTGTAAAAGTAGCCGAAGCCATGACAGAAGCTATTGATAGAGCTCGTCGCGGTGATGGACCAACTTTTCTTGAAATGAAAACATACCGTTACAGAGGACACTCAATGTCTGATGCACAATTGTACCGTTCTAAGGAAGAGGTAGAAGAATACAAAAAAATTGACCCAATTACACAAGTTTTGGATGTGATTATGGATCAAAAATATGCTACAGAAGAAGAAATCGAAGTAATTGACCAAAGAGTTAAAGATCTGGTTGAAGAATGCGTGAAATTTGCCGAAGAATCTCCATATCCAGAATTACAACAACTATATGACGTAGTATACGCACAAGAAGACTATCCATTCACACCTCATAAACTATAAAATATTATGGCGATAAAAGTAACAATGCCTCGTTTGAGCGATACTATGACGGAAGGAACGGTAGCGACTTGGTTAAAAAAAGTAGGCGACAAAATCAGCGAAGGTGACATCCTTGCTGAAATTGAAACAGATAAAGCAACAATGGAATTTGAGTCTTTCAACAAAGGAACTCTCTTACATATCGGAATTCAGGCTGGAGAAACTGCGCCTGTTGATTCATTATTAGCTATAATTGGTAGCGAAGGAGAAGATATTTCAGCATTATTAGCTGGTGGAGATGCTCCTGCTGCCGAAGCTCCAAAAGCAGAAACTAAAGAAGCTCCTGCTGCTGAAGCTAAAACAGAAACTGCTGCTCCTGCAAAAGCAGCAACTGAATTACCAAAAGGTGTTATAGTTGTAACTATGCCTCGTTTGAGTGATACAATGACTGAAGGAACTGTAGCAACCTGGTTGAAAAAAGAAGGAGATGCTGTAGCTGAAGGTGATATTTTAGCTGAAATTGAAACAGACAAAGCGACTATGGAGTTTGAGTCTTTCAATGCCGGAACATTATTATACATCGGAATTAAAGAAGGAAACACTGCTCCTGTTGATAGTTTATTAGCTATTATCGGGCCAGCAGGAACTGATATTTCTGGAATTGCCGACAATTATACTGCCGGAGGAACTGCAACTGCAAGTACTCCTGCAACAGAAGAAAAAGCAGCTCCTGCTGCTGAAAAAGCAACCGAAGCAACTACTGACTCTTCATCAAATGGAGGAAGAATTTTAGCTTCGCCTTTGGCTAAAAAAATTGCTTCTGATAAAGGAATTCAATTAACTCAGGTGAAAGGATCTGGAGAAAACGGACGTATCGTAAAAAGTGATATCGAAAACTTTACTCCTTCTGCACAAGCTCAGCCTGCTGCAACTTCTGGTACTAAACCACAAGAAACTGCTGCTGCACCAAAAGTATTTGTTCCTGCCGGAGAAGTTTTTACAGAAGAGATCAAAAACTCTCAAATGCGTAAAATTATCGCAAAACGTTTGGCAGAATCATTGTTTACTGCTCCTCACTACAATTTAGTGATCGAGGTAAGCATGGATGAAGCAATGCAGGCAAGAGCGACAATCAATACTGTTCCTGAAACAAAAGTTTCTTTTAACGATATGGTCATTAAAGCTTGTGCTTTAGCTTTGAAAAAACATCCAAAAATTAACTCTCAGTGGAAAGAAGATGCTATCATCATCAATCACCACGTTAATATTGGTGTTGCTGTTGCTGTTGAAGACGGATTAGTAGTTCCTGTATTGAAATTTACAGATGCTATGAGTTTATCTCAAATTGGTGCATCAGTTAGAGATTTAGCAGGAAGAGCTAAAAACAAAAAATTAGGACCTCAAGAAATGGAAGGAAGTACTTTTACAGTATCTAACCTTGGAATGTTTGGTATTACTGAATTCAATTCAATTATCAACCAACCAAATTCTGCTATTCTTTCTGTAGGTGCGATTGTTGAAAAACCGGTAGTTAAAAACGGTCAGATTGTAGTTGGAAACACCATGATGTTATCATTAGCGTGTGACCACAGAACAATTGATGGTGCAACTGGCGCTCAATTTTTACAAACATTAAAACAATTCATCGAAAGCCCTGTTACTATGTTGGCATAATCGGTTGTTTTATATATTTAAATCCCGTTTTGTTTATTCAAAACGGGATTTTTTGTTTAATTTTCATTCTCAAATTCAATCTTCATAAAATGAAAAAAATAGTTCTACTCACTTTATTTTTGGCCGCTTTATCCTGCCAGAAAAAAGACAACACACAAAAAACAGCAAAAGTTAATGATGAACACACCTTCTCTAAACCTGAACTTGCCGTTGTAAAACATTTAGATCTTGATATCAAAGTTGATTTTGATACACAAACGATTTCAGGAAAAGCTTCTTGGGAAATTGACAATATCAGTAAAGGAAACGAAATTATCTTTGATGAAAACACTTTAAATATTACCAAAGTCACCTTAGGAGACGAAGAAAAAGAAACGAAATTTGAACTTGGAACTGAAGTTGAATTTCATGGAAAACCTCTTAAAATTACAATTGAACCCAATACAACCAAAGTCAATATTTATTATACAACGACAAGAGATGCTGTTGCATTGCAATGGTTAACTCCAGAACAAACTGCCGACAAAAAGAAGCCGTTCCTTTTTTCTCAGGGTGAAAGTATTTGGTCACGCACCTGGATTCCGTGTCAGGATTCACCGGGAGTTCGTTTTACCTACAATGCAAAAGTTACAGTACCAAAAGATTTGATGGCCGTAATGAGCGCCGTAAATCCTCAGGAGAAAAATGATAATGGAATCTATACTTTTAAACAAGACAAAGCAATTCCGTCTTATTTGATGGCAATTGCTGTTGGAGATATAGAATTTCAATCTATCGACAACAGAACCGGTGTTTATGCAGAACCATCAATGTTAAAAAAATCAGCTTGGGAATTTGCTGAACTGGGAAAAATGGTTTTAGCTGCCGAAAAACTTTACGGTCCTTACCGTTGGGGACGTTACGATGTACTGGTTTTACCGCCGAGTTTTCCTTATGGCGGAATGGAAAACCCAAACTTAACCTTCTTAACACCCGGAGTTATTGCAGGTGATCGTTCGCTGACAAGCTTATTGGCTCACGAATTGGGACACAGCTGGAGCGGAAACTTAGTGACCAATGCAACTTGGGATGATATTTGGCTAAACGAAGGTTTTACAACTTACGTTGAACATAGAATTGGCGAGGCAATTTTTGGTAAAAAAGAAGCTGAAATGCAAGACGTTCTCACTCGTGCAGACCTAGATGCTAATGTAGCAGAATATGGCGCTACAAACCCCGACACACGCCTAAAAGTTAGCCTTACCAATAGAAACCCTGATGATGGAATAAGCGAAATTCCTTATGTAAAAGGATACAACTTTTTAAAAGTAATTGAACAAACAGTGGGACGTGAAAAATTTGATATTTTTATTAAAAACTATTTTGATGCCCACGCTTTTCAATCGATCACAACAGAAGATTTTGTGAAATACTTAAACGAAAACCTCATAAAAGGAAACAAAGCAATTGCTGATAAAATAAAACTGGAAGATTGGATTTACAAACCAGGAATTCCGTCTAACATTACGGCAGTTCATTCTGATGATTTTGCTGCAATAGATACCATCCAGCAAAACTGGAGAAAAACAGGCATGAAAGGATTAAGTCAAAAAATAACCTCTACAACTGGAAAACAACATTTTATAGATCATCTTCCAGAAGACATAACAACAAAAGAAATGGCTGCTATTGATGCTGAATTTAATTTTACCAAAGGCGGAAATTTTGTGATCAAACGTCAATGGTTTGTACCTGCCATCCGTCATCATTATACTGTAGCCTATCCTGCAATCGAGCAATTTATGATTGCAACGAGCAGAACCGGCTCCTTAATGACGCTTTATAAAGAAATGGTAAAAACTCCTGAAGGGAAAGTTCGGGCAAAACAAATTTTTGAAAAAGCCAAATCAGGCTACCATCAAACAACGATTCAAAGTGTTGAAGGTCTGTTGAAATAATTAGACAAAAAAACAAGCCAAAGACCTCGATTAACATATAATCGGGGTCTTTTTTTTACTCAAAAATCAATTAGGGAAAATTGTCCATCACATAGCGTAAATTCTCCATGTTGTAAAATATAGTATCGTCGCATCTTTGTAGTGTCAAAAGACAATAACTATAAATAACTTTAAAAAATTAAATACGATGACACGATTAACAGCATTAAACCCAGAAGAAGCAACTGGAAAAACTAAAGATTTATTCAATGCAGTACAAGCAAAATTAGGAGCCGTTCCGAACATGATGAGAACCTTGGGGAATTCTCCAGCGGCATTAGAAGGTTACTTGAACCTAAGCGGTGCTTTGAGCCACGGAAAATTAAGTGCCAAAACAGGTGAACTACTAGCATTGGCAATTTCAGAAAGCAATTCATGTGATTATTGTTTAGCAGCCCACACTTATATTGGAGAAAAATTGATAAAAGCCGATCCCGCAATTTTACATGCTGCGAGAATAGGAAATTCTGAAGATTCTAAAACGGCCGCAATTTTAAAATTTGCGAAAACTTTGATTAGCAAAAACGGCTTAGTAAATAACGAAGATGTAAATGCAATTAAAAATGCAGGAGTTTCAGAAGCTGAAATTGCAGAAACGGTAGCTCATGTAGCTTTGAATGTTTTAACCAACTATTTTAATAATACGGCCAATACTGAAATTGATTTTCCAGTTGTTGAAAGTATCGCATCACAAAACTAATTCATCAAAAAAAAGAATACCTAACGATAGTCATGATTTATTTCATGACTATCTTAGTATAAAAAATTAAGTATGGAAACAGCAAGACACCCCCTTCCTCCGTTTACAATGGAAACTGCATTACAGAAAGTACAAATAGCTGAAGATGCATGGAATACAAAAGATCCTGAAAAAGTAGCCTTGGCCTACACTATTGATACCGAATGGAGAAACAGAACTGATTTTATCAATGGTCGTGAAGAAGTAAAGCAATTTTTAACCAAAAAATGGGAGAAGGAATTGCATTATAAACTTAAAAAAGAATTGTGGGGCTTTAAAGAAAACAGAATGGCTGTTCGTTTTGAATATGAATGGCAAGATCATTCAGGACAATGGTTTCGCAGCTACGGAAATGAACTCTGGGAATTTGATGAACTGGGTTATATGCAAAAAAGATTTGCTAGCATCAATGATTTTGCCATAGCCGAATCTGATCGTAAACTCTAATCTTCTTTAAATTTATGTCACATCAGCACGTACATACGCTTATCAATCCACAAAACGGGAATCTTGCTTTCAAACTACTTTCATTTGAGAATAATAGTCATTTTGATCATCTACAACGCAATAATTATTTTTCTCTGATATGGGTTACCAAAGGAAGAGGCAAAGTAAAAGCTGATTTTGCCGAACATCATTTTGAAGAAAACTCACTCCTAGCCTTTTCTCCCTATCAGCCTTTTATGCTTTGCGTAAGCGAACCAATTGAAGGAATTGCGATTCAATTTCATCCTGATTTTTACTGTATTCACATGCATCAGAAAGAAGTTGCATGCAATGGTGTATTATTTAACAACATATACCAGCCACCCTTTACCGCGATTACAGAGGAAGCTTCAGTAGTTTTCAAAATGGTTTTAGATCAGATGAAAACTGAAATTCAAAACGCTGAATTGGCACAATATGAATTGTTAATATCATATCTCAAAATATTTTTAATTACTGCTTCGAGATTAAAAAACCAGCAATTAGAAGAGATGAAGTCCATACCCAATTCTAAAGAACCTTTTATACTTCAGAACCTAAAAGACGCCATTGAAATGAATTTCAAAACCAAACATTCTGCGGGAAACTATGCCGAATTACTTAATATTTCGGCAAAGGCCTTAGCTAAATTGTCTAAACATTATTTCAATAAAACCCTGACTGATCTTATTTCAGAAAGAATTATCATCGAAGCCAAAAGAGAATTGTACATGACCAACAAAACCGTCAAAGAGATTGCTTATGAACTAGGTTATGATGATGAGCATTATTTCAGTCGATTTTTTAAAACCAATGCAGACGTTTCGCCGCAAATATACCGAGAAACAGTAGGTTTTGGAAAAATGGAAGCCTAGTTTTTATTCTTGGCTTCAATCCATTTAGACATGTATTTAGTACTTTTTAAGGTATGATGATGCAACAAACTTCCCATGAAATTTTGAAGACGATGACTTTCAAGCTGATTTGATAAAGTGTGAATTGCATCTATTAATTGACTCGAAAATTGACTTTTTTGAAAACATTCGTTCACGATCGCAATTCCGTTTTTTTGAGACTGTCGCCACAGATTTTCATTTTGGTACAATTCAATTGCATAGTTTGCAAATTCCTCAACTTCATCCGAAATAAAACCATTCCAAAACAAATTCCCATGCATGGCCTCAGCTCCGATTGATGTAGTAACACTTGGAGTGCCACATTGCATGGCTTCTAATAATTTTCCTTTTAAACCTGCTCCAAAACGAATTGGTGCCAAAACCACCTTAGCTTTTTTCACGACTTCGCACGCGTTTGCGGCTCTTCCCATAATAAAAAAACCTTCTTTTGGCTGATGCAGTTGCAGTACTTTTTGTGACGGATAGGCGCCATAAACCTCTAAAACAGCTTCAGGAAATCCTTTTTTTATCAAAGGCCAAATTGCTTCTTTTAGATATTGAACAGTATTCCAATTGGGTTCATGAAGAAAATTTCCTATGAACACAAAATGCTTTCTTTCTTCAAAAGAAGGTAATTTTTCCAAATCAATTTCAAACATTTCATCCACCAGAAAAGGCAAATAATATAACAAACTCGTATTGATTTTAAAAACATCTTCTAAAATCTTCATCTCAAATTCAGAAATAATAAAAGACAAGTCACATCTTAAAATACTCGCAATTTCGCGTTTTGCTACTTCTTCAACCAATAAATCATTTAATTGAAAGGGGCTGTTTTCTTTGAAAGCTTTGTGTCTTGCCGTTCTCAAGCAATGCAAATCTTCTGTATCTAATAATCGAATGGCTTGTGGACAATTTTCGGCAACGCGCCACCCGAATTGCTCTTCAATCATGAAACGATCAAACAAAACCACGTCGGGATTTAGTTTGATAATAAAGTCATCAAAACTAGTATTATTCAATTCGATAGTAACTTTTTCAACACCAAAACTAGCCAAATCAACCATGAATTCGCTATCTAAAGCCGGACTTGCAAATGTTATTTCAAATTGATTTGCAGCAAAAATAGCAATCAGTTGCATCATCCTGCTTCCCGCTGCGGAAGAATTTGGCTCAGGCCAGACAAAACCAATAATTAATAGTTTTTTTATTTGATTCATTTTAATTGTTTCAAGATACAAAATAATGCTTTTTTAGGCGGATTTACACACTATTTAGTGATTTTCGGTTGTAAAAATGACTAATTTTGCAGCATACCATTTTTCAATACCATTATGTTAGGATTAAAATTAGCGACCGACCCGCGTTGGGTGAATATAGTAGAATCGAATATCGAAGAAATCTTAACCGACCACGCTTGGTGCGAGCAAAAAGCAGCGTCGAACGCCATTAGCTTGGTTACCTATAATTCTGAGTTAGAAGAACTGGTAACCGAAATGCTTGTCATCGCCCGTGAAGAGCTGGAACATTTACAAATGGTCCATGATCTTATCAAAAAAAGAGGATTGAAACTGGGGCGCGAACGAAAAGATCATTATGTGAATGAACTTTTTAAATTTATGAAAAAAGATGGCAGCCGAAAAGATGCACTTTGCGATCGTCTGTTGTTCTCTGCCATGATTGAAGCGAGAAGTTGTGAGCGTTTTAAAGTACTTTCGGAAAACATAAAAGACGAAGAATTGGCTAAATTTTATCGTGATTTAATGATTTCTGAAGCAGGTCATTATACCACATTTTTAGGATTTGCCCGAAAATATACTGACAACATAGACATTGATAAACGCTGGAAAGAATGGATCGAATTTGAAGGATCTATTATTACCAATTATGGAAAGAACGAAACAGTTCATGGCTAATTACCATAAAACAGTAACAATTTCTAATTTTTTTTACTCCTAAAATTTTATAATGTTTATTAAAACTAAGTCGATTGTATTAAAAACGGCAAAATATCTCGGAATCACTTTTGCTGTATTTTTAGGATTACTTTTTTTAACTCCAATTATTTTTGAAGATCAAATAAAGAATCAAATAAAAAAGACGGCTAATGAAAAACTGAGTGCCGAACTCAATTATAAAGATGTTTCAGTCTCTTTTTTTCATCATTTTCCATCTTTAACACTTACCTTAACCGGCTTGCACCTTAACGGTTCTGCACCCTACAAAAACGAAAAATTCATTACCGCAAAGGAAGTTTCTTTTGGAATTGATGTTGCAAGTTTGGTTTTTAGCAAAACGGTAAAAATTGATCAGATTTATTTATCTAATGCTTTTATTAATGTAAAAGTAAATGCTAATGGAGAGGCAAATTATAATATTTATAAATCCTCAACACCTTCAAAAAAATCAAAAGATAGTACCGAAACTGCTTTGAAACTAGAACGTATCGAAATTTTAAACAGCAAAGTCAGATACGATGACCAATCCACAAAAGTACTTCTTGATATTGCAGGATTTGATTATTTAGGAAAAGGCGATCTGAATAAGGAAATTTTTGATCTGAACTCGAAAGCAAAAATTGAAAAGTTAAATATTGTATATGAAAATGAGCCGTATTTGATAAATAAAAAAATCAATGC
Organism: Flavobacterium flavipigmentatum; assembly: GCF_020911905.1. Taxonomy (NCBI): domain Bacteria; kingdom Pseudomonadati; phylum Bacteroidota; class Flavobacteriia; order Flavobacteriales; family Flavobacteriaceae; genus Flavobacterium; species Flavobacterium flavipigmentatum. The sequence goes on along the minus strand of NZ_CP087133.1, from coordinate 1,654,197 downwards.
CGATCTGATTACCAAGGTAAATATAAATTCGCTTTCCTTCTTTTTCCAGCAAAACAACTTAAAAATCAATGATCTTTTGGTCGATTTCATTGGGAAATTTGATATCTTAAAAGAAGGCTACAATATGGATTTTGTACTAAAATCAAGCAACAGCGACCTTCATGATGTATTTACGGCGTTTCCGCCAAAATATATTACATGGCTTTCTAAAGCAGATTTAAAAGGAAACACCAATTTGCAATTAACACTCAAAGGAAAATACATTACTTCGCAAAAACTGGCTCCTGATTTAAATTTAGACTTAAAAATAGAAAACGGATTTGTAAACTATAACCAAAGTGCTTTTCCAGTTTCTAACTTCAATATGGAATTTAAAACCAAACTTCCGGCTTTAAATCCGGAACTTGCGATTATAGATGCCAGAAATTTATCTTTAAACATTCATCAAGATTATTTAAAATCGAATTTTTACATCAAAGGCATCAATTCTCCTGAGATTAAAGGTAATTTTAAAGCTAAAATTGACCTTCAAAAACTAAATAAAGCTCTCGGAATCCCTGATTTAGAATTAAAAGGAAGTTTGACCGGAGACATAAAAGTAGATGGAAAATTTGATCAAAAAAAGCATATTTTCCCAATAACCAAAGGCTTTGTAAATTTGAATAACGGTTATTTGAAAACCAAATATTACCCAAATCCGATAACGAATATCACTGTAAACTCAAGAATCGACAACCAAAAAGGAACTTTTCAGGATTTAAAAGTAAGTCTAAAGCCAACTCATTTTATTTTTGAAGGAAAACCTGTTTTTGTCACCGCAGATTTGAGCAATTTTGATGATTTAAATTATGATATTAAAGCCAAAGGCGAATTAGACATCAATAAAATATATAAAGTTTTTTCGCAAAAAGGTCTCGATTTGGATGGTTTTGTAAAAGCTGATTTGGTTTTGAAAGGAAAACAAAGCGATGCCGAAAAAGGCAATTACAGCAAACTGTACAATAAAGGAACGCTTGAATTGAGAAATATTGGAATCACTTCTGAGAATCTTCCGAAAAAATTCATCATTAAGGAAGGCATTTTCAAAATCAATCAGGACAAAATGTCTTTTAATAGTTTCCTTGCCGAATACGGTCAATCCGACTTTAAAATGAACGGATATTTACAAAATGTATTCAATTATGCTACTTCTGCAAAAGGAGTTTTACGCGGCGCTTTTACGATTACCGCAAAATATATTAATGTGGATGAATTTATGTCGAATATATCGTCTAATACTTCTGAAACACAAACAACAACAGAAAGTACGGCTGCTAATGCTGAAAAGGGACAAACAGGAGTGATTGTGATTCCGTCTAATCTCAATTTGCAATTCAGAGCCAATGCACAAAAAGTAAATTTTGACCAGTTAGCTTTAAATAACGCAACGGGAAGCCTGAAAATAAACCAAGGAAAACTCAGCATGCAAAACACAGGTTTCAATCTAATTGGATGCAATGTTGCTATGAACGCCAATTATCAAGCGGCAACGGCTCAAAAAGCAACCTTTGACTACACTATAAAAGCTTCTGATTTTGATATTAAAAGAGCCTATAATGAAATTGCAGTTTTTAGAAAAATGGTCAGCGCAGCCGAAAAAGCACAAGGAATTGTGTCTCTGGATTATCAACTAAAAGGAAGATTAAACAGCAAGATGGAACCCGTTTACCCTTCGCTTGTTGGAGGCGGAATACTTTCTGTGAAAGATGTAAAAGTAAGGGGCTTGAAAATGTTTAATGCTGTAAGCAAACAGACCAGTTCTGAGGCAATGAAAAATCCAGACATATCAAAAGTAGAAATCAAAACTACTGTCAAAAACAATATCATGACGCTAGAGAGCTTCAAATTCAAATTTGCGGGCTTTAGACCCAGAATTGAAGGCACAACAAGTTTAGACGGAAAACTTAACCTAAAAATGCGCCTGGGACTACCGCCTCTCGGTATTTTAGGAATTCCGCTTACCATTACAGGAACACAGAATAATCCGAAAATAAAAGTGGGAAGAAAAACCGAAAATCTGGAAGAAACTAAAGATAATGAGTAAGAATCCAAATTCTAATTTATTTGCAAGAAATACAAAACCTGTTCATAATCGAGCAGGTTTTTTTTATGAATTTAGCTTTAGATAATCTTGTCATACCGAGGCACGAGTGATCACACAAGAAACTAACACAAAGAATTACTTAGATTGTCGAGCTACTTACGGAGATCCCTAGTGCCTCGTGATAAAAAAGAAACATTACACATAAAAATCAAACTTAAATTCTCTTATACAACTTATATGGTTTAAATTTCTTCAAATGGTTTAGCCTAAAAACAAAAAACCCGTTCTTTTCAGAACGGGTTTTGTAATAAGTAATCTAATGATTATGCTTCGAATGGAAGGATAGATACATAAGATTTGTTATCTCTTTTCTTTTGGAACTTAACAACACCAGCTACTCTTGCGTGTAGTGTGTGATCTTTACTGATGTAAACATTTTCACCTGGATTGTGTTTTGAACCTCTTTGTCTAACGATGATGTTCCCAGCAATAGCAGCTTGACCTCCAAAAATCTTCACGCCTAAACGTTTTGATTCTGATTCTCTACCATTCTTCGAACTACCGACACCTTTCTTGTGAGCCATGACGTATGAGTTTAAATATTGTTATTATTCTTTAGTAGCTTCTTTTTTTGCTTTTGGAGCTGCTTTTTTTGCTTTTGGAGCTTCTACTTCTTCAGTAGCTGCTTCTTCTGCTACAACTGCTTTTTTAGCTGCTGCTTTTTTAGTTCCTCCTGCTGCAGTAATACCTTCAATTACAATTTGAGTAAGATATTGTCTGTGACCATTTCTCTTTTTGTATCCTTTTCTTCTTTTCTTTTTGAAAACGATAACTTTATCTCCTTTTAAGTGTTGTAACACTTTAGCTTCTACTGAAGCACCTTCTATAGCTGGGGCGCCTAAAGTTACGTTACCGTTATCGTCTAATAAAAGAACTTTGTCAAAAGAAATTTTTGAACCTTCTTCGTTAGTCAAACGGTTAACATAAACCTTTAAGTCTTTGCTTACTTTAAATTGTTGCCCTGCTATCTCTACGATTGCATACATACCAAATTGATTTATTGATTTTTAAGGTTGCAAATATACAATTAATAATTTACTGTGCAATCTCTTACTTCAAATTTATTTTTTTCTCTTTAAGCGCTGTTTTTCAAGCTTTCTAACCACTATCAAAATCACGTTTCGAAGTAAAAGATTGTTAAAATACTCAAAAAACGAGTAGCATTCTTTAAATAATAATTAAAAAAACTTATTTTTGATGTAACTATAACCCACTATTGGCTACCTATTGTCAGGTAACTAAAAATTATTAATCTTTTATGAAAAATTCAATAATGATGTTAAGTGCTGCACTCATGCTCGGCGGAGTAGCCAATGCTCAAAAAGTAGTTTTTGACGAATACAATCTAGACAATGGCATGCATGTTATTTTCCACAACGATCCATCTGCTCCGGTAGTAATTACCTCTGTAATGTATCATGTGGGCTCAAAAGACGAGCGTCCGGACAGAACTGGTTTTGCACATTTCTTTGAACATTTATTATTTGAAGGAACTCAAAACATAAAACGTGGCGAATGGTTTAAGATCGTAACAGCTAATGGAGGAGTAAATAATGCCAACACTTCAGATGACAGAACCTATTATTACGAAGTTTTCCCATCAAATAGTTTAGAGCTTGGCCTTTGGATGGAATCGGAGCGATTGCTACATCCGGTGATCAACAAAATTGGTGTTGATACTCAAAATGAAGTTGTTAAAGAAGAAAAAAGAACACGTTACGACAATCAGCCTTACGGGAATATTTTGCCGGTTGTAAAAGAAAACATGTTCAAAAAACACCCTTATCGTTGGACCACTATTGGTTCTATGAAAGATTTGGATGCTGCAACTCTGGAAGAATTTCAAGCCTTTAATAAAAAATTCTACACACCTAATAATGCAGTTTTGGTAGTAGCAGGTGATTTTGATAAAGGAAAAGCCAAAGAATGGATTCAGAAATATTTTGGTTCAATTCCGAGAGGAGAAGAAGTTAAAAAACAAACTTTCGTAGAAGAACCCATTACGCAAACCATAAAAGCCACTTACGAAGATCCTAATATTCAAATTCCAATGGTCATAGCTTCTTACAGAACACCATCCATGAAAACAAGAGATGCCAGAGTTTTGGATTTAATCTCTTCTTATTTGAGTGATGGAAAAAGCTCTAAATTGTACAAAAAAATAGTTGATGATAAAAAAATGGCGCTTCAAATTGGAGCCGTCGGATTTAGTCAGGAAGACTACGGAATGTACATTTTATACGGTTTACCAATGGGAACCTACACATCATCAGACCTTTTGAAAGAAATGGATGAAGAAATTGTAAAAATTCAAACCGATTTGATTTCTGAAAAAGATTACGAAAAATTACAAAACAAATTTGATAATAATTTTGTGAATGCAAACTCTACAGTAGAAGGAATTGCAGAAAATCTAGCTTCTTTTTATATGCTTTATGGCGACGTAAACCTCATCAATACAGAGATTGATATGTATCATTCTATTACAAGAGAAGAGATTAGAGAAGTTGCCAAGAAGTACTTAAACCCTAATCAGCGTTTAATTTTAGATTATGTTCCTTCAAAAAAAGTTCAAAACTAAGAGTATCGAATCATGAAAAAAATACACACAATTTTAATCCTTTTATTCGTAACAGGAAGTATGCTAGCACAAGATCGTCCGCAACCTAAACCAGGAAATTCTCCCGTGGTCAACATCAAAAAACCACAAACTTTTGTTTTGGCAAACGGCATGAAAGTCCTGATAGTTGAAAACCATAAATTACCACGAGTAAGCTTTAATCTTTCTCTGGACAACGCACCTTTTACAGAAGGAAATAAAAAAGGAGTTGATGAACTGACCAGCAGCCTTATTGGCAATGGAACAAAAAAAACACCTAAAGAAACCTTCAACGAAGAGATTGATTTCTACGGGGCAAACATCAATTTTAGCTCTAATGGAGCTTTTGCCAGTTCGCTTTCTAAATATTCTGGTCGTGTTTTAGAACTTTTAGCCGAAGGAGCTTTGCAGCCTAATTTCACGCAAGTAGAATTTGATAAAGAAAAAGCCAAATTAATTGAAGGACTAAAAGCAGACGAAAAAAGCGTTCCTGCAATTGCCAATCGCGTTGTAGACGTTTTGGCTTTTGGAAAAAATCATCCATCTGGAGAATTTATATCGGAAGAAACCTTAAAAAATGTTACTCTTGCTGATGTTGAAGCAAATTATAACAACTATTTTGTTCCCGAAAACGCTTATTTGGTGGTTATTGGAGACATTAAATTTAAAGAAACAAAAGCAGCTGTAGAAAAACTTTTTAGTGGATGGAAAAAACAAACTGCCCCAAAAAGCACGTATCCAAATCCTGAAAATGTATCCAAACTTCAGATTGATTTTGTCGATGTTCCAAACGCTGTGCAGTCTGAGATTACATTGGTTAATACTGTAAATTTAAAAATGAGCGATCCTGATTTTTTTCCTGCTGTAATTGCAAATCAAATTTTGGGTGGTGATTTTAATAGTTATTTGAACATGAATTTACGCGAAAAGCACGCCTGGACGTACGGAGCAAGATCCAGCATAGGAAGCGGAAAATATGTGACTACTTTTAAAGCAACTTCTGCCGTGAGAAACGCCGTTACAGACAGTGCAGTAGTTGAATTTGTAAAAGAAATCAAACGCATTAGAACGGACAAAGTTGACCCAGAAGTTTTGAAAAATGTAAAAGCTGGTTACATTGGAAGATTTGTGATGCAAGTTGAAAAACCACAAACTGTTGCGCGTTATGCCCTTAACATTGAAACAGAAAAACTTCCGGCAGATTTTTACGAAAAATACATTCAGACCGTAAATAATGTAACTCCTGAGGACATTTATCGCGTGGCCAACAAGTATTTCTTACTGGACAATATAAGAATTGTAATTGCAGGAAAAGGTTCAGAAGTAATTGCCGGTTTGGAGAAAACTCAAATTCCATTGTTCTTTTTCGATAAATACGGAAACCCTGTAGAAAAACCAGTGACCAAAAAAGAACTTCCTGCGGGAATAACTGCAAAAAGCGTAATAGACAATTACATCAAAGCAATTGGCGGAGAAAAAGCGGTTTCGGCTGCCAAAACATTGTCAATGACAGGTTCTACTACAATTCCGCAAGCACCTACTCCTTTGAGTTTTGTTTCTAAATTAGATTCGAAAGGAAAAATGATGATCTCACTTTCTATGGGCACTATGGCTTTGATGAAACAAGTGGTAAACGAAAAAGGTGCTTATATTGAGCAGCAGGGACAACGCAAAAACTTAGAAGGAGCTGATCTTGCCGAAATGAAAGCCAGCGCCACTCCATTTGAAGAATTACAATTAAGTAAAAGAACCGACCTGAAAGTAGACAGAATCGAAGCGGTAAACGGCAATGATGCGTATGTTATTAAAGATGGCAAAACGGCTTATTTTTATGATGTAAAATCAGGTTTAAAAGTTGCCGAGTCGAAAGTAAGAGAACAAGGCGGACAATCGATGACTCAAATCACCAACTTCAATGATTACAAAGAGGTAAAAGGAGTAAAAGTTCCTTTTAATATTGTACAAAATGTAGGTTTTGAATTGGATATTAAAATGTCTGATATCAAAATCAACGAAGGGGTTTCGGATGCCGATTTTCAATAATAAAATATTTCTAAAATAAATGAAGGCTATCGTAATTGATAGCCTTCATTATTTAAAAAAACAAAAATTAAAATAAAAAAACTAAATTTCTACTGTATTTTCAACATAAGTCTCATCTGCTGCGCCGCAGCAACCATTTCTACCAAAGCTTTTTTGGTTTCCTCCCAGTGGCGTGTTTTCAATCCGCAATCTGGATTTACCCATAACTGATCGACAGGAACAACCGCCGAAGCTTTTTCTAACAATCGCACCATTTCCTGGCTCGAAGGAACACGAGGCGAGTGAATATCATACACTCCTGGGCCAATTTCGTTTGGATATTTAAAATTCGCAAAAGCGTCTAACAATTCCATTTGAGAACGCGAGCACTCAATCGTGATCACGTCAGCATCCATATCGGCAATATTCTGAATGATATCATTAAATTCGCTGTAACACATGTGCGTATGGATTTGCGTATCATCTTTTACACCTGAAGCCGAAATCCTGAAAGCTTTTACCGCCCAATCCAAATAATTGGCCCATTCTTCTTTGCGCAATGGCAATCCTTCTCGAATCGCTGGCTCATCAATCTGAATGATTTTAATTCCGGCTTTTTCCAGATCCACCACTTCATCACGAATCGCCAAAGCAATTTGAGTACACGTTACCGAACGCGGCTGATCGTTACGTACAAACGACCATTGCAAAATAGTTACTGGCCCAGTAAGCATTCCTTTTACCCACTTATTTGTCAAAGATTGTGCATACTCAGACCATTTTACTGTCATTGGGTTTGGTCGCGAAACATCTCCATAAATTACGGGCGGTTTTACACAACGACTACCATAACTTTGTACCCATCCATTTTTGGTAAACGTAAAACCAGCCAATTGCTCACCAAAATATTCTACCATATCGTTGCGTTCAAATTCGCCATGAACCAAAACATCAATACCTGTTTCTTCCTGAAAACGAATTGTAGCTTCGGTTTCTTTTTTAATCAAATCATTGTATTCCTGTGTCGTTAATTCTCCCTTTTTTAATTTTGCACGCCAGCTTCTTACCTCTGCAGTTTGCGGAAAAGAGCCTATTGTTGTAGTTGGAAACAACGGTAGATTAAGAACTTCTGCCTGAGTTTTTCTTCGAACAGCAAAAACATTTTTTCGCTGATCATCAGCAGAAGTAACTCCCGCAACACGATTTTTTACTTCATTATTATGAATTAATTTCGAAGTCTTACGATTCTCATTAGCAACGGTATTCTCTTCAAAATCAGCAGATGTTTTAGTAGCTACTTCATTAGACGCAAATTGCTTCAATAACACTATTTCGTTTATTTTTTGTTTCGCAAAAGCCAACCATTGCTTAATTTCAGGAGTCAATGTGGCCTCATTGGTTTCTAAGTCCAAATCACACGGACTATGAATTAAAGAACATGATGGCGCCACCAAAATTCTGTTTTCACCCAAAGCTGCTGTTGCTTTTTGGATCAATGCTAATGAATGCTTAAAGTCATTTTTCCAAATATTTCTACCATCCACAACTCCTAAAGAAAGACTCACAGACGGAGCCAATTGTCCCGATTCTAAAATATCATCTAATTGCGCAGGACAACGTACCAAATCTAAGTGTAAAGTATGCACTGGAAGAGCCAAAACAGTTTCTAAATTTTCACCAAAACAATCAAAATAATTGGCAAGAATGATTTTAATTCTTGGGAAACGTATGTTAATTTCGTTATACACTTCCGTGAAAGTTTTTCTTTCTTTATCCGTTAAATTTAAAGCCAAAAACGGCTCATCTAGCTGAATGTACTCGACATTCTGTGCTTGTAATTTTTCGAAAATTTCAAAATAAACAGGAAGTAGTTTGTCAATAAGATCAATTCTATCAAAACCTTCTTCTTTTTCTTTTCCTAACAACAAATACGAAATTGGACCAATCAAAACTGGCTTTGTGGCAATTCCCAAATCATTTGCTTCCTTAAATTCGTTGATTATTTTTTCTGAAAATAGCGCAAACTTCTGATTTTTGGTGAACTCGGGTACGATATAATGATAATTGGTGTCAAACCATTTGGTCATTTCCATAGCCACAACGTCCTGACCGTTTTTTTGAGCACCTCTCGCCATTGCAAAATACAAATCTAGAGACGAATTTGTATTGGCAAATTCGTTGTAACGCTCAGGAATTGCTCCCAAAGTCAAAGTCAGGTCAAGTACCTGATCGTAGAATGAAAAATCATTAGACGGAATTAAATCTACTCCTGCCAATGATTGCAATTGCCAGTTCTGACGGCGAATTTCTTTTCCAACTTCAACAAGTTCTTCTGCTGAAATTTCTCCTGCCCAGTACAATTCACTGGCTTTTTTCAACTCTCTGTTGCTTCCAATTCTAGGGTAGCCTAAATTATTCGTTTTCATCTTTATCACAGTATTTTTTACTGAACAAATTTATCTCTTTAGATTATAAAACTTATATTTGACTATTATTTAAGTAATTAAACTTATAAAAACACTTATATAAAGTTTATTATACTGACAATTGTTCTTAAAATGATATTCAACCGTAAAAAATACTATGGAAAACTTAGACAACACCGATTTAGAGATACTAAAACACCTTCAGGAGAACTCAAATATCAACACAAAAGACCTTGCGAGTAAATTATTTCTAACGGTTACACCTGTTTACGAGCGTATCAAAAAACTCGAACGCGATGGATATATCACCAAATACGTAGCTTTGTTAGATAAGAAAAAAATGAATCGCGGCATGACTGTATTTTGCAATGTTCGTCTAAAAGAACACGCCAAAAATGTGGGAAGCAACTTTGTAAAAGACATTGTTGCACTGCCCGAAATCATAGAATGCTACAATATTGCCGGTGATTATGATTTCATGCTCAAAATTTTGGTGGCAGACATGACCAGTTATCAGGATTTTGTCATGAATAAATTATCGACCATCGAAAACATAGGAAATACGAACAGTATTTTTGTCATGGGCGAAATTAAACACAGTACAGCATTGGCATTTTAGATTTTTAATTGCCTATAAACACTAAATAAAATGTATTTTTGATTCTTCTAAAATCATAATTCTAAAATCTAAAATCACCAATCTAAAATCATAATGAACTGGGAACAACTTTTATCACTCAAACGACAAGGCGACACAAGCAAAAGATTACGTATCGAACAAGACGATACCCGATTAGGTTTTGAGGTTGATTATGATCGAATTATATTTTCGTCAGCATTTCGATCGTTGCAGGATAAAACACAAGTGATTCCGCTTTCTAAAACCGATTTTGTTCACACCCGACTCACCCATAGTTTGGAAGTTTCGGTGGTGGGACGCTCTCTTGGACGTTTGGTGGGAAAAAAAATCATCGAAAAATATCCTTATTTAAAAGAAGTGCACGGTTATCACATGAATGATTTTGGCGCTATCGTTGCGGCTGCTTCTTTGGCTCACGACATTGGGAATCCTCCTTTTGGGCATTCGGGTGAAAAAGCCATCGGAGAATACTTTTCTATAGGAAACGGACAACAATTTAAAGATCAACTAACCGATAAACAGTGGCAGGATTTAATAGATTTTGAAGGAAACGCCAACGGATTTTCGGTCTTAACCGCAAGCCGTCCCGGAATAGAAGGTGGACTTCGCATTTCGTACGCCACTTTGGGTGCTTTTATGAAATATCCAAAAGAAAGTTTGCCTAAAAAACCAACCAATAATATTGCCGACAAAAAATATGGTTTTTTCCAGACCGATAAAGCTTTTTTTGAAGAAGTTGCTAAAGACATGGGTATGATTGCCAACAAATCAGGTGATGATATTGGTTTTGAAAGACATCCGCTGGCTTATTTGGTCGAGGCGGCAGATGATATTTGCTATACCATAATCGATTTTGAAGACGGTATCAATCTTGGTTTAGTTTCGGAAGATTATGCTTTAGAATACCTTATTAAACTCGTAAAAGATACTATTGGGGTTGCCAAATACAAAACTTTAACTACCAAAGAAGACCGAATTAGTTATTTACGTGCTTTGGCTATTGGGAATTTGATCAACGATGCGGTGCGAGTTTTTATCGAAAACGAAGAAGCTATTCTGGCTGGAAAATTTCCTTTTGCCTTAACAGATAAAAGCAAATACAAAGCACAAATGGATGACATCATTAACCTTAGTGTTAAAAAAATCTATCAGAGCCGCGAAGTAATAGAGAAAGAAATAGTGGGTTACGAAATCATTCAAACCTTATTAAACAAATTCATCATCGCTTTCAATAACCAATATGAAGGAAATGCTTCGAACTATGACAAGCTAATTTTGAAAATGTTGCCTGAAAAACATCATTTAGACAAAACCAATTTGTACGAGCGTCTGTTGCATATTTGTCACTATATTTCGCTATTAACCGATGGAAATGCGTTAGAATTATTCGAAACTATTAATGGCCGAAAAAAGAATTAAAACCTTAGAAAGCATAAACAATCCCAACGCCTAAAACCTGCTTCAATTGTAATCGCGGACCATCATTAACCTGAGTGGTGGTTCCTGCATCATCAACAACATCTTTTTTGGTCTTGATGTCATCATCATAAATTAGATGAACGCCAACATTGGCCTTCACATAAGCATTTACAACCAAATCCAGACGGGTATCATAATCAACATCAACATTACCAAACTTATTTAAGTAATCTGTGTAAAGGTTCAGCCTGTTCTCAAAAAAGATGTTTTTGTATATTTCGCTTTTCATATAACCGGTAAACAAAATACCAAATTCTGCCTTTACCTGTTCTCCTTCTTCTACAATAATCTGGGCCGTCGGATCGTTTGGATCTGCCATATAAACTGCTTTTTTAACACCAAAAGCACCTTGATTAGCCAAATACTGATCTAAAACCAGAGTAGTTTTTAAAGTAATTGGAGAGAAATAAAAAGTCCTGTTTTTTTCTTTATTCGAATTCTCAGCTCCCGCTCCTAAGAAAATATAAGCGGGTGCAAATGGTTTCGAAATTGCAATGTCCTTATTTGGATAATTATAACCGTTTGTAAATTGGGTATTGAAGTTGAATTTGGCAGAATAAAACCAATTCGAGGTAGTATCTTTCCTAAAACCATAGGTCGAGTTAAGCGCCATCGCATCATCAGTTTTACGAAGCTCTATACCGTCTTGCTTATTTAAACCATATTTAAGAAGAAGCTCGTTTGACCATCTATGATTTCCTTTATTATAAACTCTTGAAAATTCGCCCTTAAAAAGTCCTGAAATCGAACTTGTTCCCCCGGCACTCCAGTTTACAAAAGCAATCTCAGAAATATCAAAGCCTAATTTATTCTTTTTGGTCCAATTTGAAGGTGGCGGTGGTAATTGATTTGGACTTAGTGTGGTCTGAATAATACTTTGGGCGGATACATTTAAAGCAATCGAAAAAAGAAGCAATAAAAGAGTGAATCGAAATGATCTCATTAGGCTGATTTTTGGTTTTTTTGGTTGCGCAAAATAATTATTTTCAATGATTTGAAAAAAGATTTACCAAACTTTTAACGTCTAATTTGCATAATTGTTGTAGCTGGTTCACAGTTCCATGCTCTATAAATGCATCTGGAATTCCCAAAATTGTAATCTTATTACTAAAGTTATTTGCTGCAGCAAACTCTAAAATTGCGCTTCCAAAACCGCCACTTATTACCCCATCTTCAATAGTAATAATCGATTTAAACTTCATAAAAATTTCATTCAAAACATTGTAATCCAAAGGTTTAACAAAACAAAAATCATAATGCGCAATCTCATCCGCATTACTACATTCTTTGATAGCCAATGCCACATTATTACCAATTGTTCCTGTTGATAAAACAGCAAATTTTGAGCCTTCCTTTAATTGATTAGCAACTCCAATCTCGATACATTCATAATGTCCGAAATTTGCTACTTGCCAATTTGGCAAAACACCACGACCTCTCGGATATCGAATTGCAATTGGATTTTCTAACCCCAATTGGGCGGTATATAAAATGTTTTGCAGCGCAATTTCGTTCATTGGCGCATAAACAATCATATTGGGGATCAACCTTAAATACGCGATATCAAAAACACCATGATGTGTCGCACCGTCCTCACCTACCAGACCTGCACGATCCAAACAAAAAATAACAGGCAAGTTTTGCAAGGCCACGTCGTGAATCACCTGATCATAAGCGCGCTGCAGAAAAGTCGAGTAGATATTGCAAAAAACAACCATACCCTGCGTCGCCATTCCTGCCGCCAAAGTTACCGCGTGTTGCTCGGCGATACCTACATCAAAAGCACGTTCTGGGATTTCCTCCATCATAAATTTTAAGGAGCTTCCGGAAGGCATGGCGGGCGTGATCCCGATAATTTTGTTGTTCTTTTTGGCCAAATCTAATACCGTCAAGCCAAAAACATCCTGATATTTGGGCGGTAAATTTTCTTCAGATTTTAAGTGAATTTCACCCGTAGCAGCGTCAAACTTTCCGGGCGCATGATACACCACCTGATTTTCTTCGGCTTGCTGCAACCCCTTGCCTTTGGTGGTAACAATATGAAGAAACTTTGGCCCTTTTATCTTTTTTAATCGATTTAATTCTTTGACCAAAGCAGGAAGATCGTGCCCATCAATAGGGCCTGAATAATCAAAATTTAATGATTTGATCATGTTATTCTGCTTCGGGTTCTTTCCATTTTTAACGGCCGTTAAATATTTTTTCAGCGCCCCCACACTAGGATCAATCCCGATGGCGTTGTCGTTTAAGATGACCAAAATATTCGCATCGGTTACGCCTGCGTGGTTCAAACCTTCAAACGCCATACCCGACGCTATCGAGGCATCGCCAATAACCGCAATATGCTGTTTGTCTCTTTCTCCCTTTAATTGAGAAGCAATCGCCATCCCGAGAGCGGCAGAAATTGAGGTAGATGAATGCCCGACACCAAAGGCATCGTAGCTACTTTCGCTTCTTTTAGGAAAACCAGAAATTCCTCCGATTTGTCTGTTGGTATGAAAATTTTCTCTTCGTTCGGTTAGTATTTTATGACCATAGGCTTGATGCCCTACATCCCAAACGAGTAAATCTTCGGGGGTATTAAAAACATAATGCAACGCAATCGTCAACTCAATCACACCCAAGCTAGCGCCCAAATGCCCTTCTTTTACAGACACCACATCTATAATAAATTGACGCAGTTCCTGAGCAACCTGCGGAAGTTGCGTCTGGTCTAGTAATCGTAAATCTGCCGGATTGAATATGTTTGAAAGTAAGTTGCTTTTCATTGTAAGATAAAAAACAAATTTACGGTTTTAAATTTAATTTTCTATTCTAGATTACAGCCTCGATATAAGAGAATGCTATTGATTATTGATTTGATATTTTGAGAACTCCCCCTTGCAAACTTATTGGCAAAACATATTGTATTCGTATTTTTCTTCCGTTAGATTCTCCAGGATGCCATTTAGGAGATAATTTTAAAACTCTTTCAATCTCTTCGTCTACTTTATACCCAATCTCCTCCGAAGGTCTCCTATAAATTAAAGAGCCGTCTTTTTCGACTATAAAAGTAACACGCATCTTACTTGTTAATTGCGCTGCATCTTCAGGAATATGGAACTCATTTATAAAAAAATCGTAAAATTTTTCTATGCCACCATCAAATTCAGGTTGTATTTCAAAGGATACACCTCCGTTATATATTGGTTCTTCTTCTTTAATATTTTTATGAACTACCGTTTCGCCACAACTAATTTTAGTAGGTTTAAAATGTTTCGCATTATTTATTTTAGCCTTCCCTTTCACAAATTTCTCTTGATCCACTTTTGGAGGTGGTGGAGGTGACAGCACACTGTCTTTCGAAACATTTTTTGCAGGCAAAGTCATTCCAACCGTCATAGATTGTTTCTTTGCACTATCATCAACTACTTCTACGTTATCAATTTTTTGTTTCTTCCCATCTTTATCTGCGCAACTAAACAAAGTGGTACCCATAGCAATAAACAACGCCAGCAAAAACATTTTATGATATTGTGTTTGCGTATGCAAAACACGTATCGGAATCTGGATCGATATCGTATCTAATTGTGATGCTTTAAACCTACCGCAAATATTTTGGTTTTGATTTTGAATAAAAAATTGCTGCACTTCAGCTGGCAACATCACACTAAAATCGACAACTGTCTTGACACAACTAGCACAAAAACGACCGTTTTCAGCGGGCGTCATCTTGTTCCAGTCTTCGCTGCAAGGCTCAGGAATCGCGAGTTTAAATTTTCTTTCCATTAAATAATTGTAATTGGTAAAGTATAAGAGGAACGAACGATAGCATTATTCCGTTTTCCAGGTATCCAATTTGGAGACGTCTTCAAAACTCTAATAGCCTCTTCTCCTATTACTTTGGGGGTATTCTTAATGATATTAAAATTACTCAAACTGCCATCTTCTTCGATAACAAATAAAATGAATATTTTTCCTTTAAACTTTTCTGTCTTGTTTGGGGCTACATAATTTTTGGAGAAAAAATCGTAGAATTTTTTCATCCCACTTTCTGGAACAGGCAAAACATCCAAATCGGTTGAATTATATACAACGTGATACTTAAAACTACCTGTTTCAATAGTATTAGGTGCAACCAACACTCCTACAGTAAACCCATGACTGGGTTGTTTCTTTTCTATTTTAGATTCAACTTGATGACCATAACATGACGAAACGGCCTCGCTTTCATCTTCACTTTGCGCTGTATCGCCAACAATCTCAATTTTATCAATGCTATTTTTGTTACCATCTTTATCTGCGCAACTAAACAAAGTGGTACCCATAGCAATAAACAGCGCCAGCAAAAACATTTTATGATATTGTGTTTGCGTATGCAAAACACGTATCGGAATCTGGATCGATATTGTATCTAATTGTGATGCTTTAAACCTGCCGCAAATAGTTTGGTTTTGATTTTGAATAAAAAATTGCTGCACTTCAGCTGGCAACATCGCACTAAAATCGACAACTGTCTTGACACAGCTGGCACAAAAACGACCGTTTTCAGTGGGCGTCATCTGGTTCCAGTCTTCGCTGCAAGGCTCAGGAATCGCGAGTTTAAATTTTCTTTCCATGGTTCTGAATAGCAATATTTAAATGTAATAAAAATAATTACTTCCCTAACGCAAAAAACTTTTTTTGTCCTTTCTCTCCTTAAATCCTGCCTAATTAATGGTAATAATAAATTTAAACCCCAATATTGGCGTCTTCGATGTAAAATTTCACGTCACTTACGTGAAAGTTGACATGCTGGATGTGAAATTTGGCGTCACTTACGTGAAATTTGACGTCTTTAACGTAAAATTTGGCGTCTTCGATGTGAAGTTTCACGTCACTTACGTGAAAGTTGACGTGCTTGACGTGAAATTTCACGTCTCTGGTGTAAAATTTGGCGTCTTCGATGTAAACTTTCACGTCACTTACGTGAAATTTGACGTCTTTGATGTGAAATTTGGCGTCACTTACGTGAAAGTTGACGTGCTTGACGTGAAATTTGGCGTCCTTGATGTGAAATTTGGCGTCTCTTTATAAAATGACAGATCATTACTATCCTAAAGAGATCCAATGCTTATGACGGGTGTTGGTGTCGAGAGGACTTTATTAATTCGGAAGAAGAGGGTTATTATACCGTGTAAAATATTATTTTTGCGGTTATGATAAATCCTTTCACCGACGATTATTTTATGAAAAAGGCTTTGCAGGAAGCCGAAATGGCTTTTGAAAAAGGCGAGATTCCAGTGGGAGCCGTGATTGTTGTAGCCGACAAAGTCATTGCCAGAAGCCACAACTTGACCGAATTGCTGCATGATGTTACGGCTCATGCCGAAATGCAAGCCATAACAGCCGCTGCCAATTTTCTAGGCGGAAAATACCTGAAAGATTGCACCCTATATGTTACCCTAGAGCCTTGCCAAATGTGTGCAGGAGCTTTGTATTGGAGTCAGATTTCGAAAATTGTTTTTGGTGCCCGCGATGAGCAACGCGGTTTTATGACTATGGGTACAAAACTGCACCCAAAAACTACTGTAGTAAGCGGAATTATGGCCAACGAAGCCGCTCAACTCATGACTCGCTTTTTTGCTGAAAGACGTAAATAAAGGTATTAAAGCAAAATTTACTCGGGACACTCCTTTATAAATTTACCCCCTTAAAAGTTCTTCTACCGCATGGCTTCAACTTTGCCTGTACAATAGTGAAGTAGTTCTTAAAAACAGATTTTCTACTGAAAACCAGCGCCCTAGCCCTGATGGAAGCGGTATCCTTTTTATTTTTTCTTTAAAAATAAAAAGATACAAGCGGACAGCAGGAAATAGCTCGTGATACTTTTTATTTTGAAGGGTAATTATTCTCGAAATTGCCTGTTTTACTGGGTTTGGATTGCGAAAATAAAAATATTTTAGCCTACCGAATTTTCCTCTTAAAAAAATCAATAAAATATTCTACATTTACTACAATATAATGTGCCCTTCGCTAGTTATCGTCTTAACTGTAAAGGCCAAATGTTCTGATATTTTTTTAAGTTCGTAACCCATTAACTCTAAATAAAAGTGAAAGCAAAAGGATTGTTTCTCGTTTTTTGTATGTTTTTTATTTTTCAAGCGTGTAATAAGAAGTCAGCCGCAGATTTCAATTCCGATTTTTCATTATTTAAAGAGTATATAGTCAGTTTTACGGGGGGAATCGTCTCCTCGGAATCCGATATTAGGGTAGTTTTGGCTTTTGATAAAAAAGAATGGAAAGCCAATCAGGTTTTAGACAGTGATTTGTTTGCTATTTCTCCGAGTATAGACGGAAAAGTCGTGGCGCTTTCGAGTAATACGATTGCTTTTATTCCCGAAAAAAAGCTAGATCCTGGCACAGAATATCAGGTTACTTTAAACCTGGATAAAATTATTAGTCTACCGAAAGAGAAAGAAGAAACGCTTTCTAAATTTAATTTTACCATTAAAACAATCAAGCAGGATTTTGTGATCAATACTGCCGATTTACAGTCGTATAGTAAAGAATTTCAATATCTGAATTGCGTGCTTAAAACAGCCGATAATATTGATATTGAAACTGCTAAGCAATTGGTTTTGGCACAACAGAAAGGAAATAACCTGAAAATTAAGTTTGAAAAAATAGCAGGTTCTGGCAAAGAATTTAATTTTATTATTGATAGTATTCAACGATTTTCTGCACCTTCTGAAGTAGAAATCGCCTATGACGGCAATGATGTTGATATTGATCGAAAAGGCAAAACGATTTACCCCGTTTCGGCTTTAAATGAATTTAAAATTATTACTGTTGAAACGCCTGAAGACAGCAACCAATCGATTTTGATTAATTTTTCGGAGCCCTTAGAAAAAGGACAAGATTTTAAGGGTTTGGTTTCGCTTGAGAATGCCAATAACTTAAAATTTTCGACTCAGGGAAATGTTTTGAAGGTTTATTTTAGCAACGAAACTCCGGCACGTCAGCCTGAGCCTACCGTAACAGAAGTAGCAACTGTTACTACCGTCATAGATTCTGCGTCTGCCATTGTTGATAGTGCTGCAACAGTAGAAGTAGAAGCTGAAGTTACTGCCCCGCCGCCTCCTGCCGAGGAAGCACCAACCGTTGCCGAGCAAATTTTATCGGGCGAATTATTGCTGGAAGTTTTTCAGGGAATTGAAAGTCAAGATGGGCAAAAACTAAAAAATAATTTTGCTCAGAAAATCTCATTCGACCAAATAAAACCTAACATTAAATTTGTAAAAAACGGTACTATTTTACCAAGTTCTAACAATTTAAAACTAAATTTTGAAGCCGTAAATTTGAATGCTGTCGATGTAAAAGTGTATAAAATTTACAAAAACAACATCCTACAATTTCTTCAGTACAATGAATTGAATGGCAATCAAAATCTTAAGAGAGTTGCGCAGCCAATTGCAAAAACAACCCTCAACTTAAAGGAAAACACCTTACTCAATCTAGGCAAATGGAACACTTTTGCTTTGGATTTATCTAAAATTATTACGCCAGAACCAGGCGCAATTTATAGAGTAGAATTTGTTTATAAGAAGAAATATTCTTTGTACAAATGCGAAACAACCGAAGAAGACTCATCTGATGAGGAGGAAGAAGATGTTGATGAAAACGATGTGAATTACAGCGGAAACGCCTATGACGACTATTATTATGATGATTATGAATGGAGAGAAAGTCAAGATCCTTGCTCGGGTTCTTATTTTTACAACGCAAAAATAGCCACTAATATTCTGGCGACCGATTTGGGTGTGATTGCCAAAAGAGGCGAAAACAAATCGTATTTGTTTGCTGTAAACAATATCGTTACAACCGAACCTGTTTCTAACGCGAGAGTGGATTTGTACACGTTTCAACAACAAAAAATTACTACTGGAACGACCAGTAGCGAAGGAATAGCATCGTTTCAGCTGGATAAATTTGCCTATTTTGCAATTGTTACTTTGGGCGATCAGTCTACTTATGTAAAACTAGACGACGGAACTTCTTTGTCAGTCAGTAATTTTGATGTTGCTGGTGAGACACTTCAAAAGGGATTAAAAGGCTTTTTGTATGGGGAACGTGGCGTTTGGCGCCCAGGAGACAATTTGTATTTGTCTTTTATTTTGAATGATGCTTCGAATAAATTACCCGAAGCGCATCCGATAAAATTTAGATTGACAGACCCGAACGGAAAAATAACGTATCAAACGATACAAAAGATAAACTCTTTAAATCATTATGCTTTTACGGTTCCTACAAGTGCTGATGCGCCTACCGGAAACTGGGAGGCGATGGTGAGCGTGGGAGGTGCCAAATTTTATAAAAGCATTAAAATTGAAACGATCAAACCGAATCGTTTGAAAATAAAAAATAACTTTTCAAAAAAAACACTTTCGTCTTCCTATTCTAACACAAGCAACCTTGAAGTAACTTGGCTTCACGGAGCAATTGCTAAGAATTTGAATGTAGAAATGCAAGCGAAATTTTCGCAACAAACTACTACTTTTAAAGGCTTTGAGAAATATACTTTTGATGATGAAGTACGTCAATTTAGTACTGAAGAAATTAATATCTTCTCTGGGAAATTAAACGAAAACGGAAAGGCTGCTGTACCCATTAACCCCGAATTACAAGGACAGGCTCCGGGAATGTTGCGTGCTGCTTTTATAACAAAAGTATATGAAGAAGGCGGTGATTTTAGTGCCGATGTGATCTCGACGACTTACTCGCCTTACAGCACGTATGTGGGTATAAAGTCGCCTGAGCCGAATAAATACGGAATGCTGGAAACCAGAACCATGAACCGATTTGATATTGTTACGGTGGATGAAAATGGAAAGCCAAAAGCTGTCAAAAATCTGGAGGTTAAAGTCTATAAAATCGAATGGCGCTGGTGGTGGGATGCTTCTAGCGATAATTTATCCAACTATAATTCGTCTGACGCTACCACATCGTACAAAACCTATCGAATAAATACTGATGCCAGCGGAAAAGGAAGCATTGCATTTTCTCTAACCGATGAAGAATGGGGACGCTATTTGATAAGAGCCTCTGATAACACAGGCGGTCACGCAACTGCTTTGACGGTAAACATCGACTGGCCTATTTGGTCAGGAAAAACACGAAACAGAGATGCTTCTACGGCCAATATGTTAATCTTTTCGACAGATAAGAAAAATTATGCTGTGGGCGAAAAAGCGCAGATCTCTTTCCCGTCAAGCGAAGGTGGACGCGCTTTTATCTCGATAGAAAATGGTTCTAAAGTTGTGCAGACACTTTGGGCAAAAACCCAAAAAGGAGAGACTAAAATCGATATTCCGATCACAGCGGCGATGGCTCCAAATGTGTATTTTAATATTACACTTTTACAGCCGCATGCTTCGACCAAAAATGACTCCCCGATAAGGATGTATGGTATTGTTCCTATTGAAGTTGTGGATAAGAACACCATTTTGGCTCCTACCCTTTCAATGCCTGATGTCTTAAAACCCGAACAAACCTTTAGTGTAAAAGTAGGCGAAAAAACAGGCAAAGAAATGACGTATACTATTGCCGTAGTAGACGAAGGTTTATTAGATTTAACTCGATTTAAAACACCAAATGCTTGGGAAAGTTTTTATGTTCGTGAAGCTTTGGGCGTTAAAACATGGGACATTTATGATGATGTTATTGGCGCTTATGGCGGAAAAATAAATCAAATTTTCAGTATTGGTGGTGACCAGGATTTAGGTGGCGGAAAAGCAAAAAAAGCCAACCGTTTTAAACCTGTTGTGCTTTATTTTGGCCCTTTTAGACTAGAAAAAGGAGCTAGTAAAACGCATCAATTAAAATTGCCAAAATACATCGGTTCTGTTCGCACTATGATCGTGGCTGGTGATGCCGCAACCAGCGCCTACGGAAGTGTAGAAAAAGCAACTCCTGTTCGTAGTCCTTTGATGGTCTTGGCTTCATTGCCGAGAAAAATTTCGCCATCAGAGAAAGTGACCATTCCTGTGACGATTTTTGCGACAGAAAAAAATATCAAAAATGTTAGCATTCAAATCAAAACCAATAACGGATTAAAAGTAGTAGGAAGTGCAACTCAAAAACTAACCTTTACAGAACCTGATGAAAAAATGGCGTACTTTAATTTGGTCGTTGGTTCTGCAACGGGAATAGGGAAAGTGCAAATTATTGCAACCTCAGGAAGTCAAAAGTCGGTTTATGATGTTGAAATTGATATGACGAATCCAAATCCGGTAACGAATACCTTTACCGATGTGATTTTGGGACCTAACAGCACCAAGACCATTTCGTGGAAAACGTTTGGAATTTCAGGAAGCAACAAAGCAAGAATAGAGGTTTCTTCTATGCCGATGATCAATTTAAACGGAAGATTGCAATATCTTATTCAATACCCGCACGGTTGTGTAGAGCAAACCACTTCTTCTGTTTTTCCGCAATTGTACTTAAATGATGTGGCCGATCTGAATCAAAACCGTAAAGAATTAATTCAAAAAAATATTACTGCAGGCATTGCAAGATTGGGAAGTTTTCAATTAGCAAATGGAGGATTATCCTACTGGCAAGGCAACACTACAGCCGATGATTGGGGTAGTTCGTATGCGGGACACTTTTTGATCGAAGCAGAGAAAAAAGGGTACGTTTTGCCTATTAACTTTAAATCGAAATGGGTTTCTTATCAAAAAAGAGAAGCTAAACAATGGCGTTTTGAACCGCTTTATGGCAATGATCTGGCACAATCGTACCGATTATATACTTTGGCGTTATCAGGCAATGCTGATTTATCTTCTATGAACAGATTGCGCGAAACAAAAAGTATTTCTAACGAAAGTATGCTGCGTTTGGCTGCTGCCTATGTTTTGGCAGGACAAAAATCGGCAGGACAAAATTTACTTTTACACACTAAAATTGACAATGAGTCAAGCAATTATAATTATTACAATTATGGTTCTAGCGAGCGAAACAGAGCCATGGCACTAGAAACCATGTTGTTGCTCGGGCAAAAACAAAAAGCGTTTGTTATGGCAACAAAATTAGCCAAAGCAATGGCGAGCAATCAATGGATGAGTACTCAAACAACCGCTTATTGCTTGTATGCCATGTCTAAATTTGCTTTGAATAATGGCCCAAAAGGAATCGAAGTTCAGTTTAATAAAGACGGAAAAGGAGAAACAATTTCTTCGGCAAAAACAATTGCAGACCATAATCTTAGCGTTACAACAGGTTCGAATAGCCTTACGATAAAAAACAATAAAAAGAATACACTGTATGTTCGCATACTCAACACTGGTATATTGCCAATTGGTCAGGAAAAAGCAATACAAAGTGATGTTTCGGCGGCCATAGTATTCAAAAACAGAAAAGGGGCTACGCTCAATGTTTCGAAAATTAGCCAGGGAACTGAGTTTATTGCCGAAGTGACGATTAGAAATCAAAGAAATGAAAATGTAGAAAATGTAGCCTTGTCGCAAATTTTGCCTTCTGGCTTTGAAATTGTCAATACTCGTTTTACAGATTATGGCGATGCCACCAACAATATTGCCGATTATATCGACATTCGAGATGACAGGACTAATTTTTATTTTAGAATGAAAGCAGGTGAAACCAAAACCTTCAAAATTTTACTCAACGCCTCCTATTTAGGAAAATATTATTTGCCTGGATTGCAATGCGAAGCGATGTATGACAATACTTTCTTAGCCCGAACAAAAGGATTTTGGGTCGAAGTTGTGAAGTAGAATTTAAAAAAACTACTGGTTATTTTTATATACTAACAGGTTTTAAAAACCTGTTAGTAGTTTTTATTAATTATTCCTAAAATAGTAATACTTAACAGGTTTTGAAAACCTATTAGGATATTAAAAAACTTTCGAATTACTTTGAAAAACAAATTACAAGCCGTTTTAAAACGCATTTTTAACTGGATAAAAAAGAACAAAATAAAATCAGCAATTGTAGCTGTGCTGTTGCTGGTTTATTATTTTTCGCTACCTCGAACCATATTTCAAGAGCCATATTCTACAGTTATTGAAAGCAAAGAGGGCGAATTATTAGGCGCAAAAATTGCTCGTGACGGTCAATGGAGATTTCCGGCTCAGGATAGTGTCCCAGACAAATTCAAAAAATGTATTGTCTATTTTGAAGACGAATATTTCTACAAACATCCTGGTTTTAATCCGGTGGCTATGGTCAACGCCATCAAACAAAACCGAAAAGCAGGAAAAGTGGTTCGAGGAGGAAGTACCATCACCCAACAAGTAATTCGATTGTCTCGAAAGGGAAAAGGAAGAACATATTTTGAAAAATTGATCGAAATTATACTTGCAACACGCTTAGAATTAGGTTATTCAAAAAATAAAATTTTGGAATTATATGCTGCTCATGCGCCTTTTGGCGGCAATGTGGTGGGGCTAGAAATGGCTTCATGGCGTTATTTTGGCGTACAATCGAATCAGTTGTCGTGGGCCGAAAATGCTACTTTGGCAGTTTTACCAAATGCGCCAAGTTTGATTTATCCCGGTAAAAACCAGATTAAATTATTGAAGAAACGCAACCGACTTTTATTAAAATTACATCAGGAAGGTGTTATAGACGAACAAACTTACGAGCTTTCTATTGACGAACCTTTGCCGCAAAAACCCTATGATTTGCCACAAATTGCGCCTCATTTATTACAACGAGTTGCCAAAAATGAAGAAGGAACCCGCATAAAAACCACTGTAGAATATGCCTTGCAAAACAGGGTCAACCAAATTGCAAAATATTATTACAACCAGTACAAACAAAACGAAGTGCACAATTTGGCTATTTTGGTCATCGACGTTTCCAATCGGAACGTGATGAGTTATGTTGGGAATTCATCAACAGACGCCAACCATCAAAAAGATGTTGATATTATTGATGCTCCCAGAAGTACTGGAAGTATTCTAAAACCTTTGTTGTATGGCGCAATGCTGGATGATGGTGAATTATTGCCTAATACTTTGGTCGCTGATATTCCCACACAAATTGCGGGTTATACACCACAGAATTTCAATTTAACTTTTGATGGTGCTGTCCCTGCGCATCGTGCGTTGTCACGTTCGTTAAATATTCCGGCTGTGTTGATGCTACAGGATTTTGGAGTACATAAATTTTATGAAGAATTGCAAAAGTTTAAACTGAGAGACATTAATAAAACTCCAGATCACTACGGATTATCTCTTATTTTGGGAGGAGCCGAAAGTAATTTGTGGGATTTATGTCGAACATACGCCAGCATGTCCTCAACTGTGAATTATTTTAATCGAAATCAAGGAAAATACCGTACCAAAGAATTTACAGAACTGAATTATAAAAATGATTTTGAACCTGATTTTGGATCAGAAAGTGATCAGAAAAACATTCTGGGTGCGGGTTCAATTTGGCTGACTTACAATGCCATGGAACAGGTCAACAGGCCCGAAGGAGACGAAGCCTGGAAATTTTATGACAGTTCGCTAAAAATTGCCTGGAAAACCGGAACCAGTTTTGGTAATCGTGATGCTTGGGCTATTGGCACAAATTCCCGATATGTGGTAGGTGTTTGGGTTGGAAACGCAACTGGAGAAGGCCGACCGACCTTAACGGGCGTAACAAGTGCTGCGCCTATTTTGTTTGATATTTTTAATGTATTGCCCCGACAAAGATGGTTTGCAACACCTTATAAAGATCTGGAAGCAGTAGAAATTTGCAAATTAAGTGGTTATTTGGCCAAAGAAGATTGTCCTAAAAGCATGGAATGGGTTCCGAAAAAGGGCAAATCTACCAAAGTTTGTCCGTATCATAAAATGGTACATCTGGACAAAACAGAACGGTTTCAGGTCAATAGCAGTTGCGAAAGCATTGACAATATTGTGACCAAAAACTGGTTTATACTCCCGCCTGTTATGGCTTGGTATTACAAAAGTCAGCATATTGAGTACTTGCCTCTGCCTGCTTTTAAAGAAGGTTGCGAAGGAATTCAATCTAAAACGATGGATTTTATTTACCCAAAGAGCAACAGCAAAATTTATTTGACAAAGAATTTTAATAGTGAAGTGCAACCTGTGATTCTCAAAGTGGCTTATTCTGAAAGAGATAAGGAATTGTTCTGGTATGTTGATCATGTTTTTAAAGCGAAGACAAAAACTTTTCACGAATTGCCTATTACACCAACTTCGGGAGTACATTATATAACGGTAGTGGATGCTTATGGAAATGAAATTAGAAGGAAAATTGAAATTATTAGGGAATAGGGAGTTAAAATAAATTCGAAAGTTTTGAAATTCCAAATACCAAATACCAAATTTCTGAAATTATAAATTCTAATTTTAAAGAAAATATTCTTATGAAAATGAGTGCCCTAGCCCAGATAGAAGTGAAAATCCTTTTGTTTTTTTCTTTAAAAAAATAAAAGATTGTAACGAATAGCTGGAAATAGCTCCTGAAGAAAATTAAATTTCAATTATTCTAAAATCTAAAATTTGATAGTGAGATTGCTTCGTTCCTCGCAATGACGCATAAAAAAACCGCCAATCTTTCGAGAGGCGGTTTCTTTTTATTCTGAAATAGCATTTCCTTTTGTATCGTAGAAATGGTATTCTAAGTACGTGTAAGCGTCACGAGGTATGATTTTCACCCATTTTTTATGCTCAAAAAACCATTTTGAACGTAATGATGGAAAACCTTTACTGAGGTATGCAGCCACAAACGGATGTGTGTTAAGCACAACTTTTTTGTGGATTTTTAAAATTCTTTCTAAATCCAGCGCAATTTTGTCAATGATCTGAATTGGCGCTTCAATTTCGCCATGTTCATTGTTTGGATCTTCTTCTCTGGTTTTAATATTTACTTCTGGCCTTACGCGCTGTCTGGTAATTTGAACCAAGCCAAATTTACTAGGCGGTAAGATTTTGTGTTTGGCTTTATCATCGCTCATTTCTTCTCGTAAGAACTCGAACAAAACCTTCCTGTTTTCAGGATTTGACATATCGATAAAATCTACTACGATTATTCCGCCCATATCACGCAAACGCAATTGTCTGGCAATTTCGGCTGCGGCAATCATATTTACTTCCATGGCGGTATCTTCTTGATTGGTCGCTTTATTAGAACGATTTCCGCTATTCACGTCTATAACGTGCAAAGCTTCAGTATGTTCGATAATAAGATAAGCGCCTTTGCTCATAGAAACCGTTCTCCCGAAGGAAGTCTTGATTTGTCTCTCTATATTGTATTTCTCAAAAATTGGAGTATCGTTTGATTGATAAAACTTCACAATTGATTGTTTTGAAGGTGCAATTTCTTGCAGATATTCCTTCGTTTGATGGTACAACTCTTCATCATCTATTTGGATACCACTAAAGGTATCATTAAACACATCTCTTAATATCGAAGAAGCTCTATTAAGCTCTCCTAATACTTTTGATGGATGATGAGCAGTTGGTAATTTTTTACACATTGCAGTCCATCTGCCAAGCAGGTTCTGCAAATCTTTTTCTAATTCGGCTGTATTTTTGCCTTCGGCTACTGTACGAACAATAACACCAAATCCTTTTGGTTTGATAGATAATACAAGTTTTTTTAGACGATCCTTTTCTTTTTTGTCTTCTATCTTTTGAGAAATAGAAACACGGTCAGAAAACGGAACGAGAACAATAAATCTTCCTGCCAATGAAAGCTCAGCGCTTATCCTTGGACCTTTGGTAGATATAGGTTCTTTTACAACTTGTACTAAAACAGATTGATTGGCACTTAAAATATCAGTAATGATGCCATCTTTGTCAATCTCTTTTTCAAACTGAAAGGTTTTTAGGGAGAAATCTTTTATTTTACCTGCGCTTACAAGTTTTATGAATTTCAGTTGGGAAGATAAGTTAGGCCCTAAATCGTGATAATGTAAAAAAGCATCTTTTTCGAAGCCTACATTTACAAAAGCAGCGTTAAGTCCAGCAACAGGTTTTCTAATTTTGGCAATAAAAATATCACCAACCTGAAAGTTGCTTTTCTCTTCTTCTTTGTGCAATTCAATTAGTTTTCCATCTTTTAATAAGGCAAAATCTACGGCTTCAGAACTAGATCTAATGATTAATTCTTTATTCACACTGTAAATTTTTATCTGTTTTTTCAGAAAATAGAGCATAGAGAGAAGAACATAGATTATAAAAATCTAAAATCTAAAATCCAAAATCTAAAATCTTATCTACAGATGGATTAAACAATATTTTTAACAGGTATTGAACCCGGGGAGATTTCAAATTTTAGATTTCTGATTTTAGATTTTAGATTTTTAGAAAATCTGCAATCATAAATCATCAACCAGCAATCATAAATCTCAATTTCAATGAACTTTTAAAAAGAAAAAAGTAGTTTAAAACTACTTTTTCTTTTTGTGACGGTTAGCTCTCGCTCTTTTCTTTCTTTTGTGAGTAGCTACCTTATGTCTCTTTCTTTTTTTACCACTTGGCATATCGTGTCGATTTTATGATTAATTAATAGTATTATTTTGCTTCGTTGTTTGTTTTTACTCCTTCTACAAATACTTTTGCAGGTTTAAAAGCAGGAATGTTGTGTGCTGGAATTTTGATAGTAGTGTTTTTAGAAATGTTTCTACCTGTTTTTTCAGCTCTAGTTTTTACGATAAAACTGCCAAAACCTCTTAAGTAAACGTTGTCTCCAGTTTCTAATGAAGTTTTAACTTCTTCCATAAAAGTTTCTACTGTTGCTTGAACATCTCCTTTTTCAAGACCTAGTTTCTCTGAAATTTTCGCTACGATATCTGCTTTCGTCATTTTCTTACCTATTTTATTTTATAAATGATGTACTGTTTTTTTGAGTTTGCAAATATAGGAATTAAAAAAATAATTAATCAAGCTAATTCGTTAAATTTTAATTACATAAAGAATTACTTTTGTTTTCTAAGTTTTTTGCAATGAAATTTCATAACCTACTGACAGATTGGTATTTAAAAACAAAAAGAGATTTACCTTGGCGAAATACAACCAATCCGTACGCTATTTGGCTCTCAGAAATAATGCTGCAACAGACACGAGTTGCTCAGGGAACGCCCTATTTTTTAACTTTTACAAAGGAATTTCCTACTGTCTTTGATTTGGCAAATGCCGATGAAGAAAAAGTTTTAAAACTTTGGCAAGGATTAGGATATTATTCTCGTGCACGAAATCTGTACAAAACCGCCCAACACGTTGCTCATGACCTAAAAGGTGTTTTTCCTCCTACTTATAATGAGTTACTAAAATTAAAAGGTGTGGGAGAATATACCGCCGCCGCAATTGCCTCTTTTGCTTACAACGAAGCTGTTCCTGTTGTTGACGGAAATGTTTTTCGGGTATTATCGCGTTATTTTGATATCGAATCAGATATTTCGTTGCCAGCGACAAAAAAAGAATTTACGGCTTTGGCCCATGAATTAATGCCTAAAGACAACCCCGCAATCTTTAATCAGGCGATTATGGAGTTTGGAGCTTTACAATGCGTGCCTAAAAATCCTGATTGTACAACTTGTGTTTTCAATACTAGCTGTGCCGCACTTCAAAAGAAAAAAGTAAACGTTTTGCCTTTTAAATCTAAAAAATTAAAAGTCACCAATCGATTTTTTAATTATCTGATTTTGGAAGATATTTTAGGAAATACTCTAATTCAAAAACGAACGGCAAAAGGCATCTGGCATAATTTATATGAATTTCCGCTTTTGGAAACTTCTACGATTGCAGATTTTGAATTTGTTTCTAATGCAGTACAAAATGATTTTTTTGGGCAGTATACCATTATAAGTATCGAAGAATGCAGCGATGCAACGGTTCTTCACAAGTTATCGCACCAACATTTGCACATTCAGTTCTGGAAAATAAAAATTAAGGAACAAATTGAAAACGGCATCAATCAAACCAATTTAAAAACATTTCCGTTTCCGATTGTGATTTATAATTTTATCGATAAGAAAGAATTAAATTATTAAAAAAAACTTATCTTTGATATAAATACCACTATCAAACCATGAACGGAACATTAAATAAAGTGATGCTAATTGGCCATTTAGGCGATGATGTAAAAATGCATTATTTTGATGGAGGCAATTGTATAGGTCGCTTCCAATTGGCTACGAATGAAATTTACATCAACAAAACCACAAATGAAAAAATAGCCTCAACAGAATGGCATAATCTGGTAGTACGCAACAAAGCTGCCGAAATTTGTGAAAAATACCTTTCTAAAGGAGATAAAATATATGTTGAAGGCCGCATAAAATCACGTCAGTGGCAAGCCGAAGATGGGACTACAAAACATACCACCGAAATTCAGGTAACCGAATTTACTTTTTTGACTACCAAAAAAGAAACCGAACAACACAAACAAAATCAGGCAGCCGAATCGACAAAAAACACTAACTTTGAAGCTCCCAACGAAGGTTTACCTATAAACGATTTACCTTTTTGATTGTTTAACTAATATTATATAATTTGGACTCAGAGCCCAGTTTATTTTTTACTACAACTATTATAGACACCAATTTGATTATTGGTTGTGTCGCCATCTTTATCTTGCTTTTTTTGTCGGCCATTGTCTCAGGTGCAGAAGTTGCGCTTTTTTCTTTATCGCAAAAAGATATTAACGAGACTTTGCAAGAAAACCAATCTAAAGGAAAGATTATCTCTAACCTATTAGACAAACCCAAAAAACTCCTTGCGACACTGCTCGTCGCCAATAATTTTTTTAACATCGGAGTGGTAATTCTATTTTCATTTGTTGGAGACAATTTTTTTGCAAATATTGATTCTCCCGTCTTAAAGTTTATTCTGGAAGTCATTGTCATTACTTTTCTAATTTTATTGTTTGGAGAAGTTTTGCCAAAAGTGTACGCCAGCAGAAACAACATAAAATTTGCCAAACAAATCGCGTATCCTCTCGCATTTTTAGACAAATTGCTTTCGCCAGTAAGTTTGCCAATGCGATCGGTTACCTTATATTTGCACAATAAATTAGGGAAACAAAAAAATAATTTTTCGGTAGATCAACTTTCGCAAGCCTTAGAACTAACTGATTCTGAAGGAACATCGAGCGAAGAACAAAAGATTCTGGAAGGAATTGTTTCTTTTGGAAATACCGATACCAAGCAAGTTATGAGTCCGAGGATTGATATTTTTGCTCTAGAAATAACCGAATCCTTTGCTGCAATTTATCCGAAAATTATTGAGAAAGGCTTTTCGAGAATTCCGGTTTATCGCGACAATATTGACCAAATAGAAGGTGTTTTATTTGTAAAAGATTTATTGCCTCATATTGAAAAAGAAGAATTCGATTGGACTTCTTTAATGAGAGAAGCCTTTTTTGTTCCGGAGAATAAAAAATTAGACAATCTCTTAAAAGATTTTCAAGGCCTTAAAAGCCATTTGGCGATAGTTGTTGATGAATACGGAGGGACTTCTGGATTAGTATCTCTTGAAGATGTGATCGAAGAAATAGTAGGCGATATCAGCGACGAATTTGATGATGAAAATTTAAATTTTTCTCAAATCGATGATAACAATTTTCTCTTTGAAGGAAAAATAAACCTAAAGGATTTTTACAGAATTATTGATGTAAAGGAAGATCTTTTTGAATCCAGCAAAGGCGAAGCGGAAACATTGGCGGGTTTTATTTTAGAAATTCTTGGCAATTTCCCTAAAAAAGGACAAAAAATCGCTTTTGAAAACTGTGTTTTCACCATCGAAACTGTTGACAACAAGCGCATAAAACAAATAAAAGTAACAATAGAATAAAATGTTTAAAAGAATACTTTCGATAGCAGTCCTCTTACTTGCCTTAACTTTTTTGAGTTGCAAAGATGATGTGCTTCCAAAACCGGCAAGCTTTTTACGATTAGATTACCCAGAAGCAAAATATGTCAATTTTGAGAATACTTGTCCTTTTTCTTTTGAAATGAATGAAAACGCTATCATAAAAGGAGAGCAAAATTGCGGTTTTGCCATTACGTATCCGAAAATGAAAGCGACCATTTACCTAACTTACAAACCGGTAAATAACGATATTGAAAAATTACTAAAAGATGCACAAAAACTGACCTATGAACATGTTATTAAAGCAGACGACATCTTAGAACAGCCCTATTTGAATCCTAAGAAAAAAGTTTACGGAATGTTTTATCAGGTAGATGGAAATGCGGCTACCAACTCACAATTTTATGTCACAGATAGTACCAAACATTTTATTACGGGTTCTGTTTATTTTTATGCAAAACCCAACTTCGACTCTATTATGCCGGCAGCCAGTTATGTAAAAAACGACATGCAGCGACTGATGGAAACCCTGAAATGGAAATAGAACAAAAAAAGGCGTCTAAATTAAATCTAGACGCCTTTTTTACTATTAATTCTTTCGAATTACGATTTCATATTTGACACTTTGTATGTCTTTCCGTCTCCGGTTTCCTGAACGACTTTGGTCAGACTTTCCGGATTTTGAACTGTTTTATCAAAAGTAACGGTTGCTGTTTTTTTCTCAAAATCAACAGCTGCTTTTTCAACACCATTCAAGTCAGATAATTTTTGCTCGATCGTTTTTGCACAGCCTTCCGGACATGTCATACCATCCACTGTAAAGCTTGCCGTTTGTACATTTTCAGCAGCAATAGGCTGTTTTACTTTTGGCGCATTTGTTTCTGTATTTGCTTCTGTTAAGCTTTCAGTAGTGTTTTTTTTACAGCTCACCAAGACCAAAGTAGCAATAGCAATAGACGCTATAATTTTTGTAAATTTCATTATATTTTTATTTAAGAATTACTGACAAATGATTTTTACAAAATTAATAAAAAACCAAAGGTCAATTCATAAAATTATTACAAATTTGCATCAAAATAATAGTGATGGAAACAAAACGACTTAAATGGGTTTATTTATTAATCCTTTCTCTAATCTGGGGGAGTTCTTTTATATTAATCAAAAGAGGTTTAGTAGGCTTGACTGCCATCCAAGTGGGTTCGTTTAGAATTATTTTTGCTGCTTTGTTCCTTTTAATTATTGGATTTAAAAGTTTAAAAAAAATCCCAGCTCATAAATGGAAAATCATTGCGTTAACCTCTCTTTTCGGCACATTTATTCCTGCTTACTTTTTTGCTATAGCAGAAACAGAAGTCGATAGTTCTATAGTTGCGATTCTTAATGCACTTACTCCTTTAAATACATTAGTTTTAGGCGCGATTCTTTTTGGAATTCAATTTCAAAAGAGACAGTTTTTGGGCGTTTTTATTGGATTGATCGGCTGTCTTATACTCGTTTTTAACGGTGCCGAAAATCATCCTAATCAAAATTATTATTACACCATATTAGTCGTAATTGCTACCATCTGTTATGCCATAAATGTCAATTTAATCAAAAAATATCTATCCGATTTAAGTTCGTTAAGTATTACGACAGGAAATTTTGCCGTTTTACTTTTGCCTTCTTTAATTATTTTGTCCACTACCGATATTACACAAAGAATGCATCTGGAAGCGACTCAAACTTCTATTTTATTTGTATTGATTTTGGGCGTAATCGGAACCGGAATTGCAAATGTTTTATTTTTTAAACTAATACAAATGTCCTCTCCTGTTTTTGCGACCTCCGTAACTTATTTAATTCCTATCGTTGCCTTTTTTTGGGGATTATTAGATAACGAAATGCTAACGCAAATACAGTTTTTAGGGGCTTTGATTGTTCTGGTTGGTGTTTACTTATCGGCCAAAAAATAGCTATCTTTTTTATGCAATAATGGCAAGAATTAAGTTTTTCATAAAGCCAAACTCTGGGAAAAAGCATGCTGCAAACAATAAATATTTAAATTTCGTCCATCATCAAATTGTGTTTGGATAAAAATAAATATTTCATAAACAAAAAAAGCACCCCAATTGGAGTGCTTTTTGAAATTGAACTATATTCAAGATTAGAAATTTTTAGAAACTCCAATGTTAAATGCTTTTCCAAAATTAAAATCAAAACTTTTAAATTCTGGACCATTGTTATCATAGTTAATAGTATTGTAACCTAGACCACCAATGTTGAAGTTTAGACCAAAACCTTTGTTCATATCGATAAAAAGAGCTGGTGTTATTCCAACATATAAACCATCACCTTTGGCAGTAGTAGTAATTGGACCTGTATAGGTTTTATCCTTTTCGCTCTGGAAACCAGCTCCTAATTCAGCATAGAAAGCAAAAGTTTGGTTCAAAGGCATGGTGTAACGTAAGAAAGCACCCAGTTTAGTAGTATTGAATCTTTCCTCGTTTGTTCCTTGTTTTGTTTTTGAAGAACCAAAAGAAGCTTCACCTCCTACAGTCCAGTTTTGATGAAATTGGTAACCCACTTTAGGAGAAAACTCAAATTCATTGTTTTTAACTTCATTGTTACCAAGCGTTCTAGTGTCTGAAGTATAACCAATACTACCCATTACTAAAACTGAACCTTTTTGAGCATTTGCAAAGCTGAACATAGCCAATGCAAGAACAACTAACATTTTTTTCATTTGTATTATTTTTTAAATTTTATATTCTCTTAGCAACAACAATGCCGTGACTAATGTTAAAATTTAAATTTTTATAAATTCTTTAAAAAACAAATTTTAGCAATCCAGCGTATTTCTGTTTACTTTTGTAGCAAATAAAAAGTCATGTCGATAGAAGTAAACAACATATCAAAAAGTTACGGAACTCAAAAAGCCTTAAATGAAATTTCGTTTTCTATTCAGAAAGGAGAAATCGTCGGATTTCTTGGTCCAAATGGTGCAGGAAAATCGACATTGATGAAAATTTTGACTACTTATTTACTTGCAGATGGAGGCTCAGCGCTTGTAAATGGTCACGATGTCATGACAAATGCAAAAGCGGTTCAGCTTTCTATAGGGTATTTGCCAGAGCATAATCCGTTGTATTTGGATCTGTATGTTCGTGAGTATTTGGCTTTTAATGCCGATTTTTATAAAGTTGCCACATCACGAATTGAAGAAGTCATACAACTGACAGGCCTGTCACCTGAAAGTCATAAAAAAATAAGTCAGTTATCAAAAGGATATCGTCAGCGCGTGGGACTTGCCAACGCATTACTGCACAATCCAGATGTTTTGATTTTGGATGAGCCCACTACAGGTCTGGATCCCAATCAATTGATGGAAATTCGAAATGTAATCAAGAATGTAGGGAAAGACAAAACCGTTTTTCTTTCTACGCACATTATGCAAGAAGTAGAAGCTATTTGCGACCGTGTCATTATTATTGACAAAGGACAAATTGTAGCGGATAAAAAATTAGACAAATTAATTTCTGCTGATGCTGAGCAAGTAATCGAAGTAGAATTTGACTATAAAATAGAAGAACAGGTAATCGCTAAACTAGAAAACTTAACTTCATACAAAAACACCCATGATATGACTTGGGAGCTGACTTTTATAGCTGACAAAGACATGCGTCCGGCCATCTTTGATTTTGCCAACGAAAATGGCTTAAAAACGCTTCAGCTGAATCAGAAGAACAAAAATCTCGAAGCTGTATTTAGAGAAATTACAAAATAATTTTTCGCCCTGATTTTTTAGATCAAAAAAGAGCTCGTTTATAATTGTTAAACGAGCTCCTTTTTTTATTTCATCAATGATTTCAGGTACATTGTAAATAATAATGACAGGATTACCGCAGAAGACCTCAACACATTTTTTACAAAAAGACTTTTACTACTGAGCGTTGGTAAACTACTTTTGGTTTTTAGAAAAAATTCGATCCATTTTTTATGCTCCAGAATTATTAAAAATGTAACTCCAATTAATAAAAGTATCGACTGCATAAGAGCTCCAGCGTTCATTTGATAAAAAATATTAATCAAAGTTAAATTCAGAAGTAAAGAAAACAGTATTAATGCGCCGATAAATAATGTTTTTCTGGACAATAATAAATATCCTCCAACAATTTGCATTACTGCGATTATGATTCCAAAACCATGCGAATATCCAAAATAAAACCAGGTTAGCCATTCGCCCGACTGCTGATTCATTGGCATATTGGAGATTCCTGTAGGCACAATAAATTGAAGTCCATAAAATTTTTTCCACCCAAAAGCAGCCATGTTGAATGCAATACAATAGCGAATTGCGCTATAAAGAAATCCATAAACTTTTGCAGAATCAATTTTTTGTTTTCGATCTAAATAATGCCACACAAACGGAAAGAATAGTGCACTTACTAGCGAAACACCAATTAAGGAAAAAACCAATATAGGCGGCATCCATTTGATATTTCCGCCGTTGCCCAGTAGTAATAATAAGGCCGAAACTTCTAAGCAAAAAATTAATGATGCGCTAATTTTTTTTCCAATTGAATTTGGAACTTGTAAAACGGATTGTTCTAACATCGTGTTTTTATTTAAATTAATAGTCGAACAAAATTGAATATTAATTAAACAAGGATCGTTCCGATGTATGCATTCGAACATATTTTAAGGCTCTTTTTCGGTTTGAATTTTATTTAGTTTCACAAATTCTGTCGGAGAAAGACCTGTATGTTTTTTGAAAGTCGTATTAAAAGTAGTTTTAGAATTAAATCCCGCTTCGTAAGCAATTCCTAAAATATTTAACTGACTGTATGCTTCTGATAACAAGAGCTTTTTGGCTTCTTCAATTCGATATCTATTTATAAAATTATAAAAATTATCATGATATAATTCGTTGATAACAAAAGAAGTTTCATTGCAACTTGCGCCAATTTTGGCTGCTAATATTGGCAGGCTCAAATCGTTATTCAAATATACTTTTTCAGAATTGATACTAAAATACAACTTTTGATCCAGTTCATTCAACCTGATTTCAGAAACTCTTTTCGGAGCTTCTTTTTTATTCTCTTTGATTGCTGACAAGTCATTTAATTCGCTTTTACTAAAGTCAAAAATTTCTTTTTGCTGCAAAGAAAAATATGCCAGAAAAAACACGCTAACTAAATACACCAATGGCGTAAATTTTATTAAACCGTTCAAATTAAAAAACAAAAGATTTAGCCATCCCACTAAAATAAATAACAAAACCAATAAAAAGTATTTCAACCAAGAGAGATCGATTTCTTGGGCAGATGATGAAATTTCACGCACGTTTGTCAGGTGTTTTTGTAATCTTCTAAACGACAAACACCAATAAACTATAGTCTGAAGCGGCAATGATACTTTTAGAATAAAAAATACGACCCTACCAGTTTCGTAACTAAACTCAAAGTTTTTTCCTGTAATAAAAAAAGGAAATCTAAAAATCAAGAAAAGCAGAAAAGGTAAAAAATGCCATAAATTTTGCTTTTCGAATTTTTTATTAAATGATGTAAAATACAAAATACTAATGTATAAAAATGGAGCCGTCAAAAATCTGATCAGGCCGATAATCTCGAAAAGATTAGGATATTCTAAGTATATTTTTTGATAAAACAAAGGGATTTCAATCATAGCAAACCCGAGTACAAGGGCAAATAAGCCTAAATATCGATTTGCAATCAGGTTAACTTTTCTCGAATTGGAAAGAAGCAAAAAGCCTAGTAAAAATGAAGCTCCCGAAGTAATACCCATTATGATTGGAAAATTCATCATATAAAAAGATATTTTTTATTTTTTTAAGAAACGATCTACAGCAGAATTACATTTTCAGATCAACAAGTACTGCTTTCATTTCTTCGATCACAATTGCAATATCATTCTCTTTTGTTCGCCAATTTACAAAAGAGGCTCTAATTCCTTTTCGTCCATTATAGAAAGTCGGAGTCATAAAAACTTTTCCTCTATCATTTAAACGTCTTAAAAACTCCGTAACTTTTTCCTCATTATGATCTCCTTTCAATGTAAAACAGACATTATTGAGGCGAATGGGTGCCAAAAGCTCAAAAACATCTTCTTCAATTAATGCGTTCCCAAAATGCAAAGCCAATGCAACACTGTTTTCTACAACATCTTTAAAACCCTCTTTTCCATAAGCTAATAAAGAAAACCAGACAGGCAAAGCTCTCAGACGTCTCGAGTTTTCTGGCAATACATTTAAATAATTGAAATTTTCTAACGGATTTCCTAAATAAGGCGCATTGGAATTCTGAAACGTCTCTATCTGTAGATCTGCATGCTCTTTTTTAATCAAATAGAAAGCGCTATCATACGGCACATTCAGCCATTTATGGCAATCTACTGTAATACTATCTGCTTCTTCCCATCCTTTTACAAGATGCTTAAATTTATCCGAAACTGCTGCAAAACCTCCAAAAGCAGCATCAATATGCCACCAGAAAGTATGTTTTTGTCTTAGATTTGCAATGGCTTCAAAATCATCAAAATCTGCAGTATTTACAGTCCCGGCACTTGAAATCAACAAGAAAGGTTGTCCGTTTAAAGCAGCAATAGTTTTTTCTAAATCGGCGATATCAATAGCTTCACGATTTCCTTCAATTGTTTTGACTGTTGTATAATTTTGACTTCCAATTCCTAACATGGATAATGTTTTTACAGAAGAGGAATGTGGTGTTGCCGTTAGTATATTTATTGTTTCAGATATTCCTTTTTTAGCAAAATCTTTCCCAAACTGCTTTCCAAACCATTGTCTTGCCACGCCCAAACAAGTAAAATTAGACATGGTTGCACCAGTTACAAATCCGCCTAAAAACGAATTTGGCAGATCTAATAATTGCAATAATAAATTGATGGTTTCAAATTCTATTAAAGCCGAAGCGCCACCTTGTGCTTTTATCGATTGCGTATTTTGGTCGTAAACAGCTGCAAGCCAATCTCCCACTATTGAGGCCGGAGTTGATCCGCCAGTTACAAACCCCCAATATCGTGGCCCAGATGAGGAGACTATTAAAGGCGCCAATCTTTCATTAAATTCCTTTAAAGCGTCCAAGGATCCCAAACCCAGCTCGTTTAACGCACGATTAGGATCAATTGATACTGTGTTGGAGGTGGGAATATTTTCGATATTATTTAAGAAATCAATTCCTTGTTGTTTTGTTTTTTCTAAAATATTTTCGAACGTATTTAGGTCTTGCTGTACTATTGCATTCATTTCACTTTTGTTAATTAGGTTTTTGCTACTGATGTAGATTTTGTACCGATTTGATCTTTTTTAGAATAGAAAAATACCAAAGCTACCATTTGGTTTTTTCGGAAAATCTTGCCACCATCATCGAACAAATTAGGTCTCCATTTGCGTTTAATAACGTTGCAACAGGATCTACAAGAGTACCCAGAATCATGGCTACCGGCAAAGCCTGCTCCATAGGCAAACCGTATACCGTAATGGCCAAAATTTCTCCGATGTATCCCCCATTCGGAATTCCGCCTTCTACAATAGAAACAATTACCGTAATGCCCAACGCCAAAAGAATCGTACTTGGCTCCGTAAAATCTTTTCCAAACATGGCAAAAAGAACGGTGATTTTTAAGATTGAAGACATACTTGAACCATCTTTGTGCAAAGGGCCTCCCAGCGGAATGACCAAATTTCTGACATGATTGGGTATCTTCATTTTTTCTGCCGCTTCAAGATTGGCCGGAATAGTGGCAATGCTACTGCAAGTACCAACTGCCGTTAGCGAAGGTGTAATATTATTGCTCCAAAACACTATAAAAGCTCTCTTTCCTCCTGCAAGAAAAGCGTAGAGGCTAAAAAACACAAAGAAATAAAAAATACAAGCTCCATAATAAACGCCCAATGGTTTGGCATAAGCACCAAATAATTGTGGTCCAAAAACCCCGACCTGATAAGCAAAATAAGCGCCCAAACCTATTGGAGCCAATTTCATAATCATGGTTAATAATTGTTTCATGACTTCGTTTCCTGAGTCTAAAAAACTTCTAAAAGAACTTCCTTTTTCTCCAGATTGCAGACTTGCAAAACCAATTAAAAACGAAAAGATAATAAGTGCCAACATGCTTTTTCGAGACAATAATTCGAAAAAATCGTTTACTGTAACCAACTGCGCTATTTGGTCTCCTATACTTCCTGAGGCAATATTTTCGAGAGGAACTTTAGAAATAATTATACTTTGATGAATGGGAAAAATATATACTGCCAAAATCATTACAATGGCCGAGATTAGAAGCGTTCCTAAAAAGACAGCGATCATAATCAAAAAAAGCTTCCCTAATTTTTCTGTTTTCTCTAAATTGGCAATCGAAGACGCAATCGTAAAGAAAATAAGGGGAATAATAGCCGTAAAAAGCAAATTTAGAAATATGTCCCCTAACGGTTTTATGACGCCTACTTTTTCACCGAAAACTAAACCGAGGATACTACCCAGAATGATACCTCCCAGAAGCAAGAGAATACTACTGTAATTTTGTAGAAAATTGATTTTTTTGACCTCCATAGTTTAAAAGTATTTAGCGTTTAGAATGATACACACGAAATAAAAATCAATTAAATTACTCAAAAAAACAGTATTAAAAACTGTATCGTTGGAATTTTGCTACTTTTCTAAAACCAAAGTAGTAAAAGCCCTTTCGACTAACTCGCCTGTCTTGTTTTTTATTTTTTCTGTCGAAATCTCTTTTTTTATTACTTTGAAAGGAGTTTTTTGAATTAATTCCTGAGCTTTTTCAGTACTGTAGAGCTCAAACTCATATCTTGTAAAAGGAAGTTGTTTCATAAAACTTTCTTCTGCAAATGTTAAGCTGAAGACTCCTTTTTCTTTCAGAACCTTGTAAATTTCGAGTAAGAATTTTTCAGGTTCTTTCCAAAAGTAAAGGGTATTTACCGTAAATATTTTATCGAAAAAAGCATCCTGAAACGGAATGTGATTTCCGTCATAAAGAAAAAAAGAAGCTTTTTTATTGGCTACAAAATGGTTGTTGATTTGCTGAGCTTCATAAAACATCAGATCAGAGATTTCGAGTCCGTAATAGGTGAGATCATCTGTTTGTTGAAATAAATGTGATACATGTCGTGCATTTCCGTGCCCTAATTCCAGGACTTTATTTCCCTTTGCCAAATTCAGGTTTTGAATCGAATGAAGGGTCATATTGATGTTCGTCTCATGCATCATATTGGCCATTTCTATTCCTTTTTCTCCTGTCGGATGTTTTAATTGAGATGCTATGGCTTGTAATTCTACATTTTTCATAAAATTTTTAATTCCAGTTAAAAAAATCCAAATTCCAAGCTGTTTTGGTCATTGCGAGGAACGAAGCAATCACACTAGCATAACCGTTAAAGACATGCTGTATGAGATTGCTTCGTTCCTCGCAAAGACCCAGTGGGCTTAAAAAACCTGTTTTGCAATTTGTCGGATATTTTCAGACTTCCCCATAGAATAATAATGTAAAACAGGAACTCCGGCGGCTTTTAATTCTAATGATTGTTGAATCGCCCATTCGATTCCGACTTGTTTTATTTGAGCGTTGTCCTTGCATTTATCGACAGCGTGGATCAAATCTTCTGGCAAATCGATACGAAAAATTTGTGGTAAAACCTGTAAATGTCTCTGTACTGCGATTGGTTTTATCCCCGGAATAATCGGAATTGTAATGCCCATTTCTCTTGCTTTTTCTACAAATTTGAAATATTTTGAGTTGTCGAAAAACATTTGTGTTACGACATAATCAGCTCCGGCATCTACTTTTTCTTTTAGTCTTTTTAAGTCTGACTGCAACGAAGGTGACTCTAAATGTTTCTCTGGGTAACCTGCAACTCCGATACAAAAATCGGCCTTATTATCGATATCCATCACTTCATGAAGGTACTTTCCCTGATTCAGCAAACTGATTTGTTTTACGAGATCAATCGCATAATTGTTTCCTCCTGCTTTCGGAATAAAATATTGTTCGTCTTTCATAGCATCGCCACGCAAAGCCATGATATTATCAATTCCTAGGTAATTACAATCTACCAAAAGATATTCGGTTTCTTCTTTGGTAAAACCTCCGCAAAGTACGTGCGGTACGGTATCTACATTGTATTTGTGTTTTATAGAAGCACAAATTCCGAGTGTTCCCGGACGCATTCGAGTGAGTTTTTTGTCTAAAAGCCCGTTGCCTTTATCAATATAAATATACTCTTCACGAGACGTCGTTACATCAATAAACGGTGGTTGAAACTCCATCAACGGATCAATATTGTCATACAATTCCTGAATACTTTTGCCCTTTTGAGGCGGAATAATTTCGAATGAGAATAATGTATTTCCTTTTGCGTTTTCTATATGGTCTGTTACTTTCATTGTAAGTCTTAAAGTTTGAATGTCGAAAGTCAAAAGTCATGCCCCTTAAGACTTTGTGACTTTTGACTTTATGACTAATTTAGTCTGCTATATTAGGATTTAACCATTTGCTTGCATATTCAGTTGAAACATTACGACGTTTGGCGTAGTCTATTACCTGATCTTCTTTTATTTTTCCGAGGCCAAAATATTTACTTTCCGGATTTCCAAAATAATATCCTGACACAGAGGAAGCAGGCCACATGGCCATACTTTCTGTCAGCGTTACACCGATTTCTTTTTCTACATTTAAAAGTTTCCAGATAGTTGGTTTTTCTAAATGGTCGGGACAAGCCGGATAACCTGGTGCAGGACGAATTCCTTTATAATCTTCAGAAATCATTTGTTCTGCGCTTAGATTTTCATCTGATGCATATCCCCAAATTTCTTTACGGATTCTTTCGTGCAAATATTCGGCGAAAGCCTCAGCAAAACGATCCGCAAGTGCTTTCACCATAATCGAATTGTAATCGTCAAGATCTTTTTCAAATTCGGCAGCCCATTCGTCTACACCAAAACCTGTGGTGACACAAAATGCGCCCATATAATCTGTTTTTCCGCTGTCTTTTGGAGCAATAAAATCGGCCAATGCAATATTAGGTGCTCCTTTTGTTTTTTGTGATTGCTGACGAAGTGTTAAGAATTTCTCCAAAACTTTTCCGTTTTCATCACGCAATTCGATATCGTCATCATCAACTTGATTCGCTGGAAAAATGCCGTAAATTCCTTTTGCAGATAATTTTTTCTCTTCCAAAATCACTTTTAACATCGCTTGCGCATCAGCAAAAACAGCAGTTGCCTGTTCGCCCACCACCTCATCGGTTAGAATTGCGGGATATTTCCCGAACAATTCCCAAGTTCTAAAAAATGGTGTCCAGTCGATATACGGAACCAAATCGTCCAATTCTACTTCGACTATCTGTTCTCCAATTATGTTTGGTTTCACTGGAGTGAAATTGTCCCAATCCAATTGTAATTTGTTTTTACGAGCCTGCTCAATCGTCAAGAAATTTTTATCTCTAGAGCGGTTCAAAAAAGTTTCTCTAAAAGCATCATATTCTGCACGAATATCGCTTGCATATATTTTTCGGTTATGATCTAATAGATTTCCTGCAACCGTTACGGCTCTCGAAGCATCATTTACGTGAATGACAGTTTCTCTGTATTGCGGAGCGATTTTCACGGCTGTATGTGCACGCGAAGTCGTTGCTCCACCAATCATAATCGGAATCTTAATATTTTGTTTGTCTAATTCTTTGGCTAGATACACCATTTCGTCAAGCGAAGGCGTAATTAGTCCGCTTAAACCAATGATATCGACATTGTGCTCGATCGCTGCCGCAATAATTTTTTCGGGAGGCACCATAACGCCAAGATCTACAATCTCATAATTATTACACGCCAAAACTACCGAAACGATGTTTTTACCAATATCATGAACGTCTCCTTTTACTGTCGCCATCAATATTTTT
Organism: Flavobacterium flavipigmentatum; assembly: GCF_020911905.1. Classification (NCBI taxonomy): domain Bacteria; kingdom Pseudomonadati; phylum Bacteroidota; class Flavobacteriia; order Flavobacteriales; family Flavobacteriaceae; genus Flavobacterium; species Flavobacterium flavipigmentatum. The sequence continues at coordinate 1,611,151 of NZ_CP087133.1, read as the reverse complement.
CCATTCCCTTGTTTATCACCGGCCTGTTTACTAGCTTCAATAAATGGCAACAAATACGCCACCGCTTTTTTCATCACACGTGCCGATTTTACTACCTGAGGCAGAAACATTTTTCCGCTTCCAAATAAATCTCCAACGACATTCATTCCCGTCATCAAATTGATTTCGATCACTTCAATGGGTTTTGTTGCCGCAAGGCGTGCTTCTTCTACATCAATTTCGATAAAAGCATCAACTCCTTTTACCAACGAATGCGTAATACGTTCCTGAACCGTTCCTAGACGCCATTCCTGAACCGCTTTTTCATCGCTCTTTACTTCGCCTTTTACGTTTTCTGCAAAATCGAGAAGTCTTTCGGTTGCATCGTCACGTCTGTTTAAAATTACGTCTTCAACGTGTTCTAATAAATCTTTCGGAATATCATCGTAAATAGAAAGCATCTCCGGATTTACGATTCCCATCGTCATTCCGTTCTGAATTGCGTGATACAAAAATACCGAGTGCATCGCTTCACGAACCGTATCATTTCCTCTAAAAGAGAACGAAACATTACTCACACCACCACTAATATGGGCATGTGGCAGGTTTTCACGAACCCATTTTGTACCTCTAAAAAAATCCAATGCATTCAAACGATGTTCTTCCATTCCGGTTGCCACGGGAAAAATATTCAAATCGAAAATAATATCCTGCGGCGGAAAACCAACTTTATTAACTAAAATATCATACGAACGCTGACAAATTTCGACTCTACGCTCAAAATTATCAGCCTGACCTACTTCGTCAAAAGCCATAATGATAGCCGCTGCTCCGTAACGTTTGATTAATTTGGCGTGGTGAATAAACGCTTCTTCTCCTTCTTTTAGCGAAATCGAGTTAACAACGCTTTTTCCCTGTACTACTTTCAGACCAGCTTCGATGATTTCCCACTTCGAACTGTCGATCATAATCGGCACTCTCGAAATATCAGGTTCTGATGCAATTAAATTCAAAAATTTTGTCATTGCCTGAACACCGTCAAGCATTCCTTCATCCATATTAATATCGATGATCTGTGCTCCTCCTTCTACTTGTTGTCTTGCAATATCAAGTGCCTCGTCATATTTTTCTTCCTTGATTAAGCGCAGGAATTTTCTCGAACCCGTTACATTCGTACGCTCCCCAATGTTTACAAAAACACTTTCGGGCGTAATAATCAGCGGTTCTAATCCTGCTAATACAAGGTCTCTTCTTTTTTCAGCCATTTTCTTTACGTTACTAAGGTCCTAAGTTGCTTAGGTTCTGAGTTTTTTTATTCTTTATCTTTATTCAACGTCTTACTTGTCTTTGCGAGGAACGAAGCAATCTCATCCTCTTTTCAATATCTTATTTTGGGCGTGTCCCAAGGGCCGGGCTATCCGTTCTTAGTCCTCGCACTTCCTTCGTCAGGCTATGGGCTAACCACTTCTATCCCTCACGCAAATTTGGTTTCATCAGATATTTTATGTTTCCACGATTTCAATTATCGTTTTCAAATCTTTGAACCTAATATATATTTCGTTCCTAAAGAGCTTTTATTCTTTGTTCATCCTGCAAGGTTTTCGAAACCTTGTAGGTTTAGTTTTTTATTCGGTGACAAATTTATACCCACAAGGTTTCGAAAACCTTGCAGGAAAACATTACGCAAAAACCGGCGCTACTCTAGGCTTATAATCCTTAGCAACCTCAGCAATTAACCTGATATGATCCGGAGTTGTACCGCAACAGCCTCCAATGATATTGATTAAATTATCGTCTAAATATTCTTTGATAAATGCCTGCATTTGCTCAGGTGTTTCGTCATATTGTCCGAATGCGTTGGGCAATCCAGCGTTCGGATGTGCCGAAACATTAAACTGTGTATGTTGCGATAATGTTTTTAGGTACGGCTTTAACAAATCGGCTCCAAGAGCACAATTGAAACCTACACTCAACAGGGGAATATGTGATACCGAAATCAAAAACGCTTCTACAGTCTGACCCGAAAGTGTTCTTCCCGATGCATCGGTAATCGTTCCTGAAACCATGATTGGAATATCGATATTGCGCTCGTCTTTTACTTCTTCGATCGCAAAAAGTGCGGCTTTGGCATTTAAAGTATCAAAGATGGTTTCTACCAAAAGCAAATCACAACCGCCATCCATTAAAGCTTCTACTTGTTGTTTGTACGCAATGCGCAAATCATCAAACGTTACGGCTCTATAACCCGGATCATTTACGTCTGGTGACATGCTTGCGGTTCTGTTAGTTGGTCCGATTGAACCCGCTACAAAACGAGGTTTTTCAGGGTTTTTGGCTGTAAATTCATCGGCTACTTCTCGGGCAATTTTTGCCGATTCGTAGTTTAATTCGTAAACTAGATCTTCCAGAAAGTAATCGGCCATACCGATTGTCGTTCCTGAGAAAGTGTTTGTTTCTACGATGTCTGCGCCTGCTTCGTAATAAGCAGCGTGAACATCCCGAATGGCTTTTGGCTGTGTTATGGATAGTAAATCGTTATTTCCTTTTAATGGATGCGCGAAATCTTTGAAACGCTCTCCTCTAAAGTCTTCTTCTGAGAAATTATAGCGCTGCAACATGGTTCCCATTGCTCCATCTAGGATTAGGATGTTTTTTTTTATTGCTTCTTGAATTGTTATTGACATGTTTTTTTTCTTTTAGCTGCTAAGACACTGAGGTTCTAAGATGCTAAGTTTTTATTTAATTTTTTTATTATCGTCAACAAACCTAACAGGTTTTAAAAACCTGTTAGGTTTCGACCGTTTGATTTACTTTAATTCCAAAAATTCACTATTGTTGGCTAATTAGCCCCGATTGAGCCGGTATCCTCGTAGTGAAACGTAGAGATAAAGGCGAAAGCGGGAACGATGACAGCAAAAATGCGCCAATGATTCGCTCTTGATACTGAAGTTTATTCAGTAAAAAATAGTATACGTTGTCAGGAAGAGTTTTGAGAAATACTTGATGTATTTGTGTTATCTATCTTTGATACTAAGAATAGTATAAAGTAGAATGTAGCACCTTCTTTATGATAAAGGGTTGCTAAGGTTTCAATGGGTCTTTCCCTCCGCCTTTCGTGATAACTTTCAATAATTTTAAGAACAGTGCAAAGTAAAGACATAGCGTTTACAATTGCAAGTTTTTTTTAAGGTTCTAAGAGGATTAGCTGCTAAGATCCTAAGTTTAAATAAAGCTAATGTTTAGTTCTTTGCTTTGTTCCTCTAAAGTTGATGATTTCAACAATTTTAGACTCTTTATTTAACTTGTAAACTAGATAATTATTTTTATCTACAATGGCTTTGTATAAGGATTCACTTTTTTTAGATTTTGGAAATTGTTCCGGATTAAGATTAATTTGATTGATAACCTGTTGGATTTTATTTTCTAAGTTTAAAATTTCTTTTGTCGTCCATTTCGCTTCTAAATAATCAATGACCTTATTAAAACCTTTTACAGCTTGTGAAGTCCAAATAAATTTTAATGTCATTTTGAAAATCTTTTCATAACATCTTCATGACTTGTAAATTCGCCTTTTTCAGCCTGATCTAATCCGACTTGAATTTCAATTTGTTCCGATTCCGATAATTCATCAAACCAATCTCCTTGATTAGCTTTCAAAACCAGTTCCAATTTTTCTAAAACACTCTCGTCATCGACCTTAACCAATTGTTGAATAAACTGATACTTTCTAGCTTCTAAATCCATGATAATTAAAATTTATATAGTACAAAGATACGAATAAAAAAAGCCCAAACTATATTACACGTTTGAGCCTTATATAAAAATCTCAGCAACTTAGACAATCGCTTTCACAACCGCTTTTGGTGCTTCTTTTCTAGTTCCGTCGAAACCGTCGACACCCGAAACTGTTGTATATTTCAGTACATATTTTTTGCCCGGATTGATGATTTGGTAAGCCGCCTGACACATTAAAGTCGCCTCGTGGAAACCACAAAGAATTAATTTTAATTTTCCCGGATATGTATTTACATCGCCAATAGCAAAGATTCCCGGAATATTGGTTTGGTAGTCTAAGGCATTATTTACCTTAATAGCATTTTTCTCAATCTCTAATCCCCAGTCACCAATTGGACCTAATTTTGGTGTTAGTCCGAAAAGCGGAATAAAGAAATCTGTTTCGATTTTGCGTTGAGCTCCGTTTTCTTCAATTATTAAAGATTCAACGTGTTCAGCACCATCAATTCCGATTACCTCTGCTGGAGTGATGAGCTTGATTTTTCCCGCTGTTTTTAATTCCTGTACTTTTTCTACAGAGTCTAAAGCACCTCTAAATTCGTTTCTACGATGAATTAAAGTTACTTCTGAAGCTACATTTGCCAAGAAAATACTCCAGTCTAATGCAGAATCTCCACCACCAGCAATTACGACTCTTTTGTCTCTAAATTTCTCCGGATTTTTAATAAAATATTTTACTCCTTTATTTTCATAAAACTCAATATCTTCAATCAGTGGTTTACGTGGTTCAAAACTTCCTAAACCTCCCGCAATAGCAATCACTGGCGCATGAAATTTGGTCCCTTTGTTTGATGTAACAATAAAACTTCCGTCTTCTTGTTTTTCGATAGTTTCAGCACGTTCTCCTAAAGTATAACCAGGCTCAAACTGTTTAATTTGCTCTTGTAAATTGTCTATTAAATCTCCTGCTAATACTTCTGGAAATCCAGGAATATCATAAATAGGTTTTTTAGGATATAATTCTGATAGTTGCCCGCCTGCTTGTGGCAACGCATCTAAAATATGGCATTTTAATTTTAATAATCCTGCCTCGAATACAGCAAATAAACCAGTTGGTCCTGCTCCAATTATAAGTATATCTGTTTTAATCATTATGTTGTTGTTTATAATCATTCTTAATAATACAAAGAAACGAATAATTTATTCTAATTTCTATGATTTTTATCATTCCTTTTCTTTTCGTTTTTTACTCTTTATTTTTAAGCGAAGCGGTAATTTCATTCATCTTTTTTACCTTATCCTCAAAGTCACCTTTTAATGTTTTTCTGTATTCATTAAGGTTTTCTACCATTTGATTAATATCTTCGGGAATCACTTCTTCAAAAAACTCTCGCAATCTTTTGGCGGTTGTTGGTGATTTTCCGTTGGTCGAAATGGCGATTTTTACATTTCCCTTGGTTACGATTCCGCCCAAGTAATAATCACACAAATCTGGCGTATCGGCAATATTACAAATCAAATAGCGCTTTCGGCATAGATCGAATACTCTTTTATTCACTTTTAAATCATCTGTACAAGCTATAACCATGTGGCGCTTTTTGAGCATTTTTTTCTTAAACTTAGCTTCGGTCAATTTAATCGAAGGATGGTTTTCTGCTAGTACTTTAATTTCCAGATGAAAATGCGGTGCCACAACCTCAACATTGGCATTGGGACTCGACTTTAATAAAAAAGAAAGCTTCTCTAATCCTACATTTCCACCGCCTACAATCAATACCTTTAGATTGTGCAGTTTTAAAAATACAGGATATAATTCGTTTTGTTCCATTTTAATTTATTTTCATCTCACCAAAAATAGATGATTTTTATTTTATCGAATAATTTCTTTTGACAGAAATTCTTCGTAAAATCCTTTTAATTTATTGCTTTCGCGAACTACTTCTCCCAAAACGATAATCGCAGGTGAACTCAGTTTTTGCTCTTTTACAATATCCAGAATCGAATTGACTGTTCCAACGCCTACTTTTTCTTCCGAGGTCGTTCCGTTTTGAATGATCGCAACAGGTAATTTTCCTTTATTTTCTTTTTGAAACAATTCGATAATTTGAGGCAATTTGTGCATTCCCATCAAAATTACCACAGTCGCAGATGATTGTGCCGCCAAAGCAACATCCGAAGATAATTTTCTGTCAGAAGTTGTGCCTGTAATGGCCCAAAAACTTTCTGAAACACCTCTTTTTGTAATCGAAATTCCCTGACTCGCTGGTACCGCCACTACTGATGAAATTCCGGGTATAACAACCGTTTCAATTCCAAAACTTTCTACATATTCTATCTCTTCACTTCCACGCCCGAAAATAAAAGGGTCACCTCCTTTTAAACGCACTACATTTCCGTACGTTAACGCATTATCAACAATCAACTGATTGATTTGGTCTTGCGAGTAAGCGTGATTCCCTATTTTTTTTCCAACAAAGATTTTGATCGCTTTTTTGGGAGCGTATGCCAATATTTGTTCGTTTGCCAAAGCATCATACAAAACCACATTTGCGACAGCGAGTGCTTTCACCGCTTTTAATGTCAGCAAATCCGGATCACCGGGACCTGCTCCCACTAAAGTTACTTTAGGTTTTATCGTATTACGCATCTGCTAAATCTTTGGCTCTGAATGTTTCAATTTTATCAAAGAAAACAACTGCTTCTGCAATATATTTTTTTGCAAATGCTTCCGATGGTTCATTTTTATTGATTTGATATACCAACTCTTTAAAACTAGAATTTAATTGAATTTTACCACTTTCGATAAAAACAGTATCAAACAAATCTACGATTCCCGCATGGTGATTTGTTTTTTGGTTTTCTGCTAATAAAATAGCTTTAGCTCCGTTGACAAATCCTGCATACGCCTGATAAATCGCATCTGCCCATTTTTTATCCTCAAAAGATTCCTGAGCAAGTGTGATTTTTTCTTTGGCTTCTAATAATAATGTAGCTACCAAATCGATTACAACACCAGCACATTCTCCTATTCCTACTGCTTTTACATAATTGTCTGCATTGCCCCAATCTACAAAATCATCTTCTGTAAGGTTGGTCACATCTGCAAGAGGTTTCAAAATTTCATAAAAATATTTCTCTCCTTTTGCATCATAATAATCCAGAAATGAAGCTCCGTTTGCGTTTGACTCAAAATCATTTAAAATAAAACGCAATGCATCGGGACCTCTACGACTCGGAATTTTTATTACTTTATCCGAAAATCTTCCGTTTCCGTTTCCTAGAGCGCCTCCTCCTAACAACACCTGAAGTGCCGGAGCCACCAATTTTCCTGAATTGATAGACATTCCCTGAAAACCAATAGCAGACATATTGTGCTGCCCACAAGCATTCATACAACCGCTAATTTTAATTTCGATTTCACGATTGTTATTATATTTTGGATATTCTGTTGCCAAAACCCTTTCTAGTTCTACAGCAATTCCAGTACTGCTTGCAATCCCCAAATTGCAAGTATCAGTACCCGGACATGCTGTAATATCTGAAGTTGAGTTGTATCCTAAAGTTACAAAATCTAACTTGGCGAGTTCTTGGTAAAAGAAAGGTAAATTTTCTTCTTTGATATGACGAAGCACAATATTTTGGCGTAATGAAAAACGCAATTCATTTGCACCATAATTCTTAATTAATGCTGCCAAAGCTCTTGCTTTATCGGTATAAAAATCACCCAAAGCCACTTTGATGCCGATCGCTACATATCCTTCTTGCTTTTGCTGAATAACATTTGATTGTTTCCATGCTTCAAATGCTGCTGTATCTTCAATGATAACTTGAGGAGCTTCTAATAATGGAGATGCTATAGGCCCATCAAAATCAGTAGTATCAATCTCGTAAGATTGCACTGCCAAGGCTTTTTTCTCGTCTTCAACCAATTGCAAAAAGGCATCACGCCCAATATCTTTTATCAAAAACTTCATTCGCGCTTTTAATCTTTTGGCTCTTTCTCCATAACGGTCAAAAATTCTTAGAACGCCTTCTGCCGTTGGGATAATCTGATTTACCGGAATAAAATCTGAAAGCAATTCGGCATGGCTCGGTTGCGAACCTAAACCTCCGCCCAACATTACTTTAAAACCTCTTTTACCGTCTACAATTTTTGGAATAAATCCTAAATCGTGCAAGTAGCTTAACGCTGTATCTTGGTCTGAGGATGAGAACGAAATTTTGACTTTACGCCCCATTTCCTGACAAATTGGGTTTCTAAGCAAATATTGAAACAAAGCATGTGCGTAAGGCGAAACATCAAAAGGTTCGTTAACGTCTACACCAGCCAATTCGCTTGCTGTAATGTTACGAACAGTGTTTCCGCACGCTTCTCTGAGCGTTACATCGTCTTTGGCCAATTCTGCCCAAAGTTCAGGAGTTCTATCCAAACTTACATAGTGAATCTGGATATCCTGACGCGTTGTAATGTGCAAACGCCCTGTCGAATATTCGTCAGAAACTTTTGTAATTCGCACTAATTGCTCACTGGTAACTCTTCCAAACGGAATTTTGATACGAATCATTTGAACGCCTTCCTGACGCTGGCCGTAAACGCCTCGTGCCAAACGAAGGCTACGAAAACGCTCATCATCAATTTTTCCGTCGCGGAACAACGCAATTTTTTTTTCTAAATCGATAATTTCCTTTTGTACAATCGGATTTTCTATTTCTGTTCTAAAACTTTCCATATTTTTACGCTTTAGGCTTTAAGCTTTACGCTCTAGGCTTTTTTAACTTTGTGTTTTTTGCTTAAGGCTTATTGCTTAAAGCCTAATGCATTTATCGAATGAATCCCACTCCTGCTGTTGTGTTGGTTGCTGTATCGATTAGGATAAAAGCACCATTTGATTTATTATCATTATAGGCATCAAAATATAAAGGTTTACTGAGTTTGATGCTCACTTCCCCTATTTCGTTGATCGCTAATTGCGAAGCTTCTGTAGTTCCCGAATAATCTGTGGCAATTGTATTTTTGATAGCTTCAATTTTGGCTAGAACGCTGTTGGTATTGTGCTGTACGATGTATTTTGTACCTGCAACCAACTTTTTACTGTCCATCCAACAAATTGTTGTACTAATTTCTTTTTCAATTTTTGGCAATTCTGATGATTTTACGATCATGTCGCCTCTTGTTACATTGATATCGTTTTCTAATTCGATTGTGATCGAAGAACCTGCAGCGGCTTCGTCAAATGTTTTATCGAAAAAGTGAATTTTAGTTACTTTTGATTCGGTTAAAGAAGGCAAAACGGTTACAGCATCGCCTACTTTTATTGAATTTCCGTATAATTTTCCAGCGTAACCTCTAAAATCATGGTATTCTTCTGTTTTTGGGCGAATAACTGTTTGAACCGGGAAACGCGCCTTACCTGTTTCAAAAACATCTGAAGAATGCAATCCTTCCAGATGTTCTAAAACGGTTTGACCGTCGTACCATTTCATGTTTTCAGATTTATCTACTACGTTTCCACCATTGATGGCGCTTAACGGAATGTAACTTACATTTTGCTCTTTAAAAGTACTTTTAGCATTTAAAGCCTGAAAATCGGCTTTGATTTTATTGAATACTTCTTCCGAATAATCTACCAAATCCATTTTGTTGATGGCTACAATCACCTCTTTTACTCTTAATAAATTATTGATAAAAAAGTGACGGTACGTTTGCTCGATAACGCCTTTTCTGGCATCAATTAAAATAATAGAAACCTGCGAAGTAGAGGCTCCTGTCACCATGTTTCTGGTGTATTCTACGTGTCCCGGAGTATCGGCAATAATATAACTTTTCTTTGCTGTAGAAAAATAAATATGCGCCACATCAATCGTGATTCCCTGCTCTCTTTCGGCAACCAAACCATCAGTAGCCAAAGAAAAATCAAGATAATCGTATCCTTTTTGTTTGCTGCTTTTTTCGATTGCTTCGATTTTATCTGTAGTCAATGATTTTGTATCGTACAATAATCTTCCGATTAAAGTACTTTTCCCGTCATCTACGCTTCCTGCTGTTGCTATTTTTAAAACTTCCATCTTAATATTTGTTTCAGGTTTCATTTTTTTGTTTCATGTTTCCTGTTTTTGAAACACGCTCAAAAAATTTAAATCTGTTTGTTTTTTGTGATTCTTACTTTTTACAATTTACTTTTTACAAATATTAAAAGTACCCTTGTTGTTTTCTCTTTTCCATCGCGGCTTCAGAACGTTTGTCATCAATTCTGGCACCTCTTTCAGAAATAGTAGATTCTCTTATTTCTCCCACTACTTCCTCAATAGTTGCTGCATAAGAATCAACCGCAGCCGTACACGTCATATCTCCGACGGTTCTAAAACGAACAATTCGTTCTTCGATTTGTTCGTCTTCTTCTTGGTACACAAAAGGAGAATGCGACCAGATTAAACCGTCTCTCAAAAAAACTTTTCTTTTATGCGAAAAATAAATCGATGGAATCTCGATATGTTCTTTTTCGATATAACTCCAAACATCTAATTCTGTCCAGTTTGAAATCGGGAAAACACGAACGTTTTGACCGTTTTCTATTTTTCCATTCAAAATATCAAATAATTCAGGACGTTGATTTTTCTCATCCCACTGACCAAAGTCGTCACGAACAGAAAAAATACGTTCTTTGGCTCTTGCTTTTTCCTCATCACGACGTGCTCCGCCAATACAAGCATCAAATTTAAATTCTTCAATTGCATCTAAAAGTGTTATGGTCTGTAAGCTGTTTCTGCTGGAATATTTACCAGTTTCCTCAACCACTTTCCCTTCGTCAATGGCATCCTGAACATTTCGAACGATTAATTCTAATCCTAATTCTTCTACCAATTTATCTCTAAAAGCAATGGTTTCAGGAAAATTATGTCCTGTATCAACATGCAAAAGCGGAAAAGGAATTTTTGCTGGAAAAAATGCTTTTTGTGCCAAACGCACTAATGTTATCGAATCTTTTCCTCCAGAAAAAAGCAAAACAGGTTTGTCAAACTGCGAAATTACTTCTCTGAAAATGTATATTGCTTCACTCTCTAAAGCATTTGTTTTTAATACTGAACTCATTTTTATTTGTTTAAAAAGTTTCAAGTTTCAGGTTTGCTTCGCCTATTCGAGCAAAGCTCTCGAGTAAGGTTTTTTCTGCTGATCTAAATCTCTCCGCTACTATTTTATTATCTTGATTCTTTATTCTATTCTCTTTTTACTCTTTCTTGGCTCCATGCAAACCACATTCTTTATGGCTTGACTCCCACCACCATCTTCCCGCTCTAATATCCTCACCTTGGAGAATCGCTCTTGTACAAGGTGCGCAACCTATGCTTACGAATCCTTGTTTATGCAAGGCATTTTGAGGAACATTATTTTCTTGCAAATATGTTTCGACCTCCGCCAACGACCATTTAAGCAAGGGATTAAATTTTATTATTTCGAAATTTCCATCGTATTCAAATAACTGTAAATCGTTTCTGTTTTCTGATTGTTCGGCTCTTAATCCTGTAATCCACACCGAATTTCCAGCCAAAGCTTTTCGTAGCGGCACTACTTTTCGAATAAAACAGCACTCTTTTCTATTCTCTACCGATTCATAAAAACTATTAGGTCCTTTTTGTTTCAGTAAATTTTCAACCGCCGCTGCTTCCGGAAAATAAACCTCGATTTGCTTTTTGTATTTTTTTAATGTTTTGTGAAAAACATCATAAGTTTCCTGAAATAATCTTCCCGTGTCCAAAGTAAAAATGGTAATATCCGAATTACTTTTCGCAATAAAATCTGTAATTACCTGATCTTCTTGCCCAAAAGAAGTCGAAAAAACGACTTTTCCCTGATATTCATTAGACAAAAAAAACAAAGTCTCTTCTAACGAAAAATCTTTTGTTTTATCTAATAAGGAAGTTGCAACTGTTGTATCCATTTTATTTTTATTTATCTGAAAACCATTACCCTATCGGCTTAATAGATTACTTTGCAAAAATAGCACTTATTTCTAAATAACAAAACAATATTATTATTTTTTACACTATTAAACAGGAGATTATATTTCGAAACTTAAATACTTTTAAAGTAATTAATATGGATGCTTTACAATATTAACAAACAAATAATTTGACACCTTATTTTTAGTGCATAACTAAATATAGCTGCTATTTAAAAATTTGGAAATATATTTTCAATAGTCTACCAAATCTATAGGATTATTATAAAATACTTATTACTTTTGTAAAAAAAAGTCTTTATGGATTTTCAGATAGGTCTTGTAGTTGCAGGGTTAGTGGTAGGATTTGTGGTAGGATTAACAGGTGTTGGCGGTGGTTCTTTGATGACGCCTATTTTATTATGGTTCGGGATTCCTCCAACAACAGCAGTAGGTACCGACTTACTATATGCCGCTTTTACCAAAATGGGAGGTGTATTTGTGCATCATAAAAAAGGCAATATAAACTGGACAATCACTGGCTGGCTCACCTTAGGAAGTGTCCCTGCTGCTCTAATAACTTTATGGATCTTAAACAGCATAAAGACCGATATTAGCACTATAAATGCAGTCATAAAATACAGTTTGGGATGGGCATTGCTTTTAACATCTGTTGCAATTCTATTCAAAAAGAAACTGTTGGTACTTTCTCAAAGACATGCCGGCGATAAATTTCATAGCGAAAGTCATACTCAAAATATGTTGACCATTGCAATTGGTATATTGTTAGGAGCAACTGTTACGCTAACTTCAATTGGCGCTGGTGCTTTAGGTACAGTAACTTTATTTTTCCTCTACCCGTTATTGCCAACGCCACGTTTAGTAGGAACAGAAATTGCACATGCTGTTCCTTTAACCTTGGTTGCTGGAATAGGACATGCTTCTATGGGAAATTTGGATTTGTTTTTGTTAGCTCAATTATTAATGGGGTCTCTTCCGGGAATTTTTATAGGAAGTATGTTAAGTGGAAAAGTTCCTGACTTACTCCTTAGAAATGCCATTGCAATAATGCTTTTTTTCGTAGGATATAAATTAATTTTTTAAACATCTTCCTAAAAGAGATTTCTTTTGGAAGTCAGAAAAAATGTGCAGTTGCAATATTACTTAAAACGCAATATCTGCCAGAGAGTTACTTTCTAATATTTTGAGTGTATTGTCCCTAACCTCAGTCATTAAGCGACGTGCTGCACAATTAGATTCGTCATCACAATCATCACATTTTTCATAAAAATTGTGACTTGCGCACGGAAGAAGCGCAATCGGCCCCTCAAGAATGCGGTATACTTTGGCCATACTGATATCTTTAGGATCTTTTATCAGATAATAACCACCACCTTTTCCTTTTTTTGCTCCCAGAAATCCTGAATTTCTAAGTAACAACAAAATACTTTCTAAAAATTTAATCGAAATATGCTCACTTCTTGCGATTTCGGCAATTTGCACAGGCTCGTTATTCTCACGCCTGGCCAAATAAGTTAAAGCTTTGATTCCGTATTTTGTTTTCTTTGAAAGCACTTATATAAATATTTTAGATTTTAGATTGCTGATTTTAGATTACTAGCTAAGATAACAGCTGAATATTTTTCTGCAACAAAAATACGCTTTTTGAACGAGAAAAATAATACCCCGAATTACTAAATTCTACCAAATTAGTCTAGTTTATTTAACTTGCTTCCTCAACACCAATTAATTTAAAATCATGAAACATTTTTATACTTTCTTCTAACGCTTTTTTCTCTACCACATAAGTATCTGTAATAGAATCATGCCAACCTCTACTACCAAAAAAAGACAGACCATCAAACGGAATCAAGCGACAAAGGCTTCTTTTAAGGGCAGAACCAAAATTTATTTTTTCTCCATTTTCATCCACCACAACAGTACCTGTAATAAATTTTCCTACTGATCTGCCAAAAAAACCTTCTGTAAGAGTATAGTACACTAATAAAATTGTTATACCAATCAAATTCCAACCAAGATCTCCTAAACCTTGCATCCAAAACGATACACCTTCAAACCCTAATGCAATTAAAATGCCTAAAAACAAGCCAAACAAGTACATTGCGATTACAAAAAAAATCATATCAATAATGTAGTTTAGGAATCTTTTTCCGCTAGAAGCCACTAATGCATCATCGAGAATATAAATAGAATCATTCATTTTACAACAGATTTAAGTTTAAGATTAATATTTTTTGCATTAGTTTTCAAACAAAAATATACTTTTTACTTTAACAACCGCTAAAAAAATAACGCTTTTTAACGGTACAAAAGTTACAGTTAAAAAACGTCATTAAATTATAATCTTCAATCTAAAATCTACTAAGAAAGCGCCTGCTCTAAATCGGCTATTACATCTTGTACGGTTTCTAAACCTACTGAAACGCGCACCAAACCTTGCGTGATACCAACCGCTAACTGATCTTCTTCAGACAATTTACTGTGTGTCGTTGAAGCAGGATGGGTAACAATAGACCTCGTATCGCCAATATTGGCCGATAGGGAGCAAAGTTTTATTTTATCTAAAAATTTCCTTCCAGCCTCTATTCCTCCTTTGATTTCAAACGCAATAATATTACCGCCTAACTTCATCTGTTTTTTGGCAATTTCATATTGTGGATGCGATTTTAAAAAAGGATATTTCACACTATTTACATTTGGATGCGCTTCTAAAAACTCAGCAACTTTCAACGCATTTTCACAGTGTTTCTCAACACGTATCGCTAAAGTTTCTAAACTTTTTGATAAAATCCACGCATTAAAAGGGGATAAAGCTGGACCCGTATTTCTTGAAAACAAATAAATTTGTCTAATCAATTCTTCACTACCAACCGTAACTCCTCCTAGAACGCGACCTTGACCGTCAATTAGTTTTGTTGCCGAATGAACGACCAAATGCGCACCAAATTTTATGGGCTGTTGTAGATATGGCGTTGCAAAACAGTTGTCGATAATCAATATCAAGTTGTGTTTTTTGGCAATGTCACCTAACAATTGCAAATCGATTACATCTACACCTGGGTTTGTAGGCGATTCAGCGTAGAGTATTTTTGTGTTCGGTTGAATGAAACTCTCAATCGTTTCTGGCTTATTGATATCAAAATAAGAGGTTTCAATATTCCACTTTGGAAAATAGGTTTTAAATAATGCGTGAGTCGAACCAAAAACGCTGCTTGCAGACACAATGTGATCTCCAGCATTTAACAAAGCTGCAAATGTAGAGTAAACCGCCGCCATTCCGGTTGCAAAAGCGTAACCCGCTTCGGCACCTTCCATCTTGCAAATTTTATCTACAAATTCGGTCGTATTTGGGTTACTAAAACGACTGTAAATATTGCGTTCTTTTTCTTCTGTAAAAGAAGCTCGCATGTCTTCGGCATCTTCAAATACAAAGCTTGACGATAAGTATAATGGCACTGAATGCTCTAAATACTGAGATCTTTCTAATTGTGTTCTGATGGCTTGCGTTTCGAAACCAAATTCTTGTTCGTTCATTTTTTTGTTTTTCTTGTTTCATGTTTCAAGTTCCTGGTCAATGTGATAATCAAAACTGGTACTTGAATTTTAAATTTACATGAGTCATTATTTACTAATTAGTCTAAAGAATTATCTAATTCTCTACTTGACTAATTTCCTAATTCTGTATTATTCAAGACAACTTTATATTTTATAGTAGCTGTCGGTTCAACCGTTTTAGCCACAGAGCAGTATTTCTCAAAAGAAAGTTCTGCTGCACGTTGTGCTTTTTCGGGATTAATATCTCCTTCTAAATAAAAAACCACAAAGATTTCTTTAAAAGGTTTTGCCTCGCCTACTTGTACACGTTCGCCTTCTACCTCAGCACTAAAAGAGGTGATTTCCTGACGTTGTTTTTTTAAGATCGAAATCATATCAATCGCGCTACAACCTGCAACTCCCATCAAAACCAATTCCATCGGACTTGCACCCAAATCGCTTCCGCCAAATTCGGCTCTGCTATCAACATCTACAATATGACCACGCTCATTTTTTAATTTAAAATGAAAAGCGTCATTCACTCTGTTTAAGGTTACTTTCATGTTATTTTCTTTTTTATTTTTTGTTTGATTTGAAAATATAAACTTCAAAATCTGCAATCTAAATTTTTATTCTTTATCCGATAATCTCAAAATATCTCCAAAAACACCTCTGGCCGTTACGGCAGATCCTGCACCGGCTCCCTGAATTACGATTGGTCGATCTCCGTATGATTCGGTATAAATTTCGAAGAAAGAATCAGAACCTTTCAAACCTCCTAAAGCTGTATCTGATGGCACCGAAACCAATTTTACTTCGAGATTTCCTTTATCATTCTGCAAATCTCCCGACAATTCACCAATATATCGCAACACATGATTTGGTTTTTGCTCTTGCTTTATTTTTTCATAAATTGGATCAAATTCTTTCAATTTAGTTAAAAAATCAGTCACATTTCCTTCACGTAAATGTTCCGGAATAAGATTTTGAATATCAATTTCTTCAAACTCATTTTGAAGGTCTAATTCTCTTGCTAATATCAATAATTTTCTTCCAACATCATTTCCGCATAAATCCTCGCGCGGGTCTGGCTCGGTGTAACCATTGTCAATTGCTTCCTGCAAAATTTCGCTAAACGGCACTTCTTTTGCAGAGAAATTATTAAATAAATAACTCAATGTCCCCGAGAAAACACCTTTTATTTTTGTGATATTTTCGCCCGAAAGATGCAATAATTTTATCGTATCAATCAGTGGCAAACCTGCACCAACATTGGTTTCGTACAAATAATTCTTTTGATTTTCTGCCAATGATTTTCTTATCTGCTTATAAAAGCCATAACTTAACGTATTGGCTACTTTATTAGAAGAAATCAAATCAAAACTGCTCTCGATAAGCGGAATATAATTCTCAACAAAGGGAGCACTTGCCGTGTTGTCTATCGCAATTAGATTTTCTAAATGATGCTGATTGGCATATTCAATAATATCGTTTATGGTGTAAGCAGCGCCTTCTTTCTGAATGTCATTTTTCCAGTCTGAAGTTACGCCGTTTTTATTTAAAAGCAATTTTTTAGAATTGGCAATAGCAAAAACATTCAGCTTAATATCTTTTCGTTTTTCAATCGCCGAAGCTGATTCTAATATCTGATTGATTAAAGTTCCACCAACCAAACCGTGGCCAAAAATAGCAATATTGATTTTTTTAGAAACTCCAAAAATCTCTCCGTGAATGACGTTTAAAGCCTTATTCAGTTCTGATTTTTTAACTACCAAACTCACGTTTTTACCCGTAACGGTGTTGTTAAACAATATCGGAATAATTTTATTTTTGATTAAAGCCGTGTAAGGTTTGTGAAAAGTACTTAGATCCTGACCGATAATAGAAATCACCGAAACATTATCGGTTACCGTAATTTGATTGACATCTTTTGAATAAAAATCATTTTCGAACTCTTTTTCGAGTTCCACCATAGCCGTTGTTGCCTGGTCTGTGGCAACCACCAAGCCAATTCCTCTTTCTGAAGAACCTTGAGAAATGATACTCACACTAATATTATGATCGCCCATTACCTTAAAAATTCGGGCATCAACTCCCGCTTTTCCTAATAATCCTCGTCCTTCCAGGTTTACCAAAGAAACATTCTCTAGAACTGAAAGCGTTTTAATTCCTTCTTTTGAAGAATCTGAAGTGATTAAAGTACCTCGGTTTTCATGATTAAACGTATTTAAGATACGAAGCGGAATGTTTTTTTCTAATAAAGGAATGATCGTTTTGGCATGCAAAATCGTCGCTCCAAAATTGGCCAGCTCATTGGCTTCATTAAATGATAAAAATTCAATTTTTTTAGCATCGGCTACTAAATCTGGATTTGCGGTATAAATTCCGTCAACGTGCGTAAAATTCTGAAGCTCTTCGGCATTTAAGTAATTAGCAATTAGCGAAGCGGTATAATTACTGCCGTTTCTACCCAAAGTGGTGGTATCATTATTATTGTTTGAACCAATAAAACCGGTTACGACATTGACAGTTGAACCTTTGTGTTCTTTAAAATAATTGATAACATTCTTCTTCGAAAGCTGTTCTAAAGGTTGCGCATCACCAAATTTTGAATCTGTTTTTAGCAATTCTCTTGAATCTGCAAAATTGGCCTGAACTCCCTTTTCGATCAAAATAGCAGTCAATAATTTGGCAGAAAGTAATTCTCCTTTAGACAAAATCTGATCTTTAATTTTGTTACTGTAATCACCAATCAAACTTACGCCTTCAAAAAGTTTATCCAAAATAGTAAACTCCTCAGACAAATCAACGTGCTGAAAATCTGCGGTCTGATACTCTTTAAAGCTTTCTAATAAGGGTTTATAATCTCCGTTTTTAGCTGCAACCTTTAAAATATATTCTAGTTCATCTGTAGCGTTTCCTCGTGCCGAAACGACAACCGCAATTTGTTCGCCTTGGTTTACTTTATCCAAAATAATCGAAACGACTTTTTTTAATCCTTCTCCGTTTGATAACGATTTGCCTCCAAATTTTAATATTTTCATTTTATTCTTCTATTGTTTCTGCCTTAAAAACTGTGGCAAGTAAATGATCTAATTGTTTGTACTCTATTAAAAAAGCGTCATGCCCGTGCACAGAATCTATTTCGCTGTAAAAAACATTGTCTTTAAACTTCTTTAATTCATTATAAGTGTCCAGATTTTCTTTTGGTATAAAAAACAAATCCGAATTGATTGCGATGATATGAATAGAAGCTTCTGTTTTGCCGACTAAAGTTTCCAAGTCACCGCCATTTCTAGTAATATCAATAGTTTTTAGCAATTGGTTCATCAATTTATAAGACGATAATTGATATCTCTTTTGTAATTTTTCGCCATGATGTGCCAGCCAGCTTTCTATGTTAAATATCTTGAGATTGTCGTTTATCGTTCTCTTAAATTTTTCTTTGAATGATTCGGGGGAACGGTAACACAACATAGCGTGAATCCTCGCATCTTCGACAGGTTTTGATGAATTATTGAGAATTTGTTCTTGTAAATAACAGTTGGCTATCATCCAGTCTGTCGATTTCCAATCGGTTGCAATAGGTATCAAATGTTGGGTACAATTGGGTGCTAAGGCCAACATCTCCCATGCAATTCCTCCCCCAACAGAACCTCCAATGATGGCAAATGTCTTCTGGATATGCAGCGCTTTAATTCCCTCTAAGAAAATTCTAGCAATGTCTCTGGTGGTAAAATCTTGATACTTTTCGATGATAAAAGAATCATTACCGTTACCCGGAACGTTAAATGCTAGGATGGTGTATTTATTAATATCAATTGTTTTTCCTAGACCAATTAAATCACTCCACCAGCCATTTTCTCCCGTAACCTGAGCATTTCCAGTCAAAGCATGATTGACCAGAATAACGGGTGCAGTATGCAAAGTCAAGCCAAAAAGTGAATAACTTAAAGGTAACGAATGATATAAAACACCACTTTCTGTAGTGAAATTTTGTATGTTGATAAGGTTTTGTATATTTTCCAATTTCAAATCTGTTGTATTATTGATTTGTATGTGGAAATATTAGAAAGAAAGTCTAGAGTATATTACTAGAAAAATTCTTGTTGTTATCTTTCCACGTTTGGGCGTGGTAGAATGCAGCACCTTCTTCGCTTTAACGAAGGGTTGCTAAGGATTCATCGGGTCTAATCCCTCGTCCTTTCTTTATAACATTTCAATACGTTTCTGAACTTAAAGGCACAAATTAACTACTAATTTCTTAAACAAACAAATTTATCTCAAGAGATTCTCTTGTTTACTACTTATTATTTTACTGTAAAATTATGGCATACAAAAATTTACCGAACAAAATGCCCAGTAAATTCAGGTAGGTATAACCCTATTTTAAAATACTCTTTAATTTAAATAAAAAGTGTTTCATTTTCTTTCGAATACATCAAAAAAAGTAATGAATTTGGTGCTTTCTTTTGGTTCTGAGTATCCTCAGAAGCGGTTAATCCAAATCTTGGATGAACCAATTCATTTGTTAATGGCGTTAAACTATTTCTTTTTGCCCTTAATCTCCTGAGAGCAGAAAATGTTCTTGTTAAGTAGTTTATTGTTTTCATAATTATGCTAGTTTATGATGTTTATAAATGTGCTATTTTTATATTAAGTTCAGTATTACTGTATTTTTTTTGTTTTGACAAATTGATAAAATAAAAAAACCCTTTTGGATTGAGATACCAAAAGGGTTTAAGTTGTTACAACTTATATACTTTCGAATATCAATAGATAACTATACAAATAGGTGCGACATTGACCATCTTGTATATCTGGAAATTATTCATCTGCGATTTATATTTTATTTTAAAAAATTCTTGCATTGTTTTAAATTTAAAAAGCCCCCCATTTGTTTTTTGAGAGGCTTTGCTATAGTATATTGTTTTTTACAATTTTAACCACAAAACGTCCCAACGGTTTTATCCGAAATGGCATAACACATCTTATCGACAATTAAATTCATCTTAGTAGTTTTTGGGTTTAACAAATATGCGAATATTATTTTATTTATACAAATGAAAATCAATAAATTAATCAGAAAAAACGATAAAAACTTACAATTTTTCAATATTAAACATCTTACAAAAAAATTGTTCAAAAAAAACAGCGTAAAAACTTACAAGATTGCCTTTTACAAACAGAACAATGTTTATTTTAGGCTTTAATATACCGTATCTATTAAATAAATTCTTAAAAAAAACCACCTTTAGCAAAACTCACATTACTAAAGGCAATTTTTCAAACAAAAAACAAAAAACTAATTTTTCTTAAGACCGTATTGAGATTCTGTAACGCTGGCAAAAACGTTTTTTAAATCCTCTATCAAATCTTCGATATCTTCGATCCCTACAGAAAGTCGAATCAAATCTTTTGAAACGCCTGTCTCTAATTGCTCCTCATCAGACAATTGTTGATGCGTGGTACTTGCGGGATGAATAATGAGTGATTTGGTATCGCCAATATTGGCCAAAAGAGAGAATAATTGGGTTTCATCTGCTACTTTTTTGGCCGCTTCAAAACCACCTTTCAAACCAAAAGTTATAATTCCGCTTTGACCTTCTGGTAAATATTCCTGCGCTAAATCATAATATTTACTCGATTTTAAACCTGGATAATTTACCCAGACAACTTCTTCCTGTTTTTCTAACCAGGTCGCCAAAGCCAGCGCATTTTCGCTGTGTTTTTTGATTCGGATGGGTAATGTTTCTAATCCCTGAATGATTTGAAAAGCATTAAACGGACTCAAAGCTGATCCAAAATCTCTCAATCCTTCGATTCTAGCTTTAGCAATAAACGCTGCATTTCCTAAAGCTTCATGGTACACCAACCCGTGATATCCTGCGGAAGGTGTTGTAAATTCCGGGAATTTTCCGTTGGACCAATCAAAAGTTCCGGCGTCAACGATCACACCTCCTAGAGAAGTTCCGTTTCCTGAAATATATTTGGTAAGAGAATGAATCACGATGTTGGCTCCGTGCTCAATCGGATTTAATAAATAGGGCGTGGCTACTGTATTATCAACGATCAAAGGAACCTTGAAGTTTTTGGCTTGCGCCGAAATGGCTTTCACATCTAAAACATCCAATTTTGGATTCCCCAACGATTCAATAAAAAAAGCTCGGGTATTTTCTTGGGCTGCTTTTGTAAAATTTTCTGGTTTTGAAGGATCTACAAAGGTTGTCGTAATTCCTAATCGAGGCAAAGTTACCTTTAATAGATTATAGGTTCCGCCATACAGACTATTTGATGCTACGATATGATCGCCCGCTTTTAGCAAAGTCAGAAAAGTAGTCGAAATAG
This sequence comes from Flavobacterium flavipigmentatum, assembly GCF_020911905.1. Classification (NCBI taxonomy): domain Bacteria; kingdom Pseudomonadati; phylum Bacteroidota; class Flavobacteriia; order Flavobacteriales; family Flavobacteriaceae; genus Flavobacterium; species Flavobacterium flavipigmentatum. The sequence goes on along the minus strand of NZ_CP087133.1, from coordinate 1,589,597 downwards.
CGGCGGCTCCAGATGCTGTAACTACCGCTCCGATTCCGCCTTCTAGGGCTGCCAATCGTTGTTCGAGGACATCATTTGTAGGATTATTTAATCGTGTGTAAATAAATCCCGCCTCGGCCAGACCAAATAAATTGGCCGCATGCTCTGAATTATTAAAAACGTACGATGACGTTTGGTAGATAGGAACTGCTCGTGTTCCTCCATTTTTAGTAACATCGTGTCCTGCATGTAATGCGTTTGTTGCAAATTTTTGTGTGCTCATGATTTCTTGGTTTTTTGATAAGATTAATAATTTGATGCGTATTGATACATTTTTTTTAGACAAAAAACATTTCATTATCAGATAAATACATTTGCAAATGCAATGAATTCAGTTCATCCGAATACAGTACTCCTTTAAGTATATTTAGTTTTATAGTCTGACTTCTAACGGCACTGATTACTTTTTTTGATGTCAGTATTTTTATGATTCTAAAGAATGTTTTCATGATTTTTAATTTTAATTAATGGAAATTAAAAAGCCCTTTCGGATGGCTTACCAAAAGGGCTTATAGTTGAACTATAACAAAGATTACTCTTTCACTTTTGGCAATAGCAAATTGGGATGCACATCGACATCTTACAACACATCATCATTTTTTTTACTATAGAATTATTCATTTTCTTAATTTTTATTTTTGATCGTAAGTAATGGACTTCCATTAAAATTTTACTAACTCAAAACTTATATGATTTAAACTCTTTTTCAATTTAAATCAAAAAAAAACCTCCGCAATTGGCAGAGGTCTTATTGTTATTTTTAGATTTAAGTACTAAACAATAGCGAGCTCTGCGGTAGTTTCCGACATCATACAGCACATATTTTTAATAATCAAATTCATTTTCTAATTTGTTTTGTTTGGCAAATTTGAGAACTTTTTTTCACACCACCAAACAAAAAGCAAAATAATTTCTATTATCCTATCAAATTAGTATGATATGTTAAATTTATGTTTATAAAATTAAAAAAAGCAGAACTTTAATTTGCAAATCAAAATGGTTTTATACCTTTGCACTCGAATACAGAGGAAAAATTTGAACTGATTGCAACCTCTTCATAATGAAAGGTTTCATTATGAATGCTGAAAGATTTAGATTTCAGTAGTAAAAAATGCTAAAGCAGAAACTCTCCTTTAGCCTTACTACCCACCTGTATTCCCTCAAATTAATTTTAATTTAATAAATTATTATGGCTTATTTATTTACGTCAGAATCTGTTAGTGAAGGGCATCCAGACAAAGTTGCAGATCAAATTTCGGATGCATTAATTGACAACTTTTTGGCATTTGATGCTGACTCAAAAGTAGCTTGTGAAACTTTGGTTACCACTGGTCAAGTAATTTTGGCAGGAGAAGTAAAATCAAATACGTATCTTGATGTGCAGCAAATCGCTCGTGATGTAATTCGTAAAATCGGTTACACCAAAAGCGAATATATGTTTGAAGCAAATTCTTGTGGAATCTTGTCTGCAATTCACGAACAATCAGCAGATATTAATCAAGGTGTTGACAGAGCTAAGCCAGAAGAGCAAGGTGCGGGTGATCAAGGAATGATGTTTGGTTACGCTACTAATGAAACCGAAAATTTTATGCCGCTTGCGCTTGATTTATCACATAAATTATTGCAGGAACTGGCTATTTTAAGACGTGAAAACAAAGAGATTACCTATTTACGTCCTGATGCAAAATCACAAGTAACTTTAGAATATAGCGACGACAACAAACCAACTCGTATTGATGCGATTGTAATTTCGACTCAGCATGATGATTTTGATGAAGAAGCGACCATGTTGGCAAAAATTAAAAAGGATATCATCGAAATTTTGATTCCTAGAATCATTGCAAAAAATCCAACTCACGCTCATTTATTCAATGATAAAATCAACTACCACATCAACCCAACAGGAAAATTCGTTATCGGAGGACCTCACGGAGATACTGGTTTAACAGGAAGAAAAATTATTGTGGATACTTATGGAGGAAAAGGTGCTCACGGTGGTGGTGCTTTTTCAGGAAAAGATCCAAGTAAGGTAGATAGAAGTGCTGCGTATGCAACACGTCATATCGCTAAAAACTTAGTGGCTGCCGGTGTTGCTGAGGAAATCTTGGTGCAGGTTTCTTATGCTATTGGAGTTGCAGAACCAATGGGTATTTTTATTGATACTTACGGAACTTCTAAAGTAAATTTGACTAACGGTGAAATCGCTAAAAAAGTAGAAGCAATATTTGATATGCGTCCTTACTTTATCGAACAACGCTTGAAATTAAGAAACCCTATTTACAGCGAAACTGCTGCTTACGGACACATGGGACGCAAACCAGAAACCGTAACTAAAACTTTTTCTGCTCCTGGAGGAAACGAAAAAACAGTTATTGTAGAGTTGTTTACATGGGAAAAACTTGATTTTGTTGACCAAGTAAAAACTGCTTTTGGATTGTAAATTCATCTACAATATACCTAACAAAAAGGCTTTCTACACGTGTAGAAAGCCTTTTTTATTTTGATCAAAACAGCTGATTTAAAATTATTTCAATCTGTTTTTTTGTGTTTTCACGAAAGTAAAAATGCACACAAAACTGATTTTTTCTTACTTTAACATCTTGCAAGTTCTATCGCTCCAATTTTACGTTAGGCAATGTTTTAGGGCGATTGGCATCATTTGATAAAATCCAACCTGTGCGGTACATCCACTCAGTCATTTTGTGCAATTTTTTATAATCAATATTCTCAGACTCATCCATTGGAGTATGGTATTGACTATGCAAGACACTGGTAAAAAACACAGACGGAATGCCTTTACGCGCATAAGGCAAATGATCCGAACGAAAGTAAAAATACTCTGGATGCTCTGGTTTATCCCAAAGTTTGTCGAGATCAAATTTTGGCCCTTCATCGTTTGCTTTTTTAGCAATAGCCACCAAATCCGAAGAGTTTTCATGAGGAGAACTAGAACCTAACAAAGCCGCTTGATTGACATCATTTCTTCCAATCATATCACCATTTAAAACCGCTACAATAGAGGCCTCCGGCACTGTTGGATGAGCTGCATACCATCTTGAACCTAACAAACCTCGCTCTTCAGAACCGTGAAAAACAAATAATGCACTTCTTTTTCCTGGTTGTATTTTATAGGCCCTTGCAATAGCCAACATGGCAACGCAAGTACTGGCATTGTCATCAGCTCCATTATAAATAGAATCCTGACCGTATTTTTGTCTCACACCATCGTGATCCTGATGGCCACTAAAAAGCACATTTTCACTTTTCAATTTGGCATCTGTTCCGTCAATTCGCCCCACCACATTTACCGATGGATATTTATAAGTTTCTGTAAACACTTCTGTTGAAAGAAGTTCTTTTGTGTTTTTTAGAAATTCTAACTGATCTTTATGTAACCAAAAAACGGGCATTGTAACAGCCACTTTATCACGAAAACCTTCGATACCGTAAATACCTCTTGTCATTTGAGGCTCTACCTGAGACCAGCTTTGTTCTGCTAAATCATCTGTAATAAAGATTAATGCTGCCGCTCCTTTTTTTACCAAAAGGTCATAATATTTAGTTCTTACAAGTCCCGGATAACGTCTGTCAAAAAGCGAAATATCATCTGCTATACCCTCTTTAGATGCTAATAAAACAACTGCTTTTCCGCTAACATCTGTCTTTTCGATTTCTTCTTTTGTTGCGGCACCTAAATACAATAACGAAGCTTCAACTTTTGTATTGGTCGCTTCGGCAACCAAAACTTCGCTCCATAATTTATATTCTTTTTTACCAATTTTAAATTTTGTATTAGGCGAAACCTGATGTCTGTACAAATCAAAAAATTGGAAATAAGTTCCGTCATCACCTGCGGGAGCCATTCCTGCTTCTTTTGCTTTATTGGCTAACCACATCGAAACCTTTAATTCGTCTAATGTTCCCGCTTCGCGACCGTTAAAATGATCACCTGCCATTTGATACATATCGGTTTTAAGATCTTTTTCTGTAATGGCAGCAACCAGAGGCTTTTTGATTCCTTGCGCAGCAACAATACCTGCACTAAGCAGTAATCCTAAAATTATTTTATTTTTCATGTTTTGAAATTTAGTTCTTCAAACTTAACAATTAATACAGAAATACTTGCTTCAATTCTTCCTTTTTATACCGATTTAGAATTGAATTTCAATTAAAAAAAAAAAACACTATAAAAAAAGAAACCCGAAAAGTTGCTACACTTATCGGGTTTTGTATTTACTTTCTCAGATCTCTTAGTACGTTCCGTTTTGCATTTTATTTAAGACTTCTTTTAATTCTGCTGCTGTTTCTTCTTCGATTTTTGTCGAATATTTTACTGCTTGTTTTTGAGTTGCAATGGCTTTTTCTTTTTGACCCTCTTTGTAATACAACTGTGCCAGAGTGTCTAAATAGTACGCATTATTTTTACTGATAATCAAACTATATTCTGACCATGTAATCGCATTTTTAAGAAAGTCTACGTTTTCAGAATTTTTTACTACAGACCATGCAGCATCGTTACAGGCATTAGAACAATACTCTTTAAAAGCCTTCCAGCCACCATAATATCCTTCAGAACTTTCTTCTACACTATCGTACATTTTATCTAGTTGTTCTAATGCATTTGATTTCTCAGGCGACAAATAAGTATTAAAAAAAGAATCAAACTCTTTTAAATAACGAGCATCAATGTCACCCGATGGAGATGTCGATTTTAAATAATCAAAATAATATTTATACGAATCGTAGTTTCCTTTACCACTGGAAATGAGTTTTTTGTAAACTGAAATTACTTTTTCTTCACTGAAATTTCCTTTTGCGGCTCCGCCATCAATACTCAAATAATTACTCTGAGACAATGCATTAGGAATCTCAGAACTTATATTCCCGATTAAATGCACTTCATTTTCTGTAGCATTAAATGTTGCTCTTTCTGTCTCAATTGCGTCGGCATGTTTTATGACATAATCAATTGCAAGAAAATCTGTGTCATTTAGTGTTTTTTCTTCATTAAAAAACTGCTTTGTAAAACCTACGTTTTTAATTTCTCTTAAGATCGTTTCGACAAGATACATATTCGGTTTTGCATCTTTTTGATGGGAAACAATTAAACTATTCCATGTTTGATCAATTTGCTTTTTATCAAATTTTGGATAATCAATTTTAAATTCTTTAGGGTTTTGATCTGTATAATAAGGATCGTAATCGTAAGGCACGTCAAGTCCCGCTATTTTATTGAATGCCAAAATTAAGTTATCATCATTCGGTTTTTTACTCGAAATAAGCTTTTTAAAAGTATAAAAAGCTTGGGCTTTTTCCAGATTTTTGCACAAAGGATCATAATAATTCAGCTGGTAACTTTTGTCTATAAGTCCAGATTGGGCAGTTGCCAGCACAGTACCATCATTGTCTAGAACGACAATAGCAGGATCACCTTCTATTTTATTGTTTTTTAACCACTTATCATCACTTTTAGAAGTGAGATAAAAATTAAAACGATCAAATTCAGGTTTATAAGCATCATAAAAATAATAGCCCACTGTAATTTGCTGGTCCTTTATAAAAGCATCAAAATCTGCTTTTGCCGAAGGATTTTTACTATCCTTATAAACTATCAAAAATTTATTAGGTGCCTTTTGAGTCGTTGCAATTGCATCTTTTAAGTTATTTTCTACTTTAAATTTAAAGTCAACTTTTGGCAATTCAGAATCAGCCATTGGCGGATCTACCTTCCAATCTCCATCTGCTGCTGTAGTATCTACGGGTTCTCCTATCACAATATCCTCGGTCAATAAAGGCTCTTTGCCCGGATATGTAAAATAGGGAATAATCAAAGACTCTACTGGTGTGATTTTCGAATTAGAACCAGCAACAATGGCATTTTTTTCAGATTGAAAAACTAGAGGATTCTTGCCTAATTTATCTCCAAGTATTAATTCATTTGTTTTTGGATCAAAATAACCGCTAATATTTAGATCGCCCATAACATCCGGCGAATATTTTACCACAACCTGATTGATCTCTTTTGGCAATGCATATTTACAAACGCTACTTTTGCCATCATAACCCTCGTAAACTAAATACATAAAATCGGGTTGATCGATTTCAACCTCAACATCTGTTTGGCTTGGATTAGAATCATAATCAATTTTAATCTTTTGATATACTACATCCTGAGCGCCACTTTGGGTTCCTAAGTAAAAAGAATTATAAGCATCTAAAAACTTAACTTTTACCTTTTTTGATTTTATGTTTTTCTCTTTTGAATATTCCAAATCAAAAACATCTGCCAGTTTATCTGGTTTTTTAAACAATAATGAATCACCCTTTACTTCGTAGTCTCCTGAATAAAACACCAACTCGTACTTGTCATTATCAAGCAAATTCAGTTTAATTTTTTGTCCTTTATTCGTAGAAAGGTAGGTTCCTTTTTCTATAGATTTTGTTTGGGAATAAGAAGTAAAAGCGACACATACAAAGGCACATAAACTCCACATTACATTTTTCATGGTGATAGGATTGGCGGTTAATTATGAAACAAAGATATTTTATTCTTGCTAGAAACCAACACAAAAAGTAATGCTTTCGCACATAAAATCTTATAAATTATATTTCATAGAAAAGATAATATAACGAGGCTGAACCGTGTATTGCGAAACTCTTGTTGAAAACTGCGAGAAGCTGTCATCATTAAGATACGTCGTGTTTAATAAATTGGTAGCCGACACTTTGTACTCCCATTTACTGTCTTTCTTTTGATATATCAAGCTAGCACTCAAAAAATCGTACTCATTGTCAACCGATTTGTCAGTCCTGTAATAATGATAAAATTCGTATTCAGAAACAAAAGAAAAACTATCCAAAAAATAATAATCCAAACGCACAAAGGGTTTGTCTGTATAATAAGTTGAACCGCTATATTTATTGATTAAAGCATTATATCCCAACTCAATATTAGACATGTTTTTGAAATTTGTTGACGCTTTTAATGTATAATTCTGGCTAAAACTTTCGGTCGTAGCGAGCTCGTCATTCTGAATATTATTAAATTTAGACCAATTGAAATTAGCGCTAAAAGAAGCTTTATAATTTTTTAAAAAAGAGCGCCCATAACTTCCCACCCCTGTGAAAGTTTCATCTGCCAAATTTGAATTATAGGGCTCTGAGGACTGATTAATACCATTAAATTTAGCTATCGTTTTGATGGCATCTACTTTTTTTGTGTAAGTAGCAAAAGCAAAAATATTCTCAAAATTAAACATATTGTACTTAAAATAACGCAACGAATGTACTTGCGAAGTTGCATTTTCTAAGAAACGATTCCCTCTGAATAAGCTACTGTAATCAGACAACACATATCCCCCAGCCAACTGATTGACATCTGTAAAATCGTTGGATAGCGAGAAATTATACGTCAAAGTTTCGGCTTTTTTTATTTGATATAACGCAAAAAAGTCCGGTAAAATCTTTGTAAAATTTTGCGAATAATCTGTACCCAACTGAGTGTTGGTCATGGCATAAGAATGCACACTAAAACCAGGCGTTAAAGTAAATTTTCCAGAAAGTATTTTATAATGAAAGCCTAAAAAAGCATCATCAAATCGATAATTTACCTGATTATTATTTTCTGAATCATTTAAATCGTTTTGATCCCCATTATCCAAAATTTGAAAAATATGCGAATTAAAATTTTGATACGAATAGGTATTTCCTACCGTAATATTGATATTGCTTTTTGGCGTAACCATGTAGTAATAATCTAATTTTGCATCGAGTTTATTCGTCTTTACAAAGCGATCCTGATTCAAATCATTTCGGTTTTGTCCCGGAATATAACCTGACAAAAGAAAAGGTTGCGACTGCAAATTGGCATTGTAAAAAGGATTTTCGTCCTGATACAAATGCTGCATTTCAAAAGCAAAAATATTTTTATCACTTTGCGTATAATACAAACTCAAATTCTGATTTATCGAGGTCGGATCTTGCTTCTTTTTGGTAAAAATATTCTCTGCAGAAGTCAAGTTTCCCACTACCGATTCTCGCAACAAACTCGTCTCTTCGTCTTGCTTTGTCAGTTTAGTCAAAACGTCGTAGTCAAATTGAAGTTTGGCATTTGGCTTGTAACTAGAACTTAATTTAAAAAGTCCCAAGTTGTTTTTTTGATGTGCTAATTCGTCTCTTTTTTGCTGATTACCAGAATCTAAAATCGTAGTTTGAGATTTGGTTTCCAGATCTGTTTTGGAGTATGAAAGAATTCCAAAACCACTAAGATTCCAGTTTTTTGTTACCGAATAGGCAAAATTCGTAGCGCCAAATTTGGTTTCAATTTCCTTGGCGCGATTGTTTCTTAAAAGTGAAATACCAATATCATTAGAAGAAATATTAAAGTTACTTCCGCCTTTTTTCATCAAATTTTTAAAACCACCCGTAAACTTAAAATAGTCCTGAGCTGTAAGTGGCAATTCCCCAATATTATTAAAATTAGTAATCAGGTTAATACTGTATTTTGGGCTGTAATAAAACAATTTTGGATTGATAATATACCGACTATCAAGTTCTCCAACACCTGTTCCTGCGGTCATATCACCAAACCAAAAATTCTTTTTCCCCTCTTTTAGTTTGATATTCATCGCCACATTCTCTTGGTCATTTTCCAGACCTTTCAATGCTCCTACTTCATTATAATTTCTTAAAACTTGTATTTTATCAATTGCATCGGCAGGAATATTTTTGACTCCTAGTTTGGTATCACCATCAAAAAAGTCTTTCCCTTCTACCATCAATTTGCTTACTTTTTTACCCTCAACTTCTATTTCTCCATCAGCGTTTACCTCAACTCCCGGTAATTTTTTCAGAACATCTTCCAACTTCCTTTCGGTTCCAGATTTAAAAGAATCTGCATTGTACACAATCGTGTCTCCTTTGATTGAAACTGGCATTTCGCGCACAATTTCTACACCTTCGAGCTCGATTCCGGCATCATCCATTACGATTGTTTGCGACAGATTTACCGCCTGAGTGGTAATCGCAAGTTCTTTCGACTTCATTCCCAGGTAACTAATCTTAATAGAATAGGCAGTATTAGGCTTTAGTATCAACTGGAATTTACCTTTATCATTGGTGATGCCGTAAGAATCCATTGCTTTTGTCGCATTGTTTACGGCCATAATATTGGCCATTTCTAAGGGATTTTTTTGCTCGTCCTGAATAAATCCGTCAAAACGAATACTTTGAGAAAACGAAAAAGAGTTAATTAAAAAAACTAGGAATAAAAATGTATTTTTCATTAAAAAAATCTAAAATTGAAGTGCTAAAAAGTTATTGTCTAATCATTGGTGGCCCACCATTTGCACCACGTCCGCGATTCATTTCTCTAAACTCTTCCATTTTTTTAATAACGGTTTCGTCATATTCTTTCTGTGTCACTTCTTTTCCTTTTGCAGGTGCTTTTATCACGACTTTATCTTTGGCATTCAAGACAATTTTAGAACATAAAATAACGGTTTTTCCGTCGTTTATTTCCAAAATCAAACCTGGCAATCCCCAATAGTTTTCTGGCCCTTGATTAATTGGAATTTCAGGCGAGTACCAAGCCGTGATTACAATTTCTTTTGGAATCTCAAAACTATCTTCAAAATTGGTTGTCTTTTCAGTAGTTGTTTTTTTGGCATCGTCCTTTTTATTGTCCTGATTTTTTGGCCTGAAATTTCTAAAATCAGTTTTACTTGCTTCTCGAACTGCCGTAGCCTTGTAGCAATTATAACCACCAATTTGCTTGGTTTCTGACTCTAATTTCCAGTTGAATTTCGGTAACGAATCAATAACCAAAAACTCTTTGCCCATAAATTCCTTATCGACTGTATATTTTTTGGTTTTTACATCTTTATAAAAAGTGCCTCCACCGCCCATAAATGAGTTCATCATAATGCGCATTCCTCCATTTTGCTGCCCTGGAGCATCTAATTTTTCCTCTTCTTTGTATGTAGAAGTAGATTTATCAAAATTTAAAACAAATGTTTTTTCCAACATTGTCTTCATTCGCTCTTCCATGGTTTTTTGCATTTCCGGCGTAATATCACGATTGCCCGCTCGCAAACCATCCATTTTTGGAGCCTGAGTTTTTGACTCGTAAACGGCCATTCCCTGAAAGTCTTTTTGAGCTTGTACTTTTACAAAAACCAGCATCAAAAGCATATAAAATAGTGTCTTTTTCATTTTTATAATTTTGTTTTTTTTGAAATCGGATAAAACCTACACTCAAATGTATTATTAATTTCACAACATTAAAAATTAAATAGATGAATCTGGTCAAACTATAGACCAAAATAAGTCTTTTGCAACTATTTATCAATAAAATGAATTTTCTCAACTAAAAAATAATTTAAGCCATTACTAATCCTGTTTTTTTGTAATTTGGCTCTTTATCAATCTCAAATTTCATAAATCGGATGCTATCTAAAACCTTCATTTTCCTTTTTTTTAGTAGTTTTTCATTTTCAATAGTTGTTGCTCAAAACCTAACTCCTACTTCTTTTTCGCAACTCGCATTTAATGGCGAAGAATTTCTTGGTTATGATTCTTTTGGCTATTATTATCAGATAAAAAATAATGTTTTTAGCAAAATAAAAGAAACCGAAATTTTTGAATACAAAAATGTTTCTTTAGGAAAAATCACAAAAGTCGATTTGCAAAATCCCTTAAAAATAGTTTTATTTTATGAAGATTTTAATACCGTTATTTTACTTGATAATCAACTGAATGAGACTTCTCGAATTAATTTTTCTCAAAATACAGAACCCATTGTCGCAACAGCGGTTGGGATGTCCTCACAAAATCAACTGTGGGTTTATAATTCTCTAAACCAGCAAATTGGTCTGTTTGATTATTTGAAAAACGAATACAAAACGGTTTCTACACCATTTGCAGAAAACATTAAATATTATCAGACCGATTTTAATACTTTTTACTGGATTGATGAAAAAAATAATTGGTTCTCCTGTACTATTTTCGGAAAAACCACAACATTAGGAAAGATTCCCCGTTTTGATGAAGTTGCTCTTTTAAACTCAAATCAATTTCTGTTTAGCAAGGCTAATTTATTGTATTTGAAAGATAATAGAGACGTAAATTCGGAAGCGGTTTCAGAAATTAAAATTTCAGAAAAAACGTTTACAAAATTCCGTTACAAAGACCAAATTTTATCTATTTTTACACCCAAAGAAATTACAAATTATAAAATCGTAATACCGTAATGCACATAGCAATAGCAGGAAATATAGGCGCAGGAAAGACCACTTTGACCAAATTATTAGCTAAACATTTTAAATGGGAACCCCATTATGAAGATGTGGTGGATAATCCGTATTTAGATGATTTTTACCACCAAATGGAACGTTGGTCGTTTAATTTACAAATTTATTTCCTTAATAGTCGTTTCCGTCAGGTGTTACAAATTCGCGAAAGCGGAAAAAAAATTGTTCAAGACAGAACGATCTACGAAGATGCGCATATTTTTGCTCCCAACTTATACTCAATGGGATTGATGACGAGCCGTGATTTTGAGAACTACACTTCGCTTTTTGAATTGATGGAATCGCTGGTAAAAGCTCCAGATTTATTGATTTATTTGAGGAGTTCTATCCCTAATCTCGTGGGACAAATTCACAAACGCGGACGCGAATACGAGAACTCTATTTCTATAGAATATTTGAGTCGCCTGAATGAGCGATACGAAGCTTGGGTACAGACTTACACTAAAGGAAAATTACTAATAATTGATGTAGACAATATTAATTTTGTTGATAATCCTGAAGATTTAGGAAATATCATTAATAGAATTGATGCCGAACTAAACGGATTGTTTTAACATTAACAGATAAGAAATAAAAATGTCTCTAACATACCTAGAGACATTTTTTATTTATCTAAATTATAGATCACTGCACTATTTTGCAGCTTCTATTTTTGCTTTTACTTCTTCTTCTGTGCCTTCAAAAACCTCAGTCGTTGTCTTTCCGTTGGCTGTTTTTGTTACCGTTCCCACAGTTACACCATTTGTAGTAGACAAACTAACTTTTACTGTATTTTTATTGTATTTACTAGTGTCAAAACAATCTGTTTTTTGATGGATGTATTTTCCGTTAGCATCATAATTGGCTATACATTTTGCCGTTTCTTCTGGTGTGCAACCTTTTTCTTTGCACATTAGAACACATTCTTCTTTGGTCATAGTAGACAAATCTCCACATTTAGAACCAATACTAGCATGCATTTCCATTTTGGCACAACAGGCACTTTTTTGAGTCATTGCTGTAGCCGAATGCCCTTCTCCTAAAATAGGCGCAATTACCAAACCTATCAAACAGGTAAGTTTAATCAAAATATTCATTGATGGCCCAGAAGTATCCTTGAAAGGATCTCCAACAGTATCACCAGTTACAGCAGCTTTGTGTGCATCAGAACCTTTGTAAGTCATTTGTCCGTTGATCATTACTCCTGCTTCAAATGATTTTTTGGCATTGTCCCAAGCGCCTCCCGCATTGTTTTGGAAAACTGCCCACAATACTCCGGAAACAGTAACTCCAGCCATATAACCACCCAACATTTCGGCTATTAATTGATTGTTATCAGAATACACTAATTTTCCTAAAAGCACAATAGCAATAGGGAAACCAATGGTCAAAATTCCGGGTAACATCATTTCGCGTAAAGCGGCTTTAGTAGAAATTTCGACACATTTTCCGTATTCAGGTTTTCCTGTCCCTTCCATAATTCCTGGAATTTCCTTAAACTGACGACGTACTTCATATACCATATCCATAGCTGCTTTCCCAACAGAATTCATCGCTAAAGCTGAAAAAACTACCGGAATCATTCCGCCCACGAATAACATTGCTAGAACTGGGGCTTTAAAAATATTGATTCCGTCAATTCCTGTAAAAGTAACATAAGCTGCAAACAAAGCCAATGACGTTAATGCTGCAGATGCGATAGCAAAGCCTTTTCCGGTTGCTGCAGTTGTATTTCCTACAGAATCCAGAATATCGGTTCTGGTGCGCACTTCTTTTGGCAATTCGCTCATTTCGGCAATACCTCCTGCGTTGTCAGAGATGGGTCCAAAAGCATCAATTGCCAATTGCATGGCTGTAGTTGCCATCATAGCTGATGCTGCTAAAGCAACACCATAAAATCCAGCCAAAGCATACGAGATCCAGATGGCAGCGGCAAACAATAAAACTGTTGGAAAAGTCGAAATCATTCCTGTTGCCAAACCAGCAATAACGTTTGTTCCTGCTCCTGTTGAAGATTTTTGCACAATTGCCATAACGGGTTTTGTGCCCAAACCTGTATAATATTCGGTTACGGATGAAATAGCTCCTCCCACAACCAGACCCACTAAAGTCGCATAAAAAACACGCATTGATGAGATATCTTTAGCACCTTCTCCAAAAAAGCTCATTTGCATGATTTCTGGCAACATATATTGTACGAGAAAAAAACATGCAACTGCAGTTAAAACAATAGATACCCAGTTTCCTATATTCAATGCTTTTTGCACTTGTGCTTCTTTGGCATTATCATCTGATATCTTTACTAACATAGTCCCGATAATCGAAAATATAATTCCGAAACCAGCAATTGCCATCGGTAATAAAATAGGCCCTATTCCGCCAAAAGCATCCTGAATATTTCCTCCCATATCTTTGATAACGTAATTCCCGAGGACCATCGCCGCTAAAACAGTTGCTACATACGAACCAAACAAATCGGCGCCCATACCAGCCACATCACCCACATTATCACCAACGTTATCAGCAATTGTAGCGGGATTACGAGGATCGTCTTCGGGGATCCCGGCTTCTACCTTGCCTACTAAATCGGCACCAACATCGGCCGCTTTTGTGTAAATTCCGCCACCTACTCTGGCAAACAAAGCGATAGACTCAGCACCAAGCGAAAATCCTGCTAAGGTTTCCAGTACAATAGTCATCGTTTCTGTATCTTTCCAGACACCACCGGAGAGGAGCTGAAAGAAAATGATAAAAAATCCTGTCAAACCCAAAACAGCTAAACCTGCAACACCAAGCCCCATTACGGTTCCTCCGCCAAAAGATACTTTTAATGCTTGTGGCAAACTTGTACGGGCGGCCTGAGTAGTTCTAACGTTTGTTTTGGTCGCAATTTTCATACCGATATTCCCTGCATAAGCCGAAAATAATGCCCCAAAAATGAAGGCAACAACTATTAATAAATGTGTTTTGACACCCGGAATAAAAGTGATTCCCGCCAAAGCTATACTGGCAATAATTACAAAAATCGTCAATAATTTGTATTCAGCCTTTAAAAATGCGAGTGCGCCTTCATAAATGTAATCTGAAATCTCTTTCATCTTACCGTCTCCTGCGTCTTGTTTCAACACCCAACTCCTTTTTATTCCCATGAAAAGTAACCCAATAATTGCCATGACAATTGGCAAATAAATCATAAATGCATTCATAATGTTTTAATGGTTTTGGTTAATAGTCAATAAACTAACTAAACGAATTTAAACAAAAAAGCAATACTCCTAACGGAATATTGCTTTTTTTATAAATTAGTAGGGCAAAAATTATTTAATACTAAATAATCCTGCCGGTTTGTTTTCTATATCATCAAAACGCTTTGTGCATTCTGCAATAATTGCAAAAGCTTCGTTTACGTCTCCCCAACCTTCTACATCTACTTTTTTGTTCTCAAGATCTTTGTAAACCTGGAAGAAATGTTCGATTTCTTTCAATAAGTGTCCGTTAATATCTGAAAGATCGTTTAATGAATTCCAGATTGGATCTGAAACTGGTACACAAATAATTTTTTCGTCTGGTCCTTTATCATCTGCCATGTGAAAAACACCAATTGGTTTTACTTCCATAACACATCCAGGGAAAGTTGGCTCGTTTACCAAAACCAATACATCCAGAGGATCACCATCAAGAGCCAAAGTTTCTGGAATAAATCCGTAATCTGCTGGGTACATCATTGACGAGAACAACATTCTATCAAAACGCATTCTTTTAATCTCAAAATCGTACTCGTATTTATTTCTACTTCCTCTTGGTATTTCGATCAACACATCGAAAGTCTTTAGTTTGTCTGCAGTCATTTTCTTTTTTTATTATATCTATAATTTCGATTGCAAAAGTAACTAAAGAATCCTTTTTTACAATAAAAAACCACATTAATCTGTGCACTTTTCTTTTAAAAACAGCTACTTAATACGTTATTTTTCGATTTCGTTTGCTAAGGTAATAATGCCAAAGCAAATAGGTTGCATAAGAGCGGTGCGGACTCCATTGCTGCGCATGAATTTCCATCTCTTTTTTGTCGTGAATATCCAGCAATTCTTTGATCGTATTGACGACCGCAATATCGCCAAGCGGAATCAAATCGGGCTCCTGAAGACAAAACATTAAGTAAATGTCGATCGTCCAATTTCCGATTCCTTTGAGCTGTATGAGCTCTTTGCGAACTTCTTCTGCCGATTTTACAGCCAAACTTTCTATATCGAGTTTTTTGCTTAAAATCGCTTCCGCTAAAATTTTGATGTATTGTGTTTTCTGCCGGCTGACTCCCAAAATTCTAAATTCTTCATCGGGTAAAATGGATAAAGTTTCCGGATTGCAAACGGTATGTGATTTGATTTTTAGAAAAGTAGCTTTCGCCGAATCTACAGAGACTTGCTGCTCTAATATTAGCAGTACCAAAGTTTCAAAACCTTGTGGGCGTTTGGGAATTTGAGGTAATCCATATTTTTTGATTATCTCTAGAAATATCGGATTTTTGGATGTTAGATAATCGATTGCTTCTTGCATACCTGAGAGTTTTTTAGCCCCGATAGCAGTGGAAATCCTTTTTCGTCCTTCCCGATAGCTATCGGGAAGGACGAAAAAGATTGGAACGGATAGCGGGATTAGCTTCTAAAATTAATTAAAAATCTCGCAAAGAAGCAGAAGATTTACAACTTGGCATCTTTGCGAGATTTAAATAGGCTTTTATTTCGCTTAACCTGACATATTAATTTATTAGAAATAGAATCCGAAAGATCCTTTTATCGCAAATTTATTAGCCTCAGGCGTATTTAGGTAACTACCTCTCCAAGAAAAATCGATTCTGAATACTTTGAAGATATTTCCTATTCCTACATTGTACTCCCAGTACACATTTTCGGGAGCAACATACGGCTGCGTCGATGCGTTGATGGCACGATTTTCATCAGAGATAGTTCCGTAAACTCCTCTTACTCCCACA
This sequence comes from Flavobacterium flavipigmentatum, assembly GCF_020911905.1. Lineage (NCBI taxonomy): Bacteria > Pseudomonadati > Bacteroidota > Flavobacteriia > Flavobacteriales > Flavobacteriaceae > Flavobacterium > Flavobacterium flavipigmentatum. Next base: position 1,573,277 of record NZ_CP087133.1, on the reverse strand, counting down.
TATTCTCGCCAATTCAATTTTCGCATGAGCGGAATTCTGGAAAATAATCTACCTCCAAAATCGTGATTCCATTGAAAAGTGGTATATTGATCTGTGATAAATTCGTAGAAATTTAGATTACTAAAAGTATTTTCTATCGTAAAATAGGTTTGGTTACCCGGAATCACACTCATCAGACCTAACGGAATTGTTCCGAAAGTTTTTCCTGTTTCAATAATAACATTAGATCTTCCTAAAGGCCCTATAATAATTGGTTGTTTGTAGAACAATTGAACTTTTTCATAGGCAAAATCACTGTCTAAAACACCTTTTAAACCATAACTAAAATTAACAAAAAAGCGACTGTACGGGCTGTCAACATCGGTTCTTTCTACTCCGTAGCCAATTGTTTTGCGTTTTGGTGTGTATTCAAATTGAATATTTGCTTCTGATTGTTTTACATCGCTTTTGACTACTCCCGAAGGATTTTGAGCCGTTGGCAAAGTCGTATAATAATCTAAACTAAATACACTTGAAGCCGATTCTAATGTCCTGTAAGAGAGTCCTACCAGCACATTAAAGTTTTTCATAGGCTCCATTTCTATGGCCACATTGGTCAAATTAATATTGGTTAATTTTCCGTTGCTTCCAGTTGTAAATAATGCAGAAGAAGCAAAACTTCTGCCCAAAACATCATTGGTGGTTGTTAAACTTGCTCCAATTTGCTCGATATCACGCCTATTTCCTCCAGAAATGATGAGTCGGTTTTTCTTGTCGACCATCCATTTTCCTGAAATTCCGTACTTAAATTTATTATCATCAAATCCGTAGGCCGTATATCCTTGCAAACGCCAAGGGTCGTTTCGTCCAAAATAGGTTCTTCCTCCTAATCGCAATCGTAGTCCTTCGACTTCGTTGTAACCAAAAGTTGAAAATATTGGCCCAAAATCAAATTTATTAAACTCAACATATCCGCTTCCTAAAATAGAGGCCACGCTGTACAATTGCTTAAAACGCTTGACATTTTGCAGCGTATCGAGCATTTTATAAATACCTTTTTCGTCTTTATTTAGGTTTTCAAAACGGTTTTCCTCCCAAAATTCATCGGTTTTGGCATAAACTTCGTTGTCTATATAATTGACTTCCTGTTTATAAAAACTTTCTGGCTTTTGAATATTAAACTTATGATCCTTAAATAAAGTGGTTCGTTTTCCATACACTCCTTTTGATTTTTCTTTTTTATTTAAAGCAAAATCAGACATCATGTAATCACGGGTTAGCAGAAAAACAGAATCATTGGTCACCTCAAATTCCTGCTCGATATAGATATCTTTTACCCAGTTGATATTGGCACTTTTAGTAACGCCCATATTTATTTTTTTGATCGCAAAAGTGGTGTCATTTACCCAAAAATCTCCTTTAAAAGTCAATTCGTTTTTGCGTCTCGGATAAAATACAATATTATAACACCATTTTTTATCGATATAAGCACTGTCTTTCAGTACATAATTGTATACATCAATCCCGGTTCTTGAAAGCGGACTGGTAAAGCTTTTATCAAAAAACTTTAGGTGATTGTCATAAATATTATAATCAGAATATAAATCTTTTACAAAAGCCAAAACCTGCTGATTGCCATTAAACCCTGACGTTTTATTGGCCTGCATGTTCTCTTTTGTCTTTTTTAATTTATTATCACCGTAAACATCGTACAGTGATTCACTTATAAATATTGGTAAATAAGTTTTTCCTGTTACATCTGAAGTATCAACATGATTAAATATAAACTCCATTCCTTTAAAGAGTTTACTTTTCATAAAAGCACTGTCAATCGTATTCATATCAAACTCGACTTTCTCGTACTTTTTCATCTGATATTGATTGAAAATATACAAGCCATTTTTACGTTTTCTTTCCCAAATTTTTCTCAAAATATCCAATGCAGGATTATTTTTTTTGGATGTTTTCCCGGTAAAAATCACGACTTCATTTAGCGCTTCAGGTTCGCTTAAAACAATTTTAAATTCATAATTTACTGCTTTTTCCAAACTAACTTCTTTATCTGAAAATCCAGCAGAACTTACTAATAAGGCCGTATAATTATTAGGAGATTCGAGGTAAAAACGTCCATCCTCATTAGAAACTATTCCTGTATTCGAGCCTTTAAAAACCACATTTGCAAAAGGAATTGGCTGGTTTGATTTGTCCAGAACAACGCCACTCACTTTAGTTTGTGCAATAATACTATTTGCAAATGCAAATACAAAAAATAGACTTACTACAATTATTTTTTTCATGATCTCCAAAAAAAAACTTCATCAATTAATATGACTGATGAAGTTTTATGAGTATTGTTTAATTTACTATTTGTACATTACTTTCTTTACTGCTTTTACCACATCGGCTGCATTTGGCAACCAATCCTTTAGCAAAACAGGAGAGTAAGGCGCTGGTGTATCGGCAGTTGTAATACGTTGAATTGGCGCATCAAGAAAGTCAAAAGCCTGTTCTTGAACGATATATGTGATTTCTGAAGAAATACTTGCAAATGGCCACGCTTCTTCTAAAATTACCAAACGATTTGTTTTTTTAACCGATTTTAGGATGGCTTCGTTATCCATAGGACGAACGGTTCTTAAATCGATAATTTCGCATGAAATTCCTTCTTTGGCCAATTCATCTGCTGCAATAAAAGCTTCTTTGATGATTTTACCAAATGATACGATTGTAACATCTGTTCCTTCACGTTTTACATCTGCAACTCCAAGTGGAATTGTATATTCTCCGTCTGGAACTTCACCTTTATCACCGTACATTTGCTCAGATTCCATAAAAATTACAGGATCATTATCACGAATAGCTGCTTTTAAAAGCCCTTTTGCATCATAAGGTGTAGAAGGAACTACTACTTTAAGACCCGGTGTGTTGGCAAACCAGTTTTCTAAAGCTTGTGAGTGCGTTGCTCCTAATTGCCCTGCAGAAGCAGTTGGTCCACGAAAAACGATCGGTACATTAAACTGTCCTCCCGTCATTTGACGCATTTTAGCAGCATTATTTATAATTTGATCAATACCAACTAAACAGAAGTTGAATGTCATGTATTCTACAATAGGACGACAGCCGTTCATCGCTGATCCTACTGCAATTCCTGTAAAACCAAGCTCAGCAATTGGAGTATCGATTACTCTTTTTTCGCCAAATTCAGCAAGCATTCCTTTTGAAGCCTTGTAAGCTCCGTTGTATTCTGCAACTTCTTCGCCCATTAAATATATGGATTCATCGTGACGCATTTCTTCGCTCATCGCTTCGCAAATGGCCTCTCTAAATTGTATTGTTCTCATATTTATATTGTATGTTGAATTTTCTGAAAGCAAAAATAAATATTTTAAATAACTTAAAAGCATAAATTGAGTTTAAAATCACATCAACATGATCCTCGTATTTAGGTTTTAACTTTTAAAAATTTATTGTAGTATTTACGAAATCGATGTAATAAAGACTATTCGTTCAATAAACTACATTTTTCAGACCAACTTATCACTTTTCTTTTAATTCTGAAGCAACAAAATTATTTCCTAAGAACGTAATATTTGAAAAAGCAGTATGAATCACCTTAAAGTTTAACAGTTTTTATAACATGAGACACAACAAAATTGGCAAAAATTATAGCTAATGATCAAATTTTGTTTTCGTTTTGCTGTAAAAAGTCTTCAAAAATAAGCAATCTTCGAAAACGTAATAGTTTTTAAAAAATATTATGCATGCATAGTATATTATTCCAATTTTAATTCTAAATTTGTGATAATGAATTTTTAGAAATATAAAAATAGATATACTTATGAAAATATTAGTTTGCATCAGTCATGTACCTGATACCACTTCAAAAATTAACTTTACCAACGGTGATTCAGAGTTTGATACTAATGGCGTACAATATGTGATTAATCCTAATGATGAATTTGGTCTAACAAGAGCAATTTGGTTTCAAGAACAACAAGGTGCTACCGTAACTGTAGTAAATGTTGGAGGCCCGGACACTGAGCCTACTTTACGTAAAGCATTGGCTATTGGCGCAAACGAAGCAATTCGTGTAAATGCTACTCCAACCGATGGTTTTTTTGTTGCTAAACAATTGGCAGAAGTTATCAAAAATGGCGGTTACGACCTGGTAATTGCTGGAAAAGAATCTCTGGATTATAATGGTGGAATGGTTCCTGGAATGATCGCTGGAATTTTAGGTTCTAACTTCTTAAACTCTTGTACATCGCTAACAGTTGATGGAAATAATGTAAAAGCTGTTCGCGAAATCGATGGTGGAAAAGAAACTGTAGCTACTACTTTACCTTTAATTATCGGAGGTCAAAAAGGTCTTGTTGAGGAAAAAGATTTACGCATCCCGAACATGAGAGGAATTATGACCGCAAGAACAAAAGCGTTAACTATTCTGGAACCAGTAGACGCTGCAGTAAACACAAAGGCAGTAAAATTTGAAAAACCAGCTCCTAAATCAGCAGTAAAATTGGTTTCAGCTGATAATTTAGATGAGTTAGTAAATTTATTACACAACGAAGCGAAAGTGATTTAAGATTGTAGAGTTTAGATTTTAAATTGCTGATTGCAACACGAAATCTAAAAATTCAACATTTGATTCACTTCAAAATCTAAAATCAATAATCATTTTAGATTTCAATTTTAAAAAATCTGAAATCTAAAATCTAAAATCCAAAATTATTATGTCAATATTAATATATGCAGAATCTGCAGAAGGAAAATTTAAAAAAGTGGCTTTTGAATTGGCTTCATACGCTAAAAAAGTAGCCGAAACATTAGGAACAACTGTTACCGCATTGACCGTAAACATTAGCGATGTAAGCGAATTGTCTAAATACGGAGTTGATAAAGTTCTAAAAGTAAACAACGATAAATTAGCTGGTTTTACCGCTAAGGCTTACGCCGATGTGATCAAACAAGCTGCTCAAAAAGAAGGCACAAAATTAGTTTTGCTTTCTTCTACAACAGACAGTATTTACCTTTCTTCGTTAGTGGCAGTAGCCTTAGAAGCTGGTTTTGCTTCAAATGTGGTAGGATTACCAGTAAGCACTTCTCCTTTTCAGGTAAAAAGAAATGCTTTCTCAAACAAAGCTTTTAATATTACTGAAATCAGCACAGATGTAAAAGTTCTTGGCCTTGCTAAAAACTCTTATGGAATTTTTGAAAGTGCAGGATCTGCTACTGAAGAAGATTTTAACCCAACTACTGGTGACAATGATTTTGGCGTAAAAGTAGAATCTGTAGAAAAAGGTAGCGGAAAAGTATCTATCGCCGATGCCGATATCGTGGTTTCGGGTGGCCGCGGACTAAAAGGTCCTGAAAACTGGGGACTGATCGAAGAACTTGCTTCTGTACTTGGTGCAGCGACTGCTTGTTCTAAACCCGTTTCAGATTTAGGATGGAGACCTCATAGCGAACACGTGGGTCAGACAGGAAAACCAGTTGCAACCAACCTTTACATTGCTATTGGAATCTCTGGAGCTATCCAGCATATCGCAGGAATCAACTCATCTAAAGTAAAAGTAGTAATCAACAGCGATGCTGAAGCGCCTTTCTTTAAAGTTGCTGATTACGGAATCGTAGGTGATGCATTTGAAATTGTACCAAAATTAATTGAGAAAATGAAAGCTTTTAAAGCGCAACATTCTTAATTTAAAATTCTCTATAAAAATATAGCTACCTAAAAACAAGATAATCGTATCTTTGCTTTAGGTAGCTTTTTTGTTCGATAAATTTTGATTAAAATTGCACCTTTATTTTTTAATCCAAAAAAGTATTAAAATGAGGCAATAATTGCCCTTTTTTACCCACATATATGAGTCTAGTAAAATTATCCATAAAAGGAATATCATACAGCCAAACTCAAAATGGCGCGTATGCTCTAATTTTGAACGAAGTTGATGGCGAAAGAAAATTACCCATTGTCATTGGTGCATTTGAGGCACAATCGATTGCTATCGCATTAGAAAAAGAAATAAAACCTCCTCGCCCATTAACGCACGATTTGTTCAAGAACTTTGCCGAGCGATTTGATATTGTGGTCAAACAGGTCATTATACACAAATTGGTCGATGGTGTTTTTTATTCGAGTTTAATCTGCGAAAGAGACAAAATTGAGGAAATTATAGACGCCAGAACTTCTGATGCGATCGCATTGGCGCTGCGTTTTAACGCACCTATTTTTACCTATAAAAACATTTTAGACAAGGCAGGTATTTATTTAAAATCAAATACTGCTGAGACCGATCAGGGCGCTCAGGAAATTGACGATGTACTCTCTAATCCTGAAACTTTCGGACAGGAAGAAGAAACAAATCAGTCGGGTGATGTGTACGCCAAGCATTCTCTACAAGAGCTAAACGAACTTCTGGATCAGGCTGTATCGCAAGAAGATTACGAAAAAGCTGCCAAAATTAGAGACGAAATCTCAAAAAGATAATTCTTATTGTTTAATCGTGAATTTGTTTATTCGGTTAATCGATTAAACAATCAAACGAGTAACCGAATAAACAACTATGAAACAATATTTAGACTTAGTGCAACATGTTTTAGAAAACGGTTGTCAAAAAGGAGATAGAACGGGAACAGGAACAAAAAGTGTTTTTGGTTACCAAATGCGGTTTAATTTGAATGAAGGTTTCCCGATGGTGACCACCAAAAAATTACATTTAAAATCTATTATTTACGAATTGCTTTGGTTCTTAAAAGGCGACACAAATATTCAGTATCTTCAGGAAAATGGCGTAAAGATTTGGGATGCCTGGGCTGATTCTAACGGAAACCTGGGGCCTGTTTACGGACACCAATGGCGCAATTGGAACAGTGAAGAAATTGACCAAATTTCTGAATTGATTACAGAATTAAAAACAAATCCTAATAGTAGAAGAATGTTGGTTTCTGCCTGGAATCCTTCGGTTTTGCCAGACAATAAAAAATCGTTTGAAGAAAATGTAGCCAATAATAAAGCGGCTTTGCCTCCATGTCATGCTTTTTTTCAATTTTATGTAAGTAGCCCTGACCTCGAAAAAGGAGAAACAAAAGGAAAACTTTCCTGCCAATTGTATCAACGAAGTGCAGACATATTTTTAGGGGTTCCTTTTAATATTGCTTCTTATGCACTTTTGACGATGATGATTGCACAAGTTTGCGATCTGGGCGTTGGAGAGTTTATTCACACCTTTGGAGATGCGCACATTTACAATAATCACTTTGAACAATTGGAGTTGCAATTGACCCGCGATCCAAAACCATTGCCAAAAATGATTTTAAATCCTGAGATTAAAAACATATTTGATTTTGACTACAACGATTTTACACTTTTAGATTACGAGCCACACGCAGGCATAAAAGGAAGTGTTGCAGTATAAAAAAATCCGCTTGAGCGGTTTTTTTTATACTACAACAACACTATTTTCACTTCCTGCAAAATCATTCCATTTGTATGAATCTGCTTCGGGATCATTAATATATGTGCCATCAATTATATATTTAAATTCATAAATGGCATCTTTAACCAAATCATAAGTAGCTTTAAATGTTCCATTTTTCAACTTACTCAAAGTTCCTTCTTCGGGATTCCAATTATTAAAATCTCCCACAACAGCGGCAGAATTTGCATCTTTCGCTTCAACTGCAAAAGTTACTTTGCAAACTGGTTTTGTTTTTATAAATTGCTTCTTTAAAGACATAACTATTTGTTTTTTAGTTTAATATAATACAAAGTACGTAAATTCTTTCGAGAAAATGATGCCGTAACAGACGATTTAAGATAATATCAAAAATGGCATTCTTTTTTAGCCATATTACTAATTTAGAATACTATAAATTTAAGAATCAAAATCCGAAACCCGTTTCGTAATAAATATTCTACATTTTAAACTGTTGAAATTTCAAAATAAATCCTAACTTTATCATCTCAACTTTTAAGATATGGAAAAAGAAACATACGACCTATACGAATATGCCAGAAAAAGAATTAAGCAGAAAAAAGGCCTTTATTTTCATTTTGTGCTTTTTCTTCTGGGCGGTTTGTTTTTATTTGTTGCCAATCGATTTTTTGACTTCGGAAATGGTATAAATCAAAATTGGTGCATCTGGGGAATTTCAATTTGGCTCTTTATTTTTATTCTACACTTTATAAAAGTTTATATTACAGATCGTTTTATGAATAAAAACTGGGAAAAAGAACAAATTGACAGACTTGTTGGTCTACAGCAAAAAAGAATTGCTCAATTAGAGTCTAAAACAAATGATATTACTGAAAAATAAACTTTAGTTTTAAACAAAATGATTATAATGATAGCGGCTGTTGCCACAAATAATGCGCTTGGAAAGAACAACGAACTTGTTTGGCATTTATCAAATGATTTTAAACGTTTTAAAGAACTAACAAGCCATCATCATATCATAATGGGAAGAAAAACTTTTGAAAGCTTTCCCAAACCATTACCCAACAGAACTCATATTGTTATTACAAGGCAAAAAAATTATAATCCCGAAGGATGTATTGTAGTGGACAGTCTGGAAAAAGCAATTGCACTCTGCCCCGAAAACGAAGACTCCTATATAATTGGAGGTGGTGAAATTTATAATTTAGGAATGACTTATACAGACATCATAGAAATAACACGTGTTCATCATGAATTTGATGCCGATACTTTTTTTCCGGTGATTAATGACGAAGATTGGCTATTAGTCGAATCTGAACCGAATTTTAAAGATGACAAACATCTTTATGATTATACATATGAGACTTACATTAGGAGATAAATAAAAAACATCCCCGAAAGAGGATGTTTTTTTTTCAATGATGTAGAACAATGACCTATTCTTGAAACAGTATTTGATAACATAAAATAAAAATTACAAACATTAAAAACACACCACTAATGATGGTGATAACATTTGAAGTTTTTTGAGAGTATCTCTCAAAAAACCCTTTAATACCAAATACCACGAAGGTACTAAAGGAAAAGAAAATTAAAATTTCCAAAAACAAATTTAATCCTAAGAACGTATTTTGCGTTTTTAACTCAGTGCCATTCTCAAAGACAACACTTTCAAAACTGCTTACAAGAACAAATGAAATCACCAACGCAAACAGCAACCATTTGATTTGGGTCATTGTATCTCTAACTATCATTGAAAAAATATCAACATTTTTACATTACAAATGTGGTCAATATATAAACCTCCCACAATACCAATATTTAGTGATTTTTAAAAATCATTTTATAGAATAAATTCTACATTGCCAGTATTTTAGTTCTACAAACAACTTATTTAGAAACTTTAATTCACTATTTTAAAAACTGAATTACAGTTCAATAAGTTTGTATTATATTTGCTGAAATAAAAAAAATGGCTGATAAAATAACTCCGTATAAAAATTCGTCTTTAGGCAAAAAAGAACAAGTTGCTCAAATGTTTGACACTATCTCAGGAAATTACGACAACTTAAATCGCGTAATTTCGTTTGGTATTGACATCAAATGGCGCAAAAAAGTATTAAAAATCGTTTCTGATTCTCAACCTGCTAACATCCTTGATATTGCAACAGGCACAGGTGACCTGGCGATTTTGATGGCTGAAACCAAGGCCGAGAAAATTATCGGTCTGGATATTTCTGCAGGAATGCTAGAAGTAGGACAGAAAAAAATTGAAGACAAAAAACTAACAAACAGGATCAATCTGGTTTTGGGTGATTCTGAAAAAATTCCATTCGAGGATAATTATTTTGATGCAATAACAGTTAGTTTTGGAGTTCGAAATTTTGAAAATCTGGAAAAAGGTTTTTCTGAAATTTTAAGAGTACTAAAACCCAACGGAGTGTTCGTGATTCTTGAAACTTCGGTTCCAGACAAAACACCTTATAAACAAGGATATCGTTTTTACAGCAAAAACATCCTTCCTATTATTGGAAAACTGTTTTCTAAAGACAATTCTGCATACGGTTATTTGTCTGAATCTGCCGCAGCTTTTCCTTATGGTGAAGCGTTGAACAATATTTTGAGAAAAATTGGGTTTATAGATGTTGTGGCCATGCCTCAAACTTTTGGAGTTGCAACCATTTATTCTGCTTCTAAAAAATAGTATGAAAAAAACAGTAGTCTTACTTTTATTAGTCTTAACGACACAAGGATATTCGCAATTTGCTAAAAGCATGTTTAGCAAAGATCCTATTATTAACCTTGAAAACTGGCAAAAACAACGCCTTTACTTTGGCTATTATCTGGGTTTTAATAGTTTTGATTTTAAATTTGACTACAAAGATGTGGTTACCGAAGACATTCAGGTAAAAAAAACAACAGGCTTTAATGTAGGTGTAGTAGCCGATTTAAGACTGCAAGAATATATAAATCTTCGTTTTGAACCAGGTTTGTATTATACCAAAAGAGATTTATATTATCCGAATTTTGAATCTAAAAACGACTTCTTCAGAGAAGTAAACAGTACTTACATTCATTTTCCGTTATTATTAAAATTTTCTTCCCTGCGTACCGGAAACATTCGCCCTTTTTTAGTTGGCGGACTTTCTACAACTTTAAATTTATCCAGTAATTCTAAATCGAAAGATGACAACTTTCAACAAAAATTTAGAGTAAAATCATGGACAAATGCTTACGAACTAGGTTTTGGTATTGATCTTTTCTCTGAATACTTTATTTTCTCTCCTTCTATTAGAGGTGTCTTTGGTATAGGTGACGAATTAATTCGTGACAATGTAACGGCAGAAAACCCAAATAGCCCGTGGACAGGCAATATCGATTCTATGAAATCGAGAGCTATTTTGATAAATTTTACTTTTCATTAAAACAAAATCCTAACTATTTCGTTTAAACTCACTCAAAACAATTGCAGTGGCAGTGGCGACATTTAGACTTTCTGTTTTTTGCAAATCGCCAAATCTTGGAATTGTGAGTCGGTTGGTTACTATTTTTTCAATTTCGGCGGTAATACCATTGGCTTCATTACCCATAATAATGATTCCGTTTTGTGGTAAAACCGTTTGATAAATATTTTCCCCATTCATGAAGGTCCCAAAAACAGGCACTTTTGTATGAATCAGAAAGTCTTTCAAATCGACATAATTAACATTTACTCTGGCAATAGAACCCATTGTGGCTTGCACTACTTTTGGATTGTAAATATCAACTGTTTCTTTTGAGCAAATGATTTGTTTGACACCAAACCAGTCGCAAAGTCGCAAAATGGTACCTAAATTTCCGGGATCACGAATATCGTCTAAAGCCACGATTAGTCCTGAGTCAATTATGTTGTTTTCGGCAGGGATTTTGAACACAGCCAAACAACTATTGGGTGTTGATAAAGCACTTATTTTTTTAAGTTCTGAATCGTTAATAAGCATCCGTTTGGAAGGCGGAACCTGTTCGAAATCATCTTGAGTGGTGTACAAATGCTCTAATTCAAAATTGGATTGCAACAATTCTTGAATTACTTTTACTCCCTCGGCAAAAAACAATTGATTTGCAAAACGCTGCTTTTTTTGATGTAAACTTGAGATAAGCTTTATTTGGTTTTTACTAACCATAAAATAATGTACTTTTGAATTAAATATTTAAGAACACTTGAAAAAGAATTTCACAAAAATACTAGCATTTATTCTAATAGCAATATTTATTTGTGCATGTAATGCCGTAAAAAGAGTTCCCGACGGAAAAAACCTTCTTACCAAAAATGATATTATCGTAAACGGGAAGTCATCTGGCGATGAAGAAGCTTCAAATCAGATGTATCAAAAGCCTAATGCGAATCTTTTGGGCTATAAGCTACGCCTCAATTTGTATAATTTGGCAAAATTAAATCCAGATTCGACTTATCAAGCAAAATTTAAAAACAATCCTGAGAAATATGATCGTCAGGCCAAACTATTATCTGCAAAACAAGTCGATCGATTGGGACAGTCTTTTATGTATAAAGGAATTCACGAGTTCTTAAAATCTACAGGAGAAGCTCCAGTTATTATCGATACAGCCAAAGCAAAAAAATCGGCACAACGTTTAAAATATTATTACTTCAATAACGGTTTTTTTAATGTAAAGACAGATTTTGAAGTAGATAGCGTGGGTTTTAAGAGAGCCAAAATAAAATACAATATTACAACAGGTCCAGGCTATAAACTAGATTCTATTAGAACCAGCATCCTTAGTCCTGCCTTAGACTCGTTGCACAAAACCAATGCCGAACCATCTCTTCTAAAATCTGGAAACCAATACAAAACATCTGATTTTGAAGATGAAAAAAACCGAATTACCACGTATTTTAGAAATCATGGCGCTTACACTTTTCAGCCTACTTATATCAATTTTGATATTGATACTATCGGCAAAAAAAACGAAGCAGATGTCAATTTAATTATTAAAAATTATACCATTCAGGAAAAAGATTCTAACCGAACAGAGCCTTTTAAGCTTTACAAAATCAGCGATGTAAACATTTATACAGACTATTCGTCTGCCAATGCCAAACTCCCCATAAGTGACAGTACGAGTTACAAAAACTTTAATTTATACAGCTATAAAAAACTCAAATATAAGCCTCGTGCTATTACAGATGCTATTTTTATAACGAAAGGAACTGATTTTGCCGATTACAAAACGACTCTTACCTCCCGATATTTAAACAATCTTAAGATTTTTAATTATCCTTCGATTCAGTATGAGGTAGACAAACGTGATCCAACGGCTCAATCTTTGATTGCAAATGTTTTCCTAACTCCAAGAAAAAAATACAGTTTTGGAACCAGTTTAGATTTTACCCACTCTAATATTCAGGATTTTGGTATCGAGGCCAGTATTTCAGAAACCATTCGAAATATTTTTAACAGAGCAGAAACTTTAGAGATTTCAACCCGTGTAAACATTGGTTCATCAAAAGATATGGCCAATCCGAACAATAACTTTTTTAATGTATCAGAATATGGTCTTGATTTAAAATTAAACTTCCCAAGAGTATTATTACCGTTCGGTACAGAGAAAATTATTCCAAAAAGAATGATTCCTTCGACCACAATTGCCGCAGGTTTTTCTAAACAAAGAAATATCGGTTTAGACAAAGAAAACTTTACAGGAGGTATTGCTTATAATTGGACACCAAAGCGTTTTAATACTGCAAAATTTGATTTACTGAACATCCAATTTGTTCGAAATCTAAATCCCGCTAATTACTTCAACGTTTATAGCTCATCCTATAATTCATTAAATGATATCGGAAAAATCTACAACATAGATTCCGCTAATTATGATAGTGCTGAGACTAAAAATTTAATCATTAATAAAGGTACAACAGGATTTACAAATGATGTTTTGTCTGGAATCACTTCTTTAGTACCATCAGATGATGCTTATCAAGAAGTAGAAAGTATTGAAGAGCGCAGAAGACGTCTGACTGAAAATGATTTTATTCTGGCTACAAGTTATACTTTTAGCAAAACCACAAAAAAAGATTTGACCGACAATAACTTTTATTTATTTAAAACAAAAGTAGAATCTGCGGGCACTTTGCTAACACTGGTTTCAAATGTTGGAAATTTACAAAAAAATGCCAATGGCAGTTATGAAATTTTTAATTTGGAGTATTCTGAGTATGCAAAAGCTGAATTTGATTTTATCAAACATTGGGACTTTGGAAAAGAAAAAGTATTGGCCGTTCGGAGCTTCTTTGGGATCGCGATTCCGTTTGGAAACTCAGATTATATTCCGTTTTCACGAAGTTACTACGGAGGAGGCTCCAATGATAACAGGGCTTGGCAACCTTATGATTTAGGTCCCGGAAGGACTGGTTCTGTAAATGATTTTAATGAGGCCAACATGAAGATTCATTTAAGTGGTGAGTTTCGATTTAAAATATTCGGTGATGTAAAAGGAGCTCTTTTTGCAGATGCAGGCAATATCTGGAATGTTATGGACAATGTGACCGATGAGAAAGCAAGATTTGACGGTTTAGCAGATTTAAAAGAACTTGCTCTTGGAACTGGGTTTGGTATTCGTTATGATTTAAGTTTTTTTGTAATACGCCTAGATATGGGCTTTAAGACTTATAATCCAGCGTATGAAGTTGGAGATCGCTGGTTCAAAGAATACAATTTTGGGCACTCGGTTTTAAATTTTGGAATAAATTATCCGTTCTAATGCTAATTAATTCTTATTTTTGCAACCTAAAAACTAAAAACAACTATAAAAAAAATTACAATGGCACACAATATCAAACCCGGAGTTGCTACAGGAGATCAAGTACAGGAAATTTTTAATTATGCAAAAGAAAAAGGATTTGCACTCCCTGCGGTAAACGTAACGGGGTCAAGTACTATCAATGGAGTTCTTGAAACTGCAGCAAAACTAAACGCGCCAGTTATCATTCAATTTTCAAACGGAGGAGCACAATTTAACGCTGGAAAAGGATTATCTAATGCAGGTGAAAAATCAGCAATCGCTGGTGGAATCGCTGGAGCATTACACATTCATACATTAGCGGAAGCTTACGGAGCAACCGTTATTTTGCATACTGACCACTGTGCAAAAAAATTATTACCTTGGATTGATGGTTTATTAGATGCATCTGAAAAACATTTTGCTGCAACAGGAAAACCATTATTTAGTTCTCATATGATCGATTTGTCTGAGGAGCCAATCGAAGAAAACATCGAAATTTGCAAAGGATATTTGGCCAGAATGAGCAAGATGGGAATGACATTAGAAATCGAACTTGGTATTACAGGTGGTGAAGAAGATGGTGTTGACAATTCTGATGTTGACAGTTCAAAATTATACACGCAGCCAGAAGAAGTAGCGTATGCTTATGAAGAATTATCTAAAATAAGCCCTAAATTTACTATTGCTGCTGCTTTTGGAAACGTTCACGGTGTTTACAAACCAGGAAACGTAAAATTGACTCCAAAAATCTTAAAAAATTCTCAGGATTTCGTTCAAAACAAATTCAATACAGGACATAATCCAGTAGATTTTGTTTTCCACGGAGGTTCAGGTTCTACACTTGAAGAAATCAGAGAAGGAATTAGCTACGGCGTTATCAAAATGAATATTGATACCGATTTGCAATTTGCATACACTGAAGGAATTCGTGATTATATGGTTAAAAACATTGACTATTTAAAAACACAAATTGGTAACCCAGAAGGTGCTGATGTTCCTAACAAAAAATATTATGACCCAAGAAAATGGGTACGTGAAAGCGAAGTGACATTCAACACAAGACTTGAGCAAGCTTTTGCAGACTTGAACAACGTAAATACACTATAAATTTTAGATTTATGATTTTAGATTTTAGATTTCTCGAAGTCTAAAATCTAAAATCTAAAGTCTAAGATCTAAAATCTAAAAAAATGGCTTGGTTTAAAAGACACGAAAAAGGGATTACCACCGCTACAGAAGATAAAATGGACGTTCCGAAAGGATTGTGGTACAAATCTCCTACCGGAAAAATTATTGATGCTGACGAATTGGCCAGAAACTTATTCGTTAGTCCTGAAGATGATTTTCATGTTCGAATTGGAAGCGCAACCTATTTTGAAATTTTATTCGATAATAATGAATTTATCGAATTGGATAAAAACATGACTTCGAAAGATCCTTTGCATTTTGTAGATACAAAAAAATATGCAGAGCGATTGAAAGATGTGATGGAAAAAACCAACTTAAAAGACGCTGTGCGCACTGGAGTTGGAAAATCTAAAGGAAAAGAGCTTGTAATTTGCGCTATGGACTTTGCCTTTATTGGTGGTTCTATGGGAGCTGTTGTAGGTGAAAAAATCGCAAGAGGTATTGATCACGCAATCAAAAACAAATTGCCTTTTGTCATGATTTCAAAATCTGGCGGAGCCCGTATGATGGAAGCTGCTTATTCCTTGATGCAATTGGCAAAAACATCTGTAAAATTGGCCCAACTTGCCGAAGCAGGATTACCTTATATATCATTGTGTACAGACCCAACTACTGGAGGAACAACCGCATCCTACGCCATGTTAGGAGACATTAACATTTCTGAGCCAGGTGCTTTGATTGGTTTTGCGGGGCCTCGTGTAGTACGTGATACGACAGGAAAAGATTTACCTGAAGGTTTCCAGACTGCCGAGTTTCTTTTAGAGCACGGTTTCCTTGACTTTATCACGCCTAGAAAAGAATTGAAAGACAAAATTAATTTGTATATCGATTTAATTCAGAATAATGAAATTAGATAGTTTTCGAACTTCTTAACATATATAAAATCCCATTAGTTGAAAAGCTAATGGGATTTTTTTTTATTTTTTTATTCCCAAATTATAATCTCACAAAATTGGGAAGACACAAAGTTTCAAAACCTTTGAACCCTTTGTAAATCTGAACGTTTGAGCCTATTTAAGCGAAGCCATGTCAATTACAAAACGATATTTTACATCACTTTTATTCATACGATCGTACGCTTCATTAATATACGACATATCAATAATTTCAACATCTGAAGTAATATTATGCTCCGCACAATAATCTAACATTTCTTGCGTCTCTTTTATACCGCCAATTAAACTTCCCATAATGCTTCTTCTTTTCATAATCAAAGTAAAAACAGGGATTTCTGCAGGTGCTGGAGGAGCTCCAACTACGACCATTGTTCCGTTTTTTTGGAGTAAATTAAGGTAAGCATCATGATCGTGTTTTGCCGAAACAGTATTGATAATAAAATCGAAGGTATTCGCCAAAGATTGCATCGTTTCAGGATTTGAAGTCAAGGCAAAATGATGCGCTCCCAGTTTCTTAGCATCTGCTTCTTTAGACGGCGAATGACTTAACATGGTCACTTCGGCACCAAAAGAGACAGCAAATTTTACCGCCATGTGCCCTAAACCTCCAAGACCTAAGACTCCAACTTTATGACCTTTGCCCACTTTTAAATAACGCAATGGAGAATACGTGGTAATTCCAGCACATAATAGTGGTGCTACACCTTTTATATCTAATTTTTCTGAGACGTGAAGTGTATAACTTTCATCAACAATAATGCTGGTTGAATAACCACCACGAGTCGGAATATCGGTTCCTCGTTCGACACTATTGTAAGTGCCTGTCATGCCTTCATCACAAAATTGCTCCTCTCCTGACTGACAACTCGGACACGTTCTGCATGAATCTACAAAACAGCCTACTCCTGCCAATTCTCCTATTTTAAATTTGGATACATTACTCCCAACAGCAACAATACGGCCTACGATTTCATGCCCAGGAACCAATGGGTAATTTACAGGTCCCCAATCGCCTTTGGCTGTATGAATATCTGAGTGGCAAACTCCACTATAAAGAATCTCGATCTGCACTTGGTTTGCACCCACTTCTTTTCTTTCGAAGGTGTAGGCTTTTAAAGGATTTTCGGCATCATATGCCGCGTATGCTTTTACTTCTATCATGATTTTAGTGTATTTTATTTAGAATACTAAAATTACAATAAAATTTTTGAAGAAAAACAAAAATTAAACTTGGAAAAAACCAAATTTTACATTCCCGTTCTGATAGCTTCAACAGGGTCTAATTTTGAAGCTGAAATAGCAGGTAAAATACCCGAAATTAAGCCTACAATAATTGACAAACCCGCCCCAATTATTACATTCCAAAAACTAAGGACAAAATCAAATTCCAGAAGACTGGTCAATAAAAGAGAAAGAAGCCAAACCATTATCATCCCGATTGCTCCTCCTATGAGGCAAAGTGTAATGGCTTCAAAAAGGAACTGAAACAATATAAATCTGTTTTTGGCTCCTAAAGATTTTTGAATTCCGATAAGATTTGTACGTTCTTTTACCGATACAAACATGATATTGGCGATCCCAAAACCACCAACCAAAAAAGAGAAAAAGCTAATAAAAAGTCCGCCCATGCGAAGCCCTCCTAAAATTCCATCAATAAAATCGGTAAATCCAGAAAGAACATTTACAAAAAAATTGTCTATTTCTCCCGCTTTCATCCCTCGAAAAGACCTCAATTTGTACGCTACCTCTGCCTTATAAGCGTCCATGTCAATCCCTTTCTTGGGTTTTAGAACAATAACAGGCGTCATCGCGTCATTGTCACCGTACATTCGACGCAAAAAATTAGCAGGCAAATAAACCGAGGTATCATTACTGTTTCCAAAAAAGCCGGCTCCTTGTTTTTCTATGACACCAATTACTGTAAACCGCTGGCCGTACAATCTAATATTTTTTCCGATGGGATCACTACTCCCAAAAAGCCCTTCGGCAATGTCGTATCCTAAAACAATCACGGCTGTTCCCGAATTCGATTCAGCTTCATTATAAAATCTTCCTTTATCAAAACTCAAACCGTCAATATCGACCATTTCAAAAGAAGAAGGAACAATATTAACATCTGTAACCGTTTTAGAGTCGTACTTTAAACTCTCACGATTAACAAATAACTGGTAGCCAACCTGCTCTGTATTGTTAAGTGAATTTTTTAAATTAATATATTCATCATATTTCACATTCGGAAATTGTTCTCTTTTCCATTGTGGAATTTCAGATGGCCCGAAGCAAAACTTCATCAAATAAATCGTGTTTTTATCTAAACTGCTTAAATCTTTAGAGATTTTTTTATCTAAAGAATCTACGGCTGCCAAAACCGCTATAATCGAAAAAATACCAATAGTCACGCCCAGCAATGACAACAAAGTTCGCAATTTATTATTGCGTAAAGCATTTATGGCAAAGCTTAAACTTTCTTTTAATAATCGCAGATAAACTATCATATATTCTTATTTTTTTCGAAAAAGTAAAATTCAATAAATTTAAGTCAAATTCCTAATAAAAGTTAACTTACTCATCAGTAGATTTTTTTAAGATAATGTTACAATAATTTCTTTAAAATAATATTTAAAAAAACTACTTTTGCAGTCTGAAAATCACAACTACACAATGAGTACAACAAAAAAAATTCAATCAGCATTAATATCCGTATTTTCAAAAGATGGTTTAGAGCCAATTGTTAGAAAATTACACGAGCAAAATGTTACGCTTTATTCGACTGGAGGAACAGAAGATTTTATAAAAAACCTAGGAATTCCTGTAGTTCCCGTTGAAGATATTACTTCTTTTCCAGAAATTTTAGGAGGAAGAGTAAAAACATTGCACCCAAAAATTTTTGGCGGAATTTTGAACCGTCAGGATAACGAAAGTGATGTGATGCAAATGAAGGAATTTGATATTCCTCAGATTGATTTGGTCATTGTGGATTTGTATCCTTTTGAAAAAACAGTTGCTTCTGGCGCAAGCGAGCAAGATATTATTGAAAAAATTGATATTGGCGGAATTTCATTGATTCGTGCCGGTGCCAAAAATTTTAAAGACACCGTAATTGTAGCCTCGGTAAAAGAGTACAGCTTACTTTTGGACTTGATTACAGCACAAAACGGATCAACAACTCTTGAAAACAGAAGATTGCTTGCTACAAAAGCATTTCACGTTTCTTCGCATTACGATGGTGCGATTTTTAATTATTTCAATACCGACGAAACGATTTATAAAGAAAGTATTGCAGATGGCCAAGTTTTACGATATGGTGAAAATCCACATCAAAAAGGTTTCTTTTTTGGCGATTTTGATTCCATGTTCAAAAAAGTCAACGGAAAAGAATTATCATACAACAACCTTTTGGATGTAGATGCAGCAGTAAATTTAATCAATGAATTTAAAACTGACGGACCAACATTTGCGATCCTAAAACACAATAATGCCTGTGGTTTGGCATCAAGAAAAACTATTAACGAAGCGTATTTAGCTGCTCTCGCATGCGACCCAACATCTGCATTTGGCGGTGTTTTGATCGCTAACACCAAAATTGACTTGGCTACAGCACAGGAAATCAACAAATTATTCTGCGAAGTTGTAATTGCACCAAATTATGATGATGACGCAATTGCCATTTTGCAAGAAAAGAAAAATAGAATTATTTTAATCCAAAATGAAGTTGATTTACCTTCAAGACAAGTAAGGACATGTCTTAATGGTTTGTTAATTCAGGACAGAAATAACATTACAGATACTAAAGAGCATTTAAAAACCGTTACCACTAAAGAGCCAACTGCACAAGAAGTAGAGGATTTAATATTTGCATCGAAAATTTGCAAGAATACTAAGTCAAATACGATTGTTTTTGCAAAAAACGGAACATTAATCGCCTCTGGAACTGGACAAACGTCAAGAGTAGATGCCTTAATGCAAGCCGTTGATAAAGCAAAAGCGTTTGGTTTTGATCTTACTGGTGCTTCAATGGCGAGTGATGCATTTTTCCCTTTTCCGGATTGTGTAGAATTGGCCAAAAAAGCAGGAATTACAGCTGTAATTCAGCCAGGAGGATCTATAAAAGACGAATTAAGCATAAATTATTGCAATGCAAATAATCTTGCAATGGTATTTACAGGAACACGTCATTTTAAACATTAATTTGTTTAACTTTGTTCGATAATTATTTATAACATTTTAAACCCCTAAAAAACTTATGGGATTTTTTGATTTCATGACCGAGGATATTGCGATAGACCTTGGTACCGCAAACACTTTAATCATACATAATGATAAAGTTGTTATTGATAGTCCATCAATCGTTGCACGTGATAGAGTATCAGGCAAAATCATTGCTGTTGGTAAGGAAGCCAATATGATGCAAGGTAAAACGCATGAAAACATCAAGACCATAAGGCCTTTGAAAGATGGTGTAATTGCCGATTTTGATGCTTCGGAGAAAATGATCAATATGTTCATTAAAAGTATTCCTGCATTAAAGAAAAGAATGTTTACCCCGGCATTGCGTATGGTGGTTTGTATTCCTTCCGGAATTACAGAAGTAGAGATGAGAGCCGTTAAAGAATCTTGCGAAAGAGTAAACGGTAAAGAAGTATATTTGATTCACGAACCAATGGCTGCGGCAATTGGTATTGGTATCGATATCATGCAGCCAAAAGGAAACATGATCGTAGATATTGGTGGTGGAACAACTGAGATTGCTGTTATCGCTTTGGGCGGAATTGTTTGCGACAAATCTGTAAAAATTGCAGGTGACGTTTTTACCAACGATATCGTTTATTATATGCGTACACAGCACAATCTTTTTGTGGGAGAAAGTACTGCTGAAAAAATAAAAATTCAGATTGGAGCTGCTATCGAAGACTTGGATGGACCACCGGAAGACATGTCTGTTCAGGGTAGAGATTTACTTACCGGGAAACCAAAACAAGTGGATGTTTCTTACCGTGAAATTGCAAAAGCATTAGACAAATCGATTCAACGTATTGAAGATGCTGTTATGGAAACTTTATCTCAAACACCTCCTGAATTGGCAGCCGATATCTACAACACTGGTATTTATCTTGCTGGTGGAGGATCGATGTTAAGAGGTCTTGACAAACGTATTTCTCAAAAAACAGATTTACCTGTTTATATTGCAGAAGATCCTTTAAGAGCCGTAGTACGTGGAACCGGAATGGCGCTTAAAAACATTGCAAAATTCAAAAGTATCTTAATCAAATAAGAATCAAAATAATAATTAATATATATTTTTATTAGAGTTAAAAAATTAGTCTTTTTAACTCTAATAAAATTTGAAAACAAAAGCATATCCTGAAACAAAATAACCACAACAAGAAATGCAGCAAATTTTTAATTTCATTATAAAGAACAGCCATCGATTGCTGTTTTTGTTGCTTTTAGTTATTTCGTTGGGACTCACAATTCAATCTCACTCGTTTCATAGAAGCAGAGTAATCAGTTCTGCTAATTTTTTAAGCGGAGGTGTTTACGAAAAAATCAATAGTTTTAATGAGTATTTGAATTTAAGAACCGAAAATGACGAATTGGTACTTGAAAACGCAAGACTTAAAAGCCAGCTCTTTGGTATACAAGACACTACCAAACCACCAATGATTGACAGCCTAAAAGGTGTTAAACCTAAAGACATTATCATTTCTAAAGTTATTCATAACACTTACAATACACACGAAAATTATATTACTTTAAACTCAGGCGAGAAAGAAGGCGTAAAACCCGACATGGGCGTTATTAATAGTTTGGGGATTATTGGTATTGTAGATAAAACGTCACCAAATTATTCGACTGTGGTGAGTATTTTGAATATGAAATCTCAAATTAATGCAAAAGTTAAAAAATCAAATCACTTTGGTTCTTTAACATGGAACGGAAAAAGTACTGGATATGTGCAGTTAATTGATGTTCCTAGACTAGCCTCTGTGCGAAAAGGAGATACAATTGTTACGGGTGGACAGTCTGTAATTTTCCCTGAGAACATTAATATAGGGACAATTGATAAAATTTACACCGACACAAAAACTACTTTCTACACCATCAATGTTAAGTTATTTAACGACATGACCAATTTAGGACATGTTTATATTATTAAAAGTAAGGATAGAGAAGAACTTATTAATTTAGAAAAAAAGGAAAAAGAAGATGAATAGCACATTGTTAGTCAATATCTTTCGTTTTATTATGTTACTAGCAATTCAGATTGTTATTTTTAATAATATGAATTTTTTAGGGTACATCAGCCCTTTTCCGTACATTCTCTATATTATTCTTTATCCTGTAAACAGCAACAGATCAGGTTTAATTATTTCGAGTTTTTTACTCGGATTAACTATGGATATGTTTTGTAATTCTGGAGGAATTCATGCTACAGGATGTGTTCTACTTGCCTATTACAGGCCTTATATATTTAAATTTTCTTTTGGCTTAAGTTATGAATACCAAACGATAAAACTAAACGACTCACTGACTCCTGAACGGTTTTCATTTATTCTGGTGTCTGTTTTATTGCATCACATTGTTTTGTTTATTCTGGAAGCATTTCAATTTCGTTTTATTTGGGATATTTTGCTCAGAACGTTATTTAGCTCTATCTTTACTATAATCACTTCAATTATAATCATTTATCTTATTAAGCCGAATAAACGATGAGAAAAATTCTGCTGCCCACTTTAATTATAATTGCAGCATCTCTGCTAGTAATTCGAGTGTTTTATTTGCAAGTTGTAGATGACTCTTTTGCGACCAAATCAGATAATAATGCCATCAAAAAGCAATACGATTATCCTGAAAGAGGCTACATCTATGATCGCTATGGAAAATTATTGGTAGCCAATCAGTCCTCTTATGATATCATGGTTATTCCTAGAGAGATCAAGAAAGACCTTAATATTACTGAATTTTGCGACTTATTAAAAATCACTAAAGAAGAATATCAAAAAAGAGTCGCAAAAGCTACTGTTTATAGTCCACGATTACCTTCTGTTTTTTTATCACAGTTAAACAAAAGTGAATTTGCTGCTTTTCAGGAAAAAATCAGAAAATACGATGGTTTTTATTTCCAAAAACGTTCCCTTCGTGATTATGAAGTAGATTACGGTGCTAATATTTTTGGCTTCATCACCCAGGTGAATGAGCGTTTAATTGCCAAAAACCCTTATTACAATAGTGGCGACTTAATCGGAAAACAAGGTGTCGAAGAAAGCTATGAAGAAGTACTACGCGGAATTAAAGGAATAAAATACATTCAAAAAGACAAATATAACCGCGAAATTGGTTCGTATAAAAACGGAAAATACGATACAATAGCAGTACAAGGGGAAGACATCACACTGACTATCGATGCTGAACTTCAAAAATATGGGGAAGAATTAATGATCAATAAGCGAGGTGGAATTGTAGCTATCGAACCTAAAACAGGCGAAATTTTAGCACTTGTAACAGCTCCTTCTTACGATCCCGCTATTTTGGTAGGAAGAAAGCGCTCTAAAAATTATACACTTTTATATCACGATTCTATCGCAAAACCATTGTATGACAGAGGACTTTTGGCGGAATATCCTCCTGGATCCCCTTTCAAAATCCTGACTGGTTTAGTTGCTTTACAAGAGGGAGTTATCGATGAAAATATTTTCACAGTCTCTTGTCATCACGGATTTAGCTATGCGAGAGGCCGATTTATGAGATGCCACTGTGCCGGAGGTCAATTGCAATTGCATAGAGCTATTTATCAATCATGTAACAGTTATTTTGGAACTGCATATATGAAAACGATTAACAAATACCAAAGTCCAAGTGCGGCGGTAGATGTATGGAGCAATCACCTAAAAACTTTTGGTTTGGGACAATTCATGGGTTATGATTTACCGACAGGAAAAAAAGGAAAAATACCAAACTCCAAAACCTATAAACAAATGTATCCTAATGGAGGCTGGAGAAGTACTGCAATTGTGTCAAATGCTATTGGTCAGGGCGAAGTTGTAATGACACCTATACAATTGGCCAACATGATGGCAACAATTGCCAATCAGGGTTATTATTTTACACCTCATATCATCAAAAAAATTGAAAGTAAAAAAATAGATCCAAAGTTTTCCACAAAGCACACAACAAGTATCGACAAAAAATATTTCCCTCCAATCATTAGCGGGTTATTTGATGTTTATAATATGGGAACTGCCAGCAGACTTAAAGTTGAAGGTATTGATATTTGTGGTAAAACCGGAACGGCGGAGAACTATACAAAAATTAATGGTGTTAGAACAAAACTTAAAGATCACTCGATATTTGTAGCTTTTGCCCCTAAGGATAATCCAAAAATTGCCATTGCCATTATGATCGAAAATGGAGGATTTGGAGCTACTGTTGCAGGACCAATCGCTAGCTTGATGATTGAAAAATATCTAAAAAAGAAAATATCAAGAACAGATTTAGAGATTAGAGTTTTGAATAAAAGCTTAAAGGAAGAATATGCTAAATTAGGCGGAATCAGTGCAGCAGAGGCAATTGAATCTACTCCTAAAGATTCTATTCTTAAAGCAAAAATAATAGTTCCAAAAAAGATCACACCAAAAGCAGAAATCAAAAAAACAACTGTAGATACTACTAAAGACAATTAATAAGGATTATTTCAAATGAGAAATCAAAGCGTAAAAAATAATATTGATTGGATAAGTGTCTTTATCTATATTACCTTAGTAGTACTGGGATGGCTTAATATTTACTCGTCGTCGCTGCTATCTACAGATGGTACCTACCAAAAACAATTAATATTTATTGGCTGTACCATTCCACTAATACTTGTCGTGCTCTTTGTTGACGGTAAATTTTACGAAAAATATGCCAGTATTATTTTTGGCGTATCGCTACTATCATTAGCTGGGCTTTTTCTTTTTGGAAAAACAATCGCCGGGCAACGTTGCTGGTATGCGATTGGGAGTTTTACACTACAACCTTCAGAGTTTGCCAAAGCCGCTACCTCATTGGCTTTAGCCAAATATTTAAGTGATACTCAGATTAATTTGAAAGATTTTAACAGACAAATGCAAGCACTCGCAATTGTATTTCTGCCTGTTATTCTGATTTTGCCTCAACCTGATCCGGGAAGTGCCCTGATTTACAGTATTTTCATCATCGTTTTATATCGCGAAGGATTGCCTTCTTGGTATGTAGTAACAGGGTTTATTACTATACTTTTGTTTGTATTAACTCTTGTACTGGAGCCTTATGTAGTTATTCTAATTGCGGCAGTAGTGCTTGCAATTATCTATTTTAAAGGAAGAGTTGTTGACCGAAATATTATTTTAAGCGGAATGATTTTAGCAGCCGTTTCTGCCTTCGTCTTATCAGTAAACTATGTTTTCGAAAATGTATTTAAACAGCATCATAGAGACCGTTTTAATATTTTACTTGGAAAAAGTGTCGACATGAAAGGCATCGGATACAATACAAATCAATCAGAAATTGCTATTGGTTCTGGTGGTTGGATAGGAAAAGGTTTTCTAGAAGGAACTCAAACAAAAGGCGGGTTTGTTCCCGAGCAACACACCGATTACATCTTTACAACTGTTGGCGAAGAATGGGGGTTTGTAGGATCCCTCATTGTTATCTCTCTTTTTGTTGGATTATTTTTGCGTGTTATCTACTTGGCAGAAAGGCAAAAAACAAAATTCAGCAGGGTTTACGGGTATTGTGTTGCGGGAATATTATTTACTCACTTTTTTGTAAATATTGCAATGGTGGTTGGTATTTTTCCAACTATCGGAGTACCACTTCCCTTCTTCTCTTATGGCGGTTCTGGTCTATGGGGGTTTACAATTTTATTGTTTATATTCTTAAAAATGGATGCTAATAAGGTAAATGAATGGTAGTCTAAAAATGAGTTTAGCATTCACAGATTAATCAAAAAAGAAAACACAACGTTCTCGTCCAGTAGAGATGTTTCTTTTAAAAATAACTAAGAGTTGGTAAACAAATTTCGATTATTAAACACTATCATATAAAAGCAAAAAAAGCTGAAGTTTTCACTTCAGCTTTTTTTTATAGTTTTTCGGAAGGTCTCTTTTTTAGAATCTTTAAGAGTACTGGAAATGTAGAAATAATTACTATAATAATAATAATGTATTCTATATGCTCTTTTAAATCAATTCCCTCTTTTAAAAAGATTCCGTATAAATAATGTCCTGAAAATATTAGTAAAAAAGACCATAAAAAAGAACTTAGCACATTATAGAACATAAATTTCTGCTTATCCATAGAAACTATCCCTGCAATAATTGGCGCAAATGTTCTTAAGATTGGTAAAAATCGAGCGTAAATGATTGCCTTTCCACCATATTTTTCAAAAAAGTCTTTGGATTGCAGCAGGTATTTTTTCTTAAACCAAAAAGAATCTTCTTTTTTAAACAAATAATAACCACTTTTTGCTCCAAACCAATAACCGGTCATGTTTCCTAAAACACCCATAATGGCCACAAGCGTTGAAAGCAATAAAACATTAATGAAATCGCTGGGAATGAATGCTAAATTCTGAATTAAATCACGGCTGTAAATACCCGCTAAAAAAAGCAAACTATCGCCTGGCAGAAAGAATCCTGCAAAAAGACCCGTCTCTGCAAAAACAATAAATAAAACAATAAATAAACCAATCTGAATCCCACCAACAGTTAAAGTAATATAAAATTCGGGGTTGATCAATTGACTCCAATCAAAATTATTCATAAAAAAGGTTTACTATTACATTTATAAGGTCGTGAAAGTAAGAATAATTTATTTCAACCACAATAAAACGCAGCATTTTAAAGATTAATTAACGAATAGAAAAAGCCCAAGTAAGAAACTTGGGCTTGGGTTATTATTTTCTCTCGTATTTACAGCAAGAATGCAGATTTTGATAATCTGTCTCCGTAGCTTTTACAGCATCGGTATCGTGACCTACTTTTGCGATTGCTTTTTTCAAATCTTCAGGAGAACATTTCTCCTCATTCATAATCACCGTTAACTCATGTGTACCTACATCCCAAGTGGCTGTTTTTACGCCAGAAACTCCAAAAGCAGCTTTTTCGATGCGTTTTTTACATTGTTCGCAATTTCCATTTACTTCAGTAGTATATTTTAAATTTTTATTTTTTTTAGCTTGTGCTTGAGCAGAAAATCCTAAAAAAGTTACCAATACAATTAAAAGTATATTTTTCATTTTGTTTATTATTTATTAGTTATTAAAATTTATATCAATTTGTTATTTTATTTTAAATCGTAGCCCTGCATAATACATTTGTCCAAAAATCGGCGCATATGCTATAGAAGCATCAAAGTTAGAGCCAAAAGGATCATTGGCTCCTAAAATTGCCTTTTCTTGTTTATAGTTGCCAATGTTTTCACCGCCCACATAGACTTCAAAAACTGATGAGAAAACTCGTGTAACCTGAGCATTCATTACGGCGTAAGATGGCGAAAAATCAGGAAACTGATCTGCTTCAGGATTATAAGCCGTGTACGGCAATTGTTGTTTTCCTGACCAATTATAAGTAAAATCAAATTTCCATTGCTTATCATCATTCAAATTGGTTTCGTATTCTAAATTTCCTAAAAAACGATGTTTTGCCTGCAAAGGACGCTGAAAAGTGCCCGTTAAATAATCGGTTTGAATGTCGTAGTATTTGTATGCCGTACGTAAATTAAAGTTATGCAGCACTTCATAATTAAACTCCAACTGCAAACTATTGGCAAAAGAATTTCCTCTTAAATTGTAAAACGACACTTGTTGCGGACTCTGCATCAAATCTACAACAGCCTGGTTCTGAAAATCGGTTCTGTAGAAATCAAACCCTGCATCGGCATTTTTACCAAAAATTTTAAACTTTTGAGAAAAACTCCAACCATAATTCCATGCAATTTCAGGGTTTAAACCGTAAATTTTACCATTTGCATCTAAAATTTCAAAAGTACGGGAACTCGCAAAGAGTTGTTGATTTTCGGCAAAAATATTAGCCGAACGCTTGCCTCTTCCCGCAGAAAAACGAATTACTGCATCCTTCCAAGGATTGTATCGCATGTGCAAGCGAGGGGTTACAAAAAAGCCTAATCGGTTATGATTATCTACTCTTCCGCCCAAAATCAGACTAAAATTATCTGTATTATCATAGGTATATTCAAAAAAAGCACCTACCGAATTATCAATTCTGCTGTAATCGTTTACATTCACAAATTCCTGATATTCATCATACGTAAAATTCAATCCTGTAGAAAATTTATGCATGGTATTGTTGATAATCGAATTGAAAATCAAATTCGAATAATAACTATTTTGCTTGATGTCATACAGGTTTAAGCCAAAATAAGAATCCTGATTGTGGCTGTTGAAGGCATTTTGAAAACCGATACTTTGGTACGGCATATCTGGAAAAACGTACCCAACTTTGGCCGAAACCTCAAAACGCTCCGTATTGATTTCTGAGCCCCAGAAATTCGTCGTCCCACGATCTCTGTCTTTATCAAAATCAACTTGACCCGTTTGCTTTTTATCATTCATATACCTGAAATTGATAAAACTAACCAACCCACTTTCGGCATTATAATATTGATAACGATTTAGAATATTAATTTGTTTTCCTAACGGATTATCCAAAAAACCATCATCGTTCATGTCGTTTTTTGCTACGCGGGCGTTGCCATGAACAAATAAACTTGTCGCCCATTTGTCGGATAGTTTTTTATTAAAATGTGTATTGAGTTCAAAACGAGAATCGGTAGAACCATAAAAATTTAAGAAAAACGGAATATCATTTAACGGCTTTAAAAGCTCTGTATTGATTTGCCCTGAAATACTTTCGTATCCATTGATAACACTTCCAGCTCCTTTGGTAATCTGAACACTTTCTATCCAGGTTCCAGGCGTAAATGACAATCCGTAGGCTTGGGAAGCTCCTCGAACCGAAGGGATATTTTCCTCAGTAATCATCAAATATGGACTTGTTAAACCCAACATTTTTATTTGTTTGGTTCCCGTTAAAGCATCCGAGAAATTGACATCAATTGAAGGATTGGTCTCGAAACTTTCGGCCAGATTACAGCAGGCTGCTTTAAGCAATTCTTTACTTGTAATAACAGATGTATTGGCCGTTAAAGTATAGGATTTTTTAATTCCTTTTTGCTTTTTTGTGATTTTGACTTCTTCTAAATCTTCTTGCGAAAACACAGACACAGAAAGTAAAATCAGGACAAAAAGCATTCTAATTTTTTGCATAAAAAATGATTTTAATGTTAAGTAGAAAAACGCATTTTGAAAGTTTTAAAAGAAAAAACAATCAAAAATTACTTTACAAGCCAATATTGGCTTGAATCTAAACATTAAAATCAGGCGTAAAAAAGATATTGATGATATAATTTGAATAAAGGAGGCGCATTAGCATCAGAACAATACGCAATAATCTGATTGCTTTTAAAATTAGGAATTACTAAAAATGCAGTTGATTTGAATTCCTGAATTAAAGCGGGAAATTCAAGTTGAAAAAAGAAAATTTTAAAAGTAGCGTTATCCGATTTTTTTTCGAAATGAACTACTTTATCTTTACAACAAGATGATTTTTTTTCTGTTTTTGCACAACAACTCTTTTGGGGTGCGGCATCTACAGTCGTATTTAAAGAAACAGAAGCTATCTTACCGCCACAATAATGTACATCAAAAGCAAACCCAATGTTGGACACCAACAAAAGGAGCGCTAAAAACAATGTTGTACATCTCTTCCAATTCATGAAGCAAAATTATTAAAAAGAGAATGAAAAAGATTTAATAAAATGTTATTTTTTTGAATCTTGTTGCTGATAATAAAATGCTGGAATAAACAACAATACAAATATGGGCTGAATAAGAAATCTTCTAACGTAAAAAAGCAGCCAATTCTTTTCCGGAAAAAACAGTAAAACAAGGTAGAATAATACCGAAAGAAGCACTAAAAAAAAGAGATACAGAAAAATACTAAACCTTGTAATGTCTTTATCCCGAAAGAGAACCTCAATTAGAGCTACTGACAAAAAAGCATTTAATAAATAACGAAATAAAATTCCTAAAAAAAGCTTAAAACCGTTATAATCAGGTACAGGTAAATTTTTAAAATCTCCTTCGAAATATTTTAGAAAAGGATCATAGAAGAGTTGCTTTTCGAAAGCACGAACCACCGTAAAACAACAAATAATCAGGACAGCAAAAGCAATTCTGAACTTATTTTCTAGTAATTTATTTAGCATATTTTGAAAATTTATTCACCCAGATAATCCATAAAATAAAAACTACTCCATAAATAATCAAAGGAAAAAGAACACCGTGCAGAAACTGCTGATTTTCGGGAAAACGAAACAGCAAAACCGTGAGTAAAGCAATTCGAATGACATTCAAAATATAAATAAAAAAAACTCCAAAAAGTATAAAAAACACTGTTGACTTCCATTTTCCTGAAAAGGAAATAACAAACGAAATAAACAAAATAACAATACTTACAGCATTGCATCCTTCGACAATTCTGACGAAATAGACATTGTTATACCAAACTTCTAAAAAAGATTCCGAAACATTTTTTTCAATTCTAATATCAGCGCCAAATAACTGCATAATATATTTTACATGATCGCCTACAAGATTTGTAATCCCATCGACTTCGCTTTCTTCAAAAAGATTCAGATACGACTTATAAACTAAAGTTAGAAAAATATAAGTAGCAAAAAAGATGCTTATAAAAAGCAGAAAAGGTTTATACTGTACTAAATATTTTTTCAAAGTAATTTTTTTTCAAATTTATATATTTTTGAGACTAGCTTTAAATACTTTTGTATAAAATTTTATTATGATGACATTTCAAGAATTACAACCAAAAATAAGTGCTATTGTTGCAGACTCAACAAACAATAGAGATGCAAAATTATTGACTATCTGTCAATTATTGAACGAAAATGTAGAATATTATAATTGGGTTGGCTTTTATTTTGCCAATCATGATACCAAAACACTCCATTTAGGACCTTATGTAGGAGCCGAAACAGACCATACTGTAATTCCGTTTGGAAAAGGAATTTGCGGACAAGTAGCCGAAAGCAATGCCAATTTTGTGGTGCCTGACGTTGCGGCGCAAGACAACTATATCGCATGTAGCTTTACTGTAAAATCTGAAATCGTTGTGCCTTTATTTGTAAACGGACAAAATATTGGTCAAATTGACATTGATAGTCACGTTATCGATCCTTTTACCGCTGCTGACGAAAGATTTTTAGAATTTGTCAATCAAGAAGTTGCAAAATTATTCTAAAAATTAAGCTTTTAAAACGTTGTAAAAAGAATATTTTTGGTCATAATTGCTAAATCTTTAATCTTTTCAATCTTTAAATTTATTTTTTCGAAAAAAAAGTATTATTTTTGCACCGTCTTACAAAAGATGTATGACATACATAAAAATCATTAAATAATATTGGAATGTATTTAACTAAAGAAAAAAAGGAAGAAATTTTTGCACAACACGGTGAAGCAACAAACACTGGAAAAGCAGAAGGTCAGATTGCATTGTTCACTTACAGAATTTCACACTTAACTGAGCACTTGAAAAAAAATCGTCACGATTATAACACTGAGCGTTCACTTGTACTACTAGTAGGTAAAAGAAGAGCTTTGTTGGATTACTTGAAAAAGAAAGAGATCAACAGATATCGTGAGATTATCAAAGTATTGAATATCAGAAAATAATCAATATAAAAAAGAGGTGCGAGAGTGCCTCTTTTTGTTTTTACATTACAAGCATTTTATTAGAAAAAAGTTTGGTTTTTCATTGGGTTTTAGAAACAACAACTACACAACAACTACAACACAACTAAAACCCATTGTATAACCAATAAGGAAAAATTTATGATTCCACAATTATTTGTAGAAAGTATCGATTTAGGTGATGGCAGAAACATCACAATCGAGACAGGACGTTTGGCAAAACAAGCCGATGGTTCTGTAGTAGTAAGAATTGGAAAAACTGTCATTTTAGGTACAGTTGTTTCCGCAAGAAAAGCAAGTCCAGGTATCGATTTTTTACCACTAACGGTAGATTATCGCGAAAAATTTGCAGCAGCAGGTCGTTTCCCAGGAGGTTTCTTTAAGAGAGAAGCGCGTCCTAGTGATAGCGAAGTATTAACAATGAGATTAGTAGACCGTGTTTTACGTCCGCTTTTCCCAAGCGATTACCATGCAGAAGTTCAGGTTATGATTCAGTTAATGTCTCATGATGATGAAGTGATGCCGGATGCATTAGCAGGTTTGGCCGCTTCGGCAGCGCTTGCTTTGTCTGATATTCCTTTTGAAACATTGATTTCTGAAGCTAGAGTTGGAAGAATTGACGGTAAATTCATCATCAATCCATCTCGTGCACAATTAGAATTATCAGACATTGATATGATGATTGGAGCTTCTACTGATTCTATCGCAATGGTAGAAGGAGAGATGAAAGAAATCTCAGAAGCAGAAATGCTGGAAGCAATTAAATTTGCTCACGAACATATTAAAGTACAAATTGCTGCTCAAGAAAGATTGGCTGCTGCATTTGGAAAAAAAGAAGTTCGTACTTATGAAACTGAAAAAACAGATGATGCTATTTACGCAAAAGTAAAAGCAGCAGCTTACGATAAAATTTATGCTATTGCAAGTAAAGGTTCAGCGAAACACGAACGTTCAGCTGCATTTGATGCCGTAAAAGAAGAAGTAAAAGCATTATTTACAGAAGAAGAATTGGCAGAAAACGGAGATTTAGTTTCTAAATACTTCTACAAAACCAATAAAGAAGCAGTTCGTAATGTAACTTTAGATTTAGGAACTCGTCTTGACGGAAGAAAAACTACAGAAATCAGACCTATCTGGTGTGAAGTAGATTATTTACCATCGGTTCACGGTTCGGCATTGTTTACACGTGGAGAAACTCAAGCATTGGCTACGGCAACTTTAGGAACTTCTAGAGAAGCAAACCAAATTGATTCGCCATCTGAACAAGGAGAAGAAAAATTCTATTTACACTATAATTTCCCACCATTTTCTACAGGAGAAGCTCGTCCGTTAAGAGGAACTTCAAGAAGAGAAGTTGGACACGGAAACTTGGCACAAAGAGCATTGAAAAACATGATTCCTGCTGAAAATCCGTATACGATCAGAATTGTTTCTG
This sequence comes from Flavobacterium flavipigmentatum, assembly GCF_020911905.1. NCBI lineage: Bacteria > Pseudomonadati > Bacteroidota > Flavobacteriia > Flavobacteriales > Flavobacteriaceae > Flavobacterium > Flavobacterium flavipigmentatum. The sequence goes on along the minus strand of NZ_CP087133.1, from coordinate 1,539,749 downwards.
AAGTATTAGAATCAAATGGTTCGTCTTCTATGGCTACCGTTTGTGCTGGAACATTGGCTTTAATGGATGCTGGTATTCAAATGATTCGTCCGGTTTCCGGAATTGCGATGGGATTAATTACAGACGGAGAACGTTTTGCCGTTTTATCTGATATTTTAGGTGATGAAGATCACTTAGGAGATATGGACTTCAAGGTAACTGGAACTTCCGAAGGTATTACAGCTTGTCAGATGGACATTAAAATTGACGGATTGAAATACGAAATCATGGAGCAGGCTTTGGCTCAAGCTCGTGATGGACGTTTGCATATTTTAGGAAAATTACTTGAAACTCTTGCTAAACCAAATGCAGATGTTAAAGCACATTCTCCAAAAATTATCACCAGAACTATTCCTGGAAGCTTTATTGGAGCATTGATCGGACCTGGTGGAAAAGTAATTCAGGAATTACAAAAAGCTACAGGAACAACTATTGTTATCAACGAAGTTAACGAAGAAGGTGTTATCGAAATTTTAGGTACTGATCCTGCAGGAATTGAAGCTGTATTAGCAAAAATTCAGTCTATTACTTTCAAACCTCAAATGGGAGAAGCTTATGAAGTTAAAGTAATTAAAATGCTTGATTTTGGAGCTGTAGTAGAATATACCGCTGCACCAGGAAACGAAGTATTGCTTCACGTATCTGAACTAGCTTGGGAACGCACAGAAAACGTTACAGACGTAGTGAACATGGGCGACGTTTTTCAGGTAAAATATCTTGGTCTTGACCCGAAAACAAGAAAAGAAAAAGTATCAAGAAAAGCACTTTTGCCAAGACCTCCGCGTGAAGAGAAAAAAGAGTAATCAGATCTTAGTTTACTAAAGGTTTATTTATAGAAAACCCCAATTCATGTACATGAATTGGGGTTTTTCGTTTAAAATGTTCAAACATTTCATTATATTTTAACATATAAAAAGGGTTTTACAATAATTTTTTGATACTTTTGAAAAAGCCAAACCAAAAACATCAAAACCACGAATCCTTTGAAAACATTTCAAAAAAAACTACATTTTATAATTTTATTTGGATTATTCCTAAGCATTTCTTCTATTTATAGCCAAACCAGCAATGAAGTTGCTACTTATAATTGGTTTGATAAAAATCTGGGTATCGAGTCTATGGATTTTAAAAATGGATCTGCCCATTTGAATTTTGACCAAACGGATAACAATGAAAATCGCTATTATTTTTCTGATGATTTCAGAACAGGAAGTCTAACTTATAATGGTCAGAACTACTTCGATTTATATTTAAAATATGATATCTATGCTGATGAATTAGTTATCAGACCTTATAATGAATCAAATACTACAAAAATAAATATCGTTAAAGAAAATGTCAGCTCTTTTAAAATCGGTAATGAAAAATTCGTCAACTTAAAAGAAGTAAATCTTCAACTCTTTAAAGGTGGTTATTATGAAGAAATAGCTGCCAGCAATACTACTATTCTCTACATAAAACATTACAAAGAGAAAAAAAAGATCCTGAAAGAAAATGTCTCCCTTCTTCAATTTGTACCGCAATATGAGTTTATTTTATTAAAGGATAATAAATTCATTTCAATAAATAATAAAAAAGAAATCATACAATTATATCCAAATCAAAAAAGAAAAATAAACGACTTCTATTTCCTGAACAAAGATTTAAGAAAAGAAAATCCATCATTATTTATGAAAAACATAATGAAGTACATTAACAATTTAAATCAATAGCATCGCCCAAATGAGAATATTTACTATTATTTTATTATTATTTGGTTTCAATCAATTAATGTACTCTCAAGACCAAAATTCCACCATTAACTTAAGTTTCAGTAATATTAATCGAATTGAAGTTCTAAAAAAAGTCGAAGCCTCTACCCATTATACATTTTATTTTCAGGAAGATTGGTTTGACAAAAACGTTTTAATATCAGGAAATTATTCTAATAAAACGATCCAAGAAGTACTCACCAAAGTCTTTGAAGACACCGAACTTAATTTTTATATAGATGCGAGAAAAATAATACTGACAAAAAATAGTATTATTTATGACAAATACCAAAGTAAAAACACCAAAGGCTCTGCAACTCATAATGCTCCAGTATTTTTTCAGCAATATGATTCTATTAAAAAAGATAAAACAAATACTGAAAACGCTATTGCATTAATAGGAAAGGAAGCTGTAGATTCTGACATTGATTTATACACACTTTCGGGATATATTAGAGATTTAAAAGATGACAAACCCCTTGCAGACATCAACGTTAAGGTAAAAAATACATCTATTAGCACGATTACTAATGCAGCCGGTTTTTACAGCTTAAAACTTCCTACCGGAATAAGTACTATCGAAATCGAATCATTATTTTACAAAAGCACTTCAAGAAAAATAATGATTTATAGTAATGGTACTTTAGATTTTACTACTACTGAAAAAATAAACCAACTGGATGAAGTTCTGGTAAAAGGAAAAGGAAGTCAAAATGTTAGAACCGCTATAACAGGTGTTACCACGATTGAAGCCGAAGGAGTAAAAACCATTCCTTTGGTTCTTGGCGAAAGAGACATTCTAAAAATTGCTTTGACTATTCCTGGGGTAAAAACCGCTGGAGAAGGTTCGTCCGGTTTTAATGTGCGCGGAGGAAAAGAAGATCAAAACCTTGTGTTATTAGACAATGCAACCCTCTACAACCCTACTCATTTATTTGGTTTTTTCTCTTCTATCAACCCTTATACGATCAACAAAGTAGACATTTATAAAGGAGGTATTCCGTCTGAATATGGAGGAAGATTGTCTTCTGTATTTGATATTATTTCTAAAAACGGAAATACAGAAAAATTTTCTGGAGAAGGAGGAGTTGGCCCCGTTACGAGCAATCTTACAGCTTCTATTCCGGTAGTAAAAGGAAAAGCAAGTCTACTAGTTGGGGGAAGAGCAACTTACTCTGATTGGATTTTAAAAACGCTGGACGATGAGAATCTGAAAAATAGTCAAGCCTCTTTTTATGATTTATTTGCAAAATACAATCATAAAATAAATAAAAGCAACTCTTTAGAAGGCACATTATATTACAGCAAAGATGCCTATACCATCACTCCGGATTCTTTATACAAATACAGTAACAGACTCATTTCTTTGAAATGGAAACATGCTTTTAATGAAAAAACAAATAGCGAATTTAACGTTACCAACAGTGAATATAAATTTAGCATTAACTACCAATCGACCAATCCTGATTCCTTTATTTTTAAGTACAAAATAGATGAGACTCAGGCCAGTTTAAAATTTAATACAATCTATAACAGCAAACATAAATTTACTTACGGCCTTTCGACAAAACTTTACAAGGTGAATCCCGGAGAAATAAGCCCTAACGGAGAATCCTCATTGGTAACACCTATAAATATTGATGACGAAAAGGGACTGGAATCTGCATTGTTTTTATCTGATAAGTTTGAAATCACCGAAAAATTATTACTGGACGTCGGAGCAAGATATTCCTTTTATGCCGCTTTGGGAGAAGCAACTCAAAAAGTTTATAAGGAAGGAGTTCCAATGACACCTTCAACTGTAATTGAAGAAAAGAAATATGGTAAGAATGAAGTCATCAATACTTCTGGAGGTTTTGAGCCCCGCATTGGTTTACGATACATTTTTGACGACAGTTTCTTTGTAAAAGCAGGATTCGACAAAAATTTTCAGTACATTCACTTACTTTCGAATAACACTACACAAGCACCAACAGACACCTGGAAATTATCTGACTTGAATGTGCAACCACAAAGCGGTTTGCAATATTCATTAGGACTTTTCAAAACATTAGATTACAAAGACATCGAATTAAGTTTAGAAGGCTATTATAAAACATCTAAAAATATTCTGGACTACAAAGTAGGAGCCAATATTCTCCTGAACCAAGATTTAGAAACCGAATTACTACAAGGAGAAGGAAAAGCATACGGAGTCGAATTTTTATTAAAAAAACCCTACGGAAGACTTAACGGCTGGATTGGCTATACTTATTCCAGGTCATTTATAAAGCTTGACAGTCAGTTTAATGATGAAAAAGTAAATAACGGAGATTATTTTCCTACGAATTTTGACAAACCTCACGATGTAAGCATTGTGATGAATTACAAATTTACGCACCGCTATAGTTTTTCTTCTAACTTTGTGTATCAAACCGGAAGGCCAATTACCTATCCGATAGGCAAATACACTTATAATGGAGCAGAATATACGCTTTATAGTGATCGAAATAAATTTAGAATACCCGATTATTACAGACTGGATATAGGTTTAAATATTGAAGGAAATCATAAAATAAAAAAATTAGCTCACAGTTTTTGGAACATTTCTATCTACAATGTATTAGGTAGAAACAATCCTTATTCTATATTTTTTGTTACAAAAGAAGGACAAATAAAAGCATATCAAACTTCTATTTTTGGTATGCCGATACCTACTATTACTTATAATTTTAAATTTTAAAAGGTGATGAAAAAGATCTTTCTCTATACGTTACTTACAATATTATTTTTAGCATCAATATTGGGATGCACAACACCATACGCATATCAAAACAATGGTTTTGAAGATGTTGTTGTAATAGAAGCAACATTAACAAACGAATATAAAACCCAAGAAGTAAAAATTTCAAGAACCTATTCTCTTGAAGAAAACTTTCCTCAATTTGAATCTCAAGCTGTCGTATACATAACCGACAATTTAGGAAACAAATATGAATTTGATCAAAATACTGCTTCGTATACATCTATCACGCCTTTTCAAGCGCTTCCCGATAGAGAATATCAATTACATATTCTTACCAAAAACGGAAAAACCTACGAGTCAAGTATAGAAAAATTAACTACTCCCAATCAAATATCAAGTGTTGTACCTACCGCAGTAACCAAAAACGGAATACTTGGCGTCGAGATCACAGTAAACAGCTCTGACCCGACAAACACATCTAAATATTACAGATATGAATATGACGAAACCTACAAAGTCGTTGCTCCTATGTGGCATCCTGATGAAGCTATTCCCGCAGGCAATGTAGTGACCCTGAGAAAAAGAACCACCGAGGCCAGAACTTGCTATTCAAATCAAAAATCGGAGGAAATATTATTAACCAATACCAACAACTTATCAGAGGATATTGTAAGCAACTTCCCTATTAAATTCATCAGCAGCAAAGACCCTATCATAAAAAACAGATACAGTATTTTGGTAAAACAATATGTACAAAGTCTGACAGCTCATACTTATTATGAAACACTAAAAGAAATTTCGAATAACGGAAATGTTTTGTCTCAAACTCAACCTGGTTTTTTGTACGGAAATATTAAATCGATTGATAGTCCGGGCGAAAAAGTAATTGGTTTTTTTGATGTTTCTTCTTATTCTGAAAAAAGACTTTTTTTTAATTTTACAGACCTTTTTCAGGGAGTACTACCGCCTAGTTATCCTTATTATTGTCCTGCACCGATTCCAGATAGTGATATCGCCGAATATTATTTCAACAATTGTTACAGTACCAATCCAAATTCAACCTGCCAAGGACCAACAATAGTACAATTAATCGAGAGCAGAATAAAAGTTTACTACCCAACTGAGGGGCCTCTCTATATATTATATCCTATAGAATGCGGAGATTGTACTTCTTTTTCATCAAATATAAAACCATCATTTTGGATAGATTAAAATATTTACTGGCCATAACTTTACTACTAAGTTATCAGCAATTTACATTGGCACAAAAAAATAATTCTGTTGCTGATCTTTACGAAGTTGATAAGAATTTAAACGAATCAATTTTTGTAACCACCAATACTAATTCTTTCGTTACCGGAGAGACTTTGTTGTACAAGATATTCTGCATCGACAAAACAACAAATACCCCTACAAAATATACCAAAATCGGTTACATTGCACTTATTGACAGCAATAAAAAAATCGTTTTTACACATAAATTGTTTCTTAAAAACGGAAGCAGCAATGGCGACTTTTTTATCCCGACAACATTAGAAACAGGAACGTACAAAATAATCGGATACACTAGCTGGATGCTGAACAAAAGTCCTGAAGAATATTTTAACACCGATATTTATATTGTAAATCCATATAATGAAAATCAGGTTAATACTTCCGCTGATTCGACAATTGATTCAAAAGAATTGACTTTTGCAGATGTCAACAATAATGATATTTCAATTGATTTAAAAAATAAAACATTTAATAATCGCGAACAAGTACAGTTGAAATTCAGCACTCTTTCTGAGGATTATTTGAAAGGAAATTACATGATTTCTATCCGAAAAACAGATGGCTTTTTAGCCCAAAACAAAATGGTTTTTTCAGAATATCGAAAAACGAATCAAAACACTGCTTTTAATTCTGAAATAACGAGCTCCAATTTTACATTACCTGAATTGCGAGGCGAAATAATTTCAGGCAGAATAACTTCTTCAACCGAAGAAATTAAGAATAAAAAAGTTGGACTTTCTATTATTGGAAGAAATTATGATTTGAAAATAGGAAAGACAGATGATCAAGGAAGGTTTCTTTTTAATATTGAAAATGCTAATCCAAACCCCAACATTACGGTTCAATTACTGGAATATAATAAAGAAAATTACACGATTAAAATTGACAGCCCGAAAGCAATAGAAGTTTCTAACTTAAATTTTTCTAAACTTCCATTCCATTCAGAATCTGCTAAAAATATTAGCGAAAGAGTCATTGCAAGTCAAATAGAAAACGCTTACTACAATGTCAAAAAAGACAGTTTAGTTGCCCCATCTGTATTTACTCCTTTTTACGGATCTGTATCTAAAGAGTATAAACTTGATGATTTTACGAGATTTCCAACCATGGAAGAAACCATTACCGAAGTCGTAAATGGAGTTGTTTTTAGAAAAGAAAACAAAAACTATTCTTTACAAGTATATGATTATGATGAAAACTATGAATTCTCGCTAGCACCATTAGTGCTTGTTGACGGACTTATACTTGAGAATTTGAATGAATTTTTTACGTACAACCCAAAGAATATTGATAAAGTAAATGTTGTAAAAGGCCTCTATTACTACGGAGCGAAATCATTTAATGGAATTGTGGCTTTTACCACCAAAAACGGTGATTATGAAACAAAACTCAATGGCAGTTTTATAATTCGACCAGAATTATTAAGACCACAAGGCAAAAAAGAATATTTTCAACCTGATTATTCAGACAATAAAAACCAAAGAATCCCAGATTACAGGCACCAGCTTTTATGGCTACCAAATATGGATCTAACGGCGGCCTCAACAATCACATTTTATACTTCTGATATTTCTGGACAATTTGAAGTAATCTTGGAAGGTTTTACTGCAAACGGAAAACCTGTTTTTATCAAAAAAATTATTGAGGTTAAAGACACAACCGCTCATTAAAACTTATGTAATGACATGTTGATGAATGAGTACTTTAATTAAAAAATAAAATATTTTTTAAAATAGTTGTAACTTTTTCGTTCTGCCTTACGTATAACTACTTGTACACTTTAAAATTGAGGAGACAAAAACATGAGACAACTTAAAATCACCAAGCAGGTAACCAATCGTGAAACTGCATCGCTAGACAAATACCTACAAGAAATTGGAAAAGTTGACCTAATTACCGCTGATGAAGAGGTAGAATTAGCACAAAGAATTAAGGCTGGTGATCAAAGAGCTTTAGAAAAACTAACAAAAGCCAACCTGCGTTTCGTAGTATCGGTTGCTAAACAATATCAAAATCAAGGATTAACTCTTCCTGATTTAATTAACGAAGGAAACTTAGGATTAATCAAAGCGGCGCAACGTTTTGATGAAACTCGTGGTTTCAAATTTATCTCTTACGCCGTTTGGTGGATTCGTCAATCGATTCTTCAAGCATTGGCAGAGCAATCACGTATTGTACGTTTGCCATTAAACAAAATTGGTTCTATCAATAAAATCAACAAGATGTACGCATTATTAGAGCAATCTAACGAGCGTCCACCTTCTGCTGAAGAAATTGCAAAAGAACTTGATATGACGGTAAATGATGTAAAAGAGTCTATGAAAAACTCTGGTCGTCACTTGTCTATGGATGCGCCTCTTGTAGAAGGAGAAGATTCTAATCTTTATGACGTTTTACGTTCTGGAGAGTCTCCAAACCCAGATAGAGAATTAATTCATGAATCATTGCGTACTGAAATTGAGCGCTCGCTAGAAACATTAACTCCAAGAGAGGCAGATGTTGTGCGTTTGTATTTTGGTTTAGGTGACCAACACCCAATGACTTTGGAAGAAATTGGAGAAACTTTCGACTTAACTCGTGAGCGTGTGCGTCAGATTAAAGAAAAAGCAATCCGCAGATTAAAACACACTTCAAGAAGTAAAATTCTAAAAACATATTTAGGCTAAAACTAGTCTTAAAGTTAGAAAGTTTATAAAGCCCAAAAGTCTCTTTTGACTTTTAGACATTTGACTTTCGACTAAACAGCAAACAACAGTTTGATTGACTGTTCGTTTTTTGATTGATGATTGAAACTCCGGCTGATTACCGGAGTTTTTTATTTTTTATAATTACCTTTGCCAAAAATAACACAACACACAATTACACAATGAAGAATACACTTATTGCGCCCTCTGTTCTAGCGGCTGATTTTGCCAATTTACAACGTGACATTGAAATGATCAATAATAGTCAGGCAGATTGGTTTCATATTGATATAATGGATGGGGTTTTTGTTCCGAATATCTCCTTTGGGATGCCCGTTTTGGAAGCTATTTCGAGACATGCAAAAAAAACAATCGATGTACATTTGATGATTATTGATCCTGATCGTTATATCAAAACTTTCGCAGATTTAGGAGCTAACATCTTAAGTGTGCACTACGAGGCCTGTACGCATCTGCACAGAACGTTACAAGCCATTAAAGCCGAAGGCATGAAAGCAGGTGTTGCCATTAATCCTCACACCAATATTGATTTGCTGGAAGATGTAATAAATGACATTGACTTAGTTTGTATTATGAGTGTGAATCCTGGTTTTGGAGGACAATCTTTTATCGAAAACACTTACGATAAGGTAAAAAAATTAAAAGCACTTATTACACGCAAAAACGCTTCAACAATTATCGAAATTGACGGTGGTGTAACCAATAAAAATGCCAAACAATTAGTAGAAGCTGGGGCTGATGTTTTGGTTGCAGGAAGTTTTGTTTTTAAAGCAGAAAATCCTACTCAAACTATTACTGATTTAAAAACTCTGACTACTTTTTAAGTTTTTCAAATTAGGAAAAAAATCTATTCCAGTCATTTTTTCGATTGACTCAATAGGAACTACAAAATCATAAATTGATTTGTCACTATCTTCATTCGGAACTAAAAAAGCAATTGCTTTGTACTCCTTACCAGACTTTGACAAAACAATTTTATAAAAATATTTAGGAACAGATACTTTTTCTGTTCCTATTTTTTTATCTAAATCATTCAGGACGCCGCCCGTTACGACATAAATATCTCGGTCACGAAGAGCCCAGTATCTCACTTTTTCCTCAATTCTATTCCAGATTCCACTATTAAAATCGCGTTTTTGAGGAGAAATATTAGATGTAAAGAATGTGTCATTATACGCTCTCTTATCAAATTCCATATCGGCTGCAGGGCAAAGATGCCCTTTATCATATCCTGATTTTTTATAATTCCGCCAATCTGCGGAGCCTGTTATTACGTTGGGGTCTTGCACAAAATAAGGCCTTTTAAAATCATTGTTTTTTACATATTCGGCCTTTAACTCGTAAGCAACCCATTCTGCTTGCTCAAAATTTTCATTATACGAAAGTGTATAATAATCATGTTTTACGATTTGTTTCGTTGTTGAAATAGGCAAATAAGCTTCAGAAAACCCTGAGACAGTATCAACTTGATTGGAAACTGCTGAGGAAATTTCTTCACGAGGTATTTTATTTTCAGTTCCAGATGTGCTTTCTTTTTTACATGAAAAAAGTAAAAAACCAACCCAAACGAGTATAAGATATTTTTTCATAAAAAGTTGTATTATTTCAAAATGAAAATTACAAAAAAAGCGTTTCTTAAATATTTAAGAAACGCTTTTTTTTACCAATTGATTTGCTTCAATTAAGATTTAACCAATTTATCTTTTTTCATTTTGCTCGAAACATTACTTTTTGAAATATTTTTAGATTGTAAATCATCCAAAACATTCAAAGCTTCTTCAACATAAACATCTTTGGCTAGTGCCTGATGCCAAGACTCTCTTTTTTCTTTTAAGCTCGCATCTTTAGACATTTCAAGATCTTCGTAAGGCAAAGATTTAAAAACCAAATTGTTTTTATAGTCTGTAATTGGTTTGTATTTTTTTCCTTCGCTTTCTACCTGAGCCTGAGTTTCTTTAAAATTTTTGATATTTAAGCTGTACGTATTCTCTTTGCTCTTAACATCAATCCATCTTGCATTATCTTCAATCAGCTTAAACTGGGCATTCTGTGCAATCCTAGCTTTACTATTGGCAATTGCCTGATTAAAATTTTCTGTTGACTTCCAAGCGCTATAATCAGCTGGATCAATCTTGTCCCAAGGCATTGCATTATCAACGTCACGTTCTCCCATTTTTAGATAAGCATAACGATCTGGCATTACAATATCACTTCTTACGCCTTCTAATTGCGTTGAACCTCCATTAATTCTGTAAAATTTCTGAGTAGTTGCTTTCAAAGCTCCCAAATCTCCATACTCTGTATTACGTACAAATTGGTTCAAGTCGATTACATTTTGTACTGTCCCTTTACCATAAGTTTGTTTGCTACCGATGATAACTCCACGTTTGTAATCCTGAATTGCAGCAGCCAAAATCTCAGAAGCAGAAGCAGAGAAACTATTTACCATGATAACCAATGGACCATCCCACTCTACTTTTTTATCTTTGTCGTATAAAACTTCTTTCTTTTTTCCCGCAGATTTAATCTGAACAATTGGTCCTTCTTCGATAAATAATCCGGCAATATCTACTACCGTAGAAAGAGAACCTCCACCATCATCACGCACATCAAGTACGATACCACTAACATTTTCTTTCTTTAATCGATCTACTTCAAGTGCAATATCTTTACCTGCATCTCTAGAGTCTTTGTTTTCAAAATCAATATAAAATTTAGGCAAATAAATCACTCCGTATTTCAATCCGTTTTTCTCAACAATACTTGATTTTGCGTACGTTTCTTCGATTTCTACAATATCTCTTATGATAGAAATCACCTTGATACTTCCATCAACTTTTTTAACTGTCAATTTAACTTCGGTTCCTTTATGACCTTTGATTTTTTTAACAACATCATCCAAACGCATCCCTACCACATCAACTGGCTCTGTATTGCCTTGTCCTACTTTTAAGATTAAATCTCCAGCTTCCAGCTGTTTACCTTTCCAAGCAGGTCCGCCAGAAATCAATTCATCAATTTGAGTAAAATCATTTTTCTTAGTCAAACGAGCACCAATTCCTTCTAGTTTACCACTGATATTTACATCAAACCGTTCTTTTTCTTCTGGTGCAAAATAACTCGTATGAGGGTCAAAACGAGACATAATCGAGTTTACATAGACTGAAAACCAATCACCTCTATTAAGGTCTTTTATTAAACTAAAATTATCATCTAAAGATTTTAAAGAACTTTCTCTTGTCTCTTTTTCTAAAGTTTCAAAAGATTTTACTTTATAAGAAGCATCCGTTTTCTTTTTGTCTTCTTCCAGCTTTTGTTTGGTAACCAATGAAGAAAGCGTCGATAATTTAATTTGTTTTCTCCATCTTTCATTTATTTCGACCGTGTTTTTTGCATACGGAAGTGTCTCATAATCTGCGTTGAAAGTCTCGTCAACATCATAATTAAATGGTTGCGCCAAGATCGTTTTGTAACGTTTTTTGCTTTCTTCCATACGCTTCATCAATCTCGCATAAGTAAGATTGAAGAACGTTAAATCTTTGTTCAAAAACTGATCATCCAGCATTAATTCATATTGTCTGAATTCATCGATGTCAGATTGAAGGAAAAATCGTTTTGAAGGATCCAACGCCTCAATATAATCTTTAAAAATTCCTTTCGAAAAGTCGTCATTTATAGCTGCAGGATTGTAATGCCCTTTTTCTATGACAAATGCAAGCAATTCTAAAAGAGTTTTATCTTTATTCGGATCCGGATCGATCGTCTTTTCTGCATTCATTTTGAAGGCAAAAAGCGTTACTGACAAGCATAATACGGCTATAAGTACTTTATAATTTCTTTTCATAAATTTAATAATAGCATTCATCAATTTTTTAATCTAAGTTACGGTAAAAACTGTGCCAATAAAGCCAAGCTCACTATAATTTTTTGTTAAAGATATGAAAATGTTTGACGTACTAAAACACTAAACAAGATAGTTGACAAAATTTATTTTATTTGTTACTATTCTACCAAAATCTGTCACTACATTTGCTTTTAAAATCCTACATTGATTCAAAAAACAAGTTTATTTTTTTATGAAAAACCAAAAACCATTAATACTAATCACCAATGACGACGGTGTTTCGGCTCCCGGAATAAGAGCTTTAATTGATACCATGAAAACCATCGGAGAAGTAATTGTTGTAGCGCCAGACAAACCACAAAGCGCAATGGGTCACGCTATTACCATAAACAATACTTTATATTTGAATAAAATTTCGAAGGAAAATGACACTGTAACCGAATACAGTTGCTCGGGCACTCCTGTTGATTGTGTAAAATTGGCGGTGAATGAAATTCTAAAAAGAAAACCGGATTTATGCGTTTCAGGAATTAATCATGGCTCAAATTCTTCTATAAACGTCATTTATTCCGGAACGATGAGTGCTGCGGTTGAAGCCGGAATCGAAGGAATTCCTGCCATAGGATTTTCTCTTCTGGATTATGATTGGAATGCAGATTTTCAGCAAATACAATCCTTTGTAAAAAAAATAGCCCTGGAAACACTGGAAAAAAAATTACCAAAAGGTGTCGTTTTAAATGTTAATTTTCCAAAACTTAAAGAAAAAGACATTAAAGGAATTAAAATTTGTCGTCAAGCGAAAGCGCTTTGGGTAGAAAAATTTGACAAACGAAAAACTCCTTTCGGAAAAGATTATTACTGGCTTTCCGGCGAATTTGTTAATCAGGACAAAGGAGAAGATACCGATGAATGGGCCCTTGAAAACGGATATATTTCGGTAGTTCCTGTTCAATTTGACTTAACTGCACATCACACCATACAAGAACTTAATACTTGGAATTTGAATGGATAAAAAAGATATTTTTATTGGTTTCCTTATCGGAATTTTAACCTCTTTACTCGGTAGTTTTCTGTTTATAGCCTTTTATATCAAATCTGATATTTTTTCGGGAATTCAAATCCTTAGAGAAAATGGTTATTTAGGGAAAGTTATTACGATAGGCACTATTTTAGACCTAATTGCTTTTGGAATTCTACTTAAAATAAACCGCGAATTAATGGCTCGTGGCGTTATTTTGGCAGTGATTGTTCTGGCACTTTCGACTTTATTTATTTAAACCTTATATTTGTGTTGCAAAATTTTTAGTTGTGTAAAGACAAAACACACTTTCAAAATAGTACTATGAAATATTACATAATAGCTGGCGAAGCCTCTGGAGACTTACACGGATCAAATTTAATGAAGGAACTTTTTAAGGAAGATCCTCAGGCAGAAATTCGTTTTTGGGGCGGTGATTTGATGCAAAAAGCGGGCGGAACTTTGGTAAAACACTATCGTGAACTGGCTTTTATGGGTTTTATCGAAGTTATTTTTAACTTAAAAACTATTTTAAGCAACATTGAGATTTGTAAAAAAGACATCACTCAGTTCCAACCTGATGTACTCATTTTTATTGATTATCCGGGCTTTAATATGCGCATTGCAAAATGGGCAAAAGCCTTAAACTATAAAACACATTATTATATTTCTCCACAAATCTGGGCTTGGAAAGAAAATCGAATCAAAGCCATCAAACAAGATGTTGATAAAATGTATGTGATTTTACCTTTTGAGAAAAGTTTCTACGAGGATAAACATCGCTTTCCTGTTGATTTTGTCGGACATCCTCTGATTGATGCAATACAAAACCAACCTCCTTTTGATGAAGCTATTTTTAGAAAAGAAAATCAACTAAGCGAAAAACCAATTATTGCTATTTTGCCAGGAAGTCGCAAACAAGAAATTACCAAAATGTTGAGTGTAATGCTTAGTGTTGTGGATGATTTTAAAGAATATCAATTTGTAATTGCTGGTGCTCCTAGTCAGGATTTTGAGTTTTATCAAAAATTTATCACCAATAAAAACATCAAATTTATTTCGAATAAAACATACGATTTATTGCGCTCTGCAACAGCCGCGTTGGTGACTTCCGGAACTGCAACTCTGGAAACGGCACTTTTTAAAGTTCCCGAAGTAGTTTGCTATAAAGGAAGCTGGGCATCCTACCAAATTGCCAAACGCATTATCACGCTCAAATATATCTCGCTGGTCAATTTGATAATGGATCAGGAAGTGGTAACCGAATTGATTCAGAATGAATGCAATACAAAACGCATCAAAGAAGAATTGCAAAAATTATTAGAACCAAATTACCGCGAAAAACTATTAAAAAATTATACTATTCTCGAACAAAAATTAGGTGGCATTGGCGCCAGTAAAAAAACAGCCAAGCTTATTGTAGAAGATTTAAAAACCATTTAAAAAAAATCTTTTTCTTGAAAAAACTATTATTTTTTTTGCTGGTAGTAACTATTTTTACGGCTTGCAAATCGACTTCAGTTACTTTAGATAAAAAAGAAAACAAGGTTGAAAAGAAATATATTGTCGATAATTTAATCAAGACAGCAACAGACAATATTGGTATTCGGTACAAAGCTGGCGGCAATACAAAAAATGGCTTTGATTGTTCTGGTTTGGTGTTTTTTACTTTTCAATCGGAGGATATAGTATTACCCAGAAGTTCTTTCGACCAATCAAAAATCGGGCAGGTTATACCATTTGATAAAGCCAAAAGAGGTGACTTAATTTTTTTTAAGACCAATAAAAGTCGTCAAATAAATCATGTTGGCTTGATTACCGAAGCCAATTCATTCGAAATAAAATTCGTTCATTCTTCTACTTCAAAAGGTGTCATTATTTCTTCGACTAAAGAAAAGTATTATCATGACTCATTTACGCAAATCAATCGAGTTCTAGAATAATTTATAAAAAAATAAATTATTTCTTACATTTTTTTAATACTTTTAATTCCTATGAAAGTATTAAACTTCCCATTGGCCAAAATTACCCTCAGCTTCGTTTTGGGCGTTATGGCTTGCTATTATCTAAAACCGTCACTTTATTTGGCTTTAGGCGCACTCGCTTTTTGTGTAACAATTTTGTTTTTTCTATATTTTTTAGTGAAGGACAAGAAGACCTTGCAAACTCATTTTGGCGTAAGTACCTATTTGACTTGCTTTTTTATCGGAATCACAACATTATTATTTCATAACGATTCGCAGCAAAAATCACATTATACTCATTGCAAAAAAGCTTTTGCAAAACCACAATTGATAACCATGACGGTGCGTGAAAAGTTAAAAAGTAATGACTACAACCAACGTTATATTGCCATAATAAAAAGGATAGAAAGCAACTATTATTCTGGTAGAATTATACTCAATATTCAAAAAGACAGCACGACAAACGAGTTGCAAATTGGAAATATAATTCAAATACAAACTACTCTGCACGCGCACAGTTTTCCTAAAAACCCCAATCAATTTGATTATGGTAGATACCTGATTGATAAGCAGATTTATGCACAAATTTACAGCGAAAAATCAGCCATAAAAATTAGTAAAACACTCCAAAAAGACATTTGGTATTATACCTCACAATTACATTCAAGGATCATTCATAATCTCGAAAAAAATCACTTTAGCACTCCGGAAATGAATGTAGCTTTGGCACTTATTTTAGGTCAGCGCCAAGAAATTGCTTCAGATATTATTCAGGATTATCAGTTTTCCGGAGCTACACATATTCTGTCTGTATCGGGTTTACATGTGGGCTTTATAATGCTTTTTATCACTTTTATTTTAAAACCAATTCCAAATAATCGAAAGGGATCTTTATTAAAATTAATTGCGATTATAGGCTCGCTAATCGTTTTCGCGGTTGTCTCAGGTCTTTCTCCATCTGTATTACGCTCGGTTGTTATGTTCTCCTTTCTGGCCATTGGAAATCACTTGCGCAGAAACGGAAACCTTTACCATACTTTACTGGTGTCTTTATTTTTGATTTTACTTTTTGAGCCTTATTTTTTATTTGATGTAGGTTTTCAATTGAGCTATTTAGCCTTGTTTTTTATTCTTTGGCTCCAACCTTTATTAAAACAATTTTGGAAGCCCAAAAACAAAATATCAGACTATATCTGGAATGTATTAACCGTTTCTATCGCCGCACAAATTGGTACTTTGCCGCTCTGTTTGTATTATTTTCATCAATTTCCAGGATTATTTTTTATCACAAATCTTGTGATTTCACCTTTTCTATCTTTTATAATGCTTGTTGGAATTGTGGTGGTTCTTCTAGCAGTCATTAACGCAAATCCGCTATTTTTGATTACAATTTTCGAAAAAAGCATTTATTGTTTAAATCAAATTATTCATTTTATTGCTTCATTTGATTTTTTTGTCATCCGTAATATTCATTTTAATTTATCTTATTTAATTATCTTTTACATCTTAATATTTGCCAGTATTCTTTGGCTTAAACAACCCACTTATACCAAATTATCGATGGTTTTATCTACTGTAATTGCATTGCAGATTGCTTTCATTCATACCAAAAAGAAAATAGATCAAACAGAAGAGATAATTGTTTACAACATAAAAAACAAAACCTTAATTTCTAAAAGAAACGGACATGAAATCACTCTCTTTGCAAGTGATTATTTCAGTAAAAAAGAATCTCAGGACAAAATTTTAAGCTCTTATTTAATTGAAAATTCAACTAAAGTAAAAGCAATTCATAAGATCAAAAATGCCTTGTTTTTTAAAAGCAGCAAGATTTTTATAATAGACAGTTCTGGCATTTATAAAAATAATATACAGCCTGACATCGTATTTTTGATACAATCCCCAAAAATAAATGTAGCGCGGATGTTACAAGATTTGCATCCAAAAATAATTATAGCCGACGCTTCTAATCGTTATGCTCTTCAAAAATACTGGAAGGCAACCTGCGCAAAAAAAAACATCCCTTTTCATGCAACTGTAGAAAAGGGATATTATAAAATTGAGTAGAACTTTCGTTTATTCCGGACGTAAAATAGCATTTGCTTCTATTATCCATGCTCGCACTCCACCTGAATTATACGGAACCTTGCCTAAAGCATTAAAAGTGGTTTTCATTTTTTTAATAGATGCAAGGGCTAGACATACTTGAGGCAATTCCTCTGTGCCAAAAGCATTTCTTATCTTAACGTTTTGTTCTCTCTCTGCATCAGAAATTGTAGTATTGGACAAATCAAGCTTTAATAAAATAACATTATCACGCGACCAAACAGCAAAATCTGGTGTTTTAAAAATATCATCTTCAAATTTTTGCGAGACACCGGCTGCAGTAAAATAAATGAGCAATGGTTTTTTTTGTTCATTACTTATTGCAATAGCATCGTTTAAGTTTGTTTTCCAAACCAAATTCTGCGACTTCATTACAAATGAACCGAAAAAAAACAGTAGAATGAGTAGTTTTTGAGTCATAAAAATAGGATTTGATTGTATTTATTTGGCCAAATTAACATAATATCCTCACTAAACAAATGAAATTAAGATTAAAATTTTAAAAAAAACACAATAAAAAGAAATTGATTAATAAAACAGCATAAAATTACTAAAATAAAAATAAAAGTTACTTTAAATAGCAAAACTATGATTATCCGATTATTTCAAAATAAAACCCTTTCTGCAACTTGTGCAAAAAGGGAGTCTACAAATTCAACTTAAAAACGTAATGTAATACTTATTCTGTATCGATAGGATGCAAAATAGAATTTGATTCGGATATCCAATATTTGGCGCCACCCGGTTTATAACCAATTTTTCCTAGAGCGGTAAAAGTGGTTTTGTTTTTTCGTACTGAAGCTCTCGCATAACAAACCTCGGGTAATTCATCTACTCCAAAGGCATTTTTTAATCTCAAATTTTGCTCTTTCGTTGTTTCGTCTGCATTAATATCTGATAAGTCAAGCTTTACAAGCACTACATTATCACGCGACCAGACAGCAAAGTCTGCGGTTTTAAATACTTCATTTTGCAAATCACTTGGGGCACTTGCGGCTGTAAATAAAATCAACATAGGTTTACCTTCTTCATTACTAATTGCCATTGCATCATCCATATTTGTTCTCCAAACTGGGCTTTGGGCATGCAGGCAGCAGGAGCCTAAAAAAAATAGTAGTATAAGTAATTTTTTAGTCATAACAATTTGGTTTTGGTTAGAATAGTTACAACGAAATTAACATTATATTTTAATTTTCCAAATTTATTTAGTATTAAAAATAAATTATATGTTTTTTTAAAGCTAAAAAAATATCAAAACAATAATTAAAGCACAATTAAACAACACTAATTATTCGAGTTTTCTTACGTAATGGGCAAAAAAAATCTCCTTATACTTTCATATAAGGAGATTTTTAAATTATGTATTTTTTTCTAAGATTTTTTTGGATGCACAATTTGCTCTGCTACTGTTAACCATGCTGCCGGTCCTCCTGACACATAACCTGTTTGCCCAAGACCTTTAAAATTTACCTTACCTTCTTTGCTTTCAGCACTAGTAAAATATATAGTAGGAAAACCCTGGATGCCAAAAGCTTGCTGCAATTCTGCATTTTGATTTTTAATTTCTGGTGTTTGGGCAGTTCTTCTTGGATAATCTAATTCTACCAAAATAACATTCTCACTTGCCCATTTAGAAAACTCCGGAGTCTTCAAAACTTCATTTTGCAAACGGATGCACCATCCACACCAATCACTTCCCGTAAAAAACAATAGTAAAGGTTTTTTTTCTTTATTACTTATTGCAACTGCTTCTTTTACATCTGTATGCCATTTTAACTCTTGCGCCTGCGCTACAAATGCTCCGACAAAAAACAATGTTATTAAAAATATTTTTTTCATAATCGTTTTAATTTTTTACAAATCTAAACAAAATTTGAATTGTAAAATGTCGTCTATTTTACTTCTTGCATTAATTTTCTAATAATTGGTGAAATTGCAATTAAAATTACTCCGGCAACAACAGAATAAATGGCGAGTTGATAATATCCTTCTGTGTAAGATTGCAGTTTAGAGACCAAAGTATCACCTGTATTTGATCTGGATATTTCGGCGCCTAGTTTTCCTGCGAACAATTGTCCGAACGCACTTGCCAAAAACCACAATCCCATCATCATACCAAATAACCTTTTTGGAGACAGCTTCGTGATAATTGACATTCCGATTGGGCCTAAACAAAGCTCCCCAATAGTGGTTATCAAATACGCAAAAGTAAATACGTTTAAAGAAGCGATACCCTCAGAATTTGCAAAGAACTTCGTGAGGTAGAAAATATAAAAAGAAGCTCCCAAAAACAAAAATCCAATTCCGAATTTGATTAAGGTATTAGGTTCTATCTTTTTCTTAGCCAGCCATAGCCACAACAAGCCAATCAGCGGACTGAAAACTACCACAAAAAACGTATTCGAACTATTGTTTACAATATTAGGATCTATGGTGAAAAATAACAATTGATTGCTCAGATTATCTTTCGCGAAAAGCGATAACGAACCACCGCTTTGCTCATAAATAGCATTGAATAAAAGGTAGAAAAACACAAACAAAAAGGCTGCAAAAAGCTTTTTCTGTAATCCTGTATCGCCCAATTTTATCAACTCGTAAGTAAAATACAGAACTGCAATTATTCCAATAGTGTACATGAAATAATCGGTGTAATCGGTATTTTTTACCATTATAAAAATAAACGGAATACTCAATAATGAGATTGCATAAACTGCAATTTCTCTGATTGTTCTTTTCTTAGCATCTAAGTTCAATAATGGAGAATCTCCAATTGGGCCAAGATGTTTTTTAGTGTATAAAAACGTAATTAGACCAAAAAACATCACTACAGCAGCCGATAAAAAGCATAATTGCCACGAATAATATTTTCCTAAATAAATACATAAAGCACCACCTAAAAGCCCTCCAACATTGATTCCGGCATAAAACATTCCGTAACCTGCGTCACGGCGACCGTCGCTTTCGTGATACAACTCTCCTACCATCGAGGAAACATTTGGCTTAAAAAAACCTGTCCCGATAATAGAAAAAGCAATTCCGTAGTAAAATAATTCTTGTGGAGAGAAAGCAATCAGAAGGTTACCTAAAATCATGACAATTCCTCCGAAGAATAAAGATTTTTTGAAACCCAAAACTTTATCAGCAAAAATTCCACCGATAAAGGTAAAGGCATATACAAAGGCCTGAATGGCTCCGTATTGTAGATTGGCCTGCTCATCTTTCAGAAAAAGCTGCTCTACCATAAAGAAAGTAAGTACGCCACGCATTCCGTAGAAGCAAAAGCGCTCCCACATTTCAACAAAAAACAAGTACCACAATTGTTTTGGGTACTTGCCTTTAAAATTTTGTATTTGTTCTAATGTTATATTGTTATCCATATTATCGAACTCCGTGCATCATTTTTTTCAAGAAAGGAGTCAAAGCGAATAAAACTATTGCTGCAAGACCTGTCAGAACAACAAAAACCATAAAAAATTCGTATAGATTGTGGATTGTAAAACCTGCGAATTCTGGATATGAAACTGTAATAACATTTTTTTCTTTAAGAATATCTAATTCTTTTACAGTAAACGTGGTGTCTTTTGCAGTAAAATTGTTTACAAATTTCACATTCGTCTTTTTAGCTACTTCTTTCTGACTTTTTATTTCAGCGATAGTTTCAATTTTTTTCTCTACATCTAAATTAAATTCTTTCGCTTTTTCCTTGTCAATTCTTGCTATCTGTAATTGCGCTAAAGCAAATAATTCGGCTCCATTTGCAACAGACTTGTTTTCTAATATCGATTCTAAATCTATATTTACTTTTTCAGCCGCTTTATATTTATCTCCAGTTGGAGGCAAAATAGAACCTAAAGTTCCACCCAAGGCATAACCTGAAGCATTAGACAAAAAGAAAACACCAAATAACAAAGAAGCAAAACGTTTTGGAGATAATTTACCTACCAACGACAACCCAATTGGCGACAAACACAACTCAGCGCAAGTATTTAGAAAGTATAATAAAATAAGCCATTTTACTAATAACAAACCTGAAGTTCCTATATAAGAAACCTGAGTAGCAATCATAAAGAAACTTACTGTAATAACTACTAAACCTATCGCTAATTTTACTGGTGATATCGGTTCTTTACTTTTTGCTCTTAAATAATCCCATAAAATACTAAAAGGAACCGCAAGAACAACTACAAATAAACCGTTGAAGATTTGAACCATTGACGGAGGCATTTGCCAGCCAAAGAAATTTCTATCGGTTTGGTTGTTGGCAATAAAAGTCAATGATGAACCCGCTTGCTCAAAAGCTGCCCAGAAGAAAATAATAAAAAACGAGACAATATAAATTACGATAATTCTATCTCTTTCGATTTTTGTTAAAGAAGAATCAGAAATGATCAATCCCGCCAACGCTAATCCGCTTGAGTAAATTAAAGTATAAATTAAATTTTGACCAACTACGTAGTGAAAAAACAAACCTAAAATAAAAAATGCAACTCCAGCCCCAATTAAAGCTCTATTAGAAAAATTGGCTTTCTGTGCCTCTCCTTCTTCAAAATCTTCGGCCACATTTTTAGAAGGCAATCCTCCTAATTCTCTTCCATCTGGCGAGACAACATATTTGTTTTTTAATACATAAAAAAGTAATGTACCTAAGAGCATTGCAACAGAAGCAGCCAAGAATCCCCATTTAAATGCATGAATATCTCTAATACCACCTGTATCAACAACATCACCTAATAAAGGACAAATAGACTGTCCTAAAAAAGCACCAATATTAATCCCCATATAGAAAATAGTAAAAGCGGTATCCAGTTTTGTCTTTTCCTGTTTTGGATACAAACTACCCACCATACTCGAAATGTTTGGCTTAAAGAATCCATTACCAAATACTATAGTTCCAAGTCCACAATACATGATAATCTTCGCTAAGCTTAAATTTGAATCAAAAATACTACCACTGGTAAACAACAATAATTGCCCGATCGCCATCAATAAACCGCCTAATAAGATACAATTTCTGTTTCCTAAAAAACGATCTGCTACAAAACCACCCAACATTGGTGTTAAATAACAAAGTCCCAAAAAACCTCCGTAAATCAGCGAAGCTTCTTCTTCTTTCATTAATAATGAATTCACAAGAAATAACGTCAATAAAGCTCGCATTCCATAAAAGTTGAATCGCTCCCACATCTCCGTTCCAAACAATACCCAAAGTCCTTTTGGATGCACCGTTTTTACTTGAGTTTCTTCCATATTATCATTATTTATTTAAGGTTAATTTAAAGTTTTATTATAGATTTTCTTTGATAAAGTTAGTCATTTTATTATAAAGCTGAATTCTCGTTGCTCCTCCATAAATTCCATGGTTTTTGTCAGGATATATCTGAGAGTCAAATTGTTTATTCGCTTGAATCAAAGCTTCCATCATTTGCATCGAATTTTGCACGTGAACATTATCATCACCAGATCCGTGAATCAATAAAAACTTCCCTTTCAATTTAGAAACATGATTTATTGGAGAATTCTGATCGTAACCGCTTGCATTTTCCTGTGGTGTCTGCATGTATCTTTCTGTGTAAACACTATCATAAAAACGCCAGTTGGTTACCGGAGCTACGGCAATCGCCATTTTGAAAACATCGTTTCCTTGAAAAATACAATTCGAAGCCATAAAACCTCCATAACTCCATCCGAAGATACCAATTCTAGAAGCATCAACATACGGATAAGCACCAATTACTTTTGCAGCATCAATTTGATCTTCTACTTCGTATTTCCCTAATTCTTTTTGAGTAACTTTTTTAAAATCGGCTCCCTTAAACCCCGTACCTCTACCATCTACACAAGCAACAATGTACCCTTGTTGTGTAAGTGACAAAAACCAGTAATCATCAGTATTATTCCAGTCATTATTAACTTGTTGAGACCCAGGGCCAGAATACTGGTACATGAAAACCGGATATTTTTTAGAAGGATCAAAATCTTTTGGTTTCAAAATCCATGCATTTAATTCGTTTCCTTTAGCCGTTTTTAAAACAAAAAATTCTTTAGATGGTAAGTTGTAATCTTTCAGTTGCGCTTTAAGTGCTTCGTTGTTTTCGATTACCTGTATCTCTTTTCCTGTCTTTGCTTCATTTAAAGTATAAGTTGTTGGTTGCGAAGCACTAGAAAAAGTATTAATGAAGAATTGGAAATTAGGACTAAAAGTAGCCACATTTGTTCCGGTGTTTTTAGACAAACGCACTTTGTTTTTTCCGTCTAAAGAAATGCTGTATATATCTCTGTTGATAGAACCATTTTCTGTAGATTGAAAGAAAATAGTTTTGTTTTTTTCGTCAAAACCATAATAGGAAGTTACTTCCCAATTGCCTTTTGTCACCTGGTTTTTAAGCTTTCCTGTTTTATCATACACATAAATATGGTTGAAACCGTCTTTTTCGCTTGTCCAAATAAAACTGTTGTCTTTTAAGAATGTCAAGTTGTCCGTAACGTCAACGTATGCCTTATCTTTTTCATTCAAAACCACTTTTACAGTAGCAGCATTTCCGTCAATAAACAACAAATCAAGATTGTCTTGGTGGCGATTTAAAACTTGAGCCGACAAAAAATTTGCGTCATTTGTCCATTGTAATCTTGCAATATAAAAATCGTTATAATTTCCTAAATCTACTTTTTTAGCAGTATTCGAAACCACATCATAAAGATGTAAAGACACTACTGAGTTTTTCTCGCCTGCTTTAGGATATTTGAAAGTTTCTACCGTTGGATACAAATCTTTATGAAACATTGACATCGAAAACTCAGGAACTTCACTCTCGTCAAAACGAATGTAAGCCAGTTTTTTACTGTCCTTACTCCAATCAAAAGCTCTTACAAAAGCAAACTCTTCTTCGTAAACCCAGTCGGTTATCCCGTTGATGATCGCATTTTTCTTTCCGTCTGTGGTAACGGCTGTCGATTTTTGCGAAGCCAGATCATACACATACAAGTTGTTTTCTTTAGCGTAAGCAATTTTTGTTCCGTCAGGCGAAAAAGTAGGCTCCTGAACCTGAAAATCAAAGAGCTTGGTTATTTTTTTTGAGACAATATCGTATAAAAAATAATCTGCGGTAAAAGAGTGACGGAAAATTTTATTTGAATTGCAGGCAATTAAAATCTTTTTTTCCGCTGCATCAAAAGCATAACTATCAATTCCGTTTTCTAGCTCTTTATAATTTTTACTGTCTACTAAATTGGTTACTTTTTTTAGTGTTGCAAAATCATACAAATCAATTTGCATGCTTCTGCTGGCCTGATCTACATTTAAAACAGTATACTGATTGGTGTTTTTTAACGATTGTAATTCGTCCATTCCTTTGGCACGAAATGCACCGCTATATATTTTTTCAACAGTAATTTTTTGTTGTCCAAAAACGGTAGCAACTAAAAATAAAAGTATTACAGTAATTTTACTTGTATTCATTTATGATTATTTTAAATATAAAAAAGAGTCCAATTTTACTAAAAAAATTAAACATAATACACATTTCAAGTGTTAAATGTTAAAAAAAATAACGATTGCGTACCTTTCAAAATTTAATATAATTACAAACAAAACCCTTAAATTGGTATCTTTGCGGCATCAATTCTATTTAAAATACTGAGAATGAACAACGCTGTTGCCGGATTTTCTAAATTATCCAAAAAAGAAAAAATAAGCTGGATTGCCAATGAGTACTTTTCAAACCCCGAAGAAGCACTGGCTATTATAAGAAATTACTGGAATTCAGACGAAAAACTCCAACAATTACACGATGAATTCATAGAAAACACAATCACCAATTTATACATTCCGCTGGGCGTGGCTCCTAACTTTTTGATCAACGGAAAATACAAAACCATTCCGATGGCCATCGAGGAAAGTTCGGTTGTGGCAGCCGCTTCAAAATCGGCCAAATATTGGGCAACACGTGGCGGATTTAAAGCGACTATAATCAACACTGAGAAAATCGGACAAGTACATTTTACATACAACGGTGATTCTCAAAAATTAGCAGATTTTTTCACTAACATTAAACCCAAATTTTTCTCAGACACGCAAAGCATTACCAAAAATATGCAACAACGAGGAGGAGGAATTCTGGATATCGAGCTTCGAGACAAACGAAATTTGCTCGAAAATTACTTTCAGCTTCATGCTACTTTCGAAACAAAAGATAGTATGGGCGCCAACTTTATTAACTCTTGCTTAGAGCAATTTGCCACTACTTTAAAAACAGAGGCACAAAATGCAGGTTTAGACCTTGAGGTCGTTATGAGCATTTTGTCCAATTATGTCCCTAATTGCATCGTAAGAGCCGAAGTTTCCTGCAATGTCGAGGATTTAACCGAAAAACACATTCCAAATCCACACGATTTTGCAGCGCGTTTTGTTCAAGCCGTACAAATTGCAGAAGTCGAGCCTTTTAGAGCCGTAACACATAACAAAGGCATTATGAATGGCGTTGATGCTGTAATTTTGGCTACCGGAAACGATTTTAGAGCTGTAGAAGCTGGCGTGCATGCGTATGCTGCCCGAAACGGTCAATATTCGAGTTTGTCGCACGCGAAAATTGAGAACGGAATTTTTACTTTCTCGCTCGAAATTCCGCTGGCATTGGGCACAGTTGGAGGCCTGACTTCATTGCATCCGTTGGTTAAATTATGTTTAGAAATTCTCGAAAAACCTTCTGCCGAAGAGTTAATGCAAATTGTTGCGGTTGCCGGTCTGGCGCAAAATTTTGCGGCTCTGCGCTCCCTAACGACCACCGGAATTCAGGAAGGCCACATGAAAATGCATCTCAATAACATCATCAACCAATTTGAAGCTACGGATGAAGAAAGAAATTTAATCAAATTACATTTCAAAAAAAATGTGGTTTCTCACAGCGCCGTAGTCGAATTTATTCAAAATTTACGAAAATAATTAGCCGAAGCTATTCCCGCTGTCCGTTATATCTTTTGTGGCTAACGCCGCCACAAAAGGATATCACTTCCATCGGGGCTAAAAAATAAAGCATGAAAAGAACATTTTACAGTAACGGAAAACTCTTAATTACAGGTGAATATCTAGTTTTAGATGGCGCCAGAGCTTTTGCCTTACCCACAAAATTTGGTCAGAATCTTGTGGTCGAAAATGGCTCAGAGAAACAAATACAATGGAAAAGTCACGATAGTGACGGAAAAATATGGTTTGAGGACACTATTTCATTCTCAGAAATAATTGATAATTCAAAATCAGAGGTTGAAACCGTAAAAACAACTTTAATCAACATTTTGCACGAGGCCTATCTTCTCCATCCTGATTTTATAAAAAATGCCGAAGGTTACAACATTACAACAGCACTTACTTTTCCAAAAAACTGGGGATTAGGCACTTCATCTACTTTACTTAACAACATAGCACAATGGTTAGCAATCGATGCTTATACACTGCTTAAAAACAGTTTTGGAGGCAGTGGCTATGATATTGCGTGCGCACAAAATAATACACCGATCGTTTATTATTTAGAAAACAATCTACCGGTAGTTGAAAAGGTCAATTTTGACCCTGAATTTACTAAAAACATATATTTTGTTTACCTCAATAAAAAACAAAGCAGCAAAGCCGCAATACATTCTTATTACACTCAGAAAAATAATAATTTAAAAGAAAAAATAATTGCTAACAACCAAATCACAACTGCTTTTTTAAGTGCAGAATCTTTAACGGAATTTAGAATTGCAATTGAGAATCACGAAATTCATTTGAGTACTATTCTACAAACAAAAACTATAAAAGAAAGCGAGTTCCCTGATTTTCCTGGAGCAATAAAAAGCCTGGGAGCTTGGGGTGGAGATTTTGTAATGGTTCTTTCTGATGAAAATCCAACTACGTACTTTATTTCAAAAGGGTACGAAACGATTATTTCGTACAACGAAATGATTTTAAAAAAATAAATTTAAGCAACATCAAGTACTGTTAAAAATTTACTCTTTTACCTTTTATAGGTTTAGGATCAAGGTGACGAATTTTTTGAGTTTCCTGACCGTTAGATTCAATAAGGGTATTGTGCAAACGTTCTGCCATTTTTTCTATACTATTGGTTATAGAATCATATACCAGTTCCATTCTTCGGTGTTTCTCTTCTTTTACTGCTTTTAAAACATCCTCAACAAAAAACTTGTCGTATTTCTCGGCTACAGAATCGCGAGTGTTAGTTAGTCGGATAACATAATCATTACTTAGTATCGTAACTTTAAAATGCTGTTCTTCGTTACTTAAATAATATTTACCTCCCAATTCATCAACATTGATGTCAGTACTACTAACTTTTAAAAGTTCCGTAATTATTCCAAAAATATGGTTCTCAATTTTGGAATATACTTTAGGTTTTCTTTTAAATAAATTAAACATAAAGTATATTAACTATTTGATTGTTAAAGTAATTTTTTACCATTCCCCAGTAATTTTTATATAATAATTTACACCAATCTTATCTGTTAAAATAAAAAGACTGGCAAATTAAACGCAATATTTTGGATATCACAAATTTTTTAAATTATATTTCTATTATTCCTATATAATTAGAGAAAAGGTATTGATATTTACTACAAAAAGAATTAAAAATATGATTTATTATAAACAAACAAAACCCGAAATGTTTTGAAAACATTTCGGGTTAAGCTATTGAAATTAAATTATATAACTAGTAATTAAATTGCAGTCTGTTATCTTCAATTTTTGCATTGTTTTTCAAAGCTGGCAACACTCTACTTGCATCAGAAGCACTTTGCGCTTTTAATTTATCAACGTATGGAGCATGATTAGCAATTGCTGGAGCCTTAACAGTACTAATGTTTTTTACAACATAAACACCTGTATTTCCTTCAATTGGGGCAGAAATCTTGTTAGCAGCCAAAGCAAACGCAGTTCCTACAACTTTAGGCTCTTGACCAACTCCACCTGGTAAAACAGCATTTTCTAACGTAACATTTGTCGCTTGCTGAACAGTTACACCAGCACTTTTAGCGATAGCTTCAAGACTAGAACCTGTCATTTTAGCTTTTAAAAGTTCTGCTTTTTTCTTGTTCTTCAAAATAGACTCTACATACGGTCTGGCCACTGTTACAGAAACCAAACCAGATTTGTTTTCACCTTTATATTGAGCGATTACATTTCCAACATTAGCGATTTCAAAACGCTTCACATCACCTTTACTGGTTTCTTTGTCAAATGCCCATCTTACAATAGCACGTTGGTTTCCTAATGGTCCAAATGCTTCATCCATTGCTTTTGCAGTTATCGGAGTAGCAACTTTTAAACCTAAAGCTTTTGCAGTAGCGTTAAAATCTTTATCAGCAGCATCCATTTCAAACTTAGTTGCCAATGCAAATAATTTATCAGAAGTTGCTTCTGAAGGCTCAATTTTTTGGGCAATTGTAGCCAAACGAATTCCGTCTTGCTTATCTGTAATTTTGATAATATGAAAACCAAAAGCAGTTTCAACTAAACCAACTTTTCCAATACCGTTTGCAAAAACAAAATCATTGAAAGGCTTTACCATTTGATTTGGTCCAAAATATCCTAAGTCACCACCTTGTTGTGCAGATGAATCATCAGAACTTGTAAAAGCCAACATCATAAAACTATCCGGATTAGCTTGTACTTGAGCAAGAATTTCTTCAGCTTTAGCTTTCGCTTCTTCTTTTGTTCTTTTTTCTTTTGCATTTGGTGTTTGAGAACCCTCATAACCAATTAAAATATGGCTTGCTTTTGCATTAACACCCGCTTTAAATCCTAGAGATTTAGAAATACAGTAGTATTTTCCAAAAACATAAGGACCATAAATAGCTCCAGGAGCCAAGCTAAACAATTTATCAGCATCAACAGCTGGTAAAGCATTTTTTGCTACATAAGTTGAATCATAAGGAACATCAGAATTTGCATTTACAAATTCAGCAATATTTTTGGCATTTCTAAAGCCAGGAACCGTATCGTTTTTACCCGTTTTAGCATTGTAAACAACACTTCCGTTTAATAATGACGTGATTCTAGATTTAATTTCTACTTCATCTTCTTTTGAAGGCTTGTCTTCAATTAAAACATAATTGATCTCACGAGTAGCATCCGCTTTGAATTTCTTCTCGTTTTTCTTCATGTAATCTACAATTTCATCATCTGAAATTTTTACATCACTATCTTTAATAGAAGAATACAATCCGGCAGCATAAGCAAAGTTTACTTTGTTAGCTTCCATTTCATATTTCAACTTTCCTTCACTAGCAGTTGTGTAAAGTCCAGATTTGATTAATGTAGTGTAGATTTGATATTTTGCGTTTAATGCAGCGTCTTTTTCTTTTTCAGTGATAAATTGAGCTGCTTCAGGATTTGCTTTAAAATAATCTTTGAATTTTGCAAGATCAAACAAACCAGCAGCGTTTAAGAACATTGGATTTTTTCCGATGTTTGGATCTGCCTTTAGTACTTCGACAAGGTGCTTTTCACCCACTCTTAATCCTAATTTATCAAATTGAGTTGATAATAAAGCGATAGAAACCTCTTGATCCCAAACTCTATTTGCAGCTTCTGTCGAGGTAATTCCTTGACCACTTTTTTCAACATTACTAACTTTAACTCTAAAGTCTTCAAATGAAATATCTTTTCCATCGATGCTTCCCACATCTTTTGAACTTTGACTAAAAGTACCGCTATTAAATAAATCTTGTATTATAAATGCAAATAATGCAAGTGCAATAACTCCTATCAATAATGCGGAACGCTGTCTAATTTTTGCTAAAACTGCCATTTTTATTATCGTTAATTTTATATTCAGTTTGCGAAAATACAATTATCTAGTTAATAACAATACAACTAGCCATTTATTTTACGCAATTTTTTTTATTAATAAAAAAAATCAGTCTTTTAAAGACATTTTCACTAATTCTATTTTCTTATTTGAGCATTCTTCGATCACAAAATGGTAATTTCCAATGGTAATTTCTTCTCCTTTTTGTGGGATTTCTTTTGTAAAATCAACAATAAAACCTCCTAATGTTCCGTACGAATCACTCTCCGGAATTCCTAATTTATAGGATTCATTTAAGTATTCAACGTCAAATCGTGCAGAAAAAAGATATTTTCCAGCACCCAGTTCCTGCTCGATTAATTCTTCGTCCAAATCATGTTCGTCTTCAATTTCACCAAACAACTCTTCGACAATATCCTCGATTGTTATGATCCCTGAAGTACCACCGTATTCATCCAAAACAACAGCTACATTTTTACGCTTTTTGATCAGCAAATTCAAGGCATCTTTTATCAAAATAGTTTGCGGCACAAACTCTACCGCCATTAAAACTGATTTTATAGTTTTTGGCTTTTTAAACAAATCAAAAGAATGCACGTAACCCACAATATCATCAAGTGAATTCTGACTGACAACGATTTTAGAATACCCAGTCTCTACAAACAAAGCTTTAAGATCTGCCACACTATCAAACAAATCTATGTCTACAATTTCGGTACGCGGCGTCATGATATCCCGCGCCTTTACTCCCGAAAACTCTAGTGCGTTCTGAAAAATCTGAATTTCAGAATCAATTTCTTCATTATCTTCTACCGACAGCATTTGTTCTGTTATGTAATTTCCAAGTTCAATTTTGCTAAAATAAAGTTGCACCTGATCTCCTTCGGTTTTAAAAAATTTTCTTAGAATAAAATCTGAAATCCAAATAAAAAAAGTAGAGATATAATAGAATAATCGATAAAAAAGATACGCTGGAATAGCAAAAAACTTAATTAATGAATTGGCGTAAATTTGAAAAAAAACTTTCGGAAAAAATTCAGCTGTTATCAAAACTATAAAAGTAGAAAGCAGCGTTTGAAAAAACAAAGTAGTATAATCTGAAAACTGAAAACCTAATCCCACAATCCATTTGAGGATTAAATCTCCCATAAAAAAACCATAAACTACAAGTGCCACATTGTTCCCAATAAGCATTGCTGCGATAAACTTTGATGGTTTTTCTGTAAGCTTGGTAAGTATTTGAGACAAAAAATTATCTTGTTTCTTTTCGATTTCAAGATAAATTTTATTCGAGGAAATAAAAGCTATTTCCATTCCTGAAAAAAAGGCCGATAGTATTAAACATAGTATTATAATACTAATTTCCATTTTTTATTGTTTTTTGTTATGATCGCTCATTTTTTTAAGAAATCTTCTCCTGAAGAAAAACATAAATATGGCCATTCCGGCAATAATAAAGCTTAACCACGGATTATTATTTGGATCGTTTACCTTTGTTATTCCATCATAAATAAAAAAACCTGCAAATAACAAGTAAACGAATTGTGTGTATTTCATGTAACCCATAATCTCTTTTTTTATTCTTCGGCTTCAATTTCACCGCTTATTCGTTGCGAATTAATCACTTTAAAATCTTTACTAAAATCTATCCCCTGACCGTTTGAAATTCCTTTTGCATCGGTAAGTTTGAACTTTCTTTCGGTGTAAAACCATTCGTTTTTCTGATCAAAATAAAGTTGCTCCGTTTCCAGCATCTGGCCCGCTTCTGTCCTGATTTTTACTTTCCCTTGCAGGTCAATAATTCCGGTATTTTTGTATGAAACAGCATAATTGGAAGTGATAAAAGTACGCTTTTGTTTTTTATCATAAAGTGTAACATCGATACCTTTTGGATATTCGGTAAACGGAAAATCAAGACTGGAATAATCAAGCATTTTTTTTCCTTTTAGAATACCTGTAATTCTACCTGAATCGGTATATCTAATATTGGCGTCATCCGTTTCTCCAGCAGGCACAAACTCTGAAAAGTTGATTTTCTGAACTTCTTTAAAATTACTTTCACAACCAAAAAACAGTGTCACAGCAAAAACTGTGACAGCGGTTATACTTTTATGTCTCTTTGGTACATTCATTTGCCAAATGTAGTAAATTGTAATGAGCTTAAAAAAACATCCAACTACGTTTAGTTGAATTTACTTTTCACGAACCATTTATCATTAAATGAGAAGCTCAGACTAAAATTAAGATAATTTTCCTGAACCAAGTTTGAAGATACTGTCCCTTTTTTTCCAAATTCAATTCCAAAGTTGACATTCGAAAAAGTTCCTGAGACTGGAAATCCAGCACCCAAATTCATTCCTAAGTCATTTATTGATTCATTATTAACGACCAAACCACTTTTCTCGTATTTTAAACCAGCTCTGTAGGTGATTCTACTAAAATAATTTGAAAATGAAGTGTATTTAGGTATAAAATAACCTCCAATAGCATATTTTGCATACTTTTCGTAACGCACATTTTCGCTTGTATTGTAGTAATTCTGAAACTGCCCATCTCCCTGAAAAGACAAACTTGTACCCAACAACCATTTTCTAACCTCTCCAATACCTACACCCATTGTAATCCTGTTCGGTAACTTTAGGTTATTCACACTTGGATCGTATGTTTTAGGATCAGGATCGCCATCTACCTGAATGCTTCTAACACTAGTAGATTTTAACGTACTAGAGAAGGTATAGTTTAAACTTGTAAATAAGCTTAGTTTTTTATCTAATTTTCGCTGATACATAGTACCAATATTAAAATTGGCACCCGATATTTCAGAATCGGTATTTTCTCTGGTTCCATTTTGAACTCCAGAAATAATCTGTATACTTGAGGTTTCAATTTTACCAAAATTATATTGTACATCAGCTCCAATATTCCAGTTTGGCATTATTTTATATCCAAGTCCAAAAAATACTTTGCTCAAGCCTCCTTTTCCTTCAAATTGACTACTTGTTGCACCTTCTGTCCCTGTATTGTTGTCTATAATCCTGTATCCCACAGAAGATAATGGAATCAAACCAAATGCAGCTCCAAATTTTCCAATTGGCAAACCAACCGCCAAATAATCAAATGTAGATCTTTGCGCTTTTGCAGATGCTGCATTTGTTTTTAAGGTCGAAGTTGCAAAAGTACCTCCAACAGTAAAAACGGTTTGTCTTAAATTGGCATAACTCGAAGGGTTTTCAATATTCATGTGAATACTATCTTGTTCTACAGAAACGCCTCCCATAGATCTGTTTTCAAGGGTTCCTTTGAATCTTACATCGCCAATTCCGTAAAAAGAATAAGGTGACGAAGTACCTTGCTGAGCAAATGAAACGAACGAGATAAGCAAACACGCGCTTATTATAATTTTTTTAATCATTGTTGATTTTATATTGAAATGTTTGGTTCAAACTCTCTAGCAAGAAATTTGAATTGGCAAATATGGTATTTTTTAATCGTTTAGCCAAAAAATCTGCATCGCCACCCGTTAAAATTATTATAAAATTTGAAAAATTCGCACGATATTCATCGATAAACCCGTCAATCTCATAGACGAAACCGTTTACAACTCCAGAATGTATCGCCTGCGCAGTGGTATTTCCTATATAAGATTGAGGCTCCTCTAAATCAAGCAAAGGCAGTCTGGCCGTGAAGTTATGCAATGATTCGTAACGCAATCTAAGGCCGGGAGCAATCGCTCCACCCAAATATTGATCATTTTCGTCGATGAAATCGTAGGTTATGCAAGTTCCCGCATCAATCACCAATCTGTTTTGGTTAGGATATTGTAATGTTGCTCCGGCAGCCAAAACCATACGATCGATCCCTAATGTTTTTGGTGTTGCATACTTATTTACAAAAGGAAAAACATCTTCATGACTTAAAAAATGAAGTTTTAACTGTTTTTCGAAAGCCAAAAAAGATTGTTTTTCGATAGTTCCGACCGATGCAACGACCAAATCGGAGCAATTTTGAAATTTTTTTAAAATTTTTTTAATTTTTTTTTCGAGTTCTTTTTTCTCAAAAACAAAACTTTCCAAAACAGTACTTCCCTCAAAGACAGCAGCTTTAATTCTAGTATTACCAACATCAACTGTTAAAACCATATTTCGATATTTACAAATGCGAAGGTACGAATTGATTTTTTTTAAAAAATGTTTTGGATAAACTAAAAATCATCCTATATTTGCACCCGCAAACACGTTCACACAAACATTACGAAAGTAATTACTGAGTAAACATTAAGCAAGGTACCTTAGCTCAGATGGTAGAGCAATGGACTGAAAATCCATGTGTCCCTGGTTCGATCCCTGGAGGTACCACAAAACCCGAATAGCAATATTCGGGTTTTTTGTTTTTATACATTTTACAGTCCTTCTTGTAAATTTTAAAAATCAAGTTTAAGTTTTTTCACTCGACTATATCCTACTTTAGTTTGAATGTATTTTTTAATATCCGCCTACAATGTTTCCTATTCGCAAAAGAATATCTCGAAAAAATAAAATTTCGTAAATTAATAGAAAAACCTCAACAAATACGGTTTAAAAATTTTATTCCTGCAAATTAAAGTTCTTTTATTTGCGTTATTCTCTTTATTATAATTGCTAATTTAGTATATTTATGCAAATTATATATACATGGAGATTTTATCATGCCCAAAGTGCCAGGATAATCATATCATAAAAAGTGGCATCATTAATAGTAAACAAAGGTATTTATGTAAAAAATGCAACTATTTTTTTACCGTTAATAAAATCGGAAAAAAGATAGATGATTACTATGTTTCCAAAGCATTGCAACTTTATCTTGAAGGCCTAAGTTTTCGTGAAATAGAACGCATTATTGGTGTTTCTCATGTTACGATAAGCAATTGGGTAAAAACCTTTAAGATAAAAAAACCTTCACACGCCAACTATCACCCTACTTATAAGATTTTAAGTCATTTAGAACTTATTGAATACCTTAAAAACAAAGCATTATTATCCGGAGCAGGAATGATTATTACAGAACTTGGAGACAAATTTATGCTGATAAAATGGGAAAGATTCAAGGACTAACTATACCTTTTACACAAAAATATATCTAAATTTTTTTTCCTGATAAAATAATAGAATTTGGTACTTTATTTACTAACGATCGTAACCAAAATTTTATTTATGAAAAAAATATTTTTTATCACGGCAATACTTTTAATGTCTGTGAAAAGTTTTTCACAAGGCTCTGTAGATTACGGTAGCGGAATGAAATTCAATTTGAACGAAGATGGTTCAAAATACATGCGATTTATTGTGTGGAACCAAATATGGTTTCGATCCGGAGAGATGAATGCCGGAACAATGATTGGAAATGAAGCAGCTACAACCGGAACCGATATCGGGAACCGACGATTACGTTTTCTGGCCTACTCTCAATTGTCTAAAAGATACATGATTGTAACGCACTTTGGTATCAACAACCAAACCTTTACCAATGGTGGCGCTGCCGGAACTACGGGAACTGGTGGATACGGTGCCGGAAAAAAACCTGGCCTGTTTTTTCATGATGCCTGGAATGAATACGCATTAGTATTACCCGAAAAAGATAAAAAATTTAGTTTATCACTTGGAGGAGGACTACATTATTATATGGGACTATCCAGATCAACAATGGCCTCTACCTTGAATTTCTTAACCATAGACGCCCCTATATTCAACTGGCCGTTAATAGAAAACTCAGATCAGTTTGCAAGACAAATGGGGTTGTTTGCAAAAGGTAAATTTGGTAAATTAGAATACCGTTTAAGCTACAACAAGCCTTACGCTACAAACTTGGTTCCGGCTAACGCAATTACCGCAGATGAGGCCGTAGCTGTTGACAATAGTGGGAATACAAAATGGTCAAAAGCTGGTTATTTTGAATATCAATTTTTAGATCAGGAATCCAATTTACTGCCTTACAAAGTAGGAAGCTATTTAGGAACCAAAAAAGTATTTAATATTGGAGCTGGTTTTTATACCGCGCCAGACGGAACAAGATCTTCGGTTAACAATACCATCAGTAAACATAACATCAATCTTTTTGCAGCAGACGTCTTTCTTGATTTGCCTCTTGGAAACAAAACAAACAAAATGGCTGTAACAGCCTACAGTGTTTTTTATGATTACGACTTTGGCCCTAATTATTTACGTAACGTAGGCATTATGAACATTGGTACTGCAGATCCGGGTTTTACTGGTAGCAGAGCATTGGCAGGAGCAGGAAACGCACAACCTTCTATTGGATCTGGAAACATCTGGTACACACAGGCGGGTGTTTTATTACCCAGCGCAGCAGAAAAACCAAAAGTACGGGTGCAGCCTTTTGGAGCTTTTACTTATAAAAGTTTTGATGCATTAGATAAATCAAGTACTCAATTTGATCTCGGAACCAACCTTTTCTTAGACGGTCAACACGCCAAAATAACGGCACAATATTCAACAAGACCTATTTATACCACACCTTCAACTACTTCAGGATCAAAAGGAGAATTTATACTGCAATTACAAATCTATCTATAAACTAACTAAAAAAAATAATTTATGAGTACTAAATCAACAAAAGGAATTTGGAAAGTCATTTCTGCATCCTCAATGGGAACCATGATAGAATGGTACGATTTTTACATCTTTGGAAGTTTGGCTGTTGTCATTTCCACTAAATTTTTTCCTTCAGATAATCCTACTGCAGCTTTCTTGTCTACGCTGGCAACATTTGCAGCAGGTTTTGTAGTTCGTCCTTTTGGAGCACTTTTCTTCGGTAGACTAGGTGATTTAATTGGTCGAAAATACACTTTTATGGTAACGTTACTTTTAATGGGTGGAGCCACCTTCTTGATTGGATGTATCCCCAGTTACGAAACCATTGGTTTTATGGCCCCTTTATTAGTTCTGATTCTTCGTTTGCTACAAGGTCTTGCTTTGGGAGGCGAATATGGCGGAGCAGCAACTTATGTCGCCGAGCATGCGCCAGTTGGACAAAGAGGATACTGGACTTCCTGGATTCAGACTACGGCAACGGTAGGATTATTTATTTCTTTGATGGTCATTTTAGCCACAAGAAACATTCTTACACCTGAACAATTTGATGAATGGGGATGGAGAGTGCCGTTTTGGGTTTCGATCATCATGGTTGGAGTTTCGTATATTATTCGAAAAAACATGCATGAATCTCCTGTTTTCGCTAAAGCGAAAAGTGAAGGAAAAACAAGTACCAATCCATTAAAGGAAAGTTTTGGAAATCGTTATAACTTAAAATTTGTATTGTTGGCTTTATTTGGAGCAACAATGGGACAAGGTGTTGTTTGGTATACCGGCCAATTTTATGCCATGAGTTTCATGAAAACCGTTATGTCTATCGACTCCTCTCAGGTAGATACTTTACTCGGAATCGCTCTGATTATCGGTACACCTTTCTTTATCGTTTTTGGATGGCTGAGTGACAAAGTGGGTAGAAAATACATCATGATGGGCGGAATGTTAATGGCCATTCTCTTGTACAGACCTATCTACAAACAAATGTACGAAACCACATCTGTGAAAAATAAAACTGAAATAGTCGAAAAAACCACACTACTTGCCGAATTAAAAGAAAACAAAAAACAAACATCAGACTCTATTTATACTACCAACAAAGAGTATACAGACGGAACAAAATTGGTAGAGATAAAAACGGTATCTTTAGAAAATGGTGTGGCTAAAATTGTCGATGGCAAACCAAAAATAGAAACCAAAACCACAATAAAGATTAACTCCAGTGACAATTGGGCTTTGATATTTTTAGTATTTGTACAAGTATTGTTTGTTACGATGGTATATGGGCCGATTGCAGCGTTTCTGGTAGAAATGTTTCCTGTAAAAATTAGATATACATCGATGTCTTTGCCTTATCACGTAGGAAACGGAATTTTTGGAGGATTACTGCCTGCTATTTCAACCTATTTTGTGACCAATGCAAAAGATTTAGGCCATACAGAATTCTATCTCGAAGGACTCTGGTATCCAATTATTATTGCTTCGGTATCCTTTATAATCGGAATGGTTTACATTAAAAA
This sequence comes from Flavobacterium flavipigmentatum, assembly GCF_020911905.1. NCBI lineage: Bacteria > Pseudomonadati > Bacteroidota > Flavobacteriia > Flavobacteriales > Flavobacteriaceae > Flavobacterium > Flavobacterium flavipigmentatum. The sequence continues at coordinate 1,501,421 of NZ_CP087133.1, read as the reverse complement.
CAAAGATAAAAACGCTCACGTATAAAAAACACAGCTATGAATCAGATAAAAAGAGTTTTAGGATTAGTTTGGATCGCATTAGCAGTAGCTGCAGCTTATTTTTGCATCTTTACTTTTGGATTACCCAAATTTATGTCAGGAAAACAAGAGGATTTAGTATTCGGAATTATTATCCTTTTTGTACTCACACCCTTAATCGTTTTAGGATTAGGAACCTTTGGCTATTATGCCTTAATGGGTGATTATGACGAAAAAAATAATTAAATTGCCCAATAGAACAGTCTCTGCCTATAGTGGTGGAGGCTGTCTATTTTTAAATAAAAAATACAGATTTAAGTAGATTATCTTTAAGAAACTAAGCAAATTTTGCTATCAAGCAAACAGCATCTTCTTATGAAAAAGAGACACGAACAAAAATTGGTTATCCTTTCACTGCTAATGTTATTAGCAATGAACGTACCGTTGTTGCTGCTATTTGATAGTTCAAAATCACTTTTTGGATTCCCAATCATCTATATTTACATCTTTTCGGCATGGATTTTTTCGATTGCCATATCTTACCTAATCATAAAGAGATATTATGAGTAGCATTGAACTTTTATTAATATTGATGCTCTATTTATCGATTCTTTTTTACATTGCATATTGGTCTGAAAAAAGAAGCCACTCTAAATGGACAAATAATGCCTATATCTACTCTTTTTCATTAGCGGTATATTGTACAGCCTGGACCTATTACGGAAGTATTGGTGTTGCTGCAGAATCTGGCTTGGGGTATTTACCCATTTATATAGGCCCCATTTTAGTGATACCCACCTGGATGATTATTCTCAAGAGAATTATACGAATTTCGAGAGTAAATAAAATTTCAAGCATTGCAGATTTTATTTCTTTACGATACGGAAACAGTAGATTTCTGGGAGCCTTGGTCACCATTATTTGCTTATTCGGAATCTTACCTTATATTTCTTTACAGCTAAAATCAATTTCTGACACCTTTTATATTGTTACTAAAACGCAGGCGAGTTCTAATATTTTTACAGATACGACCACCTATGTTTGTATTGCTTTGGCTTTATTTGCTTCCTATTATGGAACAAAATATGTAGACGCCTCAGAAAAAAGACGCGGTATCGTTACGGCAGTTGCCATAGAATCGATCCTAAAATTGATTTTCTTTTTGATAATTGGTACCTATATCACCTTTTTTGTTTTTGATGGATTTGACGATATTTACGACAAAGCATCTTTATTGGAAAATTTTGATAAAAAAAATACGATTGGAGGACTCTCGCAAGCCATTAACTGGTTCTTCCTTTGCATTTTGTCAATGTTTGCTATTTTTTTATTGCCAAGACAATTTCATACAGCGATTATTGAAAATAATAAAGAAAGACACATTCAGACCGCAATTTGGCTTTTTCCATTATACCTTTTATTGTTTAATATTTTTATTTACCCTATTGCGTGGGGAGGCAACATTCTTTTTGAAGGTAAAGGATTCAATTCAGATACTTATTCGTTGCTCATTCCGCAATATTTTAATAATAAATTCTTGACGGTATTGGTTTTTCTTGGCGGTTTTTCAGCAGCCATTTCTATGATTATTGTGTCTTCTATTTCATTGGCAACAATGCTGAGCAACAACCTTCTTATTCCGTATGGGTTTATAGGTTCACTAAAAGATATTTCTCAGGAAAAAAACAGCAAACGCATTGTAAACAGTAGAAAAATAGGGATTTTTTTACTGATAATTGTAGCGTATGCCATTTACAGAGGTTTCGTTCTGGATTATTCTTTGGTTTCCATTGGCTTGGTATCGTTTGTCGTCATTGCACAATTGGCTCCTTCCTTTTTTGGCGCACTATTCTGGCGAAGAGGTTCAAAAAAAGGAGCGGTAACCGGAATCATCTTAGGTTTTTTAGTCTGTCTTTACACCATATTGATTCCGTACGCCATTGGCATAACAAAATCGTCAAGCACTTTTATTCAATCAGGACCTTGGGGAATTACATTACTCAAACCATTTCATATTTTAGGATTGGATTATTTAGACCCTATCCAGCATGCTTTCTTCTGGAGTATGCTGGTAAACACCATGAGTTATTTAGCCGTTTCGGTAAGTTTGAGAGGCAATTACAGAGAACGTAATTATGCCGAAATGTTTGTAGATATTGACCAATACATCACCAATCACGAAAATGCTTTTGTATGGAAAGGAATTGCCTATATATCTGACATTCAGAAAGTTTTAGAGCGATTTCTAGGAGAGTCAAGAACAAGACGAGCGCTTACTATTTTTAACTTGAAATACAACATAGACAAAAATGATAATACTGCAGATGCGCGATTTATCAAATTTGCCGAAAACTTACTTACGGGTCATATTGGTACAGCTTCCGCTAAAATTTTAATAGCAAATGTCATACAGGAAGACAAAATTAGCCTGCCGGAAGTGCTTAGAATTCTGGAAGAATCGAAAGAAAATATTATTATTAATAAAAAGCTAACGGATACTTCAAGAGAATTAAAAACCATTTCTGAAAAATTAAAAGTAGCCAATGAGCAACTCATTAATAAAGACATTCAAAAAGATGAATTTCTGGACACTGTAACCCATGAATTACGAACGCCAATTACAGCCATTCGTGCTGCGAGCGAAATTTTGCATGACGATGATGAGATTCCGCAAGAAATAAGAAAGCAATTTTTAAAAAGCATTATTACCGAATCTGACCGACTGAATCGCCTGATTGACAAAATTTTAGACTTAGAGAAATTTGAAACAGGGAAACAAAAACTTCATCTTTCTAAAAATGATCTGTCAATAACAATTAAAAACACTTTGGCATCCCTTAACCAATTAATAAAAAATAAAAATATTAGTATTGAAGTAAAAGCTTCGTCAAGCGAAATAAAAGCTTTTTATGACGAAGAAAGAATTATTCAGGTTATTCATAATCTACTTTCAAATGCTATAAAATTTTGTTCGGAAAAGGAAGGAAAAATCACTATTAGCATACTTGGAAACACTCAGAATGTGGTGATTAAAATTCATAATAATGGAAAAGGAATTAAAAAAGAAGAAATGGAATCTATTTTTGACAAATTCTATCAATCGCGAGATCAAAATGTAAAAAAACCCATTGGAAGCGGGCTAGGACTTGCGATCTGCAAACAAATTATAGAACATCATAAAGGGAAAATCTGGACAGAAGACACCGATAATAATGGTGCTACATTTGTTTTTACATTACCTAATTACAAGACCACTGAAAGCATATCGATATGAAGAAAATTTTAATTGTAGATGACGAACCCAACATTGTAATGTCGCTTGAGTATACTTTTAAAAAAAATAATTTTGAAGTTTTTATTGCTCGTGACGGTCAGGAAGCACTTGATATTCTTGAAAAACAACTTCCGGATTTAATTATTTTGGATGTCATGATGCCAATGGTTGACGGATTCGCCACATTAGAAGAAATAAAAAAAGACAGCAGACTACAGCATTGCAAAGTCATCTTCCTTTCTGCAAAAAACAAACAAAAAAACATTGATAAAGGACTTGCATTAGGCGCCGACCTATATGTGGTAAAACCTTTTTCGATAAAAAAATTAGTAGAACAAGTAAACGAATTGATACAATAAATTTTAATAAAAACCAGAACGATTTTATAAAAAAAAAGCTGCCTTTTCAGGCAGCTTGAGAGAAAACGACAATTACTTCTTTTTTACAAATTTCATCACTTGAATTTGCTGGTCTTTATTAATAACTTTTATGATGTAAATACCATCTGACAAATCGCTAACATTATATTGGTAATCTTTAGAAAAATCATTGGAAAAACTCTTTACTAATTGCCCTGAAAAAGAATATACTTGGACACTAATGGCTTCCGTATTGACCATAAAATAACTGGATACCGGATTAGGATATACAAAAATACTGCCTCTGTTTTCATAATTAGCAATCGCTAAATTGGCCTGTTTATTTCCGTAAATTCTAAATTCTCCAGGAGGAAGATTTATAGGAGCCGCAATATCAGCAACGTTGATGGTAGTATTATTCATCAAATTGTACCAAGTTCCGACGTATGGGAATCCCGTTGGAACATTCTGCGCTGTAACATCAAAATTGGCCAAAATTAACACGTCTTTCAACTGAGTCGAAGCTAATGCGGCATTGGTTATTTTTATATTCTGAAGCAATGTATTTGCATTTACGATTGTAGCAGTACCCAGAAATACAGGTTCTACTGTTTTCATAGTAATCATTTTTGCCCAATCGTTATAAATTTTATTTCTATCTGAATTGCCTAACCAATTCCCTGTCCATTGTGGCTGTGGTTTTGTGTCTAATTTACAATCACCTGATGTTGCATCGCTACTTGTGTTTACAGTACCATTATTACAGGTAAAAATTGAAGATTCCCAGCCTAACTCTCCAAAATGCCAAATCATTTTTGGCCCGGGAACGAGTAATGATACTGCTCCAATAGCAGACATTCTTGACAAAGCTGTATTTAATGTTTTTACGTTATAGCTTCCGTAAGAATTTCCATATTGTACATTTTTATACATTAATCGTTCTTCATCATGACTCTCTGCATAACCCACTAAACGATTGGAAGTAAAACCATGAGCGCTACTTACCATTCTGGAAATATTACTATCAGACGCATAACCCATTGCCAACTGGTTATAAGCATTATTAAAGTTACCCCAAAGCATAATTCCTTTACTTGGAGATTCTCCAACTCTGTAATTGGCCCATTGCAATTCTTCGGCATCTGTACCTAAATGTTCGAAAATCGTATAATGTGTTGGGTCAAGATTCCAGGAATAATCTGCATACGATTTTAAAACATCTATTCTGTCCTGTTGCAAACTATTGGTACAAGCCTCATCGTTGGCAGTACAGTTTTGAGTAAAACCTTTGGTTAAATCCCAACGAAATCCATCAATTTTATATTCTTCTACCCATTGTTTGATCACTCTTTTTACATAATTCTGAGTTCTGATTTGTTGGTGATTAAAATCTTCTCCAACATTATAACTGTGTTTTGCAACTGTATTAAAATAAGGGTTTTCTACTGTTGACGAACCAAAACCATCACCATCTGGATCACTCATCCACATTCTAACCATGGGATTTCTTCCAAAAGCATGATTTAAAGCTACGTCCAGAATAACTGCAATTCCGTTTTGGTGACACAAGTCAATAAGTTCTTTTAATTTATTAGAAGTTCCGTAAAACTTATCCAAAGCCATGTGAAAAGAAGTATTGTAACCCCAGCTTTCATTCCCTTCAAACTCCATTACTGGCATTAGCTGAATGGCATTTATTTTTAAGTTTTTAAAATAATCTATTTTATCAATTAAACTTTGATAGCTTCTATTCGCATCAAAATCACGAACCAAAACTTCATAAATTACTAATTTTTCTTTCTCCGGTTTTGTAAAATTGGTCACTTGCCAATTGTATGGCGTTTCTCCTGTTTTAAGAACGGTAACTTCAAAATTTTGTCCCGCCGGATAAGCTGGCAAATTTGGATATGACGCGGCAGGAATCGAAGCGTCATCAAATGGAGATAATACTAAAGTTGAATATGGATCTGCTGTTTTTACTAATGAAGGAGAATTTGTTAATGGTGTTGCATCTACCACCCAATATTGGTAGGTATTGTTTACTCCCGAAACCAAACCATTTAATTCTAACCAGAATTTACCCGAAGCCGGATCTTTTTTCATAGCATACGTTATTGTTGGCTGCCAGTTGTTGAAACTTCCGGCCACATAAACAAAATCTTTTAAAGGCGCATCGAGAACCAATGTTGCTTTTGTGGCATCAGCAGCATGATAATTAATTCCATCAACCAAACCAGCTGGCATAGCTTCCATAACTGTATTAGGATTAACAACGACTGAGAACTTTTTTATAATGGTAACCGCTCCTTGTGTTGCAGACAATTCATAATTTTGATTGTTTACAATATTCGTAGCAATATAGGAGTAATTGGTTGTACTTGCATTGGTATTTATAACAACCCCGTTTGCTTTTAGACTATAATTTGCAGCGCCATTTGTGTTTGTAGCAGTAATATTAAAGCTGGCAGCAGACGCAATAATTGTAGCACTATTTTCGACTGGAGCGGCCAGATTAACCTGAAAAGTGCCCACCTCGACCAAAATGTCTTGTGATTTTTTATCGCCAGTTCCGTTTTTAGCTTTAATTAAAAAGCCAATTTTACCAATTCCTGCAGTATTATAATAAGTTGTTGGTGTGATTGTTTTTGTATAAGTATCTGTTCCACTGTTGTAGGTAAATCTGCTTGCCTCATCTGATGCCTCCCAAGTACCATTTAAAGGAGTGCCTTTTTGAGTGGTATCATTTAAATCAAAAGCCCAAGCCCACATATACAATGCATTTCCGACAACACCCCAAGTGGTTTCGTTAATACTACTTCCATTAATTGTGATTGTAACTGAAGCTGTTTCTTCAAAAGTAGTAGGACTTATAGAATAAATTACCGTTTGTTGCTGGGCAAAAAGAGATACTGATAATAAAAGAAATAGTGATAGTATGGTTTTTTTCATAATGTGGTTGGTTTGGTTAGTTTTATCAAAAAAGGGCTACCTTTTAGATAGCCCTTTTTCAGTTATTAACTGAAGTTTTTATTGATTTGGAATCATTAAATAGCTTCCGTCTAAATCATTAAAATAAATTACATATTTAGATTTTGCTACTGGAATATTATCTCCAGTTCCTCCACCAGAGAAAGCTGTTTTTCCACCCCATGAAACATCCCATGCATCATTTGCTCTAAATTTCATTTCACCATCATTTAGTGAAGTTACGCCAAGAGACCAAACATGAGCACTGAATGAAGATTTTACCATTGCAGTAGAAGCATCCCAACCTTTAGCAGTAGCACTTCCAATAATACCAACTGTTGAATATGTTACAGCTGCAGAAGCATTATATGGCACTAATGAATAGGTTAACTTTTGGACATCCATTGTAAAGGTGTAATAACCATCAGCAGGAATTTCAAAACTTGCAGGATCTGGATCAGAGTCGGTTCCTCTATAAGCAAGAGTACCCGCTGAACCACCATACATTGGAGCCCAGCTTCCTAAATTTTTAATTGCCTTGAAATACCCTTTTTTATAAAATCCTGTAAATTTATATTCATTAGCGTTTGTTCCACTTCTGAACAAAATTTGATTTCCTTTGTTATTATCCCAGCCAGAAACAGTTGCATCTCCAACTAAATACCAATCGTTAAAATCATAAGTCACTTTACCCGTGTAAGGAGTTACTGTAATAGTAATCAAACCTTTTGATACCTGAACAAATCCTCCTGAAACATTGGATGAAATTTTTACATCATACATCGCAGCAACTTCCGGTTTTCCGCCAAGATCAATTGCTGCCTGATTTAATTCTCTACTTAATATCGAAACCTCTTTAATACCATTTGTTGTAGCTTGAAGGGTTTTGGCAGCACTAAAATCACCGCCTTTTTTATCTATTAAGACAGTATACTTAATTGCTACGGAAGTAGAATATTCCGCAGCAGACCAAGTAACTTTAAGAGCTTCATCGGCAGCTTTATTAACATCAAGAACAATATTTTGTCCTGTCGCTGGTGCAGTAATTTCTGGTGTCGAAACATCATTAAGAATTGGTCGGTTATCTACATCATCAGCATTACATGATACCATCAACACGCCAATAAATGCGATTAAAATTTTATATATATTTTTCATTTTAATATTATATTAAGATGTTAGTAACCCGGATTTTGTTTCAAAGTTGGATTTGCCTGAATGTTTCTTGCAGGAATAGGCATTAAATCTCTGTAAGATTCTGTTGCACTTCCATTTACAGAACCGCCTTTCCATTGCCAGATTTTAGATCCGCCTGTAAATTTTCCAAAACGAATTAAATCTGTTCTTCTGTGACATTCCCAAAATAATTCTCTCCCTCTTTCATCTAGGATAAAGTCAAGAGTTAATTGTCCAGTATTGATTGGCGCAGCATCTGCTCTATCTCTGATTTGATTGATATAACCCAAAGCTGTAGTTATGTTTCCTGTAGTAGCTCCTCTAAGTGTTGCTTCAGCGTACATTAAATAAGCATCTGTTAATCTGAACATTGGAAAATCGATATCCGGGATATCATTTCTTTGTGCTGCAGAACCATCTGCATTTTTGTTGATGTATTTTGTTACAGCATAACCGTCTGTAAATGTTCCAACATTAGCGATGTCTTTTGCTTGACCTGCTGTATAAAAAGTACCTCTTTTATCAGCAGTTGCGGTTTCGTCAGAAAAAAGATTCACAAACTCTCTACGAGTTCTAATTCCTTGCCATCCACCGTCCATACCGCGTGAAGCAGCATCCATACTACCTCCGATAGAAGCGTGCATGATAAAACTCATTCCTGCGCCTGTAGCTCTAATAGCATTACCATCACTTACAATTGGAAAAATTACCTCACTTTGTGCACCGTTTCTATTATTATCTGCAGAGAACAAATAGGCGTAAGGTACATTAGCAAATGTATAACCAGAGTTATCAATAATATCTTTGCATAATGCTGCAGCCTCATTAAATTTAGGTGTTCCTACATATACATTAGCATTCAGATAAACCTGAGCTAATAAAAATTTAGCAGCAGCTTTATCCACTCTACCATATTCATTTGTTTTTGAAGCAACTAAGCTATTGTCTAAGTCTTTCAATTCAGATTCTACAAAAGCAAAAACTTCTGCTCTGGATTTTTGTGCTGGGTAAAAGAAACCTACAGGATCATTTTCTGTAGTGATTGGTACATTCCCGAACAAATCCATTAAGTTATAGTATGAAAATGCTCTCAAGAAACGAGCCTCAGCTCTAAAAGTAGCGATTTCAGCTTTTAAAGTAGCATCAACACCTCTTGCCGTTAATTTTTCATCTGTAGTTTGTCTTAAAAACTCATTAGCAACACTAATGTGATAAAAAGCTCTAGAAAATGTTCCTTCCAGAAATTCATTTGCAGGCGACCAAGTTTGAGCATTCAATGTTGGTAAAGTACCATCCGCCCAAGCGATAATTGCTTCATCAGTAGTAAACTCCTGTGTTACAAAAAGCAAACGCAAATAACTACTAAAATCCCCACTCAATCCAGCAATATCTGCAGAACCATCTCCATCATTTCCTCCTACATAAAGACCTGCATATAATTTTGCCAATACTTGCTTGTACGATGCGGGATCTTGAAAAAAGGTTTCAGATAAAAACTCATCATCATCCTTTGGCGTCACGTTTAGGTCGTCGGTACACGAAGTAAGCGTCATACTTAATCCTAAAATGAATAGGAAAAAATAAGATATATATTTAAATGATATTTTCATTTTGTTTATTTTTAAATTTTTGATTTCAGTCTACTATTAGAAATTGGCATTTACTCCAAACAAGAAAGTTCTGGCTCTTGGGTAAACATTATTATCAATTCCATTGAATCTTTCAGGATCTAAACCATTGTACTTCGTAAGAATGAAAACATTCTGAACACCAGCTGTAAATCTTAATGAAGCGGCTTTAATGATCGTTTTATCAAAAGTATACCCAAGCGTAACATTATCTAATTTTACAAAAGAAGCATCTTTTACAAAATAATCAGACAAATAACGTTGTGTTCCATTATCTTCAAAAGTAAAGCCTGTATTAAAGTAATCAGAACTTACGTTAGATAAATCCGTTTGTCTTCTTAATCCGGCATCAGAGTAACCTAAATTTGAACTTACGTTATCAAAAATTTTGTTTCCAACACTAGCTCTCCAGTTCATTGTAAAATCAAAATTTTTGTAGTTTAAAGTAGAAAACAATCCAAAAGTATAATCTGGAGCTGTTTTACCGGCTCTGTAACGATCACCTGCATCAATTTTTCCATCTGAATTTCTATCAACATAAGCTCCTGCTATAGGTCTTTTGTCAGCATCATATAATTGTTCGTAAACAAAGAATGAATTTGGTGCATATCCTACTGAGTTAATAAGAACTTTATTTCCATTTCCTCCAGCTATGTTGTCTCCTGCCAAATAACCTTGAAAACCAGGAACTGTAATTCCTAATTCTGAGATTTTTTGATCGATGTAAGTAGCATTAAAAGCTACATTCCAAGTTAGGTTATCGGTTTTAACTACATCCGACTGAACATTAAACTCAACCCCTTTTGTTCTTACACTACCAATATTAAAGAAACCTTGATTTCTAAGATTAGCACCATCAGGAACTGCAATATCTGCTAATAAATCTGTCGATTTCTTATCAAAATAGTTGATTGATCCTGTTATTCTTTCATTCAAAAATCCGTAATCAACACCTACGTTCATCTCTGCCAATTCTTCCCATTTGATATTTTCGTTATATCCTTCTGGTCTGGCAGTTGAATAAACAGTATTTCCAAAAATATACTGTGAATTAATTGTTCCTAAAGTTACTCTTCTCAAATAATCATACTGAGCAGAGATATCTTGTTGACCTGTAGTTCCGTAACCAACTCTTAATTTTAAAGTTGAAAGTGTAGCATTGTCTTTTAAAAATTCCTCTTCAGATACATTCCAAGCAAAAGCTCCTCCGGCAAAATTACCCCATCTGTTATCTTCAGAAAAACGTGAAGTCCCGTCTCTTCTGTAGTTTAAGGTCAATAAATATCTGCTGTCATAACCTAAATTCAAACGACCAAAGAAAGATTGTAAATTAACATCTGGATCCGTAGCAACATCTTCATTAGGATTTGGCTGTCTTATTTCACCAGATTGATATCTTTCTTTTTGAAACAATTGGTAGTTATAACCCGCTGTTGCGTCTACTTTAATTTTTCCTAAATCTTTGGTATAATTAAAATAAGCATTTAAGTTTTTGTTTTGAAGTGCATCAGTATAACTAGAATAGTTTCCTAAATTTACCCAGTTTCCTGAGCTAAATGGGTTTGGCTGATAACCCAACGCACTTTGAGTACTTACTTCTGTATATCCGCTACTATCAAATCTATCAATACCAGCTTCGGCTACAACTCTCAAATCTTCAAAGAAATGTAATTTATAGTCTAATCTAACATTACCCCATTTTCTGGTAGAAGTAGCTCTTCTATTATCCTGATTTAATCTTGCAACAGGATTTCTTGCCGGCAATAAAGGTAAATTTCCATTTGGTTCTAACCACTCATAATAACCTCCGTAACGTGAATTGGCATCGTAAACTGGTTGTGTAGGATCAAATCCGATAGCACTACCAATTACAGCTCCTTCATCCTGAAATTGATTTTTACCAAAAGATAAATTTCCGCTAATATCAATTTTTAAATGATTATCAAATAAAACCGGATTTAACGATAACGATGTCGTAGTTCTCTCAAAAGATGTATTTCTTAAGATTCCCGGATTATCAACATTTCCAACTGATAACCTAACTGGCAATTTATTAAATAAAGAGCCACTTACAGAAATATTGTTGTTTGTTGTAAGAGCAGTATGAAAAATTTCGTCCTGCCAGTTGGTATTTGCATTACCCAATAAAGCTTGTTGAGTTGCTGTTCCTTTTGTGTTTACTAAATCACGAAATTGGTCTGCACTCATTACGTCAACTGTGTTGGCCACTGTATTGATACCTACCTGAGAACTAAAATTAACTTTTACACCACCTTTTGATCCTTTTTTGGTTGTAATCACAATTACACCATTTGCTGCACGCGAACCATAAATAGCTGCTGCAGAAGCATCTTTAAGAACTGTAAAAGACTCAATATCGTTAGGATCAATAGTAGATAAAATACTTGTTGCTCCGCTAGGAACTGCATTACTTAAAGGCAATCCGTCTAAAACGATCAAAGGCTCATTTGAAGCATTTAAAGAAGAACCTCCACGAATACGGATATCTGCTTTTGCACCAGGAGCACCTCCTCCAACAACAGTTACACCCGAAATACGCCCACTAATTAAGCTTTCCGGAGTTACGTTGATTCCTTTATTAAATTCTTTTGAAGAGATTTGAGAAACAGAACCTGTAGCATCTTTTTTCTTAACAGTACCGTAACCTACTTGTACTACAACTTCTTTAAGTTGATTTGTATCTTCCTCTAAGGTAACATTTAGTGTCTTTTGTCCGGTGTAATCAATAGTTGCCGTTTTATATCCAATAAAAGATACGACAATTTTGTTACCATTTTTTACATTTGAAAGTTGGTAAACCCCATCAAATCCGGTAGATGCGCCGCTTGGAGCACCCTGTACATTTACATTTACTCCTGGTAATGGTTGTCCTGTTGCTTTATCAACAACGGTTCCGCTTAAAGTGCTTTGAGCTAACACCGAAAAAGGCAACAGCAGGAATAAAAATAACAACTTTTTATAAATTGCTTTCATACTTTTTGTTTAAATTAGTTTGAGTTTGTGATTGTTAGTTAAGTTTTTAATTTTACTTCGAATTTCAAAATTAGGAATTTATTAACATGCGCAACGAGTTACAATTTTTATTGGTTTACGAAAACGTGATAGTGTTGAAAACTTTCTATTTTTTGTAATCTTTTAAGTCAAAAATTATCAATTATCAAAATATACAATACCTTTATTAACAATTAGATTTTTTTCAAATTAATACTATGAAACGAAAAATAACCTTAAAACAAATTGCAAAGGAGCTTGACGTATCGATTTCAACTGTCTCAAAATCACTTAGAAACAGTCTCGAAATCGGTGAAGAAACACGTCTAAAAGTACAGGCCTTTGCAAAGTTTTACAACTATAAACCCAACAACATTGCTCTTAGTCTAAAAAATCGAAAAACCAAAAGTATTGGTATTATCATTCCGGAAATTGTACATTATTTTTTCTCTACTGTGATCAACGGTATTGAGCAGGTTGCGAACGAACACGGCTATAGTGTTGTAATTTGTCTGTCTGATGATTCTTTTGATAAAGAGGTCCTCAATATGGAGATGTTGGCCAACGGAAGCATTGACGGCTTTATCATGTCTCTCTCTAAAGAAACCCAGTACAAAGGCGATTTTCACCATATTACAGAAGTCATTAATCAAGGAATGCCAGTAGTAATGTTTGACCGTGTGACCAATGATATTTTGTGCGACAAAGTGATTATTGATGATAAATCTGCTGCTTACGAAGCCGTTCAAAGCTTAATCGATAATGGTCGAAAAAAGATTGCACTTGTGACAACGGTAGATTATGTAAGTGTCGGAAAATTAAGGACGGATGGCTACGAAAAAGCACTTCTGGACAACGGATTGCCTTTTAATGAAGACCTTATCATCAAAATTGAAGATGTAGACACCTGCGAAATCACCATTGGCCAACTCTTGCACGACAGGGCTTTTGATGCAGTTTTTGCGGTAAACGAACTTTTTGCGGTTACTATCATCAAAACAGCAAATAAGATGGGACTTAAAATTCCTGAAGACCTGGCTGTAATTGCTTTTACCGACGGAATTATCTCTAAATACTCCACTCCTACAATTACCACTGTAAGCCAAAGTGGCGAAAAAATGGGAAACAAAGCCGCCAAAATGCTAATTGAAAGACTGGAAGCCGCTCATGATGATGATGAAGAAAATGAAAATTACACCACAGAAGTCATTGAAACACATCTTATAAAAAGAGAATCTACTGACTAATTTTCTTAAAATCAACATATTCTAAAGCCATAAAAAACATTTATGGCTTTTTTGTTAGTATATATCTAAAAATAATTTATACTTTTACGGCCATCAAAGCTTTTACTTTTACTTCGAAAAAACAGTAAGTTTTGATAAGCATAGCGCTTATCGTCTAATTAATTTTTTAATTACGATAATGGAAAAGCGTAAATTAAGTTTCTGGGAAATTTGGAACATGAGTTTCGGTTTCTTAGGAATACAAATGGGGTTTGCACTACAGAATGCGAATGCCAGCAGAATTCTTCAAATTTTTGGTGCGGACATACATGAACTATCATGGTTTTGGATTATTGCCCCCCTTATGGGATTAATAGTTCAGCCTATTATTGGTCATTACAGCGATAAAACTTGGGGAAGATTCGGAAGAAGAAAACCCTTTTTTCTTGTAGGTGCTATTTTGGCTTCCGTTGGATTAATTTTAATGCCTCAAGCTAATATTTTTATTTCTGTTTTACCTGCTTTATGGGTTGGAGCCGGAATGTTGATGATCATGGATGCATCTTTCAATATCGCTATGGAGCCATTTCGTGCTTTGGTTGGAGACAATTTAAGAACAGATCAGCGTACTGCAGGTTTTAGTATTCAAACTTCGTTAATTGGTTTTGGAGCCGTTATTGGTTCCGCATTGCCGTATGTCCTGACAAAATATTTTGATGTTTCAAATAGTGCTGTTCCCGGAAGTGTTCCATTAAACCTGACCCTTTCTTTTATTATCGGTGCGGGAGTTTTAGTGGGCTCAATATTAGTAACACTCATTACAACAAAAGAATATACTCCGGAAGAACTGGCCAATTTTGAAGATCCTCAAAATCATGACGTTATTGTTTCTGAAGAAAAATCAAAACTAAGCGACATTTTTACCGATTTTGCAAAAATGCCAACTACTATGCGTCAGCTAAGTTGGGTACAATTTTTCTCATGGTTCGGATTATTTGGAATGTGGGTTTTTACAACTCCAGCTATTGCACATCACATTTACGGATTGCCTTTAGATGACACTTCAAGTCAGCAATATCAAGACGCTGGTGACTGGGTCGGAATATTGTTTGGAGTCTATAATTTGGTTTCTGCTATTATTGCCCTGTTTTTCCTGCCGTACATCGCTAAAAAAATCGGACGAAAATCAACACACGCCCTTTCTTTAATTATTGGAGGAATCGGATTAATATCTATTTATTTTATGCCCAATGAAGACTGGGTAGTACTTCCAATGATTTTAATTGGAGTGGCATGGGCAAGTATTTTGGCAATGCCTTACGCTATTCTTGCAGGATCAATTGCGCCAAAAAAGATGGGAGTTTACATGGGAATCTTCAACTTCTTTGTCGTTATTCCACAAATTGTAAATGCACTTATTGGAGGTCCAATTGTAAAATATCTTTACAATGGCGATGCAATCTATGCCTTAATTACCAGTGGAGTTAGTTTCTTAATTGCCGCTCTTTTAGTCTACAAAGTAAAAGATGTAGATGATACAATTCAAAAATCATAAATTAAGAATCCTACTTATAATGAACAAAAAAGCATTCATATTCGATCTTGATGGCGTAATCGTTGATACCGCAAAATATCATTTTTTGGCGTGGCAAAAAATCGCCAAAAGCCTCAATATTAATTTTACACACGAACACAACGAATTACTTAAAGGTGTAAGTCGCGTGCGCTCGCTCGATATAATTCTTGAACTAGGAAATGTTCAGGCTTCGCAAGAAGACAAAGACAAATGGTTAATTCAAAAAAACGAAGATTATTTAACCTATTTAGTTGACATGGATGAAAGCGAAATTCTTCCAGGCGTTTTTAAAATTCTACAACTATTAAAAGAAAAAAATCAAGCGATTGCACTGGGTTCTGCAAGTAAAAATGCAAGACCAATTTTAGAAAAAACCGGAATTCTGTCCTATTTTGATGTTGTTGTTGACGGAAATGACGTTACCAATGCCAAACCAGATCCGGAAGTTTTCCTGAAAGCGGCCCAATTATTACAAATTGACCAAAAAAATTCGATTGTTTTTGAAGACTCGGTAGCTGGAATACAAGCAGCAAATATTGCTACAATGACAAGTGTTGGAATTGGTGATAAAACAATCTTACATGAAGCCCAATACATCTTTAAAGATTTCACCGTAATAGACGAAAGCTTTATCGAGAAGTTAATTAATTAGAAAATTTGACAATTAGAAAATGAGATAATGTCCTAAGCTAGAATTATCTAATTGACTAATTTAAAATATGTCAATTTGATCATTATAAAATGAATAATTATCAAATTAAACAACTAATCAATCGTTACAAACCATCAATCAAAAAAAGTAAAACAATCAGCAATAAAGATAAAATCAAATTAGAAACGTCAACCCAATAATTATCTAATTACCAAATTGACACATTCTCTAATTATCTCATTGCCCAATTATCTAATTAAAGAAAAATGAATCAAGATTATATAAAACCAGACAATTGGTCCATCATAGAAGAAGGATTTGACGCAGAAAGAGTAAAATCTTCTGAAAGTCTTTTCAGTATTGGAAACGGTGCTATGGGACAACGTGCCAATTTTGAAGAAACTTATTCCGGTAAAACGTTTCAAGGAAGTTATATCGCCGGAATTTATTACCCTGACAAAACCAAAGTAGGCTGGTGGAAAAACGGCTATCCAAAATATTTTGCGAAAGTTTTAAATGCTCCCAACTGGATTGGAATTGATATTGAAATCAACGAAGAAAACTTTGATTTGAATAAATGTACTCAGGTTAAAAATTTCCGTAGAGAATTGAACATGAAAGAAGGTTGGTACAATCGCTCTTTTGAAGCAACTCTAAAAAACGGTACCCAAATCGCCGTAAATGTGCGTCGTTTTCTTTCTTTGGATTTAGACGAAGTGGGTATCATTAAATATGAAATCACACCTTTAAACAAGGATGCTAAAATTGTTTACAAACCATATATTGATGCTGGTGTAACCAATGAAGATGCCAACTGGGAAGAAAAATTCTGGGAACCATTGGAAGTAAAAAAAGCAACAAATGAAGCTTTTGTAACAGCACAAACTTTTAAAACGCATTTTAAAGTGACCACTTTTATGCACAACACGATTTTTGCAAACGGCGAAAACGTCAACATTTCTGCTTCTACAATAGATTCTACTTCAGACAAAGTACAGTTTCATTATGGGACGATTATTGCAAAAGGACAAACCTCAGCGATACAAAAAATAGGGGGCTACACGGTTTCTTTAAACCATGAAAATACTTTGGCTGCGGCCGAAAAATGCATCAAAAAAGCATTGAATTTAGGATACGATCAATTACTTCAAAATCAAATTGAGGCTTGGAGCAAAATTTGGGAAATGTCGGATATTACTATTGATGGCGACGTAAAAGCGCAACAGGGAATTCGTTTTAATATTTTTCAATTAAATCAAACGTATCTAGGAAAAGATTCTCGTCTTAATATTGGTCCAAAAGGCTTTACCGGAGAAAAATACGGAGGCTCTACTTATTGGGATACCGAGGCCTATTGCATCCCGTTTTACATGGCTACTAAAGATCAGCAGGTTGCGCGTAATTTATTAACATACCGTTTTAATCAGCTAGACAAAGCAATTGAAAATGCTAAAGACAATTTAGGTTTCAAAAACGGAGCAGCTTTGTACCCGATGGTAACCATGAATGGCGAAGAGTGTCATAACGAATGGGAAATCACGCACGAAGAAATTCATAGAAATGGCGCCATTGCTTTTGCCATTTTTAATTATCATCGTTTTACGGGAGATTACTCGTATATTCCTGAGAAAGGTTTAGAAGTTTTAATCGGGATTGCCCGTTTTTGGCACCAAAGAGCTTCTTTTTCTAAAGAAAAAAACCAATACGTGATTTTGGGAGTTACAGGTCCAAATGAATACGAAAACAATATCAATAATAATTTCTACACCAATTATATCGCAAAATGGTGTATCGATTATACCGCAGAACAAATTAAAAAAGTCGCTGCCGAGTATCCTGCAGATCACAAACGTGTGCTGGAAAAAGTAGTGCTTTCGGGAGCCGAAATTCAGCAATGGAAAAAAGTAGCCGATAATATGTATTTCCCAACTTCTAAAGAATTGGGTATTTATCTGCAGCAAGACGGTTTCTTAGACAAAGATTTGGTTCCCGTAAAAGATTTAGATCGCGCGCAAAGACCCATCAATCAAAAATGGTCTTGGGATCGCGTTTTACGTTCGCCTTACATCAAACAAGCCGATGTTTTGCAATGTTTTTATTTCTTCGAGGATCATTTTTCGAGAGAAGAATTACAACGCAATTTCGAATTTTACGAATCCTTTACCGTTCATGAAAGTTCACTTTCTCCTTGCGTTCACTCTATTCAGGCTGCTGTTTTAGACAAGATGGATATGGCCTATACTTTCTATCTAAGAACGTCTCGTTTAGACTTAGAAGATTATAATAAAGAGGTAGAAGAAGGTTGCCATATCACTTCGATGGCGGGAACTTGGATGAGTATTGTAGAAGGTTTTGGCGGTATGCGTGTTAAAAATGACCAACTGCATTTTTCTCCAAAAATCCCAAAAGAATGGAAGGCATATTCGTTTAAAATTAATTTTAGAAATCAAATTATAAAAGTAGCTGTCAATCATAACGAAACTACTTTTACAGTTGATGGCGACCAGGACTTAGCGATCAACGTAAACGGAAAAACAATAATGGCTACTCCATTAGCCACAGCATAAACAAAAGTGAATCACTTTTAAAAACTATCAAAATGAAAAAATTATTTTTTACAAGCTTAATTTTATTCGCCTTCAGCACTTTAGCAGAAGCGCAACAATTAAAATCACCCGAAGGAAAATTTGTTATGGAATTTTCGCTTCAAAATGACGGAACACCAACTTACAGTTTAAAATACAAAAACAAAGAAGTTGTAAAAACCAGTAAATTAGGACTTGAACTTAAAAATGATAAAAAATCACTTTTGAATGATTTTACCATTACCGATACAAAAACAGCAACTTTTGATGAAACTTGGAAACCAGTTTGGGGAGAAGTCGATAACATTAGAAATCATTACAATGAATTGGCCGTTACTTTAAACCAAAAAAGTACCGACAGACAAATCGTGATTCGTTTCCGTTTGTTTGATGATGGTTTAGGATTTCGTTACGAATTTCCTTCGCAAAAAAACTTAACCTATTTTGTAATTAAAGAAGAAAGAACACAATTTGCAATGACGGGCGACCACACTGCTTTTTGGATTCCGGGCGATTATGATACCCAAGAATACGATTATACCAAATCTAAATTATCGGAAATAAGAGGATTATCTGAGAAAGCCTATACCGCAAATGTCTCGCAAAAATCTTTTTCTAATACAGGCGTTCAGACTTCGTTGATGCTAAAAACCAATGATGGAATCTATATCAATTTACACGAAGCTGCTTTGATTGATTATTCTTGTATGCACCTGAATTTGGATGATAAAAACATGATTTTCGAATCTTGGTTAACACCAGATGCAAAAGGCGACAAAGGGTATATGCAGGCACCAAGCCACTCTCCTTGGAGAACAATTATGGTAAGTGATGATGCTCGCGAAATTTTGGCTTCAAAAATGACTTTGAACTTAAACGAGCCTTCAAAAATTGAGGATACTTCTTGGATAAAACCTGTGAAATATGTCGGTGTTTGGTGGGAAATGATTACAGGAAAAAGCTCTTGGTCGTACACAAACGATTTTCCAACGGTGCAATTGGGTGTTACCGATTTCTCGAAAGCAAAACCAAACGGAACGCATGGTGCCAACAATGCCAACGTAAAAAAATACATCGATTTTGCTGCTAAAAATGGTTTTGACGCTGTTTTGGTCGAAGGATGGAACGAAGGTTGGGAAGATTGGTTTGGTCATACTAAAGATTATGTATTTGACTTTGTGACGCCTTACCCAGATTTTGATGTAAAAGGTTTGCACGAATACGCAAAATCTAAAGGTATAAAAATCATAATGCACCACGAAACTTCAGGTTCTGTGCGCAACTACGAGCGCCACATGGATAAAGCCTACCAATTTATGAAAGACAACGGATACGATGCTGTAAAAAGCGGCTACGTTGGCGATATTTTGCCTCGCGGCGAAAATCATTATGATCAATGGATTGTAAACCACTATCAATATGCTATTGAAAAAGCTGCCGATTATAAAATCATGGTCAATGCGCACGAAGCAGTTCGCCCAACAGGAATTTGCAGAACCTATCCTAACTTAATTGGGAATGAAGCAGCAAGAGGAACAGAATATCAGGCTTTTGGAGGCTCTAAACCTAATCACGTTACTGTATTGCCATTTACACGCTTAATTGGGGGCCCAATGGATTATACTCCTGGGATTTTTGAAATGGATTTAACTAAAATGAATCCAGACAACAAATCGCATGTAAACAGTACGCTTGCCAACCAATTGGCTTTGTATGTTACCATGTACAGCCCATTGCAAATGGCGGCAGATACTCCAGAGAACTACAACCGTTTTCCAGATGCTTTTCAATTCATAAAAGATGTGGCGGTAGATTGGTCAGAAAGCAAATATATAGAAGCAGAACCAGGTGATTTTATTACGGTTGCCCGAAAAGCAAAAGGAACAAACAATTGGTTTGTTGGAAATGTAAACGGAGACAATTCCCGTACCTCAAATATCGATTTCAGTTTCCTTGAAAAAGGCAAAAAATACACCGCAACCCTTTATGCCGATTCAAAAGATGCGCATTACAAAACCAATCCGCAAGCGTATACCATCAAAAAAATGGTTGTAACCAATACATCAAAACTATCGCAGTTTTCTGCTCCAGGCGGAGGTTATGCGATTAGTATTATTGAAAATAAATAGTTTTTTAAGAGACAGGCGATTTTCCCCGAGATTGCTTGTCTTTTTTTTAACTGATATAGTAACCTGCAAGGTTTCCAAAACCTTGTAGGTTTTATAATCTACACAATCTATACCTATAAGATTTTGGAAACCTTACAGGAAACTAAAACTATAAATTATGAGACTTCAAACAAACCATTTTTTCAATAAATTAATTTTACTGATACTTTTGTTTTCCGCTTCAGCGAAAGCGCAAATACAAAAAGTAGAACCGCCATTTTGGTACGCAGGAATGAAAAATCCTGAACTGCAAATCATGTTCTACGGAAAAAACATTGCCCAATACGAAGCTTCGGTTTCTAATAATGTGATTATTAAAAATGTAGAAAAAACAGAAAATCCAAATTACCTTTTCGTAACGATTGATACGCAAAACTTAAAAGCATCTGAAATGGTTTTCTCTTTCAAAAGCAAAAACAAAGTCGCTTTTACTCAAAAATATTCCCTTAAAGAAAGAAAAACAAACTCGGCCGAAAGAAAAAGTTACGATGCATCAGATGTAATCTACTTAATCATGCCGGATCGGTTTGCCAATGGAAATCCTAAAAATGACAGCGATGCTTCTTTGGCAGAAAAAGGTAATCGCGCATTGCCAGGCGGTCGTCACGGCGGAGACATCGAAGGGATGATCAAAAACCTAGATTATATTGCTTCTTTGGGAGCAACCACTATCTGGAGTACTCCGTTATGCGAAGACAATGACAAAGAATACTCGTACCACACCTACGGACAATCTGATGTCTACAAAATCGATTCTCGCTACGGAACCAATGAAGACTACGTACGTTTATCGGCAGAAATGCATAAAAAAGACCTAAAACTGGTAATGGATTATGTGACCAATCACTGGGGAATTACCCACTGGATGATCAAAGATTTGCCAACAAAATCGTGGATCAATCAATTCGAAAATTATACCCAAACGCATCACAGACGTGAAGTTCTTACCGATATTCACGCCTCAAAATTAGATCAGGAAGTTTGTGTGGATGGATGGTTTGTTCCTTCTATGCCCGATCTGAATTTAAGAAATCCTTTTGTGGCAAAATACTTAACTCAAAACGCTATTTGGTGGATTGAATACGCAGATTTAGATGGTTTTAGAGTAGATACTTATAATTATTCTGATGCTAATGCGATGGCAAATTGGGCAAAATCAATTACAAATGAATATCCAAATTTTAATATTGTTGGAGAAATCTGGATGCACAATCAGGCCAATTTGGCCTACTGGCAAAAAGACAGTAAAATTGGTGCTATAGAAAACTACAATTCGAATTTACCAAGCGTCATGGATTTTACTTTACAGGATCAGATTGGTTCTGCATTTAATGAGGATAATGCTACCTGGGATAACGGAATGATTAAATTTTACAACAATTTTACCTTAGATTATTTATATCCAAATCCGAACAATATTTTGGTTTTTGCCGAAAATCACGATACAAACCGCATCAACGATGTATATAAATATGATTTTACAAAATACAAATTGGTCATGACTTTACTGGCGACAGTTCGTGGAATTCCACAGGTGTATTACGGCTCAGAAATTGGTATGGGCGGTGATAAAAGTAAAGGAGATGCAGGCATTCGTCAAGATTTTCCCGGCGGATGGAATGGCGACAAAAACAATGCTTTTACCAAAGAAGGGAGAACCGCAGAACAGTCCCAATATTTCGATTTTACGGCCAAATTATTCAACTGGAGAAAAACCAATGAAGCAGTTCATTTCGGAAAAATGACGCATTATATTCCAGAAAACAATATCTATGTTTATTTTAGATATACTGATGCAAAAACGGTAATGGTTGTTTTTAATAACAATTCGACAGAACAAACGATCAAAACCAATCGTTTTAAAGAAAATTGTAAAAACTTCAAATCTGGAAAGGATGCTCTAACCGGAAAAACATTTGATATTGCCTCTGAAATTAAGTTAGAGTCAAAATCGGCTTTAGTTTTAGAATTGGAATAAAAACCCATAATCCCCGTAGAAACGCACAGCAGTGTGTATTCTCAATAGAGTTTGCCACAGATTAAAGATAGTAACACAGATTTTCAAAAATCTTTTTAATACTTTAATCTGTGGCTATTATTTTTTTAAGGCTGTAAAGTTAAGAAACATTCGTTTTCTTTCTTTGCGCCTTTGTACCTTTGTATTTTAAAGATCATTAAAAAATGAATACATTTTTAAAAATTGCCCATCGCGGTGCCAAAGGTTACGAACCCGAAAACACCTTAAAAGCCTTTCAGAAAGCTTTAGATTTGAATGCTGACGGCATCGAACTTGATGTTCACTTGAGCGCAGACGGGCAAATTATTGTCATTCACGATGAAACCATAGACAGAATGACCAACGGAAAAGGTCTTGTGAATGCATTATCTTTGTCTGAATTGAAATCATTTTTGATTGACGGTCAATATGAAATTCCGACTTTAAGAGAAGTGTTTGATTTGGTCAATAAAAAATGCCTGATCAATATCGAATTAAAGAATTTTGAAACTTCAGAAAAAATTGTCACTTTAATCGAAGACTATATTGTAGAAAAAAATTGGAATTACGAGCATTTTATTGTCTCAAGTTTTGATTGGAATGCGCTTCAGAAAGTACATGATTTAAATTCAAAAATACAAATTGGCGTCTTAACCGAAGACGATCTGGATTTGGCTTTGGCTTTCGCCGAAAACATCCAGGCAAAAGCAATTCATCCGGATTATCTATTACTAAATTCAGAGAATGTCAAAAAAATGCAAGACAAAGGATTTCTGGTTTTACCTTGGACAGTAAACACGGAAGAAGAAATTCGAAAAATAAAAAGCTACAACGTAGACGGAATAATTTCTGATTTTCCAGATAAAATATAATAAAAAAAATAGCTTTAGATTTCACAGATTAATAGAGATTTTTTAGTCTTTTAAAATTGTAAAATCTGTTCTAAAAAATAACATGATAAAAAATTTCGATATCATCATTGTAGGCGGAGGCGCCGCAGGTTTTTTTACGGCGATTAATATTGCTGAGAAAAATTCAAAACTAAAAATTGCCATTTTAGAAAGAGGAAAAGAAGTGCTTTCTAAAGTTCGCATTTCTGGTGGCGGAAGATGCAACGTAACACACGCTTGTTTTGAACCCAACGAATTAGTCAAATTTTATCCACGTGGCGAAAAAGAACTACGCGGACCTTTTCATCAATTCTGTTCTGGTGATACTATCGAATGGTTTGAAAAACATGGCGTTGCACTCAAAATTGAAGATGATGGCAGAATGTTTCCCGTTTCTAATTCTTCTCAAACTATTATCGATTGTTTTATCGAAGCAACCCATAAATTAGGCATAAAAGTATTAACGGGACAAAGTGTTCAATCGATTTTTAAAGCCGAAAATCATTGGAAAATTGATACTCAGGATACCAATTATGCCACAGAAAAATTAGTTTTGGCCACGGGAAGCAATCCTAAAATCTGGGAAATGCTGCAAACACAAGGGCATGCGATTGTAAATCCCGTTCCTTCCCTATTTACGTTTAATATCAAAGATTCCCGTATTAAAGAATTGCCGGGCGTTGCAGCACAAGTTACGGTGAATGTAAAAGACACCAAACTCGAATCTACAGGACCATTGCTAATCACCCATTGGGGAATGAGCGGTCCAGCTATTTTAAAGCTTTCGGCTTGGGGAGCACGCGTTTTGCACGATAAAAATTATCAGTTTACCATTTTTGTGAATTGGCTAAACGATGTCGATACCAAGGATGCCGAAAAAATCCTAAAAGATTTAAAACAGGAACATGCCAAAAAAGCTGTTTCTAAAAAATCACCTTTCGAATTCCCAAATCGTTTGTGGGAAAGTTTAGTTGTAGCAGCAGGAATTGAATCTGAAACCAAATGGGCCGATTTATCTAAAAATCAATTGCAAAATTTAGCTTCACAACTCACCAAAGCACAGTTTCAAGTCAACGGAAAAAGTACTTTTAAAGAAGAATTTGTTACGGCTGGTGGAATAGATTTAAAAGAAATCAATTTTAAAACCATGGAAAGTAAATTGCATAAAAATCTTTATTTTGCTGGAGAAATTGTAAATATTGACGCCATAACGGGAGGTTTCAATTTCCAAAATGCCTGGACAAGTGGCTTTATTGTGGCGGATAATATTTAGAATTCTAAGAACTTATTTTATTAAAATTCAGAGCTTAATAAAAACTTTATCACTTAAAATAGTAATATCAAATTAACAAGAATTTACAGGTTTGATAAGTTTTCATTAAGACAATTCTAATAATTTTACTTTCAATTAATTACCTTATTATGAAAGTAAAACTACTTACTACAATTTCTTTATTTACCTATCAAGTTGGATTATCGCAGACAGAAAAATTACTCCACGGAAAAGTTATTTCTGGGATCCTAAAACTCAACAAAGTAGAGGTTATTAATAAAACGGCTAAAACCAGCACAAGGACAAATGATTTGGGAGAATTTTCGATCTTGGTACGTCCAAAAGATAGTTTGATCTTTTTCTCTAAAGATTATTTTTTTAAAAGACTTCAACTCACTCAAGAAAACATTATCGCTGATAATCTTGTCGTAAATATGGTTTTAAAACCCGAAGAATTGGATGAAGTTGTCATTACTACTATAAAATTTGAGCCTGTAAAATTCGATCAATCGGCAATTAATCAGATCGATATAGATAAAAGAGCCGCGAATCTGACTCGGTTTATTCCGGGTTATAAAGACGGAACCATTCCAAACGGAATGTCCTTATCAATACCCATTGGCCAGCGAAAAAAGCCCAAAAAAAATGAAAATGAATTTGACTTTAAGAAACTCATCGCAAAAACCTGTCCACCAGATTTTTTCTCTAAAGATTTAAAAATCAATACCGAAGAAAAAGATTTATTTATCGAATTCTGTGATGCCGACCCAAAGTCTAAAAAACTTTTAGAAAATAGCAATATCCTGTCTACAATGGATTTTTTATATGCCAAAAACGAGCAATTCAAAAAACTGCAAACGACTGAAAAAAATTAAACCTGAAAAAATCTATCTGTTTAGCCACCAAATACTTGCATTCAAAATCATTGCAAAACTCACCCAAGCCAAATACGGAACAAGCAAATAACCAGCTATTTTATTGATTTTGATGAATTTTAAATAGGTTTCATAAATCATTAACCACAAAAGTACAATTTCGATCAAAGCCAACATTGGATTTTTTAATCCGAAGAACAAATACGACCAAATAGCATTTAGAACCAACTGAATTAGAAAGAAACCTAAAGCTTTTTTTACGGCTTCGTTTTGTTCTTTTATTCTATCCCAAACCAGTCCCGCAGCAATTCCCATTAAAACAAAAAGTAAGGTCCAGACGGGAGCAAAAATCCAGTTGGGCGGGTTAAAACTGGGTTTCACGATCGTTGGATACCATGTTTCAACCCCAGCTCTTGTAACTTGTGAAGACGAATATCCAACTGCCAAGCAAAGGATTACGCCTATTATGATTCGAATTATTTTGTTCATTTTTTATCTTTTTGAGTCATAAAGATAAACATTTTTACAACCTGTAAAAAGTGTAAAAGGTATAAACCAAAAAAAGTATCTTTGTCTAAATTTTTATTGAATGTTTACAACGACAGATTTTATTCCAAAAAAATATACGGGCTCAATCGAGAGCGGAAACTTCGAATGGAGCGCTCCAAGCAACATTGCATTAGTAAAATATTGGGGGAAAAAAAACGACCAGATTCCGGCCAATCCTTCGGTGAGTTTTACACTAAATAATTGCAAAACGATTACCAAATTGGCTTTTGAAAAAAGATCAAATCAAAAGGTTTTTTCTTTTGATTTACTTTTTGAAGGAAAACCAAAAGAAGATTTTAAACCCAAAATTCAAAAATTCTTAGAAAGAGTCGAAGTTTATTTGCCTTTTTTAAAAGAGTATCATTTTACGATTGATACTCAAAACACCTTTCCGCACAGTTCGGGCATTGCTTCTTCTGCATCCGGAATGGCAGCTTTGGCAATGAACTTTATGAGTCTGGAAAAAGTTTTAAACCCAGAAATGACTGATGAATATTTTTATAAAAAAGCCTCTTTTCTAGCTCGTTTAGGTTCCGGAAGCGCATGCCGAAGCATCAGAGGAAATGTTGTCGTTTGGGGAAATCAAGAGAATATAAAAGACAGTTCGGATTTGTTTGGAGTTGAATTTCCGTATACAATTCACGAAAATTTCAAGAATTATCAAGATACCATTTTGTTGGTTGATAAAGGCGAGAAACAAGTTTCAAGCACCGTTGGTCACGATTTGATGCACGATCATCCTTATGCCGAAAGACGTTTTGCGCAGGCACATGAAAATCTGGATCAGCTTATTGGTATTTTTGAAAACGGAGATTTAGACGCATTTATAAAAGTAGTTGAAAGTGAAGCCTTGACATTGCACGCAATGATGATGACTTCTATGCCCTATTTTATTTTGATGAAACCAAACACATTGCAGATCATCAATGGTATTTGGAAATTTAGAAAAGAAACACAAATTCCGGTTTGTTTTACACTTGATGCGGGCGCAAATGTGCATGTTTTGTATCCTAAAAACGCTAAAGAAAAAGTACTGCAATTTATTCAGGCCGAATTAGTTGCATTTTGCCAGAATGGTCAGTACATTTGTGACGAAATTGGAGATGGTGCTATTGCATTGTAATTTTACGTATCTTTAATAAAAATTTAGGTTATGGACATTCAATTAGAAAAACTCGAGTTGATAAAGATGTTAGCTGAAACGGAAGATCCAGCGATAATTAAGTCTATTCAGAAGATTTTTAAAAAAGAAAAAAAAGATTGGTGGGATGATTTAAATGAATTTCAAAAAGAAGAGATTCGATTAGCAGAAAAACAGATTGAAAATGGAGAATACTCTGATTTTGAATCTTTCATTAAAAAATACATCTGAAATTAAATAATGAGAGAAATTATAATTTCAGACGATGCTAAAACCAAAATTAAAAATCTTTTAGAATATATAGAAAGTAAATGGTCTGATAGTGTTCGACGAAAATTTGCACAAAAATTATATTATTGTGTCAAAATTATAAGAGAGAATCCTGATGCATTTCCCAAATCTGAAAACAGTAAAAAAATACATAAATGTGTTATTACGAAACAAACAACATTATTTTATAGATTTAATGATAAAAGAGTTGAAATATTAACCATTTTTGACACACGACAAGACCCAAATAATATAAAGAAAGACATTAAATAAATATATGAAAGGACCATTATTTTACTCAAAAATATTACTTTTTGGAGAATACGGAATCATCCGTGACTCAAAAGGACTTTCTATTCCTTATAATTTTTATAATGGTGCCTTGAAGAAAGACGAAAATCCTTCTGTAGAAGCTATTGCATCCAATGCAAGTTTAAAAAGATTTGCAATCTACCTTGAAAAGCTACAATCTGAACAATCTGATTTGGTTGCTTTTGATTTATTGACTTTAAAAAACGATGTTGAAACCGGGATGTATTTTGACTCGAGTATTCCACAAGGATATGGAGTTGGCAGTAGTGGCGCATTGGTTGCGGCTATTTACGACAAATATGCTGTTGACAAAATCACCGTTTTAGAGAATTTAACTCGTGAAAAACTATTACAACTAAAAAATATTTTCTCTCAAATGGAGAGTTTTTTCCACGGAAAAAGTTCTGGTTTAGATCCTTTAAACAGCTATTTAAGCATTCCAATTTTAATTAATTCTAAAGACAATATTGAAGCAACTGGTATTCCGACTCAGAGTTTTGACGGAAAAGGCGCTGTGTTTTTATTAGATTCCGGAATTGTAGGCGAAACAGCTCCGATGGTCAACATTTTTATGGAAAACCTGAAAGACAAAGGTTTCCGTGCGATGCTTAAAAACCAGTTTGTAAAATATACTGATGCTTGCGTAGAGAACTTTTTACATGGCGACATGAAGTCACTATTTACCAATACCAAAAAACTTTCAAAAGTAGTTCTGAATAATTTTAAACCGATGATCCCTGAGCAATTTCACGGAATTTGGCAAAACGGAATCGATACCAACGATTATTACCTAAAACTTTGCGGTTCTGGCGGTGGTGGTTACATACTTGGTTTTACAGAAGATTTAGAACGTGCTAAAATATCGTTGAAAGACTACAAATTAGAAGTCGTTTACCAGTTCTAAAAAGCATTAAGAAAATCTTTTTTTTGCGTTTCTCTCGTTATTTTATTTTTTATTGAAAAAATAATTGGACAACAATTAACATTTAAGTGAAAGTCTGGGAAAACAATCCTAATTATTTATTGTTTTTTTAATATTCTCAGGTTCTATATGATTCTATGGAAAAAAGTTTGAACCATATTTAGGAATTATGATCTGATTGTAAAGTCATGTTAAAAAAAATGCTTTTGATACATTTTAAAATAAATAACCTTTAAATTTCGGCCTACTAATTATAATCACGATCAAAAAATGTTAAGCAGACAGCACAAACTTTTAGTAATGAAAATTGTTAGTTTGTTCTCTGTGGTAAGAGGCTACAACATTCCGATTATTGTACTGGCACAGTATTTATCTGCTATTTTTATACTGGCTCCAGAAAAAAGAGCATTGGATATTTTACTGGATTTTAATTTATTTTTGATTGTCTTTGCATCAGCAATTACGATTGCTTCGGGTTATATTATCAATAATTTTTACGACAGCCAGAAGGACTTAATCAACAGGCCCAATAAGTCGATGTTGGACAGATTGGTGAGCCAAAAAACAAAACTTTCGGTTTATTTTACCTTAAATTTTATCGCGGCTCTCATGGCACTGATTGTTTCTTGGCGTGCTTTTTTATTCTTTTCTGCTTATATTTTCCTGATATGGTTTTACTCGCATAAAATAAAAAAACATGTTATTATAGGCAATTTGACCGCTTCTTTGCTTGCGGTTGTTCCTTTTTTTGCCATTCTGCTATATTTTTACAATAAAATTTCGTTTGAAGAAATCGAAAATCACAGAAGTCATTTTGCGGTGATTTCTGCACATGCTGTTTTCTTATTTCTTTTATTGTTGATTCGCGAAATGATAAAAGATTTAGAGAATCTAAAAGGCGATTTAGTAAATAATTACAAAACGATACCGATTTTATATGGTGAGGCCGCTTCTAAACAAATGATTACTTTCTTGACGATTCTTACGACCTTTCCTGTATATGTTTTGATTAACATTTATGATGTGGGTTTTATGGATCTCTACTTTTATATTTGTTTTACTGTAATGATTTTTTTCTTGTTATATCTATGGAAATCAAACTCTAAGAAGCAATACTTAGTACTTCATAACGTCTTGAAATTCTTAATTGTTTCGGGTGTTTTTTGCATTGTTCTAATTAATCCGAGTGTGTTGTGGCATGGCAAGAATTTGCTGTTAAAATAAAATCTTGTGCAAATTCTAATTTCTTTTTGATGTTATCTGGGAATTTCTCTGGCAGTTTTATGCAGTTTTTCCTTTTTTTGAAAATGTTTAATGAAAGGCCAAATGTGTTTTCTAGCCCCGATTGGCGAGAAAATCCTTTTGTGGCGGGGTTCGCCACAAAAGATTGGAACAAAAAGCGGGACAATTGCCTGAAAGAAAGCCTAATGTTGTGCTTCTAAAAAAACTAAAATTTACACCTATTAATCTAAGAACAATGAACTTAAGATTATTTGGGAAGAATAAACTATCTTTGCACAAATTACAGAATTTATGAACAAGAAGGAAGGCAATAATAAGGGAGGTAGCTCTAGGCCAAATAGCTCTAGATCAAACTCTAACAAGCCAAAACCTGCCATGCAAAAGCGTGCTCAAGGGCCGAAAAAAGTGAAGCCAGCTGTGAAAGCAGCAGAAGAGGAAGCGGCACAAAAACTTAAAAAACAGAATCAGGCTCCAAAAAGACAAAAAGCTGCAGACGAGATTCGTTTGAACAAATTCATCTCAAATTCAGGAGTTTGCTCGCGTCGTGATGCCGATATATACATTCAGTCAGGAAACGTAAAAGTAAATGGCGTTCCAGTTACTGAAATGGGTTATTTAGTAAAACTTACCGATGTTATTAATTTTGATGGTGCTATTTTGACTCCGGAAAAGAAAGAATACATCTTGTTGAACAAACCTAAAAACTTTACCACAGCGCTTGATGAAGGTCAGGAGTTTCGTAATGTTTTAGAACTAGTTCGTGGTTCTACGACTTCAAAAATTGCTCCGATTGGCAGAATGGATAAAAACACTACTGGATTGTTGTTGTTTACAAACGATACGGATATGATTCGTAAATTTACTTTACCGAGTCAAAAATCTTCAAAAATTTATCAGGTTTCGTTAGATAAAAACTTAAAATTTGAGGATTTAGAAAAAATCAGCAAAGGTTTGGTTCTTGACGGACACCGCGTATTTGTTGAAGAAGTAAGCTATATTGATGGTGAAGCTAAGAGCGAAGTAGGTCTTAAATTGCGTTCATCAAACGTAAAAGTTGTTCGTGCTATCTTTGAACATTTTGATTATGATGTTCTGCGTATCGACCGTGTATCATTTGCTGGTTTGACCAAAAAGAACTTACCGAGAGGCAATTGGAGATTCTTAACAGAGCAAGAAATTATCAATTTGAAAAACGTTTAATACCGTTTGAAATTCGACATAGGAATCCTGTTTTACTTTGTAAAGCGGGATTTTTTATTGCTATGAAAATCGAAAAACTAAAAGAAATTATGTCCAAAAAGAGTAAAAAGCGATCTTCCTAAATTGGCTTGATTTTTTTCTTCAACTGATTCGTAACAAGAAAATCCAAGTATAATTTTGATACCAGGAGGAATACTGTTGAGAATATCTCTTTTTTGATCTTCTAAAAGTAATTTTAAACTAGATAATAATTGAAGATTGTTTTTGAGATAAGAAGTTACCAATAAGGCAGAAAAATTAAGTACTTCACGTGCTGTTTCGCTTTTAATGCCGACTTCGTTTGAAATCATTTCGGAAATTCTTCCTTTTTTGTTGGTAAAAGTTTGTTTTAAAATTGGATTCCCTTCCATTGCATAACAATCATCGACTGATAAAATTCTGCCGGCTTCAAAATCAACCTCTGAATAAAATCTGGAATTATCGACTTTTTCTATTATTTCATCAAAAAAAGTAGCTTCGTCAATCTTATTATACATACCCATCAAAATAGTTCCAATTGAAACATCGATAGCTTTGATGAGTAAAGCATCATTTTCAAAATAAAATTTATTCAATTTTGATACAACATTAGAAGAAATAAAACGTCTAAGTTCAATTTGTAGGTTGGGAGTCATAATTTTATTGTTTTTGGTTATTTTAAAATTATTCTAAATAATCGACAAAACGGGGTTTTTTGACGATTATCCGTATAAAAATATAAAATAAATTAACAATCCCAAAAAAATAGTTAAATATTTTACACTGAATTTTAACATTAATTTGTTCTAAAATTAGCGCAAACCAACAAACATAACCCTTTTAAAATCAAATGGAAGGAAAAAAAAATTTAACATTTTTTGTATAAAATAAGAAAAATAAGAAAAAGCTTAAAAGTGTGATATACATTTAAAATAATAGGATTCTGTTTTGCCACACAATGGTAAGAAAAACACCTAAAAAAACGATACAGAACAAAAAATTGACAAATCCAGAAGCTAAAAAGCCCAACAAAGAACCGGTTGCTGCTTTTAGCGCACGACGATGATCTTTAGCATCAAAAATTAATTCGCCGACTAAAGCCCCCACAAACGGACCAATGATAACTCCAAAAGGTATCGGAGCAATAATTCCGATTATCAAACCAATATTTGTACCCCAAACGCCATAAGAACTACCTCCAAAACGCTTTGTGCCTTGTGCCGGGATAACATAATCAAGAATCGTAATGACTATCATAATTACAAAGGTGATGCCCAAAACCCAATAATTATTTTTTACGGCATCTGTTAAATACAGCAACAATAAACCTATCCAACAAGAGGATAATCCCGGTAAAACGGGTAGAAAGCTACCCAAAATTCCAACAATGACGCAGATCAAACCTAGTATTAATAAAAGTAAATCCATAACTATTTTTTTGTAAATTTGTCCTTACAAATCACCCACAATGTCGAGATATGCAAAGGATCAAGCTGTTTTTTATTTTTCTCTCGCTGGCAATGGTTATTGCGGTTTGTAATATTACGTACGGTCAAGCCAAACAATTATCAGCAGACGATAAACTTCTCCAAGATAGCATTTATAAAGTAAATAAAGAAAAGGTCATGGATTTTTCTATGAAAGATTTTGAAGAACTTTTTCTGAATTATTTTCTCAAGAGAAATGACACAAAGAATGTATTGACAAAGACTGATTTCTATACTTATACGGTACAAATTTCAATGTATTACGATCGTTTGGGAATCTTATATCCGGGACAAAAGCAAGTAGTCGAAGAAAACAAAGAACGCTGGCTCGCAAAAAGCTACGAAGATTATTTGCAATACAAACAATCCCAAAAAAAATAATCGTATTTTTATACCATAAATTAGTCCAATACAACGTCAGAATCTTGAAGCATTTTTCTCTTTTTTTAGCCTTTTTACTGTTTAATTCTTGTCAATATTTTGAGAAGCAGGTTCCTTCTGAAAAAGAATTACTTCAAAAAGAATTAAAATCCATTAACTGGAAAGAAGTCGATGAATATCCATCGGTAGTAGATTGCGAAAAAATCGGTAATAAACAAAAACGCAGAGAATGTTTTTTTGAAATTATGGCGCAGCTTATTCAAGAAAAACTAGACATTGATTCTTTATCCATTTTATATCCCGAGCTAGACACAATACAGGTAAAAGTAACTGTATTTCCGGATGCGACGATGAAATTTGAACCCCAATTTTCTAAGGATTCTGTGGCATATGACACGATAAAAATTGATAGTATTTTACACGCTCGTTTGGTTGATTTTCCAAAAGTAAATCCTGCTATCAAACGCGGGATTCCGGTCAAAACACAATTTATTTTACCTGTAATTCTAAAAGCGAAAGAATAATAATAATAATTTTAGACTATATTAAAACATTATTTTTCAAAACGTCTTTCTTTCCATTCGTAAGATCCAAACAAACTGTAAAAAGCAACGCCTGAACTGAAAAAAGGATAGAATAAACTGCTCAATAACAGACTTTTTACACCTGTTTTTGTTAAAAATTGATTGGTGATGTAAAGTAAAACGAAATCAACTATAAATTTTAAAAAGGCAAACAAAATAAAAAATGGCCAAAGCCAGATTCCGAGCAATAAAAAGAAAAACCCAATTACAAAACTGAGGTTGGCCAAGAAAACAGTTATTCCTAAAAATTTTCCGAAATTACTTTGATAAGAACTTGTTTTAGCTGCCCAACGCACACGCTGATTAAACAATGACTTCCAATTTTCGCTGGGTTTTGTAATCACAATTGCTTGCTCAGATTTTAAATAATGTACCTCATCAGAAAATTTGTTTACCGCTTTTTGCAATAAAAACACATCATCGCCGCTGGCAATTTTATTATTTCCTTCAAAACCATTTAGCTTTTCGAATAAGGATTTAGTATAAGCAAAATTGGCTCCATTGCACATAAATACTTTCTGAATACCAAAACTTCCAATGGTAGCACCCTGCAAACTCGTGAAATCTAATTGCTGAAAATGATGTAAAAAAGAGTTTTCACATTCGTAAGAAACTGCTCCCGCCAACATCGAAACCTGATGTTCCTGAATATAATTATCAAAAACCAAAAGCCAATTTTTGCCAACCAAACAATCAGCATCGGTTGTAATCACCCATTGGGTTTTTACATGTTGAATGGCAGTGGTAATAGCATCCTTTTTTGGAGAATTAGAAACCCGAATGCTTTCTATAATAGTAACCCGGAATTTAGAACTTGGAACTTGAAATTTTTCTTTTGAGCCGTCATCAACCAAAATCAATTCGAACAAATCATGTGGGTAATTCAGGGTATTTAAACTTTCAAGAAGTTTGGGCAAATTCTCAGTTTCATTACGAAACGGAACTATAATGGTAAAATTTGTTCGTGGTTTTAAATCTGTTTTTTCATGCTTTTTTACCTTCAAAAAGCCATAAATAAGCACTTTAATACTGATCAAATAAATGGCTAATATGACAAATAAAGCAAAAATCATATTGCCTTTTTTGTTTTAAAATTCAATACATAATAACTTCCTAAAATTACTGGTAATACGACATTCAAAAACCACATTAGTGTACTGATAAACGCCACAATCCATTCGTTTACATGCAAAATTCCGAAGAAATAAATAGCCACGCTTCCCTTTACAGCAAAATCTAAAAACTGAAAAGTAGGCAATGAAGAAGCTAAAAAATAAACTACTGCAATCGTAGCAATCAAAGTAAAATAAGGCAGTTGTACATCAAAAGCCAGAAATAAAAAATAATACTGATGAGAGAAAACAAGGTAACGCAAAATACCTAAAAAAATATTTTTTTGATGAATGGGTTTCGGAATCTCATTGATTTTATGAAGCAATTTTTCGATAGAATATCCTTTGATGGTAATTTTCTTAAAAAAGAATAAAATCACAAAAAAGAAAACAAAAATTGCGAATAAAATTCCAACCGTTTTTGCCGTAATGACTTCATATTTTGAATTAAAATACAACAATCCGAAAAGACCAAAAATTACCGTCAAAATCATCTGAATTCCATTGCAAATCAAGTTGAGAAATACCACTTTTTTGACCTCTGATTTAGGATAGTACAATGCTTTTCCTGCATACTCTCCTACTCCATTTGGTGTGAAAATTCCAGCCGTAAGTGCTGCTAAAACTTGTTTTGTCGCTTCTCCGAGCGAAATTTCGTGAATTACTTTGGCTAAATTTTGCCACTTTAGAATCTCAAAATAGCGATTCAAAACACTTAACAGTAAAATAAATGCAATCCCTAAAACGGATTGATTTTTACGAAATACGGTGATGAATTTCTGCCAATCGAGCTTATCATTATGAACCAACTGATCGTAAATAAAATAAAATGCACCACCTACAATCAAAAGTTTGACTAGAAGAACGAGGAATTGTTTAGCTTTGTGAGGAATTGAAATCATGCCGCAAAAGTAATCAATTTGAAAATGTGGGCATTTGAAAATTAGCAATGAATTTTTGCTTTTCAAGAAACTTGAAACTTCAAACCTGAAATAAAAAATCACTTGACAAAAGAACGCATCATATTAGGTATTGACCCGGGAACGACCATCATGGGTTTTGGATTGATAAAAGTCATCAATAAAAAAATGGAATTCTTGCAATTGAACGAATTGCAACTTTCTAAATACGACAATCATTATCAAAAGCTAAAAATAATTTTTGAACGTACCATTGAATTAATTGAGACGCATCATCCTGACGAAATTGCGATCGAAGCTCCTTTCTTTGGTAAAAACGTGCAATCGATGTTGAAATTGGGTCGAGCACAAGGCGTTGCAATGGCAGCGGGACTTTCGAGAGATATTCCGATTACGGAATACGAACCCAAAAAGATAAAAATGGCCATCACCGGAAACGGAAATGCCAGTAAAGAACAAGTTGCCAAAATGTTACAACAGCTTTTAGGACTGAAAGAATTGCCTAAAAATCTAGATTCAACCGATGGTTTGGCTGCGGCTGTTTGCCATTTTTTTAATTCTGGAAAAGTAATAGGTGATAAAAGTTATACGGGTTGGGATGCTTTTGTGAAACAAAATGAGGAACGAGTTAAGAAATAGTAGTCAGTGGTCAGTTTTTTAGTAATCAGTCCTTTAGTAAAACGTTCCGTTTTAAGTTTTTCAAATTTTATGGCACGTTTTCCGTTATGATATAAAAAACACAATGAGATTTCAAGATTTATTAGCATACAAAAAATCATTTTCTTTAGCGATGAAAATATTCGAGATTACAAAATCATTTCCAAAAGAAGAAACTTATTCTTTAACAGATCAAATTAGACGCTCATCAAGAAGTGTACCCGTAACGATAGCTGAAGCATATAGAAAAAGAATTTATCCAAAACATTTTTATAGCAAATTAACTGATTCTGATGGAGAAAATTCCGAAACACAAGTTTGGTTAGAATTCGCCTTTGCTTGTAATTACATATCCAATACTTTATATCAGGAACTTCTTGGTGAAAGTCTGGAGATAGGGAAATTAATAAATTATATGCTTTTAAATCCCGAAAAATTTGGAGCTAAAAGAAGTGACCAATAACTCGTTTTTAGCATTTAATGGCTTTAAATAATTTAAAAATTGACTACCTAAAATCGAATATTAGTACTAACTGAACACTAAAAAAATGAATACTGAACACTAAAAAACATGAGCGGTATCTACATCCATATTCCTTTTTGCAAGCAGGCTTGCCACTATTGTGACTTTCATTTTTCTACTTCGATGAAAAAGAAAGACGAGATCATTTTGGCTTTGGCCAAAGAAATTTGCCTACGCAAAATTGAATTTGAAAATGACGTTGTAGAAACCATTTATTTCGGTGGAGGAACTCCTTCTGTTTTAAACACTGATGAAATAAATTTTCTGATTAATACGGTTTACGAAAACTATCAAGTTGCTGAAAATCCCGAAATTACACTTGAAGCCAATCCGGATGACTTATCGACAGAGCGAATTCTGGAGTTGTCTAAAAGCGCTGTCAATCGTTTAAGCATCGGAATTCAGTCTTTTTTTGAAGATGATTTGAAAATGATGAACCGCGCTCACAATTCGGCGGAAGCTATAAAATGTTTACAGGAAGCCACTCACTATTTTGATAATATTTCGCTTGATTTAATTTATGGTATTCCAGGTTTAACCGACGAAATGTGGCGTCAAAATATTGAAACAGCACTAAGTTTTGGTGTTCCGCACATCTCGAGTTATGCTTTGACTGTGGAACCGAAAACGGCTTTAAAAAAATTAATCGATACTGGAAAAATTGCCGAACCACAAGACGAAGTGGCATCCAATCATTTTATGATTTTGGTTGATATGCTCCAAAAAAATGATTTTATTCATTACGAATTATCAAATTTTGGCAAGGAGAATTATTTTTCCAAAAACAATTCTGCTTATTGGCTGGGAAAAAAATACATCGGAATTGGCCCTTCGGCACATAGTTATGATGGTAAAAAAAGGGGCTGGAATATTGCCAACAATTCACTTTATCTAAAATCTATTCAGGAAAGTATTTTACCCTTAGAAACTGAAACTCTATCGCAATCCGATCGTTATAACGAATATATTATGACTGGATTGCGAACCATTTGGGGTGTTTCTTTACAGCGAATTGAAGAAGAATTTGGTTGGGAATATTTGAATTATTTAAAGAAACAATCTCAAAAATTCTTAGATGATGAATTGGTTTTTATTGAAAATAATATTTTGAAACCTACTGCAAAAGGAAAATTTTTGACAGATGGAATCGCAAGTGAACTCTTTTACTTAAATTTGGAATGAGAGTTTAACCGCAAGGTTCGCTAAGTTTTACGCAAAAAACGCTAGTTTTTATTTGTAAGAATAAATTTATATTAAATAAATTTAAAACGTAGATTTGAGTTTAATTTTATTTTTAATTACTCATGTCAGAAAATGAATTATCACGAATTGTATTTAATTGTGCTTTAAAAGTTCATCAATCCTTAGGACCCGGGCTGCTAGAAAATGCTTATGAAGAATGTCTTTTTTATGAACTAAAAAAGTTAGGTCTAGAAATTGAAAAACAGAAAGCTTTACCTTTACTTTACGAAGAGATAAAACTAGATATTGGTTATCGACTAGATATTATAGTTGAAAATAAATTAATTTTGGAAATAAAATCTGTTGATGATTTAAATGAAGTTCATTTTGCTCAATTATTAACCTATTTAAAATTAACAAATTGCAAATTAGGCTTATTGATCAATTTCAATGTAGCTTTAATAAAAAACGGCATTAGAAGAATTGTAAACAATCTTTAAAAAACTTTGCGCCCTTTGCGTAAACCTTAGCGAACCTCGCGGTTAGAATCATGATAGCAAAAATCCATAATTTTCAAATTGACTTATCAAAACCTATTGATATTTCGATTCCATTGACAAATACAGACGAAAATCCGATTGCTTGGTACATCGAAAAACCAGTTATCGAGCCTGTCGTTTTTGGTGATTGGATTGGGAAAGTTTCTGAAGGAAAATCTTCGACCAATTTTAATACTATTTCTTTTAATCCGCACGGACATGGTACTCACACCGAATGTTTAGGACATATTACAAATGATTTTTACAGCATCAATCAATCGCTAAAGCAATTTTTCTTTATTGCAAAATTAATTACAATTGAACCTGAAATTATCGGAGAAGATCTGGTAATTACAAAAATTCAGGTTAAAAATGCGATCGCTTCCTCTTTAGCAGGAAAGACAATCGAGGCTTTGATCATTAGAACACTTCCGAACCAAAAAGATAAAAAATCAAGAAAATATTCTCATACCAATCCGCCCTATTTGTCTGAAGAAGCTGCGGTTTTCATCCGCGAAAGCAAAATTCAACATTTGCTAATTGATCTACCAAGTGTTGACAAAGAACATGACGAAGGTAAGTTATTGGCACACAAAGCTTTTTGGAATGTAACAAATACGGTTCATCTAAATTCTGATGCTCGATTATACGCTACCATTACTGAAATGATTTTTGTTCCTGATGAAATTGAAGATGGAAATTACATACTAAATCTCCAGATTGTTTCGTTTGAAAATGATGCGAGTCCGAGCAAACCAATATTATATAAAATTGCAGATTTTAGATTGTAGATTCTACAATGCTGCAAAAATCTAAAATCTGAACTCTAAAATCTAAAATTAAAATGATCACCGTTTCAACAGATAAAACTAAACTTGATGTCCCGTTTATTCAAAATTTTTTGAAAGATATTTATTGGGCCGCAGGACGTACAATCGAAGAGGTTCAAACAACAATTGACGCTTCTGTTTGTTTTGGAATTTATCTGAACGACCAACAAATTGGTTTTGCAAGAGTGATCACGGATTACGTGGTTTTTGGCTATGTAATGGATGTTTTTATAACCGAACAACATCGTGGAAAAGGGTATTCATCGATTTTGATTGAAAAGATGATGAATGAACCTCAGCTTCAAAAAATACAAATTTGGAGATTAGCGACTACAGATGCTCATTTTCTGTACCAAAAATTTGGCTTCAAAGCACTTGAGCATCCCGAAAAATTAATGGAAAAGAAGATACTATGAAACGAATCCTTAAACTAGAATCCTTAGGTTTATTTATACTCGGAATTTATTTGTTTAGCCTCTTAAACTATGATTGGTGGTGGTTTTTAATTTTAATTTTAGGACCGGACATCTCGATTTTAGGATATGTTTTTGGTAACAAAACTGGCGCTTGTTCTTATAACTTTTTCCATCATCAAGGCATCGCAATTTTATTATATTTGTTGGGAATTTTTTTCGCTAATTTATCACTTCAATTGCTCGGAATAATAATGTTTTCTCATTCTGCAATGGATCGTTTTTTTGGCTATGGCCTTAAATTAAGAAAAGGATTTAAATTTACACACTTAGGCGAAATTGGTAAATAATATTTGATATGAATTTAGAAACCTATTATGAATATTGTCTTTCAAAAAAAGGAGTTTGTGAACATTTCCCTTTTGACGAAGATACTTTAGTCTTTAAAGTTGGAGGAAAAATGTTTGCGTTATCTTCTTTATCCAATTGGGAAAAGAACGAACCTGCTGTAAACCTGAAGTGTGATCCGGAAAGGGCTCAGGAGCTACGAGCTGAATACGAGGAGATAAAACCAGGGTTTCACATGAGCAAAGTACATTGGAATACCATTGCTGTCAACGGAAATCTACCCACTAATTTTATCAAAGAATTGATCGATCACTCGTATGAATTGGTTTTCAAAAGTTTGACGAAGAAAATTCAGAATGAAATTATTAAATTAGAAAATTAGGCATTACATTTGCGACGTAGGATAAAAAAACTTAGCAACTCAGTTACTTTGTAACTTAGCAACTTATCAAATATGAAAGAACAATTTAAAAAATTTCTGAACGAAGAACAAGACCCAAAAGCGATTGAAAAAATCACTTCTAAACTCAATGATTTATTGATGAAAAACGAAGAAATAGGGTATATTGCGGTTCAAAAAAAGCCTGCCATTACTGTTTTCCCAGATAGTCTTGTACTTACAAACAAAAGGATTATCATTTGTAAACCTAAAAATTTAGGCCTATCAATGGATTTTATAGATTATACTTGGGATGATATTGTTGGTGCTTTTGTAAAAGAAAATATTTTAGGATCTGAGTTTTCGTTTAATACCACTACCGATTTACAGATTTCGATAGATTATATTCCGAAAATTCAAGCTCGAAAAATATATACTTACGCCAAAGAACAATTGGATTTATTAAAAAATCCAGTTATAATCGAAACTCCTTTTGTTGAAGCTCCAAAACCTATTGAAGAAGCAACTAATTTTGAAGCCCAAGAAATCATCGAAGAAATTGAAACAGAAGAAGTAACAAATTTTGCAGAAATCATGCCTACTGTTACACCTTCTTATACAGAAACATACGAGCCGATTCAACAAAATCAAACTACTACTGGCGAACGTAAATTAAGCGAATTATCAAAAGAAGAACTTTTTGACAAATTACAGAATTATAAAAAACTTTTAGACAATGGTTTAATTCTTCAAGGAGAATATGACACCTATAAAAAAGAGATATTGAGCTATATGTAATTTTTTAGTTTTAGTCTAAAACTCTAAAGTTTATAAAACTTAAAAAGCCAGAAATAGAAATTCTATTTCTGGCTTTTATTTTGATGTAATAAAACATTTAAGTTACTTTAAGACTTTAGACTCTGAAGCTTTTAGACTATAATGTCGCTTTTTGTTTTTCTACAAAATTATGCGCTTGTAATTCTAAAAGTTCTATGGCTTTTTTACGCTGTAAATCGTATAGATTTTTATCCTGAGCAATATCTGCATAAACTTTGTCGTGCATCTCCGCACTGGTTTTAACTAACAAATCGCGCTGGTATTTGTTTTGTGTCAAAGTAGCTTTCATAGCTGTTTCTGCCTCTTCCTGCTTGAAATCAAATTCGCCTTTTGGCGCTAATAATTTTGCAATTATTGGAGAAGTTTCGATAGCCAAAAACAATAACATTATAAAAAATGATGGCAACCAAGGCAGTTTATCCAAAGCATTGATTCTAGCCATTAGACCATCAAAACCCTCAATAATAGGTTGGGTTTGGGTTACTTTTTTGTCTAAATCAGCCTGCAATTGCTTGGCTGTTTTTTCTTTTTCGGCAATTTTAATTTCGTTAGCCGCTTTTAAGGTTGCATATTCTTTTAAAGCAGCATCATGTTTCTCTCGTTTTTCTTTATAAACAGGACCTTTTCCTAATTTTTTAGTTCCGGTAGTCCCTTCGGCTTCGGTGATGTAAGTGGCATACAAAGCGTTTACTTCTTTTTCTTTTTTTAGAATGTCACTTTTCAAAGCAGCGATTTCGGCTTTATTTTTATCCAAATCAGATTTGAAATAGTTGCCTACTTGCTTTTTATTAGCCAGCTCCATTTCATTTTTTTCCTTCAATAAAACAGTGTTGATTTCTTTTTCGAAAATTTTAATTTCTAAAGGTTTTGAGATCACGATGGCAATAATGATCGCCAGCGCAATACGAGGAGTCGCCTGAAGAAATTCGTCTGAAAAACGATCTCTTTTTTTGATAGTAGCAACAATAAATCGATCTAAATTAAAGATGAGTAAACTCCAAACAAATCCAAAAATTAAAGCTGGATAAATAGAGTCGAAAACGGTAAA
The DNA here is from genome assembly GCF_020911905.1 of Flavobacterium flavipigmentatum. NCBI lineage: Bacteria > Pseudomonadati > Bacteroidota > Flavobacteriia > Flavobacteriales > Flavobacteriaceae > Flavobacterium > Flavobacterium flavipigmentatum. The sequence continues at coordinate 1,458,852 of NZ_CP087133.1, read as the reverse complement.
AAGAGCATAAGTGCCGGCCAAGAAAGCCATAACCGCAGTAAAAAAAACGGTTGCTCCAATACCAACATATTTGGTTTGTTCGCCATCTGAACAACCCTCGAGGAGATCCTTATCGGCTCCAGAACACAGGATAAAAAATTGTTTTAACATGATTGATGATTTTTGATTGATGATTACTTCGTCAGTTCGCCCTACGGGCTCGTGTGATAAGGCAAATTTAACGCCAAAATTTCAATTCTGACCTAAATAGTTGATTTGTTTTTAATTGCAGATTATTCTTTTATGATTTTCATGTTATTTAAAGATTAATTCATTTTGTTTTTACCCCTCCAATCATAACAATCTGTTAATTTTTTTAACAAAGTTTAATAATATTAAGGCTATAGTTTTGCCTCAAAATCAAATAAAAAAATGAAAAAAATTTATCTATTGGTTATCTTCCTTTCATTGGCACTTTCAAGCTATGCGCAAAAAGCCATAATTTCAGGAAAAGTTTTAGATGCAGATGACAAACTTCCTTTGCCTGGAGCCATGATTCAAATTGTTGGTGAAAACAAATACACCGTTTCCGATTATAATGGTCGTTTTGAATTACTTAACATCAATCCTGGAACTTACCAAATACAAATAAAATATATTGGTTATACTTCCTTAACGCATGACATTACTGTTGAAGAAGGCAAAAATAATGTTCTGGACTTTTCGCTAAAAACTTCAGGAACCGAATTAAATGAGGTAATCGTTGGAGACATTTTAAAAGGTCAGGCAAAAGCATTAAATCAACAAAAAAACAGCAAAAACATTGGAAATGTGATTTCGTCTGATCAAGTAGGTCGCTTTCCTGATGCCAATGTTGGGGATGCCCTAAAACGTGTTCCGGGTATCACCATGCAAAATGATCAGGGTGAGGCTCGAAATATTATTATCAGAGGTTTGGCACCGTCACTAAACTCCGTAACTCTTAATGGCGATCGAATTCCGTCTGCGGAAGGTGATAACAGAAACGTACAAATGGATTTGATTCCGTCTGATATGATTTCGACCATCGAAGTCAATAAAACATTAACTTCTGATATGGATGCTGATGCTATCGGAGGATCTGTAAATTTGGTTACAAGAGCGACCCCAAACGGAGAAAGAATCTCGGCAACTATTGCCGGTGGTTACTTGCCCATTCGAGAAAATCCTTCTTATACTGCAGGTTTAGTATATGGAAATCGTTTTTTTGACAACAAATTTGGATTCGTTTTTAGTGGTTCTTATAATAATGTAGATTATGGCTCTGACAACGTTGAGAACGAATGGGTAAAGGATGAATTTGGGAATGAATTTTTGCAAGCTGCCGAAATTAGAAAATATGATGTGCAACGCATTCGCCGCAGTGGTTCTATCGCTTTAGATTATAAATTTGACGAAAATAACAGCCTTTTTGCCAATGCAATTTACAATTGGAGAGATGATAGAGAAAATCGTTTTAGAAAGACGTACGATGATATTGAAGCAATTTATAATGGCGAAGAAATTACTGGTTTTGAAGGTCGTGTAAAACGCGAAACCAAAGGTGGCGTTGACAATAGTCGTAATAAAAGCAGACGTCTTGAAGACCAGCGCGTACAAAATTATTCGCTTCGCGGAGAACATTTAATCAACTCAAAATTAGATCTTGATTGGTCGGCAAATTATGCAAAAGCTCGCGAATATCGACCAGGAGAACGTTACATAGAATACCGTCAGGAAGGACTAGTAATTAACCAGGATTTCTCCGAAAATAAATTTCCTTTGGTAACATCAGTTGGAGAAGCTTTAGATGAATTAGAATTTAACTCTGTTTCTGAAAATACAGATGATACCAGCGAAAGTGAATTTGGTGCAAAAGTCAATATTCGTTTCCCTTTTTCTATTATTCCTTCTGAAAAAGGAAGACTTAGAACAGGTCTTAGACTTAGAATGAAAGAAAAAGAAAGAAATAATGTTTTCTATTCTTACGAGCCAATCAATGATGGAATGGGATTGTTATCTGAAATTCCAACAAGTTATTTTGATGGAAAAAACTTTAATCCCGGAAGCAAATATATCGCAGGAAATTTTGCTTCGGCGAATTTCTTAGGAAATCTTGATTTGAATAACGCTTCATTATTTGATAAAGAAACAGACCCATCAGAATATTTGGCCGTAAATTATACCGCAAAAGAAAATATTTATGCTGCTTACGTAAGATGGGATCAGGATTTTAATGATAAGTTATCAATGGTTTTGGGTTTCCGCTTAGAAAGCACAAACATTGATTACACCGGAAACCGTGTTTTAGACGAAGAAGAATTAGAAAGTACAATCAATACTACAAACTCGTATACGAACTTATTGCCAAGTATTTCATTTCAATATAATGCTACCAAAGATTTAGTTTTAAGAGCAGCTGCCACAACTGCTTTGGCCCGACCAAACTATTATGCACTGGCTCCGTACGTAAACAATATTGCTTCTGATAAAGAAATCACAGCTGGAAACCCAGAGCTTGACGCCACTTACTCGTACAATTATGATTTTATGGCCGAAAATTATTTCAAATCAGTGGGACTTATTTCTGGAGGTTTTTTCTATAAAAAATTAAATGATTTTATCTACACTTACAGCGATGGTCAATATTCTGCAGAAAAATTTGCTGCTGATTTTCCTAATCAAGCCAACCCAATTCCGGCGGGAGAAAACTGGGAATTTATTCAATCTAGAAATGGAGACAAAGTAGATGCTTATGGTTTTGAAGTAGCATTTCAACGTCAGTTAGATTTCTTACCTGGAAAATTTTTAAAGGGTTTTGGTATTTATTTGAATTATACCTACACTAAATCTAAAGCAAAAGGAATTGCCGATGAAGATGGAAACGAAAGAAACAACATAAGCCTTCCTGGTACAACACCACACATGTTTAACGGTTCGCTATCATGGGAAAACAAACGTTTTTCAGCGAGAATTTCGACCAACTTTACCTCTGATTATTTAGACGAATTAGGTTCAGAAGCGTATAATGATAGTTATTATGACAAACAGTTTTTCTTAGATGCAAATGCTTCTTACAAAATAACGCCAAAACTTCGTGTTTTTGCCGAAGCTAATAACCTGACCAATCAACCGTTGCGTTATTACCAAGGAGTTGAATCGCACACAAAACAAGTAGAATATTATCAGGCTCGTTATAATTTTGGTTTGAAACTTGACTTATAATAAAATCTATTTAAAAATTCATAAATTAGACAGAATGGTAACGTCCTGTCTAATTTTATTAAAAATAAATTCAAAATGAAATACCAAAATACAGTTATAATTTTTCTTTCAAGCGTTTTATTAATTGCTTGTAAAGACCAATTGGCGCCAATTCCTGAAAATGCACTACAACCAACGGCTGTGACCGAAGCTCTGCCACATGATACCGATGACCCTTCTATTTGGATACATCCAACAGATGCCACTAAAAGCATTATTGTTGGAACTGATAAAGATACAGACGGAGGATTATATGCTTTTGATTTAAAAGGTAAAATTGTAGCAAAATCGGAAGTTTTAAAACGCCCCAACAATGTTGATATCGCTTATGGTTTAATAATTGATGGAAAAAAAGTAGACGTTGCTGTAACAACAGAACGCGAAAGCAATAAAATAAGAGTTTTTAGTTTACCCGATTTGAAAGCAATTGACAACGGCGGAATTCCTGTTTTTGAAGCAGAAACATTGCGTGACCCAATGGGAATTGCCCTGTACACGCGCTCAAGCGACAAAAAGATTTTTGCTATTGTGGGAAGAAAATCAGGCCCTTGCGGAAGTTATTTGTGGCAATACGAACTCTCTGGTTCAGGAAAATGGGCAACTGCAAAAGTGGTAAGAAAATTTGGTTTTTACAGTGGTAAAAAAGAAATTGAAGCTATTGCCGTCGACAACGAATTGGGAATGATTTATTATTGCGATGAACAATTTGGTATAAGAAAATATAAAGCAGATCCAGCTTTGAACGATAATAAAGAAGTGGCGCTTTTTGGCAAAACGGATTTTAAAGCGGATAATGAAGGAATTGCCATTTACAAAAAAACAGATTCTACCGGTTATATTTTAGTATCAAATCAGCAAGCCAATACTTTTATGGTGTATCCTAGAGAAGGTGCAAACGGAAATCCAAACAATTATCCTTTATTGGCTGAGATTCCGACTTCAACAATAGAGTGTGACGGTGCCGATGTAACAAATGTAAATTTAGGGAAAAACTATAAAAATGGTCTTTTTGTAGCAATGAGCAACGGAATGACTTTTCATTATTATACATGGGATTTGATTCAGAAAAGTATTGATGAACAAAGAAAAAAATAAATTTTCAATCATAATCAATCATAGTTTTTAGTTGTTTATAATTGAACCCTTTTATTCAAAAAAATTGAATCATTTGGTTATTCATCAAAAATATACAACTAAAAACAAAAAGAATTCTTGTCATACTAAGTAGAGTCTAAACAACTTATGACTCTGCGTATTCTACTCCGAAACCCCGGGATTTCTTAGGATGACAAAAGCAAAAAAAGCTGTTCATGACGAACAGCTTTTTTTAGTTTGAATTAGTAATTTCCTTATTCTGTAATAGGAGCACCAGCCAAAATCTCGGCATTGGCAAACTCTTCAAATTTGGCAAAATTAGCTTTGAATTTCTGCGCTAATTCGATTGCTTTTTTATCATATAACTCAGGATCTTCCCAAGTATTTCTCGGATTCAAAATCTCGCTCGGAACATTCGGGCAAGATTGTGGTTTTGCGATTCCAAACACAGCGTGATTTTCATACGCTACATTGTCTAATTCTCCTTTTAATGCAGCGGTAATCATCGCACGGGTATATTTTAGTTTCATACGGCTTCCTGTTCCGTATGCCCCTCCTGTCCAACCAGTATTGATTAACCAAACTTTTACGTCAGCGTCTTTCATTTTTTTGGTTAACATTTCTGCGTAGCGCGTTGGATGCAGCGGCATAAAAGGCGCTCCAAAACATGCTGAAAAATTAGGTTGCGGTTCTGTAACTCCGGCTTCAGTACCTGCAACTTTTGCCGTATATCCTGAGATAAAGTGGTAAGCTGCCTGACCTGGAGTTAATTTTGAAATTGGAGGCAAAATTCCAAACGAGTCTGCCGTCAAGAAAAATATATTTTTAGGATTGTGACCAATAGAACCTGGCTGAATATTATCGATGTGCGAAATTGGATAGCTCACACGTGTGTTTTGTGTGATCGAAACATCATCAAAATCTACTTCGTTTGTTCCTGCTTTAAAAACCACATTTTCTAAAAGAGCTCCTTTTTTGATGGCTCTGAAAATATCCGGCTCATTTTCTTCTGATAAATTAATCACTTTTGCGTAACAGCCTCCTTCAAAGTTAAAAACAGTGTTTTCGCTTGTCCAGCCATGCTCATCATCTCCAATTAATTTACGATCAGGATCTGCTGACAACGTTGTTTTTCCAGTTCCTGATAATCCAAAGAAAATAGCCGTATCTCCTGATTCGCCCACATTGGCACTGCAATGCATTGGTAAAGTATTTTCAAAAACAGGTAAAATAAAATTCAAGGCAGAAAAAATGCCTTTTTTCATTTCTCCGGTATATCCTGTTCCGCCAATAAGTGCTACTTTTTTGGTAAAATCTAAAATAGCAAAATTAGGCTGGCGTGTTCCGTCAATTTCAGGAATGGCCATAAAACTTGGCGCACAAATTACCGTCCATTCTGGAGTAAAATTTGCCAACTCAGAAACCTCAGGTCTTAAAAACATATTGTAACAAAATAAGTTTGACCAAGCTGTTTCTGTTACTACGCGAACATTTAATCGGTAATTTTTATCCGAACAAACATAAGAGTCACGTACAAAAACTTCTTTATTGGATAAAAACTGTGTTACTTTATTATATAATTTTTCAAACGCTTCCGATTCAAAAGGGATGTTTACATTTCCCCACCAAACTTGATTCTCTGTAATACTGTCTTTCACGATAAAACGATCTTGAGGAGAACGCCCTGTAAATTCACCCGTATTAATTGCTAATGCTCCTGTCGAGCTCTCAACACCTTGGCCTGATTGCAAAGTAATCGCATGCAATTCGTCTGCAGATAATTGATAACGAACTGTTGCATTTTCAATTCCTAATTCTTTTAACGAAATCGATTGCGAGAAAAGTGTGTTTGTGTCCATAAATTTGTTGTTGTGTGTTGGTATTTAGTGCACAAATATAATATTCCCTTTTTATAAGCATGAAAATTCAAACTTTCTGGAATTGTTATATTTTTTATTAAAACTGATACAAAAATAGCAAAAACTCACATAAGCAAGATTATATGTTATTTATTTATGACAAAATTAAAGATTAATTTTTAGATAGAATTTTTTATTCGGTATTTTATGATTTTTGCCTCAAAATAGTAAAGAATAAATAGCCCCAAGCAACAATTAATAGCAAACCTCCTAAAGGTGTTGCGAATCCGATAATTTTAAAATCAAAAACAGTAAGGTGATTTGTGGCTAATAGATAAATTGAACCACTGAAAAGAATTACTCCACCAACAACTAAATTGTAGATTGTTTTCAAAACATTTAGCGCAATTTCTTTTCTGGTAGACAGAAAAAACAGAAAAAAAGCATGATACATCTGATAACGAACACCCACTTCAAAAGTATTTAATTGCTCGATAGAGAGCCATTTTTTTAGTAAATGTGCTCCAAATGCTCCAAGAACAATGGACAACATTCCTAAAAAAGCACCAGTCAAAACTATTCGTCTTTTCATATCATATGGTTTTCAGGTTTTAAGCAAAAGTACCTTAATAGTCTCAAAATTACATTCTGTTTTAAAAAAATCTATCAAAAAATTGAAATTATATTTTAAGATACTTTATTTGAAAAAAATTAATTTTATTATTATTTCAATTGTTATGTTTGTAACATTTTAATATATTTGTGTTATAAATATAAAAAATGAGACGCATTTTAATAATAGGTGCAGGAAGATCAGCTTCCTCATTGATTCGATATTTACTTTCAAAATCTGAAAAAGAAAATCTACATCTTATTGTAGCAGATTTGTCTTTGGCTTTGGCCCAAAAAAAGACGCAACATCATCCTAACGCAACTCCTATTGCCTTAGATATTTTTGATGTTGAAGAACGAAAAGCTGCGATAGAGAAAGCAACTATAGTAATATCGATGCTTCCTGCTCATTTGCATATCGAAATTGCCAAGGATTGTCTAGAATTTAAAAAACACCTTGTTACCGCATCATACATTAGCGACGCCATGCAGGCATTGGATGAAGAGGCAAAAAAGAACAATTTGATCTTTATGAACGAAATTGGCCTCGATCCCGGAATTGACCACATGAGTGCCATGAAAGTGATTGACGAGATTAGAGCAAAAGGAGGTAAAATGCTCCTTTTTGAATCATTTTGCGGCGGATTAGTAGCTCCTGAGTCGGATAACAATTTATGGAATTACAAATTTACTTGGGCACCCAGAAATGTTGTTCTGGCTGGACAAGGTGGCGCAGCAAAGTTTATCCAGGAAGGCACTTATAAATACATTCCGTATGGCGCTTTATTTCGCAGAACTGAGTTTCTAGAAGTAGAAGGTTACGGCAAGTTTGAAGCTTACTCCAACCGAGATTCTCTTAAATACAGATCCATTTATGGTTTAGACAATATCTTGACTTTGTACCGCGGAACAATACGTAGAGTTGGCTTCTCTAAAGCATGGAATATGTTTGTGCAATTGGGTATGACAGACGACAGCTACATTATGGAAGGTTCTGAAAACATGAGTTACCGCCAATTTATAAATTCGTTTTTACCTTATCACCCAACCGATTCTGCCGAGATAAAAACACGATTGTTGTTGAAAATTGATCAGGATGATATTATGTGGGACAAACTTCTGGAACTGGATTTATTTAATGCAGACAAAAAAGTGAATTTGCCTAATGCTACACCTGCTCAAATTTTAGAAAAAATACTTTCTGACAGTTGGACATTGGAGCCCGAAGACAAAGACATGATTGTGATGTATCATAAATTTGGTTACGAACTAAACGGTGTGAAATCACAAATTGATTCGAAAATGGTTTGTATCGGAGACGATCAAACCTACACCGCAATGGCCAAAACAGTCGGATTGCCCGTTGCTATTGCCACTTTATTGATTTTGAATGAAAAAATTACAACTCCCGGGGTGCAACTCCCTATAAACAGAGAAGTTTATCTGCCAATTCTGGAGGAGTTAGAAGAATATGGTGTTGTTTTTAACGAGCAAACCATGCCTTATTTTGGATACAATCCGGACTTATTTTAGTCTTAAATTTTTTTTAATTTTTATTTAAATTTTTTTTAGTTTTTAATTGTTATCCGCTTCCTCAAAGAAGCGGTTTTTTTATGTTTTTTTGAATCAATTACTTGCTTATTTAATTTCTTTCTCTGAAATCAGTTGGCCATTATTGTATTTTCTTATGTCTGTTAATCTTCCTTTGTCTGAATAAAATTTCCACTCTCCGAAATAAAACCAATGCGTTTCTAAAGAATCGATTTCAACTTTCGTTTTTCCTTTTGATTGAAGCTTTCCGTTTTTGTAGTAATTTTTTACGGTACAAATTCCATTTTTGTATTTTTCGGTTTTATAAATTGTTCCGTTAATATACGTTTTCCACTTTTTTACGGGCTGATCATTTTTGTATTGCTCAACCGATTTGTAAATGACACTATCCTGTTCATAATTTTCTATCCAGATTCCTTCTTTCTTCTTGTCAACCATCCGATTGATTGGTTTGCTTTTGCATCCTGAAATTAATATTCCACAAAATAATATTATATAAAATTGACGCATATTTGTTTTTGTTTGAGTTTTTGTACTGCAAACGTAGCCTTTAAATTTTAAAATGTAAGAAAAAATACTTCATAGAAATTATTATTCAGGTGACAATTGAAATACGAAGATTTCTGACTAACGAGAATTGCGTTAGGGATGGGAGCGGCATCTCCCGATTTAGAAAAACAAGGCTTTTTTTGCCGTAGTTTTTGTTAATTGGGAATACAGCGGACAGCCCGACCCTTGGGGAACGCCCATAAAAAAATCCGCTCATTACTGAACGGATTTTGCGTTTTATTTTGATTGAATTACTTGGAAAGTTCTACAAAATACTTGTAAAACAATGGAATTGTTTCGATTCCTTTGAGGTAGTTGAAGATTCCGAAATGCTCGTTTGGCGAGTGGATGGCATCGCTATCTAAGCCGAAGCCCATTAAAATTGTCTTGCTTTTTAATTCTTTTTCAAACAAGGCTACAATTGGAATACTACCACCAGAACGCACGGGTATAGCAGGAACTCCAAAAGTTTCGGTGTACGCCATGTTTGCAGCCTGATAACCAATACTATCAATTGGAGTCACGTAACCCTGACCACCATGATGCGGTGTTACTTTTACAGTAACTCCCGCTGGGGCAATACTGGTAAAATGTTTAACAAAAAGTTCGGTGATTTCTTCCCAGTCCTGGTTGGGAACCAAACGCATGGAGATTTTTGCGAAAGCTTTGCTTGCAATAACCGTTTTGGCTCCTTCGCCTTGATATCCGCCCCAGATTCCGTTTACATCTAATGTAGGACGAATTGAGTTACGTTCGTTGGTTACATAGCCTTTTTCGCCATAAACATCGTTTAAGTCCAGTGCTTTTTTATATTTTTCTAAACTAAAAGGTGCTTTTGCCATTTCGGCTCTTTCTTCCAGCGATAATTCTTCGACTTTATCATAGAATCCTGGAATCGTAATATGATTGTTCTCGTCATGAAGCGAAGCGATCATTTTTGCCAGAACATTGATTGGGTTTGCCACTGCGCCACCGTATAATCCTGAATGCAAATCGCGATTTGGACCTGTAACTTCAACCTCAACATAACTCAAACCACGTAATCCTGTGGTGATAGAAGGTTGTTGGTTGGAAATCATTCCGGTATCTGAAATCAAAATCACATCATTTTTTAATTTTTCGTGATTGCGTTCTACAAACCAGCCCAAACTTTTAGAGCCAACTTCTTCTTCTCCTTCAATCATAAATTTTACATTGCAAGGCAGCGTATTACTTTGCACCATATATTCTAATGCTTTTACATGCATGTACATCTGACCTTTGTCATCGCAGGCTCCGCGAGCAAAAATGGCTCCTTCGGGATGAATTTCGGTTTTTTTGATCACGGGTTCAAACGGAGGCGATGTCCATAATTCCATCGGATCCGGCGGTTGCACATCATAATGCCCATATACCAAAACAGTAGGCAAATTAGGGTCGATAATTTTCTCCCCATAAACAATTGGATAGCCCGGAGTATCGCAAATTTCTACAAAATCGCATCCTGCTTTTGATAAACTTTCTTTTACAGCGTCGGCTGTATCGATAACATCTTGCGAATAGGCAGTGTCTGCACTTACCGAAGGAATCTTTAATAATTCGATCAATTCGTTGATAAACCGATCTTTATGTTGTTGAACGTAAGCTTTTATATCTTCCATTTAAATGATTTTTTATAGTGTCTCAAAAATACAAAAAAGAGAATTAATATTTTTTTGATAAATTGCTTTGAAAATTAGAACTTATGATTATCTTTGCACCCACAAACACTAGTTCAATGAACTCCTCTTTACAATAAGAGCCAGGTGAATTAATTGAGCGGATATGGTGAAATTGGTAGACATGCCAGACTTAGGATCTGGTGCCGCAAGGCGTGTAGGTTCGAGTCCTATTATCCGCACTTTAAAAACCCTTTAAACGTTAATTCACAACGATTAAAGGGTTTTTTATTTCGCATTTCCCCCGTATTTCCCCCAAAACATTTTTAGAATTACTAAAAATCAACAATTAAAATTATGAAGCAACAATAATTTTAGGTCACATGCAAAAATTGCGTCTGACCCCACTTGACACCATCAAAAAAAAATAGTACCTTTGTATTAACTTTTGAAAGTTATACTATTACAGGTGTCGATAGTATAAAATATCTTCTTAGTGACCCGCTTCGGCAAATAACAGAGCACCTATACAATACCTTAATTAAAGAGGACAAAAAGAAGTCCTTACTTCAACAGATGTTATGCCAATACTATGTATTTGCCAAAAGACATCACTAAAAATAGAGAGCAAAGAAACCATGTTTATAGATTTTAGATTCTATATCATGTAACGTTATTATCCAAAAAGCGTTTGGGTCTCTAATAAAGCTCGAAGTTAAAAATCAAAATTAAATTTTAGAAAACAACAATCGGTAATCTTACGGGTTAGGCTTTTTCACGTCCTAATATTTAGGATTTACAATATAAACTGGTCGTTTATGATTGAAAAAAAAATATTTTATGTCCGAAGGAACTTTTCAACTTTTCGGAGATACTTATAATAAAATAACATATCCAAAGGGAATTTAAGCAGTTCCCTAATAGATATGATGCGTTTAATAAGAACAAAAATGCAACAAAATGAATACGTAACAGTAAAAGAAATTAGTACAAAATATGAAATGTGTACTAGAAATGTTAGAAGAATAATCAGTAACCTAACAGACAATTGTAGCGAAGCTATGCTATACAAGAATAAAAATGGTGAATGGATGGTTCACCATTTATTGGTGCCGAAGTTCAAACCTCAACGAACTAGAAAGAACAAATACTATGCTCTCAGCATCGACCCATGTATCGATTACAGCAAATCTGACATCGATGTGGTGATGAAATTTGCTTATGAACAAATGGGTGATGACGTGCTAGAGATTAATTATGTGGTCGAGCCAAAGAAGAGCAACAACCGAAACCATTTACATTGCTATGTAAAATGCTCAAATAAGAAGAAACTAATCAATTGTTTCAAATTAGGTTTCAGTCAAATAAGCTATCATGAGAGTGTTATCTTCGACTTAAACGGTTGGAAAGATTACATAAAAAAGGATGGTGGCCAGATAATAACATTAAAAAAATTAAACTAAGTATGATAGAAATTAAAGACTTTAAGTACAATCCAAAGCTTCGTAAGATGTTGGTGAATTACTGCGTTAGAACTTATGAAGAAGATGCGATTTTAGATGATTGGCATTTGATTCAGGAGTATAATCTTTTGAAAGAGAATAACGAACTCCATTTTCTTTTTGAAGAGGAGTATTTGATAAATTACCTTAAGGATGGAAACGATAGCAACGGATGATAAAATCAGGTTAAAGCAAATGCAAATCTCTATTGAGAACGAACCGCATCGAAAACAAGAGCTACAAAAACAGTTACAGAAGTTACAACTGGAAAAGGAAATTGAACAAATTAGAAAGAGAATTGAGCAGTTGGGTTAGTACTGCCTTCCTGTCCTCCCTCCTTTGGTTAAGAATTATGTTTATCTCGTTACCTTTGCGCTTTTTTGGGGGTGGACTTCCATAAAAAACCCGTATTCGAATAGCTAAGCGAGGTGGAACCAAAATTTTTTTTGGGATTTTTCGGGGACGTTATTTCTCCCAAATGTTCTTTTTGGTTGTCAAACGTGGGGGTATTTGCTATGTGGTCTATTTAAAAAAATGCCGTTTTAGAACTTAGAATCGAGTATAACATCCATGTGGTGCGTTCAATGTTTTAAAAATTAAGAATAAACTTTTTAAACAAATTAATAAACCCCTCTCGATCCGAGAGGGGTTTATTAATTTATATTATGCTACTAATTTTTTAATCTTTTGGATAGTACCACTACTTTTTCCTGTTAAGGTCATAGTATTGCGAACCGATTGACCTTGTTTTAAAAATTTTACAATATCTGAATGCTCTGTTAGCAATCTTTTTGGGTCTTTGCCTGAGCCTTTTTTCCTTCCTAGCGCTGACATACCATTTTCCCGAATAAACTTGTCACGTCCGCTATTTAAACGCTCCTTAATCATGGATAATTCTAAACTTGCGAAAGTGGATGCAATGCCAAGCATCGTTTGAACCATGCCGTTGATTTCACCCGACGGTAGAAGAGTATGCAGTTTGAAATTATCGATAATGATGTTGATTTTATTTTCATTGCATCTTTCTAAAAATAAGGCGAACGAAGAAATTTTTCTCGAAATTCTGGAAATCTCTAGGGATATGATGTGCTTCACACCATTTTTAATTGCATAGTCCAAAATTTCGGCATTTACTTCATCATTTTTGGTTCCAGACTTATAGTAAGTAAACTCTTTGACTATTTCATACTGATTTCCGTAACTAGAAATTAGCTCCTGAGACTGACGTGTGACGTCTTGACGGCTCTCATTAGTTGAACAACGGGATATGATAATTGCTTTTTCCATATTCCAAAAGTCCAGGTATTTCGGCACATGACAAAATAAATCAAAGAATATTTTTGATACAAAAAAATGTATCATTATAAGTCTCTACAGATTTATAATGATACATTCTTAATTTTAATACATTAAAAACCATGAAAGGTTTTATTCTACACCAATAATTATAAGTGGTACAGATGGATTTCCTCTACCTTGTCTCAAAATATGAGTTAGCGTTCTTTCGTAGTATCCAGGTCCGCTAGACATACTGGATTGTAAATTTTTAGTGGGAATTATTTCAATTCCTAAATCAATACCATCACCAATGAAAAACCCTAAATGCTTAACAAATAAATCAAACTCTATAAATGGATACTTACCAAATTGAACTTCAACTGATACTCTATTTTTCACAAAGTCAGTTTGATGATATGACGGTGTTGCAGTTAGACCTGCTTGTTCTATAATCCTTTTTTGCTCTTCACTAGGCAAATTAACCACTTGTCTTGTTATTTTATAATCATCGGTAACGTAATATGCATACCTTTCTTCTTTCCAACCACGTTGCTCAAATTGCAACTTTAAGTGCTGATTCATTTCAATTGGAGAATAAAGCATTTTATCTATTTTGGTCTTTTCCTTGCTTTGTTTATTTTTACATGATTCAGCATCTACTTGTGCAATTGCTTCAGTTATTTCAGCCCATAAGGCAGGATGATGATGATTCAGCCATTCAAAACCATTTAAATGTGAGTACATGAATTTTATTGTCATAGTTTTATATTTTTATTAAAGACATAGCCAGTTATTAATCCCGCTATAATTAGAGATTTATTATCAAACAGTTTATTGTTAAGATTCTTGCCTAATAGTAATTCAAAGTCTAAATCTGAAAATTCTATATCGACTATCTTGTCTTTAATCTGGATACCTAATGACGAAACAACATCTAAAACCTCAAAAGGATGTGTTCCGTTCTGATTTTCATGTATCCATCTTTTTTGTAATGATTCTGAAGAAACGCCGGAGGCGTATATTTCCAATGATTTAATTTCCTTTTTTATGTCAATTTTTTGACGTTTTAAAATTATTTGTAAATTATCAAAAAGCTCCTTATTTATTATCACTTCCATAATACGCTTAGAAGTTCCATAATAGAACTTGATAGACCATTTACAAATATCTTTAATAAAGTCATTTGATAACTCAAATCTAACTCCGCTACCAAACCTAAATTCTGGTATAGCGAGCCTAAATGACCTACTTTCTCTATATCTAAATTTTACCTTATCTGGAGGCGTAATAGGTATCGGTTCTGTAGGTGCTTTATGAGTGTAATTTTTCACTTCATCAATAAGCTTCAATTTCTTCGGCTGTACTTCTAACATGCTTTGAAAAATATAATAAGTTAGCACAGGCGGAATTGCATTACCAATCATCTTCAATTTAGAATTAAATGAGTTTCCATAAAATTGATAGGTTATCGGAAAACCCATTAAAGTAGCTCTCTCACGCACGGTCAACCTTCTGTATCCGTCTTTCGATTCAATCACTAAACTTTCCCTTGACACTCTCGTGCAAGTTGAAGTTATAGTACGTGAAGGCCTATTAAGTAGTTCAGGAAAAGACATTCCATTATAAATTGGATGATGCGTTTTTGATTCTTTATTTATCCTCAATTCTTCAAAATGAAGATTTTCCTCTAAAATATGGTCGGAAAGGTCTTTCGAATCCAACTTATACTTATAGGTAGGGTCAATAATTATCTCAGAATTTAGAGCGTTTATTACACTACCTAATGTATTTGGTTTTATTTGCACCTTATAACTTTCAAATAATTCGAAAGGAAAGTGTCCAGCAATCATTCGCATTCTTTTTTGGGGAGCACCATACTGGCTACAATCAACTACATCTATATAGTTAAACATTTCTTTAAACTCCATAAATTGAGGATTAGTATCTAAAATGCTTTTTAAGATATTTCTAACCCTGGGAACATTTTCCATTGCCCAATACTTCGGCTTTAGATATTGTACTACCTTTAAAAATTGATACATATCAATTAATCCATCTTCAATATTACCCCCTCCACCTTTATTGGCATATGAAAATTGTGTGCAAGGTGGACTCCCAACCACAAAATCAACACTCCCCACTTCTGGTAAATCTTCAAAATTTAATTTTCGTATATCTATCTCCTCAGTTGTCGTTCCAAAATTATAATTATGCGTTCTATTGGATTCCTTGTTCCATTCAAAAGATTTAAGATGTTTGATATCGTTGAGCTTCATACCTAAAGTCCAACCGCCTATCCCGCTATATAAATCGATACATGTTTTCTTATTCATAGTGTGTAAAAATACTAAAATATAATCTCGAAATAATGCAGAAAAAGAGATTATTTGAAGTGCTTTTATTCTACCAAATCTAATTATTAAAATCACTTTGATATATTCATATTGATCTTGCGGAGCAAGATTAACATGAATATTATATACAAAGGTTATAATCTAATATAAATTATCTATTCTGATTTGGTTGCATCTGCTAGACTAAAAGAGTACCTTTGTACATATAGCACTCTCAATGCTGTTTTCTAGTCAATTTGGGTTGATTCTTTATTTTGGCTACTAGTGAGAAGGTAATCTTCTCAAAACCTCAAATCGAGGAAAAATAACTCTCGCTACCTTTATAAAAAACTGAGATGTGGTAGCTGTGATTACATGTTAACTAGTAGTATTATTAACCAAGATGCGCTACAAGCGCAAATCAACAATGAAGTCGAAAGACTTACAGCAATAAGATTCGAAGAATTTAAGAATAATTTATTACAAGAAATATCGAAAAATTATTATTTCGATGATTGCTTACTTTCAAGAGAAGAAGTCGCTCAGAAACTAGGTGTTTCTATTGGTACAGTCGATAATTTAAGAAAGAGAGGAAAAATAAAAAACTCTAATATTGTGTCAGGAGTAAAATATAAAAAATCTGAAATTCTAAGATACATAAAAACCCTTTAGAAAACTTATTCAGCTTTTTGATATACTTTAGACCATAGCTCTTTCAACCTTATCGCATATTCCATAGGAGATATTTTAACATAGTCCAAAAATTGTTTTTCTGTTTTATGTCCTGTTATTTTCATGATAGTCAATGTGTCTATCGTACCATATACGTTTGTCGCAAAGGAACGTCTGCAGATGTGTGACGTTACTAATTCATATTTGTGATATTTTGCACGAACCTTTCTACTTACCTTTTTATTGTTACCATCCAATATTTTGACTGGCTTACTTCCTTCCACTTTTTCTGTAAATCCAACTTTTTCTGCGACTATTTTTATATAGTCGTTAAAATTTTGGTCTGAAATCTCTCTTGGTAAATTTCCACTTCGTTTATCTAAAACTGCTTGCACGTCACGGTGTATTGGTATTACAACTGGAATCCCTGTCTTAAAGTTATTATTCTGAATAAAACCATCATTATAATCCTCTCTTCTAAGTTGTAAAAAATCCGAGATTCGAAGGCCTGTCCATAGACCAATAATTAGCCAATCTCTGGCGTTATCTAAATACCCATCCAATTCAAATTCATGATTTTTTATCTTTTGGATTTCGGCCTCGTTGAAATAGATGTCAACCGTTTTAGATGATGGAGCCACAAATTCCCGTGACTTATAATCTTGGTTTACTTTGTATCCATACCTTTCAGCCGATTTTAGAAAGGCTTTGATATTTGCTATCACTTTACCGATAGTATTCTCTCCTAATTTGTCCACATCTCTTAGATAATCAAGAAAATGAGTATGAAACACCAAACTTACACCATCAAGTCTAATCTTCGAGCCAGTATATTTTTCATAATCCTTTAATTTATTGACCGAATTGTTGTAATCTTGAAAAGTCCTTATATTTAATTTTTTTCCTGTTCTTGGATTTGTTCTTTTTTTGGATTTTTCGGTATAAAAATCTCCAAAATCGACTAAGAATATTTCTTTATCTGTCGAGTCTGATGTTGGTTTGTTATGGAACTCAAGAATCACATCTTTCAACCATTTAGTGTCGATAGTTTTTCCTGAATGATTATCCAGACCATATTTCTTGACAATTAGAGACTTTAAGTCACTTAGTTGTTTGTTTACTATGTCACGATAGTCATCTGAGTCATGATGAGATTTAACACTTTGTTTCGTTTTGCTCCAATGCCTTTTAAAGACCACAATTGATGTAGGTGCTTCTGAGTCTTTATCAGCTTTAAACCTTACATAAATCATTGTAGGGTCTTTCGAAGCTTTTTCGTTTATTCTATAATTGATGGTCGCCATATATCGCAAATATAAATATTTCCCCCGTATTTCCCCCGTAATATTTGTATTTGTGTGAGCTTGTGTATGAGTTAAAAACATTAAAAATCTATAAATGCCTGTAAAAAAAGGGATTTATAGGTGCTATTTTCACATGGAAGCATACACAATTATAAGGGTGTGCATCCTATTATCCGCACTGAAAAAAGCTTCTGAGAAATCAGAAGCTTTTTTGTTTTTACTATATGTCTTTCCAGAAATAGCGATACATAAAACATATTAAAAACAAAAAAGCCTTTCTATTAAGAAAGGCTTCTTTTTAAAAGCGGTCTGGACGGGACTCGAACCCGCGACCCCATGCGTGACAGGCATGTATTCTAACCAACTGAACTACCAAACCCACTGCTTTATTGTGACTGCAAAAATACAATAGAACTTGGATTCTACAAGGTTTTTTGCGTTTTTTAAACAAATAAATTCAAGATTTTCTTAATCGCTTGATTTCTATCAAAATACAAAAACAAAAGTTATTTAAATCAAAAAAGCCATCCACAAAAGTGGAAAGCTTTTCATTGGTCTAACTACTAAACCGGCTACGAGTTACAAATTCGTAGCAAACAACACAACTAATCTTAGATACCGTATTTGGGCAAAAAAGCCTTTCTGTTAAGAAAGGCTTCCCCAATATTGCGGTCTGGACGGGACTCGAACCCGCGACCCCATGCGTGACAGGCATGTATTCTAACCAACTGAACTACCAAACCTCTGCGTTATTGCGGTTGCAAAGATAGTACAGAATTTCGTTTCTGCAAGTGTTTTGGTAAAAAAAATCGAATAAAATTTAAAATCTTTAGCCAAAGTTTTGTTTTTCAACTAAATATGTGGTTAGTATTTTTTCAAAATTATCTCCAACATTGACCGAAACATACTTAATTTGGTTCTTTGCACACGTTAAAGCCAACTTTTTAAAATACTCTTCTGACCTTTTTTCGTATTCTAACTTCACATTATCGGCAAAAATAGACACTTCTTCACCACTTTCTAAGTCGATAAATTTGCGCGGTGTATTATCAAAATCAAATTTAAGTTCTGTTTTGTCATCAACGACATGAAACAAAACTACTTTGTGTTTGTTGTGCTTTAAATGTTGCAACGCATTAAAAAGCTTTTCATCGTCTGCCGACTGAAACATATCTGTAAACAAAATAATCATCGAACGACGGTGCATTTTCTCCGCAATTTGATGCAAATAGGTAATTGTATCGGTGCTTTTCTTGACTTTTGGCTGCACCAATAATTGTTCTAATTTATTGATCAACATCCTATGATGGCGATCACTTCCTTTCTCCGGCGCATAATATTCGTAACTGTCTGAAAAAACGCTCAAACCAACGGCATCGCGCTGTTTCTTTAAAATATTCATCAAAACGGCTGATGCTAAAACCGAGAAACCTATCTTTTTTTCGTAAAAAGGCTGACCCGATTTTAGCTCCGGATAATGCATTGACGACGAATTATCCACAATAATATGACATCGCAAATTGGTTTCTTCCTCAAAACGTTTGGTGTACAAACGGTCGGTTTTGGCAAATAGTTTCCAATCGATATGTTTGGTACTTTCTCCAACATTGTAGACTTTATGCTCTGCAAATTCTGCTGAAAATCCGTGAAATGGACTTTTATGCATTCCCGAAATAAAACCTTCGACCACTTGATTCGCCAACATTTCGAGATGCTGAAAACTTGATATTTTTTCTATTTCCGATTCAATTCTCATTCGGTTTCTTTTTTAATATTTTGAGCACGATATAATGCATCTGTGGCCTGCCATAATTTCCTTTTTAATATCGGACTAAAATTAGGGTTTTCTTTTAAAAATGTCTGCACAACCTCAAAAGCTTCTTTCGAAGCATATTTCCCAATGGTATTGTTCAACCAGTCTTTCGGAAAGAAAATATCTCCCGTTCGTTGAATTTCTTCAACCAAATCTAAAGAAAACTTCAAATATTTTTTGGCACTTTCTTGACGCAACGGATGATGAAAATTAGCCAAACCAACACCCACCCACGACTCTTTTTCGCGATTCTTATCCTCTTTCAAAGATTCCATAAATGCATCCCGCACCGATTCTTCCTGTGACAAAGACGGTAACAAAAAATTAAATCGTCTTTGCTTATCCAAGTTCGTGATCACAGTTTTGGCCGCATTCAATATTTCGGCTGCTTTCTCATGTTTAAAGATAGCCAAATTCATTGCTATATTGGTATAATCGTCTTCGTTTAGTTTCAAATTCTGAATCACAACTTCCTTTCTCCAAATTTGGTATAATTTAGCTTTCGCCGAATCAGAATAGGCGATGGAACTGAATAAATTAAACAACGTTTTTTTTATATTGCTCGGCAAAGTAGTTTGCAAACGTTCATAAAGAATATCTTCAAGCTGTTTTTGAGCCATTATTTGCTGTCTTTCTGTCAAAAGTTTCCAAAAAACAACATTTGCCTGATTGGTCAACAATTTCAAAACCAATTCGTTTTGCTCTGCCTCAATTCCCATCATAAAACAATCAAAAGCGGCAGTTGGCGCCACAGTACCTATGAGCATGTTTTCGTAAAGATTCAAATACGCCGAACCTCTTGCCACTTCGTCCTTAACAGTCAAAATATACTCTAAATGATTTCCGTCAAGCGGAAAAACTCCGTACCCAAAACCGTTTGAGTTATAAATAATGGCAAGCGGTTTCATCAGGCCCACAGCCGCTGCTAAATTGACTTTTTGCTCTTTCAAATTAACTTTTATCGTCTTGATTTCGTTAGGATAAAGCAACGTAATATCAAAAATCTGAGGCCAAACATTTCCAGATTTATCTTCTGCTTTTTGCAGAATTTCAAACTTTTTGATTCGGTTTTGAGCGTCATATTCAATTTTATCTGTAAAAATCGCCCTGCCCGATTTGTTTACCCAAACCTCACTCCATTTTTGCATATCAAGAGGCGTTTCGGCATCCAGAATGCTAACCAGATTATTCCAGTCGGCATTGTCGTTGGCGAATTTTTGAATGTATTTTTGAATTCCCTTCTGAAAAGCCGCTTCACCCATCGAGGCTTCCAACTGGCGCATCATAATGGGCGCTTTATTGTAAATAATGCTTCCGTAAAGCGATCCCGCATTTTTCAAATTGGCTAAATTTTGTTTGATCGGATGTGTACCCAACGATCGGTCTTCCGCGTAAGCGTTAGGATAATGAGCCGTAAGAAACTGTAAATTATGATTGATTTTCGGGAAAATTGGATTCATGATTTTATCGGCCATGAAATTGGCAAAAACCTCTTTCATCCACACATCATCAAACCATTTCATCGTGACCAAATCGCCAAACCACATGTGCGAAGTTTCGTGAGCAATGAGTTTTGCACGATCTAATTTCTCGCTATCTGTGGCGCTATTATCCAAAAACAAAGTCGATTCGCGGTACTGAATGGCGCCCACATGCTCCATACCGCCATATTGAAAACCCGGAATTGCCGCAAAATCGAGTTTTTGAAACGGAAATTTATAATGGGTGTATTTTTCTAAAAAATCTAAAGATTGCTGATGGAGTTTGAAGATTGTATCTGTACTGACCTGAATTTTTTCAGGATTGTTTTCACGGTACAACATCGTCATTTCCATACCCGGATTCTGGGTAATACTTTTAAATTTCCCAGCAACAAAAGAAAACAAATACGAACTCATTTTGTCTGATTCTCCAAAAGTATAAGTGACCGTATTCTCGGTCTCCATTCTCTCTTTTACATCTGCACCAGCCAAAACCGACCAGTCTTTTGGAACCGTAAATCTCAGTTTATAAGTCGCTTTAATATCCGGCTGATCCAAACAAGGGAAAACCGTACTGGCCCTGTCGGGAACCAACAAAGTATACAAATAATCGTCATTGCGATTTAAGGATAAATTACCCGCGATAAAGGCTATTTCGACTTTGTTTGGTCCTAAAATCAAATTTTCTGTTGGAATAATGATATGTTCTTTTTCGTGTACAATCGCACTATTTTTTCCGTTTATCTTTACGGATTTTATATTTTGAGATTTTTCATTAAAATCCAAATACAAAGGATTACTTAAATCTGAAACAGAAAGATTTAGAACCAAATTTGAAGCAATTTCCTCGTCTTTTTTATTCGGAATCACAAACGACAATGCATACACAACGTTTCTGAGTTGTTTTTTTCTAAAAATAGCCAATTCCTGAGAAACTCCTTTCTCCAGCAAGATGCTTTGTTTTTGCTTTGATTGAGAAAAACCAAACACAATTGCGGTAAAAAAACTAAGAAAGCAGGAGATCATTTTCATTTGAAAGCGAATTTAAGATTCGATAAAAATAAAAAAAAGGATTGACTCTCTACCACATACTTTCAGGAAATAAAAAAGGCTTGACTTTCGCCAAACCTCTTTTATGTCAACTATAATCTCTCGATTACAACAAAGCGTCTAAACTATCTGCGTAGGTTTGTTTCGGAGCAACTCCTACTTGTTTTCCTACTACTTCTCCGTTATGAAAAACCAAAACGGTTGGTATGTTGCGCACACCATATTTTGCAGCAAATTCTTGGTTGGCATCTACATCAACTTTTCCAACAACTACTTTACCTTCGTATTCGTTGCTTAATTCGTCAATGATTGGACCTACCATTCTACAAGGTCCGCACCATGCTGCCCAAAAGTCTACCATTACTGGTTTATCTGATTTTAAAACTACTTCTTCAAAAGTAGCATCTGTTATTGCTAATGCCATAATAATTTTTATTTAAAGTTACTCCTTTTGAATTTCCGCGGGGAGACAATTTCTAATATGTTTCTTTTAGGGTACAAATTTAGAAATTTAAAACAAAAGAAACAGCATTAACAAATTAGTTTTGATTATAAATGTATTGTCATTCGTTATATCGAGAATAATCCTCTTATCTATTAGTATTCCCGAAATAATAATTGAAAATTCTATTTTGAAAACCCCGTTAGTATTTAACCTACCTTTAGTCTTCTCAAAAACACATCTCAATGAATCTGACTTTACAGAAAATAAAAAGCGTTTTGCGATCGGTACGTTTTCAAAAATATGCCAGACGTATTGCTTTTTTTGTTGTTGGATGTATCAGTTTACTTTTGATCGCCTGCTGTGGTTTGTCGATTTATTTTAATCAGAATAAAACCGAAATCGTTGCAAAGATCAATTCTAAAATCAACGAAAACATTAATGGGAAGTTTCATGTAGGCGACTTTCAATATAAGTTTCTAATTGGTTTTCCAAATTTTACTTTAGCATTAAAAGAGGTAGAACTCAAAGACAATAACTGGGGCAGCCACCAACACACGCTCTTGAAAGCACGAGAAATAGAAGCTCGCCTGAATATCTGGAGTCTGTTGCAAAACGAAATCAACATCAAAAAAATATACCTTAACGACGCACAAATTTATATTTACAAAGCCGAAAACGGGTATTCGAACGCCGATATTTTTAAACCCAAAAATAAAAAATCACCCGAAAACAGCGAAAAAGAGACTACAATCCTCAACGAAATCACACTCAACCATGTACATTTTACTTTAGACAATCGCCTCAGACATAAACTATTCGATTTTGATATCTCCCGTTTAGAGTCTAAAATTGCTTTTAAAAATGATAACTGGCAAACCGATTTGCATCTTAAAACCAGTATTACAAGTCTGGCTTTTAACACAAAACTGGGCTCTTTTGCACAACAAAAAAAGCTCGAAGGCACTTTTAAAGTTGCTTTCTTATCAAAGAAACAACTCATAAATGTCACTACCCAAAACCTTAAGATTGGAACTGACCGTTTTGATATTATCGCTTTTTTTAATGTGGGAAAAAACAATTCTTTGTTCGGAATCAATATCAACACGCATATTTTATGGCGAAATGCTGCTAATTTACTGTCACAAAATATCAATTCTCAGCTCAATCACTTTGATTTAAAAAAAGAAATTGCCGTCAATTGCGACATCAAAGGCGATCTAAATAGCGAAGGCGACCCCAAAATTGTCGTGCATGCCGAAATCAGAAACAACACACTCAGCATTCCCGACGGACATATTACCGATTGCAGTTTCTCAGGATTTTTTACCAATAATTTCAAGCCTAAAAAAGGTTTTAACGATGCTAATTCGGCGATTATCATAAGTCGTTTTTCGGGTAAATTCAAAAATATTCCGGTATCGGTGCCTCAAGTTGTCATTAGCAATCTCAACAAACCTATCGCCACAGGAACTGCAAAATCTAACTTTGCTATTCAGAATCTTAACGAGATGAGCAACGACAAATGGATTCATTTTTCTAACGGTCACGCAACCGCTAACCTAAAATTCCATTTTGATATCGTCGACTTATACATTACAAAACCTCGATTTATTGGTAATATCGATGTCAAAAATGTGTCCTTTCTTTATATTCCCAAAAATGTACACGCCGAAAACATCAACGTGCAACTCAACTTTACAGAAAAAGCATTATTTATTGATAAAATCACCTACAAACACAATAAAAACATCATTTTTATCGACGGAAAAATTGATGATTTCCTCAATTTATATTACGATGCTCCAGAAAAAATGGTCGTCAACTGGAACATATACGCTCCTTATATCGACCTCAAACAATTTTTGGGCATTTTGGCTTCTACGCAGAAAAGCAAAGTGGCAAAAAAAAGAACCAACAATACCACGCTTTCTGAACAGTTAAGAACTACAATCGAAAAATGCACGGTCGCTATTAATATCAAAGCCGACAAAATAACGTACAACAAACTAACGGCCACCAACACAAAAGCCAACATCCGGATGATCGACTCGCAACTGTTTATAAAAAACGGTTCGCTACAAACTTCTGGCGGAAGCATTACCTTTAATAGCGTTGTAACGCCAAGCGGAAAAAATTATTCCTTTAGCTCCAATGCGCAGGTAAACAAGGTTGCTATTGCGGTTTTTTTGCGATCGTTTAACAATTTCGGCATCCAGTCTTTTAGTCCCGATAACATTCAGGGAAAACTCAGCAGTCAGGCCAATATTAAGGGTTTTATCAACAGCAAAGGCGAACTCATTACCAACTCGATGCAAGGAAAACTCAATTTTACCGTTCATCAGGGCGCTTTGCAAAATTTTCAACCGATTGTGAAAATTGGAAAATTTGCCTTTCCGTTTCGCGATGTCAACAACATTACTTTTAGCGATCTCTCAGGCAATCTCGACGTGCATGGCGAGCAGATCCAGGTGAATGACCTCACTATTAGTTCGAATATTTTAAACTTTGATATCGACGGAATTTACTCCTTTGGCCGAGGCACCAATCTCGCCCTCACCATCCCACTCCGAAACTCCAAAAACGACGCTCAATTACCCACTAAAGCCGAGCGCGATGCCGTTCGTGATCGCGGGATCATTCTGCATTTACTAGCCGTAGACGACGAAGGGAAAATAAAAATCAAATGGGGGAAGAAGGAGAAGTAAAATGTTCTGAAAATAAAAGTTCTGCGATTTGAGGAAGCAAATGGTTTTTATACAACTCCTGAAAGAAGTAAACTTATGTCAAAAATTAAGACGAAAGATACAAAATCTGAAATTTTGTTTCGGAAAGAACTATGGAAAGCAGGATTAAGATACCGAAAACACGACAAAAAACTTCCTGGAAACCCTGACATTGTTAGCAAAAAATTCAAATTGATTATTTTTATTGATGGAGAATTTTGGATAAGTAAAATAGAGCGTAATATACAACGAGATCATGAAAACAATTTAAAACTTGAAAAATTAGGATATAAAGTTTTTCGATTTTGGGAACATTACGTAAAAAAAGAAAGTCAAAAATATATTCAGTTAATTCGCTCCTATCTAAATGATTTTTAATGAATTAAAAAAACAACTATCTTTTGTTCCAATTTGTAACAAAAAATACTGTTGATTCTGAAATTTTTTCTTTTAAATTTGTAACCATTGTATAATGTTAAACAACTTGGTTATGAGTGATTATATTTCATTATCTGAAGCTTCAGAATTGTTAGGAAAGAGTAAAGAGACTTTGAGACGTTGGGATAATGAAGGGAAATTAAATGCTGTACGTGAACCTATGAGCAATTATAGAATGTACAAAAAATCAGAAATTAACACTCTTTTTTCAAATTTTATAGATGACACTATACAAGAAACTGTTTCAAACTACGTAAACCCCGAAAATAATTATACTGTTCTTGAACTTTTCGCTGGAGCTGGTGGACTGGCCATTGGAATGGAAAAAGCTGGATTAAAATGTGTGGCTCTAAACGAAATAGACAAGTGGGCATGTGAGACTTTAAGAACTAACAGACCAAATTGGAATGTTCTTGAAGGAGACATAAAACAGTTCAGTTTTTCAGAATATCATAATAAAGTAGATGTTGTTACCGGTGGCTTCCCATGTCAAGCATTTAGCTATGCTGGAAAAAAACTTGGATTAGCTGATGCTAGGGGGACATTATTTTATGAATTTGCAAGAGCAGTAAAAGAAGTAAACCCACCTATTTGTATTGGAGAAAATGTTAGAGGATTATTAAATCATGACAATGGCAAAACTCTTCAAGGAATGATTTCGATCTTAGATGAAATAGGATATAACGTTGTCCCAGTTCAAGTCTTAAAAGCAATTAATTTTAATGTACCGCAGAAAAGAGAAAGATTAATTTTAGTCGGTATCAGAAAAAATATTGATTTAAAATATGAATATCCAAAACCGTATAAGAAAATTTACAACTTAAAAGATGCTTTAATGAAGGGTGATTTATTTGATTGTGATGTTCCAAATTCAGGAGGTTCAAAATATCCTAAAAGTAAAGTTGATGTTTTAAAATTAGTTCCACAAAAAGGTTACTGGAGAGATTTACCAATTGAAATTCAAAAAGAATTTATGGGTGGAAGTTTTTATCTTGGAGGAGGAAAAACAGGAATTGCTAGAAGAATTGGTTGGGATGAGCCATGTTTAACATTAACTTGTAGCCCTGCGCAAAAACAAACAGAAAGATGTCATCCAGAAGAAACAAGACCTTTCACAGTGCGAGAATATGCAAGAATTCAAACTTTTCCTGATGAATGGGAATTTTCAGGATCGATAGCTCAACAATATAAACAAATTGGAAATGCGGTTCCTGTAAACTTAGGAAAGGAAGTTGGATATTCTATTATACAGTTTTTAAATAAATATTACTCAAAATTAGAAGCTAAACAAATCTGAATTTCTAATTTCATTAGATAATTCTTCGCAGCCTTTAGTTATATACTCTTTGGTATCTAAGTTATTTATTATCTTGTGTAATTCTGTGACTAATCCATCATAGAAATTTGGAAATCCAGTAACTCTATGCCAAAAATCCCGCCCAATTATTACGGGATGGATTTCATCAATTTTTCTGTAATGCATACTCAATTGAGCTTGTTCACCATACAAAACCCCAACAACGAAATCATTATTATTACTTCCAAGTAACGCATCATTGGTTCTAGCTAATCTGATAGTATTAGTGAATTTTTTGATTAAGGGATTTACATCCTCCGAATTTATAGTATTTGGCCCAGATTTTAATTGACACCACTTTTTTCTTCCATCAATCTTATCAAAAAACTCAATATCAATTCCCTTAATTGCCGAACCTTCAGCTAGATTAAGTTTTATAAACATCTTTTGAATATTCGTCCCAAATGAAGTATTTATTGAGGTTCCTAAAACTCTTGGGTAAAATAAAGCCTTCGCAACTCCTTCTGGCGTATAATTACCTTCTAAAACCTTAGATAGATACTTAACGACGATTGGATTTATACTATAACTCTTAATTTTAGAATGCTTCTTTAAGGAAGCATTAATATGATTCTCAAAAATGTTAATTTCAAAATATCTAACTACTTTAAGTAATAATTCTTCTTCCGTTATTTGCTCCATTTATTTTCTTCAAAATTTTAGATTGCTAAAATAAGGTTTTTAATCTATACGAAATCCTAATTCTTTAAACTTAAATTAAAAACTGATTTTATAACAGTGATTTCAATTTTATTAAAAACAAGCAAATTTCATTGGAAAAAGCTCTAGAAAAATTTTCATAATGTTTCCTTAACTCATTTGTCTCTTCATTTTTATTTGGGTAATTTGGTGGATATAATTTTTAAATATAAACCAATATGAAGATTCAAATCAACACCGACAAAAACATAGAAGGACATGAGAGACTAGAAACCTATTTTTCAGGAGAACTGGAAAAAGGATTGGCACGCTTCGAGGAAAAAATAACCCGTATTGAAGTACATTTTGGAGACGAAAATGGCGAAAAATTCAGTCTGAACGATAAAAAATGCTTGATCGAAGTTCGTATTGCTAACCTGCAACCCATTACAGTTACCGAACATTCAGATACTATAGAAAAAGCTTTTAGCGGTGCTTTGGCAAAAATTAAAAAATCATTGACTACGACTTTCGAAAAAATGAAAGAATATTAAATTGAAGAGTTTCTAAGTCTCAAAGAGACAAAGGCGCTAAGGTTTTCTTTGCACCTTTGTCTCTTTGTTGCTTTGCACCTTTATAAATGAACTTTTTATTACGATTTTGGCAACGGGGCGCCTACCGCAATATCACATCTGTGACCCGGTTTTCCATGTGCTGGATTCATTCCGTCTGCTGTAGTTACAACTTCTTTATTGGCGCTTTCTGTACTCAATAAAGTAGGAACCGCTGGATTGGCAGTTGGCGGTGTAACGTTAAATGTTTTTGAAGTAGTTCCCGACTGTGGTGGCGCTGCCGCAGGAGTAGCAACCGGAGTATTCAAGGGTGTTCCCACAGGAATATCACATCTGTGTCCGGGTTGTCCATGCGACGGGTTCATTCCTTTACTCACTTTTACCGGGGCAACAGTCGTAGTGGTCACAACTTTATTTTGATTCGGATTTACTTGTACTTGTGGTGCCTGTTGTGGTGCAGCAGCCTGGGCTTGCGTAGCAGCCGAATTTAACGGTGCGCCTACGGAAATATCACAACGATGTCCGGGTTGTCCGTGAGCGGGATTTAGAGCTCCTGAATTTACCGAACCACTATTCATCACAACATTTTGGCTGCCCGCAGGCATTTCTACAACCGATTTTGTTTTTGCTGTATCTTTTGCAAGTCCTAATGCTACCAACTCAGAGGCTGGTGTGTTTTCTTGAGGTTCTAATTCTTTTTTACAAGAAACAAAGGCTAAAGAACTAATGAATAATGTACTTATTAAGATTTTCGGATTCATAATTGCAGTATTTTAAAGCACTCAAATATACTTGTTTTTTTAAAATTAAACCACATCATTAGTAGAAGATAATTTAAGTCTTAATTTGAATGCCTTTCTTTTTTGATCTCACAAAGAGACAAAGTCGCAAACGAAAATTCAAAAATAAAAACTTTTCGCCTTTGCGAATATGCCAGAGATCTGTAGGCATCAATTACTGAGGGTTTGTGTTTCTTATATACTTGAAAATCTCTAACTTTAGACCCAACAACTTTAACTTAACCCATGAAAAAAACAATACTGCTTTTATTGTTCGTTGCTACTTTCGCCAATGCACAAACTACAGACAAAGACAAAATTAATCAAACACTTGATAGCTGGCATAAAGCGGCTGCCGAAACTAAGTTTGAAACCTATTTTAATTTGATGACAGATGACGCTATTTTTATCGGAACTGACGCTACCGAAAACTGGAACAAAAAAGATTTTCAGGTTTGGGCTAAACCGTTTTTCGATCGCGGAAAAGCATGGAATTTTACTGCACTGGAGCGCCATATCTTTGTAGACAAAACTGGAAAAACGGCTTGGTTTGATGAATTACTCAATACCCAAATGAAAATTTGTCGCGGTTCGGGAGTTTTGGTCAAAATTGGTAAAGAATGGAAGATTCAGCATTATGTTTTATCCATGACAATTCCGAATGATCATGTTGATGCGATTACAGCCATAAAAGCCCCGATCGAAGACGCCTTGATTACCCAACTTCAAAAAAAATAAACAAAATACTCCTTTGTTATGATAATCCTAACTTTTTAGAACGTAAAAAAAAGTCATTAGCAATTTCATTATAACATATTTAGCAATTAGAAAGGCTATTTGGAACCTCTAAATGACATACTTTCAAAAAAAGGAACCCAATTTTAAAAAATCTATTAAAATAAAACCACAACCTCTCTTTTAATCATCCTAAAAACCAAAATATCTATTTTTTTTTAACTTTGACCCCAAAAAAAATAGGGTTCAATAAAGTATTTGAAAAATGAAAATAGAAAGACGCTGGATCATTTCCTTTGTTATTATTAGTATCGTTTGCATTTTAGGGGCTTTTTGGCCAACAGTTGCCGAAAACACGTATGTACTTTCTAAGTTTGGTACTACAAAAGATATTGCACCTGCAGACGTCGCCTGGATGCTCACTTCTTGTTGTTTAGTATTAATTATGACGCCTGGATTATCTTTTTTTTATGGCGGAATGGTCGGCAAAAAAAACGTGATTTCTACCATGCTGCAAAGTTTTATTTGCTTGGGCGTAGTCACTCTTTTGTGGGTAGTTGTGGCGTTTAGCCTTGCTTTTGGTGAGCCTGTTGGGTTTAGTTCTGGAGGCCATTTTTACAGCTTTTTCGGTAATCCTGCTACTTTTGCTTTTATGGATTACGTTAATATTCTACCCCACAAACAATTGGCCAATACGATTCCATTTATGCTTTTTGCATTGTTTCAAATGAAATTTGCCATCATCGCACCCGCCATTATTACGGGATCATTTGCAGAGCGCGTACGTTTTATCTCCTATTTACTTTTTATCAGCTTGTTTACGATTTTTATATACGCTCCTTTGTGCCACTCTGTTTGGTATCCTACAGGAATATTGGGCAGCTATTTTGGTGTAAAAGATTTTGCGGGAGGAACAGTGGTGCATATGAGTTCTGGTTTTGCAGCATTGGCTGGAGTTATTGTTTTAGGAAAAAGAAAAAACAGTCAGCATATTCCAACCAATATTCCGTTTGTATTATTAGGAACAGGAATGTTATGGTTTGGTTGGTTTGGGTTTAATGCCGGTTCTGCGCTTGCGGCCAACGGAACCGCAGCAATGGCTTTTGCAACCACTACCACCTCATCGGCGGCAGCCATGTTAACCTGGATTTTCTTTGATCGAATTAATGGCAGAAAAGTTTCGGCTCTCGGAGCTTGTATCGGCGCCGTAGTTGGTTTGGTAGCCATTACACCAGCGGCTGGATATGTTTCTGTACCCGAAAGTATGTTTTTTGGGTTTGTTACGGCTTTAGTCTCCAATTCGGCTGTAAACTGTCGTTTTTCAAAACGTTTTGATGATACTTTGGATGTTTTTGCGTGTCATGGCGTTGGCGGAATTATGGGGATGATCCTCACTGCGATCTTTGCTCACGGCGAAAATGCAAGTTTACTACATGGCGGATGGAATGTTTTTGCTCATCACATGATGGCATTGGTATTGGTTTCGCTGTTTACTTTCTTTGGTGCGTATTTTTTATTTAAAGTGACCAATTTTATAATTCCTTTACGCGTTTCAGAAGAAAACGAACACATCGGATTGGATTTATCACAACACGATGAAACATTAGATCCAAAGTTGAAACCAATAACAGAACCGCATTACGGTTGATTTTTTTGTCACAGATTTTAAAGATTCTCACAGATTAAAAGAAAAGGAATCCAATAAATCTGTCAAATCTGTGGCAAAAAACAAAAGCAGTCTGATTCATTCGTTTATATTCCTTAATTTTGCTGAAAATTTTTGTAAAAGTGGGAAGTAAAAATAAACTAAAAAGATTCAGAGAAAACGAAACATTTCAAAACGTTTTCCAACCAACCAGAGAAGAAGTTGTAGGTGATTTAATGCCTTTGAAAGGGAAATGGAATTCTGATTTCTTTAAAAATGACAATCCATTAGTTTTAGAATTAGGATGTGGAAAAGGAGAATATTCAGTCGGATTAGCCGAAAGATATCCGAACAAAAATTTTATCGGAATTGACATCAAAGGGGCCCGATTCTGGAGAGGCGCCAAAACCGCTGTTGAAAACGGCTTGCACAATGTTGCTTTCGTACGAACTCAAATCGAGTTAATCAATCATATTTTTGCCGATAATGAGGTAGACGAAATCTGGATCACTTTTCCTGATCCACAAATCAAATACAAAAGGACAAAGCACCGTATGACCAATTCGGAGTTCTTGAAATTGTATAAAAAAATCCTCAAAAAAGACGGTGTTGTCAACCTAAAAACAGACAGCGAATTCATGCATGGCTATACTTTAGGATTGCTGCACGGAGAAGGTCACGAGGTTTTGTACGCCAACCATAATGTGTACAAAAACGAAGGAAGTCCGGAGGAAGTTACTGCTTTTCAGACTTTCTACGAAAAACAATATTTAGAAATTAATAAGGCAATTACGTATATTCGTTTTAAAATTAAAGACTAATTTTAATTTTAAGAACAATTTTTCGAACCCATTATCCAACTGAATGGCATTATTTATTCCTTTACTTTCTGGCTTTTTAGCCGCTTTCATCGGTATTATTCCTCCCGGTTTAATCAATATGACGGCTGCTAAAATCAATTTGAAAGAAGGAAAAAAGAATGCTTTGTGGTTTGTAGTGGGCGCCGTGTTTGTTATCTTTTTTCAGGTTTATCTGGCGGTACTTTTTGCCCGGGTAATCGACAATCGACCAGACGTTCTAACTTTATTGCGCGAAGTTGGTTTTGTAATCTTTTCAATCCTTACGATCTACTTTTTGTTTATCGCCAAAGAACCCATTGCAAAGAAATCTAAGATTAAAAAAAGCAGTAAAAAAAGCCGTTTTTTTCTGGGAATGCTCCTTTCCGGACTAAATTTTTTCCCCATTCCGTATTATGTTGTGGTTAGTGTGACACTGGCTTCGTATAATCTTTTTGAATTTCAAAATAATATCATTTTTACTTTTGTGTTCGGTTCTGTTCTAGGTTCGTTTGCTGCTCTATACAGCTATATTGTTTTTTTTGGAAGAATAGAAAAGAAAACCGATTATCTCATGCGAAACATGAATACCATCATTGGAAGCATCACGGGCTTGATTGCGATAGTAACGCTTTTTAATATTTTGAGTTACTATTTTGGTTGAAAAATGCAGAAAAGATCCTTTTTTTGTACATAAAAGCATTTTAATCTCTACATCTGTGGCAAAAAGACCTATATATGACAGAAGATAATTTTTTCGAAAAAGTTTATGTTATTGCAAAGCAAATCCCTTACGGGAAAGTGACTTCGTATGGCGCAATCGCAAAAGTTTTAGGAACTGCTCGTTCGGCAAGAATGGTCGGCTGGGCGATGAATGCTTGTCATAACAGAGAAGATATTCCGGCTCACCGAGTCGTCAACCGAAAAGGGCTTTTGACCGGAAAACATCATTTTGACGGAACCAATTTGATGCAACAACTTTTGGAAAGCGAAGGAATCGAAGTCGTTAACAATCAAATTATTGACTTTGAAAAACACTTCTGGACTCCTGAAATGAAGCTTTAAAATTTTCTTTACATACAAACAACCACAATCTTGTCATTCCTGAGGAAAGAGGAATGACCGCAATGTATCTGAACACTGTACGTAAAAAATCTTTGTCGAGCTACTTACAGAGATTCTTCGTTCCTCGGAATGATAAAAAATAGGTATGAAATCAGATCAAACAAATTACAAAATGGGTTTTTTCTTCATCTGCCTGATGCGTCAGATAACCTCCATGCGCTTCAATAATGTTTTTAGAAAAGTGTAAAACATATTTCACAGTGCTGTTTTCTCCTAAAATTAGCATATTAGATTCGGTTTTGCACTAATATCATTATTAGTTTTAACATTCATAATCGTTTTGACCAAAGCCTATCAGGCAACCAAAATAGCTGTTTTAAAACACTTAAAACACGAATAACAGCAACGTACCATTTTTTGAAACCTGGCAAAAATCAAAAGTTGCTGAGTTTCTTTTTTAAATTTAATTCCTCAATCCTACCATCAATAAATACAATTTAAAAGAGTAAAAATCCGAACATAATCTGTTATCTTTGCAGTCTGAAATCAGTTTAAATAAATATAATTTCCAAATTGATTTTATTCAATAGAAAATACGATACTAAAAATGAAATTAGATAGAAAAGAAATTCTTAAAGCTCTAGAAACAATTACTATAGCAGGAGAAGGAAAAAATATGGTTGAAAGTGGTGCGGTTGCCAACGTAATTACTTTTGGTGATGAAGTTGTGGTAGATTTAGTATTACACACGCCTGCTATGCATATCAAAAAAAGAGCTGAAGATGATATCAAAAAAACAATTCACGAATTGATATCGCCTGAAGCAAAAGTAAAAGTAAATATCAAGGTTGAAACCAAAGAAAATCCAAACGAAATAAAAGGAAAAGCAATTCCTGGAATCAAAAACATTATTGCTGTTGCTTCTGGAAAAGGGGGTGTAGGAAAATCTACTGTAACTGCAAATCTTGCCGTAACATTAGCAAAAATGGGATTCTCTGTGGGCGTTTTGGATGCGGATATTTACGGCCCGTCAATGCCAATTATGTTTGATGTTGAGAACGAAAAACCAATATCGGTTACTGTTGATGGAAAATCTAAAATGAAACCTGTAGAAAGTTTTGAAGTAAAAATTCTTTCTATCGGATTCTTTACTGCTCCTAGTCAAGCAGTAATCTGGAGAGGACCAATGGCCGCAAAAGCTTTAAATCAGATGATTTTTGATGCCGATTGGGGAGAACTAGACTTTATGCTTATCGATTTGCCTCCAGGAACCGGAGACATCCATTTATCGATCATGCAATCGTTACCCATTACCGGCGCTGTTGTCGTTAGTACACCACAAGCCGTAGCATTGGCTGATGCCAAAAAAGGTGTTGCCATGTTTATGCAAGACAATATCAACGTCCCTGTTTTAGGTATTATAGAAAATATGGCGTACTTTACACCAGAAGAATTACCTGAAAATAAATATTATATCTTTGGTCAAGAAGGTGCTAAAAACCTAGCTGAGGATTTAAACGTGCCTTTTTTAGGCGAAGTACCTATTGTACAATCTATTCGCGAAGCAGGAGATTATGGTCGCCCAGCAGCGTTACAAACCGCTTCTAAAATTGAAACTGTTTTTGAAGAAATCACACGCAATGTTGTACAGGAAGTTGTAAACAGAAACGATAGCTTACCTGCTACCGAAGCCATCAAAATTACAACAATGGCAGGTTGTTCTGCAGTAAAAAAGAATTAGATAATTGAGATAATGAAACAATGAGGTAATTAAGAAACCAGATGATTTAAAAATTATCTAACTGACTAACTATCTTATTAGTACATTTTCTAATTGATACATTAAATTATGATGACAACAGAAGAATTAACAAATAATGTTTTATTGGCTTTAGACGAAATCAGACCTTTCCTGAACTCTGACGGAGGAGATATTACATTAATTTCTATCGAAGAAGATAAACACGTAAAAGTTCGGCTAGAAGGAGCATGCATTAGTTGCAGCGTGAATCAAATGACACTAAAAGCGGGTGTTGAAACGACTATTAAAAAGTATGCCCCACAAATTGAAACCGTAGTAAATATTCTCTAAGCAGCTAATCAAAGAATGCACGCATCTTTATTATTTTATATGAAAAAAATAAAATAACAGCTATTTTACTTTAGAAAAGAATACATTTTCAGTTCAGAAACAAATCGTTAATAAAAAAGGATTGGTACACGTTTTCAAATCCTGCAAAAATTCCAAAAGTCAAAAAATGGATGTATTAATAAAAATTAAAGATCGAGAGGGAGTGCTACACGAATTGCAAGCTCCTACAGATATGGCAATGAATATAATGGAGTTATGCAAAGCATACGAACTTCCGGTAGAAGGAACCTGTGGCGGAATGGCCATGTGTGCTTCTTGCCAGTGTTATGTGCTGAATGATGTAGCTTTACCTGAAATGGGCGACGATGAAGAAGCAATGCTCTCTGAGGCGTTTTACGTAAAATCGAATAGCCGTTTAGGTTGCCAAATCCCGATTACACCAGAATTAGAAGGTTTAGAACTTGAATTAGCACCTGAATATTGATATCATAAAAAAAGCGAGAATTAAAATTAATCCTCGCTTTTTTCTTATTAACAATTTCTAACCTTATTATACTAATTTTGCTGCAATTAAATACTCTGCAATTTGGATAGTATTTGTCGCTGCCCCTTTTCTTAAGTTATCAGCAACAATCCACATGTTTAGTGTGTTTGGTTGGCTTTCGTCACGACGAATTCTTCCCACAAAAACATCATTTTTGCCTTCTGCGTACAATGGCATTGGGTATGTAAAAGTGTCCAGATTATCTTGCACCACTACTCCTTCCGTGTTGTGTAAAATTTCACGAACTTCATTCACATCAAAATCATTTGTAAACTCAACATTTACAGCTTCGCTGTGACCACCAACAACTGGCACACGAACAGCAGTAGCGGTAACTCTAATAGTATTGTCGCCAAGAATTTTTTGAGTCTCGCGAACTAATTTCATTTCTTCTTTGGTATATCCATTTTCTTCAAAACTATCGCAATGCGGAATAGCATTTCTGTGAATAGGATATTTATAAGCCATATCTCCCTTTATGCCTGCATACTCATTCTCTAATTGTTTCACTGCTTTTACACCAGTTCCTGTGATAGATTGGTAAGTTGAAACAATGATTCTTTTGATATTGTATTTTTTGTGCAATGGCGCCAAAGTCAATACCATCTGAATAGTTGAACAGTTTGGATTGGCAATGATTTTATCCTCTTTTGTTAGCGTTGAAGCATTGATTTCGGGAACGATCAATTTTTTGGTAGGGTCCATTCTCCATGCTGATGAATTGTCGATCACAGTTGTTCCTGCTGCTGCAAATTTTGGTGCCCATTCCAGTGAAGTATCCCCTCCAGCAGAAAAAACAGCAATATCAGCTTTCATATCTACAGCAGTTTGCATGCCAACAACCTTAAACTTTTTACCATTATATTCTATTTCTTTTCCTACCGATTTCTCAGAGGCAACGGGAATCAATTCTGTAACTGGAAAATTTCTCTCTGCTAAGACTTTTAGCATCACCTCGCCAACCATACCGGTAGCGCCTACAACCGCTATTCTCATTTTTATATTTTTTATTATGAATTTTTACTTTAGATTACAAAAGTAATAATAATAAAAGCGAAAACCATTCGATTCACAAAAAATAACAAAATGTTACAAATAAAACAAATGTAAAAAAACCGCCCCAATTAAGCAACGGTTTAGTTAGACATAGTGTAGCGGAATTATTTTTTAAGCAAATCTCTAATTTGCGTTAGTAACTCTTCTTGAGTTGGTCCAGCAGGTACTTCTGGTACAACTTCTTTTTTCTTGGTGGCATTTATTCCTTTTATAATTAAAAATAATATAAAAGCAACGATCAAAAAGTTAATGACTGCTGATAGAAACAAACCATATTTTACACCACCAAAAGCAGATAAATCTTCAATTTTAGACAAATGTGCCGCATCTAGCGCTGGCTTTAATAACAACGGAGTAATCACATTTTCAATAAATGAGCTTACAATTTTACCAAATGCAGCTCCAATGATAACTCCCACAGCCAGGTCAACCACGTTGCCTTTCATCGCAAATTCCTTAAATTCAGAGAAAATCCCCATAATTCATTAATTTTTAGTTAGTAATAATTCTCAAATATAAGAATATCTATAAAAAAGAAATTCATTTTTATCTAAAAAATACACGTTTAACTCGCTGAGAGATACTGGTCAAGATTTCATACGGAATTGTTTTTAAAGCTTTGGCTATTTCGATAACTGTTGGATTTTCTCCAAAAATAACGACAGCATCTCCTTCTTTACAATCAATTTCAGTAACATTCACCATCAACATATCCATGCAAATACTCCCAACTATGGGCGCTTTTTGGTTTTTTATCATTACATATCCTACTTCATTACCCCACAAACGTGATATTCCGTCTGCATAACCAATTGGTATCGTGGCAATTTTAGTGATTTTTTGAGCCATAAAACGGCGGCCATACCCTACGCTATCTCCTGCAGGGATCGAACGAACCTGAGAAATTACAGACTTTAAAGTACCTACATTTTCGAGGTATTTCTGCTCTACAGCATCATTCGAAACTCCGTACAAGCCAATTCCTAAACGCACCATATCATACTGAGCATCTGGAAAATTACTAATTCCGGAAGTATTCAAAATATGACGAATTGGTTTTACGTTCAGCTCATTCATTAACTTAGAAGATAATTTTTCGAACAATTGAATCTGCGAATTTGCAAACTCATAATGTTTAACCTCATCACTTGTGGCCATGTGCGACAAAATACTCTGAATGCGAACGGTAGTGTTTCCTTTTAGAGTGGCGACAAGTTCGTCAAGATTATTTTCTTCAAAACCCAAACGATGCATCCCCGTATCTAATTTTATATGAATTGGATATTCTTTTAATTTTTTTTCCTGAGCGATTTTCAAGAACGAATTCAAACCTTTTACACTGTAAATTTCTGGTTCTAAATGATATTGAATAATCGAAGGGAAACTGGTAGATTCGGGATTTAATACCATAATAGGCAACTTTATTCCGCCATTTTTAAGCGAAATTCCCTCATCGGCGAAAGCCACACCCAAATAATCTACTTTATGATGTTCTAATAATTTGGCTATTTCCAAACCTCCGTTTCCGTAACCGAAAGCCTTTACCATGACCATTATTTTAATCTTTTGGCCTAATTTTGATTTAAAAAAATTTAAATTATGACTGATCGAATCTAAATTAATTTCTAAAATCGTTTCATGAGTTTTCTCCTCCAGCAACGCTACAATTTCTTCAAATTGAAACGCTCTGGCTCCTTTTATCAAAATGGTTTCATTGGCAAATGCCAAACTTTCAAAATGCGTGATAAAATCTGCTGTATTTTGAAAAGTCGTGATATTGGAAAATTTCTCTTTAAAAGAACTTATTGTTTCACCAATCCCGATGATTCTACTGACTTTATTAGCGGCGATTAACTGCGCTACTTTTGTGTACAATTCTTCATTTGAAAATCCGCTTTGTAAAATATCTGATAAAATGACCGTCTTTTTTGAATTCTTTTTTTGACTTTCTAAAAAGTCCAAAGCAATTTTTAACGACTGAAAATCAGAACTATAACTATCGTCAATAACACTACAATTATGAACCCCATTTTTGACAGCCAAACGCATTTCAACCGGATACAGCAATTGCATCCTGCCCTGAATTGTACCGAAATCATATTTTAAATAAAGCAAAACCAGCAAACAAGTAATGCTGTTTTCTACCGAAGCTGAATCCAGAAACGGAATTTCGAGATCAAACTTTTCTCCTTTATATTGGTATTGAATTGCAGTGCTGTCACTTTTATTTTCTTTTTTTAGAATAAAAACATCTGCATTTTTATCTGTAAAACTCCACGAAAAAAGGACTCTCGAATTTACCATATACTCAGCCGAAAATTGTGACAGACAAGAATCTACCACTTCGTTTTTCTGATAAATAATAACCTCACTTTCTTTGAACAAAAGCAGTTTTTCGTCTATTTTTTGTACTAAATTCAAAAAACCTTCATCATGAGCAGAACCAATATTGGTCAAAACCCCGATGTTGGGTTTGATCATGTTTTCAAGTTTTATCATTTCATCAACCGTTGAAATTCCGGCTTCAAAAATTCCTAAATTGTGTTTTTCGTTAATTGCCACAACAGACAGCGGAACACCCACTTGCGAATTGTAACTTTTTGGGCTTCTGATAATGTTGTAATCTGGGCTGAGTAAAAAATTAAGCCACTCTTTTACTATCGTTTTGCCATTGCTTCCAGTCAATCCGATAATAGGGAAGTGAAAAAGATTGCGATAATAACCTGCAAATTGCTGCAACGCGGTCACGGTATCATTGACTACTAAAAAATTGGCTTTCCCCGCACAATCCTCTGGAATATGGCGAACGACAAAATTCTGAACTCCTTTTTCTATCAGATCCAAAATATATAAATGCGCATCGTTATTGACACCAGACAAGGCAAAAAACAAAGTATTGGCTCCGTTTTGCAACGAACGACTATCAATAGAGATATTGTCTATCAAAACATCCGCTTTAGAACCGATCCATTCGGCATGGAGAATTTGGATAAGATTTTTTGAATTTAGGCTCATTTTAGAAAATTCTTTTTGTCAAATTTAAAACATTACCGCTAGAAAAAGGTTGTGATTTTCTTAAAAAATATAACGTTTGCAAATCTGTATTTATATTTGATTATATTTGTAAAACACCTCCAAATTTAAGTGTTTTGAAAAGAATTTTACCGTTATTCACCTATGTCTTGCATCCCGTTTTTATCTCGATGTACGCCACTTTATTTTATCTTTTTTGCAAAGGAGATGCTTTTGCGAATCAGGAAAAATATTATGTTCTTTTTCAAATTCTGATCATTACCTTTTTTGTTCCAATACTCTTTTTCTTATTGTTAAAATCGACTGGAAATGTAAAATCAATAATGATTCATGAAACATCGCAACGACGAATACCACTGGTTCTTCAGTGTTTTTTGTTTATTTTATTGGTAAAGAGAAGCATTGTTATTACGCGATATCCTGAGCTTCATTTCTTTTTTCTGGGAGCATTGTTCAGTACTATTTTGGCGTTGATTTGTACTTTTTTTAAAATAAAAGCCAGCTTGCACATGATGTCGATGAGCGGCCTTGCAATTTTTGTAATCGGATTAAATATTCATTTGCAAATGCACAATCCTTACTGGTCGGCTTTTGTGATTTTGCTGAGTGGCCTTGTGGCTTCATCCCGATTGGTGATGGAGGCACATACAAGTAACGAATTGTCTATAGGTACCGCAATTGGTATACTTCCGCAATTGCTTTTTTTATATTTATGGCTATAAAATATAAAAAATTAGTCCCATGCTTAAAGTCCGGATGTCTACTTGCTCGGTTGGAGTTCGCGCAGAAGATTTGAAAAGTGAATTTAAAGAATAACAGGCATACAAATTCCAAGTATTATAACCCGTAGAAATGTAAGCTCCGTACTGAAATCTGTTTACATCCTTGTTATTTACAATTTTTACGTTTTGATCGACAAGACCTTTAAAAACAGATTTACTTTGCAATACATAACTCAATTTTAATCCGCCATAAATTCTCCAAAATTTGTAGCTTTCGGGAGTAGAATTGCGCCATCTAAATTCGATCGGGACATCTACCAAATAGCTATAAAATTTATTGGTACTTATATCATTATAACTTACCACATTATACTCGGGAGCGTCTTTTGTTCCTGTAATTGCAAGGTTTTGATAATAATTTTTATAACTCAAACCCAAACCTGTTGCAACAGCAAAAGTCCTTGCTTTATTGATAGGCATATCTCTTAAAACACCCAAAGAAAGTCCAGCAGAAAAGCGATCTTGCGCCATTCCGGGAGATTTCATTATCGAATTGTAGATCAGCGAAAAATAAAATTGGTCTTCACGATAGAGCGAATCAATTTTAACGACTGGTTTTGTTTCTGCGGCAATCGTAGTTTCTTCCTGCGAAAAAACATTAAAAAACGATACTAGAAACAAACAACTGAAAAATAATCGCATATCGTATTTTGGTTTTAAGAATGATTTCAAGTAAACGTTTTTTTAAGTTGATTTATTTCACATACAAATATAATATAATGCTAGTTTAAGTACCTATTTGAGGCCAACTATTCTATTTTTCATTACAAAATAAAGCATTCGTAACATTATTTTTAATAAAAGAAGCTCATATTCAAAAAAAAGAAGCTTTTTATCATTGCTCTTTTATACCTTTGTCTTTTATGAAAAGAAAGCAGCTCATAATAAGTGTTTCTTTGGCTCTAACAATATTGTGTTCGATATTGTTTCAGTCCGTACATAGTTATGAGCACACTGCAAAACAACTTTCTGAGCAACAATGTCACCATCAATACGATAAAAAACAAGGTGGAATAACGCATCAGCATCACAATTACGAGTTATGCTATGTGTGTCATTTTGCTTTTGGAAGCTCTCTTATTCCAGAAGTTTTCAATTTTGAATTTACTACTTTTCACAAAGACATCCCCTACTTTTTTACGGCTTCAGAAAACCTTGTAACGTTTTCAACAAGTGCGTATTTGTTGCGTGGTCCCCCGGCATCTGTGATTGCTTAAATTTCGATGTATTCGAAAAAAAACACTTTTACTAAATTGATTTAAAAAAATCTGTTCCTCTTGTAAATCTTTATATTCATGAAGATTGACTTGATTTGCTGTTATTTTTATTTAAATTTTAAAAAAAATCACTCAACTATAGCATCATTTTCAAATGAAAAAAATAATATTTGCCCTTATTTTAGGGTTCACAACCCTTGTTTCTGCACAAAATTCTCTTTCAGGAACTGTAACCGATTCTCAGAATCAACCATTACCAGGCGTATCTGTTTACGCATCTGAATTGCATAAAGGAACTACAACCGACCAAAATGGAAAATACGAATTTAGCAACTTACCAAATGGAGTATTGCGATTGAGTTTTACCTATGTTGGATATGCATCTGTAAACAAAACTATCCCGAAATTATTAAAAGAAAACACGCTGGATATTACACTGGAAGAGTCTATTTTGGAGATGGACGAAGTAATTGTATCGACACCTTTTAACAAATTGCAATCGCAGAACGTAATGAAAGTAGAGCATGAAAGCATTAAAACATTACAACAAAAAGGAACATCAACTTTAATCGAAGGACTGGCTACGATTCCGGGCGTTTCACAAATTTCTACTGGAACTTCTATCGGAAAACCCGTGATTCGCGGTCTTAGCGGGAATCGAGTTTTGGTATATTCACAAGGAGTTCGTATTGAAAATCAACAATTTGGAGATGAACATGGTCTGGGCCTTAACGATGCCGGTATCGAAAGTGTTGAAGTTATCAAAGGCCCCGCTTCTTTGTTGTATGGGTCGGACGCTTTAGGAGGTGTTTTGTATTTTAATCCTGAAAAATTTGCAGATGCCAATACTTTTAAAGCCAATTTTAGCCAAAAATATTTTACCAATACACAAGGAAGCAACTCTTCTATTGGCTTAAAAACATCTACAGATAACTGGAAATTTCTGGCCAGAGGTGCCTTCAATACCCATTCTGACTACAAAATTGCAGATGGTGATCGTGTTACCAATTCACGTTACAACGAAACCGATTTTAAAACAGGTGTTGGCTACAGCAATGCTACTTTTTCAAGTGTTTTGAGATACAACTACAATAAATTAGACATCGGAATACCGGAGGATGGAATTGGAGAGCAATCTTCAAGCAAGAACACCTTATTCCCGAGACAAGGAATTTTTAATCATTTATTGAGTTTGAACAATGTTATCTTTTTTGAAAACTCAAAACTAGATGTTGATTTAGGATACATCGCCAATGATCGAAGCGAATTTGAAGACAGCAACGATGCTGCTTTACGCATGAAATTGAAAACATTTAATTATAATGCAAAATATCATTTTCCTAAACTGGGTACAATTGAAACTATTGTGGGTGTGCAGGGAATGCATCAAACCAATGAAAATCTTGGCGAAGAATACTTGATTCCAAACGCAACAACCAATGATTTTGGTGTGTTTGGAACAGCTAATTACGAATGGAATAGTAACGTTTTGCAGGCAGGATTGCGTTTTGACAACAGAAGTATTACCTCGGAAGCAAACGGAATTGAAGGCGAAGAAGGCTATTTTTCTCCTTTAGACAAATCTTTTGAAAGTTTTAATGCTTCGCTAGGCTACAAAACAAATTTTACGGAAGATCTTACACTTCGATTGAATGTTGCTACCGGATTTAGAGCGCCTAACTTGGCCGAATTGACTTCAAACGGTGTTCACGAAGGCACAAATCGATACGAAATTGGAAATGCTGATTTGAAAACCGAACAAAACGTTCAGACTGATTTGAACTTAGAATATAAAAACTCTCACTTTGAGTTTTTCGTAAACGGATTTTACAACCACATCAACAATTACATTTATACAGCGCCAACAGGTGAAGTTTTAGACGCCAATGATGTTTTTGCTTATACTCAAGACAATGCCAAACTATATGGAGGAGAAGTTGGGTTGCATTTTCACCCACATCCATTGGATTGGTTGCATTTTGAAACTAGTTTTGAAACCGTAACCGGAAAAAAAGACAACAACGATTATCTGCCATTAATTCCTGCCAATAATTGGAACAACACACTGAGAACCGAGTTTAACATCAAAAATTGGTTTAAAGAAGGTTATGCTTCCCTGAATGTTTCTTCAACATTCGACCAGAAAAATGTTAGTGGTTTCGAAACGGCTTCAAAAGGATATACGTTGGTTAATTTAGGTTTTGGAGGAACAGTAA
The DNA here is from genome assembly GCF_020911905.1 of Flavobacterium flavipigmentatum. Classification (NCBI taxonomy): domain Bacteria; kingdom Pseudomonadati; phylum Bacteroidota; class Flavobacteriia; order Flavobacteriales; family Flavobacteriaceae; genus Flavobacterium; species Flavobacterium flavipigmentatum. The sequence continues at coordinate 1,414,681 of NZ_CP087133.1, read as the reverse complement.
AACTAGGAAAAACTGCCTTTGATTTGAGCTTAAACGGAAACAATTTATTCGATGAAAATTATATTGCACATCTTTCCAGATTAAAAACAGACGGTATTCCGAACATTGGGAGAAATATTGTTTTGGGAGTGAATTTCAACTTGTAATTTTTGTTTAACCGCAAAGAACGCAAAGTGTTTTCGCAAGGTTCACAAAGTCAGAAATAAAACTTTGCGAACTTGGCGTTAATTTCTGTGGCGCACTTTGCGGTTAATTTTTTAATACTCACAAAAAGTGCTATTTTTGTTAGAACCATATACTTTAACTATGAAAAAAACAATTCTTATAATGGCAATCACAACCGTAGGAGTTTCGTTTGGGCAAAACAAAATACAATACCCGGAAACTAAAAAAGGAACAACTGTAGATGTTTATTTTGATACCAAAGTAGCGGATCCTTTTCGATGGCTGGAAGATGATAAATCTGCCGAAACCGGAGCTTGGGTAAAGGCTCAAAACGAAGTTACTTATGCTTATTTGGATAAAATTCCGTTTAGAAATGCACTAAAAACCCGCATGGAAAAACTGTGGAATTACGAAAAAATAAGCGCTCCATTTACCGAAGGAAAATTTACTTATTTTTCTAAAAATAACGGTCTTCAAAATCAGTCTGTGATTTACAGAAAAGACAAAAACGGCAAAGAAGAAATGTTTTTAGACCCCAATACCTTTTCTAAGGACGGGACAACTTCACTAGGAGGATTGGATTTTTCTAAAGACGGAACAAAAGCAGCATACGCCATCTCTGAAGGAGGAAGCGACTGGAGAAAAGTGATTATTATTGACGCTTTGTCTAAAAAAGTTTTGGAAGACACGCTCGTAGATGTAAAATTTAGTGGCATTTCATGGCGAGGAAACGAAGGTTTTTATTACTCAAGTTACGAAAAACCAAAAGGAAGTGAGTTATCTGCCAAAACCGACCAGCACAAATTGTATTTTCATCAATTAGGAACAGCTCAAAAAGATGACAAAGTTATTTTTGGAGCGGACCAAAAACGCCGATATGTAGGTGGTTACGTGACTGAAGATGATCATTATTTAGTAATTTCTGCCTCTAACTCTACTTATGGTAACGAATTATATATTAAAGACTTAAAAAATACTGAAAGCCAGATTGTTACTATCGTTGATAATTTTAACAGCGACAACTCGATTATCGAAAATGAAGGAAGTAAATTGTTTATCGAAACCGATTTAAACGCTCCTAACAAACGCGTGGTAGTTGTTGATGTAAGCAACCCTAAACCGGACAACTGGAAAGATTTTATTCCGGAAACTCAAAATATTTTATCGCCTTCAACAGGTGGTGGATTCTTTTTTGCCAATTATACCAAAGATGCCGTTTCATTAGTTCAGCAATATGATTACAGCGGAAAATTGATTCGCGAAATCAAACTTCCTGCCGTAGGAACAGCCAGTGGATTTGGAGGAAAGAAAGAAGAGAAAACATTGTACTACAGTTTTACCAACTATACAACTCCAGGAACCATATTTTCGCTTGAACCAAAATCTGGTAAATCAGCAATCTATCAAAAACCAAAAGTTGATTTTAAAAGTGATGATTACGAGTCAAAGCAAGTTTTTTATACATCAAAAGACGGAACAAAAATTCCGATGATTATCACGTATAAAAAAGGAACAAAATTAGACGGTAAAAACCCAACCATACTTTATGGTTACGGAGGATTTAATATCAGTCTAACACCAAGTTTTAGTATTGCCAATGCAGTTTGGATGGAAAACGGTGGCGTTTATGCAGTTGCCAATTTAAGAGGTGGTGGCGAATACGGCAAAAAATGGCATGATGCTGGAACCAAATTACAAAAACAAAATGTATTTGATGATTTTATCGCTGCAGCGGAATATCTAATTACTCAAAAATACACTTCATCTGATTTCTTAGCCATTCGAGGCGGTTCAAACGGAGGATTATTGGTTGGAGCAACCATGACACAACGCCCTGATTTAATGAAGGTCGCATTGCCGGCTGTTGGCGTTATGGATATGTTGCGTTACCATACTTTTACAGCGGGCGCAGGTTGGGCTTATGATTACGGAACCGCACAGGACAGCAAAGAAATGTTTGAATATCTTAAAGGGTATTCTCCTGTTCAAAATGTAAAAAAAGGAACACATTACCCTGCAACAATGGTAACTACCGGTGACCATGACGATCGCGTAGTGCCTGCGCATAGTTTTAAATTTGCTGCCGAATTGCAAGAAAAACAAGAAGGAGAACATCCTGTTTTAATCCGTATTGATGTAAAAGCGGGTCACGGAGCAGGAAAATCTGTTGCTGCAACTATTCAGGAAAATGTAGACATTCAGGCGTTCACACTTTATAATATGGGATTTAAAGCTTTACCGAAAAAGTAACCTTTAGTCTGTTTTTTAATAGCCACGAATTCATGAATATTTTTGTGAGTTCGTGGTTATTTTTTTGCTACGAATTTCACAAATTAGTATGAATTTTAATTTACCGAGGCCTTTTTGTTACGGCTTGAGAATTTTACCGCAAAGCACGCAAAGATTTTTTTACAAAAGTATCTTCAGAAGATGCAAAGTTCGCAAAGCTTTGTATTGAAACAGCTTTGCGAACTTTGTGTTTTTACAAAACCAAGATGATACAAAAACTTTGCGTGCTTTGCGGTAAAATTAAATCTGCAGAATCTGCGAAAAAAAATAATTCGTGGAAATTAGTACAATTCGTGGCAAACCTTTTTTAAATTTGAAAGAATTAAAAAACCAGAAAAAATGAAAATTGTAAAATGGGGAATTATCGGTTGTGGCAATGTAACCGAAGTAAAAAGTGGCCCAGCTTTTCAAAAAACGCCCAACTCGGCTTTAGTTGCTGTAATGCGAAGAGATGCAGCACTTGCCGAAGATTATGCCAAACGCCACAATGTTCCAAAATGGTATTCAAACGCTATTGATTTAATTAACGATCCAGATGTCGATGCTGTTTATATCGCAACGCCTCCATCCTCTCATAAAGAATATACTGTTTTGTGTGCTAAAGCTGGAAAACCTGTATACGTAGAAAAACCGATGGCATTAACTTTTGAAGAATGCAACGAGATGATAAGTGCTTGCAAAGCACATAATGTTCCGCTATTTGTGGCTTATTATAGAAGAAGTTTGCCTCGTTTTTTAAAAATAAAAGAGTTAATCGAGCAAAACAAAATCGGGACTGTTCGACACGTAAATTGCGTTTTGTACCATCCGTTTGAAGAACGTTATGATGATGACATCAATTTACCTTGGACGGTACTTCCACACATTTCGGGCGGGGGAATTTTTGTAGATTTGGCGTGTCACACTTTAGATTTTTTAGACTTTTTGTTCGGCCCCATTCAATCGGTTCTCGGGCACGCAAGCTCTCAACTATTAGCTTACCCAGCCGAAGATACTGTCTCTATGTCTTTTTTATTCGAAAACGGCATTCACGCAAGTGGTTTATGGAATTTTGCTTCTTTTGAGCGATATGACAATACTGAAATTGTTGGAACTCTTGGAAAAATTTCCTTTTCAACTTTCGGAGACGATCCTATTCACATTCAATATGCAAATGGAGAAAAAGAAAGCATTACCATCGAAAATCCGGAGCACATTCAACAGCCTTTTATAGAGACTATTGTTGCCGAACTATTAGGCAAAGAGGGCGTTAATCCTTCAAAAGGAACTTCTGCCGCCAGAACAACTTGGGTTATTGACGAAGTTCTGAAAGAATTTAGAAATTTGAAAAAACCATAACCTTTTCACATTATCCTGTCATTCTTAGGAACAAACAATCTCAATTAGCAGTTCGACAAAGATTGGCAATTTACTTTGCGGAGTTTCTTACGAAGATTCTTCGTCCCACAGAATGAAAAGATTATGCAAAAAAAAGAGGATATTCATTGTGAATATCCTCTTTTCTAAAAACTAAAAACTTTATAAAAATTATAGGCTGTATCTTAATCCAAAAGTCAAGCCTACACCGCTAATCCCAACATAAGAACTAATATCGTCAGTAGCTTTTGTATTATCAAAACCTGCTGCATTAGTCACTTTACTATTAGAACTTGTAGTTAATTTATCCACATAATTTGTATAAATAGCAGAATAAGAAGCATCTTGTCTAAAAGTAGATGGTGTATTTAATTTATCCACTCCGTTTTCGGTAAACACAGTAGTTTCTTTTGTTTTTCCGTGAACAGTAAAGTTTCTGTATTCAATTTCAGCATATAAAGCTATTTTTTTACCTAATTTATAAGAACTTCCAATTGCGGCCATAAAACCTATAGTTGGATTAGGTTCTACAACATCTTCAGAATATGTTTTTGCCATTACACCGGCAGCAGTAGAATACTCACGATTAGTCTTAATAGTTAAATCTCCATGAATAGGAACGATCACTCCTACTTTTGTATATGGCTCAAAACCTTTACTTTCTCCCAAAAATAGCACTAATGCAGGTGATAAATCCCAAGCTCTAATTTTTCCTATAGCATTTCCAGACACAAAAATATTTGTTGGGGAAGTAGCAACTAAACGATTTGTAGTTTCTACCATCAATTTATCAGCACTAGAATAATAGTTGATCCCCATTTCAACTCCTAAACGCGTTGAAAAACGGTATCCCGCAGTTAGACCTGTACGAAATCCTTCCCCAAACGAACCATGATTTGTTTCTCTTGAAATTAAAGTAGTTCCATCAGCCGCGTAAACATCGGTATTAGGCAATTGACCATTTACAATTGGAAACTCTGTAGCCGCAGTTTGTATGAAGTATGACCCTCCTAATTTAAAATACCAGCTTTCTGGCTTATCTGCTGTTTCAGTTTGCGCTATTGTGGCGATAGAACAAAGCATAAATCCTAATAAAAATAGGTTCTTTTTCATAATTTTGTTTTAATTATTTTATACAAAAATAAAATATTTTAACATTCTATTTGCGCTTACATTGTTAGATTTGGTGCGCAATCGTTGTAATTGGAGGCAATATTACTAAAAAAATACTATGCACGCATATTTTTAACACTTAAAACTAATTATCTAATAAATTTTAACTGTTAAAATTTAGTTGAGTTTAAAGTTGATTTGCATTTTTTCTAATTCGGCTAATAATTCTTGAGAGATTTTAACTTTTACTCTACGACTAGGCATAGAAAGTTTAGTAACAACATTAATCTCCTCTACCTCATTTACTTCCTGAATTTTAGTATCTCCTACAATTGCTTCGTCGTTCTCACTTTCTTCTGTAAAAATGGCATCCTCTGTTTCTGTAAAATCATTTGTGGTCTCTATGGCAACCAAGCGCTTAATTTTTTCGAGCTCCATAATTTCAAATGTCACCGAATTATCTCCTTTGTTTTGGCTAAACAAATCACTTAGTTTATGAATAAATTCGGTTTTCAGGTCTTGAATATTCAGCAAAACAACCAATTTTTTCGCAAAAGTTTCCAAGACATCCTGCAGCTGTTTTACCTCAACAAATTGCAGCCTCGGCTCTGATTTTTTACCTGTATCATGATTCACCCAGCCGTCTTTTATCAATACTTTTATATGTGCAAAATTATTCTGAATCAAGAAATGGCGGAACTTGAGATATTCTTCATTAAAAATCCTAAACTCATAACTTTCATCATACCCTTCGAGATTAAACATAGCCCAGCCTTTTCCGTTTTTCGAAACACGATGCTGTACGTTATTGATAATTCCTGCAAAAGTTAAGTTTTTACCCACATGCTGCTCCATACTTTTTAGGGCCTCTAATCTGGCATTGCAGAAATACTTCATTTCAAATCTAAAATCATCCAACGGATGTCCCGAGATATAAATTCCGACCACTTCTTTTTCTTTGGCAAGTTTTTCCATAGTGCTCCAATCTTCACACGGAGGCACTATAGGTTCTGCAATTTGTACTTCACTTGTTTCGCCAAACAAACTCACTTGAGATGAATTTTCGTTTTCCTGAAATTTAGAACCGTAACGTATAGCCTTTTCATAAAAAGTAACACCGTCGCCCTCATCATGAAAATATTGTGCTCTTGTAGTACCTTCAAAAGAATCAAATCCTCCTGCAAGTGCTAAATTTTCGATTGCTTTTTTATTAGCAGCACGTAAATCTATTCGCTTTGCCAAATCAAAAATCGATTTGTATCTACCGTCTTTTCTGTTCTCGACGATAGTGGCTACGGCTCCAGAACCTACTCCTTTGATCGCTCCCATACCAAAACGAACGGCATAATTATCATTTACCGTAAATTTATAATACGACTCATTGACATCAGGGCCTAAAACCTGTAAGCCCATGCGCTTACATTCTTCCATAAAAAAGGACACCTGTTTGATATCATTCATATTATTTGAAAGAACCGCAGCCATATATTCTGCAGGGAAATGCGCTTTTAAATACGCTGTTTGATAGGCAATCCAGGCATAACAAGTAGAGTGCGATTTATTAAAAGCATAACTTGCAAAAGCCTCCCAGTCTTTCCAGATTTTTTCTAAAATCTTAGCATCATGACCTTTTGCTGCCGCTTGTTCTACAAACTTAGGTTTCATTTTGTCCAGGACATCCTTTTGCTTTTTACCCATCGCTTTACGCAAAACGTCGGCCTCACCTTTTGTAAAATCGGCCAATGATTGCGACAAAAGCATAACCTGCTCTTGGTAAACGGTAATTCCATAGGTTTCTCCCAAGTATTCTTCGCAGGCATCCAAATCGTATTTGATTTCCTCTTCGCCATTTTTTCTTCGAACGAAAGACGGGATATATTCTAACGGTCCCGGACGATACAACGCATTCATGGCAATTAAATCTCCAAAAACAGTCGGTTTCAAATCCTTCATGTATTTTTGCATTCCGGGCGACTCATACTGAAAAATACCTACTGTTTCTCCTCGCTGAAAAAGTTCGTAGGTTTCCGGATCGTCAATTGGAAATTCATCTGGATTCAGATCGATTCCGGTTCTGTATTTTACTAATTTTACCGTATCTTTTATCAAGGTAAGGGTCTTCAAACCCAAGAAATCCATTTTTAGCAATCCGGCACTTTCTGCAACCGAGTTATCAAACTGTGTTACATACAGATCAGAATCTTTTGCGGTTGTAACCGGAACGAAATTCGTAATATCTGATGGCGTAATAATTACCCCACAGGCATGAATTCCGGTATTTCGCATTGATCCTTCGAGGATTTTTGCCTGTTGAATAGTCTCCCCAGCCAAATCACCTTCGTTGGCAATTGCGATCAGCTCTTTTACATTATCAAATTCATCCGATCGAAGTGCTTTTTTTACCTCATCTTCACTTTCAGAAATAAAACGAGCCAAATTCCATTTGGAAGGCATCATTCCCGGAATCAGTTTTGCAATTCTATCGGCTTCAAACAAAGGCAAATCAAGTACACGAGCCGTATCACGAATCGCCGATTTGGTTGCCATTTTACCATACGTGATAATCTGTGCTACCTGATTTTTTCCGTATTTATTGATTACATAATCCATAACACGACCACGGCCTTCATCATCAAAATCAATATCAATATCGGGCATCGACACACGATCCGGGTTCAGGAAACGCTCAAAAAGCAAGTCGTACTTAATGGGGTCAATATTGGTAATTCCTAAACAATAAGCAACAGCAGAACCCGCCGCAGAACCACGGCCTGGACCTACCGAAACATCCATATTTCGGGCTTCGGCGATAAAATCCTGAACGATCAAAAAGTAACCCGGGTATCCTGAATTCGAAATCGTTAATAACTCAAAATCCAAACGTTCCTGAATCGCTTCGCTAATCTCTCCATATCTTTTTTTAGCCCCCACCATTGTCAGGTGTCGCAAATATTTATTCTCCCCGCGAACACCGCCATCGGCTTCATCTTCTGGAACTATAAACTCCTCCGGAATATCAAATTTTGGAAGCAATACATCTCGATAAAGCGAGTAAATTTCGACCTTATCTACTATTTCCTGAATATTGATAATGGCTTCGGGTATATCGGCAAAGAGTTTTTTCATCTCTTCCGATGACTTATAATAATATTCCTGATTGGGCAATCCGTAACGATAACCACGACCACGACCAATAGGCGTTGCCTGTTTTTCTCCGTCTTTTACACACAACAAAATATCGTGGGCATTGGCGTCTTCTTTATTTAAATAATAGGTATTGTTTGTCGCAATTAATTTGACATTGTGTTTCTGCGAAAACTCAATCAAGGTTTTGTTTACACGATTTTCATCTTCCTGATTGTGACGCATCACTTCCAGATAAAAATCCTCGCCAAACTGTTCTTTCCACCAAATTACCGCTTCTTCAGCCTGGTTTTCACCGATGTTTAGGATTTTACTCGGAATTTCTCCGTATAAATTTCCCGACAACACCATGATATCTTCCTTATATTTTTGAATAACATTTCGATCAATCCTCGGAACATAATAAAACCCGTCTGTAAAAGCGATTGACGACATTTTTGCCAGATTATGGTAACCTCTTTTGTTTTTGGCCAACAACACAACCTGATTACCATTGTCTTTTTTGCTTTTATCTAAATGGTTGTCACAAACATTAAATTCGCAGCCCACAATTGGCTTCATCTCGGTTTCAGAAGGTTCTTCGCCCGCCTCAACTAAAGCTTTATTTTTGGCAGAAGCCGCTTTATTATGATTCATTACGGCACTCACAAAGTGAAAAGCCCCCATCATATTTCCAGTATCGGTCATGGCAACTGCTGGCATGCCGTTTTTTGCCGTAGCCGCAACGATATTACCAATTCCGATAGTCGATTGTAAAACCGAAAACTGCGTATGATTGTGTAAATGCGCGTACTTTGCTGCTTTAAAATCTGCTCTGTCAGAATCTGAAACCGTAGTTTGTTTGTCAACAGATTCTAAGGCTCTCAGCTGCTCCCTGATTTTATCCGAAGCCGCTTTTAAATTGATGTGTTTTAAACCAATTAATGGAAATTCCTGTGGATTTCTTTCTTGAAATTCCTTAAAATAATCCTTCGGAACATCTAGTTCTTCTTTGGTAAAAATTTCTCTTCTAATTAACTCCAAAAAACAACGCGTGGTTGCCTCAACATCGGCCGTTGCGTTGTGCGCTTCCGCGAAAGGTTTATTAAAAAGATAACTATGTAACTCTGTTAAAGTTGGTAATTTAAACTTACCTCCACGACCTCCAGGCAATTTTAATAATGAAGCTGTCACTTCGGTACAGGTGTCCAAAACTGGCATCGCACTCATTGGAGATTCCACTCCCGCACGATGAAATTCGGCTCCCATAATATTCACATCAAAACCTAAATTCTGACCTACAATAAATTTGGTTTTGCTTAAAGCAATATTGAATTTCTCCAAAACTTCGGCCAGCGTAATTCCATCGGCTTCAGCCAATTCAGTCGAAATTCCGTGAATACGTTCTGCGTCATACGGAATATTAAATCCGTCAGGTTTTACCAAATAATCCTGATGCTCAATCAATTTTCCCATCTCGTCATGCAACTGCCAGGCGATCTGGATACAGCGAGGCCAGTTATCAGAATCGGTTATTGGAGCGTCCCAACGTTTTGGTAATCCAGTAGTTTCAGTATCGAATATTAAGTACATAGCTGTTATTGAAGGAATTGCAATTTTATAAATTTACAAAAAATTGAACTTCAAATTTAGGGATTTTTTTGGGGTATTCCTGCTTAACTTGTTAACACCTTTCAGTCTCTCAATTTTGAAAACTTTTTATCAACACTAAAAAGTCAAATATTATATTTTTTCGCATTACTAAAGTACTGCAATAAATTGCAGGGTTTTAAACCTCGATCTGAGACCAATAAAAAAAGGTTCGCCATTACAGCGAACCTTCCCAACAATTAAAACTATTATTTTTTAATTAATTACTTTCAAATATACCAAATATTTCAGAAATTTTTAAAAGCAAAATCACTATTGCAAGGATTTTACACCCAATGATTGTGGGTATTGCATAAAAAATTAAGTACATAATGATGTAGCATTTTTTTGGACTATTTCAGCATATTAACACTGTATTGAAGAAAGAATAAAAAATAAATTCTCCAAAACACCGCGTTATAAAACGAAAAGGCCTTGATTTCTCAAGACCTTAGTAATTATTCAAATCAAACTACTTATTTAAAATTCCAACCTAATGTTAATCCAAACGCTAAAGGCTTGATTGTTGACTCCTTATCTGTGCTATACAAACCATTTGCTTTTCTATTGGTAATCGATTTTTGATTATATCCAATGTAAGACTCATTTTGTTTTTGATCTAAAATGGTACCGTAACCACTATCTAAAAACATAGCAGCATACAGGGCGTTCTTCTCTCCCATTTGAAAAGTAAAACCCAGTTCAAAACTACTCATCAATATACCTTTTGTCTGGTATTCTCCTGATTGAGAATAAGCTGACTGTGTTCCAAAACCATATTCTGGCAAATTATCAATAGTTAAATTAACATCTGGATAATAACCAACTCCTCTAACAGTATTTGCAGAAGCTTTGATCTTATAATTTACAGGTAAAAAATACTTAACTCCAGCTCTAAAGTTGAAATCAACACCAACATTAATGTTTCTTTTATACTGCACAAATAACGGAATTTGAATAGCTTGCAATGTTTGCTCCTCCCGATAATTAGCACTTGTTACGTTATAAACAAATGCAGATGTAGTCTCATCAACTTCAAAACTTGATTGTGTTGCATCGCCCTGAGTCAAAAACACTTTTTGTTTGTATTGTGCAAATTCGACACCAGATCCAATACCAATATGCTTTGTTATGTTATAAATGTATCCTGCTTTAACAGCGCCTCCTATTTCATGACTCGCTCTAACGCCTTTGACATCGCTTTGAATATTAGCGATTCCTGACTGTACGCCAACGTAAAACTGGGCACTTGCTGCTGTAGAGAAAAGCAAGGCAACAATTCCCAGTATGTGTTTATTACTAAATTTCATATGTATGTTATTTTCATTTGAATAATTCATCCTCTCTTTGTTTAAAAAAGAGGATTTCATATCCATAAATTAGTTAGTTTCTTACTAAAAGATTTTTCGTGAACATCTTACCATTAGATAAAGTTAGTTTCACAATATAAATACCCTCTGCGCTTGGTGCAATCATATCCATTGTGCTTTCATTAACAACTTTGTCTGTCATTAATGACCCAAGTATGTTGAATACCGTAACGCGAGCATTTTGCATTTTAGCAGCCTCTATATTGGTAATTAATTGGTAACTTGAATTACTTCGTACTGGATTTGGAGCAATATTCATGGTTTCTACTACTCCATTAGATGTTAAAACTAATGGACAAGTTCTTATTACTGTTCCATCTTTCTTTGTTGCAACTGCATAGTAAGAACCATTTAAAGCACCCGTTTCTTTGAAATATTGTGCTGTTTGACCAGCAACTACTAGTCCGTTTTTATACCATGTATAAGCCACGAATTCATTTGAGCTATTGTCAAAGAAAATAATATTATCAAATTGTTTTCTAATCAAATTTGGCTGGCTATTTACAATTGGTAGTACAATACTTGATGCTGCATTGTAATTATTATCTCCTAATTGAGAAGCTGTAATCGCCACTGAACCAGGATTTACAAACACCAATTCGTTATTTACAATTGTTGCCACATTGCTATTCGAAGATGAAAAACTGATTCCTAAACCACTAGTAGAAGTCGCAGTCAACGCTATTGAAGCTGAGCTACCACAATCTGAAACTAAGGTTTGATTCCAAGTAATTACTTGATCCGCTTTAGTGATAGAATAGTTGGCAGGCACAAATGTAACCGCATAATTATCTCCAGCACTTAATGTTCCTTGTTCAATTGCATAAGTACCCACATTATCACCTGTTGCTCTTGACAAAGTTCCTGTGAAAGCGTCTGTTCCTAACAGACTTGGCGAAACTGAATACGTTAAAGGAACATCTGTTGTTCCATATACTTTAGTTTTTGCAGCTGCAGTTACGTTGATGGCTTTAGGAGTAATTGTAAAACTAGTAGAACCAGCTACTGTCAGTTCATAATTTGGTCCTGCAGATAAATCTCCTGTAGTGTAAGTATAAGTTCCAGCGTTATTATTTGCTGCGCGACCTAAACTTCCTGTAAAACTATTTCCTGCAAGCAAAACCTCACTTGAAGTATACATGAAAACAGGATCTTGAGCACCGTACTCTTTAGATTGTCCAGCAGTTGCTGTTATAGTAATTGGTTTTGCAGTAATAGCAAAATCTTTAGCTACATAAGTAATTGTATAATTCGAACCTGCACTTAAATTATTTTGTTCAATTGCATAAGTACTCACATTCTCACCTGTAACTCTTGACAAAGATCCTGTGAAAACATCTGTTCCTACCAGACTTGGCGAAACTGAATACGTTAAAGTAGGATCTGCTGCACCATATAATTTTGTTTGCCCTTCAGCTGCAGTCACAGTAATTTCCTTTTTTGAAATGGTAAGTGTAACCGTTTTACTTCCTTGATTGTAATTTGAATCTGAAGCAACAGTCGCTTTTAATATTACAGTTCCAATATTACCTACTGTTACCGAAGTATTATTTGTTCCTGAAAGTATTGCACTACCTGTTCCACCGGAGATAATTTCATAACTTATAAGTCCCGTTGAATTTGAAGTAGCTGCTAAATCAAATTCAGCATCTCCATAGGTTTTGCTAAAATCAGCAAAAGTAACTGCAGGAGTTAGTTTCAATTCTGTAGAAAACGCCCAAATAGATTTGTTTGCAATTCCTGAAAAATTGTTACTAGCAGCATTTTTAAATGCCGGTTCATCTATTACTACATAATAGGTTTTAGATCTCAGTAGATCTAATGAAGGATTAATGGTTACTAAGGCACCCTCAATGATTACATTTGACGAAGTTACTTCTATAGTTTCAAAAACGCTATCATCCGCAGCATCATAGATCGTGATATTTCCTGATCCTTTAAATACATTTTCATTAAACGTTAGTTTTAAATCACTATTTATAACAACAGAAGTCGCACTGTTAGCTGGTAAAAGTGTATTCACAATTGGTTGGAAATCTACAATTACCGCTGCACGATTACTTAATCCATTATATTGAAATACTTCTGATGTAGTTGTTCTAAAAGTGGCGCCTGTTTCATTGACAGCTAATTTAGTAGTACCTCCATAAAGGGACTTGGTTATAACATTTAAGTTAACATCTACTTCTCTAATAGAGGAATCATCTACAACATATAGCGTTTGTGTAGTAGCATTAAAAGCAATATCTGTAATGTTTTTAAATTGAGCAGTTGTAGCAGTGCCATCAACTTTACCACTACCACTAACACCTATCGTAGTAACCGTATTATTTGATAAGTTAATACGTCTTAAGTAATGAGTATTTGTTAGATTAACAACATGGGAATATAATATATTATTTGCTTCATCAATAGCAACAGCTCTTGGTCTATAGTCTCCAGCATTGGGAACTGTAGTTACAACTCCTGTTGTTTCAGAAACTTTATCAACACGACTTGCGTCTGTATTTGCTACGTATAAATTACCAAAACCATCATTGACTATTCCTCCACCAAAATTAGAGAAACCAGTTGCAAGTGTTGTAACTACTGCATCAGGTAAACTTACTTTTTTTATCGCAGATATTTCTGCTACATATATATTACCATCACTACCCATTGTCAGGTGACTACCATTTAAAAATCTAGCACCTGTTCCTGTACCATTTATACTAGCATTTACACCCTCATTACCTGCCAAAATAGTAACACTATCATCTAATGCTATTTTTTTTATCACATTATTAGAGAAAACATATATGTTTCCTGCACTGTCGACTGTTAGGTCAGATATGTTAGAAAAACCCGTGAATTTTTTTTCATATTCTTGTGATACATAATACGTTCCTGCACTTAACAAGTCCGAGCTATTTAAAACATTATCTCCAGTTTCTGCTGTAAACCACAACGCTTTACCGGCTATAGATGTACTGCTTACTAGACTTGCAACTGTACTACCCGTTGCCACATATTGCTTTGCATCAGAAATACGCTTTACGGCAATAGCAATTCGTTCTGTACTTTCTATTCCATTTAAAGTTTGACTTGCATAATATTTTGTATTATCTACAAGAACAGTCGTGTTTTCTAACAAATTACCATTTTTTGCAGCATCATACCAAAGTATATCTGTACCATCTATTTGTAAGTCACCTATTGTCTTATCATCTCCAGCATAAACTTGGGTAGTATAACTAGTACTTGGTACTGCTGTAGCTGGAAGAACATCTGTAATTGTTGTAAAATCTTGCCAAACTGAGGCATTTTGGTACGCAGTAACGCTTGCGGTAGGAACTATTAAAATACAAGTATCAAAATCTATATTACTAAAAGTATTTGGTGGAATTGTTATAGGCAATGCTATATTACTTCTTATAACCTCTAAATTCCTACAGGTAGCAAAAGCAAAATTTCCGATCGAGGTCACGCTATTAGGAATAGTAATGGCTTTCAAATCCTCACACCTTGAAAATGCAGCATAACCAATGGAGCTCACTGAAGCAGGTATCGTTACTGATTTAACTCCTGACGAAGAAAATGCATAATCTCCAATAGCCGTAATATTCGAAGGAATAGTTATTTCTCTTAAACTACTACAATAGCTAAAAGTAGAAGCTCCAATTTCAGTCATATTTGCACCAATAGTTACAGAGCTCAGCACTTCGCAAAATTCAAATATATTACTTCCAACCGTTGTTACTGAATTAGGAAAAGTAAAAGACGTCAAACTATAACAACTACTAAATGCGTAATCGCCAATTGAAATAACAGAATCAATATTTGTTACTGTCTCTAAAGAACGACAACCACTAAAAACACCATTTCCAATTACTGTGACACTTGACCCTAAGCTTACAGTAGTTAAGGCTGTATCAGCAAATGCATATTCTCTAATAGAAGTAACATTTACACCCATTGTTATACTAGCTAAATTAGAAGCTTCTGCAAATGAATAACCTCCTATTGAAGTCACCGTACTTGGAAAACTAATAGACGTCAAACCAATACAACTTCTAAAGGCTTCATCTCCAATAGAAGTCACCGTATAATTGGTACTACCGTCGCTTACCATTGAAGGCAGCAACAAATCTCCTGTATAACAGGAACCGCTTGAAACGGTTACTTCTGTTGTTGACGGAATAACTGTGTAATTAATTCCATCTACAGCAAAAGTCTGCGCTGAGGCGAAACTGACGCATAAAATAGCTAAAATTAAAAGTAATTTTTGTTTCATAAATATTTTTATTTGAGTTAGTTGTACATGCAATAACTATTGCAGGAGCAAAATTATTAACTCCAAAAACATTCGATTAGCCCATTCGGACAAATCGATATCCCATTCGGACATTTTAAGTCGTTTTTTAGAAGCAAAATCTCTGTTTGTAAGTATATACGTCAAGATGATGCAGTTTTAAAAAAATAAAAACTTCACACACCAAATTTTTTAAAAGTCAGATGAATTTCTTTAATTCGAACACCAAATAGTTCTTAAAACTTAAGTAGTAGTTTAATTCACTTCAGTATCGGGATGCAATTCCGAAGGAAGTTTTCCGTATTTTTTTTTGAAAGCAGCACTAAACTTGCTGTGACTTTCATAACCTACTTCCTGAGCAATGTATTTAATTTGCATGTTCGTGTTAAGAAGTAATTGCAATGCCAGTTCCATTTTTTTCTCAATATTGTATTGAAGAATGGACGTTCCGTAGACCGATTTGAAATCCATTTTTAATTTTGATGGAGACATGCTTAAATTTTGAGAAAGTACCTCTATGCCAATGAAGGGTTTGGATAAATTTATAGAGACTAAACGCTCACATCTTGATATTTTTTTATAATCTATAGCGCCTTTATTTAGATACTCTTCTTTACGTGAATCGATAAGTGCATTTTTAAAAAACCCCGATATTAAACTAAAAGTTTGCGCTTTTAAAAGTGTTTCATTAAAAATATCATCGTTAAATGTTTTAACTGTATGCAAAATTTCATGAGATAATCGCTCACCATCTGGCACTATATCCTGATAAGAGATAAAACCTTTGTCCGAATTCAAAAACTTTTTAAAAGGAACAGCATCATCCAGTCTTTCAAAAGGAACATTCTTTTTTATCCAATCCGGGCTGATATAATAAATATAAAATTGACACTTTGAACCTTTGTAAAAACAAGCACCTACATCAGTACCTGGTTTTTTGAACCCCCAAAATTTATTATGAAAAGGCATTTTATCAATAAAAACATTTTGAATCTTTACATCGCTCTCATAAACGGTAAATGTGATCGAATAATGTTCGCTGGGAATATCTTTGGCATAAGCCGATTTAATTACACTATCATGTTTAAATTGTATGTTCGTTATAGTAAGCCACAAACCCTCATCAATTTTTCGATAATGCATCTCTCCTTTGATAAAAGGATTATTTCGATAAACAACTTGTTCTTGAACATGATGCTTGCTTCCTGGAGACTTTATAGTACTCTCAATAAACAATTCAGGTGTATTCGCTAAATAGGGAAACTCAAAAAAACCGTCTTGGTAATACTTAAAGTTAGGCTTAATAAATTGGTACCATTTTGATAAATTCATCTTTTTAATTTATAAATCCTACGTAACTAAGCCTCCAATTACAGACACTCTTAACTAATTGCCTCTTAGAGAGACAATATCAACCACAATAAACAGGAATAAATTCGTTGCAAATTAACTAAAAAAATTAAGCTGTAAAACTGTTTTTCAAAAGTATGACACCAGATAGGTCCTTTTCAATAAAAAAGAATTCTCAGTAGAGATAGAATCCTTGTATAAGCGAGAAATTAAATTTCATTTTACCCTTACAAATTCAGTTATTCATTTTGAATCCTCTTTACGCCAAACTAATTGAAAAATCAAAAAACTTCCTGATTACCACCAACCTTTCGGTAATAGAAATAGCTTATCAATTGGTTTTTGAATATCCTCAGTCTTTCAGTAAACTCTTCAAAAAGAAAACAAACCTGACATTATTGCAATTTAAAAATTTATTTAATTAGTTTCCAAAATCACTTCATAGAAATCCTTACAAGCAAACGTATTTTAATCTCAAAACCTTAAATTTTCATAAAAATAGATCTCTTGGATGTCGTAGTATTTAAACCTTTTATTGAGTCTAAATAGTGGCTAAAAAAACTACTTGAAAGTATCAAAAATCGACAAAAGGATATGTTTCAAAAAAAATAAAAAACCAACAATTATTACTATTTTCATCCTATTTGTTACATATTTTTAAATAAATGTTTATATTTCATAATGGTTTTAAGATAAATTTGCAAGTTGTTAAAACAAAAAACAATCAGGCAAAATTGGAGCTGAAAAAGAAAAACAAAAGCAGACTTTATTTCATTTTTCTGCAAACATTGAACTTGCAAAAGCCAATTTGCAATTTGTATTTCAGTTTGGGTATCGTATATAATGAAATATTGAAATTGACGCCTTTGTATCTTTTTTTACTTTTGTTTTGCTATTATCAGGAATTGCTGTGGTTATAGAAATTACAATTAAAAAAAAATAAAAAATGAGTAAGACATTATTTGACAAAGTATGGGATTCGCATGTAGTACGTAAAATTGAAGATGGACCAGATGTGTTTTTTATTGACCGCCATTTCATTCACGAAGTTACAAGTCCCGTTGCTTTTTTAGGATTAAAAGCCAGAGGCGTGAAGGTTTTGTACCCAGAACGTACTTTTGCAACTGCCGATCACAATACCCCAACTATAAACCAACATTTGCCAGTTGAAGATGCTTTGTCTGCCAACCAACTTAAAGCTTTAGAGGATAATGCCGCAGAATATGGTATTTCGCACTGGGGATTAGGACATATTAAAAACGGAATTGTACACGTAGTTGGTCCTGAAAACGGAATTACTTTGCCAGGCGCTACTATTGTTTGCGGAGATTCTCACACGTCTACTCACGGTGCTTTTGGAGCGATTGCTTTTGGTATCGGGACTTCGGAGGTTGAAATGGTACTTTCTACACAATGTATCATGCAGCCAAAACCAAAAAAGATGCGTATTAACGTAAACGGTCAATTGAGTAAAGGTGTTGGGCCAAAAGACGTTGCACTTTATATTATTGCGCAACTCACTACTTCTGGAGGTACAGGTTATTTTGTTGAATATGCCGGAGATGTTTTCGAAAATATGACGATGGAAGGTCGTATGACCGTTTGTAACCTAAGTATCGAAATGGGTGCGCGTGGTGGTATGATCGCTCCTGACCAAAAAACTTTTGATTTCCTTAAAGGAAGATTATATGCCCCTAAAGGCGAAGCTTGGACAAAAGCCGTTGAATACTGGAAAACTTTGAAAACCGATGCTGATGCTCTTTTTGATGCAGAATTAAACATCAATGCTGCCGACATTGAACCAATGATTACGTACGGTACAAACCCTGGAATGGGAATTGGCATCACCAAACATATCCCGAATGCCAACCAAGTTGAAGGCGGGGAAGAAACATACAAAAAATCCTTGGCTTACATGGGCTTTGAAGAAGACGATGTAATGATAGGAAAATCAATTGATTATGTTTTCTTAGGAAGCTGTACAAACGGACGTATTGAAGATTTTAGGGCTTTCGCCGAAATTGTAAAAGGAAGAAAAAAAGCAGATAATGTTACCGCTTGGTTAGTTCCGGGTTCTCACGTTGTTGAAGCTCAGATTAAAGAAGAAGGTATTTTGGATATTTTGACAGACGCTGGTTTTGTATTGCGTCAGCCGGGTTGCTCTGCTTGTTTGGCAATGAACGATGATAAAGTTCCAGCCGGAAAATATGCAGTAAGTACATCCAACAGAAACTTTGAAGGCCGTCAAGGTCCTGGTTCAAGAACTTTGTTAGCAAGTCCAATTATGGCTGCTGCAGCTGCGGTTACAGGAAAATTAACAGACCCGCGCGAGTTATTTTAGATTGGAGAGTTTAGATTTTAGATTTTCACTTTGTATAATCTTCTATCTAAATATTTTCAAACAAAAATTAATTTACATTATTTAATACAAAACATTTTAGCGTTTAGAATTCATCCAAACCAGAAAAAAATCTAAAATCTAAAATTAAAAAATCTAAAATTAAAATGGCATACGATAAATTTAATATATTGACCAGCAGCGCAGTGCCGTTGCCTATTGAGAACGTAGATACAGATCAAATCATCCCGGCTCGTTTCCTGAAAGCTACAAAACGTGAAGGTTTTGGAGACAATCTTTTTAGAGACTGGCGATACAACGGAGATGATACTCCAAAAGCTGATTTTGTTTTAAACGATTCAACTTACAGCGGCAAAATTTTGGTTGGAGGAAAAAACTTCGGTTCAGGATCTTCCAGAGAACACGCTGCGTGGGCAGTTTACGATTACGGCTTTAGAGCTGTCGTTTCAAGTTTCTTTGCAGACATCTTTAAAGGAAACTGTCTGAATATTGGCGTTTTACCCGTTCAGGTAAGCCCGGAATTTGCTGAGATAATCTTTAAAGCAATCGAGGCCAATCCTAAAACAGAACTGGAAATTAACTTGCCCAACCAAACCATTACTTTATTAGCAACTGGCCAACAAGAGTCTTTCGCCATTAACGGATACAAAAAAAATAACATGATTAATGGCTTCGATGACATTGATTATTTGCAAAATATTAAAGAAGATATTGTGGCTTTCGCCGATAAACTTCCGTACTAAAAAATCTTGTTCGATCTATTAGACCCGACAGGTTTTTAAAACTTGTCGGGTCTTTATAAATTAAACTCTTAGGAGAACAAAATAAAAATAACATGATTTTTAAACCGAGTACCAAAGAAGATATTGACGCAATTTTTGAGTTTTATGATTTGGCGATTGAATTTCAAAAAACAAAATTTAATAAACATTGGAAAGGTTTTGATCGAAAATTAATCGAAAAAGAAATTGCCGAAGAAAGACAATGGAAAATTTTAATTAATGATGAAATCGCTGGCATTTTTGCTATCACTTTTGAAGATGAAAGCATTTGGAAAGAGAAAAACAAAGACAAAGCTGTTTATTTTCATCGTATTGTAACGCATCCGAAATTTAGAGGAAATCATTTTGTAAAGGAAATTATAAAGTGGGGATTACCTTTTGCAAAAGCAAAAAAATTAGACTATTTGAGAATGGATACATGGGGGGACAATGAGTCTTTAATTGAATATTATCAAAAATGTGGATTCGAATTTTTAGGCATCGTCACGCCGGATTATTCGGGATTACCCAAACATTATGAAGGAATTACACTGAGTTTATTTGAAATAAAAGTGCAACATCAACTATAATTTTACTTTTAAAAAGGAATTTAGAAAAGGAATATGGAAAAAAGAAAAATTGAAATAATGGATACTACACTCCGCGATGGCGAACAAACTTCGGGAGTATCATTTTCTGCTGCAGAGAAATTGACCATTGCACAATTGTTGTTGGAGGAATTAAATATCGATAGAATTGAAATTGCTTCAGCGCGCGTGAGCGAAGGGGAATTTGAAGCTGTAAAAGGCATCACTTCCTGGGCAACCGAGAGAGGATATATCGATCGTATCGAAGTGCTTTCGTTTGTAGATGGTGGCGTTTCGATCGAGTGGATGAAAAAAGCAGGTGCCAAAGTGCAAAATTTATTGACCAAAGGCTCCATGAATCATCTGACCCATCAATTAAAAAAAACACCGGAACAACACTTTTCTGAAATTGCTGAAATTATCGCTTTAGCCAAAGCAAACCATATCGAAACTAATGTTTATCTGGAAGATTGGAGCAACGGAATGCGAAATTCTCCTGAATATGTTTTTCAGTTTCTGGACTTTTTAGCAACTCAGCCTGTAAAAAGAATTTTGCTTCCTGATACTTTGGGCGTTTTAATTCCGTCTCAGGCTTTCGAATTTATTTCTGCTATACGTGTAAAATATCCTCAAATTCATTTTGATTTTCATGCGCACAACGATTACGATTTAAGTATTGCCAATGTTATGGAAGCTGTAAAAGCAGGTATAAACGGTCTTCATGTAACGGTAAACGGCATGGGAGAACGCGCAGGGAATGCGCCACTAGAAAGTACTGTTGCTGTAATAAATGATTATTTGCCCGAAGTTAGCATTAATATTAAGGAAACCTCTTTATACACCGTAAGCAAATTAGTAGAGACTTTTACAGGTTATAGAATTCCGGCTAACAAACCTATTGTAGGCGACAATGTTTTTACTCAAACTGCTGGTATTCACGCAGATGGTGACAATAAAAATAATTTATATTTTAATGATTTGCTTCCGGAACGCTTTGGAAGAAAACGAAAATATGCTTTAGGAAAAACTTCAGGAAAAGCCAATATCGAAAAGAATCTGCAGGAATTAGGTTTAAAATTAAATCAAGAAGACTTAAAATTGGTTACCCAAAGAATTATAGAATTGGGTGATAAAAAAGAAACCGTTACCAAAGAAGATCTTCCGTACATTATTTCAGATGTTTTGGATAGTCATACTTATGAAGAGAAAATAAAAATCGAATCGTATGTGTTAATGCATTCAAAAGGAATGCGTCCCTCAACAACATTAAGCTTAAATCTGGACGGAGAAATCATCGAAGAACACGCTCAGGGCGATGGACAATTTGATGCTTTTATGAATGCATTGTCAAAAATTTATAAAAGTAAAAAATTATCGCTTCCAAAATTGATTGATTATGCAGTGAGAATTCCACCTGGAAGTAGTTCTGATGCCTTGTGCGAAACTATAATTACGTGGGTAAACAACGGAAAAGAATTTAAAACCCGCGGATTAGACTCCGATCAAACCGTTGCAGCGATCATTGCGACTCAAAAAATGTTGAATGTGATTCCGTAAGGTTCTAAGTTACTAAGATTCTAAGCTTCTGAGAGAAAAAATTTAGAATCTTAGCGACTCAAACCTCAGAAACTTAAAACCTAAAAAACAATTATAAATAAAAGTTCTGACTCACTAAGAAAAAAACTCTGAAACTTAGAAACTCTGAAACTTAGAAACTTAAAAAAAATGAAATTTAACATAGCCCTTTTAGCAGGAGACGGAATTGGTCCTGAGGTAATAAATGAAGCTGTAAAAGTATCTGATGCTATTGCAAAAAAATTCAACCATGAAATAACGTGGACACCCGCTCTTACAGGAGCTTGTGCTATTGATGCCGTTGGAGTTCCTTATCCCGATGAAACCCACGAAATATGCATGAAAGCAGATGCCGTTTTGTTTGGAGCAATCGGACATCCAAAATACGATAACGATCCTAGCGCACCCGTGCGTCCTGAACAAGGATTATTGTTAATGCGTAAAAAATTAGGTTTGTTTGCCAACGTACGCCCTACTTTCACTTTTCCTTCTTTAATTGATAATTCTCCTTTAAAAAGAGAAAGAATCGAAGGAACTGATTTGGTTTTCTTAAGAGAATTAACAGGCGGAATTTACTTTGGAGAAAAAGGCAGAAAAGACGGCGGAGAAACTGCTTTTGATAATTGTGTATATACCAGAGCCGAAGTACAACGTCTGGCAAAAAAAGGTTTCGAATTAGCCATGACTCGTAGCAAAAAACTGTGTTGTGTTGATAAAGCCAATGTTTTAGAAACTTCACGTTTATGGAGAGAAACTGTTCAGGCCATGGAAAAAGATTATCCTGAAGTTACAGTTTCCTATGAATTTGTAGATGCTGTAGCCATGCGCTTGGTTCAATGGCCAAACTCTTATGACGTATTGATCACTGAGAATTTATTCGGAGATATTTTAACAGATGAAGCTTCGGTAATTTCAGGTTCTATGGGTTTAATGCCTTCTGCTTCTGTGGGAGAACACACTTCATTATACGAGCCAATACACGGGTCGTACCCGCAAGCAACAGGATTGAATATCGCAAATCCTTTGGCGACCATTTTATCAGCTGCGATGATGTTTGAAGATGCTTTTGGTTTAAAAGACGAGGCTGAAGCCATTAGAGCAGTCGTTAATAAATCGCTTGAACAAGGCATTGTTACAGAAGATTTAGCTCCAAAAGGAACAAAAGCCTACAAGACCAGCGAAGTTGGAGACTGGCTTGTAGCGAATTTATAGTTTAATTTTGTTTCAGGTTTCAAGTTGTTGGAACCTGAAATCTGAAACAATTCATATTATGATAAAAATAAATTTAAAAATACAATTTTTACTTTTTGTGCTTTGCCTCTTTTTTATAGGCTTAGGCATAAATAATATTCTTACTGAAGGTTTTAAATCCGGCGTACATCTTTTCTATCAAATTTCGCCAGTAATGCCTTTTGTATTTTCAGCTATTCTTTTTGGTGCTAATATTTATTCGAAAAAAACTACAGAGAAATAATTATCATAAAAAAAGGGATTAACTTTCGTTGATCCCTTTTATATATTTAGAAAAAAATATTAATATCCTCCTCTGTTACCACCACGGTCATTTCCACCACGGTTGTTTCCTCCACCATAACCTCCGCGTGAATCTCCACCACGGCTGTTATTGTTAAAGCTTCTTCTTTCACCTTCTGGTTTCGGTTCAGATTTATTAACCACAATTGCGCGTCCTTGAACAGTAGCTCCGTTCAATTCGTCGATTGCTTTTTGAGCTTCATCATCGTTTGTCATTTCAACAAAACCAAATCCTTTACTTCTTCCAGTAAATTTATCAGTAATGATCTTAACTGAATCAACTGCTCCATAAGCCTCGAAAGACTCTCTTAAATCTGCTTCCTCAATACTGAATGGAAGGCTTCCAACAAAAATGTTCATATGTACTTATTTATAATAATATAGCAAATGTAATCTTATTTTTCTCTAATCTACTATATATTAGCTTATTTATGTTTTTATTTTGATTAAAAAAATGAGAATCCTCTAAAATCAGCCCCTAATAAATGAAATTATTACTTTTCTAAACTACTAAAAGTTAAGGGAATTTTATAAAAAACTCCTTCTGTAAAATTAATCGTGGATAGATCAACCTCTTCATTATCAGCATTTATTGCACTAAATCTAAAAGTGCCAGAAACCGTATTGGCTTCGCTATCATACTCTGTTATTACAATTTGTCCGCTACCTTTATTCACTCCGGTAGAAAAATCAGCAAGTTGCCCTTGCAGCGAATTTGAATAAGAAGCAGTAGAAAAATTATTGAGTCCCAACATATAAGTCTTCTCATTTGTAGAAGTGCTTCGCAAAGTCACTTTTTCGTAGCCTAATTGACCTACGATAATCAATCCTCCATCCTCATTTAAAAAAGCATTATAATTCTGAGCTCTCCAAAAAACATTATTTTTTAAAGTTTGAAAAGCAGGATTATTAAATTTTATCTCTTCTGTGCAAGAAGAAGACAAAATAACAAGAGATAACAAAAGCAAGTATTTTTTCATACCAATAATAATTAACTTAAAATGCAAAGCAAAAGTATTGTATTTCAGAGAAATGATTAAAAAAGAGCGTCCAAAACTATAAAAATACAGCAAAAAAACAAGTCCCGCATTTTTAATAGCGTTTTGAACGAAGATTTAAGAAAAAAATTATATCTTTGCGCCCTTAATTAACAGAGGTCGAGTACCTCAAAATTTAATCATACGATTATGTCAGTAAAAATTAGATTACAAAGACACGGTAAAAAACAAAAACCTTTTTACTGGGTTGTAGCTGCAGATGCACGCTCAAAAAGAGATGGTAAATACTTAGAGAAAATCGGTACTTACAATCCAAACACAAACCCTGCTACTATCGAATTGAATATCGATAGCGCTGTAAAATGGTTGCACAATGGTGCTCAACCTACTGATACTGCTAGAGCAATCCTTTCTTACAAAGGTGCGTTATTGAAACACCACCTTGATGGAGGTATCCGCAAAGGTGCTTTGACTCAAGAGCAAGCTGATGCTAAATTGGCTGCTTGGTTAGATGCTAAATCTGGAAAAGTTGACGCTAAAAAAGATGGTTTATCAAAAGCGCAAGCTGATGCTAAATCTAAAGCTTTTAAAGCAGAGCAAGAAGTTAATGCTAAGCGTTTAGCTGCTGCAGCTCAAGCTGAAGCTGATGCTATCGCTGCTGCAAATCCTGCAGTTGAAGAAGAAGTTACTGAAGTAGAAGCTGAAGCTGCTACTGAAGAAGCTCCTGCTGCTGAAGAAAATAACGAAACAACTGAAGCATAATTTTAGCCAGCGATAATGCGTAAAGAAGAATGTTTTTATTTAGGTAAAATCGCTAAAAAATTTAGTTTCAAAGGTGAAGTTCTGGCTTATTTAGACACAGACGAACCTGAGTTATACGAAAATCTGGAATCAGTGTTTGTTGAATGCAACAAACACTTGGTTCCTTTTTTTATTGAAAAAAGTTCTTTACACAAAAACGATTTTCTTAGAATTCGTTTTGAAGACATGAATACCGAAGAAGATGCAGATGCCATTATGGGTAACGCGATCTATCTCCCCCTTAATATGTTGCCAAAACTTTCCGGTAACAAATTTTATTTCCACGAAGTTATTGGTTTCGAAATAGAAGATCAGCGTTTAGGCGTTTTTGGAAAAATCGCTGCCGTAAACGACACTACCGCTCAACCTCTTTTTGAAGTTTTGAATGGTGAAGTCGAAATGCTTATCCCGATGATTGACCATTTTTTGGTAAAAATTGATCGAGACAATAAAAAGGTAATTATGAACCTTCCGGAAGGATTGGTGGAAATGTACCTTTAGAAGTTGATTTGTTTAATCGGTTAATTGTTTAATCGAAGAAAATCAAAAATCAACACTCGTTAATCTCAAATCTTAAATCTAGTGTTTCAATTCAAGCAATTTATCGTTAATCAAGATCGCTGTGCTATGAAAGTGGGTACCGATGGTGTCTTATTGGGCGCCTGGGCTCCTGTGCATCATCAGCCTTTTAGCGTTTTGGATATTGGTGCAGGAACTGGAATTATTGCTTTAATGATAGCTCAGCGAACGCATGCGGAACAAATTGATGCGCTTGAAATCGATGAAGAAGCTTATGAACAAGCTGTTGAAAATTTTGAAAACTCACCTTGGGGCGACCGATTATTTTGTTTTCATGCTGGTTTAGATGAATTTATAGCCGAACCAGAAGACGAATACGACTTAATTGTTTCGAATCCGCCTTTTTATTCTGAAGATTTTAAAACCGAAAACGAACAACGTGATTTGGCACGTTTTCAAGATGCAATGCCTTTTGAAGAGCTCGTAGAAGCCGCCGATTTATTGCTTTCTGAAAACGGAATTTTTGCTGTAATTC
This sequence comes from Flavobacterium flavipigmentatum, assembly GCF_020911905.1. Classification (NCBI taxonomy): domain Bacteria; kingdom Pseudomonadati; phylum Bacteroidota; class Flavobacteriia; order Flavobacteriales; family Flavobacteriaceae; genus Flavobacterium; species Flavobacterium flavipigmentatum. Next base: position 1,388,306 of record NZ_CP087133.1, on the reverse strand, counting down.
TACCCTTCAAAGAAGAAGAAAACTTTATCGCATTAGCCAAAGAATTCGAATTATATCCTTTAAAAATCACTCGTGTAAAAGGAAATTTGACTTCACCTGTCAAACGCAGTTTATTAGCTTTTGGCCGAGATGACATTCAAGAAATTGAAATCGACGAACTGACCATAGAAACCGAAAGACACATTTATACTCCCGAATATATTGAGCTAACGAAAGATTTTTATCTAAAAATGTAATCTTAAACCTGTTCAAAAACACTCTTGAACTGGTATAAAATTCGCTCTATTAATCGTAAATCTTCTGTAACAATCTCTGCGCTGCCCTTCATTTCCTGCTGAAAAATAATTTGTTTTTTATACGAAGTTTTCAAACCATTTGGCAAAGCTACATCAATCAATAAATTACCTTCTTTATCAGGAACCAAAGCAATGTTTTGAATTGTACCTTTTAAAACACCAAATTCTCTGTCCGGAAAATTGGCCAATCGTATGTTTACTTTTTGCCCCGATTTTATTTTTCCCGAATTCAAAGCTGGCGCTTTTACTTTTCCGACAAAACCGTTTCGGGCATCCGGAATAATAGAAAAAACATTATCGCCAACATTAATGGTCTGATTTTCGTTCCAGACCTGCAAAAAAGTAACCACTCCGTTAACTGATGATTGTAAGGTATAATTAAGCTCCCAATCCTTAATCACTTTTTTAAGCTGGTAGAAAGATTGTGTCATATTACGTCCTAAATTCACCTCTTCTCTTGTGCTGTTTATTTGCAAATTCTGACTAGATTTTGTATTGTCTATCAAAGAAGATTTTAGTTGCGAAATAGACGACAGCAGACTTTTGTAACTTTTTTGCGCCTGAAGGTAACTCAGCTTTTTTGCCTCCATTTCCTGAGTTGAAATAATGCCTTTATTGAACAAAGTCTCAAATCGTGTCACCTCATTTTTTTGCAGCTGCAATTCACTTTCGTTAATAATTTTTTGCTGCTGTAAAATCTCCAGGCGTTCTTTTATCTGAATGTTTTCAGAACTTTGCGCCCTGCTTTCTACTTCAAAAGGATGTAAATTATGATTTAATTCCTGTGCCTGATACTCCTTTTGAAAAACAGCATAAGCACTTTCTATCTCACCTAACTGAGTGTTTTTTAATAATAAAAAAGGAAAAGCGACTTTAGGATCATTAATATTATACTTTTCAATGATACTTTTCAGTAAAAAAACATCTTTATAATTGGCTGTATTTTCGATAATGGCCAAGGTAGTGTTTTTAGACACCACCGCTTTATTTTTGACTAAAATGGCTTCAATTCTACCCGAAGCTTTTGCTACAATTTTCTCCGGTGGAACGTTGGTTGTAATTGTAATCTCGGCAGTAACCACATCTGGATATTTTACAAACCAAGATATAAAAAACAACATCAGCAAGATACCCAATATCAGGACAGACCCCCAACGGATCATCCAATGCGGTACTTTGGTCAAAATATCCTGTACCTCTTCGCTTCTTAATTCAAATGTAGTGTCTTCGGTCATAATTAATTTCCTAATTGTAATTGATTTCGAACCAATTCAAAATAATTTCCTTTTTCTTCTACCAATGTCTTATGGCTTCCTATTTCGATAATTTTACCCTTATCCAAAACCACAATTTGATCGGCATTCATTACCGTGCTCAATCGATGCGCTATTACAATAACGGTTTTATCCTTAAAGAAAATATCTAATTTTCGCATGATTTCTTTCTCGTTGTTGGCATCTAATGCCGATGTTGCTTCATCAAAAAACAAAATTTCCGGATTTTTATAAACTGCTCTGGCAATTAACAATCGTTGCTTCTGCCCTGTACTCATCCCCAAACCTTCAGAACCAATTTTGGTGTTATAACCAAGAGGCAATTCGCTTATGTATTCTTTTATATTAGCGACATCGGCAGCATATACCAGCTTTTCTTTATCTACTTTGTCTACCCCTATCGCAATATTGTTTGCAATAGTATCGCTAAAAATAAATCCTTCCTGCATGACAGCTCCAATGTTGGATCGCCATGCTTTTTGCGAAATATTTTTAAGTTGGGTGTTACCAATATTGACTTCTCCTTTTTCGGGTTCATAAAACTTGAGCAACAATTTCATCAAAGTAGTTTTACCGCTTCCGCTAACGCCTACTATTGCGGTAACTTTATTGGCGGGTATTCTCAAATTTAAATCCTGCAAAACAGGAATATCAGATCCTAAATAACGATAAGAAAGGTTTTTTATCGTAATATCAGCGTTATACGGAACATCATTGGTTTGATGCATTTCTTGTTGTGTTTCGTCTTCCTTATCATGAATTTCGGATAATCTCGCCAAAGATATTTTGGCATCTTGCAGCTCTCGGACAAACTCAATAAGTTGTGTAATTGGACCGTTTAAACTACCCACGATCGAACTTATGGCCAACATCATCCCGAGTGTGATCGAACCATCAATAACCAATTTTGCCGATAAAAATATGATAAAAATATTCTTTAATTCGTTGATCACAGAGGAACCTATCGTTTGTGCTTGCTCCAAAACCAATCCTTTTATAGAAACTCTAAACAATCTTGCCTGCACATACTCCCAGCCCCAGCGTTTTTGTTTCTCAGCGTTGTGCAACTTGATTTCCTGCATGCCGTTTATGAGTTCCATCACCTTGCTTTGCTCGCTTGACACCTCAGCAAAACGCTTGTAATCTAAAACTTCTCTTCTTTTAAGAAATAATGTAATCCAGCCAAAGTACAAGAGACTCCCTGCAAAAAATACAAAAAATATCTTTATATTATAATACGCCAAAACGCCCCCCATAATCACCATATTAATCACAGAAAACAAAACATTCAGTGATGATGTCGTCAGAATTCGTTCGATTCTGCGGTGATCGTTGATGCGTTGCATGATATCACCCGTCATTCGAACATCAAAAAAGGAGATGGGCAAATTCATCAATTTAATAAAGAAATCTGAAATAAGCGAAATATTTATGCGGGTAGAAAGATGCAATAAAATCCAGCTTCGTATCAATTCTAAACCTGTTCTTCCCGCAAATAAAAACAATTGTGCAAAAAGAATTAAATATATAAAATGAATGTTTTGATTTTGAATCCCAACATCGACAATGCTTTGGGTTAGAAACGGAAAAATAAGCTGCAACAAACTACTCGCTAACAAGCCAATACTCAACTGCACCAAAAAAGATTTGTACCGTAAAACATATTGCGCTAACATGCCAAAACCTAATCCCTTGTTGTCTTCTTTATCAAATTCTGACTGAAAAAACTGTGGAGTAGCTTCCATCAACAAGGCAATTCCTTCCTGAGTGGTGTCGTCTGCATTATTTCCTATCCAGAATTTAAGGAACTCTTTTTTATTATATTCAATTAATCCAAAAGCTGGATCAGAAATATAATAAATGCCTTTTTTTATTTTATAAAGTACCACATAATGATCATTGTTCCAGTGCAGAACACATGGCAAGGGTGCATCTTCGAGTCTTTCGAGACTTAATTTTACGCCTAATGTTCTAAAACCAATTTTCTCGGCGGCTTCACTCAAAAAAAGCAAATTACTGCCTTCTCGTGTGGTCTCGCTAAAATCTCTTAACTCCTGAATATGAATCGTTTTTCCAAAATGCCTGGCAATTATTTTTAAACATGTAGGGCCGCAATCTTTAGAATCAGCTTGGATGTAGTTAGGAAAAATTTTCAATTTCGATTATTTTTTTGTTTACTATATGCGCTATAATTTCCTTTGTGATGTTGAATATACTAACAAAAAGCAAATGTAAAGTTAGGATATAATTCTCTTTACTTTACCCTCAATTTGCACAAATAGGTCAATTATAATCAATTTCAGGAAAAATACATCTATTAAAAAAGAAAAGTTATTACACTGCATCCAAATCAATTACTCGTTGATAAAATTTAACGGGAGTCAACAAAACTAAATTACTAGTTCACGAAATCACGTTTGGATTTTGTTTTTGAAAGAAGCGAAAGGATTTACAATTGAGGACTTCTTGTGAAGTAAAACTAAAACAGCTTCGTAATGATCATCTTTATTTGTAGTATACTGTATCGAATTATTGAAAGCACAAATTAATAAGTAGCCATTTCCAGTCAAGATGCCAAAGGTCTGCAAAATACCAAAACGTCTGGATCAGCCCCGATAGAAGCGACATCCTCTTGTGGCGGGGTTCGTCATAAGAGATACAGCGAATAGCGGGACAGGTGTTGTTCTGGAAACAAAACTGCTGCTCCTAAAAAAAAGATTAGTCCTGCAACGCAATTTTTACTTTTGGCAACATGCGCTCTACAAACAGGGTATAAGCAGATTTTGAAGGATGCAAACCATCTGAGGCTACTAAACTGGGAATTTCGATGCCTTTTCTGGTGATGTCGGTGATGGAGGCAAAAACTACTCCGTTGGCGATGCAATAATTTTCTGCAAACTTATTGTAAGCGTCTATTTCTTCTGAAATTTTATTTTTTCCAGCAGCATCGTAAAGGGTGCTGTAAGGTGTGTAGGCATAATCGGGAATAGAAATGACCACTACATTTTTTTTGTCTCCTTTGGCCAAGGTTATTGCTTTGGTCACGAGTTCTGGAAATTCTTTCTGGTAGACCGAGAAATTGATGCTTTGGTACTGATTATTGACTCCGATTAATAACGTAACCAAGTCATAATTGGGTGTGAGATTTTGTGTATTTAGTGCCGAAATTAAGCTGGAAGTTGTCCAGCCTGTGGTAGCGATAACTTTTAATGAAAAGCTGGCACCAGGATAAACCGAACTAAGACTTGATTTGAGCTGTTCTGGAAAACGACATGTTTCGCAAACACTTTGACCAATGGTATAACTGTCGCCCAAAGCCAAATAATGGATATTGCCCACAATTGGAGTTACAGGATTGGGCTGTATGATAACAGGCGGCGTGACCTGCGGTATGGTCTCTGAGGACATTTCCTCGGAGTTACAGCTAAAAAGCAGTAGGGAGAATAAAAACACAACTATTTGTTTGGACTGTATTTTCATAATGTATAGCGATTATATTATGGGACATTCTAAACAAATAGTTACGTTAAAAAAGTAACAGCGGTTTTTAAGCCATTTCGGCTTTCATCACAATCTGCTCTTCGATAGAGTTCCAGAGTCCAATGCGTCTTTCTAAAGCGAGAATTGAAATTTCTTCAACTTCTTTCCACTTTTGTGCATCATTCTCACACAAATCATTGATCATTTGCATTGCCATAGGACCGTGCTCATCGGCATCCAATTCGATATGTCTTTCAAAATAATAAAGCAATTTGCTTAAATTTATTTCAGGTAAGTTTTTCTGGAAGTTTTTTAGGATCGCCGTAAACATACTCGGAATTAAATCTTCTCTTCCGAAAGTAAAAGCAGCTGCAATTTGATGTGGTTTTCCTTCTTCGATTACTCTAAAAGTAAAATCAAGAAAAGCTTTTACATCCGGATGCAGATTACTTTGTTTGATAGCGACAAAAATATTATGAAGCGAATTTACCTCGGCCAAAAAGTTATTGATTCCCGATGTGTCGGCACCACAATCTTCCATTGCCTCGAGATACATTTCGTAATGGCTTTGTCTTCTTCCGTCTATTGTAAGGTCTGTTTCTTCGGCAAGAACGATTTCATTAATCAAATATCTTGTCTGCGGATTTTTGGTCGCAAACCACGGTGTTGTAGTACAAGTAAGTTTGGCTTGCAATGCTTTTAATAAAGACATAAAATCCCAAACGGCAAATACATGACTTTCTAAAAAGCGATGCAAATCGTCTATATTTTGAATTTTATTGTATAATGAATGTTGTAGAAGTTGCTCTTTTTGAGGTTGAATGCTGGTATTGATGGCTTCAATATTCATGTGTGTAATTTTTATGCAAATATAAAAAGCTTCTTGATAACAAGAAGCTTTTTATATTGATTTTGTATATCGGCTAATAGTTGCCTGCTATTTAAAAGCTGGAATGCCCGTTACATCCATTCCTGTAATAAGCAAATGAATATCATGAGTTCCTTCGTAGGTAATAACACTCTCCAGATTCATCATGTGGCGCATGATCGAATATTCGCCTGTAATTCCCATACCGCCTAGCATCTGACGTGCTTCTCGCGCGATATGAATGGCCATATCTACATTGTTTCTTTTTGCCATAGAAATCTGTGCCGTAGTTGCTTTTCCTTCGTTTCTTAAAACACCCAGACGCCATGTTAGCAATTGTGCTTTGGTGATTTCGGTGATCATTTCGGCCAGTTTTTTTTGTTGCAATTGTGTACCGCCAATTGGTTTCCCGAACTGAACTCTTTCTTTTGCATAACGCAAAGCGGTATCGTAACAATCCATAGCAGCACCAATGGCTCCCCATGCAATTCCGTAACGAGCCGAATCCAGACAACCCAGCGGCGCTCCTAATCCTGACTTATTTGGTAATAAATTTTCTTTAGGCACTTTTACATTGTCAAAAATCAATTCGCCGGTAGACGAAGCTCGAAGTGACCATTTATTGTGCGTTTCTGGAGTTGTAAAACCTTCCATACCGCGTTCTACAATTAATCCGTGTATTCTACCTTCTTCATTTTTGGCCCAAACTACTGCAATATCTGCAAAAGGAGCATTTGAGATCCACATTTTAGCACCATTTAAAAGATAATGATCGCCCATGTCTTTAAAATTGGTAATCATACTTCCTGGGTCAGAACCATGGTCTGGTTCGGTCAAGCCAAAACAGCCCATGAATTCTCCTGTTGCCAATTTTGGCAAATATTTCATTCTTTGTTCTTCGTTTCCATATTTCCATATCGGGTACATTACCAAAGAAGACTGCACCGATGATGTTGATCTTACACCAGAATCACCGCGCTCGATTTCCTGCATAATGAGTCCGTATGAAATTTGATCTAGCCCTGCTCCTCCATATTCTACAGGAATATAAGGGCCAAAACCACCTATTTCTCCAAGTCCTTTTATAATTTGTTTTGGAAATTCTGCCTTTTGAGCGTACTCTTCTATAATGGGTGAAACTTCTCTTTTTACCCATGCACGAGCCGATTCGCGAACTAATTTATGTTCTTCTGATAATAAATCGTCGAGGTTATAGTAATCTGGCGCTTGAAATAAGTCTGGTTTCATTTTTTCTAGTTTTTAGAAAACAAATTTACGGAATAAAAATATAACAAAATATACTTAAATTGTTATATTTTTTATAAGAGATCAAAAATTTAAATAAAATAAGAAGCATTAATTCTAGCTTTTTGGTTATTTATAAGCTAAATTTGAGTTTCCAAAACAAATTGAATGAGGTTTACCATCTCTATTTTGCTTCTTTTTATCTTAAATAGTGTTTTTGCTCAACAAAAGAATGTTTTGAGCCAGGAAGAGTATATCCAATTGCAAGCAAAGATCAGACTGAGCGCCAACTCTAACATTGACAGCTCTTTTATATATGCCAAGCAGCTCGCCAAATCCAATAACAATAAGCATTTGGCTTTTGCTACTGCTGCCATGTCTTATTTATACCAACTCAAAGGAAAACCGGAAAAATCAAAAGAAAACTACATTTTGGCTTTTAAGTATTTGGATAAGATGCCAGATTCTAATGATAAAATACAGCTAAAATCCTATATATATAATTATGGAGGATTAAGTGAATGGAAAAGAGGTAATTTTGGGAAAGCTTTAGAAATTTTTCATACCGGAATGAAGCTCTCGGTAGCACTGCAAGATATTATTCAGATCGCCAAGTTTAAAGGCAATATTGCATTGATCAACGACAAAGTTGGCAATTATCAACTGGCAATAAAAAATTTACGCCAGTTAAATGATTTTGTAGATCAAAACGAAAACGTTTATAACAAAGAGCAATTTTTAAACATTAAAAGCAATACCAATCTTACTTTAGGTTCTTCGTATGAAAGTTATTTTATGAAGAATAAAAATAAAAGATTCCTGCTCGATTCTGCGGAGTATTTTTATAAAAAAACAGTTTACTATTCTGAGCTTTTTACAGATAATAAAATGGTCGCTAAACTTAGCTTAGGTAATATTTATAGCATAAAAAGCGATTATGCCAATGCAGAAAAAATTTATTACGATATTATTATTTTTGCCCAGCAGAATAAGCTTCAGGACGATTTATGCGTTGCCAACTATAACCTTGGGGATTTTTATTTTGTTCAGAAAAAATACCGTAAAGCATTGGTGTTTTTTAAAAAAACCGATTCGATTGCAGCTTTATCTAAGGCCAATGAAATAGATTTTCTAAAATCAAATTATTATCAGGCAAAAATTTACAACATCCTAAAAGAGCCCGAACTCGCTTATAAGCATTCTAAAATTTATCTCAATAATTACGAAAAATTCGAAACCAAACTTGATCATGATGTGTTAGAGGTAAATTTAAAACTAGGACTTAATGATCTTGATGCTGAGATGCTTCTTATTGAGGAAAAATACAAATATGATGTCTTATGGAATAAAATTTTAAAGGCATTTTACGGAGTATTAGTTGTTGGTATCATTTTTTTATTGATAAAAAACAGAAAAGATAAAATCAAAGCGCGCAAAAAAATGAATGCCTTGATTGAAGAATTTAAAATCAACCTCGAAAAGAAAAACAATCCAGAACCAGAATTAGCCGTACCTGAAGCGATAGAGGACAGCCCAATTAAAAAGGACGTTGTCAACTTAACTTTGGATGAGGCTAAAGAAAATAGGATTGTAGAAAAATTATTAGCCCTCGAAAATAAACTGGAATACCTAAACGCCGATTTTACGTTACCTTATGTAGCCAAAAAAATCAAAACAAATACTACCTATTTATCGTATGTGGTGAACAAAAGATTCGGAAAATCATTTGGAGAATATTCTAACGAATTGAAGATAAATTATGTAATCAATGAAATGATTACCAATCACATGTATCGAAAATATTCTACACAAGCCATCGCAGAAAGTGTAGGCTTTAAGAATGCCGTTTCTTTTGCAAAATCATTTCGCAAAAGAACTGGAGTATCTCCAGCTCAATTTGCGAATAATATCTAACTAGAATTTTATTTGTATTAAATTCTTAGTTGTTTCCATTACCACCGGTTTTTCCCGGATCAGATCCCGAATTTGGATTTGCCCCATCTCCTCCACGGACTGTTTTTTGCTGATTTTTTGATAATTTTTCGCTTTTGAAATCTTCTAATTTAAATGTTGAAATTGACATAATTTTACGTTTTGTGGTTAGCACTATTTCAAAACTAGACAAAAAGCAAAGCCTTTAATCAAGAATGGGGTTTCGGGCGTTTTACACAATCAATAAAAATCGTAATCTTTTTAAAATCAAATATTTAATTGCTAATACTGTACTTATATAATTTATAAATTGTATGATCTATTATTAATAAAAAGTGTGATTGGAGCATCGTTTTTCAAATAAAAACCCCAATATTTGTCTTATTATTTCGATTATAATAGTTCAAAAGTGATGGTTAAAATTGTTCAAAAATATCTTCAAATCAATAAGTATTCAAACCTAAAAAATGAGTTTGAAGACTTGTTTCTATCGCACCCAAATTATCCTAGTTTGTTTGCGATAACAGACTCTTTAGATTTGTTGTCAATTGAGAACGCAGCGGTAAGAATTTCGAAAGAACAGATACTTGATTTACCAAAATCATTTTTAGCTTATTACAAACAAGAATTGACTTTGGTCGAAAAAAACAAGAAAAACGTAAGAATTTATTCGGACAAAGAAGGCATTCAAAAAATATCGTACGAAGAATTTTTAACTGGTTGGGACGGCGTAATTGTCGCTATCGAAGAGAATAAATTGTTACTAAATGAAGAATCTTCGATTGGTTTTAAATGGCTAAAATATGCATTGCCAGTATTCTTGTTAGCTGGATTATCTTTTGTTTACAATCACTACAACACTTTTAGCATTGCTTTTTTAATTACATCCTTATTAGGGTTCGCATTTAGTGTTCTTATCGTAGATAAAAAAATAGGTTTAAGTCCTAATTTAAATTCAAGATTCTGCAATCTAGGTTCGGCGATTTCGTGTGATTCGGTGATACGATCCGATTTACGAAGAATCAACAAATGGATCAGTTTTACCGATTTACCGCTGATTTTTTTCAGCTCAAGTTTGTTGTCCATTTTGTTATTACCATTTGAATCAGCTGTTTTCGTAGGGTTCTTAAGTTTACTTTCTATACCTATTATTGTATTGTCTGTGTGGATTCAGAAATTTGAAATTAGAAAATGGTGCACACTTTGTCTTATTGTATCTTTTTTGATCGTTTCGCAAAGTATTGTCTGGTTTACCTCCAGCAACTTTACATTGGTCTTTAGTACATCAAATGTTTTTCCTTTTCTGTTTTCTTTCGTTTTATTATTGACGATTTGGCTTGGGATAAAATCTATTCTTAAAAACAGAATCACCAACGAGGTTTCTCTTAACGAATTGAAAAAATTCAAGCGAAACTATTCCGTACTGAATTTCTTATCGCAAAGAATCCCTAAAATAGATGGATTTTCAGATTTAAGAGGTTTGCAGTTTGGGAATAAAAAAGCAAGTATCAATCTTTCGATCATTATAAGTCCGAGTTGTACACATTGCCATAAAACTTTTCAGGAAGCATTCGACTTGGTTTTGAAATTTCCGGATAAAATATTTTTGAATGTTTTATTTAATGTCAATCCGGAAAACAATGAAAATCCGTTTAAGACAGTGGTAGAAAGATTACTGATGATTTATAGATCGACCCCTGGAAAAACGGTTGAGGCGATTTCTGACTGGCACATTAAAAAAATGGAACTAGACAAATGGCTAAAAAAATGGTCTATCGATGGCACAAGCGCGATGATCACACAGGAGATCAACAAACAATATGAGTGGTGCCAGAAAAATAACTTTAATTACACTCCGGTAAAAATTGTTAATGAAAAAGTTTTTCCGAACGAATACGATATTAGTGAGCTTAAATATTTTTTAAACGATTTTGCCGAAGAAATTCATGTTTTAGAAAGAACAGCATAAATAGAATTGTAATAAAAAAACACGAGCGAATAATCTCGAGTGATAAAAAAAAGCTTTAATTAAAAAACTATAATTATGATACAAAATATACTAACCCTAGAAGATGCTGAAGAATTAACAGTAAGTGAGCAAAAAAGCATTCAAGGTACTTATTTGCACGTTTGTACTGGATAGTATATTGTACAAGTCTTAACATAAGAGGATGTATAATAAAAATGTAGCGCTTTTTCAATCTATTGAAAAAGACTAAATATAACGAATACAAGAAGTTGACAATTTGCCTTATTTAAAATTTAGTCATGTTTTTTTTAATTTGTAGGCGCTCAATAATGAAAAAAGTTGAGCACATTCCGATATTGATGGTTGATATTGGAATTCTCAGGAAAATGGTTACTGCGTTAAGCACTAATTTAGTAGGTTTAACCAGTACCATATCCTAGAGGAAATTATTTTGAAGATAAAATCTAAAAAATACTTAAAAGAGAGGAAAACAATTTCTCTCTTTTTTTGTTTAAAAAAACTCCGTTTTACTTTTTTGAAAAATATTGAACAACCAGAGCTAACTTAGAAGAAAATAAAACAATAATTAATAATCCCTTTCTAAAACTTAACCAGGCTAGAAATAAACCCTGACAAATGGCATAAATGCTGACCCGTAAAGACTTTTTTTGTCATTATACAAAACATCGTAGCGAGCTCCAACAGTAACGCCTCCGTTTCGGTAACCCGCTCCGAGATATAAAGCAGTGTTCCAATAATTATCCGAAAACGCGGGCCTTACATTATTTGCTTTGTAATCTGTATTTACGCGCACCTGCTCTAATTCTGCAGACAATTGAAGTTCCGGAATAGGATTTACAAGCGTAACCAAACTTCCTCCATAAACAAAAGAATTATAATAATTTTTTGATGCTAAATAACCAAATTGCAATCCGGCACCAACTGCAATAATCTCATTTACATTATAGATAGCACTTGGCATGACAGAAATATCCGTGTAGCCAGAACCTATCCCTAACCCAAGACCTCCACCAAATTGCACTTTATCCCAGAAATTACTACGATTATCAAAACTCTCTTTTTCCTGAGCAATTGCAAAACTTGAAACCAAGAGTATTAAAATCACAAAAAAGGATTTGAAAACGATTGAGATTTGATTTTTCTTCATTGTTACATCAATTTTTAACAAATTTTTACGTAAAAGTAAACAAAAAAAAGATTTAAATAATATCGATTGTTGTACTTTTGCCATTCTATTTAACAAAAGTATATTCAAAAATATTATGGATAGGTTTTCATTTTTAAATGCAGCGCATACAGAGTTTTTTGCACAATTATACGATCAATATACAGTAAATCCAGACAGCGTTGAGCCTAGCTGGAGAAGTTTTTTTCAAGGTTTTGACTTTGGAATGACTACTTATAATGACGAACACCCTGTACAACAAATAGTTGAATTTGCTGCCAATACTACAGATTATAGTTTAGTTTCGGAAAAATTACAAAAAGAATTCAATGTCCTAAAATTAATTGATGGCTACCGTTCGCGTGGTCATTTGTTTACAAAAACAAATCCAGTTCGCGACCGTAGAGTTTCTTCTCCTTCTTTGGATATAGAAAATTTTGGTTTGTCAGCTGCTGATTTATCAACAGTTTTTGATGCTGCCAAAGTTATTGGAGTTGCGCCTTGCTCTCTACAGGACATCGTGATACGTCTTCAATCTATCTATTGCCAGCACATTGGTATTGAATACATGTACATCAGAAATCCTAGTGTCGTAAAATGGATTCAGGATAAACTAGCAGTAAATGTTAATCAGCCGAATTTCTCTGCTGAAGAAAAGAAAACCATCTTAAACAAATTAAATCAAGCCGTTTCTTTCGAGAACTTTTTACATACGAAATACGTAGGTCAAAAACGATTTTCATTAGAAGGTGGAGAATCTATTATTCCTGCTTTGGATGCCTTGATCGAAAAAGCAGCCGAAAAAGGTGTTGAACAATTTGTAATGGGAATGGCGCACCGCGGGCGTTTGAACGTTTTGGCAAATATTTTTGGCAAATCAACTCAGGACATCTTCGGAGAGTTTGACGGAAAAGATTACGATCAGGAATATTTTGATGGTGACGTAAAATACCACTTAGGACTTACTGCTGACAAAAAAACAAGAACCGGAAAGAATATCAATATCAATTTGGCACCAAACCCATCTCACTTAGAGACCGTTGGAGCCGTAATTGAAGGTATAACCCGAGCCAAACAAGACAAATATTATGCTGATGATTTCTCAAAAGTATTACCTATCGCTGTACACGGTGATGCCGCAATTGCAGGTCAGGGTATCTTGTACGAAATTATTCAAATGGCTCAGCTTGACGGATACAAAACTGGAGGTACCATTCATATTGTGATCAACAATCAGGTTGGATTTACAACCAATTATTTAGACGCTCGTTCTTCTACTTACTGTACAGACGTTGCAAAAGTTACGCTTTCGCCGGTATTACACGTAAATGCAGATGATGCCGAAGCTGTAGTTCACGCCATTTCTTTTGCCTTAGATTACAGAATGGAATTTGGCCGTGACGTATTTATCGATTTATTAGGATATAGAAAATACGGTCATAACGAAGGTGATGAGCCTCGTTTTACCCAACCGGTTTTATATAAAATTATAGCAAAACATAAAAATCCAAGAGATATTTATGCTGAGAAATTATTGTCTGATGGCATAATTGATGCTAGTTATGTAAATGCTTTAGAAAAAGAATACAAATCTTTAATGGAGGAGAATTTAGAAGCTTCCCGTAAAAAAGATTTGACGATTATAACACCATTCATGAAAAACGAATGGGAAGGATTTGTTCAGGTAACCGATACACAAATGCTTCAAAAAGTAGATACAACTTTTGATAAAAAAGGCTTAGATTCTATTATAAATACAATCTCAACTTTACCATCAGATAAAAAATTCATCAATAAAATAACTAAAATTGTTACCGACAGAAAAGCCGGATACGATAACAATACCGTTGACTGGGGAACTGCAGAAACATTAGCTTATGGTTCTCTTTTGACCGAAGGATTTGATATTCGTATTTCAGGTCAGGACGTAGAGCGTGGTACATTCTCTCATCGTCATGCTGTGGTAAAAGTGGAAGATTCTGAAGAAGAAGTAATTTTATTGAATGGTATCGAAAACAAAAAAGGAAAATTCGGAGTATTCAATTCACTTTTGTCTGAATACGGAGTTCTTGGTTTTGATTATGGATATGCCTTGGCTAACCCAAAGGCATTGACAATTTGGGAAGCACAATTCGGAGATTTCTCTAATGGTGCACAAATTATGATCGACCAGTACATTTCGTGTGGGGAAGACAAATGGAACAATCAAAACGGAATTGTTTTATTATTGCCTCACGGTTACGAAGGCCAGGGAGCAGAACACTCTTCTGCCAGAATGGAGCGTTACCTACAGCTTTGTGCAAGACAAAATATGTATGTTGCCGATTGTACAACGCCTGCGAACTTTTTTCACTTGTTAAGAAGACAAATGAAGACCAATTTCCGCAAACCTTTGATCGTTTTCTCTCCAAAAAGTTTATTGCGTGACCCAAGATGTGTCTCTACAGTAGAAGAATTGGCAACCGGAAGTTTCCAAGAAACAATTGATGACAATGCAGTAGACAAAAAAGCAGTAAAAACTTTAGTTTTTGTTACAGGTAAATTCTACTACGACATTGTTGCCGAAAGAGAAAACAATGGTAGAAAAGACGTTGCAGTTGTTCGTATCGAACAATTATTTCCGTTGCCAGTTGAGCAATTAAAAGCGATTATCGCGCAATATCCAAATGCCGACGATTATGTTTGGGCACAGGAAGAACCTAAAAACATGGGAGCCTACAGCTTTATGTTAATGAACTTTGATCTTGTAAAATGGAGATTGGCTTCATTAAAAGCTTATGCTGCACCGGCATCAGGAAGTTACACACGTGCAAAACGCCGTCATGCCGATGCCATTAGAATGGTATTCGATAAAGATTTATTTAGATAAAAAAGAATTGTTTCAAGTTTAAAGTTTCAGGTTTAATGTTAAGCAACTTGAAACTTTAAACAAATTAAACTTTAAACAAAGAAGAAGATGATTTTAGAAATGAAAGTCCCATCACCAGGGGAATCAATAAAAGAAGTTGAAATTGCAACTTGGTTAGTAAAAGACGGAGATTATGTAGAAAAAGATCAAGCTATTGCTGAAGTTGATTCAGACAAAGCAACTCTTGAGTTACCAGCAGAAGCAAGCGGAATCATTACGCTAAAAGCAGAAGAAGGCGATGCAGTAGCAGTAGGTGCAGTAGTTTGCTTAATTGATACAGGTGCAGCAAAACCAGCAGGAGATGCTCCGGCAGCTGAAGCTCCAAAAGCAGAAACACCGAAAGCAGAGGCTGCAAAGGCCGAAGTAAAAACAGAAGCTCCAAAAGCAGCGCCAGCAGCAGCAACAACTTATGCATCTGGCACTCCTTCTCCGGCAGCAAGAAAAATATTAGACGAAAAAAATATAGCGCCAACAACTGTTTCAGGAACGGGCAAAGATGGAAGAATTACTAAAGAAGATGCTTTAAATGCAGTACCTTCAATGGGAACCCCAACTGGTGGAAACCGTGGTTCTGAGCGTACAAAACTTTCAATGTTGCGTCGTAAAGTAGCAGAAAGATTAGTTGCTGCTAAAAACGAAACAGCCATGTTAACGACTTTCAACGAAGTTAACATGACGCCAATTAACTTGATTCGTAACGAGTACAAAGATGCTTTCAAAGCTAAACATGGTGGTCTTGGTCTAGGTTTCATGTCTTTCTTTACAAAAGCTGTAACCAGAGCATTGCAATTATATCCAGACGTCAACTCAATGATGGATGGCGACTACAAAGTATCATACGATTTTGCAGATATCTCTATCGCAGTTTCAGGACCAAAAGGTTTAATGGTTCCTGTAGTACGTAATGCCGAAAACTTAACTTTCCGTGGAATTGAAGCTGAAATTAAAAGATTAGCATTAAGAGCACGTGATGGTCAAATCACAGTTGATGATATGACAGGTGGAACATTTACAATTACTAACGGAGGTGTTTTTGGAAGTATGTTGTCTACACCAATTATTAACCCACCGCAATCAGGAATCTTAGGAATGCACAACATTATTGAGCGACCGATTGCTGTAAATGGTAAAGTAGAAATTCACCCAATGATGTACTTAGCGCTTTCTTACGACCACAGAATTATCGACGGACGTGAGTCAGTTGGTTTCTTGGTTGCTGTAAAAGAAGCTTTAGAAAACCCAGTAGAATTATTGATGAATGGTGATGCTAAAAAAGCTTTAGAACTATAGTTTTAAAATAATTTATAATATTAAAAATCCCAAAATCCAATTATAAGGAGTTTGGGATTTTTTATTTTGCTCAGAAACCACGTTTTGAAATGTATTATTTAAGGTACAAATAATGATTATAATAATCAATAATTGCCTTTCCTTCCATCAAAACATCGGCGCCAATAATGCCATGCACGGCTTTTGCTTTGTATTGCTGCAAGGCTTCATTGACATGTGAAAGGTCAAAAATAACGAGACTAAAATCGTCGTTTTTCCAAGAACCGATCTGCAAAAAATTATGTTTCGAAATTTGAGTATCCATTCCTGTTCCTCCTGCTCCTGCGGCTTTGGTTTCAGAGTTTTTTGTGGTCAGTTCAAAACGTTCAATGCTTTCGTAGCCTACACAGGAATTGGAAGCGCCCGTATCCAAAATAAAATTACCCAACACATTATTGATTTTTATTTTTATTAATAAATGCTGTGTTTTGATGATTTTGAATTTTATTTTTTTATACTTTTCTTTTTTCAGAATTTCGTGTAAGTCTTTCATTTTCGATAGCGATTGAATATCAAAAATAAACCAATTAGTCCCAAAAAACTAAGAAAGTAAACAATATAATTTGTTGGTTTTTCGGGAGGCGAAATAGTACCGTAATACACAAAAGCACTCCAATAATAAGGTGATTTTTTGGCGTTTGTAATGTCGGGATTATTCAAAAAATCATGTTTGACATTGGCATTTGCTTCAAAATAAGATTGGTTATTTTTAATGTTTTGATAAAAATCATCCATAAAAACAGCCGTTGTATAATCGTTTACTTTCCATAACGAAAACAATAAATTTTGGGCTCCTGCCAACTGAAACCCTCTTGCAATGCTCATCGCGCCTTCGGCTTTGTAGAGCTTTCCAATTCCGGTTTCGCAAGCACTTAAAACGACTAAATCTGGCTTTATAGTAAGTCCATATAATTCAGAGTAGAGAATTTCGCGATCATAAAATTTGATGCTGGCAGGTGTTTCGATATCGCCCGAAGAAGCATGAGTACTTAAATGTAAAATAGCATATTGGGCAGCATTATTTTTAAAATTAGCATACGTTGCAGCGCTATTTTCTAAATATTTCCCTTGAAAATTAACCCTTATCGATTGTAGTTCTTTTTTAGAATACGTCAATTCAAAATTGGTATCTTCGAAAATAGGAAAAACACCTAAAATGCTTTTTTCATTGGATGAAAGAGAACTGGAATTCAAGTAAAAACTGGCCGAATTGTTGTAGGCTATATTGAAATCATTGAGGAAATAATGCATTTTAGCAAAATTGATTGTATTGGATTCCTCGGTAATCAACGCTTCAAAAGGCACAAAATTTAAGATACCGTCTGGAACAATGATGAGGTTTTTGTAATTGTTTTTTTTGGGCAATTTTAGTACATCATATGCAATCTTACCATATTTATTATATCCTGAAATATCATTATTGATCGAATTTGAATCATTAAAATAATCAATAAATTGCACGATTTTCGGAATAGCAGTATGAGTAATATTGATATAATTTAAAGCTATTTTTTGGTCCTCAAGTGTAAAAAAATACATCTTTTCGTTGCCCATAAAGTAATAAATCATAAAAGCTTTTTGTTTTTCTAACTTAGATAACAACGCTTCTGTATCAATTTTTTTGGCATCTAAATAATCTTTTTCAAATTGTATTTTCTTTAGCGAAAGCATGACTTCATTTTGCTTTCTAATTGCTTTGTTAATAATCTCAATACTAGCCAAACTTCCTTTTTGTTGCTCTTTTACAATTTCGTTATTAAGGTTTTGAAGCTGTCTCAAAAGCGATTTTTCTTCTGAAGAAGCTGTTTTAACAGTCGCAAGATAATCTTTCAGGATACCTGATTTAGTCTTTTCTGCCAACTCAAAAGCCCTTAACAAATAGGAAGTCTTTTTCTCTTTAAAATACAAATTTTCATAAATCGAAATACATTTTTCGGTACGGTTTCTGGCCCGTAATTGGGTGATAATTTTAGCATTTTCATACACCATTATATTCATGAGTAAATCTTCGATATAAAAAGAAAGTTCAAATGCTTCAAGCGCTTTTTTAGGCTTATTTTGTTTCAAAAAAATCTCGGCCTGAAGATCAATCGCATCCATCAAAAGGGTTTCGGGATACAAATCATTTGTATATGGCAACGTGTTTTTTGCTGTAGTATAATTTGGAAGTAAAATAGACAATATTGTTTTGATTTGCTCGTCACTTTCTCGGTATTTTTTTTGATCAAAAAGCAATACTGCTTTATCATAATAGAGTTTTGTTTTTTTTCGAATTGGCGGATTCTGAATTTCTAAAAATAATTTTTCCGCTTCTTCAAAATAACGATTTGCTACATCAAATTGTTGCCGTTGACGATAGAGAGAAGCTAAATTTCGATACGAATTAGAAAGCGTTTCAGATTGATTTTTTTCGTCTTTCAAATATTGTATTGAGGCATTAAAAGCCTTTTCTGCCTTGTCATCAGAATTTCGAATCAGTAGGATATTCTTTGAACTTAGTAAATAAGCATTCCCTAAATTATTCGACAAAACCCCTTTTTGAATAGTCGATAATTTTTCTGTTTTCAAAGTGTTTTCCAGCAACTCAATCGCCTGATTGTTTTTTCCTGAACTTTGATAGACATTTGATAAATTTAAAATCGCTGCAAATTTTTGACCCGCAGCATCAGGATAATCTGGAGTTGTATTTACTATAAAAAAATACTGCTTTATAGTGTTCTCAGCACTGTCATAGTCTCCTAAAATGGTGTATAAATTGCCCAGAGGTTTCAGGCAATACTCAATGATATCATATCCCTGAAGCTTCTTTTTTTGGTACAATTGCCAGGCTTTTTCGTAACTTTTTATGGACGAACTGGTCTGACCCAATTGATTTTCATAGTAGGCTTTGTTGCAGTTTAAAACCACAATAGCCAGCCATTCTTCTTTGGTTTTTGATTTCGAATTTTTCCAGAAATTGGCTTCTGCAGCTGAAAGTTTCTGCAAACTTTGCATGTTTGGATTTGCAACAAAAACATCAATTGCCCGATATATTGCCTCTTCCGGATTTACATCTTTTTGTCCGAATAAAATCAGAGTAAAAAAGAAGAAAAAATAACAATATCGTTTTGTCATCAGGATTTTATTTCAAAAAAATTAAAATAATTTTGTCTATCGCTGCGCAAGACTATTAAAACCTCCATATTCCGTACAATTGAATATAATTAAAATTTTGCTCCAAATTCATTACATATCGGGCTCCAAAACTGGGTCCGATTCGGGAAAAACCAGCCGTGAGATCCAACAGAAGTCCTGCATTATAACTAGTAAAAGAATTTTTAAAAGAACTAGATTGGGTTCTGGTATTTATTAAAAACCTAGAATCTGCTCCTTCAAAATTTTCAATTTTTATCGTTTGATCATTCTCTTCCGAAACATTTACGTTCGCCTGTATTCCTGCACCAATACCAAAATAATTATTGATGTTGTATCGAATTAGAATCGGGATTTCCCAATTGACATTTTTGTTTTCTGCACTGATTGTAGTACGTTGCAATTGTTTTACACCGTTTGGGTTAACGACAATTTCATCCGTTACACTGGCTTTACTTTCATACTTATTGAGGGCATTAAGCCATTCGACCTGCCAATAAAACCGGTACGATTTGAAAGGAGAAATCGTAGCGCCCACAAAATAACTCGTCGCTTTTTCTAAATCTGAGTAGATATTGTAACCCGCCTTAGCTCCTATCGAAATACCCGGCAAAAATCGTGTCGTAGCATAATTGGTAATAATGGGCTCATTTTTATCAAAAATAATTGCCGTTCTGCTTTTGGTTTTTACTTTATGAAAATCTTCATTAAACTTCATAGAATAACGTACAAAACCTTTGGTACTGTCAATTTCTTTGACATTTTTCTGATTACTTCCGGGCAAATAGATGTTTTTGAAAGTAAAGAAAATTTGTTTTTGCTTGATAATTGTGTCCAGGCAACTTATAGTAGGCACCTCATCTTTTGGACAAATAGGGCACTCGGGATACATACTCTCTATTTGAAACGTTTTTTTGTCAAACATATCCGGAATATCGGTTTCTAAACGAATCATTCTGGCGGGACCTTCGCCATTGTTCTGAAAACGGGTTTTGAATTTTACTCTCTTAAAACGCACCAATCTATAATTGATAAAACTTCCGTTAGAGCCCATTTTATTGGGATCGTGAGAGGTTACAATTTCCATTTCGAGATTCTTGATTTTATGATTTTTAAAACTTCTGTTCGGTACAAAAATCCCACGCATAGTAACGGTTGCGCTGGTGTCTTTTATCATTTCTGGAGTAGTTTTGAAAGTATAAAAAATATTGCGCGTTTCACCGGGATCGGCATTGTCAAAATCCAGAATCGAGACATTTTTATAAAGACTGTTCGCTTCTGCCAGACTGGCTTCTAAATCTTCTTCGGTGGTCGTATTTTTATATTTTTTGCTTTTAAAAGTATTTTCGGCAGAAGCCAAATACGTTTTAGACTCATCAAGATCGGTTGCGCTTGCAAGCGTATTTTCTTTTACTTCGTACTCGCCTGCATAGGTTCTGAAATCAAGAAGTTTGAAATTATTATTTTTGAATTGTTTCTCGTTATAAAACAGATATAATTTTCCGCTGGCTACATAATTTTCCAGATTCTGATAACTCAGCACAACTACCATTTCCTGATCCGGAATGGGATCGCAGTTTTTTTGAATCGCAAATCCGTTTTGGTCTGCTATGGAAGCAATGTCCTGATACAAATCATTTTCTATTTCGTTTACCGCAACTTTTTTTGGTCGTGTCGCAGGAGGTTTGCCGTTATCATAATTGTTGGTAACGGTCAGGCGGGCGGTATAGGTTCCTTTTTTTTTGTAAACATGTTTAGGTTCTGCCTGTTTACTGTAATGGCCGTCGCCGAGTTCCCACAGGTAAGAATAACTAGGTTTTGGGGCTCCTGCAATCGGGATTAAAGGCGGTGTTTCGGGCTTAAAAGTTACCGCATTGGCTTTTTGATTGTAGGTAATATTGGCTCTTCGGGTTATGGTATCTTTTACTTTTGCTTGCGAAAACACCATTACTGATGAGAGACACATAAAGTAGTACAATAGTTTTTTCATAGTCGAGGAGTTTTTAGCCCTGATGGAAGCGGCATCTCCCGATTTAGAAAAACAAGGCTTTTTAGCCGTAGTTTTTATTTATCGGGAATACAGCGGACAGCAGGATTAGCTTCTGAAATTTATAAAAAAGAATCTCAAATTATTTTTAAATGTAAAAAAAAGTGATGAGCAAATCATCACTTTTTCCTGAAAAGTATTTTGTAAGTTACTGAATAGCATTGATAGCCGCTACCAATTGCGCTTCGCTGCCCACTGTTGTTTCTGCCAAAGTAAAGCTATAAGTGCTGCCCGCTGCGATCGTAACCGCTTTGATTGCGTAACGCCATTGACCACTTTCTTCGGTTGCAAAAATAATGTGACAAGCCAATCCTACCGGAATTTGTCCGTAATGCTCGCTAAATAAACCTGCTGTTGTATAGGTGTCTAATTTTGCCAAAGCATTTTGACCTTCGCCATCGTAAGACAAGTAAATTGCACAATTGTTGTTATCGTAGCCCTCTGGAGCATCTACCAGAATAGTCGTTTTTGGTCGTGGATCACTATAAAATTTATCAACGTTTGTCCAGCCGAAGTTTCCAAAAGTTACATAATAATTGTTTCCTTCGCCTTGCACACCACCTTTTCCGCCAGTTCCGTCTGCATTTGGATTAGCTTCTCTCCAAACCAGATTTTCCGGGTCTTCTACATTTCCAAACCACAAAGTCATTTCGTTGTCTAACCCATTTGTCAACGCTGTAGGAACCAAAAGATTAATATTGCACGAGGTTGCCAATTCTTGTCCGCCTTGTGTGGCTTTGATAAAAAATTCACCACCAGAAATAAGCAAGTTTTTCTTTCCGTCAGCGGTTAAACCCATTGTTGGTTTGTTGGTCACCAACATGTTTCCTTTGTCAAAAAGTTCGATGTATTCAATAGTAACGGCACCTGTTACAGGAACTCCTACTTTTGTTAAGCAGTTACCATTGATGTTAATTTTTACGCCTTTGGCCGAAGTTAAAGAAATGGTTCCCGTTCCCGCAGTCGCCGTAAACTTTTGAGTTCTTGTCTCGATAGCAATATTTCTTACATTGGCAAATGCTGTAGCAGATGGTGGTGTTACAATAATATCGTCGCCGTCTGAATTATCGCAACTTACAAATGAGGCTATGGCTAAGAATAATAATCCGATTTTTTTAAAATTTGTGTTCATGATTTCTAGTTTTAAATAGTTATATAGTAATAGATGTTTTTAGTTTTATAATTGTTACCCCTTTTTTTAATTTTTTTTTGAAATTTATTTCGAAAGGCACTTTTCTTCAAAAACATTCCCGTCTTCATCTACCGCCACCAGAATGTTTTTGGTCTTTTTATAACGAATGATCAAATACAGCCAAATAAAAGACCAAAGACCTATAGTAGCAAAAACAAGAAACAAATGAAGAGAAGAATCAATTTGTTTTTTCTCTTTTGTTAAAACAACGTACGGCGATTTGTCGTTACGCTCTGTAATGACAAATCCGTTTTGAATTTTTGTTGAAAGTATTTTTTGAAATTTGGCAAAATCTTTCTCGGTTGTAAATTGATAACTTTCCATTGGATACTAATTTTGTATTTAAAAAATGCTTCTTTTTACCCTATATCCATTTATGTCTTGATTTGTTACCTCTTTATAATCCATTTTTTTCCGAATTCTTTTTTTACATTAGCTAATAATTTTCAATATGGAAAAAAGAACCATTCATCCCGATCAAATGTATATCGACGGACTCGCGAGCAACAATTCGGCAGTGATTCAGTCTATTTATAAAAAGTTTGTTCCGAAGGTGGTTGCTTATATAAAGAATAATTCGGGCGATGAAGATCAGGCGCAAGACGTGGTTCAGGAAATTATGATTCTGCTTTTTAATCAGGCCAAAGCCAATGCGCTGCAGCTGACCTGCCCTTTTGATGCGTACTTTTTTTTACTGTGCAAAAGGAAATGGCTGAATGAACTGAAAAAAACAGCGAACAAAGGGGTAACAATCAACGAAGATTTAGCATCTATAAATGAATCCACTCAGGAGATGATTGTGCAGACCGAAACATTTGACGAAAAACAGCAACTTTTTGATACCATGTTTCAAAAGTTAGGCGACAAATGCAAAGAACTTTTGCAATGGAGTTTTACGCTTAAAACAATGGAAGAAGTTGCAGAAAAACTTCAGGTAACGTATGGTTATGTACGCAAAAAAAAATCGTTGTGCGTAGGACAATTGACCCAGTGGATTCAGGAAGCCCAAGTCTATAAATCGTTAAAAAAGTAAGCCGCCATGAACGAAGAAAATTACCTATTATTTGATCAATACCTTCAGAACGAAATGTCTGTAGAAGCTAAGAATGCTTTTGAAAAACAATTGGCAGCAGATAAATCTTTGGCTTTAGCCTTTGAAACGTTCAAAGAAATGCAGTTTCAATTGACCAATAAATTTGCATTTGAAAAAGATAGAGTAGCTTTTAAAACCAATCTAAAAACAATTTCGGAAGCACATTTCCGATCTTCAAAAGCAAAAGTCATCCAGTTAAAACCTTGGTATTTTACAGTAGCCGCTTCTGTCGCAATTTTGATTGGGATTTTCTTCCTGAATCAAAATTCGAATCCGCGTTTTGAAGATTTCAATCAGCCTGAAGAGGCCTATTTTACAGAAAGAAGCAGTAGTAATAAAACTCTCAAACAAGCCGAAATTGCTTTTAATGCAAAAGAATATAACAAAGCTATTCCGCTTTTTGAAACTCTCTTGAAAGAAAATAAAACGGCTGAAATACAGTATTTTTATGGAATTTCATTATTAGAAGAAAATCAATTTAAGCAGTCTGAAACTGTTTTTAATGAGTTAAAATCGGGAACTTCTGCCTATAAAAACAAAGCTATTTGGAGTCTTGCTTTATCCAAATTAAAACAAAAAGACTACAAAGCCTGCAAAGAAATTTTGTTGACCATACCTGCTGATTATGAGAATTTTGAGGAAGTTCAAAAGTTATTAAAAGAGCTGGATTGATTGTTTTAAGGTATTGGAATTCATTTTTTTTGAATTTTAATTGCACAAATCATCTCTTTTTTATAAAAAATCATCTTTTTAAATATTTAAATAATAAATTCGGGTTGATTTTAAGAAGATCATCAACCCAAATTATTTTTATAAATTTTACCTATTTAGTAAATGAAGAAAATTTCTTTATTGTTATTTGTCCTATTTGTTCAAACATTATTTTCGCAAACCAAAATTACCGAAACCGAGAAATTGGCTACTACTTGTAAAGTTTGGGGTTTCTTAAAATATTATCATCCAAAAGTAGCCAGCGGAGCATTTAATTGGGACAACCAACTTCTTGAAATCCTGCCAAAAATTAATAAAGCGCAGACCAAAGAGGCTTTTTCTCTAGTTCTAGAAAACTGGATTGATAATTTGGGCGAAGTAAAAACAATAGCACCAATTCTTGTTCCAAAAGAGGTAAAATATTTTGACAAAAACTTCGATTTAAGTTGGTTAAAGAGTAAATTATTTTCGAAAAAACTTTCAAAGAAATTAAAATTTATAGAAGAAAATAGATTTCAAGGTGTTCCATTTTATATTGAAGGACAAGAACATGTTGGAAATGTTTCTTTGAAAAATGAAAGTTATGCAAATCCAGATTTTAATAACAGGAATTCAAAACTTAGAATGCTGTTCATGTATTGGAATTTAATTGAATATTTTTTTCCTTATAAATACAAAATGGATCAGAAGTGGAGTACGACTTTAGAGAAAATAGTGCCTTTGGTTGTTACATCTGAAAATGAAGACGATTTTTTTATAGCAATGAAAAAAATGGCCTCTAAAATAGATGATAGCCATACTGAATTCTTTGTATATCCGTCTTTATCAGGTCGTAGAATTAAGAGATATTTTCCTGCTGACGCAAAAATAATTGATAACAGCATAGTTGTCACAGAAATTTTAGGCGATAGTCTGGCTGAGGCAGATGCTATAAAAATTGGAGATGTAATTACTAAAATAAATGATAAATCAATAAAAGACATAATTTTAGAAAACAGAGATTTTATTTGTGCGTCAAATGAGCCTGCGTATTTAGATAAGTTGGTTAAGAAAATATTAGTAAGCGATTCGGATACTGTAAAAGTAGAGTTTTTAAAAGACAGTGAGTATGTTACAAAAACAATGACTTGGTTTAATTATCATGACTCACACCGAAATGAATTTAAAAAAGGAGCCCGAAAAAAGAAAGAAAAATTCAAAGTGTTAGAAAATAATATTGGTTACGTGGATATGGGAATCCTAAAAACAAGAAATATTCCTGACATGATAGAAGCATTGAAGGCGACCAGAGCAATTGTTTTTGATATGAGAAATTACCCCAATGGCACGTACCAAGAAATATCGAATTTTTTAAATGCTCAAGAAAAAGAATTTGCAATTTACACGCGTCCAGATTTAAGCTATCCTGGGAGATTTAAATGGAGCGGTGGAACTTTGAGTGGATTTGAGAACAAAGATCACTATAAAGGTAAAGTTATTGTGCTGCTTAATGAAGACTCGATGAGTCAGTCAGAATGGACTGCAATGTGTTTTCAGACAGCAGGAAACACGACGATTATTGGAAGTCAAACCGCCGGAGCAGATGGAAATGTTTCTGAATTTGATTTTAAAGGATTTCATACATTATTCTCAGGAATTGGGGTTTATTATCCTGATGGTCGAGAGACACAAAGAATAGGAATCGTTCCAGATATCGAAGTCAAACCCACTATAAAAGGTATTCAGGAAGGAAGAGACGAAGTTTTGGATCGTGCTTTATTGTTTATTGAAAGTGGAAAATAATTTTTTGTGTTTTGTTATTATGTGTCGACTTGTCAATCTTCGTTTTATCCAATCAATTGTTATTCTTTTAATATTGTCGTAATTTTGCTTTTTTAAAAACAGACAATTGAATTCGACCACCATAATTACCGATACACACACACATTTATATTCTGAAGAATTTGATCAGGATCGTGACGAAATGATACAAAGAGCCATAAACGCTGGAGTAACACGTTTTTTTATTCCTGCTATTGATGCCGCTGCGACACAATCTATGTATGATTTGGAGCAAAATTATCCCGATCATGTTTTCCTGATGATGGGTTTGCATCCCACTTACGTGAAAGATAACTACGAAGAAGAATTGCAGCACGTAAAAACAGAATTGGCCAGAAGAAAATTTTATGCAGTTGGTGAAATAGGGATCGATTTGTACTGGGATAAAACGCATCTTAAAGAACAGCAAATTGCGTTTCGAACACAAATTCAGCTAGCAAAAAAATACAAATTACCTATTGTAATTCATTGTCGAGAAGCTTTTGATGAGATTTTTGAAATTTTAGAAGAAGAAAAATCAGAGGAATTGTTTGGGATTTTTCATTGTTTCAGCGGCACTTTCGAACAGGCGCTTCAAGCCCTTTCGTACAATATGAAATTAGGAATCGGAGGCGTAGTAACTTTCAAAAACGGAAAAATAGATCAGTTTTTAAACCAAATCGACCTGAAACACATCGTTCTCGAAACAGATTCGCCTTATCTGGCGCCGATTCCGTACAGAGGTAAACGAAACGAAAGTTCTTATTTAGTAAATGTTATTACGAAACTGGCTCAGATTTATGAGGTGACAGAGGATGAAATTGCAGCAATTACTACACAAAATTCAAAAGACATTTTTGGTATTTAACTTGTAATGTACAATATTTTGATTTTTTTTTTGTTCTTTTGCCCACAAAAATAGATATAATGCAAAAATTTGATGCTATTCGACCGTTTTATGATTCCGAAATAAATGAAGCTATTCAAGGCGCTGTCAATCATCCGATGCTAAAAGCCATGATGAATTTTACTTTTCCGGAATTAGAAGATCATGTTTGGAAAGAACAATTAAAGAAAACGCATTCGATTCGCGATTTTCAATGCAATTTTATTTATCATACAATCCAAAAAGTACTTGAAAAAAGTTCTGAAGGATTGACGACCTCTGGTTTTGAAAAACTGGAAAAAAATACATCTTACCTCTTCATTTCCAACCACCGTGACATACTTTTAGACACAACTTTGCTAAATGTGAGTTTGTTTGAACATGGATTGGTAATGACTGCATCTGCAATTGGTGACAATTTGGTACAAAAAGCGTTCCTGAGCACCTTGGCAAAACTAAACAGAAACTTCCTGGTTTTAAGAGGTTTAACCCCCAGAGAAATGCTGCAAAGCTCTAAATTATTATCTGAATATATTGGTCAGTTGCTGCTTCGCGAAAATCGCTCTGTTTGGATTGCCCAAAGAGAAGGACGTACCAAAGACGGCAATGACGAAACGAATCCGGGTGTTCTAAAAATGATTGGAATGGGCTCTGATGAAAAAAACTTGATGGATTATTTCAAAAAATTAAAAATTGTCCCAGTTTCTATTTCATACGAATACGATCCTACTGATGTTCTAAAAATGCCACAATTGATGGCAGAAGCAAACAATGAGGTTTACATCAAAGAAAAAAATGAGGATTTTATGACCATTTTAAGTGGTATCATGGGAACTAAAAAAAGAATACACATTCACGTAGGTGATGTTTTAGATACTGAAATTGATAAAATTGCAGCTGAAAACGACAATTCTAACAAGCAAATCCAGGCACTTGCGCAAGTAATTGATGATTCGGTTTTGAAAAACTATCAATTATGGCCAACCAACTTTATTGCATACGATATTTTAAATGAGACTGAAAAATTTGCTCATTTGTACAAAGAAAGCGAAAAATCTCTTTTTGAGCGTCGTTTAGAAATGCGAATCGGAAGTGATAATCCTGTTACACGACAAGGCTTTTTGTCTATGTATGCCAATCCTGTGGTCAATAAATTAAAATACGAGGATGTCATCTAAACCAAAAATACTACTCATCTACACTGGTGGAACCATTGGTATGAGTAAAGATTTTGAGACTGGTGCGCTCAAAGCTTTTGATTTTGGAAAATTGTTGAAAAACATTCCCGAAATCAAACAATTAGACTGCGAAATCGAAACCGTTTCTTTTGAAGATCCGATAGATTCTTCGAATATGAATCCGACGATGTGGAAAAAAATCGGCGAAATTATAGAAGATCATTATATCATTTTTGACGGATTTGTAGTTTTGCACGGCTCAGATACTATGTCATACTCTGCATCGGCGTTGAGCTTTATGTTGGAAAATTTGACTAAACCCGTAGTGTTTACGGGCTCGCAACTGCCTATTGGTGATCTGCGTACCGATGCCAAAGAAAACTTAATTACAGCCATTCAGATTGCTTCGTTACAGGAAAACGGAAAACCGGTTATTCATGAGGTTTGTCTGTATTTTGAGTACAAATTATACCGCGGAAACAGAACTTCAAAAGTAAATGCCGAGCATTTTAGAGCTTTTACAGCACCTAACTATCCCGAATTAGTAGAATCTGGAGTACATCTTAAATTAAATTCACATTTATTTCTTCCAATAAAAACAAATGCAGAATTGATTGTACATAAAAACCTCGACAATCATGTAGCCATTATCAAAATGTTTCCCGGAATGAGTGAGACCGTTTTGGCTTCGATTTTGGCGATCCAAGATTTAAAAGGAATTGTATTAGAAACGTATGGTGCAGGAAATGCTCCCACAGAAGATTGGTTTTTAAAACTCATTGAAAAATCTATTAAATCGGGTCTGCAGATTGTAAATGTGACGCAATGTTCTGGCGGAAGTGTCAATATGGGACAATATGAAACCAGCACCGTTTTGAAAGAATTGGGCGTTATTTCTGGAAAAGACATTACAACCGAAGCCGCAATCACCAAATTGATGTATTTATTGGGTCATGACATTCCACCAGCTGATTTTAAAACAATTTTTGAAACTTCCTTGCGTGGGGAGATTTCATAGTACAAAATAAAACCTCAATAGTAAAATTTCAATCTGAAAAGCAAAGGTAAAGATTGAAACTTGGAATTTCTTAATTATTGGAATTTCTGTAATGAACTTGACAAGTTTCTAATTCTTGAGTTGATTTGTGGTTTTTGTAATACACATAAACTACCACCGAAAGAATGCAGATCATGCCTTGCAATGCTACCGTGTGTCGTGTACCTATTTCATTAGAAACATACCCAATTAATAAACTTCCCACAGGAATCATCCCTTGGTATGCCATTAAATAATAGCTAATGCTTCTCGAACGCATATTTACGGCGCTTTTAGTTTGCACATAGATGTTTATAGAAGAAGTTTGCGCCATCATACCAACGCCACTTAAACCCATACAGATAAGTGCCACAGTTAAGTTGTTTGAATAAGCCAAAATAATAATACTGAAGCCTAACAATACACTGGCTGATATCATTATTTTATTCATATTTTTTGATGTTTTTAGGTTGGCAAGGTAAATAGCAGAGACAATAGAGCCAATACCTGCCGCACTTTCAAACCAACTAAAAGTTTGTGCGTTACCACTAAAAATATCCTTGGCAAAAACCGGCATCAAAGTATTAAAAGAAATCACAAACAAACTGCTGCATGTTAACATCAAGAGCATTTTTGCCATTTCGGTTTCTTTTTTTACATAATCTAAGCCTTCTATAAAATCTTCTAACATTTTAAGTTTATCGGTTGCCTTAATATGCGGTGTAATTTTCATCAGTAATAACGAAATCAAAACTGGAATATAACTCAGGAAATTTCCAATAAAACAAATGTCCTCACCATAGGTATGCAATATAATTCCGGCTAATGCTGGACCGGCAATTCGGGCAAAATTGTTTAGTGTCGAGTTGAGAGCAACAGCATTAGACAAGTCTTCTTTATGGTCTACAATGTCGATCATCATGGTCTGTCTGCAGGTCATATCAAAAGCGTTGATAATTCCCTGAAAAAGGCTCAATGCTAAAATAAAATTGATGTTGTAAATTTTCAGGTAAATCAATAATGCCAGTGCTCCCGCTTGCAACATCGCCATAGATTGTAAAAAAATCATGCTTTTGTGCCTGTCGTAACGTCCAATAATACTTCCGGCCAAAGGAGCCAAAAACAAAGACGGAATCATGCTTAAAAAAGTTGTCAATCCTAATAAAAATACCGATCCTGTAATGCTGTAAACCATCCAACTTACAGCTGTTTTTTGAAGCCAAGTACCAATAACAGAAACAGACTGGCCATAAAAAAATAATTTGAAGTTTTTTGATCTTAGCGCTTTAAACATAATGCGAGCTATTTTTTGACAAAGTTCGCAATTATGATTTCATTAGAAAAATTAATAATTTTACTTATAATAAGTATTTAAAATTATCAATATGGAAATCTATCAATTGCAATATTTTATCAAAACGGCGGAGATTTTGCACTTTACAAAAGCGGCCGAATTGTGTTTCGTAACCCAATCTGGTTTATCACAGCAAATAAAAAAGCTCGAAGAAGAACTCGGAATGCCTTTGTTTATTAGGATTGGGAAGAAAGTCAAACTAACCGAAGCTGGTTCTGTATTTTTAATTCACGCCAAGCAAATTATAGAAAATGTGCAAAGTGGCAAACAGGCGATTGATGATTTGAACCAAATGATTGGCGGAGAATTGCGTATTGGTGTGACTTATATTTTTGGACTTTTGGTTTTACCGATTGTCAATGCATTTGCCAAAACCTACTCAAATTTAAAAATTGTTGTCGAATATGGTACGACAGAACCTTTGGAAAAAAAATTATTAAACAACGAACTGGATCTGGTCTTGGTGATTTCGTCTAATGAAATTGAGCTGCCTTTTCAAAAAATTCCCTTATTTACTTCGCAATTGGTTATGGCCGTTTCCAGATCAAACGAATTGGCTGTTTTGGATAAAATTCCTTTTAAAAACATCGAAAATATTCCGCTTATTTTACCTGTAAAAGGATTTAATTCGAGAGAATTTCTGGATGAACTCTTTTTAAAAAACAATATGAAACCTAAAGTGTCGATCGAGCTAAATGCAGTTCACGCTCTTTTGCGATTGGTAGAAGAAAGCGATTGGGCCACTATTGTTACCGAAAAAGCGCTGAGAGATTGGAATAACCTAAAAGCAATTCAGATTGTTGGTGTAGATACCAAACGAGATTCGTTTATTTTAACCATAGATGGAACCTATCAAAAGAAGGCTGTAAAATTATTTATTGAAGAATTTAGAAAAAGCATGTAAAGGATTGTTATAAATAGTTTTTCTAACTCGTTTTTTTTTATGTTATTTGCAAACCAATTTAGAGAGGTGTCCGAGTGGTTGAAGGAGCTAGCCTGGAAAGCTAGTATATGGGTAACTGTATCGTGGGTTCGAATCCCATCCTCTCTGCAAATTAAAAATCATTATTTGCTCTTTTTATGAGCGAAGTATTTTACTTGTAGTGATTTCTAAACCAGACTTTTTGCCATTCTCTTTTTAAAATTAAAAAGGAAACTTGCTCAGCTAGCAGTACCAAATCAGAGCCATCCAGTTTTTTAATTTCACTTTCAGAAACATCGATAATATAGAGCAGATTCAGATATTCTGCAAATTTATACTGAATCATTCGGTAGATTTTTTCATGTAACTGAATTTTCAATTCTTCTGGAGAAACACTCAATGGAAAATCGATTCCTTCATTTGCCAAATTAAAATCCTTATTAATTTGCTCAATTAAGTTAAGATATAAATTTTTGCTTTCGGCATTAGCCAATAAAAAATCGGTATTTTCAGGAATTGGAAACATGGATGCCATTTAAAGATTGAGACAAAGTTAAAACTAAAAAATCACTTAACGGTCGATTCTCTTTCAATGATTCTTGTGGGAAGTTCTACAGTTTGATACTTTACAGGACGATGTTCTTTAAGGTCTGTAATTTCATCTATTAAAATAGAAACTGCTTTATGACCCATTTCAAATCCTGGCTGATCGATTGTCGTTAATTTCGGAGATATTACCGTGCTCATAAACCAGTTGCTAAACCCAAAAACAGCCACTTGTTCAGGCGTTTTTATTCCTGCTTCATTAAAATATTTGATAATTCCGATGGCAACCAAATCCGTAATGGCAAAAATGGCATCTACATCTGGATGCTCTGCCATTATTTTTTGGGCATTCTCATAACCGTCTTCAAAATCTGTATTATTATCACAAACATAAACCAATTTGGAGTCATACTCCATTCCGTGCGCCTCGAGAGCTCTTTTGTATCCTAAAAACCGGTCGATAGAATTTTGTGGAACGTATGAACCTCTAAAATGAGCAATCTTTTTAAAACCTTTATTGATAAGATACGACACAGCATCGTAAGCTGCTTTTGCATCATTGATGATCACCTTAGAGCAATCGACTCTTTTTGCAATTTTATCGAATAAAACAACGGGAATGTTTTTTCTAATCGTTTCATTAATATGAAAAAAATCGTCTGTTTCGTTAGAAAGGGACATTAAAACACCGTCAACGCGCTTTTGAATCAGGAGCGCCAATTGTTTTTTTTCTAATTCATATTTTTCGTTAGACTGAAGAATAATAACCAGATAACCTCTTTTTTCTGCTTCCTCTAAAATACCATTGAGAACACTGGAAAAAAAATGATGTACGGTCGCCGGAATGATGACTCCTATAGTTTTGGTTTCGTTGGTCCTGAGATTTACGGCCACAGAATTAGGCATGTAATTCATTTTATCCGCCATCTCAAGAACTCGTGCACGAGTCGCCTTACTGATGTCCGTGTACCCTTTTAAAGCTTTTGAAACTGTTGTAACTGAAATACCTAATGCCGAAGCAATATCTATTAACTTAGTATCATTCATGAAATAAATGTACTAAAAAAAAGTAGCATCCATAAAAAATAATATTTCGAAAACGTTTTCGGTGTTTTCGAAAACGTTTTCGATTAAAATCAATTACATTGTTGTTAATTACTTGTTAAGTTTACTCTACAAAACCAAAAAAAATCAAAAAAAAGAAAAATTATGAAACAGCTTAATTCTTATTTGGGCATTATCCTTTTAATGTTATGCCTCTTTTCGCTGCCAGGCAGTATGTTTGCGCAGGGAAAAAATTCTGTTTCTGGAAAAGTAGTAGACGAAAACGGACAGACAGTTCCAGGAGCCAATGTGTCTTTACAAGGCACCGACAAAAATACGATTACAGATGAAAACGGTGGATATCTTTTTTCGGATATTGCGGCGGGAAACTACACAATCGTAGCAACAAATGTTGGTTACAAAAGCTTTTCAAAAGAAATCCTAGTAAAAGAAGGAGAATCTGTGCAGGAAAATTTACTGCTGGAAGGAGAATCACAAAACCTAAAAGAAGTTGTCGTTACGGGATCATCAGCACCAAGATCTAAGCTGGAATCAAGTGTTGCTATCACTACTTTGGGCGCAAAAGCGATTGAAGACAGAGCCCCTTCGAGCACCGCTGCCTTGCTTCAGACTATCCCCGGATTTGTCGTAGAAGCTTCTGGTGGAGAAATTGGAAACAACCTTTTTGCAAGAGGAATTCCTTCTGCAGGAGCTTATGAGTACGTGCAAATTCAAGAAGATGGATTACCTGTTTTTGAAGATGGTGCACTACAATTTGCAAATGCAGATACCTTTTACAGATTAGACGAAACGGTGAGTAAAATGGAAGCCGTAAGAGGAGGTTCTGCCTCTATTTTTGCCAACAATGCTCCTGGAGGAATTATCAATTTTATTTCTAAAACAGGTCAAAATGAATTCAAAGGAAGAGCTAAATTTACGACTTCTGATTACGGAATGTTCCGAACTGATCTTAACTTATCTGGTGCTTTAATTCAGGATAAATTATTTTTTAATGTAGGCGGATTTTACAGAGCCGATAATGGCGTGAGAAATACTGGTTTTACGGCTAATAAAGGAGGCCAGATCAAAGGAAACTTGACGTATAAATTTAATGACGAAGATTATTTAAGAGTTAATTTTAAACATCTGAATGACAGAAATACGTTCTATCTACCAATTCCTTTAAAAAGTAATAACGGAAAAATTGAAGGTGTAGCTGGCTTTGATCCCAACTATGGTACTTTGACTTCTGTAAATTTTAGTCTTTTGAATGTTCCTCAATATGGAGGAGGAACTTTTAGCGCTGATTTGGAAGATGGTTCTCATCCTGTAATCAACTCTATTGGAGCAGAATTTAAAAAGAAAATATCTGAAAAAGTAACTTTCAAAAATGCTTTCAAACAAACCACTATCGATTTAAATTACAATGCTATTTTTCCAAACGGTGGTCCATGGACACAAGAATCTTATGCTACAGGTGTTAAAAATACAGCAGTTGCAAATCTAGATTATACCTATGTAGATAATGGTGCAACACTCGATCCTAATACTTTGATTATGAGAGCCGATCTTTGGCATATTCAGAAAAAAATGGATAATTTTGCTAATAATTTCTCTTTTTCTTTTGATTTAGATTCTGTAAAATTGACGGCTGGCTACTATTATTCTAATTGGAAATCCAACCAATACTGGAACTGGAACTCTTATTTAGTGGGTGTTTCTGACAATCCTAGATTATTAAATGTAAAAGACAATACTACTGGAGTCGATCATACCTGGAATGGAGTAGAAAGAATTACTTGGCTAGAAAGAGATGCACAAACAAAAGGCCTTTTGAATGACATTTATGCTGATGCCGAAATCAAAGCGACAGAAAAATTAACCTTTAATGCGGGTTTACGCTACAATAAAGACAAATATTCCGGGTACAGAGATAACGCAAGATTTTTTGCTGAAAACTTAGGTCTTTTGGACAATAATACGGCTGATGACGCGGTAACTACTGTAAAAGGAAATCCTTATACCTACTGGAGATATGATGTGAGCGAGTGGTCTTATACTGCCGCAGGGAACTACAAATTCAATGATAATATGGCTTCTTACATTCGTTACAGCCACGGTTTTAGATCGCCTATCGAAGAATCATTTTATGATAATGCTGCCGATCTAAGCAAATTAGAAAACACAAAAGTCAATCAGCTGGAATTGGGTTATAAATATTCTAACTCGTTTCTTTCTGTAAATGCGAATCTGTTTCACATGAACTTAAAGAATGTTGCTTTTACCGATATTTTATCTGATGGATCCTCAGAAAATAAATTTGCAGACGTAAACAATATTGGTCTGGAAGTAGAAACCAACGCCAGATACGAAATGGTAAAATTAGGTTTTACTTTTACAGTTCAAAAACCAGAATACGAAAACTTTACAGGAACAAATGCAGATGGTTCTACCTTTGATTTTAATGGAAACACAGCCCGAAGAATTCCGAAATTCTTCTGTAACCTGAGACCAGAAGTTGACATCACAAAAGATTTATCTGCTTATGTTCAGTTTTCTTATTATGATAAAAAATTCACCAATCAAGACAACAGACAGGTTTTACCTGCTTACAAAGAAGTAGGAGCCGGTTTAAATTATACGTATAACAACCTTCGTTTTGCAGTAGATGCTTCGAATTTGTTTAACGAAATTGGGTTAACTGAGGGCGATCCTAGACAAACGACCTCTGCAGCAAGTGATGTGTTTATGGCAAGACCTATTTTAGGGCGCGCTTTTAGATTTTCGGTTGCTATAAATTTCTAATTATTGTTAGGTTGGTTAATAAACTCTCCAAGTGCTGTTTTAATGAAGCGGCACTTGGTATTTTTATTATTTTAAATTAGTCTTTAAATACCACTATAATAAAAGTTTAGGAAACAAAACTAAATTGTAAAAGCTGATGAAAAACATTGGAATCAAAATCTCCTTATACCTCAATTACTTTGTCTTTGCTATTTTACTAAATAGCGTGGGTATTGTTATTCTAAAATCACAAAAAAATTATGGCGTTGATGAAGTTCAGGCCAGTATACTAGAAGCTTTTAAGGACATGCCCATTGCAATAGTATCTTTTTTTATCGCTTCATTTTTACCTCGAATTGGCTTTAAAAAAGCAATGCTAATAGGTTTAGGATTAGTAACTCTTGCCTGTATTTCGATGTATTTTGGAAACTCATTTGATAATGCTAAAATACTTTTTGCAACGGTCGGGGTTTCATTTGCTCTGATCAAAGTTTCGGTTTATTCCTTAATTGGTACTGTTACTGAAAACCAAAAGCAACACAACGCATTAATGAGCAGTATTGAAGGTGTTTTTATGATAGGAATTGCACTGGCTTACTTTTTGTTTCCTGCTTTTAATGACGAGAGCGATCCCAATTCCTGGCTCAACGTCTATTGGTTTCTCGCTGCTTTATCCCTCTTATCCTTCGCCTTTTTATTCTTTACTAAATTTGAAGAGCCCAAAACAACCTCTGAACAAAATTTTAAGGATGACTTTTTACAAATGTTCAAACTCATTGCCAAAACACTTACTATAGTTTTTGTCATTAGTGTCTTTTTATTTGTAATGATAGAGCAAGGAATCCTTTCGTGGTTACCTACTTTTAATACCAAAGTGCTTCATTTACCAGAAAACATCAGCATCATGATGGCGAGTATTTTGGCGATCTCACTAGCTGTTGGACGCTTAATAGCCGGAATTGTAACGCAAAAAATCAATTGGATTTGGGTACTGACTTTTTGCATCATTGCGGCTATGCTGATCGTGATTTTTGTGCTTCCAAAAGTAGTCGGGCTTGAAGTAAAAAGCATTAATAGTTTGACAGACATACCGCTCATTGGATTTGCATTTCCGTTAATAGGACTGTTTATTGCGCCAATTTACCCGTTGTTAAATTCTATTGTATTAAGTGCATTGCCCAAAAACCTGCAAAGCTCCATGACTGGATTAATTGTGATTTTCTCCGCTCTTGGCGGAACATTAGGATCTCGAATTACAGGTTGGCTATTTAAGAATCAAAGCCCCGAAAAAGCGTTTTATTTCACTTTAATTCCGATGTTTTTATTATTGATATCCTTTTTTATTCTAAAAAAAATAACTGCAAAAGATGAAATTTAAATTACATATACGTCAGACTTTAGAAAAATTATTAGCTCAGGAAGATACTGATGGTGATAAAAAAATAACGATTGATGACAAGGGTCCAAAAAGCTTTACGATTGAAGCCGAAAACGGAAATGCAGTAACTATAGAAGGAACCTATCACCTATCTAACTTATTGCAGGAATTAGCTTTAGCCAAAAAAAATAATACTGAATTTGCCGAAATAAACATCACCGAAATTACCGAAAATCCTGTAGAAAGAATTTCCCGAAAAATAAAAAATTTATATTGGAATGGACTCACCAGAACGATTGACGCAGTTGGCGTAAAAAAAATTCTGGAAGATGATAAAATCGAAAACGCTATTTCTTATTTGTACGTGCCTTTTGGTGATGAGATTGTTTTTGATTATTTCAAAAAATTGGAGGCCGAAAATTCAAAGCTAAAAGTCATTCAATTACCCAAAAACATAACACCTGAATATGTGTTATCACTCAACGAAAAACCGGGTATTCTTGCCTTAGCGCTTCAAATAAAAAACAATCAAATTTCGGGTGTTCCGTTTGTAGTTCCAGGTGGAAGATTTAACGAAATGTACGGTTGGGACAGCTATTTTATCGCACAAGGTCTTTTGATTGATGACAAAATTGATCTTGCGCTGGGTATCGCCGAAAATTTCAAATATCAAATTGATCACTACGGAAAAATTCTCAATGCCAATAGAAGTTATTATTTGACCCGAACACAACCTCCGCTTTACACCTCTTTGATAAGAGCCATTATAGAAAAATCAAATCCTGAAATTTTCTGGGTAGAAAGACATCTAAAAACGGCCATAAAAGAGTACCAAACGGTCTGGATGGAGGAAGGAAAACGGCTAACATCAAATGGTTTGAATCGTTATAAAGCAGAGGGAATTGGAATTCCATTTGAAGTCGAAGAAGGTCATTTTGACGATATTTTAGAACAATTTGCTCCAAAATACAATCTTTCAACTCGGGAATTCGAAAAGAAATACCTCAAAAGAGAGATTGTCGACACAGCACTCGATAATTATTTTTCGCATGACCGCAGCATGCGCGAAAGCGGTCATGACACCACCAACAGATTGGTCGATATTTGCGCCAATCTTAACACTGTTGCTATCAACAGTTTGCTTTACAAATATGAGACAGATATTGCTTTTTTGATCGAAACACTTTTTAATAAAGAATTTCAATATGATGAGCATGTTTCCTATTCGAGCGATTATTGGCAAACAAAAGCTCTTTTCAGAAAAGAAAAAATTAATAACCTATGCTGGAACGAAGTCAAAGGCATTTATTTTGATTATAATTTTGTAACAGAAGAACAACATATCTTTGAGGCTGCCACTACTTTTTATCCACTTTGGGCAAAAATAAGTACTCCCGAACAAGCTGAAATTTTAGTAAAAAAGACATTACCAAAATTTAAAATGAAAGGTGGGATTGCAGGAAGTACCAAAGAATCAATAGCTAGTTTAGATAAAAATTCCCCAACAAGACAATGGGACTATCCTTTTGGATGGGCACCTCATCAAATGCTTTTATGGGAAGGTTTATTGCACTATAATTTTATCGAAGAAACTCAGGAAATGGTTTATCGCTGGCTCTGGCTGATTACCAGAAATGCTGTTGATTATAATGGTACGATTCCAGAAAAATTTGATTTGGAGATAAGTTCACACAAAATTTTTGCCGAATATGGCAACGTAGGAACTGAGTTTGATTATATCACCGAAGAAGGTTTTGGTTGGATGAATGCTTCGTACCAATATGGTTTAACTCTTTTGAATGACCAGTTTAAACAAAAACTATCCGATTTGATTGATCCGGATACACTTTTTTAGAACTTGTCGGGTTTATTATGCAAAAAACAGCCACAGATTAAAATATTTCAAGGATTAAATCTGTGAAAATTATTAAATCTGTGGCTAAAAATTTTAAACCTTTCTTCCCATTAAGTTCTCACCAAATGCTCTTAAAATATTTTTCTTATCAGTATTAAGATCCATTTTGTCTAAAGTCTGAAATGCTTTATAAGTGTACATTTCTATCGCTTCCTGCGTTGCATTTGAAGCGCCAGATTCGTTAAAAATGGCTTTCGCAGTAATTATTTTGGCTTTATTATCTTCTAATGTTACACTAAATAATTGCTGCAATTCTGAAGCTTTATCAGGAGAAGAAAATTCTAATGCTTTAATGTACAAATACGTTTTTTTATTTTCGATAATATCTCCTCCTACTTGTTTTCCAAAGGTTTCGGGATTTCCAAAAGCATCCAAGAAATCGTCTTGCAACTGAAAAGCAAGTCCTAAATTAAGCCCGAAATCATAAATTAAATTGGCTTCTTTCTCAGAAGTTTTTGCGACAATTGCACCCATTTTCATGGCTGCTGCCACCAAAACAGCTGTTTTATATTCGATCATTTTAAGATAGTCGGCAACTGTTACGTCATTTCTTTCTTCAAAATCAACATCCAATTGCTGACCCTCACAAACTTCGAGTGCCGTTTTGCTGAACAATTTAGCCAAATCTCTAAAAATTATCGGCTCGTATTGTTCAAAATATTGATATGCCAAAATAAGCATAGCGTCGCCGGATAAGATTCCGGTATTAATGTTCCATTTTTCATGCACGGTTTCTTTACCTCTTCTTAGAGGCGCATCATCCATGATATCATCGTGAACTAAAGAAAAATTATGAAAAACTTCTACTGCCATTGCAGCCGGAAGCGCTACTTGATAATCGGTGTCAAAAACTTCAGAGGCCATCAGGGTCAGTACAGGACGCATCCTTTTTCCGCCAAGATGTAAAATATAATCTATTGGTTCATAAAGATTTTTAGGCTCTTTATTAATGCTTTGATTTTTTAGATAAGTAATAAAAAAATCCTGATACTGGCTAATAGTGTGCATAAAATGAAAATCTGATTTACAAGCCTCAAAGATACAACTCAAATATGAAATATTAGTTTCTATTTTGACAGTCAATCTATGATTTTAATTTAGTTGTAAAATATTCAATTACAACTTATTAAAAATAAACATAAAAAAACACGGAAACTTTTTTGGTTTTTAAAGTTTCCTTCTTATATTTGCGCCATCGAATGGAAACCTACAACACTATAAAAGTTTCCGAAAGAGTTTTAAACGATTTACAAAATCAACAAAACCAAATAATTATGAAAACAACATGGACCATAGATTCTAGTCAATCAGATGTTTTAATTAAAATGAGACATTCTATTATTGCTTATTTAGGAGGTACTTCAAACAAGTTTGATGGCTTTGTAAACATCAAAGACAACGAAATTGAAGATGCATCCGTTGAGTTTTCATTAGATATAAACAATAAAAGCGATAGTTTTCAGCAAATTGATACCTACTTGCAATTACAGGATTTATTTGATGTAAATGAGCATCCTATTATCAGTTTTAAGTCGACTTCTTTTCAGAAAGTAAATAATAATATCAATTTTTTTAAAGGAGATTTAACGATAAAAGATGTAACACGAGTAGTAGAACTTGATGCTGAATTTATTGGGGTTAACACGTATAATGGAAATAAAAAAGTAGCTTTTGAAATTACCGGCGATATCAAGCGTCAGGATTTTGGTTTGGATTATCATTCGTACAATCAAAATGGCGGATTGGCTCTGGGAAAAGACATCAAACTAATCGCCAATTTGGAGTTTAGTATATAAATCTCATAAATTAAAAAAATAATGTAAAATTATTACAAAAATAACGGAAACTCTTTTAGAATTTAAAGTTTCCTCTTTATATTTGTAATGCAATTTGACAGTAAAATGAAAGAAAAAATCATATCTAAAGCAAGTGAATTGTTTTTAAAACTAGGTTTTAAAAGTGTCACTATGGATGACATTGCGGGAGAAATGTGTATTTCTAAAAAAACGATTTACAAATATTTTTGTAATAAAGAAGTTTTGATCGAAGAAAGTACTTCGATGGTTCACAAACAGGTACACCAAATTATTGATACCATTGTTGCTAAAAATTACAACGCAATTTATGAGAATTTTGAAATTAGAGAAATGTTTCGTGACATGTTTAAAAACAATACCGACACCTCTGCAATTTATCAGTTAAAAAAACATTATCCTGAAATTTATCAAAATGTAATGTCGCACGAAATTGAACAGTGTAGTCATTATTTTAGAGAAAATATCGAAAAAGGAATTCGGGAAAATCTCTATCGCAAGGACTTGAATATCGATATCTACGTCAAGTTTTATTACACCTTAATTTTTCACATTAACGAAACAACTATGTCTGAAAAAGAAGCACAGAAAATAGAATTAGAAGCGCTGGAATATCACACCAGAGCAATGGCAACATCTGAAGGAATACTGGAACTAGAAAAACAACTTAAAAAAATTACTACTTAATCATCAATCTATGAAAAGAATAATTCTTATATTTTTGAGTTCATTTGCCTTAACGGCAAACGCTCAGGTAAAAACTTTAACCCTGAAAGACGCTGTAAGTTATGCATTGCAAAATAAAGCAGATGCTAAAAAAGCAAAATTAGAGGTTGAAAACAGCGAATATAAAATACAGGAAGTGCGTTCCAGAGCACTGCCTCAAATTTCTGCAAATGGTAACCTGACTTACAATCCTGTATTACAAACAAGTGTTATTGATGGAGCTGGATTTGGTGCTCCGGGAACAACTATTCAGGCAACTTTTGGCCAAAAATGGACATCAGGTGCTGGGATTTCGTTAACGCAAGCTATTTTTGACCAATCGGTTTTTACTGGTTTGCGAGCTGCAAAATCTACTCGTGAATTTTATCAAATAAACGATCAACTGACAGAAGAACAAGTTATTGAAAGAGTAGCCAACAACTACTATCAGGTTTATGTTCAACGTCAGAAATTGATATTATTAGACAGTACTTTTGCCAACACAACCAAAGTTCGTAATATCGTAAAAGGACAATTTGATAATGGTTTGGCTAAAAAAATAGATTTAGACCGTATTGTGGTAAAAATGTCAAACATTAGCACACAACGCCAGCAAATTTTGAATGCTGTACAATTACAGGAAAATGCTTTGAAATTTTACATGGGAATGCCAATAGAAACTCAGATTGAGATTCCTCAAACTGAATTTGAAGTAACCCCTGCTGCCTTGACAGAAGCTCCCAATCTGGCCAATAGAACAGAATATTTGCTTCTGAAAAAACAAGAAGAACTTTTGGTTTTACAAAAAAAATCTATCGAAGCAGAATATTACCCAACTTTATCATTATCAGCCGGGTACAACTATCTAGGCCAAGGTCCAGAAATGCCTTTATTTGCAAAACCTGCAGACGGCGTTTATTGGTCTGATTATTCTGCAATTGGGCTAAATCTAAGAGTTCCTATTTTTACAGGATTTGGTACTCGCGCAAAAGTGA
This sequence comes from Flavobacterium flavipigmentatum, assembly GCF_020911905.1. NCBI lineage: Bacteria > Pseudomonadati > Bacteroidota > Flavobacteriia > Flavobacteriales > Flavobacteriaceae > Flavobacterium > Flavobacterium flavipigmentatum. Next base: position 1,345,287 of record NZ_CP087133.1, on the reverse strand, counting down.
GACAAGCTGATGTTCAAATTAGATCGCTTCAGGAAGATCTTAAAGACACTAAACTTTCACTTGATTTAGATTATAAAAATGCAACTACTCAAATCCAAAATAGCATTATTACAATAGAAAACCAAAAAGAAAACATGCTTTTGGCTGGAGAAATACTTAAAAACACAAACAATAATTACTTACAAGGTTTGGCTTCGTTAACCGATTTACTAGATGCAGAAAACGCATCCATTGAAGCACAGAACAATTATACTGCGGCAATTTTAGATTATAAAGTAGCAGAAATAGCATTAATAAAATCAAAAGGAGAACTAAAAACACTTATTAAATAATAACTAACAAAATGAAGAAAATTATTATAACCATCGTAGTCATAATTGGATCTCTAGCTCTAATTGGATTCGTATTAACTAAAAATAAAGCCGAGAACAAAGCCAAAACTGATATTGTGGCTCAAAAAAATGCTGCAGTTTCTGTAAAAGTAGCACAAGTAAAAACTCAGGAAGTGTCACTTGATTTTGTTGCCAATGGTAGTTTTCAGCCTATTCAGGAGCTAACTTTTTCTGCAGAAAAGTCTGGAAAAGTAATCAGTGTTTTGGTAAAAGAAGGTGACTATGTAAGAGTTGGCCAACCTTTACTGACAATGAGAGGTGATGTAATCAATGTGAGTGCACAACAAGCTGATGCAGCCTATCAAAATGCAAAATCTGATTATAACAGATACGAAAATGCATTTAAAACAGGTGGTGTTACCAAACAACAACTGGATCAGGCAAAATTGGCTTTGACCAATGCTGAATCAAATTTAAAACAAGCCAGAATTAATGTAGGCGATACAAAAGTAAAAGCACCGATAAGCGGTTTTATCAACAAAAAATATATTGAGCCAGGGTCTATTCTAGCAGGAATGCCTGCAACTGCAATGTTTGACATTGTAAATGTTTCGCGATTAAAACTGGTAGTTACAGTAAACGAGAACCAAGTTGCCGGACTAAAAGTTGGCAATAAGATCAATGTGGCTGCTAGTGTGTATCCAGACAAAACATTTACGGGAAAAATTACTTTTATTGCTGCAAAAGCTGATGAGAGTTTGAGTTTTCCGGTTGAAATTGAAATTGCAAACAACTCAAATAATGATCTAAAAGCAGGTATGTACGGAACTGCAAATTTTGCTTCGAACCAACAAAAACAAAACTTGATGGTGGTACCTAGAAACGCATTTGTGGGGAGTGTAAGCAGTAACCAGATTTTTGTTGTTGAAAACGGTATTGCTAAATTAAGAAAAGTAACTGCCGGAAGAATTTTAGGAGATACTGTAGAAATTATCAACGGACTATCTGATGGTGAAACTGTAATTATTACTGGTCAAATTAACCTTCAAGACGGTAATACAGTAGAAATTATTAAATAATTTAAAACAGTAAGCTACACGCCATAAGCAGTAAGCTTATTGCCTAAAGTCTAAAGCAAAAAATATGAAATTAGCCGAAATATCCATAAAACGTCCGTCGTTGGTAATTGTATTGTTTACAATTCTAACACTTGGTGGATTATTCAGTTACAGCCAATTAGGCTACGAGCTGATCCCTAAATTTGAGCAAAACGTTATCACAATTTCTACTATTTATCCAGGAGCTTCTCCGAGTGAGGTAGAGAACACTGTAACCAAGAAAATTGAAGATGCAATCGCATCTCTGGAAAACATCAAGAAAATTGACTCAAAGTCCTACGAAAGTTTGTCTATCGTATCGATTACACTGACTTCTACTGCCAAAGTCGATATCTCTATGAATGATGCGCAGCGAAAAATAAATGCCATCATAAGTGATTTACCCGATGATGCCGAAACTCCATCGCTGACCAAATTCTCCTTGAGCGATTTACCAATTATGACAATTGGTGCCAACGGAAAGATGGATGAAGCTGCATTTTATGATTTAATTGATAAAAAAATCGCACCTGTTTTATCTCGTGTAACTGGAGTTGCGCAAGTAAATATTATTGGTGGACAGGAACGTGAAATTCAGGTAAATCTTGATGCATTAAAAATGCAGGGTTACGGGCTTTCAATCCCACAGGTACAACAAAACATCCTGTCATCCAACTTAGATTTCCCAACAGGAAATATTCAAACTCGTGATCAGAAAATATTAATTCGTTTAGCGGGTAAATATAAAAGTGTTGAAGAATTAAGAAATTTAGTGGTTTCTTCTCAAAACGGAATTCAGATTCGTTTAGGAGATATTGCAGACGTTCAGGATACACAAAAAATTGCTGAAAAAATATCGCGTGTCGATCAAAAAAGCGCGATTGTTTTACAAATTATCAAACAATCTGATGCCAATGCTGTGGCAGTAAGTGAGCAATTATTAAAAACAATTGAAACTCTTGAAAAAGATTATAAAGCAAATAAACTAGAATTAGAAGTCGCAAAAGACAGTACTATTTTTACGTTGGAAGCTGCTGATTCTGTAGTTCATGATTTATTAATAGCCGTAATTTTGGTGGCTTTTGTAATGTTGTTCTTCCTGCACAGTATAAGAAACTCATTGATTGTAATGGTTTCGATACCAGCATCTTTGATTGCTACTTTTATCGGAATTTATTTAATGGGATACACCCTAAACTTAATGAGTTTATTAGGATTATCTCTGGTGGTCGGTATTCTGGTCGATGATGCGATTGTGGTACTTGAAAACATCTACCGACACATGGAGATGGGTAAAAGCCGTATTCGAGCATCGTATGATGGAACTGCAGAAATTGGCGGAACCGTAACTTCGATTACATTGGTTATTGTGGTCGTGTTCTTGCCTATTGCAATGAGTTCTGGTTTGGTTTCTAATATTATTACACAATTTTGTGTAACGGTAATTATTTCAACCATGTTATCACTTTTGGCTTCATTTACTATTATTCCTTGGTTGTCTTCTCGTTATGGAAAATTAGAACATATTGAAGGAAAAAATCTTTTTGGAAGAATTATTCTTGGTTTCGAAAGTTATTTGACACGTTTTACAAACTGGATCTCTGGTTTATTAGAATGGAGTTTAGATCATTACATCAAAACAATTGTGATTGTTTTAGTATTATTTTTTGGATCAATCTTCTCTTTACTAGGCGGCGGATTTATCGGTGGTGAATTCTTTGCTTCTTCAGACAGTGGTGAGTTTTTAGTTCAAATCGAAATGCCAAAAGATGCTTCGTTGGAGCAAACCAACTTTATGACACAAAAAGCAGAAGCCTTTTTGAAAACTCAGGAATATGTTCACAGCCAGATTACAACTGTAGGACAAACTAGTGAAGGTCTTGGAGCCTCACAAGCCACGGCGTACAAAGCTGAGATTGATGTAAAAATGATCGAACAGAAAGATCGTGATGATGATGCTTCGGTGTATGCTGCAAAAATCAAACGTAAACTTGAAAAAATATTGGTTGGAGCAAAAGTAAAAACAGTTCCGGTTGGTATTTTAGGTACGGCAGATAATGCTACTTTAGGATTAATTGTAACAGGTCCATCAACTGAAAGCGCCATGGCATACGCTAAATTAGCAGAAGCTGAATTGCGCAAAATTCCTGGAACAACAGAGATTAAACTAACTGTTGAAGACGGAAATCCTGAAATTAATGTTCAGGTTGACCGTGATAAAATGGCTGCTTTAGGTCTGACTCTTCAAACAGTAGGTCTCACCATGCAGACTGCCTACAGTGGAAATACGGATGGTAAATACAGAGCTGGTGAATACGAATACGACATCAATATTAAGTACAATGCTTTTGACAGAAAAAACATTACCGATGTTAGTAATCTAATTTTTATTAATGCCGCAGGACAGCAAATCAAATTATCTCAATTTGCTACCATTAAAGAAGGTTCTGGACCTAGCCAATTAGAGCGTAGAGACAAAACAGCTTCGGTAACAGTGCAAGGTCAAAATGTTGGGGTTCCTTCCGGAACAATTGTAACGCAATGGCAGGAGAAATTAGATAAACTTGAAAAACCAGTTGGGGTAAACTACATCTGGGGTGGTGATCAGGAAAACCAAAGTGAAGGTTTTGGTACATTAGGAATCGCTTTGTTGGCCGCTATTGTTTTGGTTTACCTTGTTATGGTGGGACTTTATGATAGTTTTGCACACCCGTTTGTGGTATTATTTGCTATTCCGCTTTCGTTTATCGGGGTATTATTAGCTTTGGCTTTGACCAACAACACCTTAAATATATTTACGATTCTTGGGGTTATCATGTTGATTGGTCTGGTGTGTAAAAACGCGATCATGCTTGTCGATTATACCAACCAGCGAAGAGCGGCTGGAGAATCTATCAGAACGGCATTGATTCAGGCAAATCACGCACGTTTACGTCCGATTTTGATGACTACAATTGCGATGGTATTTGGTATGTTTCCAATTGCATTGGCATCTGGAGCGGGAGCTGAATGGAAAAACGGATTGGCTTGGGTAATTATCGGAGGTTTGATCTCTTCTTTATTCCTTACTTTGATCGTGGTTCCTGTGATTTATAGTATCATGGAAAAAATCATCCACAAGTTTAGTAAAGGAGAAAAAATTGATTATGAAGCTGAAATGGTTGCCGATTATGAGCATATCGAACTAAGCGAAGACGGTTTTAACCCGAAACACACCCATTAATACATAAATTAGTTTTTGATTCTAAAACCTGTTCATTCATTTGAGCAGGTTTTTTTTATTTAGAATTGATTTACGCATCAATAATATGTTAATTTTTTATTGAAATGAAAAAAATAATTATCGTTAAGTTTTTTATTTAGAATAAATAAGAATAGCTTGTTTTGTTGCTGATCATGTATTAGATTTGCATTATTAAAACCAATTCTAAATAACATGACATCTAAATTTACAATATTTTTGTTAAGCTTGTGCTTTACTTTGTTACTAAATACAACCGTTTGGTCACAGGAAAAAGCAACCTTAAAAGGACAGATTACCACAAATGATGATCAATCGCCTGAAAATATTTCAGTGATCTTAAAAGGCACAAGATTAGGCACAATAACAGACTCAGAAGGAAATTACAAAATAAAAAATGTTAAACCAGGAATCTATACCTTAAAAATTTCTGCCGTAGGATATACTTCAAAAGAAAAAAAAATAACGATCAATGAAGGTCAGGAATTGGTTGAGAATTTCAGCCTTACTTCAAACTCAGAAGAGCTAACAGAAGTGGTTATTAATGGTGGCAGGAAAAATCATTTTGCACGCAAAGACAATCAGCAGGTTTCCAGATTACCGCTAAAAAATTTAGAAAACCCACAGGTTTATACTACCATTACAGGAGAATTATTAAAAGAACAAGTAGTCACCAATTTTGATGATGCCTTAAAAAATGCTTCAGGCATCACGCCTCTTTGGGCTGCTACTGGCCGTGGTGGTGATGGAGCTGCCTATTATTCTCTTAGAGGATTTGCTGTACAGCCTACTATGGTAAACGGTTTACCGGGACTAACAAACGGAAGTTTAGATCCCGCTAATATTGACAGGATCGAAATTATTAAAGGTCCATCGGGAACCTTGTTCGGAAGTAGCTTAATCTCTTACGGAGGTTTAATCAATACCACAACCAAAAGACCTTACAAAACATTTGGAGGAGAAATAAATTACACAGTTGGAAGCTTTGGTTTAAACCGCGTAACTGTAGACGTAAACACGCCTCTTAATGAGAACAAGACTTTAAATTTTAGAGTAAACTCTGCTTTCCACACACAAAACAGTTTTCAGGATGCCGGTTTTAAAGAATCGTATTTTATTGCGCCTTCGCTATCTTACGAGGTAAACGATAGATTATCATTTTTGATTAATACTGAATTTATGAGTAATGAAGCTACCAATCCAACGATGTTGTTTCTGGACAGAGGTGCGCCGTTACGAGTTCATAACATTAATGAATTAAAGTACGACAACGAACGTTCTTACACGAGTAACGAACTTACTCTTAAGACTCCTTCTTATAACATTCAGTCTCAGATGCTTTATAAGCTTTCAGATCAATGGACTTCACAAACCGTATTTTCTACAAGTTCAGCAAAATCTCAAGGAAATTACGCTTATCTATACGAGGGAACTCAATATACAACCATCACAGACGGAATTGTATTGGGTCGATATTTCAATTATCAGGATAATTTAAATCTTACTACTGACATTCAACAAAACTTCAATGGTGATTTTAAGATTGGAAGTTTAAGAAATCGAATAGTGGTAGGTTTTGATTATTTCAAAAGAACCACTTCAGATCGCAGTTCGGGATATTTTGGAAATGGAAACATTTACATAGGAGATAATTTACAAGCTTTTAATGCTGTTTTTGGCCCTTCAAACGGCGATACAGGAAATTTGACAAAAGCAGGATCGGATGCAATTGTTGGAGATAGTCCGCGCAACAACAATAAAACCAAGCAAGAAATTTATAGCGCATATGTTTCTAATGTAATCAACTTTACGCCTGCCTTATCTGCGATGTTGAGTTTACGTGCGGACCGTTTTATGAATGCTAAAAATGACGGATACAATCAAACTGCTTTTTCTCCTAAATTTGGATTAGTTTACCAACCGGTTTTAGATAAAGTATCACTTTTTGCCAATTACATGAACGGATTTGTTAATGTTGCTCCTGGTCAGAATCGTACTGCTACAATTGCCACGCCTTTAACCTTTGATCCAGAAAAAGCCAACCAGTTTGAAGTTGGAACAAAATTGAATCTTTTTAAAGACAAACTCTACGCTACTTTTAGCTACTATGATATTAAGGTTACTGATCAAGTTTATGTAGTAGAAACTCCATACGTTGATCCTGCAAACCCAACTGTTCCGCAGCCAAACAACCAGACTTCTTACCAAAATGGAGGACAACACAATAAAGGTTTTGAAGCAGAATTTGTTGCAAATCCGGTCAATGGATTAAATATTATTTTAGGATACAGCTATAATGATGCTATTCTAACGGCTGGAGACGCTGATTTCGTTGGCTTTAGACCTGAAAGCGCAGGAGCTCAGAATCTTGCCAACCTTTGGGCAAGCTACAAATTTACAAATGGTATTTTAAGAGGTTTCGGTCTTGGTTTTGGAGGAAACTATGTTGGTGATAATAAAATTATGAATAGAAAAGTTGCCGGAACATTTACAATTCCGGAGTATACAGTTTTAAATTCATCTTTGTTTTATACTGCTGAAAAATTTACCATTACAGTACGATTAAACAACATCACAAACGAAGATATTTATGATGGTTGGTCAACAATTCATCCTAAAGATCCGCGAGCCCTTGCAGCAAGCTTCTCTTATAGATTCTAAAAAAAACAAAAACACCTTTCTCTTGGTAGAAAGGTGTTTTTTAAATTCATAGAAAAATGATAACAATAGCCAGTTTACTGCTTTTTTTAGCTTTTTACACTTTATATTATACCTCAAAAAGAGCCTCTTTATCGTATGATCTTGGTTTTGAAAAATGGATGCAAAAAAATCCAAAACAAACCAAAGCAACAGGATTGATTCTTCTGCTTTTGGCCTACATCATGTGGCTTTTTACACAATCCTTATGTTGTGGTACGCTAATGTTTTGTATCCAGTTGATGACTGTTGGCAGTTTGATTATCATTTTGAGTCCGCTAAAAAAAATAGATAAAAAAGCCATTTTTATGCTTTTTTTTATAATTGCTTTTTTAGAATTTTATTATAACTAAAATTTGCTACCAATATGCCTGCAAACCCTAAATACTTAACACAATCAAACTGGCAAAGATTTGCCAAAATTACAGCTGCCATTGTGGGCGGCTATTTTGTTTCTGTAAGTTTTCATTTGGCTTTAGCTTCTTGGTTCAGCCGGGTAAACATCATGATTACGATGGCTTTTAGCGGTTTTATTCTTTGGGTTGTGCTTATGATTATTGCCTTTTTAGCAAAAAGTGCCTTAAAAATCTGGGGGCTTTATTTGCTCCTTATCTTAGTCTTTTCTCTTTTAATTTACTTGGGTCAGACCTATAATCCAGCAGTCTAACAACTTATGAGCAACCGTAATTACAATATTTATTTTCACACACATACCGTTAGCGGAATTGTTATTAGCGTCGTGCTGTTTGTGATTTTCTTCGCTGGTTCTTTTTCTTTTTTTAGGGATGAAATCATCAATTGGGAAAGAAGTGAATCGACAGTTATTACAAAAGAAATTCAGTTAGATTATGATACTGCTTTACAAACGCTTGACAAAAAATACGTACTGCACGGAAGGGCTTTAACGATTTCTAAACCAAGTATCGAAAATCGTGTTGCCATCTCTCTTGAAGGCACCAAAGACACTTTGGCTCCAGCCAAACAAAAGGCAGGAGATTTTTTCTATTTGGATACCAAAAGCTTCAAAACCTTTACTTATGAAGAATCCTACTCGCTTGGAGAATTTTTATACCGATTGCATTTCCTAGCTCAAATTCCGTATCCAGTTGGCTACTATCTTTCCGGGTTTACAGCCTTATTTTTTCTGTTTGCCATCATAACCGGATTATTGTTGCATTGGAAAAAAATCGTTTCTAACTTTTATGTTTTCCGGCCAAAAGAAAAATTAAAAACCTTATGGACAGATGCGCACACATCATTAGGAATGTTAGGGCTTCCTTTTCAGTTTGTATACGCGGTTACAGGCGCCTTTTTTATGATTAAACTTTTGATCGTTGCTCCAAGTGTCATGGTATTGTACCAAGGCGATCAAAACAAATTGTATAAAGAATTAGAATATACAGAACCCACATACGATTTTGAAAATAAAACTTTAACTGCGCCCTTTAGCATCACTAAATTGGTAGAAAAAGCCAAAAGCAATTGGAAAGATTTTCAAATTACACGTGTTTACATTCAAAATTATGGAGATGTGAACATGCACGTCTTAGTTGAAGGTGAATTGCTAAATCACAAAAAATTTACTGGAATCGGAAAAATCCTGTATCGCGTTGCAGATGGAAAAGAGGTCGCTAAAAAAGATCCAATTACACAAAACAGATATCTGGATGCTGTAAAAAATGTATTATATCGAATTCATTTTGGTGATTACGGAGGTTATGCCTTAAAAACCGTAAGTTTCATTTTAGGCATTATTACCTGTTTTGTCATTATTTCCGGAGTGATGATTTGGTTGGTGGCCAGACAAAAAAACAATATTCCCGAAAATAAAAGGCGCTTCAATCGCAGAGTTGTGCGCATTTATCTGGCGATTTGTTTGAGTATGTACCCGATCACTGCTTTGGCATTTAGTACAGCCAAAATATTTTATCCACTTAGTCAATCCAACCTTTATACAATTTATTTTACAGGCTGGCTTTTGCTGGCGGTATTTTTTATCCTTAAAAGAAATGATGCTTTTACCAACAAATACTGTTTGATTTCAGGAAGTCTTTTAGGCTTTTTAGTACCCATCAGTAACGGAATTATGACAGGTAACTGGTTGTGGAATTCTTTTCAGCACAATCAAATTCAGCTATTTTTTATAGATGCCTTCTGGATTGTTTTGGCTTCGATTACGCTTTACACAGCTCTGTCATTACAACCCAAAGTCAACAAAACAGCTTAAAAAAATTTAGAAGTTGTATTCTTGAGCATAAAAATTAAAACATAAAAAAACCGCTAATAAAAGCGGTCTTTTCTATTTATAAATAAACATATTAATTTCTATCAGCTAAAGCATTTTTTTGAAGATTCTTAACAGATTCTATTTTATTGTCTGAATACGCCACCTGATTGATGGTTTTTTCATTAAAATACATCCATTTTCCAGTTTTCACACCTTCTTTATATTCTGCAACAGCTGTTTTATTTCCTTTTTCGTCGTAAGACACCCAAATTCCATCTAATTTACCATCCTTAAAAAAGCCTTCTTGTTGAACGTTACCATTATCATAATAATAAGTAGCTTTTACTGTATTTCCAACAACTTCTAATTCGGGTTTTGATTCTTGTGCAACTAAAATTCCAGAGAACAATATTGCAACTAAAATTACACACTTTTTCATATCTTGTAGGTTTTAATGTTATCAAATCTTTATCAAATATATAAATTAATTTACATTAAAAAAACTTTTGCTTAACAATTTGGTAACATTGAATAAAAACTTAACATTGGAAATGAATTGTTTACAAAAAAACCAATGCCGAAGCATTGGTTTTACTGGAATTTTTACTAAAAATAAAAAATTACGATATCGTTGTAATTCGTGCTAAATTACTTCAAAAGTGCATCTAATTGTGTCTGAAGTTCTGGTGAAGAAGGTCTTTCGGCATCCGCGTTAACAATATTACCTTTTGGATCAATCAAAATAAATCTCGGAATTCCTGTCACTCCGTACTTTACAACAAAATCTGATTCCCAATCTTTATCCGCAAATAATTGAATTCCCCCTAGTTTTTTATCTGCTACAAACTTCTTCCACTTTTCATTGTCTTTTGCTTTATCAATAGAAATACTCACAAACTCAATATTTTTGCCATGATATTTTTCTTCTATTTTTTGCAAAAAAGGAATTTCTGCCCGACAAGGAGCACACCAAGTGGCCCAAAGATCAATATAAACATACTTTCCTTTTAAGTCGGCAAGTTTTGTTTTTCCTCCTTTGTAATTATCAAAATTAAACTCAGGTGAAGGATTCCCGTTTAATTTTCGCATCTTAGACGTACTCGAATATTGCTGAAAAGCATATTGATTGAATTGCTCAAACGAATCCAACAACACCTTTTTAAACTCTGCATCAAAGTCGCCTTTGTTAATGGCTTCCGTATCCGCTTTTTTCTTTTGTTCTAATAAAGCAGTAAATTCAGCAGGTTCTTTTAAAAAAGCTTCCGCTTGAAATTTTTCATTATTCAAAGCATACTGAGCAAGAAAATTGCTCTCGTTGACACCTTTACCTTTATATACAATGCTCTCATCAAACTCTTTGGCATTCATCGTCAGGTTTACTTCAGAATCCGGTAATAAAAATAAACTTGTAGATTCTGTACCATCCGTAAAATTGTAAAACCCTTTTGGAGCTTCAAAATTAGCGGCAAAAATCTCGTCTTTGCTTATGGGTACAATTTGCTTAAAGCCATTAGCGCCTCTAATTACAAGAGTATCACTATTTCTATTGGCAATTTTAGCCGTAAATTTTACTTGATTTTTGGCTTGACCCACCACATTCAAAGTGCTAAAAATCAGTAAACCTGCAACAAAAAGTTTCTTCATGATCTGTTTAATTAAATTTAATGTAATTCAAATCTAAAGAAATTACAGCTTCAAATTTTAGCAATTAACAAAATATTTCAAATTAATACATATCAAGTGACGAGTTTACTATATTATTTTGAATTTTGTGTTTACTTTTGCAATCTAAAATTTTGATCATGTATAGAAGTCATAATTGTGGCGAATTAAACGCCTCAAACATTAATACCGAAGTTACACTAGCGGGTTGGGTTCAAAAATCACGCGATAAAGGATTTATGAATTGGGTGGATTTGCGCGACCGTTACGGAATTACACAACTTATTTTCGACGAAAGTCGTACCGATAAAACTGTTTTTGAACTGGCAAAAACACTTGGTCGTGAATTTGTAATTCAGGTAAAAGGAACTGTAATTGAGCGTGAAGCCAAAAACAAAAACATTCCCACTGGTGCTATCGAAATTTTAGTTACCGAATTGACCATTTTAAACGCAGCCCTGACTCCTCCTTTTACAATTGAAGATGAAACAGATGGTGGAGAAGACATCCGAATGAAATACCGTTATTTGGATATCCGAAGAAATCCTGTAAAAAACAGCTTGCTTTTTCGTCATAAAGTAGCGATGGAAGTTCGTAAATATTTGTCTGATTTGGATTTTTGTGAAGTTGAAACGCCTTACTTAATCAAATCTACTCCGGAAGGTGCGCGAGATTTCGTAGTACCTAGCCGTATGAACGAAGGACAATTTTATGCTTTACCACAATCGCCTCAAACCTTCAAACAATTATTGATGGTAGGCGGAATGGATAAATATTTCCAGATTGTAAAATGTTTCCGTGATGAAGATTTACGTGCCGATCGTCAGCCTGAGTTTACCCAGATTGACTGTGAAATGGCTTTTGTAGAGCAAGAAGATATTTTGAATGTTTTTGAAGGATTGACAAGACATTTATTAAAAGAAATAAAAGGTATTGAAGTAGATAAATTCCCGAGAATTACCTACGATTATGCCATGAAAACATACGGAAATGACAAACCGGACATTCGTTTCGGAATGAAATTTGGTGAATTGAACGAATTTGCACAACACAAAGATTTTCCAGTATTTAATGCTGCAGAATTGGTAGTGGGAATAGCCGTTCCAGGAGCTGGAAATTACACTCGTAAAGAAATCGATGCCTTAATTGATTGGGTAAAACGTCCACAAGTTGGCGCTTCGGGAATGGTTTACGCAAAATGCAATGACGATGGAACTTATAAATCATCTGTAGATAAATTCTATGATCAGGATGATTTAGGACAATGGGCAAAAATTACAGGAGCTGAGCCAGGAGATATGATTTTTGTACTTTCCGGTCCAGCCGATAAAACTCGTGGTCAGCTTTCTGCACTGCGTATGGAATTGGCAACACGTTTAGGATTGCGCAAACCAGAAGAATTTGCACCTTTATGGGTTGTAGATTTCCCGTTATTAGAGCTTGATGAAGAAACCGGTCGTTATCACGCCATGCACCACCCATTTACGTCTCCTAAACCAGAAGATATGGCTTTGCTAGAAACAGAACCAGGAAAAGTACGTGCAAATGCCTACGATATGGTCTTAAACGGAAATGAAATTGGCGGTGGTTCTATTCGTATTCACGACAAAGCAACACAACAATTAATGTTTAAATATTTAGGTTTTACCGAAGACGAAGCAAAAGCACAATTTGGCTTTTTGATGGATGCTTTTCAGTTTGGAGCACCACCACATGGAGGATTAGCTTTTGGTTTAGACCGATTAGTAGCTATTTTGGGCGGACAGGAAACCATCAGAGATTTTATTGCTTTTCCAAAAAATAATTCAGGTCGTGACGTCATGATTGATGCTCCTGCCGCAATTGATCATGCTCAACTGAAAGAACTATCCATAAAATTAGATTTGAAATAATTTTTAGACATAATTTTTAGACATAATTTTTAACTAATAAAAACTGTAATTAGAGAATTTTAATTGCAGTTTTTTTATGTTCTTTTTTGAATAAATAATTCAAAAAAAGAAAAATAAGTCAATTTGATTAAGTAGTTAATTTAGTACAACATTTTTTGATGTTGCAGATTTTGAGGTATCATTAATGATTCGTTATTTATCGAGTTACATATCAAATTTGATGCAAAATAAATAGCGAAAACACTGTAAATCAATAATTTTTAGAAAAATTTAACACTCCGTTGTCTTTTGTATGAATTTATATGCTACATTTGCTTCATTATAAATTATTATTACAATTACAATGCGTACAGGTACAGTAAAATTTTTCAATGAGTCTAAAGGTTATGGATTCATTACAGACGAAGAAACAGGAAAAGATATCTTCGTTCACGCTTCAGGAATTAACGCGGAAGAATTACGCGAAGGTGACCGTGTAAGCTACGAAGAAGAAGAAGGAAGAAAAGGGAAAGTTGCTGCTAAAGTAGCAGTAATCTAAGAAAAATATAGCAATTTATTTTTTTTGCCTCTGAATGGTTTAAAAACGTTTCGATTTATTTCGAAACGTTTTTTTTTGCTCTTTACTGGAAAACAAACCCTAAAAAACAGCTTATTATTTATAATGAATAAAAATTAGACACAAACTCCGTTTCATAACCTACTTAAATCATTTTTTAGCTTGTGATTTACAGACCTGACAGTTATCTTTGTGTCTTATTTTTTAAGTAAAAACCCTAAGTTTATGCAATCTGACCAATACAGTTATCTTCCTATTTTAATGCAGCTTATTCTAGCAGTAGGTTTTGTGGTAGGAACTATTCTTATTTCCGGAAAATTAGGCCCAAAAAGAACATCAGAAATTAAAGATAAAAACTTTGAGTGTGGTATCGAATCTGTTGGTAACGCACGTATTCCTTTTTCTGTAAAATATTTTCTGGTAGCTATTTTATTTGTTTTGTTTGATGTTGAGGTTATTTTTCTTTATCCTTGGGCAGTAAACTTCAAAGAATTAGGTATGGAAGGAATGCTGAAAATGATTGTTTTCATGGCATTGCTTTTAGTTGGCTTTTTCTACATCATCAAGAAAAAAGCATTAGACTGGGAATAAATAATTTTAGATTTTAGATCGGTGATTTTAGAAACACTTGTTAACTAACTTATCACCAACTACAATTTAAAATATAATTTCTCTAAATTAATATTATTGATTTAAAAAAATTGATTTTAACTTTTATGATTTCCCCAAATCAGAAATCTAAAATCAGAAATCTAAAATAAAAATGAGCGATTCAAAAGTAAATATGGTTGCCCCTCCTGAAGGCGTTGTTGGTGAAGGCTTTTTTGCTACTAAGCTAAATGACGTTGTAGGTATGGCTCGCGCGAATTCTCTTTGGCCTTTACCATTCGCAACTTCTTGTTGTGGTATCGAGTTTATGGCGACAATGGCCTCTCATTATGATTTGGCACGATTTGGTTCTGAGCGTGTGAGTTTTTCTCCCCGTCAAGCGGATATGCTAATGGTAATGGGTACAATTTCTAAAAAAATGGCCCCTATTTTACGCCAGGTTTACGAACAAATGGCCGAACCTCGTTGGGTGATTGCTGTAGGCGCTTGTGCCTCGTCAGGCGGGATTTTTGACACTTATTCTGTCCTACAAGGAATCGATAAAGTTATTCCGGTTGATGTTTACGTACCCGGATGCCCACCAAGGCCAGAGCAAATTGTTGATGGCGTAATGAAACTACAAGAATTGGTAAGAAGCGAATCTGTAAGACGCAGAAGTTCGCCAGAGTACCAAGAATTATTAGCTTCATATAACATTTCATAAGATGGCTTTAGAAAATACCCTGATTCAAGATAAACTTACAGAAACATTTGACACAAGTGTTTTTAACTTTCAACAAGAAAGAGATATTTTTTCATTAGAAACCACAGCAGATAAAATTACTGCTCTGATTCTTTTCCTGAAAAATGATGCGGATTTGCGTTTTCACTTTTTGACCGATTTATGCGGTATTCATTATCCGGATAACAGCACAGATCGTCAATTTGCCATTGTCTATCACCTGCACAACTGGTACGAAAACAAACGTATCAAAATCAAAGTGTATCTTAATGGAGAAAAACCGGAGATCAAAACTATTTCGAATATTTTCTTAAGTTCTAACTGGATGGAAAGAGAAACATACGATTTCTTTGGAGTGAACTTTATTGGCCACCCACAATTGAAACGTATTTTGAATATGGATGAAATGGTATCGTTCCCTATGCGTAAAGAATTTCCGATGGAAGATAGCGGACGAACAGATAAAGACGACAGATTCTTTGGAAGAACAACAACAAATTGCTAAAAATAAATAATTCAACATTATAAAATGTCAGAACTATTATTACCACCAGAGCATCGTTATGCTAAAATAATTAAGGAGAAACTAAACGAAGACGGAAGCGAGCTTTCGGTACTGAATTTAGGTCCTACTCACCCGGCAACACACGGTATTTTTCAGAATATCCTGTTAATGGATGGAGAAAGAATCCTTGAGGCCGAACCTACTATTGGTTACATCCACAGGGCTTTCGAAAAAATTGCCGAAAATCGTCCTTTCTACCAAATTACACCACTTACAGATCGTATGAACTATTGTTCTTCTCCTATCAATAACATGGGATGGTGGATGACTTTAGAGAAACTTCTGGGTGTTGAAGTTCCGAAAAGAGCACAATATTTAAGAGTGATCGTAATGGAGTTGGCTCGTATTACCGACCACTTAATTTGTAACTCGATTTTGGGTGTAGATACTGGTGCGTATACTGGTTTCTTGTACGTTTTTCAATTTAGAGAAAAAATCTACGAAATCTACGAAGAAATTTGCGGAGCTCGTTTGACAACAAATATGGGAAGAATTGGTGGTTTTGAAAGAGACTGGTCTCCAGAAGCTTTCAAAAAACTAGATCTTTTTCTTGAAGAATTTCCAGTTGCCTGGAAAGAATTTGAAAACCTATTCGAAAGAAACAGAATTTTTATTGACAGAACTGTAAATGTAGGTGCAATATCTGCCGAAAAAGCCATGGCTTACGGATTTACAGGTCCAAATTTACGTGCTGCCGGAGTTGATTATGACGTTCGTGTAGCGCAACCTTACTCGTCTTACGAAGATTTTGATTTTATTGTTCCTGTTGGAAAATCAGGTGATACTTATGATCGTTTTTGTGTTCGTAATGCCGAAGTTTGGGAAAGTTTAAGCATCATCCGTCAGGCTTTGGCAAAAATGCCAGCTGGAAACGAATATCATGCAGAAGTTCCAGATTACTACCTTCCTCCAAAAGAAGATGTGTATACTTCTATGGAATCTTTAATCTATCATTTTAAAATTGTGATGGGAGAAGTTCCTGTACCAGTGGCAGAAATTTATCATCCTGTTGAAGGAGGAAACGGAGAAATCGGTTTTTACTTGGTTACAGACGGAAGCAGAACTCCTTATAGATTGCATTTTAGAAGACCTTGCTTTATTTATTATCAAGCTTATCCAGAAATGATCAAAGGAGCTTTATTGTCAGATGCAATTGTTATTTTGTCAAGTTTAAATGTAATTGCTGGAGAATTAGACGCGTAAATAAATTGTAGAGTTTAGATTTTAGAATGTAGATTGAATGATCTTACTCTAAAATTAGAAATCTAAAACTAATAAAGATTGCAGAATATGGATTAAGGACAAAGATTGAAAAATCTAAAATCCAAAATCTAAAATCTAAAATTAAGAATGGAAAGAAAACATTACAAACAAGAAATAAATATGACGGAAGCATTGATGACCCGCATCAATGAATTAATCAGTCATTATCCGGAAGACAAAAGAAAATCAGCTTTGTTACCTGTTTTGCACGAAGTGCAGGACGCACATGAGAACTGGTTAAGTATTGAATTACAGGATAAAGTAGCCGAAATTTTGCACATCAAACCAATCGAGGTGTACGAAGTGGTTACCTTTTATACCATGTACAACCAAAAACCAATTGGAAAATACATGTTTGAATTTTGCCAGACTTCTTGTTGTTGTTTAAATGGTGCAGAAAATTTGATGGATTACACTTCTGAAAAATTAGGCATTAAAATGGGAGAAACAACTCCAGACGGAATGTTTACCATTGCTGGTGTAGAATGTTTAGGTGCTTGCGGATATGCTCCGATGATGCAGTTAGGTGATTTCTACAAAGAAAAATTGACAGAAGAAAAAATCGACCAGCTAATCGCTGATTGTAGAGATGATAAAATAATATTACACGATAAATAATATGTCACAAAAAATATTATTAGATAAAATCAATATTCCAGGTATCAAAACCTACGAAGTATATCGCCAAAATGGTGGTTATACTTCTGTAGAAAAAGCTTTGAAAACACTTACGCCAGACGAAGTTGTGGAAGAAGTAAAAAAGTCAGGACTTCGTGGTCGTGGTGGAGCAGGTTTTCCAGCAGGAATGAAATGGAGTTTTATTGATAAAAAATCAGGAAAACCAAGACATTTAGTTTGTAATGCAGATGAATCTGAGCCAGGAACTTTCAAAGATCGTTATTTGATGGAATTTATTCCTCATCTATTGATCGAAGGAATGATTACCTCAAGTTTTGCCTTGGGTGCCAACCTATCTTATATCTACATTCGTGGAGAATATATGTGGGTGTATAAAATTTTAGAAAGAGCCATTGCCGAAGCTAAAGCTGCTGGTTGGTTAGGAAAAAATATATTAGGATCAGGATACGATTTAGAACTTTATGTTCATTGTGGTGCTGGTGCTTACATCTGCGGAGAAGAAACTGCACTTATCGAATCACTGGAAGGTAAAAGAGGAAATCCTCGTATTAAGCCACCATTTCCAGCAGTTTCGGGACTTTGGGCAAATCCAACCGTGGTAAACAATGTAGAAACAATAGCAACTGTGCCGTGGATTATCAATAATTCTGGTGATGATTATGCTAAAATAGGAATTGGTCGTTCGACTGGAACGAAATTAATTTCGGCTTCAGGTCACATTAAAAATCCTGGTGTTTACGAAATTGAATTGGGTCTAAGCGTAGACGAATTCATGAATTCTGACGAATATTTAGGAGGAATGTCTTCTAGCAGACCTTTGAAAGCTTTTGTTCCCGGAGGATCTTCAGTGCCAATTTTACCAGCTGAATTAATTTTTAAAACAGCAAATGGAGAAGATAGATTAATGACTTATGAATCTTTAAGTGATGGTGGTTTTGCAACCGGATCTATGTTAGGTTCTGGAGGATTTATCGTTTACAACGACACGGCCTGTATCGTTAGAAACACATGGAATTTTGCCCGTTTCTACCACCACGAATCTTGCGGACAATGTACACCTTGTCGTGAAGGAACAGGTTGGTTAGAAAAAATATTATGGAGAATCGAAAACGGTCAAGGCCGTGAAGAAGATATCGAATTATTGTGGAGCATTCAAAGTAAAATTGAAGGAAATACTATTTGTCCACTTGGTGACGCAGCATCTTGGCCAGTAGCAGCAGCAATTCGTCACTTTAGAGATGAATTTGAATACCACGTTCGTTTTCCAGAAAAAATAAAAAATAGAGAGCATTTTGTAGCTGAGCCTTTCTCGCAAGTGAAACATTTAGTTGCAAAGCAAACAATATAGTCAAAAGTTAAAAAGTCAAAAGTTGAAAGGTTAGAAAGTCAAACAAATTGACTTTAGACTTTAGACTTTAGACATTAAGACATAAAAAGATGAAAGTAACCATAGACGGTCAAAGTATAGACGTAGAGCCAGGAACAACGATCCTGCAGGCTGCACGTATGATTGGTGGAGATTTGGTGCCACCAGCCATGTGCTATTACTCAAAATTAAAAGGCAGTGGCGGAAAATGCCGCTGTTGTTTAGTTGAAGTTTCTAAAGGAAGCGAAGCTGACCCAAGACCTATGCCAAAATTAATGGCCTCTTGTGTAACAGGATGTATGGACGGAATGGAAGTGAACAGTAAATCTTCAGACAGAGTTACGGAAGCCCGTAAATCTGTAACCGAATTTTTATTGATCAATCACCCTCTAGATTGCCCGGTTTGTGATCAGGCTGGAGAATGTGATCTTCAAAACTTAAGTTTTGAACACGGAAATCCAAAGTCTCGTTTTATTGAAGAAAAAAGAACATTCGAACCAGAAGATATTGGTCCGAATATTCAACTACATATGAACCGTTGTATTTTATGTCAGAGATGTGTGCAAGTAGCAGATCAATTGACAGACAATAGAGTTCACGGGGTATTAGACCGTGGTGACCACGCTAATATTTCTACCTGCATTTCAAAAGCTATTGATAATGAGTTCTCTGGAAACATGATTGATGTTTGTCCGGTTGGAGCTTTGACAGATAAAACTTTCCGTTTCAAATCGAGAGTTTGGTTCAACAAACCTTATAATGCGCACAGAGAATGTACAACTCCTGGATGTTGCGGAAAAACAACCGTTTGGATGTTTGGAGGAGAAATTCAACGTGTGACCGGTCGTAAAGACGAGTATCATGAAGTAGAAGAGTTCATTTGTAACTCTTGTCGTTTTGATCATAAAAATGTAAATGACTGGGTTATTGAAGGGCCAAGAGAATTTGAAAAAGATTCGGTTATCAACCAAAATAATTATACTCAAAAATTAGAGAAGGTAGAAATTGCAACAGAAAAGAACATTCTTTTAGGTAGAGATGAAGACCGAAAAAAAATTAGTATGGCTGAAATTCCGTTAAACACTAACAACCAAAATTCTTAAAAAATGGATAGTGCCTTTATTATAGAAAAAAGTGTTGTAATTGTTGTGGTTTTTGCTGTTACGATGATTATGGCGATGTACTCAACTTGGGCTGAGCGTAAAGTTGCGGCTTTTCTTCAGGATCGTGTGGGACCTAACCGTGCGGGTTGGGGAGGTTTATTGCAACCTCTTGCCGATGGTTTGAAATTATTCTCGAAAGAAGAATTTTTCCCGAATACGCCAAACAAATTTTTATTTGTTGTGGGTCCGGCAATTGCCATGAGTACCGCTTTAATGACAAGTGCTGTAATTCCTTGGGGAGACAGACTCCATTTGTTTGGAAGAGATATTTTATTACAAGCTACCGATATTAACATCGGATTATTATACTTCTTTGGAGTTGTCTCTGTTGGCGTTTATGGTATCATGATCGGTGGATGGGCGTCTAACAATAAATTCTCTCTGATGGGAGCTGTTCGTGCGGCGTCTCAAATGGTTTCGTATGAAGTTGCCATGGGATTATCAATGATTGCTTTGTTGATGATGACGGGAACTTTGAGCTTAAAAGAAATCTCTGAGCAACAGGCAGGAATGAATTGGAATGTTTTTTATCAGCCTTTATCGTTTTTGATCTTCCTGATTTGCGCTTTCGCGGAAACTAACCGAACGCCTTTTGACTTAGCAGAATGTGAGTCGGAATTGATTGGTGGTTACCATACCGAATATTCTTCTATGAAAATGGGATTCTATCTGTTTGCTGAATATGCGAATATGTTTATCTCGGCTACCATTATTTCGGTATTGTTTTTTGGAGGCTATAATTATCCGGGAATGCAATGGATCGTGGAGAATGTGGGCGTAAATACAGCAAATCTATTAGGAATTGGAGTTTTATTTGTAAAAATATGTTTCTTTATCTTTTTCTATATGTGGGTACGCTGGACGATTCCAAGATTTAGATATGACCAATTGATGAATTTGGGTTGGAGAATTTTGATTCCGCTTTCGATCATCAATATTATGATTACAGGTGTTGTCATTTTAAGACATGATATCGCCTCCTATTTCGGATTGTAATTAACGAGTGCCCTAGCCCTGATAGTAGCGGTATCCTTTTGTTTTTTTCTTTAAAAAACAAAAGATACAAGCGGATAGCAGGATGAGCTACTAAATAAAAAATAAACTGATTTGATTTGTTTGATACAAATTGTAAATCGTAAATCATAGATTAAAAAATGTCAATAGAAACTATATCATTATCGGGTAGAAAAAAGATGGTCTCTAACAAAGAGATGACTTTTTTGGAGCGATTGTATCTTGTGGCCATTGTGAAAGGGTTGTTTATTACCATTAAACACTTATTTAGAAAAAAAGTTACGATTCACTATCCGGAGCAAGTACGCCAGATGAGCTCGGTTTATCGTGGTCAGCACATGTTGAAACGTGACGAGCAAGGTCGTGAAAACTGTACCGCATGCGGATTGTGTGCTTTGTCATGCCCTGCAGAAGCCATCACGATGAAGGCTGCGGAGCGTACAGCAGATGAAAAACATTTGTACAGAGAAGAAAAATATGCTTCTATTTATGAAATCAATATGTTGCGTTGTATTTTTTGTGGTTTGTGCGAAGAAGCGTGCCCAAAAGATGCTATTTACTTAACGACTTCGAAAGTTTTGGTTCCTTCTAGTTATGAAAGAGAAGATTTTATTTTTGGAAAAGATAAATTAGTAATGCCTTTGGAAATGGCGATTAAAAATACTCAAATTAAAAACGCTAACTAAATGATAAACATTCCTGATTTTGCACACGCAACTACGGTACAAATTATATTTTGTTTCTTAGCGTTTATAACGGTTGCGACCGCTTTTTTGACTATTTTTAGCAGAAACCCGATTCATAGCGCCATTTATTTGGTGATTTGTTTTTTCTCTATTGCGGGTCATTATTTACTTTTAAATGCTCAGTTTTTGGCTGTTGTACATATAATAGTCTACTCGGGAGCGATTATGATTCTGTTCCTGTTTACGATCATGTTGATGAATCTGAACGAACAACGAGATGTACACCGCCCTAGAATTACACGTTTGGGAGCAATTGTTTCTTTCTGTTTGATTTGCATTGTATTGATTGCCATTTTTATCAACTCGAAACCAATTGTGGGAGAATACGATTCGACTGGAGAAGATTTTCAATCGATTAAAGTATTAGGAAAAATATTATTGAACGAATATATGGTTCCGTTTGAATTTGCTTCTATATTGCTTTTGGTAGCCATGATTGGAACTGTGTTATTGTCTAAAAAAGAAAAATTAAATAAATAATGGGTAATATATTAAATCAAATAGGTATTGAAAATTACATCTTTTTAAGTGTTGTACTTTTCTGTATTGGTATTTTTGGTGTATTGTACAGACGAAATGCGATTATCGTTTTTATGTCTATCGAAATCATGCTGAATGCGGTAAACCTTTTATTTGTTGCTTTTTCGACTTATCATCAAGATGCACAGGGACAGGTTTTTGTATTCTTTTCGATGGCAGTTGCAGCAGCAGAAGTTGCAGTAGGATTGGCAATTTTGGTTTCTATTTTTAGAAATTTAGGCTCAATTAGTATCGATAATTTAAAAAACTTAAAAGGATAGATGGAAATGGATACCAATTTAGCTTTAGTATTAGTATTAGCTCCTTTTTTAGGATTTTTAATCAATGTTTTCTTTGGGAAAAGCTTAGGAAAAACGGTTTCGGGAATTATCGGGACTGCTACCGTAGTCGTTTCTTTCATTGTTACGCTTTTCTTTTTCAACCAGATTACATCAACAGAAAAAACCATTCAAATTACTTTATTTGATTGGATTCAGATCAGTAATCTTAAAATCAATCTTGGATTTTTATTAGATCAATTGTCAGTGCTTTGGTTACTTTTTGTAACCGGTATTGGTTCCTTGATTCACTTATATTCGATCAGCTACATGCACGATGACGAAAACATACACAAGTTTTTTTCGTATCTGAATTTGTTCGTGTTTTTTATGATTACCCTTGTAGTGGGAAGCAATTTATTAGTATTGTTTATCGGTTGGGAAGGTGTTGGACTTTGTTCGTACTTGTTAATTGGATTTTGGTACAAAAACCAAGATTATAATGATGCTGCCAAAAAAGCATTCATCATGAACAGAATTGGAGATTTAGGTCTTTTGATCGGAATGTTTATTTTGGGTTCAATGTTCTCAACATTAGATTATGCTACGTTACAAACTGCAATTGCCGGCGCAACTAACTTAAATATTCCGTTGCTTTCTTTAGCTGCTTTATGTTTATTTGTAGGAGCTTGTGGTAAATCTGCACAAATTCCGTTGTACACTTGGTTACCAGATGCGATGGCAGGACCAACTCCAGTTTCGGCATTGATTCACGCGGCAACTATGGTTACTGCGGGTATTTTTATGGTAACAAGATTGAACTTTGTTTTTGACTTGGCGCCAGACGTTCAGATGATAATTGCAATTGTTGGTGGTGTTACATCATTAGTAGCTGCAACAATTGGTTTGGTTCAGACCGATATCAAAAAAGTATTGGCCTATTCTACCGTTTCACAATTAGGATTAATGTTTTTAGCCTTAGGATTCGGTGCTTACGAAGTAGCCGTTTTTCACGTAATTACTCATGCCTTTTTCAAAGCTTGTTTATTCTTAGGATCAGGTTCTGTGATTCACGGTTTGCACGGAGAGCAGGATATGCGTAAAATGGGCGGCTTGCGTAAAGCAATGCCAATAACATTTTGGACAATGTTGGTTTCATCATTAGCCATTTCGGGAGTTCCTTTTTTCTCAGGTTTTTTCTCGAAAGACGAAATTTTATTGACTGCTTTTCACAATAACATTCCATTATATGTTGTAGGTTCTGTAGCCTCAATCATGACCGCTTTTTATATGTTTAGATTGATGTTCTTGACTTTCTTTAAAGATTTTAGAGGAACTGAAGAACAAAAACATCATTTACATGAAAGTGATGGTTTGATTACTTTTCCTTTAATGATTTTAGCACTTCTGGCTACTTTTGGCGGATTAATAAGCCTTCCGGGAAACAGTTGGCTAAACGAATATTTGGCTCCTCTTTTCACGAAAGTGGCAGGAGAAGAACACCATTTAGGCACTACAGAATACATCTTGATGGGAGTTGCTGTTCTAGGTGGATTACTTGGGATTTTCATCGCATACATCAAATATTTCAAACAAGACAATATTCCTGAATCTGATGAAAAAATCACAGGTTTAACCAAAGTTTTATACAACAAATATTATGTAGACGAAGCTTACGATACGCTATTTGTAGCTCTAGTAAATGCTTTATCTAAATTTTTTAGAGATTATGTTGAAACAGCATTATCTGCATTTGTTCTCGGATTAGGAAAAGTAACCAACGAAATAGGTTTTCAAGGTAAAAAAATACAAAATGGAAGCATCGGATTGTATCTGTTTGTTTTTGTTTTGGGTCTTTGCGCCATTGTTTCCTATATATTTTTAGCTCAATAATTTTATAACTATGAACGTTTCTCTCATATTAATTATTCTTTTGGTTGGTGCATTTGCCACTTATGTAGTTGGTGACAAACTGGCTTCAAAAGTAGCTTTGTTCTTTAGTTTAGCAGCTTTGGGCTGTTCGGTTGTATTGTTAAATCATTTTTTGGCTGGTGAAAACATCAGTTTAATGAATGCCTGGATTACACAACCTAAAATTTCATTTGCCCTAAATGCTGATGGTTTGGCAATCGCAATGCTTTTATTAACGGTAGCCCTAACACCAATTATTATATTTTCTTCTTTTGGAAATGAATATAAAAATGCAAAAGCTTTTTATGCTCTGATTTTGTTTATGGCTTTCGCAATGACAGGAACTTTCCTGGCAGCAGATGGTCTTTTATACTATATTTTTTGGGAGTTGGCTCTGATTCCTATTTATTTTATCGCCCTAATTTGGGGTAATGGCGATGCCGAAGAACGCAGAAAAGCGGTTGTAAAATTCTTTATTTACACACTTGCCGGATCATTATTTATGCTAATTGCTTTTATTTATTTGTACCAAAAAGCAGGAAGCTTCTTAATTGATGATTTATACAAATTAAACTTATCAGCTACAGAACAGCTTTGGATATTTTTGGCTTTCTTTTTAGCGTATGCGATTAAAATTCCGATTATTCCTTTTCATACTTGGCAAGCCAATGTGTACCAAAAAGCACCAACTGTTGGAACTATGTTGTTATCGGGTATCATGCTAAAAATGGGACTTTATAGTGTCATTCGTTGGCAGTTGCCAATTGCTCCTCTTGCTGCCAAAGAATACATGAATATTTTTATTGCTTTAGGAATTGCTGGTGTAATTTACGGATCAATCGTTGCTATTAGACAGAAAGATTTAAAAAAATTATTAGCCTATTCTTCTCTAGCGCACGTTGGATTAATCGCTGCTGGAACTTACACTTTGACTATTGACGGTTTACGTGGAGCGGTACTGCAAATGATAGCGCATGGTTTTGTTGTTGTTGGATTATTCTTTGCTGCAGAAATTATTTTTAGAAGATTTGCAACCCGAGAAATCAGTGAAATGGGCGGAATTCGTATCCAATCTCCTAAATTTACTTCGATGTTTTTAATCTTGGTATTGGCTTCTGTTGCCTTGCCTTCTACTTTTAACTTCGTCGGTGAGTTTACCGTTCTGTACAGTTTATCGCAAATTAATATTTGGTTTGCCGTTTTGGGCGGAACTACCATTATTCTTGGAGCGTATTATATGCTTAAAATGTTTCAAAATGTAATGTTGGGTGAAGCAAATACTAAAACTTTCTCGGATGTAACGATCAATGAAGGAATTTCATTAGTCGCAATTATAGCAGTTTTACTCTTTTTCGGATTTTATCCAAAACCAATTACAGATTTGATTACACCAAGTTTAGAAACTATTTTGAACGTTATCAACAAGAATTAAATATTTTAAATAAAAATAAATTAGGGCATCATTAGTTTTGGATTACCTAAATCAAAAAAACAAAAATGAATACATTAATAGCTATAACAGGATTGGGTATTTTCTGCCTATTGTTTGAAATTCTTAATTTAAGAAAAGCAATTGTTCCCATCACAATTCTAGGATTATTGGGTGTTTTGGCACTTAATTTTTCTGAATTTGGCGCTACAGAAAGTTACTACAACAATATGATTACAGTGAGTACATTCTCTACTGCATTTTCGTCATTGTTTATTATTTTGACTATTTTCCTTGTAGCATTAAGCCATAATTTTTACGAAAATCATCCCACCAAAATCTCCGATTTTGTAGCGATAAAAATATTTCTTTTGGCTGGTGGAGTTGCGATGGTTTCTTTTGGAAACTTAGCGATGTTTTTCTTAGGAATTGAAGTACTATCTATTGCATTATACGTTTTAGCTGCCAGCGAAAGATTAAATTTAAAAAGTAACGAAGCTGGTATGAAGTACTTTTTGATGGGGTCTTTTGCATCAGGGATTATATTATTTGGAATCTGCTTGATTTACGGAGCAATGGGAAGCTTTGATGTGGCAGAAATTAGCGAAAATTCGCTGTCTGCAGAATTGCCAATCTGGTTCCCAATCGGAATGGTGCTAATGGTGATCGGAATGCTATTTAAAATTGCAGCGGTACCTTTTCACTTTTGGGCTCCAGATGTTTACGAAGGTTCTCCTGCTTTGACCACTGCGCTTATGAGTACTTTGGCAAAAGTAATCGCAATTGCAACTCTTTATAAACTGGTTTCGGCTTTAAATCTGATTCCTTCTCTCGAAAATCAAGATCTTTTAGGAACTTTTCAAACGATCATCGTCGTAATTTCTATGGCATCGATGACTATTGGTAATATAATGGCATTGCGCCAAACGAATGTAAAACGTATGCTGGCTTTCTCAGGAATTTCGCATGCCGGTTTTATGCTAATGACTTTATTGAGCATTTCTACTTCTGCAGGTGTTTTATTATATTATACTAGTGCTTATGCTTTGGCAGGAATCACATCTTTTAGTGTTATTCTTTATGTTTGTAAAAATCAAGATAACGAAGACATCACAAACTTTCACGGCTTAGGTAAAACAAATCCTTTATTGGCTGCAATCCTTACGGGTTCATTGTTATCAATGGCTGGTATTCCGATTTTTTCAGGATTTTTTGCCAAATTATTTTTATTCAATCAAACCATAGAAGCGGGTCATCTGGCTTTAGTAATCGTAGCGGTCATCAATTCTATCATCAGTGTTGGTTATTATTTTAAATTAATTTTAGCCATGTACTCGAAAGAGCCAAACGAAGAGCGAAAAGGAAAACCAGTATTAATTTATGCTGTAGCAGTAATCTCCATTGTATTGAATATTGCTTTGGGCTTGTTTCCATCTTTAGTAGTTGATTTATTGAACTAAAATTTTAATCCAAATAAATACAAATCCATCAAGAATTTCTTTTGATGGATTTTTTTTACATCCAATGTATTCGAAAGAAAAATTGATGTTAAAAATTTTAGAGAAATAAGGACAGCTCAAAAAAACTCCATATATTTGAGTACAATTAAATGAATTAAAACATGAACTTCAATTCAAAAAATCCATTTTTAAGCAACAAACGTTTTTCATCAAACGCTGTTTCTAAAGCTGAAGAAGTGCACCAGGCTCAAATTATTGATTATAATCAAGAAATGACTTTGTCAGGCACTATCAATAAAACAGCTATTTTATTTCTAATTTTATGTGCCTCCTCTATGATTACATGGTGGATGGCTTTTAACGGAACAAGCCCAATTATTCCTGCTTTTGGAGGTGCTATTGTTGGCCTTATTTTAGTAATAATTTCAGCATTCAAACCTCAGGCTTCGCCTTACCTCGCTCCCGGATATGCCTTTTTTGAAGGATTATTTATTGGAGGTATTTCTGCAATCTTTGAGTTGCGTTATCCTGGAATCGTAATCAATGCTGTGGGTGCAACTCTGGTAACTTTTTTAGTATGCTTAGGTCTGTACAAATTTAAAATTGTAAAAGTTACAGAGCAATTTAAATCCGTTGTGATTGCAGCAACTTTGGCTATTGCAACCTATTACTTGATTTCTTGGGTGGCATCACTAATTTTTAATTTTACTCCTGTACATTATGGTAACGGAATGATGAGTATCGGGATTAGTGTTTTTGTAATTATAATTGCGGCTCTAAATTTGTTTTTAGATTTTGATCAAATCGAAAAAGGAGTTCAACAAAGAATGCCAAAATTTATGGAATGGTATGGCGCAATGGGACTAATGATTACATTAGTTTGGTTGTATATAGAATTTTTAAGACTACTTTCAAAATTATCGAGCAAAGATTAATTGCCAACTTCAATCATCTTATAAAAAAGCCTTTTTGATATTTCAAAAAGGCTTTTTTTATGCTGCTCTCTCAAAAGCTATATAATGTGATAGTTGTCCTTTTATATTAAAAATAGGGAAACAATTGATCTTACACTTATACGTACTTCCGTTCTTTTTATGATTAATAACTGTTTTATCAAACGGAACAGATAGTTCAATAGCTTTTCTGATTTCTTTACGAACGGTCGGAGATGTCGATGAACCCTGAAACATCTTAGGCTTCTGCCCTACAACTTCCTCCTTAGAATAACCCGTCATATTTAATATTCCGTTTGAAGCAAAAACAATAGTTTGATCAACGTCTGTTATAATAACAACTTCCTGACTAATTCGTTGCTTAATATTAAATTTTTCTGTGTTCCAACGAAACTTACTTGAAAATTCATCAAGTTTCTTCAAATCTTCATTCACTGCTTTCAGTTCGTTGACAGATTCATAATGAAAATCCCAAGCCAAAATAGGGACAGAATTGCGACTTGAAATTTCTTCCTTTGAACTAAAATTGTATTTCACAAGAGTATCCATTACCAATCAATTTTTTCCAAAGGTAAAATGAAATTTGGATAGATTGTAATCCGATCCCTTATTTAACTTATGTTTAATGCATTAAAATGCAAATTTTAGCTGAACAACAACGGCTTTTTTCTCTTCTGTGTTCAAATTACTCAGAGAAATGCCCAGTAAACGAACAGAGTCCTTCATTTTTTCCTGGTACAATAACTCTTGCACCGTTTCCAGAATCAAATTTTTATCAGATACAAAATAAGGCAATGTTTTACTTCTGGTTTGCTGACTAAAATCACTGTATTTTATTTTGAGAGTGACCGTTTTTCCCGAAACATTGTGTTTTTTTAAGCGTTTTTCTAATGATGCCGCAATACGATCCAGTTGCTCCAGCATAAAAATTTCTGAAGAAAGATTTACATCAAAAGTATGCTCTGCTGCAACCGATTTTGTAATTCGATGTGGCTTTACTTCGCTATTATGAATTCCACGCACAACTTTGTAATAAAACGCTCCCGACTTACCGAAATGTTTCTCTAAAAATTCTAACGATTTACTTTTTAAATCTACCCCCGTAAAAATACCAAGCTGATACATTTTTTCGGTGGTAACTTTTCCAACTCCGTAAAACTTTCTGATCGGCAAGTCTTCCAAAAAAGCCAAAACCTCATCGGGATTAACCGTTTTTTGACCATTAGGCTTGTTGTAATCACTAGCAATTTTTGCTACAAATTTATTGATCGAAATGCCTGCAGAAGCAGATAAACCGACCTCATTTAGAATTCGCATCCTAATCTCCTGAGCCAATAAAGTAGCACTCGGATTCCCCTTCTTATTTTGAGTAACATCCAGATAAGCTTCGTCAAGCGAAAGTGGCTCGACCAAATCTGTATAATCGTAAAAAATTTTGTGAATTTTATTCGAAATTTCTTTATAGCGATCAAAACGAGGCCGAACAAAAATAATCTCAGGACAATATTTCTTGGCCAAAACACCGCTTATGGCACTCCGCACTCCAAATTTTCTTGCTTCGTAACTGGCCGCCGAAACCACACCTCTATTCTCTGACCCCCCAACAGCAACAGGTTTTCCCCGTAGCGCAGGATTATCCATTTGCTCTACAGAAGCATAAAATGCGTCCATATCAATATGGATAATTTTGCGATATGTTGGCACTTCAGACATAAAAACAAATTTATGACATCAATTGCAAAAATCTGGAAAATTGCTAGTTAAAGATTTACAACTTATATCTGTCAAACAAATCATTTTCTCTATTTTTGCATCCTACACCAAATAAAATAAAATGCGAACATTTGTCATAGGCGACATACACGGTGGTTTACTTGCGCTTGAACAAGTGATGAAGAAAGCCAATGTTAATGAAAAAGATACTTTATTATTTCTTGGAGATTACGTTGATGGCTGGAGCCATTCTCCGCAAGTAATCGACTTTTTAATTGATTTGAAAAACAAGCAAAATTGTATTTGCATAAGAGGTAATCACGACGAATTAGCACTGGATTGGCTCGAGGACAGAATTGAAAATATAGATGAAAAAATGTGGTTTAAACATGGCGGACAAGCCACTGTAGAAGCCTATTCTAAAGTTTCTAAAGAAAAAATAGCCACTCATATCGAATTTTTAAAATCATTGCAAGACTATCATCTTGATTCTCAAAACCGCCTTTTTGTCCACGCTGGTTTTACCAACGTAAACGGCGTTGAATATGAATATTTTCCGAAAATGTTTTATTGGGACAGAACGTTGTGGGAGATGGCGCTTTCTTTAGACCAAAATCTTTCGATAGATGATTTGTTTTATCCAAAAAGATTGAGTCTTTACAAGGAAATCTTTATCGGTCATACTCCTGTTACCCGAATTGGACAAACCGTACCTGTACAAAAAGCATGTGTATGGAATGTAGATACAGGAGCCGCTTTTAAAGGACCTTTGACAATTATGGACGTCGATACCAAACAGTTTTGGCAAAGCGAGCCTCTAAACGAACTTTATTTTGATGAAAAAGGTAGGAATTAATAGGTAAAAAACTATTTTTGCAGTTCGAAATTAATAATAATTACATTTATGAAAAAAGTTATAACACTTTTGTTTTTAGTAACATTCGGATTTACACAGGCACAACAAGCTTTTAAAGGAAAAGGAGATGTAAAAGTGAACGTTGGAGCCAACATTCAAAATGGTGGAACAGGAATTCAAGGTTCAGTAGACTTTGGTTTGGGAGAAAATTTCTCTTTCGGATTTGTCTCAACTTATCTTTTAGGAGTAGATGAGTATTCAGGTTTTTATAATGGTGGAACTATCCAATATTATGGTGAAAAACCAGAATTTCAAGATCGTTTTGATGCTAAAGCGAGAATTAATGCTAACTTGAGTAGCGTAATTGGCGTAGAACAACTAGATGTTTACCCGGGTTTAAGCTTAGGATTGCATAATTTTGGTGGTCACGTTGGTGGTCGTTATTTCTTTACTGAAGGTTTTGGTGTATTTACTGAAATCGGATTTCCAATTGCAAAATATGGCAATAACGATGGTTTATTTGACCATTTAAACAATCAGACTACATTTAGTTTAGGTGCTTCTTTTAACTTGTAAGCAAAAAAATTAAACATACAAAAAGCGTTCATCTCATGGTGAACGCTTTTTTTATTCTTACCAGAATCATCTTCCAATTAATGTTTTAATGAGACATTATTTATTTTCTCTTTCTTGAAAAAAACTACAAAATAGTAAATCTTTATTTTAAAATTAATTATTTTTCCTATTAAAATAAAGATTTAACAATTTTTACAAAAAAACATATTTTTTTATTTTTCAGCAAAATAATTCTATTCTAGAAGAGCATTATTCCTTCAAAACCGAGAACACATAAGGTATGTAATTTATTACAATTTATGTAATAAATTACACTATTTATATATTATACCATAATTATTTATGTAATATGTTTTTTTTAAGTATAAAAAATATCAATTTCAAAAAAATTTATATTTTTGTGTAATCGATTACAAACTAAAACTAAATTTCAATTGTAGTCTTAAAACCACTTTTATATTACACTACTAACTATTAAACCACATTATTATGAAAAAAAATCTACTAATTCTAATGCTCACGCTCTTCGCAGGTCAAATCTGGGCGCAGCAAGTTACTATTACAGAATCTACCGGCTGGCTGGAATCTGCATTTGTAAAATGGCAACCCGTGACAAACGCAACAAGTTATAATGTTTATTATACTGGAAACGGAAATGTTGATAAAAAAATAGACAACGAATTGATTCGCAGTTACGGATCTTATTATCGAGCAGACATTCCCGGTCTTAAAGCAGGCAGCTATACCATAAAAATCAGGCCTGTTATTAGTGGCAGCGAGGGAACTGGCTCTACAACAAGTGCAATCACAGTACTCGCACAAGATCGTGCAGGGTTTGCATTCTCAAACGGAAGAGTTCCAGGAGCATATAACGCAGATGGTACACCGAAAAGCAATGCTGTAATTTTATACATCACCGAACAAACCAAAAATACCATTTCGATGACAGTTACTGGCGCCACCACAAATCCTTGTGTTGGACTGCAAACGATTTTGGATGCCTATAAAAAAGGGAAAGATTTGCGACCAATAATTATACGATTAGTGGGTCAAATTACAGATCTTTCGTATATGCTTGATGGAGATTTAGTTGTAGAAAACAACAAAACAGCCAATTGCTACCTCACATTAGAAGGAGTAGGAAATGATGCTGTAGCAGATGGGTGGGGAATCCGAATTAAAAATGCAGCTAATATCGAAGTGCGCAACATTGGTACAATGAACTGTAATAGCGGCGAAGGCGATAATATTGGGTTGCAACAAAACAACGATTACATTTGGGTGCACAACTGCGATTTCTTTTATGGAGATGCGGGCAGCGATGCCGATCAGATAAAAGGCGATGGCGGACTGGACTGTAAAAAATCTACTTATGTGACTTTTTCATACAATCACTTTTGGGATTCTGGTAAATCAAATTTATTAGGCTTGAGCGAAGGAACAACAGCCGGGCTTTACATCACGTATCATCACAATTGGTACGATCATTCAGATTCGCGTCATCCACGTGTCCGTTATTATTCTGCTCACGTGTATAATAATTATTATGATGGAAATTCAAAATACGGAATTGGATCCACTTTAGGATCATCTGTATTTGTAGAGAATAACTTTTTCCGCAACTGCAAATATCCTATGCTAACGTCTATGCAGGGAACAGATGTTTTCGGTGGTGCCGAAGGAACTTTTTCCGGAGAAGCAGGAGGTACGATAAAAGCGTACAACAACACAATGAGCGGACAAAATAGATTTATAGCTTATGATGCCACCAACTATCCGAAGGAATTTGATGCTTATGTAGCGAGTACCCGCAACGAAACCATTAGCAGCAGCATTACATCAAAATCAGGTTCTAATACTTACAACAACTTTGACACCAATTCGAGTGTTATGTATTCCTATACGCCAGACAGCCCGGAAATAGCCAAAACAAATGTGATGCAATATTCGGGACGTGTATCTGGCGGAGACTTAAAATGGACATTCAACAATGCCGTTGATGATGCGACAGATGCAGTAAATACAGGACTTAAAGCAGCCCTTCTTGGATATCAAACGAGTCTGGTTGCCGTACAGGGCGGCACCAATCCTCCAGCGGGCAACCAAACACTAACTGTACCTTCCAACAACAATCAAACGGTAACAAGTGGTACCGCAATAGCTTCGATAGTGTTTACATGGGGCGGAGATGCAACCGATGCAACCGTAACAGGATTGCCAGCATCTGGAATCACTTTTGTAAAAAACAGTAGTAATAAAACAATTACTATTTCGGGAACTCCAACAGCAACTATAACCTACTCCATTTCCACTACGGGAAGCATCGGAACAGCTGCAACAGGATCAGGAACTATTACAGTTACCTCAGCAGGTTCTCAAACACTTACTTCTCCAACAAATAATAGCCAAACCGTAGCAAGCGGAACTGCTATAACTACAATAGTATATACTTGGGGCGGCACCGCAACCGATGCCACCGTAACAGGGTTGCCAGCATCTGGAATCACTTTTGTAAAAAACAGTAGTAATAAAACGATCACCATTTCGGGAACTCCAACAACAACTGTAACCTACTCTATTGCCACTACAGGAACAGCAGGAGCTGTCGCGACAAGATCCGGAACTATTACGGTTACTACCAGCACACCATCAAGTGATCAAATTCATAATTTTACTACATCTGGAAAAACGAGTAGCTTCTATACTATTACAGGAAACATGAACTCAACAGCAGGATCTGTAACGTACCAAGGACTGACACTGACCGCTCGTTTAAAAATAGAGTCTAGTACATCGATTACCTACACAACAACCGCTGCTTCAACTTTAACGTTGGTGTTTGATACTGGTTTTTCGGGAACAATAAAAGTCAATAATACTTCTTACACTGCTGTGAATGGAGTAGCCACTATATCAGTTCCAGCTGGAAGCAACACGATAACTAAAAGTTCTGTTGCCAATTTATATTACATTAGCACAAAATTTAATACAGGAATGCTGCGTATTGCTCCTACAAAAGAAGCAGAAACAAAAGTGGCGATATACCCAAATCCTGTGAGTACAACTTTATACTTAACAGATCCTGAGCAAAAAATTGAAAAAGTTATACTTTACAATATTGCCGGAACTGTGGTAAAAAGCGTAGGAAACAATATTGAGAACATAGATGTGAGTGCGCTAACCTCTGGAAACTATATTCTAAAACTGATTAACAAAGATGGTTCATCAACCAGCCAAGTAATTATTAAAAAATAAAGTTCTACTTGTGTTTAAAACCTAAAAAGGCTTCCAAAATTTTGGAAGCCTTTTTTATAAAATATCATTTGATAATCTTGTGTTACAAATCAAATTTGATGCCTTGTGCCAAAGGCAAACTTGTTGTATAATTGATCGTATTGGTTTGGCGACGCATGTAAATTTTCCAAGCATCAGAACCCGATTCGCGACCGCCTCCTGTTTCTTTTTCTCCTCCAAAAGCACCACCAATTTCGGCTCCGGATGTTCCGATGTTTACGTTTGCAATTCCGCAATCTGAACCTGTAACCGACAAAAATCTTTCGGCTTCACGCAAATTATTCGTCATAATTGCTGACGATAATCCTTGTGCTACGCCATTTTGAACCTCAATAGCGTCTTCTACGTCTCCAGAATATTTAATCAAATATAAAACCGGTGCAAACGTCTCATGCTGTACAATTTCGAACGAATTTTGTGCTTCTGCAATCGCAGGTTTTACATAACAACCGCTTTCATAACCATCACCAGAAAGTACGCCGCCTTCTACTAAAATTTTACCTCCTTCAGCCACTACTTTATTCAATGCTTTTGCATACATTTCTACCGCATGGGTATCAATAAGTGGTCCGACATGATTGTTTTCGTCAAGCGGATTACCAATACGCAATTGTTTGTAAGCTGCAACCAACGCATCTTTTACTTTTTCGTAAATACTTTCGTGAATGATCAATCGACGTGTTGATGTACAACGCTGTCCCGCCGTACCGACTGCCCCAAAAACAGCTCCGATCACGGTCATTTTTATGTCGGCATCTGGCGTAACAATTATAGCATTGTTTCCGCCTAATTCTAATAATGATTTTCCTAAACGACCCGCTACTGCTTGTGCAACGATTTTTCCCATACGGGTAGAACCTGTTGCAGAAATCAAAGGAATTCGAGTATCAGCAGTCATCAATTCTCCTATTTTGTAATCGCCATTGATCAAACATGAAATACCTTCAGGTAAATTATTTTCTCTGATGACTTCTGCCATAATGTTTTGACAGGCAACGCCACAAAGAGGTGTTTTTTCTGAAGGTTTCCAAACACAAACATCTCCAGAAATCCATGCTAAAGCGGTGTTCCAAGCCCAAACTGCGACTGGAAAATTAAATGCCGAAATGATCCCAACCACTCCTAATGAATGATATTGCTCGTACATACGGTGTCCAGGACGCTCAGAATGCATCGTCAAACCGTGTAATTGGCGCGATAAACCTACTGCGAAATCGCAGATATCAATCATTTCCTGTACTTCTCCATATCCTTCTTGCAATGATTTCCCCATTTCATACGAAACCAATTTGCCTAAAGCTTCTTTATTTTTACGCAATTTCTCTCCAAACTGACGCACAATTTCTCCCCTTTGCGGAGCAGGAATCAATCGAAAAGTTTTAAAAGCTGCTGTAGCTGCCTGCATTACTTTTTCGTAATCTTGAGGCGTTGTCATTTTGACAGAAGCGATTAGTTTTCCATCAACTGGAGAATAACTCTCTAAAATTTCTCCCGAAGAAAAATTTTCCAAACCTGTTGATGTTCCTTCATTGATCGCTTTGATGCCCAATTTTTCCAGAGCTTCATTCATTCCAAATTGTGATGCTATTGTTATCATTGTAACTTTTTTAGTTAAAATTGTTATATTATTTCGTAAAGATAAGAGTTCAAGTTGAATTTTAATCGATCCGCTTTGTTAAAATCAAAGTAAAATTAGGGTTAATTAATAGTATTTTCATGAATTCTCGGCAATTTATTCGGTTTAATTAATGAAATTTGCGTTTATAAATATACTTCTATGACCCTTTTTAATCGTTTTCTGATTGGTTTTCTTTTTCTCTCTTTTTCGTGCATAGCGCAAAAAGCGCCAAAATCAGCTTTTCAGGTCGTGCCTTTGGGCATAAAAGGCGGCATTGATGAAAAGAATCTTTCTGCCTATTTATTGGCCCCTTCCAATACCAAAGATTTTATTTGTTTGGATGCGGGTACGGTACATGCGGGAATTGAAAAAGCGGTTGAAAATAAAGTTTTCAAAATTGCAACAAGTGACGTTTTACGAAAATACATCAAAGGATATTTGATTTCGCATGCCCATTTAGACCATGTTTCGGGTTTGATTATCAACTCGCCAGCAGATTCCTCCAAAACAGTTTATGCGACAAATAAATGTATGGAAATGATGGAAAACCATTATTTTAATGATCAGACTTGGGCGAATTTTGGAGATGCAGGAGTTGGTTTTCCGTTGAAAAAATACCATTTTCAGACTTTAACCCTAACCGAAGAAACGCCCATCACAAATACTACTATGACTGTAAAAGCATTTGCATTGAGTCATGTAAATCCGTACGAAAGCAACGCTTTTCTGATTAAAAACGGAGACAATTATGCTTTGTATCTAGGCGACACGGGACCTGATGTTGTGGAAAAAAGTGACCATTTGCGCACACTTTGGACGGCGATTGCACCACTCATTCAAAACAAACAATTGAAAGGTATTTTTATTGAAGTCTCGTTTCCGAATGAGCAACCGGACAAGTTTTTGTTCGGACATTTGACTCCTAATTATTTAATGAAAGAATTGCACACCCTCGAGGAATTGGCTGGAAAAGACAGCTTGAAAGGCTTTAAAATTATCGTTACCCATTTGAAACCCCCTACTACAAATATCATTAAAATTAAGGCGCAACTTAAACAAGTAAACGATCTGGGCGTACAACTTATTTATCCTGAACAAGGGAAAAAATTTGAATTGTAATAACTTTTTCACCTTACTACTGAAGCACAAAAAAAGTATAATTATGATGATCACAATTGGAACACGTGGGTCAATGTGATGAAAAATGTTGGGCTTTTTTTTGAATAAGAATACTGAAGCCGTCATAAC
Organism: Flavobacterium flavipigmentatum; assembly: GCF_020911905.1. Taxonomy (NCBI): domain Bacteria; kingdom Pseudomonadati; phylum Bacteroidota; class Flavobacteriia; order Flavobacteriales; family Flavobacteriaceae; genus Flavobacterium; species Flavobacterium flavipigmentatum. Next base: position 1,307,642 of record NZ_CP087133.1, on the reverse strand, counting down.
TGCTAGTGCAGAACAAAGTAAATACCCCAGCTCTCCATCTTTTTGGTCTTTACGATTTCTGCAATTAATATCTAAATATTCTTTGTCCTTGTCGACCAGTGAATGAATTTCGCAAGTAGTTTCGCTGTCAATACGTTTTAAATCTGTTTTTAAAATTTTAATCGAAATTGTATCCTCAATCTTTATTTCGCTTAATATTTCTTCCTTCTTTGCACAATAATAGTCACAACCTGCAATTTTAAATGTGGTTTTGTTGTCAATACATTTGAACTCAATCCATCTTCTTTTGTTTTTACCTCCAGTTTCTTTGAATTCAGGTTTTTTTTCAACGATTAAATTTTCAATGGTTTCAAGTTCTGATGGTACTAGTTCGTAGTTGCCAATTACTAAATTGATAAAACAATAAGATCCGATAAGAAAACAAATTACGGCAACAAATAAATATTTCTTCCGTTTAAGGTCCCACTGTTCTTGATTTTCATCCATGAAATACTATTGTTTTTTTTAGGATTAGCTCTAACTCATTCCTATAAATCACTTCATTTCTTATGGAGCAAAATGTTTTGTTCTGAAAAACAAGTGCCCTAGCCCCGATAGAAGGGAAAATCCTTTTGTGCCGGGGTTCGGCACAAAAGATTGGAATGATAGCGGGATTAGCTTCTAATTAGACTACTTTTTGGCAACAAATCTCGGATCTGACTCCATGAAAGTACCGCAATTATCGCAAGTTCTTAACGCTTCTGAATTGTAGAAATGCTCGAAATGCGGCAGAAAATCTTTCTCGATATTGTGCAGCTCAAAATAAACTTCATACAATTTATGATTGCAACTGTCGCAATGCCAAAGCAAGCCGTCGGTGTATCCTTTTCCGGCACGTTTGCGTTCGATCACCAGACCAATCGAGCCTTCGGAACGTACGGGAGAATGTGGCACTTTTGCAGGATGCAAGTACATGTCGCCGGCGTGAAGCTCCATTTCTTTACGTGCTCCCTCTTCCTGAATAATGACTTTTATACTGCCTTCGAGTTGGTAAAAAAGTTCTTCGGTCTCGTTGTAATGATAGTCTTTTCGAGCGTTCGGACCCGCAACAATCATGACAATGTAATCGCCGGAATCTACATAAAGATTTTTGTTTCCGACTGGCGGTTTGAGTAAATGACGGTTTTCGTCAATCCATTTATTTAGGTTGAAAGGTGGTGCTATAGCCATTTTTTTAAAGATACTAAGTTGCTAAGTTTGTGAGAGGCTAAGTTAATAAAAAGTTTTTGTAGAGACGCACTGCTGTGCATCTCTATGTTTTACATTTGTTTTATCAGATAAATATAAACGGGAAAATGATCGCTAAAACCAACTTCGGTCTGGCTATGCCGCAAAGGATATCCTTTGAATTGCCCCGAAGTTTGAATGAGGTACGATTTATTGAAAATTCCGGCTTTCCAGAACCGAAACGATGTAAAATCGGGTTGTATAAAAGAGGCTGTCACGATGATCTGGTCGAAAATATCCCACGAATCCCTGAAAGCAATGGTGCCTAAACCACGTTTTGCCATCTCTTCAAACGGGTTAAAAGTACCCAATTCTGGCACCTCAGCCTTTTTTGGTTTTGCACCCAAAGCTACTTTTACACTCTTGTTGTAAGGACCATCGTTTAAGTCTCCCATAGTAATCACTTTGGCCTGAGGGTTTATTTGTTGCAGAGAATCGATGATTTTTCGATTTAATTGACCGGCAGCTTCTCGAAATCTACTGGTCGCTTTCTCACCTCCCGAGCGGGAAGGCCAGTGGTTGATGATAATATGAACTTCTTCACCATCCAGAAAACCAGACACCAAAAGTTGGTCACGCGTAAAAACCCGATTGCTTTTTTTATCGGTTTCTATGGCTGCCTCTTCTGCTTGGTTTGATTTTTCTTCTTCCGCAAGCATTTCGGTTTTATACACATACAGAGGAATGTTTGAAAAAGAAGTTGGTTTAAAGTATTTCTTCTGAAACAGCAGCGCCACATCGATTCCGCGTTTGTCTGGCGAATCAAAATGAATGATTCCATAATCATAATCGAGGAGTTTGGGTTCTTTTATCAAATCTTCCAGAACGCCCCTGTTTTCTATTTCTGAACCTCCTATAAAAGTAGGCGCATTGGGGTTTTCTGGTGTTCCGATTTCGGATAAAACTTTTGACAGATTTTGTAGTTTTTGGACATATTTTTCAATTGTCCAGTGCTGTGTGCCCTGCGGCGTCCATTCGTCATCATGGGTTGTGGGATCGTTTATGGTATCAAAAAGATTTTCGAAATTGTAAAAAGCAACCGTATGAATGGCGTATTTCTTGGGTTGGGCTTGCGCCGAAGAAAAAAGCACCAACAAAAGGAGACTAATTCTATATTTAATAAAATACATAAACTTTAAATATTTAAAAAAAGTACAATTTAAGTGAATTAATTTACATTTGTAAGAAAAATCTAAATAAATTATACCTTTAAATCTCTATATTTGTTTTTAATTAAAATAATTTCGATTAAACATGAATACCACTCTATTGATAAAACTCAACAAACAAGCCGCTTTTGCCACATTAGTCGTTATCTTTTTTGTTTTATTTTCAGTAAACTGTTCCGCACAGCAAAAGATGATCACACCTCCTTATCTACAAAAAGGAGACACCGTCGCTTTTTTGTCTACGGCACGCAAAAACATTACCGACAACTTAAAACCGGCCATTGATTTGCTTCACAGTTGGGGATTGGAAGTTAAAATTGGCAGTACTATTGGGCTTGATCTTAACCAATTAGCCGGAACCGATGAGCAGCGTGCAGCCGATTTTCAGCAACAGCTGGATAATCCAAACATTAAAGCGATTTGGTGCGTTCGCGGTGGTTACGGGACTGTGAGAATGGTTGACCTTCTTGATTATACAAAATTTAAACAACACCCAAAATGGGTTGTTGGTTTTAGCGATGTTACCGTTTTACACGAACATTTGAATACAATGGGGTACAAATCGATACATGGCACGATGCCCATAAGTATTCCCCGCGCTACTCCAGAGGCTATTGCAACATTAAAAGCAAGTTTGTTCGGGGAGCCACTTTCGTATACCCTTCCTCCCGATCCTAAGAATCGCTTTGGGACAGCCACTGGCGAAATCGTAGGCGGAAATTTATCAATTGTTTACAGTTTAATAGGTTCTCCATCTGCCTTTGACTGCAAAGACAAAATTTTATTTATCGAAGATCTCGATGAATACCTCTATCATATCGATCGTATGATGATGAATTTGAAACGTAATGGCTGTATCGAAAACTTGAAAGGAATTGTAATTGGAGCCATGTCTGGCATGAAAGATAACGATATTCCATGGGGCAAAAATGCATTAGAAATCATTGAAGACATCACCAAAACCTACAAAATCCCGATTATTTTTAATTTCCCTGCAGGACATATCAGAGACAATCGCTCTCTTATTATGGGAAGCACGGTTAATATGGAAGTAAATGCCGCCGGAAGCACGCTTTCTTTCCAGCCGTAACACGAACAAGAACGGTACTAAATATTAATTGTTATGGCAGAACACAACGAACTCGGAAAAAAAGGAGAAGATCTTGCCGTAGCCTATTTACAGCAAAATGGTTATGAAATTCTGGATCGAAACTGGACGTACCAAAAAGCAGAAATAGATATCATTGCCCAAAAAGAAACTATTTTGGCAGTCATTGAAGTCAAAACACGATCTAGTTTGGATTTCGGACTCCCACAAGATTTTGTAAAACCAAAAAAGATTCAGCTACTTGTAAAAGCAATAAATGCCTACATAAACGATAGGGAAATAGATTTTGAGGTGCGCTTTGATATCATTTCGATACATAAAAACAACGAAACATTTGCAATAGAACACCTTACAGACGCTTTTTATCACTTTTAACATAAATTTTTATTGTTATAATTGTAACAAATTGTTTTTTTATTTATATTTGCGCAGATTTATAACATCGCAATTAACTACATTAAACCAATTACATTACAACCAAAAAAAAAGAATTATGAAAACTGTTTCTTCAATTGTAGAAAATTACATCAAAACAAAGCCCTTTTTATTAAATGCTTTATCACTTGGAATTATCAATCTAACATCGCTTTCCAGAAACATCATGACCGAATTAGAAAGTGAATTTGGTAAAGAAGTAAAACAAGGTGCTGTTGTAATGTCGCTCAAACGACTTACTGAAGAATTAGACTTTAAATTAAATCATAAAATCAATAAGGTTATTAAGAATATTGGCGAGATCACCGTTCGCTCTGAATTGACCGACTACACTTTTGCCGCTTCAGAAACGGTTTTAAACAAACAAGCCGATTTGATCTCTGATATTAATGCATTATCTGATATTTTTTATACTTCGTCCCGTGGCGTAAACGAAACCAATATCGTGGTGAGCAGCAGCGTCAATCATTTGGTTGAAAAACATTTTGTACGCGAAAAACTGATTCAGAAATTAGACAATCTGGCTTCAATTACGGTAAAATTACCCAAAGAAAACATCGTAGTGCCCGGAATTTATTATTTTATTTTTCAGCGTTTGGCGTGGGAAGGAATCATCATCAACGAGGTAATTTCTACTTCTAACGAATTTACTATTTTGGTTGGAGAAGATCAGGTAGATGTTGCTTTTAAAGTAATTAAAGACCTGAAAAACTAGGCGAATATTCATAAACTAGCATTCTGTATACAATCCTTTTTTCTTTTTCTCAGAAAAGATTAAAGGATTTTTTTATGCCAATAACCTAAATGATTTTCTGTGTTATTACGAAACATTTAAAAAAATTAAAATAATCAACTACCTAAAACGAGCTTTAAAAACCTGCTGCAAATCACCTTATAAAATTTCACAAAAAAGTAGCTTTATGTTTTTTCGAGAGCGCTTATTGCGAATAATATTTTTATATATTTGCTAATACGATACACTATTAGCGCACTCGTTTTGACAGTATGATAATTTAACACAGCTTAAATTATTACTGCCAAAAAAATAAGGAAAACGAACGATAAAAAAGAAAAGGCTTAAAGTTGGGGAACTACAAATTCACAACAAACTAAATAATATAATTAAACTACACTATCAACCATTAAAAACCACCTTTATCGGGTGGTTTTTTTTCTTTTAAAGAGTCTGAATGCCAGAAAAAACAATGTCTCGCCAATATTTAATCGCAAAATTGCTGTAATAAAGTCTTTAATAAATTAGCTTTGCAAAAAACTAAATAAATATGAATTTTCAACCTGAAAAAAACCTGCTTACTATTCGTTTGAGCAAAAAAATAGCACTATTCCTTTTTTTATGTGCCAACTCTTTATGGATTCACGCACAAGAAATAACTTCGCCGAATAAAAATCTTTCTTTAAAATTTGAATTAAAAGAGGGCGGAATACCATCTTACCAATTATCATACAAGCAAAAATCCGTTATCGCACCAAGTTCATTAGGATTAGAACTAAAAGACCTGCCTTCGTTTATGGAGGGTTTTACGGTAACAAATACGGCACAATCCTCGGTAGATGAATCTTGGAATCCTGTTCTTGGCGAAGAAAAAACGATTCGCAACAACTACAACGAATTGGTTGTCACTTTAGCGCAAGCGAAAAACAATAACAGATATATTCGTATTCGTTTTAGATTATTTAATGACGGACTGGGTTTTAGATACGAATTCCCGAAGCAGAATGATTTGAATTATTTTGTAATTAAAGAAGAGCGTTCTGAATTTAATTTGGCGGGAAATCACAAAATTTTCTGGATTCCCGGAGATTATGACACCAACGAATATGCCTACACAACCTCGAAGATTTCTGAGATTCCTTCGTTGATGAAAAAAGCAACTATCGAAATCAATTCGCAATGGCCCATCAAAGAATTATCGGTGCAAACACCAACAATGATGAAGTCTGACGATGGTTTGTATATCAATATTCACGAAGCCGGCCTGATTAATTATCCCGCCATGTATCTTGAAGTAGATGCTGCCACCCATAAAATGCGCAGTCATTTAGCACCCGATGCTGTGGGAGCAAAAGGTTATATGCAAACCGATGCACAATCTCCCTGGAGAACGATCGTTGTAAGTGATAAAGCAACCGATATTTTGGCTTCAAAATTAATTCTGAACCTAAATGAACCCACAAGTTATAAAGATGTTTCATGGATCAAACCTGTAAAATACATCGGAATCTGGTGGGAATATTTTGTGGCAGGAAAAAGCACTTGGGCATTCGGGAAAGAAAACAATGTAAAATTGACCGATGATTTCTCGAAGTTAACACCAAACGGAAAACACGGCGCAACGACCGAAAGAGCCAAAGAATACATTGATTTTGCTTCTAAAAATGGTTTTGATGCCATTCTTATCGAAGGATGGAACATTGGCTGGGAAGACTGGATTGGTAACTGGAAAGAAGAGGTTTTTGACTACGTAACGGCTTACCCAGATTTTGATGTAAAAGCAGTTCATGACTATGCCGCTTCTAAAGGGGTAAAAATTATCATGCACCACGAAACTTCGGGATCTGCGACCAATTATGAGCGTCGTTTAGACCGTGCTTTTCAATTTATGAATGACAATGGTTACGATGCTGTAAAAACGGGTTATGTGGGCAAAATTATTCCGCGTGGCGAGCACCATGATGGGCAATGGATGGTCAATCACTACATTAATGTGGCCAAACGAGCTGCCGATTACAAAATTATGATCGACAGTCATGAAGCCGTTCGCCCGACAGGTTTGCACCGCACTTTTCCTAACTGGATTGCGCAAGAATCTGCTCGCGGAACCGAGTTTGAATCTATGGGAGGATTATCACCAGATCATACCACTATTCTGCCATTTACACGTCTTATGGGCGGCCCAATGGATTATACCCCAGGAATTTTTCAGACCGATCTTTCGTATTACGGAACCGGAAGCACACAACGTGTCAATACTACTTTGGTAAAACAACTGGCCTATTACGTGACCATGTACAGCCCATTGCAGATGGCAGCCGATATTCCAGGTAATTACGAGCGTTTTCCAGATGCTTTTCAATTTATAAAAGACGTTGCTGTCGATTGGGATAACAGTTATATTCTAGAAGCTGAGCCGGGAGACTACATCACAATTGCCCGTAAAGCCAAAGGAAAAGACGCTTGGTTTGTAGGCGGAATTACCGACGAAAACGCAAGAACGGCCAACATTACTTTTGATTATCTTCCTGCGGGAAAGAAATTTATCGCTACTCTTTATGCCGATGCAAAAGAGGCCAATTGGAACCAAAATCCTCAAAAATATACGGTTACCAAAGTGGTTATCACTTCTAAAACCGTTTTAAAACAGTATTTAGCTTCCCGTGGCGGTGTTGCCATTAGCATTAAAGAAGGAACTGCTGCAGAACTAAAAGGATTGAAGAAATTATAAATTCTTTACTCAAAAAACAAATGGCGTATGAAAATTTTCATACGCCATTTGTTTTAAGAAACGACCATCATCAATACATACTCATTACCATTTGATTTTTTCTAGAATGCTATCAAGATTAAGTGCGGGATCATTTTCTTTCGGAGAACCCAAATATTCCATCAAGAATCTATTCTATTGTAGAACACAATCAATCCATTCAGAACACTATAAAGAGTACTACCCAACTTAAAAACCCTTTTGAAATCTGACTCTCAAAAGGTTTTTTTCTGAAGTAAAGGCTCAAAAAACAGCTCGTTTGGGGTTCTAAGCCCCATCGATGGCGTCCTGAACCCCAAATTTGGGGTGTCGAGCCCCATCGATGGGGTTCCCGACGTCAAAAATGGGGTTCCCGACGTCAAAAATGGGGTTCCCGACGTCAAATTTGACGTCCTTGGGGGCCAAATTTGGGGTTCGGAACCCCAATCGAGCACCTCAGAACCCCAACCGAGGGGTTCGGAACCCCAAAGTTTAGGTTGTAGACCCAAACACTTCATGACAAAACTAGAACACTCCCCAAAAACAGGTATAAATACCTGCTCATCAACATTTATTTAATAGTATACTTGTCTGAAAATAAATAATCTCTCATTACGGTTTCCCTCAGAGATGATGATGAGAGAATTGTTATATTTGTTTTTAGAATGTAATTAAGGACGTATATTGTTGGTTTGTTATGAACAGAATACAAAATAAAAAACGAAACAAAACTTCGTATATACTCCTTAATTAGGGTAGATTGTCGAATGTTTATTTCGGGTATATACAAGTTAGCAGACATTTTGACAAACAGGCAGTAAACCAGCAACTTATAACAAAAAACTAAACTTTTAAATTATGGTATTAGGCGAAATTGTTTTTTATATTTCTATAAGTCTAATAGTTATAGTTCAAGTATGCAAATTTTTTAAACAATCAGATGAAGATAAAGAATATGATAGAAAATTAAAAGAAAGTCTGAAAGATGAATTTATTTATGATCCTGAAACAGGAACTAAACTTACATTAGAACAAGCAGAATCTGGACATTGGATTCCTCATAATAATTTAAATCGTGTAAAAAGTAAGGAAGAAATTGAGAAATTTTATTTTGGTAGAGAAAAAGATGCAGAAGAGTTAATAAATCATCTAAAAGTAAGTGGATATGAATATAATAAACTTACGAACTCACAAATTAAAATTTTAGAACATACAAAAATATTTGAAAAATATGATGATTGGTCATATTCAAATTCATTCTCGTTTGATAATGGGAAAAATTTTATATTTTTCCCTGCTGTGGAATATAAAGCACAAAATAATTATCAAAATAACTTCAATGAATCACAAATTATGTTTTGGATTAAAAATGAAAAATTAACAGGTCATTTTTATTTGAGAGAAAAAACAAACTTTGAAAGTATATCTGATTTATTAAGAAATGACGATGATATAAAACTGAATGATTATGAGATTTTTACATATAAAAAATCAAATAATATTCTAAATATAATTCGAACTTTAAAGTTCTTTGAAAAGGAAAAAGAACTTGAGATTGAAATTAAAGGAGAAAATTTATTAGTTAAAACATTAAAATTTCCAAATATGGAAGACTTTTTAAGGGTTGAAAAAATAATAAAAAACGTCCGCTAACATCGGTTTCACAGCTGGCGCGAGCGTCACGCTCGTGAACACAAAGTATAAAAATAGCAACTCAAAGGCATTACTAATCATCTAGACTAGAAATATAGTACGGTAAGAAATTATGGAGACAATGACCAAACTGTTTTATAAATTGATATTAATTGATGTTGAGAACTTTCACGAGCGGGACGCTCGCGCTAGCAGGGGAATTTTGTGGTAAGTTCACGTTCACGTTTCGCAAGAATTTTTATCTTTAACAGAAAATAATTCGTTCCGAACTTCGCAACTGACGAGAAGCCCCGAACCGTTATACATCATTTTTAAAAAAGAAAAAAGACAAGAAGAATTGAGTAACATATCAGAACATTTCGACAACCTAATTGAATTGTCAAAGCAGAATAATTCTCGTTTTAAAATAATTGGGACTGAAAGCAACTTTGTCATAAAAGCTAAATCTGACAATATATTAATTGGAATTTGTTCAATAATTATTTTAGGAATGCCTTCAGTACTAATAATAAAAAATCCGCATGATATTTTTATCTGGCTTTTTGTAATACTTGAAATTGTACTAATTATAAGCTATTTTAAATTTTATCCAACAACAAATAATATTGAAATTGATATAAAAAAAAGAAAAATTCACGTAAAAAGCAACAATCTAATTGGAAGATTTTTCATTCCAAAAATAGAAATAGATTTTTCGAAATTTAATAAATTGACAAGTGAAAAGATAATTTCAAAAAATACTGGGATGAAAAATATTTATAACAGGATATATATTAAATATGATAATAAAACTCAACACTTAATAGATTTTTTGGACGGGCCTTTTTATTATTTTAAACATAAGGAATTTATGAATCATCTTGCACAAATTATAAAAAACAAGGCATAACAGCCACTACAACGGATTTGGGCAATTGGCTTAATGGAAAGTTGTTTTTGTATTGGATGTTTGGCAAATCTGAAGAATGGGCTTAATTTAGTCCCTAACTTCGTGTAGTGCTGGAACGTTATGTGGCAATTTAAAAGAACAATAAATACTATGACAAAAAAAATAATGTGGATTTTACTAATTGTATTTGCAATTATAATTGGACTCTACCCAAGCATTTATTTTTTTATAGACAGAAAATTTGGATTATTAAGTTCGAAACCAGCCGAGTTGTTGACCAACACATTTTGGAACATTGGCTTCTATACTCATATTCTTTTAGGGGGAATGGCTTTACTTATTGGTTGGACACAATTCAGTTCAAAAATTAGGTTAAAAAATCTTAGACTACACAAGCAAATTGGTAAACTTTATTTGATTTCAGTTATGCTAAGTTCAATTGCTGGTATTTATATTGGTTTTTTTGCAACAGGAGGACTCCCCTCTTCTTTAGGATTTATTTCTTTAGGCATTGTTTGGTTCTATACGACTTTAAATGCTTATTTACAGATAAAGAACAAACGTATTGCACAACATCAAAAGATGATGGTGTATAGTTATGCAGCGTGTTTTGCTGCTGTAACATTAAGAATATGGCTTCCGCTTTTGACCATAATTTATGGTGATTTTTTAAAAGCCTATATTACTGTAGCTTGGTTGTGTTGGATTCCAAACTTGTTTATTGCGCATCAAATAAATAAACAACTTGCAAGACAAAAAGTATAAACTGCTACAAACAAGAATCTTTATTCAGACGGGCTGAAGTTCAAAATTAAACGGTAGTTTTTTTAAGTGAAGTTTAGTAATAATATTGGCTTTTGTGCTTCTATTTTCCGCCAGAACGCAAAGCCCTAGAACGTTAGCAAAGATTTTGAAACAGTTAAACAAATCAAATTTAAATAATCTAAAAAATGAAAAACATTACAAAAAATTTAATTATACTTTTTACAAATTTATTAATATCAAATATTTTATATAGTCAAAATGGTTCATTAGATACTACTTTTGGAATTTTAGGAAAAACATCAAATAATTTTGGACAAAATAACCAAGCTTATGATTCAAAAATTCAAAATGATGGAAAAATAATTGTTGTTGGAAATACTTATTCGATTGCTCCAGGATCCTCATTTCTGGTAACTAGGTATTTAACAAATGGAGACTTGGATGTTTCTTTTGGAGATTCTGGCTATGTTACAACATTAGTCGGAGACCATTGTAGTGCGAGCAGTGTTTCACTACAAAACGATGGTAAAATTGTAGTTGCCGGTACAACTTTTACACAATCTGGAAATATTACTGATTCTGATATCATGATTGTTAGATATAATAATGATGGAAAATTAGATTTAACTTTTGGGATAAATGGTATAAAAATTCTAAAGTTGAATTATTCACAAACAATAAATTCAATATTGATTCAGAGCAATGGTAATATTATAGTTGGAGGAGGATTTACTTTAATGACTAACCCAAATCAAGATACATTTGGATTGGCAAGATTAACTCCAAATGGAACTGTTGACACTACTTTTGGAGTAAATGGTTATGTATACACCCCAAACATATACAGAGGTGAAATATTAGATATGAAATTTATTGACAACGAAGATATAATTGCTGTTGGCAGAAGACATATTATAAGTAATTACTTAATGGTTAGATATAATTCAAATGGTCAAGTAATTAATTCTTTTGGCAATAATAATAATGGTATTGTAGAAGTGTCATATAATAATATAGCGCAATTGAATAAATGTGTTATCTCTAGCAATAATGAAATTTATGCAGCTGGTAGTACTTATAATAATATTAAGTATAAAGCTTTTATCACAAAATATAATTCAAACGGCATTATTGATAATACGTTTGGAACAAATGGTATAATATTAAGAGATTTTGGAAATACATCAACGGGAGTTTCAATATCAAGCTTTGCAGATGATATATGTTTTGATAATAATAATAATTTAATCGTTGGTTATGGTGTGGGTCCTATAAACGATTACGATTTTGGTTTAGAATCTTTTAATTCTGCAGGCGTGTTAAATAATTCTTTTGGTAAAAATGGATTTTTTACCACCACTTTTGGAGATGGTCATGAATATTTTAGTACAATGTTAATACAATCTGACAATAAAATTGTAATGGCTGGTAATAAAGGGAATCAAGTATTAGCTAGAATAAACAATCAAACTAACTTATCAAATTATTCAATTGACGAGGTTAAAAATATATCGTTTTTCCCAAATCCTTTTAACGGCTTAGATGAAATCTATATTAACATTAATGGTTCAGGCAAAATAAATATTGATTTGTATGATTTAAATGGAAAATTGATTTCAAAATTAATAACAGATAAAATACTTTATGATACTTTAAATGTTGAAAAACTAAATTTATCAAGAATTGATCTTCCAAAAGGAATGTATCTTTTAAAAATAAATCTAAATGATCAAGTTTTTAAAGCAATTAAAATAATTAAAAATTAAAACCATCTACCACCACATGGTAAATCTAATGGCTAGTTGTTCGGTACATTGTTCGTTTCCTTTTCCTAACTTCGCTGGGTCGGCTATGGAAAAAAGCCTTCCATAAGCCGCCATAAGCTCTAGCAAGGAAACGTTGGCAGTAATTTTACAGAACGACCACAGAACTAAAACAACAAGATATGGACATTAACGAATTTAAAGAAAATTGGGGGTTGACCGCAATTCCAACCGAATTAGAGAAACTAATTTACTTTCAAACAAATATCTCTTCTTTTGAAAATTACTCACAAGGTTTTGGAGTATTAATTGACGACAAAACAGGACTTAAAAGTTGGAACAAAGAATCATTATTTATAGACAAATTATTTCCTTTTGCGCAAGCAAATGGTTCGGGTTCTTTTTATGCAATTTGGAATGACGAAACGACGAAACCAATGAACGAAATGCCAATTGTTGTATTTGGTGACGAAGGCGGTGTACATATTGTAGCCGAAAATATTTTGCAACTTCTGCATTTAATAACATTTGACACAGAGATTTCAGTTGATTTTGAAGAAATCTATTTTTATAAAGACGAAGATGATTATGAAGAAAGCGAAGATTTGGATGAATTCTTAAAGTGGTTAAAAGGAGATTATGGGTTAGACCAAATTCAAGAACCTTCTGCTGTCATTAGTTCTGCACAAGAAAAATACAAAGAAGCGTTTGACAAATGGTTTGGACAATATTATGACGCAGAATAAATAAAAATTAGTGCCAAGACACGCTACAAGCAATTTGGGTATTAGGCTTAATTTGAAATTGGTTTTGTATTTGGGATGATTTGCTTCGCCTGTTCGCTATTGCTCGGGTGGTAAATCTGAAAATAAGACTTAATTTAGTCGCAAACCTGCTTATCATCAGAACTTTATACCACATTGTAAAAAAACAAAATCTTGAAATTAAAAGAGATAATAAACGCGAGACAAATAATTGATATTGACACTGCTCCAAATACAGACAATGTTTATACTGGAGTGTGTTTAATAGCAAACTCAGAAATTGTAATGCTTCTTAATTTTGATCAAGAAAATGGAGAGTTTGATGGATTTACAATTGTTCAAAATAGAGACTTTGAGAAATTTAGAATATGGGAAGACGATGAATATTCAGAATTAAAAAATGATAATTCAGAAAATGTAATAGCCACTATTGATCTAAATAGTTTTATAGATTTAGAAACTTCGTTGAAAAACTTAAAATCTAAATTAGTAACAATTTTTACTTATAATGATGAAGACACCTTTTTTGTTGGAAAAGTTTTAGAGGTAAATAATGATTCTGTTGAATTACATTTGATTACTCAAGATGCCAAATGGAGTGATGTTGAATCTTTTAAACTCAATGACATTAGCTATTTAGGATTTGAAACTTCATACGAAAAAGAAATAGAAAAAAACGTAACATAACAGCTCCAACAAATTTGAGCAATTGGCTTAATGGAAAGTTGTTTTGTATTTGGAAGATTTGACAAATCCGAAGAATGAACTTGATTTAGTCTAAAACCCGCTGTAGTAGAGGGAAGTTACCAGCAATAATACAAGAAAATAAGTAATGAAAACACCAAAATTATTAATATTAATTTTTCTATTATTAGGAGAATATGTAAATGCTCAAAATAAAATTGACCAATTTTTTAAAATAAAAATAGAACAATCTCTAATTTCGAGAGGGGATAATTTTCCGGATTTTAGAATAGAAAAAGACAGTTTGGACGTGTTTTTATTTACACTTCATAAAGGTTATACTCCAAATGACTTTCAAAACTTTACAAAGTTTAAAGACGAAAAAATGTCAAATCTAATTTCCTTATTAAAATCCAAAAATTGGCTTCATCAAATAAATAATCAATACAAGCCAACAGTTTTCATTGCCGACTCAAAAGATGGAAAATTACTTTATAAATATGCAAAACCCATTTCTAAAAAAATTACAAAATCAATAACTAAAAATTTATCTGAAATAAAATCACAATTTGACAAAACGGAAATTTCAAAAAAACAAAATTTTCAAAAATGGTCATTTCTGATTTTAAGTGATGTTTTATTAGATTCTTGGCAAATTGATAACGTTGAAAAAGATTTTCTTAAGCAAGAAGATAGACCTTTAAGACATGGAAATCATTATTATTACAAAATCAGCGAAAATACAAATCCACAAATAGAATCTTTTGGGATTTATGGCAATCAATCTCAAAAAAGTGGAGATAGATATAATAGCGTCTATGGAAATAACAGACTTAATTTAAGAATATCTTCATCTGAAAATCTAATTTCAAGATCAGACAACAAAATTTTCGATGAAATGGCTAAAATCTACTTACCTGACTTATTAAAAATTTTAGAAGAAGAAAGAAATTATAGCAAAAAGGTATATGCTAAATTAGGCTATGACAAAGAAATATCTTTTGAAGAATTTTTTATTTGGTGGTATCATTTCATTTATACACAATCAACTGACGAAATGAATAAAAAAGGAATTTTAACAATACCAGCAGATGGAAATTTTGATTATGTAACAGAAGATTAAATAATTACTGCTTGTAGCGCGGGAACTTTATAATCCATTTTAAAACGATACACAACAATGACAAAAATATTTAAAACGTTTGGGCTGATTCTGATTATTACATCGGGACAAATTATGTTTGGACAAACAACATTTAATTACAAAGATGACTTTAAAAAAGTGCTTCTGAAAACGAACGATCTAAATGACAGTCTTTCTTACGAAAAACTATTAAAACGTTTTTATGTAAACGATACTACGATGACCAATTTTGAAGTTTTAGCTTTGTTAATAGGTTTTACTGACAAGAAAGAATATAAACCCTACCAAGACATTAACACAGAAAGAGAAATTTACAATCTTAACGGAGAAAAAAAATATCAAGAAGCACTAGACAAAGGAATAAAATTTATTGAAACACATCCTTTAAGCGTTAAAGTACTTTTTGAAATTGCTTATTCTTATCAAAAACTTGAAAAAGAAGAGAGTGCAAAATTTTATTCTTATAAAGGGCAAAGGATTTTTGAAGCTATGTATTTCAGCGGTGATGGTACGACAATTGAAACACCTGCATTTGCTTTAGGGCCAGCTGATGGACAAGATTTTATTTATAAGGTTGTTGATGCGGACATTGGCACAATGGGTTCCGGTAGAGATAAAAATGGAAACTTCATCGACATACTTGAAGCAAAATTTGAAGATGGTAAAAGAATGAACTTGTATTTTATCATTCAGCACGCAACAGACAAAATGTTTGCTGAAAAAAGTATTGAAGAAGAACTGAAAGAACAAAATAAAAAAAAGAAGACAAATAAATAACCGTTGTGCTCAAAAAAACGGCTTATAACAACTACTACAACGGATTTGAGCAATTGGCTTAATGGACAGTTGGTTTTGTATTTGGAATGATTTGGCATATCCGAAAATAGGCCTTAATTTAGTCCCAAACCCGCTGTAGTGCCAAGACGTTGTAGCCAATTTTAACAAACAATCACAATGAATATTAAAGATGAACTAAAGAATGAGCTGATTTCAAATACTTTTTCAGTTAAATGGAAAGTTCGTAGTGATATTGGGCCTAATTGGATTGGAAGTAACCGAGAAATTTGTTTTTACAAAAACTCGAAACCTATGGATGAAAACCTGACTCATTCTTTTTTAAAAGAATCCTTAATTAAAAAATTAAATATTCCTGAAAAAAGTGAAGACGATACGATTGAAGGTGACGGTGATTTGTTTATGTTAGGTAATGATTTAGTTATAAAGTATACCATTTCATATACAATACCATATGACTATCCTCATAAGTATGAAAACGGAGAAGTTGTTTTAATTTCCGAATAATTAAAGGATCTCAAAATATGATTGGAATAAAATACTATTCGGAATATTTTGAAGTGATAACAGCCCCCTGCTAGCGCGAGCGTCCCGCTCGTGAACACAAAGTATAAAAATAGCAACTCAAAGGCTTTACTCGTCTAGACTAGAAATATAGTACGGTAAGAAATTATGGAGACAATGACCAAACTGTTTTATAAATTGATATTAATTGATGTTGAGAACTTTCACGAGCGGGATGCTCGCGCTAGCAGGGGGAACCCAAATATTCCATCAAGGATTTATTCTATTGTAGAACACAATCAATCTATTCAGAACACTATAAAGAGTGCTACCCAACTTAAAACCTCTTTTGAAATCTGATTCTCAAAAGGCTTTTTTCTAAAGTAAAGGCTTAAAAAACAGGTCGTTTGGGGTTCTAAGCTCCATCGATGGCGTCCTGAACCCCAAATTTGGGGTGTCGAGCCCCATCGATGGGGTTCCAGACGTCAAAAATGAGGTTCCAGACGTCAAATTTGACGTCCTTGGGGGCCAAATTTGGGGTTCCGAACGTCAAATTTGGGGTTCGGAACCCCAACCGAGCACCTCAGAACCCCATCCGAGGGGTTCGGAACCCCAAAATTTAGGTTGTAGACCTAAACGTTTAGGTTCCATCATGAAGTGTTTAGGTGCTGAAGGCAAAGTTTTAGGTTCCCAACCTAAACGTTTAGGTTCCCGACCTAAAGTTTTACGTCTCCATACCTAAAATTTTAGGTTCCCGACCTAAAGTTTTGGGTGCTGCACCTAAAAATTTAGGTAAACAACCCAAACACTTCATGATAGAACCTAAAAACTTCGTGAAAAGACCTAAAAACAGGTATTAATACCTGCTCTCTAGTTTTTATTTAGTGGTATACTTGTCTGAAAATAAATAATCTTCAATTACGGTTTCCCGTAAAGATGATAATTATAGAATGGGGATATTTGTTTTTAGAATGAATGAGGCTTGATGCCTTATATTAAAACGAAAACGTACTATAAAACTGAACTTCGCATATACGCCTTAATTAGGGTAGATTGTCGAATGTTTGTGTCCGGTATATGCTAGTTGGTGGTGATTATAACAGAAATCCTCTGAAACAAGACAATAATATGAAATTTGAAGTAATAGTTAACGACATATTTGATAATCTAAAGTTAGACACAACACTAACACCAACCCAGAACAAAAGAGTTCTTGGACTTATGAACGACTATGAAAACGGAAGTTGGAGATTTGACAAATTTCAAAATTTCATTTGGGATAACATTAAAGAAACTGCATTAAGTCACAGTGAAAGAAAAGCTCTAATTGACAAAGGAGGAGAAGGTTCTGTTTTATCAGAATCCGCTAAAAACTTAAGATTAATTGAAACTACAAATGGTCGTGGTAGTGAAATAGGCGAAATAGTTCTTTATGGAATTATGAAAAATCATTACAAAGCTTTGCCAATTGTACCTAAAATATTTTACAAGCAAAACAAAAATGATGAAGCCAAAGGTGCTGATAGCATTCATATTGTTGTTGAATCTCATGATTCTTTTTCGTTATGGTTTGGAGAATCAAAATTTTACAACAACATTGAAAATGCAAGACTAGATGAAATTGTAAAATCAGTTAATGACTCTATAAGTTTAAATAAATTAAAAAAAGAAAATAGTATAATCACAAATCTGAGCGATATTAACGATTTTGAGGGAATTTCGAATGAGTTGAAAATTAAAATCAAATCAAGTTTGGCTCAAGATGTATCAATTGATAATATAAAACCAATTCTGAATATACCAATCTTGCTATTGTATGAATGTAAAGAAACTAAAAAGCAAAATTCATTAACAGATGAATACAAAAATAAGATAATTGAAATTAATAAGGATAGAGCCACAGCATATTTTAAGAAACAGATTGAAAAATCTAAAGACATTCATCTTTATGAAAAAATAAACTTTCACATTATCCTTTTTCCTGTTGCAGAAAAAGCAAAAATCGTTGATACATTTATTTTAAAAGCTAAAGCTCACCGTGCATAATATGGAAAACAAAATTTTTGAACAATGTCAAATAATCAATGAGTTATTGATAGCTGATAAAGAAAATGATGCAAGACAAGAACTCATTAAACTACTTGATTTTCACGAATCAAATAACATAAGATATACCCCTCTTTTAAACCATCTAATTCGTGAGACAGGTCTTTTTCCTTATCTAGAGCTTGAAACATCAAATTGGGAAGAAAGATTTATTTTTGATGTCTTTAAAGTTGATGTTGGTGAAGATGAGCCACTAACTCTTCATAGAGAACAATCATTGCTTCTTAAACAACTTCTAGAAGGCAAAAATATTGCGGTTAGTGCCCCAACAAGTTTTGGAAAGAGTTTTGTAATTGATGCATTTATCAAAATAAAAAAACCTAAAAATGTTTTGATTATTGTGCCAACAATTGCATTGACTGATGAAACAAGAAGGCGTTTGTATAAAAAATTCGCTTCTGATTATAAAATAATTACTACCACAGAAGTTGAACCAGCAGATAAAAACATTTTTATTTTCCCTCAAGAGAGAGCAATCAGTTATTTAAACAAAGTAGAACGCTTTGACATAATGATAATTGATGAGTTTTATAAAGCGAGTAAAAAGTTTGATAAAGAGCGTTCACCAAGTTTGATAAAGGCAATTATTCAACTTGGAAGTAAATCAGAGCAAAGGTATTTTTTAGCCCCAAACATATCATCTTTAGGAGAAAATCCATTTACAAAAGAAATGGACTTTATAAAACTTGACTTTAATACTGTTTTTCTAGATGTAAAAGAGTTTTATCAAGAAATTGGAAAAGATGAAGAAAAGAAAACTGAAAAACTTATTGAAATTTTAAACGCACAAGACACCAAATCTTTAATTTACGCAGGTACTTACTCAAATATTGATATTATATCAAGCATTATCAATATTCGATTTGAAGAAAAAAATAGTGAACTTCTCAATAATTTTTCAAAGTGGTTATCTAAAAATTATAGTTACAATTGGTCATTAACCAATTCTGTTAGAAGAGGAACAGGTATTCATAATGGTCGGTTACATCGTTCGCTAAGTCAAATCCAAGTAAAGTTGTTTGAAGAAAAAGATGGACTTAATAATATTATCTCAACTTCATCTATAATTGAAGGAGTAAATACGTCTGCTGAAAACGTAATCCTTTGGATGAATAAAAATGGACGATCAGGATTAAATGATTTTACTTATCGCAATATCATTGGTAGAGGTGGTAGAATGTTTAGACATTTTATTGGAAAGATTTATATTTTGGACAAACCACCAACAAGTGAGCAAACGCAATTAGACTTGCCTTTTCCTGAAGAAATATTAGGTGGCTTAGACACAGAAAATGACAGTGGTGTTTTGACAAAAGAACAAGTTGCTAAAATTCAATATTTTCAAGAAGAAATGTCAAATATTTTAGGAGTAGATATTTACAAAAAACTAAAAGACGAAGGTGCTTTTCAATCAAGCGATTCAGAATTTATTAAAGCAATTGCTATAGATATGGTAAGTAATCCAAACGAATGGAATGGGCTTTCCTATTTGAACTCTTCAAACAGGGATGAATGGGACAAAAGCATTTACCGAATTATCAATTTGAAACCTGGTTATTGGGAAACAAAAAGTAGCACTTTTGTTGCTTTTATCAAAATTCTTAGGGATAATTGGTTTAAAAGCATACCTGAATTATTGAAATTATTAGAACCTCATAATGTTGGAATTGATGACTTTTTCAAGTTAGAAAGAAATGTATCATTTAAGTTTTCTTCACTTGTAAAAGACGTAAATACACTTCAAAGAGAAATATTAAAAGGAAAGAACTACGATATTTCTCCATTCGTATCTTATGTATCGCACGCCTTTTTACCCTCTGTTGTTTTTCAACTTGAAGAATATGGACTTCCGAGAATAATTTCAAAGAAAATACATAAATCTAAGATGATTAACTTCTATGATAAAGACCTTACAATACATCAGACAATAGAAATATTCAATGAAATCGGTATTGAAACAATTAAAGAAAAAGTTGACCTTGACGAATTTGACAAATATATTTTGGACTATTTTTTTGACGGAATTAAAACCAATGAGAAAAAATAACGAACCGCCAACACACACTACAAGCAATTTGAGCAATTGCCTAAATAGGAAGTTAGTTTTGCATTTGTGATGATTTGCTTCGCCTGTTCGCTATCGCTCGGGTAAAAGAGATATCAAGACTGATCGCCTTTTGAAACCCAATTGTTCCGCTGCTAAAAAAACAATTTACTCCCCCAACATCTCCATCAATTCTAACGCTCTTTTGGTCGATTTTACATTGTCAAACGTCAATAAAAGTCGCAAACCATTTGGTGTTTGTTTTTCTTTCATAGTGCAAAGGCTGCTTTGTTTTTGTACAAATTGCAACACCTTTCTAAACTTCGAAGATTGGTAATAATCAGATTGCTGATCGGATACAAAATAGCCAATCATTTTGCCTTTTTTCATGACCAGTTTCTCAATTCCGATGTTGGTCGCAATCCATTTGATACGAATGCTGTTCATCAACGCATTGGCGCGCGGAGGCATTGGCCCAAAACGATCGATTAATTTGTTTTGGAAAATCACCAATTCGGCTTCGTTTTTTACAGAACCCAACTCGTTGTACAAACTCAAACGCTCAGTAACATTATTGATATATTCATCAGAAAACAACAACTCAAAATCGGTATCAATTTGTAAATCTTTTACGTATTCCTTTGTTTCAATATTATTTTCTTCGGGATATAAATCTTTAAATTCGTTTTCTTTTAATTCCTCGATGGCTTCGTTCATGATTTTTTGGTAGGTATCAAAGCCAATCTCGTTAATAAATCCGCTTTGTTCTCCGCCTAATAAATCTCCTGCTCCACGAATTTCCAAATCCTTCATCGCAATGTTGAAACCACTGCCCAATTCACTAAATTGTTCCAAAGCCTGAATTCGTTTTCGGGCATCTTCCGTCATTGCAGAATAGGGCGGACAGATAAAATAACAGAATGCTTTTTTATTGCTTCGACCCACTCGCCCACGCATTTGATGCAAATCTGACAATCCGAAATTGTTGGCATTGTTGATGAAAATTGTATTGGCATTAGGCACGTCCAAACCACTTTCGATAATGGTGGTGGCCACCAAAACATCAAAATCACCGTTCATGAAGCCCAACATCAATTCTTCGAGTTTGGCGCCTTCCATTTGTCCGTGACCAATTCCGACTCTCGCATTGGGTACCAAACGCTGAATCATTCCTGCCACTTCTTTTATGTTTTCGATACGGTTATTGATAAAGAAAACCTGTCCGTTACGCTGAATTTCATACGAAATCGCATCACGAATTACTTCTTCATTAAAACTAACCACATTGGTTTCGATAGGATAACGATTCGGCGGAGGCGTTGTAATTACAGATAAATCGCGCGCTGCCATCAAAGAAAACTGAAGTGTTCTCGGGATTGGCGTTGCCGTCAAGGTTAGTGTATCTACATTTGCCGCAATGGTTTTAAGTTTGTCTTTTACGTTTACTCCAAACTTTTGTTCTTCATCCACAATCAACAAACCAAGGTCTTTAAAAACGACATTTTTGTTGACCAATTGATGCGTTCCGATGACAATATCAAGTTTTCCTTCGGCTAAATCTTTTAAGGTTTGCGCTTTTTGTTTGGCGGTTCTAAATCGGTTTAAATAACCAACAGAAACCGGCATGTCTTTTAATCTTTCCGTAAAAGTTCTGTAATGCTGGTACGCCAAAATCGTGGTCGGAACCAAAACGGCAACTTGTTTGCTATTATCGACAGCCTTAAAAGCAGCACGAATAGCAACTTCTGTTTTCCCGAAACCTACATCGCCGCAAACCAGGCGATCCATTGGGCGATCGCTTTCCATGTCGGCTTTTACTTCTTGTGTAGATTTGGTTTGATCCGGTGTGTCTTCGTAAATAAATGAACTTTCGAGCTCGTTTTGCAAATAACTATCTGGCGCAAACTGAAAACCTTTTTCAAGGCGGCGTTTTGCATACAACTGAATCAAATTGAAGGCAATGTGTTTGACGCGTGCTTTGGTTTTTTGTTTTAAAATCTTCCAGGCATTCGAACCTAATTTGTAGATTTTAGGCGGCGTTCCGTCTTTTCCGTTGTATTTTGAAATTTTATGAAGCGAATGAATGCTAACATACACAATATCATTATCGGCATACACCAATTTGATGGCTTCCTGAGTTTTGCCTTCCACCTGAATTTTTTGCAAGCCTCCAAACTTACCAATTCCGTGATCGATGTGTGTTACATAATCGCCAACCGAAAGCGCAGTAAGCTCTTTTAGCGTGATATTGTGCTTTTTTGAATAGCCGTTCTTTATATTAAATTTATGGTACCGCTCAAAAATCTGATGATCGGTGTAGGCTGTAATTTGATTTTCTTCGTCAACAAAACCTTGGTACAAAGGCAATACGACGGTGTGATATTGTTTTCGGATGTTCTCTGAATTGGCTTCGTCTAAAGTCTCGAAAATATCATGAAAACGCTTTGCCTGTGCTTCATTCGAACAAAATAAATAATTTTTAAAACCGTTAAAATGATTCTCGCTCAAATTATTCAATAACAAATCAAATTGTTTGTTGAAGGAAGGCTGTGGCTGAATGTGAAAATCAAATTTTTTGGTTGTTCTGAAGATGGGTTTACACGCCAGTTCGACAATAGAAAAATCTAAAGCGCGTTTGATAAACGACGTTTGATTTAAGAACAATTGTTCTGGTGTCGCGTGTTTTATTTCTCCCGATAGTTTCGCAAAAGCTTCTTCGGCTCTTGCAAATTGTTTGTCTAACTGACTAAAAAGACCGTCGGTATTTTGAATAAAAATAACTGTTTTCTCAGAAATATAATCTAAGAAACTTTCGCGGTTTTCCTGAAATATTTTGTTTTCGACATTGGGGATAATCGTAATTTTTTTATGTGTTTCGACAGACAATTGCGTCTCAACATCAAAACTTCTGATACTGTCTACTTCATTTCCGAAGAATTCAATTCGGTACGGATGATCATTCGAAAAAGAGAAAACATCGACAATTCCTCCACGAACTGAAAATTCGCCCGGTTCTGTAATAAAATCGACTCTTTTAAATTCATATTCAAACAAAACTTCATTGATAAAATCGATCGAAATCTTGTCATTCAGCGCCACTTTTAAAGTGTTTTTGTCCAATTGCTGACGGGTAACGACTTTTTCAAAAAGAGCTTCTGGATACGTGACTATAATCGCTGGTTTTTTACGCGAATTTATTCGGTTTAAAACCTCAGCACGAAGCAAAACATTAGCGTTATCCGTTTCTTCTATTTCGTAAGGACGACGAAACGAGCCCGGATAAAACAAAACATCCTGTTCTCCTATCATTTGTTCCAAATCGTTCAAATAATAAGCAGCTTCTTCTTTATTGTCTAAAACGACCAAAAAAGGCAATTCGGCTTTCTTAAAAACCGCACGAATTATAAATGAAAATGCAGATCCCAACAAACCGTTAAGATGCATTTTTACAGAACTTTCTTCTAGTAATTGTGTGGCAATTTGCTGTGTTTTAGGCAAATTATCATACATCGAATATAAGGCGTTTTTACTCAACTTGTAAATTTTTATCTAAAGGTGCAGGTGTATTCGGAATTGCGCGGGTTGTGTCTAACATTCTCAAGAAATCAGCTTCTCCTTCTTCTTTAGGAATTTTACTTTTCTCGACAATTTTGTCCATTTGTCTTTCTAAAGAAACCAATTCTTTGTTGATTTCACCAATTAAAAAAGTTACTTTTTCGTCTGGAATTCTGTCTAAATGAAGAAACAAATCCATCATTTTGACTTTGGTAATCAAAATCGAAATCCTGCTTTTTATCTGTGGAATATTAAACTCGGGAGGAATATTCTCGTTTAATGCCATTGCTTTTTTGGCAATCGCAGTCGATTTTTTCTGAAAAGCACCAATTGTTTTTCTTGGTTTATCATCAAGTTCTTTTAAAAATTCACGCCATTCGTTCCAGGTTTTTACTTTTTGCTCCGAAACTTCATTGATCGGTTCGTCAATAAAAACCCAGCCTTTATTGATGTTATTAAAAATCACTTCCTTTTTTTTGGCTTCTTTTGCGTTTTCAGCAAGACGTTTTGCGTTTTCATTCTGACACGAATTCAGTGCAAAAACAAAAAGCAGCAAAAGAGATATTTTATATTTCATTAGACAAAACATTAAGCTACAAAGTTACAAAGTAAATTTACAATTACGAATGCTGTTTTTTGCCAAAGATTCTATAAATCAAGATTGTTTTTTTGCCATTCATAAAAAAAATTAATAGTAATTATTTTTACAGACAAGACATTAAAAATCATTTTGATCTTTGACATCTGTGGCTCAACTTTTTTTTGGAATAATTATAAAGCTAGCTAATAATCCAAAAAACAAAGTTCATTATTGTTAATTTTATAAATTTAGTCTCTAAAAAGTAAAATTATTTACGAAACCGTTATATTTGCAGTATTAAAACCCTCTCAAAATGAATCCAAAAATATTGATAATTGGTGCTTGCGGTCAAATTGGTACAGAACTGACACAAAAGCTACGCAAGTTGTACGGAACAGAAAATGTAATTGCTTCTGATATCCGAAAATTAAACACTGAGGTTGTCAATTCTGGTCCGTTTGAAGTGGTTAATGCTTTGGATTTTAATCAAATTGAGCATCTTGTCGAATTGCATCAAATTACAGATATTTATTTGATGGCGGCTCTTTTATCGGCTACAGCCGAAAAAAATCCTGCTTTTGCTTGGGATCTGAATATGAATTCTCTTTTCCACGTTTTGAATTTAGCGAAAGCAAAAAAAATAAAAAAAATATTCTGGCCTTCCAGTATTGCCGTTTTTGGGCCCACAACTCCGAAAGAAAATACGCCTCAATATACCATAATGGAGCCTTCGACAGTGTACGGAATTAGTAAACAAGCCGGCGAAAGATGGTGCGAATACTACCATAATATCTATGGAGTTGATGTGCGCAGCATTCGCTATCCGGGCTTGATCAGCTGGTCAACACCTCCAGGCGGCGGAACGACAGATTATGCTGTCGATATTTTTTACAAAGCGATTGCCGATAAAAAATACGAATGCTTTTTATCTTCAGAAACCAAAATGCCGATGATGTATATGGATGATGCGATTGAAGCAACGATTAGTATTATGAAAGCACCGGCCGAAGAAATCAAAATACATTCTTCTTATAATTTGGCTGCAATGAGTTTTACGCCAACAGAAATTGCTGCTGAGATTCAAAAACATATTCCTGAATTTGAAATCACTTATAATCCTGATTTCCGTCAGAAAATTGCCGATAGCTGGCCTGCAAGTATTGATGATACAGAAGCCAGAAAAGATTGGGGCTGGAAACATACTTTTGATTTGGAATCGATGACCAAAGACATGTTGGAACATTTGGGGTAACCTAAATTCTGAGATAATTTAAAGCGTGTTATTTTAAAAGGTAGACTTTTAGAATAACACGCTTTTTTTGTGCTACATATTTGTAAGATAAAAATAGTTGCTTTTATAATTTTATTACATTTGGACACTTTAGAATAATTTTGAATATATCTAAAATCATCAATCAAATCACAACAAAAAAGTTAATCCAATGACAAATTCTTATCATCCTGTCGAACAAAGCAAAAGAACTGCGATTGTCGACATCCTTCGCGGCTGGGCAATTCTGGGCGTTGCAATTGGCAATTATTCCGATTTTTTATTTATTGGTGCGCCTCACAAAATCAAACACAGTATTTTATCTGAAATACTTATGACTTTTAATCGCTATTTTTTCGCCGCAAAATCCTGGACATTATTAACGCTTTTATTTGGTTATGGCTTCGCTATTTTAATTAATAATGTTGCTAGTAAAGGTAAAAATCCTGTCACTTTTTTTGCTTGGAGAATGATTTTACTTTTTGGCTTGGCTTTTATTAATTCCGCTTTTTGGCTTGGCGACATCTTAAAAGATTACGCCTTTTTAGGTCTTGTAATGTTACTCTTTTACAAATGCTCTGCCAAAACATTAGCGATAATTTCTGGCATTCTTGTCCTTATCATTCCTTTTGTGATGGCTTATGCCAATGGCTTTGAAGTCGAACATCCCGAAATTGCAACAAATCCTGAATATTTGAAATTATATCATTCTGGAAATTGGCTAGAATTTTTTAGATTTAATTTACTCGCTTCTTTTTATGAACAAATCATTATTCCGGGTTATGCTATTACTGCGCATATTGTAATGTTTGCGTGCATGCTGTTTGGATTTTTACTTCAAAAAATAGACTTTTTTAATCGTTTAAACGAATTCAAAATGATAATAAAACGCACACTTTGGATTAGTTTGGTTACCGCTATAACTATTGGCGTTTGTTTTAATCTCATCATTTTGTACAAAGAAGTTGCTGTTTTTAAAATCTTTCACCCACTATATTGGCTCGTTCTAAGTAGTATGATTTTTATAGCTACGGGAATTTGTTTATTGTATAGTAATGGCAAGCTTAAAACGATTTTCAGTTATTTTAGTGCTGGCGGAAAAATGACATTGACCCATTATATTGCTCAAAACATTCTAGCTGCATTTATTTTCTCTGGTATAGGCTTAGGAATTGGTGATACAATGCCATACTGGTTTTATTTTTCATTAGCCATCTTCATCTTTATTATTCAACTATTTATAAGCAAATGGTGGTTATCAAAATATAATTATGGCCCGATAGAATGGTTATGGAGATCGGCAAGCTACAGGGAATGGTTTCCGCTTAAAAAAACCACACCAAAAAATATTACCGCAATAAAAACGACCTAATTTATTTTAGTAAATTGTAAAAAAACAAAAGCCTTTAAAAAAAATTTAAAGGCTTTTTATATGAAGTTTCGTTTTGATTATTTCACTTCAAAAACATTGTTTGCACCTTTTCCTAGCATTATGAAACCAATATTAGCTTTTATAAAGAACTTTTGTGGAGTAGAAAATTTTTAAACAAAAAAAATGCCGAAGCGTTAATCTTCGGCATTTTTATATGCTTTTTTCTAAAATTCAAATTCTCCAATCAGAATTTTGCTATCGTTTTCGCGTTTATTTTCTTTCTGACTTTGGAAAACGGCAATTTTGCGTTCTTGTCTTCCATCAGAATAATACAAATATACTTCGACCATCACTGTTGTTGGCCCGGAAAATATATTCTGTCTCTCTCCGAAAAAATTAGTTTTAATTTTATATTTACCCTTTATCGCTTTTTTTAATAAAAACTGTTCAGGACCAAAACCCTGAGTAAAATCATTACTTAATCGGCCTCCAATTTCTGTAGACTTATGAGAGTATGAGCAATCTTCTCCTCTAGGATCTGTAACCCAAAGATCTATATCTGTGTTGTCTTTATTCCAGTTAATTACAACGCGTATGTCAATTGGTAGATCTGCTTTTAGACGATCATCTATTTTGCTCGCATCTACATTTTTGTTTTGGTTCAGAATATTATTAATTTCCATAATCAAAATCTCCTCTATACCATTGTCTCTTACTGAAATCTCATCGGTGTATTCCTGATAAAGCATTGATTTATATACATTAAGCGCTTCTTGAGGTTTTTTATTGTCAATCAAAGCCAATGCATAATCTCTGTGACTTTGAGAATCGAATGGTCTCCATTCCAGAATTTTTTGGGTTATCCACAATTCTTTTTCATAATAACCTCTCTGTTTTAATAGATAATATATTGTTTTGTACAATTCTTCATTCTCTAAATCAAGCTCTGCTAATGTGCTTAAAACTTTTAAAGAAAGTGCTTTATCTCCTTTTTTGAATAGCAATTTAGAAACATCAAAATAATAAGTAACCTGCTTTTCATATTTTGAACGATTTTCAAGATATTTCTGGTAGATCAATTCGGATGTCTGTAGAGTTTGAAAATCTTTCATATACTCTTCGTTGCTTTCTACATCTATCAACGTTATTTTACCTTTTGATTGTGTTGGTTCCGCACTCAAGTTACTTTCAGCTCTTGCATTAGCAGAACTAAAAACAACACTTTCTTCTAATTGATCTTTATTTGCTGATTCTGCTAACGCCTGATTAGAGATCTTAGGATACTGCTTTTTTTCAACAGGTTTAAACTCAGTATTCCACCAAGTTATCAGTTCGCGAGTTATATCAAAAGATTTGGATAACAGATTTTTTCTTTTTTCTAAAATTTGCTTTTTATTTTGCGAAACAATTTTGTTGTATTCTGATGCTAATTCCTGAGGCGGTGTGATTCTGAAACGTACATAATCATTGACGTCATCTAATACAATAAGACTGGTGTTTTTGCTAACCACCCCAAACTGTTCGCTAAGATTTTTGATTTCATCACGGTTTTGAGTTGAATTGAGTTCAAGATCATTGATTTTTCTTTGTGCCCAAAATTGCGCAATAGGCCATTTATCTACTTGCACAGCGGTATTAAAATCTATAGGCACTTCATATTTCTTGTCCCCTACAGCAAAAATAGCAGTAAGTTTACCCGCATTTGCAGATGTAATTCCAAATATATTGACTGGCTCATTTACTACAGATCCAACATTTGGAAACAACTCCTGAAGAGTTGTGTTTTCTTTAAATCCTAAAAATTTAACAGGCAGTTTGCTATATACTTTGAGTGCAGACGGAGTGTCTAATTCGTTAAGATTGATGAAATTTCCTCCTGATTGTGATGCCAAAAGTTTAAGCAGGTTAAAATCGGAAGTAGGCGTACTTACTATACTGTTTAGTGGTTTTTTGAATTTTAAAGTTAGATCACCAAAATTTGAAATTCCATCAGAAAATAAAAGATACTCTTCTATTTCGGGAATTTCTTTTAATGCACCAAAGTCGGTTCCACCATCATATTTCAAGTTAACAATTCTATTTTTTAATGTGCTCCAGTTTCCTCCAGAAACAGTAAATTGTTCTGCTTTCTCAAGCATATTATTTAAAAGAACAAAAGTTACTGAAATATCTTTGTTACTAGAAAAATAGGCATTAAGAAAGTCAAGTTCTTTTTCAAAGTTTCTTTTTGATCCACTGAATGAATTGTCCCAAATAATAGCGATTTTTTGAGATTTCGGCTTTTCTTTTACAGGAAAATCCATAGAAACACTGGCAGCAAAATAAAACTTATCATCAGAAGCTTTCTGGAACAACACATTTGAAGACTGGTTTGCTTTTGGAATTGCTATTTTAAGACTTTCGTTTGGCGTAAAATTTTCTTTATTTATCTCAGCAATCCATTGGCTTCCCTGCTTCTGAAAAGTAAAACTTCCATCTGGATTTTCCTCAATTTTAGGAGCGATCAGACCTTCATTAATCAACACTTTTAGGCTAAATTTTGGAATACTGACTGCATTGGCAAAGCTTAAAAAATAAAGATACTCTGAACCTAAATTTTTTAGTTCCTGATGATACGTAATTTTAATGGTTCTACTGCCATTCACAGGAATAGGATAAATTCTTGTTCTGAAATTATTCCCAACTACTTTTTCAATAATACCTGGATCTATATTTCTTTTTTCAAGGCTTTCAAATACTTCTTTCGCTCGTTCTTTAGGAACAGGAACTGCATCTCTCAATTTTCCGTTGATATCTAATGCATAGCCGCTTATGCTTACGCCTTCAGGTAACGGAATCGTAAGTTTTCCTTCTAAAATTCTGTTGCTCGGATTGTAAAATGTGTAAATAGCTGTTGTTGTGGCAAGATTCCCCAAAATCTTGGTCTCAATTTTTGCTTCCTGCAGGATCACTGGATGTTTTGTTGGGATTTCTACATCCAAAGTTGGGATTTGCGAAAAAACTGCACTAAATACCATTAATGCACACATAGTAAAAACTTTATTCATATTAAAAAGTGCTTTTTTATTTAATTACAAAAGAGAAAAACTACTAAATTCTTAAGATGTTCTAATTAGAAATTGCGAATATGCTTAGCGACAATTCCAAAATTAAATCCCTGCACCTGATCTACTCCGCTAAAATTGACTGCAATCAACTGACCGCACTCATTAAAAACGGGAGCGCCACTAGCTCCATGTGTAGAAGTGATACTGTACTGAATTTTATTCCCGTCTGATTCTTTACTTATTTTACCATCATAAAGCTGCACTTTTATACCTGAATTTGTCATTGCCAAATCCATTCCCAAAGGATAGCCAATCATTATTGCTTTTTGTCCTGGATTTAAAGAAGTATCATCCTCTACTACATTGTCAAGATTGATGATGTTTGCAACACTTTCTGGGGTTTTATGATCCGTTAGTCGCACAATGCCTAAATCTATATTGGTGTCTTCTGAAATTTTTTCGATCTCGCAACTAAGCCATTGGTCATCCGAATCATGAAGTGCAACGGTAATATCTACAGTTTTTACATATACCTCAATATCTTCCTTCGACACATATTCTTTAACCGGAATAGCCGCTGCAATATCTGTTGCTACTTTGGATGTATCTGTTTCTGTATCATTTGAACTGATAAATTCTTCACCCGCTGGTTCTTCAGTTGTTTCTTCACCTTCGCCTTCATAATCGCCTTCGCCTTGATTTTCGTCATAAGCAGATGCCGTTTCCCAGTTTCTTTCAATAAAACTTTCATACTGATCTTCTGAAATATCAGTAGTAAGGATTGAAGCAATTTTCAATCTTAGATTTCTTATAGCAGTATTTGATTTTTCCTGCTCTTCATCTGATGAGTTCCATGGCTGCAAAACATGGCTGTTGGTCAATATTTTTCCGTCTCTATCCACGAAAAAACCTGTCCCAAAAACCGTTTCTTCTTTTGCATCTTGAGTAGTAAGCTGAATTTCTTTTCCCTTGATTTTTGCAAAATAACCATACTTGTGTTTTATCAGTACAACAGCGTCTTTGTATTCGTTATAAACTTTTGTATCTGAATCTAAACAAATAGCATCAGGTTGCTTTTTAAAATATTTAAAGCCAAAAAAAGCTGCTGTTGAGAGAATGATTACAGCAAAGAAGATAATTTTATAAGGTTTTCTTTTTTCATTGTTATTATAATGCAAATCATTGTTGGTTCCGATTTTTCTAATTTTCATTTGTAAATAGGTAAGTTTTATTAATTTGGTTATGGATTGTTAATTCACAAAATTACTGATATTTGGAATTTTAACGGCCCGAAGGTAGTAATTTAATTGTTAAACTTTACTGTAAGAAACTATTGTATTTGGCATTGGTAATAGTTGTTTGCCGCTCAGTATCTTTTTAATCGTTCTAACAACTCATCGTTATTAGCATTTTGTATTTCATACTTTAAAGCTTTCAGATCTGGACTGAATTTAATATCTTCCTTCTAATGTAAAGTACTCTACGGTAGAATTATATCCCAATAAAAAATATAGTAATTATAAATTTCTGTGCAATGAAGGCAAAGCAGTATTGATTAAAATGAATACTCTTTTTAATCCTTTTTTAAAACAATAAAGCCAAAACCAGATTAAAATCTTGCTTTGGCTTTATTACAATAATAATTTTAAATTTTTACTTTACTTCAAAAACATTATTTGCAGCTTTTACATCGGCCATTAATCCGCTTGGATCGATAGTGATTTTTTTGATCGCTGTTTTATTTTTATCAATTGTAAAATTATAATTTGATTGTGCCCAAGCCCAATCGTCTAAAACCGTTCTTTTTACATTTGGATTTGGGTTTGGCTTAACAAAATTCATCATTCTTAACGGAATGTAAAAACTTTCTGAAGTACCATCTGTATACTCAACCGTCAAATCAATTGGCATTGGCATTCTTCCTATTCTCTCAAGAGTAATGGTAGTTTTTCCTGCATTATCAGCTACGTCTTTAATTCCGTAATCAATTGTATTTGCCGTTTCCGCCCAATCTATCAAATACCAATCCAGCTCAGCTCCCGAAACTCTTTCTGCAGATCTTTTAATATCATTAGGAGTTGGGTGTTTGAATTTAAAATCGTTGTAATATCTTTTTAAGGTAGCATCCAGATTCTCTTGTCCGATTACATAAACCAATTGCGACAAAAAGAGACTTCCTTTTACATACGATGAGATGCTGTAAGGTCTGTTTTCGTCGTAACGATCGCCGTGTGTAGTTTGTGGCTGCTCTTTTCCTGATTGCACCAATTGATAATAGGCTGCGTAATTTCCTTTAAAAGGATTTACCTCTTTTTTAGCTGCCAATTCATTCAACACTCTGTCTTCGATGTAAGTGGTAAAACCTTCATCCATCCAAGGGTGTTTTGATTCGTTTGAAGCTAAAATATGCTGAAACCAAGAATGTCCTAATTCGTGCGTTGCAGTGCCTAAAATTCCTTCAAAAGTTCCGTTTCCTAACATCAATGTACACATGGCATACTCCATTCCACCATCACCACCTTGAATAAAAGAATATTGTTTGTATGGATAAGCTCCCACTGTTTTATTATAAAAATCCATCACTTTTACCATCATTGGCTCCAGTTTTTTCCAATTTTCTGCCACTTTTGGATTGTTTTTGTAAAAGAAATGCAAATCAACATCATTGGGTCCTTTTACGATATCATGCGCATACTCTTTGTCTGCTGCCCAAGTAAAATCGTGAACATTTGGCGCAATAAAATGCCATGTTAACGTTTTTGTTTTTTTAGGATATACAACCGTTACACCTGCATCCTGATATCCATGACCAATTTCGTTTTTGTTTTGCAAATAGCCAGAACCACCAATTGTGTAAGCTGAATCTAATGTAATTTTCACATCAAAATTACCCCAAACACCATGAAATTCTCTTGCAATATAAGGGTCGGCATGCCAGCCTTCGAAATCAAATTCGGCTAATTTTGGATACCATTGCGACATAGACAATTCTATTCCTTCGGAATTATTTCTTCCCGCACGACGAATCTGAACAGGAACTTGTCCGTCAAAATCTAATGTAAAAGTCGTTTTAGAATTTGGTAAAATTGGTTGAGCCAAAGTCACCTCTAAAATGGTTCCTGAAGTCCTAGTCTGAGCCGTTACACCATCTTGTTTGAAGTTCGTGATTTTCAAAAAACCTATTTCATTAGGTTTCAAGGTTTCAATTCGGCTTTGTTTGGTCTCTTTTCCGTCTGCGCCTTTGACTTTGTTTACCATTCTTCCGTCAGGATCTTTTATAGAATGTAAACGAGCATCCATTTCGCTTCCTGGCTGAAAAGCATTAAAAAACAAATGGTAATACACTTTTTTTAAGGTATCTGAAGAATTATTGGTATACACCAACTCTTGTTTTCCTTTATACTGATAGGTTTTTACATCCATCGAAACCTCCATTTTATAGTCAACATGTTGTTGCCAATAGGGAGTATTTTGAGCGAAAACTGAGTTTAAGCCAAAACTCAAAAATGATAGTAGGATAATTTTTTTCATCGAAATTTAAACTGGTATTTAAATAAAACAATTATTTTTTAGACATTTTTTCTGCCAAAAGTAATGCATTATAAGCATTTACCATTTTTGCCGTTCTGGATGATTCTGTTGCAGCAACCGGCTCAGGTTTTTCATTTGGATTTGGGTTTTCGCCCAAAACTACCATCGTTGGCAGCAATACTCCAGAATCCATTAAAATCTTTTTTACTTGTGCTGCTTTCAATTTTGGATAATACGAGCGAATTAGAGTCGCAACTCCAGCTGCGTTAGGCGAAGCCATTGAAGTCCCTTGTAAATATTTGTATTTGTTATTCGGAACAGTTGCGTAAATCTCTTCGCCTGGAGCAAAAACATCTACGTTTATTTTTCCGAAATTAGAAAATCCAGCCACCACATTTTCTCCATACACGTTATTGATAGCGCCAATAGTAATTACGTTATCAGCAAATTCTTTAATGTTATCTTCAGAATCATTTGGATAGTTAATGTTTTTTGTTTCATCAATATTGTATCCATCGTTACCTGCCGCATGTACAATTAAAACATCTTTTTTAGCAGCATATTTTATAGCATCATACACCCATTTTTTATGCGGAGAAAAACTTTTTCCAAAACTTCCGTTGATTACTTTTGCTCCATTGTCTACCGCATAACGAATAGCCAAGGCAATGTCTTTATCATACTCATCACCATCCGGAACAGCTCTTACTGTTAGAATTTCTGCATTTGCAGCCACTCCGTCTGCGCCTAAATTATTATTCCGAATTTGTGCAATAATCCCCGCTACGTGTGTTCCGTGAAGCGCTTTTTCTTTATCCGGACCAAAAACAATATTATTGCCATAATGATTGTCTTTGATGTCTTCAGGATTATCTCCTAAAGCTTTTCGACCATTAAAATCTTTATTTAAGTTATAATTTAACTCGTCATAAACATGTGCTCTGTAATCTTCCAATTCTGCTTCAGGATCAAAAGTTGACCCTGCATTGGTAAAAATCTGAGTCATCACCATCTTGCTTCTAGCCACTTTAGAATCTGTAGAGGTGATCGTACTTAAATCCTCTATTTTATAAGTAGTTTTATTCAGTTCTTTTTTGATAGTGCTGTGTACATCCAATAAAAAATCTACTTGTTGTTTGTCTTCAAGTGCTTTTTTATATTTTTCTTCATATTGTGCTAAAGCATTTTTGTATTCCGCAGAACCATCATCACCTTTTTTTACAATACGGGTCATTTCTAGATTTTCGGCAACAACGTCTCCAAGAAAATTCCATCCGTGAATATCGTCTATAAAACCATTTTTATCATCATCAATTCCGTTTCCAGGAATTTCTTTTGGATTGGTCCAAATCATTCCTTTTAGATCTTCATGCTCAATGTCAACGCCAGAATCTACAATACCTACGATAACTTTTATACCTTTTTTTCCTTGTAATAATTCGGCGTAAGCCTTATCAACACTCATTCCGGGAATAGTGTCTTTAACCAAATCAAGGTGGCTCCATCTTTTTAATTCATTTTCAGAAAGTGGTGCTTTTTTGACAACAACTAATGGAGAATTTGTTGTTATTTGGGAAGTAGCAACTTGTGCTTGTAAGGTTGCACCTGAAGCTAAAAGAAATAATGCGAAAGCAGATAAAGTAATAGATTTTATATGAGTCATATATAAATTTTAATAAAAGTTGAAATATTGGACTAAATTATAATTTTTTGTTGCAAAAAAGCAGAGATTAACACCTCATTATGAAAATTTGGATAAAATATAAAGGTTTTCTGAAAATAAAAGGAGCCTTAAAAAACATCCTCACAAGTAAAAACGTCTCTCAATCGAACACCCTTTTCGGTATGTTCTACCGTTATAATTTGATTGTGCGCATCGTGTTCCAGAAATAAATAATGGTTGTTATCTGCTGCCGCATTCAAAAATTTAGCCTTTTCAGGCATCGTCAAAAGTGGTCTGGTATCATAACCCATTACATACGGTAGCGGAATATGTCCGGCTGTCGCCAATAAATCGGCACAAAAAACAATCGTTTTCTCCTTATATTGAATGTGTGGAATCATTTGTTTTTCGGTATGTCCATCGACATAATAAATTCCGAAGTTTAATTCTTCCGAATAACCATAATCTGATTCTGACCTTTGAATGAAATTTAATTGACCGCTTTCTTGCATTGGTAAAATATTTTCAGACAAAAAAGATGCCTTTTCTCGCGCATTAGGTTGTGTTGCCCACTGCCAATGATTTTCATTTGTCCAGAATTTAGCATTTTTAAAAGCCGGTTCGTAACCTGTTTTATTTGCGTTCCATTGTACACTTCCACCACAGTGGTCAAAATGCAAATGCGTCATAAAAACGTCTGTAATATCATCACGATGAAAACCATATTTTGCCAAAGAGGCATCTAATGAATGGGAACCCCACAGAGAATAATACCCAAAAAACTTCTCAGATTGTTTGTCTCCCATTCCGGTATCAATCAAAATGAGTCTATTATTATCTTCAATCAATAAGCAACGCGCCGCAATATCAATCAAGTTATTGGCATCTGCAGGATTTGTTTTGTTCCAAATAGTTTTGGGCACTACTCCAAACATTGCTCCTCCGTCTAATTTAAAATTTCCGGATTCTATAGGGTAAAGTTTCATAAATAAATTGCTAAGATGAAAACAAAACTAGCAAATCCAAACTCGTCCTGCTAAAAATTCAATTTAAAAATTACAATTTTATTTTAAGAGAATAAAAGATTTGCCTCTCCGTATGTATTTTTTTTTAATGAATTTTCAGTAACCATTAAAATAAATAACTGTTGACTGGTTTTTTCCCCTAATTTGATTGATTGGAGAAAACGATAAGCAAAAGCGGTTGTAGTTTTAATTGTGCAAATAACTTTTATCTATTTTAACATTTGTTATAATAATGTGAACTGTTATGGAAAAAGGTTTTTAAATACTATCTTTGCAGATAATTTATCCGTTACCGTGCATATATTTTTAAAATTGTAATCCTTTGACTGCAATTTAAATACGGGTAAATCACAGTTTTATAAAAACAAACAATACAAACACATGATAAAAGTTTCTGATACTGCCAAAAAGAAAATTATCGACTTGATGAAAGATGATGGTTTTGACGCGGCACACGACTACGTGAGAGTAGGCGTAAAAAGTGGTGGATGCTCTGGTTTGTCTTATGATTTAAAATTTGACAAAGCCAAAGGCGACGACGATAAAATATTTGTAGACAACGATATAACAATTGCAGTTGAAAAAAAATCATTTCTATACCTGGCTGGAACAACTCTAGAGTTTTCGGGCGGATTAAACGGTAAAGGATTTGTATTTAATAACCCAAATGCAAGCAGAACTTGTGGTTGCGGCGAATCTTTTTCTCTTTAAAAATAATTAAACGATAGCAAAATTTAAAGATTTTAAAGATTACGGAAGTATTTTTTACTATTTAAATTTTTAAATCTTTCAATACATAAAAAATGTCAAAATACACGGAAGACGATTTAAAAATCGAACTCGAAACTAAAGAATACGAATACGGATTTTATACCGATATAGAATCGGAAACGTTTCCTATTGGCTTAAATGAAGATATCGTAAGAGCCATTTCTCTTAAAAAAGAAGAACCTCAATGGATGACCGATTGGCGTATTGAAGCTTTTCGTGCCTGGAAAGAAATGGTTGAGCCGGAATGGGCCAATGTCCATTACGTAAAACCAGATTTTCAAGCGATTTCTTACTATTCTGCTCCAAAGCAAGTTGACCCAAACAAAACTTTAGATGATGTAGATCCGGAACTTTTAGAAATGTACAAAAAGTTAGGCATCTCTGTTGACGAACAAAAAATGATGAACAATGTCGCTATGGATATTGTAGTCGATTCTGTTTCTGTGGCCACCACTTTTAAGAAAACATTGGGAGAAAAAGGAATTATTTTCTGTCCTATTTCTGAAGCAATAAAAGAACATCCCGAATTAGTAAAAAAATATTTAGGTACGGTTGTTCCTCAAAAAGACAACTTCTATGCCGCATTAAATTCAGCTGTTTTCTCTGACGGAAGTTTCTGTTATATTCCGAAAGGCGTTCGTTGCCCGATGGAACTTTCTACTTATTTCAGAATCAATCAGGCAGGTACAGGACAATTTGAAAGAACCTTGGTTATTGCCGATGCCGGAAGTTATGTTTCTTACCTTGAAGGTTGTACGGCTCCAAGTCGTGACGAAAATCAATTACACGCTGCTGTGGTGGAATTAATCGCTTTGGATGATGCCGAAATTAAATATTCTACCGTTCAAAACTGGTTTCCAGGAAACAAAGAAGGAAAAGGTGGTGTTTATAACTTCGTAACTAAAAGAGGTATTTGCGAAACCAATGCCAAAATTTCATGGACACAGGTTGAAACGGGTTCAGCTGTAACTTGGAAATATCCTTCTTGTGTATTAAAAGGAGACAATTCGGTAGGAGAATTTTATTCAATTGCTGTTACCAATAACCACCAGCAAGCTGATACGGGAACAAAAATGATTCATTTAGGAAAAAACACTAAATCGACTATTATTTCTAAAGGTATTTCTGCTGGAAAATCGCAAAACAGTTACCGTGGATTGGTGCAAATTAGTGCCAGAGCAGAAAATGCAAGGAATTTTTCGCAATGTGATTCGCTTCTAATGGGTAATAATTGCGGCGCACATACTTTTCCTTATATCGAAAGCAAAAATCCATCAGCAAAAATAGAACACGAAGCAACGACAAGTAAAATTGGAGAAGATCAGGTTTTTTATTGCAACCAAAGAGGTATCCCGACAGAAAAAGCGATTGCCTTAATTGTAAACGGTTTCAGTAAAGATGTATTGAACAAGCTTCCAATGGAATTTGCTGTTGAAGCTCAAAAATTATTAGAAATTTCTTTAGAAGGATCTGTAGGGTAAAAATTTGTTTCAAGTTTAAAGTTTCAATTTGTTGATTTAAACAAAAAAGAAAATTTTAAACTAAAAAAAGACAATATGGATTTAATACTGAAAAATGTAAAGAAAAAAGATTTGCCTCTTCTAAAAGCATTAGCAAAACGTCTTGATTTTGAGATTGAAGTGCAAGAAAAGCCATATAATCCCGAATTTGTGAAAGAGATTTTACAAGGACAAAAAGATATAAAGGAAGGCAGAGGTATAAAAATGAATATTGAAGATATAGACAATTTTTGGAAATAATCATTTTCATTAAAAGGACATTACGAATAAGTATTAATGGAAAATAAAAAAGTCATCATTTTAGGTTCATCTAGAAAAAACGGAAACACAACAAAAATTGTAGACGAAATCTCTAAAGAACACGGAATAGAAGTAATTAATTTAAGTGATTTCAATATTTCTTATTACGATTACGAAAGCAAAAATAGAGAGGATGATTTTTTTCCTTTGATAAAAGGAATTATCGAAAATTACGACACTTTAATCTTTGCAACGCCAGTATATTGGTATAATATGAGCGGAATCATGAAGGTTTTCTTTGATCGTTTTTCTGATTTAATTCGAATTGAAAAAGAAACTGGCAGAAAACTTAGAGGAAAAAAAATCGGTGTGATATCCAATTCCCATGAAAATGAAATTGAAGATAGTTTTTACATTCCATTCAAAAAATCAGCCGATTATTTAGGCATGGAATATTTAGGAAACGCACATTTTAATGCCAATATCCTCAACCAAACAACAAAAATAGAATTGACATTTATATAAAATAAAAAAAAACAATGTTATCAATACAAAACCTTCACGCCTCAATTGGTGATAAAGAAATCCTAAAAGGAATAAATATAGAAGTTAAAGCCGGAGAAGTACACGCTATCATGGGACCAAACGGTTCTGGAAAAAGTACCCTTTCTGCCGTAATTGCCGGAAACGAAAACTACGAAGTTACAGATGGTTCTGTTTTTCTTGACGGAGAAGATCTTGCAGATTTGGCCCCTGAAGAAAGAGCGCACAAAGGTGTTTTTCTATCCTTTCAATATCCTGTAGAAATTCCGGGTGTGAGCGTTACGAACTTTATGAAAACAGCTATCAACGAAACGCGTAAAGCCAACGGTCAAGCCGAAATGCCAGCAAACGAAATGCTGAAAGTTATTCGTGAGAAATCTGAATTATTAGAAATCGATCGTAAATTTTTATCTCGTTCTCTAAACGAAGGTTTTTCTGGTGGTGAGAAAAAAAGAAACGAAATTTTTCAAATGGCAATGTTAGAGCCAAAATTAGCGATCCTTGACGAAACCGATTCTGGTCTTGACATTGATGCACTAAGAATTGTAGCTAACGGAGTTAACAAATTGAAAAGCGAGAAAAATGCTATTATCGTAATCACACATTACCAGCGTTTATTAGATTATATCGTACCCGATTTCGTTCACGTTCTTTACAACGGAAGAATCGTAAAATCTGGCGGAAAAGAACTGGCCTACGAACTGGAAGAAAAAGGATACGACTGGATTAAAGCGGAGAATTAAAATAGTCTGTAAAGTCTAAAGTCGCAAAGTCTAAAGGAACTATGGGTAAATTTAATTCTTTCGAAGAAATTAATTCTTGGCAAAAATCTAGAGTTTTCAACAAAAGAATTTATTTGGCAACTGAGAGTCCTAGTTTCAAAAAAGACTTTGATTTCGTTAGACAAATCAGAAGAGCATCATTATCTATTTCATCAAATATAGCAGAAGGTTTTGAACGAAATACAGACAAAGAATTTATTTACTTTTTGTACGTGGCCAAAGCATCTGCAGGAGAAGTTCGATCTCAATTATATTTAGCCTTTGATTTAGATTATA
The DNA here is from genome assembly GCF_020911905.1 of Flavobacterium flavipigmentatum. Classification (NCBI taxonomy): domain Bacteria; kingdom Pseudomonadati; phylum Bacteroidota; class Flavobacteriia; order Flavobacteriales; family Flavobacteriaceae; genus Flavobacterium; species Flavobacterium flavipigmentatum. The sequence continues at coordinate 1,266,896 of NZ_CP087133.1, read as the reverse complement.
TTTTAAAAGAAGAATTTGAAATACTTTTAGAATCGATAACAGAAATATCGAAGCTATTAAGTGGTTTTATTAAATATTTGAGCCCAAAGCCATAAAGTCCAAAGTCATAAAGTTTTAAACTTTGTACTATAAATTTTATCCTTTTGGCAAAACAGTCGACAATCTTAAGTCTTTTGACTTTTGGCTTTCGACTTTAAGACTAGAAAAGAAAATGGATTTAAAAGAAAAATTAGTATCGTCTTTTATGGCTTTTGAAGAGCGTGTTGATGTACATTCAGATTTGCATGACATACGTACAAATGCCTTAAAAAACTTCGAAAATAAAGGTTTTCCAACCAAAAAAGAGGAAGCTTGGAAATACACATCGCTAAACGCCATCTTAAAAAATGACTTTACGGTTTTTCCAAAGGCAGAAAATGCAATCGAATTTAATCATGTAAAAAAATACTTTTTACACGAAATCGACACTTATAAATTAGTGTTTATTGATGGCGTTTTTAGTTCGCATTTGTCTTCTACCACACACGACGGAATCGATGTTTGTCTGATGTCATCGGCATTGACCAAACCAAAATATAAAATGGTTATTGATACCTACTTCAACCAGATTGCAAGCAAAGACGAAAGTTTGACTTCGTTGAATACTGCCTTTGCTTCTGAAGGAGCTTTCATCAATATTCCGAAAAAGAAAGTAGCTGACAAACCTATTGAAATCATGTATTTCTCAACAGGAAATGAAGCTGCATTAATGGTTCAGCCAAGAAATTTGGTTATTGTGGGTGAAAATTCACATGTTCAAATTATCGAGCGACATCAAAGTTTGAACGAAAATCCGGTTTTGACCAATTCGGTTACGGAGATTTTTGCTCAAAAACGTGCTATCATTGACTATTATAAAATTCAAAACGATAATAGCGAAGCAAATCTAATTGATAATACGTATGTTTCGCAACAGCAAGAAAGTCATGCTTATGTACATACCTTTTCGTTTGGAGGAAATCTGACACGTAACAACTTGAATTTTTATCACTTTGGTGAAAGATTGACAAGTACGCTAAACGGAATCACAATTCTAAGCGACAAACAACACGTTGATCATTATACTTTAGTCAATCACTCAACGCCAAATTGCGAGAGTTTCCAAGACTACAAAGGAATTTTTTCTGATCGCTCAACAGGCGTTTTCAATGGAAAAGTTTTGGTTGAAAAAGACGCTCAAAAAACAAACGCTTTCCAGAAAAGCAACAATATTTTGTTGAGTGATAAAGCCACTATCAACGCAAAACCACAATTAGAAATTTTTGCTGACGACGTAAAATGTTCTCACGGTTGTACTGTTGGACAATTAGACGAAACGGCAATGTTCTACATGCAATCTCGTGGAATCCCTAAAAAAGAAGCCAAAGCTTTATTGATGTACGCATTCTCGAATGCCGTTATCGAAAGCATCAAAATACCGGAATTAAAACAAAGAATTACTAAAATCATCGCTACGAAATTAGGCGTGAATTTAGGATTTGATTTGTAAAAAATTCTATTTACAAAAGTCAAAAACCGATAATTTTTTAAAGTTTATCGGTTTTTTTATGACTTTTTATTTTTTAACTAATAATTAGTTATTCATTTGACCAATATGCAAATGACTGTGGTGGAGTTAAATTATAATCCTCTTTTAAACATTTTGGATTTTCAAATCTTCTTTTATTTTTTATTTCAATGGCAAAGCCATGCTCTCTATTCTCAAAATACTCATAAAAATAATCTTCAGTTATTCCAGAGTATTCTTTTGTCTTATCCCAAAGCTCTTTAAGATCAAGATTAAATATTTTTTCTATTTCAAATTCTCCAATTACTTTTTGAACTGGAGAAGAAGCATAAACCAAAACTGATGTTACATTTTGATTTTTAAAAATAGCTTTTCTAAATTCAAATTTTTTTGTCCCATCAAATATCTTATTTGCAAATTGGGGCTTAATAGATAGTACTACTTTCATATGTTAGTGTTTATATGCAAATTTAATCAAATCATTAAATTGCTCATTTGTTATTTTAATAAATCCTCTAGGCATATTCAATATATCTGGGATAATACCTAATTTATTCAAGTCATCTAAAGTTGGTTTTGGTGTTGGCAAAGAATGAGCATATAAAAAGTTAATAACAAATGGTCTGTTTTTAGGAAATTTATTCCACCATTGTGTTTCCAATTCTTCTTTTGAAATCATTGTCCTTCTATTACAAGCTTCAAAAAAACTCTCAAAAGAATTAAAATTATTTTGGATATTTTCAACAATACAAATTGTGGTAATGGTGCTAGAATATTTTTTTGGAATAGTCTCACCCATTCGATAGATAATTAGTAAATCGCCCGGTTTTAAATACCGATTAAAAGAATGAGAAATATATACTTTACTAATTCTATTTCTATGAGGTTCATTTTCTATATATTTCTTAACGTCTTCTCTAGTATTTATGCTGTCAGGAAAAAGCTCTGTATGATATTGTGGCTCAATCTTAATTATATATTTATCAGTCTTTCTTGATAAAAATGGAAACGTTAATTTTGGATTTTCTAAATTTATTGGTGTTTCTCTATCAAAAGCTCTTACATAAACTTTTTCTTCTCCGTTTTTTGTTGTTTTTAATCCATAATAAACAAAACCCCATTCTTCTAACATATCAATTAATTGCTCTTGCTCAGGTCTTTTATTGAAAAGAGTAACATAAATCTCTTTAACTTTAAACTGAATTGCATTATCAAAAATGGTTTTTAAAAATCTTTCTCCTATTTTATATCCATTCCCTGTGACTTTCAAAGTTCCGATCTTTAATCTTCTTTTTGGCTCAAAAATAGGATTTATGTTAGAATAATTTTCTGTTTCATTTTCAATCTTTACAAAAAGAAAGGCAGTTAAGTGTCCATCACTATAACAAACATAACATGGATCTTCTGATTTACTATTAAACCAAGAATTGAATTCTTCATAATCAAGTCTGAAACTATCAAAAAACTCGTCATTAATATTAACCTCGGCAAAATCAACTTTTTTAACAGCTAAAACTTTGTAATTAACTAGTTCAGGATTTTCAGAGGTTACTTTTTCTAGAAAATTTTCAATTTTATAAACTTTATCCGCTATACCAAGTAAATTCGCTTTAGTGTGTATTTTTTTATCCTCGGAAATTAAAATATCTACTCTACCTTCATAAACTTCATTTAAAATTTGAGTGTCATTTATATCATTATCTTGTTTATCAATATTTTTACTAACTTTAAGAATCTTTTCGCCTAATGGAGCTTGATGCTTAAGTAAATTGTAACTCTCAATTTTAATACTCATTGTATCAAGAGCATTCGGATCCTTATATCTTTGTAATTCTTCAATCGTTAAGGGATGGATGTATTTCGAATATTTGAGATTGTCGATCCATTTGAAAAGTTCTCCAATTTCAGGTTTATAAATTTTATTCGCTTCTCTATGAATAATAATGTTTGTGTCTAATAAAACTTTCATCTGTTTAGAATATCTAAAAACCGTTCATAATTATTATTTATAATTTCAATGTATGGAACACAATACTTTTTTGAAAGATATTTTGCATATTCTATTTCCATTTGTTGTAATTCATTCAAAATACTAATTTTATAAATTTTATCATCTCTCGATTCTAATCTTTTGACAATTATTTTAACATCATCAATTACTATTGCTATTGCTCTTGGATTAATTTGATCAAAAACATCTTCATCAATTCTACATGGAACTGCAGATGAATTTAATAAACAAAAATGACCGTCAAGCAAATATTCTTTATTTTTTTCAATTAAATTTTCTAATCCAACAATTAATCTTTCTTGAGTCGAAGAAAGATCTTTGACTAATTTATTCTCTGAAAAACTGATTTCATTCCATTTCAAAACTTGACTGGCGGTTATATGAATTAATCGCGTTTTAGAAGCTATTTCTTTACAAACAGTTCCTTTTCCAACCCCATGAATTCCACCTACAAAATATATATTTTCAAATAGCTTCATGTATGAATTTTCAACTAAGATATCAAAAAGAATGAAATTTACTATAAATTATTTTTTAACTGATGAAATTATCCCCTTCAAAAACTCATTAAAATCAAATCCCTGATCTTCTTCCTTCAATCCCATTCTCACAATCACCATATCTAAAGACGGAATAATTGCCACCATCTGTCCTTGAAAACCGCTGCAATAAAACATATCTCTAGGTACATCTGGAAATTTACCACCAGCATTTAACCAAAATTGAGCTCCATATTGCCCATTAGAGGTATTGGTTGGGGTTGCTGTATATTTTACCCAGCTTTCATCTAGAATTTGTTCGCCGTTCCAGTTTCCTTTATGCAAGTACAGCAATCCAAATTTTGACCAATCTCTTGGCGTTGCCCATCCGTAAGACGAACCCACAAAAGTTCCCGACATATCTTGCTCCACAATCATTGAGTTCATTCCGATTTTGTCGATTACGGCGCTGTACCAAAAATCAAGGTATTCTTGTTGTGTTTTGAATTGATTTTTTAAAATCCTAGACAACAAATTAGTAGTTCCAGAAGAGTAATTCCAATGAGAGTTTGGTGCAAACTGAGCTGGCTTTTCCATTTGTACTTTCCCCATATCTTCAGCCTCAAAAAGCATTTTTGTAGCATCGCAAATCGTACTGTAATTTTCTTCCCATTCTAAACCAGAATTCATGTGAAGCAAATCGTTTATCGTGATCTTTTTACGCTCATCATTTTTCCATTCTACAATGGGAGCAGGTTTATAAATATCAATTTTTCCTTGTTTGGCAAGTACTCCAAAAGCAGCACTAGTGATACTTTTCGTCATCGACCAACCTAAAATTTTACTGTCTTTACTAAAGTTTTTATCATATTTCTCGGCTATCAATTTATCTTTATACAAAACTACGACCGCACGCGTTCTTTTGGCTTGTTTTCCCGCTTGGTCAAAAGCACTTTCGACTGCTTTCTTCAATTTTGAATAATCTATATTTGAAAAAACAGTGTCTTTTGGATCTATATTCCCGTAAGGGAAAGGTAAATTAGTAACCAACTGAGTTCTTTTTGGCAATAAATAAGGTTTATTGACATCAAAATTGTCATTTATCAACGTTGCTCCTAAACCTTCACGGTAAATTGCCTTTCTTTCTTTCAGACCATAGACATCCGAAGTTGCAAATTTTCCTGCATCATTGATGGCATTAGTCGCTAAATTTAACAACGGAATATCATTATCGGTTTTTTCGATTAATTCCTTCGAACGGTTATCCATGAAATGACCCGAAGCAATACTTTTGGCAGAAAAGCCAGAAATCAAATCAAGTTTTGGATAAGTTGTGAATCCAAAATAAATAAAAACAAGTACTAAAACAATCGCGACTAATTTGAGAATTTTTTTCATAAACGCTAAAGGTATTTTTTTTGCAATATAATTAATTTATGATCAAGATATTAAGATAGAATTTAGATTTTTAACTGATAACATTCAGAAATTGAGTAAAAAGCCATTTTATTATCTTTTTAATTTTTCTATTAATAGCGCTATAAAAGGAAATGATAGAATAGAAGCATAAAACAATTTAGTTTTAGTACTTTTGTACTTAGAATTTTTCTAAATAAATTATGCTAGATATTCAAAAAATAAGAGCTGATTTTCCGATACTTTCACAAAAAGTAAACGGAAAACCTTTGGTATATTTCGACAACGGCGCAACTTCACAAAAACCACAAATTGTAATTGACGCTGACGCCAAATATTACCAAGAAATAAACGCCAATATTCACCGTGGCGTACACACTTTAAGTCAATTAGCGACTGATGCTTACGAGCTTTCTCGTGGCAAAGTGCAGCAACATATCAATGCCAAGTTTGCTCACGAAGTACTTTTTACTTCTGGAACAACCCACGGGATCAATTTGGTGACAAACGGATTTGCTTCGATTTTAAAACCCGGTGATGAAATTTTAGTGTCTGCATTGGAACATCACAGTAATATTGTGCCTTGGCAAATGTTATGCGAAAAAACCGGTGCAACCCTAAAAGTGATTCCGATGAACGAAGAAGGCGAATTGATCATGGAAGCCTATGATGCTTTGTTGTCAGAAAACACAAAAGTAGTCACAGTAAATCATATTTCGAATGCTTTAGGAACTATCAATCCTATAAAATATATGATCGATAAAGCACATGCGGTTGGTGCTGCTGTCCTCATTGATGGTGCACAAGCTGTTCCCCATTTAAAACCGGATGTTCAGGATTTAGATTGTGATTTTTATGCTTTTTCAGGACACAAAATGTGCGGCCCAACTGGAACCGGAATTTTATACGGAAAAGAAGCATGGTTAAACAAATTGCCTCCCTACCAAGGTGGTGGCGAAATGATTAAGGAAGTTACTTTCGAAAAAACAACTTACGCTGATTTGCCTCATAAATTTGAAGCAGGAACTCCTAATATTGCTGGCGGAATTGTTCTTGGAACCGCTATTGATTACATGAATGAAATTGGTTTTGAAGCTATTCATGCGCATGAGGAAGAATTGTTACAATACGCTACGAAGCGTTTATTGGAGATTGAAGGATTGAAAATCTACGGAACAGGAAAAAATAAAGCTTCGGTAATTTCGTTTAATATCGATGGTATTCATCCTTACGACATCGGTTCAATTATTGATAAATTAGGAATTGCGGTTCGAACAGGACATCATTGTGCTCAACCGATTATGAATTTCTTTTGCATTCCTGGAACCATTCGTGCTTCTTTTTCTTTTTACAACACCAAAGAAGAAATTGACTCGATGGTAGAAGCCGTTAAGAAAGCCCAGACAATGTTAAGCTAAAAAATATTTTTATGAGAATAGTATCTTTGTTACTCTTGACCATCGTAATTGGAACTGGATGTTCTAGTCAGAAAAAACCAGACATGGCCACTACCTCTATAGAATACTCGGCCATGTCAAGAGGTTTCTACAAAAAAATCACGGTTCAAAACCAAACTGTTTGGGTAGAAAATGAAAGAGGCAAAGATGCTGTTGAAAGTAAAATGGATTTAGCAAAATGGAACCAAATTGTGGCAGCATTTGAAAAAGTGAATTTAGATACCATTTCAACTCTAAAAGCTCCCACAGAGAAGCGTTTTTACGATGGTGCTGCCATTGGAAATTTAAAAATAATTCAAAATCAAAAAACATACGAAACACAAGGTTTCGACAATGGCTTTCCTCCAAAAGAAATAGAAAAACTTGTAAATTTGTTAGTTGATTTTACTGAAGAATAATGATGACAATAAAAGAAATACAAAACGAAATAATAGACGAATTCTCTATGTTTGATGATTGGATGCAACGTTATGAGTACATCATCGAGTTAGGAAAAAGTCTTCCTTTGATTCAAGAAGAATACAAAACAGACGAGAATTTGATCAAAGGCTGCCAATCGAAAGTTTGGCTGCAAGGCGAGCAAAATGATGATAAAATACTTTTTACTGCCGATAGCGATGCTATTTTAACAAAAGGAATTATTGCCATCTTGATTCGTACTTTCTCCAACCAGAAAGCATCAGATATATTATCTGCAGACACTGATTTTATTGATGCTATTGGCCTTAAAGAACATTTATCGGCGACACGCGCCAACGGATTGGTTTCGATGATAAAAAATATCAAAATGTATGCTTTAGCATTTGATTCAAAAAATAAAAATTAAAAAAATGGAACAAGAAATAGACACGAACCAATTAGGAGAATCGATTGTAAAAGTTTTAAAAAGCATTTACGATCCCGAGATTCCTGTAGATATTTACGAACTAGGATTGATTTATGATGTAATGGTAAATACAGATTACGAAGTAAAAATCTTGATGACGCTGACGTCTCCAAATTGCCCAGTAGCAGAAAGTTTGCCACGAGAAGTTGAAGAAAAAGTAAAAACTATCGAACACATAAAAGAGGTAGATGTAGAAATTACTTTTGACCCACCTTGGAGCAAAGACTTAATGAGCGAAGAAGCAAAACTAGAACTGGGAATGCTTTAAATATTTGTTTCATGTTTAAAGTTTCAGGTTGCTTAACTTGAAACTTTAAACCTAAAACTAAACTTTTTTATGGAAGAAATCATCAATAAAGTTGCCAATAGTGTTTTAGAAGTTTTTGATTTGGAAGATTATTATCCGAAAGGAGCACGTGTACAAATTGACATATCGCAATGGCTTTTAGAAGGTTTATTATTAAAAGAAAAAGACTTTAGAGAACACCTCAAAAATCATAATTGGTCACAATATCAAGATCAATTTGTAGCTATCAACTGCAGCACAGATGCGATTGTTCCGGCTTGGGCATCCATTCTGGTGGCGGTACAACTGGCACCTTTTGCCACAAAAGTCATCAACGGAACTGTAGAAGATTTAGAAGCCAGTTTATATGAGGAAATCTTAAGCAAGGTTGACTATGCTGCGTACAAAAACAAGCCCGTTATCGTAAAAGGCTGCTCAAAAAAACCTGTTCCGATGCGCGCTTACATAATTGCGACCACCAATTTACAACCTTTTGCCAAAAGCATTATGTATGGAGAAGCATGCTCTGCTGTACCTCTTTATAAAGAAAATAAGAAATAATTTACAATTATAATTGACTAATTTTTATCATCTTAATGGTTTTTAGTATCTTTGTTCATACATTTTAAAATAAAAAAACCATGAGAAAGACAGCACTATTACTGTTCATTTTGGCAAATTTCACTTGGGCACACGCTCAAAATACTGAAAAAGAATTAATTCAAAATACTGAAAAAGCTGTACAAAAAATCAACGATACTATTGAAGGTGAAGGCTGGAAAACAAAAGGAATTGTATCGCTCCTACTCAATCAATCCAGTTTCAACAATTGGATTGCGGGAGGAGAAGACAGTTTTTCTGGAACCTTGGGTATCAATTACGATTTTAATTATAAAAAAGACGATCTAACCTGGGACAACAAAATTCTGGCTTCGTACGGTCTTTTACAAACCAAAAATGCAGACTTTGAAAAGAAAACAGATGACCGTTTAGAATTCAATTCTATTCTCGGAAAAAAAGCTTTTGGCCAGTGGTATTACTCGTTTTTCCTGAATTTTAGAACCCAATTTTCTACCGGATATCTTTACGGTCAGGATGCCAATGGAAAGGAAATCAGAACCGAAAATACCAAATTTATGTCACCTGGATACCTTACTACTGGTCCGGGTATTTATTGGACAAAAGATGATAATTTGAAAATAAACTTTGCCCCTTTGACTTCAAAATTTACCTTTGTAGACGGCCTTTATACCTCTGGCATCGACCAAAGAACCGGTTTACCTTATGTTGATGGCGATTATTTTGGGGTAGATGCAAACAAAACGATGCGATACGAGCTAGGTTTCTATGCTTCTCTATACTACAAACTTGCCATAATGACCAACGTAACTGCCGAAAACACCTTGAATTTATATTCTAATTACTTGGAAGATCCACAAAATGTTGACCTTAATTATTCCTTGAATATTATAATGAAAGTAAACAAATTTTTGTCGGCTAATCTATCGTTTCAGGCAATTTATGACGACAATGCTTTTAAAGGATTTCAAACTCGTGAAGTTTTTGGTTTGGGAGTTAACTTTGGATTCTAATCGAAGTATACAAAAAAGAAAAACGGCTTTTGAATATTCTCAAAAGCCGTTTTTTTTATTCCTCTTCTTTTTCAATGGCATCTTTGTAATCCGGATACAAAAATTTATTATACGGAAATCGGGTAATATGAATCTGACGAACAGCCTCATAGACTCTTTCTCTAAATTCTTCAAAATTTTCTTTGTTCACAGCGGATATAAACAATGCATTATTTTCTCCCAAACGATGCATCCAAGTCGTTTTCCACTCCTCAAGTGTGTAATGTCTTGGTGTTTTTTCGGTCATTAAATCATCTTCATCAATTGTCAAATGTTTGTAAGCATCTATTTTATTAAAAACCATGATAACTGGTTTTTCATGCGCTTTAATATCTTGCAACGTCTGATTTACTGATGCAATATGATCTTCAAAATCCGGATGCGAAATATCTACAATATGCAGTAATAAATCGGCTTCGCGAACCTCATCAAGGGTACTTTTGAAAGAATCCACCAATTGAGTAGGCAACTTTCTGATAAATCCAACAGTATCAGAAAGCAAAAATGGTAGGTTTTTAATGACCACTTTGCGCACAGTCGTGTCTAAGGTTGCAAATAATTTATTTTCAACAAAAACATCACTTTTACCAACGGCATTCATCAAAGTCGATTTTCCAACATTGGTATATCCCACCAAAGCAACGCGCACCATTGCACCACGATTACTTCGCTGAACGCCCATTTGTTTATCAATCGTCTTGATTTTTTCTTTCAATAACGAAATTCTGTCACGTACGATACGTCTATCGGTTTCAATCTCTGTTTCACCAGGACCACGCATACCAATACCCCCTTTTTGACGCTCAAGGTGTGTCCATAAACCAGAAAGCCTTGGCAATAAATAGATACATTGTGCCAATTCTACCTGTGTTCTTGCATACGAACTTTCGGCTCTTTGTGCAAAAATATCCAGAATCAAATTGGTTCTATCCAAGATTTTACAATCTATAATTTTAGAGATATTTTTTTGTTGTGATGGCGATAATTCATCATCAAAAATCAAGGTCGAAATAGCATTCTCTTTCACATAAAGATTGATTTCTTCTATTTTTCCCGTACCCATAAAAGTTTTAGGATTCGGTCGTTCCATTTTTTGCCAAAAACGTTTAATCACCTCACCACCTGCGGTAAAGGTCAAAAACTCTAATTCGTCAAGATACTCGTTAAGTTTTTCCTCACTCTGATTTTGAGTGACAATGCCTACAATGGCAGTTCGCTCAAAATTTATAACTTCTTTTTCTAACATAGCTTTGAATAAGTTGCAAATTTAATCATTTGGAAGGTATTAATTCTTATAGAATTCTTTTTTTAAATTACGAATTACTATTAATTTAAAAAAATAAAACCATCCAGAGATTGCTTCCAGATGGTTTTAAACTATATGTTAAAAAAAGTTATTCGTAAATAAACGTTTTTTCTGTTTTAACAATTCCGTTTTCTTCAATCTGGGAGCAAGATATTGGATAGTCTAATTTATTGTATTTGTATTTTCTGGACACCGCAACCAATACCGCAGATGTAGGACTAAAATTTACTTCGTTATTATACGAAATAGCTTCAAAACTAAATTCATCTTCGTGATACGAAATCAAGGGTACAATCAATTTGTAATTTTCTCCAAATAAGTTTTGCACGATCAAAGATTCAACCGATTTTTTATCATCAAAGGTATAGCTTTTAGATATTTTATCTCCCACCAAACCTCTATGTTTTACCACATTATCATTGGTATACACAAATTCTATTTTACCAATAATTTGTTTATTTCTATCGCGAGAAGTACGTCGCACTATGATACCATTTTCTACAATATATTCGATATCATCAACCAAATTCTGATGGTTGGTGCTTTTTTTAGTAATCGCTTTTATTCGTGCTCCTTCATAGGTAAAAGTTACCACTTTGGTAACATAATCATTCCCTTCCTGATATTTTTTAGTAAACTTTACAAGGTTATTATCAGCGTCATACGCATAATTGACAACTTCTTTCCAATCGCTTCCTGTTTTTTCCTTAACAGTCATATCGAGTAATCCTTTTTTGTTGTAAAAAAAGTGCTGAAAAACATCCGAAGTAGTAATAAGATCTATTTTCCCGTCCTTAAATGAAACTGTTTTATTTACAATTTCACCATCTTTAAAATTTTGGTAATTGGTTTTTACAATGTTAATCTGCTTGAGTCTAACAGGAGCATCTTGACTTTGCATTACTGTGCAAGACAAGACCATCATAGCGATGGTAAGTAAGTAGGTCTTCATTTTGTATTTTATTTTTATTTGGGTTGACCAAAATACAAAATTTCATGAATTTTTAACACTTTAAAGCTTAAAAATTACTCTAAAATTAATTTTCTTACATCCAAAATCCTACTTCTCTCCATAAATCTTAATATCATCCAATTGAAAAGCTCCGTCTAAAGCCAAATTTGTTCCTGAGCCCCTGTATCGAAAAGCAATTCTTATCACCCCCACATATTCTGACAAATCTATGGCACCACTACCCACAAACTCATTCCATGCTGTTGACTGATTTGGAAATTTTGCTTTCAGCGAAGTCCATGTTGCAGATGGTATGTTCAATCCATCAAAATCAGATGAGACTAAAACTTCCAACGCGTTTAAGGGTGAGTCTACATCCAGATGATCTTGTGCGCTCCTAAAAGTCAAGACCTCCTTTTTATAATCATCCATATTAATAGGTGGCGTAATCAACCAACCCTCATTTACCGCTACTTTTGTACCCGAAATTGCATATTGTGCATATCCATTCCCTGAAGCCACGACACCTTTCCACAATAATTTTCCTTTTTGAACACTATTGAACCAACCCGCTAAATTCAAATTAGAATTGTTTACCGCTGTTTGAAAATCTTCTGAAAAGATTGGAATTGCTCTGCTTCCCTGTAGTACAACATCGCGCTCAGATCGCACCATCAATTGATAATCTGCACCATATTTGGTTAATATCCCTCTAACTTTTCCGCTGCCTTCTGGAACAAAACTATTGGCAAAACTGGCAAATCTACTGGTTCTAAAAATAATTTGATTCCCGGTTTTATCACGTAAACTCCAATTGGTTGCGCCACCGATATTGTTGGCTTCTTCAAAATAATGACGTCCTACGGCAGCATCTGTAAACTGCACGTCTATTAACTCAATCAGCGTGTTTATTTTACTTTCATCTAGCGCTTCTTCTATGGTCATTTGTTGTACCAATAGCTCTTCATCAACGGTAGTACAGGACGCATTTAGTACATTTTTATAGTCATTTTGCGAAATTCTACCTACTGAAGCAGTTCCAGTGCCGTTTTCGTACAGACTTCCCATTCTTACTCCTCCGTAAAACAAATCTGTAAATTGATTTTTTAATCGAATGTATACTTTGTTCCCTACCCGATAATCGATATAAGTATTGGTGGCATCCACCGAAACACTAAAACCAACTGCTGGACTGGTTGCTGTGGGGAATGTTTGTAAAGAGATCGTTTTAAAAAAATTTCCGCCCTCATCACTAGATATTACATACGCTTCTATAATATCATCATACAAATATTTGGTCGCAGTTGCAGTGGTAGTTTCTCTAACTTTTTCTACCGTTTGGTTTATTGCCAAATTAGCCTGTGTACAGTCTAATTTCGGAAGAGCAACTTCCTCATTACAACCATAAAAAAGGAGTAATAACAAAACAAAAATTGAGTTTAAAAATCGATTTTTCATATTTAAAACTTTTAATAAAATTTATAAATTGATGGCAATGTTAATGAAGTAAGTCCTGCCATATCCGTAAAAATATTTGGGTCCAAATGAAGGGGTGCCACTCGAGAAGTCTTGATTAAGCGCTCTAAAATTAGCGTTTCGAGCCTGCTCAAAACCTCCCGTTTTATACAAAACATTCAAAACATTATTGATACTTACAAAAAGTCCGATTGCTTTGCCGTATACCCTCCAGGATTTTCCTCCAATAATATTGAGCAATGCAATAGGATCAAATTTTTCTTGTTTTAATAATGCAGCAGCTCGAGCTTCTGTAGCTTCTGGAAAAGCAGTACCACTTGCAGGATTTGTATAAAACCGAGACGTTCTCGAGATCGGCGAAACAGCTATATAAGTGTTAGAAATATAATTAACATTCGCTCCGATCCACCAAAATTTTGGATCGCGATATTCTATTCCAATAGAATACGCTTGCTCAGGCACGCCAGGTTGCTTGTAATTTTTGAGATAGGCCTCGCCAAAGTCAAAAGTCGTTACAGTACTACCATCCGCAGCGTTCGCATCATTTGTGACAGATACATTTGGGTTACTATCATAGGTATATTTGCCATAAGCAACCGCCAAAGTGCTTTTGAGTGTCGGTGAAATTTGATATTCAAAACTACATTCGCCACCCCAAGTTTTCTTATTGAGATGTGTTAAAGTCTGACCCACAAAAGCATCAGTATTCGTGTAGCCCGCTCCGTTATCAAAAATTCCTTCAGCATAAAAAAAAGAAGTTTCTGTAGTGTTTTTTATCAATGCATAATAACCTGTAAAACGCATTTTGACTTTTGGCGAACGAAAAACATAATTAATTTCGGCACTACTTATGTTTTCGCTTTCTAAACCCTCAACCACTTTATTATTTAATCGGGCATTTGCAAACGAATTTCTCAGCGAAGGCGCTCTGGTCAAATGCATACCATTACAAAACAACCATTGTTTACCTGAAATTTTGTACATCAATCCTCCTTTAAAACCAAAATTTTCAAAGTGAAGTTTTTTACTTTTTCCAAGAGAATTATTTGAATAAATTCCGTTTTGAAACAGTCCCTCTCGCTGGTATTCTGTAGTCGAAAAAGATTGAGCCACAAAAAAATTAACTTTGTTATATGAGAATTTAAACTGTGTAAAAGCATCAACAGTAGTGGCCAAAAAATGATAGTTATAGCCATAAGCATCACCCACTTTTACTTCACGATTTGGGTTTTGCAGATCCGATTGCGCTTGATTTCCTTTATAAAAAGCATCAATATCCTCAAAATAATTCCCCCCGAGTAAATCTAAAAGATATTGAAAATTATGTGATTTTAGTTTTTTGAAAGTGCCACCGCCATTAAAAGAAATGTTTTCCGTCAGTTGAGAATTTAGAGTACTGTTGAATGCAAAAGTTTTATCATCGGTTCTGTCTTCATACAAAACATAACGACTTTGTGTGGGTTCGTAGCCTGTAATTACTCCATCAGAATTGGTCGTTGCCTTTTGATTTGAACGATACATTTTCTCCCAATTGAGTTGTGAATTTTCTAAAAAAAGCACCTTACTTTTATTAGCATTTTCTTCATCAGGTATAGGATCTCCCGAATATTCTCCCTTATCCGGCGCATACATCGAAGTATAATAACTCGGTAACTTTCGGTAATATGTTGGGTCTGGACTATCCGCCTTTTGATAATCGATATTGCTGTTTCCTACTTTCCCGAACTGATACATCACACCCGAATTGAGGTTTGTCTTTTCGTTTATTTTAAAATAATGATTGAGCATCAACAAAGGTTCTTCGACATTTTTTATCCTCGAATTGCGCTTTTTTCCATTCTGAAAACCCCAGTACGAACTGTATTTTTCAGACGTCAGCCGGGTGACCTCATCGGTATTAGGCGAGTTCTTCCCTCGGGAATTTGGTGTATAAAATCCAGTGAAATTAAAAGCGTGATGGTCATTTAATTTCTTTTCGATACTAACAAAAAAAGAAGTTGCTTTAAAATTGGTACCTTCAAAATAACCTTCGTTTGCCCAACGTTTTCCCGCTGACACCGCAAAAGCCCAACCAGAAGCATTCATCCCCGAGGCATACGTTCCGATGGTTCTCCAATTATAATTTGTAGAACTGCTGGAGAAAGAAATTCTGCTGCCTTTTCTATAAATCGATGCTCTTGTACTGATTTCCTGTGTTCCTAAAACGCCCCCAAAAGTATTATCTGAAGCAGCAGCACCTACAGAGAACTCCTGATTTCTCAGTACATCATTCAGTCCTCCCCAATTGCTCCACTGTGGCCGTCCATCGTAAATTTTGTTCATCGTCATGCCGTTAAGCATCATTGTCGCATTTTCGCTATCCAAACCACGCACTCTAAATCGGGCTTGACCCCAATTGAAAGCCGAAGCCTGCAAAAAAGCATCTTTTGAAGATTGAAGAAGTCCCGAAGTAATAGACGAAGAACTGCTGTCCTCTGATAAGTCAGTTTCCAGTAATGTAATTAAAGTTGCGGAGACATTCTCAGAAAAGTCACTTTCTAACTGTAAAATTCCGAGATTGACTATTTCTCCTGGTTTAGCATTTATTTTTAGAAGCAAATCTTTATAATCCTGACTGCGAATTAGAAGCAATTGAAATCCAGAAACAGCCGAATGCAATTCGAATTTCCCATCCTTTTTGGTAAGTTGTGTGATGGTAGAATTTTGAATGCTAACGACAACATGCTCCAACGGAGTTTGCGTTTTTGCATCCATAACCACTCCATAAAAAACGGTTTCTTGTTGCCCAAAAGCAACTCCGAAAGGAAATAAAATAAGTACGATCCAATATTCTTTTTTCATGAATACAACCAATTTACTTTGAAAAATAATTTGTGAATAGAGCAGTCGATTAGTAAACACTACTATATTCCTTCAAAGGAGAAAAATTGTTTTTTTGGAAAAAGAATAAGACCTTTTATTTTTTCAAATATAATAAAATTTAATAAAAAAATAATTTTTTTCTTGTTAATTAATTTTTAAATATAAAAAACAAGAAGCTTGTGTTTAGGTGTAATATTTATTATACAGTCTTTACTTTGTTGACCATAAAGGCGATAAGAACACCAAAAATACCAATGAAGGCAAATGAAAATTGAAGTCCGAAAGTCTCTGCAATATGACCAATTACTGGAGGTCCCATTAAAAAACCGAGGAAACTTATGCTGGATACAATTGTTAAGGCTTCTCCCGGCGGCACCGTTGGGTTTTTTCCTGCAAGACTATACACCGTAGGAACAATCGTGGCGACACCCAGCCCCACCAACATAAAAGCAAGTGTACAAGGAATAAGGTAAGGTAGTAAAACAGCGGTAAAAAGTCCCACCGAAATCATCACAGCACTGATTTGCATGATGCGCTCACGACCAAATTTATTGATAAACCTATCGCCTACAAAGCGCCCGCTGGCCATCATAATCATAAAAGAAGTGTACCCTAAAATCACCAAAGGACCTGGTGCTTTTACGATGTCTTTAAAATAAACACCACTCCAGTCAAACATCACGCCTTCACTGGCCATACTACAAAAACCGATTACACCGAGCCAGATTAGTGTACTGTCGGGTTTGGCAAATAATTTCTTTCCTTGTGGTTTGGCTTTGATTTTTTCTTTGGCTTTAACCAAAAAATTAAAATTAAAAACCACCATCAACACTACTATTCCTGCAACAATTAAGAAATGATTGTAAGGAGACAAATGCAAAGCGAGCATTCCTAAACCTACCAAAGCTCCTGTAAATCCTGCAAAACTCCACATGCCATGAAAAGACGACATAATGTTTTTTCTAAAAAGAACTTCGGTATAAACGCCTTGTGTATTGACCGCAATATTGGATAAATTTCCAAATACTCCAAAAATAAAAAGTGTTGTCGAAAGCTGCAAAACCGTTGTGGCCAAACCAATACTCACAAGGCTTAACACATACATGATCAAAGAAACAATCAGCACGCGATGGCTCCCAAATTTAGTGACCATTTTTCCTGAAAAAGGCATAATGATCAGTTGTCCTACCGGCAGAGCAAAAAGTATAGAGCCCAGATCGCCTTCGGTTAAGTGTAAAGCCGTTTTGATATCTGGAATTCTGCTTGCCCAAGTCGCAAAACTTAATCCCATACCAAAATAAAACATTCCTACGGCAATACGAATTCGCTTTAAATACGATGCCTTAGCTTCTCTATAAACTTTTTTAATTTTTCCTTTGGTCTGGAATAATGATAATGGATTGAAGTCGATCACAGGAATAAATTTTAGGTTTGACACATCAAAAATACTAAAAAGCATTATGTGACACGATCAAACCCTGTATTTTGCAGTAATATATAACGTTATTGTTTATAAATTGATGACTTTCTGCTGTGCATGGCTTGCAATGGCGGCCTCAATAATCTGCATTACTTTTACACCGTCTTGTGCCGTGACTGGCTCAACTGTATTATTTATTATCGCATGATACACCCCATCAAAAAAGTCATAATAATTACCCTGAAGTGTTGGTGTTTTTTCTTTGACTATTTTTCCGTCAATTTCGGTATGCAAGAATCCCTGCAAACTTTCTGATTCTGTTCCCCAAGTATCCAAATTTGGAATTTTACTCAATTTCAAATCGTCTTCCTGCACATCGCCACGAGGCTTTAAAAACGAACCTTTTTTACCGTGAATGGTATAGGCAGGATGGGCTTCGCGAACAAAAAAACCAGCTTTCAATCGCACTCTAAAATCGTCGTAAATTAAAGAAAGATCGATCCAGTCGTCTACCAAAGAATGCTCTCTCGTAATACGAATGTCGGCAAAAATAGCTTTTGGAGAACCAAAAAGACAAAGGGCTTGATCGATCAAATGCGGACCTAAATCTTTTAAGATTCCAGCACCATCATTTACGGTTTCTTTGTGCACTTTCGGACTTAATAATGGGTTGTATCTGTCGAAATGAAACTCAGCTTCGACTAAATCTCCTAAAACACCGTCTTTTACAATTTTTTGAATAGTTTTGAAATCACTATCCCATCGTCTGTTCTGAAAAACAACCAGTTTCAATCCTTTTTCTTTGGCAATCGAATCCAATTCTTCTGCCTGGGCTACAGTTGTAGTAAAGGCTTTCTCTACAACAGCATGTTTTCCGGCCAGAAGCACTTTTTTAGCATACTCAAAATGGGTATCAACAGGCGTGTTTACAATGACTAAATCGACATCATCGGCCAATAAATCTTCTATGGAAGGATAACTTTTTACATTTGGATAATCGGCCTGAATGAGTTTTTTACTTCTTTCCCAAGAACCTAAAAGATCAAAACCCGGGTGAATTGCCAAAAAAGGAGCATGAAAAACCTTGCCCGACATTCCGTAAGATAACAGTGCTGTTTTTATTTTTTGCATTTTTTGTTTTAGTTTTTTGCTACAGATTATTTTGATTAAAAAAGATTTTTTTGCCACGAATTTCACTAATTTACACAAATCAGTACGTTTAAAAACTTTTTAATTCGTGGTAAACAAAAAATCATTTTAATCTGTGCAATCTGTGGCTATTTAATTCTTAGCTCGTTCATATTGTTTTGGCCACTGAATATCATCGTTTAATTCTTTGGCAAAATCCAAAGGCAAATTCGGATTTCTTAACGACTCTCTGGCAAACAAAACCAGATCGGCCTGACCATTTTCTAAAATAGCTTCGGCTTGTTTTGCTTCTGTAATTAAACCAACTGCGCCCGTTAAAATATTAGCTTCTTTTTTTACTTTCTCAGCAAACGGAACCTGATAGTTGGGACCTAAATCAATTTGCTGATGCGAAACCAATCCTCCTGATGAAACATCTATTAAATCAACACCTTTTTCTTTTAAAATCTTCGAAAGTTGTACTGATTCTTCCGGATTCCAGCCTCCTTCTGCCCAATCGGTAGCAGAAATGCGAACCATTAAAGGCAAATCTGAAGGCCATTCGGTTTGCACAGCTGCTAGAATTTCTAAAGTAAAACGAATTCGGTTTTCGAAACTTCCTCCATATTCATCAGTTCTTTTATTCGTAAAAGGAGATAAAAATTGGTGCAACAAATAACCGTGTGCGCCATGAATTTCCATGACCTGATAACCCGCTAAAACAGCTCTTTTTGTAGCTGCTTTAAAATCGGCAATCACTTTTTGGATTCCGCTTTTATCCAATGCCTCAGGAAGAAAAGGTTCGTCATCATGATACGGAATTGCACTTGGAGCAACGGTTTGCCATCCGCCTTGAGCGAAATCTAACTTTTTATTGCCTTCCCAAGGAACCGAAACACTTGCTTTTCGGCCAGCATGTGCCAACTGAATTCCGGGAATAGCATTTTGAGAAACAATAAACTCGTTGATGGTTCTTAGTTTCTCAATGTGTCCATCTTTCCAGATTCCAAGATCGGCAGGAGAAATTCTAGCTTCGGGAGAAACGGCCGTAGCTTCCTGAATAATTAAACCAGCGCCTCCGCTGGCACGACTTCCTAAATGAACTAAGTGCCAATTGTTGGCAAATCCGTCAAGGGCAGAATATTGACACATGGGCGAAATAGCGATTCTGTTTTTTAAAGTAATTTTTTTTATCGAAAGTGGAGAAAATAATAATGAAGCCATATTATGTAACTTTTAATGGTTTTACGCTACCAACTGAAAGGGATTGCGTTTGAGAAAAGTAAAGTTACAGCTTCTTCGTAAAAGTAGAAATCTAAATGTTTATTAATTAACAAACATTTAAAACCTTATGTATTATCTTGCACTATCAAATTAAAATAGAAACGTTACTTTTGTGCGTTAAATTACGAATTAAAAATACAAAATGGATATAGTTATCAAACTTGCTCAATTTTTATTGAGTTTATCATTACTTATTATTCTGCATGAATTAGGACATTTTATTCCTGCTAAATTATTTAAAACTAGAGTCGAAAAATTTTATTTATTTTTTGATGTGAAATATTCGCTGCTAAAAAAGAAAATCGGCGAAACAGAATACGGAATCGGATGGCTGCCTTTGGGTGGTTATGTAAAGATTTCGGGCATGATTGACGAAAGCATGGACAAAGAACAGATGGCTTTGCCTCCACAACCATGGGAATTTCGCTCGAAACCAGCTTGGCAACGTTTGATTATTATGTTGGGGGGTGTTACGGTAAACTTTATCCTAGCTTTTATTATTTATATTGGAATGGCATTTGTTTATGGTGATACGTATGTGGCCAATGCAGACATGAAGGATGGTGTTTGGATTGAAAATCCTGTGATGTTGAAAACTGGTTTTAAAACCGGAGACAAATTAATCTCGATTGACGGACAAAAAGTTGAAAATTTTGACAATGATTTGAACATGAAAATCATTATGTCTAAAGAAGTTTTGGTGGAAAGAAACGGTCAACAACAGGCCATTAAAATTCCGAATGATTTTGTTGACCAATTATCAAAACACGAGAAAGGGCTTCTTGTCAATATTCGTGTTCCCTTTGCAATTGGAAAAGTTACAGAAGAATCTGCTAATCAAAATTTAAAACCTAAAGATCTAATTCTTTCTCTTAATGGCGAAAAAGTTACTTATTTTGATCAGGCAAAAGCAATTTTAAATTCTAATAAAGGAAAAACGATTCCTGCTGTTGTATTGCGTGATTTAAAAGAAACGCCATTGACGGTTAAAGTTTCTAATAAAGGAACCTTAGATGTTGTTGCTGGTGGTTTAGGTTTGGAGTCTTTAGAGAAATTAGGATACTATAAAATAAGTACAAAAGAATATAGTTTTGCGGAGTCTATTCCGGTTGGACTTACAAAAGGGAAAGATCAATTAATAGGTTACGGAAAACAGTTGAAAATGATTTTTAATCCAGAAACAAAAGCGTACAAACAAGTAGGTGGTTTTGCTGCTATTTTTAACATTTTCCCGAATACGTGGAGCTGGGAAACTTTCTGGAATATCACTGCTTTATTGTCAATTATGTTGGGTGTAATGAATTTATTGCCAATTCCTGCCCTTGATGGAGGTCATGTGATGTTTTTATTATACGAAATAATTAGTGGCAGAAAACCAAGCGATAAGTTCTTAGAAAACGCTCAAATGGTTGGTTTCGTATTACTTATATCGTTGCTTTTATTTGCTAACGGAAACGATATCTACAAGGCAATTGTAGGTAAGTAAAAATAATTTAGAAAAAGAGTCAAAATATTTTTGGGAAATTAAAAAATCAACTATATTTGCACTCGCTAAAAAGAGCAACAACTTCCTCCTTAGCTCAGTTGGTTAGAGCATCTGACTGTTAATCAGAGGGTCCTTGGTTCGAGCCCAAGAGGGGGAGCAACTTTTTTTAGCAAACATATTTACCTTTAAGGTGATTCCTTCTTAGCTCAGTTGGTTAGAGCATCTGACTGTTAATCAGAGGGTCCTTGGTTCGAGCCCAAGAGAGGGAGCTTTACAAAAAGACTTTACAGCAATGTAAGGTCTTTTCTCTTTTAAAGACTACAATGAAATCAGTACTTCAAGATAATTATTAAGAAATGCAAATTTTGTCATTTGATAACTTTTCAAGTTATTTTTATAAAAAAAGTAACAATCTAAATTATGGATTAAGACGAAAACGGATCAACACATATTGTTCTGAGGAAATATTAAAAACTAACTCTTAAAAAAAAGCGCTCACAATTACTTGCAGTGCTTTTCTATAATCTAAAAAAAAACAAACCTCTTAAACCCCTAACTTCTTAGCAATATCAGTAGGGATTCCGCCCTTGTTTACCATTAAAGCAGTAGTTTTATACTTTACGAAATTTTTGGTCACAAACAAGAAGCCTTTGTAGTCGTTTGTTTCTCCCCAGGAATTTTTTACAATGTAATATTCTCTTCCGGTTTGGTCTTTAGCCAAGCCAATAATATGCATTCCGTGATCGTCTGTGGTGGTATAGTTATCAAACGCGGCCTGACGCATTTCCGGCGTGATTTCAGGTTCTGGTTTTGGCCCGTTAAACATGTCTGCTTTTTCTTCAGCCGTCATGTCGTCGAATTTTTTTGTTGGAACATAAGCCACACCATTTTTCCAGCTAAAGCTTTTTTCACTCACATCTGTCGCCCACGCTACAGTATACCCTTTTTTCAAAGCATTGTCGATAACATCTGTCATGTCATTTACTTTTACATTGTACACCTGATCAAACGACCAATTGTCGGGCACCATCATGGTTGTTTTTTGGTAATAAGGTGCCGTTGTAAACGAAGATATTTCGATATACTCGTCAGGATTAATTCCGACTACTTCTTTAGCAAAAGATTGTGGTGTGTAATTTTTTCCTTTAAAAGTAAAATTTTCCGGCACTTTTCCTAAATAAGAATCGATAACAGCAGCATACGCTTTTTGCCAGTTTGGCGTCAATTCGCCATTTGGATTTTTTACAACAGCGGTCAAAACACCTTCGATAAGCGCTGCCATTTCGCCAAATTTATTTTTGTCTGTTCCGTAGTTCAAGCCGGTGTAGACTTCTCTCGGAACAGTTCCGTATTTTTTGTACATATTAATTACGTCATGCAACGCTCCTCCGTCACCCAAAGTAACTGCGCCATGCATACGAACGTAATTGATACCTTTTTCAACATACACGTTTCTGGCAGAGTAAATCTGAGACAACTCGACAGGTTGTTTTCCTAAACGAATCATTTCTGACTCTAAAAATGAATTGGAAGCATAACTCCAGCACGTTCCAGAAGAACCCTGTACCTTTACCGAAGTGGTTCCTAAGTTGATTTGTTCTGTAAACTTGAAGCTTTCTTTACTCTTATCACTCGCATTTAGCTTTAGCGAATTGACTAAAATGTCTTGCGCAAAACAGCCGCTTACACCTACCAAAAAAGCAGATGCAACGAAAACTGATTTTATCGTAATTTTATACATAATAAAATGATTTAAATAGTTAGTTAATTAGTAGCTTTTGAACAATTTTTGTTACAAATCAATTAAATAACATACTATCTCTTAGTTATTTAATCGTTAAAATTTTTGTTGCGATATTTTATACTGTTGAAAAACAAATGTTTGTGGCTTTACAATGCTTTTCAAACAAAACTATTTTATAAAGAAAAACCATCAAAAATAAATTTGATGGTTTTGAGTTGCCTTCTTATTTAAAGAAAACTATTCTATTTCAGATACTCTCATGGTGTTTACCATTCCTTTGTCTTTGATTGGCATTGCTGCAAGGTTGATCAGGTAATCTCCTTTTTCAACAAATCCTTTTTGTTTAGCGATTTCATTTACATCGGTAACCGTATCATCTGTACTTTCGTCTTTATCGTAGAAATATGATTTTACTCCCCACAATAAATTCAATTGTGTTAAGATTCTTTTGTTTGAAGTAAACACTAAAATATGTGCAGAGGGTCTCCAAGCCGAAATTTGAAAAGCAGTATAACCACTATTGGTCAAGGTACAAATTGCTTTTGCTTTTATTTCATTTGCCAATAAAGCCGCCTGATGACAAACTGTTTTAGTAATAAAACGTTTTGTTTTAATCTGTGGCGTATTTTGCGGCACCTGGATAAGCGGAGAATCTTCTACCGCCTCACAAATTTGAGTCATTTTTTGAATAACCTGTACGGGATAATTTCCTGTAGCCGTTTCCCCAGACAACATCACTGCATCTGCTCCGTCCATTACCGAGTTGGCAACGTCATTTACTTCTGCACGCGTTGGTGTTAAACTTGTGATCATCGTTTCCATCATTTGTGTTGCCACAATTACCGGAATTCTAGCTGTTTTAGCTCTACGAATCAAGTCTTTTTGTACCAATGGCACTTCGTGAGCAGGAAGTTCTACTCCTAAATCACCACGTGCTACCATCAATCCATCGCAATAAGCGATAATTTTATCAATATTTTCAAGCGCTTCCGGCATTTCAATTTTAGCTACAATCGGAATTTTATATTCAGAATGTTTGTCGATCAATTCCTGTAAATCTTGCAAATCTCGCGGTGTTTTTACAAACGAAAGTGCAATCCAGTCTACTTTTTGTTCGATAGCAAAAATGGCATCAGCAATATCTTTTTCTGTCAAAGCCGGCAAAGAAATCTTAGTATTCGGAAGGTTAACTCCTTTTTTAGATTTTAATTCTCCACCCTGAATCACTTTGGCAACTACTTCTGTTTTTTTGTCTGTAGAAATAATTTCGAAAATCAGTTTTCCGTCATCAAGCAAAATACGCTCTCCCGGATTTACATCATTTGGAAAATTTTGGTATTTCATGAACACTTTCTGAGCCGTTCCTAAAATATCTTCGGCTGTTGTAAAAGTGATCAAATCGCCATCATTCACCACAGTTCCTTCTTCCATTACTCCAACTCTAAGTTTTGGCCCCTGCAAATCTCCTAAGATTGCTGTGGTATATCCAAACTCTTCATTTAAACCTCTGATGATCTCGATTTTTTCTTTTACTCCTTCGTAATCTGCATGCGAAAAATTGATCCTAAACACATTAACCCCCGCCTCGATCATATCTTTGATAATCTCTCTCGTACTACATGCGGGCCCAAGTGTAGCTACAATTTTAGTCTTTTTGTTTGTTAGCATTTTTTTTAAAAAATTAAATTGTTTTTTGATTTTATTTTGTTTGTATCCACAGCATAAATAGCCGCAATACTCTCAATTGTATTTAGCTTTTGCTGGATTTCTGAAAAATCAATAGCCTCATCGCTATTTTCAATTTTCAAGAAAAAATCTACTTTTTTGAATTCAGGAAGTAAATGAATTGTTGTTGAAACCTCACTTGTTTCATTTGAAAACAAATTCTGGAAATCATTTATACTCACGGAAATGATTTCATTTTTATTCTGAATTAAATTCCATGAAATAGCTTTCTCGGAATCATAGTAATAAAATCTAGAAAAATTTGCTTCGCCTTCCTTCGTTTGAGCATGAATCTCGTTTTTGCTCTTACTTAAGTTTATCGGAAGTTTTTGATTGATAAAATAAGCCAATCGATAATCTTCTAATGAAGTATGAATTGCCATTAAATAGTAATCAATTTCGTCAAATTCGTCTAAATCCAATCTATGAATAGCCATGTCATGAAAAATCAAGTTGTAAATATACTATTTCTATCGAATCATCAATAGTGAAGCATTGCTTGTTTTTGTTAATTTATAAACGAAAACGTTATAGCATTAAGAAACTTACCGTATTTTTGTAGTTATTTCTTATCTATTTTTTCCTGAAATGCAAAATAAGCTCTTTGAGATGCTTTTTCTTCTGCTTTCTTTTTTGAAGTTGCTCTTGCTCTTGCAATTACTTTGTCGTCTATACTTAATTTAACACCAAACAAACGTTGCCCGTCGATGCCATTGTCTTCAAAAATATCGTAATGAAATATTCTCTTTTCTTTCTGACACCATTCGATAACCAAACTTTTATAGCTGATCACCTTTCCTTCTAATCTGGCAATATCTACATAAGGAGTAATGACTCTTTTTTGAATAAATTTTTCGCAAAAAGTATAACCACGATCCAGATAAATTGCACCAATAAGCGACTCGAAGATATTACCATGAATGTTTTCTCCGAAATGTTGCAGAGGCACTTTACTTTCTACAAATCGAACTAAATTTAAATCTTTACCCAACTCATTTAAATGCTCACGACTCACAATTTTTGAACGCATTTTTGTCAAGTAACCTTCGTCTCCGTTGGGTGCTTTGTTGAATAAATGCGCCGCAATTACAGCACTCAGCATAGCATCTCCTAAAAACTCTAAACGCTCATAGTTAATTGGATGACCCGATTCGTCTAATTTATTTGAAGACCTGTGTGTAAATGCTTTCTTGTAAAAATGGATAGAAATTGGCTCAAAACCAAGTATTTTCTGAATAGTATCAAAAAAAATCCCGTCTTCTAGAGAACGGGATTTTGTAAATATTTTTTTGAAAATACTCATACGCATCATTAATCAGCCAATTTTTTAAACAATACACATGCATTGTGTCCACCAAAACCAAAGGTGTTACTCATAGCAACATTTACTTCTCTTTTTTGTGGTTTGTTTAAGGTAAGATTCAATAATGGATCAATATTTTCATCTACAACTGTATGATTTATCGTTGGAGGAATTATACCATGTTGCATCGCCAAAATTGAAGCAATTGCTTCAATAGCTCCGGCAGCACCAAGTAAATGTCCTGTCATGGATTTTGTAGAATTGATATTGATATTTTTTGCATGATCTCCAAAAACAGCACTAATTGCTTTTAGTTCGGCAACATCTCCCAATGGCGTAGAAGTACCGTGTGTGTTAATGTGATCAATATCTTCCGGATTCATTCCGGCGTCTCTTAAAGTATTTTTCATTACAGCAATCACACCAATACCTTCGGGGTGCGGCGCTGTTAAATGGTACGCATCAGATGACATTCCGCCTCCGCCAACTTCGCAATAAATTTTTGCTCCTCTGGCTTTTGCGTGTTCGTAATCTTCAAGAACTAAAGCTCCTGCTCCTTCGCCTAAAACAAAACCATCACGGGTTGCATCAAAAGGTCTTGAAGCCGTTTCTGGACTTTCGTTTCTTGTAGACAAGGCATGCATAGAGTTAAAACCTCCCATACCAGCAATAGTAATAGCAGCCTCTGAACCTCCAGAAATAATAACATCGCACATGCCTAAGCGAATATAATTAAAGGCATCAATTAAAGCATTTGCCGAAGAAGCACACGCAGAAACTGTAGTATAATTTGGTCCCATATAACCATTACGCATCGAAATATGTGCTGGCGCAATATCGGCAATCATTTTAGGAATAAAGAAAGGGTTGAATTTTGGAGTTCCGTCACCTTTGGCATAGTACATAACTTCTTCCTGAAAGGTTTCCAGTCCGCCAATTCCTGCACCCCAAATAACACCTACTCTTTGTTTATCAACATTGTCGTTTGTAAGTCCTGCATCTTTTATAGCCTCGTCACTTGCAGCCACAGCATATTGAGCAAATTTGTCTAATCTTCTGGATTCTTTACGATCCATGTAATCTTCAATATTGAAGTTTTTTACTTCGCAGGCAAACTTTGTCTTATGTTTTTCTGTATCATAATACGTGATAGGAGCGGCTCCGCTAACGCCATTCACGAGTGCATTCCAATACTCTTGGATATTATTCCCGATAGGAGTAAGAGCACCTAATCCTGTTACAACAACTCGCCTTAATGCCATAATATATGTTTTCTATCTTTAAACAAATAAAACCCACGCTTTCTTAACTGTTCTGTTACTTAAGAGCCATGGGCATTACAATATAAATATATCTTTTTGATTGTAAACCAATCGAAATTTAAATTTTAAAAAAATAATAACACCCGAATTTTAAAAAACTACAAATTTCAAAAAACAAATTCCAAAATTGGAGTTCGGAATTTCAAAAATTATCTTTTTTTAAATTTCGGGTGCAGTATTATTATTTTTTAGCTTCCTCGATATAAGAAATAGCTTGACCAACAGTAGCAATGTTTTCTGCTTGATCGTCCGGAATTTGAATATCAAATTCTTTTTCGAATTCCATAATAAGCTCAACAGTGTCTAATGAGTCAGCTCCTAAATCATTAGTGAAGCTTGCTTCTGTTACAACTTCGTTTTCGTCAACACCTAATTTGTCTACGATAATCGCTTTTACTCTTGATGCAATGTCTGACATAATCTTTAATTTTAGAATTTAATTTGTTGGCAAAAATAAAAAACTTTATTTTAAAACAACTATTTAGTTAATAAATGTGATACTAATTTATAAAATTAATTTCAAGAAAGCCGTTTTAATACTATTTATTTTCGATTATTATTCCGTTTTTTGCATTATAAAATTATATTCGATTATGAAAAAAATTGTTGTTTTTGCCTCAGGTTCAGGTACTAATGCAGAAAATATCATCCAATACTTTAAAAAAAATAAAATTGCAAAAGTGGTTTCGGTGTTTACCAATAATGCTGCTGCAAAAGTCATAGAAAGAGCAAAAAATCATCAAGTTCCAACAGAAATCTTCTCAAAAAACGAACTTTTAGACCGAAACGTATTACAAAAAATACAAAAAATCGCCCCGGATTTGATTGTCTTAGCTGGCTTTTTGTTGAAGTTTCCTGACAACATTATCGAAAAATATCCCAACAAAATCATTAATATTCATCCTGCCCTTTTACCCAATTATGGCGGCAAAGGAATGTATGGCATGCACATACACAAGGCAGTAGTAGACAACAAAGAGAAAGAAACCGGAATTTCTATTCATTTTGTAAACGAACATTATGACGAAGGCGCTATTATTTTTCAGAAAAGTGTCGCTTTAGAAAGTACGGATACTGCAGAAACAGTAGCCGAAAAGATTCACGAACTGGAACAAAAATATTTTCCAGAAATTATTTCAAGACTTTTAGAAGAATAAGACGCAAAAAATTAAATCATATAAGAATAATATTTTCGTTGTAATAATTCAAAGGACTTACATCACTTATATGTGAAAAAAAATTAAAATGAATCACGAAATACATATATATACGGATGGTGCCGCAAAAGGAAACCCCGGAAACGGCGGTTATGGGGTCGTGATCGAATTGGTAGGAACGCCTCACAAAAAAGAATTCTATGAAGGTTTTCGCCTGACGACTAATAATAGAATGGAATTATTAGCGGTAATTGTGGGTTTAGAAAAGCTAAAAAACCCAAATATGAAAGTTTTAGTTATCTCTGATTCTAAATATGTTGTCGATTCTGTACTGAAAAAATGGGTCTTTGGTTGGGAAAAAAAAGGTTATACAGGCAAAAAAAATCCCGATTTATGGAAACGTTTTTTGATTGTTTATCGCAAACATCAGGTTGATTTTAAATGGATTAAAGGACACAATAATCACCCTCAAAACGAGCGTTGCGACGAATTGGCTGTGATGGCATCTTTGCAACCAAAGCTTTCTGTTGATGTTTATTACGAAACTATTGGCTCTAAATCATAAAATACAACAATCAATGCCGGTTTCCTAAATTTTTAAGGATTGCATTTTCCGAAAACTATTTAAACACATTTTTGGCTATTTCTACCTGATTTTAATTTGAAAATATGTTAGAGAAAAATTAATAGGATAAAGAACTATCCGATGTAAAGTAAATGGAAGTTTTTTATAGTTATTCTTAGAAAGAAAAGTTTCTTGATTAAAGAAAAAAAGCCTAACAAATCATTCATTTTCAATCATTTTGAGACCAAAAGCGATATTGTTTTTTTATGAAAATTTTGAGACCCCAAACCGTTGCAATATTGTAACTTATGAAGTATCTTTGCACCCTAATTCGAAATTCATAAAATGAATAAATTATTGATTGTTGGAACGGTTGCTTTCGACGCAATTGAAACTCCTTTCGGAAAAACAGATAAAATTTTAGGTGGTGCTGCAACGTACATTGGTTTATCAGCCTCTTTTTTTAACCTACAATCGGCCATTGTTTCTGTAGTTGGTGACGATTTTCCTCAAGAACATTTAGACTTATTAACTTCAAAAAATATTGATATTTCGGGTATCGAAATTGTAAAAGGCGGCAAAACCTTTTTTTGGAGCGGTTTGTATCACAACGATTTAAATTCCAGAGACACTTTAGTAACCGAACTGAATGTCTTGGCTGATTTTCAACCAAAAGTTCCTCAGAACTTCAAGGATGCTGATGTGGTAATGTTAGGAAACTTGCATCCGTTGGTACAAAGCAGTGTTTTGGATCAAATGGAGAAAAAACCAAAATTGGTAGTTCTGGACACGATGAATTTCTGGATGGATTGTGCTTTACCGGAATTACTTGAGGTTATTAAACGTGTTGATGTTATTACGATCAATGACGAGGAAGCAAGACAACTTTCAGGAGAATATTCATTAGTAAAAGCGGCAGCTAAAATTCAGGACTTGGGACCAAAATATGTAGTGATTAAAAAAGGAGAGCATGGAGCACTTTTATTTCACAACAGAGAAGTATTTTTTGCACCAGCCTTACCACTAGAAGAAGTCTTTGATCCAACAGGAGCTGGAGATACTTTTGCAGGTGGTTTTTCAGGATTTATTACGCAAAGCGAAAATATCTCTTTCAGCAACATGAAAAATGCAATTATTTACGGTTCGAATTTAGCTTCCTTTTGTGTAGAGAAATTTGGAACCGAAAGGATGGAAACATTAAGCAAAGCTGAAGTAGCAATTCGATTACAACAATTTAAGTCGCTAACTCAGTTTGACATAGAAATATAATGCCTTAAAGCCTCGTAACACGGGGCTTTTTTATTACGTTAAAACGCACAACTTACAACAACACAAATACAAAATACAATGAGCGACGCTTTAAAACACGAATGTGGTATAGCTTTAGTTAGACTTCTTAAACCGCTTGAATATTACAAAGAAAAATACGGAACTGCTTTTTATGGGATACAAAAAATGTATCTTATGATGGAGAAGCAACACAACCGTGGCCAAGATGGCGCTGGTTTTGCCAGTATCAAATTAGATGTGGAACCAGGCGAACGCTACATTAGCAGAGTGCGTTCTAATCACGCGCAACCCATACAGGATGTTTTCAAACAAATCAACGAGCGCATCAATGAAGAAATGACTTCTCATCCTGAATATGCCAATGATGTAGCAAAACAAAAAGCCAATATTCCTTATATAGGAGAATTATTTTTAGGACACGTTCGTTACGGAACTTTCGGAAAAAACAGCATCGAAAGTGTACATCCTTTTTTACGTCAGAGCAACTGGATGCATCGTAATTTGATTTTGGCCGGTAACTTCAACATGACCAATGTTAAAGAGCTTTTCGAAAATTTAGTTGAACTGGGACAGCATCCAAAAGAAATGGCCGATACTGTTACGGTTATGGAAAAAATAGGTCACTTTTTAGACAAAGAAGTGATGCAACTTTACCAGGACTGCAAAGCTGAAGGTTATTCTAAAAGAGAAGCTTCTCCAGTAATTGCAGAACGTTTGGATCTTGCCAAAATACTGACACGCTCGGCTAAAAATTTAGACGGAGGTTATGCAATGGCCGGATTATTAGGTCATGGCGATGCATTTGTATTTAGAGACCCAGCTGGGATTCGTCCTGCTTATTTCTACCAAGATGATGAAGTTGTGGTGGTAGCTTCTGAAAGACCTGTTATACAAACTGTTTTTAATGTTCCTTTTGAAAAAGTTCAGGAAATCGAACCAGGAAATGCTTTAATCATTAAGAAAAACGGAAAAGTTTCGATGAATCAGATTTTGGAACCAACCGTTAAAAAAGCCTGTTCTTTTGAGCGAATTTATTTCTCAAGAGGAAGCGATGCAGAAATTTATCAGGAACGTAAAAATTTAGGCAAATTAATTCTTCCGGCCGTTCTTAAATCAATTGATAACGATACAGACAATACTGTTTTTTCATATATCCCAAACACCGCCGAAACTTCATTTTATGGTTTGATAGAAGCGGCTCAGGATTTTTTAAATCAAAGAAAAAACAATTATATTTTAGACAACAGAAGTACGCTTACTGCCGAAACACTACAGGAATTATTGGCCGTAAAAATCCGTACGGAGAAAGTCGCTATTAAAGACGCCAAATTAAGAACGTTTATTACAGAAGATAGCAGTAGAGACGACTTGGTGGCTCACGTTTATGACGTTACATACGGAGTGATCAAACCAACCGATAACCTGGTTATTATTGATGATAGTATTGTAAGAGGAACTACTTTAAAGATGAGTATCATCAAAATGATGGATCGTTTGAAACCCAAACGTATCGTCATTGTTTCATCGGCACCACAAATACGCTATCCAGATTGTTACGGAATTGATATGGCAAAACTAGAAGGTTTAGTCGCTTTTAGAGCTGCATTGGCTTTATTAAAGGAGCGAAACTTATACCACATAGTGGATGAGGTCTATGCAAAATGTAAAGCGCAAGAAAACTATAATGACAAAGATGTTGTAAATTATGTAACTGCCATTTATGACCAGTTTACACCTGAAGAGGTTTCGGATAAAATAGCGGAAATGTTAAGTTCGCCGGAAATTAATGCAGAAGTTAAAATTATTTTCCAAAAAGTAGAAGATTTACATATTGCTTGCCCTAAAAACCTAGGTGACTGGTATTTTACAGGAGATTATCCAACACCAGGTGGAAACAGAGTTGTAAACCGAGCTTTTATGAATTTCTATGAAGGAAAAGATGCTAGAGCGTATTAAAGAAATGCTAACAAAAGGTTAAATCGTGCACTTAATCGGTTTTTTGTGTAGTTTGTCTTATATGTTTGGGAAAATCTCTCGTCTATAATACTTTTGAAAAACCATAACATTAGTAGGTTAAGTTTATGGTAGATTTGGGGCAAAAAGGGTGGAAGCAATTCCACCTTTTTTATTGGAATAAAGTCAAAAAAACCTTAAAAATAAGAAATTACGCATTTTATCGATTTTATGGGTTATTCAACAGAAATATTTGAAACAAAGAAATAACTACTATACTTTTACTAAACCATAACATTAGTAGGTTAAGTATATGGTAGATTTGGGGCAAAAAAGGCGAAAGAAATTTCGCCTTTTTTATTGGAATAAAGTCATGTAAATACTTTTCAAAGTAAGAAATTACGTGTTTTGTCGATTTTATTGGTAGTTAATCTAATATATTTGGAATAAAAAACACACTAGTATACATTTACCAAACCATAACATTAGTAGGTTAAGTTTATGGTAGATTTGGGGCAAAAAAGGCGAAGAAATTCGCCTTTTTTATTGGAATAAAGTCAGCTAATTTTTCCAGAGCCTTCCTGTAGTATTAATAAAACTTCTTTTTTTAATACATCAAAAATTCAGACAACTTTTTATTTTTTTACAATCTGGTAAACGAATACGGAAAAGTAATGGCTTTTTTAAATCTTTTCTTTCTGTCGACATAATTAGCTCAATTATAGTCAACCTTTTTCAGGGCGAGACAATCAAATAAAAAACCCGATTAATTCTTTTCGAATCAATCGGGTTTTTATGTATTTTAAAGAAGATTATTTTTCTAAAGCAAATCTTCTCGCTACTTCTGTCCAGTTGATTACATTGAAGAAAGCTTCGATATAATCAGGTCTTCTGTTTTGGTAATTTAAATAATAAGCGTGCTCCCAAACATCCATTCCTAAAATTGGAGTTCCGCCACATCCTACTTCCGGCATCAATGGATTGTCTTGATTTGGAGTTCCGCAAACGTCTAATTTTCCACCTTTGTGCACACATAACCAAGCCCATCCTGAACCAAATTGTGTAGCACCTGCTTTAGCAAATTTCGCTTTAAACTCTTCAAAAGTTCCAAAAGAAGACTCGATTGCAGTCAATAAATCACCTGTTGGCAACCCACCTCCATCTGGAGCCATTACTGTCCAGAACAAATTGTGATTGTAAAAACCTCCACCATTGTTACGAACGGCAGCATTAGCTTTATCCAAATTAATTAAAATATTCTCGATTGTTTTTCCTTCTAAATCTGTTCCTGCAATGGCAGCATTTAAATTTGTTGTGTATGCATTATGATGTTTTGAATGGTGAATTTCCATTGTACGAGCATCAATATGTGGTTCTAATGCATCATATGCATAAGGTAATTGTGGTAATTCAAAAGCCATGATATTTGTGATTTTATGATTTATAATAATTTATCCCAAATTTAATCATTTAACTTTGGAATAAGAAATAGTATTTTGTTATAATTGAATTAAATTCTTTGATAATTTGCTTTTTTATCAGTTAAATAGCTGTAAATCGCTATTTTCCGTTAAAAGTAGTCATGGTGTTTTCTAGTCCAGCCGTGCCAAAAGATTTGATAATTTCTGATGCGACTTCCAGGCGTTCCGGTAATTTAGCTTTTTCTTCCTCATCCCAATCGCCCAAAACATAATCGACTTGCTGACCTTTTTTGAACTGATCGCTGATGCCAAACCTAAAACGAGTATATTGTTGCGTATTTAAAACTAAATTGATGTTTTTAAGTCCGTTATGGCCTCCGTCGCTGCCTTTTGGTTTGATTCGGATGGTTCCGAAAGAAAGATTTAGATCGTCTGTAATGACCAAAATATTCTCTAACGGAATGTTTTCTTTGTCCATCCAGTATTTTACCGCTTTACCACTGAGGTTCATGTAGGTATTGGGCTTTAGCAGGAAAAAAGTTCTGCCTTTGAATTTATATTCGGCCATCGCTCCTAATTTTGCAGTTTCGAAAGAAAGGCTTTCTTTTTTGGCTAAAAAATCGAGGACTTTAAATCCGATGTTGTGTCTTGTATTAACGTATTCGGCTCCTATATTGCCTAAACCTACGATTAAATATTTTTTCATATTGTCTGTGTTCCCTTCTTTTGGTGTTGATGAAAACAGTTTTTCGATCCATTTTATCATGTGTGCAAAAGTAAGATTAATTAGAGAATGTGGCAATTGGTTGGTTTATTTTTTACCCTTCAATTTTGCCAGACTAAGCGAATTTAAAGTTCTGAAAGAATTTTTATTTAGATTGTCGAGCAACTTGCGGAGATCCTTGTTCCTCTGGATGACAGAGATTGCGCAAAGTCTTTTTCTTTAGAATCTTAGCTTCTTATCGGCTTAGAGTCTTATAAAAAACTAAACTTCTGGCTAGCCCTGATAGAAGGGAAAATCCTTTTTTATTGTTTTTTCAATAAAAAAGATTGGAATGATAGCAGGAACTTTAGGTCTTGAAAAACCTTCAAGTTTCTGCTCCTGAAAAATTAGAAAATCTGATCTTAACCGCAAAGCGCGCATTTTACGCAAAGTTCGCTTAAAACCTTAGCATCTTAGCAACTCAGAACCGTTAAAACAAAAAAGCACCAATCTTTCGATTGATGCTTTGGTATTGAAATTTGAAAAAAATTATTTTTTCTTTCCTTTTGCAGGAGCTTTTGCAGCTTTTGCAGCTTCTTGAGCAGCTTTCATAGCAGCACGAGAGATTCTTACCTGAGCAACAACTGTGTTCTCTGGGTGCATTACTTTGTAATCTGGAGTACCCACTTTAGTAACGTATAATTTGTTACCCATTTCTAGTGGAGTAATGTCAGCCTCAACAAAATCAGGAAGATTTTTAGGTAACGCTTTTACTTTAAGTTTACGAGTGTTAAGACGTAAAACACCACCTGCAAGAACACCTTTTGATGTACCAACAACTTTTACAGGAACTTCCATAGTGATTTCTTTGTCATCAAATAATTGAAAGAAGTCAATGTGTAAAATTCTGTCAGATACTGGGTGTACTTGAATGTCTTGCAAAATTGCATTGAATGATTTTCCTTTTCCAAGCTCAATCACAACTGTGTGTGCGTTTGGAGTATAAACCAAGTTTTTGAACGCTGCAGCGTCTGCTGAGAAGTGTACTGCTTGATTTCCTCCGTATAATACGCAAGGAACCTGTCCAGCATTACGTAAGGCTTTAGTTGACACTTTGCCCACGCTTTCTCTTTCTGATCCTTTAATTGTAATCGATTTCATTGTAAAAAAATATAGTTATTAATAAATATTCTAATTCTTATTGTAGTGAGATTGCTTCGTTCCTCGCAATGACTACATTATAAATTTTCCACTGATGGAATTGTTGTGGTGCACCATGTGCATAACTTCGGCAAAAAGTGGTGCACAACTCACAACTTTTATCTTATTTGATTCTTTCTTCAACGGAATAGAATCGGTTACGATTAACTCACTTAATTTTGAGTTTTCTATTTTTTCGTAAGCATCACCAGATAAAATGGCGTGTGTACAAATTGCTCTTACGCTCAATGCTCCTTTTTCGATCATTAAATCGGCCGCTTTTGCTAATGTTCCGCCGGTATCGATCATATCATCTACCAATATTACGTTACGACCTTTTACTTCACCTATCAATTCCATGGTGTCGATAACGTTGGCTGCTTTTCTTTGTTTGTAACAGATTACTACATCTGATTCTAAAAACTTAGAGTACGCATAAGCTCTTTTTGAACCTCCCATATCTGGAGAGGCAATGGTCAAATTGTCTAATTTTAAACTTTCTACGTAAGGCAAAAAGATGGTAGATGCAAATAAATGATCTACTGGTTTCTCGAAAAACCCCTGAATTTGATCTGCGTGCAAATCCATTGTCATCACTCTTGTTGCTCCGGCAGCATCTAATAAATTAGCTACTAATTTTGCTCCAATCGGAACTCTTGGTTTGTCTTTTCTGTCCTGTCTTGCCCAACCAAAATAAGGCATAACAGCCGTAATATGTCTTGCTGATGCACGTTTTGCAGCATCAATCATGAGCAACAATTCCATCAAATTATCTGCAGTTGGAAAAGTAGAACACACGATAAAAACGCGTAATCCTCTTATTGATTCTTCGTACGATGGCTGAAACTCTCCATCACTGTACGTTGACATCGTTACTTTTCCTAACGGAATTCCGTATTGCTCTGCAATTTTTTCTGCTAGATAAACACTTTTTGAACAAGCAAAAATTTTAGCTTCTGGTTCTAGGTGCGACATTATAGTTTGTTGTTTTTATTCCGATGCGCTCCATACAATTCGGCTTTATTTTTTTTATTAGCCAAATTTGCTGTATTCGCCTCGGGTGTAGTTAGTTGTGTGTGCTTCGTTTTAACGAGGTGCAAATTTAGAAAATTTATTGGACACTGAAAGGAAAATTTTAAGTATTTTTAGTAGCACATTTAATTTTATTTTTTACATTTGCACCGTGTTAAAGGAATAAGCACAGTTATGACATCATAATTACTTATTCTATTGCGTTAAAATAATTGAATTTTTGATTATTTTTTCGTCTGCTAAGCCCGGATGGCGGAATTGGTAGACGCGCTGGTCTCAAACACCTGTGGGAAACCGTGCCGGTTCGACTCCGGCTCCGGGTACTTAAAACCTCTTCAGAAATGAAGAGGTTTTTTTGGTTTTTAGAGTTTTAATTTTTTAGGATTTTGATACGTATTCCAAAATCTCAAAAGTTCAATTTTATGGTTTTTGCTAACTTTATAATATAATGTTATCTGTTTTGTTATTGGAACATAATAGACTTCTTTATATTTTGTAGGTTTAAATATCAGATTTTGCTTTGTTAAGAGATCAATTAAATCATCTGTTTTGTCCATAAAATTATAAACGTCTTGCAATGTCCACTCCCTTTCTAAATATTCAATATTTATCCAATAATCAATCTTAGCGATCTCTGTCCAGATTATTTCTACCACAAATCACCTATTGAATAAATTAGGAAAACGCTGTTTTGTTTCTTCGGTAACGTCTTTATGAGATTGTACTCTTCCATTTGCAACATCTTCTAATGCTTCATCAATAGCCGCTTTTTGAGCATTATTTAATAATGTATCATCGTCCTCTTCATTTAATGGAATGACCACAAAAGATTTTCCCTTGCTTCTATGTATTACTAATTTTTCAGATTCAGCAATGTCAAGATATTTTTTAATATTTCCTCTAAACTCCGTTACACTTACTGTTTTCATAATTACTGTTTTTACAAATGTACGCTTTTCTGTACGTTATAATATTTTAAAGGTGTTAAATCAATTCACAACTCGCCTCATGCAAAACAGGGAAATTGCAAGAATTAGCAATAAAACACAATTGGTTTGCTTTTTTATGCAGTTCGTTTGCTAACTCGATCTGATCGGCAGAGGCAATAGTGACTTTCGGATTTAATTTTACCTCAACAAAACGACCGCTTCCATCTTCCAAAACTTCAAGCATTGCTTCTGCGTGGTCTGAATATTCGAGAACTTCTATAGCGTTTTGAGAACAGACGTATAAATACGACATCATGTGGCAGGAAACCAAACTGCTCAACAGCAAATCTTCGGGATTATACAATTCTGGATCGCCCTTGAAAGCTTTCGCTGCAGAAACATCTAAAACTCGTTTGCCTTCGATCTTAATTTGATGACTTTTATTATAAAATCTTTTTGTGGAATCTGCTGAATTTTGATTCGAAGTCCAATTTGCTTCTGCTTTAAATAGATGCTTCATTTTTATATTTTGTTTTGCTTTCGCTAATTTAAGACTTTTATAAAGCTGTAAAATAAATTCATCTTGCAAAGTCGCGAAGTCGCAAAGTTTAGGCACAATAGTGTCATTTCGACGAAGGAGAAATCTTCACTAGAAATTCTACACAGAAAGTGTCAATCTTTGTCGAGTTACTTGCGGAGATTTCTCCTTCGTCGAAATGACAAAAATGAGCAAAATTACCTCTTTTCCCAGGTAATTTTATCCAATAAAAAAACCTCGAAAGCAAATGAATTCGAGGTTTTTCAGAGAACAAAACTAATTATTAAACAAATTTTAAAAAATTATTTTTTTACAGAAAACTTAAAAGTAGTCGTAGTATTGTATTTTTCTCCCGGGTTTAAAACCGTTGTTGGAAAATCTTTTTGGTTAGGAGCATCTGGAAAATGTTGGGTTTCTAAACAAAAACCCGTTCTGTACGCATACGTTCCTTGGTTGCGCATAGGCAACGTTCCGTCAAGAAAATTGCCTGAGTAAAACTGAATTCCAGGTTCATCTGTGGTAACTTCCAAAATTCTTCCGCTTGCTGCGTGATAGGCTTTTGCGATAACGGTTTTCCCTTTTGTAGAATTGTTCAGCACCCAACAATGATCATATCCTTTGCCTCTTTCTAACTGCTCATTTTTGAATCCGATTTCTTTTCCTACCAATTTTGGTTTTCTAAAATCAAAAGGTGTATTGGCAACATCTTCTAATTTTCCTGTCGGAATAAGCGTAACATCAACCGGAACTATTTTATCTGCATTTAAAGTTATTTCGTGATCCAGAATTGTTTTAGAAAAATCTGCCGATAAATTGAAATACGAGTGTTGCGTCAAATTTACAACCGTTTTTTTGTCGGTTGTTGCTTCATAATGCACCTGCAATTCGTTATTATTATTTAAAGTATAAGTCACAAAAACCTGCAAATTTCCAGGATAACCTTCTTCTCCGTCTTTAGCCAAATACGATAATTTAAGAGAAGCCGTAGCGCCCGATTTTGCTTCAACCGCTTTCCAAACTACTCTGTGAAACCCTTCTGGCCCTCCGTGCAAAGCATTTGGCGCATTATTGATAGCCAAAGAATATTCTTTTCCGTCAAGCGAAAATTTACCTTTCGCAATTCTATTTCCAAATCGCCCGATCAAAGCTCCAAAAAACGGATTTTCTTTCTCATATTGTTGCAAAGAATTAAATCCGATTACTACATTTTCTGAAATACCTTCTTTGTTCGGCACTTTCAAATCGGTGATAATTCCCCCAAAAGTGATGATATCTACCTCCATCCCGTTTTGATTTTTCAGCTTATAGCTCTCTATTTTTTCTCCTTTTGAAGTGGTTCCATAAGAAGATTTTTCAATTGTAACGGTTGTTTTTTTATCTGAAGAAATTGTGGTATTATCCATTTTTTTATCGCTTTTGCATTGAACAGAAATTATCGCTAGACTCAACAAGCTTATTCTAAGAATATAACGTTTTAATACATTCATAAATATTTTTTTTAATGTTGTGAGATGTAAAATGTGAGATGTAAATATTAAAAGTAGCACATTTTAATTCAAAATAAAAACCTTTGCCACTTTGAGCCTTTGTCCTTAAAAATTAAAGTCCATGTTGAAACAAATGATAATAAGCTTCATTAGCATTTAATTTATCTTTAAATTCTCTAACCGTTGTTTTTTCGTCAATAACCAGTAATTCTATACCCGCAATATCTGCAAAATCTTCCATATATTCTGTAGTTACAGCCTGACTATATACAGTATGGTGTGCTCCTCCAGCTAGAATCCAGGCGGTTGCCGCAATATCCAAATTTGGTTTACAATCCCACAACACCCTCGCAACTGGCAACTTAGGTAAGTCAGCCATTGGTTTTACAGCTTCAACTTCGTTTACAATCAAACGGAAACGATTTCCCATATCAATCAGCGACACATTAATAGCCTCCCCTGCCGGAGCATTAAACACTAATCTTGCAGGATCTTCTTTTCCTCCAATTCCTAACGGATGTACTTCGCAAGAAGGTTTTCCGTCGGCAATAGAAGGACAAATTTCTAACATGTGAGAACCTAAAACATACGCTTTTTGAGGTGTAAAGTGATACGTATAATCTTCCATAAAAGAAGTTCCTCCTTCAAGACCCACATTCATTACTTTTAAAACTCTCACCATTGCGGCGGTTTTCCAATCGCCTTCGCCACCAAAACCATAACCATCTGCCATTAATCTTTGTGTTGCAATTCCGGGTAATTGTTTCCAGGCACCCAGATTTTCAAAGGTATCTGTAAAGGCTCCAAAACCTCCTTCTTTAAGAAAAGCGCGTAACCCTAGTTCTATTTTTGCTGCTTCCGCTAAAGAATTTCTTTGCGCTCCGCCTTCTTTTAGAGCATCGGTTAACGTATAAGAAGACTCATAAACGGCCAGTAAATCATTCAATTCTTTAGCTGAAACTTTCTCAATATATTTGGTTACATCCGATGAATCGTATCCGTTTACCGAAACTCCAAAACGTATTTGAGCTTCGACTTTGTCGCCTTCTGTAACGGCAACTTCACGCATATTGTCACCAATACGGGCTACTTTTAGGTTCTGAAGTTCATCCCAACCCAAAGCTACTCTTGTCCAAACACCCAACTTATTTAAAACTCGGGGATCTTCCCAATGACCCACGACCACTTTACGCTTTTTACGCATTCTGGACATGATAAAACCAAACTCGCGATCTCCGTGAGCCGATTGATTCAGATTCATAAAATCCATATCGATCGTTCCCCACGGAATTTCAGCGTTGTATTGTGTGTGTAAATGGCATAATGGTTTCTTTAAAATACTCAATCCGCCAATCCACATTTTTGCCGGCGAAAAAGTATGCATCCAGGCAATAATTCCGATGCAATTTTTGGCCGAATTGGCTTCTAAACATAAACTGGTAATCTGTTGAGCTGATTTTAAAGTGTCTTTGTACACCACTTTTACCGGAATCTCCGATGCTCCGTCTAATCCTTTTGCAATTATCTGCGAATGCTCGGCCACTTTTCGCAAGGTTTCTTCACCGTATAATTCTTGGCTTCCTACCACAAACCAAACTTCTTTTTGAGAGATATCTATCATATTCTTTTGTTTATTTTGTTTCAGATTTTGAAACCGTCGAAAATCTATATTCTTTACTCTATTTTCTTTTATCTAATTTACTGTCCGTAATACGAATCTTTTCCGTGTTTACGGTTGTAGTGTTTTTTTATCAGGGAATCTTTCAATCTGGGCGTATTAGGGTTTATTTGCAACGTCAGATACGCCATTTCTGCCACAACCTCCAGCACTTTACTGTTATAAACTGCTTTTGCAGCATTTTTGCCCCAGGCAAACGGGCCGTGATTTCCTATTAAAATCATTTCTACTTCTTCGTACGAAAGATTTTTTTCTTTGAAGCAATCCAAAATCTGAATTCCAGTGTTGTGTTCGTAATTGCCTTCAATAAGCGAATCTGCCATTGGCGGTGCGCACGGAATATCCGAAGTTAAATGATCGGCGTGCGTCGTGCCAAAAATCGGAATATCACGCTGTGACTGTGCCCACGCTACCGAATATGTTGCATGTGTATGTGCAACACCGCCTATATTGGGCCAATTTTTATATAAATAAGCATGCGTTTTAGTATCTGATGAAGGACGCAAAGTCCCTTCAATAACGTTATTATCAAAATCGACAATCACAATATCTTCTGGCGTTAAATCTTCGTAAGGCACACCGCTTGGTTTAATCGCAAAAACGCCATTTTCCCTGTCCACAGCACTTACATTTCCGAAAGTATAAACGACAAGATGCAATGCATTTAGCTGCATATTGGCTTCGTAACATTCTTGTTTTAAATTTTTATAAAGAGAACTCATGCTTTGTAATTTTAATAGTTGGATCTTCAAAAGCACTTAATTGAT
The DNA here is from genome assembly GCF_020911905.1 of Flavobacterium flavipigmentatum. Taxonomy (NCBI): domain Bacteria; kingdom Pseudomonadati; phylum Bacteroidota; class Flavobacteriia; order Flavobacteriales; family Flavobacteriaceae; genus Flavobacterium; species Flavobacterium flavipigmentatum. The sequence continues at coordinate 1,224,456 of NZ_CP087133.1, read as the reverse complement.
CGTAAGCAATCAGTAATTTATTATACGCTGCTACTTTGTCTAATTGAGGAAAATATTCTCCGTCAAAATCACTTCCCATTTTTTGGCTGGCTTCGATGACATTTGAATAAATTCCTGCTGCAACTGCCGCGTAAATAGCCGCTCCTAAAGCCGGTGTCTGATCTGAAGCAGCAATTTTGATTGGCTTATTCAGGACATTTGCTAGTGTCTGCATGATAAACGGAGATTTTCGGGCAACACCGCCAATTCCGATAACGCTGTCGATTTTTACACCTTCTTCTTCAAAACGATCGACGATTTTTTTCGCTCCAAAGCAAATCGCATTTACTAAAGCTTTAAAAATATGTGGCGCTTTTGTTCCTAACGATAGATTTGAAATAGCACTTTTTAATTCCTGATTGGCATCCGGAGTTCTTCTTCCGTTGATCCAGTCTAAAGCAATAGGAAGACTTTCTGAAGTTGGAATTTTCTCTGCTTCCTTTGTTAATTTGACAAGTAACTGATCACTAAATTCTTCTCTTAATTGTTCTTTTTGAGCGTCATTCAAAACAGTCGAAGCTGTTAATAAATGATCTGTTGGCCATAATAATAATTCTTTGTACCAGGCCAATAAATCACCAAAAGCAGATTGTCCTGCTTCTAAACCAATATACCCCGGAATTACCGAACCGTCAACCTGACCACAAATTCCGCGTACAGTTTTGGCGCCTATTTCTTCTTTAGAACCTACCAGAATATCGCAGGTTGATGTTCCCATTACACGAACTAAAGTGTTTTCTCCAATCTTTGCCCCAACTGCTCCCGAGTGTGCATCAAATGTTCCAACAGCGACAACAGTATCGGTCGTAAGTCCTAAACGATCTGCCCATTCTTGGCTCAATTTTCCTGCAACTTGGTCGGATGTATGGGTTTCATCATATAAATTGCCTCGAAGTGTTGCCAAATAAGGATGCAATTTTTGTAAAAAATCTACAGGGGGCAAGCCTTTCCAGTCTTCGTGCCACATCGCTTTATGACCAGCAGCGCAACGGCTTCTTTTGAATGATTTTAGATCTTTATCTTCAATTAATAAATACGTCATTAAATCGCAATGTTCCATCCAAGTGTGGGCTGCGTTTCTGACGGCTTCATCTGCTCGGGCAATGTGTAAAATTTTTGCCCAAAACCATTCTGAAGAGTAAATTCCGCCCACATATTTTGTAACATTTTCACCTTCCCAGCTTACTGCCAATTCGTTAATTTCGTTTGCTTCATTTATCGCAGTGTGATCTTTCCACAGCACCATCATTGCATTGGGATTTTCTTCAAAACCTTTTGTAAGAGCCAATGGAATTCCTTCTTTTGTAACGGGTACTGGCGAAGATCCAGTAGTATCAATACAAATTCCACGTACTTGCGCAGGATCTATTTTACTCTCTTTTATAACGGTTTTAACGGTACTTTCTAAACCTTCTATATGATCCACAGGATGCTGGCGAAATTGATTGATCGCTGCGTCACAGTATTGCCTGTTTTTCCATCTCTTGTAATGCGAAACACTTGAAGCCAATTCCTGTCCGTTTTCTGTATCAATCAACATAGCTCTAACAGAATCTGTCCCGTAATCTAATCCGATAACATAATTTTTCATCCTAAATTCAATTTTCTTACTACAAACAAATATAACAATATTTTTTTAAGTGTGTAAAAAACACTTGTAAAAAATATACTGTAAAACAGTTCATTAGGTTGTACAAAAAGTAAATTTTTGTTATGGCACTTATTCATTATGGCGTTTATTGCAGGATTATTAGTTAGAAAACACAAACAATACGCCTCCAAATAAATACTACTTTTCTGATGATAATTTTTCGTACGTTTGAATGATTTTTGACAGAAATTTTTATTCAAAGCAGAAAAAAATGCATTTATCACCTATTGGTTAAAGAAAGAAATCGTGTTTATAGAATGTGAGTTTTACAAATTTGTAATAATTTTGAAAACCAAATCTTTTTTAGAACTGAATAATAGTCAAAGTGTGAATCAAATTCTCTGTGACTTTGTGTTTTACTTCCAGATAATTTTGAATAGGTGTAAAAACCACCTTACAAAATGATAAAACAAGTCAGGAAGTCCCTATATTTACCTTAATAATTAGAAATATGCTAAATAATTACAGTGCGACAGATAAAGTTTTATTAGCAGTTGATTGCATCATTTTTGGGTTTGACCATGAGGGTCTAAAAATACTTTTGATAAAAAGAGATTTTGAGCCTCAAAAAGGAGAATGGTCGCTCATTGGCGGTTTTTTGAAAAATGATGAAGTTTTAGATCATGCTGCTGCCAGAATCCTGACTACTTATACAGGGTTGCATACTATTTATATGGAGCAGCTCTACACATACAGTGAGATCGATCGCGATCCTTTTGAAAGAACGATTTCGGTTTCGTATTATGCTTTGATTAATATCGAAAATCACAATGCCCAGTTGATAGAAAACTATCATGCCCAATGGTTTAAAATAGCCGATGCGCCAAGCCTGATTTTTGACCATAATAAAATGTTAGAGTACGCGATAGGCAGACTACGCTACAAAACATCGATAAAACCAATTGGTTTTGAATTGTTACCGGAAAAATTTACGATGCGCCAATTACTGGAATTATACGAATCGATTTTGAGCAAAGAATTAGACAAAAGAAACTTTATCAGTAAAATAAATTCGATGGGGATTTTGAATAAACTCGATGAAAAAGACATGCAATCATCTCGAAAAGGTTCTTTTTTATATACTTTCAACAAAGAAAAATACGAAGAAAAATTACTAAACAATTTTGCCTTGAATCTGTAAAAAGATTATAATCTAAAATTGAATTAAAAAATTAACAACCTACTATCGTTCATTTTACCATCATGAATACTACTTTAATACAAACTACAACTGCATTTTTTGAAAAAGCTTTTGGTTCTACTCCTGAAAAACTGGTGCTTTCTCCGGGCAGAATCAATATTATAGGAGAACATATCGATTATAATGATGGTTATGTCTTGCCGGCAGCCATTGACAAAGTGATTTGTTTTGCTTTTGAAAAAAATAATACAACAAAATCGAGAATTATTGCAATCGATTTAAACGAAGAGTTTGAAGTAGATCTCACCAAAGAAATCTTGCTGAGCGATGTCGTGTGGACCAATTATATTTTGGGTGTGATCAAACAATTACAGGGCAATGGTTTTTTGTTTGAAGGTTTCAACTGTGTTTTTAGTAGCAACATCCCGATTGGTTCTGGTTTATCTTCATCAGCAGCCTTAGAATGTGGGATGATTTTTGGCATTAAAGAACTTTTTGATCTTACCATAGAAAAAAAAGACATTGCAATATTAGGACAAAAAGCAGAACATTGGGTGGGTATAAATTGCGGCATCATGGATCAGTTTTCGAGCGTACACGGTCTTGAAAATAAAGTAATCAAACTAGACTGTAATACCTTAGAATTTGAATATCATAATGCAGATTTTCAAGATTATTCGGTGGTTTTATTTGATAGTAATGTAAAACATTCGCTTTTTACTTCTGAGTACAACACAAGACGCAATGAATGCGAAGAAGGGTTGTCGATCATCAAAAAACATTTTCCAGAAATAAAAAGTTTTAGAGATTGCAGCGAGGATCAACTTTTGAGTATTAAGGACGAAATGACTACAACAATTTTTAAAAGAATACACTATGTTATAAAAGAAATTAGTCGTGTTATCAAAGCTTGCGAGGCTCTCGACAAAGGAAATATAAAACTTTTAGGACAATTGCTTTTTGAGACACATGAGGGTCTCTCTAAAGAATACGAAGTGAGTTGTAATGAGCTGGATATGCTTGTAGATACTGCAAAAGAAGACAATTCGATAATAGGCTCTCGTATGATGGGAGGAGGTTTTGGTGGCTGCACAATTAATTTTATTAAAAAAGGTCATGAAAATGATGTAAAAAATAAGTTTTCATTTCATTATTTAAATACATTTGGGATAAATTTAAAATTTTACGATATAAAAATCTCAAACGGAACACAACTTAATACCACTAAAAACTAAAATGAAAAACTTTGACATTAACGAAGATCCTCACAGACGTTATAATCCTTTAATTAATGAATGGGTCTTGGTTTCGCCCCATCGTGCTAAAAGACCTTGGCAAGGACAAAACGAAACTATTTTAACACAAACTTTTCCAAAACACGACGCCAACTGCTACTTATGTCCCGGAAATGAAAGAGCAAATGGAGAGAGCAATCCGAAATACGAAAACACTTTTGTTTTTGATAATGACTTTGCAGCCCTCAAACAAGATGATATCATGTACGAAGACGATATCAAACAAACCTTTTTTAAAGCCAAACCAGAAAGAGGAATTTCAAAAGTAGTTTGCTTTTCGCCAAGACATGATCTTACCATACCAGAAATGTCGCTAGAAGGAATCGAAAATATTATTCGCACTTGGCAGAAAGAATACAATGAACTTGGCGCGATAAAATATATCAATTATGTTCAGATTTTTGAGAATAAAGGGAACATAATGGGCTGCAGCAATCCGCATCCTCATGGGCAAATCTGGGCGCAATCTTCGCTACCAACCCAAATCGAGAAAACACAGCACTGCTTAAAATCATATTATGATAAAAACAAAACGACTCTTTTGCAGGATTATCTTAGAGATGAGCTAAAAAAAGGAGACCGAATTGTAATCGAAAACGATCATTTTGTAGCATTAGTACCATTCTGGGCTATCTGGCCGTACGAAACGATGATTATCAGCAAAAGACATGTTGTAAAAATAACCGATTTTACTGCCGCAGAAGTAACTGCCTATGCTATTATTCTAAGACAATTAACGATAAAATACGATAATCTCTTTAAAACTTCTTTTCCGTATTCTTCTGGAATTCATCAAGCACCAACAGATGGAGGAGAACATCCTGAATGGCATTTTCACATGCATTTTTACCCACCTTTATTACGTTCTTCTACCATAAAAAAGTTTATGGTTGGCTACGAAATGCTTGCTGAAGCTCAACGAGACATTACTGCAGAAAAAAGTGCTGAGGTCTTAAGAGAGCAATCAGATGTGCATTATAAATTAGGGAAAAAATAAGATTTTAAAATAAAAACTAGGTTTCAATCTTAAATTTAACATTAAACAGTTAAATAAACGTAAAAAATACATTTGTTTTTTAATAGATATATAATTTTTTATTTTACATTTGAATTTTACATTTCGTAAAAAAACAAATGAAATAAAACGCATCTACTATTTTTATTCAGTTTTAATTATTAAAACTAAGATTTTATAATCTCATTAGTAATAGTAAAAAGCCGAAAATAAAAATAGTAGCTATTAACTTTACAAATACTATTTAACCATGAACCAAAGTCTAGCATTCGCAGATTATGCGGTATTTATTATTTATTTTATCGTAGTTTCTGCCTACGGTTTTACAGTTTATCACAAGCGTAAAAAAGACGAACAAGATGCCAAAGCCTACTTTTTGGCAGAAGGAAATTTGACCTGGTGGGCCATTGGAGCTTCCTTAATTGCTTCCAATATTTCTGCCGAACAATTCATTGGTATGAGTGGCGAAGGTTTCTTTTTAGGAATCGCCGTAGCTGCTTACGAATGGCTGGCCGCCGTGGCTTTGATCATAGTAGCTATTTGGTTTATTCCTGTTTATCTTAAGAATAAGATTTACACAATGCCCCAATTCTTAAAAACACGTTACAACGAATCGACTGCCCTAATCATGGCTGTTTTTTGGTTGTTTTTGTATGTTTTTGTCAACCTGACCTCTATTTTATATTTAGGAGCCGTAGCCATTAATGGTCTTGCAGGCGGAGAATACCTGCATGTTATCATGTTAGGATTGGCCCTGTTTGCACTATTTATTTCTTTAGGAGGAATGAAAGTAGTTGCTTATACCGATGTGATTCAGGTAGCTGTTTTGATCATTGGAGGCTTAGTAACATCGTATATCGCATTAACAACTGTTGGACAATATTTTGGTGTTGGCGAAAATGCCATCGCAGGTTTTAAAGTATTAATGAGAGAAGCTCCGGAGCATTTTAAAATGATTATCCCAAAACCAAATGCAAATTCATCCCAACTTGATATCGATAAGTATCTGACTTTTCCCGGCCTCATGTCTTACCTCGCCGGTATCTGGATCATCAACCTAAATTATTGGGGATGCAACCAATATATTACGCAAAGAGCACTTGGTGCTGATCTGCAAACCGCGCGTACCGGTATTTTGTTTGCAGGTGTTCTAAAATTATTAATGCCGCTTATCGTAATGCTGCCGGGTATTGCCGCTTATGTTTTGTATCAAAATGGTCATTTACCTCAACTTGTTGGAGGAAAAGACGGTGCTTATTCTGCTGTTCTGACTTTCCTGCCAACAGGATTAAAAGGACTTTCGGTTGCAGCATTGACCGCAGCAATTGTGGCTTCGCTTGCGGGCAAAGTAAACAGCATCTCGACTATTTATACTTTAGATATTCATAAAAAATACATCCAGAAAGAAGCTGGCGAAAAACAACAGGTAAATATTGGCAGAATTGCGGTTTTTGCCGCAATGCTTTTGGCGGTACTATTTACATGGAATGATATTCTGGGAATTGGAGGCGTGGGAGGATTTACTTATATTCAAAAATATACGGGATTTATTAGTCCTGGAGTTTTTGCCATGTTTATTCTCGGAATGTTCTGGAAAAGAACTACGGGAGCCGCAGCAATTGTGGGTGTAATTTTAGGATTTGTTTTGTCTGTTATCTTCAATGAATATGCCCCAATCTTATTTGGCAACGAAACTCTTTTATATACAGCGTATCCTAACGGAAAAGGCACTTACGAAATTCCGTTTCATATCTGTATGGGATTATCCTTCTTGTTTACAACTTTGACAATGGTGGCAATAAGTTTTGCGGGACCAAAAATCAATCCTAAAGCTTTTGAGTCTGAACCTGGAATGTTTGCCGTAAAACCACAAACCACCGTTTTGAGTGTAATAATTTTACTGATTGTCATCGCTTTATATGTTAAATTCTGGTAATATTATTTTTCACTCAACATATTCAAAAAAGACTATCACTATTGATAGTCTTTTTTTTACCTTAACACTAAATAATTGAGCGAAAAAACATATATTTGATGCTTTGATATTTAGAACAATGCTTTACGTGCCAGAGCCTTCTTATGAAGACTATACAACCTATAAAATAAAAAAAGGAGACACATTAATTAATGTTGCTCAAAATTTGGGCATTGAGCCTACCCTTCTTCGAACCTATCACAATAAGTTTTGTCCCTCTATAAAAGATTTAATTGAGGCTGATTTTCCGTATCATCTTGAATATGTAATCTTACCTCCTGTACAAGTCGAACTTACCGATGATGAAAAAGAAAAGGACAGGAAAAAAATACATCAAGGTGATGGTCCTTTTTCTCTTTCGCTAACGAATGCACAAATCAACAATACATACAGCGTTTTATATACCATAGAAAATGGTGACGTAACAACGACTATAAAGCAACAAATCAACGTAAAGTGGAAAGCAAGAAGCGAAAATAATTTTTACTTTTTTGAAGTAGACCGAGTTGGTCCAACCTACATTAATGATACTGTAACCAACACAATGGTAACAGAAATTGCCGAAAAAGCTGCTGCTGCACTATATCCTTTACTGGTTGTGGTTGATGAAACCGGAAAATGGGTTTATATAAATAATTTTGCTCAAATTGAGGAACGATGGACTGCTGCAAAAAAAGAAATTAGCAAATATTATAAAGGTAATAAGGTAGAAAAATATTTTGCCATCTACGACAAAAATTTAGAAAACAGCGACACACTTTATATTTCGTTATCTAAAGACTGGTTTCTGAATGCTTTTTTTAACCAAATTCATATTGAATATCCTTCTTCTTTATCCATTCAAAAAGAAATTGATTTTCCATTAATGGCAAAAAGCGATCATTTAAATTATACCGTCAATCAAAAATTAGACGATCATTTTGATATCGATAATTTTCTTGTACTTAATATTAACGGAAAACTTAACGACGAACGCAGTAAAACCGATTTTGAAAGAGAATTAAATTTACCTGTAAAAGAATATTCAGAGCAAAAAGTGGCAGGTGATTATCGTGCCAAGTATTTTTTGAATCCTTTAAAACACATGCCCGAAGCCATTTTTATCAGCTGTACTTTAGCATTAGATACACCACAAAAATATACGGTTACGATTTCTAATTTAAATGACAAAGAAGAAATGAATACCAAGCCAAAACCAGAATTATTTTTTGATGTAATCACACCCAAAAAAAAGTGGTGGCAATTTTAAACAACCCAAACTATGAGCGAAAAACATTTTGTAGTACAAGGCGCGACTTGCAAATGCAAGTTTAGCGAAGACCCGTCTAAAACAGATAAAATTAAGGTTAAATCGCAAACCAAACATTTTGGAAACGACAAAGAAGGATCTGAAAAACTTATTGCTACTACCAAAGAAATTGGTCAGACTTTAGAAAAAAACACCTTTGGCAAATGCAAAAAACAACCTGCAGGAAATAGTTTTTTGCCGTGTCAGGCACAAATAACAAAATGGAGCGGATTTTATGAAAAAGTAACCTTGAGTAATCAGGGAAAAATACTTTTAGAGAACAGTAAAGCAACCTGCCCCATGGGCGCACCTGATTGTATCGAAATTACAGATCACGGACAAACAGCAGAACCCGGAGAACAAAATGTTAAAAATACCGACCCAATGGTACACAACCTTATCAACCCCATGGTAGATATTAGGGACATGTATGCCAAAGAAGCGAAACATGAGGGGATAAGCGATATTTAATTTATTAAAAATATTTCAAAATGGTAAAAGGTGTTAAAAAAATAAAATGGAGCGGGGTAGGAATTGTTAAAAGCAATTTATCTACACCGAATAAAAAAGTAGTGATAGCTCCAGATCAACATGTGTTTTTTGAAGTAGAAAAATGGTACGATGCAACCACTGAAGCGGATAAGAAAAAGACTTTAACATGGATTTTTCAGGATCAGAAAGCAAAGACCATAGTTTTACAAAAAACATTACCGTCAAATAATCAATATGGTATTAAGCTTCCTAAAAACTTATGTGGTCCATTTGAATATTATCTTGAAGCAAGTCTTTCTGGTAAAAGAGATACCATAAATAAAACTGGTTTATTGATTAGTGGTTATTGTACTCCAAAAATAGTAAGCAGCAAATGGTCTACTACAAACGATGGAAAAGATGTTCGAAAAGAACACTTATTCAAGTATGGAGAAACAGTCCACCTAAATTTAAAAACTGAAGGACTTAACGGAAATTTAAATTTGAGTGTTGATGTTTTTAGAAAATCTGAAGAATCAAAAACTCCGTTATACAGATACACAAGCGTCGATGTAATTGATGGAGAGATAAATCTAGCCATAAAAAATACATTTGTATGGTTTGGTAAACTCAAGGGTATAAAAGAAACAGAAGAGTTTTATGTAAAAGTTTTTGATCCTGCACATAAACTATATATTTCTAATGCTAAAAACGAAACAGGACATGCTCGTTTCTTAAAAATTAATAAAAAAATTGTTTCTCAGGAAACAAAACCTCCAACAAACTTATCTCCTCTAAAAACTGGAGAACCAGACAAAAATGCAGCACGATTTGAGCCCTGTAAGTTCGAAACGATTACTATTATTGAAGACAAAAAAGAAGACGGCAAAACCACCAAAATTAATGCACTTGTTTTTGATAATGGTAAAAAACTAGTAAATAAGACTCCTAAAAAAGAACCTCTCAAAAAGACAATTCTATTTGAATTTGAGAAATATGACATCACACCGGAAGCTAAAACAATACTTAACAATACTTTACAATTTTTATTAGAACATCAATTCTCAAGTATCAAAATTGATGGTCATGCCTGTGTAATAGGAAAAGAACAATACAACCAAAAGTTATCGCAACAACGAAGCGATGCCGTAAAAAAAGCATTTGTAGATGGTGGTTTAGAGGCTAGTAGAATTATATCTATTGGTCGCGGAGAAGTAAATCCTACTGACGACAAACAAGGTCGAGACAATCTAAAATACAGAGACGAAAAAGAATACAAACAGAATCGTTCTGTAGTTATTGCTTTTGATTATTACGGACATGATGCCCAAACTATCATTTATGAAACTATTGCCCCTAGTAAAGACAAGAATATTACAATAGACATTACAGAATATCAAAACAAAGCCTGTTTTAGAGAAAAAGGCAAACACAAAAAAAATATCAAAATAAATTCGACAGAATATCCTAAAGCTATTGATCAGGTTACTAGTAAATTAGATTTTCCTATAAGATCTAACCTAGCATGGTGGAATAATGCTCCTATACAATACATCTGGCCAAAAGTGCTTGCCAATGAATACGACATACATATCCATTCATGCCGTTATTTTGCCAATGAGTCAAATCCTACTATTAAGGCGATGGTTTATTCGGATATTAAGTGGAATTTACAACTATCTTACAATTGGGAGCATCCCTTTGCTTATACGCACGGTAATTTACCAGAATACAGTAGAAAAAATCCAAAAGACCCAAAAGTAGCTGAAATAATTAGAGATAAAAGAAAGGCACAATCTAAGGCTGTTGGTGCAGGAAAAGAAGCAAAAAGAGTGGCCAATAGCCCAGAAATGTTAACCAAGTTTGAGCTAAAACTTGAAGGGAAATGGGGAGGTCAGTCGTTTGAGCTTAGCGGTGAGTTTGCAAAAAAAATAAGAACTGTTCTTAATGTCTTTATTAAATATAAAGAAATGGCAGATAAAGTAAAAAACACTTTAGGAGGGATTCCAAAAGGAGTTACTTTATCAAAAACCCCTTTTATGTTTGAAATACAATCTCCTTCCTTAAATGCTAATATAGATTGGTATTTAGAAAAAGGAACAGGCATAAATGCTGCCAAAGTAGCAACTGTAGGCAAACTAAATTTTAAAGCAGATCCTCTTATTGGAGCAGAATTTACACTTGATTTGTTGGGTCTAGTGAGTAAGATGAACCCTGTGGTAGCTGCATTCGTTGGGTCACTAGAGGGTGTGCTATCTGCAGCAAATGGAGGAATAAAATTAGAGGCAAAATTTACCGGAAGTTTAAATTTTGACTTTAATGCAATAGAATTCAACAGCCTTACTGGCATCGTTAAAGGGGGATCTCTTGATTTAGGAGCTAAATTGCAAATCAAAATTGAGATGACTATCCACGCTTCCATAAAATCGGAATCTTATGCCAAAGAACCAATATTAGAGTTACATGCAGCAGGTAAGCTTGATGCTTATTTTGCTGCAAAAATAAAAATGGACAGTGATGAAAAAGGCATCTACTATCAGCCTGAAGTAGGTTTCTCTGGTATGATTTTTACTTTTGAGATAGAAATTGTTATAAGAGGCCATAAAGTAGTTCGAAAGTTTAGCAATGAAAATGAACCTTTTTTAAAACCAGAACCTTATCAAGGCGAAAAACATTATTTACCCCTAAATAATAAAAAAGATGTCGCTAGCGCTCCCTCTACTGGCTCAGGTGGAGGTTGGTAATCTAAATAAATGTAAAAAATTATGAAAAAATTAAATTTTATAGTTCTTCTTGCCTGTATTACAATGGTATCGTGTCAAGACAAATTATCCGAAAAAACAAAAAAAGAAATACAAGAAAAGCAAGCTTTTTGGCAAACTAGAACCGAGTTAATTAATAAAAATAAAACAACAATGGAATATCCTATAAAAAAAGACACTACAATAGGTAACGAAACTAGATTTAATGCAATAACTCTTAATAGTGGCGGTTTTCAGTTTGAAATTTATATTGATGATGTGTTATTAACTAACTTTAAAGGTGAAGCTGCCAAAGGTCAGGGTGGAAGAATAGGTTCTGAACAATTAAATCCGTTATTATTAACAAGCGGAACTCACGAAATAAAAGTGAGGATGTATCCATCTTATGGTAAAAAAGTATTTGGTCCTGGTGGAGCTATAGCTCTATGTTTTTATCATTATAGAGATGGCGACTTGCGAACTATGATTTATAATGAAAAAATGCGAGGAGAGGATGGTATTTGGTTAGATCAAGATAATGAGCAATGGGTTAGTACCAAGGGAGAATATGGAAGTCCTGATTATATAAAAGGTCATTTTGAGCCTAAGGAACCACTTCCTTTAAAAGGATTACCTATTTATGAATGGAGAAGTACTTTTGACGCTGATGTTCCATACGATTTAACAGGCTGGAGAAATTCTGTAAACTTGCAAAAAGAACAAGAAGACGAAAAGAAAAACATCAAAGCAGAATTAATTGCCGAGTATAAAAAGGTTCATGAAATTATAAAAAACAGAGATGTTGAAGGTTATTTGAAATTGGTGAAAGATAGAGAAGAATTGCTAGGCAAAACAATGTATTATACTGAAAAAGAAAGAAAAGAAAAAATAAAAATGGCAGAAGAATTGCTTAACAATAGTGATTATGAACTAGAGCCTTTGTTTGAAGAAACCTTTAAATTAGAATATCAAGCATACGGAAAACTAGTTACGTTACTGCATCTAGCAGATGGAGAAGGAATTATTAGACTAACAAACAAAAAAGATCCTAACGAAAATATTTATCTGGATTTCCTTTTTCAAAGAAAAGAAAAAGGAGGAAAATTAAGTGTAATTTAAAGAATGAAACGATCAGTTATACTTATTTGCTTATTTGCTCTATTTTCTTGTCAATCTAAATTGTCTCAGGAAACAATAGATAAGATAAAAGAAAAAAAAACTTTTTGGCAAACTAGAACCGATTTAATCAACAAAAACAAAAACACTATTGAATATCCTATAAAAAAAGACACAACAATTGGTAACGAAAAAAGATATAATTACATATATACCCATAGTGCTGATTGCCAGTTTGAAATATATATAGATGATGTACTGTTAACTAATTTTAAAGGCGAGATGGCTAGAGAAGGTGGTATTACAGGAGGCCATATAACAAACTTTTTATTATTAACTAGTGGTACTCACGAGATAAAAGTACGAATGTATCCTCCTTACGGTAAAGACGTTTTTAAAATTGGAGCAGCAGTAGGTTTAACCTTCCAGCATTATCGAGATGGAGACTTTAGAACAACTGTTTATGATGAAAAAATGCGAGGAGAAGATGGTATAATTCTAGATCATTATGACAAACAATGGGTTAGCGACAAAGGCGAATATGGCACTCCATCTTGGGTAGAAGCACACTACGAACCAAAAACACCACTTCCTTTAAAGGGATTACCTATTTATGAATGGAGAAGTACATTTGATGCTGATGTTCCATACGATTTAACAGGCTGGAGAAATTCTGTAAACCTGCAAAAAGAACAAGAAGACGAAAAGAAAAACATCAAAGCAGAATTAATTGCCGAGTATAAAAAGGTTCATGAAATTATAAAAAACAGAGATGTTGAAGGTTATTTGAAATTGGTGAAAGATAGAGAAGAATTGCTAGGCAAAACAATGTATTATACTGAAAAAGAAAGAAAAGAAAAAATAAAAATGGCTGAAGAATTGCTTAACAATAGCGACTATGAACTAGAACCTTTGTTTGAAGAAACCTTTAAATTAGAATATCAAGGATACGGAAAACTAGTTACGTTACTGCATCTAGCAGATGGAGAAGGAATTATTAGACTAACAAACAAAAAAGATCCTAACGAAAATATTTATCTCGATTTCCTTTTTCAAAGAAAAGAAAAAGGAGGAAAATTAAGTGTAATATAATTATTAGAATAGATATGAAAAACAAATTATTGGTACTTGCTGCTTTCTTTTTATTAATAAGCTGTAAAAAAGAATTAAAAGTAAATAATGCTTTTAGAGAAGAAATACTTTCTCAGGTACACATACAAAAAGACACTCTAGCCGTCTTTAATAAATTATTAGATAGTCTAGATCAAAAAAATGTTTCGTTTTGTGAATATTTCAACTATTCTCATTATGCTCTTTCTGATTCATGCACATTGATATTAGATAAAAAATATGACGTAAGGATGGGGAATTATTCTCCCGAATATTTTCAAGAACATCACGAAATGTTAAGTAATGCAATTAAAAACTATGAAAAAAAATTAGGAATTGATGAAAACTCAGCGAGTATTGGAGAATATATAGAAGTAACCAATGATATAATAAAAAACCATTGTCGAGCTAAAGATGAAAAACCAGAAGATGATCCTAAAGTTGATTTTTGATTTTATCGTATTGTAATCATTGTAAAAATCTAATAAAAGAGCTGGAATATGGCTGATTTATTTTCTTTTTAAAATAGAAATAGTTTATTTATCATACTATCTGCTATTATAATATTTATAATTCATTATTATTCTTATAAGTTTCAAAAACCACTATTCGCAACACTCTTTTTTTAGTTTTAGGAAATTGTAGATTGTTGTTATTTTAACAAAAAAATATTTATATTTGGTTCATAAATCAAAAACATTTTTATGAAAAAACTAGTAGTTGCTTTGTTATTTATTTCAGGCGTTTCATTCGCCCAAAACGTCGAAGTTGTTAAAGGAAATTTCGATTTTTTAAAAGATCAGAAAGAAATTAATGTAGAATTTGACTACAGTAATTTTACACTTTTAAAAGAGAAAAAAACCGAAGCACAATATGTGGAGGAAAGAACTGCCGATTTGAATGAAAAATCAAAAGGAAATGGAAATATATGGAGTAAAAAATGGGCTGGTTCTAGAGAATCTATTTGGAATCCTAAATTTTTAGAACTTGTAAATATTGTACTAGTTAAGGAGAAAAAAGATGTTAGTTTTCAAGAAGGACTAAAAACACCTTATACTTTGATCGTACAAACCGTTTGGATCTATCCAGGTTGGGATGTTGCAATGATGAAACAACCTGCAAAAGTAACAACAAATTTAAAATTTGTTGAAACTGCTAACAAATCAAATGTATTGTTGGAAATTAGTAGCGAAAATGCTCCTGGAGATCAATGGGGAAGCAACTTTAGTAACGAGTCTAGAATTGGTGAAGGATATGCCAAAACCGGAAAATCGCTAGCAAAATTACTTTTGAAAAAAGCATACAAATAATATATTAAAAAGAAATCCCTAATTAATTAGGGATTTCTTCTCTTTTTTCTTTCTCAATATTAAGAAGATACGCCATGTTTTTTATCACATTGTCGTGTTTCTTTACAAAAGGATTTTCCTCATTCCAGACATAACCTGCTAATACTGCGCATATTTTTTCTTTAACATCTGGATTTTCAGGCTGATGAAAAAATAAGGTTTGCAAATTACCCGTGTACCATTCTTTTACGTAAGTGGTAAAAACACCTATACCACGTTTCATATATGCAGTAAATTCGGTTTCCCAATCTACTTCAATTCCTTTTGACTCTTTCAGATATAATTTGGCTGCCAACATTCCGGATTCTGTAGCAAAAGCAACTCCTGATGAGAAAACTGGATCTAAAAACTCAGAGCTGTTTCCTGTTAAGGCAAAACCATCACCATACATTTTTTTAACAGAACGTGAGTAATTTTCTAATTTTACAGGTTCGAATAAAAATTCTGTCCCCTGAAATCTTTTAATATAATAATCTGATAGCTGAATAGCGTTCTTCAAAGCTTCAGCATTATCTTTATTTTCAGATAATGAATTGATGAAATCTGTTGGCCCCACAACGCCTAAACTTGTGTTTCCGTTTGAAAACGGAATTACCCATAACCAAACTTCGGTTTCAAGAATATCAAAAGAAATCATGGTTCCTTCTTCACCTATGGGCCTATTGATATCTTTTACGTGTGTAAATATAGAAGAATGCGGATCTAATTTTGAAGGAGTATCCAAATCCAGAAGTCTTGGCAACACACGACCGTATCCGCTGGAATCGATAATAAATTTAGCATGGATTTCTTTCAGATTACCGTCTTTGTCTTTTACAATTGTTTTCGAATTTTTTCCTTCAAAAGAAACTTCAAGTACTTCAGATTCAAATTCTAAATCAATTCCTTTTCGAATAACTTCTTGCGCCATAACGTTATCAAAATCGCCTCGAGGCACTTGCCACGTCCAATCCCAACCTTCTCCAAATTTTTTACTAAAATCAAAAACACAGATTTCTTCGCCTCTAATAAAACGGGCTCCAAGCTTTTTTTCGAAGTTCATAGCATCCAAACTTTCAAAAAGTTGTGCTTCTGCGAAATGATCCATCACTCTGGGAATAAGACTTTCTCCCACTACCAGTCTGGGAAATCTCGTTTTTTCGACTACTTTTATTTTTGCTCCGTTCAAATGAAGGTACGATGCCGAAACACATCCTGAGGGACCTGCTCCAATTATTAAAACATCTACAAACTCCTTTATCATATACTAAAAATGTTATTGATTATTACTTACATTTGCCATCATCAAAATAACTACATTTATTTTGATAAATAAAATTAAATTAGCCCAACCAAAAACAGTTTAATGAGCACAATTAATGAATATTTAAGTTTAGCCGAATTTGAGGCTATTATTTTCGGGGAAAACAAAGTAACCATCAGCGATGCAGTACTTAATCGAGTAAATGAAAGTTTTGATTTTTTGAAAGAATTTTCAGGAAATAAAGTAATTTATGGAGTAAATACCGGTTTCGGACCGATGGCTCAATATAGAATTAAGGAGTCTGATCAAATTCAATTACAGTATAATTTAATCAGAAGCCATGCTTCTGGAACAGGGAAACCTTTAAGTCCTGTTTTTGCAAAAGCTGCAATTTTGGCTCGTTTAAACACACTTTCATTGGGTAACTCAGGTGTTCATCCTTCTGTTATTCACTTGATGGCTGAACTTATTAACAGAGATATTACGCCTTTAATTTTTGAGCACGGTGGTGTTGGCGCCAGTGGAGACTTGGTACAATTGTCACATTTGGCTTTGGTTTTAATTGGTGAAGGCGAAGTTTTTTATAAAGGTGAAAGAAGACCAACCCCAGAGGTTTTTGAAATTGAAGGGTTACAACCTATTCAGGTAGAAATTAGAGAAGGTTTGGCTTTAATGAACGGAACTTCGGTAATGACTGGAATTGGAGTTGTAAACGTACATCAAGCTACCAAATTATTAGATTGGTCTGTAAAATGTTCTTGTGCGATAAACGAATTGGTTCAGGCTTATGACGATCATTTCTCGGCAGAATTAAACCAAACCAAACGCCACAAAGGGCAACAAGAAGTTGCGGCCAAAATGAGAGCCAACCTCTCAGACAGTACTTTGGTACGTAAAAGAGAAGATCACTTATATTCTGGAGAAAATACAGAGAAAATTTTCAAAGAAAAAGTACAAGAATATTATTCTATTCGTTGTGTGCCTCAAATTTTAGGACCCGTTTTAGAAACCATCAATAATGTAGCTTCTATTCTGGAAGACGAATTTAACTCGGCAAACGACAATCCTATTATAGATGTAAAAAACAAACATGTTTATCACGGAGGGAATTTTCACGGCGATTATATTTCATTAGAAATGGATAAACTTAAAATTGTTATTACAAAACTGACCATGCTGGCTGAGCGTCAATTGAATTATTTATTGAATGCAAAAATCAACGAAATTTTGCCTCCATTCGTAAACTTAGGAACACTAGGATTCAATTTCGGGATGCAGGGCGTTCAATTTACGGCGACCTCTACAACGGCAGAAAGCCAGATGTTATCCAACCCAATGTATGTACACAGTATCCCGAACAACAATGACAATCAAGACATTGTAAGCATGGGAACAAATGCTGCTGTAATTACTTCTAAAGTAATCGAAAATGCTTTTGAAGTTTTGAGTATCGAAATGATCACCATTGTTCAAGCTATTGATTATTTGGAGCAAAAAGATAAAATTTCATCTGTTACCAAAAAATGGTATGACGATGTTCGCAATATCATCCCAGTATTTACAGAAGATCAGGTGATGTATCCATTCGTGCAAAACGTAAAAGATTATTTGATTAAGAGTTAAATTTTAATAGCTAACCCTAATTTTACAACATCATGAAAAAAGTATTTATTTTACTCCTATTATGTATTCAATTTGGCAATGCTCAAAGTCCGGCCGTAGCTTTGGTTAAAAAAGACGGGAAATTTGGTTACATTACAAAAGAAGGGAAATTTAGTATTGAACCGAAATTTAACGTGGCTAAAAACTTTTCTGAAGGCTTAGCCGCTGTTGAAGAAAACGGAAAATGGGGCTTTATTGATAACAAAGGAAGCTTGGTAATTCCGGCGACTTTTGATGAGGTAAAATATTTTAATAGTGGTTACTGCGTCGTTCTGAAAGATAAAAAATGGCAGTATATTAATAAAAAGGGAGAGGCTGTATCTTCACCAAATTCAGATAAAGTTTTTGATTTTGAAGATGGAGTTGCTTTTATCAGACAAAATAATAAAGTTGGATTGATTAACACCAAAATGACGGTGATACTAGAACCAAAATACGATCTGATTAAATCTTTTGAGAATGGTTTTGCTCGAGTTAAGAATAATGAAAGATGGGGAATCATTGACAAAACAGGTAAAGCTGTGGTTGAAATCATTTATGATGAAATAGGAAATTATTTTAAAAATACCACATGGGCAAAAAACGGAAGTGCTTTTGGCCTTGTAATTGCAGGAAAGTTTAAAGACATTGATGGTGTAGATAAAATATGGGATTTTCTTTCTCAAGACCTTACTTATGCTCGTAAAAATGATAAAATTGGGTTTATTGACTTGAAAGGAAACTGGACAATAGAACCAAAATTTGATAAAGCACGTGCTTTTGTAAAAAATTTAGCTCCTGTATACATCGGAAAAAAATGGGGCTATATTAATACAAAAGGTACTGTTGTTATAGAGCCTACTTTTGAGGATGCCGAAGTTTTTAGCAAAGAAGGACTGGCTCCTGTAAAAGATAAAAAATGGGGCTTTATCAATGAAGTCGGAAAAATAGTGATTCCGCAACAATATGATATCACGGCTGGAGGGATTTTTGCATTGTCCAAAGACGACGAAAAAGGATTTGTAGATGGATTTGCCAGAGTAAAAAATGACAAAAAATGGGGTTTTCTGAAACCTAACGGAGAAGTACTGGGAGAATGGTTTCAAAACGCAGAACCTTTTCAAAAATAATAAAAAACAAATATAATCTGAATATGAAATGTGTATTAGTAACGGGTGGTTCAAGAGGAATTGGAAGTGCTATTTGTAAAAAATTAGCAGTAGAATCTAATTATCATATTCTGATCAATTACCATTCGAATAAAACAGCTGCAGAAGAAACACTTCAGGAAATCATAAAATTAGGCGCTACCGGAGAAATTTTAGGTTTTGATGTTGCTAGTTTTGAAGAGGTGAATACTAGATTGACCCAATGGCAAGAAGCCAATCCGGAGGCAATTGTAGAAGCAATTGTAAATAACGCCGGAATTACAAAAGACGGTCTTTTTATGTGGATGAGTCCGGAAGACTGGAACGGTGTAATCAATACGAGTGTGAATGGTTTTTTTAATGTGACACAGTTTTTTATTCAAAAAATGCTTCGCAATAAATATGGCCGAATTGTAAATATGGTCTCCGTATCTGGCGTAAAAGGAACAGCTGGGCAAACGAATTATTCGGCAGCAAAAGGCGCTATAGTTGCCGCAACAAAAGCGCTCGCTCAGGAAGTTGCAAAACGAAATATTACAGTAAATGCGGTAGCTCCGGGATTTATACGAACTGATATGACAAGCGATTTGGATGAAAAAGAATTACTAAAACTAATTCCTGTAAATCGTTTTGGAGAAGCCGAAGAAGTAGCCGATTTAGTGAGTTTTTTAATTTCGAAAAAATCAAGCTATATTACAGGCGAAATTATAAACATAAACGGAGGGATTTATTCATAAAAATTACTTTATAAGAAAATGAATAGGAGAGTTGTTATTACTGGAATGGGAATTTATTCCTGTATCGGAACGTCGCTTGATGAGGTTAAAGAATCGTTATATCATGGAAAATCCGGAATACATTTTGATGCTGAAAGAAAAGAATTTGGCTTTCAATCTGCCCTGACAGGCAGAGTTCCGAAACCTGATTTAAAAAATTTACTTTCCCGCAGACAGCGCATGAGCATTGGCGAGGAGACCGAATATGCTTACATGGCAACTATTCAGGCTCTGGAAAATGCAAAAATAGACGATGCTTTTTTTGATCGTCGCGAAGTTGGAATCATGTATGGCAACGATAGTGTTTCTAAGGCAATTATTGAAACAATAGATATCGTTCGCGAAAAAAAAGACACTGCACTAATCGGTTCAGGTGCCATTTTTAAGTCGATGAACTCTACGGTGACCATGAATCTTTCTACCATTTTCAAACTTAGAGGAATCAATCTTACCGTAAGTGCTGCCTGTGCGAGTGGCTCACATTCTATTGGTTTGGCTTATTTTTTAATAAAAAGTGGTTTTCAGGACATTATTATATGTGGCGGATCGCAGGAAATCAATAAATATGCCATGTGCAGTTTTGATGGTCTGGGCGTTTTTTCTCCACGAGAAGACGAACCAACAAAAGCCTCAAGACCTTTTGATTCAAGTCGTGACGGACTTGTTCCAAGCGGTGGTGGCGCAACTTTAATATTAGAAAGTTACGAATCGGCAATAGCAAGAGGCGCTACTATTATTGCAGAGGTTTCAGGTTACGGTTTCTCTTCCAACGGAGGACATATTTCGACTCCAAATGTAGAAGGCCCCGCAACTGCCATGCAAAGAGCACTCGATGATGCACAACTAAAAGCGACCGACATAGAATATATAAATGCTCATGCCACCTCTACTCCGCTTGGAGATGATAATGAAGCAAAAGCCATTTTTGAAGTTTTTGGAGAGAAAAATCCTTATGTAAGTTCTACCAAATCAATGACAGGTCACGAATGTTGGATGGCCGGAGCAAGCGAAATTATCTACTCTATCCTAATGATGCAGAACGATTTTATCGCACCCAACATTAATTTAGAAAATCCTGATGAAGATGCCGCAAAATTAAATTTAGTTAAAACTACGTTAAACAAAAAATTTGATATATTTTTGTCGAACTCCTTCGGGTTTGGAGGAACCAACTCTGCGTTGGTAGTTAAAAAGTTTAAATTGAGTGATGAATAAAGAAGAGATTATACAAAAAATTAATGGCTTTTTGGTTGAAGAATTTGAAGTGGATCAAGACGACATTGAACCAGATGCTAACCTAAAGGAAACTCTTGGACTAGATAGTCTTGACTATGTAGATCTGGTAGTTTCTATAGAATCTAATTTTGGCGTAAAACTGGTAGAAGCGGATTTTTTAGAGGTTGCTTCTTTCAAAAGTTTCTACGACCTTATTGAAGCTAAACTTAAAGCCAAAGCAGTTTAATGAGCAAATGGGATGGAAAATCAAAAGGAACCGTTCTAGGCTATAGAATATTCGTTTTTTTGATACAAAAGGTGGGTGTTACATCCGCCTATTTTTTGTTATATTTTGTAGCATCGTATTATTTTCTTTTTCTCAAAAAAAGCAATCGAGCCATTTTTTATTATTTTAAAGAAAGGCTTGGATTTTCATATCTTAAATCTAAAAAAATGGTATTCAGAAGTTACTACACTTTTGGACAGACTATTATTGACAAAATTTCTATTTCGGCAGGAATGCGAAATAAATTTACCTACGAGTTTGACGGAATTGAGATTCTAAAAAAACTTTTGGCAGAAAAAAAAGGTGGCGTACTTATAAGTGCTCACATGGGAAATTTTGAAATTGCTGAACATTTTTTAGGCGAAATTGATCTTGACTTTCAGATCAACTTGGTCACTACAGATTTAGAACATTCGGCAATTAAGAATTATCTTGAAAGTATTGCCAAAAAACCAACCGTAAAATTTATCATCATTCGGGAAGATTTGTCGCATATTTTTGAGATCAATGCGGCTTTGTCAAACAACGAACTGATTTGTTTTACAGGCGACCGCTATTTTGAAGGAACCAAATCACTAACCGACAGCATTCTGGGCGAAGAAGCTCATTTTCCGGCAGGACCATTCTTGATTGCGTCGCGATTAAAAGTACCTGTAGTTTTTGTTTATGTAATGAAAGAGCTAAAACTACATTACCATTTGTATGCCAGAGAAGCCACTGTAAAACATCGTGACGAAAAAGCATTGCTAAAAGAATATATAAAAAGTGTCGAAAACATTGTTCAAAAATATCCGCTTCAATGGTTTAATTATTTTGATTTTTGGAATAAACTATAGAGAATAATCGCGATTAAAAAACACAATCCTAAATATTCTTTTTAAACTTTAGCAATCATAAAAACAAGCATGAAAGAGTTCGATTCGATTATTATAGGTTCAGGAGTTGGTGGCTTAGCCACAGCCATTTGTTTAGCAAAAGCAGGACAAAAAGTACTGGTTCTGGAACAGCATTATGTACCTGGTGGCTGGAGTCATAGTTTTACCTTAAACGGACAGCGTTTTAGTCCGGGTGTACACTATGTTGGTCTTGTAGAAGAAGGTCAATCTACTCATGGCCTCTATTCCGCACTCGGGATTGCCAATGATTTGGTTTTCTTCCGTATGAATAAAGAGGCTTACGAACATTGTTTAATTGGCAATCAACCTTTTGATTTGCCCGCTGGTCTTGAAAACTTAAAAGACCAACTTTGCCATTATTTTCCAAAAGAAGAAAAAAATATTCGTGAATACCTTTCGCTAGTTCAAAAAGTAAACGAAGAATTACAATTAATACCAAAACTAAAAGGTCTCTGGCAAAAATTAACCGTTCCGTTTCGAACGAAACATTTTGGAAAATTTGCTTTATTTCCTCTCAAAAAAGTAATCGGTTGGCATATTAAAGACGCTACGCTAAAATCGGTTCTTAATATACAATGTGGCGATCACGGACTACCGCCAAAAAGAGCTTGCTTTCCTGTGCATTGCTCTGTAATGGGACACTATTTTAACGGTGGTTTTTATCCGATGGGCGGCGGTGGCGGTATCATAAAAGCGATGACCAATGGCGTTAAAAAACACGGAGGAGAAATTCGCGTGAAGCAAAATGTAGCAAAAATTCTTATTGAAAATAAAAAAGCCGTTGGTGTACAATTGAAAGACGGACAGCAAATTTTTGCCAAAAACATCATTTCAAATGCAGATCCTTCTATCACCTACCTCAACCTGATTGGTAAAGAACATTTGAGCAATTCACTTATCAAAAAACTAAAAAACACAAAATATTCTGTTACATCGCTCATTCTTTTTTTGACATTGGATATGGATGTAACCCTTTACGGAATTGATTCTGGAAACATCTGGATGATGAAAGACGAAAACGACGATGCCAATTTTGATGATTTAATGAGCAACACTATCGCCGAAGGTGACTCGTTTCCTGCCTTATTCATGAGCTGTACAACACTCAAAGATCCTCCGAGTTTTAATGGTCGCTATCATAATTTTGAAATTGTAACGTATGTCAACTACGACCATATTCCAAATTGCGATGGTTCGGATGATTATCACAGTGAAGAGTACATGATCTTTAAAGAAAAAGTCATCGGAAAACTGATGAACAATGTCGAAAAAGTAATTCCGAATGCTAAAAAACATATCATTCAGGCTGAATTAGGAACTCCAAAAACAAACGAATTCTACATCAATTCATCAAACGGAAATGTTTACGGAACCGAAAAAACATTAAATCAGGTGGGGCCTTTTGCCTTTAAAAATAAATCAGAAATCGAAAATTTATTTCTTTGCGGCGCTAGCACACTTTCGCATGGCGTAACAGGAGCTTCTTTTTCAGGAGTATCGGCTGCAGCGGCAATTTTAGATTGTCATATTGATGATTTGCTAGTCGCAAATCCTGATCAAAAAATCCGAATTTACGATGCTGAAGACCCAGATACATGGCCAGAATGGGTACACGTTAAACGTTCGGACAAAATGCGAAAATTCGTTTAAAAAAAACGCTATTTTTGTCACCACCAAAACCAACCAACCAAAGATGAAAAATGTTCTCGTAATTTATTACTCTCAATCTGGGCAACTGGAATCGATTGCAAGAAATATTGCAAAACCATTCTTGGATTCAGATGATATACAAGTAACTTTTCTCGACATCAAATTAGAGAAGCCTTTTCCGTTTCCCTGGAACAAAAACGCCTTTTTTGATGCTTTTCCTGAATCGTTTAAGCAAATTCCAACGACATTGCAACCCGTTTCAGAAAGTATTGTAAACACAAAATACGACCTGATTCTTTTGCATTATCAGGTTTGGTATTTGTCTCCTTCGATTCCTGTTAATTCTTTTCTAAAAAGTGCCGAAGCAAAAAAAATGCTTCACAATACACCGGTTGTTACCATTAGTGGTTCCCGAAATATGTGGATTATGGCACAGGAAAAAATAAAAGTTTTACTAAAAGAAGCCAATGCAAAACTGATTGGAAATGTAGCTTTGGTCGATAGAGTAGGAAATCTCATAAGTGTTATTACTATTGTCGAATGGATGTTTTCTGGTGTTAAGAAAAAATATCTTGGTATTTTTCCTTTGCCCGGTGTTTCAGAGAAAGACATTCAGGAATCTGATAAATTTGGAGCCGTTATTTTTAAACATTTCAATCAAAATAATTATACCGATTTGCAAACCGAATTGCTAGCGATTGATGCAGTTCGCATAAGTCCTTATCTGGTAACAGTTGACAAAACAGCCAACAAAATTTTTGATAAATGGTCAAATTTGATTTATAAAAATCAAAAAAACAGAAAAACACTCCTAAAAGTATTTAATGTTTATTTATTCCTTGCAATATGGTTAATCTCACCAATAGTGTATATATTGCACCTCATTACCTATCCATTCAAATTAAAAACAATTAAAAAAGAAACTCAATATTATCAAGGGGTTTAAGAAGACGAAATTAGATTATGTTTGAAGTATATATTACCAAAGCCGCAAAGTGTTTGCCAAATGAAGCTGTTTCTAACGACGAAATGGAAGGCTATTTGGGTCTTATTAATGATGCCGCTTCAAAAGCGAGACGTATTATTTTAAGAAATAATAAAATTGTCAGTCGTTATTATGCTATTGATAAAAACGGAAAAAGCACTCATAGCAATGCCGAATTGACCCAAAATGCTATCGCACAATTATTTGACGAAAATTTTACCAGTCAGGATCTGGAAGTACTTTCTTGTGGTACCTCGACCCCGGATATTTTCTTGCCTTCACATGCTGCGATGGTACACGGGCTCTTAAAAAACAAATCGGTTGAGCTGAATTCTTCTACCGGAGTTTGCTGTGCGGGAATGAATTCTTTAAAATTTGGTTTTCTTTCTGTACGATCAGGAAATTCTAAAAATGCCATCTGTACCGGTTCTGAAAAAGTTTCGACTTGGCTTAACGCACAAATGTACAACCACGAAGCGGCTAACTTAAAAAGCCTGGAAGAACAGCCTATTATTGCTTTCAAAAAAGATTTTTTACGTTGGATGTTATCTGATGGAGCAGGTGCTTTTTTATTAGAAAATAAACCAAAAGGCCCCATTTCTTTAAAAATAGAATGGATGGAAGCCTTTTCTTATGCCTACGAATTAGAAACTTGTATGTATGCAGGCGGCGAAAAGCAGGAAAATGGCCAGATTAAAGCATGGAGTGATTATGCTCCCGAACAATGGCTAAATGAGTCTGTTTTTGCTATCAAACAAGATGTAAAATTACTGGATCAATTTATTTTATCTAAAGGAGCTGAAAGCATGAAAGACGCCATGGATAAAAATAAAATTTCATCAGATCAGGTCGATTATTTTATTCCGCACGTTTCTTCGAACTTTTTTGTTGAAGGTTTAAAGAAAGGATTGCATGAAAAAGGAATCGGAATGGCCGACGAAAAATGGTTTATGAATCTTTCTAGAGTTGGAAATGTTGGTTCGGCTTCAATTTATTTGGCTGTTGAAGAATTAATGAATTCAGGAAAATTAAAAAAAGGCGATCACATTCTTTTATCAGTGCCTGAAAGTGGAAGATTCTCTTTTGCCTACGCCTATTTAACGGTTTGCTAATGGAAAGAACATTACTTTTAGAAAAAAATGCTGTCGAAAATCTACTGCCTCAAAAGTTTCCTTTTGTCATGGTAGACAAACTCTATTTATTTACCGAAACTTCTTTGGTGTCGGGCTTAAATATCCAAAAAGATAATATTTTTTTTGATAATGATACTTTTTTAGAAGCTGGATTAGTAGAACACATGGCACAATCTGTGGCGTTGCATACCGGTTATTCTTTTTTTTTACGAAACGAAAAAGCGCCAACGGGATACATTGGCTCTATCAAAGAAATTGAAATTAAGAAACTGCCTAAAATAAATGATGAGATTCAATCTACCATTACTATTTTGCAGGAATTTGCCGGAATTACACTGGTCAATATTGTGACCACTTTGAATAATGAAGAAATTGCCAATGGACAAATGAAAACCATTTTGGCAAAATAATACTATCGCATGAGTACTACTATAGACATCCAGAATTACCTTCCTCACCGAGCCCCATTGCTTATGGTTGATCTAATTTTGAGTTTGGATGCCCATACTGTAGAAACTACTTTTTTGATCAAAGAGGATAATATTTTTGTAGATAACGGGGTTTTTATAGAAGCTGGGTTAATCGAAAACACTGCGCAAACCTGCTCCTCAATTGTTGGACAAAAATATTTTGTGGACGAAGAAGGAGATGTAGATGAAAATGCCAGCGTAATTGGTTTTATCAGTGCCTTAAAAAATGTAAAAATACATACCTTGCCAAAAGTAGGCGATACCATAAAAACCAAATCAACTTTGGTTTCAAAATTTGTTGGAGACGATTATACTTTATGTACCATGAGCTGTCAGAGCTTACTGGAAGAAAAAATACTTTTAGAATGCGAAATTAATTTATTCATTCAGAAAACAATTTCAGTCGCGCAATAATTCATTTCAAAAATAACAATGTCATGGAAAAAGAAAAAGTACCACAAGACAAAGGCAATTTGACTCAAAGTAATTTAAAAGAGTTAGTGTATGCTACCGATGAAAATGGCAATTATACTACTGCTTTAAGTACTGGTTGGGAACCCAAAACGATTGCTCTTTCAAATTCTATTGATGAAATAAATGAACGTATTGCAGACGCAAAACAACAAGTAGAAAATGGCGAAGTGAGTCCGATTTGCTATTATATGGAAATCAATAAAATGGATCTTACCATTTTGGCAAGTTACGTAGGAATGTGGAAATGGCGTGTAAAAAGACATTTTAAACCCGCTATCTTTGCCAAACTCAGTCCCACCATTTTACAAAAATATGCCGATACTTTCGATATTTCGGTAGCCGAATTAAAAAACATTAAAACAGCGTAATGCAAACTACTTTTACACATCATCAATCTGCTCATTGCGAAAATGGAGTAGCTTCGAATTTGTTAAAAAATAACGGACTCCATATCAGTGAACCAATGGTTTTTGGAATTGGTTCGGGACTTTTTTTTGTGTATTTGCCTTTTCTAAAAGTAAATCATGCTCCAGCAATAAGTTACAGATCATTGCCGGGACAAATTTTTAACAAACTGGCAAGTCGTTTACATTTAAAAATAAAAAGACAAAAATTTTCTTCTGTAGCTAGTGCAAACGAAGCTTTGGAAGCTAATTTAAAAAACAATATTGCCACAGGTTTACAAGTTGGAGTATATCATTTGAGTTATTTTCCTGATGAATACCGTTTTCACTTTAATGCACACAATCTGGTTGTTTACGGCAA
Source organism: Flavobacterium flavipigmentatum (assembly GCF_020911905.1). Taxonomy (NCBI): domain Bacteria; kingdom Pseudomonadati; phylum Bacteroidota; class Flavobacteriia; order Flavobacteriales; family Flavobacteriaceae; genus Flavobacterium; species Flavobacterium flavipigmentatum. The sequence goes on along the minus strand of NZ_CP087133.1, from coordinate 1,196,583 downwards.
AACCGAGACCGATTATTTGGTTAGTGATCCTGTAATGGAAACCGTTACAACCTTAACACATGATGAATTAGACAAAGTACGTTTTGCAAAAGGCGCTTTTGCTCCCAAAGGACAAATGTATTACCCGATAAACACTCCTGCCACACTTGACCTGAAAAGTGCCATCATAAAAGGAATCAAAAATACGTGCCGCGATATGTTGGCGCCATTACCTCTTATTGGTGTAAGCGGAATAAAATATGTATCGAAGCAAATTAGAAAATGGCCCATAAAATACGGTACTAAAAAAGCCAATCATTATTTGGCACAAATGGTACGTATGCAAGAAGAAATAGGCACTGGAGGCGGAGGTTTTCGTTTTATATATGCTGCGTTTTTACAGGAAGCATCGGTTGTTTTAGAGAATGAAGAATTAAAAATATTATCGAAAGAAATGACTCAAATTGGCGATTCATGGCGCGATTTTGCCGTTGAAGCTTCCCGAATTTATAAAAACAGAAGTGCCAAAGAAGATGCGTACAACACCATTGCCGATGAACTTTTGAGCATTGCCAACAGAGAAGAAATCTTTTTCAAAAAACTAAAAAAAGCTATCCGCTAATTATATTTTGCAATCCATTATTAAAATAGAATCCTTATCCAAAAAGTACAAAAATGCAGACCTGTATTCTTTGAACGCTATTTCGCTGGAGATAAATGAAGGTCAGATTTTTGGATTATTAGGTCCGAATGGTGCCGGAAAAACAACCTTGATTTCCATGCTTTGCGGATTGGTAAAGCCAACCTCAGGTCATTTTACGATAGATGGTTTAAACTACGCTCAAAACGCTTTAAAAATCAAAAAAATTATCGGCGTTGTTCCGCAGGAATATGCGTTATACCCTACCCTAACTGCCAGAGAAAATTTGCATTATTTTGGAAGCATGTACGGTTTGAAAGGCTCGCACTTAAAAGACAAAGTAATTGAAACATTGGACCTTTTGGGTTTATTGAAATTTGCAGACAAACGCATCGAAACCTTTTCGGGCGGAATGAAACGCAGAGTGAATTTGATTGCCGGAATTCTTCATAATCCAAAGGTTTTATTTTTGGATGAACCGACTGTGGGTGTTGATGTACAATCTAGAAACGCTATTATTGATTATTTGAAAGTGCTCAATCAAAACGGAACTACCATTATTTATACTTCTCATCACTTAGGAGAAGCTGAAGATTTTTGTACCAATATTGCTATTTTGGACAGAGGAAAAATTTATGCGCAAGGAACGCCTTCAAGCTTGATTGCTTCTACCGAAGAAGCACGTAACCTTGAAGATGTTTTTATTTCATTAACAGGTAAAGAGTTTAGAGATGGTGCATAAAATAGGGATGTCGGTAGTAAAAGAATTTCTATTACTAAAACGTGATTTAGGAGGTCTCATTATTTTGTTTATAATGCCACTGGTACTCGTTATTACGGTTACCCTGATACAAGACAGTACTTTTAAAACCATTAGCGACAATAAAATTCAAATTTTATTAGTAGATAATGACAAAGGTGCCGTTTCTAAAACTGTTTTTGATAATTTAGAAAAAAGTAACTTATTCACTGTTGTCACACAAATCGATAACCAACCTATTACTGAAGAGGTTGCCAAAGAAGCGGTTTATAAAGGAAAGTTTCAATTAGCGATCGTGATTCCGGCAAAATTAAGTGTTGATCTTCAATCTAAAATTGATCAAAATGTAGAAAATATTGTGAGCAGCATCGGCTTGACCAATAGCGCAGCTCCATTGCCTTTGCCAAAACTGGTCAAGCAAAAAGAAGTAAAATTGTATTTTGATCCAGCGGTTCAGATGAGTTTCAAAAATGCAGTGATGAGTTCGATAGACAAAATGATTTCACAAATCGAAACTCAATCTATCTATACTACTTTTCAAAATCAGTTGGGAGAAGGAAATGCTAAATTCGAACAAAAGAGTTTTATTACTTTTAAAGAAATAATTCCAAAAATAAACAACAAAGAAATCCGACCAAATTCGGTGCAGCACAATGTTCCGGCATGGACACTTTTTGCAATATTTTTTATTGTAATTCCGTTGTCTATAAATATTGTAAAAGAAAAATCACAGGGAACTTTTGTACGTTTATTGACCAATCCAGTATCCAATCTGATTGTAATTATTGGCAAAACGATCACCTATTCTGTCATCTGTATGATTCAATTTTATATGATGGTGGCAGTGGCTATATTTTTATTTCCACATATTGGTTTACCTTCTTTAAATGTTGAAGGGCATTTGTTTTTAATGAGCATCGTAGCACTATTCTCGGGATTTGCGGCTATTGGGTTTGGTATTTTGTTAGGAACTGTCGCCAGCACTCAAGAACAATCGGCTCCGTTTGGGGCAACAAGCGTGATCATTCTGGCCGCCATTGGAGGGGTTTGGGTGCCCGTTTTTGCTATGCCAAAAATCATGCAGATTATCGCCAAATCATCACCGATGAACTGGGCATTAGAAGCTTTTTACGATGTTTTATTACGCAACGTTTCTTTCTTCGAAATCATTCCAAAAATAAGTTTGTTATTTTTGTTTTTTATTCTCACAACATCCATCGCTTTATTTTATGACAAAAAGAAAAGAACAGTATAACGAGGCAACTGCATTAACGGTCTCGCACGAAATTAGAATTCGTTTTAACGAAACTGATCCATTGGGAATCGTGTGGCACGGAAATTACATTACCTATTTTGAGGACGGAAGAGAAGCGTTTGGCCGCCAGCACGGCCTTACCTATTTGGATATTGGCAACACTGGCTATACAACGCCTATTGTTAAATCGCAATGCGAACATAAATTATCGCTACGCTACGGCGATGTTGTAACCATAGAAACAACGGTTGTAGATACACCCGCAGCCAAAATGATCTATCGTTTTAAAATAATTGATGAAAAGGGCGAAGTAGCCTGCACCGGAGAAACTGTTCAGGTTTTTGTAGATAAAGAAGGAAATTTAATGCTCACGAATCCTCCTTTTTATGAAGAATGGAAGAAAAAAGTGGGGCTGTTAAAATAAAAAGTAAACCTACAAGGTCACAAAAAAAGCTTACAGGAATAAAAATAATAAAATGACAAGAGATATATACATCACGCAAACCAATTGTATCACACCTTTAGGATTTGATGTCGCGTCGAACATCGATGCCATTAAAGGCGGCAATACAGGTATCCAATTGCATGAAAATACTTCCATGATGCCGATTGCTTTTTATGCTGCCATTATTAGTGACGAAAAAATAAACGGTGCTTTTGAAAAAATTAGTACTGATAAAAAATATTCAAGATTAGAAAAAATGATGATTTTGGCTTTAGAGCCGATTGTCAAAAAATCTCAAATTACTTTAGATTCGAAAGTGGCTTTTGTACTTTCGACCACAAAAGGAAATGTTACCGCATTAATCCCAAACTCTGAAGAAGGCTTTCAGAATGCTCATTTGGATGTTCTGGCAAAAAATGTGGCTGACTTTTTCGGATTCACAACGCAACCTATCGTGGTTTCGAATGCTTGTGTTTCGGGTGTTTTAGCTATTTCTGTTGCCAAAAGAATGATTCAGTCTGGTTTGTACGACCACGCTTTTGTAGTTGCTGGCGACGAAGTTTCAGAATTTGTTTTGTCTGGTTTTAATGCTTTTCAAGCGATGAGCGACTTGCCTTGCAAACCCTATTCCGAAAACAGAACGGGCGTAAGTTTGGGCGAAGCAACAGCAGCAGTTTTAATTTCGGCGGAAGCCAAAAACGCACAAATAAAAATCATTGGCGATAGTTCGATAAACGATGCCAATCATATTTCGGGACCTTCGAGAACGGGTGAAGGTTTATTCAGAAGCATACAAAATGCTTTAAAAGAAGCTCAAATTCAACCCGAAAAAATAGACTATATTTCTGCCCACGGAACTGCAACTCCATTTAACGACGAGATGGAAGCCATTGCTTTAAATCGTTTAGGTTTACAAAATATCCCGATAAACAGTCTGAAAGGCTATTACGGTCATACTTTGGGAGCGTCTGGATTGCTAGAAACCGTGATTGCGATAGAATCTGTAAATCAGAATATACTTTTTGAATCGAAAGGTTTTGACGAAATTGGCGTAAGCGAATCTATACACGTTATTCGGAAAAATGAAAATAAAAATATTGATTTATTCCTAAAAACAGCTTCTGGATTTGGAGGTTGTAATACGGCTGTGGTTTTTGAGAAAGTGAAATCGTAAAACAATATTTAAAAAAGGAAAAACTATTTTAAAGCAATTTTGAAAATAGTTGAAAATGGGACAAACCACTAAAAATGACTCCAAAAAAAACCTACATACACAATTATTGCACGATTGAAAACAACGAAATTGTTTTGAACGGAACTTCTATATTCAAAGCAGAACCAACCACTTTTGGCGATTTTTCTAAACAAGCGTATCGTAATTTTGATATTCAATACCCAAAGTTTTTCAAAATGGATGCTTTGAGCAAATTGGCTTTTTTAGGAGCAGAATTGCTCTTAAGCCCCATAACTTCATCAGAAAAAGAAAATAATATTGCCTTGATTCTCGCCAATAATTCGTCGAGTTTGGATACCGATGTCAAGTACCAAGAATCGATTTCAGACAAAGAAAATTATTTTCCAAGCCCAGCTGTTTTTGTCTATACTTTGCCAAATATTTGTTTGGGCGAAATAAGTATCCGCCATCAGCTGAAAAGTGAAAATTCTTTCTTTATATTTGATGCCTTTAATACTGAATTTATGTCGCATTATGCTAACATTTTATTAGATTCAGATAAAGCAGATAGTGTCCTGTGCGGCTGGGTCGAATTTTTTGATGACAATTACAAAGCGTTTCTCTGCACAATTAGTAAAGAGGAAAACACAAAATATAAAAACCAAACGATTAAAACCCTATACAATAAATAACATGGAAGCATTAAAAGAAGAATTAAAAAATAAAATTATCACTACTCTAAACCTGGAAGACATTACCCTTGAGGATATTCATGATAATGATCCTTTGTTTGGAGATGGTTTGGGTTTAGACTCGATTGATGCCCTAGAATTGATTGTAATTTTAGATAAAGATTACGGAATAAAATTAGTAGACCCGAAAGAAGGAAAAACAATTTTTCAATCTATCGAGACAATGGCAGCATATATTCAGGCCAATAGAACAAAATAGTTTTTTTAAGCTTTATCAAAATTTAAAACTTTAATAAAGCCTGATCTACAATCAAAAATCTAAACTCTAAAATTGAATGAGCAAAGGAGTTGCAATAACAGGAATGGGGATTATTTCTTCAATTGGAAATTCAGTTGAAGAAAATTTCTATTCATTACTACATGAAAAACCCGCTATAACTCGTATCGAAAATATTTCGACAGTTCATGCTGATGTTATTAAAGTAGGAGAAATTAAAAAAACCAATGAAGAATTGGCAAACGAATTGCATCTTCCTGCAGATAATAACTATTCGAGAACAGCGCTAATAGGTACTCTCGCTGCCAAACAAGCAGTCGAAAACGCAGGAATTACTTCGATAAACGAATTCAGAACTGGACTTATTTCGGCTACAAGTGTTGGCGGAATGGACATTACTGAGAAATATTATTACGATTATTTTAAAGATCCTGAGCTAGTACGATACATTAGTTGTCATGATGGTGGAGATGTTGCAGAAAAAATTGCGGAGGAACTTGGCTTAAAAGGAATCGTGACTACCATAAGTACGGCTTGTTCTTCTGCTGCTAACTCAATTATGTTGGGCGCCAGACTGATTAAAAGCGGCAAACTTGACCGCGTGATTGTGGGCGGAACCGACGGTTTGGCAAAATTTACCATCAACGGATTTAAGACTTTGATGATTTTATCAGACGGTTACAACAAACCTTTTGACAACAATCGTAAAGGACTAAATTTGGGTGAAGCTGCTGCTTTTTTGGTTTTAGAATCTGATGAAGTGGTGAAAAAACAAAACAAAAAAGTACTGGCTCGCGTTTCGGGTTATGGCAATGCCAATGATGCTTTTCATCAAACAGCTTCTTCAGAAAATGGAGATGGTGCTTATCTGGCGATGAAAAAAGCCTTTGAAGTTTCAGGCTTACAACCTTCTGAAATTGATTATATCAACGTGCACGGAACAGCAACTCCAAATAATGATTTATCCGAAGGAAGAGCACTCTTACGTATTTATCAAGACGAAAAAGTACCTGATTTTAGCTCGACAAAACCTTTTACGGGACATACTTTGGCCGCCGCTGCTGCTATCGAAGCTGTTTACAGCGTTTTGGCCATTCAGCACGGTACGGTTTACCCTAATTTAAATTTTGACAGCCCGATGGAAGAATTTAATTTGACACCACAAACCACTTTAAAAAATAAAAATATCGAGCACGTTCTCTCTAATTCTTTTGGATTTGGAGGAAATTGTTCTACTCTTATATTTTCAAAAAACGAATGAAAAAAACATATATAAATGGAGTAGGTTGTATTTCGACTCAAAAAACATTTGATACTGTTTTTTTGGAAGAAGCTGTTTACAATCAAAAAGATACGGTTTTTACACTAGTAAAACCTGAGTACAAAGAATACGTTTCGCTAGCTGCAAGCAGAAGAATGGCAAAAGGAGTGAAAAACGGAATTGTAGCATCGGCTTTGGCCATGAAAGATTCCAATACCGAAAAAGTCGATGCTATCATCACCGGAACGGGTATGGGCTGCATCGAGGACTCTGACCGATTTCTAAAAAACATTCTGGACAATAACGAGGAGTTTCTAACGCCAACATCATTTATCCAATCTACGCACAATACCGTAGGTGCTCAAATTGCGCTTTTGATGCAGTGTAAAGGGTATAATTTTACGTATGTAAATGGAGTAGTTTCTTTTGAATCTGCTCTTTTGGATGCTAAATTGCAAATCGAAGAAGAGGAAGCCCAATCGATTTTAGTGGGCGGAATTGACGAAAACACCGATTATACAATGTCACTTTATAAGTTGGCAGGATTTGTTAAAAACGATCAGGAAACACCTTTTGATCTTTTGAAAGAGACTTCAACTGGAGTGGTTTATGGCGAAGGTGCTAGTTTTTTTGTTTTAGAAAATGAAAGAAAAGAAAGCACTTATGCTCAAATTCTGGATGTCGAAATTATAAATAGCCTTGAAGAAAACGAAGTTGAAACTGAAATTTTAGCTTTTTTGAAAGCAAATAATCTTCAGATTTCAGATATTGATGCAGTGGTTTTAGGTTTTAATGGAGATGCAACTTTTGATTCTTACTATAAAAATTTGGCTCGAAATACTTTTGCACAAACCCCGCAATTGTATTACAAACATTTGAGTGGTGAATTTAATACGGCTTCGGCTTTTGGTTTATGGATGGCTTCAAAAGTGATTCAAACACAAGAAATACCAGAAATCATCAAAGTAAATGCGGCTGAAAAACCTGCTTACAATACTATTTTGCTTTACAATCAATACAAAGGAAAAAATCATAGTTTTACGTTACTATCAAAATGATAACGCATAAAAAAATATCGTTATTTTTTATTTTTTTATTGCTTTTACTGCTTCTTCTGAATCTTTATACGGCAATCCATTTTTGGTGGTTTTTTGCAATTTCTGTAATTTGGTTGGGCATAAATGCCTTATTTTCTTCAAGAATTTCATCCAATTATCATGTCAAGGCATTTTGCAATAATCCATTAGAAACCGAAAAAAAAATAGCGATTACTTTTGATGATGGCCCAAGTATTTTTACTTTGGAAATTTTAGAACTTCTAAAAAAATATGACGCAAAAGCTGCTTTTTTTTGCATCGGAAAAAATGTTGAAACACATCCTGAGATTATCAAAAAAATTGTAGACGACGGACACCTAGTTGGTAATCATTCTTATGGTCATTCTCCTTTTTTTGATTTTTATAATGCAAAACAAATAGCCAAAGAAATATCAAAAACTGATGCGCTTTTAGAAAAATTCACATTAAAAAAAATCAATTTTTTCAGGCCTCCTTATGGCGTCACTACACCTTCAATTCGGAGAGCTTTAAAAAAAACCGATCACAAAGTCATCGGTTGGAATATTCGTTCGCTTGACGGGGGAACAAAAAATCAAAATTTAATTTTCAATCGAATTATAAAACGAGTTTCTCCCGGCGGAATCGTACTTTTGCATGATACTGCTCCGCACTCGGTTTTGGTACTGGAACAGTTTTTGCAATTTCTGCAGCAACACCACTATCAAATCGTTTCGATCGAAGAACTATTGCATCTTAAAGCTTATGAAGACTAAAATATTTTTACTAATTCTATTTATTTCAAGCAATTTATTTGCCCAGGAACAAAAGATGACCGCGGCAGAAATTGCTTCTTTTAAAGAAAGCGTCAATGTAGTTTCTAAAAAAATCAAAACACTAAGTACCGATTTTGTTCAGTACAAGCATATGGATTTTTTATCGAAAGATATTGAAACCTCAGGGAAAATGGTCTTTAAAGAACCTAACTTGCTTCAATGGCAATATAAAAAACCGTACAACTATAGTATTGTTTTTAAAAACGGTAAAATTTTGATTAACGACGAAGGCAAAAAAAGTGCAGTCGACATTGGCAATAGCAAGATTTTTGCCCGAATCAACAAATTAATTATTGGCAGTGTGAGTGGTGATATGTTTGATGATAAAGAGTTTACGATCTCTTATTTTAAATTAAAAGGACAAAACTTAGCAAAATTTATCCCAAAAGATGCTACACTGAAAAAATACATCAAACAAATTGAACTGACTTTTGATAAAGAAGAAGCTACCGTTGTGCAGGTAAAACTTTTAGAATCTTCAGAAGATTATACCCGAATAGTACTTAAAAACAAAGTGATCAATGCAAAAATCGACGATTCAGTTTTTACTAATTAATTTCTTTTTGGCGATTTTTATTATTTCTTGTGGCTCCGTTACAAAAAATTATACTCCAAAAAAAGTAGACAAAACCACTTACGAAGCCCCCTATTTTTCGGATGCTACCATTGATTATGTTTATAAAGCCAACATCACGGTTTACGGAAATGAATTATCGGGAATTTTTATTGCCAAAAAAATAAATGATACCACACATCGCATTGTCTTTACCACCGAATTTGGCAATAAACTAATGGATTTTGAAATTTCTGAAACCAGTTTTAAAGTCAATTCGATTGTACCTGAACTAGACCGAAAAATACTGATCAATACCTTAAAAAAGGATTTTGGATTATTGCTTAAAAAAAAGTATCAGATTCAGGAACAATTTGAAAATGATAGCTTCGATATTTATAAATCGACCGATGGTAATCGGGACAATTACTTGTTTTTATCCAAAAAAGATCAAAAATTAGAACAACTCATTCATTCTTCTAAAACAAAAGAAAAAATAACACTCACTTTTAGTTCAGAAAATAATATTTTTGCTGAGAAAATTGAAATTATTCATCAAAATATAAAGTTAAGGATTACGTTGAATTATTTTAAATCGGAAGAAAACGCTTCAAATTAATATCGGTAAAATATGAAAAAAATTATTGTAATCGCCATTTTTTTACTTGCTGATGTGAGTAATGCTCAGGTAACTTTTAAACCTGGTTTGAGGGGTGGAGCCGCTTTCTCGACATTTTCGAATACGCAATCTGATTATAAAACTGATTTTTATCTGGGTGCTTTTGGTGAAATCAACCTAACAAAAGTATACGCTTTACAGCCCGAAATCACTTATATTAGACAAGGCTCTAATAACATAAAAACATATATTGGCTACAACACCGATACCGGAGAGGATATTACAGTGTCGCGCAATTTAGAAATCGATTATTTGTCGCTGGCTATGATTAATAAATTTACCTTTAATGGGGGATTTCAGGTAATGGTTGGCCCAACGGTCGATTTTAGATTACAAGATGATTTGATTTATGAAAACACCGATGTTGATTTGACTCTTGTTGCAGGATTTGGATATCGTTTGCCTTCTGGTTTGGCCTTTGAAGCGCGCTTTAAAAAAGGTTTTGTTGATGTTTTAGATAGTGATTATTATGGCAGTAATAACGGAAATAATGATTACTGGTTTAGAGATTACAATACAAATATCAATTTTCAGTTAGGAGTTTCGTATTCATTTGGCGGAAAAAAATAAAAAATATGGTTTTACAAGATTTTTACAAAATACTTTCGGAAGAAAAAACATCCGATTCAAAATATACTTTCACTATTTTGGTCAATGACAAACATGAAGTTTTCAAGGGTCATTTTCCCGGAAATCCTATTATGCCGGGAGTTTGCATGATTCAGATTATAAAAGAACTTTCAGAATCAATAACAGAAAGTGCGTTGTTTATGCAAACGCTAACCAATGTAAAATTTATGGCCCTGATCAATCCTGAGGCTACTCCTGAATTACGCTTAGAATTGGATATTACCAAAACCGAAGATGATTTGGTAAAAGTGAAAAATACCACTTATTTTAAAGATACCGTTGCTTTGAAACTAAGCAGTGCTTATAAAAAATTGTAATTATGAAACTGTTTGCTGCCCTGATACTATGGATCACCGTGATAGGTGCTCCTGACATTGCTTCGATTAGAAAAATGTATCCTACTGTTGGTAAATCAGAAGCAAATGCCAAAGAATTTACTGCTAAATTAGCGGGAATCGCCAACACGGATGAGACTATTTTGGTGGCTTACAAAGCCGCTGCTATTTTATTGGACTCGAAATACGAAAAAAAACTTTCTTCTAAAATGAATCGTTTTAAAGAAGGAGCCAAATTATTAGAATCTACAATAACCAGCGAACCCAATTCTATAGAAATCAGAATGATCCGATTGAGTATTCAGGAAAATGTTCCGGGTATTACCGGTTACAAAAAAAACATAAAAGAAGACAAAGCCTTTATCATTGCGCATATTAACGAACAAAATGCTACATTAAAAGAATATATAAAAGCCTTTATTGTACAATCTAAAAGTTTTTCTGCCAAAGAAAAACAATCTGCAAAGTAGCGAAAGCAAAAAAACCTCATGAAACCTACTTTATCACAGCAAGAACTTCTGGATGCGACACATTTTTGTGTTATTGTACCCACGTACAATAACCACAAAACGCTCAAAAGAGTGTTGGATTCGATTCTGGATTATACCCCAAATATTATTGTGGTCAATGACGGATCGACTGATGAGACGAGTACAATTTTAAAACAATACCCGCAGCTTACACAAATTCATCATCCTAAAAATTCAGGAAAAGGAATGGCTTTGCGAAACGGATTCAAAAAAGCAATCGAGATGAATTTTGAATACGCTATTTCGATAGATTCTGACGGCCAGCATTTTGCTGCTGATATTCCAAATTTTATTACCGAAATTCAAAAATTGCCTCATTCTTTGCTTATCGGAAGTCGGAATATGACACAAGAAAATGTACCTAAGAAAAGCAGTTTCGGAAACAAATTTTCTAATTTCTGGTTTTGGTTTGAAACAGGAATTAAACTCGACGATACACAATCTGGTTTTCGATTGTATCCGCTGCAACTTATTCCTAAAAAATATTTTACCAATAAATTTGAATTCGAAATTGAGGTCATCGTTCGTTCTTCGTGGAAAGGAATTTTAGTAAAAAATATTCAAATTCAGATATTATATGATCCTGCCGAAAGGGTTTCGCATTTTCGCCCTTTTAAAGATTTTACCCGAATCAGTATCTTAAATACCGTTCTAGTAATCAATGCTTTAATATACATCAAACCGAGAGATTTTTTTCGAAAAGCAAAAAAAAAAGGGTTTAAGAAATTCTTTTTAGAAGATATTTTAGAAAGTAACGATTCCAATTTCAAAAAATCAGCAGCCATTGCTTTGGGCGTTTTTATCGGAATTTCTCCTTTTTGGGGATTTCAAACCCTACTGCTTTTGTTTTTTGCCACATTGCTAAAACTCAACAAAATTATTGCCTATATGGCTTCCAATGTGAGTTTCCCGCCGTTTATACCCTTCTTAATTTTTGGATCTCTAAAGGTAGGCAGCTATTTTGTATCTGGCACAACTCCGCTGGTTTTAGACAGTTCGCTTTCGCTGGAAGATATTCAGCAAAATGCAACACAATATATCGTAGGAAGTCTTATTTTAGCAACTGTTTCCGCGCTTTTGTCTGGCTTGGTAACATACTTTCTTTTGACTTTTTTTCATAAAATAAAACACAAACCTCAATAACAATATTACCAATGCATCACTACTTTTACGCCATTCATCTTTTTGTAAACCGGAGAAAATCCTTATCGGTTGCATTGGCTGTTGCGATGCTTTTTCTGTTTGGTTTTTTTGCCTCTCAAATTAAATTTGAAGAAGATATTACCAAACTTATTCCAACCAACGACAAATCTGATGCCACAGCAAAAGTGCTCAAACAGCTTAATTTTGCTGATAAAATTACCGTCATTTTTCATCTAGAAAAAAAAGGAACTGCCGAAGATTTAAAAGAAATGGCAACCGCTTTTTCAGACAGTGTAGCTCTCTCCTGCAAACCTTATGTCACCGGAATTCAGGGTAAAGTTGACGAAGAAAACATTCAGGAAACGATTGATTTTGTGTACAACAATCTTCCTTTATTTTTAGACAATAAAGATTACGCTGCGATTCAGGAAAAATTGCAAAAAGACAGTATTGCGGCTACGGTACAGAGCAATTACAAGTCTATTATCTCCCCTTCGGGATTCATTACAAAAGATTTTATTTTGCAAGACCCGCTCAGGATTTCTTTTATTGCTCTTAAAAAATTACAGCAACTGAATCTTGGTGACGATTTTACGCTCGATAATGGTTTTGTAATGACCAAGGATAAAAAGAAATTATTGCTTTTTATCACCTCAAATATTCCGTCAAGCGAAACCGAAAAAAACACGCTTTTTGCAGCAAAACTGGCATCTATCCAAAATAATTTAAACCAACAATTCAAAACCAAAACGTCTATCAGTTATTTTGGTTCTGCCTTAATTGCAGTTGCTAACGCCAATCAGATCAAAAGCGATATTATCCTGACCACCACCATCGCAATGGTCACGCTGATGCTGATTCTGATTTTGTTTTATCGAAAAATATACATTCCGCTTATTATTTTTCTCCCGACGGTTTTTGGTGCTTTGTTCGCAATTGCATTTTTATATTTTGTGAAAGAAAAAATATCTGCTATTTCGCTCGGAATTGGTTCTATTTTACTGGGAATCACGATTGATTATTCTATTCATATTCTAACGCACTACAAACACAACAGCGATGTAAAAACATTGTACAAAGACATTACGATGCCTTTGATTATGAGTAGTTCTACTACAGCTGTTGCCTTTTTATGTCTGCTCTTTGTAAAGTCTGAAGCGCTCAACGACTTGGGTATTTTTGCTGCAGTGATCGTAATGGCTTCGGCTTTTTTCTCTCTTTTGATTGTGCCACATTTATACCATCCGAAAGACAATACTACAGAACACAAAAAAAATATTATTGATAAACTGGCTCATTTTTCTTTTCATAATAATAAATTCCTTATCGGATTTTGTGTTTTAATCACGATTATTTGCTGTTTTACTTACAATAATGTGGGTTTTAATAACGATCTCTCACAATTGAATTTTATTCCGAAAGACATAAAAGCTGCCGAAAAAGAACTTGAAGAAAGCTCCAGCCTAACCTCTAAAACCATTTATCTGGCTTCTTACGGAAACACTATGGAAGAAGTTTTGCAAAACAATACAAAGCTTTTTGAAGCACTTGCAAAAGAAAAACAACAACAAAAAATTCTTAGTTATAGTTCTGTTGGCGGTATCATGCTTTCGCAAAAAGAACAACAGCAGAAAATTGCAAAATGGAATTCTTTTTGGGATGGGAGTAAAAAGCAACTGCTACAATCGCAACTGATTGCTGAAGGAGCTAAATTGGGTTTTAAACCTACAACATACACTACTTTTTTTGATCATTTGAATACGGATTTCAAAACCATTTCTACTGAAGAATATCTTAAAATACAAGCGTTACAATTGCACGAATTTGTGACGCAAAAAGATGGTTTTTTTACGATTTCTACTTTGGTAAAAGTGACACCAAAACAGCGCGATGCTTTTGTAAAATCAGCTGAAGCCAAAACAAAACTGATCGCCATTGATCGCCAACAAATGAATGAGACGTTTTTTAGCAATTTAAAAACCGACTTCAATTCACTGGTAAATTATTCTTTTATAGCCGTTATTCTAATTTTGTTTTTCTTCTTCCGAAGAGTAGAATTGGTCATTGTCAGCTGTATTCCGATTGCCTTAACGGGAATTGTGACCGCTGGCATTATGGGGATTTTTGGCATTCAAATGAATATATTCAGTATGATTGTTTGCACGCTGATTTTTGGTCATGGAGTTGATTTTAGTATTTTTATGACCAGTGCGCTGCAAAAAGAGTATACCAACGGAAAAAACGAAATTGCCATTTACAGAACTTCTATTATCCTGGCGGTAATAACGACTATTTTAGGAATTGGCGCCATGATTTTTGCGGAGCATCCTGCACTGAGATCCATTTCAGCTGTTTCGTTAATCGGGGTTTTTGCGGCATTGATCATTACCTTTATCTTCTATCCTATTTTGTTTAAATTATTTTTATCGAATAGGCCTAAGAACGGGAAAGCTCCCTTTCAATTACGCTCTTTCGTGCACGGCGTGATCTCCTTTTTCTATTATGGAATGGGCGGAATTTTAATGTCCGTTTTTAGTTTGACTATTATGCGAATTCTTCCGTTTAGCGAAAAAGCAAAAATGAAAGGTTTCCGTTATTTCATTTCAAAATTTATGAAATCGGTTTTGTATTCGAATCCTTTTCTTCGAAAAAAAATCATCAATACTCATAACGAAACTTTTGATAAACCTGCGATTCTTATTGCCAATCATTCGTCGTTTTTAGATATTTTGGCAGTCGGAATGTTGAGCCCTAAAATCATTTTTTTAGTAAGCGATTGGGTGTACAACTCCCCTATTTTTGGTGCAACGGTTAGAAAAGCAGGCTTCTACCCTGTCTCAGAAGGAATCGAGGGCGGAATAGAACATTTGCGTAAAAAGGTAGAAGAAGGGTATTCTTTGATGGTTTTTCCTGAGGGAACCCGTTCTGAAAACAATACTATAAAACGTTTTCATAAAGGCGCTTTTTTCCTTGCCGAGCAATTCAATTTGGACATTATTCCGATCGTGATTCACGGTGCTTCCGAGGCTATTCCGAAAGGAGATTTTGTTATTTATGATAGTACCATCACGGTTTCTATTTTAGACAAAATTACACCTGAGAACGATACTTTCGGGAAAAATTATACCGAAAGAACCAAACAACTAAGCACGTTTTTTAAAGCGCAGCATTCTAGAATCCGTCAGGAATTGGAAGGTCCTGATTACTTCAAAAAAATGCTTATCAATAGTTATGATTACAAAGAAACGGAAATCATAAAAAGTGTAAAAAGCAATTTGAACGCCAATTTAGCAACCTATTATCATCTTAACAAGTACCTTTCGGCGAAAGCCAAAATACTGCATTTAGCCAATGATTACGGTCAATTGGATTTATTATTGACCTTGCAGGAACCCCTTCGAAAAATAGATTCGTATGCTTTTGATGCAGAAAAAGTCGCCGTTGCTAAAACCAATTATATCGTTAGAAAAAGAAAAATCTCTTATTTTGAAAATTTAGAATCAATACTAAAAAATCAATATGACGCCGTTTTAATCTCCGATGAAGAATATAAAAAAGATCTGGAAAAAGTGATCGCAACGACTTCTTGTGTTCTTTTGGTCAATAGTTCGAGTTTAAAAAGCACTTTGCTTACTTTAGATTTTGCAATAATTTCAGAAGAAAACCAAATAATCGTGTTAAAGAAAAAATAGTATGAAAGAGCAATACGATGTGGTAATTGTGGGCAGCGGTTTAGGTGGCTTGGTCTCCTCTATTATTTTGGCGAAAGAAGGCTACAGCGTTTGTGTGCTCGAAAAAAACAATCAATACGGGGGAAATCTGCAAACTTTTGTTCGCGATAAAACTATTTTTGATACCGGAATTCATTATATCGGAGGATTGAGCGAAGGGCAGAATTTGTACAAATATTTCAAATACCTGGGCATAATGGACCAATTGAATTTGAAAAAAATGGACGAAGATGCCTTTGATATTATTTCGTTTGAAGATGAAAATGCCGAATATCCTCACGCGCAGGGTTATGAAAATTTTGTGGCACAACTGGCAAAACATTTCCCCGAAGAAAAAACAGCTATAGAAAAATATTGCGAAAAAGTACAGACCATCTGCGACTCGTTTCCGCTTTATAATTTGGAGTGGGAAGGTAAATATGATAGTGCAATATTAGCACTGAATGCCAAAGATACCATCGCCGAATTTACCTCTAATGAAAAATTAAGAGCCGTTTTAGCGGGTTCTAATTTTTTGTACGCCGGAATTGCAGACAAATCTCCTTTTTACGTTCATGCCCTTTCTGTAAACTCTTATATTCAGAGCTCTTGGAGATGCATCAACGGCGGAAGCCAGATTACAAAACAACTTTTAAAACAACTCAAAAAACACGGCGGAGAATTTTACAAATACAAAGAAGTTACCCATTTTGTAGTCGAAGATAACAAAGTGACATCGGTAAAAATGAAAGACGGAAGTCAGGTTTCTGGGACTTATTTTATATCGAATATCGAACCCAAAACTACCTTGAAAATGGCGGGCGAAGATAATTTTAGAAAATCATTTTACAGCCGAATTCAAAGCCTTGAAGGTGTTATTTCTGCTTTTAGTTTATACCTAGTTTTTAAGCCGAAAACCTTTAAATATATCAATCATAATTATTACCATTTTAAAGATAGTAGCGATGTTTGGAATGCTCACGAATACGACGAAAATTCATGGCCAAAAGCCTATATGGCTTCTATGAATGCCTCGAAAAAAGAGGAAGAATGGGCAGACGGAATGACATTTATCACCTACATGAAATTTGACGATTTGCAACCTTGGGCGACCACTTTTAATACAACTGCAGATGAAAATGACAGAGGCGAAAGTTACGACGCTTTCAAATCAAGAAAAACAGCTCGTTTTTTGGAAGAAATAGAAATAAAATTTCCGGGTATTAAAGACTGTATTCAGTCGATACATTCTTCGACACCGCTTTCATACCGCGATTATATTGGTGGTCACAACGGTAATATGTACGGTTACGTAAAGGATTCTAACAACCCAATGAAAACGTTTATTGCTCCAAAAACCAAATTAGACAATTTATATCTTACTGGCCAAAGCATCAATATGCACGGCGTTTTAGGCGTTACTATTGGAGCTGTAGTAACCTGCTCTGAACTTGTTGGAAAAGAATATTTGGTTACAAAAATCAACAACGCATCTGAATAAAAACGTAAAAAATGAGCAAGACCGGAAATTTATCGCAAATACTATTACATCTGCACCTGAAAAACCGAATTTTCTTATTTACCATTATCTTTTATTTAGTGCTTTTTACCTCTTGCGGAACCAAAAAATCATTACATCATCAGCCTAGTATTTTACATTATAATGCAACGCAACCTACCGTACAAAAAAAATCCAATACCGTTTTTGTTACTGGAAATAATACTTTTCTAAAAAACAAACAAGGCCTTTGGGAATTGTATGTCGAAGGAGATCCGCTTCAAATTGGGCTCACAACCGGAGCTTTGACAGACTCACTGTTAAAAAAGCAGGAGGAAAATTTTTTTTCCAGAATTGAAGATCTGGTTCCTTCAAAATTCAAACAAAATCTGCTTCGTAATTTTCTGAAATGGTACAATAGAAAATTATATCTAAATGTTTCTGATGAATATCAAACGGAAATATATGGCGTTTCGCAATTTACTTCGCACACATTTGACAATATTGCACCACAATATCTTAGAAGTTTGTACTTGCACGGCGCTCATGATATTGGTCACGCCTTGCAAGACCTGTCGCTGGTAGGTTGCTCTTCTTTTGCGGCTTGGGGCGAAAAATCAGAAGATGGAAATTTAATCCTCGGACGTAATTTTGATTTTTATATAAACGATGCTTTTGCCGAAAATAAAATAGTCGCTTTTATACATCCCAAAGAAGGACATTCGTTTATGATGGTCACCTGGCCTGGTATGATTGGAGCTGTTTCGGGCATGAACAAAGAAGGTTTGACGATCACTATTAATGCTGGAAAATCTAAAATCCCACTGATTGCCAAAACACCCATTTCGATTTTAACCCGGGAAATTTTGCAACATGCTAAAAATATAGAGGAAGCAGTCGCCATTGCCAAAAATAGAAAAGTCTTTGTCTCCGAATCGATTATGGTAGGAAGTGCTCAAGATAATAAAGCCGTTCTTATCGAAGTTTCGCCAGAAAAAATGGATGTTGTTGCTGTTCCTAACTCCAATCAACTCATCTGTTCTAATCATTTCCAAGGAGATGCCTTTAAAAATGACCCGCGCAATAGGTCGCAAATTGCCAATAGTCATTCTCAATATCGTTACGACAGAATGCAGGAACTTTTTACAGAAAACCCAAAAATCAATCCTGAAATTGCCTCAAAAATACTCAGAAATACAGACGGTTTAAAAAATATAAAATTAGGATATGGCAACGAAAAATCTTTAAATCAATTGATTGCGCACCACGGAGTTATTTTTAAACCTAAAGAAAAATTGGTCTGGGTTTCTGCAAATCCCTATCAATTAGGCGAATTTGTATGTTATAATTTAGATAGTGTTTTTAATGAGAAAAAAAACAGACGTGTTGTTTCTTATGAACAAGAAAGCCTGAATATTGCCAGAGATCCTTTTATTGAAACTAGCGCTTTTCAAAACTATCAAAAATTTAAAATTGAAGACCGCAAAATAGATGTATTTTTGGAAAATAAAACCGAAATCACGACTCAATTTATAAAGGATTACCAATCCCTAAACCCTGATTATTGGGTTGTGTATTACAAAGCAGGATTGTATTTTTATCGAAAAAAAGAATACAGGCTCGCTCAAAACCATTTTGAAAAAGCACTGACCAAAGAAATTACAACTGCTCCTGAGAAAAAAGCAATTGAAGAATATTTAGAAAAAATCAAAAGAAAATTAAAATGATTCCACCAATAGAAAAGGATTCTTTAGAACAAATTAAAAATTTTCAAGAGCAAAAATTAGTCGGGCTTTTAGAATATATAGGTCAATATTCTCCTTTTTACAAAAGGCTTTTTGCCGAAAAAAATATTGATATTTCCAGTATCAAAACTATCGAAGATTTACAACTTTTGCCTGTCACAACAAAAGAAGATTTACAGCAATACAACGATGATTTTGTTTGTGTTCCGCAACATAAAATTATCGATTATTCCTCTACTTCCGGCACTTTGGGCGATCCTGTAACCTTTGGTTTAACCGATTCTGATTTAGACAGATTGGCGTATAATGAAGCCATTTCGTTTGCCTGTGCAGGAATTGCAGAAGGCGATGTTGTACAATTGATGACGACAATCGATAGAAAATTTATGGCTGGTTTGGCCTACTTTTTAGGATTGCGAAAACTAAAAGTGGGTGTCATTCGCGTAGGCGCAGGAATTCCAGAATTGCAATGGGATTCTATTTTAAAATACAAACCCTCGTACTTGATTACGGTTCCTTCTTTTTTATTAAAATTGATTGAATATGCAGAAGCACATGGAATTGATTACAACAATTCGAGTATAAAAGGAGCGATTTGCATCGGAGAATCATTGAGGAATCAGGATTTTACAATGAATACTTTGTCTAAAAAAATCACGGACAAATGGAATATTAAGTTGTTTTCGACCTATGCTTCGACCGAAATGAGTACCGCTTTTACCGAATGTGAACATGAAAACGGAGGACATCACCATCCTGAATTGATTATTATTGAAGTTTTGGATGAAAATAATCATCCCGTAAAAGACGGTGAAGCTGGCGAACTGACCTTTACGACCTTAGGAATTGAAGCCATGCCGTTGTTGCGTTTTAAAACCGGCGATGTGGTACAGTTGCACAGCAGTCCTTGCCTTTGCGGAAGAAATACAGTGCGTGTCGGACCCGTTATTGGTCGTAAAAAGCAAATGATAAAATACAAAGGAACAACTCTTTATCCGCCAGCTATGAATGATGTTCTGACCGATTTTGATGCGATCGAAAATCATATTATCGAAATTTTTACGAATGATTTAGGTACGGATGAAATTCTGATAAAAATTGCCTCAAAAAATCAATCACCGGAATTGCTCAACGAAATCAAAGACCATTTTAGAGCCAAATTACGAGTAACGCCCAAAATAGAATTTGCTCCAAAAGAAACTTTAAATCCGCTGGTTTTTAATCCGATGAGCCGAAAACCAATTCGCTTTTTTGATTATAGAGTTCAGTAGAAAAAGGTACATAGAGGCAAAGGTTCAGAAGGACAAAGGTCTAATAGCCTGATCAAAAAACCTTTGAACCTTTACTGCTCTGAACCTTTGAATCTCAATTTAGCACAAATTGAACTAAAAGTTGTAATTTTGCACAAAATAGTGAAGATGGTCAAGATTGGCAACATAGAATTACCCGAATTTCCTTTATTACTCGCACCCATGGAAGATGTGAGCGACCCGCCGTTTCGCCGTTTGTGTAAAACGCATGGCGCTGACATGATGTATTCTGAATTTATTTCCTCAGAAGGATTGATTCGTGATGCGATCAAAAGCAGAATGAAGCTGGATATCTTTGATTATGAGCGTCCGGTAGGAATCCAGATTTTTGGCGGTGATGAGGAAGCAATGGCGCTTTCGTCTAAAATTGTTTCTACAGTAAAACCCGATTTGGTAGATATTAATTTTGGATGTCCTGTAAAAAAAGTAGTTTGTAAAGGTGCCGGAGCCGGCGTTTTAAAAGATGTTGATTTGATGGTGCGCTTGACAAAAGCCGTGATCAGAAGCACCGATTTGCCCGTAACGGTAAAAACCCGTTTAGGTTGGGATGAAAATTCTATTAATATTGATGAAGTGGCCGAAAGACTTCAGGATATTGGCGTTCAGGCTTTGACTATTCATGCCAGAACTCGTGCACAAATGTACAAAGGTCACGCCGATTGGTCGCATATTGCACGTGTAAAAAACAATCCTAGAATTACCATGCCCATTTTTGGAAACGGCGATATCGACAGTCCCGAAAAAGCATTACAATATAAAAATGAATACGGCATTGATGGCATCATGATTGGTCGAGCCGCAATTGGTTATCCTTGGATTTTTAACGAAATAAAGCATTATTTTAAAACGGGTGAACACTTGCCTGCTCCAACGGTTGGCGATCGCGTAGAAGCCGCCAGAAATCACTTAATTTGGTCGATGGAATGGAAAGGAGAACGCTTAGGAATTGTAGAAATGCGCCGTCACTATACCAATTATTTCAAAGGAATTCACTCTTTTAAAGAATACAAACAAAAACTGGTTACCACTGATGAACCCGAAAATTTATTCGCAATTATGAATGAAATTGAAAAGGTTTATGCAGGATACGAGTTTGTTTAAAAAAAGAAAGACCTTCAAAATTGAAGGTCTTTTTAGTATAATTTATACCTGAATACGTTTCCATTTTCCTTTTTTATAAAGTACGATTCCTGCTATTGTAATAGCAGTTTCCGCAACAGGAATGGCAATAAAAACTCCTGTTGGACCCATCTGGAGATGTTTGGCCAATACGTATGCCAATGGAATCTGGAACAACCAAAACCCGAAAAAATTTATCGCTGTTGGTGTCCAGGTATCTCCTGCTCCATTGAAAGTATTGATTAAAACCATTCCGATTCCGTAAAAAACAAAACCAATACTCATGATTTGTAAGGCTTCAACAGCAATGGTTTTCACCATTTCATCATTCGTAAAAAAAGAAATAATATATTTTCCAAAACATAAGGTTATGACCATAATGGTTGCCATAAAAATCACATTGTATCGGGCAGTAGTATAAACCGATTTTTCTGCACGGCCAATTTGTTTGGCTCCTAAATTTTGCCCTACCAAAGTTGCAGCAGCATTGCTCAATCCCCAAGCCGGAAGTATAAAAAACATCATAATTCGCAGTGCCGTCTGATAACCCGCTGAACCATGATCGCCTCCTGTTGTAGCCACCAATTGTGCTAGAAATATCCAACTACAAGAAGCAATCACAAATTGTAAAACTCCTGGGGCAGCAATTTTAATCAAGGCTTTAATTTGTTTAAAGTCAGGAATAAAATAGGACGGAATAATTTTTAAAATTCCTTTTCCAAAAAACAAATGATACACCTGATATAATACACCAATGCTTCTTCCTAAAGTTGTTGCCATTGCAGCACCTGTAAGACCAAAAGCTGGAACTGGTCCAAAACCATTTATTAAAATGGGACATAAAATAATATTGCAGATATTGGCCAACCAAAGACTTTTCATGGCAATCGCAGCATTTCCTGCTCCCCGAAAAATTCCGTTAATCAAAAATAAAAGCATGATACACAAGCTTCCGCCAATCATAATTTGGGTAAATCTATAACCGTGTTCGGCAGCTTCTACCGATGCTCCCATGATCACCAGAATATCTTTGGCATATATAAAACCCAAAATACTCATTACAATATTAATTGTAAAAGCAATAATAATAGCCTGTATACCTGCTTTTGATGCAGCAACAGGATCTTTCTCGCCAATACGTCGCGCGACAACTGCCGTGGCCGCCATACTGATTCCGATTGCGACAGAATATACAATTGTAATCACCGATTCTGTTAGACCCACCGTTTGAATAGCAAAGCTGCTATGCTCCAAATGTCCTACGAAATATAAATCAACAAGCGCAAAAACTGATTCCATCATCATTTCTAAAACCATCGGAATGGCTAGTAAAATGACGGCTTTTTTGATGCTTCCTGCGGTATAATCAAAAGATTCATCGCCTTTGATCGCTTGTTTAAGAGTGGTAAAAATTTTAGAAAATAAAGATTTTTTTATATTTGTTTCTGTCATGATACGTTTAAGATAAATGATAAAATTGTCCGGATTTAATCTTCTGAACATCGTACACCATTGAAGGTAAAAAACATAAGTATCCTAATTATCAGAAAAATAAAATAGGATTAGGCAGAAACAATCATAAACTTAGAATTTTAAGACTGTAAATATATGTAATTTTTTAACTAAAAAACATTAGTTTAACAGCTTTTTGCTCACCCGGCTGCTTGCAATTAAAGAAGCAACAAAACCAAGCGATACAATGGTTGCCATAACAATAAGTACGTTTTCGAGGGTAAAAACAACTGGGTATGGCAAAGTGGGTGTAATCATAATTAGTTCGTATTGCTGTTGCAAAAGGACAAGAATAATCCCGAGAACAAGCCCTACAATACCGCCAATAACACTTAACAAAGTTCCCTGCAGCAAAAATATTTTTCGCAAATGATGAATTTCTGTTCCTAAATTAAAAAGCGTTTTAAGGTTGGCTTTCTTATCCAAAATCATCATAATCAAAGCGCCAATCAAGTTGAAAAGTGCCACAATAATCACCAATGTAAAAATCAGGTAAACGGCAATATTTTCGGTGTTGAGCATTTTGTACAACGACTCATTAAGTTGCGCTCTGTTTTTTAACGTAATTTTATTTTTAAAAATAATTTCCAACTTAGATTTAATGGCGCTTTCATTGGCTTCGTCTTTCAGATTCAGTTCGATTCCCGAAATCTGATTAGGTTTGTACATCAGTAATTCCTGCACCAATCCTAAATCAGCAAACACGTATTTTGAATCTAATTCTTCGCTGACAGAATAAATTCCGATAGGCAAAACTTCTGTTTTATTAAACGCTTCCTGAGGATTCTCCAAATTGCCTTTTCCTGGTTTGGGCGCAAAAATTTGCAAAGGATTTTCGAAATCCAAGATACCCATCGAAAAATCTCTCGCAATTCCGTACCCAATTACAACCTGATACGTATCCGGTTTGAGCCATTCGCCATTAAAAAGCTTTTTCTTAATATCGTTTACGACAGCATAATTTCGATCGACTCCTTTTATATAGGTAACCTGCTGTTTGTTTTTGAATAAAAATAAAACACGCTCTTCGATAATTTTGGTATACGAAACAACGCCGTCTATGTTTTTTATCTGAGCTTCCTGACTCGGAGTAATCAAAAAAGACTTACCGTAGGTACTTGTCGCTTTCAGGTCGGGATCAATTTCGTTTGTAAACGAAAGACTAAAAACTTTTAGGCCGCTAAAAACAGACAAAACCACAAACAAAGCCATTGTGCCCACAATGATTCCCATGCTGGCAATGTAGTTGATGATATTGATAGCACTATTTTTACTACGGCTAAAAATATATCGTTTGGCTATGTAAAGGGGAAAATTCAATTTATGATTTTCTTCTTTTTTCTAAAAGATCGCGGTTTTCAATCGGATTTTCTCTGTTTGACAAAGCGTTGTCTATTTTTTCGATATAATCTAAAGAGTCATCGATAAAAAACACCAAGTTAGGTACACGACGCAATTGCAAACGCACACGTTGAGACAAATCGTGTTTGATCAAGGTAGAATTTGATTTTATTCCTTCTAAAGTTTCTTTGGCTTTGTCCTGAGGAAAAATGCTTAAATACACTGTTGCCACTGACAAATCTGAAGTAACACTGACTTTGGATACCGAAATTACCAAATTTGTAATTCCGTTTTTTCTCACTTCACCTTGCAAAATATCAACCAAATCTTTTTGGATGACACCGCCTATTTTTTTCTGTCTATTTGTTTCCATAGTGCAAAAATACTACTTTTAAATTCAATCGGCACAATTTCATAATCAACAATCTAAGGATTTTTATACGAAAAAAAGCCTTTTGACTTCGAGAAACTCATTCAAAAAGAAATAAACTGCATCAGAATCATTTTTCTTCAATACAGAATCATAAAAAAACAATGTCTTAAAAGTAGGAATTTTCAAAATTAAAACCTTAAAAAAAGAATTTTTTGTTAAAAATCTTTAGTTATATTTATTTGAAAATATTAATCCTTAAACCAATAATAAAAAAGGGAGCCATAAAATTTACGCTCCCTTTTTGCTTATCTGTTTTGTAACCATCCTTCCGGATTGTTGTTGGATGTGTTTTGAAGAATCAAAAACTTTATAACTGTTTTTCCGGTGTCTCCACTGGTTCTCACTTTTCCGATGCTTTGTTTGATGTTTACTTTATCGCCCTGACTTACCGAAACTGAGCTTAAATTTTGATACACTGTAAAATAATCTCCATGCTGAATCATCACTGCTTTATTAACAGGCGATAAAATCATCACCTTTGCTACAACACCTTCAAATACTGCTCGGGCGCTCGCTCCTTGTTCTGTAGTGATTTCGACACCGGAATTATGCACCGTTACCGAAGGATACAATGGATGCGGCTGATCACCATAACCTAAAGAAACAAATCCTTTTTCTACCGGCCAAGGCAATCTTCCTCTATTGGCTTTAAAATCGGCAGCAAGCACTTTATCCTCGGGAGTCAAAGCAATTCTAGAAGAGGAAACTGCAGCTTTTGATGGAGCCGTTCCAGGATTTGCTTTTGCTTTTTCCAGAGCCGCTTTTCTATTTGCCTCAGCAATCGCCTCACGAATCAAACGGTCAATTTGTCTGTCAATATTTTTAGATTCCTTTTGTTTGGCTCTAATATCGGCCGCAATTTTATTTTTGTCTTTTTTAATGGCGTTTACGAGCTTTTGCTGTTCTTTCTTTTCTATTTCGAGTGCAACACGCTCTTTTTGATTTTCTGCAATAATTTTTTTCTTAACTTTTCTTTGTCCATCCAGTTTTGCATTAAAATCTACCAATTGAGCTGTTTTTGACTGAATTTCTAGACCTTGGTTTTTTCTAAAAGCTGTATATTGTTTCAGATATTGTGCTCTTTTGTAGGCTTGCAAAAAACTCTCCGAAGACAAAATAAACATTGCTCTACTTTGCTCTGAACGACTTTTATAAGACTTCAAAATCATTTTAGAATAATCTTCCTTCAAAACAGTTAACTCTCTTTTGAGTTTGTTCACTTTAAGCTGATTAATGTACATATCATTGCTCAAAAGCCTTTCTTGTTTGGCCGTTGTGTTAATCAGTTTTTCTTTCAGCTTGATTTTGTTAGCCTGAATAAGGAAAACGTTTACAGCAGATTTTTCTTTTTTCTTTACCGATTGCAACATTTTTTCGTTGTCTCGTATTTCCTGTATAATTTGCGCTTTTCGCTGTTCTAGTTTTTCTTGTTGCGAATCATCTTGCGCCCACATAAATGTTGTCGCGCATATAAAAATTAGGCTTAGGAGAAATTTCGGCATGTCTTTATTATCTTTTTGCAAATTTACTTAATTATTACTTTCTTGTAACCACTTGGTATGCTGTACGGAAAAGTAAGCTCTTCATTAAACGAAATAGTGTTATAATTTAAACTTATATCTGTTTTCCCTTTGGGCTGAATAGCATTGATTTCGATAGTTGTTGGCAACGTCCCTTGTTCAAAAACTTTACTGCCAGCATACGCAATTTGCAACATCATATTTTCTGATGGTTTTGAAATTTGCTCTTTCTGAATCAGATATTTATCGGCATCGATAAAAAACACTTTTTTCAAATCGGCTTCTTTCTCATCTTCTAATCGAAAAAGATTTTCTACAATGGTTTGTGTATATTTTGTTTTTCTCAGATCATCCAAAGCTTCACCCAGCAAAAGATTTTCTACTTTTACATAATCTAAATCGGTACCAAGCCATTTGCTTAAACTACTAAAATCGCCTTCATAATAAGTGCCTTTAATTTTTTCGTAATAACTTACCGTCGATTGTGTGATCAAAGCTTTTGCCATCGTAATGCCTAAGAAACGCACGCTCACCAAAATCTGTTCTCCTTTTTTGATTCTTATTTCGGCTGTTACATTCTGGCTTTGTTTTTCATCTTCATATTTAGCACTCGCCTTAACATATAAACTATTAAAATTCAACTTGTTTTCATAATGCTTTTCTACTACTTTGTTGTCTATTTTGGTCGGCTCTGCATTGGTGTTATTTTGCACCGCAACTGCTTTTGATTTGCAAGAAATCATAAAAAGAGTAACCAATAATATTGCTATATATTTTTTCATTTAAAATCTATTCTTTTACTTTTTTTGTTGTAATAATGCATTGCCTTTAGAAAAATAAAACTCTTTTTTGTTGACATCCCCCAGCCCATTATAAGCTTCTCCCAACTGAATATTGAAGTTGGCTTCTAGTATGATATCCTCTACAACATAATCCAATCCCATTTCTAGAACGGTTTTTGCATTTTTAAATTGTTGTAACTGATTGCTCCCTAAACCTGCATAATAATAAAACTGTGGCTGACTCGGATATACTTCTATCATAGTCATCGCTCTTTTGGTCATCGGCTCAAATTGCTTTGCTTTTGCATACACCTCAAGCAGTAACAAATTGGTTTCTCGATCGGTATCTGAATTTGTTTTTAAATCTTTCTCATAATACTTAATCGCATTCTCTAACTGATTTTTGCTATGATAAAATTTACCCACTTCTTTGGCAACATCTACTTCTTTATCGTTATCAAAATAACCAATAGCTTTTTCTAAATCTGCTGCGTACTGCGGATTTTTATTCACATAAATCAAAAACTCGTTCAGCGTTCTATGTTTTATTTTTGAATCAATTTTTGAACTTGACAAAATAGTATTCATCGATTTGATCGCTTTGTCTGCTTCGTTTTGATCTAAATATACTTTGAACAAACTCACCTGTGCCCACTCAGAATCCGGAATTTCTTTGGCCAATTGTTTCGTTACCTCTACAGCTTTGTCTGTTTCATTATTTTTCGAATACAAAAAAATCAAGTTGACATAATTGGATTCTTCTTTCGGATTTTGTTTTATCTGAGCAATCAAATTATCAATCTCGGCATTCTTGTATTTTCCTTGCGACAAAATTTGCATTTTGTACCGTTCGCGATCTTCCGATTTTCCGAACTTATCGTTCATTTCGTTAATTGCCACAAGTGCTTTATCAAACTGATTCGTAATCATATACAACGAAATCAAATCGTCTTTGTATTCTTCGTCAAAAGGAATAATTTTTTGAATCGTTTCTATTGCCAAAGGATAATTTTTAGTTTCAAAACTTACATCGTAAATTCCTAACCAATACCATTTGTTTTTCGGATTTAACTGCGTGGCTTTTTCAAACGAAATATGTGCATTTCGATACTCTTTTAACCACAAATAATTTTTTCCTAATTCAAAATAAGCAACGGCGTCATTGGGTTTTAATTGGATGCATTTTTCTAACGAAAGAATTGCTTTATCGTAATTTTCAATTCCTTTTTGTTTTAATGATTCATAAAAAGAGTCTTGATATTCATCCGAAAGCATGGCAATATCTTCGGGTTCTGTCTGTGCCAAAACCGATGCTGTGTTGCCAAGCAAAACAAAAGATAATAGTGCAAAAACGCTCTTTTTTATCATTTTTAAACTTTATTCATTAAACAAAAAATTAATTTTATTTTATTCTAAAACCGAGTAATCTCCGATGCTAATACTTGTAAATTTGCCATCATAACTTACGTGATTTCCAATCATGGCATTGTCTAAGTTAGCATTTTTTATTTTAGCAAACGTTTGTATCAAACTATTTTTGATGGTGCTGTCTGTAACGTGGCAACCTTTTCCTATAGAGACGTTGGGTCCGACTGTGGTATTTTTCAACACAACATTTTCTCCAATATAACATGGTGGAATAATGGTAGCATTCTCTAATGTTACATCGTAATCAACCAAATGTTCTCCATCGTTGTGCAGAAAACCTAACATTCTCGAATTGGTTTCAACAGTTACATCTTTGTTTCCGCAATCCATCCACTCGTCTACGCTACCGGTTTTAAACACTTTTCCGTTGGCCATCATAGCTTTGATTCCGTCATTAATCTGATATTCTCCTCCGTTTTGAATGTTATTATCCAAAACTTTCTGAAGTTCTGCTTTCAAAACTTCTACTTCTTTAAAATAATAAATTCCGATTACCGCTAAATCACTTACAAATTCTTTTGGTTTTTCGACCAATTCAATAATTTCGTTATTCGAATTCAGTTTTACCACACCAAAAGCTTCCGGCTGATCAACTTGTTTTACCCAAATTACAGCATCTGCTTCCGGATCTAATTCGAAATCTGCTCTAATTAATGTATCCGCGTAAGCGATAACTGCTGGTCCAGAAAGAGATTCTTTCGCACACATAATGGCGTGACCTGTACCCAAAGGTAAATCCTGACGATAAATAGAGGCTTTTGCACCTAGGCTTCCTGCCAGTTCTTCTAAACTTGCGACAAGATCATCTCCAAAAAAAGCCTCATCGCCCAATATAAAGGCAACTTCTTCTATTGGTTCTTTTAATATTTTAGCAATATCTTCGACTAAACGATGTACTATTGATTTACCAGCCACCGGAATTAATGGTTTCGGAATGGTTAAAGTATGTGGTCTAAGCCTTGATCCGCGGCCTGCCATTGGAACAATTATTTTCATGTTTTTTCTATAAGATTAAAAAAATAGAATGATTAAAAGATTTAAAAAAATCATTCAATCATCGATTGTCTTCATTATTAATTTCTATTTTACTCCGGTACTTCCAAATCCGCCTTCGCCTCTTGAGGTCTCAGAAAGTTCTGCAACTTCCAACCATTCTGCTCTTTCGTGTCTGGCAATAATCAACTGTGCGATTCTTTCTCCATTTTCGATAACAAAATCTTCATTTGATAAATTTACCAAAATTACACCTATTTCGCCTCTATAATCTGCATCAACAGTTCCCGGAGAATTTAAAACCGTAACACCTTTTTTTGCCGCCAATCCGCTTCTTGGTCGTACTTGCGCCTCATAACCAATTGGCAATTCTATAAAAAGTCCTGTTTTTACAATGGCTCTTTCTAGTGGTTTTAAAGTAATTGATGCTGATAAATTGGCGCGCAAATCCATTCCGGCCGAAGCAATAGTTTCGTAATTAGGCAAGGGATGTTGCGATTTGTTGATAATTTGTATTTTCATTATTTATTTTAAAAAGATAAAAAAGCAAAATTTAATTTCTAAAAAAATCAAGATTACTTTCTATTCATAATTCCTTTGATGGTTTCTTTTTCGTTATGATACACAAAATACATGAAGCCTAATAATAACGGAATTCCAACGAAATAATTCTCTCTAAATCCATAAAAAGAAATAGCCGAAAAAACAATTGAAATCCCCAAGTAAGCCCCAATTTTATTCATATCATAGGGTATGGGATAATATTTATTTCCTAAGACATACGAAATTAACATCATGCTTCCGTAAGCAGAAATGGTAGCAATAGCCGAGCCATAATAGCTGTATTTTGGAATTAAAATGTAATTTAATAATAAGGTAACGATTGCTCCCACAATAGATATGTAAGCACCAATTTTAGTTTTATCTGTAAGTTTGTACCAAACCGATAAGTTGTTGTAAATTCCTAAAAAGAAATTGGCCAAAATAATGAGCGGCACTACTTTCATGGCTTCCCAATACGATTTATTATCAAGTAAAAGATATTTTAAAATATCGGCAAAAACGATCACGCCCAATAAAATCAAAGAACCCAAAATCACAAAATATTTTGTAATGACAGCATAAGTCTGAGGCGCATTTTCGTTTTTTGAATGACTAAAAAAGAAAGGTTCGATCCCTAGTCTGAAAGCCGTTGCAAACAAAACCATAAAAAGCCCCAATTTATAACAGGCAGAATAAGCTCCGACCTCTGATTTTGCCAAATTTTCGGGCAATAAATATCCTAAAAGAATTTTATCAAAATGTTCGTTTACAGCAAAGGCAATTCCGGCAACCAAAATAGGTAGACCATATTTCATCATTTTCTTCCAAAGTACAGGGTCAAATTTTCTTCCCAAATAAAGATAATTTGGCGAAAGCACCACAAAAGTGGCTAAACTTGCCAATAAATTTGCAATGAAAATATACGCTATTTGAAAATTTTCGACGTATAAATTATCCCAAACAGAATTTGGATTTTCTGCTGCGATTTTAGGCAAATACATTAAAAAGAATATATTCAGCAAAAGATTGACTATGACATTACCAATTTTAATGGCGGCATACATCATCGGTCTCTGGTTGGCTCTTAATTTTGAAAAAGGTATTAAAACCAATGCATCCAGAACCAATATCCAGATTGAATAAGTGACAAACTGCACATCGACTTCTGCCCAGCTGGCCAGGGTATTTCTAAAAATTAAGGCAACAAACAAAAAGACAATGGACGACCAAAATATAGAAATGGTAGACGTTGCAATTACGTTTTTCTTATCGTCTTCGGCACTGTAAAAACGAAAAAATGCCGTTTCCATTCCGTAAGAAAGTATTACGTTGAAAAAAACCATCCAGGACAAAACAATCGAAACTTCGCCATATTCTGCAGTAGGTAAAATTCCTGTATATAATCGCACCAATAAAAAACTTAGCATTCTTGGTAAAACCGTTGCTAATCCGTAAATGGCTGTTTGTTTGAATAGATTTTTATATAATCCCAAAATAAATTGTAATAAAATTTGCAAAAACAAAAATAACCAATTCTTTGGTTTATTACCGTATTTGTTGATCCAATAAACAAAGAGTTATGAAAATTTTATTACGTCAAGTATTTTTTATTTGAAATTTAGATAAAAAAGCCTCTTTTGATTCCTAATCTTAAAAATAATTTAAATAAAAAATTTAAAAATTACATTTGAATTACTTTTTTGGACTCAAATGTGAAATCTATAACAAACCCTATCAATTGTATAACTGATGTACAGCTGTTTGCCCTTAAATTTGCGGTATAGGGATTGATGCCAGCTGATGTGTAACCCTCCACAAAAACAGAGCCCTGGGACTAATAAAGCTAGTTTGTTCCCATAAAAGACAAAGCAAAGTAGTAATAAAATGCTACAGACTATTTATAAAATGGTTGTGATTCTCGATTGTGAATATTTCGAGAATCACCATTTTATAAATTTTCTTCTTTAGTACCAAATCCAATACTTTTTTCTGTTTCTTTTGGTTCTGGAATATCTTCTTCTGTCAAAGTTTTTAAAGTCTTGTTACTGATTTTTTTAAGTTTTACAATTCTATTCGCTTGATTTTGAATGCATTTTTCAAATAGATTTCGCACCACTCTGGCGTTTCCAAAACTTTCATCTTTTTTTGCGTAGAGTAATTCAAAAGTGTCTTTAAGTTTCTCTTTTGCATCTTCAGAAACAATAAAATCTGATTTGATACAAAACGATTCGAAAATTTGAAATAATTCGTCTGGCGAAAAATGATCAAAATAAAAAAATCTATTAAAACGAGAGCGCAATCCCGGATTAGATTCTACAAAGATTTTCATGGGTTCTGTGTAACCTGCCACAACAACCGCCAAATCGTCCCGATGATCTTCCATTCTTTTCAGCAAAGTATTTACGGCTTCGGCACCATAGTCATTCCCAAATGCATTTTGAGTCAGCGCATACGCTTCATCAATAAATAAAACTCCTCCTAAACTTGATTCTACAGCAGCATCGACCTTTGTAGCTGTTTGCCCAACATAACCCGCAACCAAACCTTCTCGATCTGTCTCGTACATTTGGCCTTTTGATAAAAAATCTAAATGCTTAAAAATTCTGCTTAAAAGCCTCGCTACAGAGGTTTTCCCTGTTCCGGGAGGGCCTAAAAAAACGGTATGCAACGTAATTTCTACATTTTTTAACCCTTGTTTTGAACGCTTTTTTTGTATTTCTAATAAATTAATAAGCTCGCCAACATCTTTTTTTACTGCTGCCAAACCTACTAATTGATTCAACTCTTCAAGTACTTTTTCGAGTGTGTCTTCTTCCGGAAAATTATCGACTTCTTTGTTCTTGCTTTTTGGTTTATTTGAATTTAAACCTAAAAAAACATTAAAATCAGTTGTGTTTTCGAACTTTTTATCAAAAGCAAAATGAAGGAAATTTTGATACTTTACCAGCACTTCTTTCAACTTATCGTGGTTTTGTTCTGCCAATGCTTCAGGTAATAAATACTTGCTTTTTTGTTGGTTTGAATTTGAAGTAATGATTGTGTTTTCCTTTTTTATTTTTAGAAGATGTTTCTTAAAGTCTTCCGTAAAAACCAACTGATTCAACTCGTTGATAGAATTTTCATTGGCAAAATGATTGTTACGCAAAACATCATAATAATACGCCAAAACAAACTGAGCTTTTTCACTTTTTTTAATAGACTCTTGATCATAAAGCGCAATCATATCCGAAAGGAAAAAGTGTTCTACTTTGAACAATAGTCCTTTGGATCTAAGTGGATTTACCTCTTGATTTATTTTTTGAATAAATGTTGCATCCTGATTTAAAACAGTACAAATTTCAAGAA
Source organism: Flavobacterium flavipigmentatum (assembly GCF_020911905.1). Classification (NCBI taxonomy): domain Bacteria; kingdom Pseudomonadati; phylum Bacteroidota; class Flavobacteriia; order Flavobacteriales; family Flavobacteriaceae; genus Flavobacterium; species Flavobacterium flavipigmentatum. Next base: position 1,163,060 of record NZ_CP087133.1, on the reverse strand, counting down.
TGCTCAAAGTTTCTTTATGCAAATTGGTAACAAATGAAGCCGTAAAAACGGCTTCATTAGGATTTATATTTGTCTCTAAATATTTTTTCAGAGACAAAAAAGACTCTTCTATAATCGATATTGGATTGTTCTTTTTTGACATATTCTGATTTAAGAAATCATCATTTGATGAATAATTTCCTTTGCTAATTTTTGATGATCGTCACAATATTCTTTCCACGCCATTCCCATGTCTCGAAGATCATATTTGGCTACAATTGTTCCGTAATGTTCTTTTTTACCATTAATGGTCGGATATCCTATCACATAAATTGTTTGTGCTAACTCAATCGCTAATTCAATATCATGCGTAGAAAAAATTACGGTATTAAAATCAGAAGAATTACTCAACAATTCGAAAGATTTTTTGACTTCTTCGATATTCCCCACATCTAATCCTGAGAAAGGCTCATCCAAAACAATAAATTGATCGGAAGAAAATAATTGCTCGATAATAGCCGTTCTTTGTCTTTGACCGCCGGAAAGTTCGTTTGGATATTTGTCTGCACAATTTTCTAGTCCCCATTCTTTCAGGTATCGTTTTATTTTTTCGTCTTTTTCTGTAGCCGATAAATCCGTTTTTCTAAGCGAAAATTTTAAAGCTTCTGTAACCGTTTTATGTCGGAACAACGTATACTTCTGATCTACAAAACCAATATCTCCCTCTTTGACCGATTTGGCGGCATTGGGTTCTTTGTTTTCGAAATCACGAATTAATATTTTCCCAGAATTAGTAGGAACAAGTCCTGTCAAAGCTTTAAAAAAAGTCGATTTTCCTCTACCAGATCTTCCCACAAAAGCAATCACTTGTCCTGTACAATGGACGCCTTCGCGAACTACATCTTTCTCAATAAGCGTGATGTCTTTTATAATTACCGTATTATCGTATGCAACGCTAAGATTTTCTACATACAAAAGCGTCTCTTTATATTCGTGTTTCATCGTTATATTTTTGAATATCTAAATATCGCTTTTCTCAAGAAATTTATTCCCGCATCTAAGCCAAGCCCTATTAACAAAATAATGATTTGAAGTGCTATAATTCTTCCGGTGTTCATGAATTTATCAGAGTTTTTTATTAAAAAACCTAATCCTCCTGAAGCTACTACAATAGATTCTACGGTAACCAGCATCATCCAAGTGATGGCAAGATTTTGTCTGATCACGTCTATAACATAATCTAATCTTCCCAGAATAATAACCTGCCAAAGTACTTCCCAACGGTTGCATTTTAGCATTTTTGCATGATCAAATTCCTCTTGTGGAATATCCTTAATTACGGCAATTAAAGAGGTGGTGAGAAATGTGGTCAGGAAAATTACCAAAATCCAAACCTGCATGGTTCGCGCTTCGTGAATAACCATCGTAATATAAAACGAAAGTCCCGTAAAAGGCAAAAACCTAAATTTGGTGATAAACTCAGCGATAGATTTTAATGCTGGAATAGGCCATGTGTAAGCAAATAATAAAGAGATTATCGTTGCTAAAAAAATCGAAATAAAACACAATTGCAGCGAATTGAAAATATGAACCACCAACCCTTCCTTGTACAATTCTGTAAAACCTTTGAGAACCTGACCCGGAGAAGGAAATAAATGTTTTTCGCCAGCTGTGGTGGCAAACCAAATAACAATCAAAAGTACCAGCCAACTTATTAAGATGATTGTTTTCTGGAATTTTGAAATTTTTTCAAAGGGAGTAAAATATTTTATCATATTTATATAGAAGAAGGCTACCCAAAAGATAGCCTTCAATATTTAAATTATTATTTTAAGAATGTAATAACCACTCGTCTGTTTAACGCTTTTCCAGAAGCAGAATTGTTGTCTGCAATTGGATCGCTTTGGCCTTTTCCATCTACCATTTGAAAACGGTTGGCTGGAATTCCTTTTTGTTTCAAGTAATTTACAACGGCTTCGGCTCTGCTTTTTGATAACGCTAAATTCGAATCTGGATTTCCAACATTATCGGTATGCCCTACCACAGTCAATTTTGTGTTTTCTGCCTGAACCAAAAGATTGTAAATTTTTTCTACCTCTTTACTAGACGAATTAGAAATTTCTGCACTTCCAGTGTTGAAATTAATTTTCCATTCTCCAGAAGCCACAACCTCTGTAGCTTGATTACTGTAATCTGCTTTATCTGCAGAAGTCGATTCGATGTCGTTGATGTTTTTTAAGAAAAATAAATTCACTGCCTGATCGTAAGGAACTACGGCACCTACATTTTCATTAAATCCAAACGGATTCAACTCTGTTAAATATCCCGATACTTGATTATAAACCGATTTGTATCTGTTTACACCATCTGATAATCCAAAATATTGCATTGCATCTGCATAGTTGAATACTTTTGAACCACCCATGTTATAAGTTAAACCGCCTTTTGTACCTTGTTGTCCTTTAAACATTTTATACCAGTAATCCGGAGTTTCCATTTTGTAAGTATCCGAAATTGCCTGCGAAGCTCTCACTTTCCAATCTTCATAATTTTTCATTTGGTTAGAAGCCGTCAATGCCGATTTTAAGATATTCGAAACAATTTCTGGGTTTTTTACAGCCCATTCTTTTACACCAATAAGTGCTGTTGGCATCTGGTTATTGAATTCTTTTGTAGAAACAATATCTACAAAACCAGTCAATTTATCAAAAACTGTTTTATCACCAGGTGTCCATGTAGCGCAACCATCAATTTTTCTATTTACAGATTTCCCTGTCAATTTTCCGTTTACCACTTCTTTCAAAGTAACGGTCCATCCTGTGGTTTGCGATTTTATCAATTCTTCTGCCGATTTGATATAATCATCATTTTCAGATGGATAAATATTTACTGCATCCGCATCATAAGTTGCCGGATCTGGGTTTACTTTCAATCCGTTTGCAAAACAATAGTTTACCGTTGTAACCCAGTCACCATCTCCAAGAACTGCAGAAATTACAGCACCTTTCATTGATTTTGGATCTGATTTCCAGTTGGGTGGTCCGATTAATTTATCTTCACCATAACTCATCCCAACAACACCCATAACTTGCAAATGGTATTTGTCTTTTCCGTATTTTTCGTCTAATGATTTCTGAACAGAACTAATATAAAATGGCGCACCATCTCCCATGATCATAACCGCAAAAGCACTTTTGTCTGAGGTAGGAAAAGCTTCTCCTTTGTCAAACTCTTCGATAAACTTCATTTGCATATTACGCAATTCCGAAAGCCAGTCTTGACGAATAATCTCAAGATTAACTCCGTTTTTTTCCATCAAAGAACCTTTGGTTGTTTTTGGACCACCATTAGAAACGATAATCCCAGATTGAGCATTCCAGGCATAACCAGCAATTCTTACCAAAGGTTTACCTGAAACTTCAGAAGATAGTTCTGTAGTTGGCAACGCAATTTTTTCAGCATTGGTTACATTATTAACATCTGTCTGGTTTAGTTCGATACCGTTTAATTGTTTAGAAACAGCCGTTTTAATCCCTGGAGACAAATAATACACACCTCCTAAAATTGCACCAATTCCAGCAATAACGATAATTAATTCAGAAAACGTTGTTAACTTTTCTGTTCTTAAAATTTTTCCCATTTTATGTATAAAATTAAATTTATTGTATTAAAAAATATCTCCAAAACCACCACCAGACAATTTATCTTCTTTGGTCATTTTATAATTTGGACTTGTATATTTTGTTGAGTCGGGAATGGTATTGTCCCCCGTTTTTATTTCATCTGCCAAAGAATCTAATCTTGAATACAGCTCATCATTATCTACAGAATATTTAGAAGTCAAGGCATCAATATCAATCAAATTTTCAGATGTTTTGGCAATATCCTGTGCGATCGTAGACGTTACCACTTCCAGAGCGTATTCTAATTCCCAATCCTTAGTAAACAACATAGCGCTTTTGGCACTTTCGGTAGCTTCCTTAGCATTTTTGGCAAACTCATATTCCTTCTGAAGCATCTTAACTGTTACATCAAAATCAGCGATCTTGATATCGATAGCGGTTCCTGCCAAAGTTAACTTTCTGTCCATCTTACCCAAAACATTGGCACGAACACCATATTTTTGGATGAAACTTTTACTTTGTTCGTATTGAGTAGAAACACGTTGAGAATCACTTAATTTTTTTGCTAATTCACTTTGTAAAGCTACATACTCATCGGTATCTTTTGCAGCGATACCATTAATCTTAACCATTTCATCCATGGCCGATTTAAGTTTTTCAGACTGACGTTGCAAACTCAGAACATCTTCCTGAAATGATTTGGCCTCTTTTTCAGATTTATTGGCTTCAATCTCCATTTCGTTTTTAAGACCTTTCAGCTTGGCTTTAGTATTTTTAAAAACTTCACGGTTTTTGATCATTTTTTGTTTTTGCTCTTCCAACTCATTAAAAGGATTGCTCTGAATTAATGCTTTATGAAGGTTTTTTGTAGTAAAACGAAGTGCCTTCATAATTACCGGAGCCATCATAACCAGAAAAACCAAAAATACACCCGTTGCAGATAAAGCGATTGCCTGACCCAGCATCGTAAATAATGGCGGAATAATATAGGTCCAGATCAAATAACCTCCAACACCTAATAAACCTAAAGCTAAAGCTAAAAATAATGATTTTTCTCCTTTTTTAAGCACGCCTGATTTTAAAGCAATTTCTCCTTTAGACTCATCAAAATGTTTTAGAATTGGAAGTGCTAAAAGTGTACTCTTTTCTTGTTCGTATTTATCCATTATTACAAATATTGATTAATTCCTGTGATTACAGTATTGATTGATGTTAAGATTCTTTCTTTTGCTAAATTGTTCGCATCCATTTTTAATTGAATTTCAGAAAGCTGCTCCATATTAATAGGATCAATTTTTTGAAGCTCTACCTTTTTAGCTTCTAATTCTTTCTGAAGCTCTAAAATTCTGGCTTCCAGTTCTGCAATACTTTTAGATAAATTATATTTTTCTTTGGTAATATTATTGTCTAATTCTGTCTTTTTGCTTTTACCTATAGTATCATATTTGGCATACACTTTTTCAATTTCAGCAATGTAAAAACTTCCCTTTTGTAAAAGAAACTCCTTTGTCAAATCAGGTTTTATCGTTTTTCCCATTGTAAACGCCATCTGATAACTTTGCGGATTTGTAGGTCCAACAGCCATTACAGATTTATACATTTCAAAAAAATCAAAACCTGCTTCATTCAATGATTCGAAGCCTTTATCATACACTTCAAAAATCTCATTCAAAAAAGGATTTGTCAAGGAATTTGTCGGAAACGATTCTGTATGCGCCGGAAATTTGTTGCTAGGAGCCGTCGCGGCTGGACTGGACGACTGAACTGTAGTTGATTCTTGCGACTTAACGGCTTCTTCATTAATAAAGAGGCTCTTCCAATTAAAACTTTCTTTTGTCATTGTATCTGGTTAGTGAATTTTTTTTAATAACTTTTTGGTTGTTAAATGTTATACGTAGGAAGTGTTAAAAAGTTACCAATTTTGAAAAGATAAATATATCCTTTTTACACTTAAAATGATAACTATTTAATTATCAGGTTAATTTACTTTCATCGAGCGTTTTTATAAAATGAAATCCTCTTGGTACATAACCTTGATTATAATAAAACCTATGTGCTCCAAAATTTCCTGTAAAGGCATCCAAAACAATACTGCTGCAACCAATTTCTAATGCTTTCTGTTCTATATAATCGGTCAATATCTTTCCGATGCCTTTCGAACGATATTCCGGATGAACCACAAAATTATCTATTTCGAGATATTTCCCTGTCCATAATTTAGTCGCTGACCAACATCCTGTGATGCCCAAACAAATATTATTTTCAAAAACTCCAATCTGAGTATAATTATGAGGAATCATATCTAAAAGAAAGGCACGATATTTTTCTTTTGAAATGTTTGGATATAGAAATTTTATGGTCTCCATTTGAGCCATCATTTCTTCAATTGTGGTTAATTCTGTAATTGTCATTTTTATTTAAATATAGTAGAAACAAAAATAATCAAAAAAACAGTTTTTTAGCCAAATTATCGAATATGTAGGTTATTTCGTTGATTTTTAGCAAAAATACATGAAAAATAGAATTTATTCTACATAAAAATCACCAAAAGCAGGTATTGTGGGAACCATGTTAATTGCGCAATTTTGACATATGATATTTGACAGTTTAAAACACAAGAAAACAATCATAAAATTATAAGCTACGAAAAGTAGTTATATAAAAAAAATTGGGAATAATACAGCTGATATGTAACCCATAAAAAAACAGAGCATAAGGGATAGTGATAGCTTAAAGATGACCCTTCAAAAAATAAAAAGCATTGGGAATAATACAGCTGATATGTAACCCGTAAAAAAACAGAGCAAAAGGGATAATTATAGCTAGAATATAACCCTTCAAAAAAATATAAAAGCACGGGAATGATATAGCTGATATGTAACCCACAAAAAAACAAAGCAATAGGGATAATTATAGCTACAATACAACCCTTTAAAAAAATGTAAAAGCAGTGGGAATAATATAGCTGATGTGTAACCCGTAAAAAAACAAAGCAACAGGGATAGTTATAGCTACAATACAACCCTTTAAAAAAATATAAAAGCATCTGGGAATGATACAGCTGATATGTAACCCGAAAAAAAACAAAGCAATGGGAATAATAAAGCTAGTTTGTACCCATAAAAAACAAAGCAGATACGGAAAAACACATGCCGTCTAAAAAAATGTATAAAATGGTGCAAATTCTCGGGAATGGCATTCTCGAGAATACCCATTTTAAAATTTAGAAAACCATTTGAATTAGTTTTAAAATAACCTTGTAGAAATTCTTAATACAAATATAAATGTTATTTAGGTTTTAAAAACCGTTCAATCATGAACGGTTTTTTTTTAAATGTATAATTCGTATGTTTATTTTTAAAATATTATGGATTTTAAAATAATTTAAACAGACAAACAAAGTCATTCTTTTGTAAAATCTGCCAAAAATAAATTCTTTGAGAATAAAAAAAAAGTATTAAAGTCAAGTTGTATGATGCAAAAAAAGCTTTTACCCATTCTTTTTCTAACTTATTTTTTTATGATTTGACTTTACAGCTTTACCAGATTTTAATAGAGCCAAGACTTTTTTTAGAAGATTTATAACTCTCTATTGCTGACTAATTTTAACAAAAAAAAGAGCCTACAAAATTGTAGGCTCTTTTTGATTTTTATCTAAAAAACTTTTATCCGTTCAAGGCTTCAGCTCCACCAACGATCTCAAGGATTTCGTTAGTAATAGCAGCCTGACGTGCTTTATTATACGTTAATTTTAATTGGTTTCTTAATTCAGTAGCGTTGTCAGTTGCTTTGTGCATAGCTGTCATACGCGCTCCATGTTCTGAAGCAAATGAATCACGAATACCTTTATACAATTGTGTTTTTAATGATTTAGGAATCAAAGTCAATACAATTTCTTCTTTAGAAGGCTCAAAAATATAATCTGATGCTGCAACTGCAACTTCAGTTTTAATTGGAGCCAAAGGTAAAAACTGCTCAACCTGAACAATTTGAGTAGCAGCATTTTTAAATTGATTGTAAATCAATTCTATTCTATCGTACTCTCCAGACAAGAATTTTTCAGTTAAACTATCTGCAATTACCGCCACATTATCAAAAGTTAATTGATCAAAAATTGCATTATGATGACCATGAACTGTATGTGTTTTGGCTAGAACATCATTTCCTTTTTTCCCAATAGGAAAAATATCAACTTGCTTCCCTGCATAAAACTGACTACGGTTTTTAGCTTCTTTAATAATATTGGTATTAAATGCACCACATAAACCTCTATTTGAAGTTATAGCAACAAGTAACACTTTTTTTACTTCACGTTGTGTTGTATAATCTCCTCCTACTTCACCATCAAGTGTAGCAGAAAGATTTTGTAACAATTCCGTTAATTTCTCGGCATAAGGGCGCATCGCAGTGATTGCATCTTGTGCTTTCTTAAGCTTTGCAGCAGAAACCATTTTCATTGCCGATGTGATCTGCATCGTAGATGAAACGGAAGTAATTCTATTACGGATTTCCTTTAAATTTGCCATTCTATTATAGTTGTTGGTTGTTAGTTATTGGTTGATAGTTTCTGAATATTTCAACGACTATCAACCAACAACAATCAACTAAAATTAATTATATTTTGCTGAAATTTCTTTTGCTGCTTTTTCGATAACATCAGTAATATTGTCATCTAACTTACCAGCTTTCAATGCATTAAGAGTGTCTTTATGCTTGCTGTTTAAGTAGGCCAAGAAATCAGCTTCAAATTCTTTTACTTTATTTACAGGAACGTTTCTTAATAAGTTTTTAGAACCAGCGTAAATAATAGCTACTTGATTTTCTACTGTGTAAGGATCATTCAAACCTTGTTTTAAGATTTCAACGTTTCTTTTTCCTTTTTCAATTACATTTAAAGTAACTGAATCCAAATCAGAACCAAATTTAGCAAAAGCTTCCAATTCACGGAATTGGGCCTGATCTAATTTTAAAGTTCCTGAAACTTTTTTCATTGATTTAATCTGAGCATTACCTCCAACACGAGATACAGAAATACCTACGTTGATCGCAGGACGAACTCCAGAGTTGAACAAATCTCCATCAAGGAAAATCTGACCATCTGTAATCGAGATTACGTTTGTTGGGATATAAGCAGAAACGTCACCCGCCTGAGTTTCGATAATTGGTAAGGCAGTCAAAGAACCACCACCTTTTACGATAGACTTGATAGAATCTGGTAAATCATTCATGTTTTTAGCAATTCCGTCATCTGCAATTACTTTACAAGCACGCTCTAATAAACGAGAGTGTAAGTAAAAAACGTCTCCAGGATATGCCTCACGTCCCGGTGGTCTTCTTAATAAAAGAGAAACCTCACGGTAAGCAACAGCTTGTTTAGACAAATCATCATACACAATAAGTGCAGGACGACCAGAATCTCTAAAATATTCTCCAATTGCAGCACCTGCAAAAGGAGCGTAAACTTGCATTGGAGCCGGATCAGAAGCATTAGCTGCAACAATAACGGTATACGCCATTGCTCCTTTTTCTTCTAACATTTTTGCAATTCCTGCTACAGTTGACGCTTTTTGCCCAATGGCAACATATATACAAAATACAGGTTTTCCTGCATCGTAAAATTCTTTTTGGTTCAAGATTGTATCGATACAAACAGTTGATTTACCTGTTTGACGGTCACCAATTACAAGCTCACGTTGTCCACGTCCAACTGGGATCATAGCATCTACAGCTTTTACTCCTGTTTGTAATGGCTCAGTAACTGGCTGACGGAAGATAACTCCAGGAGCTTTTCTTTCTAATGGCATTTCGTATAAGTCTCCACCAATTGGCCCTTTTCCATCAATTGGAAAACCAAGAGTATTTACTACACGTCCTACCATTTGCTCACCTACTTTAAGAGAAGCGATACGTTGCGTTCTTTTTGCTGTTGATCCTTCTTTGATACCTGTTGATGGCCCTAAAAGTACCACACCAACATTGTCTTCTTCAAGGTTCAATACAATAGCTTCAAGTCCGTTGTCAAATTCAACTAACTCACCGTATTGCACATTAGATAGCCCGTAAATACGAGCAATACCATCTCCAACTTGAAGTACTGTTCCTACTTCTTCTAGCGTAGCACCAGATTCAAAACCTTCTACTTGCTTTCTTAATATTGCTGAAATTTCAGCAGGTTTGATTTCCGCCATCTTACTTTATAATTTAGACACTTTTATGTGTAATAAAACTAATTACTTAACTCTCTTTTTAATACCTGTAATCTGTTTGCAACTGAAGCATTGTATTGCTGATCACCTATTCTTAAAATAAATCCTCCAATTATAGAAGGGTCTACTATATTTTCTATTGTTATTTTTTTATCTGATAAGGTAGCTACTTTTGCCAAAACTTTGGCTTCTAAAGCTGCATCCATAGGAATAGCTGTTGTAACTTTAGCTACTTCAACACCATTACTTTCATCAAATAATTTTTTGTATTCTAAAGCAATTGCTTCAAGAATTTCAAATCTTTTGTTTTCGAATAATAAATGAAATAAACCTTTGGTTACGCCATTTACATCTGCGAAAACTTCTAAAAGAGCACTTTCTTTAACTTCAACTTTTGTCGTTGGGTTCTGAATAAAGGTACTCAATTCTAAATTGCTTTCAATCGTTGAAGCAATCGCTTTCATATCGTTGTTTACAGCTTCGGCAACACCTTTAGAGTTTGCTAAGTCTAGAATTGCTTTTGCATAACGAATTGCTGCTCTTGTACTTGCCATAATATTAGTTTAACTTTACGTCACCCAACATTTTCTCTACCAATTTGGTTTGAGATTCTTTGTTAGATAATTCTTCTTTCAACAATTTTTCAGCGATACTCAATGATAAAGTCGAAACTTGTAATTTCAACTCAGCCATTGCAGCATTTTTTTCATTTTCGATAGCTACTTTAGCTTGCTCAATCATTTTCAGACCTTGCTCTTGTGCTTCGTTTTTAGAATCAGCTATCATTTTCTCTTTCATTTCACGAGCTTCTTTTAGCATCGCATCACGTTCAGCACGAGCTTCATTCAAAATTCTTTGATTGTCAGCTTGTAAATTTTGCATTTCTTTTTTTGCATTCTCAGCAGAAAGCAATGCATCTTTTATACCTTCTTCTCTCGCGGTAATAGACTCCATAATAGGTTTCCAAGCAAATTTTACTAAAAGCAAAATTAAAACCAACAAGATAATTGCTTGCCAAAAGAATAAACCGAATGAAAAATCGTTAATTAACTTATCCATTTTATAACTATATTATATATTTAATTTCTTTTTTTAAAAGGTAACAACACCTTTAACCAACCGTTAAAGATGTTGTTAATTTTTTCTTTATTAGTTTTTTCCTAAGATCAAAGCAGCAAATGCTAAACCTTCTAATAAAGCCGCGATAATAATCATCGCAGTTTGAATTTTACCAGCAGCTTCTGGCTGACGAGCAATCGCGTCCATAGCAGATCCACCGATTTTACCTAAACCTAAACCTGCACCGATTACTACTAAACCTGCACCTACTAAAGTTGGAATTGTTCCCATAAGTATTTATATATATAAAATTAAACTTCTAAATTAAATAATTGCTGTTTCGTCTTCGTGGTGATGCGCATGATCATGTTCCTGAACTGCCATACCAATGAATAATGACGACAACATTGTAAAAATAAACGCCTGTAAAAATGCTACTAAAATTTCGATAACAGAAATAAACAATGTTAATCCCATAGAAATTGGTAAATCTGCTGCCAAATTTTTACCTACGAAAATCATTCCGATCAAACTCATAATTACAACGTGACCCGCTGTAATATTGGCATACAAACGAATCAATAATGCAAATGGTTTTGTGAACATTCCTAACACCTCAATTGGAGCTAAGATAATTTTCATTGGAACTGGAACTCCAGGCATCCAAAAAATGTGTCCCCAATATTCTTTGTTCGCACTAAACTGAGTAATAATAAAAGTAAATGCTGCCAAACAAATAGTAATTGCGATATTTCCGGTAACATTAATTCCAAGTGGCGTCATACCTAAAAGGTTTAACAACCAAACAAAGAAAAATACGGTCAATAGGTAACCCATATATTTTCTGTATTTTTTCTCACCAATATTCGGAACAGCGATTTCGTCTCTGATAAAAATAATTAGTGGCTCTAATACTCTTCCAAATCCAGTTGGGATTGGTCCTTTTTTATATGATTTTGCTAAGCCAGTAAACATTAAGAATAATAATACTGAAACGAATAGCATAGAAACTACGTTTTTTGTGATAGAAAAATCTAATGGTTTTTCATTTTCTGGATGTCCGTGCTCATTCAATTTGATTGATCCTGCGGCATCTGTTTTATAAATTTTACCATGAACTAATTTGTAGAAACTTCCATCAACTTCTGCAACTTCTTCACCGTGGTGAAATTTTGAAGATAAGAAAACTTTCAAACCTCCGTCAATAAGAATTACAGGTAATGGAAAACCATAATGCTTGTTTTCCTTTTCATCTGAAAAGAAAACAAAATCATGAGAATCTTGTAAGTGATGATCTATAAAAGCATCCACTTTTGCTTTTGGATCAAGAGCTACATGCTCTCCTTCCATAGGAGCGTTATGTGAAATTACTTTCTCTTCGTGAACTGCTTCAGTTTTTACATGCGTTGAGTCATTCTCTGAATTTGCAAAACTCATTACAGGAAGACAAGCTACGAAAGCTGCAAGAATAAAATGGAGTGGTTTGTTTGAAATCACCATAGCTGTTGAAAATCTTATTTTTTTACGTTTCTAAAATTTGGTGCAAAGGTACATTTTTTATTAATATTCAAAAGGATATGAAAAATTATTTTTGAACCTTCTTTTACAGAATTGCTAATTTAACGCTTTTCATTTAATAATCGGACAGTTAAAAGCGTTTCAAATAACAAAAACAAAATAAATATTGCAAAAAAGTTAATTTTTTCAATAGTCACCTCTTCCGATTTGTTTTCTAAAACTGGTCTCAAAATTAAATAACCCAATAACATTTGTGCAAAAGTTCCAAATAAAAATGACATTCCGACAATCTCGAAATTCTTCTTTTTTACTACTAATACTATAATGTATAATAATGCCGTTGTTCCGAAAAAAATCAAATACAGCAATTCGATACTGTAAAAGAAATTTTTAGTGTTGATGTGTAATCCAAAAAAAACAGCTCTATGCAAAATATAAGCTGTTGCTGCCAAAAAGAATAATTGTAAAAATGGTCTGTAATTTTTAAAAAACATTTTAGTAATTTTTCTTGCAAAGATGCAACATTTATTGACAGCTATTTAAAGATAAATTACTTTGTTTTATTGATTTCGTTTACCTGACGAATCACATTGTATAAAGCGAGTCCAACACCCACCATTACTAGAATAGCGCTGTAGTTGATTTTGCTGCTTGGGTGATTCTCATCTAACCAATTGCCTAAATATCCAAACAAAAAAATAATGACCCCCATCTGAACGGGAATATTAATAAGGGCAATCCACTTATTCCTTTGGTTTTTGTTCGGCTCCTTTTGCATCTTTTGGTTTTTCGTGATTTAATTCTGCTACGATCATAGTACACGTAGCGGTAAAATCGGCGCCTGGTTCTATCGATAATTTTCCAACCAAAACTTCGCCGTGTATTTTTGCAGTTGCTTTTATATTAAGTACTTCTATAACCTTTATTTTACCATGAAACTCTCCTTCTATATCTGCATTGTTGCAAATAATTTCGCCTTTAATCGATCCTGTCTGACCAATCACTAATTTTCCCTGTGATGTAAAATTACCTATCAACTCGCCATCTAATCTAAAATCGGCCTTAGAAACTATGTCTCCGATAAGAGTAGTTCCTTCGACAATTCTATTGGTTTTTCCTAAAAGCTCGGATCCTGTTTTTTTGGTTTTTTCAAACATATTTATGGTATTTTGGGTGCTAAATAAACTGCTAAGTTTTTCTTAATTTGTACTATTTTATAATTTTCATCAGAAATTATAATAAAAGGATGCGAAATTTTATATGCTTTTTCATCTCGCAAAACTCCCGCTACATCATTGGCATAAGCCTCCGATTTTATACCGTGAATAACCACAAAACTTTCGGTTTTATTGTACTTGTCATAAGAAGTCGTTAGCCTTTGGAAATTTTCTAATGATAAAAATTTCTTTATAGCATCGTCAATTTGTTTTCTGGCTTGTATGTCATTAAAAGGAATAGTATATAAGATTTTCCAGTTTTGAGTATCAACGGTTACAAAATCAAGTTTTTCTAAACCCGGAATTTGCTTTTCGATTATTTCTCGTGCCTTTTTACCTTCTTCACTGTTCGGATAATTATCGGCAACATTTTCGAGTGCTTTTTTGTAAGCATCCAAACCGTATACTTTTCCAAGCGTACTGGCTTTCAATAATTCATATTTAGAAACAATATCTTCACCGGCATACAGATTGATCAAGTTATCAATATTTTCAAGTACGACATCAAATTGTTCTTCCTCGTACAACTTATACCACTTTTGATACTCCTGATCGGGAGATAAATAAGTATTATTGCCGGAACCATTATTGTTGATAATTTGTGCATATCTTGAATTTGGATATTTGGCTACGATCTCTGCTTTTACAATTTCTGCTTTTTTAGGATCGGTAATTTGATATATTTTGTACAAATTATACATCGAAGGCAAAATCAGTTTCTCTTCTGGATTGTTGCGTAATAACTGCTCCAGCTTATTGCTTGCCAAATTGTATTCTTTGAATTTTTCTTTGTAAATAAGACCTAATTGGTAATACGCAAAATTACGTTCTTGTCCAATACTATCAATTGCAACCTGTGTTGTTGGAAGCTGCTTTTCGTAAAACTCTGTTGTATATTTTTCTTCAACAACAGCAATTTGTAAAGCGGCAATCGAATCGTTTTTGCTATTTATCGAATCATTTACTTCTTTGCCTGCTATTGCTTTTGTGCCCGACAATCGCCAGTTTCCTCCTAAAGTCCTATTGCCCCAAAGTTTTTTAAATTGTAATTTTCCGTAAGCAACCGTGGTAGGATTGTAAAAATAAAATGTGCTTCCCGTATCGGTTCCTGATGGCGGAACTATAGACTCCGGTTCTCCCGAAGTACCTAATGACTGCGGATTGACAGCCGCATTACCCGGAATTTGAGACTGGCTGTTGCGCTCGATATTCGCCAGTTTTTCCTTTTCTTTTTCTTCTAAAAGACGCTTTGCTTCGTCTTTCTTTTTAAGTTCTACGATGTAATTTTCAAAATATATTTTTCGATCGGCTGCAGGAAGGCCATAAACCCTAATAATACTGTCATTGCGTTTTGCTATTCCTTCGTATTTGATAACGTCGTCCAGATTTTTTCGGTTTTTTTCGATAAACGCAAACTCTCTCGATTTTGGATCTAATTTTACCAAGGTACTGTCATAATATTTGGCCGCCATTGTATAATCTGTATCTTTAAAATACATATTACCAATATTTCGGTAGGTCGATGCTACCAAATAAGAGTCCGTCGATTTTCTTTTTAAAGATTTGTTATAAGACGCCAATGCCGATTCTCGGTCTTTCTTTTTATCAAAGTAGACACCCATTTCGTAAAAAAGCACATCATAATACGGACGATTTTCTCTGTCCTTAACCAATTTATTATATGTTTTAAGAAAAAGTGTATCATTACCTTTTTCGTAATCAAACATCTGCGCTTTTTTGGCATACGCATGCATCATGTATTTTCTGTCGGCTTTTCTGTTCAAATCAATAACGCCATCATAAAAATAAGTGGCGCTGTCTTTTTGTCCAACCTCTTGATACATCTGCCCCAGGATAAAACGATACCTTGCCCTTTCTTCATTGTTGCGGGTAAATTCTTCAGCAATTCTAAGTTTGGCAACAGCACTGTCTCTTTTCTCCAGATTTAAAAAAGCCTCTGCCAACAAAGCATTGGCATCGGCAAAAGTTTGTTTATTTAAATCTGTTTTTTTTAGCAATCGATTGATGTTTTTTATCACAATCGCATCATTGCCCAAGCGCATATTTGTTTTCTCACGCCAAATTTTGGCTGTATAAATATTGCTGCTATTTGGATATTTATACAAAATATAATTGAATGCTTCTAATGCCGGAATAAAACGTTGGTCATAATATCTGGCTTTTCCCAACATCAGATAAGCTTCGTCTATTTGCGAATTTTTCTCTCTTCCTCCAATATTCATCGAGTGTTTCTGAATGGCTTTTGTCGCTTTGGTTTCCGCAAGTTCAAAATCAGCATTTTTAGCTTTTCCTTCTTCCGAAGCATTTTCATTGACTTGCATTTTTTCTATAGGCAACATTTTCCAGAAATTATCCTGATTATTGCCTTCAATAGATTTTAACCCTTTCTCTAAGCCAACTCCTCCGTTGTACAAAATATTGTATTTTGTACTTAATGCATGCGAATTTCTGGAAACAAAAGTGTTTTTCTTGGTAGAACATGCTATCAAAAAGAATAAAACAACGAACGGAAAACTATATTTAAGAGTACTCTTTTTCAATTGAAATAGATTTAAATCATTTAACTTATAAAAACGATTTTTAGTATAATGACTTGTAAAAATACGCTTCTTTTTGAAATATGAAACCTTAAACCGCAAAAAACGCTTCCAACTCTTGCAATGTCTCTTTTGATGTTTGAATATCCTTAACGACTTCACCTTTATTCAACGCTACAATTCTGTCACAAACTTCTACTGTGTGTTGCAAATCGTGACTCGAAACCAAAACAGTAACATTTGGATTATCAGCCAATTCTTTGATTATTTTTTTTAATCTGCTTACCGTTGTCGGGTCTAAATTTGCAAAAGGTTCATCCAGAATAATGACTTCCGGATTACCAATGAGTGTTGCGATGATCCCTACTTTCTTCTGATTTCCTTTGGATAAATCACGCAAGTATTTTCTATTTTTTAAAATTTCTCCGTTAAAGAATTCTTCGTGTTGGGCCAATAAAGCATCCACATCAGCTTTGTTTTGATGGCGCAAATCTCCAATAAAATAAAAGTATTCTTCGGGTGTTAGATAGCCGATCAAAAAGCTTTCGTCAAGAAAAGAACCGGTAAATGATTTCCAGTTTTCACTACTATTTACCTGAATATCATTATTTATAATATTCCCAGTTGACGGCTGAATTAAGTCTAACAACAAACTAAAAAAAGTGGTTTTTCCCGCACCGTTGTTCCCGACTAATCCAAAACTTTGTCCTTTTGGAATCTCAAGGTTATTAATATTTAAAACTGTTGTTTCATTATATGTCTTCGAAAGTTGATTTACTTGTATCATTTGTATTCGTTTAATTGTTGGTTTAGTTAATCGTTAATTTGTTTTTTTATAAAATAATCTAATTATCAATATTGACTAATTTTCTAATTCTTTTGTTTGTAGGCGAGTATCGTACTGTATTTCTCGACTTTGTATCTTTTTTCGATAATAGAAAAAACTTTATTTCTAAAGATAAAACCAAGAACTCCAGCCCCAGCCACTAATGCTAAACCCAGCGATTTATCGCCAAAATGAAGCCCTGTCCAATACAATAATAAAGGCAATAATAATTTGGGCAACGTCAATAACATCGCACTGACATTGAATGCTTTTTTGTCTCCAAAAGCCCCGCTCGAAGAACTTAAATCAATTGGTGTTTTGGTAAAAGCACCGCCCAAAAGTACCAAGTGCGAGTTGACACCAATGTTATAAATGGCTCCTACAACAATGGTCAAATAGGTTTCTAATCCGTAAAAAAGATAGAACGAAGCCAAAATTGTCGATACAAAAGTAGCGATAACGACCAGCCACCATTTTGATGTTATGTATCCGCGATACGGAATGTTTTGCGTCATCATCAATTGATAATACGAACTATCCCAACTTGGCACAAACTGTCCAAAAACAAATAAAAAGCCACCCGAAACAAAAATTCCAGCAAAAATATGCATCACGGGAGGTTGGTGCGAATTGCCAAAAAAGATCAATCCATAAAACAAAAATATAAAGCTCATCAAAATGGTCGTTTTTGATCTTTTATTTCTTTTAATTAATTTGATATCATTTTTAAGAAACGTCCCCAAAGTTCCAAACTGATTCAGCCACGACAAATTTTCGGTGATTGCAATATCTTCTTTTTTTGAAAGTCCTGCGTCTAAAAATAAATTATTTTTAAAATATTTAAACGTAAAAACATACAAACCAATCAAAACAATAACAGGTATCAAAAACAGTATTTTTGATGCGTAAAGTCCCTGAAAAAAAGGTGTTGTAAAAAGGGTAATGTCAAACAATTTATAATACTGAGCCGCTCCTAATCCTAAAAGCAATCCAACAAAAACAACAAATAATTTGTCGATATTACTAAGAATAATATTTAGAAAATTATTGATGTAAATGAGTGCAAAAACACCTAAATTCCAGAGCAAAATACTGATCACATCGTATCCTTCCAATATTAATACTATTGAAAAAGGCACAAAAAAAAGAGCATGAACCCAGTTAAAAAAAGACAATGCCGTTTTTCCTAAAGAAAAATGCACAATTGTGGGTTTCTTAAAAGGCAACACCAATAAAGGTCTGATGTTAAGAACTGGTATACCTTGCATCATTAATCGAATGAGCAAATCGAACAAGAAATAATAAATCAAAAATTGGTTGACCGTTACTAATGGTTCTAACTTCATTTTTTTGAGCACATAAAATGCACCAACGCCTATCGCAATAAAAACAAGCGAAAAATAAGCCATCAGAAATCCGATCAAGATTTTCATGGCGAGATTGGTACCAAAGGAAGCTGATCTGGTAAAGGCTTTCCATTCGAGGTAAATAAACTTTTTAATCATGGTTTTTGGTTTAAGTTTGGTAGTATGTAATCAAATGTAAGAAAACGTTACAAAAAAAATAAAAAAAATAATTTAGTACGCGACATTTAGTGACGGTTTGTTATTTTTGCACAAAATATACTATCATGCCTTCATTTTTAAAACTCATAATTAAAGAGGTAAAACGCGAAACTGTTGATGCCGTTTCTGTTCTTTTTAATGTTCCCGAAGAACTAAAAGCCGATTATAAATTTATCGCCGGACAATACATAAATTTAAAATTAACTCTTGATAATCAAGAAATCAGACGTGCTTATTCTATATGTTCTGCCCCGGAAAGCGGCGAACTACGAATTGCCGTAAAAGCTGTAAAAAATGGTTTGTTCTCACAATTTGCCAATACAAAACTAAAAGCAGGTGATGTTCTTGAAGTAGGACATCCTGAAGGAAAATTTACTTTTGAAGCAGATGCGGAAAGACAAAGAAATTATGCGGCTTTTGTTGCCGGAAGCGGAATCACACCCGTGCTTTCTATTTTGAAATCGGTTTTGAAAAGTGAGCCAAAAAGTTCTTTTGTATTGGTTTACGGAAACAGAAATCCCGAAGAAACCATTTTTTATCAGGAATTACACGATTTGCAATTGCAATATGTGGGTCGTTTTTTTGTGCATTACGTTTATAGTCAGGCTAAAGCCGAAAATGCATTGTTTGGTAGAATAGAAAAATCGGCGGTAAATTTTGTGTTGAATAACAAACACAAAGAGTTGCAATTTGATAAGTTTTACTTGTGTGGCCCAGAAGAAATGATCAACACCGTTTCTGACGTTTTAAAAGAGAAAAACGTAAAAGAATCGGCCATTAAGTTTGAGCTTTTTACTTCTTCATCGCAAGAAAACGAAATAAAAACTTCATTAGAAGGACATACTAAAATCACTGTTTTGGTAGATGATGACGAAGTAACTTTCGAAATGTCACAAAAACAAACCATTTTGGATGCCACACTAAAACAAGGCATTGATGCGCCCTACTCTTGTCAAGGCGGAATTTGCAGCAGCTGTCTTGCACGCGTAACTTCTGGAAATGCCGAGATGACAAAAAACTCTATTTTAACAGATAAAGAAATTGCTTCGGGTCTCATTTTAACTTGTCAAGCCCATCCAACATCGGAGTCGATTTATATCGATTTTGATGATGTTTAGTCGTTAAATTTAAAAATATATAAAGTCCAAATTCTAAACTTACAGTTGGGATTTGGACTTTTTTTATTGGAATTTTTATTTTAAGCTGCCCTCAATTTTTTTAACTATTTCTTTTGGAAGAATTGTTCTCATCGCATCTTCATAACCTTCTACCGTTTTATTTCCGTATACCGATGTTGGCAGTTTTGGATATTGATTTCGATCTGCCATTAATGCACTTTCTAAACTTTGATTGAAGGGTAAAAATCCTGCATAAGGATGTGTCGCACCCCAAAGTGTGATCACTTTTACGCCCAGCATGGCCGCAATATGTGCGTTTCCGGAATCCATAGAAAGCATTACATCCAGGTTACTGATAAGCTGTAATTCCTGCTGAAATTTAATTTTTCCAGCCATGTTGATCACATTATCAAATGGTTTTGCAAGCGAATCCAAAATTTCGATTTCTTTCTTTCCGCCGCCAAAAAGTAGTATTTTATTGGTTTGATTTTGAGCCAGATCGGTAATAACGGCTTTCATTAAATCTAAAGGATAGACTTTTGAGTCATACTGAGCAAAAGGTGCAATACCAATTAACTTCTGATTTTTATTTTTAATAATTTCTAAGACATCAGCACTTAAACTCGCTTTTTCAGGAAATTGTGGATTTGATAAATCTAATGAAAAACCTAATTTTTCAAACACTTTTACGTGTCTTTCAAACATGGTCGGCAACTGCTTAAAAATTTTATTTTCGGCACGAGTTAATTCTTTTTTGCCTTCACGACCTTTGTCAACTGTAGCGTGTTTTTTTCCGCTTAAAGCGAAAAGCAAACTCATTGTTTTAGAACGCAAAACGTTGTGCAAATCTGCAAAAGCATCAAATTTGAGTTTTTTTACATCCTGATACAAACGCAAAAGTCCGAGAAAGCCTTTGTGACGGTGCTTTTCATCAAAAGGAAAAAAGTCTAAATTTGGAATTCCATCAAAAAAAGGCTTAAAAAACGGACGCGAAATTACCGTGATTTTTACCGCTGGATTTTGTTGCACAAAAGCGCGCAAAACAGGAACTGTCATGGCGACATCTCCCATTGCAGAAAGTCTCATGACAGCTATATGTTGTATTTTATTAGGCAATTTTTAATTTTTTAAATTATGTACGGATGAAATATTGTAAAATGCTGTAAGTCGCTGGCTATTTCATTTTTACTAATTTACTGTAAATAAATTTCTTTTGTTATTTCAACTGACTAAAAAAATATTTTTTTAAAGAAACTCTGATTCTTTGCTTTTTTAGCCCAGATTGAAATGAAAATCCCGGAGCAAAAAAAATAAAGTTTCTTGTTTAAAAAAAGCGACCAACGGAAGCTCTTTTTTAGACAATAGAAACTCTATTTTTTTGCGAGGAATTGTAATGGAAAGCTGGAAATAGCTCTAAATATTATTTCTTATTTTGATACAAAACCGGGTTCAATTCGTCATCATTGTACATTTTCATTTGTTTGTACACTTTCATAAATTTATCGCCGTTTTCGATATCTGTCAGTAAATCATCAATCGCTATCGATAAATCGCTTCTTTGCTCCAAAAGAATGTTTAATTTCTCCTGACATTTATCTCTGTGTTCCTGCGAAGCCTCAGCACGATTGGCTTCTTCCTGCATGTGATAAATTTTTAGAGCCAAAATAGACAATCTGTCAAAAGCCCAGGCAGGACTTTCTGAGTTAATTTTTGCCCCATCTTTTACTTGTACACCACTGTATTTTTGCAAAAAATAACTATCGATATATTCTACCATATCGGTACGTTCCTGATTAGAAGCATCGATTTTTCTTTTAAGAGTTAGCGCCGCAACGGGATCTATTTGCGGATCGCGAATAATATCTTCGTAATGCCACTGAACAGTGTCAATCCAATTTTTTAAATATAATAAATGTTCAAATTTATCTTTTGGAAAAGGATTATTTATCGGTTGATCAACACTATCAAATTCATGATAATCTTTGATGCTTTGTTCGAAAACAGAATATGCTAATTTTGAAAACATGTCTTTATTTTTTAGAGATACAAAGATACTTTTTATACTTTTATAGTACGAAAAAAACCAATAATTTTTCGTTTTGGTATATTTGCCCTTTCAACATTTTAAAAATTAAATATGAAAATTCATTATATTTCTGAAAATAATAGCGTTTTAAATCATTTTTTGGGTGAAATTCGAAACATAAATGTTCAAAACGACAGTATGCGTTTTCGAAGAAATATCGAACGAATCGGGGAAATTATGGCCTATGAACTAAGCAAAGATTTAGCGTATAAAAATGTCGAAATTCAAACTCCGCTCGGTATTAAAAAAACGACGCAAATCAATGATGATTTGGTTTTATGTTCGATTTTAAGAGCTGGACTACCGCTTCATAACGGTTTTCTTAATTATTTTGACCATGCAGAAAATAGCTTTGTTTCTGCTTGCAGACACCATCCTAATAATGATGATGAGTTTGAAATTCTTGTAGAATATCAAGCGGTTTCAAACATAAATAACAAGACTGTTTTATTACTTGATCCCATGTTGGCAACGGGTCAATCTATTGTTGCGGTTTATAAAAAATTGGTTCAGAACGCCACTCCAAAAGAAATGCATATTGCTGTTGTTATTGCCGCACCAGAAGGCATTGCTTATCTTGAAGAAAATCTTCCCGAAAATTGTCATTTATGGGTAGCGGCTTTAGACGAAAAACTAAACGAAAAAAACTATATCGTTCCGGGGCTTGGTGATGCCGGTGATCTGGCTTACGGCAGTAAATTATAACTGTGAGAAAAAAGTAAAAGCACTGCACAAAATAAGTAGGTAAAATACAATTTCGTTACTTAGTTTTTGCTGCACATATTCTACGTGACTGGCCGCCATCATTGCCAATGGTGGAATTGTTAAGAGCAATATATCATTGCTTTTATTGGGCGAAAGAACATATACTGCAACTGCAAGAACAAAATAAGCCACTATTTTTTTGAATGAAGAATGTAATATTTGTGGCCTGTTGGAAAGCGTTGTAATCATAGAAAATAGAAAAAATAATACAACAGAAGCATAAATAGAAAGTGCTCCGTTTTCGTAATTATTTTTAAAATAATCAATTCTAAAATCTACAACCGCTCTTTCGCGAATGAAGGAAACAGCATCAAAATTAAAGATTAAAGACGTCAATAAAAATAAAACTCCTACCGATAAAAGCGCTATAAAGGGCAAAATCCAGTGTCTGTAATCGCGAGAAACGTGAAAAATTATCGAAATAAAAACTAAAATTAAGAAAAGAATACTCCAAAACTGAAATAATGAAGCCACCAAAATCCAGAAAGAAGCATCAAATATTTTTTCTTTTGAAGATTTTAACGACTGTAAAGAAATCAATCTTCGAACTGCCAACAAAACAAAAAAGTTAGCATAAATTATATTCGAATTACTAAAGATCGTAGGGAAAAACAACAAAAATAATAAATAGAAAAATATCGAATAACCATTGTCTTTGCTGAGTCCGTTTTTCTTTACGATAAAATTTACCAGAAAAAAAGACGCCAAAATAAAACACAACAAAATTATCTTTTGGAACACCAAAAAAGAAGAGCTCGTCCAGGATGGATCCTGAATTTGAAACAAAAAAAAGAAAAGCAATATTAAAATTACGACCAAAGAATAATTTAATGGTGTAGATTTTCTAAAAACGCTTGTAATCATAAGGATATTTTATACTTTTGTGATTGTAAATATAATACTTGTTTAAAAAGGAAAACCAACAAGTTGAAAAAAGATTCTATTAATTGGATTTTAACTTCAATGCGTTACAAAACAATAAATAACATATAATTTTATAAATTATGACAGCTTTTTTTGAAGGAATACAATACTTATTTGTTAACATTTTATTTGCTCCGCTTGACTTTTTACGTCATTTAGAACTTGTTACATGGTTTGGTGCAAATACAATCAACTGGATTTTTATGATTATCTGTTCTGCAGCAATCGTATATTGGATTAAACAATTACGTATTTTTGATGCTGCAGGAACTGAAAATCAAGATACAACGGCTCACTCTTTTTTAAAGTAACCTCTACAATCCCAAAAGGGAAAAGGTTTTAATTTAAATCATTGCCGATATCTTTTCTAAAATACATCTTATCAAAGCTTAGTTTATCTATGTTTTGGTAAGATTTTTTTATGGCCTGTTGAAAGTCATCACCGTACGAAGTTACCGTTAGTACGCGACCACCGTTACTTACAATATTTCCGTTGTCTAATTTTGTACCAGCGTGAAAAACAATCGAATCTGTAATAGTTTCTAAACCTGTAATTACTTTTCCTTTTTCAAAATCTTCAGGATATCCACCAGAAACTACCATAATTGTTGTCGCGCTTCTCGGATCTACTTTTAATTCGAAACTATCTAATTTTTCATTTGCAACCGCCAAAAACAATGCTACCAAATCAGATTCTAATCTAGGTATCACTACTTCGGTCTCAGGATCGCCCATTCTCACATTGTATTCGATCACTATCGGTTCTCCTTTTACATTAATCAAACCAATAAATACAAAACCTTTATATTCGATTCCGTCATTTTGAAAACCTTCGATTGTTGGTTTTACGATGCGGCTTTCTATTTTTTCCATCAAAACTGCGTCAACATAAGGTACCGGCGAAACAGCTCCCATTCCGCCTGTATTCAAACCTGTATCGCCTTCGCCAATTCTTTTATAATCTTTTGCCGTTGGTAAAATTTTATAGCTTTTCCCGTCAGTCAAAACAAAACAGCTCAATTCTATTCCGTCTAGAAACTCTTCGATCACTACTTTAGAACTCGCAGTACCAAATTTTTCATGAACCAGCATGTTTCTCAACTCAGTTTTTGCTTCTTCTAAGTCCTGAATAATCAGAACGCCTTTTCCTGCGGCCAAACCATCAGCTTTCAACACATAAGGAGGCTGCAATGTTTCTAAAAATTCGCATCCTTTCTCAACGGTTTCGGCTGTAAAACTATCATAAGCCGCCGTTGGAATATTATGTTTGATCAGGAATTCTTTGGCAAATTCTTTACTTCCTTCTAATTGTGCCCCTAATTTTGATGGCCCAATTACTGGAATATGCTGTAAACTTTGGTCATTTTTAAAATAATCATAAATCCCTTTTACCAAAGGATCTTCTGGGCCTACCACAACCATTTTTACATTTTCCTGAAGTACAAATGCTTTTACAGCATCAAAATCAGTTGGAGACATTGCAACATTTGTAGCAATTGCAGCCGTTCCCGCATTTCCTGGTGCAACAAAAAGTTTTTCGCAAAGCGGACTTTGAATCATTTTCCATGCAAAAGCATGCTCTCTTCCGCCTGATCCCAATAATAAAATTGTCATGTGTTGTCGTATTTAGTTGTGTTGCAAAAATAATTGCTTTTATACGTAAAAAATAATTAAATCTTAAAAAGTTGCTGATTCTTCGCTGTTAGTAATTGGTAAATATTATTTTTGGTGAAATTTATCCTGACAATGGTATCACTTTTTGATATTTCTCTTAAAATAAATGGTTTTCCTATAAAGAAAGCTAAGGCTGAATTGGATAAAATTGTAAATTTATCTGAAGCTGAATATGCTGATTTTCTTCAAAATAAAAAAAAGGAAATCGTTGATTTTCATCTGCAAAATAATGCATTTTATCAAAAATTAGTGGGCAACAAAATTGTTCCTCAATGGGAAGATTTACCGATTTTGAACAAACAAAATTTACAAAAACCACTCAAGGAAAGACTTTCAAAAGGATATACTTTAAAAAATATTTACCTCAATAAAACCTCTGGTTCGAGCGGAACGCCTTTTGTTTTTGCCAAAGATAAATATTGTCACGCCCTGACGTGGAGTTCGATTTTTATGCGTTTCGGATGGTACAATATCAATTTTAATCATTCGTATCAAGCACGATTTTATGGTATTCCGCTACATTTTTTGGGATATCAAAAAGAGCGTTTTAAAGATTTTTTAAGCCGAAGATTCCGTTTCCCTGTTTTTGATTTATCTGATGCTTTTTTAGAAAAAGTGCTGAAAAAATTTCAAAACAAAAAATTTGATTACATTAATGGTTATACTAGTTCTATCGTTTTATTTGCTAAATTTTTAGAAAATAAAAATATAATTTTAAAAGAAATTTGCCCCACTTTAAAGGCTTGTTTTGTGACTTCGGAAATGCTTTTTGAATCGGATAAAAAATTGTTGGAAAAGCAATTTAAAATTCCGATCATCAACGAATATGGTGCTTCAGAACTAGATTTGATTGCTTTTGAAAACACTCAAGGTGAATGGCAGATCAACGCCGAAACACTTTTTGTAGAAATTCTGGACGAAAACGATCAGGTTTTACCTCACGGAAAAGAAGGCAGAATAGTGATCACTTCTCTCTTCAATAAAGCGCATCCTTTTATACGATACGATATTGGCGACATCGGGATTTTGGACGAAAAAAGTACTTTGCAAAAACCTATTCTCAAAAAATTAATGGGCAGAACCAATGATATTGCCCTTTTGCCTAGCGGAAAGAAATCACCGGGTTTAACATTTTATTACGTGACCAAAAGCATCATCGAAGACGACGGAAATGTAAAAGAATTTATCATCAAACAAACAAAATTAGATACTTTTGAAATCGAGTATGTGAGTGATAAAGCATTAAATTCAAATCAAATTCTAAAAATAGAAAGCGCCATTGCTAGCTATTTAGAGCCAAATTTAAAGTTTAGTTTTGTTCGAAAAGATGTTTTAGAAAGAACAAATCGCGGTAAACTCCAACAGTTTAAATCTTTTCTTTAATATAAATAAATTCTTACATTTGTTTTTTAATTAAAAACTTATGGAAGATCAATCTCAACTCTCAGAAGAAACAATTTCTGATAAAATATACCTTATCCGTAATCAAAAAGTAATGCTGGATACTGATTTGGCTGCGCTCTATGAAGTCGAAACAAAAAGATTGAATGAGCAAGTAAAAAGAAATTTATCCCGATTTCCTGAAGATTTTATGTTTCAACTTACTGAAAATGAATACCATTCTTCAAGGTCGCAAATTGCGACCTTGAAGAATGGTAGAGGATCAAACTTAAAATATCTTCCTTTTGCATTTACTGAACACGGTATTTTAATGTTGTCAAGCGTTCTAAAAAGCGACAAAGCCATCCAAACCAATATCCAGATTATGCGAATTTTCACGAAAGTAAGACAGATGCTTCTCGACACAACAGAAATTAAAGTTGATATTCTTCAGATACAAAAGAAACTGGAAAATCATGATAAAAACATAGAATTGGTTTTTTCTTACTTAGATGAACTAACGGACAAGAAAGCGAAGAAGTTGCCAGAGTGAAAATTGGTTATAAAAAATAAATTTAAAGTTTTTAAGGTCCTAAATTTTTCCTTAAAAATTTAGACAAAATAACTTAAGTTCTTAAAAATGGATTTAAAGTTTGAAGAAAACATCTCAAACTATTCAGATTCCAATTTAAACTTTACTTTTGCTAAAAGAAAGTTTTTATAACGAACCTATGAAAATCACCATAATTGCAGGAGCCCGACCTAATTTTATAAAAATTGCACCCATTATTAACGCTATAAAAAAGAAACAAAATGAAGGTTTTGAGATTTCTTTTAGATTAGTACATACGGGTCAGCATTACGATAAAAACTTGAGCGATACCTTTTTTGAGGAACTCAATATTCCGCAGCCCGATGTCAATCTGGATGTAAAAAGCGGTACACAATCTGAGCAGACTGCAGCAATAATGATTGCTTTTGAAAGAGAATTAGTTGTACATCCTTGTGATTTGGTTCTCGTTGTAGGCGACGTAAACTCGACTATGGCATGCGCCATTGTAGCAAAAAAATGTCATACAAAAGTAGCGCATGTTGAAGCTGGTATTCGTTCTGGAGACCTTTCAATGCCTGAAGAAATTAATCGTATGCTAACAGACAGTATCACCGATTATTTTTTTACCACCTCAACGTCAGCTTCTGATAATTTGCTAAAACTGGGTTGTAATCCCGAAAATGTGCATTTTGTTGGAAATGTAATGATTGATACTTTACTCCAAAATTTAAACCGAATTTCAGTTCCTGATTTTTGGAATGAACATCAGTTAAGCGAAAAAAACTACATCATTTTAACACTGCATCGACCTGCCAATGTTGACGAAGTTTCGTCGTTGGTGGCGCTTCTTCAAGGAATTGACACTTTGGTTCAAGACAAAAAAATATTGTTTCCGATTCATCCAAGAACACAGGCCATTTTGAGCGAAAACCAGACAAACTTCAAAAATATCATCTTTGTTTTGCCACAAGGCTATCTCAATTTTATTTATTTGATAAAAAATAGTTTTGCCGTAATCACCGACAGCGGAGGTATTTCTGAAGAAACTACCTTGCTGGGGATTCCTTGTTTTACGATGCGAAACAATACTGAGAGACCCGAGACTGAAACCATTGGAACCAATACTATCGTGGGAACTTCATTAGAAAATTTAAGAGAACGTTTTACTGCCTTTTTGCAAAATGGACCTAAAAAAGCTGGTATTCCAGAACTTTGGGACGGAAAAGCTTCTGAGAGAATTATTTCAATTTTAGTGGATAAAAAATAATGAATGACATCTTAATTATATCCAATTATTATCCGCCCGAAAAAGGTGCAGCCGCCAATAGAATCGAGCAATTAGCCTTAAAATTAGATCAAAATGGGTATAAAGTTTCGGTCCTTTCACCACTACCAAATTATCCCAAAGGCGAATTGTTTCCTGAGTACAAAGGACGCTTTTCAGTTACCGAGAAAATTCAAAACATAACCTTAAAACGTCTTTGGATTTATCCCAGCAATAGTTCGAATATTTTAAAGCGCATTATTTCGACACTCTCCTTTTCGACCACTTTATTCTTCTATTTACTGTTTGCCAAAACGCCTAAAAAAGTCATTGTACAATCGCCGCCTTTGTTGCTGTCTTTTACTTCGATTTTGGTGCTTTGGCTAAAAAGAAAAAAAATAATCCTTAATGTTTCCGACCTTTGGCCTACCGCTGCGATCGAACTTGGAGTCTTGAAAAAAGGAAGTATTTCACATCGATTTTTGATTTTTATCGAACGTTTTATTTACAAAAAAGCTACCCATATTTTTGGGCAGTCAGAGGAGATTATTACACATATTCATACCGTTTTTCCTGAAAAAAAATGCTTTTTATATCGTAATTATCCCGATCATTTTACACCCGATTTTTTGACAACACAAGACAGTGCTCAACAACCAATCAAATTGTTTTATGCAGGATTATTGGGCGTTGCACAAGGTGTTTTTGAACTTATTCAGCAATTAAATTTTGAAAACCTCAACATCGAGTTGCATGTTTTTGGTGACGGTGCTGAAAAGAACGAAATCGAGCATTATTTAGCTCAAAATCCGAATAAAAAAATAATTTTTCACGGCATGCTAGAACGAACTGTTTTACATGAAACTTTAAAAAATCTGGATATAGCGCTTGTTCCACTTAAAACAAGAATCTACGGATCTGTTCCTTCTAAAATATTTGAATACAGCGCTTTAGGTTTTCCGATTCTTTATTTTGGAGGAGGAGAAGGTGAAACAATTGTAGTAGAAAATAATCTGGGATGGGTTGCTCCAGTTGAAAATTTTGATTACTTAAATACTACTTTAGTCGAAATTTCGAAACTAGGAAAGATTGAAATTCAGAACATGAAAAAGAACATTTTTATTCACGCAAAAAATCATTTTAATCTCGATATTCAAATAAAAGAATTAATCGAAAAAAATGCTTTTTAATACGCTTTTTTGTCGCCTTTTAACGTATTATAAATTGTGTTCAGGATGATTTTAATATCCAACAAAATAGACCAGTTTTCTACATAAAAAATATCGTACTTCACTCTGTTGATGATATCGTGGTCTGATTCTACTTCGCCACGAAAGCCTCTTGTTTGCGCCAAACCGGTGATACCGGGTTTTATAAAATGGCGTACCATAAATTTATCTACTTTGAGCGCATATTTTTCGGTATGGCTTACCATGTGAGGCCGTGGCCCAACAACAGACATATTGCCTTGCAAAACATTAAAAAACTGCGGCAGTTCGTCCATGCTTGTCTTCCTGATTATTTTTCCGATTTTTGTGACGCGGGTATCGTTTTTAGAAACCTGATTCAAATGTGCTTCATCGTTTATTTCCATCGATCGAAATTTATAACAATAAAATTCCTGATTGTTTAGGCCGTTTCTTTTTTGTTTAAAAAAAACAGGCCCTCTAGTTTCAAATTTTATTAAAACAGCTAAAATCGGCGTGAGCCAGAAAAGGATTCCAATGATAATAAGAATAGAAAAAGCAATATCAAAAATGCGTTTGACTATTTTATTGAATTTTTCGTCAAGGCGAATATTTCTGAGAGTAATTACCGGAATATAATCGTAATATTCGAAAGTAAAATTTCGAAAAAATAATTGTTTTTCGTCTGGAATAAATTTAAGTGTTTTTAGATTATTATCAGCAAAGTCAACGATATCACTCATTTGATTTTGAGATAAATCACTCATCGAGCAATACATTTCATCAATTCTATTATTCAAAACAAAAGCAAACATTTCGTTGATTTTAGTCTTTTTATCATGATCAAAATCAAACACATGAATGAGCTGATAACCGTAATCGAGATTTTCGGTAAAAAAATGCTGCAATGGCGCCACGGTTTTACTATTTCCTAACAAAACCACTCTTCTAAAATTTCCGCCAAATAAAACGCGATACTTTCGCAGAAAAAAATAAATCGAAAATTTAATAATTAAAATAAGTCCGAACGAAGTAAAAATAAACAAAACAATTGCGTGAAAACTTGTTTCTTTAGCATAAAAAAAAGCCAGTGCAAAGGAGACAATCGCAAATAAACTGCCTTGCCTGAGGGCACAATTTAAGATCGCTATTACCTTTGTATATCGATACACTTCGTAAAAACCCAACTGTGCTGCAATACAAAACCAGGCTATGCTTAAAACCGCTGGAAACAAGATATGCTCTACAGGAAAATGAGCAATATAAGCCGCAAAAATATTGATAATTATAAAATCTATCAAATAAGAAAATGGGCGAATATAACCTGAATATCTTCCTGTTTTGGTTCGCATTATTTTATATAATTAGAAAAATCTTTGTGTTCTTCTTTTGAAAGTTCTTCTTTTGAAAGTGATCTGAAATAATCGTAAGTGATTTTCATTCCTTCGGCACGACTTACTTTGGCTTCCCAGCCTAATAATTCTTTTGCCTTTGTAGTATCCGGCTGGCGCTGTAACGGATCGTTTACAGGCAACGGATGATACACCACTTTTTGGTTCGTTCCTGTGAGTTTTATAATTTCTTCGGCAAAATCTTTAATGGTAATTTCGTCTGGATTACCAATGTTTACAGGATATACATAATCAGAATGCAATAATCTAAAAATGCCTTCTACCTGATCATCTACATAACAAAAAGAACGTGTTTGCATACCGTCTCCAAAAATGGTCAGGTCCTCACCGCGAAGTGCTTGCCCAATAAAAGCAGGAATTACACGGCCATCATTGAGTCGCATTCTTGGCCCGTAAGTATTAAAAATACGAACAATTCTAGTTTCTACACCATGAAAAGTATGATACGCCATCGTGATAGATTCCTGAAAACGTTTAGCTTCGTCATAAACACCTCGCGGCCCTATTGTATTTACATTTCCGTAATATTCTTCGGTTTGAGGATGCACCAACGGATCTCCATATACCTCAGAGGTAGATGCAATTAGAATTCGGGCATTTTTTACACGTGCTAAACCCAACAAATTGTGGGTGCCAAGCGATCCTACTTTAAGTGTCTGAATCGGGATTTTAAGATAATCTATTGGACTTGCCGGTGAAGCAAAATGCAAAATATAATCTAAATCGCCCGGAACATGAACAAACTTGGTGATATCGTGATGATAAAATTCAAATTGTTCTAATTTGAATAAATGCTCTATATTTTTAAGATCCCCGGTAATTAGATTGTCCATCCCGATGACATAGTACCCTTCTTTAATGAAACGGTCGCACAAATGTGATCCTAAAAATCCTGCAGCTCCGGTGATAAGTATTCTTTTCATAGTAATTATTTATACAGAACAAATGTACTAAAATATCTCGCCTTTTAAATTTACTAAAAACAATAACAAACCAGAGATCTTATCTTTTTGATTCATAATTAATAGCTTTACCCTATTTTTACGAAACTAAATTTGTTTTGTTTTGAAAGTTGTACATATTATTGAAGCCCTTGGTGGCGGAGTTTATACTTATTTTGCAGATTTGTCTACTTTTTTTGGAGATGCAGAAATAAGAAATGACGTAAATACAACCATTATTTACAGTGGAAACCGCAAGGAAATTGATCCCAAAAAAGTGCGGTCTGAATTTTCTTCTGGAGTTTCTTTAGTAGAGGTAAACATGGTTCGCGAATTTTCTCCTCTCGCTGACCTAAAATCTACTTTCAAATTATGGCGAGAGCTTAAAAAAATAAATCCAGATATCATTCATCTTCACTCCTCAAAAGCCAGTGTCCTAGGACGAATTGCAGCTTTCTTTCTATTCAAAAAAAAGAAGGTCTTTTATACTCCACATGGTTATGCTTTTCTAAGAACTGATATCGCTGCAGTAAAAAGAAAATTTTATTGGCAGATTGAAAAGAGAATGCAGCAATTTTTTGGCGGAATTACTATTGCTTGCGGTGACACTGAATACGAGATTGCACAAAAAATAGGAAAATCAAAATTGGTTCGAAATGGTATTGATCTCTTAGCTATACGAAAATACTTTTTACCGCATCAAAATTCAAAATTGACCATCGGAATAGTTGCTCGCATAACGGCTGCTCGAAAACCCGAATTGTTTAATGAAATTGCCAAAAGATTTCCTGAATTTGATTTTATTTGGATTGGTGATGGCGAATTAAAACACTTAATTACAGCACCAAATATAAAATTTACTGGTTGGATTTTGGATAAAAAAACAGTTTTAAAAACTTTAAATTCTATTGATATTTATCTACAAACTTCTGCTTGGGAAGGACTACCAATTGCCGTTCTAGAAGCCATGGCTTTACAAAAACCTGTTGTCGCAACCAATATCATTGGCAACAAAGATGTCGTTTTGCATAATGAAACTGGATTTCTATTTGACGACATCGGCGAATTAGAAACTTATTTTGGAATTTTGGAAGAAGCTAAAATGAGAACTGAGTTGGGTAAAAATGCCTTTGCAAGATGCGAAGATTTATTCGATAAAAATAAAAATTTTAAACAATTACTGGATCTTTATACAAAGTAGTTTTTTGCTGCAGCCAATAACTGCTAAATATCGAGAACCAAAATCCACTGAAAGCAATCCCGTCAAATCTAAGTAAAAAATCATCTGTAAGATTAGAAGTGAAAAACAAAAGAAAGAATGAAAGTATTATTGCGTTTCTTAAATCATATCCTAGATATCCGATAGTAAAAATGTAAAGCAAAACTATCATAGGACCAAAAAAACCAAATTTTAAAAAGGAGTCTAAAAATTGATTATGAGTTTGGAATTTATATTTTGCTAAAAATTGCTGGTTTGTTTGTTTGTAATATTTGACCAACTCCTTCTTTCCGTCTGAAGCTCCTACACCAAAAGGAAGGTTTTTTAGAGAGAGCTCCCAAGCTGATTTCCAGATGGAAAGTCGTGTCACTAATGAATTAAAAACTTTAACTTCAGGATGGTCTATTTCATCTAATTTTCCAACCTTATCCATATAGGCAAAAGTCGCAGTAGAATATTTTTCTTTCATGTAAGGATTCTTTTGAATGAATAAAAACAAAATTCCGCCCAATAAAAATAATAACGCTAAAGAAGTTAATAACAGTTTTTTTAGGTTAATTTTAGCTTTAAGATCTAAAAACAAAAGAATTATAAATCCAGCCAAAACGTTGACCAAAGCCATTCTGGTATTGACAAAGAGAACAAAGAAAAACGATAGAATAAAAACAGCTATTCTACCTATTTTAAAAATGGTCTTTTCTCGGTTCGAAAAACTGTAAAAAACAAAATACAAAGTACAAACCGAGACAAAAGCCAAATGCATATTGAGTGCGGGTGCATGAATACCTATGCTGTCAGAAAATTTATATCCCATTTCCCATAAGTCTGTTCCGCCTAAGTATTTATTGATTAATTCAGGAAAAACTATCACAAATCTGATAAAGAAAAACAAGAGAACAAATGTAGTTGCAAGGGTATAAATCTCGACTATTCTAAAAAATTTAACGCGCTTATAATTTCCAATAATGAAAAGCGGAAATACAATCAATGACGTACTTTTTTCGATTGCTTTTAATCCTTTTACAAATGAATCATTGTTCCAGAAAAGCAATAATTCGAGTAAAATTGGCGAAGCAATACATCCCATTAGTATCAAAGAAGTTTTACTATACTTTGCTTTTTTTAGAAAAATTAGATTAAATACTGCAAACAAAATAATTAGCAGCGAACATGGTTTTCTGAAAATCATTGCAATTGCAATTAAACATAAAAAAACATGAAATATTTTATTGAAGTTCTTTTCGGAAATGTTCATAGTATAACGCAAAATAAATTAATGGAAAAATGCCTATTTTATGTCTAACTGCCGAACCTAAATCAGGCTCGAAAACACCTTGAACAATAAAAAAAGAAAAGATAATGAGTAAAATAAGAAGTTCATAACTATACTTATTTTGCTGTCTCAGACATTTTGAAAAACGAATTAACAAAATGTAAAAAAGTAAAAGTTGCCAAATAACAAAAATAATAATTTGTGGTGATAAAATATGTTTGAGCCCATTGATGGGAATATTTATAGTAAAAAATCCATAAAAAATAGCAACAACTTCTCCATACCAAGTATCTGGTTTTATAGGTGACGTAATCGCTGAGTTGGAATCTCCAGGAAGATTTCTCGAACTATTAACTACTTCCCTACTAATTTCAGAGAAATGCTGCCCTTTTAAAATACCATAACTTAACGATAAAAAAATGGCAATCAAAATTCCATAAAAAATTGTGGTTATCGTTTTATTTTTAAAATTAATTAGAGTAATCATATACATACCTCCACCTATAATGGGAATTAAAGCAAAATAAGGACGATACAACAGTCCGAAAATAATTAATAATAGTATCGTTGTAAAAATAGATTCCCGAAAATTAAATCGCTCACTCTTAACAACGAAAATGATCAAAGAAACATAAATAAATGTTATAAATTCTTTTGATGGCATTGATATGAAGATTGCCATCATAAAAATGCCTAAATAAACTAGAATATTCTTTACATTTATTTTTTCAAAACTGCTTGGAATTCCTATTTTATATAAGAGAAACATTAAAATAGGAAATTGAATAAGGGCAATTACAGGAAAAGGTAAGTACTTCAAACCTGTTAATTTATAAAACAAAATTGTGATTGGATAACTTCCAAAGTAACCCACTTCGCTGTATTTATCATAAATAATTATAGCCGAATCATAAAAAAACTTAGGTGGTAGAACAAAGAAAGCAGCAAATGAAACAACTAGATTCCCTATCGTAATAAGTAAAAATGCGGCCGTACTTTTTTTGATTTTTCTTTGCATAACAAAAATGACGTTTACGATCTGAGTGTTCTATATTTTTTACTAAAAAATGTTTTGATTCTATAAATGTTTAATAGAAATATCAATGTCTTAAAATCTAAATATTGATAAAACTTCATTACACTATCAATCTTTAAATTTCGCCCGCGTTGAAGCAAATATTGCCACGAAACAATATCTTCTTTTATTTCTTTTCGTTTTTTTGAAGACAAAACATAAAAATCTTTTAAAATTACAACATAATTGCAGGCCCAATAATTTTCTATAGCTTCATTGATTGGATTTGATTGAGAGGGTTCTGAATTTAGTCCGTTTTTAACCATTAGGTACACATCATTTATATGTTTCTCGTTTACTGTAGTTGTAATCGAGCCCTTTCGCGCTTGACGATAAGTGTAAAATGATTTTGAGTAAATACTAAATGTCTTTAAATGTTTAATTAATTTTCCGCACCATTCTATGTCCTCGGATTTTCTTTCTAATGGAAAAAATAACTTGTTATCTAACAATATCGATCTTTTAATAATTTTATCCCATGCAGACGCAACATACAAATCATAATAGATTAGGTTTAAAATCTCATTTTCGAATTCTCCTTTTTTATTTTGAATAAATTGCTGGTTGTTTTTACAAACGATATCTTTTGAAGAAAAAAACCGAAGCTCTTCATGTATAATTATATCAGGATTTGTTGTTTCTATCAACTCATTTAGATCTTTCAGAACAGTGTCTCCAACCCAATAATCATCACTATCTGTAAAAATAATATAATCGCCACTTGCCGCTAATAATCCCGTATTTCGGGCATCAGAAAGGCCTCCGTTTATTTTATTAATTAAATTTATTTTAGAATACTTTTGTTGATAATCACGACATATTTCAAAAGAAGAATCTGTAGATCCATCATTAATTAAGATTAGCTCATATCTAGAGTATTCCTGACAAAGAATACTGTCTAAACATTGTTTTAGATAAGCTTCAACATTATAAACAGGAACAATAATACTAAAACAAATATCGTTTTTTGGGTTACTCATCTTGCTCCTCCATTAATGAAAAAAAACTTTGATTTTATCTTTTCTATATATTACAATTGCCGAAACAAAATTCCAGAAAAAAGAACTTGCAACAAAAGCAATTGCGGCACCTGTCATTCCGTAAATGGGAATTAAAAATCGATTTAAAACAAAATTAATCATTACTGCTAAAATCAAAATAATTTGATAAATATGTTGTCTCCCTGTCATATTCAGATATACTGAAGAGGAACCAAATGCAGAACAAATGCCCTGACCAATTATTAAAATCAAAAAAGCTTGTTTTGCAGCAACATATCCTTGTCCAAAAAAAGATAAAATAGTTTCTGAAAAGATACTTAAAAGTACAATTACAGGCAAAGTTATACTAAAAATGGTACGGGAACTATTTTTTAAAATCTTCGCTAGTTCTCTATTATTCTTATCTGAAAAATATTCTGAAATTTTGGCGGATATGGTAATGTTTATGGTAATGATTATAATCGAAACAATAGTCATTATTTTAACACCCACAGAATAAAAAGCAACTGTTTCATCATTGCGATATTTCTTCAAAAACATAATGTCGAAACTCATTAATAAAAACAGCGCCATTCCGCTAATGGCTATAGGATATGATTTTAAAAAAATCTCTTTGTTAGAAATTTTTTCTACTATGTTTACTGAATTTATTTTTTGAAAATAAATAAAAACAAACATCGAACTTATAATTGAAAGCACTACAAATCCAATTAAAAAAACATCTACCAGATACGTTTCTTTTTTAAAATAAAACAAACCCATTGAGCCTAAAATTAAAGGCACATATTTAATTATATTTCTAAATAATTCGGCAATAACTAATTTATCTAATGCTCTGAAAATCTCTGTATTTAGCATCGATATACCAGAAAAAAATAATGTTAGTGATGATTTTAAAATGATAACATAAACCTCATCATCTGCAAAATAATCGTTTATCGTTTTTTTATCAATAATTAGAACCATTAGCAAAGCGGCTAGTGAAGTCAAAAAAAGCATTACAACCATTTTTGAGTATATGTTTTTTAATTCTTCTAAAGATTTTTTACTGGCTAATTTACCTTTAAAATATAAAATTGACTGATCAAAACCAAGCAAACAGATACTTCCTAAAACCAAGAGAAAAGTACGTGCAAAATCATACTGGCCCACAATTTTAGGACTAAATGATTTTGTTAAAAAAACAGTGAATCCAAATAAAATAAAAGCACCTGAAATCCTCAAAAACAAAGTGACAAAGCTTTGTTTTAAAAAAGGATTTCGACATATTTCTTCAAAAATGCTTTTAGTATTCAATTTCTTATGTGATCATTAATGAGTAAAAATTATCATTTTTACTGCAGGCTTTTTGTCGATTTTAAATATTGACTTCTATAAAATTTTAAAAATAAATAGATTAGAATGAATAGAAAAAGAAAGAAAAGTGGTAGTACAATTTTAAAATTTCCGCTTACTGTTTTCTGATCATTCAGATTTAACGTCGAGCTGATTTCTTTAATAGTCTTATCAAAAGTTGCTAATTTTAGTCGGTTTTTACCTTGTTCGTTAACCAAATATTGCTTTGTTTTTATAATATCATTTAGCTGTGTATTCTCATTATAATAAATCAATTTATCGTTTTTCCGAGTGTTTTTTACTGTGGTCGAAAAACCATTTAGTACATTGTCTATTTGGTTAATTATGGTGTCGTTTTGAACTATTTGCTGCTGAAGGTTTTTAAAACCAATTTTCTGGATTTCCACAAAGTAAGGCGAATCATTCAAATAATTTAATAAAGGTTTTATATCGTTTTGATGCAATTGCCCTTTTGATAAAATAGAAATCGTATGAAAAGTATAGTTTTTACTTGTAACATTATCTTCTAAAACCTTTTTGATTTCGCCTACTTCCGCCATCAATTTTATCAATTCAAGATTTTGCTCCTTATCTTCAATAAATTTATATACATCGGCAACAGGTTTAATTTCTATTTTTCTGATACTATTAGGATGTTGAAACCCCACTACATTTTTTAGAAAAACCGTATCACCCGAAGCAATTTTGGACTCTATTAAATCAATTTTCGTATATAAATAATCAACACTTCCAAAATTTGGCGTTACAATAACCTGATTATTAAATAGTTTTTTATTCGAATCTAAATACCATCCAAAACCAAAACCAAGGATAATGATTGCTAAAACTAAAATCCAATTTCGAACAAAAAAGTAAATCGATTTAAAAATCAAAGTATTCATTCTGTTAAAGAAATTGCCAATACTTCTAGAAAGTTGAAAAATATCAATCTCCTGATCTTCATTATTTTGAGGTACTTTTGTACTCATTGATTGTTTTATTTTACGTTGAAAATTTGTTCTAAAATTTTAATAGTAATCAAATATGTCGGTTTTACACCTGTTGTTCCTAAACCTCCCGAAGCCAGCGTACTTCCTGTTTCTAAAGGGTTATCTGATGCATAATACGCATAACGCACCTTGACATCATTTGGTACACTTTTTCTGATTTTCGATGCCGATTGAATGGCTTTTTGGTAATAAGATCCTTCCATCTCAAGACCGATTACACCCCAAGTCGATTCGTGAAAGAATTTTAATAAATCACGATTTTGAAGCGATGTCCCCAAAACGGTAACCATAGCGCCCTCAAAAACCGCAATATCATTTCCTTTAAACATATCGCCTGTTAATTCATTTTCGAAAAAATAATTATCTGCCGTTCCTTCGTTGATATGTGCTGTCGGAATCATGATGTCGCCTTTTCCTCCCTCCAGAATTCCGGCTTTACCCATAATTGAGACCGATTTTACTTTAAGCAACGTGTCTTTTTTATAAGGCTTCAAAAGTTCGTCTATAGTTTCGTATGCCTGCTCGCCAAACGCATAATCCATTACAATAATAACTGGTTTTTCTTCGTCTAGTTTTACTTTCGCGAAAGCGGTTTTTGACCAATCTATTTTGGCCGTATCAAAAATCTGAACATCAATATTAGTTCCTGAACTATCTGGAAGTGAAATCATTCCGTTTTTCAAAGCCAATTCTTCTACGATGTTTCGGGTTTCTTTAGCCCCAGATTTACTTAATTCTTCATAAATAAAGAAATCGGACTTGTCTTTAAATTTAGTTTTCAACAACGGCGTTGCAAAAATAGAGTTCATCACACTGTGCATGTTGGCGCTTATCACGTGAATTGGTCGGTTTAGAAGATCGTTTGCCTTCAAAACTTCCTTGATGTTGGTTGCCCAGATTTCTCCGTGAATGTGATGTCCGAGACGTTCCCTTAAAACTGGACTAAAAGTTATAGTGCGTTTGTTGTTTTCGATTACTTCTTCAATGGCTAATTTTCCTAACCAATAAATAATGTGCAAAAAGCGATCTGGTGCATTTTCTGAACCAAAAGCATCATAAATATCCAAAATCTCTTCAAAAGTTCGCCCCAAAATATTGGCTACGTGCGAGATGGCCTTTTCTTTTTCGATCTGAGGTAGCTTTTTAGTCTGCATCACAGCCTGCTGCAGTTTCATCCAATCACGCGAAACTTCGCCTGCATCATCCAGCAAAACTCTGTTTCTAATTTTATGAGATTCGATAAAAATAAAGGTCAAATGGGTCAAAATGTCGTAAATATCTGAACGACCACGTGTAATTTCAACATTCATTTGCTCCTCATCAATTCGATAACAATTTCTTTTCCGTTTTGGAGGCACAATGGCTTGAAAATGCGATTTAGAGTAGCCTTCATCAGAAGTTAAATTAATAAATCGACACTCTTCAATACCTATCGGAAGACGTTCTATAACGTACAAAAGTCCGTTAAGTTCTACTTTTTCATCGGCAATATTGCCATAAATTTCTGGTCGCAACGCCAATAATGATTCGCGTAAACTATCGCCCGAAACTCCCATTGGTTTATAAAAACCACGGTTGAACAAATGGCGCATTGTAATGTACATTTTTTCTATCGCAGCAGACGATTCCTGCGCTCTTGATCTTGATATATGTTTGGTTTCTTTCATGCTTTTATTTTAAAAATCTTCTGTTACGGAAGATTATTTTAGTATTTTTTAAACGAAATTAGGAATTAAAAATGTTAATTCCTCTGAAATCATATTAACTGCTTGTAATTATTTCAAATTCCTTCTTAGAATTTTAAAGCGTTTGAGCGCTTCATTTTTGCCCGTCACTTCAACATAATTTATGATTGGCTTAAGCTGCAGAATTACATGTTTTTCCTTTCTATTTCAAATTATCTGCAATATCCCGATTATTCGACAATCTCGGAATTTTATTTTGTCCGCCCAATTTTCCTTGTGATTTCATGTATTCCTGAAATCCATTTTTAGCAACTTTAGTCACAACCACTTTTCGCAACACATTTCCGGTTATCAAATCGTCATAATAAATATTTTGTTCTCTCATGGCGTTGTCTATCGCTTCCGCGAAAACTTCGATATCTTGTGGTTCTTTTTCAAATTCTACCAGCCATTCGTGATACGGTAATCCGCTTGACGGATTAATTTGCGGCGCAACTGTAAATTCGTTTATCACAATTTCTGTTCCTGTTGTGGCTTGCTTCATGGCATTTTCTACTTCGTTGGCAATCACATGCTCGCCAAAAGCCGAAATAAAATGTTTGATGCGTCCCGAAACGATTACCCGGTGCGGGGCCAACGAAGTAAACTGAACGGTATCGCCAATATTATAACCCCAAAGTCCTGCATTTGTAGAAATAATCAAAGCATAATTAACGCCAAGTTCAACTTCGCCAATGGTATAACGCTTTGGTTTTTCGGTAAAAAATTCGTCTGCTTTTATAAATTCATAAAATATACCTGAATTGAGCAGCAGCAACATTCCTTTTTCTTTTTGTGTATCCTGATAAGCAAAAAATCCTTCAGATGCCGGAAACAACTCGATGCTATCTACTTTTCGACCAATCATGGCTTCAAATTTGGCTCTGTAAGGCTCATAATTTACGCCTCCGTAAATAAACAAATTAAAGTTTTTGAAAATCTCGCCAATCTTTTTGCCACCGCTTTTTTCCTGCAAACGCTCAAAATACATCTGTACCCAACTCGGAATTCCGGAAATAATCGTCATGTCCTGATCAATCGTTTCCTCAACAATTGCATTGACTTTGGTTTCCCAATCTTCTATACAATTGGTTTCTAAAGACGGCATTCTATTTTTTTGCAAATATTTGGGCACAAAATGCGCAGCAATGCCGGATAATCTGCCAAATTTAATTCCGTATTTCTCTGTTAAAATAGGGCTTCCTTGCAAAAAAATCATCTTTCCATCCACAAAATCTGCGTTGCCCGTTTCGTAAATATAATGCAAAATCGCATTTCGGGAAGCTTCTATATGATACGGCATAGATTCTTTGGTAAGCGGAATATATTTTGCGCCAGAAGTCGTTCCAGAAGTCTTGGCAAAATACAACGGTTTGCCTTTCCAGAGGATGTTCTGCTCCCCCATTCTCACTTTATCAATATAACCTTTTAGACCCTCATAATCACGAACAGGAACATTTTTTACAAAATCATCGATTGTTTTTATGGTATCAAAATGATGATCAACACCAAATTCTGTGTCTTTTGCATTTTGGATCAGGCTCTTAAAAACGGCCAGCTGAGTGGTAACAGGCTTATTGGCCCAAGCCTTGGTTTGATGATATATTTTACGTGCAAATAATTTTGCCGCTACTGCTTTAATAGACATTTTTTGTAGAATTATTTTTTGTCACTTTTCTTCTTGTTTTTAACTTTTTCGTTCGAATTTTTATCGATTTCATTGACTTCTTCTCTCAATTTAATTTCTTCTTCAGAAGCACTCATGTCAAGATCTGAAGGTTCATCAGATTCTGATAAAATAGAATCTTTATTAAATTTTGCATATTCCAGCTCGCCTCTCAAAACTTTCTGAATTCCTTTGATGTATGCTTCATTTTTTTTCAGAGCATTGGCCAACGAGTCAGATTTTATGGCCAGTTGGGTTGCATTTTTCTTCAATTCTGTCGAAGAATAACCCGGTATCAATTCACGTAAAGGTGTAAAAGCGATGATATAAGTAGTGATTAAAATCAAAAATATTCCTCCTAAAGAGAAAACCACAAAAACATTCATCAAATTAAGTTTGAAAGAAAAAGTCTCTTCAAAAGTCTCTTCATTCAAAATAACCAATCGTTTTTTTGTAAATAATTTTTTCTTAAAATTAGATTTCTTTTCTCTCATTTTACTTGTTTATACACGGCAAATATAATAATTAATCGCCTTGTTGATGCTTAACAAATTTGCAGGAATAGACTTAAATTAATATTTTAAAGAATATTTAACGTTGAAAAAACCAAATATTTTGACTTAAAATCATTTCTCGTTAATTAATTCTATATACCTTTGCGCTACATTTATACAAAATCGCTTCGGCATTAATTATACAATCATGGGAAGAATAGGTCTTACAGAAATCCTCATAATAGTAGGTGTTGTTTTATTACTTTTTGGAGGTAAAAAAATTCCAGAATTAATGAAAGGACTTGGTAGCGGTATTAAAGAATTTAAAAACGCTGCAAAAGACGATGGTCAGCCTGTTGCTAAAAAAGAAGACGAAGAATCTAAATAAGAAACTACCACTTATTAAAATCCCAAACAAAGTTTTTTGTTTGGGATTTTTTTGTTTATGTAAAAAATCTTACTTTTAGAGTCCCTAAATTTATATAAACATGAAAAACCTATTACTCATTGGGACAATGCTTCTTTGTCTCCAAAGTTATTCGCAGACACAGCCGTTTCCTGCAAATATCACCTTTCAGAATGGTATAATGGCTTCGTCTAAAAACAGTCAGGATGCCGTAAACAATTATACGATCTGGAAAACCAATTTTGTAGAATCGTGCTCAAATGGCCGATACAGAATAAAATTTGATGACCCCAACCAAACCGTTTCTGAAGGAATTGGTTACGGAATGCTTCTGAGCGTTTATGCAGCCGACAAAACGCTTTTTGATGGTCTTTGGTTGTATTATAAAGACAATGTCAATTCTAATGCGGTGATGAACTGGAAAATCAATGGGTGCTCTGGAACTATTGGTCAAAATGGTGCAACAGATGCTGAACTAGATGCTGCTTTTGCACTTATTGTCGCAGATTTTCAATGGGCTAGTGCTGGTACCATCAATTATAAAAATGATGCCAAATCTTTAATTGCAGCTATAAAAGCCCATGAAGTAGAAGCCAACACTTACGTACTAAAGCCGGGAGATCAATTCGGCGGAAGCCAAATTACCAATCCTTCCTATTTTTCGCCGGCTTATTACAGAGCTTTTGGAAATTTTACAAATGATAGTGCTTTTTGGAATGCCGTTGCTGCCAAATCATATACCGTTATCAACAATAATTTAGCTCAAAATAGTGCTATTGGTGGTTTAGTTTCTGACTGGTGTATGGAGTCTGGAGCCTATTCTTCGCAGGCTAGTGGGTACAACAAAGCCGGAAAAAGCTACAGCTATGATGCGGCCAGAACTCCGTGGCGTATCGCAGTAGATTATGTTTGGTACGGAAATGCCGATGCAAAAACCTATTCTAAAAAATCATCTGATTTTGTACGTGTTAATTTGGGTGGTTCTGCCAATATCAAGGACGGTTACAATCAAGACGGATCCCTTAGCGGCCAATATCATAATGCTACTTTTGTTGGTGCTTTTGCCTGCGCGGCTATGGGTGGCGAAAACCAAACACACCTTACTACTTCATATAATGATTTGAATAGTTTAGGAGAACCGACCAGTTATTTTAATCAAACGCTAAAAACGATGTATCTGTTTTTATTAACGGGTAATTTTTACTTGCCTCAAAATGCCACTTTATCTACAGGTGATTTCGAATTAGAAAAATCTGCGGTTACTTTGTATCCAAATCCGAGTACTACTGAATTTACTGTTTCTGCTCCGCAAGAATCGATGATTTCGGTGATTTCATCTCAGGGAAGCCTTGTTTTACAACAAAAAGCAACTTCCGAAAGGACCACAATCAATTTGGCCAATCAGTCAGCCGGAGTGTATTTTATAAAAATATCCCATGATAATAAAAGCATTACCAAAAAGGTTATTTTGAAGTAAATTTTTAAAAACTAAAAACTCCCAAATTACGATCGGAACTTGGGAGTTTTTTTATAATTATTCCAACCTGGAATTTGGATTTTTTTTATTGGAATTTGATTTTACAAAACCATCGTCAACTGGATTCTCTTTCTATCTTCATCAACTTCTGTAACCTTAACATCAACATGCTGATGCAGTTTTACCACTTCATTTACATCACTCACAAAACCAGCTTTCAATTGCGAGATGTGTA
This sequence comes from Flavobacterium flavipigmentatum, assembly GCF_020911905.1. Taxonomy (NCBI): domain Bacteria; kingdom Pseudomonadati; phylum Bacteroidota; class Flavobacteriia; order Flavobacteriales; family Flavobacteriaceae; genus Flavobacterium; species Flavobacterium flavipigmentatum. Next base: position 1,118,290 of record NZ_CP087133.1, on the reverse strand, counting down.
CTAAACCGATTTCTTAGATTCCAATGTCAACAAAACAGCCAAAATTGGTGATGTTGTTCTGATTTCATGGTTTAAATTGTTAACTGTTTTTTTAATTAGACTTCATTTTTTTAGAAAAAATGATATAATATCAAATATATATTTAACTTTGTTAAAAATATATTTAACTTTGTTAAAATGAAACTACCAGTTAATTGCCCAAGTTGCGATAATGCTTTACGAGTAAGCATGATGAAATGCGATCAGTGTCAAACCGAAGTAAGTGGTACTTATGATTTGCCACTGTATTTAAAATTAAGTAGAGAAGATCAAGATTTTATTCTAGAATTTTTTCTTTCAAGTGGAAGTATCAAAGAAATGGCTAAACAAGCTGGAAACTCTTATCCTACTATGCGGAATAAAATGGATGACCTCATTGAAAAAATTAAAAAATTAAAATCATAACCATGAATTGGAAATTTCTATTTAATCCGTTTTCAAAATTTTCAGAGAAACAATTGTTTATTACTGGTGTTTTGTATTTCATTATCAACTTTTTCACTTGCTTTTTTACAAAAATCCAAATGGATAGCCTCTTTCATTTTACTGAAAATGAAAACCTAAGCCTAACCTCTGCCTTTTTGTTGGTTACTATTAGTAATGTTTCTGCCATCATTTTTCTTTTTTTATTGGCGCTTATAATTAATAAAAAAACACGATTTATTGATATTACAAATACCATTTTAATTTCGCAAGCACCTAACTTTCTTATCTTACTATGTATAAAAATTACTAGCATGAATAGTTTGGCTAAAAATCTAAAAACAAATGCCGAAGCAGCGAATACTTTAAAAATAAATCCCCTAGAGTTATTACCATTGGTCTTTTGCATGTTGATACTACTAGCCATTATTATTTACGGTTTTGTTTTGATTTATAACGGTTTTAAAACAGCTACTAACTTTAAAAAATGGCAGCACATTGCCTTATTTGTAGTAGTATTATTCTTTTTTATACTTTTTCATCAGGTTTATATTCAAAATTTGAATCTTTGATATAACCTCTAAAATCAAAATTCTATTCTTATTAACATACCTTTCAAATTTAAATCATTTGTAAAAGGCTAACAATCTATTGTCTAAAATAAAAAATTGAAAACCATGAAAACAAAAATTTTAACCCTAATGCTATTAAGCATTCAATTTATTTTCGCTCAAGAAATAACAGGCTCTTGGCAAGGCGAATTAGACGTTCAAGGAATGAAACTTCCATTGATTATTCATATCAAAAAAGATGGTAATAAACTCGTTTCAAATCTAGAAAGTCCAAAACAAGGTGCTACTAATATTCCAATTTCTACGATAAGCTTTATTGAAAATCAACTCTTATTTGATGCTACTTCTTTAGGTCTTAGCTATTCAGGAAAATATAATAATGAAACAATTGATGGTATTTTTAAACAAGGTGGCATGGAAATGCCTTTGATTTTTACAAAACTAAAGGATGGTGAAACTACAAATAAAATCAAAAGGCCTCAGACCCCTAAAGCACCTTTTAATTATCTTACCGAAGAGATAAGTTTTGTAAACCCAACAGATAAAAATACGTTGGCAGGAACAATCTCTGAACCGAAAAATTTTGATAAAAAAAGACCCATTTTAGTCATGATAACAGGTTCTGGTAGGCAAAATCGTGATGAAGAGCTTTTTGGACACAAACCTTTTGCTGTTATTGCTGATGATTTTGCCAAAAAGGGAATTGCAACTCTTAGAATGGATGACCGTGGGGTAGGTGGCTCCTCACAAGGTAGCAAAAGTGAAACGACCTATAATTATGCTACCGATATTAGTGCTGCTGTAGACTTCTTGATAAAAAAAGGCTATCAAAACATTGGATTAATAGGACATAGCGAAGGTGGAATGATTGCTCCAATAGTGGCATCATTGAATAAAAAGGTATCTTTTATGGTTTTAATGGCTGGTCCAGGAACACCTATCGATGAATTGTTAGCTAAACAAATTTTTTTATCATCAAAATTAATGGGTATGAAGGAAGAAAATTTGCAAAAAGAACTACAATCAAACCAAAAAACATTTGCCTTTATAAAAAATTACGCTGGAAATGATTACGAAAAAGATTTAAAAAATTTTCTAACCAAAGAAGGCGAAGAAATAAACGAAGACAATATGAAACAGTTGAAAAATACTTGGTTTAGATACTTTATAAGTTTTAATCCAGATAAGTATGTATCACAAATAAAAATACCTGTGCTAGCAATCAATGGAAGTTTAGATTTTCAAGTTCCCGCAAAAGATAACTTAGCCGCAATTGAAAAATCATTAAAAAAAGCCAAAAATAAAAATTTTGAAACTTATGAATTCGAAGGAATGAATCACCTGTTTCAAGAATGTAAAACTGGTGCACTCGCTGAATATGCCGAAATAGAACAAACTATCTCTCCTAAAGTGCTTGATAAAATGAGTACTTGGATTCTAGATAAATAGAATAAAAAGCCCCGATTTTTTTTAGGGGCTTTTGTCTTTTATAGTACCATCGTCAACTGGATTCTCTTTCTATCCTCATCAACTTCTGTCACTTTTACATCAACATGTTGGTGAAGCTTAACAACTTCGTTTACATCGCTTACAAAGCCGGCTTTTAGTTGAGAAATGTGAACCAATCCGCTTTCCTTGATTCCGATATCAACAAAACAACCAAAATTGGTAATGTTATTTACTATTCCAGGTAAAATCATTCCGGTTCTCAAGTCTTTGATAGATTTTACATTCGCATCAAATTCAAATACTTTGGCCGACTTTCTAGGGTCTAATCCGGGTTTTTCAAGCTCTTTGATGATATCCTTCAAGGTTAATAACCCAATTTCAGGAGTAATATAGTTTTCGGCCTTAATTAGGGCTGTTTTTTGTTTGTTGGCAATTAAATCGTTTACCGAAAGTTTCAAATCTTTTGCCATTTTCTCTACTACGGGATAAGCCTCTGGATGTACTGCAGAATTATCCAAAGGATTTTTAGCATTCGAAATCCTGATAAAAGCGGCGCCTTGCTGATAGGCTTTCTCGCCTAAGCGAGGCACTTTTTTGAGCTGTTTTCGGTCTTCAAAAGGTCCATTTTCCGAGCGGTATTGCACGATGTTTTCGGCCAACTTCTCTCCTATTCCACTCACGTAACTCAACAAATGTTTACTCGCTGTATTAATATTGATCCCAACCGAGTTCACGCAGCGAATTACCGTCGCATCCAGTTCTTCTTTTAGTTTGGTTTGATCAACGTCGTGTTGGTACTGTCCTACGCCGATGGCTTTCGGGTCAATTTTTACCAATTCGGCCAAAGGATCTGAGAGCCTTCTTCCGATAGAAACCGAACCACGAACCGTAACATCATAATTAGGAAATTCTTCTCGCGCAATTTTTGAAGCAGAATACACAGAAGCTCCAGCCTCAGAAACTATAAAAACTTGTAGCGGTTTGTCAAACGCGATTTTTTTTATGAAAAATTCGGTTTCGCGAGAAGCAGTACCGTTTCCGATCGAAATGGCATCAATCTGATAGGCATTGACCATCGAGCGGATTTTTTTTATCGCCATAGCTTCTTCATTTTGAGGTGCGTGCGGATAAATGGTTTCGTTGTACAATAAATCGCCTTTTTCGTCCAGACAAACTACTTTACACCCGCTTCTAAATCCTGGATCGATTGCCAAAATACGTTTTTCGCCCAAAGGCGGCGCCAATAACAACTGACCCAAATTATTGGCAAATACCTGAATAGAATTGGCATCCGCTTTTGCTTTAGCTTCCTGCAAAGTTTCGTTTCCAATTGCTGGATTTAGCAATCTTTTGTAACTATCTTCAATTGCTAACTGTAAATGCGCCGTGGTACTGTTTTGTTTTTTAATGATAATTTCGTCAATTATATCGTATGCTTCATCGATATCAACATCTACTTTCAACTTTACAAAACCTTCATTTTCGGCGCGAAGCATGGCCAGTAATCTGTGCGAAGGTGCTTTTGTCAAAGGCTCTTCCCAATCAAAATATTGACTGAATTTTTGTGCTCCTTCTTCTTCTGCTTTCTTTTTTACAACTTTGGTTCCAATTGTTGCTTTACGCTGAAATAATCTACGCAATTGTTTACGAACATAAATATTTTCGTTAATCCATTCTGCAACAATGTCACGCGCACCTTGCATTGCAGCTTCTTCATTAATTACATTTTCATTTAAATATTGGGTCGAAATAAAATCGATATCCACATCATTTTCCGACATGATTATTTTTGCCAAAGGCTCTAAACCAAATTCACGAGCTACATCGGCTTTGGTTTTTTTCTTCTTTTTATAAGGAAGGTAAAAATCTTCAATTTCTTGTAAATCAAAACTTTGATCGATTTTTTGTTTCAATTCTGGAGTAAGTGATTTTTGCTCTTCTATAGATTTTAAAACTGCTTCTTTTCGTTTTACAATTGCTTCGTATTCTTTTTGCAGTTTAGCAATTTGCTCAATCTGAACCTCATCAAGATTTCCTGTCGTATCTTTTCGATAACGTGAAATAAACGGAATCGTACAATCTTCTTCTAATAATTGTACCGTTTTTTGAATGTTAATTGCGGCTGTTTGAACAGTCTTGGCAATGAATTGAATGTTTGTCATTTGATGAATGAAATAATTTCTTATTTATAAAAAATATATAATTTACTTGTTAAAATGAAAAGGTAAATTGATCAATAATTCCGCTAAAATAATATCTTTGTTTGTAATTTTAAGCTAATGAATATTTTATTACTATATTTTTTTATTGTAAATAGTTTCATCTTTATAATAGCTGGTTACGATAAATATCAAGCCAGAAAAAATAAACGCAGAATTCCAGAAAACACCCTGTTTTTATTTGAAGCAATTGGCGGAACACTCGGTTTATTATTAGCAATGCTGTTTTTTAGACATAAAACGAGTAAAACTTCATTTATTGTAAAATTCACTCTTATTTTATTAATCCAGCTCCTATTGATTTATCTAAAATTAAACGATAAATTTTAAACAAATACATTGTTAATAATTCCATAACTATCTATTTATAAAATACTTAAATAAATAGTTTTAATGAATTTAAATAAACACACCGGATGAATTTAAAAATTCGCCCGGTGTGTTTATTATTTTGGTGCGAAGCACCCGTTTTTTTTTTTGCCTTCTTACTGGCAAGCGATTTTATTCACTCTACTTTGATGTCTTCCTCCTTCAAATGCAGTACTTAAGAAAGTTTCAACAATTTCAACCGCTTGGGGAATAGAGGTAAAACGAGCTGGAATGCTCAGAATATTGGCATCATTATGTAAACGTGTTAAATACGCAATTTCTTTAGTCCAGCACAAACCAGCTCTAACTTTAGGATGTTTGTTAACCGTCATAGCAATTCCGTTTCCGCTTCCGCAGATTACAATTCCAAAATCAGCTTTTCCTTCCGAAACATCATTGGCAACAGGATGTCCAAAATCCGGATAATCAACTGAATCCTCAGAATCTGTACCATAATTGGTTACTTCATATCCTTTTGCTTTAAGCATCGCCACAATGGCTTTTTTATAATCTGGTCCTGCGTGGTCGTTTCCTATCGAAATTTTCATTTTTATACTATTAAGTTGTGTGTTGCAAATTTACTGAATTAATAAACGGCTGCCACGAATTACACTAATTTTCACCAATTTTTTTCTTTTTCAATTTTAAATACCATTATTAATAGTCAAAAATAAAATTCGAATGTACTAGTGTAATTCGTGACAAAAAAAAACTTTACTTAATACTAATTTTTGAGAAAGATTTGTACATATTAAAACATTTCAACTTTATTAACTTTGCATAAAAACTTTGTTTTCTCGCAACAAAACAAGGCTGAATTACAACTAGCTTTATATCAAAACCTTATAGGTTATCAACAATCTTAATATCTCTATAAGAATCTGATAATCAATTAGAAATAAATATTTTTTTTGTTAAAATTTTAGATTGTTAATACCAAAACCTAATTCGTTGATATTCAGTTAACTTTAAATTAACATTATTTGTTGATAAGTTGAGATAGAAAATTAGAAGTTTTTTTTGGTGGTATGGAAAAAAAACCTAATCCAAAACTGGAATTAAAAATCCTAATAAAGTTTAATGAATTTTTAGAAAAGTTATCAATATCAAAAATGCAATTTTCAACAAAATTCAGGTTATCAAGTTATCTACAAAATGAATCAATTTTTGGTTGTTAACCGTTGTTAATTAAAATTGAAAAAGACTTAAAAATTAATCCTTTACCTAAAAATAACTATGTTGATAACTCTATATAAGTAAGCAAAACTTGATTTCTATGCTTTTAAAAATAAATTTATATGACATATTAACACGCTATAATAACCATCAAAAATTAATTAAATTTAAATTTTTCTTTTTGTTGTGTTTAATATATGTTGACAACTTTGAAAGTTTAAAACGAAAATTATTTTTTTAAAATTGAAAAAGAGATCGGTTTAAACAATTTTAAGTGGGTTATTAAGATTGTCGAGAATTTCCTGAACTCTCTCGAAATCGTTGGGATGAATTTTAAGTTTGATACCGCCAAGTGCCGAATTGTAGAAAGGAACAATAGATAAAGTGATTTCGTTTTCAAAAAAATAAGCAATCCCTTCTTGTTCTAATAAATGTTTGAGTACAACGGTTTCGTGTACAAAATTGAATATTGCAATGGTTTTAAAGCTTTCCATAAAGGGTCTTTTTGTAAAGATACTAAAGTTATAATTTTAATAATTTATTTGGTAAAATCTATAATCTGGTATCTTATTTGTAATTTTAACTTTTTAAGAAAAGATATATGAATAAGAAAATTAGAAAGCCGATAAAAAATGAGACTGATTTCTCTGCCAAAATAGTAAAAATTTTATCGCAAAGTCCTAATAAAGCATTTAATTACAAACAAATAGGAGCAAAGCTTGAACTTGATGATACCAAAAGTAGAAATCAAATTATAAAAGATTTAAAGATTCTAGCAGCTTCAAAAAAAATTATTGAATCTGAACCGGGTAAATATTTAGTAAAAGCAGAAAGCCTGGATTATTACGAAGGAACAATTGATATGACCAGCAGAAAAACGGCATATTTTGTTTGTCCCGATTTTAGTGAGGATGTTTTTATTCCTACCAATAATTTAAACAGAGCTTTAGACAAAGACAAAGTAAAAGTTTATGTTTATAACAGGAGAAAAGGTAAAAGACCTGAAGGTGAAGTAATTGAAGTTATAGAAAGAAACAAAACAGATTTTGTTGGTGTAATAGATATTCAGCCCAATTTTGCTTTTGTATCTACTGCAAATCCTAAAATGTACACGGATATTTTTATTCCAAAAGATAAATTTGGAGGTGCAGAAAATGGTGATGTCGTTTTGGTTACTATCGAAGATTGGCCAAAAAGAGCCGATAGTCCGTTTGGTTCTGTGATCAAGGTCTTAGGAAAACCAGGTGAACATAATACTGAGATTCATGCTATTTTGGCTGAATACGGTTTGCCATCAGATTTTCCGGTGGAAGTAGAGGTATATGCTCAAAAAATAGATACTTCTATCCAAGAAAGTGAGATTGCAAAACGTCGTGATATGCGAGAAACACTCACTTTTACGATTGATCCTAAAGATGCCAAAGATTTTGATGATGCCTTGTCTTTCAAAAAATTAGATAATGGTAATTACGAAATCGGAATTCATATTGCCGATGTTTCACATTATCTTGAAGAAGGAACAATATTAGATGATGAAGCTTTTCAACGTGCAACTTCGGTATATCTTGTAGATCGAGTAGTACCAATGCTTCCTGAAGTTTTGTCTAATTTTGCCTGTTCGTTGCGTCCGCAAGAAGAAAAATATACTTTTTCGGCTGTTTTTGAAGTTTCAGAAGATGCAAAAGTCATGAACCAATGGTTTGGAAGAACTGTTATTTATTCAGACCAGCGATTTGCTTATGAAGAAGCACAATATATCATCGAAACTAAAGACAATATCATTCCGGTTGACATTTCCATCACTGGAGATTCTTATGTTGTTTCTGATGAAATTGTTGCTGCAACTTTAAAATTAGATGAACTGGCTAAGATTTTAAGAAAGAAAAGAATGGCAAATGGTGCTATTTCTTTTGATAAAGTGGAAGTAAAATTCAATTTGGATGCCGAAGGCGAACCAGAAGGCGTTTATTTTAAAGTTTCTAAAGATGCCAACCATCTTATTGAAGAATTTATGCTTTTGGCCAACAGAAAAGTGGCTGAATACATTGGAAAACAGAAAAAAACATTTGTGTACAGAATACATGATGAACCAAATGAAGATAAATTGATTGCAATGGCAAGTGTAATTGCAAAGTTCGGTTATAAAATAGATTTCCGTAATAAAGGAGATATTTCTAAATCGCTGAATGCTTTGATGGAAGAAGTAAACGGTAAAAAAGAACAAAATTTAATCGATACTTTAGCGATTAGAAGTATGAGTAAAGCCAAATATTCAACAGAAAATATTGGTCATTATGGTTTGGCGTTTGATTATTATAGTCATTTTACTTCGCCAATTCGTCGTTATCCTGATGTTATGGTACATCGTTTGCTGCAATTTTATTTGGATGGAGGAAAATCTGTAGACGAAGAAATTTATGAAACCAAATGTCTGCATTGTTCGAATATGGAAAGTTTAGCAACTAATGCTGAACGTGATAGTATCAAGTACATGCAGGTAAAATACATGCAGGATCATCAGGACGAAGAATTTTTGGGTGTTATTTCCGGTGTTACCGAATGGGGAATTTATGTAGAGATTGTGTCTAACAAATGTGAGGGAATGGTAAGAATCAGAGAAATTAAAGATGATTATTATACTTTCGATGAAAAGCAATATGCTTTGGTTGGAGCAACTTCAGATAGTATTTTACAGTTAGGAGATGAAATTTATGTGAAAGTAAAAAATGCTGATTTAGTAAAAAAACAATTAGATTTTCATTTTTTACGAAGAGCAGAATAAATATTAATTTAAAAATGATGAAAATGAAAAGATTAGTAATAGGAGTTGCACTATTAGTTGCACAAATGTCTTTTGGTCAGGTAACCAAAGAATTAGGAGATTTTGATTCGGTAAAAGTTTTTGATAAATTAAGTGTAAAATTAGTTCAGTCTTCAGAAAATAAGATTGTGATCAAAGGAGCTCGAGAGTCAGAAGTAGAGGTTGTTAATAAGTCTGGATTATTAAAATTAAGAATGCCTTTTCCTAAATTATTATCAGGTGATGATCTTGATATTACGGTGTATTATAAACATTTAGAATTAATAGATGTTAACGAAGGTGCCACAGTTTCTAGTAAGGAAACCATTAAAGCAACGTCTTTTAAAGTTAGTGCGCAAGAAGGAGGAAAAATCAACGTAGATGTAGCTGTAGATAAACTAAATGTAAGTTCTGTATCCGGTGGAGAAATTACGTTATCAGGTAAAGCTGATAATCAGGATGCAAAATTAGGTGCGGGAGGATATTTATTAGCAAGTAAATTAAGTACGTCTCAGACTAATGTAAGTGTTTCTGCTGGAGGAAAAGCAGATGTAAATGCAAGTACGCTTGTTGAAGCAAAAGTAAGCGCAGGTGGCTCTATTTACATCTATGGAAAACCGAAACAAATTAATCAAAAAACAGTTTTTGGAGGTAAAATTGAAGAGGTAAAATAAAAAATTGTATTTGAATGATAAATGATATTTTAGCTGGACTGCCATGGGGGCTATTTTTAAGTTTTATGGTGGGTCCAGTATTTTTTATACTACTAGAAACCAGTATTACCAAAGGATTTAGAGCTGCGATCGTTTTTGATCTGGGTGTAGTTTTGGGCGATATTGTTTTTATTGCAGTTGCTTATTTAGGAAGTTACAGATTAATTCAGAGTTTAAAAGACAAACCGGCGCTTTTTATTTTTGGAGGTATCATTATGTTAGCGTACGGAATCATTTCTTTTGTTAAATTAAGGAAAGATGAAAAAATAAATGTAGAAGAAATTGATCGTGATATTATCAAAAGAAACTATGGAAGTTTGTTTGTAAAAGGTTTTTTGTTGAATGTTATAAACATCGGTGTGTTAGGTTTTTGGATGGCTGTAATTATCTCAATTGGGCCAAAATTAGAAATGCAGAATTCAAGAATGATGACTTTTTTTACTGCAGTTATTATTACTTATTTGTTGGTGGATTGTCTTAAAATATTATTAGCCAAACAGTTAAAATCAAAAATGACTCCAACAAACATTCTTAAAATCAAAAAAGGAATCAGTATTGTTTTGATGATCTTTGGATTTGTTTTAATCGTACAAGGTTGGTTTCCTAAAGAAAAAGAAATGGTAAAAAATGCTTTTGAGAAGATTGAGAAGTAGTTGTTAATAACTCAAAATGATATTATAAAGCCTCTGAATTTCAGAGGTTTTTTTGTAATTAAGCCTCAATGTCTTTGCGAGGAACGAAGCAATCTCACTTTTATTAGTTAATAAATGTTGTTATGCTTAGTTTAATGAGATTGCTTCGTTCCTCGCAAAGACAAAAAAACTCAAGTTTCCTTGAAGGTTCTTAGAGCCATCGTCCAGATTCGAAGATTATATTTAATTAATTTTTTCTAAAAATTACACTTAAAAAAACCTCTAAAAAAATTTAGAGGTTTTAGAGGCATCGTCCAGATTCGAAGATTATATTTAATTAATTTTTTCTAAAAATTACACATAAAAAAAACCTCTAAAAAAATTTAGAGGTTTTAGAGGCATCGTCCGGATTCGAACCGGAGTAGGAGCTTTTGCAGAGCCCAGCCTAGCCGCTCGGCCACGACGCCATACTTGAACGGACGGCAAAAGTAACTAAAATCTTTAAACTTCAAAAGTTTAATGTAAACTATTTTAAAAAAATATAATCAATTACTTTCTTATTTCTGCCATTTTTATGGTAACTGATTCAACATCACCACCAATTGGAGGATTAATTTTAGAAACCGAAACGGTAGTTTTTTCAACAGTAGGAATTTCAGCCAATATTCTATTATTGATTCTTTTGGCTACATGTTCTAATAAGTGAGCTCGAATAGCCATTTCTTCGGTAACAATTTTATTCAAATGCACATAATCTACCGTATCAGAAAGATTATCTGAGTCAGCAGATTGCTGTAAATTGGTTTTAATTTTTAAATCAACTGTGTAGTCTGAACCAATTTTTCCCTCCTCGATCATGCATCCGTGGTACGAAAAAGTTTTGATATTTTTTAATTTTATAATTCCCATTTTAGTAGTTTTTTATTGAAAGTTTTAGGTTGAATGGCACTTAAATAACTTTAAACCCGAAACCTGAAACCTTTTTTTTATCTTTGCTAAAATTACTATAAAATAATGGCATCAGAAGAGAAATCACTTAATTTTATTGAACAAATCATAGAAGAAGATTTAAAATCAGGTTTACCAAACAGTAAACTTCATTTTCGTTTTCCACCAGAACCAAATGGTTATTTACACATTGGTCATGCAAGTTCTATTGCATTAAATTTCGGATTAGGTATTGATTATCAATCACCTGTAAATTTAAGATTTGATGATACAAATCCTGAAAAAGAAGAGCAGGAATTTGTAGATGCAATCAAAAAAGATGTCGAATGGTTGGGTTTCAAGTGGTCTGAAGAACGTTATGCTTCTGATTATTTTCAGCAATTATATGATTGGGCTGTTGAATTAATTAAAAAAGATAAGGCGTATGTAGACAGTCAATCTTCTGAAGATATGGCCATTCAAAAAGGAACTCCATCTACAGTTGGAACAGATAGTCCGTTTAGAAATCGTTCTGTTGAAGAAAATTTAGATTTATTCGAAAGAATGAAAAACGGCGAATTTGAAGCGGGAACTCATATTTTGCGAGCAAAAATAGATATGAAATCTACCAATATGTTGATGCGGGATCCTATTATGTACAGAATTTTACACAAGCATCATCATAGAACTGGTGATACTTGGAAAATTTATCCCATGTACGATTGGGCGCACGGACAAAGTGATTATTTAGAACAAATTTCACATTCATTTTGTACACTAGAATTTTTGCCTCATCGTGAATTGTACGATTGGTTTTTAGATCAAATTTCAGAAGATACTAAATTGCGTCCGAAGCAAAGAGAATTTGCAAGACGTAACTTATCGCATACTGTTGTTAGTAAAAGAAAATTACAGCAACTAGTTAAGGAAAAACATGTTAACGGTTGGGACGATCCAAGAATGTCTACTATTTCTGGATTGCGTAGACGTGGTTATACTGCTGCATCTCTGCGTAATTTTGCCAATACAATTGGTATTGCTAAACGTGATAATTTGATAAATGTATCAGTTTTGGAGTTTTGTATTCGTGAAGATTTAAACAAAATTGCACCTCGTGTTATGGCTGTCTTAGATCCGGTAAAATTGGTTATTACGAATTATCCGGAAGGAAAAGAAGAGTGGTTGGAAGCGGAGAATAATCAGGAAGATGAGAGCGCTGGATTTAGAAAAGTTCCTTTTTCCCGTGAATTATTTATTGAAAGAGAAGACTTTTTAGAAGATGCTCCAGCAAAGTTTTTCCGTTTGACTTTAGGTAAAGAAGTACGTCTTAAAAATGCGTATATCATTAAAGGAGAAAGTGTTATAAAAGATTCAGAAGGAAACATTACAGAAATTCACGTAACGTATGATACTGATTCTTTGAGCGGAAGCGGTACAGAAGCAAGCCAAAGAAAAGTGTCTGGAACCTTGCATTGGGTGTCTATTCAGCATGCTTTGAAAGCTGAAGTTCGGCTATATGATCGTCTATTTACAGATGAAGCTCCTGACAGTTATAAAGATAAAAATTTCTTGGATTTTGTAAATCCAAACTCTTTAGAAATTGTAACTGGCTTTTTAGAACCAAGTTTGGCGACAGTTCAAAATGAAGACAAATTTCAGTTTCAGCGTTTGGGTTATTTTACTGTTGATAAAGATTCAAATGCTTCAAAATTAGTATTTAACAGAACAGTTGGACTAAAAGATGCCTGGGAAGAAAAGGGTAAAAAAGAAGAAAACAGCATCAATAATTCTTTAAAAGAAATTAATAAATATTTTAAAGTTGAAACTAAAGAAGATCGTATTGCAATAGAAAGTGCGATAGGAGAGAGTATTTCGACAATTTCCAGTTTTTCTTTATTGCAAAATTCATTAAAGAAAAATATCAATAATAATAAGGGTTCATTATTGTTTGCTCAATTTATTTTGAAATATTCTAAATGGAAGTCTTCAGATTTTGAAGAAGAAGATATAAAAAAATTATATGCAATGTCTCTGAGAAGTGAATCTACTTATGTGAGATCAAAAGCACTTTTAAATTTGAGAGATATAGAAGACGCAAGTTTAAAAAAACAATTTGAAGATGATATTTTCAAATTATATTCAAATCCTCCTAAAAGTGTTTCAGAAAAAGAAACGGAGATTTTATCTCTAATGATTAAATAATATCATCATAATCTATTGAAAAGCGCTTTTTACAGGCGCTTTTCTTATTATTATTATCTATTTAAAATCTATTTTTAATAGATTTTTTATTTAAAAAATAACTTTCATAAATTAGATTTAAGCATCTTTTTTTATTTTTTGGACTAATGTATTGTCTTTTTAAAAATACTTAATTTATGACGCTCATTTTAGTTTTAGATTCAGATTTAGCCAGTATTTACAGTTATTAACAACGGATTGTTTATAAAGTTTAATCTTTACTATTCAATTAAAATGAAGTCTTTTTTGTTTTTAAAAACATGACTTTTGTCAAAATTTAGGCTTTGATATAATATCAATTTTAATGATATAAAATATTTTTTAAATTATATTTATTGATTATTTTTAAAAACTATCATTTTTTATATTTTGATAGATTATTATAATTAATAAAGGCTTTAATAGCGTAATTTTAAAGCATTTTTTTAGTTCTTCCACCTCATAAATCATCTTTTAAAAATTGTTTCAATAGAAGCTTTTATTTTAATTTTAGCTGTTCTTTTAGCTAGTTTAACGGGTTGTTAACATTCAATTGTTTATAAAGTTGCTATTTTTATAGTTATACAAAAAGTCTGTTACGATTTTTCACGAATTGAATTTTCACTTAAGAAACCCAACTGAGTTTTCTTTAAAATTTTTAAATGACGAATTTTTGGTTTTAAAGCTAAATTCTAAAAGTGATTTCTAAAAAACTTTTTTATGTTCTAATTTCTATTGCGGTTTGAGTTTGATACTATTCTGGCGTAAAAGTAGTTTTCAATCTTATTTCGTAATTTTTAAAATAACATGAAATAATTTTTGTTGTTTATTTCAAATCTGGATTTTTGTCTGACATAATTCAATTTAATTCAAAATATATCAATTATGAAAACTATTCTTTTTACGCTATCTTTTTTATTCGCCAATATGGCTTTTTCTCAAACACATCAAATTCTGAAACACAATGGAGAACAGTTAGATGTCAATTTTATCAAATACGAAAATGATATGCTTCATTATTCTTTAGACGGAAGTTTTGAAGAAATCAAAATTAGCAAATATGCTGTTTCACAAATTACCAATAAACAAACAAATCTTACACAAAAAATAACGGATAGAATTGTGGTCGATTCAAAATCTGATTATAAACTAGTACAAGTGTTGCCAAAAGAAAAGACAATCGGACTCAAGCAAGTCGCTAATTTTAAAGGAGTTTCAACTAAAACAAAAGGTGAACCGCCAATGGCAAACGTAAAGCATACCAGGAATCGTGTAAAAACTCAGTCGGCTTCAAATGGTTATCCTTTTGTAACGATTGTTGAGAACGACGGAAAGTACGAAGCAGTAGCTTATGCATATTAAATTTATGTAAATAACTTTAAATCAATAATTTATACTTAAAAAATAAGTATCTTTAATAATCTTTTTAAATAAAAATGTCATGTCAAAAAATGTAAATACAATTGCCGCAATTTTAGCTGGAGCAGCAATAGGAGCTGGGATCGGAATTTTGTTCGCTCCGGATAAAGGTTCTAAAACTCGTGCAAAAATTAAGGAAGGTTTAGACGATGCAACAGATAATTTGAAAGATAGTCTTAGTGCGGGTTCTGATGTTCTTCGTGAAAAATTTACAAGTGCTAAAGAAAATCTTGACGGAACTTACGGAGAGTTACTTTCGAATATGAGTTATAAAACTGAGGAGGTGATTACTTTTCTAGAATCTAAACTTGCAGATTTAAAGGCTCAAAACGCTAAACTTCAAAAGTAAAGCACCTAAATTTATTGTAAGCACAAAGTTCACTTTTGTTGTAGTAGTTGTATTTCAGATTATTTTAGTTACTTTTAATTAAGGTACAACTATTTAATAGTGTATTTTGTGCTTATTTTTTCAACTAAAAAAAATATTATGGCTTTTGAAGAATTAAAAGAACATACCGAAAATATTCAGGATCAAGCCAATGTTTATTTTAAGAGTCACATGGCTTATTATAAACTTTGGGGTTTTAAGGTAGCTATGAAATCGACTACTTTAATTTTGAAGTTTACTTTAGTTTTATTGTGCTTTAGTATGGTTTTACTTTTTGGCTCAGTCGCTGCCGGTTTTGCTCTTAGTAATTGGTTCGGAAGTTATACTTTGGGATTTTTGGCAGTAGGTGGTATTTATTTATTGGCCACAATTTTACTTTTATTGATTAAAGACAAAATTGTTGAAGGACCAATTTTAGAGAAATTTTCAGAAATCTTTTTTAACGATTAATTTATGGAAACAAAAAAATACGCATCATATGCTGAAATTGATCGGGAACTTGAAATTCTGAAATTAGAGAAGGAGATCAATTACAATAAACTAATTTTAAGTTTCGAAAAAACCAAAGAGAGTATAACACCTGAAAAAATTGTAAATGGTTTTATTTCTTCATACACTGATTACTTTTCAAATTCGTATACGACCATTCTACAAACGGTTTTACCTTATGTACTTGGTTGGTTTATAAATAAAAAAAGAGGCAATTAAGCCTCTTTTTTTTTATGATGGTTTTGTTTCTGGTTGAATATCGTCTTCATAACCAGATTGTAGTGGCTCTATTTTTTTAGGTTTTTCGCTTTTTTGTCTGTTGGTTTTCTTCATCATTTCACCCACCTGGTTTGAAGCAGAGAAAGAAGCCACCATATTATTGAGCATATCACTTCCTGCTTGAGGAGAGTTTGGTAATAAAATAAGGTTAGAATTTGCATCTGCACCAATAGCCTGCAACGTATCGTAATGCTGAGTAACGACAATCAGGGCAGAAGCTTCTTGCGAATTGATTCCAACTTTATTCAAAACTTCAACACTTTCTACCAAACCTCTTGCAATTTCTCTACGTTGATCTGCAATACCTTGACCTTGTAAACGTTTACTTTCAGCTTCAGCTTTTGCTTTTGCAACGATTCTAATTCTTGAGCTTTCTGCCTCAAATTCAGCTGCAGTTTTCTCTCTGTCGGCTGCGTTGATTCTGTTCATAGCATTCTTTACCTGAATATCCGGATCAATATCGGTTACTAAAGTATTAATAATATCATATCCGTAAGTTGTCATCGCCTCATTCAATTCTCTTTTTACAGCGATAGCGATATCGTCTTTTCTCTCAAAAACATCATCCAGTTTTAGTTTTGGAACTTCTGCTCGAACGACATCAAACACATAAGCGGTAACCTGATCGTGAGGATATTCTAATTTGTAAAAAGCATCATATACTTTTTCCTGGATTACTTTAAATTGCACCGAAACTTTCATTTTGATAAAAACGTTGTCTTTGGTTTTGGTTTCGATGATAACATCTAACTGTTGAATTTTAAGATTCACGCGTCCAGCAATTCTGTCAACAATCGGAATTTTAAGTTGTAATCCTGAATTTCTAACACTCAAAAATTTACCGAATCTTTCTATAACAACTGAAGATTGTTGTTTGACAGTAAAAAAAGAGGAGAGGAAAATAAATAAAAGAAATACAATAATGATAATAAATGGAATGTTCATAATGATATTGATTTAAGTTTTAAGGTTCGGTAATTTACGAAATTTCTGCTATTTATTGATATAAAAAAACGCTAAGAACATTTTGTTAATATTACTTAGCGTTTCTGATTATAAATTTTATCTTTTATAATGTACTTATTGCTTTCTGAATTCTAGAAATAGTTTCTTCTTTTCCTATGATTTCTACAATGTCAAATAGGTGAGGACCTTTCAATGCTCCAACCAAACTTAGACGAAAAGGCTGCATCACTTTCCCCATTCCAATCTCGTTTTTAGTCATCCAATCTTTCACTATAGTTTCAATATTTGCTGATGTAAAATCTTCAATATTTTCTAAAACTGAAATCAATTCCTGCATTAACGTTGGCGTTTCTTCTTTCCAGTTTTTACTTGCTTTTTCATCATAAGATGTTGGAGCTTGGAAAAAGAAATCTGTTAAATCCCAAAATTCTGAAACGAAATGAGCTCTTTCTTTAATTAATGAAACGATTCTGGTTATATCGAATTTAGAAATATCAACACCTTTTTCAGTCAAAGTAGGAGTGAAGTCTTTCGCTAATTCTTCATTATTTTGTTTGATTAAATATTGATGATTGAACCATTTGTTTTTTTCAGGATCAAATTTTGCTCCCGATTTATGCACTCTGTTCAAGTCAAAAGCTTCCACTAATTCTTCTAAAGAAAATAATTCTTTATCGGTTCCGTCATTCCAACCTAAAAGTGCAAGGAAGTTTATAACACCTTCTGGGAAGAATCCATTCTCTCTGTAACCGGATGAAATTCCTTCTTCTGTTTTCCATTCTAATGGAAATACGGGAAACCCTAACTTATCACCGTCTCTTTTAGATAATTTTCCGTTTCCAATCGGTTTTAAAATTAAAGGTAAATGTGCGAATTCTGGCGCATCCCAACCAAAAGCTCTGTACAATAAAACGTGAAGTGGCATCGATGGCAACCATTCTTCACCACGAATCACGTGTGAAGTTTCCATCAAATGATCATCTACAATATTGGCTAAATGGTAGGTTGGCATTCCATCACTTTTAAACAATACTTTATCATCAAGTAAACTGGTTTCAAATTTTACATCACCACGAATAATGTCTTTTAAATGCAAAGTTTCGTCAACGGGAGTTTTAAAACGGATTACATAATGTTCTCCGTTGGTAATTCGTTTAGCTACTTCTTCAGCAGAAATTACCAAAGAGGTATCTAACTTTTCACGGATTGTATGATTGTAAATAAATGTTTTTCCTTCAGCTTCTTGTTCTTTTCTCAAAGCATCTAGAGTTTCTGGTGTATCAAAAGCATAATACGCCCAACCTGAATTGATCAGTTGATCTGCATACGTTTGGTACAAATGTTTGCGATCACTTTGTCTGTACGGACCAAACTTCTCGTTTTTTCCAACTGTCTCATCGGGTGCAATTCCTAACCATTCTAATGCTTCCATAATGTAAGCTTCAGCTCCGGAAACAAAACGAGTTTGGTCTGTATCTTCAATTCTTAGATAAAAAACACCATTGTTTTTTTTGGCAAATAAATAATTAAATAGGGCAGTACGAACTCCGCCAATATGTAATGGTCCTGTTGGACTTGGTGCAAAACGCACACGAACTTGCTTTGACATTTGTTTAAATTTTGATGCAAAGATACAATATTAGTCAAAAGTCATAAGTCGAAAGTCTGAAAGCTTTTAGGTCAAGATCATAACTTTTGACTTTCGTCTTTTGACTTTCAGACTTATCGTTATAATTACTACTTTTATAGGTTATAATCATAATAGATTTTATTTTGAAAACATCATCTGCCATATATCAGAAGTTAGAAGGATTTATAAAGAAATATTACATGAATGAATTGATAAAAGGAACGCTTCTTTTTATTGGTTTTGGATTATTGTATTTTCTATTTACACTCATAATCGAGTATTTTCTCTGGCTCAAACCGGCTGGGCGAACTCTTTTATTTTGGATATTCATCGTTGTTGAAGCTTTTTTGTTGTTCCGATTTATATTGTTTCCAATTTTTAAATTGTTCAAACTTCAAAAAGGAATCGATTATAATCAAGCTTCGGAAATTATCGGAAAGCATTTTACAGAAGTAAGTGATAAACTAACCAACTTTTTGCAGCTTTCGGCTTTTGAGAATTCAGTAGAAAGTTCTGAATTAATGTTGGCTTCTATAGAACAAAAAGCAAATTCGTTGCAGCCAATTCCTTTTGGTAACGCTGTTAATTTTAGTTCAAACAAAAAGTATTTGCCTTTAGCCTTAATTCCGGTTTTGCTTTTTGCGGTGTTTTATATTTCTGGAAACAGTAATATTATTTCTCAAAGTTTAAATAGGGTAGTTCATTTTAATGCTACTTTTTTACCTCCGACACCTTTTAAATTTGTGATCGTAAATCCTAATTTACAGACAGAACAGAATAAAGATTTTGTTGTGAAAGTAGAAATCGTTGGGAAAGTTGTTCCTGAGAATGTGACTATCCATATTGGTGATGAAAGTTATTTTATGGAATCTTCCCAAGCTGGTAAGTTTGAGTTTAAAGTTGAAAAGCCAATATCAAATGTGCAATTTTTCCTTGAAGGAAATTCTGTTTCATCTGAAGAATATGTATTGAAAGTGATCACTGTTCCGTCTATTGCTAACTTCGAAATGGTGCTTAATTTTCCTTCGTACTTAAAAAAGAAATCTGAAAGTATTCAAGGAACAGGTAATGCTATTGTGCCTGAAGGAACTTCTGTAACTTGGAAAATGGTGACACAATCGACTCAGGAAATTGTTTGGAAAGAGCAGAATTCGATTTTTAAGTTCAATAAAGCGGATAATGAGTTTAGATTGACAAAAAATATCAGCCAAAATACAGAATATCAAATTCTTACATCCAATAATGTTATCAAAAACTATGAAAAACTCGATTATCAGCTTGCCGTAGTCAAAGATCAACATCCAACTATAAGTGTAAGTCCTGCGCCTGATAGTTTAAAGTTGGACAAAAATTATGTTTTAGGAAAATTGGGTGATGATTACGGTTTGTCAAAATTACAAATAGTGTATTACGAACGCAACAAACCAATCACTGCCAAACGTGGTACTATACCTGTGAAGCAAGGTGTTTTTGATCAGTTTGTTTTTTCTTTTCCAAGTAATTTGGCTGTTGAAGAAGGGGTTTCCTATGATTATTATTTTGAGGTTTTTGATAACGATGCGCCACACCATTTTAAGAGTACGAAGTCTTCCGTTTTTTCGGATAGAGTTGCAACTACAGAAGAAGTTCATGATTTAGAATTACAACAACAGAATCAAAATATCAATAGTTTAGAAAAATCTTTAAAAAATCAAACGAAGCAATTATCCGAGATGGATAAGATTCAGAATACAGGCAAAGAGAAAAATAATTTGGAGTTTAAAGACCAGCAATTAATTAATGATTTTATCAAACGTCAGAAACAACAAGACGAATTGATGAAACAATTTGCTGAGAAAATGAATAAAGATTTAGAAAAATTTAAAGGTGATAAGAAAGATGAAATGTCTGAAACTTTGCAAAAACGTTTAGATAATGCAGAGAAAGATCTAGTAAAAAACCAAAAATTGTTAGATGAATTAAAAGAGTTGAATAACAAACTCAACAATGAAGATTTGTTTGATAAGATGGAAAAGTTCAAACAAACAAGTAAAAACCAATCTAAAAATTTACAGCAATTAGTAGAACTTACAAAGCGTTTTTATGTTGAGAAGAAAGCAGAACAAGTGGCTGATAAATTAGAAAAGCTTTCAGAGAAGCAGGAGCAACTATCAAATAAAGACAAAGATAATACTCTCGAAAAACAAGATGAAATTAATAAATCATTTGATAAAATTCAGGAAGATTTAAAGGATTTGAAAGAGGAGAACAAAACATTAAAATCTCCTTTAGACATTCCATCTGATGGTTCAAAAGAGAAAGAAGTAAGTGAAGATTTAAAAAAAGCCGCAGAAGAATTAGATAAAAAGAATGCATCTCAGGCCAAACCAAAACAAAAAAGTGCGGCGAAGAAAATGAAAAGTATGGCGCAAAAAATGCAATCAAGTATGGAGGCAGGCGATAAAGAACAACTTCAGGAAGACGTTGCAATGCTGCGCCAGGTTTTAGACAATTTGTTAGCATATTCTTTATCTCAGGAAGAGGTGATGAAGCAATTTAAATCTATGAAATTAGGTTCTTCTGCCTACACAAAGAATATCAAAATTCAGCAAAATTTAAAACAGCAATTCAAATTTGTAGATGATAGTCTTTTTGCTATGTCATTGAGGAATCCAAAAGTGGGAGAAGAAGTAACAAAAGACATCGGTAATGTACAGTACAATATTGACAAAGCAATTGAAACATTGACCGAAGTTCAGGTTCCAAAAGGGGTTTCGCATCAACAATACGCAGTATCTTCTGCAAATAAAATGGCTGATTTTTTAAGTGATCTTCTTAACAATATGCAGAATGCTATGTCGAGTCCAGGCTCTGGCAAACCTAAATCGGGTGACGGTCAGGGAATGCAATTACCAGATATTATTAAAAAGCAAAAAGGTTTAGGTGATAAAATGAAAGAAGGTATGAAGGGTAGTAAACCGGGTGAGGGAAAAGATGGACAAAGCGGTGAAGGAAAAGAAAGCAAAGATGGAAAAGGAAAAAATGGACAAGGCAAGAATGGAAATGGTAATCAATCTGGAGATAAAGGTAAAGATGGTAAAGAAGGAAATGAGGGTGATGATGGTGAAGGAAATGCTCAAGCCATTATGGAAATTTATAAAGAGCAAGTAAAACTTCGTGAAGCTTTGCAAAAAGAACTAGCAAAACAAGGCTTAGATTCACAAGGGAAGTCGGTTTTAGATCAGATGAAACAGTCTGAAAAACAACTTTTAAATAAAGGCTTTAAAAATGAAAACCTGCAAAGAATTCTAAATATTCAGCAAGAATTATTAAAATTAAACAATGCTGTACAGCAACAAGGTCAGGATACAAAACGCCAATCTGAAACCAACAAAACTGAATTTACTAATAAATCAAACGCCTTACCAAGCACGTTGCTGGAATATTTAAACAGTGTAGAGATTTTAAACAGACAATCACTACCTTTGCGCTCAAATTTTAACCAAAAGGTTCAAGAATATTTTAATACAAAATGATCAATTTTAATTACGAAACTGAATTTACTTTAGATAACGAACAAGCCTTTTTAGATTGGTTAAGTGCTGTGATCGTTTCAGAGAACAAGAGTGAAGGAGAGATAAATTACATATTCTGTGATGATGATTATCTTCACAAGATAAATGTTGAATACTTAAACCATGATACTTTGACCGATATTATTAGTTTTGATTATACGGTAGGCAACCAATTAAACGGCGATATTTTTGTGTCTGTAGAAAGGGTTGAAGACAATGCTAAAGATTTTAATGTTTCGTTTGAAGAAGAACTTAAGCGTGTTTTAGCTCATGGTATATTACATTACTGTGGATATAAAGACAAAACAGATACTGACGCTGCAAAGATGCGATTAAAAGAAGATGAAAAAATAGCAATGTTTCACGTGGAACATTAAATCACCGCATTGAGTTTTATATATAATGTTTTTATTTTGTGTTCCACGTGAAACAATTTAAAAAAAATGAAAACTGATTAAGAGGTGATGGTTTGTTTCACGTGGAACATTTTAGTAAAATAAATATAAAACTGTTTTTTTTGCTGTTCCACGTGGAACAAAAGAATAATATAAAGTTAATTCTGAGGATCCTTAAAAGGTTCGACGAGAATAATAAAACAAAATGTTTTTAGAAGAATACGATGTAATTGTAGTGGGTGCTGGTCACGCTGGATCTGAAGCCGCGGCAGCGGCCGCAAATTTAGGCTCCAAGACTTTGTTGGTTACCATGAGTCTGCAAAATATAGCACAGATGTCTTGTAACCCAGCGATGGGTGGAATTGCAAAAGGACAAATTGTGCGTGAGATTGATGCGTTGGGAGGATATTCGGGAATTGTTTCTGATAGAACTGCTATCCAATTCAAGATGTTGAACAAATCAAAAGGTCCTGCAATGTGGTCTCCAAGAGTTCAAAGTGATCGCATGCGTTTTGCTGAAGAATGGAGAATGATGTTGGAAGGAACTCCAAATCTGGATTTTTATCAGGAGATGGTAAAAGGTTTGATTATTGAAAATGGAAAGATAAAAGGAATCAAAACTTCGCTTGGAGTTGAAATCCGCTCTAAGTCCGTGGTGCTAACAAACGGAACTTTTTTGAATGGCTTGATTCATATAGGAGAAAAACAATTCGGTGGAGGAAGAGCAGGCGAAAGTGCAGCGACTGGAATTACCGAAGATTTGGTTGCTGCCGGATTTGAATCTGGAAGAATGAAAACAGGAACGCCTCCGAGAGTAGATGGCCGTTCTTTGGATTATTCGAAAATGAACGAAGAAAAAGGTGATGCAAAACCGGATAAATTTTCATATTCTGATCTAACAAAACCATTAACACATCAAAGGTCGTGTTACATGACTTATACTTCTCTGAATGTTCATGATATTTTAAGAGAAGGTTTTGATCGTTCACCAATGTTTAACGGAAGAATAAAAAGTCTCGGGCCAAGATATTGTCCTTCGATAGAAGATAAAATAAATCGATTTGCTGATAAAGAACGTCATCAATTATTTGTCGAACCTGAAGGTTGGAATACCTGTGAAGTTTATGTAAATGGATTTTCAACTTCTCTTCCGGAGGATATTCAATTTAAAGCATTGAGTTCTGTTGCCGGATTTGAGAAAGTGAAATTTTTTCGTCCTGGCTATGCGATAGAATATGATTATTTTCCTCCAACGCAATTGAAACATACTTTGGAAACAAAGTTAGTGGAAGGTTTGTATTTTGCCGGACAAATTAACGGAACAACAGGATATGAAGAAGCTGCATCGCAAGGTTTGATGGCAGGAATAAATGCCCATTTAAAAGTGCATGAAAAAGCACCATTAATTCTAAAACGTGATGAAGCTTATATTGGAGTTTTGATAGACGACTTAATAACAAAAGGAACTGAAGAGCCTTATCGTATGTTTACCTCAAGAGCAGAATATAGAACATTGTTGCGTCAAGATAATGCTGATTTTAGATTAACGCCAATGTCATTTGAAATTGGTTTAGCTTCGGAAGCGCGTTTGCGTCGCATGGAACATAAACTAAATGAGTCTGAAAAGATGGTTGCGTTTTTTAAAGAAACCAGTGTTTCGGTTGCAGAAACAAATCCAATTTTAGAGGCGAAAGAAACAGCTGCTATTTCGCAAGGAGATAAAATGTTTAAAGTTTTTTCTCGTCCGCAAATTGATTTAGAGGACATGATGAAATTTGAAAAAGTAAAACAATATATCGAAGAAAATGATGTTGATCAGGAAATTTTGGAGCAAGCCGAAATTCAGGTTAAATATTCAGGTTATATAGAAAAAGAGCGAAATAATGCCGATAAATTAACACGCCTGGAGGAAGTCAAAATTCCAGAGAATTTTGATTATGATAAAATAAAATCAATGTCAATTGAAGCAAAGCAAAAATTAGCTAAGATTCGTCCCGTGACTATTTCTCAAGCTTCAAGAATAAGCGGAGTTTCACCTAGCGATATTTCTGTATTATTGATTTATATGGGAAGATAAAGTATATACATTTTGTTTCAGGTTTTAAATTCGATGTTATTGAAAAGGAAATCCTGAAACAAATTTTTTATCATAGCTATACTACTTTAAATAAATAAAATCTAAAATAATTGTTTAATTGTTCCACGTGAAACGATTAATGATTCAAAACAATAATTTTACCAAATTCTATTAAAAAACCTATAATTAAAAAATGGACGTTTTAAATAAAAAACATTTTCTTACTGTAAAAGACCATTCTGTTTCTAAAGAAATTTTTGAGTTGTATCATGATGAAACTTTAGACATGTTGATTACTTCGCCACAACCTGAGTTACAAAATCTGGGAAAATATTACGAAAGCGAAGATTATATTTCGCACACGGATAACAAACGTTCGTTGTTTGAAAAAGCATATCATTTCGTAAAAAATATTGCACTTAAAAATAAATTAGATTTAATTAATGCAGAACAAATACAGAAAGGTAAAATTTTGGATATTGGTGCGGGAACCGGAGATTTTTTGTTAACTGCAAAAAATAATGGTTGGGAAACTGTTGGAGTAGAACCAAGCGAAAGAGCAAAAAAAATTGCGACCCAAAAAGGAATTTCCTTCGTGGACGAAATTAGCGTTCTTGAAAATAATTCTTTCGACGTGATTACGATGTGGCATGTTCTGGAACACGTTCCCAATTTAGAATTGCAAATTCAGGAATTGAAGCGTTTGTTAAAACCAACTGGAACTTTAATTGTTGCGGTTCCAAATTTTAAATCGTTCGATGCACAACATTACAAATCATTTTGGGCAGCTTATGATGTGCCAATTCATTTTTGGCATTTTTCTAAAAAAGCGATTCAGTCTCTTTTTGAAAAAGTAGATATGAAACTCACAAAAGTGCTTCCAATGAAATTTGATTCTTTTTACGTGAGTCTTTTATCTGAAAAATATAAAACAGGAAAAATGAATTACATCAATGCGTTTTTAGTCGGTTTACGATCTAATTTAAAAGCAAGTAAGACCAAAGAGTATTCATCACACATTTATGTCTTAAAAAACAAGTAAAACGTATTTTAAGCGCATTTAAGCACGTTTTTCACCTTAAATAAAGAGAAACATCGGCTTTTTTGAGAAAACCTTTTTAAAGAAAGCTATTAAAGTCACTTTTAATAGCGGGAAATTATAAGTTTTTTTCTTTCGATAAATAAAAACAATATGATAAAATTTTAGCATTTTTTAAACTTTATGTTGATGCTATTTATTTTTTTATATTTTTGTCTTTAATACTTAAAAAATATAGAAATCCAAAAAATGAAAAAAGCATTAGTAATTATCGCGCTTTCTGTTTTAGCTGTTTCATGTGAGAAAGCAGCTCAAGTTAAGGAAGTAAAAACAGCTTACGTAGATACTTCGGTTTTAATGAAAGAGTACACTGAAGCAAAAGACCTTGAAGCAAAATACAAAGCACAATCTGAAGAAAAGGGAAGACAACTACAAGCTGAAATTACACGTTTTAAACAAGACGCAGCGAATTTTCAATCTCAAGCGCAGGCTAATGGTCAGGCTTGGGCGCAACAAAGAGGAGCTGAGTTGCAAAAAAGAGAACAACAATTGGGTTACGCACAACAAGCTTTAGCACAACAATTGCAACAAGACAGTGGTGTTGAAATGGATTCTCTTGTAAGCGGTGTAAAAAAATTCATCAAAGACTACGGTAAGAAAAACGGATATTCATATATCTACGGGACAGGTGATGCTGCAACGGTTTTGTATGCTGAAGAGAAATTTGATATCACAAAAGATATCATAAAAGCATTGAATGAAAAATACAAGTCTGAGCCAAAAGCTGATAAAACAGCTGTAAAAGAAGGCGAAGAGGCAAAAAAATAATACAAAAAATAACTAATTTAAAAAAAACCTAAGTCTATTGCAGATTTAGGTTTTTTTGTTTTGTCAAATTTGAATACTTTCGTTTATTAATCCACGCCTCATGCAAACCGTTTCAGAAGCAGCAGCTTACACCTTACAATTTATCAATCAAACGCAAAAATCGATATTCCTGACCGGAAAAGCAGGTACTGGAAAAACGACGCTTTTGCGCGAAATTATCAACACCACACACAAAAACACAGTGGTTGTGGCACCAACCGGTATTGCAGCTTTGAATGCGGGCGGCGTTACGATTCATTCTATGTTTCAACTGCCGTTTTCTGCTTTTATTCCAACGTATGAGGAGAGTTCACAATTTACAGAAACGGTAAAATTTGAAAATAAGGAAAGCCTGCGCAGACATTTTAAAATGAACAATGTCAAGCGAAATGTGATCCGCAACATGGAATTGTTGATTATTGATGAAGTGAGTATGTTACGTGCTGATTTACTCGATGCTATCGATTTTATGATGCAGACTGTTCGTAAAAATACGCGCGCCTTTGGTGGCACTCAAGTGCTTTTTATTGGTGATTTATTGCAGTTGCCACCTGTAATTCGGGATGAAGAGTGGCGAACTTTACGCAATTATTACAAAGGAAAATTCTTTTTTCATTCGCATGTTATCCAGCAAAATCCGCCAATTTATATCGAATTGTCTAAAATTTATCGGCAAACAGATGATGTTTTTATTTCGGTTTTAAATAATCTTCGTAACAATCAGATCACGCCAGAAGATATGCAGGTGCTTAACCAATATGTTCAGCCCGATTTTGATTTAAAAAATAACAAAGGATACATCACGCTGACTACGCATAATGCTAAAGCCGATTCTATTAACGAACAGGCTATTAAGGACTTGGCGGGTAAAGAATATGCTTTTCAGCCTTTTGTAGTCGGTGATTTTCCTGAAAAAATTTATCCCGTCGAAGAAAATCTTTTATTGAAAGTAGGAGCTCAGGTCATGTTTGTAAAAAATGATGCCGGTTTTGAAAAGAAGTTCTTCAACGGAAAAATGGGGGTGATCAAGTCACTTGCTAGCGAAGAAATTTTTGTACATTTTCCCGAAGAAAACAAAACTATTGAGGTTGAGAAGTACGAATGGAAGAATATCCGATACAAAGTAAACGAGCATACGAAGGATATAGAAGAAGAAGTTTTAGGTACATTTGCGCATTATCCGCTGAAATTAGCGTGGGCGATTACAGTTCACAAAAGTCAAGGTTTAACTTTTGACAAAGCTGCGCTCGATGTATCGCAAGTTTTTTTACCCGGACAAGCGTATGTAGCGCTGTCGCGTTTGCGTTCGTTAAACGGGCTTATTTTGCTTTCTAAGATGCAGATGAATGGTATTTCTAACGATCAGGACGTAATGGATTATGCTTTGAATAAAGCTTCAGAAGACGTTTTGAAGAAATCCCTGCACTTCGAAACCAAAAATTTTATTCATAACTATTTGATTAACAGTTTTAATTGGACAGATTTGGCGCAAGAGTGGCGCAACCATCGTTTTAGTTACAATGAGAATGCGCCAAGTTCAGAAAAAGCCAAACATGCTGTATGGGCATATAAACGTCTGGAAACGATCGAATTGCTTATAGATCCCTCGCAAAAATTCATTCATCAGCTTAATAAAATTTTCAATAAAGAAACGGTCGATTTATTTTTTGTGAAAGAAAGGGTAGAAGCGGCCTATGATTATTTCTTTAAGCCAATGGACAGGCTTGTGACCGATTTAATTGAAAAAATGGCAGAAATTCAAAACTTTAAAAAAGTCAAAGAATTTTATGAAGAACTGGCTTTTTTGGATGATTTGCAAACCAAAGCGGTGTTGCGCTTGATGAAAGCAAAATTACTTATGGAAACGGTGGTTTCTGGCGAGGCAATTTCTAAAGAAAGGCTGTCATCTTCAGCCATCAAAAATTTCAAGTTGGATAAAATTGCGAAGATTCGGGAAGAGTTTAACATCAAGAATAGTGATATTTTTAATTTGAATGAACCTGTTACGAGATATGTTTCGAAAAAATTGGATAAAAATCAGTTCAAAACGGTTAAGAAAACAACTGTCGAAGAAACATACGATTTGTGGGTGGAGAAAAATTCGGTTGAGGATATTGCCCGAATTAGAAAACTAACTGTGCAAACCATCGAAATGCATTTGGTTAAACTTATTCAGGCTAAAAAAATCGAAATTTCAGATGTGTTGCCTTATGATAAAATTCTGGCGCTCAGAGATGCTTTTGAGTTTTACCAGGAAGAATCATTAAACGGTTTGAAAGAAAAACATGGTGAGGAATTTACTTGGGACGAATTAAAAATGTTCAAAGCGAGTTTGAATTAAATGTTGATTTTCAGGTTTTACAATATTATTAAACTAATTGAAGCTATATGAAATTTAAAATATTATTTTTTGGAGTGTTGTTTTTTTGTTCGAATTTGATCTTGGCTCAAGATTTGAAACCCGAACAGCAAAAGTTTATAAAAAGCTTTATCGAAAATGTAAAAAACAGTAAAAAAGAGGCAATTGCGGCAATGGTTGTTTATCCTTTAAAAAGGGAATACCCCATTCCAGGAATTAAAAGCAAAGCAGAATTTGTAAAAAGATATACCGAAATCTTTGATGCAGATTTGATCAATGAGATTTCAAAATCAGATCCCGCAAAAGATTGGTCACTAATGGGATGGCGCGGAATCATGCTCAATCAGGGAACGATTTGGATGACCGAAGAAGGTGAGTTATTTGCTGTAAATTATCAATCCAAGTTTGAAGCTAATTTAAGCACGAAAATAATTACCGCCATAAAAGGGAAGTTACATGCATCGATTGCGAACTTCGAAACGCCTGTTTGTATTTTAGAAACCAGTAAATTTCGTGTTAGAATTGATGATTTGGGCAACGATAATTATCGTTATGCTTCATGGCCTTTAAAAAAAGCAATGAGTGAAGAACCTGATTTGGTGATTACCAACGGAAAATGGTTTCAGGACGGAACCGGTGGCAACCATCATTTTGATTTTAAAAAAGGGCAATATCTTTACGAATGTTATATCGCTCCATTACGCGAAAAAGGAGCATCACCGGCTAGTTTGACGATTTATAACAATGAAAAAAAGATCCTTTTTCAGGAGGCTAAAATAGTATCAGAATAGAGATATAATAAAAAAAATCCTAATCGGTTGAGATTAGGATTTTTCGTTAATTAGTATGATTTTTTAAAGTCATCTAATTCTTTTTGTTCTTCCAAAAGCTTAAGTTCCAATTCATGAATATTAAGTTCCTGCTTTGTTGATTTAATTTTTAATTTTTTAATATCTTCTGCAGAACCTTTGCTGTTAGTGATTTTTTCTACTAATTTTTGATTTTCGGTTTTTGCTTTTTCTATCTTTTTTTCTATTTTTTTAATGCTTTTTTCAGAGCTTTCAACATTTTGACGTTGTTTGTTTATTTTTTCTTGCTCTTTTTCTATTCTTTTTTGCTCAGTTTTTATTTTTTTAGCATATTCTAAAGAATTGTTTGACTGCTCTTTAGCTAGTTTAATCTCAACATTTTCGGTTTGTGTACCACTTTGAGCAAAATTTTGTTGAGAGAAAGTAAGCAGAAATAAAATAAAAAGTAGGTTTAATGTAGTTTTCATAGTTGTTAATTTTTTTATTGTTTTAGGGGATTCCTCAAAACAAAAATAGGACTATTATGCGTTGATACTCCTGTTTTTAAAACATTTAACTTTTATAGAAATAAAAAAACCCATTCTAAAAAGAATAGGGTTTATTATATTTTATAAAGACTGGACTAAAATCCATGCGTCTGGATTCTCTCCTTTATGAATTTCTTTTTGTGCTTTTTCGGCTTCAGCCATAGTAGCATAACTTCCGTATAAAACCGGGTAAAGGCCATGTTTGTTCTCACCAAGCATTCTGGCAGGAAAACCATCTTTTATCAGTTGATTGTATGCTTTTTTTGCATTGGCTTCGCTTCTAAAGGCGCCTGCAATAATGTGGTACGGCATTTTTTCTTCTGTAGCTGCAACAACTGTTGCGGTATCAACAGCAAGGGTTACCGCCGGTAAAGGATTCTGGATAAAAAACGTCGCTTCTTGTATTTTGCTTTCTACCTTTTTTTGCACTTTACTCTCTACAATAAGTGTTTGCGTCGCAATCTGATTTTGATACAAAGGATATCCTATACTTCCTGTAATCCCGAGGCCTAAAATAAAAATTGCTGCATATCTTAAGTAAGGTAGGGAAGATCTTGTCTCTTCTTCGTGCTCCTCGATGTTTTGCGTTTGCTCTAATTTCTCTAACTTTCTCTCAAAAATTTCTCTTTTTACAAGAGGAGAAACAAACGGACTCAAACCAAAAGAACTTGTCTGGTAATTGTTTTGGTCATTTGGAGTAAACACTAGGTTTTTATCTGCGTTTAAACGAATTTGGCCGATATTTTTTATAGTTAAAACCTCTTGTTCTTCAAGTGCTTTTTTCCAGTTCAAAACTTCAAAAGCAATAGCACTTACAGCAAAGCCGTAAGATGTTTTTTCAATTTGAGCAATATGATTTGCCAGCAGACCATCATTGTTTTTGATCTTGCTATTAAAAGAAATCATTTTTTTAGGCGGAGAAAACGTATTTGTTGACTGATTTAGCTGAGACGACTGCATTTCTGTCAAAAACGCTCCGAATCCTGGAACCGTTACACACTGATAACGATACAATAACTGTGCTATATAAATTTCAATTTTCATAGTAACAAAGTTATGCAACGAATATAGTTATCAAAATTTTATTCACAATTTTTATTAACAATCGTACAATCGACTTAAAATACTTATTTATAAGTAATTAGTATATTTCATTTTTTAGTGTAATTTAAGTAAATTGTCTTTTAGCTTTATTTTTAACACGAATTAACTTTAAATTTACTATTTTGCACCTTATTATTTTTTTATAGAAAGCATTTTTTTCTAATAAAAGGACAAAACATTTTAATTTTTATGTCTGATCAGGAATTATTTTATTTATTGGCTTTACTTCGTGTCGAAGGTGTTGGAGATATTATGGCCAAAAAATTATTGTTTCATTTTCAAAATGCACAAGCAGTTTTTAATGCCACGAGTGCTCAAATAGCTGCCATTGATGGTATTGGAGCAGCTTTACTAAAAAATTTCAAGAGCAAAACTATTTTCGAAAAAGCCAATGCCGAACTAACATTCATTAAATCAAATAATATAAAGGTTGCTTTTTTTCAAGACGAGCATTATCCAGAACGTTTAAAACATTGTTACGATGCACCCGTTTTGATTTTTACCGCTGGAAATATTGATTTAAAAAATAAAAAGATAATCAGTATAGTGGGCACTCGACAAATTACGTCATACGGTATGGAATTTTGCAAAAAACTTATCGAAGATTTGGCACCATTGGATCCTGTTATTGTGAGTGGTTTTGCGTATGGAGTTGATATCGTGGCACATCAGTTGGCAATCGAAAACGGTTTGCAGACCGTCGGAGTTTTAGCCCACGGTTTGAACCAAATTTATCCAAAAAATCATAAAAAATACATGGCCAAAATGGAGGAAAACGGCGGGTTTATTACGGAATTTTGGAGTTCGACCAATCCTGATAAAGAAAATTTTGTACGTCGAAACCGCATTGTTGCCGGCATGGCGGAAGCCACAATTGTAATAGAATCTGCTGATAAAGGCGGTTCGCTCATTACGGCCAATCTGGCCAATGACTATAATCGAGATGTTTTTGCTGTGCCCGGTCGCGTTACCGACAAGTACAGTCAGGGCTGTAATAATTTGATAAAAACTCAAAAAGCAAATGTGCTCACAAGCGCCGCCGATCTGATTTATATTCTTAATTGGGATATCGAAAAAAAGACGAAATCCATTCAGAAACAGTTGTTTGTAACTCTCGAACCCGAGGAACAAAAAATATATGATTTTCTGCTAAAAAACGGCAAAGAATTACTGGATAGTATCGCGCTGCAATGTGATTTCCCAATTTTTAAAATCTCAGGAATGTTGCTGAATATGGAGCTTAAAGGCGTGATTCGTCCTTTGCCAGGGAAGTTGTTTGAGGCAATTTAGAATTGAAAATATTTATAAAAAATAAAATTATTGAGATCACACATAAAGTCATATTCACAATAAAATTTTCGAAATACATTAAAGAGAGGCTCAGTATGATAATTTCAAAATGAGCAATTGAAACAAAATAATTTGTCTTTCGAAGAAGGAGAAAAAGGATCAAATATCCAATAATAAAGAGAATTTGGGAAAAAGCAAAAACTAGAGCCGTGATAATTATCTGATGTGAAATATCGTATGCAAAGCCAACAGTTTTATTTAGTGCGAAAGATTGCTCATCACCAAATAAACAGGTCAATATAAAGCCAAATCCAAAAAGGATTATTAAGAGAAGAAAAAGATATTTGGTGAATAATTTTCTCAATTTTTAAAATAGCTTTTGAAAATGGACTTATAAATAGAAATTTTAAACAACAAACCTAACAGGTTTTTAAAGCCTATTAGGTTTGCTTATACTTTGTTATTTTCCAAACCCTAATTTCTCACGAACTCTGTCTAAAACTTCTGTCGCAACAGCAGAGGCTTTTTCGGCACCTTTTTTCAAAAGTGCGTCAACTTCTTCAAGGTTATTGATGTAGTAGTTGTATTTTTCTCTTTCGGTTTTAAAAGTTTCTGTAATCAGTTCAAACAAAGCTTGTTTGGCGTGACCGTAACCGTAATTTCCGCCCAAATAATTGGCTCTCATTGCTGCAATTTGAGTTTCATTTGCCAAAAGCGTGTAAATAGCAAAAGCATTGCAAGTGTCCGGATTTTTTGGTTCTTCAAGTGGGGTACTATCGGTTTCGATACTCATCACTTGTTTGCGTAACGCTTTGTCATCCAGAAAAATATTGATAATATTATTGGCCGATTTACTCATTTTTCCCCCGTTTGTACCAGGAATTAACATACTGTCTTCTTGAATTTTAGCTTCAGGAATTACAAATGTTTCGCCCATTTGGTGATTGAATCGCGAAGCGACATCACGAGTGATTTCTAAATGCTGCAATTGGTCTTTTCCAACGGGAACGAATTCTGCATCATACAACAAAATATCTGCAGCCATCAACATCGGGTAGGTAAAAAGCCCCGCATTGACATCGTCCAGACGATCAGATTTATCTTTGAAGGAATGTGCCAAAGTCAGTCGTTGAAACGGAAAAAAACAGCTCAAATACCAAGTCAATTCGGTAGTTTGAACTACATCAGATTGTCTGTAAAAAGTAACTTTATCAGCATTTAATCCGCAAGCCAGCCAGGCCGCTGCAGTACTATAGGTGTTTTCGCGTAATGTTTTACCGTCTTTTATTTGCGTAATCGAATGCAAATCAGCGATAAACAAATAAGATTCGTTTG
The DNA here is from genome assembly GCF_020911905.1 of Flavobacterium flavipigmentatum. Classification (NCBI taxonomy): domain Bacteria; kingdom Pseudomonadati; phylum Bacteroidota; class Flavobacteriia; order Flavobacteriales; family Flavobacteriaceae; genus Flavobacterium; species Flavobacterium flavipigmentatum. The sequence continues at coordinate 1,084,224 of NZ_CP087133.1, read as the reverse complement.
CAGGATTATTCGATAATTCAATTGCAGGGATAATTGCGCCCAATAAATTGCCTAAGTGCGGCGTGCCAGTACTCTGGACACCAGTAAGTATTTTTGCCATTCTCGTTTTTTTCTTAACCGCAAAGATTGCAAAGTTTTTTACAAAATCTGCTACGTTTAGTTCTTTCTTGACCACAAAGTTCGTGAAGTTTTCCGCAAATTTCTTAGTGTTTTTAAACTTTTATTACTTCAGAATTTTAAATTTTGTAAATTCTAAGGTTCGAAAATTCTAAATTCATTTCTGTTTTCTTACATTTGAATCCATGAAAGGAATTAAAATTATTTTTTGGATTATCTGGCGCATTTGGTTTTACGTTTTAATGGCCATCCCGATATTGCTAATGCTGCCATTTTTACTGGCCTCGATTATCACCGAAAGCGGTTATCCGTATTTTTTTAGAATGGCTCGAATTTGGGCGAAAATCATTCTTTTCGGAATGGGTTTTTATTACAAAATCGACCGTGATCAAAAGCTTGAGCGTGGAAAAAGTTACATGATAGTGGCCAATCATACCTCTATGACAGATATTATGCTGATGTTGGTGGTGGCAAAAAATCCGTTTGTTTTTGTGGGAAAAAAAGAACTTTCTAAGATTCCTCTTTTTGGATTTTTCTACAAAAGAACCTGTATTTTGGTGGATCGAAATTCTTCAAAAAGTAAAAATGAAGTTTTTAAGCGAGCACAAAGTCGCTTAAATCAAGGCTTGAGCATTTGTATTTTTCCTGAGGGAGGAGTTCCGGATGACGAAAGTATTTTGTTGGATGAGTTTAAAGACGGTGCTTTTCGTCTCGCAATTGAGCATCAAATACCGATCGTTCCTGTGGTTTTTGCAGATAATAAAGAACGTTTTTCGTATACGTTTATGAGTGGAAGTCCAGGAAAAATGCGGGTTAAGGTTTTACCATTTATAGCAACCAAGGATTTGAGCAGCGAAAACAGAAAAGATCTTCGAGATCAAGTAAGACAATTGATTTACAAACAGTTACTTGTTTTTAAAAAGGAAGATTTAAAATAAAAAAATCCGTTAGACTTAAAAAGCTAACGGATTTTTTTGATTAAAAGTTGTTTTTTGATATCTCAAGAATTTAACGGTGAATTATTTTTTGAGAAATAAATCGCATCACTATTCTTAAAGTTCGTTTTGTTTTTTTGCGGTTTTTGTTGAATAACAGTTCCATTTTTTCTTTCATTTCTAAAACATTTATAGTTTATAATAAAGAGTTTTTTCGAACTCAGGTTAGTTACTACTATTTAGATGGTTTAATAATCAAAAGGTTGCGTAAAAAAAATGTTTTTTTAGAGGATAAAAAATCCGTTAGGCATAAAAGCTAACGGATTTGATCAAAAACAACCAACCTAAATCAACCTAATTCTATAATAAAATCTGCAAAATTGGTTACTTCATGGCAAAATAACCTTCAAGATTTTAACCTAGTTAATATAAAGATGAGGGTATTTAGAAAAGGTTGCGTCAATTGTGAAAAAAAAAGAAAACCCGACAAAATGTAGCATCTTGTCGGGTTTAAAAAAAATATAATACGCTATAAAATAGCAAATTATGTTCTATTAAGCATTGGCTAATTCTTTGATGTGTGCTTTAATTTTTACTTCTAGTTCATCAGCCAATTCAGGATTGTCTTTGATTAAAGATTTTACAGCATCACGCCCTTGTCCTAATTTAGTATCTCCGTAGCTGAACCATGATCCCGCTTTTTTAACGATTTCAAATTCAACTGCTAAATCCAAAATCTCACCCGTTTTAGACACACCTTCTCCGTACATAATGTCAAATTCGGCTGTTTTAAAAGGTGGAGCGACTTTGTTTTTTACTACTTTTACTTTGGTTCTGTTTCCGATAACATTCTCACCATCTTTGATTTGAGAAGAACGACGGATATCCAGACGCACAGACGCATAAAACTTTAAGGCATTACCACCTGTAGTCGTTTCAGGATTTCCGAACATAACACCAATTTTTTCTCTCAACTGGTTGATAAAGAAAACAGTACAATTTGTTTTACTGATTGTTCCGGTCAATTTTCTTAAAGCTTGAGACATTAAACGAGCGTGAAGACCCATTTTAGAATCTCCCATTTCACCTTCGATTTCGCTTTTTGGAGTCAACGCAGCAACCGAGTCAATTACCACAATATCAATTGCTCCTGAACGAATTAAGTTTTCGGCAATTTCTAAAGCTTGTTCACCATTGTCTGGTTGAGAGATGATCAGGTTTTCGATATCTACGCCTAATTTTTCGGCATAATTTCTATCAAAAGCATGTTCTGCATCTATAAAAGCAGCAATTCCGCCTGCTTTTTGAGCTTCTGCAATTGCATGCAGTGTCAAAGTGGTTTTTCCAGAAGATTCTGGTCCGTATATTTCAATTATTCTACCTCTTGGGTATCCATTTACTCCAAGGGCCAAATCGACACCCAAAGAACCTGAAGAAATCGTTTCAACTTCTACAATAGCTTTGTCACCCATTTTCATCACGGTTCCTTTTCCGTACGTTTTATCAAGTTTGTCAAGCGTAAGTTGTAACGCTTTTAGTTTGGCATCTTTTTCTGAACTCATCTTTTCTTTCTCTTTTTCTTTCATCTAAAATTTTATATTTTTTTCTTTTTCGAAAAACAAACCAGAAAATCAATAACTTCCTGATTTAGATTTCTATGGGCTTGTAATTTTGTAAAAATACTTCTTTTTTTTGAAGTTTCATTGTTCCAAATTGTCACAATTTTATACTATAAAAACAAAGCCTTTAATTCTGTCGCTTCTGATGGTTTTATTTTACCTGCAAGCAACAAACTCAGTTGTTTGCGACGTAAAGCGGCTTCATAACGACTAATTTCAAGTTCTGTTTCGGGTTGAATTGCAGGAACTTCAACTGGTCTTCCGGTATCGTCTACTGCTACAAAAGTATAAATGGCTTCGTTGGCTTTGGTTCTGTTGCCAGATTCGCGGTCTTCTACCCAAACATCTATAAAAACTTCCATCGAACTTTTGAAAGATCGGGACACTTTGGCTTCTACGGTTACGACACTTCCTAAAGAAATGGCACGATTAAAAGCCACATGATTGACAGAAGCGGTAACTACAATTCGGCGCGAATGTCTTCTGGCTGCAATGCTTGCGGCGCGATCCATACGGGCCAATAACTCACCTCCAAAAAGATTATTCAAAGGATTTGTTTCGCTCGGCAGCACTAAATCGGTCAATATGGTCAGGGATTCGGAAGGGTGTTTTGGAGTCATTTTTTTAATAATAAAATTTGTTTTCTACTACAGATTTCAAATATTTCTTTAGTTTTAATTTGTGAAATCTGCGGCTATTTTTTTAAATCGAAGTCAATTAATTTAACCAATAAACCGCCATTACAGCTGGTATAAAATAGATTACAATTGTTCTGGCACCGTCGTAATCTTTGGCTAATCGTTGACCGAAAAGCATCATTAACAAAGAGATACATGAAAATAGGGCACCGTAAAAACCAAATTCTCGACCGCTGTTCAAAAGCAATTGTATGGCGCCAACTACAGATAAAATACCAGAAATTAATTCTAAAATTAAAAGATGAAGCAGGGCAAGAGGCACTTGATTTTTAAGAATAGTGGCAGCAAAATGTCCTTTAAGCCACGCCAAATTATCTTTCCAGTAAAAAATTTTTTCGTAGCCGGATTGTAAAAAAGTTAAGGCTAAAAATATCAAAATTAAAATTGAAGCAACGTTATTCATTTGAAATATTATTTTTTATGAATTAATCGGGTTAGTTTTATTGATAAGTCGGTTAAAATTATTTTTGCATTTCCGTTTCTTTCAATGTGATACATCGCATCTGAAAGTTCTTTAAAAATATCATGAATATTATTTCCGTTTACAAAAGGAGCAAAATTTTCGAGTTTAAATTTATCGACTTTTGGTTCAATGTATACTAGACTTGGTGCTTGATAATGAAGCAAAAGCGCCTGACGGAACATTTCGATACAAAACTGAATGAATTTTTTTTGGCTTTCACGACCCAAACTTGCTATTTCTTCGCTCCAGGAAATCAAATCCTGAATCGCAGCGGCGTTTCCTTTGGCTCTAAAAGCCGCACGCACCCAATTGACAAACCATTGCTCAAAAGGATATTCTGCATCGTCTTCTTTTATCAAATGCAAAGCTTTGCTAAAATTGCCCTGCGCTTGATGAGCGATTTTGAAAGCAGTTTTTTCTTCTATGTTTTCTTTCGAAATTAAAGCTTCGGCGATGACTTTTTCTGGTAAACCATTAAAGTGAATTACCTGACAACGAGATCGTATGGTTTGAATGATGTCTTCTTCATTCTCAGAAATCAATATAAAAATAGTTTTATCCGAAGGTTCTTCGAGTAATTTGAGTAATTTGTTTGAAGCCGCAATATTCATCTTGTCAGCCATCCAGATAATCATGATTTTATAACCGCCTTCGTATGATTTTAACGAAAGTGATTTTAAAACTTCCTGAGCATCCTCAACCCTAATTTCGCCTTGCTTGTTTTGAACACCAAGGATTTTGTACCAGTCAAATAATCCGCCATAAGGCATTTCCTGAATAAATTGTCGCCAATCCTGAATAAAATCTAAACTTTTAGGTTTGGTTTTTACATCTTCGGTGGTAACAGTGGGGTAAATAAAATGCAGGTCCGGATGTGATAGGTTCTGAAATTTTAAATTACAGGAATCGTTTCCGTTTGCATTTTCGTTACCTGTATTGTTGCACAAAATATATTGCGCATAAGCAATAGCAGTTGATAAGGTCCCACTTCCTTCTGGTCCGACAAATAGCTGAGCATGCGGAATTCTTCCAGAGGATGCACTTTTTATCAAGTGACTTTTGATGTAATCTTGGCCTAAAATTTCAGAAAATTGCATGAAGCAAAGATAGAAGAAAATGATGTAGTCAAAAATTTTCCGGATAAAGATTAATTTTTAACCGTTGTTTTTTAATTCTAAAAAAAAATTTTAACTTAAATTTTTGCTTTTTTCTGCTAAAGTTTTGTTAATACTGAAATGTTTTTCAACAGATATTAAGACATTTTTGTTAATAGTTTTTCGTTTTTTTTTTAAAAGCTATGTTTTTTTTGTCTAAGATTGAGCACAATAAATCGCTCTGATTAACACTTTTCTTACAAGAAAAAAATTTTAACAATATTAACAAAAAACTCGGCAAAAGGCATATTTTCTCGACATAGAACCCATTCTTGAGTATTCTCGGAATGTTTTATTTCAAAAAAAAAATCAATAAAGTTGTGATTTAACATAATTTATATATTTTTGTTTCTATCAAAAACAAATTTATTCTAAGAATTTATGAAAGGGAAAATTATCTTTTTAAGTGTCTTTTTTTTATTGACGACAGGTGCCGTTTTTGCACAAGCCAAAAATGCTCCGAGAAGTATTATCAGTACAACTGCTCTTATACGCAAATATCATGATCAGAAGGAGCTAAGCGGAATGCAAAAAGGCGAGCTTCTTGAATTGTACATCGAGCGTATAAAGGTTTTGGTGAAAACCCTTCCTTATATCGCGTTGGTTACAAAACCGGGTGTTACAATGGCCGATTTGGGTATCCCAGACGACAGTGAGCACAAAAAAGTGTTAGACAACCAAGCAATTGGTACTACAGCATTCTTAGATACAACTGTAGAATTTCAGAGAAAAATGATGCCTTACTCAGATAAGGGAAATTTGATCGCTGCTATTTTATTTTATGAAGGAACATTGAAATCATTACACGAGTTCAACGAGTTGAACGAAATGTAATCGTTAAATATTTTTATATGCTTCTTAAAGAATTGAGATCACAAGTCTCAATTCTTTACAGAGGTTTTAAAAAATCAACTCGTTTTCGATGGTTCTGCCTGGCAGAAAACTCGGGATGAGTTTTTTTAATTTTCGCATACCCAAATTTAATATTAACCTAAATACCCCTTGTGATGAAAAAAATTACTCAAATCATCTGCGTTCTTTTGACAGTTACCAGTATGAGTGCTCAACAAGAAAAAGGAATTATGGGCTATAACAACTGGTTGAATAACTGGACAGAGTTTAAGCCTAACAAAGTAGAATATGGAGAAGCTAATCAGATTTTAGCTGGAAACATTTCTGTTAACACAAAGTTGCTGAAGAGAAATATTTATGTTCTGCAAGGAAACGTATATGTTACTAACAATGCAGTTTTAACAATTGAGCCAGGGACTTTGATCATTGGTGATTTTGAAACAAAAGGAACATTGGTAGTTACTAAAGGTGCATCAATTATTGCTGACGGTTTAGAGACAGACCCAATTGTATTTACTTCAAACCGCAGCCAGAAAAAAGCTGGAGATTGGGGTGGATTGGTTATTTTGGGAGATGCTCCGATTAATAAATTTGGAAATGCAGGTTCATATAACTTAGATCTTGATCCATCTCAGACTACTTACGGAGGAGACAATGTCGCTTCTAATTCTGGAGTTTTAAGATATGTAAGAATCGAATTTGCTGGAAAAAGAGTAAAAGGTACTCCAGGTTTCAACGGATTAACTCTTGCTGGTGTTGGTAACAAAACTATTCTTGAAAACGTGATGGTTAGTTATTCTGCAGGTGACTCGTTTGCTGTTTACGGTGGAGATCTTAATGCTACAAAATTTGTTTCTTATAAGTCAATCAATGATGACTTTAAATTTACTCAAGGAAGTCAATGTCGTTTATTCAACTCTTTAGCCGTTAGATCATCTTACTTATCTAGTAACAAAGATGGTTCTCGTTGTCTTGAAGTTGCTTCTTACGAAAAAAAGAACGAAACTGATTTTACCAAAAAAGGAACCCTTGTAGTTGCTTCTAATATTACAATGCTTAATGATAGCGAAAATATTAGTGCCGATATTCAGGCAGGTTTGGTAAAAGAAGCTGTTTATATTGCTGAAAACGCTTCACTTGAAATGAAACGTAGTGTAATCTCTGGATTTAATCCAGCTGTTTTATTGGACAGTAAAATTGAGATTAACGATGCCAACCTAAAAAAAATCAAATTCGAAGAAATGTTTTTTAACTTGTGTAAAGGAAATATCTTTACAGAGTACAACTCAAACAACGAGGATTTAGAGAGCTGGTATGGAAATAGCGTGTTTTTTAATGTATATTCTCAAAGTGATAACAAAGAGACATTCATTGATATTTTAAACCCTAAAAAGCCAGATTACAGACTTATACTTGGAAAAATTACTGCTTCAAGCGGCAATCGATAAGAGATTTCGATTTTTATTTTAAACGCGTAAATTTTATTAATAAAGTCCCCAGACACAATTTATGTACTCGTCTTAAGCGGACAAATAAAGATCAAAATAATGGCCCAGAAACAAAAAAGATATTCTTGTATTATACTTTTGGTTTCTCTTATTTCGTTGACCACATACGCACAAAATACTACCGAAAAACCTGTTTTTTTAGATTGTATCGAGAACGTAAACAATGTTGTTAAGTCTGAATTAAAGAACCAAAACTGTGCAGCTGTTTTAGTTGCCGATTCAAATATTATTTCAAATCAGTTCTTAGTAAAGCTATTCATCCCCAAGGATAGTTTTACTACAGATACTGTGGGTGACAGCGATACATGTGCTGTCGAAAAATCACACCTTATTACTGATAAAAGTGCCTATTCTGAAATAGCGAGAGCTATTATAGAAAATTATAGATACGATTTTTCAGAAACATTTATTGATATTCTTTTTTTTGAAAATATAGATTTAGCCAGAAAACGTACTATATGATTCAAAAAACTACTCTATTTTTAACGAAATGTATTATCTTTTTCGGAGCCTTTTTTGCCTTCGAACCAAGTATTAATGCACAAACAGTGGTTCCACAAACATTTGATGGTCTGGAAAAACTGTGCGCAGGAGGTTCTTTCAACGAATTTTTTGCAACATTTAGTTATATAGATTTTCCAGCTGGAACTACTTTTGTTGTAGAATTATCAGATCCTACAGGAAGTTTTACAAATCCAATAGCAACAACCTTGTTGCAGACTATTGATGTTTCTCCAACCCAGAAAACTATAAAGTATGCTGTACCAACCAATCTGCTAGGTTCAGATACTTACAGCTTACGAGTAAAAGCATCTACAGGATATGTTAGTCCTACAAGGTTCAAAAACACTTTAGGCAACACTTCTTTTCCTGCTTATTACAAAGAATACGAGAATTCCTTTTATATCAATAAAAAAAGCGACATGGCGCTACTGTGCGCTGGAGGTAGCTTAACACTTTCGGTAGATAACGAAACTCCAACTGTACCTTCTTCATCACCTCTAAATTATGCTAGTGTCAAATACAAATGGTATAAAGATGGTACTGCGATTACAGGTCAAAATTCTAGTTCTTTAGTAGTAAACGCTGTCGGACAATATTATGCAGAGATTGATTATGGTCAATGTTCAGATGTGAATTTTAGTTCTAATCGTGTTACGGTTACTTCTTCAAGTTCTGGTTCTAGTGTAACCATTAGCTCTAGTTTAGGAAACCCATTTTGTTCCAGCGGATCAGGTACTGTTCTAACGGCAACTAGCGGAAATAGCTATGTTTGGAAGAAAGATGGTAATGAAATCACAACAGCAATTGGTCGTACGTATACAACAAACGAATCCGGAAATTATACCGTAGAAGTTGATTTTGGCGGATGTAAAGCCACCGGAAGTATCAATCTTCAAAGTAATACTTTTAGCGCCAGTATTGATGTTCCAGAAGCTCCTGATACCAATACAATTGCAGAAGGAGAAACGTTAAGTGTTACCGTTACAGATGATGCTGCAAGTCCAACGTATGAGTGGTATTTAAACGATAATTTAATAGCTGGCGCAACAACAGATACCTATTTGGTAACTGTGAGAGGTAATTATAGAGTAAAAATTTCTCAATCTGGTGGTTGTATCACTTCAAGAGAATTTTCTTTTATAGTTACTGGTCCGCCGGGTCCTGCAACAGTTATTCCAAATATTATTAAGTTGACAACAAATCCATACTGGAATATTCCAGATGTATACAAAACAGCAGATACTAAGCTTACAATTGTAAGTTCAAACGGCGAAATTATGTTTGATGATGTGGGCAGTAATTACGACCCCGTAACAAATTCGTTCGTTAAAGATTTTAAAAATGTAAATCCAGTTTATTACTATGTCATTAAAGGCGATGCGGGTGAAAAAAAAGGATCAATAACGGTGATAAAATAATATGAAGAAAATTTTACTATTCATAACTTTATTTTATGGTACATCACAAATACTCTATTCGCAGCAAACAGTTACTGAGGATGGAGTTGTTTCGTTTTCTTTACCTATCAGAAATTCATTAAAGTTTAATAGATATTTAATTAATCCAACTTTTAGTTTTGTTCGCGAACAAAATTCATACATAAGTTTTTACAACAAAAGACAATGGATACAGTTTGAGGATGCTCCAAACACGTATTTGTTTAATTATTCTGGACGCTTTAGAGAAAATGAAGCGTTTGCTGTTGGATTGTTTCAACAGAATTATGGTTTGTTTACGGTCTTTGGAGGAGTACTTAATTTTGCACACAATATTGTTTTGCAGGAAGACAGCAATTTAACTTTTGGTTTAAATGTTGGAGCTTACCAAAGCGGTCTTGACGAGGGAAAAATTATTTCAGATGATGATATAGATGTTTCAAATTATCCGTCAAATACTTTACTTACTGTAAATCCAGGGATCAATTACGGTACTGCTTTTTTAGATTTTGGTGTATCGATCAACAACTTGATTCTGTATAATTTTGGTGGCGGAATGGTAAAAGAAGATCCAGAAAGAGCAATCCAAGTACATGCCATGTACACCGGATTTATTGATAGTTATGGTTTTTTTGACAGAAGTAAATTTTCCGGAATTATAAAAACAGAGCTTAAAAAAGACAAGACCGTTATTTCGGGTCTTGCAATGCTTTCTCTAAAACAAGGAGTTTGGGCGCAAGCAGGTTACAATACGTTATTTGGAATGTCGGCAGGATTGGGTTTTAATATCTCACCTAGTTTTGCTATCGAATACAATTATGAGCGCGCAACGGGAAACCTGACTAATTTAGGAGCTTCTCACGAATTTGTATTAGCGTATAAATTCAAAAACAGAAATTATTATTACGGTGATGACGAGGAAGGTTCTTTGATTGAAGCATCGCAAACTGCTAAGCCAGTCAAAGCAAAACCTAAAACAAATGCTGCACCAATAACCAGAGTTAGCGGTGCCGAAAAAGCAAAACTTGCTGCCGAAGCAAAAGCAAAAGCCGATGCAGAAGCATTACAAGCAAGATTAGCTTTAACAGAAAAAGTGAAGGCTGATGCCGAAGCTGCTGCTAAAGCAAAATTAGAAGCCGACAATAAAGCCAAAGCCGATGCTGAGGCTCTTAAAATAAAATTAGCTGCTGATGCTAAAGCGAAAGCTGATGCCGAAGCTGCTGCTAAAGCAAATTTATCGCCACAAGCAAAAGCGAAAGCGGATGCCGAAGCATTAAAAGTAAAACTTGCTGCCGATGCCAAAGTAAAAGCCGACGCAGAAGCTGCCAAGAGAAAAGCCGATGCTAAAGCGAAAGCAGAAGAAGCGGATTTACAATCTATAATTGCTGCTGATGCCAAAGCCAAAGCCGATTCTGATGCCCTACAAGCTAAGTTGGCTGCTGAAGCAAAAGCAAAAACAGCAACAACTGCTAAAACAAAAGCAGCAATTGATGCGGCAAACAGAGCCAAACTAGCTGCAGAAACAAAAGCCAAAGCGGCAGAAGCAGCTGCTTTAAAATTAAAATTAGCTGCTGATGCAAAAGCGAAAGCCGATGCCGAAGCGTTACAGGCGAGACTCGCTGCTGATGCCAAAGCCAAAGCGGATGCTGAAGCACTGAAAGCAAAATTAGCTGCTGATAAAGCAAAAGCGGATGCTGAAGCACAACAAGCAAGATTAGCTGCGGAAGCAAAAGCAAAAGCCGATGCCGAAGCTGCTGCTAAAGCAAAATTAGAAGCAGACGCAAAAGCAAAAGCGGATGCCGAAGCACTTCAGGCAAAATTAGCTGCTGATGCCAAAGCAAAAGCGGATGCCGAAGCTGCTGCTAAATTAGCTTCAAATAATACCGCAAAAGCGGACATGAAAGATTTGCAAGCTCAGTTATTGGCAGACGCCAAAGTAAAAGCAGATGCTGAAGCTACTGCTAAATTGAAAGCAGAGAAAGAAGCACAACAATTACAAACTACGGAACAAGCCCGTCAAGCAAAACTAGCTGCTGACAAAGCGAAAGCCGATGCAGAAGCACAACAAGCAAAACTAGCTGCTGACAAAGCGAAAGCTGATGCAGAAGCGCAACAAGCAAAACTAGCTGCTGACAAAGCGAAAGCCGATGCAGAAGCGCAACAAGCAAAACTAGCTGCTGACAAAGCGAAAGCCGATGCAGAAGCACAACAAGCAAAACTGGCTGCTGACAAAGCGAAAGCAGACGCCGAAGCGCAACAAGCAAAACTAGCTGCTGATGCTAAAGCGAAAGCGGATGCAGAAGCTGCAGAAAAACAAAAAGTAGAAGAAGCTCGTCAAGCGAAATTAGCTGCTGATAAAGCGAAAGCAGACGCATTACAAGCAAAACTAGCTGCCGAGAAAGCTAAAGCGGATGCGGAAGCTGCAGAAAAACAAAAAGTTGAAGAAGCTCGTCAAGCGAAATTGGCTGCTGATAAAGCCAAAGCAGACGCAGAAGCGCAACAAGTAAAACTAGCTGCCGAGAAAGCGAAAGCGGATGCAGAAGCTGCAGAAAAACAAAAAGTAGAAGAAGCTCGTCAAGCGAAATTGGCTGCTGATAAAGCCAAAGCAGATGCAGAAGCCCAACAAGTAAAACTAGCTGCCGAGAAAGCCAAAGCGGATGCGGAAGCTGCAGAAAAACAAAAAGTTGAAGAAGCTCGTCAAGCGAAATTGGCTGCTGATAAAGCCAAAGCAGACGCCGAAGCATTACAAGCAAAACTAGCTGCCGATGCAAAAGCGAAAGCGGATGCGGAAGCTGCAGAAAAACAAAAAGTTGAAGAAGCTCGTCAAGCGAAATTGGCTGCTGATAAAGTGAAAGCAGACGCAGAAGCATTACAAGCAAAACTAGCTGCCGATGCTAAAGCGAAAGCGGATGCGGAAGCTGCAGAAAAACAAAAAGTTGAAGAAGCTCGTCAAGCGAAATTGGCTGCTGATAAAGCCAAAGCAGACGCAGACGCATTACAAGCAAAACTAGCTGCTGATGCTAAAGCGAAAGCGGATGCGGAAGCTGCAGAAAAACAAAAAGTTGAAGAAGCTCGTCAAGCGAAATTGGCTGCTGATAAAGCCAAAGCAGATGCAGAAGCCCAACAAGTAAAACTAGCTGCCGAGAAAGCGAAAGCAGACGCAGAAGCTTTAAAAGCAAAACTAGCTGCAGATGCTAAAGCGAAAGCGGATGCCGAAGCTTCAGAGAAACAAAAAATTGAAGAAGCCCGTCAAGCAAAATTGGCTGCTGATGCTAAAGCAAAAGCCGATGCTGAAGCTGCTGAGAGACAAAAAGTAGAAGAAGCTCGTCAGGCGAAATTGGCTGCTGAAAAAGCGAAAGCAGACGCAGAAGCATTACAAGCAAAATTAGCTACAGATGCTAAAGCGAAAGCTGATGCCGAAACAGAAGAGAAATTAAAAGCAGAAGAAGCTCGTCAGGCGAAATTGGCCGCTGATGCCAAAGCGAAAGCAGATGCAGATGCAGCACTTTTAGCAGCTGCTCAAAAAGATGAAACGTTAAAAGCTATCGATAATTTGGCACAGTCATTAGAAAACTCAAGTAAAACTCAAGACGATTTGCTTGCTCAATTTAATACCACTGTTGCCAACAAGCAAAAGGACTTAGATGATTTAAGAGAAGAGAATGATTTAAGTGATAAAGGTATTTACAAAGAGCCAAAACCATTTAAAAGTGTGGCGGCAGAAAACAGTCAGTTAGAGGCTTTGAAAGCTCAAATTGCAGATGCAAACAGAATTCAGAAAGCTGAAATTGATAAGTTGACTAATTTATATAACGAAAGACTTAAAAAAGTTCCTAATAAAAATGATGCTTTAAACAGAGCTTATTTAGAAAAAATAAATCAGTTGAAAGCGGCACAATTGAAGATGGAGCAAGATAGTGCTGCACTTCTTGCAACATTAGAACGTATTAAAGTAGAAACTGAAATTGAGAAAAAACGTAGAATTAAACGTGCTGCTTTTGAAAATGATCAGGGAAGATATGCACAGGATTTGGCTGCTTTAAAACGTATTAAAGAAACAACAAAAGTAAGCAGTACTCCTTTGAAACAAAGTGATTTTGATTTTGGAGAAGAGCAATCAAATATGCAAATTATAAAAGGTATCAAAAATTCTGATAGCGGATATTATTTGATTCTTGCAGTTCATAATAGTGTTGAAAAAAGAGATGAATTCCTTACTAAAGCAGTAGCAGACGGACGATCAGATATCAATTTCTTTTACAACGTAACAACAAGTAAATATTATATCTATTACGAGAAGTTTGAGTCTCTGGCAGATGCCCAAAAAGGATTAGAAGGTAAGGGAGATAAAGCCTATAATGCCAAAGTGGTTATCGCAAAAGTGGAGAATTAATACCAATAAAATAAAAGTCGCTCCTTCTGATTGTTAGAAGGACATAATAATAAAATGTTATAAATACGAAGCGTTTTATTCACTAATGCCCCGAGTGTATAGAATGTAAGTAAAAAATAAATGATTATGAAAAAACCTACTAACCTAAGATTGATTGTATTAGCTTTGATTTTCTTTCAAAGTTATTTTGTAGTTTCTCAAAATCTCAAGCCTTTTACTCCAAGATTTGACATGAGATTGAAAGGAGATATGTTGCTTATTGGTAACAATATCCTGAACAGAGACGAGAACAGAAATAATAGGCGACCAAATAATGCTTATAACGACGCTGGTTATAACTCAGATTTCGATATGAAATATATCGATATTGACAGTGACAACACTACTTTTAGTTCGAGTAGTGCAACTCTGACGATACCTAAGCCGGCTTGTTATAAAATAGTCTACGCGGGTCTATATTGGGGAGCCATTTTGCAGCAAGATGATCGTACAGACATTCAAAAAGTCAAACTTAAATTACCAACAGGTGGGTACAACGATATTACGGGTCAGATTATTTATGATGCCAATAATACACCAATTGGGGCTAATAATAATAAACCTTATGCTTGTTATGCAGATATAACTTCTTTGGTGGCGGGTCAAACTAATGCCCAAGGATTGTATACAGTTGCCAACGTTAAATCTAGTGAAGGGGCAAATGGCGGTACTGGTTTATCTGCCGGTTGGTCTATTTATGTAGTTTATGAAGATCCTACATTGCCGGCAAAATTTATTACGTCCTTTGATGGTTTTAGCGGAATCGGTGGAGCGACTACATTAGATATTCCTGTTTCTGGTTTTAAAACGATTCCAACAGGTCCGGTACGTGTAAAATTTGCTTTTGCAGCTTTAGAAGGTGATCAACCTATCGCCGGGGATTATTTGCAAATTAACGGAATACCAATTAGTGCAACAAATGCTGCAAATACAGTGATTAGAGCTACAAACAATTTCTTTAATAGTAGTGTAACGTATGTTGATCCGGCTACTGATAAAACAGAAAATTTCCTTAATAGAAATCCGGCTAGTACCAATACGCTGGGGTATGATGCGGGTATTCTAAACATCAATAATCCCGGTACTGTTCTAAAGCCCGGGGGAATAGTCATTGATAATAATGCCACTTCGGCTAATATTACGCTCGGAAGTACCCAAGACGTTTATTTTTATTACTTTAATGCTTTTGCGGTAGATATTATTGAGCCTAATATCGTTTTGACAAAAATTGTAAAAAATGCTGCCGGTGTCGATATAGGAAACCAAGACGTAACTTTAGGTCAACAATTAAATTACGAAATTGGATTTAAAAATACCGGTAATGATGATGCAAGAGGTTTGACGATTAGAGATCAATTGCCGATCAATATTATCTTTAATTATCCTGCCGATTTAAATCCTCTTCCAGCTGGAGTAACAGTACAAAGTTATGATCCTATTACCAGAAGTATTGTTTTTAGAGTAGATGACTCTGTTGTAAAAGCCAATACATTAAGTGAGAAAGTAATAAGCTTTAAAGTTCAGGTTGTTCCTGATTGTAATTCATTAAGTGAAGCTTGTTCAAACAGTATTGATAACTCTGCTTATTCAACTTACAGAGGAACTTTAAATACCGATTTTCTAATTTCTGATGATCCAAGTGTCAACACCAATACAGGATGTATATTAACACCAAAAGCAACCAACTTTTTAGTAGGGGTTGATGGTTGTAAATATACTGAAAGTATTATTTTGTGTCAGGATAATGTAGATTTGGTTGCTGCCAACGGTTATACCAATTATACATGGTATAGTGATGAAGCTCGTACCAATCAAATAGGAACAGGACAGACTCTAAACGTTACACAACCAGGCATATATTATGTTTATAATCTTGCTGCAGCACCTTGTAGATCGATCTACCAGGCTTTTACGGTAACAAGATTTGGTAGTACAAATGCAAATCCAGTTATTCCATATGCTCGAGCTCCTTATAAAGGTGAGGTTTTAATTTGTCCAAACAATGGTAAAGAATTACCTAACATTTTCTTGTGTGGTGCAAATGATTCCCGACTAATCGAGACTAATATTTCTGATGGTTCTACTATCGTTTGGGAAAAATTAAATGAGGCGAGTTGTGCTCCTCCAAGCAGTCCAAGTTGTGCTAACGAAAGCCCAACCTGTACGTGGACTCAGGTGGCGACAGGGCCAAGTTATGATGCCAGAATTGCGGGACAATACAGACTAACATTAAATTATGCAGGTGGTTGTTTTAACCGTTTCTATTTTAATGTGTTTACCAATTCATTAAACCCTACCGAAACTCACACAGATCTTATTTGTGGTAAACCAGGTACAATAACAATTGGCGGTGTTCCTGCAGGATATGAATACAGTATTAATGGTACAACTTATCAGGCAAGTAATATTTTTAATGTTACTACCGCTGGTATTTATACGGTTTATATCAAGCAAATTGGAGTAACTGCAAATCCTTGTATTTTTACCGTTCCAAATATTCAAATCAGACAGAGAAATTTCAGTGTTACTCAAGACGTGACACAACCTTTGTGTTATGGTGAAAAAGGTAGAATTAGAGTTGCAGTAAATGACGCTAATGCACAATATTATTATAAACTATATAATAATGGTTTATTATTATCTAATATCGGACCTGTTCCTGAATCTGAATATACTTTTGATAATTTAAATACCAATCAAAATTATGTTTTAGAAGTTTCTACTGATGATGGTTGTACAGATACTAAGTACATCTATATTGGTCAGGTTTGGAATGAGTACAAAGCAACATTATCTTTAATACAACCATTAACAGCTTGTACTGACGGAAGAGTTAGAATTACAACTGAGGGAGGTAACTCTCCATATAACTATTTTATAAATAGTGACACAGTTTTTCAATCAGAAAATGAATTTGTTGTTACAACCCCAGGAGTTTACACGGTTAAAATTGTAGACAGAAATAACTGTACAATAACAAGAACAATCACAGTTCCAAATAATGCCAAACCTACCTATACTATAACCAATACAAACAGCGCTTGTTATAATGATAACGCTGAGATTAGAGTTAACTTGACGAATGCTAACGGATATACAATGTCTTATAGTATTAATAATGGTGGAACTTTTGTAAGCAATCCTGTTTTTTCTAATTTACAGCCAGGTACTTATAACGTAGTGGTTAGATATGGTATATCTTATACAAATTCATCAGGACAAAATACGATACAATATTGTACAGACCCAGCAGTTACAAGAATTATTGCAGGACCAACTTCGGCTGTTACAGCATCTGGTGGTGTTGCAGAATTGGCAGGTTGTACGTTATCTCAAATGGGAGGTAAACTAAGAATCAATAATGCGCAAGGAGGTACCGCCCCTTATCAGTATAGTTTTGATGGTGGCGCTACATGGCAAGCATCCAATGAAAAAGATGTTTTACCGGGTAGTTATATACTAAAAATTAGAGATGCTGTAGGTTGTGAATACACAATTCCATACACTATTATTCTTGACCCAAAACCGGCTGAACCAACAATTACAGTAGAAGATCCTGTCTTTAATTGTAATGGTACAGCAACAAGTAGGGTAACGGTGACCAATGGTACTTCTACAAATTATACGTATGAATATTATTTAGATAATGTTCCAAATACTCCTATTACAAACAATGTGTTTTTAAATGTGCCTTCAGGCCCACACACTGTTTCTGTTAGGTACAATGTAACCACAGTTTCTACTTATAGCAATTTATTGCAAGAAGATTTTGGTAAAGGTGGTTATACAACTACTCCGGGTATTAATCCTGCTTATTGTTTTGAGGATGAATCTACTCCGCACCCTGTTGGTTTCCCTTGTGGTGCTTTTAATGATTATCAAATTAATGACGGAAAATATGCAGTAGCAAGTTCTATAAATACTACTTTTGGAGGTAGTTGGTTAGTTGCTAAAGATCATACGCTTCCTTCAGACCCATTGGGAAGATTCTTATGTGTGAATGTTGGAGGTTCTGCTGGTATTGGAGGAATATTATACAGTAAACCAATTAAAGATGTTATTCCAAATCAACCTGTAATTATTTCGTTATGGGCAGAAAATCTTATAAGATCGAGTTATCCAGCACTAGCCGATCCTAAATTAACCATTCAGTTAGTTAATAATTTAAATGGTGTAGGAGGAACAGAAACTATTGTAGCTACGACAGATACTACCAATCCATGGGTAGTTCCTAAAAGTGATAAGTGGGAATACAAAGAATTATCTTTAAATCCTGGTGCTTTTAATAATTTAAGTTTCGTAATTAGATCGTACAGTAATGAGTTTAACGGAAATGATGTACTTATAGATGATATCTGGGTACGTCAAATACCAAGATCATGTCTTGCTCAAAAAGATTTCCCTATTATAATTGATAGTAATCAAGCATTTACTGCAAGTGTAACTAATGTTCAGGGAGTAAGATGTAATGGTGGTAATACCGGATCATTTACAATTGTTGCTAATAATTTTAACACTACTACAGGTTTCCAATATTCTATAAATGGTGGTGCTACTTGGTTAACATCTACAACTTCACCTGTTGTTGTTAATGGTTTAACAGCGCAAACATACGATGTACGTATTCGTTATGATAGTTCTGCAACTACTTGTAATTTTACATTTGGTCCAGTAGTAACTTCGCCTACAGCCTTAACCATTACGGCACAGGTTACAACACAACCTACTTGTACAACGGGTGCAACCATTACAGCGACCGCAAATGGTGGTACTGCTCCTTATGAGTATGAGTTAAGAGCAGCTAATGGAATCACGATGGTGAGACCATTCCAGAGTTCTGGCATTTTTGTCAATGTGCCTACAGGTAGTTATACTATTGTAACACGTGATATCAATGTTTGTTCTTCTTCTGCATCGGCTTTGGTTACAGTAAGTGTACCAACACCGCCAACGGCTTCATTATCGGCAACATCAGATTTATGTTTTGATGCTATAAACAAAGCGACTTTGGTCGTTACGGCTACTGGTACAGGAACTTTAACGTACAGTTTAGACGGAGCGGCTCCAACGACAAGCAATACATTTACAAATGTTGGACCAGGAACTCATAACATTTTAGTTACTGACAGTAATAATTGTACAGCGACCGTTAGCAATATTGTGATTGCTCCAGAATTAAAAGCCAATGCTACAATTACTACAGCATTAACTTGTACCGTTCCAACTGCAATTATCAGAGTTGATATTACAGATGGTACTGCTCCTTATACATATAGAGTTAGACTAGGTGCCGGTGCTTACGGTGCCGTTACGAATGTAACTGGTAGTACTTTTAATTATACCGCTACTACAGCTGGTGTTTATACTTTTGAAATACGTGACGTCAACAACTGTCCTATAGAAACTTCAGCTACAGTAGGTGCCATTACTATTCCAACAGTAACAGCAACACCTACAAACATTACTTGTTTTGGTGCAGCAAACGGATCAGTTTTACTTACAGGAGCTGGCGGATCAGGCGGATATGAATATAACTTTAATAATTTAGGTTGGTCATCGAATGCCAATTATACTGGTTTAGCTGTTGGTACTTATTCTTATTTAGTAAGAGACAGTAACGGCTGTTCTCCTGCTTCTCAAAATGTGTCTATCACGCAACCAACACAGGTATCAGGAAGTATTTCGGCTACCATCATCAGATGTAGTGCATCGGGAACTGTTCCTGCTGTAGTTACGGTTACAGGTAGTGGTGGTACAGGTGCTTACACATATAGTTTTAACGGAACTTCAAACTTTACATCAACAAATACTTATTCTACATCAACTGCGGGAACTGTAACTGCTTATATCAGAGATGCGAACGGTTGTCAAGTAGGGCCACTTTCTGTTACTATCAATACTTTGCAACCCATTACGGGTATTAATTTGGTAGATAATGGTTACGATTGTTCTACAACTCCTCAAGGCGGACGTGTAAGTCTTACAGCCATAAAAGCGGGTAGTTTGGCAAATGTAGTATACCAGATTGCTTCAGGCCCGGCCGGGTTTGATACAGCAACAAACACATCAGGAAACTTTGTGTCGTTAGCTCCAGGAAACTATGTTTTCAGAGCTACAGATACAGCTACAGATTGTAGTTTCACAATATCACATACAATAGTTGGAACTCCGCAAATTGTTGCTGGAGGATCAGTTACTACAAATATTACATGTTTTGGATCAACAGGAACGATTCGTTTTACTGTTAATGGTGCAGGAACAAGCGGATACAATTACGTTATTAGAAATGCTGCTAATGTAATTGTTCAGCAAGCAAATGGTGTACCAGCTTCTACAACAACTATTACGGTAGCTACTGCATTAACAGCGGGAACTTACACGATAACAGCTACAGATGTATTAACAAATTGCCAGGCTATATACGCTGTTACCTTAACACAGCCAGCGGCAGCTTTAGATGTTACTGCTACAGCTACCACTGTAAATTGTAATCAATATTCTGCCATTATTGATGCTGATGCAACTGGCGGAACTTTAAATTACACTTACGCTGCGGGTCAAGGTGCTGTAGTTCCTACGGTTTTTGATACAAATGATAAAATAACAGTAAATACTGTAAACGGTACTCAGTTAAACTGGATTGTATATGTTAGAGATGCAAATGGTTGTACAGATACTTTCCCAATAACAATTATTGAAGAAAACAGACCTGTAATAACGTCTGTTGCTATTAATAATCAATGTACGGCAACATCTTCAAGCACTTTCGTTATTACAGCTAATGCCACAGGTATAGCTCCATTAACGTACAGTATTGATGGTACTAATTTTCAAACTGCTAATTCATTTACCGTAACACCAGGCACGTATACTTTAACAGTTAAAGATGGAAATGGTTGTACCACTGCAGCTACTACGCCAATAGTAGTATACGCAAGATTAACGGCTTCGACCGTTGTAAAAGAACTGGATTGTTCTCCAACTCCAGACGCAACAATTACTGTGAATGCAGTAGGTGGAAGAACAGGATATACGTACGAAGTTTCTACAAACGGAGGTACTTCTTATACTTCAATACCTTCTAATGTGTATTCTAATATTACAGCAGCTGGGACTTATTTAATAAAAGTCATTGATGCAAATAACTGTGAGTTTGTTACGACTACTATTATTAATCCGATAGTTGCACCAACTGTTACTTTTACGAAAGTAGATGTTTCTTGTAATGGAGGATCTAATGGTTCTGTACAATTATTTGGTGCAGATGGTGTACCGGGTTACACCTACAGCAATGACGGAACAACTTATGGAGCTATTTCTTTATTCGAAAATTTAGCTGCAGGAAACTATACTTTCTACGTAAAAGACAGTAAACAATGTACAGCAAGTGTTGCAGTAACGATTACGCAACCAACTGTTTTGGTTGCTACGGCAACAGCAACTACTTTTACCTGTAGTCCTACAAATACTAAACAATCTGCTGTGGTAACAATTGCAGTTCCTACTACTGGAACAGCTCCATACCAATATAGTTTTAACGGAGGTGATTATACCAATAATAATACTTTAACGGTTAACGATAATGGTTCAGACCAAACCATTAATTATTCTGTAAGAGACGCAAAAGGATGTACAACTGCAGTTCAGCAGATTATAATCAATAGATTGAACCCTCCTGTGATTGCAACTATTACAGGTACACCAATTTTATGTTCTCCTGCAACAAGCACTACAAGTACAGTAACTATTACTACTACAAATGGGGTTGGAGCTTTGGCTTACGAAATTCTTTCAGGACCAGTTGTTAATACTTCTGGTGCGACTTCAGGACAATTTAGTGGATTAACGCCTGGAACATATAGCTTTAAAGTTACTGACGTTAACGGATGTTTTGATATAAAAAGTCATACTGTAAACAATTTAAATCAAATTGTTGTTACAGCCAGCAAACTAAGTGATGTTGATTGTTTTGGATCAGCAACAGGTTCTATTCGTTATGATGTAAGTGGTTTTACAACTACTTATAGCTATAGCGTAAACGGAGGGGCAGCTGTTACAGGACAAACTGCAACAGTGTTTACATTGTCTAATTTATCAGGTCCAACTACCTATAATGTAGTTTTCACTGATGATTTTACAAATTGTACAGTTCCAACATCAGTAATTATTTCGCAACCAGCTAATCCATTAACTTTAGCTTTAGTTTCGAATGTTAATGCTAATTGCAACAAAGTTACATCAACTGTAACAGTAGCTGCAAATGGAGGAACAACAACATACCAATACGCAATATTAGATGCAGATAATTTAGCAGCAACTCCGGTTTATGGACCAAGTGCTGTGTTTAATATTAACTCTAATGCAGGAGCAGATCCAAACTGGGTAATTTTTGTAAGAGATGCCAAAGGATGTGTGGCTCAGTTGCCAGTAACAATCGCCACTGATCCGATACCAACTGTAACAGCTACAGTAAGTAATCAGTGTTTGGCTTCAGGAAGTTCATTCCAGATTGTAGCAACTGGTGCAAGCGGAGTAGCTCCTTATACCTATACAATAAATACGGGTGTAGCCCCGAGTCCGGCCAATACGTTTACTGTACCTGCCGGTACTTATACAATTACGGTTAGAGATGCGAACAACTGTACCAACACTACTACAATAACAGTAAATGAGGCATTAACGGCATCAGCTGTATTAACAAAAGATATCAGTTGTGCGGCACCAGCAAATGCTACAATGAATGTTACTGTGGTTGGAGGACTAGCTCCTTACGGATATAGAGTAAGTATTGGTGGAGCTGCTTTTACGGGTTCTCCAATTGCTTTTGGTGGAAACACATTTACCTATACACCAACATCATTATTAGGAACTACGTATCAGTTTGAGATTTCAGATGCTAATGGTACTATTTGTACTGCATTAACAAATATTGTAACAACTACTACGCCTGCAACTGTAACCGCTACGGCTACCAAAGTAGATCCAACTTGTAATGGTGATTCTAATGGTTCTATAACACTTACAGCAACAGCAGGAGTTTCTCCTTATGAATATAGTATTGATAACGGAGTTACATTCGTTTCTACAAGAGTTTTTGGAGGTTTAATAGCTGGAACGTATAGCTATAGAGTTAGAGATGCTAAAGGATGTATTTCTACTCCATTGAATATAACATTGAATGATCCGGCTCCAATTGTGGCTATTGCTACTCCAAGTGCAATTGAATGTAATTCGAACAAACCAGGAAGTATCCAAGTTGATATTACTTCTGGTGGAGTTGGTCCGTTTACTTATACTTTATATGATAATACTTTCACACAAATTAGTACACCAATTTCTACAGGTGCAACCTCGGTGACTTTTGGTGGAAATGTTGCTTTTCCAACATTATTGACTTATGGTGATTACTATGTTACGATTGTTGATGCCAATGGCTGTGAATTTAAAAGTCCAAGAACACGTATTTTAACACCTCCAAATATTAACGCAACGGGTGTAGCGTCTTCAGGAACATGTGCTGCCGGTGCAAGCGCTACAATTAATGTATTAACAGCGGTTTATCCAGTAAGATATTCAATTTTTGGGCAACCTGCAACACAAGTTGGTCCGACTGCTGCCACTTCTCATACTTTTACAGGATTAGATCATGGTACAACGTACCAGTTTCAGGTTGTAGATAATGGTGGATGTTTTACGATCGTTGAAGTAACAACACCTCCTTCACCTTCTTCTATCGTAATTGATCCGATTGCAAAAACTGACGTTACTTGTAATGGAGCTTCTACAGGAAGTATTAATTTTACAGTTCGAAATTACGGTGCTGGTGTAACAAGTATGAGTTACGAAATTCGTGACGAACTAACCAACCTACCAATTGTACCTGCTACAGGTGGAACATTTAACGGATTGACAGGAGCTGATGTTTCGGGTACTATTTCAGGCTTAAAAGCTGGAAATTATACATTATTTGTAAAAGAGGTGGATGGAACTGAGTGTAATGTAACTCAAAAGTTCCAAATAACACAACCAATACAACCGCTTACTGCTGTGGTTCAATCAACTGTAAATGCAAATTGTAATAACCCTGCTCAAGTTACCATAAGAACAACTGGAGGAACAGGAACTTATACCTATGCCTATGCTGTTGATCCAGCGGTGCCTTCATCATTTACTTCTACAAGTAATGTACTAAATTTAGATCCAGGTGCTTTGGGTACTGATCTAGTTTGGAATATTATTGTTAGAGATGCAAATGGCTGTACATTCCCACTTCAAACAACGATTGTTAAAGACCCAAGTCCAGAAATTGCTTTACAAGTTGTAGACAAATGTGTGGCTCAAGGATCTTATGTTGTGAGAGTTTCTGCTATTAATGCAGGTACGGGAGCACTTTCAATCAGTGTAAACGGAAGCGGAGTTTATACCAGCATTACTACTGGTTTACCTTTTGATGTAACAGGTCTTAATTCAGGTTCAAATACCATTAGCATAAAAGATGCTAACGGTTGTATCGATACAGAAACAATTATTATAGATGCACCACTTGTGGTAACTCCGGCTATTACGGCTCTACCAACATGTTTAAATAACGATGGTGTCATTACACTATCGGGTGCCGGTGGTACTAATACTTATACTTACGCAATTGCTCCAATGCCACCAAGTGTAACTATAGCAGCTAATGTGATTTCTGGTTTGCCAGCAGGTACTTATACGGTAACGATGAGAGATACAGCAACACCTACAGCGTGTAGCACTACAGCTTCGGTTACTTTAATAGCACCAACACCAGTAACTTTTGATGCTGTTGTAGCAGATGCGTTATGTAACGGTTCAAGCGATGGTTCTATTACTGTAAATGTTCTTGCTGGAAATGATAATCCAGTGTATACATACGCTATTACGCCAATTCCAGCAGGAATGGTACAAACAGATAATGTGTTTTCTAATCTTCCTCAAGGGGCTTATACAATTACAGTAAATTCAGGTAGAGGTTGTTCTCTAAGCAGACCGTACACAGTGGGTCAGCCTACACTTCTTGCGGCTACTGCAGCTGTTACAGATTATTCTTGTAATGCGAGTAATATTGCTCAGCCAGCGATTGTGACAGTTAATGTTACTGCCGGAACAGGTACAGCGCCATATCAATATAATTTTGATGGTTCTGCCAATTATTATAATGCCAATACATTGTCAGTGATTGATAATGGTACTCCACAAACCATTCATTATTATGTAAAAGATGCTAACGGATGTACTTTTGACAACACAGTTATAGTAAATCCTTACCAAAGAATTACAGGATTGTCATTCGCTGCAGCGCCAATAACTTGTATCAATACAACTACAGATGTAACCGTTACGGTTGCAGGTGGTTATGCGATTACCAAATATGAAATCATAGCTCCAACAGCTTCAGCTGTCGATAATGCAGCATCTGCTACTTTCTTAGCTTTGGCACCGGGAACTTATACTTTCCAAGTGACAGATGCGAACGGATGTAAATATCAAGATTCATTCACTATTCAACCAGTAACAAATATTACAGTTTCTGGACAATTAGTGAGAAACGTAACTTGTAATCCAGGTGCCAACGGTGAGGTATTATTTACCGTAGGAAACTTTGCAGGAACTTACAGCTATTCTATAAACGGTGGTGCTGTAGTAACTGGACAAACTAGTCTAACAATTCCGGTAACAGGAATAAATAGTGCTAGTACGCAATCTATCGTGGTTACCGATGAGGTTACAGGATGTACTGCAACAGTTTCAGTAAATGTTTCGCAATTGCCAACCTTAACCATAGCAATAATCTCAAATACTCCAGCTAATTGTAATTTTGGTGCCAAAGTAACTGTTCAAGGAAGTGGCGGAACAGAACCATATTCTTATGCGTTTGTCGATACAAATATTACACCAGTTCCAGCTTTAGGAGCTTACAAAGCTTCTCCTAGTGCGGTTCTGGATGCAAATCCAACCAAAAATTGGGTTGCTTTTGTAAGAGATGCTAACGGATGTATTGCTCAAATAGCACTTCCGCTTACAACAGACCCTTTACCTACAATTGATCCTATCACAGGAGTTTGTTATACAGGTGCTCCTGTAAATGTTACCTTAACAGGAACAGGTGTGGGTCCATTACAGTTCAATATTGGTAATGGTTATACAACCAATCCAAACTTTACATTAAATGCTCCGGGTTCTTATACTTTCTATGTAAAAGATGCTAATAATTGCGTTGTAACAACACCTTATGTTTATGAGCTTGAGCAAGAATTATTGTTGAAAGCTGCGCTTACAGATCTTACTTGTAATGCAGATGCTTCTATAGTATTAACCGCGACTCAAGGAACAGGTGCTTATACTGGTGGTTATGAAGTTTCTACAGACAACGGTGTTACATTTAACCCGGCAACTCTTGTAGGTACTACCTTTACAACAAATACGCCTGGAACTTATATTTTCAGAGTAACAGACAGTCAAGCATGTTCTGCTGTAACGGTTCCGGTTGTTGTTACACCAAATGTAACGCCTACTTTTACTTATACTCAAGTGAATGTAAGTTGTAATGGAGGAAACAACGGTAGTTTTACTATTATTCCTGGCGCAGGTACTGCTCCTTTCGAATACAGTGTAAACGGTGGTGCTTTCCAAAGTACTACGATTCCGTTCACAGGATTAGTTGCTGCGACCTACTCAGTGGTAGTAAGAGATGTTAAATTATGTCCATCATTAGCTCAAGATATTACAATTATAGATCCACCAAGTTTAGCGGTGATACCTACTATTACACCATTCGGTTGTAATACGTCAAACACAGCTACTGATGCGGTGCTCACATTAGGGGCATCTGGAGGAACTCCAAGTGGTACTGGTGAGTACAGTTATAGTTTTGATAATGGTGTAACTTTTGGTTCATCTCCATCAAAAACTGTAAATACTAGTCAAACGATCAATTATGTTGTGGTTGATGCAAATGGTTGTAGAGTAACAGGTTCTGCTACAATACTTCCGTACACGCCACCAACAGATATGAATATTACGGCGACTCCAATTTATTGTAATACTGCAGGCAGTTTTACAACAATTACAGTAAACAGTGTTTCTGGCGGATTAGCTTCATATACTTACGAAATTATTGCTCCGGCAACTGCTATTGCAACGAATACTTCGGGTGTCTTTATTAATTTGGTAGCTGATACGTATACTTTAAAAGTTACCGATGCTAACGGATGTAGTACTACCAAATCGATTGTGGTTGAAGAAGAAGATGAAATAAGTGTTACTGCTCAGTTGTTGAGTGATGTTTTATGTAATGGTGATGCGACAGGTACTGTAACATTTACGATTAGCAATTATATCAATCCGGCTCCAGCAGGTTATACTTACACATTGACACCAGGCGCAGTTGTACCTACTCAAGTGGGTGATGTGGTTACTTATGCTGGTTTAATAGCGGGTAATTATACATTCACAGTTACTGATGCAACATCAGGTTGTCAAGCTTCTGTAACTAATTTCGTTGTTAATCAGCCAAGTGCACCTTTAAGTTTTACAACTAATGCAACAAATATTAATTGTATTACTAAAACAGCTACTATTACTGTTAATGCAACGGGTGGAACTCCTGCTTATGAATATGCAGTAGTACCTTCTAATGATCCTGCTCCAACAACATATAGTAGCGGCGCAAATCTATTAGTAGATACGGCGAACGGTACCGTAATGGCTTGGGATGTTTATGTGAGAGACCTTAACGGATGTGCTCCTGCTTTCCAAACAGTAACAATTACTGAAGATCCATTGCCAACGGGTGCTGTGGTAAACGCATACAGCCAATGTCCGGATGCAATAAACGGTACGTATACATTTACCATTTCTGGAGTTTCTGGAGTTGGACCATTTGAATACAGTATTGGTAGTGGTTTCCAAGCCAGTCCAACATTTATCGTTTCGGCAGCAGGTTCTTATACCTTAATTGTAAAAGATGCTAACAATTGCGAGGCATCATTCCCGGCATTGATTGATATTTTCCCGGCATTAGATTTACAAGTTGTGGTAACAACATTACCAAACTGTACATCAAATAACGGAGTAGTTACAGCTACTACTACAGGTGGTGCTAGTCCAGCAAATTATGAGTACAGCTTAGACGGTAATTTTGGAGTACCAACAGGTAACTTCACCGGGGTAGCAGCAGGAAACCACACAATTGTAGTTACTGACTTAACTACTGGTTGTGATGATACTGTTACATTCAATATTCCCGATGCAACCATTATCACTGGATTTACAGTGACAGCTACAGATGTAACTTGTAATAGTGCAGCAGACGGTACAATTTCAGCTGTTATAGGTGCCAGTTCTCCTGGAGTAAATGATAACCCTGTTTATACTTATACAGTAATGGCGGGAGCAACAATAATCGCAGGACCTCAAGCTTCTGGTGAATTTACAGGTTTAGCTCCTGGAGATTATACGGTAGTCGTAACATCGGGAAGAGGTTGTACAACTTCTGATGATGTTAGAATTAATGAGCCTGCACCAATAGTGGTCAATCCTCCAGTTGTAACTCAATTTGGTTGTACTGCTGGTACAAACATTACCAATTCGGCTACGATTACAGTAAACTCTGTAACAGGCGGTTCATCAAATTATATTAAATATGAATTTATTAAAGGTGGTACAGTAGTACAAAGCGGTGCTTCAAACGTGTATACTGAATCTGACCTTTCTGGCGGATCTTACGTTGTAAACGTTTATGATGATAAAGGATGTTTAGGAACATCGACTGCGCCTATAATAATCGCTCCTTTTATTAGTTTGGATGATATTGTTGTAAACATAGATGACGCAATTACTTGTATTTCAAATGAAGATATTACGGTTAGTGTTACCACTACGGGCGGTACACCAGCAGCGTTATTATATAGTGTTGTCGGAATCAATGGTACTGTTTATACCGCTGTTAATCAACCTACGGGTGTATTCACAGATTTACCAATTGGTAACTTCATGATTACAGTGACAAACCCAGCAACTAATTGTTCTATTGAAGAAATTTATTATGTAAACAACCCGAATACTTTCGAAATTAAAGCAGTTCCGGTTAATGCTCAAATTTGTTTCGGTGCAAGAGGAAGTGTTGATTTGACTTTCGTCGATAATCAATTAATTCCAGCTAATGATGCAGGTGCTTTCAACTATACGATTACGGGTCCATTCCCAAGTATTGCTACAATTGTGGGCACAACAACTGGTGCGGGTCCAATAACAATTAATAACCTTACGGCTGGTCAATATTCTGTGTCAGCTAGATTGGTAGGAAGACCTACTTGTACAGTTGAAACTGTATTTAGTATCGAGCAACCTAACGCAGTATTAGCAGTAACAACTACTCAATCAGAAATTACTTGTATTACAGGTAATAACGATGGTACGATCTCTGCATCTGCTTCTGGTGGTTGGCCAGGTGATTACCAATACGAATTGGTATTAAACGGAGCCACCCTTGTAGCATACTCTGCGCAATATAACTTTACAGGTTTAAGCGCAGGTGTTTACACGATTAATGTAAGAGACGCCAAAGGTTGTATTGCTACAACAACTGCAACATTAGTTGTTCCTGCTCCTATCGTAGTTACGGCTACTGCAAATGCAAGCGTTCTTTCATGCTTTGGTGCTAGAGATGGTATCATAACAGTAAATCCTCCAACAGGTGGTCAGGGAAGTAATTATATGTACACGCTAAATATTGTTTCTGCAACTCCGGTTATTGTTTCCGGACCACAAAGTGATCCAATTTTTACAGGATTAGCTGCTGGAACATATAGCATAACAGTTACAGACGGATTTAGTTGTGCTGCAACATCTGCAAATATTGTGATAACGCAGCCAACAGAAGTTATACCAACCTTGACTTTAAGTAGAACACAAACATGTCTTACACAGTCTGAGCTTACATTGAGCGCAACTGGAGGTACAGGTCCATATACGTATAGTACGACTGCTAATTTTGCAACAACAATTGGTTCGTTTACAACTTCTGTTACTTTTGGAGTACCAGTAGGTGTGTATCAATATTATGTAAGAGATGCTAACGGATGTGTTGGATTTATTTCTAACGAAGTTGCTAATCCGGCATTAGAGCCATTAGTAGTAGGTTTAGATGTGACCAATGCAGTAGTAAAATGTCTTGGTGAAGCAACAGGAGTTATTGTTGCAAACGCTACAGGCGGTTTAGGAAACTACAGCTATACGCTGGAAAATACTGCCGGAACAATCATTCAAGGGCCACAAGCTTCTGGAAGATTCGAAGGATTGGTAATTGGTACTTATGTGGTACAAGTAACTAGTGATGATTGTACTGCAACATCAGCTACAGCTGAAATCAGACAACCAGCTACTGCAATTCAAGCACAGTTCATTCCAACTAACGTTTCTTGTTTTGGAGAAAACAATGGTAAGATTGAAGTGATTGCTTCTGGTGGAACTGGAGTTATCAAGTATGCTATTTCACCTGATTTAAATCAATTTGATTCTAAAACGGTATTTGACAGATTAGCACCGGGAACTTATACACTTATCGCACAAGACGAAAATGGATGTTATATTATAAACGATGTAACGATTACACAACCTAATCCGCTTATTGCTACAGAAGTTCCTAATTCTATGGTTCCTGAAGCATGTGCCGGAGATAAAGACGGATCATTCAGTATTCAAGTGGTAGGAGGTACAGAACCATATAGTGTGAGTCTTGACGTTAAAGCGGGACCATATACACAAGGTGCTGTAGGTCAAACGATATTCCCTTTTACTGGTCTTTCTGGTGGAAAACATATCGTTTACGTAAATGATTCTGCAACAAATTGTTCAACAGAAGTTGAGGTGATAATGCCAGAACCAGTTGTACTTAATCCTACGGTAGAAATCAATTATGACTGTGTTAACAACGCTGCTGCAAATGCTGTAACTGTAACTATAGATCCAAGTAATACAGATCCATCACTTGTAACATACGAATTGGATGGACTTGCTTCGACTAACCAAGTAAGTAACATTTTCTTAAATGTTGCTCCTGGAGTACACTATGTTACAGCAATTCACGACAACGGTTGTTTCCAATCTTCTGTAGATTTCACGATCGATGCTGTTGCTCCTTTAGCGATTACTAAAACTCCTGGAAAAGAAGAACTGAATATTATTTCGGTGACGGCTACAGGCGGATCTCCTGCTTACGAATACAGTTTTGATGGAGAACCATTTACATCTGAACATGAATTCAAAATTTACAAATCAAGAGATTATGTAATAATAGTAAGAGACCAAAACGGTTGTACGGCTACCATCACTGTTCCGGGTATTTATGTTGACGTTTGTATTCCAGATCACTTTACACCAAACGGCGATGGTCAGTTTGACGAGTGGGGTCCTGAGTGTACCAATATTTACAACAACTTACTTTTCGATATCTATGACAGATACGGACGTGTAATTGCCAAATATCGTTACGGTCAAAAATGGGATGGAAAATACAATGGTGAAGAATTACCATCAGGTGATTACTGGTATGTTCTTAAACTAAATGACGAGAAAGATGCAAGGGAGTTTGTTGGACATTTCACATTATACAGATAACAAAATAAAGCCCCCAATGATGTTATCTAAAAAAATTATTACAATGAAAAAATTAATTTTATCTTTAGTACTCATGGCTGTAACAACAGGTTACAGCCAAGAGTTAAACCTACCCGTTTTTACGCAGTATTTAGCTGATAACCCTTTTGTACTCTCACCTGCTTATGCGGGTATCGGGGACAACCTACGTATTAGAGCCAATGGCTTGACGCAATGGGTGGGTATTAAAGATGCTCCCGAAAATCAGTCGGTTTATGCCGATTTTAGAATCCTGGATCGTTCCGGTGTTGGTATTTCGGTGTACAATGATAAAAACGGATATACTAGACAAACTGGAGCCAAAGTTTCGTTTGCCCATCACTTAATTTTAGATTATTATTCTAAACAGTATTTGTCTTTTGGTATTTCGTACAACTTTAATAGTTTCAGAATCGATATTAATGATTTTAATAACAACGGTCCTGACGGAAACCCTGTTTTCGATCCATCGATAACAGATAACCGTTATACTAGCAATAATAACTTTGATGTTAGTGCCTTGTATCGTAACCGAAACTTTTATGTAAGTTTTAATGCCAATAACGTTTTAAAGAAAAATGTTGACAAATATAGAGGTGTAGAGCCTAGCTTGCTTTCCAATTATCAGGTGTATACGGGTTATACATTTAGAGACGGCGAGAACAGCCGTATCGAGTATGAGCCTTCTCTTTACTACCAATATTTTGCTAGTGATAAACGTTCTACAACCGATTTTAACTTCAAGTACAGACGTTACAATCGTTACGAAGATTACTATTGGGTTGGGGTTTCGTATCGTTTCTTAAACGACCAGTTTCCTAAGCCTCTTTCTGTTGGCCCAATGGCTGGTTTTATGAAGTCTAAATTCTACTTTGGATATTCGTACCAAATTATGTTCAATGACTTAGGCAATTACAACACAGGTACGCACGTTGTAACGATTGGTTTCGATTTCCTTCAGTCAATCAGTAACTGTCCTTGTACGCAAAGTCCGGTGCATGATTAAGACTGTTTTCTGTTAAAACACAGCATAAATGGTATAACGAAGCATTTTTATCTTTTTTAAAAGTTAATTTGTTTTTTTTCATAATTTACAACGTTTTCGTTGTGATTGGCCCTTTATTTTTAGATTTTTCGAATTTAATACTACCCTAAAAGTTCTATATTTGTTTTTCTTTCAAAAAATTAAAAACTTATCAAATGAAAACTTTAAACGATTTCGATTTTAAAAATAAAAAAGCAATCATCCGTGTTGACTTTAATGTTCCTTTGGATGAAAACTTTAATGTAACAGATGCAACTCGTATTGAGGCAGCAAAATCAACCATTGATGCTATTTTAGCACAAGGCGGAAGCGTAATCTTGATGTCGCATTTGGGAAGACCAAAAGGTGTCGAAGAAAAATATTCATTAAAACATATTCTTAAAACCACTTCTGAAATTTTAGGAGTTCAGGTACAATTTGCTTCAGATTGTGTTGGAGAACCAGCGCAGACAGCTGCCAAAAACCTAAAAGCAGGTGAAGTTTTATTGTTAGAAAATTTACGTTTTCATGCCGAAGAAGAAGCGGGAGATGTTGCTTTCGCCAAAGAATTGGCGTCACTTGGTGATATTTATGTAAACGATGCTTTTGGTACAGCGCACAGAGCGCATGCTTCGACAACCATTATTGCACAATTTTTTCCAACTGAAAAATGTTTCGGAATCTTATTGGCAAAAGAAATAGAAAGTTTAAATAAAGTACTTAAAAATAGCGAGAAACCTGTGGTGGCTATTTTAGGTGGTTCTAAAGTTTCTTCGAAAATTACGGTTATCGAGAATATTTTAGACAAGGTAGACCACATGATTATTGGTGGTGGAATGACTTTTACATTCGTTAAAGCACTTGGTGGTAAAATTGGTGAGTCGATCTGCGAAGATGACAAACAAGAATTGGCACTTGAAATTTTAAGATTGGCTAAAGAAAAAGGGGTTCAGATTCATATTCCTGTTGATGTTATTGCTGCAGACGATTTTTCAAATACAGCAAAAACTCAAGTGGTAGACGTTACCGCAATTCCTGACGGATGGCAAGGTCTTGATGCAGGTCCTAAATCTTTAGAAAATTTTAAAAAGGTAATTTTAGAATCGAAAACTATTTTGTGGAATGGTCCTCTTGGAGTTTTTGAAATGGAAACTTTCTCTAAAGGAACTATTGCTTTGGGTAATTTTATTGCCGAAGCAACCGCAAAAGGAGCTTTTTCATTAGTGGGAGGTGGCGACTCTGTTGCTGCTGTAAAACAATTTGGTTTCGAAGACAAAATGAGTTACGTATCTACAGGTGGTGGTGCAATGCTTGAAATGTTAGAAGGTAGGATTTTACCTGGAATTGCTGCAATTTTGGACTAAAAATCCACAATTAACATTTTTTTAAAGGATTTACACCCATAATCTGATTAAGTTTGTAAAACTAAGGTTTTTGTAATTCATTGAATTATAGAATTTTAAAAAAATGTTATATGATTGTAAGAAAAATATCGTTAGCGGTTTCTGTTTTATTCTCAATGTCATTGGTGGCGCAAGAAGTTGCCCATAATGAGGTTACGGTAAAGCCTGAAATTAAAATTTCGTACCTGGATTCTGTTAAAAGCACGTTTGTAAAAGACAATTTGGCTACCCGTGTAGACAGTCTATGGATGAATGAGTTAACCAGTTTAGACATTTACGAGGATCTGACCAAAGACATTCAAACCATTAATACCGATTTAAGTGTTAATGAAGAATTGCCAACAGACTTGCTCAAGCAACGTCTTCAGGACATGAATGAGAAATCACCGTTTGATATAGAATACAACCAAGGATTAGAAAACATAATAAAGTCGTTCTTAAAAAATCGTAGAAAGTCATTTTCGCGTTTAATGGCTTTATCAGAATACTACTTTCCTATTTTTGAGGATGCTTTTGCCAAGCAAAACGTTCCATTAGAAATAAAATATTTAGCCGTTGTAGAATCTGCTTTAAATCCTAAAGCAGTTTCTAGAATGGGCGCTACTGGACTTTGGCAGTTTATGTACGGTACCGGAAAACAATATGATCTTAAAATAGATTCGTATATTGATGAGCGTAGCGACCCAATTCGCGCTACTGCTGCTGCCTCAGAATACATGAAAAAAATGTACGCCATTTTTGGTGACTGGGAGTTGGTTTTAGCATCTTATAATTCTGGTCCAGGAAATGTTACCAAAGCAATTCGCCGTTCTGGCGGAAAAACCAAATATTGGGACATTCGCAACCATCTTCCAAGAGAAACACAAGGATATGTTCCTGCTTTTTTAGCCACAATGTATCTTTTTGAATACCACAAAGAACATGGAATAAATCCTGAAAGAGCGGTTGTTAAGAACTTCGAAACCGATACTGTTCGCATCAAAGAAAAAATGACTTTCAAACAAATTGCTGATTTGCTGGATATACCACAGTCACAGCTGGAACTTCTAAATCCTTCGTATAAACTAAAAGTAGTACCTTTCTATAAAGACGAACAACATTTTTTACGTTTGCCAAAAGATAAAATTGCTACTTTCGTTTCTAACGAAGATAAAATTTATGCTTACGTACAACACGACAGCGGTTTTAGAAGAATGCCCACACAATTGGCTTCAAGATTGGCACCTAAAAATAAGGTGATTAAAACGAATCAGGTTCAGGATTTTGCTCAAAGTACAGAATTTTATAAGGTGCGAAAAGGCGACAACTTGGGCGCCATTGCTGACAAGTACAATGTTTCGGTAGTAGATATCAAAAAGTGGAATAATCTTAAAAGCAACAATATTGCACTAGGAAAAACACTTAAAATTAGATCTACAGATACCATCAAGAAATCAACTGATGTAAAAGTAATTCCGATTGCAGACAAAAAAGATACTCAAGAAGCAATCGCTGCCGCGGATGAAAAAGTTAACACCGTTACTGAGTCTAAAGAATACATCGTGCAAGCTGGAGACAATCTGGGCAGTATTGCCAAAAAATTCGATCTTACTGTAGCCGAATTAAAAGAGTGGAATAACTTAAACTCAAACAACATTGGTTTAGGGAAAACGTTAATAGTTGGTAAAGCTACCGAAATAGCAAACAATCAGACTACCGCGGTTGCTTCAAATACTGTTGATTCATTCAAGAAAAAACCAATTTCTAAAAATATTGGTGAAGAGTATTTCGTTAAAAAAGGCGATTCATTATACAGTATTTCAAAAAAATACCCTGGTGTGACTATTTCAGATATTAAAAAGTGGAACAACATCAAGGATGGCGATATAAAACCCGGAATGAAACTTAAAATAAACGGATAATTAAAAATCTTACTTAAATTTGGGTTTTATTTCATAAAATTATAAAAATGAATAAAACCCATTTTTTATGCTTATTACTTTCGTGTTTGTTCGTTGCGTGTTTTCAGAAACATGACAGCGATCAGCCTGTTAAAGAAGGCAAAACCAATACCATATCGGTCATTATTGATGATCAGTTGTGGTATGGCGAAGTGGGAGACAGCATCAGAAATAAATTTGCATCACCAGTCTGGGGACTTACCCAAGAAGAACCTTTGTTTACCATCAATCAATATCCCGCGCGTTTGCTGGAAGGTTTTGTAACCGATAGCCGAAGCATTATTGTGGTAAAAAAAGCCGGAATCGATAAGTTTGAGGTAAAAACCAATACCAAGTCGCTGCCCCGAAATACATTCCGAATTTACGGCAAATCGATAGAAGATCTTATTTGCAGTATCGAGATGAACGGCCCGCAAATTATCAAGGCAATTCGTCATACAGAAATTCAGAAAATTCAGAAAGACAACAGTAAATCACTTTTGAACCCCACCATTATCAAAAATAAGTTTCATGTCGATTTGCAAATCCCGACAGGTTACGAATACATGTTGCACAAAAAGAACTTTATTTGGCTTAAAAAAGAAATCATTAGCGGTAACACCAGTTTACTGATTTATCAAATTCCTAAATCGAGAATTACTCGTGGTACAGATATCGTCGGAAATATTGTTAGAATGCGTGATTCTGTTGGCCGATACATCAAAGGTCGCGAACCCAATACGCAGATGATCACAGGCGAAGCCTATGCGCCTTATTTTTCGGTTACTTCATTAAACGGAAAAAAAACATTTGAGACCAAAGGTACTTGGGAACTTAGAAACGATTTTATGACGGGGCCTTTTATCAATTACGCCATTATTGATGAAAGCTATAATAGAATCCTTGTGATTGAAGGCTTTTGTTATTCTCCATCCAATCAGGAACGGGATTTAATGCTGGAATTAGAGGCCATAATAAAATCGGTAAAAGTGATGAAAAGATAATTTTAAAGAATATAATAGAAACAGAATGGAGTTAAAATGGAAAATAAAGCCTTTTGAGGCATTAACTACTCATGAGTTATATGATTTACTCAAAGTGCGCAGTGAGATCTTTGTAGTCGAACAAAATTGCGTTTATTTAGACCTTGACGGGAAAGACAAGCAAGCATTACACCTCATTGGCGAATATGATGATAAAATAGTGGCCTATGCACGTTTGTTTGACGCAGGAATTAGTTTTGATAATGCTTCTATTGGGCGTGTTGTTGTGCATGCTGATTATCGTGAAAAAAAATGGGGACACGATTTAATGCGCGAAGCAATTGGCGGAATCAAAACGCATTTTGATAAAGACAAAATTACAATTGGTGCACAGCTGTACTTAAAGAAGTTTTACGAAAGCCACGGTTTTGTGCAATCCAGTGAAATGTATCTGGAAGATGATATTCCGCATATCGAAATGATTCGTGAATAGGTCTTTTGTTGAAAGGCAAAAAAAAAGCTACAATTTTTTAGGTTGTAGCTTTTTTTAGGTTTGATGTGATTACATTTTCAATATCGTTTTGTACTCAGCCTGATTGTTTAAAACACTTACCGCCTTCTTAATTTCAGAGTTGCTTTTGATGTAAAATTGATACAATCCCTCTTGATATTGGTATCTTTTGATGAGTTCTTCCTGAATCAGGTTTTTAATTTCCTTTTGATTTCTGTCCAGTAACGTTGTTTCGCTTTTTTCAAGCGCAGTTAGTAGTTGCTGGTATTCTGCCTGAATCGTTTCGTCTATGTTTTCTTTTTTAGCTGTAGCTAAAGTGTTCTTCAAAGCAACTTCGGTTTCGGTATCAAAAGTGATTTTGTTGGTTTTCAAATATTGTTTAAAACTGGCATAATCAGCATCTGTAATCGTCGGAATTTTGTCGCCTAAATTTGGATTTTTGTAATAATAAGAAGTAGCATAATCAAAGATTCCATCATTTCTGTTCAAAGCATTCGTAATCGGGCTCACTTTGGTTTCATCCAATTCGATGTCTGGCAAAACGCCACCCCCGTCATAAACGGTTCTTCCTTTTCTGGTTTTAAAGGCATTAAAGTTTTTAGCATCTGTTTTTTGAGCGACACCATTTTTGTCTTTATGCGCATAATCCAATGCCTGAATGCATCGTCCCGATGGCGTATAATAGCGAGAGATAGTTACTTTTAGCTGAGTTCCGTAAGTAAGTTCTACCGTACGTTGTACCAAACCTTTACCAAAACTTCTGCTTCCCAGAATTACGGCGCGGTCTAAATCCTGTAAAGCACCAGAAACAATTTCAGAGGCCGAAGCACTTCTTCCGTTAACGATAATAGCCAAAGGGATTTCGGTATCAACTGGCTCTTTGTTGGTTTTATACGTGTTATTGTGTTTTTCGATTCGGGATTTTGTAGTTACGATTACTTCGTTTTTCGGAACAAACAAATTGCAGATATCAACCGCTTCATTAAGCAAACCGCCCGGATTTCCTCTTAAATCGAGTACAATTTGTTTGGCACCATCTGCTTTTAGTTTCTCAAGCGCGTCTTTTACTTCATTAGAAGCTTTTCTACTAAAATGAGCCAGAACGATATAACCCGTCTTCTCATCAATTTTTCCAAAAAAAGGAACCGATTTAATTTCGACTTCATCCAGAACGATGTCTGTTGTATACGTTTTTCCCTGACGGAGGTATCTAATAGTAAATTTTGTGTTTTTGGCACCTTTTAGCAATTGAGAAGCATCGTCTTTAAAATCGGCAATCAAAACATCACCAATCTGAATAATTTCGTCACCTGCTTTTAACCCCGCTTTGTCGGCAGGAAAGTTTTTATACGGTTCTCTTACCAGCAAACGGTCTTTTTTTCTGGTGATTAAGGCACCAATTCCGGTATATTCGCCCGTATTGTTGATTTTGAAATTGACCACATCCTGCTCGTTAAAATAAACCGTGTATGGATCAAGACTTGCCAACATACTTTTGATAGACTTGTCCATCAATTCGCCGGGATTGGTGTCATCAACATAGTTGGTATTGACGGCTTTGAATAACGTTGTAAAGATTTCGATTTGCTTGGCGATTTCAAAAAAATCGTCTTTAAA
The DNA here is from genome assembly GCF_020911905.1 of Flavobacterium flavipigmentatum. NCBI lineage: Bacteria > Pseudomonadati > Bacteroidota > Flavobacteriia > Flavobacteriales > Flavobacteriaceae > Flavobacterium > Flavobacterium flavipigmentatum. Next base: position 1,045,391 of record NZ_CP087133.1, on the reverse strand, counting down.
ACTGGTTCCAATAAATAAAAATGCTGTAGCGACAGCTGGTATAATAAATTTCTTTTTGAAATAAGGTTGCATCTGTTATATTTTTTTTCTTTTTAATCTTTTCCTAATAAAATAAGTAATTACCAAAAATAGGATGATAAATGGCCAAACGCTAATTAATGATATTAAAAAGCTTGATATTTCAAAAAATCCACTTTTAATAGCGTTAAGAAGTTTCGAACCGTAAGAGGTTTTAACACCTTCTTTTTCTGCTATAGTTTTATAAAATTCTATCGTAATGGTGCTTTCCGAAACTCTGCTTTCTAAATATTTTAACTGTCCTTCTTTGGCTTCAATTTCCTCACGAATGGCAGAAATCTGTTTTTCAATTTCGAGAATTTCGCTTATTTTGTTGGCTTTTTGTAATATTTCTAGGTATCTTTCTTCGAGTTTTCTTTTGGTTTTTAGTCTCGAATTAAGATCGATATATTGTTCGGTAACATCTTCTGACGTGATTTCTTTGTTTTCGAAATAAGAGACGCCTTTGGATATTTTTTCAATAAAAAAATCAAAATTCTGACTAGGAACACGTATAGTAATGTTTCTGAAAGCTGAATTATAATCTTTTCCTTCTGAATCGGTTTGAACACTTGATCCACTTTCTTTAATCGCCTTTTGAATCTGATTGAAAGTCTCATCTAAGTCATTGGTTTCAAAACGAAGTAAAGCAGTTTTGATTATTTTTTGCGGTACCTTAGATAAATTCAGATTTTTATCTTTTTGATCTGCAAAAGATTCTTTTTTTGGAGTAAGTTTTATTGAAGAAATAGCGCTGTTTTCCATTTCAGCTTCACTTTTTGAACAACTGAAAAATGTTAAGACTAAAAATAAAAATAAAATATGTCGCATAAAATTTCGATTGAGAGCTAAAACTACAATTTTTTTATAATTTTTTATCTAAATGAATAAATTATGTTGCCTTTTAAGAATTATTCTTCTTTTTTAATTTCAGATTCAGGAGTTTTATTTACCTGAAGCAAAAATTTTTCAAACAACTGAACGGTTTTGGTATTGATTTCCTGGTAAGATAATTTGTCTTTAGTTTGGTAAAAAAACATGATAGAATAAGGCTCCTGAACGTTATCCCAAAGCAAATGTTTGTTCAAACGATAGGTTTCACGCAATACACGTTTGAAATAATTACGATCAACCGCTTTTTTAAAATATTTTTTTGAGACCGAGACACCAATCTTGATTTTCTCGTCAGCATTTGCTTCACCGGCGCGATACACCAAACGCAACGGATATTTAGAAACCGATTTTCCTTCAGAAAATAGTAATCCAATTGTAGTTTTGCTTTTTAGTTTCTCGTTTTTCGGGTAAGTAAAATTCATTAAATTCAGGAAAATAATACCGGTTTTAGTAGGCAAAGGTACAATTAAACCACCATAACCGTTATTGTTTTTAATTTTAATGACCTTAAAAAATTTATTTGTTACTTTTGGGCAATAATTTTTTAAGCATGCAAAAAATAATTTCTTACCCTATTTCCGTTATTTACTATTTGTGTTTTGGCTTTTGTTTGGCTATTTTTCACCCAATACAATGGATATGTCTGAATGTTTTTGGCTATCAGGCTCATAAAGTAAGTGTGGATTATTTAAATTTTTTCCTTTTACGTTGTACAAATTTGGTAGGAACCACGTACAAAATAAAAAACAGAGAGACAATTCCCGTAGGAGTTCCAATAATTTTTGTCTCTAATCACCAAAGTATGTACGATATTGTGGCTATGATTTGGTACTTTAGACGTTTTCATTGTAAATTTGTAAGTAAGAAAGAATTAGGAACGGGTATCCCGAGTGTGTCATACAACTTACGACATGGTGGATCAGTTCTTATTGACCGAAAAGACCCAAAACAAGCCATTCCGGTGATCAAAGGTTTGTCTGAATATATCGAAAAGCACCAGCGTGCGGCTGTGATTTTTCCTGAAGGCACAAGAAGCAAAACCGGAAAACCAAAAGAATTTGCCCAAAGTGGCTTAAAAATCTTATGCAAATATGCGCCTTCTGCGTATGTAGTTCCGGTGAGTATCAACAACTCATGGAAAATGGTAAAGTATGGTTTTTTTCCTGTTGGTTTAGGAAATCGCCTTACCTTTACAGTCCACAAAGCGTTAGCAGTAAAAGACCATGACTTTGCAGAGTTGATGGCAATGACAGAGAAAGCAATTGTAGAAGAAGTAAACGAGTATAAATAGATTTAAATTTTCAAGAATAATTTTAAGTTTAAGTCCCAAATGTAAAATAAGTAATGTCTATACAAAACATTAGATTAGAAGTGATGCAGTTTTTAGAAAAAAACGTCGACAGCTTCGTAGAACAGTATTTAATTCCGGTTGAAAAAATTTGGCAGCCCACAGATTTTTTGCCTAATTCTCAAGGAGAAAACTTTTTTGAGGAGGTAAAAGAATTACGTGAGATTGCAAAAGATTTGCCTTATGATTTTTGGGTAACGCTTGTTGGTGACACCATCACTGAGGAAGCTTTGCCAACGTACGAATCATGGCTAATGGATGTAGAAGGAATTGATCAGATAGAAAATGGTGGAAATGGATGGTCTAAATGGATTCGTCAATGGACCGGTGAAGAAAACCGTCACGGCGATTTGCTAAATAAATACTTGTATTTGTCTGGCCGAGTGAACATGCGTGAAATTGAAATGACAACGCAGCACCTGATTAATGATGGTTTTGATATTGGTACCGGAAGAGACCCGTACAAAAACTTTGTTTACACTAGTTTTCAGGAGTTGGCAACTTATGTTTCTCACAACAGAGTAGCGCAGATTGCCAAGAAATTTGGCGACAACAAATTGTCTAAAATGTGCAAAATGATTGCGGGTGACGAGATGCGTCATCATCACGCTTATAGCGAATTTGTTACGCGTATATTTGCTGTTGATCCTAGCGAAATGATGTTGGCTTTTCAATACATGATGAAACAGAAAATCGTTATGCCAGCACATTTTTTAAGAGAATCGGGTCAAAAGATAAGTTCTGCTTTCGAACAATTTTCGGATTCGGCACAACGTATCGGCGTTTACACAGCATCAGATTATGTAGATATCATGCAAAAATTAATGGATAAATGGGAGATTGATAAAATTTCAAATTTGACTGATGAAGCAGAAAAGGCTCGTGATTATTTGATGAAGTTGCCTGCTCGTATGGCGAGAATTTCAGAAAGATTGGTGATCCCACAAGAGTCTCATATCTTTAAATGGGTCGAACCAGCAAGATTGTAAATTTTAAATTTTAGATAAAACGCAACTTTGTTGTGTTTTGTCTAAATTACCAAATATATGTTGATTATTAGAGTTTTTAAAGCTCTGATAATCAACATTTTTTAATAAAATCGGGTTGCAATCTTATCCTTAATAAAAGTTGTAAATCTGACTAAACTGCAAATTATGTTTGTTTTTTTATAAAATCAAACAGTATAAAATAATTATGGATAACGAAAAATTGATCAATAAAACGATAGCTTTTGTAAAAGAAAAACTCAACGATGCCGAAGGTGGTCACGACTGGTTTCATATCGAAAGAGTGTATAAAAATTCGCTTTTGATTGCCCGCGATACCGAGTGCGATTTGCTTGTGGTGCAATTAGGAGCCTTGCTTCATGATATTGCAGACAGTAAATTTCATGGTGGCGATGAAACGATCGGACCCAGAACGGCTCGTTTGTTTTTAGAATCTGAAAACGTTTCTGAAACCATTACGGAACATGTTGTAAATATTATTGAAAACATCTCTTTTAAAGGCGGAAATTTTCAAAAGAAGTTTTCTTCTATCGAATTGGATATCGTTCAGGATGCGGATCGTTTAGATGCTATAGGAGCAATTGGAGTAGCAAGAGCGTTCAATTATGGAGGATTTAAAAACAGAAGCTTGTACGATCCCGAAATTGCGCCAATCAGCACCATGACAAAGGAAGAATACAAGAACAATAACGCGCCCACTGTTAATCATTTTTACGAAAAGCTTTTACTTTTAAAAGATAAAATGAATACCGATACTGGAAAGCAAATTGCGGCAGAAAGACATCGTTTTATGGAATCCTTTCTAGCTCAGTTTTACGCAGAATGGGAAGGAGTGAAGTAAGATCTTTTTAAGTTAATCGACCAGCATCAAGCATCAAGATTTCTCAATCGGATTCAAAATTATGTTCAAAAAAATCGGGTTATTTAGTAAATTCAGCTTTTAGCAAAAATCTTAGTCACTCAGCAACTTAGTATCTTAGAACCTTAGCTACTTCAACCTAACTACATCCACAATTGCCGTCACCGCAATCTTTTTTCTTTTTAGATTTGAAAAAAAACTTTTTGATCAGGAAAGCAATGGCAAAACCTAAGATGATAAAGGCTATAATTTCTTGGACCATCGTGATTTATTTTAGAATTTGATAAGCAAATAATGCTACAAAATAGGCGAGACCGCTCATAAAAACGAGTTGCATGGCTGGCCATTTCCACGAATTGGTTTCTTTTTTGGTGATGGCAAGTGTACTCGCACACTGTAAGGCAAAGGCATAAAATAATAATAACGATATTCCCGAAGCAAAATTGAAAATTTTGTGACCCGTTTCCGGATTGATTTCTTCCTGCATTTTGCTTTTTATCGTGGCTTCGTTATCACTGTTTCCAACACTGTAAATCGTGGCCAGTGTACCTACAAAAACCTCTCGTGCGGCAAACGAACTGATAATCGCAATCCCGATTTTCCAATCGTAACCTAAAGGTGAAATGGCCGGTTCGATGGCTTTACCCATGATTCCGATATAAGAGTTTTCTATTTTTTGAGATGCAACAGCGTTTTCAAATTCTATTTCGGTCAATGGCTTATAGCTGTTTCTTTCTTTTACAATTTTTTCGGCTTCGTTAAAATCTCTTCCGGGACCATAAGAGGCCAAAAACCATAAAATAACAGATATCGCAAGGATAATTTTACCAGCACCCATCACAAAAGCTTTTGTTTTTTCAACGACATTGATGGCTACATTTTTAAAAAGGGGTAATTTATAACTAGGCATTTCGACCACAAAATAGGTTTTGCTGTCCAGTTTTAATATTTTGTTTAAAATATAAGCAGACAATATAGCGGCGGTAAAACCCAGTAAATACAATAACATTAGCGACAATCCCTGCATGTTTAAAATCCCGAAAATACGTTCATTCGGAATTACCAAAGCGATGATGATAGCGTAAACCGGTAATCTGGCAGAACAAGTTGTAAAAGGAGTTACCAGAATAGTAATCAGACGCTCTTTCCAGTTTTCGATGTTTCGGGTCGCCATAATGGCCGGGATAGCACAGGCAGTTCCCGAAATTAAAGGCACAACACTTTTACCTGAAAGACCAAATTTGCGCATGATTTTGTCCATCAAAAAGACCACACGACTCATATAACCGCTTTCTTCCAATATCGAAATAAAGAGAAACAAAAAGGCAATTTGTGGAATGAAGATCAAAATTCCGCCAATTCCCGGAATGATTCCTTGCGAAAGTAAATCGGTTAAAATACCGCTTGGCAATTCCGCCCCAACCCAGCTGCTCAAAGAAGCAAATGTGCTGTCAATAAAGTCCATTGGGATGGTTGACCAAGAAAATATAGATTGAAAAATAATAAATAAAATCGCAAAGAAAATCACGTAACCCCAAACTTTATGCGTTAAAACACGGTCTAGTTTGGCTCGTACATCATTTGCCATTGAGGCATCTACTTGTAAGCCTCCTTTTAAAACCTCATTGATAAATTGATATCTTTTGATGGTTTCTTTTTGCTGTAAACGTTTTAACTCCGAATGTGATTTGGTAAAAGTGCTTCTGAGTTCATTTCGATCAAGATTAGAAAAATTGACATCCTGCGTAATTACCAACCATAATTTGTACAACAATTGGTTAGGAAAAGCTTCCTTTAGATTTTTAAAGTAAACTATATCAATGCTGGACATGTCGAGGCAAGCTTCATTCGGGAGAGTCCTGTACGAAATAATCAGGTTTTTTAGCTCTTCAATTCCTAAACTTTTTCTGGAACTGACTAACGCAATTTTTGTTTTAAGATGTTCTTCGAGATAAGGAATATCGAGGGTAATTCCTTTGCTTTTCATACGATCAGACATGTTAATGACTAATATCGTTGGAATTTCGAGATCTTTTATCTGCGTGTAAATCAGTAAATTTCGTTTTAGATTTTCAACATCTGTTACGACTACTGCTACATCGGGATATAATTTATCATTTTTGTTGAGCAAAAGTTCAATCACGACACTTTCGTCCATCGAACTGGCATTCAAACTGTATGTTCCCGGTAAATCAAGTATGTTGGCTTTGATATTGTGAGGCAATTTGCAAAAGCCTATTTTTTTTTCTACCGTGATGCCCGGATAATTCCCCACTTGCTGATTCAGACCTGTAAGCTGATTGAAAACAGAGGTTTTTCCGGTATTGGGATTTCCGATAAGGGCAACATTAATATTTTGAATGCTCATTACAGAATGGTTTTGATAAGTTCAACTTCAATTTCGCGAGCAGTTTCTACACGAATGGCAACATGTGAGCCATTAATGTCCAGATACAAAGGATCTCCAAAAGGAGCGATCTGAAGCAATTCGACCAAGCTGCCCGGCAAACAACCCATTTCTAGTAACTTTAGCGGAATCAAATCGATATCAAAATCTTTGATAATGGCTTTTTCGCCTTTTTTTAGGGAGTGGATAGTAGTTTGCAAGCTTATTTAGATTGAATTTAGATTGCAAAAATAGACAATTATTCTTTATATTAAGGTATTTAACACAGTTTTGTACCGACTAATGTTTCCTCAAAAAACCTCTTTTTACTGCTGGCATAAAAAATCAATATCTTCCAGAAGACGTTTCATATCTTCCTTGTTGGTTCCGTCATAAAAACCACGAACGCGACGCTTTTGATCGACCAAAACAAAATTTTCGGTATGTACCATATCATACAATTGGTCAGGTCTTCCTAGTTTTACCGCCAAGTAAGATTTGCGGGCTATTTTGTAAATTTCTTTTTTGTCGCCGGTAACCAAATTCCATTTACTGTCTACCACACCATGTTTTATAGCGTATTTTTTAAGTACCGGAATACTGTCAACCTCAGGAAAGACGGTATGAGAGAGTAACATTACTTTAGGATTATTTAAAACAGCTTTTTGAACTTCGGCCAGATTGGTCGTCATTTTGGGACAAATAGAACCACAGGTGGTAAAGAAAAAATCGGCTACATAAATCTTTCCTTCGTAATTTTTTTGCGTGATGGTATCTCCGTTTTGATTGATAAACGAGAAATCGGCAATCGTGTGGTATTTGCTTTTGTACTGTACTGTACTGTCCACTAATTCAGGATTTACATCGGCGGGATTAAAAATGGGTAATGTTTTTTGTGGCTTCAAAGCCGAATAAAACAAGGATATAGTTACTACCGAAAATACAATCAAAACAATAAAAAACTTTCGGTATCTGTAAAGAAGCGATTTCATAAATAAAATTTGATGCAAAAATACAAAAAGCAGTTTTTAAAATCTTTATATAAAAAGGTTTTTAACAGGATCTTGTCATTTTTGGAAGGGAATATTTCACGAATTAAAATCATCTGGATGGCTCCGAAAATTCAGGAGTTTGAAGCAAATTATTTTAGCTTCGGTTTCCGGATGGATTTATTCACCAGATACAATCCGATAAGGGTAACCATAGAACCAACCGCAATAGTTTGGGTGAGTGTTTCTCCAAAAATAAAAAAACCCAGAACGATCGCAACAATCGGATTGATGTACACATAAATACTGCTGATTTCTTTGGGAAGATGCTGTAAGGTGTAGATAAAAGCAATAAACGTAAATACAGAACCCACTATCACCAGATAACCAATAGACCACCATGATGCCGGAGAAATTTGCCTTAACGGAATATTGGTTCCGGTTGCTTCGGTAATCATAAAAAGGATAAAACTCGAGAGTAACATTTGAAGCCCCAGGCTAAAATAGGGATTGAAATTAACGGCTTGTTTGGTAGTCTGCAAAATTCCAAACGCCCAGGTTACGGTAGCTGTGAGAGATAATAGTATTCCAAATTGAAATTCAGGACGTATAAAATCTGCCAGATAATCCATAAAAATAATACAAATACCCCCAAAACTGATGAGCAAACCAATAATTGCCAGTTTGGCCACTCTTTCTCCCTGAAAAAAACAAATGATAACGATCCAAATAGGAAAAATGGCTGCAATAATAGCACCCAAACCACTACTGATGTATTTTACGCCCCACGTGCTTAATCCATTGCTCAAAGCAAAATTTAAAAGGGCCAAAACCAGAATAGTACGCCATTGCTTTCCTTTTGGCCAAGGTGCTTTTTTAATTATAAAATAAAGCACATATAAAAGGCCGCCCAAAAACTGACGAATTGTAGCCAGCTGCAAAGCAGGCATGTGTTTTACTCCTTCTTTTGATGCCAGCCAAGTTGTTCCCCAAAAAAAGCTGACGCAGCATAATGCCAGTATAGGCAGGCCGATAGCATCAATTCTGTTAGAAAAGGCATTTTGTAATTTTGCTTTCAAAATGGTCGTTTTTTGTTGGGCAAATATTCCAAAAACAATTTTAAATATTAGAGAAAAAAGGGAATTTATTTATTAAAATCATTGCGTTTTTTGCGTTGAAAGGATAAAAATGCGAGAATTAATATTTTGTGCTTAAAAAACTTGGAATTTTAACGGTAAGTTCAGAAGAATAACGATAAATTTGTATATATCCTAAAACTATATACAAAAATGATTAAACAGCTTAACAAATCGGTGTTTTGTGCTTTTTCTGTAATGTTGTCCTGTACAGCAATTCAGGCACAAGATGCTAAACCTAAAGAACCGGGTATTAATGTCTCGTACATGAATACGAAAATTAGTCCATCAGAAGATTTCTTTCGTTTTGTAAACGGAACTTGGCTAGATAAAACTGAAATTCCAAGTGACAGAAATTCTTGGGGAAGTTTTAACGAATTAAGACAAAAAACAGACAAGGATGCTCTAGAAATTCTAAAAGAAGCGTCTAAGAATCCAAAGTACAAATCCAACACAGATCAAGGTAAAGCCATCGCTTTATACAACACTATTTTGGATACTGTTGGAAGAAACAAACGTGGTGTAACGCCGCTTCAACCGTATTTGAAGAAAATAGATGCTATTAAAACAGTAGCCGATTTGCAAAATCTTCTTATCGAAATGCAGCCTCAAGGTGGTCTTGGTTTCTTTGGAATCTATATTGGAGCAGATGCCAAAAACAGTAACAAAAATTCTGTTAACTTAACTCCGGGAGCTTTGGGATTGTCTGATAAGGATTATTACAATTCTGATGATAAAGATTCTAAAGAAAAACGTGAGAAATACGAAGTGCACGTGGCAAGAATGTTACAGTTTATCGGAGAATCTCCGGCAAAGGCTCAGGAAAGTGCTAAGCAAATTTTGGCTTTAGAAGTTGAAATGTCTGCACCAAGATTGGATCGTGTTGAGAGAAGAGACCGCAGAAAACAATACAACCCAACAGCTGTAGCCGATTTAAAAAAGAGCACACCTTCTATTCAGTGGGAGAAATATTTTGCTGGAATCGGAATGGCAAAATTAGACACCGTTAATGTTGCTCAACCACGTTATATGGTGGCTTTAGAAAAAACATTCTCAGAAAAGAAAATAGAAGCTTGGAAAGAGTACCTAAAATGGACTGTTTTAAATAGAGCTGCTTCAACTTTAAGCACTGATGTCGAAAATGCTAATTTTGATTTCTACGGAAAGACTTTAACGGGTGCTTTGAAACAACGTCCACGTGACGAAATGGCTTTGCAGGTAATCAACGGTGCAACTGGAGAGGCTTTAGGAAAATTGTATGTAGAGAAATTATTTCCTGCTGAAGCAAAAGAAAAAGCAAAAAATATGATCGCAAATGTAATGTTGGCGTATCAAAACAGAATCAATGCTTTGCCTTGGATGTCTAACGAAACAAAAGCAAAAGCTATTGAGAAACTGAATAAACTAACAGTAAAAATTGGTTATCCTGATAAATGGAAAGACTATTCGGCTTTGACACTTAAAAATGTTAACGAAGGCGGAACTTATTTTGATAATATGAAAAATTTATCAAAATGGGATTATGAAGAAGACCTTGCTAAATTAGGCAAGCCAGTAGATAAAACAGAGTGGGGTATGTCTCCGCAAACGGTAAATGCTTATTTTAATCCGTCTTACAACGAGATTGTTTTTCCAGCAGCAATTTTACAACCGCCTTTTTATAATTATCAAGCAGATGAAGCTGTAAATTATGGTGGAATTGGAGCTGTTATTGGTCACGAAATCTCTCATGGTTTTGATGATTCTGGTGCTCGTTACAACGCAGATGGAAATCTTGTAGACTGGTGGACAGCTGACGACTTGAAGCAATTTACTGCTCTTGGTGGTGATCTTGCAGCTCAATATAGCGCTTTGGAGCCATTACCGGGCATTCATGTTGATGGTAAATTTACTTTGGGTGAAAACATCGGTGATTTAGGTGGTATTAACGCGGCTTACGATGGTTTGCAATTGTACTTGAGATCTAATCCTCATCCGGGTTTAATTGACGGTTATACACCAGAGCAACGTTTCTTTATTTCTTGGGCAACTGTCTGGAGAACCAAATCTAGAGATGAAGCGATAAAAAGTCAAGTAAAAACAGATCCACACTCTCCGGGAATGTACAGAGCTTATGTGCCGGTTCAGAATGTGGATGCTTTTTATGAGGCATTCGGAATCAAAAAAGGAGACAAAATGTATGTAGAACCAGAGAAAAGAGTTAAAATCTGGTAATCTTTTATAAATGTAAAAAACGGCGCTAAATTTTAGCGCCGTTTTTGTTTTAATCTATTTGTTTGTTCTGAAGAAAATAAATATTATTTCAGATGGCTGTAAATATACGTTTGAATCGCCTGTAGTTCTTCGTCAGACATCTCTTTGGTCACCGCAAGGTTTGTCTTCATAACATCATATTGACTTGGGTCTACAATGGGGTCTGCGTTTCCTTTTAGAAAAGTAACAATATCAGCGTTTTTGCTTTTATAAGTTTTTGCAATTTCCTGTATGCTGGGGCCAATTACTTTTTGATCGACCTGATGGCAGGAAACACAATTTCCTTTTCCTTCAAAAATTGATTTTCCTAATTCTTCTAGAGTTGCGGCTGGAGCAGCTTCTTCGGTTGCAATTTGTGAATTATCTATGGTTGTTTTTTCTTCTTTTTTGCAAGATGCAAAAGTTAAAACCGCAGATAAGAATAGTATTTTTTTCATGATTTTTAAGCTGAGTTTAGGGCTGAATTGTTTTCTACTTGTTATTGTGTAAAAGTATTGCCGCTTCTTTTGCAAAGTAAGTCGATATTAAACTGGCTCCGGCTCTTTTGATACACATCAATTGTTCCATCATGATTTTGTCGTGGTCCAGCCAGCCTCTTTCGGCGGCGGCTTTTATCATGGCATATTCTCCCGAAACATGAAAAACTGTTACAGGAACATTTACGGCATTTTTTACTTCGCGCACGATATCCAGATAGGCAATTCCAGGTTTTACCATGACCATATCGGCTCCTTCTTCTACATCAGATAAAGCTTCTTTGATCGCTTCGATACGATTGGCATAATCCATTTGGTAGGTTTTTTTGTCTTTCGGAACCACGACATCCGCTTCTCTTGGAGCACTGTCTAAAGCGTCACGAAAAGGACCGTAAAAAGCAGAAGCATATTTAGCAGAATAGCTCATGATGCCCACATTATGAAAACCCGCAGCATCCAATCCTTCGCGTAAGCGTAAAACACGCCCGTCCATCATATCGCTCGGAGCTACAAAATCTGCTCCGGCTTGTGCATGCGAAACGGCCATTTTTACAAGGGCTTCGTTGGTAATATCGTTGGCAACATCACCGTTTTCGATAATTCCGTCGTGACCGTAAATTGAGTAAGGATCAAGCGCAACATCTGGCATTACGATCATTTCGGGACACGCAGCTTTGATGCTTTTTATGGCTTTTTGCATTAATCCGTCAGCATTCCAGGCTTCTTTACCCATATTGTCTTTTAGCGATTCATCTACTTTTACATAAATATTAACAGCACGAATTCCTAAAGCAAAAAGTTCTTTTATTTCTTCAACAGTTAAATCAATCGAACGGCGATAAATTCCGGGCATTGATGAAATTTCTACTTTATAATTTTCGCCTTCTGCAATAAACATCGGAAACATAAAATCACTTGGGCTTAATGTTGTTTCGCGAACCAAACTGCGTATCGATTCATTCACGCGTAGTCTTCTACCTCTTTGTAATGGGAACATATTTTTAGATTTTAGATTTTAGATTTTAGATTTTGACTTTCTAAAATTATAAGTCGTTTATCTGCTTTCTAAAATCGTGTTGTTGTTTTGTTTTTATTTTTAAATCCAATCAATTGGATTTTCAAGAACGGTTATCAGTTTTTCTTCTTCAGTTCCCACTTCTGGATGATGATCATACACCCATTGCACACGCGGAGGCAAACTCATCAGAATACTTTCTATTCTCCCGTTGGTTTTCAAGCCAAATAAGGTGCCTTTGTCATGAACTAAATTAAACTCAACATATCGACCACGGCGTATTTCCTGCCAGTTTTTGTTTTCTAGAGTGTACGCCAAATCTTTTCTTCTTTCGACAATCGGAACATAAGCTTCTAAGAATGAATTTCCAACTTCGGTTACGAAACTGAACCAGTTTTCCATGCTCATTTGCTCATTTGCTTTGCAATAATCAAAGAACAAACCGCCAATTCCGCGGGCTTCGTTTCTATGAGCATTCCAAAAATAAGCATCACATTGTTTTTTATATTTTGTATAAAATTCAGGATTGTGTTGGTCGCAAGCGTTTTTACAGGTTTGATGAAAATGTTGCGCATCTTCTTCAAACAAATAATAAGGTGTTAAATCCTGTCCGCCGCCAAACCATTGTTCGATAATATTTCCTTTTTCATCGTACATTTCAAAATATCGCCAGTTGGCATGAACCGTTGGTGCCATTGGGTTTTTTGGGTGTAAAACCAAACTGAGTCCACAAGCAAAAAAATCGGCTTCGCCAACGCCAAACATTTTTTGCATCGCTTCGGGCAATGTACCATGAACTGCAGAAATGTTAACGCCGCCTTTCTCAAAAACATTTCCGTTTTCAATCACACGTGTTCTTCCCCCACCACCTTCTGGACGTGTCCAAAGGTCTTCACGAAATTTTGTTGTTCCGTCAACTGCTTCTAATCCAGCACAAATCTGGTCCTGTAATTGTTGTATGTAGGCGTAAAATTTATCTTTCATTGTTGTTGTATTCTGATTTAAGTAAGCCGAAATAAACAGTATTTTCTAGTGAGCCATCTCCATTTCTAAATTCTTCTCGTAAAATACCTTCTTTTTTGAAGTGGTGTTTTAATGCAATGCGCTGACTTGCCAAATTAACTTCTGAAGTGCAAATAAAAACCTTGTTAAGGTTTACATTAAAACAAAAATCAAGTGCTATAGCTGCTAATTTTGACGTAATTCCTCTTCTCTGAAAATCTTCGTCAGTAAAATAACCCAATTCACATTTAGAAATGCGGCTATTGATAGCTTTGACACATAAATAACCAATTAGATCATTAGTTTTAGTATTTCTTGTATAAAAATAGTAACCGTCTTTGTTTTTCTCTTTTTGAAGACTAACGGCAACAAATTCTTGTGTTTTTTGCAACGTAGCACAATCTGATGAGGTTACAGGGAAAGTTTTTCCGATGTGATTTTTATTCTTTTCAATTAGTTTAAAGAACTCCTCGGGAAGAATATTTTCAATTCGGTCTATTTTCCAATCTGTAAAACTCATCTTTATTTATTTTTAGCAGAAGCTATTTTAGTATTAATTCCAAAAGAAAAAACCTTGCTTTCCTGCTGGATATATTGATAAATGGCAAGCGCTTTTCCAAAAAAATCAAATTGTTTTTCTTGGGATAATCCGAACAAAATATCGGCAAATTCCTCTTGCTGAGTCCAATCTAAATGACATTTTTGCAATAAAAGGATCAAATCGTCTTCTGGAATTTCAATTGTTTTTTGCAGGCTTAAACCAAAACTTTTTAGTTGCTCATCGATGAGACTAGTGTCTTCTGCATTCCAAAATTTTGGAACAAAAATTAAGGCATGCAAAGTTCGTAGTGTGTTTTCTAGTCTAATACTTTCCTCGTCTCTTAAGCCTTTGTTGAGCATGGTTTTCCTTTTCCTGCAAGGTTTTCAAAACCTTGTAGGTATTTTTTATTTTGGTTAAACACTAAAATATTTCTAACAGTCCTCTACTGTTTTGAAAATCTTTACAGACAAAACATATTACTCAAAAGTGTAAGTTTCAGCCAAAAGATTGTTTTTTTGATTGTGGCAAAAAAGAAAATTTTCTAAACCTCCAAATAAATCTAAAACTTCGTCACGTACTATTTTTGTTTCCTTATCGGATAAAAAAGCTTGAAATGATGAAAATTTATAGCTTTTAAAGTCTAAATTAAAATAATGTGTCGGATTCAAATGAACGTAAAGAATTAATTGTTTTAAATAATTCTCATCCTTTAATTTTATTCTTTTAAAATGTTTTTCAAAAAGACTGCCAGTTCTATTTTTTTGTTTATTGAACGCCTTAGCATAAGAATTGAAAAAATTTGAAAGTAATTGAGTGACTTCTTTTTCCTCAGTATTTAATCGAACGACCAGATGAAAGTGATTACTCATAAGACAATAAGCCAAAATAGATATTTTATCTTCAGAATATCTTGATAATTGATTTAAAAAATAAATTTTATTATTGTCATTTTCAAAGATCGTAACTCCATCAATTCCCCGATTATAAATATGATAATAACAATCTTTCTCTAAAACTTCCAATTTCATACTGTTATTATGTTTTCCATATTCGAAAACCTTTTAGGTATTCTTATAGTTTCTGGTAAACTTATTTATACCTACAAGGTTTTAGAAACCTTGCAGGAAGTTGAACGACAACCGAAAAATTAAAACTAATTCCCGTATTCCTTCACCGCATCAATAAATGCTTTGGCGTGATCTACAGGGATGTTAGGTAGAATTCCGTGACCTAAATTTACAACATATTTATCTTTTCCGAACTCGTCGATCATTTCGTGAACCATTTTTTTGATCGTCGGAATAGGAGAAAGCAACCTTGACGGATCAAAATTTCCTTGTAATGTAATGTTTCCACCAGACAAATAACGCGCATTTCTAGGCGAGCATGTCCAGTCTACTCCCAAAGCCGAAGCTCTGCTTTTACCCATTTCGCCAAGTGCAAACCAACATCCTTTTCCGAAAACAATAACTGGTGCGTTATCTGCCAAAGCTTCAACGATCTGGTTGATGTATTTCCATGAAAATTCCTGATAATCAACAGGAGAAAGCATTCCTCCCCAAGAGTCAAAAATCTGAACGGCATCTACTCCTGATTTTACTTTTTCTTTTAGATATAAAATCGTGGTGTCTGTAATTTTTTGCAACAAAGTATGCGCAGCTATCGGATTTGAAAAACAAAATCCTTTGGCAGTATCAAAGCTTTTAGAGCCTTTTCCTTCAACGGCATAACAGAAAATCGTCCAAGGCGAACCTGCGAAACCAATAAGTGGTACTTCGTCATTCAGCATTTCTTTGGTGAGTTTGATGGCATCCATCACATAACCAAGGCTTTCCTGAATGTTTGGAACAAAAACGCGATCAACATCTGCTGTTGTGCGAATTGGATTTGGTAAAAACGGACCAAAATTTTCTTTCATCAACACTTCAATTCCCATTGCTTGCGGAACCACCAAAATATCCGAGAATAAAATCGCTGCATCAGGCGCAATTCTTCTAATAGGCTGAACAGTGATTTCTGCAGCCAATTCCGGAGTTTGACAACGGGTAAAGAAATCATATTTATCACGTAAAGCGATAAATTCTGGTAAATATCTTCCGGCTTGGCGCATCATCCATACTGGCGGACGTTGAACAGTTTCTCCTTTTAGTGCTTTTAAAAATAGGTCGTTTTTTAACATTTTTTTATTGCTTTAGGCTTTAAGCTCTTGGCTTTAAGCGTTGTTTGTCTTGATTTTTTGCTTTTGGCAGATTGCCTAAAGCGTATTGGTATATTGAGTAATTACATCTTCTATAACGTCTTCAACCGTGGGCTGATCAGCAATACTGATGTTTTTTGTAATTTTATCTAAAGCTTGAGCGGTGGTTTCGCCAATACAAAAGCATTTTTCTTTTTTGATGGAATTGTCTTTGAGGTAACTTTCAACACCGGACGGACTAAAAAACAGAATCGCATCGACAGCCGTTTTTATCTTTTGAGGTGTCAGGGTTGTTTCGTACACCTGAATTTCATTCAGTTTAATATCTGCTTCTTTTAGTGCTTTGGGTAACGTTTCGCGTCTCATGTTTCCACTAAAAAAAGTATAGCTCTCATTACGGTAAATCAAAGTGATGATTTCGGCCAAATCTGAAGCATAACCAGTGTAAGCCACCACATTAAAACCGTTTTCCGACAGTAAAATTTTTGTTTTAAGTCCGACGCAAAAAACATTTTTGGTTTTTAGTTCTTCTACTTTTGGATTTGATAAAACGCTCAGAACAGCATTTTGGCTCGTGAAAATTAAATTGTCGTTGAGGTCTTTTATTTCGAAAGCATTATTTTCGGTTGTAATAAAATCTGCTTCAATTAGTTCAAAATTCGCTTTTTGTAAAGCTTGCTTCTGAATGCCTGAAAGCACTTTTGTAGATAATATTTGAATTGACTTATTCATTATTTTTTCAAAGATTCTTTAATGGTTTGCATCAATTCAGCTCCGCCAGAGTTTAAAATTTCTTGGGCAGAGTAGAATCCTAGTTTTTTCCATTCTTCAATGGCAACTGTTTTGTCAATTTCGAGTTTTTGTTTTCCGTCAACAGAAAGTAAAATACCTTGAAAACGCAAAGTGTCTTCTTCTTCGTCATAGCGCACCAGTGCACCAATTGGCGCTGTACAGCCACCTTCTAATGTTCTTAAAAACTGGCGCTCGATATAGGTACAGATTTCGGTTTCGATATGATTTAATTGAGATAGGGCATCCAGGGTATAATTGTCGTTTTCCATGGCTACAACCAGCATTGCTCCTTGTGCAGGCGCTGGAATCATCCAATCTAAATTGATATAATTTTCGGGAGTAAGGTTGATGCGCTCCAGACCTGCAGCGGCAAAAACAGCGCCATTCCAATCGCTATCTTGTAGTTTTTGCATGCGAGTATTTACGTTTCCACGTAAATCGACTACGGTATGATGCGGGTATTTGTTGAGCCACATAGCCTGACGGCGTAAACTTCCTGTGGCAACTGTACTTGGTTGGTTCTCGAAATCAGGATTTCCTTTATGAACCAGAATATCCAAAACATTGGCTCTTTCTAAAACTGCCGCCTGAACAATTCCTTTTGGTAAAGCCGTTGGCACGTCTTTCATAGAATGAACCGCAATATCAATATCGCCGTTGATCATGGCAATATCTAAGGTTTTTGTAAAAATACCGGTAATACCAAGCTCATAAAGAGGTTTGTCTAAAATAATATCACCTGTCGATTTTACAGCAACAATCTCGGTTGTGTAACCAAGATCATTTAATTTTTTTTGAACCGTATGTGCTTGCCATAAAGCGAGTTCGCTGTCTCTTGTGCCTATACGTATCGTTTTTTCTGCCATTTTTGTTTTTTCTGCCATAATTAAAGAATTTCAGGAACTTATTCCATAATGGTGTAACTATGACGCATTATTTTCTGAAATTCAATGCAATTTAGAATAAAAATATTACTTGACTACTGCTTCAATTTTAAATATTTTTTCTATCATTTCGATGCATTCATCTACCATCGTGTTTTCTTCTTTGAGGTGATTTGCAAAATGAGTGGTAATTTTATGAATAATTCTGTTGCTGATAATTTCGGCTTGTTCTTCATTAAAATCAGCTATTTTTCTACTTTGAAAATCCAATTCCGAGTTTTTGATGTCGTTAAGTTTGGCTTTCAAAGCATTAATAGTTGGTGCAAATTTTCTGCCTTTTGTCCAGGTGTTGAATTCGTCTTTTATTTCTTCGATAATAACTTCGGCAGCAGGAATGTGTGTTTTTCTTTTTTCTAAAGTTTCATCGGTTAGTTGCGACAAGTAATCCATGTGAATTAGCGTTACGCCTTCTATTTCGGTAACATTTTCATGTACGTTTTTAGGAATCGATAAATCTAAAATAAGCAAAGGCTTTTTAAGATTTAAGATGGCTTTGTCAACCGTTGGGTTTTGAGCACCAGTGGCCACTACCAAAACATCTGCTTTTTGTATTTCTACTTCCAGATCAGAATAATCTTTTACAACTAAATCCAGTTTTTCGGCCAATTTTTCGGCTTTGTCTTTGGTTCTGTTGATCAGGATGATTTGTTCGTGTTTGGTATGTTTTACAAGATTTTCACAAGTATTTCTACCAATTTTTCCTGTTCCGAAAAGTAAAATATTTTTGTTGGCAATATCTTCTACATTTTTGATGATGTATTGAACAGAAGCAAAAGAAACTGAAGTGGCACCAGAAGAAATCTCCGTGTCTGTTTTGATCTTTTTGCTGGCCTGAATCACAGAGTTTACTAAACGCTCCATGAAAGTATTTATTAAACCATTGGATTTACTTTGGTTGAAAGCATTTTTTATTTGACTTATAATTTCAAAATCACCTAAAATTTGGCTGTCTAATCCTGTTCCTACACGAAACATGTGATTGATCGCTTCCTGATTTTTATAAATATAAGCTACTTCCTGAAATTCTTCAACAGATCCGTTACTGTTTTCACAAAGCAATTTGATTAATTCATAGGGATGATTAGCAAAACCATAAATTTCGGTTCTATTGCAAGTTGATGTAACGATCAGCGACTCTATTCCTTCGGCTTCGGCCTGCATTAATAAGATAGATTGAGCTTTGGCATCCAGGCTAAATTTTCCTCTTATTGTTGCATCTGCTTTTTTGTAACTTAAACCTAAAGCGTAAAAAGTGCTGTTTCTGGACATGTTAAAGTTTTCCATAATTATACTTTCCTTAAAAAGTTCAACAAAATTATTATTAACTATTTTATAAAAACAACGCTGTAAGTTCTTTTTGTATCGCTTCAAGAAAAATTGATTCAAAATCGTAATTACAAAAACGGTTTTTATTAGAAATATAGAGAAATCAGGTGTTTTTTGACTATTTATATAGATTTGTTCTAAATAAGGCTGCACGCTGACTTCTATAGTATGTACGAAAAAATATCGCTTAGGGTTCTTTCAAAGTGGTATTAAAATACTTTTTTTGATCGTTTTTTAAAAAACCTTTAATAACGATACTTCATATTTAATGAGCAGCAATATTATTGCCTTGCTTTTGAAAGAGTTAACGCTATAAATTGCGTATTAAATAAAAACGCTACCTGTAGAAGGTAGCGTTTTTGACTTTGGAAAAGAATTATTTTTGAACGATAGGAGTTCTCAATGATTCTAGAACAGCCACAATATCAGTGTATAATTCTGTGTTTGAAGCTACTCCGTTAGCATTTGCTGCTGCTCCTACATATCCTACGAATTTTGTATAATCTGCAGTGTTCGATTTTGTTCCCATACGTGGATTCATTGCTGGATCATGCGCAGCTACCATGTTTAAACCTGAGTAAGTGTTTACTGCATTTGTTCCTCCTGTATTAAAAGAGAAGAAATCGGTTAGATTATCAGACAATTTTGCAATGCTGGTAGCCTGAGTATTTCCTGTCTCTGCCAAAACTGGAGCAAAATGTGCTTGTAAATTTCCTGCAGCATTTGCTTGAACATCAGCAACAATAAGTCCGATTGTAGAGTTTACTACTTTACGAAATGACAAACGTCCTTGCTCAATCATTTGTCCTGAATTATCAGGATCTGCAACCATTGTTGTTCCGCCTAAACGTGTGTAAATTGATGCTTTTACTGGCTCTGTTGGCGTTGAATCATCGTCATTGCTGCAAGAAGTAAATGCTGCTGACGAAACTAATAATACACTTAGTGTAATTCTTGAAAAATTTCTCATAATAAATAGTATTTAAGGATTAATTAAAAAATTGATTTATAGATTTAGACATTTTATAACTAAAACTATTCTGATCTACTGGACAAACTTCTTTGCTGGCTAGATTGGCTGGTAAAATATATCGTTTGGCTTCGTAAGGTCTTTTGCTCATTAATTCGTTGAATACTTTCTCTGAATTAGTGATTTTGTTGTTATGGAAATACACCACAACATTTCTTTTAATAATAATAGAATCAGAGGTCAGGCCTTTGATTGATCTCAAGTCAGCGCTAATTTGTTTAGCTTGCAGCGAATCGATATTGTTTTCAAAATCAATACGACTCACTTGTAAGTTCGGACTCTCGTATACCGCTGGTTTGGCTGTGATGATGTGAAAAAGCAAAATAGCGATAAACAGCAAGGCCGTTCCTCCCAGGATTAGTAGTCCTTTTTTGATTGTTTTATTCATTTTCATAAGTTTTAAGGTTCTGAAATCTATCTACGAGCGTTTTTCCTGTCTGGTTTTGCGAATACTGTTAAGATGTTTAATTTAGAATTGTTTTAAATACCAAAAACTGTCGAATATGGCATTAAAAAGCTAAAATTTTTAGAAAACCCTAAGAAGGTTAAATCCAAAAAACACATCTCCTTTTGTCCAGTCTCCTGTGGTTTGAGCAAGATATCCTGCTTCGTGAATTCCTTGAGAACTAGTAAAATGCATCTGGAAAACGTGCCCGCCAGTTTCTAAATCAAAGCCTACAGAGAGTGGATTTTTGTAGATAGAATTTGATGCTCTGTTTAAATGTGCAGCATAATCAACATTTAGTGACCAACGTTTAGATAATTTGTAACGACCTCCAAGCCCAACCGCATATTGCGTATTATCCTGCTGCACGTTATCTACAAAGTTTTCATGAAACATCGTTGGCGCTACTTCTAAAGATAGTTTTTCGGAGAATTTTCTGGAAATCAATAATTGACCTACATAAGTAAAACGATTGTCAAAAGTTAGTTTCGGGTAAAGACTTTCTTTCAGCGTATTGTTGATCGCCAAACTTGTAAAACCGGCAACGGTTACTGGAAAACCATTAGTAGTCTGATTAAGCAACGTATACTTGGTAGAAAAATCATAAGCCAATTCGCTTCGGGCAGCACTAATGGTAAGCCATTGTGTCAATCCGTAAACAAATTTTAGTTGCGTGTTGGCATTATCCAAACCAAAGAATCCTTCAAAACCATCTTTTACAGAACCAAATCGATGGGCTACTATAAAATACAGATCGCCTTTTGCGGCTAGTTTGGTCGATTCTAAATTGACAATTTTTAAGCCCTTAAAGGCAGATGTTACTTTTTCGTTGCGAGTCGCAGTATCCATTCCGTCCAGAAGATCATTTTGTGCAAATGATGCCAAAGGGAATAAAAACAATAAGAGTATAAGCTTTTTCATAAAATATAATTTTGGATTGTTAGAAATTGTTTTTTTTTATTATTCAATAATGGAACTCTGGTCCATTTTAAATTCGTTTAGTAATTCATCATAGCCAAGAAATCGTCCTTTGATGCTGATTTTTTCGCCAGCAATAATGTTTTCAGGCACACTGTCATTAAAAGTTGCTAAGAGTTTTTGTTCTAGAATAAGTGCTTTGTCCTCATTCTCAACTGCTGTTACCTGTGCTGTCAACTCAATAGTCTTATCTTGATATTTCAGTAATGCAAGACTGTCGTTTTTAGCAAACTCCTGTTCTAAGTCAGAAATGCTCATTACATAAGAAGCCTTTTCAGTACTAATGTTTCTGTGGTCTTGATAGGTATAAAAATAAACTGCAGCAGCTGTGGTCAATACAATTAATGTTCCGATGAATATCTTTTTTTTCATGAGATCGATTTTTAGAGGTGTTTTCTTATCTACGGTAAAACGGTAAGATTGGTTTCGCCCGCAAAAGAAACCTTCACTTAAAAAACTAGAATGAACATTATACCGTATATGAAATCAGTGAGTTGTTTTTATAATTCTGCAGAGTTGTGAAAACATTTTTTTAAATTAAAAATCAATTATTATGAAACCGAAAAACCTTTTCTCTGTTTTGGCATTCGCTACTTTATTAATAGGATGCAGTGATGACAACCCTGATACTTTGATGGAAGACACTCCAATTTCTGGAGCAGTAACCTACAATCAAAACGTAAAATCTATTATCGACAATAATTGTATTTCCTGCCACGCGGCAACACCAAGAAATGGAGCTCCAATGTCTTTAGTTACGTACGATCAAGTAAAAAGTGCTGTTCAAAACCGTGGGTTGTTAAACAGAATTTCATTAGAAAACGGCAACAGTTTATTGATGCCACAAGGAGGGCCAAGATTGCCTCAGACCACAATCGATATCATCTTAAAATGGCAGCAGGACGGATTGTTAGAATAACAATCCGGCAAAAAATACTATGAAAAAAATATTACTTATCACCATGTTATTGGTGTCTCTGATCGTTTTTTCGCAAGAGAAACTGATCACCAAAACGGCAACAATATCGGTTGAAGCATCTGTGCCTTCTTTTCAGCCCGTTAAGGGAACCAATACTAATGTCACTTTTGTTCTGAATAGAAGAACAGGAGAAATTGCAAGTTTGGCCATGATGAAAGGTTTTCGTTTTGAAATCGCTTTGATGGAAGAACATTTTAATGAAAATTATATGGAAACGAATACTTATCCAAAAGCAGTGTTTAGAGGACAAATACAAGATTTTGACGCCAACAGTCTGACAGAAGGTTATAAAGATTTTATCATCAAAGGAAAATTAGAACTTCATGGCAAAACCAAAGACGTTAGTGTAAATGCAAAAATTACCAAATCAGGTCCTCGAATTACTATTTTAACCGATTTCTCTGTCAACGCAGATGATTATGGCATACCAATTCCGGCACTTATTAAGTATAAATTAGACAATAAAGTCAATATTCAGATTATTGCTGTTTTAAAATAAAGGGCATTAAAAAGAAAGTTTGAAAGACCAAGTTTGATCTAAAAAGTTGTAAAATCTTTTCGAAATAATAATTTTAAAAGCAAATGATATGAAAAAAATCATCGTAATAGCCATTTTAGCATTCTCTAATTGGGCGATTGCTCAGGAAAAGCTAGTTTGTAAATCAGGAATTATCACTTTTGAAGCTTCTGTTCCTTCTTTTGAAGAAGTAAAGGCGACGAACAAAAGTGTTACTGTAGTTTTGAATCCTGCAACGGGAGAAATAGCAAGTTTGGCTTTAGTAAAAGGATTTCGGTTTAAAGTAGCGCTGATGGAAGAGCATTTTAACGAAAATTATATCGAAAGTGATCAATATCCGAAAGCTACTTTTAAAGGAAAGTTAGAAAATTTTGACAGCAACAGCCTAACCGCGACGCCAAAAGATTTTACGGTTAATGGAAAACTTGAACTTCACGGAAAAACAGTGGCCATCAAAACGGTAATAAAAATGAGTAAATCGTCGGGGGGAATCAATATGTTGTCTAATTTCTCCGTAAATGCAAGCGATTTTAACATTGCTATACCTTCGGTAGTCAAAAACAAAGTGTCTAATAAAATCAATGTTCAGCTCAATGCGGTCTTGAAATAAGGTGCTAAACAATAAACATTTTATAATTTTAAGGCGAAGTAAAGAATAAACCATCAAAAAGATTTAATTTTGAAAGACCAAATCTGGCGTTTCACCAAAAGACGTTATTTTTAAGTTGAATAAAGGAAATCAAAAAAATGGAAGAAGAAATAAAAATTGACGATGATTTTATTTTAATTCGTTTTCAAAATAATACTGATGAGGTTTTGACCTTTCAACGTCCCGTTCAATTGGGGTTGATACAATTTCATTTCGGGTTAAAAGGAAGTGCCAACTTCATTTTTAACCAACGTAATTATGTGCTCAATCTCAAAGGAGAAAAAGCATTATTGTTTTACAATACCGAAAAAGAATTGCCTCTAAACGTAGAAATTGCGCCAAAATCCTGGTTGATTTCAATATTCGTTTCCATTAGAAAATTTCATGGATTGTTTACAGACGATGCAGAACATATTCCTTTTTTGAGCAAAGAAAATCAAGAAAAAAAGTATTATAACGAGAGCGATATTAGTCCGTCAATGGCGATTGTTCTGAACCAAATGTTTCATTACAATCTTAATCCATCCATAAAAAATCTGTATTACAAAGGAAAAGGATACGAGTTGCTGAGTCTTTTTTTTAATCGAAATGAAGATCCTGATGCAGAGCAATGTCCTTTTTTGGTGGATGAAGAAAATGTATTGAAAATTAAAAAAGCCAAAGAAATTATCATAGCCAACATGGCCGAACCACCTGGATTACAGGAACTTTCTGATCAGGTGGGCCTGAATTTGAAAAAACTAAAAATGGGTTTTAAGCAAATTTATGGCGACACGGTTTATGGTTTTTTGTTTGATTATAAAATGGATTTTGCCCGAAAATTACTTGACAGCGGATCTTATAATGTTAACGAAGTAGGCTTGAAAATTGGTTATAGCACCGGAAGTCACTTTATCGCAGCCTTTAAGAAAAAGTTTGCCACAACTCCAAAAAAATATTTGATGTCGATCAATCCAAACATTCAGTAAAGAATCGATTTCAGATATTAAACAATAAATAAAAAATAGTTAATCACAATTTGAAAAAAAGTAGGTTTAAGTACTTTTGTTTGAATAAAAAAAGATAACATGAAAGGTGTATTATTAGTAAATTTAGGTTCTCCGGAAAGTCCAACTCCCAAAGATGTAAAACCATATTTAGATGAATTTTTAATGGACAAATACGTGATTGATGTTCCGTTTTTGTTGCGAGCATTATTAGTTCGCGGTATTATTTTGCAAACAAGACCTAAAAAATCGGCCGCTGCTTATGCTAAAATCTGGTGGGACGAAGGTTCTCCTCTTGTTGTTATTTCTAAAAGGATGCACAGTAAAGTACAAAAATTAGTAGAGGTTCCAGTTGCTCTGGCCATGCGTTACGGAAATCCTTCGTTATTGTCTGGTTTACAGGAATTGCATGATAAAGGCGTGAATGAAGTGTTGCTTTTTCCTTTGTACCCGCAACATGCTATGGCGTCTACAACTACCATATTAGAACTGGCAGAAGAATTGCGTAAAAAACATTTTCCTGAAATGAAATTTACAATTGTTCCTGCATTTTATAACAAACCAGATTATCTGCAAAATCTTGCCGATTCTATCAAAGGTCATTTAGAAGGCTACGATTACGATCATTTATTATTCTCGTATCACGGAATCCCAGAGCGTCATATTCGTAAAACAGATATCACAAAATCGCATTGTAAAATTGATGGTTCTTGTTGCAATACACCTTCACCAGCACACGAATTTTGTTACCGTCACCAATGTTACGAAACTACCAAACAGGTTGTAAAATTATTGGGTATTCCAGAAGGAAAATACAGCCAGACTTTTCAGTCACGACTGGCGGGAGACAAATGGTTAACACCTTACACAGATGTAGAAGTGAATAAAATGCCTGAAAAAGGAATTAAGAACTTGGCAGTGGTAACGCCAGCATTTGTATCGGATTGTTTGGAAACTTTGGAAGAAATTGCCATGGAAGCCAATCATGAATTTAAAGAGCATGGAGGAGAAAACTTCAAAGCTATTCCTTGTTTAAATGATAGTGACGACTGGTGTAAAACAGTAGGTGTCTGGATTAATGATTGGGTTGAAAAAAAATAAAATAAAAAGAAAACGACATAAATGGAATATTACAATTACTTAAAATCGTTGCATCTTATCTTTGTAATCACTTGGTTTGCAGGATTGTTTTATATCGTGCGATTGTTCGTTTATCAAATAGAAGCCAATGCCAAACCTTCTCCTGAAAAGGAAATTTTGCAGGCACAATTCAAAATTATGTCGTATCGTTTGTGGTATATTATCACTTGGCCTTCGGCAATTTTAGCCAGTATTTTTGCTTTTTGGATGTTGTTTTTTACCGATTTAGGAAACGCTTGGCTTAAAATGCCGTGGATGCACGTAAAACTGTGTTTTGTTTTTTTGTTGTATTTGTATCACTTAAAATGCCATCAGATTTTTAAACAGCTTCAAAACAATGAAGTGAAATATTCTACTAATTTTATGCGTTTATGGAATGAAGGAGCGACCATTATACTTTTTGCAGTGGTTTTTTTGGTTGTTCTAAAAAATGCCTTCAACTGGATTTATGGCGTAATCGGAATCTTTTTATTCTCGATTTTAATAATGTTAGGATTCCGATTTTATAAAAGAATACGCGAGAAAAAATAGTTTAAAGTTTCAGGTTTAAAGTTTTAGGTTGTTGTCGCAATCAGCAACCTGAGACCTGAAACTAAAAAAACAACACCTATGTTCAACAACTTCAAAATGTCGATGCTTTCGCTTCGTGTTAGGATTTTCCTTTCGATGATTGTATTGATTGTTGTGGCTTCTTTTTTAATGGCTTCTATTTCGATTATTCAATTTAAAAATGAAGCCAAAGAATACCATCAGGAACGTTTAGAGCGCAAAGAAAATGCCGTAAAAGAACACATTAATTACGTGCTGGCGACTACTACTTATCCGCTGAAAACGGGGAATTTAGATTTAATTTTCAAAGATAAAATCCACGAGTTAGCACAAATTCACAATATCGAAATCAATATTTACAGCCTTAACGGAAAATTACTAAAATCGTCTAAGGAGTCTTTCGCCGTTGATAAAGTCGCGCCGCCTATTCCCGAATATATCCTAAAATTGGTTCGTTCGTCTATCGAAAAGCGTTTTGTAGATATTAAAACCATCGACGGAGTTAAAAATCGCTCGTCGTACAGTTTGATAAAAGACGAGAAATTCAAACCTTTGGGAGTCTTAAACCTGCCTTATCTTGAGGACGATGGTTATTATGATAATGAATTGAACACTTTTTTAATTCGTTTGAGTCAAGTTTACTCTTTTATGTTGGTAGTTGCTTTTGCTTTGGCTTATTTTCTATCTACTTACATTACCAAATCGTTAAAAACCATTTCAGACCGATTGGAAGAAACCAATTTAGACCAGAAAAACGAAAAAATTGTTTTGGAAGCCAATAGTAAAGAAGTCAACTTTTTGATAAAAGCCTACAACGGAATGGTCGATAAGTTAGAGACCAGTGCCATCAAATTGGCACAAAGCGAGCGCGAAGAAGCTTGGCGCGAAATGGCAAAACAGGTTGCGCACGAGATCAAAAACCCGCTTACTCCCATGCGCTTGACGGTACAGAGTTTTCAACGCAAGTTTGACCCCACCTTGCCGGATGTCAAGCAAAAAATGAATGATTACTCCGAAACCTTAATTCAGCAAATTGATACGATGAGCGCAGTGGCTTCGGCGTTTTCTAATTTTGCTTCTATGCCAGCGCAGCAAAACGAGACCTTAAATGTGGTCGAAGTTGTAGAACTTTCTTTGGATATTTTTAATGAAGATTATATTGTTTTTGAAAGTCAGGAAGAAGAAATTATTTCTAAAATGGATCGTACGCAACTGATTCGTGTGATTACCAACTTGGTTAAAAATGCCACACAGGCAATTCCGGAAAGCCAATTTCATAAATCAATTGTCGTGACCGTAAAAAGACGTAATAATAATGTTGAAATTGCCGTAAAAGACAACGGAATCGGAATCCAGAAGCAGGATATTGGGCGGATTTTCGAACCAAAATTTACAACTAAAACCAGCGGAATGGGTTTAGGACTCGGAATTATTAAAAACATCATCGAAAATTATAAAGGAACAATTACCTTTGAATCAACTTACGGAAAAGGAACCACTTTTACGGTTTCCCTACCCATTACAAACTCATAAAACCATTATCATGAACTACGAAAATCTTTTAATAGCGATCGAAGAAAAAATAGCCACCGTAACTATTAATCGTCCCACAAAACTTAATGCCTTAAACAAAGCAACGATTAATGACCTGAGCAAAGCCATCCAAATATTAGCAAAAAATGAGGACGTTCGTGTTATTGTTTTGACAGGAACTGGCGAAAAAGCGTTTGTAGCTGGCGCTGATATTTCAGAATTTGCAAATTATACTATTGTCGAAGGGGCTCAATTGGCCGCTGAAGGACAAGAATCATTATTCAACTTGATCGAAAATTTAAAGAAACCTGTCATTGCAGCCGTAAACGGTTTTGCATTGGGTGGTGGACTGGAGTTGGCCATGTCGTGTCATTTTAGAATTGCATCCGACAATGCCAAAATGGGGCTTCCAGAAGTTTCTCTAGGGTTAATTCCGGGTTACGGAGGAACACAGCGTTTACCGCAATTGGTGGGTAAAGGCCGTGCGATGGAGATAATCATGACCGCAGCCATGATTTCCGCCGAAGAAGCAAAACAATACGGTTTGGTCAATCATGTGGTGCCGCAAGCAGAACTTTTGGCGTTTACTTCCGGAATCGCTCAAAAAATCATCAAAAATGCACCTTACGCTATCAACAAAGCGATAAAAGCGATAAATGCCAATTACAAAGACGGCAAAGACGGTTTTGAAACCGAAATCAAATCATTCGGAAAATGTTTCGGAACTAAGGATTTTAAAGAAGGAACTACTGCTTTTTTAGAAAAAAGAAAAGCCGAATTTACCGGAAAGTAAAACTTTATATTCAATAATATAAAAATCAGATAAATAGTAAATTAGTCGTTTTTCGACTCGCAAAACATCATGTCTTACGAACCTATATTTGCTCTCTTTTGCCAACGCGTTAAAGAAAGTATTCAAAGTGGCACTTTTGCCAAACTTACACTCGCCAAAACTATTGGTGACACCGAAATCAAAAACATCTATTTTCGTTTGGTTTTAAACGAAGATAATACCTTTTCAATCTCACTAACAACGCGCTACAAAACCGAAGAAATCGAAAGCATTCATACTTTAGACGAAGCTTTGATGGTGTTGGGAACCTACATCAAGAATCCGTTCCTGACAGCACTTTTATTCACCACCGATAATGATCTGACTTTCAAAGTCAACAAGAAAAACGCAGGCAGTATTATCGAGCAGCCACCAACGTTTAAAAATGCTTCGCCCGTAATGATTGAAATGATCGAGAAAGGAATCGTATAGTTTTTCAGGAGCTGTTTCCCGCTATACGTTGCAATCTTTTGTGGCGAACCCCGCCACAAAAGGATTTCCACTACTATCGGGGCTAGCGGAGTTGGTTTCAAAAGAAGTCATTTAAAAATAAATTCTTAGTGTCTCTCTGTGAAATTCTTAGTGTCTCTCTGTGGAATTTCTCAAACCAACTTCACAAACAAGTTAGACGCTATTTTATTCGAAATAGACAATTCTCTGCCATCTACACTAATTTTTACAGATAAATCGAAGGTTTCTTTCGATAGAAATACAATTCGGGAACCCAAAGCAATTTCTTGCTTGTCCAGGTATTTCAAGAATTCTGAAGACGTGTCTTTTACCCCCACACAAACACCAGTTTGATTCTCGGTAAGTTCAGAAAGCAATTGTTTTTCAACTTTTATAATACGTCCGTTGGCATCGGGAATCGGGTCGCCATGCGGGTCTTCTGTCGGATTTCCTAAAAAATCATCCAAGCGATTAATCAGTTGCTCCGATTTGATGTGTTCTAACTGTTCTGCAATGTCGTGCACTTCATCCCAAGTAAAATTCAGTTTTTCGACCAAGAAAACTTCCCACAAACGATGTTTTCTAACGATCATTTTTGCCGCCAATCTTCCGTTTTCCGTCAAAGAAACGCCTTGGTATTTTTTGTAGTTAATCAAGTCTTTTTCGGATAACTTTTTAAGCATATCCGTAACAGAGGATGCTTTGGTTTCCATCATTTCGGCAATGGCATTGGTGCTTACTTCGGTATCAGACGAAGCCGTAAGGTGGTAAATCGCTTTAAGATAGTTTTCTTCTGAGAAAGTCATTTCTTGAGGTTGTAAGGTTCTTAGTTGCTGGGGTTCTGAGTTTAAAGATGCTAAAGAAAACCTTAGAACCTTAGTTACTCAGTGCCTTAGCAGCTTTTATTTAACAATTAACAAAGGTATCGAAATTTTATGTCTCAATTTGTCAACTGTGGTGCCAAATAAAAGGTCTTTTAAGCCTGTGTGGCCGTGAGTTCCCATCACTAAAATATCAAAATTGCCTTCGTTTATTATTTTCGGAATCACGCTGTTAGGTTTTCCAAAACCAAGTTCGGTTTCGATCTTAAAGCCTTTTTGAGAAAGTATTTCTTTATATTCTAATAATAATTTTTCGTCAATAGTGGTTTCGTGGTCGTCAACATGGCCTCCGTAAATTAATGCACCAACGGTTTCTACAATATGAATTAAAGTGTATTGCGCTTCGATTCCGCCCAATTCAAAGGCGTTGTTGAGCGCAGCTTCATCAGCATTAGAAAAATCGACAGAAATAGCGATGTTTTTCTTGGTGTAAACTTCTTTCGAAGTAAAATTTAACTGTAAATGATGAGGTGAATGGTTTTCGATATTCGACTTTGCCCTAGCAATAAAAGGTTTAAAAACAATATAAAGCAACAAACCTAAAAATCCAAATGCAAGCGGGACAACCGTAAACCAAAGAATTAGAGGATTACTGGAGCTTTCTAACCAGGAATTAATCTCGTCATAAACCAATTTTGCATTCAACGAAACAATGATCAAAGCAATAGTCCAGGCAGCAAATTGAGTAGTTCTGGAGATGTGAAAACCTTTCATTTTGGTTTTGTCGCTCACAAAATGTATCAACGGAATAATCGCAAAACCCAATTGTAAGCTCAGGATTACTTGGCTTAAAATCAATAATTTACCGGTTACGCTTTCGCCATAAATCATGATTACAACCACCGCTGGTACAATAGCGATCAAGCGGGTAATGATGCGTCGTACCCAAGGCTGAATTCTTAAATTCAAATAGCCTTCCATTACAATTTGTCCTGCCAGTGTTCCCGTTATGGTTGAGCTTTGTCCTGCTGCGATTAAAGCTACGGCAAATAAAATAGGTGCCCATTTGGTGCCTAATAAAGGTTCCAGAAACTGATGCGCGTCCTGAATTTCGGCAACTTCAAACATGCCATTTTTGTAAAATGTGGCTGCTGCTAAAATTAGAATAGCAGCGTTGACAAAAAAAGCAAGATTTAGGGCAATGGTAGAATCAATAAAATTGTATTTTAAGGCTTGTTTGATGCCCGCCGGAGTCCTGTCGAATTTTCGGGTTTGTACCAACGAAGAATGTAGGTACAAGTTGTGCGGCATTACGGTCGCACCGATGATGCCGATCGCGATATACAAAGCAGCCGAACTCGGGATCGACGGAATTAATCCGTAAATTACTTTGTCTATTTCCGGCTCTGCAAAAATCATTTCAAAAATAAAAGAAAACCCAATGATGGCAACGAGTACAATGATAAATGCCTCCATCTTTCGGATGCCTTTATTAATCAAAAACAACAATAAAAAAGTGTCTAAAACGGTGATCAAAACGCCTTCGATAAGCGGAATGTCAAACAATAAGTTGATTCCGATCGCCATTCCTAAAACTTCGGCCAAGTCGCAGGCTGCAATGGCGATTTCGGCCAAAAAGTATAAAATATAGTTGATAAACTTAGAATAGGTCTCTCTCGATGCCTGTGCCAAGTCACGTTGGGTAACGATTCCGAGACGTGCACTCAAACTTTGAAGCAAAAGCGCCATCAAGTTGCTCATTAGCAAAACCCAAAGTAAAGAATACCCAAACTGACTGCCGCCCGCAATATCTGTGGCCCAGTTTCCGGGATCCATATAACCCACACTGACTAAGTAGGCGGGTCCTAAAAAGGCTAATATTTTTCTGAATCCCTTTTTTTTATGCTCTGTAGCAACCGATTGGTTAACTTCTTCTAAAGATTTAGTCATTGTAAAAATATTGTTTTAACAAATATATAGAAAAATAGTATTCGTTTAATAAAATTTTTAGACTAGTCTAAATGTTGTTAGGATGAGCATTTTGGGCACAAACCTGAAAGCGTAAAGTTAATGTCTTTTACTTTATAGCTATGCGGAATAAGGTAACTCGGTTTTACATTTTCTAAGCATGTTATTTCATGACAATTTTCGCAACTAAAATGGGCATGATTATGAATGTGTACGCGATGCTCATGACGGCATTTCGCGTATTTTACAGTTCCGTCAAGATCTACTATTTTATGAATAATATCGTCTTGTATTAGTCTGTCAAGTATTCTGTAAGTAGTTACGCGATCACAAACTTCGTTCAGCTGCTTCTGAATTTCGGTATGCGAAAGCGCCGTTGTTGAATTCCCGAAAATCTCTAGAACGGCTGTCTTTGCTACGGTGTTTCTTGTAATCTTCATTTATGTTTTTTCAAATTATATAACGCAACAAAGTTGCAATTGATAAAAAATCTCTATATTTGCAACAAAATTGCATTAAGCAAATATACTAAAAATGAGAAAAACTGTAGTACCTATTTATGATCTGTTAGGAATTTCGAGTGCAACCATTTGCTTGGTACACTGTCTTATTTTTCCGCTTCTTAGTGTCCTGCCTTTAGGACTAACGCACAATCCATTTATTGATTTGGCTTGTGCCGCAATTGGTTTGTTTGCAATCCTCAAAAGTATTAAAAAATCAAATCTTTTGGTTGCTACTGTCCTGATTATTTCGATGACTGCTATATTGATCAGTATTTTGTATGAAATTTTTTTTGACGTGCATCTAAAACTTATTTATTGGGGAGGAATCGGAATGATCATTGGACATTTTTTAAACTATAAATCACATAGTAATCTATTTTCTCCATTTAATAAAGAAAAAAAGCATGATACAAAGTAAACATTTTGAAGTTATTATAATCGGCGGTAGTTATAGCGGGCTTTCTGCCGCGATGGCTTTAGGTCGTTCCTTGCGACAAGTTTTGGTCATTGATAGCGGTTTGGCTTGTAACAGGCAAACCCCGCATTCGCACAATTTTATTACTCACGATGGTCAGAAACCCAATGTAATTTCGGCGAAAGCCAAAATACAAGTTGCGCTTTACAAAACTGTTCAGTTTTATAATGGGCTTGCCACAAAGACCATCGTATCAGAGAACGGATTTGAAATCACCACAGCATCAGGAGCGGTTTTTTACGCCAAAAAACTATTGTTTGCCACAGGGGTAAAAGACTTGCTTCCCAAAATCGAAGGTTTTGATGAGTGCTGGGGGATTTCTGTAATTCATTGCCCGTATTGTCATGGTTACGAAGTGAAGTCTGAAAAAACAGCCATCATAGCAAATGGCGAAGCTGGTTTTGAATATGCAAAACTAATAGCCAACTGGACAAATGATTTACGATTGTGTACCAACGGAAAAGCTACTTTGACGGCAGAACAAATACAAATTCTTGCCAAAAATAAAGTTGTAATTATCGAAGATGAAATTGAATCTTTTGAACACGAAAAAGGTAATATCAATTGTATCGTCTTTAAAAACAGAGAAAAAATAAGCGTTAAAGCCGTCTATCACAGACCGCCTTTTGAGCAACATTGTCTTTTGCCTGCCGTTCTTGGCTGCGAATTGACCGAGCAAGGATTGCTAAAAGTAGATCATTTACAAAAAACCACTCTTCCCGGAGTGTTTGCAAGTGGCGATAATTGTTATCCAGCGAGAGCCGTGGCGATGGCAGTTTCGTCAGGTTCTTTAGCGGGTGCAATGATCAATAAAGAGCTCATTGACGAAGAATTTATGAAGTAGCACTTTTGATTTAGTTGACTGAAATATAATGGAATGTGAATTTTCACCATCAAAAATTTTATTTGTCAAATTTAATTTTTAGTTTTGTCTAAATTTAATTTTATGAAAATAAAAAAATCAATTTGGTTATTGATATTGTTTGGTTTACAATTTTCTTTTGCACAAGAAAGAGCTACAATTACAGGCTTTGTATCGTCTGAAGGGAAGAAAGTTTACAGGGCAAATGTGCAGGTACAGGATACGGAATTGGAAGCGGTTACGGATAGTTTGGGCTATTTTTTAATCGAAAATGTTCCTGTTGGCAATTATGCTGTTCAAGTTTCAAAAGTGGGTTTTCAAACTTTAAAAAAGAAAATTGAGGTTACATCACCAAGCAATTCTTTAGAATTTGAATTGAAGGACAATCAAAATCAACTTAACGAAGTCGTGGTTTCAGGAACTTTAAAAGCTGTAAAAAGGTTGGAAAGTGCTGTTCCGGTAGAGGTGTATTCGCCAGTTTTCTTCAAAAAAAATCCAACGGCCAGTATTTACGAAGTGCTTCAAAACATCAATGGCGTGCGGCCACAACTTAATTGCGGGGTTTGCAACACAGGCGATATTCATATAAATGGTCTGGAAGGCCCATACACTTTGGTTTTGATTGACGGAATGCCAATAGTG
The DNA here is from genome assembly GCF_020911905.1 of Flavobacterium flavipigmentatum. Lineage (NCBI taxonomy): Bacteria > Pseudomonadati > Bacteroidota > Flavobacteriia > Flavobacteriales > Flavobacteriaceae > Flavobacterium > Flavobacterium flavipigmentatum. The sequence goes on along the minus strand of NZ_CP087133.1, from coordinate 1,010,810 downwards.
AGTAGTCTTTCGACCGTTTACGGCTTGTCGGGAATTCCGAATTCTTTGGTCGAACGCATTGAGATCGTAAAAGGTCCTGCTTCTTCTCTGTACGGCAGCGAGGCGGTTGGCGGGTTGATTAATATTATTACCAAAAACCCTGTCAATGCGCCCATTTTTTCGGCAGATTATTTTACAACTACTTATTTTGAAAGTAATCTTGATTTGGGAATGAAGTTTAAAATTGGAAAAAAAGCAACGTCTTTGTTGGGTTTGAACTATTTTAATTACGATCAGGTTGTCGATAAAGACAAGGATAATTTTACGGATGTCACTTTATCTGAACGAATTTCGGTTTTTAATAAATGGAATTTTTCGAGAGATAATAACAGGTTGTTTACGATCGCTGCCCGCGGAATGTATGAAGATCGTTGGGGTGCCGATACGCGTTGGGAGAAAAAATTTCGCGGAGGCGATGAAATTTACGGCGAAAGCATTTATACCAAACGTGGTGAGCTGATCGGAACATATCAATTGCCGTTTGAAGAAAAAGTGATGCTTTCGTTCTCCGGAAATGTGCATTATCAGGATAGTCGCTACGGAACTACATCGTATATCGCCAATCAGAAAATTGGTTTTTTGCAATTGACTTGGGATAAAAAGATTGGTCAAAATGATTTCCTTGCCGGAATTGCCAATCGATATTCGTATTACAACGACAATACAACTGCCACAAAAGAAGCCGAAAATACCTGGCTACCCGGGATTTTTGTTCAGGATGAAATTACCATCAATCCTAAAAATCAGGTTTTACTCGGAATGCGCTATGATTATAATTCGATTCATGGTTCGATTTACACGCCGAGAGTCGCTTATCGATGGAAAAAGAACGACAATGCGATTTTTAGGTTGAATGCCGGAACTGGTTTTCGGGTTGTCAATTTATTTACAGAAGACCACGCAGCCCTTACTGGCTCTCGCGATGTAGTAATTGAGAATGATCTGAAGCCAGAACAATCTATCAACGTTAATCTGAATTACATTCAGAAAATAAACTTCGAGAACGGCACTTTTATCGGAATTGAAACTACGGCTTTTTATACTCGATTTAGCAATAAAATTATTTCGGATTACGAGGCTGATCCCAACAAAATTATATATGATAACATCAAAGGTCACGCCATCAGCCAAGGAATTAGTACAAATGTAGATGTTAATTTTCCGGCAGGTTTGAAGATGATTGTCGGAGCAACTCTTTTAGACAATAAAAATGTTGAAAACGGAATTTCGGAAAAACCTTTTTTAACAGAAAATTTTACCGGAACCTGGAGTGTTTCTTATAAAATTGAACCTTGGAATTTGCTTTTAGATTATACCGGAAATGTTTACAGCCCGATGAAACTGCCTTTGTTGAACGAATACGATCCGAGAAGCCCGAAATCGCCCTGGTACAGTATCCAGAACATTCAGTTGACATATTTGGGTTGGAAAGATTTTGAATTTTACGGCGGAATCAAAAATTTGCTAAACTTTACTCCAAAGCAAAATAATCCGTTTTTAATTTCGAGAGCCAATGATCCTTTCGATAAAAATGTGCAATACGATGCAGCTGGAAAAGTACTAGTGACACCTGAAAATCCTTATGGTTTAACATTTGATACGACGTATGTGTACGGGCAAAATCAAACGATTCGAGGGTTTTTTGGGTTGCGTTATACTTTGAGGTAATTTTTTGCCACAGATTTAAAGGATTAAAAAAGATTTCACATCAGTTTCAGATTCCTTAGGAATCTCAAACGAATTAAATAATTAGCACGCAGATTTAATATTTTTTTTTATAATCATTAAAATCGGTGGCAAAAGAATTTTAAACAAATGAAAAAGCTATTTCTAATTTTATTCTTTTTTGGAATAACTTCAACAGCTTTCTGTCAGCTAAAAAGTAGAACCTTTGAAGCGATTGATAGTTTGCAACACATTCAAAAGCGAAAAATAATTGTTTTCATTCACACCGATTGGTGTCAGTTTTGTCAACGAATGAAGAACACGACCTTCAAAAATCAGGAAATCATCGAAAAACTGAATTCGGAGTTTTATTTCATAGATTTTAATGCCGAGGAAAAACGCAATATTACGTTCAATAATCATACTTTTTATTACAAACCTTCGGGCAATAATGTTGGTGTTCACGAACTCGCTATTCAGTTAGCAGTCGCTGACAAACAGCTTGTCTATCCTGCTTTATGTGTCATGAACGATAAAAACGAGATCATCCTGCAGTATCACAATTTTATTAGCGCAAGCGATTTTAAATTTCTTTTAGGAAAATTGAAAGAATAAAATTTCTTATTTTTGAAAATGAATTCTTCGCAAATCAAACATTACGATTACATCTTTACCGGAACGGGTTTGGCCGCTTTGATGACTGTTTACAAAATGGTGCAATCGGGCAATTTTTCTCATAAATCAATTGCATTATTAGATGAAAATCTAAAGGAAGCCAACGACAGAACCTGGTGTTTTTGGAATGAAAATGCTACAGTTTGGAATTCGATTGTTTTAAAGAATTGGGATTCGGCTTTGTTTGCCAATGCAAATTTTAGATCTGATTTGGATTTGAAACCTTATCAGTACAATCAAATTCGAGGATTGGATTTTTACAATTTTGTTTTTGAAGCTCTTTCAAAGCAGGAAAATGTAGTTTTTTTGCGCGAAAAAGTGACTGATATTAATGAATTAGAAAATCATGTTTTTGTCGGAACCGAAGAAAACAGATATACTTGTGATTATTTGTTTAATAGTATTTACACCAAAGAGTTTGTCGCCAATCAGACAAAATATCCTGTTTTGCAGCAACATTTTGTGGGATGGTTTGTAAAATCTGAGAAGGAAATTTTTGATCCGGAACAGGCCACTTTTATGGATTTTTCTGTAGAACAAAGAGGCAATACGCGGTTTATGTATGTTTTACCCGCTTCAAAAACCGAAGCTTTGGTTGAATATACGTTGTTTTCTGAAAATTTGCTTCCGAAAGAGGAATACGAAAATGAAATTCAGATGTACTTAAAAAATTTAGGTGCGGATCAGTTTGAAATTACAGAAAAAGAACAAGGCAGTATTCCGATGACCTGCTATCCGTTTTGGAAAAAAAACACCAAAAGAGTATTAAATATAGGAACTGCTGGCGGATGGACAAAAGCAAGTACGGGTTACACTTTTAAAAATTCAGAAAAAAAATCATCTCAATTGGTGGCATTTCTTGCTCCTTCGGCCTCGCTTCTAATGCCATCAGGATCGCTTAAAATGTCTGATTTTCATAAAAAAAACAAATTTTGGTATTATGATTTATTGCTTTTGGATGTTTTGTACCGTCATAATGAGTTGGGAAGCCTTATTTTTTCTTCATTATTTAAAAAAGGAAATCCAAGTCTAATTTTTAAATTTCTAGACGAAGAAACCAGTTTGTGGGAAGATCTGAAAGTAATTTTAAAATGCCCGAAAATGCCTTTTATAAAAGCGTTGTTTCGAGTTTTATTCAAAAAAAAAATAGTTTCATACAAGTTTTGAAATAAGTTTTGCGTCTATTTTGTCGGAATGACAATTCGGGTTGTGTCTGCGTGCAATTTTAAATTCAATAATTTATCAATCGAATTATAACAAAACTTTATACTTGAAATTAAGTAGTTGCGGGTAAACTTTGTAACTTTGCAAATCAAAAGTAAAAATTTAAAAGATAAAAATATGTATCCACAAGAAATGGTAAAACCAATGGAGGCTGAGTTAACAACAGCTGGTTTTCAAGATTTACATAGTGCAGAAGCTGTAGATAATGCAATCAAAGCCGAAGGCACCACGCTAGTTGTTGTGAATTCTGTTTGTGGTTGTGCCGCAAGAAATGCACGTCCGGGAGCAAAAATGAGTTTAGATGGAGCAAAAAAACCAGATCACTTAATCACGGTTTTTGCTGGTGTTGACAAAGAAGCAGTAGATGCTGCAAGACAACACATGTTTCCTTTTCCTCCATCATCGCCTTCTATGGCTTTGTTCAAAAACGGAGAATTGGTTCACATGTTAGAGCGTCACCACATCGAAGGTCGTCCAGCTGAATTAATCGCTGAGAATTTGCAAGATGCGTTTAACGAATATTGTTAATTTTTTTAGGTGCTGAGGTTCTGAGTAGCTAAGGTTCTAAGTTATACAAGACTGTCTATTTATTTAGGCAGTCTTTTTTATTTGAAGCCAATCCAGCTGTCCGCTATATCTTTTGTGCCGAACCCCGGCACAAAAGGATGCCGCTTCCATCTGGGCTAAAAACTAAAATTCTTAAGAACTTTAGTCTTTACAATAAATCCTAAAACCTTAGCGCCTTAGCTACTCAGAATCTTAGCGGCTTAGAAGAAGTCTTTGCAACTTCGAACCTTTTTTGCTACTTTTGCACCTCAAAAAATAATTTCTAAACTTAAAAACTGTTTATAGCATGCAACTGTATAACACTTTAAGCGCAGAAGAAAGAGCCATCATGATCGATGAAGCCGGTAAACAACGACTCACGTTGTCTTTCTATGCGTATGCCAAAATTCAAGATCCCAAAAAATTTCGCGATGATTTATTTATCGCCTGGAACAAACTCGATGCTTTAGGCCGAATTTACGTTGCCAACGAAGGTATAAATGCTCAAATGAGTATTCCAGAAGAAAATCTGGAAGTTTTTAGAGCCACTCTTGAAGTATATGATTTCATGAAAGGCATTCGTTTGAATGAAGCGGTAGAACATGACGACCACTCGTTTTTAAAATTGACCATTAAAGTTCGTGACAAAATCGTTGCCGATGGTTTAAACGATGAGACTTTTGATGTAACCGATATAGGCGTTCATCTGAAAGCCAAGGAATTCAATGAAATTCTCGAAGATCCAAACACGATTGTAGTCGATTTTAGAAATCATTACGAGAGCGAAGTAGGGCATTTTAAAAACGCGATTACTCCGGATGTTGAAACTTTTAGAGAGAGTTTGCCTATAATCAATGAACAGCTTCAAAACCATAAAGAAGACAAAAATCTGGTCATGTATTGCACAGGCGGAATTCGTTGCGAGAAAGCAAGTGCTTATTTTAAACACCAGGGTTTCAAAAATGTTTTTCAGTTAGAAGGCGGAATCATCAATTATGCCAAACAGCTAAAAGAAGAAGGTCTGGAAAGCAAGTTCATCGGGAAAAACTTTGTATTTGATAATCGTCTTGGCGAAAGAATCACAGAAGATATTATTTCGCAATGTCATCAATGCGGAAAACCTTGTGACAATCATACCAATTGCGAAAATGACGGATGCCATTTGTTATTTATTCAATGTGATGAATGCAAATCGGCAATGGAAAATTGCTGTTCTAGCGAATGTTTAGAAATCATACACATGCCCTTGGTAGATCAGGTAAGACTGAGAACCGGAAAACAAGTTGGGAACAAAGTTTTTAGAAAAGGAAAATCAGAAAATTTAAAATTCAAACATTCCGGAGAATTGGCCGATACAGCTTTGGCATCAGCCGAGAAGCAAGTTGATATTCGTCAGAAAGTAAAAGTAAAAAAAGTATTGCTTGGAAAAGCAGAACATTACTATGTAAAAGCACAAGTGGGACAGTTTACGATAGAAAATCAAGAGCTAAACATTGGTGATACCATCTTAATTTCTGGACCCACTACAGGTAATCAGGAATTGGTTTTAGACAAAATGATTGTTGACGGAGCCGAAAACACAATAGCAAAAGCAGGCAATAAAGTTACTTTTGAAGTGCCTTTCAGAATCAGGTTGTCTGATAAAATTTATAAGATTTTAGGATAAATTTTTCTAAAATTTTCATTTAAAGAAAACCTATTTTGTGTCAAACAGAATAGGTTTTTTTATTTAACAACCCTTTAGTTTTAATCGATAAAAAGCAAACTAAAAAAAATACTATCTTTACCGATCAAACGTTTATGAACTTAAGTTGCACTTTTGCAACACTACATATAAAATTATGGCATGTACAAGTTGTTCAACCTCAGATGGTGGCGCACCAAAAGGTTGTAAAAATAATGGGACTTGCGGCACCGATAGCTGCAATAAATTAACGGTTTTTGACTGGCTTTCGAACATGAGTCCGTCTAATGGAGAGGCTATTTTTGATTGTGTTGAGGTGCGTTTTAAGAACGGACGTAAAGAATTTTTTAGAAATTCAGAAAAATTAACGTTAAGTATTGGTGATATTGTGGCTACTGTTGCTTCACCGGGACACGATATCGGGATTGTAACTTTGACAGGTGAATTGGTAAAAATTCAAATGAAGAAAAAAGGGGTCAATCACGAGAGTAATGAAGTACCTAAAATTTATAGAAAAGCATCTCAAAAAGATATTGACATTTGGTCTGCAGCGCGTGAACGCGAGGAACCAATGAAAGTTCGTGCTCGAGAATTGGCCATTCAGCACAAGCTGGAAATGAAAATTTCGGATATCGAATTTCAAGGTGATGGTTCGAAAGCTACGTTTTATTACACCGCCAATGACAGAGTCGATTTTAGACTTTTGATTAAGGATTTTGCTAAAGAATTTAGCACAAGGGTAGAGATGAAGCAAGTGGGTTTTCGTCAGGAAGCAGCTCGTTTAGGAGGTATTGGTTCTTGCGGAAGAGAACTTTGTTGTTCTACTTGGTTGACCGATTTTAGAAGTGTCAATACTTCGGCGGCACGCTATCAACAACTTTCGTTGAATCCTCAAAAATTAGCAGGACAATGCGGAAAACTAAAATGCTGCCTGAATTACGAATTGGATACGTACATGGATGCCCTGAAAGATTTTCCGGATTACGATACCAAGCTGGTTACTGAAAAAGGAGACGCAATCTGCCAGAAACAAGATATTTTTAAGGGATTGATGTGGTTTGCTTACACCAATAATTTTGCAAACTGGCATGTTTTGAAAATTGATCAGGTAAAAGAAATTATTGCCGAGAATAAGCAAAAAAACAAAGTTTCGTCTTTGGAAGATTTTGCTATTGAGGTGACTTTAGAGCCTGAAAAAGATTTTAATAACGCAATGGGGCAGGAAAGTTTAACTCGTTTTGATCAGCCGAAAAGAAAGAAAAAACCAAATCGCAAACGCAAACCAACAGAAAATGCGATTGTGGCCAACGCCCCGAAACCTCAGGCAAATAACAATATCAATGCCCCAAAGCCCGGAGGAGGAAACCCAAATAAACCCAACAAACCGAATAATAACAAGCCTAATAATTCGAACAAACCCAACAATAATTCGAACGAAAAAAAGCAAGGCGAACCTAGAAAACCTATAATTATTACTAAAAATGAGAATAAAAAATAGCGGAATTCTTCTTTTGGTAGGGATACTTCTTTTTTCTTGTGATAAAAAAAGAGTGTTTGATCAGTACAAATCTGTTGGAAGTGCGTGGCATAAAGACAGTATTGTAACCTTTGATTTGCCCGTTTTAGACTCCACAAAAAGATATGATTTATTTGTAAATTTGAGAGATAATAACAATTATCCGTTCAATAATCTTTTTTTGATTGTGGCTATCGAAACGCCAAACGGATTTACAAAAGTCGACACTTTAGAATATTTAATGGCCAATCCTGACGGCACACTTTTAGGAGAAGGTTTCTCGGATATTAAAGAAAGTAAACTATATTTTAAAGAAGGAGTAAAGTTTAGAGGAAAATACAAAGTACATATCAAACAAGCTGTTAGAGAATCAGGCAAGATACCAGGTGTTCAGGCTTTAGAGGGTATTACAGATGTAGGTTTTAGAATAGAACAAAAAGATTTGAAATAGTTATGGCTACCACAAAAAACAATCAACCAAATAGTGTTAAAGATATTAAGTATTATCAAAAGAAATTTTGGCGAATTTTCGTTTACGGGCTACTAGCGCTGCTAGCGTTTTTCTTGTTCGCTTCATGGGGCCTTTTTGGTTCGATGCCTTCTTTTGAAGATTTAGAAAATCCGGATTCTAATTTGGCTACCGAAATTATTTCATCAGATGGAGTCGTGATCGGTAAGTACTTTAAAACCAATAGGTCTCAGTTGAAGTATTCGGATTTACCGAAAAACCTTGTAGATGCTTTGGTTGCTACCGAAGATGCTCGTTTTTATGAGCATTCAGGTATTGATGGACGCGGAACTTTGCGAGCTGCTTTTTCCTTGGGGACCAATGGAGGAGCTAGTACCTTAACACAGCAGTTAGCAAAACAATTATTTCATCGTGGAGGATCTAGCTTTTTGCCCTTTAGAATAGTGCAAAAAGTAAAAGAATGGATTATTGCAATTCGTCTGGAAAGGCAGTATACCAAAAATGAGATTTTAGCGATGTACTGTAATGTATACGATTTCGGAAATTACGCTGTTGGGGTAAGTTCTGCAGCTCAAACGTATTTTTCTAAAGAGCCTAAAGATTTAACCATAGACGAATCGGCAATATTAGTTGGAATGTTTAATAATTCATCTCTTTATAATCCGTTGCGAAATCCTGTTGGTGTTAAAAACCGTCGTGACGTAGTACTTGGGCAAATGGTAAAAGCCAAGATGATTACGGAGTCTCAAAAAGAGAAGTACAAAGCCTTACCAATAAACTTAAAATTTAAGTTAGAAAGCCACCGCGAAGGAATGGCAACTTATTTTAGAGAATATCTGCGTGACTACATGAAAAAATGGATGGCTGAAAACAAAAAACCAGACGGTTCGGATTATGATATTTATAAAGATGGTTTGAGAATTTATACCACAATAGATTCGAGAATGCAAATGCACGCCGAAGAGGCTGTTTTGGCTCATATGAAAAATCTTCAGGAACAGTTTTTTATTGAATCTAAAACCAATAAGAATGCACCTTTTTTAAATATTACAAAAGCCGAAACGGATAGAATCATGATGCAAGCCATGAAAAATTCGAGCCGTTGGGCCATGATGAAAGATTTAGAAAAAAGTGAAGAAGATATTATAGCTTCTTTTAAAGTAAAAACTAAAATGCGCGTCTTTACCTGGAAAGGAGAACGAGATACCGTAATGACTCCGTTGGATTCTATTCGTTATTACAAACATTTTCTGCAGTCAGGTTTAATGGCGATGGAGCCTCAGACAGGTAGTATCAAGGCTTGGGTAGGCGGAATCAATTATAAATATTTTCAATACGATCACGTAGGACAAGGAGCGAGACAAGTAGGTTCGACTTTCAAACCAATTGTTTACGCAACTGCAATCGAGCAACTTAACATGTCGCCTTGTGACTCTATTCTTGACGGTCCGTTTATGATTCATAAAGGGAAACATAATGTTACGGAAGATTGGGAACCAAGAAACTCCGATAATAGATACCGTGGTATGGTAACTTTAAAGCAAGGTTTGGCAAACTCTATCAATACGGTTTCTGCAAAACTTATAGACAGAACGGGTCCTGATGCGGTGGTAGAACTGGCGCATAAATTAGGAATCAAGTCTGATATTCCTTCTCAACCTTCAATAGCGCTTGGTGCAGTAGATGCTACAGTAGAAGATATGGTAGCGGCTTACAGTACTTTTGCCAATCAGGGAGTGTATGTAAAACCTCAGTTTTTAAGTCGTATTGAAAACAAAAGTGGCGAGGTGATCTATGAACCAATTCCAGAATCACACGATGTACTAAATAAAGATATTGCTTTTGCCGTAATTAAATTGATGGAAGGTGTTACCGAGACTGGATCTGGTGCGCGTTTGCGTACACAAGGCGGTGGTAATGGCGACAATCGCTGGACAGGATATCCGTACATGTTCAAAAACCCAATTGCGGGTAAAACCGGAACCACACAAAACCAATCAGATGGTTGGTTTATGGGTATGGTTCCAAATTTAGTAACTGGTGTTTGGGTGGGTTGCGAAGATCGTTCGGCACGTTTTAAAAGCTTGACGTATGGTCAGGGAGCAACAGCTGCTTTGCCGGTTTGGGCTTATTTTATGAAATTATGCTATGCTGATGCAGGGCTTCAGGTTTCAAAATCTGCATTTGATCGTCCTCCTGGTTTGAGCATAAAAGTAGATTGTTACGTTAGACCAGCTGTCGTAAAAGATACTACTCAGACAGAGCAAAGTACAGACGAATTTGAACTGTAATTGTAAATTGACCTCTTTCTAAGTAGGTTTTCATTTCATAAAAATAAAGTATTGCCTTTTGTTTCTTCCTTAATTTTGGAAGATCCAAAAGGCTTTTTTTTGCTTTGACTATTATTTTTTTATGAAATAACTATTATTTAATCAAAAAACTTTATTTTTATCAAAATTATACGTCAATAAAGACCATTTGATATGATTACAAAAAAAGTAAATAATGTTCAGGAAGCAATAAAAGGAATCGAAAGCAACATGACGATTATGTTTGGCGGTTTTGGCTTATGCGGAATTCCGGAAAATACTATCGCAGCTTTGGTAGCAACATCAATTTCGAATCTTACTTGTATTTCTAATAATGCAGGTGTAGATGATTTTGGTTTAGGGTTGCTTTTGCAAAAAAGACAAATCAAGAAGATGATTTCTTCGTACGTGGGTGAAAATGCCGAGTTTGAACGTCAGATGCTGTCGGGCGAACTAGAAGTGGAGTTAATTCCGCAAGGTACTCTGGCAGAACGTTCTCGCGCCGCACAGGCTGGAATTCCTGCTTTTTTTACTCCAGCAGGTTTTGGAACCGAAGTGGCGGCAGGAAAAGAAGTGCGCGAGTTCAACGGAAAAATGCACATTATGGAAGAAGCTTTCAAAGCCGATTTTGCTATTGTAAAAGCATGGAAAGGAGACGAGGCTGGTAATCTTATTTTTAAAGGAACCGCCAGAAACTTTAATGCTTGTATGGCAGGTGCAGGAAAAATTACCATTGCTGAGGTCGAAGAATTGGTTCCGGTTGGTACTTTAGATCCCAATCAAATACATATACCGGGAATTATGGTACAGCGTATTTTTCAGGGAGAAAAATTCGAGAAACGTATTGAGCAACGAACGGTTAGAGTTAAAAATTAAATAATTGAGATATTATCATAATTGAGAGAATTTGATAATAAGATAATTGGAAAAAATGATCTGATCGATATATTATGACATTCCCTAATTGATAGATTTTTTAATTGACACATTATAAATATGGCACTTAGTAAAGAAGATATTGCAAAACGAATTGCAAAAGAGGTAAAAGACAGGTATTTTGTCAACTTAGGCATCGGAATTCCGACTTTGGTTGCGAATTACGTTAGAGAAGATATTGCTGTGGAGTTTCAGAGTGAAAATGGTGTTTTGGGTATGGGGCCTTTCCCTTTCGAAGGAGAGGAAGATGCGGATATTATTAATGCCGGAAAACAGACGATTACGACACTTCCCGGAGCCAGTTTTTTTGATTCGGCTTTTAGTTTTGGAATGATTCGAAGCCAAAAAGTAGATTTGACTATTTTGGGTGCGATGGAAGTTTCGGAAAATGGTGATATTGCCAACTGGAAAATTCCGGGCAAAATGGTAAAAGGAATGGGAGGAGCGATGGATTTGGTTGCTTCTGCCGAAAATATTATTGTGGCCATGATGCATGTTAATAAAGCCGGAGAATCAAAAATATTAAAAAAATGTACTTTGCCATTAACGGGCGTAGGATGCGTGAAAAAGGTGGTTACGGAGCTTGCTGTTCTGGAAATAACACCAAGGGGTTTTAAGCTCTTAGAACGCGCGCCAGGTGTTTCTGTTGAGCACATTATCGCTTCAACAGAAGCAGAATTGATTATTGAAGGCGAAATTCCGGAAATGAATATCTAAACGATTTTCTTTTTTTAATAAAATCATCAAAAAGCTAGCTTGTAATAGAGCTGGCTTTTTTTGTAGGACAAATTTAAGAGTTTATGAGTTTTTAGATTCTTTTCAACTCAAAAATTGGGCATTTGTACTATTACAAATAATTGAAAATTAATACTATAATTGCTTTTTCGCTATTTTTATTGTCAAATTATTGCGATTTACTTCGTAAAAATGAGTTTAAGATAAAAACAGTTGCATTTTATCGATTAAAGACAAATTTTACCGACCAATTACTTAAAATTAAATACTTTTATCCTTAAATAAAGTATTTACTTACTTTTACTATTTTATTTGTAATCTATTTAACAATTTTAAAACCAATAAGTATTATGGAAAGAAAATTACCCAAAATTATTACAACAGCAGTTGTTTTAACTTTTTCCTTTTCTGCATTTTCGCAGGTGGTAACCGACAAACGGGTTGATCTCAAAAATCTATCCGAGAACGGGCAACCTAGTTTAATTACTTTTAATGATAAGTCAGCTTACAAAGGCACTGACTTTAAAGCTGTTTTTAAGGAACAATTAGGTTTAAAAGACAATCAATCTTTTTCAAAAATTAAAACCGAAACCGATAAGGAAGGCTTTACTCATGAAAAATTTCAGTTGTATGAGCAAGGAGTTAAAGTAGAATTTGCCAATTATACATTACATTCAAAACAAGGAAAATTAGTTGCTATGAATGGAGAGTTTTATGCATTGGAAAATGTAAAAACAACACCAAAGTTGTCAAATAAAGCTGCTTTTGATAAGGCAATTGCACATACAGGAGCAAAACAATATCTCTGGGAAACACCATCAGATGCTGCTGCAATGGATTATGAGAAACCAAAAGGGGAGTTGGTTTTATTGCCAGATATGGAGGAACAAGGTCAATTAAGAAAAAGGGATCATGTGCGTTTGGCTTATAAATTTGATATTTATGCAACCAATCCGTTAAGTCGTGGTGATCTTTATATAGATGCCGAAACAGGTGAAGTTTTGTTTTATAATGCCACTATCAAACATTTAGGACAACATAGCCATGGTGGTCCTGCACCTGCAAATGTAGCTGCCAAAAGTGATAATTCTACTTTTGAAAATACTATTATAGCAGCAAATGCAGCGACTCGTTACAGCGGTACCCAAACTATACAAACTACATTGAGTGGTTCTTCTTATATTTTATCAGATGTTACTCGTGGAAACGGAGTTCAGACGTATAATTCGGCTCGAACAGCAACTTATCCCACAACCAATTTTACAGATGCCGATAATAACTGGACGGCTGCCGAGTACAATAATACTAATAAAGACAATGGTGCACTGGATGCACACTGGGGAGCCGAAATGACTTATGATTACTGGTCGGCGGTACATGGTAGAAATAGTTTTGATGGTGCAGGAGCAAAAATTAGAAGTTATGTGCATTATAACTTGGTTGCGGCAGGTTATCCAAACAATAATAATGCTTTCTGGAACGGAAGTGTTATGACGTATGGTGACGGTACGGGAACGGGTGGTTTTGACATTTTGACTGCAATGGATGTTGCGGGTCACGAAATTGGTCATGCGGTTTGTACGTATACGGCTAATTTGGCGTACCAAAAAGAATCGGGTGCGATGAATGAAGCTTTCTCTGATATTTGGGGTGCTTGCATTGAGTATCGTGCGGCTCCTAACAAATCTACGTGGTTGGTTGGGGAAGACATAGAAAGAAGATCGGGACATTTGGCTTTGCGTTCTATGAGCGATCCAAATTCTGAGGGACAACCTGATACTTATGGCGGAACGTATTGGATAAATGTAAATTGTACGCCAACTAGCAATAATGATTATTGTGGTGTTCATACCAATTCGGGAGTATTAAATCACTGGTTTTATATTTTATCTGTTGGAAAATCAGGAACCAATGATATCGGAAATGCGTATAACGTAACCGGAATCACAATTGAAAAAGCTGCCCAAATTGCGTATCGTTTAGAAAGTGTTTATTTGACTTCTAATTCAACTTATGCCAATGCTAGAACTTCTGGAATACAATCTGCAATTGATTTGTATGGAGCGGGTTCTCCTGAAGTAATCGCTACTACAAATGCTTTTTATGCAGTAGGTGTAGGTGCGGCATACGTAGGATCTTCTGATACTACGGCACCAACAACACCAACAAATTTAGTTGCAACCGGTACAACAGGATCAACAACAAACTTATCCTGGACAGCAGCAACGGATAATGTGGCAGTAACGGGTTACGATATTTACCAAGGAACGACCCTAAAAGGAAGTGCTACGACTACCAGCTATACTGTAACAGGTTTGACTCCATTAACAGCCTATAGTTTTTCTGTAAAAGCAAAAGATGCGGCAGGAAATGTTTCGGCGTCTAGTACTGCTGTAAATATAACTACCCTTGCAACGACTATAACTTATTGTACTTCACAAGGAAATAGTACTGCAGACGAAAGAATCGGAAAAGTTGTTCTGGGAACTATTAACAATACATCAACAGGAACAACGGGTTACGAAAATTTTACTGCTATTAGTACTAATTTAACGCAAGGAGTGGCCAATACCATTACTATTACACCAACATGGACTTCTACCATCTATAACGAAGCGTATGCAGTTTTTATCGATTATAATAAAGATGGCGATTTTAGTGATTCTGGCGAAACTGTCTGGACAAGAACAGCTTCTAAAATAACGCCAGTTTCAGGAAGTTTTACGATACCCGCTACGGCAAGTTTAGGTACTACACGAGTTAGAATTTCGATGAAATATAATGCGATTCCAACTGCTTGTGAGACTTTTTCTTATGGTCAGGTAGAAGATTATACGATAAATATCGTGGCAGGATCTGCTGTAGTTCAGGAACTAGTAACTTCTGAAATAGAGAAAGTAACAAATGATTCAAAAGTGACGATTTATCCGAATCCTGTGGTAACAAGTTTAAGTGTTTTATTATCAGATACAAAAGGTTCAACTTTTAAAATCATGAACACTTTAGGACAACAATTAGCTGCTGGAACATTGACAGAAAGTCCTGTAGATGTTAGCAAGCTAAATTCAGGGATTTATTTTATTGAAATAGATAACAATGGGAAAAGAATCGTTAAGAAGTTTATTAAGAAGTAAGAAGTAAGAAGTAAAATGTGATCTGTAAAAAGTGAATGTTTACTAAAAAAGAAAACCGCCTAATCAGGCGGTTTTTGTTGTTGTAATAGGTTTGTAAAACTTTGATCCTTTGATCCTTTGATCCTTTGTGCCTTCTATTAAAGATTCTCAAAGAAATCATTTCCTTTATTATCGGTAATGATAAAAGCAGGGAAGTCTTTTACAGTTATTTTTCGAACGGCTTCCATGCCTAATTCTTCAAAATCAACGACTTCTACTTTTAAGATATTGTCTTGCGCCAAAATCGCTGCAGGACCTCCAATAGAACCTAAGTAGAATCCACCGTATTTATGACACGCATCGGTCACTTGTTTGGTACGGTTTCCTTTGGCAAGCATAATCATACTTCCGCCATGTTTCTGGAATTCATCTACATAAACATCCATACGTCCTGCGGTGGTAGGGCCAAAACTTCCCGAAGCCATTCCTTCTGGTGTTTTTGCCGGTCCAGCGTAATAAATAGGGTGATTTTTAAAATATTCCGGCATCGGTTTGCCCGCTTCTAGTAATTCCATGATTTTAGCATGTGCAATATCACGAGCCACAATTACGGTTCCGTTGAGTTTCAAACGTGTTTTGATCGGATACTGCGCTAATTTCGCCAACATATCGGCCATTGGCATATTCAAATCAATTTCAACTGGCGCTTCTAAATGCGGAGCGGTTTCTGGTAAAAATTGCTTTGGATTTACTTCTAATTGTTCTACAAAAATTCCGTCTTTGGTAATTTTTGCTTTAATATTTCTATCGGCAGAACACGAAACGCCCAATCCAACCGGACAAGAAGCAGCGTGACGAGGCAAACGAATCACACGTACGTCATGCGTAAAATATTTTCCGCCAAACTGAGCACCAATAGCACTCTCCTGACAGATTTTCTGAACTTTTTCTTCCCATTCTAAATCGCGAAATGCTTGACCCGACATATTTCCCGAAGTAGGCAAGTGGTCGTAATAGCCCGCAGATGCTTTTTTAACGGCGCTTAAATTGGCTTCCGCCGAAGTGCCGCCAATGACCAAAGCCAAATGATAAGGTGGACATGCAGAGGTTCCTAAGTCTTTTATTTTTGTTCGAATGAATGCATCCAATGATTTTTCATTCAATAATGATTTTGTTTGCTGGTATAAGTAGGTTTTGTTGGCAGAACCACCGCCTTTTGCCATGAATAAAAATTCGTAAGAGGCGCCTTTTTTAGCATAAATATCAATTTGTGCCGGAAGATTCGAACCTGAATTTTTTTCTTCAAACATCGAAATCGGAACAATTTGCGAATAACGTAGATTGCGTTTTTGATAGGTATTAAAAATCCCTTTACTTAGCCATTCTGCGTCATCAACACCTGTAAAGATGTTTTCTCCTTTTTTGGCCATTACAATCGCTGTTCCTGTGTCCTGACAGCTTGGTAGCTGACCTTCGGCGGCAACAGATGCGTTTTGCAATAAATTGTAAGCTACAAAACGGTCATTGTCTGTGGCTTCTGGATCATCAAGAATCTTTCGTAATTTTTGCAAATGTGTCGTTCTTAGCATAAACGAAACATCGTTTAACGCTTCTTCGGCCAATAATTCTAACCCTTTTGGGTCGACAGTAAGAATTTCTCGTTCTCCAAATTGTGCTACTTTCACAAAATCAGAAGTGATTTTGCGATATTGCGTTTCATCCTTTAAAATAGGATAAGGATCTTGGTATATAAAATCAATCATTGCTTTGTTTTTTACAAAGTTAAAAATTATTTACCTAAGAAAGAATTTGAATTACAACTGTTTTTCAGGCTTTAATCCAGATCGTGAAACTCATTAAACGGAATCTTTTTCTCAAAGTAGACTTTGTCTTTTGCCGAAAGTAATTGCTTTTTCCAATGATTTCCGCTTAAGCGAAAGACAATCGAGTCGGAATAAGTTACCGTTCCCATTTCGTCATTGTCATTTTCAGGTTCAAATGAAACAGTCTTGCAATAAAAAGATTCGGTATTTGTTTTTGAAGTTGAGTTTTCAAACCTAACCCAGGTTCCCCAACCGCTATCTGACATGGCATACCATTGATGAACCAATTGTAAATTGGTGTTTTTTAGATAATAAAGATAATTATTAGATGTATAACCACAAGCGGGATATCCAAAACTAATTTGAATGAAAGGTGAGTTTTTAGGCGATTCGACTGAAGCCAATCCATATTTTGCTCCCCATTCTGATCCTTTTTCAATTCCTTTAATGGTAATTTTTGAATCGGCAGTTTTGGTTTTATTCAGATAAAAATCAAGTCGGTATCTTGCGGTAACAACACTGTCTTTGTCTGCTTTTTGATCCAGAAGATGCGCGAGGATATAATTTTCCTTTGATGTTTCTCCATCATCTGAAATGGAAATAGTATCTGTTTTTAAGAACTTTTCTTCAACAATACTCACGGTTTGAGTTTTATTTTCGGGTGTTGTACTTGTTATTTGTGGTTTAGATTTTGGTTTTTGACAACCAATTAAAAGCAATAAAACAAAAAGTGCTTGTATTTTCATGAATGTATATCGATGTTATTTATTGTACTGATAAAACCAGTAGTTTCTTTTTTTGATAGAGTTCTGCTAACGAAATTTTTTCTCCATTTAGGTAAAAAAGCTGATTTTCGAATGTAACTTCTTTGGGATCAATTAGGAAACAATAGTTGTCACGATCGTTTAGGACGCCCAGATTTTCGTAGTTTAATTCTATGATTTCAACATACTTTATAATGTTCAATTTATGAGCTTCTTCCAGCGTTATTGGGTGGTCATCGTATCTAAGACAGAATTTATCTCCTTCGCCGGGCATTCCAAACCACGGAATTGCTTTTGCAGATACCAATGAAATGTAGTCAGGAACCTCATGAAAAACAAATAATTTCTTTTCAAAATTTTCAAAAAAATCGGGCAAAGATTTTCTCTCAAATGGTTCGTTGTTATTCCAAAAATAAACACCTTGATTTTGCCATGACGGATCTTGCAGGTTTTTTTCGGTATTGTTGTCCCAATAATGCATGTACAATTCACGAGGCATAAAAGTCAGGATAGAATCGTTTATTAACCAGTCAATTTTATTGGGTTCGAATTTGTTTTCTTCTTTCTTCTCTTCGGTTTCAACTTCTACGTTAGTCTCCACTTCTTCAGTAAATTGATTTTTTTCCTCAGATGAGATGTTTTCGATAGTTTCAACTTCCTTTTTTTTACTAAAAAATCTTTTAAACATACTTCCTGTTTATTATTTGATAAAATGAAATTTAAAAAAACCAACTCGCCACAAAAATAGCAGTAATAACACAAATTACATCCACCAAAAGCATTGTCCCTAAAGCATAACGGGTATTTTTGATATTGACAGAACCAAAGTAAACGGCGATCACATAAAAAGTACTTTCGGCACTGCATTGAAAAATACTGCTCAATCTTCCTGTCAAAGAATCGGCGCCAAAAGTATTCATAGAATCAATCAAAAATCCTCGTGAACCTGCAGAACTAAAAGGACGAAGCATGGCTACGGGCAGTGCATCGGTAATTTGTTTGTTGACTCCCATATTCGAGAAAATAAAGGCAATCCCATCACTAATAATTTCAAACAAACCACTATTTCTAAAAAGAGAAATTGCTACTAACATTCCTAAAACATAAGGGAAAATGGTAACGCCGGTTTTAACTCCATTATTGGCTCCTACTACGAAGGCATCAAAAACGGTGGTTTCTGCGTCCTTAAATTTCTTTTCGTTTAAAAATGAAAACACCAGCGTAAAAACTATTATGACAAGTAATATCAACGCAGATAAATTTGTGGTGAAATAATTTTTTCCTATCAAATCTAGATGGTTTACATACATCAGCAAACCAATGATTGCCGCAATTAAAACCATTAAAGCAATAACTAAAGAAGCACTCTTGAAATTGATTTTTTGTTTGATTCCCACAATTAGAAAAGCCGCAATTGTACCGATAAACGAAGTAATAATACAAGGAAGCATTACATCAGCAGGATTACTTGCACCTGCTGCTGCGCGATAACCGATAATAGAAGTCGCTATTAAGGTTAAACCAGAAGCGTGGAGACACATAAACATAATCTGCGCGTCGCTGGCTTTGTCTTTTTCGGGATTTATTTCTTGTAAACTTTCCATCGCTTTAAGACCAAATGGAGTTGCAGCCGAATCTAATCCTAAGAAATTAGCAGCAAAGTTTAAAGTCATATACGAGATAGACGGGTGATTTTTTGGGATGCTCGGAAACACTTTTACAAAAACTGGACTCAATCCTTTAGCTAATTTTCCTGATGCTCCGGAAATGATTAAAAGTTCCATTAATCCGCAGAAAAAAGCCAAATAGGCAATAAGAGGCAAAATTAAATCAATCAATGTAGATTTGCAGGTTGGTAATAAACCATCAGATTTTTGAAGTCCGCTGTAAATTTTTACGGTTTTGTTTTTATAAACATACGTCGTATCGGCATTTAGCGTATTATGATTGATAATCATCGTTTGATCCGGTGCTTTTTTGATGCTGTCTTTTATAAAAGCAGGAAGCTGTTCAGCGTATTTTTCTGAAACCAGAATAAGATCATCTTTTTTACCATTCAATACAGAATCAATTGTATAAGTATTTGCAGTAAACAAAGTGATCATAATAAAGATGATCGACGAAATAAAGATAGTTAGCCAAAATCTGCTTAATACCATAATGCTGTTTTTTTTGTAAATGTAATTATTTCACAATAAAATGCACAAAGAATTTAGTGTGTAAACGAGAACAAAGTATTTAAAACCATACTGTTTTTGCAAAAAACCGATTTATTCGATAAGAATTTTGGTTTCGAGATAGTTTTCAAAAGCTTTAATGCCTTCAAACAGAATTGCTTTTTTGTGACTTTCGGTTTCATTAAAAAATTGCGTTTCTATTTTACCGTGATCTTTTTTGAGGGTTCTTTTCCAGGTTCCGATAACTTTACCGTTTTCAAGAATAACCGGTTTGAAAATGCCGTTGTTGGTGAAAGCCATCGATTGATGTTCTATTAAAATAGAAACTTCTCGTGTTTTATACGAAATTAAAATCTCATCAAATGCCGGGATAAAGTGTACGCTTTCGCGGAAGTTGTTTTTAAGAGAATAATCTTTTCCAAACCAATATTTTTGACCATCAATTTCAACTGAATTCAATTGCAATTCAATTGCATTAATGGTTTGTTTACAAATTGTTGTTGGAAAACCAGACCACCATGAAAAGTCATGAAGCGTAGCAGGGACGTGGCTTTCGAAGTATTTTAGAGCTAATTTTGTTAAGCCTTCTTCTTTGGTTAGTTTGGATTTTGGTTTTGAAACTCGCTCTTCGAGTAATGCATAAGTCATTTGTTTTCCTCGCGTTTTTCCGCTGCAGACTAAACCGTCTAGTTCTGCATACATCATAATAAGAACCGGACTTAAAAAATATTCACCCGTAACCTTTTTAACATTAAGTTCTTGAATGATTTCATCACGGGTTAAATGATTATTTCCGGCCAGCATTTTTTCAATTCTCGAATTAATCTTGTCAAACTCCTTTTCATCATAACCGTATTTTATGGTTTCAGCAAGAATAATACGTTTGACTTGTGGTCCAGAAACATCCAACATCCAATAAATATCATCGGCAGAAACAAAGTGCCAGGTTGGTCGTAGAATATGGGTACGAATAATTTCTCCTAAATTTATAGTTTCTTCAATCTCTTTTTCTGTTGCATCACATCGAGAACCAATCGCCCATTTTGCCATTGAATAATCCTGAGCCTGCATGGCACCTAAATGATGAACAATTTCTTGTGGAGAACTTGAACTGGTTTCTAAAAGCTTTTGTGAAACAAGCCTTTGATGTGAAATTTCCCGATGCGTCATTTCTAAAATATTTAAATTTTATAATCTAAAACTTTGCGCCTCTGTAACTTTGTCGCTTTACCTCTAAAAATTAAACATGAATAATTTCCTCATCAATCAGTAAATCTTCGCGTCGCAAACGAAGAAAAATCTGTGCCACGGCAATAGTATCTTTTTCGCAATAGGTCACAATTCGGTCAATGTCTTTTTCTACATAAAAAACATGCGCAACCTGACTGCCGTCGATATCGCCTTTTGGAGAAGGGATTCCGAGAATTTTGGTCAGTAATTTCAAAGAAGTAAAATGCTTATAATCGCCAAATTTCCATAATTCTAAAGTATCCAGATGTGCAATTTCCCATGGTTTTTTTCCAAAGAGATTCAGTTTGTCTGGAATGGCAATTTGGTTGATGATCATGCGTCGCGCCAAAAAAGGAATGTCGAATTCCTTAGCGTTATGCCCGCACAAAAGATGTTGCGGCTGATTGAAATGGTTGTTCAGTAAATTATTAAAATCCTTTAAAATTTTCTTTTCGTCTCCGAAAAAAGAGGTTACCCGAAAGTTTCGAATGTCACCTTTTATCGTAAAATAGCCTACAGAAATACAAATAATTTTGCCAAATTCTGCCCAAATGCCGGCACGTTCATAAAATTCTTCGGGAGAAAATGCGTCTTTTCGCTGGTATTGTGTTTTATGATCCCAAAGCGATTGCATTTCGGCGTCAAGCGAATTAAAATTCTCTTCTTCCGGAACGGTTTCTATATCGAGAAATAAAATATTGTTGAGGTTTATTTTTTCAATCATTGCTGAGGCGTCTTAAATGTTTAGACTCGTGAGATTGTTTGTTTTATAAATATAAACAAATTTCACTTAAAATAAGAAAAAGATTATATTTTGTAAAAAGTTTCGTTTCTTTTTTACATTATTATGAAAACAAACTTTGTTGTGTACTAGGGTTTTCGTGCTCCAATAACCATTTTTTACGATGTAAACCACCAGCATAACCTGTGAGTGAACCGTTTGTTCCAATTACCCGATGACACGGAACCACGATCCATAACGGATTTTTGCCATTGGCCGATGCCACCGCCCGAATCGCTTTTAAATCACCCAATTTTTTGGTTTGATCGCTGTAACTTATGGTTTTTCCAAAGGGAATTTCTAATAGTGATTTCCATACTTTTT
The DNA here is from genome assembly GCF_020911905.1 of Flavobacterium flavipigmentatum. Taxonomy (NCBI): domain Bacteria; kingdom Pseudomonadati; phylum Bacteroidota; class Flavobacteriia; order Flavobacteriales; family Flavobacteriaceae; genus Flavobacterium; species Flavobacterium flavipigmentatum. The sequence continues at coordinate 988,800 of NZ_CP087133.1, read as the reverse complement.
GCTGAAATTCTGTGCCTTTCGGATTTAATTTTAAATTGAAGTTGGTTCTTTTGCCTTCAAAATACTCATGAAGCTGTAAAACGGCTTCTTTTAAAATTTCCGGAATTACCACCGAAACCTCGTTTTCGCCTACATCTGAAACTGAAATGACAGCAATACCGTCTTGATCTCCCATGATTTTGGTAATTCCTAAAGGCGAATTGATATAGGCTGTTTCCATAATTTAACTTCAAAGAAAAGAGTTCTTGAGCAAAGTTCGTAAAGTTTTTTGCTCCCTACATTTAAATGATTGAAGAAATTCTAGGACTGTAGGTTGTAAAATTTCTAAAACTTCATTTAAATTAATTTATATGATTTAATAATCGTCCATTTTAAAGTGATAATTTAAAACACGTTCGATTTTTTCACTAGAAATTACCTTTTTTATATTCGTTTTTTCAGCACTAAATTTCGGTAAAATCAAGTTTTGTTCTTTTGCTTTTTGAGTATAATATTCTTCTCTTGTGGGATGAAAGGGTGCAACGGCGTTGAAAACTTCGTTCCATTTTGATTGATAGATGATTTCTTGGATGACTCTAATACAATCATTTTGATGAATTAAGTTGACGGGAGCATCTGGATTTTCTAAATTTTCTTTACCAGCCAAAAATTTCACGGGATGTCGGTCTTCACCAATTAATCCTCCGAAGCGCAAAATAGTGGTTTGAAAGTCTTGATTTTGTTGTAAAAGACTTTCTGCCAAAAGCAATTGTTTACCGCTTTCTGTTTCCGGATTCGCATTAGTTTCTTCTGTAATCACACTATTTTCGTTGCCATAAACAGAAGATGAACTTACAAAAAGTACTTTTTTTACACTTGATTGTTCAATAAAAGAAATCAGGTTTTTGATTTTTTCTACAAATATTTTCTTTTCAGTAGTTGTAGAATCTACATTGCTTCCGCGTAATTTGGGCGGAATATCGATAATCAGTATTTCGCTTTGTGCTAAAAAATCCTCTATAGCGCCTGAAACACTTTCGCTTTCAAGCGCCACCAAAAAAGGATGTATTCCTGCATTTTCTAAAACAGAAAGTTTGTTTTCAGAAGTAGTAGATCCTTTTACAGAATAACCTTCCTGAATGAGTCTTTTCGCCAATGGCAAACCCAGCCAACCACAACCTAAAATACTTATTTGACTCATTTTTATTCAGGTTTAACGCTTGTTGTCAAACTATCTTTTGCAGGCGCAACAGTTTCTTTTGCAGGAAGAACTGCAATTGGTTTTACTGGTGCCAGCGTCTGTCTTTTGATTTTTTGCTGAATTAAAACGGCATCATTGAGCACAAATGGCGTTGGCATCATCCAGTCGCTTCTTGGGGCAATCTTAAACAGTGGATTGGTCATAAGATCGAAAGAACTTTCTATTAAATCCATATCAAAAATGGATGAGTTATTGATTGTGAATTCTAATGTAAGAGGTTCGTTTTTTACTACATAATAAGTGATCATCTTCATCCCGTCTCGTTTTAGAACATTTCCCTTTTCACCATAAGTCTTGACACCATTGGCTTTGAAATTGTAGAAAGTCATTTTGAGATTGGCAAAAATATCGTAACGATTTACTTTTCTGTTCGGTCTAATTTGAATTTTCATGTGACGGCGACTACCGACAAGGCTGTCTCTAAGAAAAAGAATCGTTGGTTTTGGCACGGCTACTTTTGGCGCAATAGCACTGTAAGTAAAGCCGGAATTGTATTTGCTGTAAATGGGCAATTTGTTTAAACCCACTGCTTTTTGAGAGTTTTGGCCTAAGTAGGTTTTGGTCCAATCGTCAAGATTGATATCGTAAGTGGTCCAGACAGCAGCATCATTGTCTGCATTGTACACGTATAACAAACTGTTGGATTTGGCTTTGCCATACTGGTAATCAGAATGATATCCTGCATATACAAAACAAGAGATTGCAATAGTAAAGAAAAACAATGTCCAGGCTCCTTTTCTAGCAAACGACCCGAAAACAGGCAGTAATAATCCGAATGCCAAAACGGTAAGAACAGCGCTTCCAAAAAGAACTTTCAATCCTAAACCTACCGGAAACATTTGAATAAAGGGCACAATAATGATTAATGCAGGAATACTGAAAATTAAATTCAGTCCTAAACTAGAACCTTGGGTCAGGACATAAATTCCGAATAAAATGAGTCCAAAATAAACAGGAATAATCAAAAATCCGGCTCCTGTCAAGCTGTTGGCCAGAAAGGCATTTACGATAATCCAAAGCAATAAAGGTGCTACATAATGGTTCATAGTCACTTTTGCTTCTGAAAAATTGCGATAAAAAGCAAAGCAAATAGCGAGACTCAGGGCTACAAATCCGCCAATGTAAGCGTGACCGTTATATGTAAATCCGTTTAACAGATCATTGTATTGCGGATAGATTTCGAGAAAAATTTTCCATCCCAAAAAAGTAACAAAACCAGCAACAATCACCGATCCGATTAGCGGTACAAAACCTCTGAACATTTCGCTAAATGTCAGGACACGTTTTGCTTTTCCTATAAAAATAAAAAGAATCAGTAATCCTAATGCAATCAAAGTCATTGGGAAAACCCATGTAAACGGATAGGTAACAAACGAAAACGGAATGTTAAAATAAACGTTATCTTCTGTTGTAACGGTTTGGTTAAGGTCGATATTAGAAAAATACTTCAGCAAAGGCATCAAATAAGTACCCTGATGTTTAAGTGTAGTCTTGCTTAAATGCTTGATGTCATCTTGTTGTGTGTGATAATTGTAATGACTGTCGATAAAGGCAAAATTGAATCCTTGAATGTTGCCTTGTTCTCTAAAAACGGTCAAATCGGTATCATTCGGGAGCATTTTATAAATACTGTACATCAACGAGTTGGATACAGGATAGGTTGTTTTTGCTTTTTTAAATTCTTGAATAAGTCCCTGATTCCCCTGATTGGTCTCCATTAACATATAACTTGGTCCAGAAGAGCCTCGGGCTTCAAAATTAAGTACCAAACCAACCTCTTTTGCCCACTGATGTTCGTTAACAAAAAGTGCAGCACCGTTTAAACCTAATTCTTCGGCATCTGAAAAAAGAATGATAATGTCGTTTTTATGCGGTTGTTTGCTGTATAAAAATGCGCGAATTCCTTCTAAAATGGTTGCAACTCCCGAAGCATCATCGCTGGCTCCTTTAGAAAAAGAGTGTGGAGCACTGTCATAGTGCGAAAGTAATAATAGCGCTTTAGAATTATTGGTTCCTTTTATTCGAGCTAAAATATTTTTCGACTTTACCAATAAACCTCTGTCATTTAAGGTAAATCCTTCCTGAGTACTAGTCTCAAGACCAATTCTGTTGAGCTCTAATTTTAGGTAGTTAGCCACCAACTCGTGATTGGTCGAGCCAACATAATGTGGTTTCTGAGCAATGATTCTAACCTGTTCGAAGGCTCTTTCGGTCGAGAATTCTGCCAAAGCTTCTTCGTCTTTAGTGATAAATTGCGGCATCATTGACGCATAAATAACACCCAGAATCGCCAGGATGCAGATAAAAGCGGTTATGGAATTGTAATTTTTTTTCATGGGATATTTGGGGGCTAAATTTCTTTTTTAACAAGCATATAATAATCATTTTCCAAGGCGCGATAGCCTTGATCATACAGGAAATAGTAGGTGTTTCCTGTTTTAGTCTGCAATATATTAGTAAAAAAATCAAAATCGAAACCTTTGTGCAACATTTTATCTTTTGTTGACTTAGATTTTCCTTCTGTGTTTAGTTCAGACAAAATACGGTAATTTTTACGCAATTTGTTATTTACATTTCGCATAAAATTATTACTGTCTTTGTTTATTTTGTTGTTGTAAGCATTTCGGCAGCTGTCAGAACAAAATTTCTTGTCCTCTCTACCCACAATTTTATCACTACATTCAAGGCAGGTTTTCATGATGTACTATTTTTAAAACTAAAAAACAATTAAATTTCAAATGATGAATTCTATCTCATTCTGCTCGTAATTTGATAAAACGATTACGGATTTATTTTTCTAATTTCATACAAATCATTTCGGCGGTCTTTCAAAATCCGAACGCTTCCGTGCTCGTGAAGTTGTTTTAGTAAATTCAAATCGACATCAACAATCAGTGTCATTTCGGTATTAGGTGTCGCTTCGGCTTTGATGCCATTACTTGGAAAAGCAAAATCCGAAGGCGTAAAAACAGACGCTTGTGCATACTGAATATCCATATTGTTTACTTTTGGCAGATTACCAACACAGCCGGCAATCGCCACATAACATTCGTTTTCTATTGCACGTGCCTGAGAGCAATGTTTGACGCGCGTATACGCATTTTGAGTATCTGTTAAAAAAGGAACAAACAAAATATTCATGCCTTCGTTGGCCATAATTCGCGAAAGCTCAGGAAACTCAACATCGTAGCAAATCAAAATACCAATTTTACCGCAGTCGGTATCAAATGTTTTAAATTCTGAGCCGCCTTTCATGCCCCAATGTTGCACTTCGTTGGGTGTGATGTGAATTTTGGTATACATTTCTGAGGTTCCGTCTCTTTTGCATAAAAAACCAACGTTGTACAGGTTTCCGTTGTCGAGATACGGCATACTTCCCGTAATAATATTGATGTTGTACGAAATAGCAAATTCCTGAAAGCGCTTTCTAATTGGGTCAGAGTGGCGAGCGAGTTCCCGAATGGCTTCGGCTTCAGAAAGATGGTTGTAATCGGCCATTAAAGGCGCAATAAAAAGTTCCGGAAATAAGGCAAAATCGGCTCCGTAACCAGACACAACATCGATAAAAAATTCAGATTGCTCAAAAAGGGCTTCGATATTATTGAGCTGACGCATTTGCCACTGAATCAAGCCTAGGCGGATTACACTTTTTTCAAGATTAATCAATTTTGGACTTTCATCATAATAAACGTTGTTCCACTCCAGAAGTACCGCAAATTCTTTAGATTCTTCATCACCTTCCAAATAGTTTTTTATGATTCGTAAAACATGAAAATCATTGCTCAGCTGAAAAGAAAGTACTGGGTCATGCAATTCTTTGTGCTTGACTTTTTCTATATAATTTTTTGGAGTAAGTTTTTTAGAATGTTTTGCATAATTTGGAATTCTACCAGCAAAAACAATCGCTTTCAGATTCAATTGCTCGCACAATTCTTTACGAACATCATACAAGCGGCGTCCTAAACGCAAACCACGATAATTGGGGTGAATAAAAACATCTATTCCGTACAGGATTTCTCCATCGGGATTGTGAGTTGAAAAAGTATAATTGCCAATAATTTGTCTGTAATTGTGTTTTTTATCTACTAATTTTTCTGGAAGGATCAATGACAAAGCAGAACCTACTACTTTTCCGTCTACCAAAATCACCAGTTGACCTTCAGGAAAAATAGTGAGTAAATTTTCGATATCTGATTCTTTCCAATACGAATTCGCCATTACTGGATAGGATTCTATCATTGAGTTTTTGAGCTCCTTGTAGTCGTCTAATTTTAAATTTCGTAATTCAACTTTATTAATTTCGGTTTGCATAATGTAAGATTTATCTCAAATATACTAAAAATTAATCCCATTTGCAAACGTTTACAAATAGTTATAGTCGATAGTAAATACTTTGTAACCGAATAATTTTGGAAAGTTGCTGCAATTTTGCCTTGTTGAATTTGATAAATGAATTCATTTTATAACAACTTTAAAAAAGAATATACGCCATGAGCACATTAAGAAACAAAGTACAATTGATTGGAAACGTAGGAAACGAACCAGAAATCAAAACATTAGAGAACGGTAGAAAACTGGCTCACTTGACCATTGCAACTAATGAAAAATATACCAATGAAAAAGGAGAAAAAGTTGAGCAAACCGAGTGGCATCGCGTAACTGCGTGGGGTAAAACTGCAGAGATCATCGAAAAATATGTGGTAAAAGGAAAAGAAATTGCCGTTGAAGGGAAACTTACCCACAGAAGTTACGATGATAAAAATGGAGAAAAACGTTATGTGACCGAAGTCGTAATAAATGAAATTTTACTAATGGGCAAATAATGAGTACAAAGTATTTTATTAAAAAGCGACTGGTTGGCAAAATCAGTCGCTTTTTTTGGGTTTGAATTAATGATAAATTTATAAAACAGAAGCACCGTTAATATCTGTTGTAAGTATTTCGCTCATATAATCAAAAAAAGGACGCATTTTTTGAAATGTTTCTGTGGCCTGTTCCACAAAATTATGGGCCAATACTTCTTCATCGGTAAAGCGTTTAATGACCAAAAACTGTTTGTAGCGCAGTAAATCTATCGCTTCGTGTTGCACATCAAAACCCTTTGGCGCTGTTTTAAGCTGCTCGCCTTGCAAGTTTCCAAAAGTGCTAACAAATGATTTAGCCTCCAGTATCTTTCGCATTGGTTTAGGATCGTGCCCAAATTCAGCTCTTATTCTTCTTAAATCTGCGGCATTGGGACCCCAAAAACCTCCCGCAAGAAAACTGTTTCCAGCTTCCAAATGAAAATAGTATCCGCCACGTCTTTCTTTTGTTGCTCTGGTAAAACTGCCTCCCCAAAAGGTTTTAAAAGGAGTTTTGTCTTTAGAAAAACGAATATCACGATAAATTCTGTACACACTTTTTTTGCCCGAAGCCGTTTCCAAAACATCTGTTTTAGAAAGCTCTTTAAGTAAAGCATCCGCAAAAGTCTGTATATAATTTAGCTCGGTTTGGTAGTTGGATTTATTGGCATCAAACCAGACTTTATTATTGTTTTCTTTAAGTTGTGACAAAAAATCGAGACTAGATTTAGGTACGATGCTAGCATTTTTCATAAATTGAAATATTTGCTTTTTGGGATGTTAATTTGTTTTTTATAAAATGGAAAGCTTATGATTTGTGCATAAAAAAACCTTCATAATTGAAGGTCTTTTTATGCTATATTTTTTAGTAAGTCAAACATAGGACATCTGGAGCAACGTTTTTTCTCGCTCTTTTTAAATTTTTCACAACAAGTTGACTTGCAGTTTTCAAGCTTCTTAATGTTCTCAAGGATATCTTTGTTTTTCTTCTTCTTTTTATCCTTTTTCTTGTCCTTATCTTTTTCTTTCTTGCTCACTTTATACTGGAATTATAAAACTGAGACAAAGATAAAATAAATATCTTATTTTTATATATTCTAAATAAACTTTAACTTTTTTATTTAGGATTAATGGCGATTGAGCTTGTTACTGCTAACTGCTGAATATCACGATCAAACAAGTAAAGACCGCCTTTGTCGTCACCAATTAAGTTAATTTTGTCTAAGATAGATTTGGCCGTAGCTTCTTCTTCAATTTGTTCGGCAACATACCATTGCAAGAAATTGTGAGTCGCATAATCTTTTTCTTCAAAAGTGATATGTACCAATTCGTTAATAGATTCCGAAACAAAAATTTCATGTGCATAAAGGGCTTCAAACATTTCTTTGAAAGTTGAATAACTCGTTTTTGGCGCTTTCAAATCTGTAATTTGAGCATGTCCGCCACGTTCGTTTACATATTTTATTAATTTAAGCATGTGCTCACGTTCTTCGTCAGATTGAGTATACATAAATTGTGCAATTCCTTCTAAACCATGTACTTCAGCCCAACAAGCCATAGAAAGATAAGTTTGCGAAGATTCTGCCTCGATGCGAATTTGCTTATTTAAAGCGGCTTCAATATTTTTTGATAACATAATTGTGTCTTTTTTGTAAAGTTAAAAAAAATAATCCAAACCGTTTTTCGAAACAAAGAAAACACAGCATATTTGGATCAATTCTCAATAAAATTAGGTGTTCATAAAATCAATGATTTCAGAACTACTCGTTTTATCAATTAAAACCATCTTTAAATTTAAGCAAAACATACTCTTTGGTAGTTTGATCATAATAACCCAAAATAAAGTAATCTTTAAACGGAATGACATTGGCGAAAGCCGCTTCCTGATGCTGATTTAAGAAATAAGAAATTTTATCTACAGCCAAAGGAGAAGGCTCGCTACTACTGAACTCAAAGTTTTTGTTTAAAACACTTTCAAAGAAAACAGTTTCGGTATGCACGTTGGGATAAAAAGTAATAGGCGAAAATATTTGACCAAATTCATCATCATATTGACCAAAATTTTGAGTATAATAATTGAGATTTTCACTTTTTGGTGTTCCTCCGAGAGTGATCAAAGTGTTCTTTTTATTTTTGAAAACGGATAAACCAATATCCAAATTTGAAAGATAGTGTAAAAATTTGGCTGTTTTTTTGATTTCACCTGGTTTTCCATATTCTCTTTGTATCAATAAAGGAGAGTTTTTGAAACGAATCGTGTCGTTTTTTGCAACATGAATGCTTTTTATACTTAAACCAGAACCATAATCTTTTAAATCAAACAGCAGTTCTTCTTTATTTGCAGTGACTTGAAATAGTTTGTTTTCTGCTAAAAAAGAATTAGAGGATCGCAGTGGTTTTTTGGTATTAGGCTGCAGGAAGATCTTTTCATTAAGAGTATGGCTATCTAAATTAATCTCAAAAACTTGCGTTTGCTTTGGGTTTTGATCTAAGGTCAATACCATCTTGTTCTCCTGCAGGTAAACTTTGCTTTTTGCGGTGCTTTTGTATAGAGGATTGTAGTCCTTGACCTCCATTTTTTCAATAGGATTTTGTTTGATCAACTCGGTGAAAGGAAGGAAACTGGTGTTTTTATTTTGAAATTTGAACAGAGAAAAGTCAAATATTTTTTCTTCAACCATTCCATTTTTAAAAGTATAAACCGCTAGAGTCTGTTCTGAGATAGGTTTAGAAAGGATGTAAAACAAATTATTATCCTGAAAAGTCGCCACGACATACTGACTTTCAGACGGAAAGCCAAATTTTAAAGCTTTGTACGTTTTGGTTTCTAAATAATATTTGATCACTATAATTTCTTTAAAATCTCTCGAAGTCCAATAAAGACTGGGGTTTCCATCTTCGCTAAAACTCGAAGCAATCAATTCTTTATTCTCCAAATTGACAAGCGGTCCTGTATATTGGTCCGTTAGAAATAAAGCACTATTGTATTTTAAAATAGTAATGTTTTGGTCATAAGCAGCAAATACAAACACCTCGTGCGTGAGTAAATTTTCGGCATTTAAAATCTGAATATTCTTTGCTGATTTTTTTAGATCTAAAGCATGAGAAGTCAATACAGTTTGACCAAAAAATGCTGATTTGTAAAGAAGTAGCAAGAAGATTAAAGATTTTTTCATAACGTTTGAGGTTCAAAAATCATTCCATAATTTTAACATTTATTTTTCTAACGGATGATTCATCAAATCCTGAAAACAATCGACAAATTTCCCCACATGTAAACCATCCATCAAACCGTGATGCACATGTACAGACATTGCGATTGATCTTTTACCGTTATCGGAGCTTATCATTTTTCCAAACGAAATTTTCGGACAACTATCAGGATAAGTAAAACTTCTTGCATGAGAAAGCGAAGTAAAATTTACCCACGGAATAGCAGAAAAATGAATCACGTTATCATCTTTAAACTCGCGCGTAAAAAGTCCTGTTGTATTCTGAATACGTTCAATTTCGGCTAAAGCATTTTGTTCAAAAATTTTAAAATCAGGATGGTATTCCATTAAAGAAAAACCAAAAGTTCCGTCTTCACGACCAATGGTGGCTGAAGCATCAACACGTTCGTTGATGTAAATTTTATCATCAGAAATTCGGTATTTAAAATTTTCAATAGTATTTACCGCTACTAAAGTTTTGTGCAAATAATAAATAAAAAATGAGGTGTTGAGTTTTTTTGCGTTTTGATAAGAAGTTGTACAATCAATGGTTACGGTTGCGCCAAAAAAAGGATCTTCCATTTGGCTGAAATGCTTAAAATGCTCTTTTCTGTTCCAGTTTTCTAAATCTAAAATTGTTTTCATTACTTTAAATTGTTCAGGACTTCAGTGATTTTTTCGAAAGAGCTAAAATGTTCGTGCTCTACTTTATGACTTATTTTTTCGTGTTCCCAAGTGGTGTGAAACGGAATGTGAACCGCATAACCGCCGATTTCTAAAACGGGTAAAACATCTGACTTAAGCGAGTTGCCAATCATCAAAAATTCGTGCGCCTGAATGTCTAAACGGCCAAGTAGTTTTTTATAATCAATTTGCTGCTTATCAGACATCACCTCGATATGATGAAAATAATGCCCCAAACCAGAACGGTGTAATTTACTTTGCTGATCTTTTAAATCACCTTTTGTAGCAACAACCAATTTGTATTTTCCGTGCAGAGCTTGCAAAGTTTCTTCAACGCCATCTAAAAGTTCGATCGGTTTTTCGAGCAATTCTTTTCCGTATTGAATGATTTTTGCAACTACTTCAAGTGGAATTGTATTGTTGGAAATATTCATTGCCGCTTCAATCATTGACAAAATATATCCTTTGATTCCATATCCGTACAGAGATAAATTTTCGATTTCGATTTTAAATAATTCCTGTGAAATGCCTTGATGCGAAAGGTAATCTTCCATCAAAGCACAAAATTTATGTTCGGTTTCCTGAAAGTAAGGTTCGTTTACAAACAAAGTGTCATCGGCATCAAATGCAATTACTTTTAAGTGGGGTATTTTGTTTTTATGTAACATAATGTTTTTGTTTCAAGTTTTTTTGTTTCAGGTTTTTTGCCACGAATTACACGAATTACACGAATTTTTTCGCCACAGATTAAGATGATTTCAAAGATTTCTCAAAAAAAGCTGCTTAATCTGCTCAATTTCCGTGGAATCTTTTTGGCCACGAATTTACGCATTGCATTAATTTTTTGCCACAGATTAAATGATTTCAAAGATTTCTCAAAAAACAGCTGCTTAATCTGCTCAATTTCCGTGGAATCTTTTTCGCCACGAATTTACGCATTGCATTAATTTTTTGCCACAGATTAAATAATTTTAAAGATTTTCCAAAAAAGATCCGCTTAATCTGCAAAATCTGCGTGAAACTTTTACCAGGAATTACAATCATTTTGCTTTAATTTGCATTCTCAGTAGCTGTTCTACTTGCTGGAAAATAACTTCTTAAGCGTAATGGTTTTATCGTAAAACGTAATTCTAATTCCGAAAAGCAAAATCATTCCGCCAAAAATCATCTGTAAAGTTATTTCTTCTTCCAAAAACAACCAAGCCAAAATCGAGGTAATTACAGCCTGACTCAATAAACTTAGCGAAACTCTTGTCGCCCGCATGTGTTGTGTTGCATAACTGATCGAAAGCCAAGCGCACAGCTGACAAATGATTGCCTGAAGCACCAAGACGAGCCAACCCGTGTTTGAAAACCCTGTAAAAGGCTCATTTAAGGCATAACAAAGAATTCCTAAATAGAGACTTGAAGTGAGCAAACTGATTGTCATAAAAGACAAGACATCTGTTTCTGAAAGTACTTTTTTGCTCACCAAAAGATATATCGAATACAAAATGCCCGATAGAATGGCAAACACAAACGCTTGATTAAAATTCATTTCCATAAAAAAGCCAAAACCTACCAAAGTGATCATTCCAAATAAAGAAACAATAGTCCCGATCCAGAAATTTACGGCAGGTCTTACTTTCAAAAAGAAAAACGAACCGATCCCAACCCACACGGGCGCTAAATTGGTCAGTAGCGAAGCCTGAGTTGCGGTAGAATCCTGTATCGCAATATTCCAAACGGCAACATCCGAAGAAAATAAGATGCCGCAAAGTGCTGCCAGCAATATGATTTTTAGTTTTGGAAGTGTAAAATTTTTAGTCAGAAGCACATAAGGCAAAAGTAAAATCACCGCAAAAGTCATTCGATAAAAAGCCGAAATCAATCCCGGAGCCAAACGAAGTTTTATCAATATCGGAAAAATCGAAATACAAAGTATCCCGCAGATTAAGGCTATTCTTGGTTTGGTGAGTTTCATAGTATTGAAAAAAATCTGTTAATTTTTGAATGATCTTAATATATATTGCTTTATCATGTCATTATAATAACCTAAAAAATAAGTTTCATCCTGCTTAAATATTGTTTTAGATTCTAATTTTACATCAAGATTTTCTGCAAAGGTTTTCATTTTATCAAATGAATTAGCTTTCGGTTCTCCTTCAATATGATTTCCATCTGTGTCAAATAAGCAATTTATAAAAACAACTTTTCGATTTGCATAAGAATTGAAATTATCTAAACTCGAATTATACGATCCAAAAGCTATGAAAAATTGTGGATTTCCAAATCCAGTCCCTCCAATTGGCATTCCCATATAACCAGGCATTCCTGTAGTTGCCATTCCACCTCCACTAGCTCTAATATTAGAAACACTTCCTACTGTGACTAGATAAATGTCATTGTCTTTAAAGCAAGAAATTCCGCAATGCTCGTTATTAACTTTATTTAAAAATTGATAGGTTTGTTCGAGTACTCTTTTGCTTGATGAATAACTGTTTAAGCGAACAATTTCTGAGTTTTTAAATTTGATAGAATCTCCTTCCTCCGCAGTATATTCTTTAATTAGATTTCCATTCAGATCTTTGATAGTACAAAACATTTTAGAAGAAGATAATGAAAGTTGAAATAATTTATTGTCTATTAAGAATGAATTAGAATTAACTTCTTCTCCTTTTGGAAATTCAGGATTGCTGAAAACAACTAAGTTGGGAGTGTATGTTTTTAAGTCTATTGTGATAAGTTGCGTTGATTTTGGTACAATGTCTAAAGTTATAGCAATTTGATTGTTTATAACGTAGCATTTTCTTTTTTTAGAGCTTTCTACAAGTGAGGTTTTACCACCAGGTATAATCCTTTCTAAAGTGAAAGAGTCTGTAATAACATGATTATCTTTCAAAGCTGTAGAAAGAAGCGGGTTCGTATAGAGTGGTGCTAAAAAACTAAAATTTGAAAAGTCAATTATCTTTTCCTCATAACTTACTTTTTCATCAAAAACATATAATTTTAGTTTATTACTATTTTCTATTACGGTCAGGATGTAGAATTTTTGATTCTCACAAAAAAACTGAAGATGATTTTCGCCTTTAAAATCTAATCTGTAAGTTTTAGTTTGAATTTGGCGGGTGTTAAAATCATAGACTTGTGAATAAATCTCCTTATGGTTTGGAGTAGACCAAAATATTGTTGGTCTTGATTTCTCGCCACTAAAACCTATTATTTCAGTATATTTCTTTTCAGGTCTTTCAAATGATAATGAATCCAAAGTTTCCATTTTAGCATTTAGTAAAAAAGAATTTACTTTTTTCCGATCACTTAAAAATAGAATTGTTTTTTTAGAAGAATTATCTACAATCTGAAAAACATCTCTATTGCCTTTTAATTCTAATGAAATAGTTGAAAGAATATCTTGAGAAAACGAGATGAAAGTATTTATTAATAAAAGAAGAATGATATATTTTTTTGACATTTACAAAGAATTGGTTTTGATTATCATTTAACTCAAACAAATTAAAACTAAAAAAACGTGAATCAATTAATAATATTAATCAATTCACGCAATTTTATAAGTGTATAAAAACTTAGTTTATCGTTTCACCATTCGGTACATCGGTATCTGGGTTTACAAAAACCAGTTTCCCTTCGGCATTGGTTGTCATCAGGATCATTCCTTGGCTTTCAACTCCACGTAAGGCTCTTGGCGCTAAGTTGGCTAAAACAGTCACTCGTTTACCGATGATTTCTTCTGGCGAAAAACTTTCGGCAATACCTGAAACGATTGTGCGAACATCAATTCCGGTGTCGATTTTTAGCACCAGAAGTTTGTTGGCTTTAGGCATTTTTTCGGCTTCGATAATAGTTCCCACACGTAAATCCATTTTGGCAAAATCCTCGTACTGAATCAATTCTTTCTGTGGTTCTGCTTTTTTGTTTTCGGCAATGTTGGCGGTTTTTGTAGCTTCCAATTTATCTATTTGTTTTTGTATTTCTTCGTCTTCTATTTTTGCAAAAAGCAACTCAGCTTCGCCAATTTGGTGACCATCCAGAATCAATTCTGAAGTATCAGTCACATCATTCCATTTCAGTTTGCCTTCATTTTTTAAGATTTTGGACAATTTAGCCGCAGTAAAAGGCAAAAAGGGTTCAGCCAAAACGCTCAACGCAGCTGCAATTTGTAATGCCACATACATTTGGGTTTTTACACGCTCCGGATTGTCTTTAATCACTTTCCAAGGCTCTTCGTCTGCCAAATATTTGTTTCCTAAACGAGCCACATTCATCAATTCGCCCAAAGCTTCACGAAATCTATAACGCTCCACTGAACTCGAAATCACAGCAGGATAGGCTTTTAATTCTGCCAAAGTATTTTCGTCAACCTCAGATAATTCATTCGGTGTTGGCACAAATCCGTCGTAATATTTATTGGTCAAAACCACGACACGATTAATAAAATTGCCAAAAACAGCGACCAATTCGTTGTTGTTTCTCGCCTGAAAATCTTTCCAGGTAAAATCATTATCTTTAGTTTCCGGCGCGTTTGAAGTTAGTGCATAACGCAAAACATCCTGTTTCTCCGGAAAATCTTCTAAATATTCATGCAGCCAAACTGCCCAGTTTTTAGAAGTCGAAAGTTTGTTTCCTTCCAAATTCAAAAACTCATTTGCAGGAACGTTGTCGGGCAAAATATAGCTTCCTTCGGCTTTTAACATCGCTGGGAAAATAATACAATGAAAAACTATATTGTCTTTCCCGATAAAATGAACCAGTTTCGTGTCTTCATCTTTCCAGTACGGCTCCCAATCTTTTCCTTCGCGTGCTGCCCATTCTTTTGTAGACGAGATGTACCCAATTGGCGCATCAAACCAAACATATAATTTCTTGCCTTCGGCACCTTCAACAGGAACATCAATTCCCCAATCAAGGTCACGCGTTACCGCACGAGGTTCGAGACCGCCATCAACCCAAGATTTTACTTGTCCGTATACATTCGGTTTCCAGTCGTTTTTATGTCCAACCAAAATCCATTCTGTTAGGAAATCAGTGTATCTGTCAAGAGGTAAAAACCAGTGTTTGGTCGATTTTAAGATCGGCACTTCTCCCGTAATCGTCGATTTCGGATTGATCAAATCGGTCGCATTCAAAGTCGATCCGCATTTTTCGCATTGATCTCCGTACGCTTCTTCGTTGCCACATTTCGGACACGTTCCTACCACAAAACGATCGGCCAAAAACTGATCTGCTTTTGCATCATACAATTGTTCGGTTATTTCTTCAATAAAATCTCCGTTATCATACAACGTTCTAAAAAATTCCGAAGCCGTATCATGATGAATTTTAGCCGAAGTTCGAGAATAATTATCAAACGAAATGCCGAAATCGGCAAACGATTTTCTAATAATTCCGTCATATTTATCAATAATTTCTTGTGGCGTTACTCCTTCTTTTTTGGCTTTCATCGAAATTGCAACTCCGTGTTCGTCGCTTCCGCAAATAAAAGCAACATCTTTTCCTTGCAAACGTAAATATCTCGAATAGATATCTGCAGGCACGTAAACCCCCGCCAAATGCCCAATGTGAATAGGTCCGTTGGTATAAGGCAATGCTGCTGTAATAGTATATCTTTTAGGATTTTGTATCATAACTCAATTTTATTGAGTGCAAAAATAAGCAATAGAATTGAGTCCCGATGCTTCGACGTAGGTTTTTTCAGGAGCTAATCCCGCTATCCGTTGCAATCTTTTTGTTTTTAAAGAAAAACAAAAAGGATTTCCACTTCTATCGGGGCTAGGACTTTCCTTTTTATAATAGTATTTGTCGTGTTGTTTGTCATTCCGAGGAACGAGGAACCTTCGCGAAAAGCGCACATAACAAATGTCCCGAAGAAAACCTCTCCCAGTTTGTCATTCCGAGGAACGAGGAATCTCAGCAAGAAGCGCACACAACAAATGTCCAAAATTGTCGAGTTACTAACCAAGATTCCTCGTTCCTCGGAAGGACAAGATTGTTTGTTCTAGACCTAACAGATTTCCAAAACCTCTTAGTTATACTTAGTGACATAAAACAACAAAACCGCTATATTTGCAAACGCAATCAGTATTGTTGAAAATCATGGCAAAAGGACCCGAAAAAAATACAAAAAACAAAGCTTTACACACGAAATTACTCAATCGAAAAAAGGCTAAACTTCAGGAAGAAAAAAAAGAAAGCGCCTTGCGTTTGAAAGCTTTGGTCGCCCAAATGAATCAGAAAATAAAAGACAACCTACCAGATAATCAATAAAACTAGAATTGAAAGACGTTTTTCTAAATAGAACCAATTTAAACTAGCCTTTCAAACAAAATCTTCCCAATTTATTTGCAACCTTTGCCGGGTAAAAAACAAAAAAACATTATGAGCAAGACAAAACTTATCATCAATAAAAACGGATCGATCAAAATAGAAGGCGATTTTGAAATCATGGATCCAGAAGGAAACGTTTACGGACTGCAAGGAAGAGCTGCTTTGGGTCTATGCCGTTGCGGACTATCGGCCAACAAACCTTTTTGCGATGGCGGACACCGCAATAACTTCGAACACGATTCTATCGCATTCGACTTGCCTCCGATGAAGACGAACTAATAAAAATCGTTTTTCATAATATAACAAAGAAGCTGCATTTTTAATGTGGCTTTTTTTTATGCTTCTTTCGAAATGATTATTAAAGAATAATAAGTTTTTTCGTTAAAAAAACAATATTATATTTACGAAAAATTTTAAAATTATAAGAAATGAGAAAAGTAGTGATGCTATTGCTGTGTTTCAGTTTTGTTTCGGTTTGGGCCCAGACGCAAAAGGTAATTTCAAGTGATTGGACGTCTTTCAATCAAACGATAGACATTCAATCTTCTGTAAAGAAAAAATTTAAAGTCATTGCTTCTGTCAAAGTAGAAACCAATGAACCGCTTGCCTGGGCAGGAGTTTGGGCGAGAGTAGATACTAAAAATGAAGAAGACGGTTTCTTTGACAATATGGGCGACAGGCCAGTTAAAGCAAAAGAGTGGCAATCGTACACGGTAGAAGGCACGATTGATCAAAACAGCAAATCGTTAAGTTTTGGCGGATTGTGTTTGTTTAACGGAAAGTTTTACTTTGATAAATTTGTGGTACTTATAGAAAACGATAAAGGAGTTTTTGAACCTTTGACGATTTTAAATTCGAGCTTTGAAACACCTGTAAAAAACGGAGACATTCCAAAATGGAGTTTCGGAACTACTAAAGATAAAATAGTCAAAGTCAAAGAATATAAAGTGACTTCGGATAAATCGAGTGCAGATGGAAATTATGCTTTATTGATCGAAGGAACAGGCATCAAAGCCAAACAAGACGGAAGAATTGGCAATGTAGAAGGAGCATCGCCAAAAATTGCCGACATGATCTCGATGCTTGAAGATCTTAAAGATCGTGTAGAGAGAACAGTCAAAAATATGAGTCCGTATGAAATCGATTACCTGCATGATGCAGAAGCAAACCGAATTGGAGCTTTAATCATGCATTTGGCTGCCGCCGAAAAATATTATCAGGTTTTTACTTTTGAAAACAGAGGTTTTAATGAAGAAGAAAAGAAAAAGTGGAACACGGCTTTGAACTTGGAGCAGGGAGGAAGAGACGAATTTAAAGGGCATAGTGTGCAGTATTATCTCGATATTTATAACGAGGTAAGAGCAACTACTATTGCCGAACTCAAGAAACGTGATGACAATTGGTTTGTAGAAGTTCAAAAAAGTTATGACTGGACCAATCAATATTGCTGGTTTCATGTAATGGAGCATCAGTCAAGTCATTTGGGGCAAATTTTATTCTTAAAGAAACGAATTCCGCCTGAGCCCAAACCGCTCATACTAGAAAAAGAGATTAAAAACTAAGAGATTTTTTTCTGTTTCGATTGATTAGATAACAAAGAAGCTGCATTGATAAAATGCAGCTTCTTTATTTTAGACATACAATTCGCCTTGCATCGTGATGACAGACGAACCTCCCACCAAAATATCATGATCTCGGTTAAGCACTTCTATTATCGAGGGGTGTTTTAGTTTTACACCTTGCAAAATTTTATATTCTTTATTAGGCTTGGCATGTTTTTTTTGTGTCAGATAACCAATCAACGGGCCGGCTGCGGTGCCGGTTGCAGGATCTTCATTGACACCTATTGACGGATTAAAAAAGCGAGCTTCGGCAATGTGATCCTCATCTTCTTTGGTGATCGCAAAACAATAAAATCCTTCAAACTGATATTCTTTCGAAATTTCGATTAAAAGCTTGTTGTCAGGCAAACAGTCGTTAAGCAACTGGCTATTTTTTATCGGTACCATAATATGTGCCACCTCTGTTTTTACTATTGTCGGGACATAATCGTTGCTGTCCAGGTCTTCAATTTTCAGACCAAGTGCCACCGCTATTTTATAAGTTGGTATTTCCTGCTTGATAATAGCGGGTTTTTGATGCATTTGCACGATAGGATCATTGGTAATGGGATCAAACTTTACCGTTAGTGGCGTTGGAGCATTTTTCATGATCACAAAATGATTGTGCTCTTGTTGTTGCGCAAAGATGGGCATCTTTTTAAGTAAGGCACCACAAACGGCACCCAGTAAATTGTGTCCTGCACCATCAATCTCGATGCCCACAGAAGTAAACGAACGCACGCGCAATGCCTTATGTTCATAAGAGTAATAAATAAAAGAAGTTTCAGAATAACCAAATTCCCTAGCAATATTCTGATACACCTCTAATGCCAGGTTGCCTTCTGTAAAAACAACGGCCAAAGGGTTTCCTTTGTAACTGGTATTCGAGAATACATCTAGTACATAATATTCTAATAGTGTTCTTTTTTGCATTGCGTGACTTTTTATATTTGATCTTTTGAGCGAATAAAGTTACTACTTGTTTGGTAACTGAAGCTTAAAAAAATGTGTTTTTATTGTTTTTCTAAGGTCAAGACAACGCTATCATTATGTTACATTTTTTACAATCAGTGTATTGTTTTGAACAAAAGAAGGTTTTAAACCACAAATGCAAGCTAGTAATCGCCTACTCTTTGCTTTGATAGAAATTGTGAATATCTATTTGGATAATGATAGGTTTCTTTTTGCTGTAAAATCTATCTTTGGCATCCTTAAAAAAAATAAACATGAGCGCAACTTGGTACGAATGCAAAGTAAAATATAGAAAAACAGATGAAACCGGTGGACAAAAGGTGTTAACAGAACCGTATTTGGTAGATGCCGTATCGTATACCGAAGCCGAAAGCCGCATCAACGAAGAAATGGCCGCTTATATTAGCGAAGAATTTAAAATTACCAATATCAAAGTAGCCAATTACGCCGAGATCCATCCTTTTGAGAATGCCGACCGTTGGTTCAAGTCCAAAATTTCGTTGCTGGCCTATGACGAAGAAAGTGGTAAAGAACGCAAATCGAATATGTACATGCTCGTGCAGGCCAATGATGTGAGAGAAGCTTTTGATAATACGCTTGAGGTCATGAAAAACACGATGGGAGAATACAGTATCCCTGCCATTTCGGAGTCTCCGATTATGGATGTTTTTCCTTATTTTAGTGGAGAGGAAGGCGAAACCGAGCAACTAGAAAGATTCAATGCCATTAAAGCATCCAAGCCAGAACCTGTGGTAGTAATGGGCGAAAGCTTTGATGATATCGACATTGATACCGATGCAGAAGTAGAAGAGGTAGAAGCGTAGGCATACCATTATAAAAAAATACCGCTGAAAAGCAAAAAAATGGTCAGAAGAAATTCTGGCCATTTTTTTTGCGGTAGCTTGTAAGCAAGCGACTGAATATCTAAATCTTTTGATATAGTACTAAAAGGTCTGGATGTTATATTTTTAGTATTGAATGGGAAGTAAGGATTGAATCTGTAATCTGATTATCATTAGTAGAAAGAAAACCAGAATCCAGAGAGGTTGTTTCTTTGAATACTGCTTCTTTAAACTTCATAAAAGGAGTTTTGCATACGAGCAATTATGTTTTAACAGCCACAATTGGTATCAAATGATACAACATTGGGGTTCTGAACCTATCTCATGGGGTTCTGTATAGAAGTTGTGGGGTTATCAACCCCAACGACGGGGTTCCGAACCTAAAATTTGGGGTTCCGAACCCCATTGATGCGGTTCCAGACCCCAACGTTGCGGTTCTGAACCCCATCGTTTAGGTTCTAGACCTAAAATTTGGGGTTCCGAACCCCAATGATCCTTGTCGGAACCTCAATGATGCTTGTCAGAACCCTAATGATGTTTGTTGTAGCTTTATCGATGTTTGTCTAAATCCCATTGATGCATGTCTGAATGCCATTGATTTTTATCGCAACCTAACCAATGCTTGTGGTAACCTCATTAATGCTTGTCGTAACCCCACTGATGTTTGTCGCAACCGCAACGATACTTGCCAGAACCCCATTGGATAATTTTGTAAGCTTTGCTATTCTTGTCCTAACGGTTTGGCATAAAAAAAACCTCTTGAAGTTTGGCTTTCAAGAGGTCTTGTATGGGTTCAGACGGTTTATTGGGTAGGTTCTTCTGGCTTGATTGGGGTGGGTGCGCTTTTGCTTCGGGTAAAAAACTGAGACAATTCTTTTATTTTTACTTCATAACCTGCTTGTTTGGTATTCACTTTGTATTTGGTGTAATCATAATCGGTGAGTGCCATGTGGTAGCAATCGTAGTCGTGCAGTATTTTGTTGTTTTTTAAGCTCTGGGTCAGGCTTTCCAGACGGGCAATCATACTTTGCAAGTATTCTCGCGAAGCTACATCTTCCTGAAATGCTTCCCAATCTACATCGGGGCTGCTTAATCCAGCCTGACTGTATCTAAAGTCTTTTACTTTGTTTACAAAAAGTTTGTTTTGCTCGTGAACGCTCCCAAATCGTACTCTTTCTTCTGGCGAAAGATTCTTGAATTTACTATTTAAAGTGTTTTCTAAGGTCGTAAGACTGCTAATCGAGATGTTTTTTTCTTCTGCCGTATAATGCACGGCGTTTAGATTTTCTATTGACATGATTTCTAAAAATTATCGGTTGTACATTAAGATTTAATTTTTAAATATAAAAAATTATTTGTAAGAATTAACCGAAATTATAATATTTATTTTAAAGTATTTAAAGGATAAGTGTTTGTTTATGAATAATTTAATCTTTACACAAAGAGACTGCTACCACTGCTTTGGTTACAACTCCCCGAAATTAATGGGCGCAATCCCTGTAATTATGTAAATGATACTCGATTTTGTGTAACATTTCTGACAGGTATCGTGAGTAATTTAGCCGTATTATAATCGCATACAAATCAAACAAATTAATTTAAAAAAATTAGACATGAACACTAAACGTATCGTACTCGCCTTAGCACTAAGCATCGGATTATTCGCCACATCTTGCAGTAATGATGACAACGAAGGAGAAACATTGGCCCCTATTGAAGGAAAATGGGAGATTGTGCAGGTAGGAACCACCATCAATGGTGTAGAAACATTAATTGATGCACCGCAAAACACCAGCGGATGTGACAGAGATTACCTTAATCTTAAGATAGATAACACAGCGATTACAGGAGATTATGATTCTACCGTAAGTGCTTGTGCCCTTACAACAGCATCAGGAATTTATTCGAGATCTCATAATAACTTAACAGTTGTTATTGATGGCGTTACAAAAACTTCTGATATCGTAAACCTTACGCTGAAAGAGTTAAAATTGAAAGATGCTAATGGTATTATTGCTGTATATCATAAATAATATTAGCTAATAAACCATCGTCCTGATTTGCGTTAGGATGTTTCAAACGGGAAGTGCTTGTAAGTACTTCCCGTTTTTTTGTAGATAAAAGTCAGGGATTTTATTCTAAATATAAAATGCTATTAATACCAAACAAAAGGTGATGATGGTACGATTATTTAATTGAAATTTGCAATACAAAATTTAAATACAAAAGGATATGGAATTTGGAAGAATAATAATTTCAGAAACGGCAGGAAACAGTGAAAACCCGCAAGACGTTGTCAACTCAAATATTTCGGTGATTAATCTCATGCGCGAGGAAAAAATAGACGACGACTTGATTCACGAAGATGCTTTGATGAGTTATTATTTAGATTATTATACGTCTCAATATACCGAAGGCAATTTTTCGCAATTTGTTTATAATTCACGTTGGAACAAAGAGTTGAATGAATTGATCGAAGAAGGTCTGGCGCTCATTGGTGCCGAAAAACATCTGGAATTATTTCAAACCCAGGCCAAGCGAGTGCGCTTGCTCAGTAGTGTAAAAATTGACAAATTCTTAAAAGGAAAACTCGAAGGTGTTAACCCAACCAGAGATTTATTGAACAACGATACTTTTTTTGAGTTGGAAGAAAACCTGGTGACCCTTAATGCTAACTTCCTGAAATCGCACCCTGACACCGAAGTACTTTCGGTAGATGATATGTTTGCTGCCATAGAGGAATTTGTGGGGCACGAGATTAAGAGGGAGTAGGTTTTTTTTAAGCTTCTGAGGTTCTGAGGTGCAGAGGTACAAAGAGTTTGGTTTTTTGCCACAGATTAAAAAGATTCACACCGATTTAAATAATCCTTTTAATCTTTCTAATCTGTGGCTGTTTCTTTTGCCTTTTTTTTAGAAATATAAACTCTAATGAATAGACAATCGCTGTGTAATATTAGTTCAACTATGTGAAACTACTATTTTACATTTTGCTACAGATTAAAAAGATTCACACCGATTCAAATAATCCTTTTAATCCTTCTAATCTGTGGCTGTTTTTTGTCTTTTTTTTAGAAATATAAATTCTAATGAACTGTAAATCTCGGCGTAATCTTGATCCAACTTTGTAAAACGACTCTTTTACATCTTACAAAATACATTTCACACTAAAACTTTGTCGTATTCTTAGCAAACATTTCCTTAAATTTGCTTCCTTTATATAAAAATATAAGTTATAAAAACCAAGCTATGTTACAAATCGCATTTATTAGAGAGAATCAGGAGAAAGTAATCAAGGCTTTAGCAAAACGAAATATCGATGCTAAAAGTGTTGTAGAAGAAGTGGTGCAATTAGACGAAAACCGTCGTGCTACACAAGTGGAGTTAGACAATACTTTATCAGAATCTAATAAATTATCCAAAGATATAGGCGAATTAATGAAAGCGGGAGAGAAATCAAAAGCCGCAATCTTAAAAGAAAAGACCGTTTCATTAAAAGAAAAAAGCAAAGAGTTGGGCGAAAAAGCAGAAGCTTTGGCAACCGAATTGACCCATAAATTATACACTTTACCCAATCTTCCTGCTGATATTGTTCCGGAGGGAAAAACACCAGACGATAACCTGAATGTTTTTGAGGAAGGTGCTATTCCGGTTTTACACGAAGGTGCGCAACCGCACTGGGAACTGGTAAAGAAATACGATATCATCGATTTTGAGTTGGGTGTAAAAATTACAGGCGCAGGATTCCCAGTTTATAAAGGAAAAGGAGCTCGTTTGCAACGTGCTTTGATCAATTACTTTCTGGACAAAAATACTGCTGCAGGCTATAATGAAGTTCAAGTACCGCATTTGGTCAACGAAGCTTCTGGTTACGGAACAGGACAATTGCCAGATAAAGAAGGACAAATGTATCACTCGACGATTGATGATTTGTATTTGATTCCGACTGCTGAGGTTCCAGTAACCAATTTATTTCGTGACGTTTTATTAAGCGAAGCTGAATTGCCTGTTTTATATACCGCTTACACACCATGTTTCCGTCGTGAAGCAGGGTCTTACGGAGCACACGTGCGTGGGTTAAACCGTTTGCACCAATTTGATAAAGTAGAAATTGTACGTGTAGAACATCCTGATAAGTCTTATGAAGCCCTTGACGGAATGGTAGAACACGTAAAAGATATCTTGAATGAATTGAAATTACCGTACCGCGTTTTACGCCTTTGTGGTGGCGATATGGGTTTTACATCGGCTTTGACGTATGATTTTGAGGTGTTTTCTACAGCACAAGATCGTTGGTTAGAGATTAGTTCGGTGTCTAATTTTGAGACGTTTCAGGCCAATCGCTTGAAGTTGCGTTTTAAAGACAAAGACGGTAAAAATCAATTGGCGCATACTCTTAACGGAAGCTCATTAGCGTTGCCAAGGGTTTTGGCAGGAATTTTAGAGAATTACCAAACGCCAGAAGGAATCGTAATTCCAGAAGTTTTACGCCCTTACTGCGGATTTGATATTATAAATTAACTTTTACAGTTCTTAAAGCTACACCTAACAGGTTTTTAAAATCTGTTAGGTTTCTTAATTTAACTAAGAACTTCAATAAAATAAACCAAGATGAACGGAGTTTTAAACTGGAATGTCGATCCTGTTATTTTCTGGATAACAGATAGTTTTCCTCTAAAATATTACGGAGCTCTTTTTGCCTGCGGACTTTTGCTTGGGTACTACATCGTAAGAACAATTTATAAAACGGAAAATCTTTCGCTCGAAAACCTCGATAGTTTGCTGATTTATGTAATTGTCGGAACTATTTTAGGTGCCAGATTAGGACATTGTCTTTTTTATGAGCCGGATTATTTTTTTAGACATCCGATAGAAATTCTTTTGCCGATTGAGAAGATTGGTGGGGTCTATAAATTTGTTGGTTTTCAAGGTCTCGCCAGTCACGGAGGTACCATCGGAGTCCTGATTGCACTTGTTTTATATTGCCGAAAATTTAAAGTTGCTATTTTTGGATTGCTTGATAGAATGGCAGTTGCCGTGCCAGTTACGGGAGCTTTTATACGATTGGGTAATTTTATGAATTCTGAAATCTACGGAAAACCAACTAACGGAAGCTGGGGAGTGGTTTTTGAGAGAGACGATCTGATTCCGAGGCATCCCACGCAGTTGTATGAAGCCTTTGCGTATTTGCTTATTTGCGGTATTTTATTTTCATTGTATAAAATAGAAAAAATCAAAAATGCCCAAGGATTTATTTTTGGATGTTTCTTGGCGTTATTGTTTTTGGCCCGATTTATAATTGAATTTTTTAAAGAAAATCAAGAAAGTTTTGAAAATGATATGCTCATAAATATGGGACAAATATTAAGTATTCCTTTTATTGTATTGGGTTTGGTACTCATCGCCTGGAAATCTAAAGCGATAAAAGAATACCTTTAAAATCATAATTTTAGTCAGGCTAATTCAGACTGAAAACCAATTGAACCACAACTTAAAAAAAACCGAAGTATGAAAAACATCTGTATCTATATCGTTTTGTTGTGGTCGTCTTTTGCTTTTTCTCAAAACGAGCAACTGGCGCAATATTACTATGACAAAGGCGATTTTGAAAAAGCAAAAATTAGCTACGATCAGTTACTCAATGGTTCGCCGTCTAATACCCAATATTTTCTTAGAATAGTAGATTGCTACCAGCAATTGCAACAGTTTGATGTGGCGGAGAAAGCAATTCAAAGTCGCTATAGCCGTTACAAACAAGGTATTTTTCTGGTAGAATTGGGTTATAACTTTCAACTGCAGAAAAACGATGCTAAAGCTAAGAATTACTACGAACAGGCTATAGAAAAAATAAAAACGAGTCCGAATGATGTTTACGGCATCGGTAATTCCTTCGAGAAAAAGGTGTTGCTCGAATATGCTTTGAAGGCTTACGAAACCGCAATGGGACTGCAGCCGAATTATAATTTTAATTTTCAAATCGGAATGTTGTATGGTCAATTGGGTAAAACCGATAAAATGATCGATATTCTATTGACCGAATCGTTTGCAAATCCACAAAATTCTAACTTGATTCAGGCGCAATTGGCTCGTTTCATGAATGGCGAGACCGATGCAACGGCCTTTAAAGATGCCATGAGAAAAGCCTTAATCCTGAAAACGCAAAAAGAGCAGGATGTTTTCTGGAATCATTATCTGAGCTGGTTTTATGTACAGCAAAAAGAGTTTGGGAAAGCATTCATTCAGGAAAAAGCTATTTACAAAAGAGAAGGGGAGTCGCTGATGAGTATTGTCAATCTGAGTCAATTTGCATTGAATGAAGACGACACTGATACTGCTGCGGAAATCCTGAATTTTATTCTCTTAAATACCAAGGATTTGGATTTACTGGTTGATACCAATGCCCATTTGATGCAAATCAAAATAGACAAAGCACAACCTAAAGATTATCCTGTTATTAATGCTGAGTTAGAACAATTACTCAAAACCTACGAAATAACTCCATTTACCTTATCTTTGCAGTTGATTCAGGCACATTTTCTGGCTTTTAATTTGAAAAAAATTGAAGAGGGAAAGTCAATCCTGAAAAAAGCATTAGAACTGAATTTAAATGAGTATCAGAGAGCGGATGCTAAGATGGAGTTGGCGGATATTTTGCTTTTGGAAGAAAAGTTCAATCAGGCGCTGATTTATTATTCGCAAATTCAGTTGGATTTAAAGAATGATGTTGTGGCGCAGGAAGCCAGTTTGAAAGCAGCAAAAACGAGTTATTTTAAGACCGATTTTGAGTGGGCGCTGAGTCAGTTTAAAGTGCTCAAATCGGCCAATACACAATTGATTGCTAATGATGCCCTCGAGTATTTTTTACTCATCAATGACAACACGGTTGCCGATTCGACACAAACCGCTTTGAAGCAATTTGCAAAAGGTGATTTTTTAAGATATCAAAATAAAAAAGAAGAGGCGATTGCGCAGTTTCAAAGTATTTTAAAGGCTTTTAAAGGACAGGAAATAGAAACAGTAACATTGTTGCGTTTAGGAAAAGTCTATGAAGGGTTGGCAGATTACAATTTGGCGTTAAGCCTATACCAGCAAATAATTGACAACCATAGCGACGGCATTTATGTAGACGAAGCCTTGTTCTTTTCGGCAGAGATTTATAATGAGAAACTGAAAGATATCGAAAAGGCAAAACCGCTTTATGAGAAGATTATTTTCAATCATCAAGACAGTATTTATTTTGTTGAGGCGAGAAAAAAATACCGCCAATTGCGGGGAGATATTAATTTATAATTCAGACTTTAGATTTTAGATTTCTACAAGAATCTAAAATCTAAAGTCTAAAATCTAAAATCAAGAAACATGATAATTTACAACGTTACCACCAATATACACGAAAGCGTTCATGACCAATGGTTAAAATGGATGCAGGAAAAGCACATACCCGAAATTTTAGCGACACAAAAGTTCTCTTCCGCCAGAATTGTTAAGGTTTTGATTGAAGAAGAAATGGGTGGCGTTACGTATTCGGTGCAATATTTTACTGATAGTAAAGCAACACTAGAACAATATTATTTAGAAGATGCGCCCAAATTCCGTCAGGAAGCTTTGGAATTGTTTGCGGATAAAATGCTTTCTTTTAGAACCGAATTAGAGGTTATTTCTGAGCATTAATGATTTAGGTTTCGATTTTCAGAGATAATATATAAATAAAGCGTAGTGCCTTTTAAGGCAAAACAAAAAGATAAAATGGAAAAAGTAAAAGCAAAAAAACATTTAGGACAACATTTCTTGAAAGACGAAAGTATCGCAAAAGCAATTGCAGATACCTTGAGTCTAAAAGGATATGATGAGGTTTTAGAAATAGGACCGGGAATGGGTGTGTTGACTAAATATTTGCTGGATAAGCCCATTAATACACACGTGATCGAGATCGATACGGAATCTGTGGTGTATTTGGGTGAAAATTATCCGAAATTAAAAGACAAAATTATCTCTCAGGATTTCCTGAAATACAATATAAACGAGGTTTACGAAAACAAGCAATTTGCGATAATTGGAAATTTTCCATACAATATTTCTACACAAATTGTTTTTAGAACTTTAGAATTTAAACATCAGATTCCGGAGTTTTCGGGCATGTTTCAGAAAGAAGTGGCCGAGAGAATCTGCGAGAAAAAGGGTTCTAAGGCATACGGAATTTTATCTGTTTTGGCCCAGGCTTTCTATGATACAGAGTATTTGTTTACGGTTGACGAAAATGTGTTTATTCCTCCGCCCAAGGTAAAATCCGGTGTGATGAAAATGACCCGAAAGGAAGATTATAGCCTTCCTTGTGGTGAAAGATTGTTTTTTACCGTTGTAAAAACAGCTTTTCAACAAAGACGAAAAACATTACGTAACAGTTTGAAAACATTAAATTTATCAGATAAATTGCGAGAAGACATTATCTTTGATAAGCGTCCCGAGCAATTGAGCGTAGACGAATTTATTGTTTTGACTCAAAAAATAGAAGCCGATGGAGTTCAAAGTTAGTAAAGAATTACTACACCAGTTAGAAGAGCATATTGTCAATAAAAACGACAAAGAACTTGAGGTTTTATTAAACGATTTGCACCATGCGGATATCGCCGAAATCTTGGACGAACTGGATTTTGACGAAGCTACCTATATTTTTAAGGTTTTAGATAGTGATAAAACGGCCGAGATCCTTCTGGAACTGGAAGATGATTTGCGTGAAAATATTTTAAGCCGATTATCTCCAAAAGAAATTGCCGAAGAGCTTGATGAGCTGGAAACCAATGATGCTGCAGATATTATCGCAGAGCTTTCTCAGGAAATCAAAGCCGAAGTAATTTCGGAGTTAATTGACGTTGAACATGCAAAAGACATTGTCGAATTATTGCGTTACGACGAAAATTCTGCCGGTGGTTTGATGGGTAAAGAGCTTGTAAAAGTAAACGAGAACTGGAATGTTCTCACTTGCGTGAAAGAAATGCGCATTCAGGCCGAAAACGTGTCACGAGTGCATTCAATTTACGTGATAGACGATGAAAACCGCCTTAAAGGAAGATTGTCGCTCAAAGATTTGCTCACCACTTCGACCAAAACACAAATCAGTGATATTTATATTCGAAAATTAAACTTTGTCAACGTCGATACCGAAGATGTTGAGGTCGCTCGTATCATGCAAAAATACGATTTGGAAGCCATTCCTGTTGTAGATGAATTGGGGCGCTTGGTCGGCAGAATTACCATTGATGATATCGTAGACGTAATCAAAGATGAAGCGGATAAAGATTATCAATTGGCGGCGGGTATTACGCAAGACGTTGAATCAAATGATAGCGTATTGGAGTTGACCAAAGCACGCTTGCCCTGGCTGTTGATTGGTATGGTGATCGAGATTGTGGCTTCGTTTGTTCTAAAAGGCAATGAGAGCGTTTTTAAAATCCATTCTACATTGATTATTTTTGTGCCTTTACTTTCGGCAACTGCCGGAAATATTGGTGTTCAGGCTTCTGCGATTGTGGTACAGGGTTTGGCAAACGGAACCTTGAAAGAATTTAGTCGAGGTTATTTTACTAAAGAAATTACTGTATCAATGATTTCGGGATCTATTATTTCATTATTATTGCTAGGCTACCACTCTGTCATGTACCAACAATATTTGGTGGGATTTGCGATTTCAATCTCGATGATTGTCGTGATTTTATTTGCGGCGACTTTAGGAACTTTGGTACCACTTTTTCTACATAAAAACAAAATTGATCCCGCAATTGCAACGGGTCCCTTTATTACAACAACCAATGATGTTTTTGGTATTATGCTCTATTTTGGAGTAGCCAAATTGATTTTGGGATTTTAAGATTCGGTTAATCGTTAAACTGTTTATGCGTTTAATCGATTAAATAGTTTAACGATTAAACAGTTCAACAAATAATGCTATTAACCAACCAAAAAATTACCAAGAATGAAAATACATATTATAGGCGGAGGGAATCTAGGCGTTTCCATTGCGTTGGGAATTGCTAAGTTCTCAAAAAATAACCAAGTTACCGTAACAAGAAGAAACACAACAAGTATTCAATATTTGTCAGAGTATGGAATTACGGTTTCATCGGATAATAAACACAATATTCAGGAAGCAGATGTGGTGATTTTGACCATAAAACCATATCAGGTAGATACCATTTTTGCTGAAATTTTGCCTGTTATTAAAGGTAAAACAATTGCTTCGGCCGTAAGTGGATTGTCTTTAGAAATGTTGCAATCCAAAACAAATGATGAGTTCCCTGTAATTCGGATTATGCCTAATATCGCAGCCCAATTTGGCGAATCGGCCACGTGTATTTCTTTCCCTGAAAAGGATAAAGAAAAAGCCTTACCGATCGTTGATTTGTTTCAGGATTTAGGAACAGCCCCAGTTATTGACGAAAAATTAATGGATGCGGCAACGGTTTTAGGCGCTTGCGGTACTGCTTATGCCTTACGTTACATTAGAGCTTCGATGCAGGCTGGAATTGAAATTGGTTTCGACTCTCAAACGGCTTTGGCCATCGCAGCACAAACGGTAAAAGGTGCCGCCAAAATGCTGTTGGAAGAAAAAGTACATCCTGAGCAGTTAATTGACCGCGTAACTACGCCGCAAGGCTGCACCATTGTTGGTCTGAACGAAATGGAGCACAATGGTTTCAGTTCTTCATTAATCAAAGGAATCAAAACTTCTTTGAAACAGATTAAAGGATAATTTTAGATTTTTTTGATATTGTAAATTCCAAATTCCAATTTTTATAAGTTGGGATTTGGAATTTTATTTTTTAACCAATTGAATATATTTGGCACCGCATTCGGCAAGTTTGGTATAATAATTCATGGCATTGCCATAGTTCTGAATCGTGAGCGTGTCTTGTACATAACTTGCCTCGATTCCTGTCGGAATTTCAAGTTCGCGAGTTGTTGTACTATCTTCTTCATGGCTGATATCACCTTCGTATTCGTCCCATTTTATGCCTTCCAGAACAATATATTTTTCACCGGATTCAGAGATAGTTATTTTAGCTTTGCCCGTAACATTTCTTGTATTGGTTTTTAGCGTATACAAATAACCATTTTGAGTGGTAGTTAAGGTAATAGCAATATGGCAATCATCTTCAGTTGCTGTGGTGTAAAATCCTGCAATAGATTCGATATTTTTTTTATAGAGAAGGGGTGTAGTGTCCTTTTTAACATTTTTTATTGCAGTAGGTTCGGTCTTTTTGTGAGTACAGCTTGCAACAAATACAACAAAAGACGAGAAGTAAGCAAGTTTAAGGATCGAGTTCATAAGTTGAAAATTGTTTTTGGAGTTAAAATACGTTTCAAAAAGTTCAAAATGCCCAAAAAGGGCGCAGTTTTTCAAAGTTAAATAAATTGCGATTGATAAAAAACAAATTGACTTGCTTTTGCCTCAAATACAAACTAACGTTGCTTTATAACAAAAGAATATACTGTATTTTTGTGTTTCTAAATTTTAAATAATGAGCATCAAAATTTTACATATCGATAGCAATCATCCTGTTCTTTGGAATCAACTAGAAGAAGCGGGTTTTGAAAATCACGCAGATTTTAAATCTTCAAAAGAAGAAATTGAAAATATAATTCACGAGTACAATGGAATCGTTATTCGCAGCCGTTTTAAAATTGATAAAACCTTCCTCGACAAGGCACCCAATTTGCAGTTTATTGCCAGAGTTGGCGCAGGTTTAGAAAGTATCGATTGTGAGTATGCCGAGGCCAAAGGAATACATTTAATTCCGGCTCCAGAAGGTAATCGCAACGCTGTTGCAGAACACACATTAGGAGTTATTTTGTCTCTTTTTAATAATTTGAATCAGGCTGACGCCGAAATAAAATCGGGACAGTGGAATCGCGAAAGCAATCGCGGTCACGAATTAGACGGGAAAACTGTAGGCATTATTGGTTACGGAAACATGGGGAAGGCTTTCGCTAAAAAACTACGAGGCTTTGAGGTAGAAGTTTTATGTTACGATATTCTTGAAAATGTAGGCGACGAAAATGCCAGACAAGTTTCATTAGAAGAATTGCAGCAAAAAGCAGATGTTTTGAGCTTGCACCTTCCTTGGACACCAGAAACCGATAAAATGGTCAACAGTGTGTTTGTAAATGCGTTTAAAAAGCCATTTTGGATCATCAACACATCTCGAGGTAAAAATATAGTTACCGCAGATTTAGTGACAGCGATGAAGTCGAAAAAGGTCTTAGGGGCTGGCTTGGATGTTTTAGAGTACGAGAAGCTGTCTTTTGAAACACTTTTTCAGGATAAAAATACTCCCGAAGCTTTTCAGTATTTGTTAGATGCCAAAAATGTTTTGCTAACGCCTCATATTGCAGGATGGACTTTTGAAAGTCACGAACGTCTTGCTCAAGTGATCGTAGATAAAATTAAAAAATTATATTCGAAGTAAAGTCAATAATAATAGGGTGTTAGAACTTTTGAAGGTTTGTTAAGTTATTAATAACAGGTTTTTTCTCAAAAAGTAAAGAGCTGAATTAGTTTTTAAAGTTATTTTTTTTTAATATTGTTTCCGAATTTTAACAAAATTTTAAAAAAAGGAGTAACCGAAAATCCATAAGAGTAGGGATTAACTAACTAATTTATTAATTATGATTGAATGGTACAAAAAGGTAGTTTTTGAAAACTATGCAAACTTTAAAGGACGTGCGAGAAGAAGTGAATATTGGTATTTTGCACTTGCAAACGGATTAATTTCGATTGCATTGATGATATTAGGTGGAGCAGTGGGTGGTTTATTCGGTGATGGAGTTACAGGAGTTATGGTAGGATATGCCCTTTTCTTGTTGTATACATTAGCAACTCTAATTCCTACTTTGGGTGTTGTCGCTAGGAGATTGCATGATGTTAACAAAAGCGGTTGGTTTTATTTTGTTTCTTTTATTCCATTAGTTGGTCCTATTTGGATTCTAATTTTATTTTGTACTGAGGGAGATGCAGGATCAAATCAATATGGACCAGATCCTAAAAATGAAACTGATCAAATTAGTGAAATAGGAAGTGTTGAAGTACAATAATTTAAATCATATATAATGGAAAACACAAAACCAGAAGAAACGTGGAATACTCCACAAACTGTAAAACCAGAAAACAAAAAAGTTTTAGCTGGAGTTTTAGGTATCATTTTCGGATACTTAGGGATTCATAAGTTTATTTTAGGATATACTAAAGAAGGAATTATTCAAATCGTCCTGAGTGTTGTAACTTGTGGAGCAGCAGGAATAGTTGGATTTATTGAAGGTATAATATATTTGACGAAGAGTGATGATGATTTTTATCAAACGTATCAAGTTGGTAAAAAACCTTGGTTCTAAAACATAAAAAAGCCTTTTCAAATTAATGAAAAGGCTTTTTCTTTTTATATCAAATCTTAAATAATATCTTCTTTTTCAGATAATTTGCGTTCTAATTCTATTTGAAATTCTTCTATAACCGGTTTCATAGTGCTTTCCGGGATATCTGCGATCCTGATGTACATCAAGCCATCGATGGCGTTGTTAAACAGCGGATCAACATTAAAAGCTACCACACGTGCATTTTGCTTGATGTATTTCTTAATCAGTACAGGCAAACGTAAATTTCCTGGTTCTAATTCGTCAATGATTTTATCAAATTTATTCAAATCAGATTCGGCTTCATCAAAAATAAAGTCTTTATCAGCGTCTTTCAGTTTTACTTTATAGGCTTTTTTAGGATGAATGTATTGTGCTACATAAGGATCGTAATAGTTGGATTTCATAAATTCAATCATTAGCGATTTAGAGAAATCAGAAAACTGATTGCTAATGCTCACGCCACCTAACAGGTATTTGTGTTCAGGATAACGCAATGTGGTATGAATGATTCCTTTCCATAATAAAAACAGCGGCATTGGCTTTTGCTGGTACTCTTTTACGATAAAGGCACGGCCCATTTCGATAGATTTGTGCATCATATCGTGCAATTCGGGCTCGAATCTAAAAAGATCATTCAAGTAAAAACCTTCAATTCCGTATTTTGGATAGATTTCAGAACCCAATCCCATGCGGTAGGCTCCGGCTATTTTTTTGGTTTCATCATCCCACAAAAACATGTGGTGATAATATTGATCAAATTTATCTAAGTCAATCGATTCGTTGGTTCCTTCGCCTACTTCACGGAAAGTAATTTCGCGAAGACGACCAATTTCATGTAAGATATTCGGAACCGATTTTGCGCTTGCAAAAAATACTTCGTAGTTTTTGCTTTGTAACAAACGACAATCACTGTTGCGCAGCGAGTTCACCTCGTCTATCATGTGAGATTCGCTTGCCGGTGTCACGATTTTCTTTGGTGCTTTTGGTATTTTAAGGCTTGCAGCATCCAGTAATTTGCTTTCCTTTTCGAAAGGATTGGCAAGCATATAGGTTTTTTTTCTTAAAAATTCCGAGTAATCTTCAAACGTTTCAAACTCGTTTTGCTCGTTTACAGAAATAGGTTTCCCAATACGTACCTTGATCACACGGTCTTTTTGCGTGAGCAGTTCTGAGGGTAATTTTGCGGTACGAAGCGTATCATCAATCTTTGATAACCAGTAAAATAATCTGCTGTTTTTAGCATGAAAATAAATCGGTACAACCGGAACTTTCGCTTTGCGAATTAATTTCAAAGCGCCTTCTTCCCAAGGTTTATCTACGACCAATTTTCCGTCTCTGTACGTCGAAACTTCACCGGCTGGAAAAATCCCTAAAGGTTTGCCATCACTTAAATGGCGCAGGGTTTCTTTGATTCCCACCACACTTGATTTGGCATCCTTATGATTTTCAAAAGGATTTACAGGCATGATGTATTTCTTGAGCGGAACAATGCGGTGCAATAAAAAGTTGGCGATAATCTTGAAGTTGGGTTCTCTTTCGAGCATTAATTTCAAAAGTAATATACCATCGATTCCTCCCAGTGGATGATTCGAAATAGTAATATAAGCACCTTCTTTAGGCAAGCGTTTTAGATCTTCTTCAGGAATTTCAAACTTAATTTGCAATTCATCCAGAACTCCATTTAAAAAAGCTACGTCTTCTAAATGTTTGTTGTGGTCGTATATTTTATTAAGGGTAGATATCTTAAGTACCTTCATAAGCATCCAGCCTGAAAAAGTACCTAAAACTCCGTACTTATCAACATTTATCGCTTTTGCAACTTCTTTCGCGGTAACTAAACCCATGTACTATTTTTAATTTATTAGAGCAGCGAACAAAGATAACAAAAAACTCTACTTTTCGTCGTTTCGAACACAAACTTTACACTTTTTTATTACTTTTGAAATTCTTAAAAAAAAGCCGAAATGAAAATTATTTCTTATAATGTTAACGGAATACGCGCTGCGATCGCCAAAGGATTCATCGACTGGTTGCAACATGCTAGCCCTGATGTTATTTGCCTTCAGGAAATAAAAGCCACACAGGATCAGATTCCCGTAGAGGCAATTACTGCTGCGGGTTATCCATACCAATACTATTATCCTGCGACCAAAAAAGGCTACAGTGGAGTAGCTATTTTGTCTAAAATAAAACCCAACAATGTCGTTTTCGGAACCGGAATTCAGCACATGGATTTTGAAGGGCGTAACCTTCGTGTCGATTTTGATGCGTTTTCGGTTATGAGTTTGTATTTACCTTCTGGGACTAACATAGAGCGTCTGGATCATAAATTTATGTTTATGGATGATTTTCAAACCTACATCAACGAACTAAAAATCACCATTCCAAACCTGATCATTTGCGGCGATTACAATATTTGCCACGAGGCAATCGATATTCACGATCCCGTTCGCAACAAAACCGTTTCAGGATTTTTGCCTCAGGAACGTGCCTGGTTAGACGGTTTTATGAAGTCAGGTTTTGTCGATAGTTTTCGTCATTTCAACAAAGATCCCCACCATTATTCGTGGTGGAGTTATCGTGCCGGAGCCCGCGGAAACAACAAAGGCTGGCGTATCGATTACAATTTAGTGAGCGATTCTTTGCAACATAAACTCAAACGTGCCGTTATCTTACCTAATGCGATGCACTCAGATCATTGCCCGGTTTTAGTCGAAATTGAGTAACTTTGGTACTGTTATTGCTAAAAAATGCTTCGAAAGGGCATTAAAAAGTTGCCCGATATTAAATTTCAGGAGCTGTTTCCTGCTGTTCACTATATCTTTTTGTTTTTAAAGAAAAAACAAAAAGGATGTCGCTCCCATCAGGGCTAGGGCACTTTTGCAAACATGACATTTTAAATTATTAATCAAGCCCCAAATAAAAACAAAAATCAAATGATAAAAAAAGCTTCGATCGGATTGCTACTTTTAGCCTTATCCACAACTTCATGTGTATCCAAGAAAATATACAACGATCTGGAAAACAAATATTCAGATTTAAAGAAAGAAAATCGCGCCGTTGCAGATGAAAATGCCGAATTACAAAAAGCAAAAAATCAATTAGAATTAGATCGCGACAGCCTGAACAAAGATTTAAACGCTACAAAAGCAGATCTTGCTAAACAAAAAGCAGATTTACTTGCAGAGCAAAAAAAATATAAGGTTTTAGAAGATTCGTATAAAGCGCTAGAAAAAAACAGCAACGATGCCTTAGAAAGTAATATGGCTAAAAACCGTGATTTGTTGGCACAATTAGAAGCAAAATCCAAAAAACTAGCCGAAGAACAAGCTCGTTTAGATAAAACCGCCAACCGCTTAAACGA
The DNA here is from genome assembly GCF_020911905.1 of Flavobacterium flavipigmentatum. NCBI lineage: Bacteria > Pseudomonadati > Bacteroidota > Flavobacteriia > Flavobacteriales > Flavobacteriaceae > Flavobacterium > Flavobacterium flavipigmentatum. Next base: position 952,319 of record NZ_CP087133.1, on the reverse strand, counting down.
ATTAGAAGCCATGATTGCAGCTAAAGAAGCTGCGATGCGCAAACTAAAAGAAACACTTTCTAAAGCTTTGAATGGTTTTGAAGGAAAAGGTCTTACCGTAGAACAGAAAAACGGGAAAGTATATGTTTCTATGGAAAACAAATTGCTTTTCAATTCAGGAAGTTGGGCCGTTGGTACCGAAGGTAGAAAAGCGGTTGTAGAGCTTGCAAAAGTTTTAGGTGACAATCCAGATTTGTCGGTATTGATCGAAGGTCACACAGATGATGATCCGTATGCAGGTTCTGGACCTATCGCAGACAACTGGGATTTATCGACCAAAAGAGCCACCGCAATTGTAAATATTTTGGCCGAAAACAAAAAAATCAACAAACAAAAACTTACGGCCGCAGGACGCAGCGAATATTCTCCTCTTGCCAGCAACGCAACTCCAGAAGGAAAAGCAAAAAACCGTAGAATCGAAATCATCTTAACGCCAAGATTGGATGAAATTGCTGAAATGTTGAATAGTATTAATTAAGCTGCTAAGTGTCTAAGGTGCTAAGTTACTAAGATTCCAATTTATAAATTCCAAATTCCAAATTAACACCTGGGATTTGGAATTTTTTATTGGATTTTTCTTTCTTGAAAAATACAGTAATGTATTTTGAGTTTCAATACTCAAGCAAAAGCTTAGCATCTTAGAACATTAGTACCTGAAAGAAACCTTTTAGTTTTTTTAACTTTTGTCTTGTTAGTGGTTTATCAATGCCTTTGTATCTTTGAGACTTTAAAATCGAAACAAGTAAACTTAGAACCTAAGAATCTTAGCAACTCAGAACCTTAAAAAAAATGAAATACACCACTTTACCCCATACCGATATAAAAGTTAGTAAAATTTGCCTTGGTACGATGACTTTTGGTCAACAAAACTCAGAAGTAGAAGGTCACGCCCAAATGGATTATGCCCTTGAAAGAGGTGTGAATTTTTTTGATACCGCCGAAATGTACTCGGTTCCGGCAAGTGAAGCTACTTACGGAAGCACCGAAAAAATTATAGGAACCTGGTTTAAAAAATCAGGCAATCGTGACAAAGTGGTTTTGGCATCTAAAATTGCAGGTCCAAACGCTAATTTTGGGTACATGCGCGAAAAACTGGATTTCTCGCCTGCAAGTATCAAATTTGCTTTAGAAAATAGCTTAAAAAGACTGCAGACAGATTACATCGATTTGTATCAAATGCATTGGCCAGAGCGTAAAACCAATACTTTCGGACAACGTGCTTTTAAAGTTCAGGACTATGAGTGGGAAGATAATTTTAGAGGCGTTCTGGAAACTTTTGATGGGTTAATCAAAGAAGGAAAAATAAAACATATTGGTGTTTCTAATGAAAATGCCTGGGGAATGATGCGTTTTCTGGAAGAAAGTAAATACCAGAATCTGCCACGAATCAAAACTGTTCAAAATCCGTATTCGTTATTAAATCGTCTTTTCGAAGTAGGTTCTTCAGAAGTAGCGCTTCATGAAAATTTGGGTTTATTGGCTTATTCTCCTTTAGCATTTGGTGTTTTGACAGGTAAATTCTTGACAGGAGAACAGCATCCAAACGCTAGAATCAATCTTTTTCCACAATACACGCGCTACAATAGCGAGCAATGCACACAAGCAACTCGTTTGTACAATGAAATTGCTAAAAAACACGGTATGACGCTTACAGAGCTCGCAATGGGTTTTGTATTGCAACAGCCATTTCTTACCAGCGCAATTATTGGTGCTACGACTTTAGAACAATTAAAAGAAAATATTGATACAATTGATGTCACACTTTCTAAGGAGATTCTATCCGAAATTGATGCTGTTCAAGCTATTATTCCGGATCCGGCACCATAATAATTTTAATTTTAGAATAATTGAAAATTCCACTAATTTGTCACTGAATGTTGTGATAATTAGTGGAATTTGTTTTTAAAATTTTTTCGCTTTGCGAATTATTTTCTTTTGCTGATACTTTCAAAATTAAATAAAGCATCACAGTTTTATAAGTACTGAAAATTTGCTGAATTACGATAAATGATCATAAAATCTAAAGATCAAACTCGCTATCGGTTGACAAAGAATCTAACGGAATTGCTGTTGAGTCTAAGGTTTTAATGCGCAATAACGATCGTGCATTTCCAGAAACATAAACCGGCGATTGAAAAACAGTATCTTCTGGAATCAAAACGCCACGACGTAACATTAAGCTGCTTAAAAACTTTTGGTTCTTTATTGCGTAGTCTTTCAAATTTCCCTGATCGTTAAACTGATACATGAATTTTCTGGGTTTCGGAATAATCGTGGCCAGGAACAAACATTCATTCAAACTCAAATCTGCCGGACTTTTCTGGAAATAAAAATGACTTGCTTCGCCAATGCCGTAAACATTAGGCCCCCATTCGATAATATTAAAATATACTTCGAGCATTCTTTCCTTGCTTACCACGCGATTGTTCTCTAGAATATACACGAGTAAAATTTCTTCCAGCTTACGCGAAAGTGTTTTTTCTCGAGTTAAAAATACATTTTTGATCAATTGCATACTGATCGTACTAGCGCCACGAGAGAATTTTTTGGTTCGAATATTTTTTAGAATCGACTGTTTAAAAGCTTCATTGATAAAACCGCGATGCGAGAAAAACGAAGGGTCTTCTGTAGTCAGCACGCATTTGCGCAAATAAGGCGAAATTTGATCCAAAGGAGTGTAATTTGGATTTGCATTGCCGACCAAAACAGGTCTTTGCAACACATTTTGTATGATGGCGCGATACACAAATTCGCCGTTTAATTTGTTAAGATTTGCCTCGCCGTATTTCGTGATTTTTAGGTTTTCTTTGTTTAGTTTACTATCGAAAACCAGCGTATTGGGCTTGTTTTTATTGAATTTAAAGTCTAAATTATAATTAAAATTACCAGTAGCTTCCATGCCTTGAAAATGTGTAAACAAGCCTTCAGGCAACGAAACAATAAAATCCTGCGCCTGCATTTTTGGAATGTCGACTTTTAAAGTATAAACCGTATCCGATTCGGTATTGTACGAAACATAAGGACGCACTTTTATTTTGTTTAGCGTCATAGACGAAGTGCTGTCGATCGAAATGAAATCGTCACCGAGTAAAAAGCGATAATCAAAACGCGCATTTTTGATGACCACATCTTTGCTAGCAATTTTGGGATGGTTGATTTTTAAGTTGGCGATAGAAGTAAAGCCATCAATGTGCAGTTCGCTTCCGTCTTTTTCGATGTTTTCAACATTCAGTCGTATAGAATCGAAGCTGGCTTTCAAATTGTATCTTTCATCCAGATACGGCACTTTAATCGCTCCCGTATCTACATTAAAAAAGCGAATATCGGCTTTTTTATTACGAGGGTCGGCAAAGCCTTTTATATTCCAGCGCTGGTCAAAATCCTTGCTCTGAACATGTAGCGTTGTTTCGAGCTGTTTATTGCTTAAAACAAGTGTATTGATCGCAATTGAGGCTGTTTTGCCATTGTCATTAATTTTAAAATTCAAACGTTCCAGTTTCATGTCGGTTGGAACGAGATTTAGTAGTTTCGAAATAATTCGGTAAGCTATTGTTGCGTATTTTCTTTTTTCGTTGGTGTCTTTTTCAGTGGTATCTTTTTTTAGAAAAGCATCAAAATTGCGCACTTTTACTTTTTTGACCAATTGTACGTAACCGTCATTTACTTTCAAAGTGCCGATCTGGACATCGCCAACCAGTAAACTGGATAAATTGATAGTGGTTTCTATTTTTTTGATATTAAAAAGTGTGTCCGCATTTCGGGGAACCAGAACCACATTGGTTAGTTTTATGCCGGATAATCCCTCAAAAGAAGCCGATTCTACAGAGAAAACACTATCATAGTCCACGCTCATTTTGTGGGTGACTTTGGCAATGGCTTGTTTTAAAAGCGAATTCCGAAAAAAGTAAAATCCTAAAAAAAGCACCAGCAATACCAGTACAAGTATTGAGAGTGCTTTGGTTATTTTTTGTTTTGGAAATTTCATAAAGAAGGTTTTGTAAAAACTACCCAAAAAGAATACTGGCGACGTCTTCAATTTTGGTAACGAGTTCTATTTTGATTCCTGTATTTTTTAATGCAATTTTGTTGTATTTGGATACAAATATCGTGTTGAATCCTAATTTTTCGGCTTCCTGAATGCGCTGATCGACGCGGTTTACAGGGCGAATTTCTCCCGATAAACCTACTTCTCCCGCAAAACAGAATCCTTTGGTTACCGGAATGTCTTCGTTGGACGATAATATGGCAGCGACAACCGCTAAGTCAATTGCGGGATCATCTACTGAAATTCCGCCAGTAACATTTAGAAACACATCTTTTGCGCCTAAACGAAATCCGGCTCTTTTTTCTAAAACCGCCAAAATCATGTTCAGCCTTTTGGCGTTGTAACCTGTTGTGCTTCGTTGTGGTGTTCCGTAAACTGCGGTGCTCACCAGAGATTGTATTTCGATCATCAACGGGCGCATGCCCTCCATCGTTGTGGCAATTGCAGTTCCGGACATTTCTTCGTCTTTGTGCGAAATCAATATTTCAGACGGGTTTGAAACTTCCCGTAAACCACTGCCCAGCATTTCGTAAATTCCCAGTTCGGCTGTTGAGCCAAAACGGTTTTTTAGCGATCGCAGAATACGATACACATGATTACGATCACCCTCAAATTGCAAAACAGTATCCACCATGTGTTCCAGAATTTTCGGGCCGGCGATGTTACCGTCTTTGGTAATATGTCCAATTAAAATAACTGGGATATTGGTTTCTTTGGCAAATTTGATCAACTCGGCCGTAGTTTCTCTAATCTGAGAAATACTTCCGGCGGTAGATTCTATATAATCGGTATGTAAAGTCTGAATAGAGTCGATAATCACTATTTCGGGCTGAATGGCTTCAATTTGCTTGAAAATATTTTGCGTTTTTGTTTCCGTCAAAATATAACAATTGTCGCTGTTGGGCGTGATTCTTTCGGCACGCATCTTAATTTGTTTCTGGCTTTCTTCACCCGAAACATAAAGCGTTTTATAAGGCAATTTCAGAGAAATCTGAAGCAAAAGGGTACTTTTTCCAATACCGGGTTCACCGCCTAAAAGAGTCAAAGATCCCGGAACGATTCCGCCACCCAGAACACGATTCAATTCGCCATCGGTTGTATCCATTCGTACTTCCTGCGTCGAATCTATTTCGTTAATTTTTAATGGGCGAGGCGCTTTGCTGCTGGAAGCTGGTTCGCTTTTCCAAGCGACTTTTTCTTGCTTTTGGATAATTTCTTCGGCAATCGTATTCCATTCTTTGCAGGCATTGCATTGTCCTTGCCATTTGGCGTATTGGGTGCCGCAATTCTGACAAAAAAAGGAAGTTTTTACTTTAGACATTATTTGGTTTTTTTTGCAAGTGTATTCATTTGATCGATTTTTTCATACATCAAATCTTTATTCAAATCACCAATTGGTTCCATTTGAGAAGCATTTTGATATTTTTTAGACGCTCTTTTCGGGTCGTCCATTTTTTCGTACATCAATCCTAATTCGTATTCGCCCAACATTGCTTTCGGGTAGGTAACATTGGCAATTTCGGCCATTTTTCCTAATTCGTCGTAAGCTTTGTTTTTTAAAATTAAATTTTCAATTACTTTAAAATCACTCATCCTAACAGGAACTTCAATACCCATCATTTTAGACATTACGGCATATTTATTTTCTAAATAATCGGCGAATCCAGATTGAAGCACCACAATTTTATTATTGTATTCCTCTGAATTTATCGGACGATAGGCTTCAAAAATTTGATACAAAGCGCTCGGAATTGCATGTAGAACCTGTGTATAATGCGTTGTGTTTTTAAATACATCGTACTTATAATTAACTAACGGATTATTTGCGATTTTAATATTGCTGTCTAATTTTTCTATAGGTTCTTTTAGCTTTTTGTTATCGCCATCGGCAACAGAAATGTAATAAAAAACAGGTTCTGTAATTTTGGCAAATTTTTCTGGAATCCTAACTTCCATTTTTGGGGCAAGTTCTGGGCTAAAGCAAATGTAGGCGTTAAAAATTGGCTGCTCTTTGTACAAATAAAAATTGATAAAACTAGCGGTAGTATCGTGTCCGGCAACGATTCTGAAAGGAGTTGTGCGGTATTTTTTTTCGATATACGGAATTAATTCTGCGCCGACAAATTCAAAAAACTGAGCACCTTTTTCAAACGGCAACCCCGTGATTTCGTCAATTGTAGTGTCATCATAACGCTCTTCTTCTTTGTTTTGATGAATCCCGATAATGATCATTTCTGGCAAATCATCCCAGTACGAACCGTAGCTTAAATTCCCGGAAAAAGGATCAAAAAGATAATCACCGTCTAACAAATATAAAACAGGGTATTTTTTTGTTGGATTTGATTCGTAAGAAGCGGGAAGTCCGATGGTTATTCTTCTCTCTGTTCCCAGTTTTTCAGATTTAATATTATCAAATTTTTTCTGTGCGAAAACCGAAACCGAAATTAAGGCAAGCAAAAGGTAAACTTTTTTCATGATTTGAGGCATTTCAGTAAATTAAAAAGTATTAAAATAAGGTACCAATATAATACTTTATTTGCTTTTTGATAACAATGTGATTTAAAAAAGCCGTGAAATTTAAGACAAACAAAACGTCATTCGATCAAAAATAATTTTGACGAATAAAGGATATTATATGTGTAAAAGAGAATTTACGTTAACGAATTATCGTTTTCATTAGGGAAAACAATCCATGGTTTGAAGGTTTTGGCTTCTTCAAAATCCAAAGTTGCATAAGAAATGATGATAATAATGTCGTCTTTCTGTACTTTTCTGGCAGCAGGTCCGTTCAGGGTAATTTCGCCTGAATTTTTCTGGCCTTTTATAGCATACGTTTCAAAGCGTTCACCATTATTAATGTTTACAATAGATACTTTTTCACCTTCAATAATGTTAGAGGCTTCCAGTAAAGTTTCGTCAATAGTAATACTGCCAATATAATTTAAATCGGCTCCCGTTACTTTTACACGATGAATTTTTGATTTTAAAACTTGAATTTGCATGGTGCAAAGGTAAATTAATTTAATGAAATGGTATCAATCAGCCTTATAGAATTAACAAATACTGCTATAAATGCGCGGTACTTTTTGTCTTTACTCTTATGATCGATGGGTAATAATGTCGATTCATCAGCTATTACAAAATATTCCAACTCAAACATTTCGTTGTCTTTGAATGCATTTTGTACAAACTCAATAGTAGCTTCTGGGCTTTCTTTTGCGAATATTTCTTGGGCTTGCGTCAGAGTTTTGTAGATAATCGAAGCTTTTTTTCTTTCTTCAGAAGTCAGGCGCTCGTTTCGGGAACTCATCGCCAATTGGTTGTCTTCTCTAAAAATAGGACAGCCTACAACATGTACTGGCATGTGGTTCTTTTCGACCATTTTTTTAACAATTTGCAATTGCTGAAAGTCTTTTTCGCCAAAATAAGCGTTCGTTGGTGTTACAATTTCAAACAAACGTTTTACTATGGTACCCACGCCATTAAAATGTCCGGGTCTGAATTTTCCTTCCATTTGATTTTCTAAACCATCAAAATCAAAATCCTGAGAAACCGTATGTCCTTCGTATATATCCTCGACAGAAGGAGCATAAAGGATGATTTTATCACTCAGATTACGCATTTTTTTTACGTCTTCTTCCAGCGTTCGGGGATATTTTTCTAAATCTTCAGGATTGTTAAATTGCGTTGGATTTACAAAAATACTCACCACAGTATCGTCATTTTCTTTGATTGAGCGTTGCATTAAAGCCAGATGACCTTGGTGTAAAGCGCCCATTGTTGGTACAAACCCAATAGTTGAATTTGCGGTTTTGATAGTTTTTAAATAAGCTATCAAGGCTACTTTACCGTAGAAAATATGCATGAGGGTATTATTAAAATTTAGTGCAAACATAATATATTAGTTAATAACTGCATAAATTTTTGTAATTTTGCAACGTTTTTATTACCAAAAATTAAGTAAAATACTATTATGAAAGATAAGAGGATATTATATGTATCATCTGAAGTCGTGCCATATTTGGCTGAAAATGAAGTTTCTTTAATGTCTTATGACGTTCCAAAAATGATCAATGATCAAGGCGGACAAATAAGAATTTTCATGCCAAGATACGGAAATATTAACGAAAGAAGACATCAATTACACGAAGTAATCAGACTTTCAGGGATGAATTTGGTAGTAAATGACTTGGATATGCCATTGATTATCAAAGTAGCTTCGATTCCGAAAGAAAGAATTCAAGTTTATTTTATTGATAATGATGAATATTTTAAGAGAAAAGCAACTTTTGCAGACGAAGAAGGCGTTTTGTATCCTGATAATGACGAAAGAGCCATATTTTTTGCAAAAGGAGTGGTAGAGACAGTAAAAAAACTCAACTGGGTTCCAGATATTATACATGTGCATGGTTGGTTGGCTTCGATGTTGCCTATTTACATGAAACATTACTATAAAAATGAAGCATTGTTCTCTGAAACGAAAATTGTTACTTCTGTTTATGGACAATCTTTTGATGAAAATCTGGATTTAGAAATGATCAATAAGGTAAAATTTGACGGCGTGCCGCATGACGCAGTTGCTGATTTGGAAGTGCCTAATTACGAAAATATCCTTAAAGCGAGCATATTACATTCTGATGCTGTGATTATAGCTTCTGAAAACGTATCGCCAAGTTTAACAAAATTTATAGAATCTTCAGGAAAACCTTTTTTACCTTTCGCCACGAAAGATGCATTCGCCGAGGCGTATACAAATTTCTACAAGAGTATGGGGCTTTAAATTTTAACTTTATTATTAAACATGTATAATACTTCTTTTATTAAGAAACTTCTATTAGTTGCCACGGTTGTTGTTTTCTATTCTTGCGATAAGGATTTTATTGAGATCGGAGATACTTTAATCGGTGATAATCATTTTGGTTTGGAACCAGAAAATTACGATGTTAACGCTTACAATCAGAAAGTTACTCCGGTAGCTTCTAATAATTTAAATACAAATCCTTTAGGTATTTATGATAATGCTGTTTTTGGAACAACAACGGCTAATTTTAATACTCAGGTCGCATTGTCAGAATATGCGCCAACGATTGGCGAAGGTGTCGAAGTAGATAGTGTTACTATTAATATTCCTTATTTTGTAGTTTCAAGTAAAACGATCATAAATTCTGAAACAGGTAATTCTACTTATGTATTGGATTCTGTTTTTGGTCCTGCCGACGGAAAATTAAAACTGAGCGTTTATGAATCAGGTTATTACATGAGAGATCTTGATCCGAGTGGGAGTGTGCAAACAAGTCAGTTGTACTATACCAATCAAAATGTTGATTTTGAGGGTCAAAAAGGAACACTCTTAAACGACAGTTCTAATAAATTGGAGAATGATGAGTTTTTCTTTAGCAGTAAAGAAATAGTTGAAAAAACAGTAGATGCTACTACAAAAGTAGAAACGAAGAAAAGATTTCCTCCGGAAATGCGTTTACATCTTAACAGAGAATTTTTTAAAACCAAACTTCTTGATGCTTCAAAAGCTTCGAATTTGGCAAATGCAGATCTTTTTAAAAATTATTTTAGAGGATTGTATTTTAAAGTAGAAAAATCCGGCTCTAGTAATAGTAATGCGGCAATGATGGACTTTAAAAAAGGTAAAATTACCGTTTTTTATAAAGCCAAAACAGCTATTACTACAGATGATGAAAATGTAAAAGAAAATAAAACTTTGGTTCTGAATCTTACAGGGAATACGGTTAGTTTGCAGGAAGAAAGCAATGTAACGCCTGACTATTTGGATGCTACACAGAACGATGTTGTGGCTGATGATAAATTATATCTAAAAGGAGGTCAGGGTTCTATGGCGATCATTGAGCTGAATGATTTTGCAACTCAATTGGCAGATATTAAAGCCAAAGGTTGGATGGTTAATGAGGCAAATCTGGTTTTTACTATCGATTCTGATAAGATGAAAGATTTAGATGAGCCGTTAAGGGTTTATTTGTATGATGCCACCAATAACACCCCTATTGTAGATTATATTGCAGATGGTACTTCTAGTCTAACAACAGATGGTCGTAGAGCAAAGTATATTTATGATGGTATCATCAATTTGGATGCTACTACCAAAAAGGGTAAAACGTATAAAATTCGTTTAACCAGTTATATTCGTAATTTGATCAAAAATGACAAAGCAGTAGCTGTAAAGTTAGGTTTGGTTGTAACGGATGATATTACCATTGTTGCTTCCAGTAAAATGGATCCTAAAACGATCAACAATAGTAATTTTAAAGAAGTTCCAAGAGCATCTGTAATGAGTCAGGCAGGAACAGTACTATTTGGAGGAACTGCTGCTTCGGCAGATAAAAAAGTAAAACTTCAAGTTTACTATACAAAACCAAATTAATAAAAATATATGTGTGGAATTGTTGGATATATTGGGCATAGAGAGGCTTATCCTATTGTAATCAAAGGATTGAAGCGACTCGAATACAGAGGATATGATAGTGCTGGTGTGATGCTATATGATGCAGAATCTGGAATTAAAATCTGTAAAACAAAAGGTAAGGTAGCTGATCTTGAAGCTAAAGCAAAAAATGGTTTTACTACCAACGGAAATATTGGTATTGGACATACTCGTTGGGCTACACACGGAGTTCCAAACGATGTAAACTCACATCCACATCTTTCTAATTCTGGTGAGTTGGCTATTATTCACAATGGTATTATCGAAAATTACGCTCCTCTTAAAGAAGAATTAATCAAAAGAGGTTATGTTTTTCATTCGGATACCGATACAGAAGTTTTAGTAAATCTGATCGAAGAAGTTCAAAAGAAAGAAAATATAAAGTTAGGCAAAGCAGTTCAAATTGCATTAAATCAAGTCGTTGGTGCTTATGCGATAGCGGTTTTTGATAAAAAAAATCCTAACGAATTGGTTGCTGCAAGATTGGGTAGCCCATTGGCGATTGGTGTTGGTGAAGGTGAATATTTTATAGCCTCTGATGCTTCTCCGTTTATCGAGTATACTTCAAATGCTATTTATCTTGAAGATGGAGAGATGGCAAATATAAGATTGCATAAGCCTCTTAAAATTAGAAAAATAAAAGATGATTCTTTGGTAGATCCTTATATTCAGGAACTTCAAATGAATCTGGAGCAAATTGAAAAAGGCGGTTACGACCATTTCATGCTAAAAGAAATTTACGAACAGCCAAGTGTCATTAAAGATACCTACAGAGGTAGACTTAATGCGAATAAAGGAATCGTTCAGATGGCAGGTGTTGAGGATAATTTAGAAAAATTCTTAAACGCTAAACGAATTGTTATCGTAGCTTGTGGTACTTCATGGCACGCAGGATTAGTGGCAGAATATATTTTTGAAGAATTCGCCCGCATCCCTGTAGAAGTAGAATATGCTTCAGAATTTAGATACAGAAACCCAATTATCAATAAAGACGATGTGGTGATTGCTATTTCTCAATCTGGAGAAACTGCGGATACTATGGCGGCTATCAAATTGGCAAAAGAAAACGGAGCTTTCGTTTTTGGTGTTTGTAATGTTGTAGGTTCTTCTATTTCTAGAGAAACTCATGCAGGTGCTTACACGCATGCTGGTCCCGAAATTGGAGTAGCTTCGACTAAAGCATTTACAACGCAAATCACTGTTTTAACGATGATTGCTTTACGTTTAGGAAAAGCAAAAGGCACTTTATCAAACACAGATTTTCATACTTATTTGCAAGAATTAGAAATAATTCCTGAAAAAGTAGCTGAAGCATTAGAAACCAATGACAGAGCAAAAGAAATTGCTGCTGCTTTTAAAGATGCTCCAAATTGTCTGTATTTAGGTCGAGGATATAATTTTCCGGTAGCATTAGAAGGTGCTTTAAAACTAAAAGAGATCTCTTATATTCATGCTGAAGGTTATCCTGCAGCAGAGATGAAACATGGTCCGATTGCACTTATTGATGAGCACATGCCGGTTATTGTTATTGCTCCTAAACAAGGGCATTACGATAAAATTGTAAGTAACATTCAGGAGATAAAATCGAGAAGTGGCAAAATCATTGCAGTGGTTACCAAAGGAGATACCCAAGTTCGTGAATTGGCAGATTATGTAATCGAAATTCCGGAAACATCAGATGCATTATCACCATTAATAACTACAATACCTTTGCAATTGCTTTCGTATTACATCGCTGTAATGCGCGGTTGTAACGTAGATCAGCCACGTAATTTGGCAAAATCCGTAACTGTAGAATAATACAATAAAATTTATTATAGTGTTAATAAAAGCGAGATCCAGGTCTCGCTTTTTTTGTTTAACTTTTTATGAAATAAATTTCAAATTTATAAATTATGATGTTTATTTGCTTGAGCTATTTCTAATCTTATCATTTAATTTACGTTTATGAAAAAAATTATCACAGCAGTTTTCCTGATAATAACTGCAACCGGCTTCTCTCAACAGCTTACTTATAGAACTGGCGGAAACGTCTATAATGCAGAGAACAAAAAAATCAATCCGATGGAAGTTCGGGCTCTGATGGCAAATAACAACGAAGCGCTGTCATTGTATAATGCGGGAAGAAATAAGAAAACATGGGGCAATGTGCTGCTGTATGGTGGCTCGGCACTAGTGGTCGCCAATTTATTAGTTGGATTGACAAAAGATGAGCAATATGTGACTACCTATCCTGGTAATGGTTATTATCCTTCCGTACAAGCAGAGCGTACTAGTTTTACTGCCGCTATTATTGGAGGTGCAATGATTTTGGGTTCTATTCCTGTCAAGATTGGTTATACCAGAAAAGTCAAATCGGCTTTGACCAAATACAATGATGGTTTGGCCGAAAATAATCAGCCTACGTACAAAACAACTTTGGTGGCGAGCGGTAATCAAATCGGTATTAAAATTGAATTTTAAAAATGCCTTAACTCTTTAAATTTGGTAAAAATGTTAAAAAAACGAGATTTAGGTCTCGTTTTTTTATATTGTCAATTTATTTTTATGAACTATGTATTTTTAAGAAATATTCATTTTTTTTCTTAAAATTTATATGTATGCATAGTATCTCTCGTTTTAAATGTACGGTTATTGCTATTAATTTAATAAATCGTTATGAGGAATACTTAAAATACTTGCTAAAAATATGTTTATAATTAATTTTTTTTAACCTTTTTTTAGTAATATGAAAATTATTTGTTATTTTGGCTATCTAAACTAACCAAAAACAAATCCAATGAGAGTTTATTTACTAATTATGTCTTTGTTTTTCTGTGGATTTTCTTTCGCACAGACTACAATTACGGGTTCCGTTACCGATAGTAACAACCAATCTATTCCTGGTGCCAATGTAAATGTTGTAGGCAGTACAAGTGGTGCTTCTACTGATTTTGACGGTACTTTTGCTTTAAAAACGACGTCTAAACCACCTTTTGCTCTTAAGGTTTCGGCGGTAGGATTTGAATCTAAGATCATCAATGTCACTTCGGCTGATCAAAAAGTCAATGTGGTGCTAAAAGATGAAGAAACTAAATTGGATGAAATTGTTGTTTCGGCATCCAGAACTCCGGAAAGAGTGATAGAATCTCCTGTTACTATCGAAAGAATGGGAATTCAGGAAATTAAGAACACGACTGCTGCCACTTTTTATGATGGGTTAGAAAACTTAAAAGAGGTGCATTTTAATACCAGTAGTATTTCGTTTAAGTCTATCAATACGCGTGGTTTCGCATCTGTTGCCAATACTCGTTTTATGCAATTGGTTGACGGAATGGACAACTCATCCCCAGCCTTAAACTTCGTGTTAGGAAATCTAATTGGTATTTCTGATATCGATGTTGCAAATGTCGAACTTTTGCCAGGTGCATCTTCAGCGCTTTATGGTGCAAATGCTTTCAATGGAATTTTGTTTATGAATAGTAAAAGTCCTTTTACCAACGAAGGTATCAGTGTTTATTATAAATACGGGCAGACGAATCAAAACGCTGCTGGCAGAAATGATTACAATGACTTTGGAATTAGAGCTGCAAAAGCATTTACAAAACACTTCGCTTTAAAAGGAAATTTTACTTATCTGGAAGCGACAGAGTGGATCGCTGCTGATAATAGAAGTATGACAGCTGGAGGTGTAAGCCGTGAAACAAATCAAAATTATGATGGTTTGAATCTTTACGGAGACGAGGTGACTACTTTTATTCCGAATGTGGGTCAAGTAAGTAGAACGGGCTATCGCGAACAAGATTTGACAGACAATAAAGTAAAAAATATAAAAGCCGATTTCTCTGCACATATCAGACCTTTTGCAGATGAAACCGAAGTTATTTTGCAATATAAAATTGGTTTGGGAAGTACAATTTATCAAGGAGCTAACAGATATGCCTTGAAAGATTTTATGATGCAACAAGCAAAAGTAGAAGTAAAAGGGAAAAACTTTTTTGCCAGATTCTATGCTACAGATGAAGATGCTGGAAATTCGTACGACATGAGATTTGCTGCATGGAATGTTAATAGAGCTGCAAAATCAGATCAGGAATGGTTTACCAATTATGCAACTGCTTACCAATTATCAGGAGCGGTTATGGGTACAAATGCAAATCAATCTGCTGCTATCGCAAGAAATTTTGCAGATTATAATGTACTTCCTGCTGCTATTTCTTTTATTCCAAAACCAACAGGTTCTGCGAGATTTGAGCCAGGTTCTGCTCAGTTTAAACAAGCGCTTACTACTGTGTTGGCAAATCCGGATTTAACACAAGGGGCAAAATTTATTGATCACTCAAAATTATATCATTCAGATTTAAATTATAATTTTAAAGACCTAATTAAGTTTGCTGAAATTCAGGTAGGTGGTTCTTGGAGAAAATACATCATGGATTCTGAAGGAACTATTTTTACCGACTTTGATGGTCCAATTGATTATAAAGAATATGGTGCTTACACGCAATTACAAAAAAAATTCTTAGACGACAGATTGAAGTTTACTGGATCTCTTCGTTATGATAAAAGCCAGAATTTTGATGGAAATATATCACCAAGAGTTTCATTTGTGTACTCAGGCGGAGAGTCAAAAAGACATAATTTTAGAGTGTCTTATCAAACAGGTTTCCGTAATCCAACTACTCAGGATCAATATATTGGTTTAGATTTAGGGCCGTTTGCTTTAATTGGTTCTGCTCCTGAAAATTTAGATCGATTTACAGAAACAAAACCAGTGAGTGCTGCAGGTCAAGCTTTGGGGTCTCCTGCTACAGTAAATTTATCAGGTCAGAATGCGTATCGTAACGCTTATACTTTGACCTCTGTTCAGGCATTTAGCCTTTCTGCAAATCCTGCAGATCTTAAGGTTGCCAATGTTGGTTTGGTTAAGCCGGAACAAGTACAGGCTTTTGAAATTGGTTATCGCTCAGTTGTTCAAAATGATTTGTCAATCGATTTGAATGCTTACTACAATATTTATAATGATTTCATGAATACTTCGAGAGTAATTTCACCATACTACGGTACAGTTGGAACCAATGCTGCAGATCCAGAAGTTCAAAAAACTTATGCTGCTATAAGATTTGGCGATAGAAGAGTTTATCAGGTATATACTAATACAACTGCTAATATTTCATCATTAGGTTTTGGTGTTGGTTTGGCAAAGAAAGTATACAAAGATTTTGAGTTAGGGGTAAATTATAACTATGCACAATTTGATTTTGATCAGACAGAAGATCCTAGTTTTATTGCTGGATTTAATACGCCTAAACATAGAGTTAAAGCTTCTTTAGGAAATTCTAAAGTAACTAAGAACTTAGGTTTTAATCTAAATGTAAGATGGAACACAGAATATTTATGGCAATCTTCTTTTGGAGATGGTATGATTCCGGAAAATACGGTTCTTGATGCTCAGATAAATTATGCTTTTCCAAAATTAAAATCAGTTGTTAAAGTAGGGGCAACAAATCTTTTCGGTTCAGATTATCTTCAGGTAATTGGTGCGGGAGCAATTGGTCAGCAATGGTTTGCTTCTTGGACAATCAATCCATAATACATGGAAAATTGAGTTCTTGAGTTTGTTAGGACGAATGAAAAAGAAGTACTAATTTTAAATTAAAAAATCATGATAAAAAATATAAAATGGCTATTGCTGGTTTCCTTAACCTTTGTAGCATGTAACAATGATGATGATAATGCTGCTCCGGCAGAGGTTCCGGTTGTTCCCGGTACGGCAGTATTTACAAAATATGTAGCGCTTGGTGACTCTTTTGCGGCAGGATATAGTGATGGTGCACTTTTCAAAAAAGGTCAGGAAGGAGCTTATACAACTATTTTATCGCAGCAATTTGCAGCTGCTGGCGGAGGTGCTTTTACAATTCCTTTTACGAGTGACAATATTGGAGGATTATTATTGGGAGGAAATGTTATCGCAGGTCCACGTTTGTATTTTAATGGATCGGCTCCGGTGGCATTAACAGATAAACCAACCACCGAAGTTGGTGTTCATCTTACAGGAACTTTTAATAACTTGAGTGTTCCGGGAGCAAAAAGTTATCATTTGGTTACTCCTGGTTATGGTAATGTTGCTGGTGTAGCAACAGGAACTGCAAACCCTTATTTTGCACGTTTCTCAAGTTCGCCTTCAACAACTGTACTTGCTGATGCGGTGGTGCAAACTCCTACTTTTTTCTCTCTATGGATAGGTGGAAATGATGTTTTGGGTTATGCTTCTTCAGGAGGAATAGGAAAAGATCAAAAAGGAAACCTAAATCCTGCAACTTACGGAGGTAACGATATTACAGATCCAACGGTTTTTGCAAATGTTTACAACACTTTGGTAACGGGTTTAACAGCTAACGGAGCAAAAGGTGTAGTGGCCAATTTGCCTTATATTAATACACTGCCTTATTTTGTAACGGTTCCTTATAACCCACTTACATCAAGTTTGTTAGGGAACGGAAACGCTACTGTTGGAGTTGCAACTATAAAAGCTTTAAATACACAATTATACGGTCCGCTAAAACAAGCTTTGACTGCTTTTGGAGCAGGTGACAGAATCAATTTGCTTTCAGAGACTGCTGCCAATCCTTTATTAATCAAAGATGAAACGTTGACCAATTTGTCTGCACAATTAACAGCGGCTTTTACACCAACATTAGGTGCTCAAACTGCAGCTTTTTATGGTCAGGTTTTTGGTCAGGCAAGACAAACAAAACAAACATCTGATGGTACTTTTAAAGATTATGTTGTTTTGCCAACCAGAACAGTGATTGGTACGGCACCAACGGCTGCTAATTCTGGTCTGGGAATTGCTCCGCCAGCACCTTTGGATAAATTTGGAATTACATTTCCGTTGCAGGACAAAGACGTTTTGATTCAATCTGAAATAACAGAAATCAAAGTAGCTACAGATGCATACAATGCTACTATCGAAGCTGTAGCAAAAGCAAAAGGACTAGCGTTTGTAGATACACGACCAATTATGGCGCAATTGTCTAATGGCGGTATTAGTTTTGGAAATTATACATTGTCAGCAACGTATGTTACAGGTGGTGCTTTTTCTCTTGACGGAATTCATCCAAGTGCCAGAGGATATGGCCTGATTGCCAATATATTTATTGATGCTATCAATACTCAATTTCAGTCGACTCTTAGACGTGTAGATTTGGGAGTATATCCAATTCAATATCCAAAAACAATCAATTAAATATAAATAACCAATAAAAAAGCCACTCATTAAAAAAGATAATGTAGTGGCTTTTTTAATGGCATAAAATTATCAATTTAACCATTTAAAGGCTGACTTTTAGGAATCAAACAAAATCGCAGTATTTTTTTTATAAAAAATATTGATTTTATATTTTAAAAATTTATCTTTGCGCTCTGAAAAAAGAGGTATTTTCGATAAACCTAAATAGCTATTTAATAAACACATAAGTAATGTCAAAAGTAATAGGAAAAGTTGCTCAAATCATTGGACCAGTAGTTGACGTAGTTTTCAACGGAAAAGATGTTGAACTTCCAAAAATTTATGATTCACTAGAAATCACTAAAAAAGACGGAACGTTATTAGTTCTTGAAGTACAATCTCACATTGGTGAAAACACTGTTCGTACCATTTCTATGGACTCTACAGATGGTTTGTCAAGAGGATATGAAGTAGTTGGAACGGGTAACCCAATCCAAATGCCAATCGGTCCAGATGTATATGGAAGATTATTCAATGTAATTGGAGATGCAATTGATGGTTTAGGAAACTTGCCAAAAACAGGTGAAAATGGTTTGTCTATTCACAGACAAGCTCCTAAATTTGAAGATTTATCAACTTCATCAGAAGTTTTATTCACAGGTATCAAAGTAATTGATTTGATCGAGCCTTACGCAAAAGGAGGTAAAATTGGATTGTTTGGTGGTGCAGGTGTTGGTAAAACAGTATTGATTCAGGAGTTGATCAACAATATCGCAAAAGGTCACGGTGGACTTTCAGTATTCGCAGGAGTAGGTGAAAGAACACGTGAAGGAAATGACTTGCTACGTGAGATGTTAGAGTCAGGAATTATTAAATACGGTGATGATTTCATGCACTCTATGGAAAATGGAGGATGGGATTTGTCTAAAGTAGATATGCCAGGAATGAGAGAGTCTAAAGCTACTTTCGTTTTCGGACAAATGAATGAGCCTCCTGGAGCTCGTGCACGTGTGGCACTTTCAGGATTGTCTATCGCTGAGTATTTCCGTGATGGAGCTGGAACAGATCAAGGTAAAGACGTATTGTTTTTCGTTGATAACATCTTCCGTTTTACACAAGCAGGTTCTGAGGTATCAGCACTTTTAGGCCGTATGCCTTCTGCAGTAGGATACCAACCAACTTTGGCAACAGAGATGGGAGCTATGCAAGAGCGTATTACTTCTACAAACAAAGGATCTATTACATCTGTACAAGCGGTTTACGTTCCTGCGGATGATTTAACTGACCCGGCGCCAGCAACAACGTTTGCTCACTTAGATGCTACAACAGTATTGTCTCGTAAAATTGCTGAGCTAGGTATTTATCCAGCGGTTGACCCGTTAGATTCTACTTCAAGAATTTTGACTCCTCAAATTTTAGGAAACGAGCATTACGATTGTGCACAAAGAGTAAAAGAGATTCTTCAAAAATACAAACAGTTACAAGATATTATCGCGATTCTAGGTATGGAAGAATTGTCTGAAGAAGATAAACTTTCTGTATCAAGAGCACGTCGTGTACAACGTTTCTTGTCTCAGCCTTTCCACGTAGCAGAGCAATTTACAGGTATTCCTGGAGTGTTGGTAGACATCAAAGATACGATCAAAGGATTCAACATGATTATCGACGGTGAGTTAGACCATCTTCCAGAATCAGCTTTCAACCTTAAAGGTTCTATCCAAGATGCTATCGAAGCTGGAGAAAAAATGTTGGCAGAAGCATAATATATAAGTTAAAAGTGAGAGGTTAGATGTTAGACGTTTTGTCTGAAACTTCTAACCTTTAACAAATAACTTCTAACTCAAAAAATATGATTTTAGAAATAGTATCACCAGAAGCAAAATTATTTTCAGGAGAAGTTACTTCGGTTACCTTACCTGGAGTTGATGGAAGCTTTCAAATTTTGAATAATCACGCTCCGATTGTTTCTATTTTAGAAAAAGGAACTGTAAAAGTTGTAGCGTCCAGCTTTAATTTTTCTAAAGAAGTAGCGGGTAAATTCACGAAAGTAAATGAGCAAACCTACACATTAGAGATTGCATCAGGTACTATCGAAATGAAAGACAACAAAGTAATTGTTTTAGCCGACTAAGACAATTTCAAAATAAATTAAAAAGCCAAGCAGTGATGTTTGGCTTTTGTTGTTTTCAGGAGCTATTCCAGCTGTCCACTCTATCTTTGCTTGCCTAAAGAAGGCAAACAAAGGATGCCGCTCCCATCTGGGCTAAAAATCAGAACACACCAGAAATTTAGTCTTAATTTCATAACTTTGCCTTTATGAAATTACCCGAAAATCTCAATCAGAAACTGGAAAATCGTAAACAAAGCAATGCGCTAAGACAATTGCCTAACCAAAATAATCTAATCGATTTTACGTCTAATGATTATATCGGGTTTTCAAAATCAGAAACTATTTTCAAACAAACCCATCAGTATCTGATAGAAAAAGAAATTGCTCAAAACGGAGCAACGGGTTCTCGGTTAATTTCTGGTAATCATTCTTTATATCCAATTACCGAGAATTTTATTGCGCAATTTCATGACGTAGAATCGGCTTTAATTTTCAATTCGGGCTATGATGCCAATGTTGGGTTTTTTAGTGCTGTACCGCAACGAAACGATGTTATTTTGTATGATGAGTTAAGTCATGCGTCTATTCGTGACGGAATTGTTTTATCGAATGCCAAATCATACAAATTCAACCACAATGATTTTGAAGATTTAGAACGACTAATTATTAAATTTCGATCTTCCCAAACCCAAATTCCAACAATTATTTATATCGTAACCGAAACAGTTTTTTCTATGGATGGTGATTGCCCAAATCTGGAAGAATTGGTTTTGCTCTCAGACAAATACAATTGTTATTTAGTAGTAGACGAAGCTCATACGCTAGGAGTTTTTGGAGCAAAAGGGGAGGGTCTTGCGCAATATCTGAATGTTCAGGATCGTATTTTTGCCCGAATTATGACTTTCGGTAAAGGCTTGGGTTGTCACGGAGCAGCTATTTTAGGAAGTGCTGCACTCAAAGAATATTTGGTCAACTTTGCCCGAAGTTTCATCTACACTACCGGACTGTCTCCGCATGCGGTAGCTACCATTTTGACGGCTTATCAACAATTAACAGAAGAAAAAGAAACGATTGATAAACTACGCAATAACATTGTTTTTTTTAATCAGCAAAAAAATCTTTTAGGTCTAAAACCGATGTTTGTCCGAAGCAAATCGGCCATCCAGTCTGCTATTATACCCGGAAACGAAAAGGTAAAACAAATCGCTCACCAATTACGCCAAAAAGGGTTTGATGTAAAACCAATTTTGTCCCCAACTGTTCCCGAGGGGCAGGAAAGACTTCGCTTTTGTATTCATAGTTATAATTCCGAAGCAGAGATTTTTCAGGTTTTAGAGTTGCTGAGAGACTTTGTGTTTTAGATGCATTTTTCTTAAATATTAGAATAAAAGCATAACCACTTTTACAGATGTTTATTTTTTAAACCTTTGTAAAATCCCGTCTTTGCTGGCAATTAAAAAAAAACAATATTTTTTTGTAACGTTTTGATTGATTGTTTACTTACGAGTCGTAATCAAATAAATCAAAAGCGTTATGAAAACCAAAACATCTTTAGTCAAAACCATTATTTGTATCGTATTACTATTTTTATCGTCCATGCAAATCAGCTATTCATTAATAAGTCATTTTGTACACGGAAAACCGTATTCTACTTTATTTGTAGTAGTTTGTTGTTTGTTTGCAGCAACTTTGGCGTCTTCAAAAAGACAGCAATGCAGCAAAAAATAATGGAGTTTTAATCATCAAATCAATCTATAATCATCAATCAAAAACAATATGAAAAATTTATTTAAATCGGTAACAGCTGCGTTTCTAATTATTTTTAGCGTAGGAACTCAAGCACAAACAAAATCTCCAAAACTTGAAAATTCGCTTTTATGGGAGGTTTCTGGAAACGGGTTATCAAAACCATCGTATTTGTACGGAACAATTCACATGATTTGTGGCGCGGATTATTTTCTTTCTGAAAAAGCAAAAAAAGCATTCGAAGCTTCTGATAAATTAGTATTGGAAATTAATTTATCAGATCCTAACGAGATTACAGCAATGCAACAAATGGCAATGGGAAAAGAGCCATTGGATAAAATATTAACTCCGGAACAATTGTCTAAATTGGATTTGATTTTGAAAAAAACTACTGGAATGTCGGTGCAACAAGTAAATAGTTTTAGCTTAACAACCGTGATGAGTTTAATTTTTATAAAATCTTTTGGTTGCAGCGATATCAAATTGTACGAAATGGAATTTGTAGCATTGGCTAAAAAACAAAATCATCAAATTGGCGGTTTAGAAACGGTTAAGTCTCAGTTTGAAATTCTTGAAAATGCCTACACAAACGATGAAATGCTGACCATGTTAAGTGAGGCAACTCCAGACGAAGCGACAGTTCTGGTAGATAATTATAAAAAAGAAAATATTGATTTGATTTATAAAAATACGACTGGCGAAAAGCTGATGAGTGAAAAAACAAAAGATAAAATGCTCAACGGTCGCAATCGTAATTGGGTGAGGCAAATGCCTGAATTGATGAAAAAGCAACCCACATTTTTTGCAGTAGGAGCAGCGCATTTGGCTGGTGAAGAAGGAATAATTAATTTGTTGAGAAAAGCAGGATATACCGTTAAACCAGTAACGAAATAGCGAAGTTTTGAAAGAAAAAGAACAAGAGTTTTTAACGCGAATAGAAAAGCATAAAGGAATTTTGTATAAAGTTTCTAAAATGTATATGGATAATCATGACGACCAGCAAGACTTGTTTCAGGAGATTGTGTGTCAGCTCTGGAAATCCTATGATTCTTTCAGGAACGAAAGTAAATTTTCGACCTGGATGTACCGAGTCGCTGTAAATACTGCTATTGTTTTTTTGAAAAAAGAAAAACGCAAAGTCGATAAATACGAAATCACCTCTGAGAATATAAAAGACGACGAAGGCGATTCACATATAAAAGAAAGTCAGATCGATCATTTTTATAAAGCGGTTCAGAAATTGGAGAAAATTGATAAAGCGATTATTTTTTATCAGTTAGAAGGATTTTCACACAAAGAAATTGGCGATAACTTAGGTATTTCTGAAGGGAATGCCAGAGTAAAATTAAACAGAGCAAAAGAAAAATTAAAAGAAATTATAAAAAATCAAGGATATGGATTTTAACGATATACAAAACGCATGGAACAATGAAAAGACAGAAAATATCATTCTTCCGGATAATTTAGAAAAAATACAATCGGCCAATACGCCTTTGGATAAGATTAGAAAAAACTTAAAAAACGAATTGATTTATCAGGTCATCTCAGTCATCCTAATCGGATTTATGCCTTATATTTTTCAATTTGAAGAAAAATTTATTATGCCTTTCTTCTTGCTTTTTGGTATGTTTACGGCAGTTTGTGTGTATTATTTGCTAAAGCTTTATTTCTTTTATAAACGATTAAACAATACGGCTTTAAAAACAAAAGACAATTTGTATGAGACTTATTTTGATATTCGACTGAATATGGAATTGTACAAAACGTTTGGTTTTGCCCTGACGCCTTTTCTGGTTTTGTTTTTGGTGGTTTTTGTTTATTATCAAGCATCAAAATCGGCAAATTTTAGTATGCTTCAATTCAGTAATTTAGAGATAATAAGTGTTTTTTCTGTGGTGGTCTTCACGATTCTTTTTATGGGTCTGGTTTTAGAATGGTGGGTTCATTTTTTTTATGGCAAGTACGCCAAAGAAATAAAAAAAGTAATAGATCAATTAAAAGAAGAGTAAAAAAAGCAGCCCATCGTAATGATGGGTTTCTTGTTTTATTGGTATTTTTGCAACGTATTAAAATAAAAAGATGAAAATATTTGTAACAGGAATTTCTACCGATGTTGGTAAAACAGTTGCTTCTGCTATTATTGTAGAAGCTTTGGAAGCAGATTATTGGAAACCCGTTCAGGCGGGAGATTTGGATAATTCAGACAGTCATAAAGTAAAATCTCAAGTTTCAAATTCTAAATCTCAATTTTTTCCAAATGCGTATCAGTTGAATACGCCTGCGAGTCCCCATTTTGCAGCAGAAATTGATGGCATTACTATTAATTTGAAACAAATTCAGGAGCCCAAAACATCAAATCATTTGGTGATTGAAGGGGCTGGGGGAATTTTTGTTCCGCTTAACGAAAATGATGCTATTATCGATTTGATTCAGCCCGATTATAGAGTCATTGTGGTTTCCAGACATTATTTAGGAAGCATCAATCATACTTTGTTAACCATTGAAGCCATTCAGAACCGAGGTTTTGAAGTGGCCGGAATTATTTTCAGCGGAAGCGAAAATAAAGCGACAGAAAGTTTGATTTTGAATAGAACGGGTGTTAAAAATATCGGAAGAATTGATGAAGAACCTTATTTTGATCAAAATGTAATTCGGGAATACGCCGATTTGTTTAGGAACAACTTATTAGAATTGTAAAATGTAATTTGTAATAAGTAAAACTGACTACATCTTACATTTAACAAAAAACATTTTCACAGTATGACTTTACAAGAAAAAGACAGCCAATACCTTTGGCATCCTTATACGCAACATAAAACAGCGCAAACACCAATCGTTATTTCCAGAGGGGAAGGCGCTTTGCTTTGGGACGAAAATAATAAAGAATATATCGATGCCATTGCCTCGTGGTGGGTGAACCCATTTGGGCATAGCAACAAATTTATCGCGGACGCAATTTATAAACAATTGACTACTCTGGAACATGTTTTGTTTGGCGGTTTTACACATGAACCCGCAATAAAAGTGGCCGAAAAATTGCTCGAAATTCTTCCTAAAAACCAACAAAAAATATTTTTTTCAGACAATGGTTCTACAGCGGTCGAAGTGGCGATAAAAGTAGCTTTACAGTATTTTTTCAATAAAAATGAAAAGCGAACTACCATCATTGCTTTTGAAAATGCTTTTCACGGAGATACATTTGCTGCAATGGCGGCAAGCGGAATTTCGTTTTACACGCAGGCTTTTCAAGGGATGTTTATTGATGTGGTGAGAATTCCGGTTCCTGTAAAAGGTCAGGAGAAAGAGAGTTTTGAGGCTTTAGAAAGGGTAATTAAAAATCATAAGTGTGCTGGATTTATTTTTGAGCCTTTGGTGCAAGGCGCTGCAGGAATGGTCATGTACGAACCCGAAGCGCTGGCAAAACTGATCACGATTTGTAGGGAAAATAATGTGTTGACGATCGCTGACGAAGTGATGACAGGTTTTGGTAAAACTGGAAAAACCTTCGCAATGGATTATGTTTCTGAAGAACCAGACATGATTTGTTTGTCGAAAGCCTTGACGGGCGGAACGATCCCAATGGCGATTACCACTTTTACTTCGGCTGTTTTTGATGCTTTTTATGATGATGATATCAATAAAGCCTTGTTTCATGGACATACTTTTACAGGGAATCCAACGGGTTGCGCGGCTGCTTTGGCCAGTATCGATTTGTTGCAAACAACAGCAATGCAAGACAATATCAAAAGGATAAATACGAGTCATTTACTATTTCAAAAGAAAATAGAAAAACACCCTAAAGTAATTACTGCCAGAACTTTAGGGGTTGTTTTTGCTGTTGAAATAAAATCGGACGCAACAGAAAGTTACTACGGATCGATGCGAACGAAATTGTACAATTTCTTTATTGAAAAAGGTGTTGTTTTGCGTCCAGTTGGAAATATTGTCTACATTTTACCGCCTTATGTAATGACCGAAGAACAACTTCAAAAAGTTTATGCCACCATTGAGGAAGCGATCGAAATGGTGTAATTTTTTTGGAAATAACTAATAAAGGTGTTTTGGTCAATACAGAAATGATTGTGCCAAAACACCTTATTAGTTATGTGGTTTTAATTAGGTATAAAAATAAACTTTTGCGAACTTTGCGGCAAAATACATTATTTTGAATTCAACAAAAATTGCCATAACTGCTTTTTCCTCTCTTTCTCCTTTGGGAAATAATCCTGAAAGTGTTTGGAAAAAGTACCTCGATAATCAGCATTGTTTTTCAACTCAGTTTTTAGATCAACAAGAAACTTCGGTAGCTGCATTGGATGCTGAGTCGAAAGAGATTGTGGCAAAACTGCGGGAATCTGATGCAAAATATAAATTTCTGGATGATTCTGTTTTATTCGCTTTAGCGGCTTCGCGAAAAGCAGTTCAGGATGCAGGCTGGAAAGAGGATGCGGTTTTTGGAATTAATATCGGTTCTTCTCGAGGCGCCACCGATTTATTCGAGAAACATTATAAAGAATATTTAGATACAGGAAAGGCACAAACTCTCGCTTCTCCGACGACTACTTTAGGGAATATTTCATCATGGATTGCGCATGATTTACAAAGTACAGGTCCAGAAATCTCACATTCTATTACGTGTTCTACAGCACTTCATGCCTTGTTAAATGGTGTGGCTTGGTTAAAATCAGGCATGGCCGATAAGTTTTTGGTAGGCGGAAGTGAAGCGCCATTAACCGATTTTACCATTGCCCAAATGCGAGCTTTAAAGATTTATTCGCGACTTGATCAGGCGAAGGATTTGTGGCCAAACCTAGCTTTTGATTTCGAAAAAACGCAAAATACGATGATTCTGGGAGAAGGTGCTGCGGTTTGCTGTTTGGAGGCTGGCGAAAAAGAAAATGCGATTGCGTATATCTCGGGTGTAGGTTATGCTACTGAAATTTTGGAGCATAACATTTCGATTTCGGCGGAAGCTACTTGTTTTCAAAAATCGATGAAAATGGCTTTGAAGGATGAAAGTCCCGAAAATATTGATGTAATTGTAATGCATGCTCCGGGCACTATAAAAGGAGATTTGACAGAATTACGAGCTATAGAAAAAGTTTTTGGAGCTCATTTGCCACTTCTGACTACAAATAAATGGAAGATCGGTCACACTTTTGGCGCATCCGGAATGTTAAGTCTTGAATTGGCTCTTTTGATGATGGAACACAATAAATTTGTCGATGTTCCTTTCACGAAAGCGCAAAAACAACACAAGGAAATCAAAAAAATACTGATAAATGCAGTAGGTTTTGGTGGAAATGCCGTGAGTGTCCTCGTCGAAAAAGCATAATTTTTATAGCACAAATCTCAATTTTAAGCCTTGAGATTTGTTGTTAGGCCGTAGTTTCTAATTCTTTTAGTTTTTCGTAAACCAAATTACTTTCGTATCCTCGACGAAGCAGGTAGTCGCAGAATTTTTTTCTTTTTTTTAATAGATTGGTTTCTGTTAAATTATTCCAGCAACGTTCTGCAATATTCTCAAATGTAGTATAATATTCCTCGGGTGTAATTTCTTTTAGCGCCAAGTTGATATTATAGGAAGAAATATGCCTTGCTTTCAGCTCACTTGTGATTCTAATTTTTCCCCATTTTTTAATGCGATGTTTTCCTCTGGCGAAGGTACAGGCAAAACGAGTTTCGTTAAGAAAATTATTTTCAATGAGCTGAACTAGAATCAAATCGATTTCGGCGGTCGTCATTTTCAAACTTAATAATTTACTTACAACTTCATTATGGCACCTTTCCTGATAGGCACAGAAGCGCTCTAATTTTTGTAAGGCTTCTTTAGGTGTGTTTATTTTGTCCATCTGTATTTTCTTTCTTTTTTTACGAACAAATCATAAAATTTTACGAATTTGTCACACAAAACCTTTTTTTATACGTATTTTTTGTCAAATCGATATCTAAGATATTGTAAATCTGCGTTATTGTCATAATTTTGCGTCCAAAATTAAGGAATATTTTATTCCTTTTTGATATAAAATAGTCGTTCCCAATTTTACCGATAAGATCAGTTGCTATAAAAAAGCACTTTTGAAAACCACAACATTGTTTTTTACGTAACTGGGGCTATCAACGATAAAGTTAAGTTTAATATTTTTTGTTATATGTTTAAAAAATTACTTTTAAGTGCCGTTTTAATTATTTTTATTAGCCAAAATGTACAATCACAATGTGGTTATGGTGGAAACAGTAGACAATCGGGTACAACACAGTCTATTTGTTACAACAGAGAAAACTCTGCTACTAATGTAGCATTAGTAAATTTTGCTAACGTAGACATTCGTCAGCATGTTCGCGTAAATGTTATTCAGGGTTTAACATATACTTTTACTACTTCGGCTACCGATTATGGTTTTATCAAGCGTCTTACTCTTTATGATGCATCCGGGGATTTTATCGTACAAGGTAATGCCAGTGCCAATAATACGGGAGTTTCACTTAACTGGACAGCCACTTACACAGGTGAAGTACGTGTTCAATTTAATGATAATGCGAACTGTGGCAATTCTGCCAATAATACAGTAACCATTACTGCAGCTTACACAGGAGGAAGTAATTCTTCTGATTCTCAAACAGCTGAAGGTACAAATTCATGGATTGGTCATGTGTATGATTTCTCTAATTCTACCGTGGCAGTACCCCCTTCTGATGCAAATGCTTTTGCAAATTATTTAGGTTCTTTTAATCAGGCAAACGCGGTTACCGGAACTACAACTGCTTTTTCTCAAAGCTATGGAGGAACTGATAATTGTTTTGCATTTACTGCGGGAGGAACAACACAGAGTTTTAGAACAGATACTTTTGCGGTACGTTACAGAATGACTTCTACTTTAGTGGGATGTTACATGGTTACAATAGCAGGAGATGATGGCGTTAGATTGTATGTTGATGGCGTTAAAGTTTTTGATGCTTGGACACAACAGAGTTCAACCACTTATCAGAATGTTTTAATTAACTTGACAGGAAATAGTAAATTAGTATTTGACTATTACGAAAAAAATGGTTCTAATGTTTCTAATTTTAGCATGAGACCAGTTGATCCTACAGTAAACACAATTGTTACTACAGGTCCTATTACTCGTTGCTCAGGAACAACTACAGTGCTTGATGGTTCTGCAATAGCATACGTAGGGTCATCTACAAATCCTTCTATAAGATTCCAATGGCAATCTTCGACCGATAATACTAATTTTACCGATATTACTGGAGCAATCGCAGAAGATTATACCGTTCCTGCAACAACTCCTACGGCTAACACAACTGTTTATTACAGAAGAGTGATGTCAGGGACAAATGCTTCGGCTTGTTCTTATCCTTCAAGTAGTATTGCCATAACAACAGCAACAGCTGCTGTTGGCGGAACAGTAACCGGAGGAACAACTATTTGCTCGGGTAGTACAAGTGGTTTATTGACTTTGGGAGGGTATACAGGAAATATCGTACGATGGGAATCTTCTTCGAATAGTTTTGCTACTATCACAGTAATTAATAATACAACTCCAACATATACTTCTGGTCCTTTGACTGTTAATACACAATTTAGAGCAGTTGTTCAAAGTGGTTTAAGTACTTGTAATACAGTAAATTCAAACGTTACTACTGTTGCAGTAAATGCAACAAGTGTAGCGGGAACAGTATCTGCCAATCAATCAATTTGTTCAGGATCACAACCTGCAAATATTACTTTAACCGGTAACACAGGAAATATTCAGTGGCAGGTATCTACTAATAATTCTACTTTTTCAAATATTGGTGGAAACTCAAATACTTTGACTAGTGCACAAATGGGTGCTTTAACGGCAACTCGTTATTACAGAGCTGTAGTGACTAGTGGTGTTTGTCCGAGCGCAACTTCTGCAACAGTTGTTGTAACAGTAAATACAGCAGTTCCAGCGGCACCGGGTGCTATTTCAGGTATTACTCCACAATGTCCAGCATTGACAGGTCAGGTATATTCTATAGCGGCAGTAGCCAATGCCACAAGTTACGTTTGGACAGTTCCTACAGGATGGTCTATTACGTCAGGTCAAGGAACAACAAGTGTTACAGTTACTACTGGAAATTCATCTCAAAGCGGTAATATTTCTGTTGCTGCAGTAAATGGTTGTGGTACTAGTACGAACCAAGCTTACTTTTATGTAAATGTTAGTAATCCAGCTCCTGCATCTGCGCCAGTAGCAAGTGCGGCAACTTCTGCCCAATGTGAGGCAGTGGTAGCCAATTGGTCGACAGTAACAAATGCAACGGGTTATTATTTAGACATCGCAACAGACAATGCTTTTACAAATTTTGTTTCTGGATATAATAATTATAATATTGCTTACTCAACAGGAAGTTTTTTTGCTGGTGGATTACCTGGCGGAACTTTATATTATAGAGTAAGAGCGTATAATAGTTGTGGTGTAACAGGCAATTCTAATACGATCGCTTTTTCTACTACAGGTCCTGTAGGCGGTACAGTAGCTTCCGCACAGACAATTTGTTCAGGTACTCAGCCAGCTACGTTAACTTTGAGTGGCAATACAGGAACAATTATCAGATGGGAAAAATCAAGTAACGCGGCTTTTACATCACCTGTAACCATCAATAATACGGCATCAACTTTGACAGGAGCTACTATTGGAAATTTAACTTCCAGTACTTATTTCAGAGCGGTAGTTCAAATTCAATCAGGGTCTTTTTGTACGGCTTTTTCATCGGCAGTTTTAATAACTGTGGGTGATTCTGGAGGGACAGTTGCTCCTTCACAAACAATTTGTTCAGGTACTCAACCTGCTACTTTAACTTTAAGTAGCTATAGCGGAACAATTGTTAGATGGGAAATGGCAAATAATCCTGGTTTTTCATCTCCGACAACAATAGCAAATACAACTGCAACCTTAACAGGTGCTGCAATTGGAAATTTAACTGCAACAACTTATTTTAGAGCTGTAGTACAAAGTGGTAGTTGTCCTGCTGCTTTTTCAAACGCTGCATCTATAACTGTTCAGCCTAATACAAGTGTTGGTGCTGCTTCATCAACTCCAAATGTTTGTGCAGGAACTCCAATGACAACAATTACACATACTACAGCGGGAGCAACAGGAATTGGAGCTCCTTCAGGGTTGCCTGCGGGAGTTACAGCATCTTGGGCGACAAACACAATTACAATAACCGGAACGCCAACTGTTGGAGGTAGTTATAATTATAGTATTCCATTAATAGGTAGTTGTGGTCCTACAGTTTTCGCAACGGGTACTATTAATGTTTCGGGAGCGGCTCCATTAGCCACAGCGGCCACTTCGCCAAATTGTAATGGTTTTACAGCCAATTGGTCGAGTGTTGTTAATGCTACGAGTTATGTATTGACAATAGCCGAGGATAATGCTTTTACAATCCCAGTATCAGGATATAATAATCTTAATGTTGGTAATGTGACGACGTATGTCGCTACAGGATTAACGGCATTAAAAACGTATTATTACCGTGTTGTAGCGGTTTCAGGTTGTGGCAACAGTGCAGCTTCTAATGTTATTTCGATAGAAGTAAAAGCATTATTGAGCACGACTTGGAATGGGACAAGCTGGGATAATAGTGCTCCAAAGAATCCAAATGTAAACATTATTTTTAATGGCAATTATAATTCTTCGGGTGATTTGTCAGGTTGTTCATGTCAGGTAAATTCAGGAACGGTAAACATACTCAACGGTGATATAGTAAAGCTAGTCAATGCCTTGAAAGTTTCGGCAGGTACTTTAATATTCAAAGACAAATCTACTTTAGTACAAACTACTGATGTTCAGAACACAGGAAATATTGTTTATGAGCGTAACACGCTGATCAATCGTTTTGATTATACCTATTACGGGTCACCTGTTACAGGTCAAACAATGGTGGGATTCTCACCAGAGACTTTGGGTGATAAGTTTTTGACTTTTGATGGAGCGAATTCAAAATGGTTTTATGAGAATAATGCCAATGTGATGCTACCAGGAAAAGGTTATGTTATTCGTGGACCACAATCGTTTCACGATACCAACCGATCTTTGTTTGTAGCCAGATTTACAGGAATTCCAAACAACGGTCCTGTAACAGGCGAATCGGTAATTGCAGCAAAAAGTTATGTTGTGGGTAATCCTTATCCCTCAGCGATAAAAATAACAGATTTCTTAGCCGCCAACCCGTTTTTAGAAGGAACGGTTAGATTCTGGACACACAATACCAATATCTCGCCATCAGGCTCATTGTATGTTTATACCTCAACAGATTATGCTTCTTGCAACGCTACAGGTGGTACAGCAGCACAATCAGGAGGAGTTGCTCCAAATGGTTATATTGCTGCCGGACAAGCCATAATGGTAAAAGTAAGAGCAGGAGAGAGCCCATCGCAAATTGTTTTCAATAACGGAATGCGTAAAGCAGATACCGGTAATAATTCGCAATTTTTCAAAACGGGTAAAAACAATACAGAGGCCAAAGTTTGGCTTAATTTTAGTAACCCAAGTGGTGTTTTTAAACAAGCTTTAATTGGTTATGTTGATGGAGCCAGCAACAGTTACGAAGATAAATACGACGGAACAACCAGCAACGCCAACACGGTTGCAGATTTTTATAGCTTAAGCGACAACAAAAGCTTGGCGATTCAAGGTCGTGCGTATCCGTTAGCTTCCAACGATGTTGTGCCATTAGGATACAAATCGACTATCGATGGCAGTTTTACTATTGCAATCGATCATACAGAAGGTGATTTAGATTCTCAAAATGTGTATTTAGAAGACAAAGTACTAAATGTTGTACATGATTTAAAAGAATCAGCGTATACTTTTACTACCGCCAAAGGAACTTTCAAAGAAAGATTTGCACTTAAATACACCAACAAAACGTTGGGAACAGGCGATTTTGAGGCCGATCAGACAGGTGTTGTGGTTTCGGTAAAAGATCAGGTAATCAAAGTTTCGAGCGCTTCGGAGAACATCAAAACGGTTTATGTTTATGATCTCTCAGGAAAGTTATTGTATGAAAAAACGAAGGTTAACGATCTTTCATTATCGATCGAGCGACTACCATCAAGCAATCAAATGTTGCTTGTCAAAGTAGTCTTAGACAATGATTTTGAAACTACTAAAAAGATTGTTTTCTAAAAACATACCTTAATAAATGACAAACCCACTCGAATTAACGAGTGGGTTTTTTTATGTTAAAATTTTAAATTTCAAGAGAAAGAATCACTAAATGTGGGTATTGTTTAGCTTCAATTATTTGGTTAGATTTACTATTAGATGCATATAAAATACTTACCTACAAGCTAATTTTATGCATTTCTTACATATTTTACGTGAAGCCCCAGTTCGCGATTATGTAAACATGACAACTGATAAGTGCAATTTATAATTTCTACTTATTGATTTTTGTAAAAGAAGTACGCCACCATCAGTACCTCTTTTCGTTTTTTTATTACCATTAAAAAGTGTTGTCCTGAATACAGGTAATAGCACGAGTTCATTATGTTCTATTTATGCCCAAATTAATGTTGTTATTTCAACTTCTACCCGTTTAGAAGATACTTGCCTTTTAAAAGACTTTTTTGCCAAGATTGAATTGTAATTTAAAACTATTATCATGCACAAAAAATCACTTTTTAATGCCCAATTGCTATTGGAGCGATTCTTCCTTTCTGATGTTTCGATGGTGCAAAAATCAAATTACTGTAAATTATTTTGTGTCACTTTATTGCTAATAGCTTCCTATACCAATGCTGCGACTTATTATTCGCGTGTAGCAACAGGAGATTTCGCAGCTGTATCGTCTGATATTATTATAGGTAATTTTAAGAATGTCGAAATTTTTACTAAGGGATTTTATTATTATCAATTTGCTTCTAGGACAATGAAAAGCGATAAACTAAATGGCATTACTTTCTTGTTTTGTAAACCTAATCATAGTAGTTTATCATGTTGTTTTTATTGCCATAATGATTCATCTTGTAATCTCGAATGTACAACAGCCGAATCAGTAATAGTGATGCCAAATCCCTTTATTGCATCGGGACAATCTGAGATATTAAAGAGGAAAACGGCTGATCCCGAAGTAAAAATCTGGTTGAATTTTACGCATCCTGAAGGTATTTTCAAGCAATTATTAATAGGATATGTGCCAGGAGCGACTAACGGTTATGAAGATAGCTATGACGGAACTACCTTGGACGCCAATCCGTATGCGGATTTTTATAGTATATGTGATGGAAAAAATTTGGTGATACAAGGACGTTCTTTACCCTGGACGGAGGATGATGTTGTAGTATTAGGTTATAGATCTGCTATAGTGGGCACTTTTGCAATAAGCATTGATCACACAGAAGGGAATGTCGAGAATGTTAATGTGTTTCTGCATGATAAATTGCTTAATGTTTTTCATAATCTAAAACGAACTCCTTATGTGTTTGCCACATTGCAAGGAACATTTAAAGAAAGATTTGCCTTGAAGTATATTGGCAACTCATTAGGGACAGGAGATTTTGAAGCAGGTTCAAATGAAGTTGTAGTTTCTGTAAAAAACAAAACCATTAAGATAGCCAGTACATCAGAAAATTTAAAAAATGTTTTTGTTTACGACATTTCAGGAAAGTTGCTTTACGAAAAAAATAGAATTGATACTACTTCATTAGCTATAGAAAGTTTGCCATTTGGTAATCAGGTTTTGGTGGTAAAAGTTATTTTAGATAATAATTATGAAACCTCAAGAAAGATTGTTTTTTAAAAAACGAATAAATTTTAAGAATTCAATCAAAAGATCACTTCTCAAGTCAAGCAGTTTTTTCAATATCATAAAAAATATATTAAAAAACAGTAAATTTTTTATTGTTTGTTTTTAAATTTTTGTTTAAATTTATTTTTATTATTAATAAAGTGAAGATGTGTTAATTGACTTGTTTTATTGCTGTTTGAATTTTCTGCATGTACTTATGTAAAATTTGGAGCTTAAACAAATTGTATTATTTTCGTTTATTGATTTTATGAAAGAAGTATGCCACTATTGGTATCTTTTGTTTTTTTAAAGAAGAAGTTATCTTGATTTTGAGAGATAATTAAAATTTTGAATGTCGTTTTTGTGCTCTATTTGTGTTTTTACTCTAGCTTCTGACTAAAGATTAGAAGGTTTTTATCAAGATTGAACCTAACCAAAATTAATATTATGAGCAAAAAAAAAACCCTCCGTTCTGCGTTCTTAATGCAACCCTTTGTTCTTCCTCAAGTTGCTATGGTGCTAAAACAAAATTATCGCAGATTATTTTGTGCGATTTTGGTACTGTTAACTTCCTTTGCTAATGCTTCTACCTACCGTTCGAGCCTAACAACAGGAAATTCAACGGATGTGTCACACCGAAGTAGTTTGTCATCGTATTATTTTTGTTCTGATAGTATTTCATTGTACGAAGCCGGATGCGGTGTATCAAAAATCAAAGATAGATTTTCGAATGGTTTTATTCCAACTGAGAAAGCATTAAAACAAAAAGAAGGAATAAACGCTTCTCCTATTGTTTCAAAGAATAAGCCAAAGGTTGATGCAAATGATAGTTTAGTGTTTTTTAATTCTTCAGTAACACAGAATCCAGAAGTGAAAATTTGGTTGAATTTTACTCATCCTGACGGAATTTTTAAACAAATATTGATTGGATATGTTCCAGGGGCGACCAATGGTTATGAAGATAGCTATGACGGAACCACGATGGACGCCAATCCGTATGCGGATTTTTACAGTATTTGTGACGGAAAAAATTTGGTGATACAAGGACTTGCTTTACCCTGGACTGCTGAACATGCCGTGACATTGGGTTATAGATCTGCTATAACGGGTAGTTTTGCTATAGCCATTGATCATACAGAAGGAAACACGGCAGATGTTAATGTATTTCTGCACGATAAATTACTGAATGTTTTTCATAATCTAAAACGAAGCCCTTACACGTTTTTTACATTACAAGGAACGTTCAAAGAAAGATTTGTTTTAAAGTATAGTGACAAATCTCTCGGGACACATGATTTTGAGGCAGATAAAAATGAGGTTGTAGTTGCAGTAAATAATAAAATCATTCAGTTGGCCAGCGAATCAGAAAATCTAAAAACTGTTTTTGTTTACGATATT
Organism: Flavobacterium flavipigmentatum; assembly: GCF_020911905.1. NCBI lineage: Bacteria > Pseudomonadati > Bacteroidota > Flavobacteriia > Flavobacteriales > Flavobacteriaceae > Flavobacterium > Flavobacterium flavipigmentatum. Next base: position 916,546 of record NZ_CP087133.1, on the reverse strand, counting down.
TCGGGTAGTTTACTTTACGAAAATAATAGAGTCGATAATGCTTCATTATCTATAGAAAGTCTGCAGTCTGAAAATCAGGTTTTGTTGGTAAAAGTTATTTTAGAGAACAATTACGAAACGTCAAGGAAGATTATTTTCTAAAAAAAATAAAATTTTTTTAAAATAAAATTAAAAACTCACTTGTTAAGTCAAGTGGGTTTTTTTGTGTAAAATTTTAGCTACTTATCAAATGCAACTGGTTGTTTATGAGGTTTTTTTGTGTAGGATTTTTAGCTTAAGAAAAGTTTTATAAGATCAATTTATTGAAGGTAATAACTTATTATTTACTAAATTTTAACGTAGCTTATCGGTTTGCACTGACAAAATTTTTATTTTTTGACTTTATGTTGATAATAATTTATATTTTTAACAAAAATTTCGCTATGTGGTCATAAAAAAACGGTCCCTTTTTAAGATCATAATTGTTGTACTTTTAAATGTTATGATATGATAAAAAAATTACTTTTTTCTACACTGCTGTTTTTTGTTTTTTTTAGCAATTACGGACAGTCAGCCAGTAGTTATTGCCTCACTACAACTAACGTAACCTACGCCCATTTTACAGGAACCAATTTCCCCGGATTTCCAAATAATGATGATGACGATGCTATTTCTGGTGCAGTCACACTTCCTTTTTCTTTTGGATTTGGTGGTGCTGATTATTCGCAAGTTAAGGTTTCAAGTAACGGTTGGTTGACTTTTGGTTCTTCGTCTGTTACAGGAACCCAAGATTATGAGAATGTTGTTGCTAATGCTTCAACTTCTAAGCCTATCTTAATGCCTTTATGGGATGATTTAAGAAATGTGACCCGACCTCATTATGAAGTTACGGGTACGGCACCGAATAGGGTTTTTAAAGTAGAATGGTATCAGCAAAGATGGAATTTTCAATCAAATCCTGATGTTATTTCTTTTCAAATTTGGTTGTACGAAACCACAAATGTTATTGAATATCGCTACACAGGAGGAGCAAATGCTATAACTAGTGGTTCAGCAACAATTGGTATTTATGATGCTAATGATACTTATTTGACATTAAATAATGGAACGAATACTGCTACTGCACAAGCGAATGTATTTACTAGTAATATATCTGCGAAGCCAGCAAACGGGCAAGTTTTCAGATTTACGCCTCCAACTCCTACTGCTCAGGCTGGTGGTGCAATTACTTTCTGTAAAGACAATACAGATACGCAGACACTATCTGTTGCTGCGGGTCAGTATGCTTTGGTTAATGTAATAAAGGGTTTTAACTATACTTTTTCGGTTCCAAATATATTTACAGCATCTAATGAAAATTTAACTTTGTTGGATACTTCAAATAGAAATTTCAGTCCCCCAGTGAATGCAACAGGTGCCAGCGGAACTTCTATTACTTGGACTGCTAATTTCTCGGGTCAGCTTAGAGTTGCGTTGTCAAGTAATTGTGGAGGAACTGGCACTGGTACAATGACATTGGTTCAGAATAGTATCGGCAACACCCAGGATTCGCAAATTGCTTCTGGAGCAGGTTCTTGGATCGGACATATTTACAATGCAGGAGGAATTGCACCTGAACCGTTTACAAATGCAAATTATATGGGTTATTACACCGCTGGACTAACAGAATCTTTTAGTGCCAATTTCGGAGGTGATGCCGCTTGTATTCCGGTTCTTTCAAATGGTGTACAAAGAGCTTCTATTTATGCAGAAGGTTTTGCGGTACGTTATAGAATGCAATCGGCAAAAACGCCTGGTTGTTATGTTATTAGAATTACAGGTGACGACGGAGTACGACTTTTTGTTGATCCAAGTGGAACCACAACGCCTACAAACAAGGTTTTTGACCGATGGGTAGAGCAAGGTTCTACAACGTACAACTATATTCTGGTAAATCTAACTGCCAGCGCAAATTTGGTGTTTGACTATTATGAAAATGGTGGGGCTAATGTTACAGAATTTGATATTCAGCCTTTTAATGCTGCATCAAATACTATCACGGCACCCGCAACTGTGAATTTTTGTAGTGGTGGAGATCCTGCAGTAATAAATGGATCTTTGCAATACAATGAGCAAGATGGTAATATGGAGCACCCGTATGTTAATTTTCAATGGCAAGTTTCTACGGATAATGTTACCTATACAGATATTACTGTCAACGGGACATTGAGAACGTATGATCCTGCTGCTATAACAAATAACACAAGCAGTAATATAGTGAGATACTACAGACGAATAGCCACTGTAAATGCAACTAATTCTCCTGGTTTTAGCTGCACTTTCAATGTAAGTAATGTGGTATCAATAACGACTTATCCGGTTAGTGTAGGAGGAACTCTTGGTTTAGTAACCAACGGTACTCCTGTAGTAGGAAGCTCAACGTGTCATGCAGCAACAACTAGTTCTACTACGTTTAGTCTGTCTGGAAACGTAGGATCAGTGATACGATGGGAGTCTTCAACAGATAATTTTGCAACAGCTGGAACTCCAATTGCCAATACAACTACTACATTAACAGTAACAAATTTAAGTGCGACAACCTATTACAGAGCTGTTGTGCAAAGCAACGGTTGTACAGTTGCTTATTCTAATGTTGCTACTATTGTTGTAACGGGAGCTCCATTAGCCACAGCGGCCACTTCGCCAAATTGTAATGGTTTTACGGCCAATTGGTCAAGTGTTGTTAATGCTACGAGTTATGTACTGACAATAGCCGAGGATAATGCTTTTACAATTCCGGTATTAGGATATAATAATCTTAATGTTGGTAATGTGACGACGTATGTCGCTACAGGATTAACGGCATTAAAAACGTATTATTACCGTGTTGTAGCGGTTTCAGGTTGTGGCAACAGTGCAGCGTCTAATGTTATTTCGATAGAGGTAAAAGCGTTATTGAGCACGACTTGGAATGGTTCAAGTTGGGATCATGGCGCTCCAAATAGTGAGGATGTGAATATTGTTTTTAATGGAAGTTATACTTCATCAACCAATTTATTAGGCTGTTCATGTCAGGTAAATACAGGAACGGTAAACATAGTAGGGCCTAATGTCCTGACTTTGGTTAATGCTTTGAATGTTTCATCAGGTATTTTAACCTTCAATGACCAGTCTAGTTTGATGCAAACTACCAATGTTCAGAACACAGGAAATATTGTGTATCAGCGTAACACGATGATTAACCGTTTTGATTATACCTATTATGGGTCACCTGTTACAGGTCAAACAATGGTGGGATTCTCACCAGAGACTTTGGGTGATAAGTTTTTGACTTTTGATGGAGCGAATTCAAAATGGTTTTATGAGAATAATGCCAATGTGATGCTGCCAGGAAAAGGTTATGTTATTCGTGGACCACAATCGTTTCACGATACTAACCGAGTGTCGTTTGTAGCCAGATTTACAGGAATTCCAAACAACGGTCCTGTAACCGGCGAATCGGTAATTGCAGCAAAAAGTTATGTTGTGGGTAATCCTTATCCCTCAGCGATAAAAATAACAGATTTCTTGGCCGCCAACCCGTTTTTAGAAGGAACTGTTAGATTCTGGACACACAATACCAATATCTCGCCATCAGGCTCATTATATGTTTATACCTCAACAGATTATGCTTCTTGCAACGCTACAGGTGGTACAGCAGCACAATCAGGAGGAGTTGCTCCAAATGGTTATATTGCTGCCGGACAAGCGATAATGGTAAAAGTAAGAGCAGGAGAGAGCCCATCGCAAATTGTTTTCAATAACGGAATGCGTAAAGCAGATACCGGTAATAATTCGCAATTTTTCAAAACGGGTAAAAATAATACAGAGGCGAAAGTTTGGCTTAATTTTAGTAACCCAAGTGGTGTTTTTAAACAAGCTTTAATTGGTTATGTTGATGGAGCCAGCAACAGTTACGAAGATAAATACGACGGAACAACCAGCAACGCCAACACGGTTGCAGATTTTTATAGCTTAAGCGACAACAAAAGCTTGGCGATCCAAGGTCGTGCGTATCCGTTAGCTTCCAACGATGTTGTGCCATTAGGATACAAATCGACTATCGATGGCAGTTTTACTATTGCAATCGATCATACAGAAGGTGATTTGGATGCTCAAAATGTGTATTTAGAAGACAAAGTATTAAATGTTGTACATGATTTAAAAGAATCAGCCTATACTTTTACTACTGCTAAAGGAACTTTCAAAGAAAGATTTGCACTTAAATACGCCAACAAAACGTTGGGAACAGGCGATTTTGAGGCCGATCAGACAGGTGTTGTGGTTTCGGTAAAAGATCAGGTAATCAAAGTTTCGAGCGCTTCAGAGAACATCAAAACGGTTTATGTTTATGATCTCTCAGGAAAGTTATTGTATGAAAAAACGAAGGTTAACGATCTTTCGTTATCGATCGAGCGACTACCATCAAGCAATCAAATGTTGCTTGTCAAAGTAGTCTTAGACAATGATTTTGAAACTACTAAAAAGATTGTTTTCTAAAACATAATATTACATTCAAAAATCCACTTGCCAAAAGCAAGTGGATTTTTTTTGTCCTTTATCTAAATATCACTAAATGTGGGTATTGCTTTTTAAATTTTAAATTTGAAAGTTTACACTTGTTAAATTTAATAAAATAAAAACATGTAGTAGATGAAAAAATTAGTGGTTGTGGCTGTTTTTGCCTGTTGTCTTTTTTCGAAAAGTACTCAGGCACAACAAGGCAAAATAGATCCTACATTTAACACTTATGATGATGGTTTGATTGGGGATGGTTTTGATAATACCGTGAGAGCAATAGCGTTGCAGGCAGATGGGAATTTGATTGTTGGTGGAGATTTTTTAAATTTTAACGGAGCGTCATTTCCTTATCTGCAAAGGATAAATCCTGATGGAGAAATAGATACTGGCTTTAACCTAAACGGAAATTTTAACAATAAAGTATATGCGATTGCAATTCAGCCCAATGGCAAAATTATCGTTGGTGGTTCTTTTACGGCGTTCTCTGGAAATTCCGTCAATCGATTGGTGCGACTTAATCAGGATGGTTCTTTAGATGCGGCTTTTTCTAACGCTTCAGGTCTAAATAATATCGTTTACGACATTGATTTGTATCCAGATGGAAGCGCAATTATAGTGGGTAGTTTTACAAAATTTGGAGACAGTACCGCTTCTCGCATCGCTAAAATTTTACCGGACGGAACTCTGGATGCTTCTTTTTCGACAGGAGTAGGAGCCAATTCATTGATCGAAAAAGTAATTATTCAGCCCGACGGCAAAATAATTCTGGCCGGAACTTTCACCAAATTTAACAATCAGAATAAAAACAGTATAGTTCGCCTAAATCACGATGGAAGCATTGATGATGGTTTCAATATCGGAGATGGTTTTGATAATAAAGTAACTGCTTTTGATCTGCAAGCAGATGGAAAAATAGTTGTCGTAGGTGCTTTTTTGCATTATAATGGAGTTGCTGTCAACAGAATGGTTCGACTCCTTCCGGATGGTACGATTGATTCAGGTTTTCAGTCGGGTTCTGGTTTTGATGATGATACTTTGTATACCGTGAAAATTGACGAGAACGGAAATATTATGGTTGGAGGTGCTTTTACGGGATCATATAATGGTATTGCGGTCAATAGATTGGTGTTTTTAAATCCTGACGGGACATTAAAATCTGATTTTGATATCGCTGCTGGTCCCGCTTCTTCGTCTGTTTTAACTTTAGAGAAGTCAGTAGATGATTTTTGGTTTGTTGGTGGCTCGTTTTCTGCTTTTGAAGGTCAGAATCAGGGTAGATTAGCAAAAATCGATTCTGGAGGCGTTCTTGATGTCGGATTTCTAACTCCTGGAGTTGGTTTTGATAATTCTGTTTTAAAAATTCTCCCTTTGGAAAATGAAGAATGTATGGTTTTTGGTAGTTTTTCAAAGTTTAATAATCATCCGTCATCCAGAATTGCGCGTCTTTTAGAAGATGGTTCTTCAGATTTTAATTTTAATGTTGGTAACAGCGGAGCCAATAATACGATTAGAAACGCTGTTCAACAAAAGGATGGTAAAATTATAATAGCGGGTAATTTTACAGCTTATAATGGCAATTTGTGCAACAGGCTGGCGAGGATTCTGCCTAACGGAGATTTTGATGCTACGTTTGATACCGGTACCGCAGCCAATAGTATCGTATATGCACTGGCGATTCAGCCCGATCAAAAAATCATTGTGGCAGGAAATTTCACCAAGTTTAATAATCAGACCGTAGGCAGAATTGTGCGGTTGATGCCTGATGGCACTACAGATACAAGTTTTAATACAGGTTTAGGAGCAGATGCTATTATTGATGTAATTGCTATTCAACAGGATGGAAAAATTTTAGCAGGAGGCAGGTTTTCTACTTTTAATGGGGTTTTGTCTCCGCATATTGTACGTTTAAATGCAGACGGTACGATCGATACAGATTTTGCGGTTGGTGCTGGTTTTGATAAAAATGTGTATGCTATCGCTTTTCAATCGGATGACAAAATAATAGTGGGAGGCTCTTTTTTAACCTATAAAGGAGTGCTTCAAAAACGGATTACACGATTATTACCCAACGGAAATTTAGACTTAAGTTTTGAGTCAGGATCTGGTTTTAGTAAAGGGGATGTCAGGGCAATCTTGATACAGCCAAATGATCGAATCTTGGTTGGAGGTACTTTTTCAGGAACGTTTAACGGAGTGCAATCGTTCCGAATTTTAAGGACATTGTCTACGGGAGCGCGCGATATTACTTTTGAGTCTTATTTGAATAGTACTCTTTTTGCGATGACTTTGACCGCCAATCAAAAATTATTGATTGGGGGCAATTTTAACTCTGTCTCTGGTAGTGCAAAACATAGAATTGCCCGGTTGTATCTGTGTACAGATGGCACGACGTGGAGCCATAACTCATGGTCACGTGGTCTTCCGTCTGCGGGGAAGGAACTTTATTTTGAAGATGATTATGCTTCTCTTACGACTACAAACGCTTGCAGTTGCGCTATAGATTCAGGAAAAATAGTCACGCTTCTGGCTGATAATTCTCTATCATTAACCTATAATTATACAGGTGCCGGAACTTTAGTTTTAGAAAATTCGGCTTCTCTTTTTCAGTCGGATAATGATATAATGAATACCGGAATGGTACATCTCAAGCGAATTACGCCACCCATTCGCAGGTTTGATTATACCTATTGGTCGTCACCGGTGCATGACTTTAAACTTGGGGATGTTTCGCCCGAAACTCTTCCTGACAAATTGCTCTCTTTTAGCGGCAAATGGGTTTACGAAGATAAAGAGAGTACTATGAAAAATGCAATTGGTTACGCCATAAGAGGTCCGCAAAGTTATTCAACTACAGAGGCTCAAACCTATAGAGCCGTTTTTAAAGGGATTCCCAATAATGGTATAATTAATGGGGAGGCCGTGTCTGAGGGCAAAAAATACTTGGTAGGAAATCCTTATCCTTCGGCAATTGATGCAGATGTTTTTCTTCAAAAAAATGCTTTTTTAGGCGGAACGATAAAATTTTGGACACATAATACAGCAATTGCTCCAAACGGAAAGTTTTATGTTTACTCTTCGGATGATTATGCGGCTTATAATGCGCTGGGCGGAATCAAAGCGCAATCTGGAGGGGAAATTCCGAATGGTAAAATTGTATCAGGTCAGTCTTTTTTGGTTACTGCAATGGCAAATGGAACTGTCTTTTTTGATAATAGTATGCGAATAGCCGCCGCCGATCAAAACAATCAATTTTTTAAAACCTCTAAAGCAAATAAGTCAACTTCTGAAAAGAGGAGAATATGGCTGAATTTCGTTAGTAACAAAGGTGCTTTCAAACAAATTTTGTTAGGATATGCATCAGATGCTTCTAATGGTTATGACGGTAAATATGATGAGCCAAGCGCTAATACCAATGCTTTTGTTGATTTTTACAGCATTAATGAAGGGAAGAATTTCGTTATTCAGGCAAGAGGTCTTCCATTTGAAACTTCAGATGTGATTCCGTTAGGCTATCAAACATCGGTCGAAGAAAATTTTACGATTACTTTAGATCAAAAAGATGCTTTTTTTGAAAAGAAAAATGTGTATCTGCAAGACAAAAAACTAAATGTTATTTGCAATCTAAAAGAAAAGCCATACACTTTTGTCTCTCAAAAAGGAACTTTTAACGACCGTTTTGTATTGCGGTTTGCAGACAAGACTTTGGATATAAATACGTTTGAAAAAGTGAAAAACACTTTAATTATTTATCAATCTCAAAAAGAAATTATTGTAGAATCTTTCGATCTCAATATTCAAAAAATTCAGGTATATGATGTAGTAGGAAAGTTGATTTTCGAACAACAAACCAACCAAAACAAGGTTGTTGTTTCTAATCTGAAGCCTAGAAATCAGGTTTTAATTTTTAAAATAAAAAAAGAAGGAGGTAAAATGCAGACACAAAAAATAGTATTCTGACGGAATATCAATCATTTTTATTTTTATACTTAAATCAAAAAAAATGCTTTTGACTCGTATCAAAAGCATTTTTGTTAATAGTAAAAGTATTTTTTAAGCTTTTGTTTTTCCAGAAGCTTCAAGATTTCTTTCGATTGTATGCCCTGGTCGGGACCATTTAGGTTTTTCGCCCAATGGAGCAAATTGAGAATCCGCAGCTTCTACAGTTTGTGGCTGCGAAACTTTGGTAAAAGGTTTTTGCGGAATCAATCCTAACATTTCAAACATTTTCATGTCTTCCTGCACATCAGGATTGGGAGTGGTTAATAATTTGTCTCCGGCAAAAATAGAATTGGCACCCGCAAAGAAACACATTGCCTGACCTTCTCTGCTCATGTTTGTTCTTCCTGCAGACAAACGTACCTGAGTATCTGGCATTACAATTCTCGTGGTGGCAACCATACGAATCATTTCCCAAATTTCAACTGGTTTTTCTTCTTCCATCGGAGTTCCTTCAACGGCAACTAATGCATTGATCGGCACTGATTCTGGTTGTGGATTTAAGGTAGAAAGTGCCACAAGCATTCCTGCTCTGTCTTCGATACTTTCTCCCATGCCGATAATTCCTCCGCTACAAACCGTAACATTGGTTTTACGAACATTTTCTATGGTTTGCAAACGGTCTTCAAAACCGCGTGTCGAAATAACATCTTTATAATATTCTTCAGAAGTATCTAAGTTGTGGTTGTAAGCATACAAACCTGCTTCTGCCAAACGTTGCGCTTGGTTTTCGGTAATCATTCCCAAAGTACAACAAACTTCCATGTCTAGTTTGTTTATGGTACGAACCATTTCTAGAACTTGGTCAAATTCTTCGCCATCTTTTACGTTTCTCCAGGCAGCTCCCATACAAACACGAGAAGATCCGCTGGATTTTGCACGCAAAGCTTGTGCTTTTACCTGACTTACACTCATAAGGTCGTTTCCTTCGACTCCAGTGTTGTAACGTGCTGCTTGCGGACAATAACCGCAATCTTCAGGACAGCCTCCCGTTTTGATGGACAATAAAGTAGAAACCTGAACCACATTCGGATCATGTTTTTCTCTGTGAATTGTGGCTGCTTCATACAGCAAATCCATCAAGGGTTTATTATATATGGCGATTATTTCGTCTTTGGTCCAATTGTGTTTTCTAATGCTCATTGATACATTTTTTTGATGCTTCAAAAGTAGTCAAATTGTTCTAATCAACCAATCGTGAATTTCTTAAATAAATATTTGTTAGTTATTTTTAAAAAAGAAACACTTTAAAATCATAAAATTGTATTTTTTATGATTTTAAAGTGCTTAAAAGCTATTTTTATTTTAGAAAATTAATCGGCAGCGTATTTGTTATTCCAATACAGCATGAGCATCATTGTCACAATTACTGAGGAAGCAATTCCTTCAAAAAACAAGCAGATGCAATAAGCGGTTACAGAAGGATCTCCGCCAAATAAAAAGGTTTCCGAAAGCGATTTTACATAAGCATCTCCGCCTCGAGCATAACTGTAAATCAAGAGACCGAACACGCTCATCGAAACGCCAACTACAGAAGTTGCCATTGCCGATACAGCATTCGATACAAAATTGGTTTCTCCTTCAAGAAGGTTCATTTGTAATGTTTTATTGACTCCCCAAAAGATAAAAAACACGTTTAAGGTACGCAGGTAAAACAAATCGGCAAGGCCCAATACATTCATTAATAAAAAATAAAGGCCAATTCCGAGGAAAATTAAAAAGCCATTGAGGATTTCTTTAGGTAGTTTCATAGTGGTTATTTTTTAAAGAAGTTAATAGTAAAGATTTGACATAGAGCTGTCTATATCAAATTTACTAAAAAAATAGCTACAATGATTTAAAAATAAAGAAAAGTACGATTTGAAGTTCTTTAGACTTGACTTACAAAGTCTAAAGCTGCGATTTTGTCCTGATGTAACTGCTCTTTTAGTTGCTCAACCGAGTCGAATTTTTGCTCTTCCCGAAGATATTGTAACAATGAAACTTCGATTTTTTTGCCATAAATAGTGTCATTAAAATCAAAAAGATGTACTTCGATGGTTTGCTTTTGTCCGTCTACCGTGGGGTTAAAGCCAATGTTCATCATTCCAAAAATCTCTTTTTGGTCTACAATTGCTTTTACCACATAAACACCATTTTTAGGAATTAGTTTGTAATCTTCTTCAATTTTGATGTTGGCTGTCGGGAAACCAATCGTTCTGCCCAGTTGTTTTCCTTTTACCACCTCGCCCGAAAAAAAGTACTGATATCCGAGATAATCATTGGCCAAAGCCATATTGCCTTCTTGTAAAGCGGTGCGGATTTTGGTAGAACTCACCGAAACATCCTGAATTTCTTGTGCCGAAATTTGCTCGACTTCAAAACCATATTCTACTCCAAAAGCGATTAAATTATCAATATTGGCAGTTCTGTTTCGGCCAAAACGATGGTCGTAACCAATAATTATTTTATGAATGTGAAATTGATCTACCAAAATAGAATGCACAAATTCTTCGGCGGTTAGTCTGGAAAAACTTTCGTCAAACGGATGAATAACAAGGTTTTCTATTCCGGTTTGCTCTAGAAGTTTGGTCTTTTCGGTTATCGTATTAAGAAGTCTGATCTCTGATTTGTCCTGCAAAACCATTCGCGGATGCGGAAAAAAAGTAAGAACCAGGCTTTCGTACTTGCCGTTTTCGGTATTTTGAGTGATTCGTTCTAAGATTTTTTTATGACCAATATGTACGCCATCAAAGGTGCCAAGAGTTAAAATTGTTTTCTTGGTTGACCGAAAGTCGTTTATAGAATGAAAGAGCTTCAAAGCAAGTTATTTAAGATGTTGCAAATTTATACTATCTATTTTAAATCTAATAACAACCCGAATTGATTTTTGCTATTTTAATTTAATTTTAAAAAAAAATGAAGAACTCGTCGACAAAATCGTATTAAACGTCGTATATCTATTTGAATTTAATTTAATTCGTTTATTTTTGATCAATTATAATTTTTCGGTTATGAAAAAAGCGCTACTCTTTGTTTTAGTTATTTTCAATTTTACGCAACTTCAGGCTCAAAAAAATGAGCTTTGGCAAAGGGTTGGCGGAAGTGTTGCAACGGCCAAAGGTCAATCTGACACAGACGATAGAAAGCTGTATTATAAACTGAATGATACATTTTTGAAGGAAAAATTAGCCGCCACTTTTGCTTTAAAAGATGATAAAATTACTACGGTAGTTACTTTTCCTAATGCTCACGGAGTTTTAGAGCGTTTTATGGTTTGGGAAGCGTCAAATTTTGCCCCGGAATTACAAGCAAAATATCCCGATATAAGAGCTTATGCAGGTGTCGGAATAGATGATAAAAATGCAAAAATTAATTTTAGTATGTCGCCACTAGGTTTGCAAACAATGGTAATTCGTGCTACTGAAAATAATGAGTTTATAGAAAACAATATTGCTGATCAGTCTCAATATGTAGTTTTTACTTCAAAAGATACTAATTTTTCTAAATCTGCTTTGATTTGCTCAACTGTTGATAGTTTCAATTCGATTGCAAAGAAAACAAGCACTGCAAAAACCACTGCCAATAATAAAGTTTTTAAGACGTTGCGATTGGCGTTGTCGTGTACTGGCGAATATGCTCAGTATTATGGTGGAACAAAAGCAGGAGCTTTGGCTGGTATGAATGCTACAATGACTCGGGTAAACGGAATTTTTAATAAAGATTTGGCTTTAAACTTGATTTTAATTGCTAATAATGATGCTGTAATTTTTACTACTGCTTCTTCTGACCCTTATTCAAATGCTTCTTCTGGTGTAAATGGTGCATGGAATAATGAGGTACAGACTACATTAACCAATTTTATTGGAAATAGTGCGTATGATATTGGTCATTTATTTGGCGGTTCTGGCGGAGGCGGAAATTCAGGTTGTATTGGTTGCGTTTGTGTTGATCCTACAGCTTCTTTTCCAAATGCGAAAGGTAGTGCTTACACCTCGCCTTCGGATGCAAAACCACAAGGTGATACTTTTGATATCGATTATGTGGCTCACGAAATGGGGCACCAATTAGGAGGCAATCATACTTTTTCTTTTGATGGTTCTGAGCGCACAGATGTAAATGTAGAGCCTGGAAGTGGTTCTACAATTATGGCTTACGCCGGAATTACCGATGATTATGATGTTCAAGGGGCTTCAGACGATTATTTTGCGTACGCTAGTATTTTGCAAATACAAGATAATTTGGCAACCAAAAGTTGTCCTGTTAGCACCAGTATTGCTAACAATCCTCCCGTTATCAACGCTGGTGCCGATTATACGATTCCGAAAGAAACTGCTTTTGTGCTTACAGGCACAGGTTCTGATCCTGAAGGTGATACAATTACGTATTGTTGGGAACAAAATGATTCGGCTACTACCACTTCTGCAGACAACAGCAGAACATATCTTACCAAGCCAGATGGGCCTATGTTTCGCTCTTTTGCGCCAACAAATTCGCCTGTTCGATATATGCCAAGTCTTAGTTCTGTTGTGCAAAACAGGTTGAGCACTCCTTGGGAGTCTGTTTCCTCAATTGCCAAAACAATGCGTTTCACGCTTACCGGCCGTGATAATGCGGCACAAGGTACTGCGCAAACCAATACCGATTTGATGTTGGTAACCGTCAATTCGTCAACGGGACCATTTGCGGTTACATCCCAAAACACAGACAATATTAGCTGGGCAAATTCAAGCCAGCAGTTAGTAACTTGGGCGGTAAACAACACGACGACTCTGGCGGGTTCTTCATCAGTAAATATTAAGCTTTCTACCGATGGTGGACTGACTTTTTCTACCGTTTTGGCTTCTAATACTCCAAATGATGGCTCAGAAGTAATAACGGTTCCCGCAGATGTAAAAGCAACCAATTGCAGAGTTTTAATCGAGCCAACAGCCAATATCTATTATGCGGTAAATGGCAAACCGTTTTCTGTCGGGTATACTTCTGTAACAAATTGTAATTCGTATAGTTTTGGAAACTCATTTTCGATTCCAAACAGCAACAATTTTACTGTAAGGACCATTACTGTTCCTGCTTCTGCACAAAAAATTTCAGATGTAAATGTTTCAGTAAATGTTACGCACGCCAGCCTGTCTGATTTAGAGTTTCAAATGGTAAGTCCGCAAGGAACGGTAGTAAAATTACTTTATAAAACATGTGCGGCAAGTACGAGTCAGAATTTCTTAATGCAATTTGATGATTCCGGAACAGCTTTAGATTGTACTGTGGCAACATCTCAAACAGTACTTCCTTTTGAATCTTTGGGTGCTTTTACGGGAGAAAATCTTCAGGGAACCTGGACTTTTAGAGTTCGTGATCTTGTATCGGGAACATCGGGTACAATAAATGCCGTTTCTCTAAATATTTGCGATCAGACATATACTTTGGGAACAAAAGAAATAGATAATATCAATTTTGTGCTTTATCCAAATCCTAATAAAGGAAATTTCACTGTTCAGTTTTCGAGTGACTCCATTAACGAAGTTAAAATTTTTGTGCACGATATTTTAGGCAAAAAGCTGTACGAAAAGACTTTTGAACGTACTTCTGTTTTTAGTCAGGAGATTCAAATGCCAATTACCAATGCTGGTGTGTATCTCGTAACTGTCCTCGAGGGAGAAAAAAAAACAGTTAAAAAAATAATTATCAATTAAATTTTTTAATGGGCTATTGCCATGCAGGCGATACTAATTTTGGCTCCGGGAATTTTTAGCAGTGCTCTCGAGCAGGCTTCAAGAGTGGCGCCAGTCGTGATTACGTCGTCTATGATCAAAAAATGTTTGTCGTGGTTTTCTACCTTCAAAATCACATCAAAAATATTTTCTATGTTCTCAGATCTTCCTAAAAGGTTTTTCTTAGATTGTGTTTTTGAATATTTTTTTCGATATAAAATAGAATCATCGTATTTTATTTTTAAGGCATCAGATAACGCTTGTCCAAAAGTAGTGACTTGGTTGTAGCCTCTTTCTTTTCGCTTTTTTTGATGCAACGGAACCGGAATAATCATATCAAAAGGAGTTTCTGCGTGGGCAAGTTTTAAATCTTCGCCATACCAATTTCCTAAAACTGTTCCAATTTCTTCCATGCCTTTGTATTTTAAGTTGTGAATGAGTTCCTGAACGATTCCTTTTTTATTAAAATACAAAAAAGCAGATGCATGCTGGATTTCTATTTTACCATAAAATTTCTTTACTGCTTCGTTTTCTGGATCCAAATGATACTGAGTCAATGGCATTTCATGACGACAATGGCTGCAAAACACTATTTCATTGGTCGTCAAAAGTGTGCGGCATCCGGCACAAACTTTAGGAAAAAACAGGTCAATAATATATTTAAACACAAATAAGAAGAATTTAGTTACAAAAATACAAAAATCACGCCTTCAAACTTTATTATTTTTCTTTTTTTTAAAAGTACTTTTTATATTTTTGCATCACTATGGCAAAACAAGAAGATATATTTAAGAATGTGGTTTCGCACGCAAAAGAGTACGGATTTATTTTTCCGTCAAGCGAAGTATACGACGGATTGAGTGCAGTGTATGATTACGCACAGAATGGCGTCGAATTAAAAAAGAATATCCGTGAATATTGGTGGAAATCAATGGTGCAGATGAATGATAATATTGTGGGCCTTGATGCTGCAATATTGATGCATCCTACTACCTGGAAAGCTTCAGGACACGTGGATGCTTTCAATGATCCATTAATTGATAATAAAGATTCGAAAAAAAGATATAGAGCTGATACTTTAGTTGAAGATTATTGTAAAAAACTTGAGGATAAGGCTAAAAAAGAAATTGATAAAGCAAGAGCTCGTTTTGGCGATGCTTTTAATGAGGAAGAATTTGTAACTACAAATGCTCGTGTAGTTGAATATTTTGCAAAAAAGAAAGAAATTTTATCAAGGCTTGCAAAAGGTATGACTGATGATCTTCAGGATGTAAAAGCTTTAATCGAAGAACTTGAAATTGCTGACCCCGAAACAGGTTCCCGAAACTGGACAGATGTAAAGCAATTCAACTTAATGTTCGGAACTAAACTTGGTGCTTCTGCAGATTCTGCAATGGATTTGTATTTGCGTCCGGAAACGGCACAGGGTATTTTTGTAAATTTCTTAAACGTGCAAAAATCGGGTCGTATGAAGGTTCCTTTTGGAATTGCGCAAACAGGTAAAGCGTTTAGAAATGAGATTGTTGCAAGACAATTTATTTTCCGTATGCGTGAATTTGAACAAATGGAAATGCAATTTTTTGTGCGTCCAGGTGATGAAATGCAATGGTACGAACACTGGAAAGAAACCCGTTTGAAATGGCACTTGTCTCTCGGTCTTGGAAAACAGAATTACCGTTTTCACGATCACGAAAAATTAGCGCATTATGCAAATGCAGCAGCAGATATCGAATTTAATTTTCCTTTTGGTTTTAAAGAATTAGAAGGAATTCACTCAAGAACTGATTTTGATTTAAAAGCACACGAGCAATTTTCGGGTAGAAAATTACAATATTTTGATGCAGAATTGAATCAGAATTACGTGCCTTACGTGGTAGAAACATCTGTGGGTCTAGATCGTATGTTCTTGGCTGTTTTTGCAACATCATTGCAGGAAGAAGCTTTAGAAGACGGCTCTACCAGAACAGTTTTAAAATTACCGGCCGTTTTGGCGCCAACAAAAGCAGCCGTTTTACCGCTGGTTAAAAAAGACGGTTTGCCAGAAATCGCAAAAAAAATCATGGATGATTTGAAATGGGATTTTAATGTGGCGTACGATGAGAAAGATGCTGTAGGACGTCGTTACAGAAGACAAGATGCTTTGGGAACTCCGTTTTGTATCACAGTAGATCACCAAACTATCGAAGACGAAACGGTTACTATTCGCCATAGAGATACCATGAAACAAGATCGTGTTAAAATAACCGAGCTAAAAGATATTATCGAAAATGAAGTTTCGATGAAAAACTGGTTGATGAAAATGTAATTTTTCAAAACTATTCAAGACATCCCAAATTCCGTTACGGAGTTTGGGATTTTTTTTGGCTTTACTTTTGTGCATAAATTTTATTACATTTATGCGCTTTGTCGACTATATTTGCATTTGGTCGATTATAGGACAGTTTAAATGATTTCAAATCGTAATCATGCTACTTTTAGTCTACTGTAAACCGTAAATCAATACGCCAATAAACTTGAAAAAGTATTCGTACATAATCGTAGACGAGAGTGCTGAAAGTATCTTAAAAACCAAATCGCTTTTGGATGGTTTTGCAGAGTTTAGCTATTTGGCTGCGGGCGAGAATTATCGGGACGGCCTTAGTTTGGTTTTAGAACATCAGCCGGAACTTATTTTTCTCGAAATCGATCCCGAAAATGCTGAAACTCACTTATCTTTTTCTTTTATCAACGAATTGCATCGTTTTTTAATTCATATCCCTAAAATAATTATAATAACTTCTAAAAAAGACAAGGCTTTTGAAGCTATTCAATATCAGGTTTTTGATTATATTCTGAAGCCTTTAGGCAGGGTAGATGTGATGAAAACCATTTTGAAACTGCATAAAATTGCCTTTGAAGCATATCCGATGCAATTGAGTCTTGAGCCCGCTTTGATGACATCACCAGTTGTCAAAAGAGAAAAACAATTGATAATTTGTGTAAAATCGTACGGAGATTATCGTTATCTGAGAGCAGCCGATATTTGCTATTTTCAGGCCGATAATAACTCTACCGATATTTATATGAATTCGGGCGAAATGATCACTGCATTCAAGACACTTAAACATTTTGAGGCTATTTTGTCAAGTCCTTTTGTTAGAATACATAACAGCTATATTATCAACATCAATTATATCGCCAGAATACATAACGGAAACTCAGTCTGTTACATTAAAAATTCGCCAAAAAAAATTCCTTTCTCTAAAACATATAAGTCTAATGTTGATCTTATTATTACAGAATTTTCAAAAGGAAATTATATTGAGGTCTAAAAATTAAATATTTACACGTTTTTAACACTCATTCACTATCATTTGGGGGTATTTTACCACAAATGCTAATTTTTGTGCAAGAAAATCTCGATTTAGGTTTTAGTTTTACATCAGAGAATTAGCGCTAAGCTACTCATTTAAAAAGATTTATAAAAACTAAAATAAAACCTCAAATCATGAAAAAAACAGCTTTAACAATCGGATTATTTTCTTTAGTAATGGTATTAACTTCTTTTGCTTCACCAGAGGTAGTTACAAGTACAACCCCAATCATGGATGCTGGTATTAACGAAGGATATACAGTAGTAACTAGAAAACTTGATGTAGAGAAAGTGGGGTCAAAAAGCACAGAAGTTGCACTAAAATCGTTAATAGCTATTGAAGACAATGGAGGCGGTTCTACAGGCGGCGGAAGAAAATTAGATTAAAAAAATATACCTCAAAATAGTAAAGGTTGTCAATTTTTTGGCAGCCTTTTTTTTTGTGTTCATAGTTTTAGTATTTTTGATTAAACTCAAACGCTGCAATTGAAAAATAAGTACCAAATACTATTGTTTTTATTTTTTATTTTATGGGCTTGTTCCAAAAAAAATAATTCGAATGAAAAGATAACTTCTCTCGAAGATAGCCTCTCCACGTATCTTTCTTTGGCCAACGATATTAATTTGCCTCTTGAGTTTAAGCAGAAATACAATCAGAAAGCTTTTAATGTTATCATCAGTCAGGATAATGATTCTTTAAATAGAGTAAATCTTTTTAAAGTGGCCAATCGCTATTATAATATGAGCGATTGGAAAGCCTACAAAGACATCACAGAGATCGTTTTGGAGCGGTCTATTAGCAGCAAAGATTCTGCAAATATGGCCAAAGCCTACACGTATCTCGGCGATTATTACGGTTCACGGTCTGTTGCAGATAGTGCGTTTCTACATTATTTTAGAGCAGAAAAACTTTATTTAAGAATTGGAGATCATTATAATCTGGCCAAAGCTTTTATGAGCAAAGCGAGTTTGCAATATAACGAAGGCATTTTTTTTGAAAGTGAAATAGCCGTTTTTAAGGCTCTAAGCAACTTAAAAGGATTAAAAAATGTAAACGATCAGTTGTATGAATGTTACAATCTTTTGGGACTTTTGTACAATGAAAGAGAGGAATATGATAAGGCTTTAGAGTTTCAGAATAAAGCTTTGGAGGTGTTGCAAGATAAGTCGATACCATCAGAATTACAGTTAAAGGCAACTTCATACAACAATATAGGTTTTGTATATTTTAGTAAACGAAATTACAGGCGAGCTAAGTTTTTCTTTGAAAAAGGTTTGGCAGAAAATAATCTGTTTAAAGAAAAAACTATTTTGTACGCAATTCTACTGGATAATATTGCTTATTGTAATTTCAAATTGAATGAAGATAAAGATTTACCGGAACAATTTTTTACTGCTTTAAAAATTAGAGATAGTTTGGGATTAAAGGCGGGAATAATTTCTAGTAAAATTCATTTGTCTGAATATTTTTCTTCTAAGAAAGATACTTTAAGAGCCATACAATATAGCAAGCAGGCACTTTTAATGTCAAGAAATTCAAATAGATTGCGCAATACTCTGGAGGCGCTCAAGCAACTTGCTATTGTTGATCCCGAAAATGCTTCGGTCTATTCTAAGGAATACATCAAACTCAATGAACAAATGCTCAAAGCCGAGCGTGTCATTGGGGAAAAATTCTCTCGTATTGAATACGAAACCAATGAAATTAAAAGCGAAAATTCAAATCTGGAAGTTCAAAACAGAACATTGGTTTATGTTTTTAGTTTTTGTACGCTAATTGGACTGTTTTTTTACATTTATAAAACACAACAAGCCAAAAACCGAGAACTTATTTTTAAACAACAGCAGCAAATAGCCAATGAAGACATCTATAATTTGATGATCTCTCAGCAAAAAGAGATTGAGGCTACTAGAATTAGAGAAAAGAAAAAGGTTGCACAGGAATTACACGACGGTGTTCTGGGCAGAATGTTCGGAATTAGGATAAGCCTGGATAGTCTCAATAAAATAGACGAAGAGTTTGCTGCGCCTAAAAGAAAAAAATATTTGGCAGAGTTAAAAAATATAGAACAGGATATTAGGGAAATTTCTCACGACTTAAGTAGGGAAAAGTCAGAATTAATTAATAACTTTATTCTTATTTTGACAAAACTTTTTGATGACCAAAGAAATACCTATGATACAGAGTTGATAATATCGATGGATTCTCATATCAATTGGGATTTGGTAAGTAATACAATAAAAATCAATTTATACCGTATTATTCAGGAGGCTTTACAGAATTGTAATAAGTATGCAAATGCAACAACAATTTCAATCGAATTTAAGAGCGAAATTAATCATTTGGTGCTTTCAATTTCTGATGATGGAGTTGGGTTTAACCCTAAAAAAGCAAAAAAAGGGATAGGCTTGCAAAACATTTTTTATCGAACCGAGGAATGTTTGGGAGCTGTAAGCATCAATTCTAGTAAAAATGAAGGAACCTTGATTACGATTAAGATTCCTATAGATCAAAAAATTAACCTACAAACAAATGATAGCTGAACTAAACCCACCGTCCATTTCGCAATTAATCCAGCGAAATATCCTAATAGTAGACGACCATCCGTTTATTATCGAAGGATACAAAAATGCGATTACCCGCTACAAGCCCAAAGGGTATGAGTTTTTTATTTGGCAAGCCAACGATTGTAAATCGACGTATGATCTTTTGGAAGACTCTAAAACGCCTCAGTTTGATATTGCTTTTCTTGACATAAGTATGCCCGCTTATGATGAAAAAGAAATATTTTCTGGCGAAGATCTGGCAAAATTAATCCTCAAGAAAATGCCCGACTGTAAGATTATTTTGCTCACTATGTATACAGAATTACTCAAAATCAAGACGATTATCAGAACCATTAACCCCAGTGGACTCATTATCAAAAATGACTTGACTTTTGACGAGCTTCTTTTTGCATTTGATAAAATAATGAAAGGAAACAGGTATTACAGCCAATCTGTTGTAAAAATGCTCAATCAGTCGCCTCATAATTCGATCGAAATTGATCAGTTTGATAAACAAATATTATTTCATTTATCAAAAGGAACGCAAACCGAAGAAATGCCGCAATACATTCCGATTTCTTTGAATGCAATTGAACGCAGAAAAATTAATTTGAAAGAATTACTAAAAATCAAAACCGGAGAAGATGTCGATCTGGTGAAAGAAGCCAAAAGTAAAGGACTTTTTTAAATAAAAAACGACATCTTATCTGATGTCGTTTTTTGTCGCAGGCAATTTTTTTATTCGCTTAAAGCGTCCCATCCTCTTGCTTTTAGCGGAATTTGAGTATTGGCTCTCGTGACCAAATTGATTCCTTCGCTTTCGTGAGCCATGTGACCAATAACCGAGAAATTTGGATTTCCTTTTATTTTATCAAAATCATTAATATCAATGGTAAATAGCAATTCATAATCTTCACCTCCATTGATGGCAACGGTAGTACTATCAATATTAAACTCTTCGCAAGTCGAAATAAATTGCGGATCCAGAGGCAATTTGTCTTCGTATAAATTGCAACCCACATTTGATTGTTTGCACAAATGAATGATCTCTGAAGACAATCCGTCTGAAATATCAATCATAGACGTTGGTTTTATTTCGAGAGCATGCAATAAGGTGCGTACATCTTTTCGTGCTTCTGGTTTTAACTGACGTTCAATTAGATATGTGTAAAGATCTAAATCGGGCTGACTGTTTGGATTGACTTGAAAAACTTGTTTTTCGCGTTCTAAAACCTGCAATCCCATGTAGGCAGCACCGATATCACCTGTAACAACCAAAAGATCGGTTGCTTTGGCGCCGTTTCTGTAAACAAGTTCTTCTTCGCTGGCTTCACCAATAGCGGTAATGCTAATAATCAATCCTTTTTGCGATGAGGTGGTGTCGCCACCAACAACATCTACTTTATATTCGTTTGCAGCGTGCGTAATGCCTTCAAAAAGTTCTTCTAGGGCTTCTAGAGGGAAACGATTAGAAACGGCAACAGAAACCGTTATTTGCGTCGCTTTGGCATTCATGGCACAAATATCAGAGATGTTAACCACCACTGCTTTGTAACCTAAATGTTTTAAGGGCATGTAGGCCAGATCAAAATGTACGCCTTCGATCAATAAATCGGTAGAAACGACTACTTTTTTATCTTTAAAATCTAGAACGGCGGCATCATCGCCAATGCTTTTTAGTGTCGATGCCTGTTTTACATCAAAGTTTTTGGTCAAATGTTCAATAAGGCCAAACTCGCCTAATTGTGCTATACTGGTACGTTGTGGGTTTTTATCTTCAATCATTTTTCTAAATCCAAATGGTTTTTATCAGACAAAGGTACAAAGTTGTAAAGGTTTTTGTCTAATTTTAAAAGAAATCCCTTTGCATTCTTGGTTTAGGATTTGATTTTTTCGCATCTTTAAAGTTGAATTAAAATAGTATATGATGAAAAACTTTGATATTGTTACCCTTACGGTGAATCCTTCTATTGATAAAAGCACTCATTTTTCGGGATTGATTGCCGAACAAAAAATAAGATGTCAAACGCCTCTGTTTGATGCTGGCGGTGGCGGAATCAATGTTTCGAAAGCTATTTCCCGCTTGGGCGGAAGTTCGTTGACCGTATTCACTTCTGGCGGACCCGTGGGCGAAATGTTGCAAGATCTTGTTGCCAAAGAAAATATTGAGTTTGAAAGCATAACAACAAAATCTGCAACACGCGAAAATTTTATTGCTGTTGATGATCATACCAATTCGCAATACCGTTTTGGATTTACAGGAGGGAGTTTGTCGGAAACTGAAAGTAAAGCGGTTTTGGACACTATTTCGAATCTAAAACCAAAGTTTTTAGTTGCCAGCGGAAGTCTGAATGAAGGTTTGGGAGATGATTTTTATCAAAAAGTAGCACAAATTGCCCAAGCATCACATTCAAAATTAATAATAGATACTTCTGGAGCAGCATTGCAGAAAGTGCTTGAAGTGGGTGCTTACCTCATTAAACCCAATGTGGGAGAGCTGGCTAAACTTATTGGAGTGGAAAGACTGGAAATGGAGGAAGTAAACGAAGCCGCACAAAAAATTATTGCCAAAGGCGGTGCCGAAATTGTAGTGGTTTCGCTCGGGCCTCAAGGCGCAGTGCTGGTTACTAAAGAGGTTTATGAATATGTGCCTGCGCCCAATGTGGCCAAAAAAAGTACGGTTGGCGCTGGTGATAGCATGGTAGGCGGAATGGTGTGGGCATTGTCTCAGAATAAAAGCCTGAAAGAAGTGATTCGCTGGGGAGTGGCCTGTGGTTCTGCCGCAACAATGAATGAAGGGACTCAATTGTTTAAAGAAAATGATGCCAAACGTTTGTTTGAATGGTTGAAAAATAAATAATAGAAATAGTAATAAAAAATATTTTTACTGCTGACAAACTGTTGTCACCGACCCTCAATAATTTTGGAGTATTAAAATATAAAACTTTAAAATCATGAAAACATTAGCAGCGCAAGTAATTACTCCAGAAGATTTGTTGAAACATTGGCAAGGTCATCGCAACCTTACCCGTCGTTTAATTGAATTGTTTCCTGAGAAAGATTTTTTTGAGTTTTCGATAGGAGGTATGAGACCTTTTTCTCAGTTGGTTGATGAACTTCTGGCAATTGCCGGTCCGGGTCTAAAAGGAATTGTAAGCCGTGAAGTGCAACCGTATACCGAAAGTCCTGAAAAATTAATTTTTAAAGCGCAATATCTTCAAAAATGGGACGAAGCAACAGCTCAAATCAATGAGTTGTGGGAAAAATTGAGCATCGAAGATTTTAATGAAACGTTTAATCTTTTTGGGCAGTATGAATTTCCGGTTATCCAGAACATTCTTTATTTTATTGATAATGAAGTGCATCATCGTGGGCAAGCTTATGTGTACCTGAGAGCTTTAGGTATCGAACCTCCTTTTTTCTGGGAGAGATAAATTGCTGCCGTTTTGCATTCTAAAAAAACACCTAAAGAGATAGCCTTTCTCTTTAGGTGTTTTTTATTGTAATTTAATTTTAATTTTCTCCAGCAATTCCAATACTTTTTCTTTTAAACTTTCGGGTTCTACGATGGTAGCATAATCGCCAAACATGAGGATCCATCGAGGAAAGCCTTCTTCGATGCTGCTTGACATAAAAGTCATTTCGATCTCTTCGCCTACTTCTTTTTCTGAGACATAACCGTGGTATTTTTGCTCGTAACGCAGGTAATTGATAATTTTTTTTGAGACTAAAATCCGAACTTTTGTGGAGGGAAGGGTTTGGTCTTTGTTGAGGTAGGTCTCGAGCGAGTCGTGTTCTAGGGTAAAATCATGTTCTGTTTTCTGAATGCCCTGAATGCGGTCTGTACGAAACTGCCTGTACTCTTTGCGCAAATGGCAAAAGCCTAAAAAGTACCAATTGTTGTGATCGTGAAAAACGCCAACGGGTTCTATGTTTCTGTTGGTAGCAGTTTCGGATTCGAGGGTTTTGTACGAAAGTAGGATTTGCTTTTTTTCGGCAATACTTTCGAACAAAACGGCCAGTGTATTGGGAGAACTATCATTGAACATGGGTTCTGAGGCTTGCATGACAATTTTAGACTCGATGTTGGTCAGCCAATCTTTGTCGGTGCTGCGCAAAACCGATTTTAGTTTGTACATCGCCGAGGCGTGATGATTGCCCAGGGCGGTGTCTGTAAATTTTTGCATGAGTTTTTCGGCAGCAATAAAACTGCTTACTTCTTCTCGGGTAAACATGACGGGTGGTAATCTGTAGCCTTCCATCAAGGCATAACCCACTCCGGCTTCGCTATAAATTGGGACACCCGAGGCTTCAAGAGTTCGAATGTCGCGGTAGATGGTTCTTAAACTTACTTCAAAACGATCGGCCAATTCCTGCGCTTTTACAATTTTTTTGGATTGTAATTGAATCAGGATGGCAACAATTCGGTCAAATCGTTTTGGGGTTTCGTCCATTTTTTTCTTTTGAAGATTTTTTCTAAGGTGCAAAGGTTCAAAGATACAAAGGTTTTTGCTTTTACTTCTTTACATTTTTAACCCATAGGCGTGCATATTTCGATCAAAAAACCATCAAGGTCTCTTATGTAAGCTACTACTTGCCCCCAAGGTTTTGTTTTTGGGTTTTCGAGAATTGTTGCGCCTGCTTTTACCGCCAATTCTACAGTTGCTTCGACATTGTCTGTTGTAAAACCAATTTCGATTCCAAAAGGTTTGTTTTCCAAACTGCTTTGGGTAAAACCGTCTTTTAAATTTGAACTTGCCAACGTTACCGAAGCAAACGAAAGTGTTGTTTCACCCATTAAAAGTTCGCCATAACTGTTGTCTGGTGTTGTAAATTTCTTTGAAAAGCCGAAAGCTTTTTCGTAAAAGGCAATTGTTTTCTCAACGTCTTGTACATAAAGTATTGTGTAAGCAAATTTTATCATTATTTCTATGTTTTAGTTTTTGAAGTTAAACATTTTAGCTTTAAGTTTTTGTGGGGTAAAGTTGTAGTCTATTTTCTGATCCTGCATTGGTTTTGGTACAAAATAATTTTCTATTAAGCCAATTGCGACTTTCCATTGCTGTAGTTGTTGTCAATAGTGCTTATTTCTCGAGCTCGAGTATCAATTTAGCTATTTCATCATCTATTTCCGTTATTGAAATAGGATTCCCATTTCCTATTGAATAAAAATTGTTTGATATTTTGATTAATCTTCCCATGAGTGAATTATCATTGTTAAAAACCGTTGCTGTCAGCGATAGTATTTTATTCAATTAAAAGATTGCCTAAATTCAATGGGTGAGCTATTGGTTTTATTTTTAAATAATTTACTGAATGAAGCAGGATATTCAAAACCCAATTCATAAGCGATTTCACTAACGCTTAGGTCTGTAGTTGATAATTTTTCTTTAGCCTTTTCAATTAATTTATTCTGTATGTGTTGTTGCGTACTTAGCCCGCTACTATTTTTTAGTACACTACTTAGGTAATTAGGCGAAAGATTTAGATCATTTGCTATTTGAGTAACAGTAGGGACTCCGTTGATCAGCATTTCTTTATTTTCGAAATAGTTGTTTAATGTTTCTTCTATTTTTGTAAGGATTTGGCGATTCGTAATTTTCCTTGTTATAAATTGTCGCTCATAATAACGTTCTGCATAATTTAGTAATAGCTCAATTTGGGAAATAATTATATTTTCACTGAATTTATCAATATTAGTTTGATATTCTCTTTGAATGTTTTTGAATATTTCCACTAAAATGTTTTCTTCTTTTTCGGACAGAAAAAGTGCCTCATTAACAGCGTAACCAAAGAATTCATAGTTTTTAATGGTTTTTGCTAGGGATGTATTCCATAAAAAATCTGGGTGGAGGAGTAACAACCACCCAGTTGCATTTGTTTTTACATTTTGATTTATTTGAATGTTCAGCGTTTGTTGTGGCGCAACAAAACACAATACACCTTCGTTAAAATCATATTTCTGTTGTCCGTAATTAAACTTTTCAGTTACATTTCGTTTTAAACCAATAGAATAAAAATCTTGTACCCACTTAATTTCATCTGAATCTGCGGGGTAGTTTACTTTACTATAATCTACTAAACTGATTAACGGATGTTCTGGTTTAGGCAAATTACTGTAATTATGTAATTCACTAATAGATTTAAACCGATGTATTGTTTTCATTCGTTAAATTTAAGAATTACATTTCTTTATACAAAACCATTCCTGCGTGATAGAGGATTCTATTTTTGAATTCTCCATCTGCAATAAAACCAGTATCGTCTTTATAGTCAATATGATTTCCAGTTACTTTATAATCTCCTTGATAAGCATTTTTTTTGTAACCTCTTGCTTCATCGTATCGGTTATTGGGCAATAATTCGTGACGGATATGTCCATCATCTGTTACCCATATTCCAATATATTGTTTGGATTCTTCCATTGTTATATGCTCCATATTTTAATTGTTAAATCCTGAAGATGTTCCCAAAACCTGATGCTCTTTCATCGCTTTTTGGATAGTTTCAATTTTTAGATGGGCATAATGGTAAGCATCTTCTCCCATGAAAAAATGTACAGGTGGGTTTTCCTGTTCACTTAAAGTGATAAAAATTTCTGCAGCTTTTTCTGGGTCATTAGGCTGATTTCCATTTATTTGATTTAAATGTGCTTGTTCCATTTCACGAGCAGATTTGTAATCTTCAATCGGATTAGCAGGTGTTTGAACAGAGCCTTCTGATAAAAAATTTGTTCTAAAATAACCTGGATATACTAGGGTTGTATGTACTCCAAATGGCTTCATTTCTTCGGCCAAAGCTTCTGTAAATCCTGCAACTGCAAACTTTGTAGAACAGTAAATACCAAAGCCTGCAAAGTTTCCTGTATAACCTCCTATTGAAGAAATGTTGAAAATATGCCCCGATTTTTGATTGCGCAGGTATTTTGAAGCATTTCTAATTACATTGAGAGAGCCAAAAACATTTACTTTAAAATTACGCTCTACTTCAATTTCAGACAGTTCTTCCAAAGTTCCAATTTGACTGTAACCTGCGTTATTAACTAAAACATCAATTCTACCAAAGTGACCAATTGTAGTTTCAATAGCGTTTCTAACATCATCATTTTTGGTTAAATCCATTTCAATTGGTAAGAAGTTCTCATTTTCTTCTCCAATTTCTTTAATTAACGATTTTCTGTCCCTTGAAGTAGCAGCTACACTAAAACCTTGCAAAAGAAGCTTTTTGACTAAAGTTAGCCCAAGACCTTTAGACGCTCCTGTTACAAACCAAATTTTTTTTGTATCCATTTTTCTTTAGATTTTAAATTAGGGTACAAAATTGGTCCAATAAAAAGGTTATCACTTTTCCAAATCTAAGAAAGATATAGTCAAATCTACTTTTGAGTTGAATCTCTTAGTTTATAATAGTGCTAACGCTCGGCTACCAAAGCTAGTTTGTCACTAAATTAAAAATCTATTTTCGGATTTGCCAAAACATCCCAAAGATAAAACCAACTTTCTTATTTGGCCTGAAACTCAAATCTAGCGAATTCTTTGCTGTTACGAGAGATTTTTATTCTTTGAGCGTTTTAATTAATCCCAAAATTTTAAACTCCAAATAACTTTCTATGGATGATTTTTTTGGTCTAAATTCATTAAAATTCTCTAAATTTTTAATCTCATTTAATTTAGATTTAGGATATTCTGGAGTCTGCTTGAACTTTAAAAATTGTTTTTTCTTTAGTTTTAAAAAACTTTTATAGTTTAAATCATAATGTTTTTCAACTTTTCCGTTGTTAAATTCAAGCACAAGATAATTTGGATAATGTATATCAGTCCAATTTGATTTTCTTACTTCAATCTTTTTCCCATAAGGAATTGTTTGTATTTTAGAATATAAATCCATTATGATTTTCTTTTTGTCTTTAAAAAAAACTTCAAAGACTGACCTTGATTCTAAATGTTTTTCTTTCTTAACTAAAATTTTAATATCGGTTAGAAATAACGAGTCATTTTCAATTGTATAAGTGAAAATATAGTATCCATAATTTGCAGTTGTTTCAATTGCATCATCAGGAACTTTAAAATTAAACGTTTCTAAATAATCTCTTGCTGGATTATAATTATTCCATTCATATGTTTTTCCATTATATATTAAAATATCAGAGATTTGTTCTGTTGCAAAAACTTTCAAAGATATTATTAATGCAAATAGGATTAGTTTCTTCATTTAAGAATGTTTCTTAAGTGTTGCAAAAACTTTTCAGGTTCAAAATCTTCAGCTATTCCACTATCAATTCCTTCTTGAATTGCTTTTCGTAATAAAATAATTTTGTTTTCTTGATCTTCAAGAAGACGAAGAACTGCACGTACAACTTCACTTGCATTATTTAACCTGCCATTATTGACGGTACTTTCAATAAAACTGTCAAAATGATTTCCTAGAGATATAAAGGTATTGCGTCCCATATTTTAATTTTTAGCTAAGTTACCAAAAATGGTAATTTTGAAATTTGAGCACGAGTTTTTGGAAATCTGACATGACGTTGTTCTTTTACTACAGCCGCTTTGACAAATTCCAGAAATCCATCGTGTTAGCTGTTATACCTTGTTATTTTAGAATTCGTATATGTTTCAATTTCCTGCCATTGAATAATTCTATTTCTATCTCTAATTTATTAAATTTTTCTAATGAGGTATTTAAATTTTCGGGTAACCAAAAAGAATAATATTTATTAGAAATACTCCAACCCGAATCTAAACCTCTATTGTCATATTTTCCTTTGTATGCATCCCCAGCTATTGAATTATACAACTTGATAAAATCGTCTATATTTTTTATGATATGATTTCTATTCTTTGTTATATCACTTTTAGTAAGCTTTCCTCCGAGATGTTTTCTTTTTAGGTTTTCAATTAATTTACCATTTTTAGGTTGGTAACATTCACAACTAAAATCATTTACATTAAATCGTCCTTGAATGTATTTTTCAAAACCGTTGAGCATTTGAGATTCTTCAATGTTAAATAGTTTGTCTGTAACGTCTATTTGTTTTTTAATGTTTTTAAAAATTATTTTTATTTTCTTGATTCTTTCTTTAGTTCCATCTACACCTGGCTCAAAAGCACAACAATTACTTCCTTTCCGAGGATTGTCATAAATTACGTCAAGTTTAAATATTATTCCAATTTTTCTATTCTTTTTTATTGAGTCAGTGACATTAAATAATGAACAAGGTATATCATTTATTTTTTCATTATAAATCATCGCTATATTGACATCATTAAGTGAAAACGTGTCTTTTTCTTCATTTTCTTTCTTTTGCGAACATGAAGCGAATAAAAAGACGAATATGATATATAAGGTGATTTTCATTTTTCTTATGCGATTTTGTTTATAATAAGGTATTACGTTCTGGTATTATAGCGGGTTTGGGACTAGATTAAGCCATATTCTCGAATTTGCCAAATCATCGCAAATACAAAATCAACTTCCCATCAAGCCAAATGCCAAAATCCGTTGTAGCATCTGTTGGCAGATCTGCGGTTATTCAGATTTCTCTTTTGTAATTTCCAATTTCATTAATTCTTTTTCGTCGAATTCAAAACTTTGGTTATTCCCATCTGTTCTTTTGATATTTACAATTATGTTGTTAGGAATTCTGTGATTATTTATTAAATGTTTTTTATATAAATAAGCAATATTTTTAGAGTTCAATGTTAGATTTGTTGAGTTTTCTTTTAAAGAATCACAATTAGTAATGTCAATTATGTAATCTTTTTTTTCATTACGATGTTCAACTTTCTTAGATCTTGTATCTATTTTTTCAGGATAATATATTTTTCCAATTTCTTGTATAAATGTGTCATCCAAATCCTCGCCATTGTCAACGACATCTTTTTTTCCTTGACAAGAAAATGCAGCAATCAATATTAAATATAGTATAAACTTTTTCATAGTTTCTTTTTAAGTGTTCCGGTAAACTGTCTGACACTTCTTAATTCCTGAAAAAACTTTCGCTTATCTATACCATAATCAGGTTTAAACACAAAGTCTTTCTCGAGCATTTGTTTCTCAAATATATTTATTTTTCCTTACAAATGAGCTATTGTTTCTAGCAAACAAAAAACCCAACAACTTTCGTCATTGGGTTATTATTATTTATTTCGATTCTTCCAGATTTCAGGACTTCTTGAAGTATGGAAGATAGCAAAAACGTTTACTACTTTAAGTTCGTCATCAATTGTGTAATGAATTAGATACGGAAATTTTTCAATCTTTCGGCATCTTATTTCATCATATTCTATTGAGAACAAATATGGATTTTTCTTTAAGGAATTAATCTGTTTTTTGGTTTGATTTTTATAACGCAACCCCAAACCTTTCGATTGCATTTCGTATCATTCAGAAGTGTTTTGAATGTCATTGAAAGCATCAATGTCTATTTTTATAGAGTAATTCAAAAATTACAGCTTTTTAGAAACTTCATCCCAGTCTAAAAGCCTTTCAGGATTGGTTTTGGCTTTTGCTATTCTGTTTAAAACTATTTCCTGATGCTCAATCGGAATTTCAATGTTATCATTCCAGATCGCATCATTGATTTTCAACCGGTCTTTAGGAGATAATTGTTTAACCGCTTCAACCAATTGGTTTACACTGAGATTTATATTTAATTTTATACTTTCCATACTAACAAAGTTAATAAAAAAATGATTTACGCTTTAAATTTTCTAAAGGATTGGAATAATCTGTTACTAAAAAGAATTTTTGTTGCTCTGTTGTAAAATTTACTGCTGTTATTGTGCTTAAAAACATTTTCTCTATAAACTTAAACAAAAAACCCAACAACTTGCGTCATTGGGTTAAATCTATATTCTTTGTTCTTTATTCTATTTTCTAAAACAAATCTAGTCGTTAAGTTTCAAAACAGCCATAAAAGCTTCTTGCGGAATCTCAACGTTTCCTACCTGACGCATACGTTTTTTACCTTTTTTCTGTTTTTCAAGCAATTTACGCTTACGCGAAATATCTCCTCCGTAACATTTTGCGGTAACGTCTTTACGAAGTGCTTTGATGGTTTCGCGAGCGATAATTTTGGCTCCAATTGCAGCTTGAATCGGAATATCAAATTGTTGTCTCGGAATCAATTCGCGTAATTTCTCGGTCATTTTTTTACCGATATTATACGCGTTGTCTTCGTGAATCAATGCAGAAAGCGCATCAACGGTTTGTGCATTTAAGAGAACATCGAGTTTTACTAATTTTGAAGTTCGCATTCCGATAGGTGAATAATCAAAAGAGGCATACCCTTTAGAAACTGTTTTCAAACGATCGTAAAAGTCGAATACAATTTCGGCCAAAGGCATATCAAAATTCAATTCGACACGCTCTGTTGTCAAATAGGTTTGATTGGTGATTAACCCACGTTTTTCGATACACAAACTCATTACGTTTCCTACGAAATCGGCTTTTGTAATGATGGTTGCTTTGATATATGGCTCTTCGACTCTGTCTAAACGAGAAGGTTCAGGCAAATCTGAAGGATTGTTAACTACGAATGGAGTGTCTGGTTCTTTTTTGGTGTAAGCCAAATACGAAACGTTAGGAACAGTGGTAATAACCGTCATGTCGAATTCACGCTCTAAACGCTCTTGTATGATTTCCATGTGGAGCATTCCTAAGAATCCGCAACGGAAACCAAATCCTAAAGCAGCAGAACTTTCGGGAGTAAAAACTAGCGAAGCATCATTTAATTGCAATTTCTCCATAGAAGAACGCAAATCTTCGTAATCTTCGGTGTCAACAGGGTAAATTCCGGCAAAAACCATTGGTTTTACATCCTCAAAACCCGTAATCATATTAGTGGTTGGTGTTTTAGCATCGGTTAGCGTATCACCTACTTTTACTTCTTTAGCTTCTTTAATTCCAGAAATCAAATACCCAACATCACCTGTCGAAATAACATTTTTCGGAACCTGATTTAGTTTTAAAGTTCCTACTTCATCAGCAAAATATTCATTGCCAGTGGCCATGAATTTGATTTTTTGCCCTTTTCTGATTTCACCATTTACAACTCTGAAGATAACTTCAATTCCACGAAACGGATTGTAATGTGAGTCAAAAATTAAGGCTTGTAGCGGTTCATCAACATTTCCTTTTGGAGCAGGAATTTTTTCGATAATAGCCGCCAAAATATTTTCGACACCAAAACCTGTTTTCCCCGAAGCATGAATAATATCCTCTAATTTACATCCGAGCAAATCGATAATATCGTCACTCACTTCTTCTGGATTGGCACTTGGTAAATCTACTTTATTCAAAACCGGAATAATCTCCAGATCATTTTCTAAAGCCAAATATAAATTTGAAATCGTTTGTGCCTGAATACTTTGTGCTGCATCTACGATCAAAAGAGCGCCTTCGCAAGCGGCAATCGAACGAGAAACTTCGTATGAAAAGTCAACGTGACCAGGAGTGTCAATTAAATTCAGAATATATTCTTCTCCTTTATAGGTATATTCCATTTGTATGGCGTGACTTTTTATGGTAATTCCACGCTCACGCTCCAGATCCATGTTGTCCAGCAATTGTGCTTTCTCTTCACGAGCGGTAACGGTTTGTGTGGCCCCAAGTAATCGGTCTGCAAGTGTACTTTTACCGTGGTCAATGTGTGCAATAATGCAAAAGTTACGTATCTTCTTCATTTTAATATATCAATTCTCTAAACGAGTTTTAGTAATTTTTGGGTATGAATCTGCGCTAGAGCAATTGCTTTAGAGCGTGTTATTAAGGAGCAAAGATAGCGCAAAGTTTTGGATTCTGGAATGAAGATGAATTATAGTTGATTGGGACGATTGTAAATTCTAAAAATTAGGCTTTTTTTGAATCTTCAACAGGCTTTTCTTCGTGCTTTTTCTTCAATGTTTCGTACCATTTTTCTATGGATGGATACACAAATGCCGCGACTTTTTTGATCGGATTGTAAAAAATAGAGCGATCAAGCGTTTCTTTTTTGGCAAAAGTGTTATTAAAATTTACTTTTTCGAATAAAGCAATAACAATACTTAAAATCAAGATGGTTTTTAGAACTCTAAAAAAGCCACCACCTAGGTTGTTTAACCATCCCAATTGAGCAAAATCGGCCATCCCGGTTAAGAATTTGGCCAATAAATAAACAGCAATTACCACGAGTATAAAAACCAAAAAGAACGCCACGACCTGAATGGTGCTGGGATTCCAGGAAACATGTTTGATGAGAAAATCTTTCATAAACGAAGAAAATTTTATCGCCAAATAAATTCCTAACAACAAAGAAACAAAGGAAGCAATCTCTACAAAGAGTCCGTTTTTGATGCCTTTGTACAAACTAAAAGCCAAAAGAGCACCCAAAAATATATCCAAAAAGCTCATATTATTTGTCTGTTTAATAAAAAGGCAAATATAAAAGAATTATCAAGGATATGTTCTCAAATTTCAAGTGTGTATCTTTGCGGGAACAATTTTAGAGTTGAGATTGTAGATTTTAGATCAAAATCCTTTATAATCAACAATGTAAACGCTACATTCATAATATATTAACATCATGTCAAGAGATACACAACTAAAAGAGCGCTGGGAAAAGCTTGTCGATATATTATCCAATCAATTCTCGCAAGGAGAAGATTTAGATCTGGATGCCATTATTTACCTTATCGGAGTGCAAGAACTCGGAAAAGTGCATCGCGAATTTAAAAAAGACGAAAAATTAAACCTCATGCACATTGCAATTTGCCGTTTATTAGAACCTTACGGTTATTACGAATTTGAGTTTTTTGATGATGAAGGTTGGCCACATTACAAGGTAAAAGAAGAATTGCCGCCACTAAAAGCAGGAGAACAATCAGTTTTAATGAAAGAAGCGATTGTCAATTATTTTTTAGAAAGACAACTTATTGAGTAAATTGTAGCAGGCAGATTTTAGATTTTAGATAGAAAATTTTAGGAGATTGTAGAAATAGTTCTTACATCTCACCGCTAACGTTTCACTTTTTTCGCTAAATTTGCACCTTCAAAGAAAGACCGATGATAGAGAAGATCAAACAGCATATAGAGGAAGCTAAAGCATTCAATGATAAAAACAAAGAATCTTTAGAGCAGTTCCGAATCAAATATTTAGGAAGTAAAGGTTTGTTGAAAGAGCTTTTTACTGAGTTTAAAAACATCCCTAACGACCAGAAAAAAGACTTCGGGCAAGTGATCAATACTTTAAAGGCTGTTGCCGAAGAAAAAGTAAGGGTAATTCAGGAAGAACTAGAAAGCAAAGTAGAAGTAAAAGGCGTTTTTGGCGATTTGAGTCGTGCGCCAGAACCCGTAATTATTGGTTCTCGTCACCCGATTTCGATAGTTAAAAATCAAATTATAGATATTTTTGCCAATATTGGTTTCAATGTTTCCGAAGGACCAGAAATCGAGGACGACTGGCATAATTTCACCGCTTTAAACTTGCCAGAATACCATCCGGCGCGTGATATGCAGGATACGTTTTTTATCCAGACCAATCCAGACGTGTTGTTGCGTACGCATACATCATCTGTTCAGGTGCGTTACATGGAGAACAATAAACCGCCAATTCGTACCATTTCTCCGGGCCGTGTGTTTCGTAACGAAGCGATTTCGTCACGTTCGCATTGTATTTTCCATCAAGTGGAAGGATTGTATATTGACAAAGACGTGTCTTTTGCCGATTTGAAGCAAACCCTGTTGTATTTCACCAAAGAAATGTTCGGAAAATCTAAGATTCGTTTGCGCCCGTCTTACTTTCCGTTTACAGAACCAAGTGCCGAAATTGATATTTATTGGGGCCTAAAAACCGAAACCGATTACCGTATCACCAAAGGAACTGGCTGGCTGGAAATTGGAGGTTGCGGAATGGTTGATCCTAACGTACTTAAAAATTGCGACATCAATCCTGACGAATTCAATGGTTTTGCTTTCGGAATGGGAGTAGAGCGTATCGCGATGTTACTGTATCAAATTGGTGATATTCGTATGTTTTACGAGAATGACGTTCGTTTCTTAGAGCAATTCAAAGCCAATATATAACATAATTCGAAAATCAAAAGTCGAAAGTCTCAAAGTTGAGGCTTTCGACTTTTAATTTCAGAGCTATTTTTCTGAAATCAAAAAT
Organism: Flavobacterium flavipigmentatum; assembly: GCF_020911905.1. NCBI lineage: Bacteria > Pseudomonadati > Bacteroidota > Flavobacteriia > Flavobacteriales > Flavobacteriaceae > Flavobacterium > Flavobacterium flavipigmentatum. The sequence continues at coordinate 881,295 of NZ_CP087133.1, read as the reverse complement.
CAAATTATACTATTTTAAGTTTTAAGGAGCTATTTCAGCTGTCATTCCAATCTTTTTTTGGCTAAGAAAAATAGCCCAAAAAAGGATTTTCCCTTCCATCTGGGCTATGGCTCTCCGTTACAAATGATATTTTAAATAACTTAATGACGTTTTAGTTGAGGAGTAATATCTGAAATCAAAAATCGTTATTCGACAATCAAAAATCAAATGAAAAAAGACATAACAATCCCAGAAGTAGAAAACGTATTTCTAGCCGCAGTGCAGGAATGGAGCGATGATTTTATGGAGAAAGTATGGTATGCTTATCTCGTAAACGACAGCGATTTTAATTTAGATAGCGTGATGGTGGTCTCAAAAGCATTTGGAACCATCGATGGCGAAATGAAGAAAACATCAGTATTACGTCATGCTTTTGTTGAGGTTCCAGCGGTTTCGGTAGTAAAAATCGAAATGATAGAAAAAAGCCTGTTGGTTTTAAACAACGAATTTATGGTCACTTTCTTCATCGGAAACACCTTATACGACAAGAAATTTATTTTTAAGTCTAACTTAATCAACGAAAACAATACAGAAGAAGTGCCGATTCTCTTTGTTGAAGGTGTGATGGTGAAGTAGTATTCAGTGGTTGGTTTTTGAGTGAGCAGTCACAGTAATATAAAAAGTCCGAAAAAATGTTTTTTCGGACTTTTTATATTTTAAATACGGGGCTTCAAATTTAAGAACCAAATACTTCGACTGATCACTCAAAAATTGGCCACTGAATACTGTACTATTTAATCCAACGATTCGGTTAGTTTCTTAAAAACAGATTTAGCATCTTTTCCTTCGTATAAGATCGCGTAAACTGCATCGATGATAGGTGTTTTGGCTCCATAGCCCTGATTGAGTTTATAAGCGCTTTTAGTGGCGTAATAACCTTCGGCAACCATGCTCATCTCCATCATCGCACTTTTTACGGTGTAGCCTTTACCAATCATGTTTCCGAACATTCTGTTTCTTGAAAACACAGAATAACCTGTAACCAATAAATCGCCTAAATAAGCCGAATCATTGATGTTACGTTTCATTTTATGTACTTTTCTGATGAATTTCTTCATCTCACGAATACCGTTACTCATCATTACCGATTGAAAATTATCGCCATAACCCAATCCATGTGCAATTCCGGCCGCAATAGCATAAATATTTTTAAGCATCGCTGCATATTCTGTCCCGATAATGTCATCAGAAATTTTGGCTTTGATGTAGTTTCCGGACAAATATTTAGCAACATTTTTTGCTTTATCAGGATCACCGCACGCAATAGTCAGGTAAGAAAGTCTTTCTAAAGCAACTTCTTCGGCGTGACAAGGACCCGTAATAACCCCAATATTGTAATACGGAATGTCGTATTGTATATGAAAATGTTCGCCAACGATTAAACTCGTTTCAGGAACAATTCCTTTTATGGCCGAAAAAATAATTTTATCAGCCAAAGAAACTGTTAGTTTCTCGAGTTCAGCATTTAAAAAAGCAGAAGGAATCGCAAAAATGATATAATCTGCATATTCGACCGCTTCGTTTATATTGTTGGTGAGTTTAAGTTTGTTGGTGTCAAATTCTACCGAACTTAAATAATTTGGGTTGTGTTTGTATTTCTGAATGTGCTCTATAGCAGCATCGTTGCGCATGTACCACGAAATTTCGGGCAGATTCACACAAAGCATTTTTACAATTGCCGTCGCCCAACTACCTCCTCCAATTACTGCAAATTTTAAATTTTGGCTCATTATTTTAATAATTTAAAGCAAAAGTACTTAATAATGTACTAATAATACAATGTGTCATTTAAGAAATTTGAAACGAGTGTATGATATTACTTCAAATTTAGAAAGTATTTTTTATCTTCGGAAAAACTAATTACTATAAAAAAGTATTACATTAGATGAAATTTCTTTCAAATATGAATAATAAAATCTTGAATCTTATTTTGATTTTTACCGTTGGCTGTTCTTTTTCACAAAATAAAGATTTCAAATATTTTGATAAAAACTGGCAAGAAACTATTAAAGATAAAGCATTCTTTTATAGAATTATGCCGTCTAAAAAAATTGATAATCTCGTTCTAATCGAAGATTTCTACATTAATAAAACACCTCAGTTTCAAGGTTATTCTTTAGAAAGTGACGAAAATAGTCATGTTGGGGATATTGTCTGGTATGATGAAAACGGTTTTGATTCTTCTGTTTATCAATATTATAATGTTTCAGCTCCTGTTTTGACTTATTATTATCCTAACGGAAAAAAGCTCAGAACGGTTGAATACAAAAAAGGTAAAAAGGACGGATTTACAATTCTTTATCACCAAGACGGAACCGTTTTAATGAAAGGGAAATATCTTGAAGGTAAACCTGTAGAAGGAGATTTTGAGGATATTAGTACTTGGGATGATTACAGACGCAACGAGTCAGAAGTAGAGACTGACTCTACAATAGACGCTGATCCTGTAGTCGTATCGTCGGTTGAGGTTATTACAAAAGATTCTCCTGTAGAAGTTACTACTATGCCTAAAAAGAAAACAGCAAAGAAAATAGTGAAGCAAAAAATATTCTGGATAAACTCAAAACAAGTGGCACAGGAAAAATGGTACGATCCTGAAAATTATCGCATGTATCCGTATAAACAGATGAATTATGATGTAAACGGAAAACTGTTGCAATCCATCGATAAAAGTGGTTTTGAAGAATATGGTAACAGAATTTCGAATGGTATTTTTTATTGTTATTATCTTCAAAATAAATTTGCAGTCGCCATTAAATGAAAAACTGTTTATAATCATGGGCAAAAATCAGGAGAAGAAATTAAATATTATCCAAACGGTAAAATTCAGGAATTTACTAAGTATCTCGATGGTAAAAAAGTGGGTGATGAGGTGGTTTATGATAAAAATGAAACCGTAATGAAAAAGCGAACATATAAAAATGGAGAACCTTTTGAAGGAAATTTTGACAATCATTTTTTGAGCGGCTTAATAATAAACGAGAACTATGTAAAAGGTTTAAAAGAAGGCGAATCAATCGTAAAATCCGATAAAGACAGTATTGTCGCTAAAGGTATCTACAAAAACGATAAGCCCTACAATGGAACATTTATTGTGAAAATAGGAGAAGATGATTATGAGTTAGTTCATTTGGTAGATTTTAAGAAAAACGGATTGCAAAAAGTTTTCAAGTACAATATTGATGATGTTATTAAAACATATACCTGTGTAAACGACGTGATAAATGGTGAAACTATTTTTTATGAAAGTGGACAAGTTACCGGAAAACTGGAATATAAAAATGGTTTGCCTTATGAAGGAAAATTAGTTAAGGCTGAAAGTGCAACAATCTATAAAAACGGCGTAATTACCGAAGAGATTTTTTACATGAGCAATTACGAAAGTAAAGATGAAACCAATATCCTGAAATCGAAATATTATACGAACGGAAAACTCTCGAAAATAGCTAATCGCTCTTTTGCTATTGCAGATGATGTTAAGGATTCTTATGAAGGGATTTATAAAAATGAACAGCCTTATTCAGGATATTTTTCAGCAGATTTGAGGGAGTTTAATTATGTTGATTATTACGAAAAAGGTGAAAAAAAATATCAATTTTCTAATAATTATTTAGAAAATTTGGACAATTATAAACATCCAAATTATAATATAAAGTCTACGTATAAGGACGGAAAAATAATAGACGGTGTAGAATATATAAAGTTTGATCGCCAGTTTATTTCAAAATACTGGAAAAACGGCGTTTTGCAAGCTTTTGATTGTGACCTTTTTGCAACACATTATTTTAATCGTTTTCATTTTGAATTAAAAAATAATACCATCTCAATTACCGAATTTAATACAGAAAAAACAGGTAAAATCAGCAGGCAAAAAATAGGTAATAAATATGTAAGCCAATTAATTATTGGGGAAAAAGTAATCATGTCTGTTTCATCTTTAGAAATAAACGATGTAATTCCGGAAGAGACAGGAAGTATAGTGTATTATGAATCAGATAATACAATCGAAGCTAAAATTTTAAGTTCTGAAGAAATAAATTATGAAGGGCGAAAAGAATCAGAGTTGATGTATGAGATATTTTCATCAAGTATAAATAGTTCAATAACAATGGAGGAAAACTTCAATTTATTGGCAGATAATTTTTCGAAAGGAAAAAATATTGAAGGGATGTTTGGTAAAGGCGATACTGCGTATGTATTGACAGGTATAAGATTTAATGAGGCAAAAAAACCAGAAATCGGAACCCTGATATTAAAAAACAAAAACAATAGTTATGACCTGAAATCATTTTTTAAACGAAAAATTTTTGAAGAAAAGAAGAACATCGAACTGAAAAATATCAAGCAGGAGATTGAAATACTGGCAGCATCTTTTCAGAAGAAACTGAATGAAGATTTTAAATAAGACACTTCTTTCAGTTGTATCTTAATCATTTATAAAAAAATATTGTATAGACTGCGAAATAAAATAACAACAGCTATGTTGTAGCTCTTTCTAAATTGGGACATTAATAAGTTTGCCAAGAATTGAGTTAGTTTTGTCTTTAGTATAATAAAAAGGCGTTCTTAAGTATGTTTAAGAACGCCTTTTTATTATAATTAAATGAAGTTTTTAATAACTCATTTCGACAATCGATTTTACTTTTTCTAAAGTAACTAATTGTTTTTCACCCAATCCTTTCCAACCTCTTTCCTCGAAACGGTTAACAATAAAGTCGGCTGTTTTTGAGTAATCATCAGTGTATTCAGAAAGTTTGGTGTCCATTCCCATAGTATGGAAAAAAACTACAGTTTGGTTGATCGCTTCTCTAGCCACTTCATCATCAGTACCCGTTAGGTTGAAAATTCTTCTTCCGTATTGTGCTAATTTTTCCTTTTTTGTTTCAAACATCACACGGTACAAACTAGGCCCGATAATTGCCAACGTTCTCGCATGATCAATGCCGTACAAAGCCGTTAGTTCGTGACCAATCATGTGTGTCGCCCAGTCTGAAGGAACTCCTTTCTGAATCAAGCCGTTTAGCGCCATTGTACAACTCCACATAAAATTAGAAGCCAACGCATAATCCGTTGGGTTTTCTACCACTTTTGGACCTACTTCTATTAGGGTTTGCAAAATACCTTCGGCAATTCGGTCTTGTAAATAACCTTCGTGCGGATACGTTAAATATTGCTCCATTACATGCGTGTAAGCATCTACAACACCATTTTGCAATTGTCTTTTTGGTAAAGAAGCAATAACAGTTGGGTCGCAAATAGAGAATTTAGGAAACATTGCGCTACCACCAAAAGCCAATTTCTCTTGTGTCGCCTGAATGGTTACCACTGCTCCAGAATTCATTTCGCTCCCTGTTGCTGGCAAAGTCAAAACGGTTCCAAAAGGCACTGCATTTTCTTTAATGAGAATACGCTTTTGCAAAATATCAATCGGATTGCCATCAAAATTAACAGCTGCCGAAATAAATTTTACACCATCAATAACAGAACCACCACCTACAGCCAGAATAAAATCAATTTTTTCGGCTTTAATGACTTCAACCGCTTTCATCAAAGTTTCAAAATGTGGATTTGGCTCTATTCCGCCAAATTCTACAATATCAAAACCTTTTAAATTTTGGATGACTTGTTCGTGAATTCCGTTTTTAAAAATACTTCCTCCGCCATACGCCAATAGTATTTTGGCATCCTTTGGCACTAAAGTAGATAGCTTTTCTATTTGTCCTTTTCCGAAGATTAAATTCGTTGGATTGTATAATTCAAAGTTTAACATTTTTTTTAAGTTTCTGAGATACTAAGTTGTTAAGGTTCTAATTTTTAAATCCTGGCAACTCGATATCTTTTTTATTAATATTTTATTTGATACTAAGTCGCTAAGTTTTTTTAAGATATTCAAATCTTAGGAACTTAGCGACTCAGCAACTTAGAACCTTATTTGTTCAATTTTTCCAATAATTTACCAGCAACTAACTTAGACGAGGCTGGATTTTGTCCCGTAATTAGCAATCCGTCCTCAACAGCATAAGGTTGCCAATTGCCTATTTTTGAGAATTTTGCTCCGTTTTGAGTCAACGCATCTTCTAATAAAAACGGAACCACTTTTGTTAAACCAACTGCTTCTTCTTCTTCATTTGTAAATCCGGTTACTTTTTTGCCTTTTACTAGAAATTCACCGTTCACTTTTACATTTTTTAAAACTGCTGGCGCATGACATACAAAAGCAACAGGTTTTTTATGATTGTAAAAAGATTCGATCAAAGCGATAGAATTTTTATCTTCGACCAAATCCCACAAAGGTCCGTGTCCGCCTGGGTAAAATACAGCATCATAATCTTTTTGGTCAATTGTAGAAAGTTTGTGCGTGTTTTTTAATTTTTCCTGTAATGTTGTATCGGCATCAAAACGCTTGGTGTCTTCGGTTGCAGATGCAGGATCGGCACTTTTAGGATCAATGGGTGGCTGGCCTCCAAGTGGTGATGCAATTGTAATTTCGATACCTTTGTCTAATAATTCATAATAAGGTGCAGCAAATTCTTCTGACCAAAATCCTGTTTTCTCTCCTGTGTTGCCTAGTTTATCATTACTAGTAACAACAAATAATACTTTTTTCATCTCTTTTTTATTTAATTTTTGAGCCATAACTGAAACGTTTCCAGTTATCAATGTCATAATTGCGATTAAGGCTATTTTCTTCATTAGTGAATAATTTTTTACAAATTTACGACTAAAGTGATATTAGTAAAAATAAAATAAACTATGTTTGTTATAAATATATCTATATCATGGTAAATCTGGAATGGTACAGAACTTTTAAGTCTGTCTACAAAAATGGAAATTTTTCGGTGGCTTCTAAAGAATTGTTTATGAGTCAGCCTGCTGTTAGCCAGCAAATTGCGATGTTAGAAGCACATGTTGGTTATAAATTGTTTAACCGAAAATCGAAAGGTGTCGAACCTACGGAATACGCTAAGTTACTCAATAATTTGATCATTGACGCACTAGATCGATTAGAAAACGTTGAAAGTGGGTTTAGGGCAAAAGCAGAAGATTCGGTTCGGTTGATTTCTGTAGGTATCTCCAAGGATTTATTCAATAGTTGTGGAAGTATCTTAATTTCTAAATTCGATTTTATCGATTTTACCTTTGCAGAAGACGATGCTCTTTTTGCGCTCGTTGATGCTAAAAAACTCGATTTTGCCATCGTAACCAAAAGATTTGATACGTTTGATACAATGTATGAAATTGTCGGAAAAATTAAATTGGTAATGGTAGCGCCAACAAGTTTAGACATAACAGATTTTCGTCAGAAACTAAAATCAGATAATTTATCTGAGACAGAACAATGGCTGAATGAACAAAAATGGTACAGCCACGACGCGAGAATTCCGTACGTAAAATTATTTTGGTTGCACGCTTTTAATAAAAAAAGGCCATCAATGGTGCCCAATTATATTATTCCGTTTGAATCTGAAATGCTCGAAATGCTTTCTAAAAATACAGGTATTGCAGTAACCTGGAACTGCAATGCAAGGAAATATATCAAGGAAAATAAATTGCAATTGGTCTGGAATAGTTTTCACGTTCCTGAGGAGTTTGTTTATTTACTAACCGCTAAAAACAACAATCTGAACTCATTTTATGAGAGTATTGGAAAAGAATTAAAATTGTTTTTAGGTAATAGAATGTAAGTATTTAATTGTGTCTTAGTTTACTTTTAATAAATATTTAATTAACCAAATTTCTAAATAACCTAAAATGAAAACACCTGTAAAGTTTTTATTAATTATAACAGCATTTTTTGTTATTAATTCCTGCACCGAAGAAGACTTAGACAGAATAACAGATTGTTGGGGACAATCATCTGTAGTTGAGATACAATATTCTTTAGATCCGCTTAATGCCAAGAAAATTACGTATTCAATTAAATACGAGGGAAGCGGAACCTTAAATGATGTAACATGGTCGTTTGGCGATGGAAAAGCAGCTGTAAAAGGTTTAAAAGTAACACATATTTATGAAACTGCAGGAACCTATGAAGTTAAGGCTGATATAGCAGTTAAAAAAAATCAAACGGATTGCAGTTTAAACCTAAAGAAAGATGTACAGGTAAACTAAAATTAAATTAGGAAAATTACTGAAATTCATGGCAAACTTTTTCGTTTTAGTATAACAACAGGGAACTTCAATAGTTATATTTGTTGTTAATGTGTTTGAGTTATGGAAAATTTTCAAAATATTAGAATTGCCGTTGATGCCATTGTTTTTGGATATAAAAACAATAGTTTATACGTGCTTTTGATTGAACAAAAATTTGGTTCGGCAGATCAATACTGGGCGCTTCCGGGCGGTTTGGTAAAAAATGATGAATCGTTAAGTGATGCCGTTATCAGAGAGCTGCATGAAGAAACCAATGTTCAGTTAACTTTCATGGAACAGCTTTATACTTTTGGGGATGATATTTATAGAGATTCTCGAAACCGCGTAATTTCTGTTGCGTACTATGCTTTGGTCGATGCTTCCAATCTTGAAATCAAAGCCGATTCAGATGCCGAAAAAGTACAATGGTTTAAAATAGATGCAATTCCAACTTTGGCATTTGATCATAACTTAATTATTGAAAAAGCCATTTCACGATTAAAGGCCAAACTAACTTATGAACCAATTGGATTTGATTTACTACCGCCTGAATTTTTGTTTTCTGATCTCGAAAATCTTTATTGTACCATTTTAGAAAAAGAAATTGATCGAAGAAATTTCAGAAAAAAAATACTTAGTTATGGTTTTTTGGAACAAACAGATCATTTTTCGCCGGTAAAAAATGGTAGACCCGCTAAATTATTTCGATTTAATAAATTGAAATACAATGCTTTGTTAGAGCAAGGGTTTCACTTTGAAATAAAGTTTGCGTAAATTTTACACAAAATAAATTGTAGAACAAAAATATTAATCTATATTTGCGTAATATTAACGCAAACTAAAAAACTATGATACTTAATTTAGACCCAAAATTTACTCCATTTCTTAATCAGGAAGAAATCAAATTTCAAAGTTTTACCTTTTTTGGGGGAGAACCACACATTAAAATCGATCCTAATTTTGATGTTAGTCAAAAAGTAACCATCACGCACCGATTAAATTCCTTCAACGATTTAGGTTTGTTGTGTATTACGGTTGATGCCTTACGCAGAATGGATGTTCAAGTAATCGATTTGTTTATTCCTTATTTTCCAGCTGCAAGACAGGATCGTGTGATGATAAAAGGAGAATCTCTTTCTGTAAAAGTGTATGCCGATATTATCAATGCTTTACAACTTAATAAAGTTTTTGTTTTTGATGCGCACTCTGAAGTTACGCCGGCGTTGGTCAACAATTGCGAAGTGATTCCGAATCATACTTTCATAAAAGAAGTTTTAAAAGTAATTGGCGAAAACGTAAAATTGATTTCTCCAGATGGTGGCGCTCTCAAAAAAATCTACAAAGTTTCTGAGTTTTTGGGCGGAGTTGAGGTCGTAGAATGCAGTAAAAGCCGTGATGTAAAAACGGGCAGATTGTCTGGTTTTAAAGTGTATGAAGATGATTTAAACGGTGTAGATTGTTTGATTGTTGATGATATTTGTGATGGTGGCGGAACTTTTGTTGGCTTAGCCGAAGAATTAAAAAAGAAAAATGCTGGAAAATTATACTTAGCCGTAAGCCACGGAATTTTCAATAAAGGTTTTGAAGTTCTCAATTGTTTCGATAAAATATTCACTACCAATTCTGTAAAAGATTTTGAGGATGAAAAAGTACTTCAAATAGCATTGAATGAGTTGGTATGAAATACACGATCCAAAATATAGTATCAGAAAGTAAATTTTTATTTTTCTGGGGACATCAGCCTAGCAAAGACGGAACCATAACCAAAACTTGTTTTAGCCAATGGTGGTTGAGTTCTTTTGAAGTTGATAAAATAATTTACAAAACAGCAGAACATTGGATGATGGCCAAAAAAGCCGAGTTGTTTAATGACAGTGAAGTTTTAGAAAAAATCATTAAGGCTAATTCTCCCGCCGAGGCGAAAAAGTTAGGTCGAGAAGTTAAAAATTACGATGATAAACTTTGGTTAGAAAATAGATTTGAAATGGTAAAGCAAGGAAATTATCATAAGTTCAGTCAGCATGCGGCTTTAAAAGCATTTTTAATCAATACAAAAGATAGAGTTTTAGTAGAGGCAAGCCCCGTTGACCCTATCTGGGGAATCGGAATGGCGAGCGATCATAAAGATGTTTTGAATCCGGAAAAATGGAAAGGTCTAAATCTTTTGGGTTTTGCTTTGATGGAAGTTAGGGATGAATTGAAATAAGTAGTGAAATGAAAGATATTAAATATACAAAAGGTGATGCAACATCTCCTCAATCAGATGATAATAAAATAATAGTGCATATCTGCAATGATATTGGAGGTTGGGGAAAAGGATTTGTAATGGCTATTTCAAAAAGATGGAAAAAACCAGAAGAACAATATAGAGAATGGTTTAAATCAAAAGATGGTTTTGAATTGGGAAAAGTTCAGTTTGTTCAGGTAGAAGAAGATCTTTGGGTAGCAAATTTAATTGGTCAGCATAAAATCAATAAAGATGAAAATGGAAATGCTCCAATACGATATGATGCTATTGAGGATGGCTTGAAAGAAGTAGCTTCATTCGCAAAAGAAAACAAAGCAAGTGTTCACATGCCTAGAATTGGATGTGGCTTGGCAGGAGGAAAATGGGAAGAGATTGAACCTATTATTTTAAAAATATTATCAGATAATGATAGTGAAGTAACCGTTTATGATTTCTAGACCAAAAAAAACAATTAGAATCATGAATGAAAAAACAGCAAAAAATATTAGCAAATTTCTAAGTTTAGTTCTCAGACATTCTCCACAGACCATCGGATTAAAATTAGATGAAAATGGCTGGGCCGATGTTGAAGAATTAATCGCAAAATGTTCTCGAAACGGAAATGTTTTGAACAAAGAACTTTTGGATTATGTGGTAGAAAACAATGATAAAAAACGTTTTGCTTTTAACGAAGATAAAACCAAAATTAGGGCAAGTCAAGGACATTCTGTTACTGTAGAATTGAATCTCAGAATCGTCGAGCCATTAGATTATTTATATCACGGAACAGTCCAAGCCAGTATTGACGCTATAAAAGAGAAAGGTTTGCAAAAAATGAGCCGTCAGCATGTGCATCTTTCTAAAGACAGAGAAACGGCTATTAAAGTGGGGAGTAGAAGAGGAGTTCCGCAGATTTTAACAATCAAAAGCGGAGAAATGTTTAGAGATGGATTTACATTTTATTTGTCTGAAAATAATGTTTGGTTGACAGATGAAGTTCCAGTGAAATATATCGAGTTTCCATCTTAAAAAGAATTAAACTCCATTCAAATTAATAATCAAAAACAATAGTTATGATACTAGAAGCAGCAATAGGCGATGCATATGGCGCAGGTTTTGAATTTCGCGATTTAGATTTCATTTCTCAAAACAACAATTTGACACATTATCACAAGCATGGGCTTTATACCGAGATTTATAAGAGATATACAGATGATACCCAAATGGCCATTGCAATTTCAGAATTGTTATTAGAAGAGGAAAATTGGAACGAAATTAAAGTTGCAGATAAGTTTGTCGAAGTATTTCACAGAGACAAAAGGCGAGGGTATTCAGACAGAGTTTACAATGCTTTGGATGCGAGTAAAAATGGATCTGATTTTATCAAGATAATCAATAACGGCAGTAACGGAAATGGTTCTGCAATGCGCGCGTATGGTATTGGCTATTTGAAAAATATTGATCAATTGATGGATTTCTGCGAGATTCAGGCAAAAACTTCTCATCATACAACAGAAGGAATTAGTTGTGCGAAACGTATCGCTTTGGCTGTTCATTATTTTAAATATAATTTAGGTGATGGATCTAATTTGACTGCTTTTTTGAATGAAACTTTAAAAGAAAATGAAACGTATAGAATCACTTCGCCAATTGACATGCATGGATATCCCACAACTCAAGCTGTTATAAAAATTGTCTCAGAAGCTACTTCTATGAACGATTGCCTGAAAACAAGTATCGGTTATGGTGGTGATACAGATACTGTGGCAGCTTTATGCATGGCGATTTTAAGTCATAAACAAAATTGTGATAAAGTACTTCCTTCGTTTTTGTATGAAGAATTAGAAAATGATACATTCGGGAAAGACTTTTTGATTAAATTGGATTTGGCGCTATTGAATAAGTTTAAATAATTGGCGATATCATGAAACGAACATTAGTTTTTGGTGATATTCACGGCGGTTTAAAAGCTTTAATTCAATTACTTGAAAAAGTAGAGGTTAAAGAAAACGATAAACTTATTTTTCTTGGAGATTATGTTGATGGCTGGAGTGAGTCAGCGCAAGTAATTGATTTTCTGATGCATTTGACTCAAAAGCAAGAATGCATTTTTATAAGAGGAAATCATGACGTTTGGTGTCACGAATGGCTAAAGAACGGAGTTGTAAATGATATCTGGTTTCTGCATGGAGGAAAATCTACTATAGAAAGTTATCAGAACATTAATTCGGTAGTTAAAGAGAGGCATTTTGATTTTTTTGAAAATATGAAAGATTATTTTGTAGATGAATATAATAATTTGTTTATTCACGCTGGTTTTTCATCGATGCATGGTCCAGAAAAAGAACATTATGCCAGCAATTTTTCTTGGGACAGAACGCTTTGGGAAATGGGTTTAACGATGGATAGGAGAATCCAAAAAGATTCGCTTTCTTATCCTAAAAGATTGTTGCTTTATAATGAAATTTACATCGGTCACACCCCAACAATTCATTATAATATTGAGATTCCGATGCAAGGCTGTAATGTCTGGAATATTGATACTGGAGCAGGTTTTTACGGAAAATTAACTTGTCTTGATATTGAAACAAAAGCATTTTGGCAAAGCGATGTAGTGCAAACATTTTATCCAGGTGAAAAAGGAAGAAATAAATAAATACAATGAAAACAATTTATAAAGCTCCTGAAGAAATTCCTTTAAAAAATAGCTTGAAAACAATATTTTTGGCTGGTTCTATTGAAATGGACAAAGCAGTAAACTGGCAAAAAAAGTGTGAAGAGTTATTAAAAGATAAGTATATACTTTTTAATCCGCGAAGAAGCGAATGGAATAGTAGTTGGTCACAATCTATAGAAAATGATAGTTTTAAGCAACAGGTAAACTGGGAGCTTGATGCTTTAGAAAAAGCAGATATAATTATTATGTATTTTGCAAGCGATACGATGTCACCTATCTCTTTACTTGAGTTTGGATTGTATGCTCAATCAAATAAAATGAAAGTAGTTGTAGACGAGAATTTTTGGCGTAAAGGTAATATCGATATTGTATGTGAAAAATATAATATTCAACAATTTAAAACATTAGAAGAATTAATTAAAAGTTTACTAAACTAAAATATATGAACCCACTACTATTAACAGATGGTTACAAAGTTGACCACAGAAGACAATACCCAAACCAAACAACTTTAGTCTACTCTAACTGGACGCCAAGAAAATCAAGAATAGAAGGTCTTGATGAGGTCGTATTTTTTGGATTGCAATATTTCATCAAAAAATATATCATTCATGATTTTGATACTCATTTCTTCAAGCAACCAAAAGAAGAAGTGGTTAAAAAATACGCGCGAAGAATCAATAACTATTTGGGCGAAAATCAGGTTGGCACCCAACATATCGAAGATTTACACGATTTAGGGTACATTCCGATGGTGTTTAAAGCGTTGCCAGAAGGCGCAAGCGTTCCGCTTAGAGTACCTATGTTTACGATGTACAATACGATTCCGGAGTTTTTTTGGCTGACGAATTATTTCGAAACCTTACTTTCTGCGGTAATTTGGTTGCCTTGTAATTCGGCTACAATTGCCAGAGAATACAGAAAAGTATTAGACAAATATGCTGCTGAAACGTCATCGGTACCTGATTTTGTCAATTGGCAAGGACATGATTTCTCGATGAGAGGAATGGGCGGAATCGAAGCGGCAGTAACTTCAGCAGCAGGACATTTGCTAAGTTTTACGGGATCGGATACAATTCCGGCAATTGATTTTTTTGAAGAGTATTACAACGCTAATTCAGATAACGAACTCATCGCAGGTTCAGTAGCCGCAACAGAACATTCTGTAATGTGCATGGGAACTACCGAAGGAGAATATGAAACCTTCAAAAGATTAATTACCGAAGTATATCCAAAAGGAATTGTATCGATAGTTTCAGATACCTGGGATTTATGGAAAGTGTTAACAGATTATCTGCCGCGTTTAAAAGAGACTATTGTTGCCAGAGAAGGAAAAGTAGTTATCAGACCTGATAGTGGCGATCCTGTGGATATTATTTGTGGAAATCCAAACGGAAAGACGGAAGAAGAAAAACAAGGCGTTATAGAGCTGCTTTGGAATGTTTTTGGTGGTGAAGTTAATGCAAAGGGATATAAAGAGCTTGTGCCTCAAATTGGAGCCATTTACGGCGATAGTATTACGGTCGCTCGTGCCACTCAAATTTGTGAGCGTCTAAAAGCAAAAGGTTTTGCTTCTACTAATGTGGTTTTAGGGATTGGTTCGTTTACCTATCAATACAATACCCGCGATACGTTTGGTTTTGCCATGAAAGCCACTTACGGCGAAGTGGATGGTGAAGGAAGAGCCATTTTTAAAGATCCTATTACAGATGATGGTACAAAAAAATCAGCAAAAGGATTAATGCGAATTGATTTAGTTGATGGCATTTATCAATTAAAAGATAATGTGAGCTGGGAAGAAGAAAAACTAGGAGAATTGAAGGAAGTTTTTAGAGACGGAAAACTTCTGGTTAATGAATCTCTTAGCGATATACGATCTCGAGTAAAATCTCAGATTAGCGTTACGGCATAAAACTTAAAAAGCCTGAATTTTTAAAATTCAGGCTTTTTTTTGCGTTCATATCCTTTGGTAAGGGCTGCGAAAAGCATAGTCTTTGCGAGGTACGAAGCAATCTCACTTGCTAAGTTTAATGAGTAGTATTCTAGAGAGATTGCTTCGTACCTCGTAAAGACAAAATTGCGGTTATTTACTTCTTATAAAAATTGTTGTGATCAATATATTCCCAAACTTTTGACGGTAAAAGGGGCTGAATGTTTTTTCCTTCCTTGATGCTATTTCGAATAAAAGTAGACGAAATTTCTACAATTGGCGCATCAATAATATGTACTTTGGGGTGTGATTTGAGTTCTATATTTTCTTCTTCTGCAGAAATTCTGGGATAAACATAGATGTCATAATGCTCTAAAATAACTTCGTAGTTTTTCCACTTATGAAGCGTTTTCAGATTGTCTTCTCCCATAATTAATGAAAATTCGTGATTGGGATATTTCTCCTGCAAATGAACCAGGGTATTTACGGTATAATTGGGTTGCTGCAATTTAAATTCAATGTCCGAAGGTTTTATTTTTGGATAATCTTCAGTAGCCAAAAAAACCATTTGAAAACGATGATGATCGTCGAGTAATGTAGCCTTCTTTTTTAATGGATTATGCGGCGTAACCACCATCCAAATCTGATCTAAATCTGCAAATTCGGCCATGTGATTGGCAATAATCAAATGACCAACATGAATGGGGTTGTACGTTCCGAAATATAATCCTACTTTCATAGTTGTCTTGTTTCAAAGAGATTCACGAAGATTTCACAGAGATTCGTAAAGTAATTAAAAAAAATCTGTGTCTCTCTGCGCTTTTATTTTGTGCAGCTCTGTGTTAACTTATTTATTTACAAAGTCTTTTACCAATTGATACGCTTCTTCTTTAGCGGTATCTAAATCGTAATTTTTTATGATCGTGTCAAATTGTGGCGCTGTAGCCAATTCTACCGAGGCTTTGGCGATGCGCATGTTGATCTTGTCATCGCTTTCGGTCGAGCGTTCTTTTAATCTGCGCTTCAATTCGTCAACGCTGGGTGGTTTTACGAAAACGGCCAAAGTTTGTTCTGGAAATTTATGTTTGATACGCAATCCGCCAGAAACATCAATATCAAAAATCACGTTTTTTCCTAAAGCCCAAATTCGTTCAATTTCCGATTTTAATGTACCGTAGAAATTATCGCGATACACTTCTTCCCATTCTAAAAAATCTTCTGCTTTAATGTGCTTTTTGAATTCTTCTAGCGAAATAAAATAATAATCTGTCCCGTTGATTTCTCCTCCACGTGGCTCACGCGAGGCTGCGGAAATCGAAAATTCTAAATTCAAATCTTTCTTTCCAAGTAAATGTCTTACTATAGTTGTTTTTCCTGATCCTGATGGGGCTGAGAAAACAATTAATTTTCCTTTGTTCATTATGTGTGCTTTAGGCTCTAAGCAATACGCTTTAAGCTTTTATTCTTTTGTTTTTTATCCTACAGCTCAAAGCCTATAGCTTTACAAAACATTCAAAACCTGTTCTTTAATTTTCTCCAATTCATCTTTCATCATTACTACCAATTTCTGCATTTGTGCATGATTGGACTTTGAACCCATTGTGTTGATCTCACGACCCATTTCCTGCGTAATAAAGCCTAATTTTCTACCATTGGCTTCGGTTCCTTTGATCGTCTCTAAGAAATAATCTAAATGGTTGGTCAAACGTACTTTTTCTTCTGTAATGTCCAGTTTTTCTAAATAATAGATCAGTTCCTGCTCAAAACGATTTTCATCCACATTTACTTTCAACTCGGAAATTGCGTTTTGCAAACGATCTTTTATAGCCTGAACGCGCTCCGGATCTAGTGCCAAAGCATCATTCATGTATTGGCGAATGTTTCCGATACGCAGGTTGAATTCTTTTTCCAGAGATTCACCTTCGTCTTTTCTAAAATTCAGAATGTTTTGAAGCGCTTCTTCTATGATTACCTGAATCTGATCCCAATCGTTTTCATCAATTTCTTCTCGTTCGGTTTTCAGCGTGTCAGGCATACGAACTGCCATTTTCATCAATTCAGTTTCATCGGCAGCAGGATAAACTTCCTTAAGCTGTGCGATATAGTTTTTTACAACAGGAACATTTACTTTGGTCGAAGTCTGCTCAGAAGTACTTTCAATGTAAATTCCAAAATCTACTTTTCCTCTTTCAAGTTTAGTCGATATTTGAGTTCGCAAACCCAGCTCCATTTCGCGATAAAGCGATGGCATTCTTACGTTTAAATCTAAACCTTTACTATTTAAGGATTTTACTTCGACGGTAATTTTTTTTGTAGGCAATTGCAAAGAAGCTTTGCCAAACCCTGTCATAGATTGTATCATATAATTGAGTATAAAGGCGCAAAGATACTAAAAAATTCAAAGTGACAGTTTCTCGTTTTTTAGAGCTAAAATTTTAGTTTTCTTGGGCGTTCCCTTCGGGCGGGCTATCCGCTCCTAATCTTTTTTTGAGCAGAAAAAGCTCAAAAAAAGGATTTCTGCTTTTATCCCTAACGCAAACCCAGAGGTTTTTAGAATTTTTAGAGTTTATTATTGCCCTAAAGCTTTCATCATGGCAAGAATGTTTGGCTGTGTATTACCAATAAAAATTTTTCCATCAATAATAAAAACAGGACGGCTTAAAAAAGTATAATGTTCCAAAATGTATTTTCTAAAATCATCTTCTGTCAGGGCTTTGTCTTTCAAGTTCATAGACTTGTACAATTGTGCTTTTTTACTAAACAATGCTTCGTAACTTCCCGCAAGCTGGTACATCTCGTCAAGTTCTGCAGGAGTTATTGGGGTTTGTTTTATGTCATGAAAGGCCAGATTATTATCTTTCGGAAGATTTTTGATGATTTTTCGGCACGTATCGCAAGACGCTAAGTAGTATATTTTGTTCATGGTTTTGAATGTTTTAGAATGCAAAGAAAATTCATTTGAACCTTAAATTTGATTATTTTTACAAAAAAAAAATATAATATGAAGTCAGTTTTAGAAGTGCACAAAACCCTTAGAAGTATTTTGATAAAAGTTCTCGATAGTCATTCGTTAGAACAACTCAACAAAATCCCAAACGGATTCAATAATAATCTAATCTGGAACATTGGTCACTGTGTGGCTACGCAACAAGTTTTGGTCTATAAATTATCGGGTTTACCTACTTTGGCTTCGGATGAATTTATAGAAAAATACAAAAAAGGAACAAAACCAGAGGGTGATGTTTCGCAAGAAGAAGTGGCAGAAATTAGAGGTTTACTTTCTAAAACGGCAGAGCAAACAGAAGAAGATTTTAGAAAACAACTGTTTGTAAGCTACAATGTGTACACAACAAGTATGGGTTTTACCCTAAGCAATGTTGAGGACGGATTGAGCTTTAATAATTATCACGAAGGTATTCATACCGGAATTATAATGAATATCCGAAAGCTGGTTTAGGCTTTCGGATATTTATTAATTCATTATTATTTCTATAGTAACTTTCATGGCGCCATGCGCTTTATTGGTCGTTATGTCCATAAAAGCTCTTTTAGACAAATCCAATTCTCGGGTTTTTACAAAAGGGCCACGATCGGTAATTTTTACAATTACAAACTTCCCGTTAGCCTCGTTGGTTACTTTAAGTCTTGTTCCAAAAGGAAGTTTTTTGTGTGCAGCAGTATATTTATTATTATTAAACCGACTGCCATCTGCGGTCTTTTTTCCATTAAATCGGTCAGCATAGTAGGATGCGTGCGCCGTTTTTTTGTATGGCTTTAGTTTTAAACCTTCGACCGAAAAAAGAGAATCACTTTCTGTAGGTATAGCAATCTTCTCTTTTGGCGTTTTTAAGGTGTCTTGTGTTATTTTGGGATCAATTGGTTTTGCCTGACTCATTAAGTATGTAAAGCTACAACTCAAAAAGAGAAGGGCAACAATTGAGACTATTATGGTTTTTTTATTAGTCATATATTTTTATTTTTCATAGTTTGGGGACTTATGCAAATAACGTGCCTGTATAAAAAAAGACCTATAATGGGTAGTTTTTTATTTTTGAAACCAAAGGCTCCAAGGTAATCTGATCAATATAAGAACTAAGCCTAATCCGTAAAAGATGGCGAATTTTTTGAATTTGTCTTTGCTGTTAATTAGTTTTTTGTGTTGAGACCAGCCAATAGTAATCAAAGTAATGGCGATGAGGTTGATTAATGGATGCTCTAATGATGTAAGTCGCAGCGCAGCATTTGACATTTGTCCGAAAGCAGCTTTTCCAAGCGGAGATACAAAGTAAAGAATCAATCCAACCAAGAGTTGAATGTGAATTGCAATCAAGGCAAACAGGCCAATTTTGCGATCTTTTGCGGTAAATTCTTTTTTAGAAGTGATACCAATGATAGCATTTACAACCGCTACCAATAATAAAAGTAGTGCCAAGTAGGCCCAACCTGAATGAAATTTTTGAATAAAATTATACATAAATTAATTGTTTTATTTTCAAATGTAATAAAAAAAGGCGTAAAAAAAACGGCATAGAGTCTAAAGTCTATGCCGCATTTTATTATTTATTTTGTTTCTTATTTAGAATACAAAGGATAAATTAGTTACCAAATGTATATCTAAGTGTAAATTGTGCTTGCCAAACATCAAATGTTGAAGCATTTTTCTGGAAAGTATCTTTAATTAAGAATCTGTTTCCATTAACGTCTGTTTGTGTTGCCAATCTGTAAAAAGGTACATTAGCCGTTGTTGTATTATATGCCAATACGTTTGCGTTAGTCGCTCTTTGGCTAATTCCCCAATCTTTATTTAACATGTTAGTAAAGTTTAAGATGTCAGCTCTAAATTGGAATGAATTCTTTTTACCAGCAATTTTAATGTAAATGTCTTGAGAGATAGACAGGTCTAATCTGTGTAGCATTGGTAATACAGCACCATTTCTTTCTGCATATTTACCTCTTCTTGTACGTAGGTATTTGTCCTGATCGATATAGGCATCAAATGCAGTTCGTTGTTCTGCTTCTGTATAAGTTCTAGTTGTTGTAACTCCACCAACTGTACTTGATACTGTAAGAGGAGAAAAACGTAATTCGTTTGCATTATTTGGTACATAAAGTAAATCATTTCCATTTACTAGATCGCCATTCATGTCACCACTATAAGCGTAAGAGAAAGGGCTTGATTGTTCTCCAATATATCCTAGGTTTATAGAAGTTGCACCACCCAAACCTTTACCATATTCGATTCTGTACCCAATAACACCCACTAAACGGTGAGGAGTGTTGTTGTTTGATAAAGAAACATCTAAATCATTATTTCCGTTTACAGATCTGGCACCTGTCCAAGAACCAGATGCAACTGATCCTGGAGAAATTAAGTCTGTAGCCTCAGAATGTGTGTAGGCAAATGATCCCCATAGACCTTTTTGGTATGGATATTCTAATTTGAATGTTGTAGAGTAGAAATATCCTTTGTCAGAGTTAGTTAAAACGATACCATTTGAAACATTATCATTAACTCTTGTACCAGCATCGTTACGTGAATATCTTGGTCTGTTATCAGTACCAACAAAAGTACCTACTGGAGCATCAAAGTTAGCGTTGTAATAGTTGATCGCATTAATGTTTTTCTGTAAAATACCTTCAACGGTACCTACAAATCCAAAAGGAAGTTTTTGGTCAACTGCCATAGTAGTTTTCCATACTTGTGGATATTTGAATTTTTTGTCTGTAAAAGCCAAGTCAAATGTAGCAGGCAATGTAGGAGTTGCAGGAGTAAAATAATCAGCAGGTCTTGGTGTAAAACCATATCCGCCAGTTGCTACGTTAGTGGTACTTGCATCTACAACACCTGAAAGTACTCCATTGTTTCCAATTTGGTTTGATAAGTATACTGATGGAGCTCTACCTGTAAAGATTCCAGAACCTCCACGAACAATTGTTGAAGCGTTTCCGTTTAAATCTAAATTGAAACCAAGTCTTGGTTCGAATAAATATTGAGCATCAGGCAAATCTCCAGTGTTGAACTTTTCGCCATTAGCAAAAGTCATAGCAGTTACTGCAGGGTTTTCTAATGCAGTATCAGCAAACCAAACTCTAGAGGCTCTAAGACCAACTGTTAATTTAAATTTGTCGCTTAACTTCATTTCGTCCTGAGCATACAAATCTATTTTGTTTGATTTTAAAATTTGTAATGGTTCTGCACCACCTGGTAAAGCAGAATATCTAAATTGAGTTCTAACTGGCAGAGTAGCTACAGTAGTTGAAGGCGCACCTCCATTGTTTACAGATTCTGTCGCAGCAGCGTAAAAATCATCTAATGAGTTAAAAATAAAAACACCGTTTGATCCTTGGAAGAATAAGTTACTTGATTTAAAATATTCAAAGTTAGCACCTAAAAGTAGAGAGTGTTTTCCAATAGTTTTAGTTAAATTATCTGTAAAGTGTAAAGTTGAATAAGTAAGCTTATTTCCTTGTGTAAATGGGTCTAAACCTACTGATATAAGTGTAGTTGTTCCTGTTGTTGTTGCAGTACCATTTTTAATGTCAATAGTAGGGAATAAACCACCGCCTTGTAAACCTCTGTCTTCAATTTGCTTGTCGTAACCAGCAATAAAATTGTTGTACCATGAGTTACCAAATTTACTGTTTAACTCAACTACAATAGATCTTGTGTTGTCTAAGATAGTGTAACCACTATTTTTATATGACATCGCTAAATTGCTTGTTCTTCTGTTACCAAAACCTAACGATGCAGAGTTCGAAGTCAACTCGTCTGAAGATGAGTTATGAAATACGTAACGAGCAGTAAGTTTGTGATTATCGTTGATGTTCCAATCTATTCTTGTTAAGAATTTTTTAGATGTTTTTGCAGCGTCATAATTTTCCCAAGGCCCTGTTTCATATCCAAATTTATCTCTCATAAAGTTAGATAATGTTTCCATTTGAGTATAAGTAGGATTTGATATTTGTCCACTTGGGTTAGGAGACCCAGTAGAAGTCCATGTCGTAGCAGGGCTTGTGTTGTCGATTGTCTCAAGGTTACCAAAAAAGAATAATTTATC
Source organism: Flavobacterium flavipigmentatum (assembly GCF_020911905.1). Taxonomy (NCBI): domain Bacteria; kingdom Pseudomonadati; phylum Bacteroidota; class Flavobacteriia; order Flavobacteriales; family Flavobacteriaceae; genus Flavobacterium; species Flavobacterium flavipigmentatum. Next base: position 859,231 of record NZ_CP087133.1, on the reverse strand, counting down.
TTTGATGATTGGTGCTCCAATACGAGCTCCCCATATTTTTTCTTCAAATTTACCAGGAACAATTGTTATATCACTACCAGGATGAGTTCCAATAAAGCTCTTTTTATTGCTTCTTGTAGAAGTGTAAACAGATCCTTCAATTTCGTTTGTTCCACTTCTTGTAACAGCGTTTATTCCAGATCCTAAGAATCCTGATTGACGAACGTCATAAGGAGCAATATTTACTTGCAATTGTTCAATAGCATCTAATGAAATAGCCGTTGAACCTGTTCTGCCTCCAGCCTGAGAGTCAGATCCTAGTCCAAAACCATTGTTAAATACAGATCCGTCAATTGTAAAGTTGTTTAATCTTGAATCCTGACCACCAAAAGTTCCGTTTGCACCAGCATTTGCATTGTATTTTGTAACAGAGTTGATTGAACGAGCTCCTAATACTGGAACTGCAGCGATTTCTCTGTTTGAAAATTGTTGTGATGCTCCAGTTCTTCCTTTATTAAAATTCCCTTTCGATTTAGTCGTAACAACTACTTCTTGTAAAGCATTTTGTTCTTCCTCAATGGTTACGTTTACAGTTAAGTTATTTCCTAATCCAGCGGTAATGTCTGTAATAGCAGTCGTTTTATAGCCAATGTAGCTAACTTTTACCGTGTATGGTCCACCAGGTCTAAGCCCTTGTGCAGAGTATCCTCCGTCAAAATCAGTTGTTGAAAAGTACTTCGTCCCAGTTGGTGTATGAAGAATTTCAACAGTCGCGCCGGGAAGGGCTTCTCCTTTATTTGATCGTACCATACCAGACATTGCAGCGCTGGTAACTTGGGCATGCCCAATGGCCGATAGTAAGACAATCAAAATAAAAATAATTTTTTTCATTTCTTAAGTTTGTTAGTTTAATGTTTTTGGCAAAATTATAACAATTAAATCAGTTAATGTTATCGAAATGTTAAGAAAGTTTCGATTTAGGACTTGTGTTGCAGATTTAAATGACTTTTTCAATTTTTATTAAATAAAACGTTTGTTTTCTAGGTTTGGGGCTGTATATTTTGTTAAAATAATAAGTATAGTGGTGGTGTTGTCAGTCGAAACATGCAAAGAAGGGTGCTTTCTAATCTTAAATTGGTCAATTTGTACAAAAAAACGCCTTAATTATTGTTAAATTAAGGCGTTTCAATTTGTTAAGAAAACTTTTTTCTGCTTTTTATTTATTTTTTAAAAAATGATTCAACAAAAATGAAGTCGAACTATCATGATTTTTAACTGTTTTTGTATTGATTTCTTCCAGAATAGAATTTGCCAATTGTTTTCCTAATTCTACTCCCCATTGATCAAAACTAAAAATGTTCCAAATTACCCCCTGCACAAAAATTTTGTGTTCGTATAAAGCAATTAGTGAGCCCAGAGTTTTTGGAGTTAATTTCTGAATTAAAATAGTATTGGTTGGCTTATTGCCTGTAAAAACTTTAAAAGGTAGTAAATAAGATGCTTTTTCTGCCGAAAGGCCTTGTTTGTTAAATTCACTCTGAACTTGCGCCTCCGTTTTTCCAGTCATCAAAGCTTCTGTCTGTGCAAAAAAGTTCGACATTAATTTGTCATGATGATCTTGATTTCTGTATAAAGGTCTTACAAAGCCTATGAAATCTGTCGGAATTAATTTTGTCCCTTGGTGTATCAATTGAAAAAAAGCATGTTGCGAGTTAGTTCCGGGCTCTCCCCAAATAATTGTCCCAGTCTGATAGTTAACAGGTTTCCCGTCGCGACCAACACTTTTTCCATTACTTTCCATTGTAGCTTGCTGCAAATAAGGAGCTAATTTTTGTAAATATTGTGTGTACGGAATCAAAGCTTCGCTTTCTGCGCCATAAAAATTATTGTACCAAATACTTAGCAAAGCTAAAATTACAGGGATGTTTTGATCAAATTCAGATGATTTAAAATGCTCATCCATTTCGTTGGCACCTTTCAATAATTCATTATAATGCTCAAAACCAACTGCCAGACTAATGCTTAGTCCAACGGCACTCCACAAAGAAAATCTTCCTCCAACCCAATCCCACATTGGGAAGACATTTGCAGGATCAATACCAAATTCTGTTACTTTTTGAATATTTGTTGAAACTGCCACAAAATGTTTGGCAATATCTTTCTGCGAAGCCGATTGTAAAAACCATTCTTTAATGGTTTCAGAATTGGTTAGTGTTTCTTGTGTTGTAAAAGTTTTAGAAACTATTACAAATAATGTTGTTTCTGGATTTAGCTTTTTTATGACTTCGTTGACGTGGTCTCCATCTACATTTGAAACAAAATGAATATTCAGGTGATTTTTGTAAAACTGCAATGCTTCAACAGCCATCACTGGTCCTAAGTCAGAACCTCCAATACCAATATTAACAACATCTGTAAACGCTTTTCCGGTAAAACCTTTTCTTTCGCCTGAGACAACTTCATGCGTAAAGTTTTTGATTTTATTTTTTACCTCGTAAACTTCCGGAATCACATTTTCTCCATCTACTTTTATAACAGCAGATTCTGGTGCGCGTAAAGCAGTATGTAAAACGGCTCTATTCTCAGTTTGATTGATGATTTCTCCACCAAAATATTGAGCAATTGCATCTTTCAATCCAATTGAATTTGCAAATTCTAATAAAAGCGTAATAGTTTGCTGGGTGATGTTATTTTTAGAATAATCAAGCAAAAAGTCATTCCATTGCAAGTTAAATTTTTCTGCACGAGCTGTGTCTTGCTGAAATAATTCTTGTAATGTGGTGTTATGAATTGCGTTATAGTGGTTTTGTAGATTTTTCCACGCTTCAGTCCCGGTTGGGTTGGTTGTGTTTAAAGCCATTTTTATATAAATTGTAATATTGTTTTTTGAAACACAAAAATACTCAAATTACTTTTAATACTTTTAAGCTTCGCAATTATATAACAATTAGTTACGAAAACGTTTTATGAGGCTATTTGTTTCGATTTCGGGTAGTTATTATCACCGCGCCATCATTTTCTTTTTCATTATAGATAATACGACTACTATTTATATTCAAGAAATTTAAGTTGCCTATATCAGATTTTTTGAGAGGAAGTAAAATAGTGTCTTGTTTTTTATCGTATCGAAAGGGAATTCCGTCGATTACCATTATAGGAGATGATCCAATTTGATCTTTTTCGAAAGCATTTCCAACTGATGCTGAAACAAAATATCTGTTTTCTGTCGTGTCATTCAAAACAAATACTTTTGGATTAGAGCATCCAGTTAGTATTGTAAAAGAAAGGATAATCAAAATTTGTTTCATCAATTTTGAGATTTAGGACATTGTTTTTAATCGAAAGCCTTACCAAATTTTCCACCAAGGTTTTTTAATTTCAATCTTTTTTGTGTTTTTGTTGATTGCTATTTCTTGTGGAGATTCGTTTATTTCTGAGTCGTTAAAAAACATTTCGCCATCAAGGCTCATCCCAATTGGGAGTTTCGTTCTTTCGATCCAGTCTTCAGTTTGTAATGCTAGAATTAAATCTGAATTAATTTTGTCAGCAAAACGTTTTTGGGCTTTTTCGATGATTTCTTCTTCAATATTTGAAATTGAATTTTTAAACAGCGAAACAGCATTATCTGGAATATTTAAAAGAAAAACTTGGGTTTTATTTTCCGCTTGCTGAATATCTAGTACTTTAAAATAGGCATCCGAAGCCAATAGATAATGTCCTGTTTTTGCCGCATCAGGATCAAATTTTGATAAATCTTTGGCGTCAGCACTGGCAATCAAATATCTAAAATTACCTGAAAGTCCGCCACCAATAAAAGTCATATCGGTAAATCCTCTTTCTTTAATTATTTGCCCAATTTTATAATTTGAAATTAAATTTTCAGTAAGATTGGTGTCTCTGTAAAATAATTTTAAACCTGAAAAAGTTTCGTTGTAAATTGCTTCAATCCTTGCATTTTCCATAGTTTACTTTTGTTTTTTTAAATTAGATGTAAACAAAAAAACATTAACTTTTACAGTATTATAGATTTCCAATACTGTCCAGCTCTCTTTTCAAAGGTTCCATTTGTTTTAAGAAACGCTCTTTTGCATTTCCTGTCAAAGATTCTCCAGTTGGTAAGTTAAGACGAAGTGCATCAACCTGCATGCCGTTTTTCCAGAAACGATAACAAACATGGGGTCCTGAAGCCAATCCTGTGCTTCCTACCAAGCCTATTTTTTGTCCTTGGGTCACCCGTTGACCGCGGCGAACCAAAATTCTCGACATGTGCAAATATTGGGTAGAGTAGGTGCCATTGTGTTTTACTTTTACAAAGTTTCCGTTTCCGGCAGTATAACCTGTTTGTTCCACAACTCCAGAAGCGGTTGTAGAAATTGGAGTTCCTCTTGGGGCGGCATAATCGGTTCCTTTGTGCGCTTTCCATCTGTGTTGCACTGGGTGAAAACGATTCATCGTAAAGCGAGAAGTAATGCGGCTGAATTTGATAGGCGTTTTTAAGAAAAAGTTTTTCAGTGTTTTTCCCTCATCGTCATAATATTCGATTTTTCCGGAAAGTGAATCTTTTTCAAACGGGAAGGCATAAATAATTTTTCCTTTGTATTCAAAAAAAGCAGCTTGCAAATCTTCGACACCATCGTATGTTTTGCCATTTATAAAACGTTCGGTAAAAATGAGTCCGTAACGATCGCCTTTTTTTAGTTTAAAGAAATCTATTGACCACGAAAATACTTTTGTGATTCTGTTGGCCAGTGCAGCTTCTACGCTTTCGTTTCCTAAAGTTTCAGAAAGAGAGCTTTTTAGAACGCCTCCGATTATTTTTCGCTTTAGCGTAACCGGTTTTATTTTTTTGAAACAAGTGGCAATACTGTCTTTTAAATTAATAACATAATACGTTAAAGCATCGGGCTGATAAATGAAGTATTCCAGTTTGTTGGTTTTGTTTTTTGAGCGAAGAATCGTATAGGGTTTGTTGTATCGAATGCTTCTTACATCAAAAGTATCTTTTACCTGAGCCACAATATCATAGACTTTTTTATCACCAATATTCTGACTTTGAATGATGGTTCCAAAAGAATCTCCTTTTTTGATGGTGTCCTGAACGACATTAAAATCTGCGTAATTAAAACCAAATTCTATTTTTTTGGACTTTGGCTGGCTAATTTTAGCGGCTACTTTTTGATCGGTTTTATTACATGAAACAATAGAAAATAATACTATTATGATGACGAATACCTTTTTCAAACTTCTACTTTTTAAAATTAAACTCCCGATTCATTTCCCCAATTGGTCAATTCCTCTTCGGTCCACAATTTAGGAAAAAAGATGCGTCTTTGGTATTTAGGATGCATATATTTTTGCCAGTCACTTCCGCCGGTCGCTTCGCCGTTTCCTTTTCCGCTTTCTAAGATGTATTTTCTTGCAGTGTTTAGGTGCTGCATCACCCAGGTAATGTTTACGGTGTGATCATAATGACGCATCGCTTTTACTAATTCCTGATTTTGTTGGTCCTCAAGTGGTAATTGTGTGAATTTTTGCCAAATATTTTTGGTTTTAAATTCGGTCATTTGTTCTAGAAACAGCTTTTTGTATTTGTTTTCAAACTCTGACAATAAATAAGATTTTTGACCTGTTTGATAATCTTTTCCTGCAGCTTGCCAATACAAATGCTCGAAAGTAGTTTCTAGATCGGTATTTTCGTCAAAAGAATCTTTGTATCTTCTGTCGGTAAGATTGATGACGTCTGTAGAAGCAAATTCAATCAGTCGGTATTGTGCACTCTGAAAACCACTTGCGGGAGTCAGTGTGTTTCTAAATTTCATGTATTGATCTACTTCCATTCCGTTTTCCATGATGCTAAACGAATTGGTCAGCATATCAAAATAACGCGTGATTCTTGATAATCTTTCGCTAAAAAAAGCAACCTGAATATTTTGGTTTTCAGCAATTTGCTCAATTTCCCACAGAATCATTTTAAAGATCAATTCGTTTACCTGATGGTACATGATAAAAACCATTTCGTCAGGAAGTGTAGTGCGTTGTATTTGAAGGTTTAAAAGAGCGTCAGTCTGTATGTAATCCCAGTAAGTAATTGGTTTTGACCAAAGTAAACCTTCAAGCTGGACTTCAGTTTTTTGGTTTAATGATTTGTATTTCTGGTCAATTTCTTCTAAAATTGAGGCTGATCGATCCGCTGTGGTATTCATCATTTTTTTACTTTAAATGGATTTTTTAATCCTTTGTATTCGTCCAGATCTGCTTTAAGTGATCCTACGGCCAAATCTGCTTTTATTCTAATCGGGACTTTGTTGTTGTCGTCTGAAATCCAAAGTGTTAAACTTTCTTTTTCCTTAAAAACACGTCCTGTCTGCACAAGTGGTTTAAAGACCATGCAGGAAACGGTTCCAAATTTACTTGTAATATCTTGACGCCCTATGTATTTTAACTTAAATTTTGTGATTTCATCGTCAAAGAACATATCGATTCCGATGGATTCACCCGATTTTAATTTATCAATATTCGGATGATTTCTTAAATAATAAAAAGAAGAAACGATGTCTTGAACTTCATCATTATTAATAACAAGTGTTTTTTCAGATTTGTGTTTATAATCTTTAACCAAAATTCTATTTTCTTTTTGATTAAAAATACCTTCCTGGTTTTTAGTATAACCGCCTTCGTCAATTTTTCGAATATAGCGATACGGATTTCCGGTTTCTTTGTCAAAGTAGCTTTCGTAGAGATCTTCGACCTTAAAGAAAAATTTTGACATACCGGTTGTGTAGCCTTTTCCCACGGCATGAAAAACTTTTTTGTTGCTTATTGTGGCGTCTTTTACTTCTAATGTGGCGTAACCGGCATTTACAATTCCGTAGTGAATTCTAAATTTAAAATATTCTCCCGTATCAAAGGCATCTTCCCTTTGAGTATCGAAAGCAAAAGTGGTGAGAACAAATATGAGTAGGACTAATTTTTTCATAGTACATTTTTTACATTTAGTTATTAAAGATAATTAAATGCAAATTCTATTCCAAATGTACCAAAACAAAAAAACTCAGTCAAGTAAATGACTGAGTTTTTATGCTATTAACTAACCAAAAAACTATAAATTATGAAAATTTATATCAATTCGGAAGGAAACCACCCCTTCCTGATTTGCGAGTGCAAAGGTAGATACAAAGTTTATAAAATAAATAGCAAAAAGTGAGTTTAACATAACTTTTGCATTAAAATCATCAATTTACAGAGGATTTTTTTACATAATGTAATAAATATGCAATTTTACAAGGTTCCTCTCAATTCTTGTTCTCTCTCAATTGACTCAAAAAGGGCTTTAAAATTTCCTGCACCAAAACCTTTGGCTCCCATTCTTTGTATGATTTCAAAAAACAGTGTTGGTCTGTCCTGAACCGGCTTTGTAAAAATTTGCAATAAATAACCATCTTCATCAGCATCGACCATGATGGCTAATTTTTCTATTTCGTTAATGTCTTCTTTCATCATCTCCATGTGAGCGCCTAATCTCTCCGGAATTGCCTGATAGTAAGTATGAGGCGGTGCTGATAAAAACTCAACTCCGCGAGCTTTTAATTCAGATACCGTTTTGATGATATCGTCTGTAGCGATGGCGATATGCTGAATTCCGGGACCGCCGTAAAAATCCAAATATTCTTCTATTTGTGATTTCTTCTTTCCTTCAGCCGGTTCATTAATTGGGAATTTTATTCTTCCGTTGCCGTTAGACATTACTTTACTCATCAAAGCAGAGTATTCGGTATTGATTTGCTTGTCATCAAAAGACAGGAAATTGACAAATCCCATTACGTCTTCATAGAATTTCACCCAAGTATTCATTTCGTTCCAACCCACATTTCCTACCATGTGATCGATATATTTTAATCCAGTTGGTTCAGGATTGTAGTCTGATTTCCATTCTTTATAGCCTGGAAGAAATACTCCGTTGTAATTTTTTCTTTCTACAAAAATATGAACGGTTTCTCCGTAAGTGTAAATTCCAGAACGAATCACTTCTCCAAATTCATCTTTTTCTACTGTTGGCTCCATAAAAGAGCGAGCGCCACGTTTCATGGTTTCTTCGTAAGCGCTTCTTGCATCTTCTACCCAAAGTGCTGCTACTTTTACACCATCGCCATGTTTTTGAAGATGGGCGTGAATTGGCGAATCTTGTGTTAATGGCGTAGTTAAAACAATTCTGATTTTGTCTTGTTTCAAAACATAAGAAGCCTTGTCTTTTACACCTGTTTCTAGTCCTGCGTAGGCTAAAGACTGGTATCCGAAAGCTGTTTTGTAATAATGCGCTGATTGTTTTGCGTTTCCTACGTAGAATTCTACATAATCTGTTCCTAATAATGGAAGGAAATCTTGTGCTCCTTCAAAGATTTTCTCTAATCCGTATTCTACTGATTTTACTTCTTTGCTCATTGTGTTTATTTGTTTAATCGGTGCATCGTTTAATTGAGGAACCGAAGTGTTGTTTTTGAATTTTGATTTTTAGCCCTGATAGAAGGGAAAATCCTTTTTTGTTGCTTTTTCTGCAATAAAAAAGATTGGAATGATAGCAGGAAACAGCTCCTTAATAGTATTTGAAATACGTAGTAAGATTGCTTCGTTGCACGCAATGACTATTCACACCAAGATTTATAATATTGCCCATCGTCAAGACCCATCGCTTCTTCGGTAACCATTAAGGGTCTGAAAGTATCAACCATAACGGCCAATTCTTGCGTTTCTTTATGGCCAATACTGCGCTCCATAGCGCCGGGTGCTGGACCATGCGGAATGCCTTTTGGGTGTAAAGTGATATGACCTTGCTCAATATTATTACGGCTCATAAAATCGCCATCGACATAATATAAAACTTCGTCTGAATCGATATTGCTGTGATTATAAGGTGCCGGAATTGCCTTTGGATGATAATCGTAAAGTCTTGGGCAGAACGAGCAAACGACAAAAGTAGCCGTCTCGAAAGTTTGATGCACCGGTGGCGGTTGATGCACGCGTCCGGTTATTGGTTCAAAATTATGAATCGAGAATCCGTAGGGAAAATTGTATCCGTCCCAGCCCACAACATCAAAAGGATGTGTAGCATAAACGACTTCGTGAATCATGCCTTCTTTTTTGATTTTGATTAAAAAATCTCCTTTTTCGTCATGCGTTTCCAGTTCGTTTGGCAAAATAAAATCGCGCTCGCAAAACGGCGAATGCTCTAAATGCTGACCAGATTGGTTTTTATAACGTTTTGGTGTGTAAAAAGGGGCGAAAGATTCTACGTAAAACAGTCGGTTTTCGGTTGTTTCAAAATCTATCTGGTAAATAATGCCACGTGGAATAATGAGGTAATCACCGTATTCAAAAGGAATATTGCCCAGCATCGTGCGTAGTTTTCCTTTTCCTTTATGGATGAAAATCATTTCGTCTGCATCGGCATTTTTGTAAAAATAATTGCGTAGTGATTCTTTGGGAGCAGCCAAACCAATAATACAGTCTTTATTGACTAATATGGCTTTGCGGGAGTCGAGAAAATCGTTTTCAGGTCGTAATTCGAAACCTTTTAACAACAATGATTTTATGTTTTTGCCAATTGCTATTTTGGGCTCAACCGAATATGATTTTAAAATTTCTTTTACCTGTGTAGGTCTGTGAACATGATAGGACAATGAAGAGTGTCCGTGGAAACCTTCGGTGCCAAATAATTGTTCATAATAAAAACCACCGTTTGGCTTTTCGAATTGTGTGTGTCTTTTTTGAGGAAAGTCTCCAAGTTTGTGATATAATGGCATGGCTTTTCAATTAGATAATTTGTAAATTAACTTAGTAGAAAATAAGAATTGCAAGAACAGATAACTAGATTATTTTCTAATTGTCTAATTATCTCAATTCGATAGTTTACTCAGGATTTCTCTTGATGAGGAATTGAAGATACTCTAATAAACCTGTCCATTTTGTTTTCATTACAACAAATATCGTAATTTTTATTGATTTAAATTACAAATTAAAACAAAAATCCTATGCTAAACCACGTATATCCTTTTGGTGTTTCCGGAGACCATGAATGCTTGATCTCAATAGGGCCGATAATAGTTTCCAATCCGTAACCTACAGCATAACCGGTGTATTTGGGCATCGAAATCCAGTCTACGGTTCTAAAAAGCCCGTCGCCCAAGTTGGCGAAATTAGCAGAAAAGTTCACGTGATTTTTTTTCAGAATTTCATAATCCAGCGTAATTGTGGTTTTGATATAGCTGTCTGCGGCAATACTTAAAAAGTCGTATCCGTAGAAATAATTAAAATTATTGATTTTATTATAACCGTATCCTCCTAAAATAAAATCGAAAAAAGGAACACTGTCGCCTCCAATTGATAGGCCGGCTTCGGTCTGAAATTTTACAGTAGCATTTTTGAAAAGTGTTCTGGCAAAACCAGCTTCTGCTCTGGCAGTGGTAAAAGGATTAAAAAGTCCTGTATAATTTGATGAAGCCAAATACGTCTGAATATCGCCAGAACCATACCAGCCTGTACTTGGGAAGCTTTTATTGTCGAAAGAATCGTATTTTAAATACCCAAAAAGACTTAAATAAGTACTTTCATCAATTTTGGGAGCGGTTGTCGCAATTGTGGGCGATTTTATGTTTAAGAATTTGTATTCGACTCCACCACCCATTAAAAATTTCTGAACAAAAATAGTTTGAAAATACGCCTGATTCGAAACGTCCAGAAAGTCAACATTGATCAAGTTGATGCTAGGATTATCAACCCCGATATTACTGATGCTCTTAACCACATTTCTGTTGAATTGATTGAGTCGTGAGCGAAAACCAAAACTTATATTGAAGCCATTTTCGACATAATAATTTAAATCGTATCTAAAATTATCTCCTAAAATAATATCCAGCGAAGTGTTGTCATTTTTTAAGAATGTTTTCTTATGTGTAAGATTCAATAAAATGGCGCTTTTGTAAAGTCCGTCATAATGAAGGCCTAATTTCAGGTAGGTTTGAGTAGGGTTTTCTGTTAATTGTAAATTTAGATCATCTTTTTCTCCATTCGGATCCAGACGATACGACATAGCACTAAAGTTTTGCGTAGAATTTATATTGTTCATTCCTACTCGCAAATCTTCATAAGTAATTGTGCTTCCAGGTTTAAAACGAAGCTTACTGTTGATGTATTCTTTTGTAAAATTTTCGAGCTTATTACTGTTTATTTTTCCTATGTGTAAGGTATCAGAGCTTATTTGAAGTTTTGGCTTTCTATACAAATTTTGCTTATCGGCCAAAGAATCGATTTTTTCATAAATGCTAAAAGCAGCTTCTTCTCCTTTTCGGATGATTTCGGTGCCTTTATCAAAAGAGATTACACCATAATTGCGAATGTCTGGTTTTATATAAAGATCAGTGTTTTTAATCTTCCTTTTCATCTTTTCTATAGAATGAAGATTGGAAATCTGAACTAATATTCGGGTAGCATTTTTCAAGCTTTTTCGATCCAGCAAGTCGTCTTGCACATCGACACCAATGATGATATCGGCACCTAACTCCCGAACTTCTTTTATGGGGTAATTATTGATTACACCACCGTCAACTAATAATTTACCATCTATTTCTACAGGTGAAAATAAAGAGGGAAATGCAGCACTGGCCATCATTGCCTGAACCAAATTTCCTTTGTCTAGCAACACTTCCTCGCCTGTTTCGATATTGGTACCAATGCATAAAAAGGGTATGGGCAATTTATTAAAATCACGAACATGACGCACATTTCTGGTAAGGCTTGTCAATAAATTATAGTTGTACATTCCTTTTGAAAGTGCTTCAGGAATTCCTACTCTCAATTTGTTAAAAGGCAAAACCAATGCATATAATTCGTCGTTTCTTTTGCCATAAAAGTTTTTTGAAGATCGCGGAATATAATCGTTTATCAATTCATCAAAATTGGTTTGTTGAAAAATAGAATCAATTTGTGTTGCATTGTAACCAGAGGCATAAAGGCCTCCAATTATGGCACCCATACTTGTCCCGCCAATAAAATCAATTTTAATTCCAGCTTCTTCAAGGACTTTCAAAACACCAATATGTGCAAATCCTTTGGCTCCTCCACCGCTTAATACAAGTCCGATTTTTTTTCTTTTTACGGTATCTTGCTTTATTTCTTGCGAAAATATTTTTTGAGAATTAAATAAAATGACGCAAAAAAGAATCAGCCACAATTTACAAATAGAAAGAGAAAAAAGGGTCTGAAAATAAGATGTTTTTTCTTTTAGAAGTACCGCCAGCCAAGAAGCCTCTTTTTTAGGTTTGCGAAAAAAGCCTTTTGAACAAGTATCTAATTGGTATGGCAAATTTTGGTACATAGAAAAAAACGGGTTGGTTTTGTAAAAGTCGGAAATATTATTGAACTATATAAATCATTCTTGTATTAATAACATTATTTATTTAATAATAATAGGTTATTGTTTTTGTCAAATTTCCAAACATCAGTGTGCCATTGTGCGCCACCGCGACAACTGGAATCAAATGTTTTCTGTTTTTTGTTTATTTGAACATCACAAAATTCATCACATTTGGGATCACAATTTGAAGGCATTTTTAATTTTGCAAACGCTTGATTTTTCTGATTATAAATAAAGATTTGGTAAATCGAGTAAACGCCCATTCCGTCATCAAGGCGATAAACTGCAAAATCATTAAAACCATCAAAATTGTAATCTTCGATGATAAAATTTGTTTCTTTTTCGGTTAAAGATTCTTCGAGATTGTTTATAATCTGTGTTTTATCATTCTTACTATTCGAAATTTCTAATTTTTCAAAATTATTTAGTGCCTTTATTTTTATTTGCGTTTGATCCTTTAGATAAAATTCAATATTTTTTTGGCTGTAACTTTGGTATGAAAATAAGGCGATGATCAAGAAAAGTACAATTCTCATTTGGTTAGGGTTGACTGTTATGGTAAAAAAGGGTGATTTTTTTAGCTTTTGATACTCCAATAACGTCTGAAATCTCTTTTTCTGTTGCTAACTTTAATCTTTTTACACTTTTAAAATGTTGTATTAACGTAACCATTGTTTTTTCGCCAATGCCCGGAATACTTTCTACCGAGGAATTTAGTGCTGCTTTGCTGCGTTTGTCACGATGAAAAGTAATTCCAAATCGGTGTGCTTCGTTTCGCAATTGCTGAATAACTTTCAATGTTTCAGATTTTTTATCAAGGTAAAGCGGAATCGAATCTCCGGGATAAAATAGTTCTTCCAGACGTTTTGCGATTCCTATTATGGCAATTTTTCCGCGCAATTCTAATGCATCGATACTTTTTAGTGCCGCAGAAAGTTGGCCTTTTCCGCCGTCTATAATAATCAATTGCGGCAAAGGTTCGTTTTCGTCCAATAATCTTTTGTAACGGCGATAGACAATTTCGCTCATCGAAGCAAAATCATCAGGTCCTTCAACAGTTTTTACATTAAAATGGCGGTAATCTTTTTTGCTTGCTTTTCCGTCTTTAAAAACTACGCAGGCCGCAACGGGATTGGTTCCCTGAATGTTAGAATTATCAAAACATTCGATATGGCGAGGCTCAACAGGTAAACGTAAATCTTTTTGCATTTGCGCCATGATGCGATTTGTGTGTCGGTCAGGATCTACAATTTGCAATTGTTTGAGTTGCTCAATTCTGTAAAATTTGGCATTTCGAATGGATAAATCCAGAATCTGCTTTTTATCTCCAAGTTGCGGAACCGTGACTTTGATGTTTTCGCCTAAATCAATTTCAAACGGAACAATAATTTCTTTTGATAATAAATGAAAACGCTCACGAAGCTCGACAATTGCAAGCTCCAGCAGTTCCTCATCTGTTTCATCCAGTTTTTTCTTGATTTCTAAAGTATGCGATCGAATGATCGATCCATGCGAAATTTGAAGAAAATTGACATAAGCTGCACTTTCATCAGAGATTATCGAGAAAACATCAATATTGGTGATTTTTGGATTGACAATCGTAGAACGCGACTGATAATTCTCCAGAACTTCTATCTTTTCTTTTATTTTTTGTGCTTCTTCAAAGTGTAAATCTTGAGCGTATTGTAACATCAAACGCTTAAAATCTTTCATGCTTTCCTTAAAATTTCCTTTCAGAATTTCGCGGATCGCATCTACTTGTTTTTGATAATCTTCCAGTGATTCCAAACCTTCACACGGTCCTTTGCAATTGCCAATATGATATTCGAGGCAAACTTTAAATTTGCCCGAATTGATATTGGATGCATTCAAATCATAATTACAGGTTCGTAACGGATACAATTCTTTGATTAAATCTAAAATAGTATGAACCGTTTTGAAACTCGTGTAAGGACCAAAATATTCAGAGCCATCTTTTACCATTCTTCGAGTCGAAAATATTCTCGAAAAAGGTTCTTTTTTAATACAAAGCCAAGGATAACTTTTGTCGTCGCGCAACAGCACATTATATCTTGGCTGCAAGGTTTTGATTAAGTTATTCTCTAATAAAAGCGCATCGGTTTCTGTGGGAACCACGATGTGTTTTATGGTAATGATTTTTTTTACCAATACATTGGTTTTGGCTGTGTCGTGAATTTTGTTGAAGTATGAAGAAACTCTTTTCTTTAAATTTTTGGCTTTGCCAACATACAATATTTTGCCATCTTTGTCATAATATTGGTACACACCAGGATTGTCTGGCAAGGTCTGAATTTGTAATTCTAAAGATGGATTTTGCATTCGTTTTAGTGCTGAAAATACTTGAAATAGTGAACTCCAATAATCATTCCGATTTTCTGGGGAGTTTAACATTGAATTAGTTTCAAATTTACAAAATCCAAATAATAATTTCTATATTTAGAATTTTATATTTCGATATGAAATAGGCGTGTCCCTTCTTGGGTCATAAAACTTCGATACAATATGCAAATTTCATGTTTCAATACCATACAAATAGTATCTGCTTATGAAAGATAGTAAAACCATGCTCATTTTTGGGGAGTCTATTTTACCCGGAGAAAACAGGACGATAAATGTCGAAATTGCTCGTTTGCATACTACTACAAAACTTAATATTCCGGTGATTGTTCGGCGTTCTAAGATTGATGGTCCAGTAGTTTTATTTTCAGCAGGTATTCATGGTGATGAAATAAATGGTGTCGAAATCGTGCGTCAGATCATTAGTAAAAAAATAAACAGACCTTCGAGAGGTACTATTATTTGTATTCCGGTCATTAATATGTATGGTTTTGTCAATAAATCTCGTGAGTTTCCTGATGGCCGAGATTTAAATCGTGTTTTTCCTGGAAGTAAAAAAGGCTCTTTGGCCAGCAGATTTGCCTATCATATCGTCGAAGAAGTTTTGCCGATTATTGATTATGCGATCGATTTTCATGCGGGTGGAGCAAGCCGTTTTAATGCGCCACAAATTCGAATTTCAGAAAATAATCCCGACTTAAAACTTTTGGCCGATGTTTTTAATGCGCCGTTTACCTTGTATTCAAAAAACATTTCGGGCTCCTTCAGGAATACATGCGAAAAAGCGAATGTAAAAATGCTTCTTTTTGAAGGAGGAAAATCAATAGACATCAATAATGAGGTCGCTAATGAAGGAGTGAAAGGAGCCAAACGCCTGCTCGCTCATTTGAATATGTTAGATGCCAATCAAATGGTAGATCCTATAGAAACGGCCACTATTTATATAAAAAATTCGGTTTGGTTGCGTGCCAAATGTTCGGGCTTGCTTCATGATTATGGTTTTATTGCAAAATATGTTCAAAAAGGAACTATTCTCGCCACGATTACAGATCCGTTTGGTAAATTTGAGCGAAAAGTAAAAGCCCCTCACGACGGTTTTATTATCAATGCCAATCATTCGCCTATTGTCTACGAAGGCGACGCTATTTATCACATGTCTTATACCACTGCAACCAATGCCAACGAGTAAAAAAGAGCTGCGTCTCCATTACAAAAATCTTCGCAAGAATCTTACTCCCGATCAAGTCGAAGAATTGAGCCTTACAATAGCCAATCAGGTGCTGCAATTGCCTATTTGGGAGAAAACATATTTTCATGTTTTTTTGCCTATCGAAGAACAAAAAGAAGTCGATACCGAATATCTTTTGCATTTGCTTTCCGGAAAAGATAAGGAAATTGTAATCTCGAAAAGTGATTTTGAAACCCGAAAAATGACTCATTTTTTATTGACAGAAAATACTAAAATAAAAAAGAATGAATACCACATTCCAGAACCTGTAAATGGTCTGCCAGTTCCATCAGAAACAATAGAGGTAGTTTTTGTACCCCTTTTGGCTTTTGATGTTTTAGGAAATAGAGTGGGGTACGGAAAAGGTTTTTATGATAAATTTTTATCCGAATGTAAACCCGAAACCATAAAAATTGGTCTTTCTTTTTTTGAAGCAGAAACCAAAATAGAAGATATTTTTGAATTGGATATACAATTAGATTATTGTGTAACGCCCTGGAAAATCTATGAATTTTAATTTTATTCAGACGGTTTTGATAATGTTTTTTCCAAATTTGTAATTCTTCGGATAATATTTTCTAAAATTCCTTCTGGAAAAGTATTGCCTAAGTTTTCTATTTTTCTAATCATTGTATTATTATCATTTTGTGAGAAAGTATAGTTCTCATTATTCTCTAAAAAATAATTTAGGTTAACACCAAAAAGGTTGCAGATTTTCTCCATTAATAAAAAATCAGGAATATTTTTATCAGCTTCAATATTAGATATAGAAGTTTGTGCAATACCCACTTTGTATGCTAATTCTTCTTGACTCATCTTGTTATTTTGATACCTTAGTTTTCTAATTTTTGTTCCTATACTCATAAATTTTATTATTTTAATGTTCAAAAATAGCAAATATTTATTGAAATTTCTTACAATAAAAATAGATAAAGAAAAGTATTGTTAATATTTTTACATCAATTATTAATATTTTAAAACTTTACTTTATGAAAAATGTTGGAATTCGTTGTGTTAAAAATTTAAAACTATATTTATTATTATGTGTGTTGTTGTTTATAGTAGGGACAATTTTTGTTGCGTGTTCAAGTACTTCTGACGAGAGATTTAAAGAGACCTCGATTGATTCTAATTTGAGAAAAGATTTTCTTGAAGGGAAAAATTTCGATGAAGTTAAAAACAATTTCTATGAATTAGAAACTAAAAATAAATATGCTCTCTGGAATGATAAAATTAATCAGTTACTTACTCAAAAATTACCAGATGAACATGTAGCAATTTTAAAACAACTTAAAGTTGAATTGGTAAATATGGCAGATGATAAACCTAATAAAATACCAGAATTAGCGATACAATTAGCCAAAATTACGCCAAAACAAGATTTTATTAGAATGTTTGCTGAATTAGAAGATTATAAATACGAGGGTAGATTTCATGATGACGAAAAAATATCTAATGAAATAATAAATACTTTCAGAACTGTTATTAGCAACAGGACTATGGAAGCTGATAGATCAAGTGCTAAAACGAGTAAGAAAAAAAAGTGTAATTGTAGTTGGACTTGTGATAGTACTGTTGGAGGTTATACAACAAATTGTGAAGAGACAACATCAGGTTGTGGCTTTATGTGGGCTTTTCCATGTACAGGTCGAGTGTTTGATTTAACAGAACCTACACCTGCCTTACCTACGTTTCCAAAAGATTCATTAGGTATTAAGCCCTAAAAAAGGTTTTACAAGAGAAGTAGTTATCAATATTTAGAAATCATGTTTTAATAGTAAAACATGATTTCTAAATATTGTTTTAATGATTTATTGCTGGAATATTAAAAAATAATTAGTTGTTATGAAATTAAAACAATTTTTTTTGTCTATTGTGATTATTTTACTCTACACGATTTTTGGAACTATAACTTATGGTGACCATTCTTTGATGCTGATTTTTACATTGTCATCCGTATTTATGATTTCTTTATTCATTTTTAAAAAAGTAGATAAAGAGGAGTATTTTAAATATATAGGTTTGCTAATTGTCCCCTTTCTGTCTATTCTTTTGTTTATTTCTATAGGTTATAGTGAATATTCGAGAACTATTTTATATCTTATTTTTATACCCATAAGCAGTTGTTTAGCATACTTATATTTTAAATATAGAAAAATTATAATTGTACTATTCTCTATTGCATTATTCTATAGTGTTGGTTATATTCTATTTCCTAATATTTTTAGTTTTTTACAAAATAGAAATGCGGTAGTCAATAAATTATTACCAAATGTGACGATCATAGATGAAAATAATAAAAAAGTTAATCTAGAAAAAGATAAGATTATTGTACTTGATTTTTGGTCAACAAGTTGTGCAATTTGTTTTGCTAAATTTCCATACTTAGAAAAAACATTTGAAAAATATCAAAACAATCCTAAAGTTGAAATTTACACTGTGAATGTTCCTTTAAAAAATGATGACTTTGTAAAGACAAATAAAATATTAGATAGTATTGGCTATAAATTCCCTAAGCTATATGCGAAATCTTCTAAAGAAATCAAGGATAGTTTGAATATATCTTCTTTCCCACATTTATTAATTTTAAAAAATGGACAGATTCGTTATGACGGTACATTTATCGAAGACAAAACAGTAATCTATAATACAGAGAGTGAAATTGAAAAACTTTTAAAGGAATGATTATTTTATTTTTTTAAATTAGATTATTGTGTAACGCCCGAGAAGCTTTATACCTTTTAGAAGTTTATTCTTTTTTCAATAGTGTTTATAGTTTTTTAAACAAGAATAGCTATTGAAAAATAGTTGGCATTAGTTAAATTTAAAATTTTTAAACAAACGATAGTTAGCGGATAGATTTACTATATCTTAGTGTTTTTAAAAGAAAAAAAATATGAATTTGAAAAATAGTCTGGTCATCAAAAAGTTTTTTACTCCAATGATTTTTTTATTGTTAGTCGTCCTTATCGGCGCTATTTTTCCGCATGAGTACAAAAAGTATCTTCTTTTCATCGTTTTGCCATTTGCGATAGCAAAGATCGCAGCTGACCTAATAAAATCCAGAAAAAGAGATCAATTGAATCAGACCAACAATTTCTGGTTTTCTTTGCTTAATCTTACCGTTACCATTGTTATATTGCTGGTTTTGTGGTTTACAATTAAAGGATAAAATTATTTTACTTCCCGAATCGCCATAGTATCAATCCAGCCTTCTGTTCCGTCCGTGAGTTCTATTTTTTTCCAGTTCCCTAATGTTTCTTGCACATAGACTTTTGCGCCTTCGTGCAATAAAATAACTGACGAACCTTTCTTTTGAGGCTCGCTTCGCACTTCGGTCATTTCAGCGAAAACAATTGCTGGTCTGTCATTTTCAAAGTTATTTCTCTCAGACATTCCTGCGGCCACACTCAGTAGTAAAGCAAACAACATTACAAACATTCCGATAAAAAACAACCTTTTTGAAAGCGAAAGTTCTGAAAAATAATACCCAATAAAGCTTAACAAAAAAGCAAATGAAAGGCTAACAGCAATAATCGCCCAGGTATTGTAATCAAATATTGAAGTAAAATTTTGAATAAGTTTTGAGAAACCTACTTTGGGTATTTCTTTGATTTCGTCAATAGTTAGTTTTTTGGCAAATTTTAAATTGTTCAAAGTTTCGGGATCATTTGGTTTTAAAACCAAAGCTTTCTCGTAATTATAAATCGAAGGTGCCACTTTGTTTAGTTTGTAATAACAATTCCCTAAGTAAAAATACAACTCTGCCGATTGCAGTTTGTCTTCTGCAACAACGCTTTCATACGCCTGTGCGGCTTCTTTATACAGCCCTTTTTGGTACAAAGCAGTTCCTTTTTCGAAATTGCTTTGAGCAAAGAAAACTTGTGAAATTAATAAAAAGAGATAAATTATATTTTTCATTTTAATGCTGTTTTAGCGCTTTAAACTGTTTTATAAACCTGTTAAAACTACTTCTTAATCTAAACAATTTGTTTTTCTAATTCTGAAATAATCAAAATTGCTTTCTCATAATCCTGCTGAATCGAAGCACTTGATGCCGGAGCATAGCGGGCAAATTCGCAATTTTCTGTCAGTGTAATAAAACTTTGTACCGCTTCCGGATTTGCATTGCGTGACAATAACAATTCCTGAATATTGTCTTTGCTCATTTCTGAAGTTTCAATATGCAATTTGGCTTTCAGGAAATTATGCATTGCTTTCTCCAAGGCGATATAAAATGGTTCTTTGTTATTAAGATGTTTTTTGGCTTCAGAAAGGTATTTTTTGGCTAGTTTGTTATTCATCTTAATTCGTTTGCCAGTAATATCGTTGTCTATCGCTTCTTTTCTCTTTTTTGCTATGATAATAATGGGTATAATGATAAACGGTAAAAACAATAATGTATAATACATTTTTGAACCATAAAAATCATTTTTGGACATGCTCACTAAAACCGTTTTTGGTCGGGTATATTTGAATTGTTCGACCGCTGTACTAATGTTTTTTGAGGTCTGATTGGCTTCTGCCAAAACAGGGCCATCCAAAACATCTACCATTATTTCTGGGGAAGTTATCTTTTTGTAAGTGCCCGAATTCAAATCAAAATAAGAGAATTCCATTGGTTTTATAGCGTATTTCCCTTTGTATTGCGGAACAATAGTATACTTATCCGAAATTTTTCCGCTCATTCCAGCCAGAGAAGTCGTTACCTTTTCGTCATGAACAGGATCGTACATTTCTAATGCATTAGGCACAACTGGTTTTGGTAATGTAAACAATTTTGTATTTCCAGTTCCGCTTGCACTTACGATTAAGTCGAGACTTTCTCCGTTTTTCAAAGTTGTTTTAGAAGGGGTAACTTTAAAATCAAATTTACCAACAGCTCCTGTAAAACCGGCTGGTTTGCCTGTTTCCGGAAGTGCTTTTACGCTAATGGTTTTGGCTCCAGCCGAAACGATTTTGTTTCCATCGGTAAGAATCATTTGGCCAAACATATCTCGGCGGTTGCTCGGATATTGTACTCCAATATCAAGTGATAACGGCTCAATGGTTAATCGTCCTGATTTTTGAGGATATAGAATAGTTTTTTTAAGAACAACAAAATAGCATCTTTCTCCCTTAAAACTGCCTTCTTCTACCTGCAATTGTTTGATTTCGATATTTTGGTTCCAAAAATCATTGTATTTTGGTTTTCCAAGCTCTTTAAAACCTGTTACATTGATATTATTAAAATATAATTTATAAACAACGGTAATCGGTTCATTTAGATATGGAGTAGTTTTAGAAATTTCGGCAACCAGATTTATGGTCGCCTCCGGGCCACCTTGTTGTTGCTGTCTGTTTTCAGGATCATTTTCGGGAGCAACGGCATTGGTCACTTTTATTTTTACAGGAGCGGTTTTATAAACCTGCCCATTGTACTCAATAGACGCTTGTTTGACTACAAAATTACCTTTTTGAGTAGGCTGCAATATATACGAATATATTTTTTGAAAAGAGCTTCTGCCATTCACCCAGGACTGACTTATTTGCTGACTTGGGCCCGCAACAACTCTAAATCCTTCAAATGTAGGTTGCTCAAAATTGTCACCATCGACATTCATCATAAAGTCAATGCGAAATCTCTCATTAACACCAAGTGTGTTTTTACTTACTCTGGCTTCAAATTGAACTTGGGCCATGAGCCCTTGAAAAGTGAACAGTAATAAAATTAAATATCTTTTCATTTAATGTTTAATCGTTTTTAATATTTAATCGTTTAATGGTTAATTTGTTTAATCGCTTTTTTAACGTTTTAATTGTTGAGTAGAATTAACAATTTAAAGAATAAACGATTTACCCAAAATCCTTACCAGTCTTTTTCTGTTTTTCTAGGAGTTCCTTTTACTTTTTGTGCGTTTACTTTATCTTGAATTTTCTTTTCTTCATTGTTTACAGCGTCTAATAAATTCTGAACACGCTCTTTTGAAATCCCTCCAGGCATTGGTTTTGGTTCGCCATTATTAGACGGATCATCTTTTTTTGGATCTCCTTTTCCGTCTTTTTTGTCCTTGTCTTTATCTCCTTTGTCGTCTTTCTTCTGGTCGTCTTTTCCGTCCTTCTTGTCTTTTTTGTCGCCGTCTTTTTTGTCGTCTTTCTTATCTTTGTCCTTGTCCTTATTTTTATCCTTGTTTTTATCGTTTTTAGGCGGATTCTCTTTTAGTTTTTGCTTGGCATAAGCATAATTATAACGCGTTTCATCGTCTGTAGGATCATTGCGCAATGCTTGTTTGTATGCTTCAACAGCTTGCGTATAATCTTTCTCTTTCATAAAAACATTTCCAAGATTATGAAAAGCTTTGTGTTTGTCGGTTTTCGTTTTGGCATTTTTTATGGCTTTCGCGTAAGCAAATTTAGCCTCAGAAACTTGGTTTTGTTTGTAAATGCTATTTCCTAAATTATAGGAAGAAATACTTTTCTTTGGAAATTTTGATTGCGAAATTCTATAATTAGCCTCGGCATCAACAAATTTATTCTGCTTATATTCTTCATTGGCATCCGGCAATGTTTTGTCTTTCTCCTGAGCCGAAACCGTCAAAGAAAACGTTAGTAAAATATAAAGAAGTAAATTTTTCATTCTAATTTTTTTTATTTTTTGCTTCGAATCTTTATCCGAACCATTATTTCTTTTCATTAAACAAATTCAATTCATTAATCCAATTTGTTTTTCTTTCTAATAGAAAAATATCCAAAAACAACAGCAAAAAAGCAAAGCTCAGAAACCACTGAAATTGCGATTGAAAGTCTGCCATTTGCGTCGCTTCAAATTCTGTTTTCTGGATGTTATTTAAAGCATTTTTTATGTATTCTAAAACCTCTTTTGTGTTTCCGCCATAAACATAACCTTTAGTAGATTTTGAAAGGGTTCTTAAACTTTCTTGATTGAGTTTTGTAATGACTGTTTCGCCATTTTGATCCTTTTGATAACCTTTGATGACACCGTTTTCTTTTAGTGGAATCGTAGCTCCTTTTTCGGTTCCAACACCTATTGTAATAATTTTCATCCCGAGTTTGGTGGCTTCTTCTGCTGCAGCTAATGCGCCTTCAGAGTGGTCTTCTCCGTCTGATATCAAAATCAATAACTTGCTTGTTTTGCTTTTTTCATCAAAATATTTTGACGACAATTGAATGGCTTCGTCTAGCGAAGTCCCTTGCGATGAAACCATATCTGGACTCATGCTTTGCAAGAACATTTTGGCAACGCTATAATCTGTTGTAATAGGTAAAACGGGGAAGGCGCTTCCAGCATAAGCCACAATACCTATACGGTCATTTCCTAATTGATTAATGATTTGAGAGACCAATTGTTTGCTTTTTTCAAGTCGACTTGGTGCTACATCTTCGGCCAACATACTTTTAGAAACGTCAACGGCAAAAACAATATCAATTCCTTCGCGTTTAACGGTTTCCATTTTAGTACCGATTTTCGGATTTACCAAACCAATAATCAAACATGTTAAGGCCAAAAGTACTACCACTAATTTTAAAACCGGTTTAAAAGTAGAGCGCTCAGGGCTTAGTTTTTTTACCATTTCCAAATCACCAAATTCGCGTTGTTTTTTTCTTTTCCAATACAAATTAAAAAAGAAAATACACACCAGAATTGGGAGTAATACAAGCAGGTATAAATATTTTTTTTCGTCTAATTCCATCTTTTAATTTCAGATTTCTGAATGTAGATTTTAGATTTTTTCTAAAATTATTTTTTATTTTTAAATTCCCCTTTCGGGGGTCAGGGGGCTTTAAATAAAGCTTCTGTAAACTGTATTTCGTAATCCAACTTCCAACAATAATAAAAATACTGCCAGTAAGACAAAAGGTCTGTATTTTTCGTCGTAATCGTAGAATTTTAGTTCCTCGATTTCTGTGGTTTCTAATTTATTAATGGAGTTGTAGATTTCGGCCAATTTATCATTGCTGGTAGCTCTAAAATATTTTCCGTCTGTTTTTCTGGCAATGCTTTTCATCAATTGCTCGTCGATTTCTACTTTTTGCATTTTAAATAAAAAGCCTCCGTTTGGTGCATACGCATACGGAAATTCGGCCATTCCGTTGGTTCCGATTCCTACGGTGTATACTTTTATACCATATTGCTTCGCAATATCTGCAGCCGTTTCTGGTTCGATAAAACCGGCATTGTTTACACCATCGGTCAACAAAATAATCACTCTGCTTTTTGCTTTGCTGTTTTTCAATCGGTTAACTGCGGTCGCAAGTCCCATTCCGATTCCGGTTCCGTCCTGCAAAACATTATCATATTTGATGTCTTTTATGGCTTGCAATATAATCGCTTTGTCACTCGTTACGGGCGTTTTTGTGTAAGCCTCAGAAGCGTACAACACCAATCCGATTCTGTCGTTGGGTCTTTCTTCAACAAAATCTGCAGCCACTCTTTTTAGAGCTTCCATACGATTGGGTTTTAAATCTTTTGCCAGCATACTTCCCGAAACGTCAATGGCCATGACAATATCAACTCCTTTTGTCGTTTTGGTCTGATTGCTAATATCAACCGTTCTGGGTCTTGCCAACGCAATGATCAACGAACATAACGCAATAATTCTGAAAACGTATAAAGAAGGTTTTAGTTTGGTTAATAACGATTCCGAACCTTTAAAACCTTGTATCGAACTCATTTTTAAGGTTGCCGACTGTTGATTGCGTTTCCAGAAGAACCAAGCAATTACAACTGGAATCAATAAAAACAACCAGAAAAAAGCTGGATTTAAAAAAGTGATCTTTCCCATTAGTTACTTGCTTTTTTAAGTTCAACCGAATTTAAAATACGCTCTGCAATTTCGTTGCCATAAGTATCTCCTTCTTCGTGAAAAATAGCGATCTGCTGCAAGCCACCGTCTTGACTAAAAAGCAAGATTTCGTAATACATTTTGGTACTTGATTTACTATTTGTATCAATATTGCTAAAGGTTCCGTATCCTTTTATTCCCGTAATTCCTTCGTTGGTTTGAAAGTCTTCTTGCTTTACAATCATATTTCTAGCACCTTGCGCTTCAATTGTTTTGAGTGTAACTTCGAGAGATTTTGCTAAATCTATTTGGGTTTCCTGCTTGTATTTTAATGTAGAAACCATTATCGAAAAATTATCTATAAGACTTCCATAACCAAAAGTCTGCATTTGTTTTACCAATGCCAATCCTTCTTTTGGAAGTGTTTTAGTAAGGTCAATTCTTTTTAAAACTTTTGGAGTTTCAATCAAAATGCCAGGGTTTCCGTACTCGCTTTTTACCCAGTCACTTTCTAATAATTCTTTCGTTGGATGACCTATTACATTATCTTTTACAAAATTGAAACCTTTGGTAACAATAAAGTAAGTTGTTGTGGCAGTAACCAAAAACACTACAGTTGCAGTTGCAGTAATAATACGTTTGTTTCTTTTTCTTTTTAATTGAAGTTGAATCTGTTTTTGTTTTTGTGCTTCATTCAGTAACAAATCTTCTTCTTCAACAGGTATTTCAGTTGGAATTGCATTGTCAAGCGTTAAAATCGCTTTCTGAATTTTGTTGCGATCTTCGGTAATTTCAAATTCTAAAGGTTTAGATTTTGCAAATTTTACCAAATCGGCCTGACGTAAAACACGCTCCAGATTTTCTACCGTTTCTTTACTCAAACTCATTTTCTTCTTGGTTGAAGCCGTTTTAAGACCCTGAATCAACTCAGAAGTAGTGCTTTCCATGGCTGGAATCTGAATGGCTTCTTCGATATAATTTCTCGCAATATCAGTCAATTCACTGTAATATTCTTTTATTTCACCTTTTTGCCAAAGTTCTTTTTTTTCAAGGCTGTTTAGTAAACTTGTCGCTTTTTCGATAGGTGTTTTATATACTTCTTCCTCGATTTTTTTCTGCTGGCGTTTTTTGATGTACCAATACACAAAAGCACCAATTCCTAAAATAATCAAAATGCCCAAAACATATTTCCACCAGTCTCCCAAACCATTGTCTACAACAGTAATGTCTTTGATTTCATACATTTTTTGCTGTAAAGTATCTAGTTTTACATTGGTGACTTCAACAGCTAAAGAGTCTGTTAAAAAAGGCGCTTTATCGATTAAGATTTTGATACTTGGAATCGTATATTTTCCAGAATCAAATTGCGTTAAGCCATATTTTTTGATAAGCTCGTACTGGTCATTCTTTTTGACAGTGTCAATCGGGTAGGACTCAATTACTTCAAGAGCACCGATGTTTTTCAGTTGAGGAAATACAACTTTAGATTTTGAACTCACCACCGTTTTAAGTGTTAACTTAAACTCGGCACCAATTTTATTTTTTGTAGTATCAATGCTGGTTTCCACTTGTTTTTGTTGTGCAAAAACAGCGGTTGAAAGCAGTAATAAAAATATGTAAAGCTTTAATTTCATTTGATTTTTTATTTCAGATTTTATTCTAAAATGAATGCTTAATAAGGCACGCAGATTTAAGCGGATTTTATTTTGTATAATTTTCAGCAGAAATCTAAATTCTAAAATCTGCACTCTAAAATTTTATTTATCTCGATTTAAAATAACCTAACAGTTTAGTAACGTAATTTTCGTCAACTCTTGTATTGACAACTCCTGCACCAGATTTACTAAAAACTTCCTTGAAATAATTGACTCTTTCATGATAATGCTTTTCGTAATTTATTCTCACCGATTTTGAACCCGTATTGACCAACTGAACTTTCCCAGTCTCAGCATCAACCATCGTGACCATACCTAAATTTGGGATTTTTTCTTCTCGAATGTCATACACCCGAATTCCGGTAATATCGTGTTTTTTAGAGGCAATTTTTAATGTTTGCTCATAATCTTCGGACATAAAATCTGAAATCATAAAAATAATGGCTTTCTTTTTTTGTGTTCCCGATAAGAATTTCAAAGCTTGAGCAACATCTGTTTTTTGACTTTTTGGTTCAAATTCAATCAATTCCCGAATGATTCTCAGAACATGCGAACGGCCTTTTTTGGGTGGAATATACAATTCAATAGTATCCGAAAATAATATTAAACCTATTTTATCATTATTTTGAGTGGCCGAGAAAGCCATGGTGGCCGCAATTTCGGTAACGATGTCTTTTTTAAATTGACTTTTAGATCCAAAACCTTCAGAACCCGAAATATCAACCATCAAAACCATGGTCAGTTCGCGCTCTTCTTCAAAAACTTTTACGTGTGCTTCGTTATAGCGTGCGGTCACATTCCAGTCGATGTTACGAATATCATCTCCATATTGGTATTGACGCACCTCGCTAAAAGTCATACCACGACCTTTAAAAGACGAGTGATATTCGCCCGAAAAGATATGATTGCTCAGTCTTTTGGTTTTGATTTCTATTTTACGTACTTTTTTTAAAAGCTCTTTTGTATCCATTGGATTTGTTTAAAGTTTAAAAGTTTCAAGTTTCAGGTTAGCTTTATTACAACATGAAACTTGAAACATTAAACAAATTTTTAAGGTACTTCAATCTCGTTTACGATTTTGTTGATAATGTCTACAGAAGTAATGTTTTCGGCTTCAGCCTCATATGTTATTCCAACTCTATGACGCAGAACATCGTGTACAACCGCGCGAACATCTTCCGGAATTACATATCCACGACGTTTGATAAAAGCATAACATTTTGCCGCATTGGCTAAATTGATACTTCCACGTGGCGATGCTCCAAAGCTAATAAGTGGTTTTAAGTCGGCTAGCTTGTACTTCTCTGGATAACGAGTAGCAAAAATAATATCTAGAATGTATTTTTCGATTTTTTCATCCATGTAAACTTCACGAACCGCTTCTTGTGCACGTAAAATTTGTTCTACAGAAACAACAGGATTTACTTTTTCGTAACTTCCTTTTAAGTTTTGACGAATAACAAAACGCTCTTCATCAATTTTTGGATAGTCAATGACGGTTTTTAGCATAAAACGATCGACTTGCGCTTCAGGAAGTTGGTACGTTCCTTCTTGCTCAACCGGGTTTTGAGTGGCAAGAACCAAAAAGGGACGATCCAGTTTAAAAGTGGTGTCGCCAATCGTTACTTGTTTTTCCTGCATGGCCTCTAATAATGCAGATTGTACTTTGGCCGGAGCACGGTTGATCTCATCTGCAAGTACAAAATTGGCAAAAATAGGCCCTTTTTTAATCGAGAATTCGTTTGCTTTGATGTTGTAAATCATCGTTCCAACAACATCGGCAGGTAACAAGTCAGGCGTAAACTGGATACGGCTGAAAGATCCTTGAACGGCTTGCGACAAAGTATTTATTGCTAAGGTTTTTGCCAATCCCGGAACACCTTCCAACAAAATATGGCCTTGACCCAAAAGCCCGATTAATAAACGCTCGACCATATGTTTTTGGCCTACAATAACTTTGTTCATTTCCATTGTCAGAAGGTCTATAAAAGCACTTTCTCTTTCAATTTTTTCATTTATCGCTCTAATGTCTAAAGTCGTTGTATTTTCTTCCATATAAATATTTTTAAAACCTTGATTTTTATGCCTTACTTTTGAGAGTGCAAATTGAATATTTTTTGAGAAGTAAGATGTTAAAGAATGGTTAAAACTTCGACCAACGACCTAATTTTAAGGACGAATTGTGATTCTATTTTTATATTTTTAAGAACTTTGATGATTATGTTATAAAAAAGCATATTTAATACCACAAATAACGCAATAAAACCATGAGCAAAACTGCATTATCGCCTATTATTTCAGGCACTATGAATTGGGGCGTTTGGGATAAAAACCTTACTCCAAAAGAAATGGAAAACATGATACAAATCTGTATCGAAAATAAAATTACCACTTTTGATCACGCCGATATTTACGGTTCGTACACCACCGAAGCCGATTTTGGAAAAGCATTTCATGCAAGTAAAATCGCAAGAGAAAAATTGCAATTGATTACCAAATGCGGCATCCAAATGATCGCGGAAAGTCGTCAGAATAAAATAAAACATTACGAATATTCTAAAGATTATATTATTTGGTCGGTTGAAGAATCTTTAAAAAAACTTAAAACAGAATATGTAGATGTTTTTTTATTGCACAGACCAAGTCCGTTGATGCAAGCAGACGAAATCGCCGAAGCGGTAGAAAAATTAAAAACGGAAGGAAAAATAATCGATTTTGGACTTTCTAATTTCTCTAGTTCTCAAACCGAATTGATTCGTCAGAAGACAGAAGTGAGTTACAATCAGGTACAATTTTCAGCAACAAATTACGATCCAATGCTGGACGGGAGTTTTGATTACATGCAAACACACGGAATTCGTCCACTTTCGTGGAATCCGCTTGGGACTGTTTTTAGAGAAGACACCAAAAAAACACGTCGTTTGAAAAAATTGTTAGTGAGTTTGGTCGAAAAATACAATTTAGGTTCTGATACTCTTTTACTTTCGTGGATTTTAAAACATCCCGCAGCTGTAATTCCGATTGCAGGAACGGTAAATGTTGCTCGAATTCAGTCGTTGATGAAAGCAGTAGAATTAAAATTAGACCAAGAAGACTGGTTCGCCATCTGGACAGAAAGTATGGGCGATGATGTACCATAAAAATAAAAATCGATAGTAGGTTTAAATGTTCTTATTTGCCACAGATTTTTATAGCTCTTAAAATCATTTTAATCTGTGGCAAAAAATAAATATATCAAAATGAAAAAAACAATTTTAATTACTGGCGCCACCAGCGGAATAGGAAAAGCAACGGCACAGTTATTTGCTAAATATCATTATAAAATCATCATTTGCGGAAGAAGAAAAGACCGACTTATTGAGTTGGAAAAAGAACTTTCAGAATATACAGAAGTGCATTCTTTAGCCTTTGATGTTCGCGATAAAGAAGCGGTTTCGAAAAGTATTAATTCGTTGCCAGATTATTTTTCAGACATTGATATTTTAATTAATAATGCTGGGAATGCGCATGGTTTAGACCCAATTCAAACGGGTGATTTGGAAGATTGGGATGCGATGATTGACATCAATGTAAAAGGTCTTTTGTATGTTTCGAAAGCGGTAATTCCGAAAATGACAGCAAAAAAATCGGGACATATTATTAGCATAGGATCAACTGCTGCCAAAGAAGTTTACCCGAACGGGAATGTATATTGCGGGACAAAACACGCTGTTGATGCCATTAGCCAGGGAATGCGAATTGATTTGAATCCTTTCGGAATCAGAGTTGGTGCTATTCATCCAGGAATGGTTGAAACCGAGTTTAGTGAAGTTCGTTTTAAAGGAGATGCCGACAGAGCTTCTAATGTTTACAAAGGTTTTCATGCGTTACAAGCTGAGGATATTGCAGATATTATTCATTTTGTAGTTTCGAGACCATATCACGTAAATATTGCAGATCTTGTTGTAATGAGCACAGCGCAGGCCTCGTCGACTATTGTTAAAAGAGATTAATTTATTGTGCTTTTCCTGCAAGGTTTTTTTTTAACCTTGTAGGTATTATTTGTTTTTAAAATTAAAATCCTAGAAGGTTAAAAAAAAACTTCTAGGATATCATAAAGTCTAATAATCTAAGAAGTCTAAAATAAATGATCAATAAACGCCTTTTGATAAAAAATCTTCTCGCTCACAATGACGAGAACAGTTTTTATGATAAAAAAAGGCAGCTGAATTTGCATTCGCGCGAGGGAAAAGGAAAGTTTTTGAAACATATTTGTGCGTTGTCAAACTCCAATCCTACCAATAATTCTTATATCGTAGTGGGCGTTGAAGATCATGACAATGAAATTGTCGGCGATGATTTCTTTGATGACAGCCGAATTCAGAATTTAGTGAATGCTTTTCTGGAAAATCCACCGAAAATTCAGTACGAGAATGTACCTTTTCCAAATCTTCCAAAAGACAAGGTGGTAGGTTTGGTAACCATTAAACCCAAAAGTAAAGTTTCGTATTTTAAGAAAGGAATTCATACCACTCCTGCCAACAGTATTTTTGTGCGACGCGGAAGCAATTCGGTACCAGTAGAAGGCGAAATAGAGAAAAATTATCAGAACACTGAAACGGTAATCGGAATAGAAAATAGCTCTCGAAATAGTATTCAGTATACGCTAGATGGAGTTATTGATTTTATGAATTTCAGGCACAAAGACATGTCTCCAAAATACCATGTTTTTAAAGAGTTGTTTGTAATTTGTTGGGCTGGTGTTCCTAAAAAGTCGCGCGATACAATGTTCTTGTCCCGCGTAGATATTGAGTTAATCAACGAGCAAATTAAACTCTTTTATTCTGCACAGGATGTCGTGACCATTGTTTTTGATGAGGATAGTTTTACGATAACAGAGTACATTCCGCTAGGATTAAACGATAAAACGAGTTATTATCCTTTAGAAGAGCAAACGCTGCATTTTTTTGATAACGGATATTACAAAATCGACCGAAAAATGCTTTTTAAACCGCCAGAATTCAATATAAAAATGTTGTATCATATTTATAATTCGAATATGGCATTGCTTCAAAAACTGCAAAAAGGATTGTTATTGTCTCATAGAGAATTGAAGGATTTAGAAAATCTTCCGTCTACTTTTATGATTTGTTATTTGAATGGTTTTGAAGAAGCGAAGCAAAAATTAATCGATGCAAAATTGCTTTTGAAGCCTTTTCCGCAAGTGTATTTGTCTTTTAAAGAAGCTTTGAGGGTTTTAAGAAAAATGAAATATGATTTTCAATAAAAAAATCCGAGTTTACCTAAAAATTAAATAATCACTAATTGCGTCATAAGGAAAAAGCAGTTCCAGAGGGCCTTCTGCGTACGAAGCAGCTTCATACGAGTTGTAGTATAAAAGTAAACCCTGATTGGTGTAAAAAATATTCTGCGGAAGCTGAAAAGAGTCATTTTCGAACATAAGACCAGTTGAATTGATGTTGGCCGCGGACGGAATTTTAAATTTGGTTCTGAATTCTTTTTCAGCGAAAGCTTTGAATTTTTTTTCGTTTTTGAATAATCGATTGTTAGGAATATTTTTTCCAGTTTTCGGATCAAATAATAGCGATCGAAAACCTTGATAACCGTGAGCGCCGCCAGTAAAGGTATAATGGTCGATTTTTATATTAAGAATTTGTTCAGATTGAAATTCGACATTTCCAGCTATTTTGGCTTCCCAACCAAAGGTTTCACTAGGAAATTTTTTGTGCATTTCTTCATAAGAAGCAATAAAAGAGGCCGCCAGAGTAGCATAATCTTTAGCTTCTGCAGGTTTTTCTCCAAAATAAACAATTTCTTTTAAGATGTTTAGAATTTTTTTGTTGATACTGTCTACTACTGGACTATTTTTTGCCACAGGAACATCAATGCTGATTTTGGGACAATCTTTTTTGCATGGCAAAGCCGATTCTTTTTTAACGGTTTCATTTTCAAATGAAAGTTCTTTAGTACAGCTGGCGAATACAAATAGTAAAAGGAGGGATAGAAGGCAGTTTTTCATGTCAAAAAATGTTAATTATATACAAAGGTAGTGAGTTGTTTCAGGATTAGAATAAATTAAACGGTAAATTTGTAGAATATTTAAGTCGTTAAAAATCGTAACTATATGAAATTCAATACAAAAGTAATACACGGTGGTCAGCATCATGACCCAAGTACGGGAGCTGTTATGCCTCCGGTATATCAAACTTCTACTTTTGTCCAGACAAGTCCGGGGCAACCGTTGGGAGATTATGAGTACAGTAGAGCATCAAACCCTACGCGTACGGCTTTAGAAAATGCTTTGGCAAGTATCGAAAACGGTACTCGCGGTTTGGCTTTTTCTTCTGGTTTGGCAGCTACAGACTGTATTTTGAGATCTTTTAAGGCAGGAGACGAAGTCATTGCAATGGATGATTTGTACGGCGGAACGTACAGAATGTTTTCGAGAATTTACAAAGATTCGGGAATTAAATTTCATTTTGTAGACATGACCGATCTTACAAAATTGAAGTCTTTGATTAATGAAAACACCAAATTGGTTTGGGTAGAAACACCTACCAATCCGCTGATGAAATTGGCCGATATTGCAGAAATTGCCAAAATTACAAAAGAGCATAAAATCTGGTTTGCGGTAGACAATACTTTTGCGACGCCTTATCTGCAAAAACCGCTTGATTTGGGCGCCGATATTGTAATGCATTCAGCGACCAAATATTTAGGAGGCCACTCAGATGTAATCGCTGGTGCCTTGATAGTAAAAGATGAAGCTTTGGGAGAGCAATTGCATTTTCAGCAATTTGCAACGGGTGCCACACTTGGGCCAATGGATAGTTTTTTGGTTTTAAGAGGTATCAAAACGCTTTCGCTAAGAGTACAAAGACACTGCGAAAATGGAGAAAAAGTAGTCGAATTTTTGAACAATCACCCGAAAATAAAAACGGTATATTATCCAGGATTGCCTAATCATCCGTTTCATGAAATTGCCAAAAAACAAATGAAGGCTTTTGGCGGAATGGTTTCTTTTACCTTCGTTTCTGGTAAAAAAGATGATTCTATTGCCTTTTTAGAAAAATTAAAAGTATTTACGCTGGCAGAATCTTTGGGAGGTGTAGAATCACTAGCCAATCACCCGGCGTTGATGACGCATGCTTCAATTCCGGCAGATAAACGTGCTGAGGTTGGTATTACCGATGATTTGGTGCGACTGAGTGTAGGTATAGAAGATGCAGAAGATTTAATAGCCGATTTAGAACAGGCATTAGCATAAAAAGCAAAAACCCCAACTCGAGAGAATTGGGGTTTTGTTTTATATATAAATTTTTTAAAACTCTAAATAATAAATGTATCCTACGTTAAACCAGACTTGCCAGTCATTGTTTTTGTTTTCGGTATAAATATCTTTGTTTGGGTTTAATCCGTCTACCCAGTCAGAACTAAACATCTGGAAACGAGCTTCGACCATTATATCATGCATGTCGGCTATTTTGTAATGAGCTCCAAGACCCGCAGTTGCCGATAAAACGACACCGTTTTCGCTTGAAAAACCAAATTGATGCCCGTCTGACGGTGTTAAATATTTAGGAAAAGTGGTATCAGGTGTGCCTAATTGACCCAAATCTGATCCTACATGTGATTTGTAATAACTTACTAAAAATCCTAAACTTACATAAGGACTAAAGGCGCCAATAGTGTTTTCGAAATCATGAATTTTCATAAAAGGAGAAAATTCTAATTGACTACCAAGATTGAACACAGTTGATGATCCACGCATCGCTTTAAGCTGTTGTACACCTAGTCTTGCAGGATCTTTTTCGACCCATTCTCCAAAATGTTGGAGGTTTGTTTTGCTGAATGATAATTCTGACCTAACTTTAAAGTGTTCTGAGAAAAAACGGTCACGATTATTGTTAGCAGAAAAGTTTAAGTAGTGAGTTACTCCGATACCAAATCCTGTATTGCCAAGATTTGTGTCTAAATCATGGCGTTCACCATAATCAGATTGAAAAGTTACGGGTCCAAAAATAACACCTATTTCATGAGCAAAACCGCCCTGAGCCATTGATGTAGTTGAGAAGCCGATAAGAGTAACTAACGAAAATGCAATTTTTTTCAACATATCATTTGGGGGCTTTCGAATCATGCAAATATATAAAAAACCTCTATGATACAAAATATTAAATAGTTGTATTGAAAAATAATTGATAAAAGACTTAATTTGCTAACTTTAATTATGGTAATTTGTTGTAAAATCTAAACTGTAAAATGCTATTTTTGGTATTGATTGAAAAATATACAATTCGATCTTCAGAACAAAAAAAAATAACATTGAATTATCATTTTACTGTATCTTTGTGTGTTAAAACGAAAACGTTTTCTTAAAAGTATTTTTCTTATTTAATGAAACGAAAATTAAAATATTTACTTGAATAATTTATTTCAAAATGGAACAAAAAATAAATGAATTTATGGCTCTTGTTGAGTCGAAAAATCCAAACGAGCCAGAATTTCTTCAAGCCGTTAGAGAATTTGCAGAAACGGTTATTCCATTTATCGCAGAGCGAAAAAAATACGATGGAAAAAACTTACTTCTTAGAATTGCAGAACCAGAACGTTCTATAATATTTAGAGTTCCGTGGGTAGATGATAGAGGAGAAATAATAGTAAACAGAGGTTTTAGGATTCAGATGAATTCTGCGATCGGACCTTATAAAGGCGGGATTAGATTTCATCATACCGTAAATTTATCTGTTTTGAAATTTTTGGCTTTCGAGCAAGTCTTCAAAAATAGTTTGACAACGCTTCCTATGGGAGGTGGAAAAGGAGGATCTGATTTTGATCCTGAAGGTAAGTCTGATGGTGAGGTGATGCGTTTTTGCCAATCGTTTATGACAGAATTATGCCGTCATATTGGTCCTGACTTAGACGTTCCTGCCGGAGATATTGGTGTAGGTGCGCGCGAAATTGGGTATTTGTTTGGTCAATACAAAAGAATTAGAAACGAGTTTACCGGAGTTTTAACCGGAAAAGGAATTGCTTACGGAGGTTCATTAATTAGACCCGAAGCTACAGGATACGGAGTGGTTTATTTTACAGATCAGATGTTGCGTACCATCGGGCACGAGATCAAAGGAAAAAGAGTTGCTGTTTCTGGATTCGGAAATGTGGCTTGGGGTGTTGCTTTAAAAATAAATGAATTAGGAGGTAAAGTAGTGACTATCTCTGGACCTGATGGATATATTTATGATGAAGAAGGAATCTCAGGAGATAAAATTGATTTTATGCTCGAAATGAGAGCCAGCGGCGATAACCGTGCTGAGTCTTATCGTGATAAATACCCACATGCTGTTTTTCATAAAGGAAAAAGCCCTTGGGAAGTAAAAGTAGATATTGCTATTCCTTGTGCTACTCAAAATGAGTTGAACGGTGATGATGCTAAAAAACTTATTGATAATGGTGTTTTATGTGTAACAGAAGCAGCCAACATGCCATCGACTTTAGACGCAATAAAATTGTTTTTGGATAATAAAGTATTGTTTGCGCCAGGAAAAGCGGCAAATGCTGGTGGAGTTGCTGCATCTGGATTAGAAATGACGCAAAACTCTATTCGCCTTAACTGGACGAGCGAAGAAGTAGATTTGAGATTAAAAGACATCATGGTTGGTATTCACAATCAATGTAAAAAATATGGTGCTGGAGAAGATGGTTATGTAAACTATGTAAAAGGAGCTAACATTGCCGGATTTGTAAAAGTTGCTGATGCTATGCTTGCACAAGGTGTAGTGTAATTTTTCTGAATAACATTTTAAGAAAGCCTTCATTTTATTTCGAAAGAGATAAATGGAAGGCTTTTTTGTTTTAAAAAAATATTTGAATCAGAACAAAATTCAAATACTTTCGTTTGTAGTATATTTGTTTATTCGAATCGGTTTAACATGAAAAGAAGCTTCCTTTATATAGTGTGTTTAATGCTGCTGCAATTTGGTTTTGCACAAAATAAATTGTCGTGGCAAGGTTATTTTTCGTTTAACGAAATTAAAGATATTTCAGAAGGTGCAACAGCAGTTTTTGCAGCTTCAGAAAATGCTTTGTTCTCAAAAAATGCAACTTCCAATCTACTTACAACGACTACTACTGTCGAGGGACTTTCGGGACAAACGATATCGGCTGTTTACCACAGCGAAGCTTTCAAAAAAACAATCGTTGGTTACGAAAACGGTCTACTGATTGTGATCAATGAAACTGATGGAACTTTACTCAAAAAGGTAGATATAATTAACAAACAGTTGCCATCAAATCTCAAAAAAATCAATCATTTTATGGAGCATAATGGTTTGGTTTATGTTTCTTGCGATTTTGGAATTGTGCAATTTAATTTAACTACTTCTCAGTTTGGAGATACGTATTTTATAGGTGAAAACGGAGTAGAAATAAGTGTTAAACAAACAGCTTTTTTTAACGGATTTATTTTTGCCGCTACTTCAAGCGGAATCAGAAGAGCCAATAGTACAAGTCCAAATTTAATAGATTTTAGCCAATGGCCCGCCATAAATAATGGTGAATGGTCGAGTATTGAAACGCTGGATGCAGAATTGATAGCCATCAATACTACAGGAAATATTCATCGTTATAATTCGAATACATTTGTTGGGTTTTTGCAACTTCAACAACCTTCTATAGATATGCGTGCGGTCAATAATAGCTTGTTTATTACTACGCCCAATACAATTTTTGTCTATAATAATCAGATGGTTTTAAGTCGCCAAATTTCGAATACTCAAGTTTTGAGTGATAAATTAAATTTTAGTTGTGCGACTTTTGTTGACGATTTAATTTATATCGGAACAAAAGAAAATGGTTTGTTTTCGGGTACTTTGTCCTCAGGTTCTGTTTTTGAAAATAACACGCCAAAGGGGCCAACTCGAAACAATATTTTTTCTGTAGATGTTACTCCAAATTCGCTTTGGGCTGTTTATGGCGATTATGATTTGTTTTACAATCCATACAATTTGGATAGTTACGGAATTAGCAAATACAGTAATTCGGCATGGTTGAATATTCCGTACGAGGAAGTTTTCGATGCCAAATCGATAACGCGAATAGTGATCAATCCGAGTAATGAAAATCAAGTTTATGCTAGTTCTTTTTTTTCGGGATTATTAAAGATAGAAAATGATGTCCCTACTTTTTTGTTTGATTATACAAACAGCGGTTTAGAAACTTTAACCACCGAAGGCCCCACTTATTTTGATGTCAGGATTAATGGAACTGCTTTTGATAAATCGGGAAATCTTTGGGTGACCAATAGCCGAATCAAAAATGGCTTGAAAGTGCTAAGAACCAGTGGTCAATGGCAAACTTATCCGATCAGTACCATTCTAGACAATCCGGAAGCTACTAATTTTTCGAATATTGCGATTGATAAAAACAGCACAAAATGGATTGGTACCAGTAAAGACGGTGTGATTGGTTTTAACGAAAGTCTGAATACTTTTAAAAAAATGACTTTTGGAGCCGATGCAGGCAATTTGCCCACTACCGATGTAAGGGCAGTTGCAGTGGATACTAAAAACCAGCTGTGGATAGGGACGACAAAAGGTTTGCGTGTTTTGTCGAATGTAAATAATTTTCAAAGCGAAAATCAATTAAAAGCCAATCCGATTATTATTGTTGAGGAAGATCTGGCCCAAGAGTTGCTTTACGAGCAATTTATCACGGCTATTGTAGTAGACGGAGCCAATAACAAGTGGATAGGTACTGCCGATTCC
This sequence comes from Flavobacterium flavipigmentatum, assembly GCF_020911905.1. Lineage (NCBI taxonomy): Bacteria > Pseudomonadati > Bacteroidota > Flavobacteriia > Flavobacteriales > Flavobacteriaceae > Flavobacterium > Flavobacterium flavipigmentatum. The sequence continues at coordinate 821,057 of NZ_CP087133.1, read as the reverse complement.
GGTGTTTTTATGGTGTCACCAAACGGTCAGGAAACCAAATATCATTTTACCATAAATAATTCGCCGTTGCCAAGTAATGTTGTAAATGATATTAAGATTAATAGCGCCACGGGAGAGGTTTTTATCGCCACCAATAAAGGAATGGTTTCGTTTAAAGGTATTGCTACAGATGCCAATGATGACTTGAGCAATGTTTATGTATATCCAAATCCGGTGCGGCCTGGATTTTCAGGAACGGTAAAAATTGCGGGTTTAATTGATAAGGCCAACGTAAAAATTACAGATATCGAAGGAAATTTGGTTCACGAAACTACCGCTGAGGGAGGAACAATTGAGTGGGACACTAGCGCTTTTGGCAAATATAAAGTGGCTTCGGGCGTTTATATGATTTTTATTTCCGCACAGGATGGGAGCGAGACAAAAGTCAAAAAAGTGATGATTATTAGGTAACTTTTGTTTTGTTTTTCAAAATTCTAATATCTAAATACTTCAACCTTCAAAAAAAATAATTTTGCAAGTCAAAACCAAAGCAATCGTTATTTCGGCCTTAAAATTTCAAGAAAAAAGTTTGATTGTAAAGTGTTTTACGCTCTCCAACGGACTGAAATCTTATTTTGTTCGTGATGCTTTTTCAAGTCGAAAAGCGAGCCAAAAGATTGCCTATTTTCAACCTTTGACTATTCTTGAGATTGAAGCGGTTCATAAAAACAAAGGCACTTTAGAAAATTTTAAAGAAATAAAAATTGCGACTCCTTTTCAGAGTATTCATACCGATCTGGTAAAAAGTACGATGGTAATGTTTCTCTCGGAGATGCTGCATCACTCCATTCAGGAAGAAGAAAAAAACGAATCGCTTTTTGTTTTTTTAGAAACTGCCCTGACGTGGCTTGATCATCATGACGAAATTTCTAATTTTCATTTGATTTTATTACTCGAAACTACCAAATACCTCGGTTTTTATCCCGATGTTACAGAACTTGATTTGCCTTATTTTGATATGAATGATGGTGTTTTTACGCTTTTTCAAAGTGGTAGTGCCCTGACGGAACACGAAACAAATCTGTTTAAAAAACTACTGGATTTGAAATTTGATAACGATCAGAAAGTTTTTCATGTTGTTGAAAGACAGTTGCTACTGAAAATTCTGATAGATTATTACAGCTTTCATTTGGATGGATTCAAAAAACCTAAATCTGTAGAAGTTTTGAAAGAAATATTTTCTTAAACTCAACCCTATTTTTATATATTTGCGTAGTGAATTTTTATTAAAATTTTGTTCATCATTATTTTTAATAGATTAAATTCAGCTACGAAATCTACAGCTTAATTATTAATTCTTTTTAAAGAAAAACTACTATGAAGAAAATTACATTTTCGATTTTTTTACTTTTATTAGTAAGTGTTTCGGCTATTTCTCAGAGAAAATATGACGAAATAATTACTACAGAGAACAATGTACAAGACATGGTTCAGAATGAAATAACAGGAATCGTTGTTTTTAAAGAAGGTGGAACTGTAAAAGGTTTGGACCCTGAAACTAAAAAAATCGTCTGGACATTGACCAAAGAAGACTTTGGAACAACATCTGCTGCCGATATTTTGAGCGATCCTGACTTTGGAAAACTTTTTAAAGAAAAAAGTGCTTTAACAAGCGTTCCGGGAAGTCCTTATGTTGAGGCGTACATCAATAACAAGTACATCATTATCAATACGGATAGTGGTAAAGTGGTTTACAATTCGTCAAAAGAATCTTTTTGGGTAACACAATCGGATTTTATTCCTGAAACCAACGAGTATTTGCTAACTCTAAAAAAAGACGGAGATATGGCAATCGCTTTGCTGGATATGCAAACAGGAGAATTGAAATGGAATACGACTGTTGATAAAGCAAAATCATTATTTAGTTTTTCTTTTAAAGAGTCAGTAAATACAAATGTTGCTACAGTACACGGATCAGTAATCTACTATTTATTATATGGTAAATTGTACTCTTTTGACAGAGCTTCAGGTAAATTAAACTGGAAGGGAGAAGAGGATTATTCGAAATTCTTCTTGACTCAAAATGATAAAAACATTGTTGTGGTAAATAATACAGGGACTTTTTCTACAAAACAATATTTGAATGTTTTGAATACAGAAACAGGAAAAAGTATCTGGAAAGAATCTATCAAAACAAAAAGAGTAGTGTATCTTGAAGATTGGGGAACAAAGATATTGGTTGCACACTACAGCGGTTTTAACTTTTATGACCTTAATACAGGAGAAAAAATCTGGAAAAAAGATGCTCGTGGAGACGGATTGAAAAGAGTAATTCCGATTGATCAGGACTTCTTATACGTTGCCGAAAACGAAATGATGTTGATCAATAAAGACGGAGAAAAACTTTGGAAAAAATTTATTGAAATCTCTGATGATAAAGAAGACCCGATTTATTACTTAGGAAAAGTGGGTGAGAAAGTAATGTATCTTACAGGTACTTACGGAAACATGGTAGATTATAAAACAGGGGTTAAACTTTGGAAACGTAATATCAGTTTTGATAAAGAACGCCCGGTTTTGCCTACTTATGACGAAGCTACAAATTCATACTTAGTATATAACGATGAGAAATTGTACAAATTTGATCCAAGTATCAGCGACAAACCAGAGCCTTTTGCTAAAGTAAACATCAAAAAAGAGAAAGAATTAAACAGTATCGAATTGTTTCCTTGGGGAGTTGTACTTGCAGGTCCAGTTGAGGTTATGGGTGTGAATATGGATGGAACTGTAAAATACCACCTGACTTACAGTCAACCGGGAGAAACAGGAAGACGTCTTATGAAAAGTGCTGCCATTGCAGGAAGTATTGGTTTAGGGATTGGTTCAGGAGTAAGCTCGCTAAAATCTGGAGAAATTACAATGACTTACCGTGATTCTAATGGTAACATGAGGTCTGATGTTTTAATTGAAGGTGACAGAAATAATAAAAATCAGGCAAAAGCCTATGCTGCAGGATCAGCAGCTCTTGGAATTGTAGCGGCTAAGTTTAATTCTCGTTTTAATGCAATGAAGCAAAACAGAGATTTTTCATATATTTTTGCAAAAGCAGAAACTGGCGAAAAAATTCTTGTAAAAGTGAGTAAAGCTGATGGACTTGAGGTTGATAAAATTATCTTCAATAATAACAAACCTATTTATGAAGTAGATCCAGCGACACAAAATATTTTTTATGTTTCTGATAAATCGATTCAAATTTTTAATAAAAAATAAAAACCCAGAGCCATCAGAATTAGTTTCTGATGGCTTTTTTTTTGCCTATGAAAAAAACATTACTCTTAATTGCTTTGCTTGTGATTGGTTCAATTCAGGCACAAGAAAAAATAAGTTCAAAAAAGAAGAAATTTTACATACCTGTAATTCGATACTCAGAATTTCCAGTTCTTGATAATGTCTTGACGCAAACTACTTTTTATCAAATGGATAAACAGTTGGTTCAGGAAGAAACTGTATTAAAGAAAAAATATTTTAATATAGAGGGCTTTATCAAAGATCCTGCAAACGGAAAACTAAGGATTTATTTAACAGTTACATTGCCGAAATACAAAGCAACGGCTATTGATAGTACATTTGATAAAAAAGAAAATAGATGGCAGTTTCAAGTCTACTCTAATTACGATGTAAGGATAAAAGTAGAAGCCAAATGCGCTGATAAGGTTTTGCTTTCTCAAGATTTTAATAGTATAGAATCATCTATTGTTGGAGCATCATACCAAAAAGGCAGTTTGAAAGCTACTGTAGCTTTAAATAATCAAAGAGTGGAACAAGCCGAAAAGGATGATGATTATACTGCAGCAGAGTTAGGAATAGATAATGTAATATATAGCTCTGTTGAAAGAATCCAGAACTATCTGAATTATAAATTGGCTTATAATACAGATGAATCTAAAGTAAAGTTTGAATTTGTAACTTCAAAAGGACATTCAGAATACAACCAAATGTTGGCATTTGAGAATGAAATTACGGCTCAGATGGAGAAAGTAACTCTGGAGAAAGGTCTGGATGAGAAGTTGCTAACGCCTCATTTGCAATATTTAGAAAGTTTGTTGGTCAAATATCCGCTTTCGCCAGCAAATGAAAACATTCGTTTTATTGTTACAAATAATCTGGCAGAAACGTATTTTTTACTTGAAAATAAAGAAAAAGCGTTGCAATATGCCAATTTATTGATCGAAAACGACAAACAAGATTCTAGAGGTTCGGCCATTGTTAAAAGATTGAACAATGCCAACTTTGCTGATAAAAAAATAAGAAGTCATACCACTCGTTTTGCAGATCTTAAAAAATTGGGACTCAAAATTGCCGAAGAAAAAGAAGAAAAAAGATTGGCTTTTTTTGAAAAAATAGAGCAACAGGATGCAGATTGGGGGCAGGAAAAAGCAAATCGTGAAGCAAAATTAGAAAAGTCTAAACTGCAAAGGAATAATATGCTTGATTCTATTCCGTATCAGCTGAATCCTAATTTGTTGGCTAAAGTTGTAGCCAATTTAGGCGGAAGCCAGGCTTTGAAAAATATCGAAAAAGCACATTTTCTTGCTAAGCTTTCGATAGAAGGAAATAATGTACCTCAAACAGAAGAAAAATGGGCAACGACTACCAATTATCTTCTAAAGAAAAAAATGCCGGAGACTTATTATGAGATTGTCAATGGAGCCGAAGCATGGAGTCATGACGATCGCGAAAGTGGTGTGACTGCAAAATGGGCAAAATTTTCGACTTATGATTATAACAACATAGTTAAGAATGTTGATTTGGTTAATTTTCTAACCGATTTAAGACTTGATTTATGGAATAATTTTGAATTGATGCAAGACGAAATGTACGAAGGAAGGTTGTGTTATCATCTGAATTATTTCGAGAAAACATTAAGCACGGGTAACAGAACAATTCCTAAAACAGATTACCATGTTTTTGTCGATAAAGAAAATTTTAATATCGTTTCAACCGAAAAAACAGAATTCGATAACGGAAATAAAAGTTTTTTCGAGCGCAAGATTTTCGGGGATTACCGTCCTGTGGCGGCTTTAAATTCTGGAAAAATTCCGTTCAAGATTAATTATGAAATCGAAGATTTTAATGGTGAAACTTTGTATCAGGAAGTACGAGAAAAAGTAGAAGTGAATCCCGTTTTTGGAAATAGAATCTTTATGAAGGAAGTTTATTTCGGCGGATTTAAATAATTGTTATCATCCTATTAAGGATAATTAGAATTGATTAGTTTTTGGTTTATTTGCTCAGCGTTTTGAGAATAATATCAGAAACTAATCAATTTTTTTGTTTTTGGATCTATTAACTCAACAAAAGTTTGTGAAATTTTAATAAAGTGATGGACAATAATTCAAAATTCCTTACTTTCGCACCTCGATTTAGAAAAGGATAAAATGAGCACAAAATTTACTGAATACAAAGGACTTGACTTGCCAACAGTAGCGTCAGAAGTACTTGATTTTTGGAAGAAAGAAAATATATTTGAAAAGAGTGTAACCACTCGCGAAGGTGCAGAGCCTTACGTATTTTTTGAAGGTCCGCCTTCTGCAAATGGATTACCGGGAATTCACCACGTGATGGCACGTGCGATTAAAGATATTTTTTGCAGATATAAAACTCAAAAAGGTTTTCAGGTAAAAAGAAAAGCCGGTTGGGATACTCACGGATTACCTGTTGAGTTAGGTACTGAGAAAGAACTTGGAATTACAAAAGAAGATATTGGGAAAACCATTTCTATCGAAGAATATAACGAAGCGTGTAAAAAAACCGTAATGCGTTATACTGATGTATGGAATGACCTTACCGAAAAAATGGGCTATTGGGTAGATATGGAAGATCCGTATGTGACTTACAAACCCAAATACATGGAGTCTGTCTGGTGGCTTTTAAAACAAATCTACGATAAAGGTTTATTGTATAAAGGATACACGATTCAGCCTTATTCTCCTAAAGCGGGAACAGGATTGTCTTCTCACGAAGTTAACCAGCCAGGCGCTTACCGTGATGTTACAGATACTACCATTGTAGCACAATTTAAAACGTTGCCAGAAACGTTGCCAAGCTTTTTACAAGGATTTGGTGATATTCACATTTTGGCCTGGACGACGACGCCTTGGACATTGCCTTCGAACACAGCTTTGACCGTTGGTCCAAAAATCGATTATGTTGTAGTAAAAACGTTCAATCAATATACTTTTGAACCTGTAAATGTTATTCTGGCTAAAAATTTAGTTGGAAAACAATTCGGAAAAGGATTTTTTGCTAGCGAAGACGATGCTGATTTCGATAAAGTAAAAAATGGCGACAAACAACTTCCGTATAAAATTTTAGCGGAAGCAAAAGGAGCTGATTTAGTTGATATCCGTTACGAGCAATTGTTGCAGTACGTATTGCCTTATCAAAATGCCGAAAATGCCTTTAGGGTAATCGCCGGAGATTTTGTAACCACAGAAGATGGAACAGGAATTGTACATACAGCGCCTACTTTTGGTGCAGATGATGCTAAAGTTTCTAAAGAAGCAAAGCCGGAAATTCCGCCGATGTTGGTTTTAGACGAAAACGGAACACCAGTGCCTTTGGTAGATTTACAAGGGAAATTTACTTCGCATTTGGGTGACCTTGCGGGTAAATACGTAAAAAACGAATATTATGATGAAGGAAAGGCACCAGAACGTTCTGTAGACGTTGAAATCGCTATTCGATTAAAAGAAGAAAATAAAGCCTTTAAGGTTGAAAAATACGTACACAGTTATCCGCACAGCTGGAGAACAGACGAGCCGTTATTGTATTATCCGCTAGATTCTTGGTTCATTAAAGTAACCGATGTAAAAGATAGAATGTTCGATCTGAACGAAACTATCAATTGGAAACCTAAGTCTACTGGTGAAGGACGTTTTGGAAATTGGCTCAAAAATGCCAACGACTGGAACCTATCTCGTTCTAGATATTGGGGTATTCCGTTGCCAATTTGGAGAACTGAAGACAAAAAAGAAGAAGTTCTTATTGGTTCTGTTGAAGAATTATACAACGCAATCGAAAAATCTATCGAAGCTGGTTTTCAAAAAGAAAATCCGTTTAAAGGTTTTGAGATTGGAAACATGTCTGAATCTAACTATGATTTAGTTGATTTGCACAAAAATGTAGTCGATCAAATTACTTTGGTTTCGGCTTCCGGACAGCCAATGAAACGCGAAAGCGATTTGATTGATGTTTGGTTCGATTCTGGTGCGATGCCTTATGCACAATGGCATTACCCTTTCGAAAACAAAGATAAAATTGATGAGAAGAAAGATTTTCCTGCGAATTTTATCGCTGAAGGTGTTGATCAGACTCGTGGATGGTTTTATACTTTGCACGCTATCGGTACTTTGGTTTTTGATAAAGTAGCCTATAAAAATGTAGTTTCGAATGGTTTGGTTTTGGATAAAAACGGACAAAAAATGTCCAAACGATTAGGAAACGCAACGGATCCTTTTGAAACAATTAAAGAATACGGTCCTGATGCCACCCGTTGGTACATGATCTCGAACGCAAATCCTTGGGACAACTTAAAGTTTGATCTGGAGGGAATTGCTGAGGTACGCCGTAAATTCTTCGGAACATTATACAATACATACTCGTTCTTTTCATTATATGCCAATATCGACGGTTTTAAATACGCTGAAGCGGAAATTCCTTTACACGAAAGACCTGAAATCGACCAATGGATTATCTCTGAATTGCATACTTTAATAAAGTTTGTTGATGAATGTTACGAAGATTACGAGCCAACAAAAGCGGCAAGAGCTATTTCTGACTTTGTGCAGGAAAATCTGAGCAACTGGTACGTTCGTTTGTGCCGTCGTCGTTTCTGGAAAGGCGAATATGCCCAGGATAAAATTGCGGCCTATCAAACGCTGTATACTTGCTTGTTGACCATAAGTAAATTAAGTGCGCCGATCGCTCCTTTTTTTATGGATAAATTGTACCGCGATTTAACGATTTCAACAGGATCTGAGCAATATGCCAGCGTTCACTTGGCTGAGTTTCCGAAATTTGTCGAAAACTTTGTTAATAAAACGTTAGAAAGCAAAATGCAGAAGGCGCAAACTATTTCGTCACTGGTTTTATCACTCCGTAAAAAGGAAATGATTAAGGTGCGTCAACCGTTACAAAAGGTAATGATTCCGATACTTGACGAGAGTCAGAGAGCAGAAATTGAGGCTATTGCAGAGCTTGTAAAAGCCGAAGTAAACGTCAAAGAAATAGTGCTTTTAGATGATGCTTCGGGTATTTTGGTAAAACAAATTAAGCCTAATTTTAAGACTTTAGGGCCACGTTTTGGTAAAGATATGGGTCTGATTTCCAAAGAAATACAATCTTTTTCGTCAGAGCAGATTGACCAATTAGACAAGCAGGGCACCTTAGATATTGTTATTGCTGGAAATAATGTAACTTTATCTCTGGAAGACGTCGAGATAACTTCGCAGGATATCGAAGGCTGGTTGGTGGCTAATTCAAACGGAATTACAGTTGCGCTGGATATCACTATCTCTGAAGAATTGAAAAACGAAGGGATCGCAAGAGAATTGGTAAACAGAATTCAAAACATTCGTAAAGATTCTGGATTTGAAGTTACCGATAAAATTAAAGTTCAATTAATGCGAAATAGCCTTTTGGAAGAGGCAATTCTAAAAAATGAAGACTATATTAAGTCTGAGACATTAACAGATAGTTTGGTTTTTGTAGATGCTCTGGAAAGCGGCACAGAAATTGAGTTTGATGATATTAAAACAATGATATTAATTTCAAAATAATAGAAAATGATAGATGAAATTACAAGATACTCTGATGCTGATTTGGCAGAGTTCAAAGAAATAATTCAAAATAAAATACAAAAAGCACAAGCCGATCTGGATTTAATAAAAAGTGCTTACATGAATGATTTGAATAATGGGACAGATGATACCTCTCCTACGTTTAAAGCTTTTGAAGAAGGAAGCGAAACAATGTCTAAAGAGGCAAACTCACAGTTGGCTATCAGACAGGAAAAGTTTATTCGCGACCTAAAAAATGCTTTATTCCGTGTAGAAAATAAAACATACGGTATTTGTAAAGTTACAGGTAAATTGATCGGTAAAGAAAGACTGAAAATTGTACCTCACGCTACCATGAGTATCGAAGCAAAAAACTTGCAACGATAATTTTAGATAAAATCAACGCTCCTTTTTGGGGCGTTTTTTGTTTATAGTGTTTTTATACTAAATTAGAACCATTTTGATAAGGAATGGTTCTAATTTAGTACATAAAATTATGCCAGATTTTTTTCTAATTCTAATTTGTGTTTCTTAAGAACGGCTCTCGTCATTCCAAGATTTGCCTTGGCAGAATCTGCGGCAAGATAGATCATGAATTTTTTGTTTGGAGAAATATCGATGATATGAATTTGATTCGTCAGCGTAATCAAAATGTCCTCGATATCCTGATTGAGATTTAAAGCTTTTACAGCATTCAACTTGGCTTTTACAACTTCCAGGTTGTACGCCGCCGCAAGTTCAGGATCAAAACTAGGATCTACTGTTGCATTCCCAAAGCTTAATCCAGATTCGATTTCTGTTACAGCAACAGCAATAAAGCCGTTTACATTGGTTTTTATCTCTGATAAAAACACATTTAAAAAGTCGTTACTCATAGTTATTGGTATTTATTTGTTAATGGATATGGGTGATCTATTTTAATAGCGGATTTTTTCCAAGTTCAGAAGCAAGTTCTTCTGTGTTATGCATTAATAAGCCAATATTACTGGAGCTTTCAGAGAAAACGACAATAAAGTTTGAGGTGTTAATTTTGTTACCAATCACAATACCTTCGGTGGTTTTTAGGTACAATTGTTTTAATGACCCTTTTTCCAGATCAGAAAGAAATTTTTCGCACATGGAGAGGATTGCGGCGCTCATAGCGGCTACACTATCACTGTAATTAATGTCTAATGAGGTGATTAATTTTCCTTTAACGTCGAAGATAAGTGCAGAAGTGGTCTTGGTATTGATTAAAAAATCATTTAAAACGGTTTTGATGTCATTCATTTTTGGTAGATTTGGTAAATGTGTTAAAAATATTGGATTAAATCTTCTTTACGGCAACAAAAATGTATTTTCTAGGCAATATTTGTTAATTTTATTAACAAATATAAATTAATTTTTTGTATTATTGTAGCGTTAAACTGTAAATAATTTTTTTATTTAACATATAAAACTTACAATTATGGCTAAAATACTGAAAATCAAGGAGGTTAATTCTAATATCGAAATTAGAATGAAAGATTTTGAAAAACTGAGATTAAAGTTAAAAACAGAAAAGGCTAAGCGGGTAAACAAGCCAAAAGAAGGCAAAGGTTTACTTAAATCGATCTCTGATTTTTTCAGTGATCCGCTCTCTCCGCCAAAGAAACTGGTCGAAAATAGATAGCTTTAATTTTCTACTCAAAGAAAAATAATAGTAATACATTTAATTACAAAAGAATTAACGCTCCTAATGGGGCGTTTTTTTTGATTAAATTGTTACTTTTGCCCATCAAAAATTTATAAAATGTCATTACGAAAAGCATATCTCCTTATATTTTTAGTTTTATTAGTCGATCAACTCTCTAAAATTTATGTAAAAACAAACTTTGTTTTAGGTGAAGAATATAGGGTATTTGAGTGGTTTAAAATTCATTTTATAGAAAATGAAGGAATGGCTTGGGGAACTAAAATTCCCGGACAATACGGAAAATTAATTTTGACAGTTTTTAGAATTTTTGCTGTTTTCGGAATCGCGTATTGGTTAAACGACGTGATCAAAAGGAAACATTCGACTTATTTGGTTACCGCTGTTGCCTTAATTCTGGCCGGTGCAGCAGGAAATATTTTTGATTCTGTTTTTTATGGAGTGATTTTCGATGACAGTTCTAATAATTTAGCGACCATTTTTTCTCCTAATCCATACGGAACTTGGTTTCACGGTTTAGTAGTCGATATGTTTTATTTTCCTATTTGGGAAGGAAACTTGCCATCTTGGTTGCCAATCTGGGGAGGAAATCATTTTACATTCTTTAACGCGATCTTTAATGTTGCCGATATTGCTATTTCTACAGGTGTCGGAATCTTGTTGGTTTTTAATAAAAGAGCATTTCCTAAATCAGCATAGTTTTTTTATAAAATCAAAAAAAATATATATATTCCAAATTCCAATATTTGATGCGCTTGTAGCATGCAGATATTGGAATTTGGAATTCTGTAGTATTGGGATTTAATATTTAAAGTGCTATTTTTACAATACTAAAACCTCTCTTATGCAAAGTCCGTCTTTTTCTATTTACGATGCATCGGCAGGTTCTGGAAAGACTTATACTTTGGTCAAGGAATACCTTAAAATTATTTTGTCTTCGCCTAAAAATGATGCTTATCGGAATATTCTGGCCATAACTTTTACTAATAAAGCAGTGCATGAGATGAAAAGCCGAATTGTTGGTAGTTTGTCTGAATTTGCCAAAGACGAACCTTCGGCGAAAGCCATCGAATTAATGGAAGATTTGTCCAGAGAAACAAGTCTTTCTATTATTAAAATCAAGACAAAGTCTCAAAATATCATCAAGCATCTTATTCACAATTATGCTGCTTTTGATATTTCTACTATCGATAAATTTACCCACAAAGTTATTCGTGCTTTTGCGCATGATCTTAATTTACCGATGACTTTTGAGGTTACTTTGGATACCGAAAATTTATTGATAGAAGCCGTTGATGCTATTATTGCACAAGCGGGTCAGGACGAAACGCTGACCAATTTGCTCGTAGATTTCACGATGGAAAAAACCGATGATGATAAAAGTTGGGATGTTTCGCGTGAGATTCTTGAAACGGGTCGTTTGGTTTTGAATGAAAATAATCGAAATGAAATTTTGCATTTTCAGCACACTTCTATCGAGGAATTTGTAGCGGTCAAAAAGAAAATGTCGGCTCTTTGTGCCGATTTAGAAAAAGAAAATCAACAGGCTGCAGAAGAATTACTCGATTTAATTGACAAAAACGGAATTGATTTGAAGTCGTTTTCGAGAGGAACTTTCCCTAATCATTTAGAAAGTATTCGAGACGGTAAATTCAATCCTAGAAATAAAACTTTTCACGAATTTGAAGATATTGCCATCAATAAAACCGCCAAAGACCGAGCTTTAATTGAAAATATAATTCCTGAGTTACTCCATAATTTAGATAAAATTTATAAAAAGTTTGAAAAAAGAGATTTTTACAAGGCTTTTCTAAAAAATATTACGCCGCTTTCGTTGCTAAATACGGTGAGTAATGAGTTGGCGAAAATTCAGTCAGAACAAAATGTTTTGTCTATTTCTGAATTTAATGCGATTATTCATCGAGAGATTCAGAATCAGCCAGCGCCTTTTATTTATGAGCGCTTGGGCGAAAGATACCGTCATTTTTTTATTGATGAATTTCAGGATACGTCTGAAATGCAATGGCAAAACCTAATTCCGCTGATTGATAATGCGCTTTCGGGGCAAGATGATTTGGGCAACAAAGGCACTCTGATGATTGTTGGTGATCCTAAACAGTCTATTTATCGCTGGCGTGGCGGAAAAGCAGAACAGTTTATCGAACTGAGCAAAGACACGAATCCGTTTAATAATCCTGATAAAGAAATAAGACATTTAAATACCAATTATCGCAGCTACAGCGAGATCATAGATTTTAATAATGCTTTTTTTAAGCTGATTTCGACCGAATTTTCAAATGAAGATTATAAAGATCTGTACGAAAATCACAGTTTTCAAAATTCAAATGCTAAAAAAGGAGGTTATGTCAATATTTCTTTTCTTCCGATAATCGAAAAAAATGATGTTGCCGACGAAGAAGAGGTTGTCGAAAAAAATGATTTGTATGTTTTGGCAACATTAAATACAATTCAGAAAGTACTTCGAGAAGGTTTTGAATACAAAGATATTGTGATTTTGACTCGAAAAAGAGATCAGGGAATCGCAATCGCGACATATCTCACAGAGCAAAATATTCCGCTTTTGTCCTCAGAAACTTTGATGATTCAAAATGCTACTGAAGTACGCCTGATTGTTCATTTATTAAAATATTTGAATAATAGTGCAGACTTAGAAGCAAAAGCAAATTTTCTGCATTTTTTGGCGGTCAGTAAAGCGGTTGATTTGCCCATTCATGATTTTATCGCAAAAGGAATGGCTCAGAGGCAGGAAAATGATTTCGAAAAATGGCTTTTAACGCTGGATCTTTCACTTTCTTTTGAAGGAATTCGTAAAAAATCATTGTACGAAGCGGTCGAAATTATCATTTCAAAATTTCTTCCCGCTCAAGGAAATGCTTATGTACAATATTTTCTGGATATTGTTTTGGAAAGAGATATTCGCAATCAGGCTGGAATAGCTGATTTTTTGGCGTACTGGGATAAAAACGGATCTAAATTTAGTATTCCTTCGCCGGAAGGCAAAAATGCCATTCGCATCATGACGATTCATAAGTCTAAAGGATTGGAGTTTCCTGTTGTTATCATGCCTTTTGCCGAAGAAGATTACAGCCGAAAACCAAAAGATAAGTTATGGCTCGATACCGAAAATGATGATCTGGGACTTCCAAAAGCTTTGATAGACAATAGTACTGCTGTCGAGGGTTTTGGCGAGAATGCGTCTCTGGTCTTTAATCTAAAAAAACAAGAAGAATTACTCGATAATATTAATGTTTTGTATGTGGCTCTGACTCGTGCCGAAGAACAACTGTTTGTTATTTCTCAATCTATGAAAGAAAAGAAAGACGGAGAGTTTGCGAGTAATATGGCTTCGTTTTTTATAAAATATTTGATAAATGAAGGGGTGTATGAAGAAGAAAAATTAGAATATGAATTTGGAGATAAAGCGAAACTTTCTCAGTCTGTACCGGCTCTGGATGAGGTGATGACCATTCCGATGGTTTCGGAAGTTTTAAATCCGAAAAATATTAAAATTGCTCAAAAAGAAGCGTTGATGTGGGGAACGCATCAGCAAGAGGCAATTTCGTATGGAAATGTCATTCACGAAATTCTGGCTTTCGTAAAAGACAAGTCAGATGTTGAGTTGTCGATCGTAAAAGCTTTAGAAAACGGATTAATTACATTTGATCAAAAAGAAATTGTCTACAATACACTTCAGGAAATAGTGAATCATGCGGAGCTAAATATTTATTTTGACGGAAGTTGCAAAATATTAAACGAGCAAACAATTGTTCAAAAAGAAGGGAGAATTTTAAAACCCGATCGAATAGTTTTCACTAAAAATAAAGAAGCCTATCTTTTGGATTATAAAACTGGTGCTGCTAATGTTAAATACAAGCAGCAAATTCAAGAATATCAACTTGCTATTGAAGATTTAGGGTACAGAGTGTTAAAAAATGCTTTGGCGTATATAGGAACAGAAATCGATGTAGTAAATTTGTGAAATAATTAACCAGATGTTAAAGGATTATCAGGGCTGTAAATGGTCTAAATTGTTAATTTTTAACGTTTTAAATGTATAAATATGTACGGTAAGATAAAAGATTACTTGCAAAACGAATTGCAAACTATTGAAGAAAACGGAATATTCAAAAAAGAACGTATTATAACTTCTGCACAAGATGCAGAGATTACGATATCAACTGGTGAGAAAGTTTTGAACTTTTGCGCCAATAATTACTTAGGACTTTCCTCTCATCCTGAAGTTGTTCAGGCAGCAAAAGACGCAATGGATACGCATGGTTTTGGAATGTCATCTGTGCGTTTTATTTGTGGTACGCAAGATATTCATAAGACATTAGAAAAAAAGATTGCAGATTTTTATGGTACAGAAGATACTATTTTATACGCAGCTGCTTTTGATGCTAACGGAGGTGTTTTTGAACCATTGCTGGGCGAGAACGACGCTATTATTTCGGACAGTTTAAATCATGCTTCTATTATAGATGGAGTTCGTTTGTGTAAAGCAGCTCGTTATCGCTATGAAAACAGCAACATGGAAGATCTTGAACAGCAATTGATAAAAGCAAATGAAGCAGGAGCCCGATTTAAATTAATTGTGACCGATGGTGTGTTTTCTATGGATGGTTTAGTAGCTCCGTTGGATAAAATATGTGATTTGGCCGATAAATATGATGCTATGGTCATGGTTGACGAATGTCATGCCGCAGGATTTATTGGTGCTACCGGTAAAGGTACGCTTGAGGCAAAAGGAGTTATGGGCCGTGTTGATATTATTACAGGAACTCTTGGCAAAGCTTTAGGTGGTGCTATGGGCGGATATACGACAGCAAAAAAGGAGATTATCGAATTGTTGCGTCAACGTTCTAGACCTTATTTGTTCTCGAATTCTTTGGCACCGGCTATTGTTGGTGCTTCTATAAAGGTTTTTGAGCTTTTAGAAAAAGATACTTCTTTAAGAGATAAGTTAGAATGGAATACCAATTATTTTAAAAACGGAATGAAAGAGGCAGGTTTTGATATCATCGATGGTGATTCGGCTATTGTACCTGTTATGTTATATGATGCAAAATTGTCGCAAACAATGGCAAGCGAGCTCTTAAAACAAGGTATTTATGTTATTGGTTTCTTTTTTCCAGTGGTACCAAAAGAAAAAGCCCGTATTAGGGTTCAGCTTTCTGCAGCGCACACAAAAGAGCATCTGGACAAGGCTATAAGTGCCTTTGTTCTTGTTGGAAAAATGTTAAAAGTTATATAATTACCACTTTAGTCTCTTTTTTGTAGGTTTTTTTTAACATTTCATTTTGAATTTAAAAAATTTGGTGTTACTTTTGCTAGTAATTAACTAAATTGTAATTAAAAAAATTAAGTATGAAACATCTTAACAAACTTTTAGTTGCTGTAATGATGGTGATGGGTTTAAGCTCTCACGCGCAAGACAGTAACAATCCATGGGCTATCTCTTTTGGGGTTAACGCCGTTGACACTAGAACCAGTTCTGGTGCAGGAAGTGGATTCTTTGATCAACACTTTTCTCAGCCATTCGCTGTAAAAGACAACTGGAATATCCTTCCTTCTTTATCTTACATTGGTGTGTCTAGATACGTAGGTAGTGGATTCTCTCTAGGTTTACAAGGGTCTGTAAACAAAATTGATAAATTGGTAACTTTTGCTCCAGGTTCTGCTGGTCAGGATTCAAGAGGTAACGTAGTATCTAATCCTGGTGATTTGATGTATTACGGAATTGATGCTACTATCAGATATAGCTTCCAAGAGTTATTAGGATCTAAAGTAATTGATCCTTCGTTAACTGTTGGTGGAGGTTATACTTTCTTCGGAGACGAGAGCTTTGGTACAGTTAACCCAGGTGCTGGTTTAACTTTCTGGTTTACAGACGCTATTGGTCTTGAGCTTGCTACAAAATACAAATGGGCTGTTGCTGATGGTCAAGGAGATCGTTCTGTATTCCAACACACTGCTGGTTTAGTTTTCAAATTCGGAGGTAAAGATACTGACGGAGATGGTATCTACGATAAAGATGATGCTTGTCCAGATGTTGCTGGTTTGAAACAATTCAACGGATGTCCTGATACTGACGGAGACGGAATCGTTGACGCTAGTGATGCTTGTCCAGATGTATTTGGTTTAGCTGCATTAAACGGATGTCCTGATACTGACGGAGACGGAATTGCTGATGCAAAAGATGCTTGTCCAGATGTTGCTGGTTTAGCTGCATTAAACGGTTGTCCAGATGCTGACGGTGACGGTGTTGCTGATAAAGATGACAAATGTCCTACAGTTGCTGGTCCAAGAGAAAATGGTGGTTGTCCTTTCTTAGACGCTGATAAAGATGGTGTTCTTGACAAAGATGACGATTGTCCTACTGTAGCTGGTCCAGCTAGTAACAGAGGATGTCCAGAAGTAACTTCTGAAGCTTTAGAAGAACTTAAAGTTGCTGCTAGAGCGGTTTACTTTAACTCAGGTAAAGCTACTTTCAAAACAGGAGATCAAGAAACTCTTGCTAGATTAGATGCAATTAGATCTATCCTTAAAAACTATCCAAATGCTAAATTTAGCATTGAAGGTCACACTGATAGTGATGGTTCTGATAAATTGAATCAAAAACTTTCTGAAGATAGAGCAGCAGCAGTTATGAATGCTTTGATCGAAAGAGGTGTAAATGTTGATAACTTAGAGTCTAAAGGTTTTGGTGAGTCTATGCCAGTTGCAAGCAATAAAACTGCTGCAGGTAAAGCACAAAACAGAAGAACTGAAATCAAACACATCGGTTCTAAATATCAAGGTAAACTATAATTTACTTTTTTAAATAATTCTAAAAAGCCATTCTTAATTGAATGGCTTTTTTTATTTTTATCAAATGATAAATATTTCTTTTCTCGAAAAAATAGCGACAGTAGTAATTCAGGATTATGCGACTAAACTAGACGAGATAGTTATTGTACTGCCTAATAAAAGAGCAAAAGTTTTTTTAATAGAAGCTTTGCAAAAGCAAATTGCAAATACTATCATTTGTCCTGAGATTATTAGTATTGAAGATTTTGTTCAGGATGTAGCCTCGATAAGATCTCTGGATTCTATAGAACTGTTATTTGAGTTTTATGAAGTTTATCTCTCTATAACCGAGAAACAAAATCAACAGTCTTTTGAATTGTTTGCCAATTGGGCAAAGACACTTTTACAAGATTTTAACGAGATTGATCGTTACTTACTGGACCCATCACATGTTTTGTCTTATCTTAAAGATATTGAAGACATTAAAAAATGGGGTATTGAGGTCGAAGATAAAACAAAACTTTTAGAAAATTATATTGATTTCTGGAAGCTATTACCTATTTACTATGAGGCTCTTTATCTGCATTTATTAAATAAAGGTTTGGGATATCAGGGTTTGATTTATAGAGAGGCGGTAAATAATCTTAATCATTTTTCGAATTCTACTTCAAATCAAACATATATTTTTGCTGGATTTAATGCTCTAAATGCTGCTGAAGAAAGAATTGTTCAGCACCTTTTGGCACTTGAACAGGCTAAAATTTATTGGGACGTAGACAGCACTTTTTTAAACGACCCTTATCATGATGCGGGATTGTTTGTAAGACGCTTTAAAGAAAGCTGGAAACATTATAAATCACATACCTTCGACTGGATTGTAGATGATTTTTCGCAAAGCAAGAATATCCAAGTAATAGGAACTCCTAAAACTATTGGTCAAGCCAAACTAACAGGTAGTATCATTGAAAAAATAATCGAGGAAAATCCCTCTACTTCTCTGGATAAGGTAGCAATCGTACTTGGTGAAGAAAATTTGCTTATGCCGGTCTTGTACGCACTGCCTTCCTCTTTGGGTGCTCTAAACATTACGATGGGCTATTCGAGTAAAAACAATCCATCACAGATCCTGATTGCAAAGTTGTTTAAAATGCATACGAATGCGATTTCCAGAAAAGGAGATCACTATGTTTTTTATTACAAAGATGTTTTGGACGTTTTAACCCATCCTTTGATCGAGCCGTATGCGCATGCGACTCATTTGGTCAAAATTATAAAAGAAAATAATTATACGTTTATTACCCATAAAAAAATTCTGGAACTCAACGCAAGTGCTTCAGATTTGTTTTTATTATTATTTCAAAAATGGGAGAATGGAGCGCTCGCAGTTCTCGATAATATTGCTGCACTCTTGCTTTTGGTCAAAGAAAATTTTAACAACGATAATGAGGAAGAAAAAATAGCCAAAACTTTTGTGTTTGCCGTTTTTAAAGTAATAAATAAGCTCATCAATTACTATTCCCAACATCAGCATATTGATAATATTGATACTTTGTACGCTATCTATAAGCAGATTATAGAGGTAGCCGAAGTTTCTTTTGAAGGAGAACCTTTAAGAGGATTGCAAATCATGGGGGTGCTCGAAAGTCGTGTTCTAGATTTTGATACGGTAATTGTAACTTCTATGAATGAGGGTAAATTTCCGGCAGGAAAATCGCAGAATTCATTTATTCCTTATGATGTAAAAAAAGAATTGGGTCTTCCTACTTTTAAGGAGAAGGATGCTATTTATACCTATCATTTTTATCATTTATTGCAGCGAGCCAAAAACATCTACCTAATATATAATACTGAAAATGACGGATTGGATGCTGGCGAGCGAAGTCGTTTTATTACACAATTGGAAGTAGAAAAACAATCCAAACACCAGCTTACATTTGATATTTATAATCCTGTTTTGCCTACAACAGCTTATCAGCCCATGGTAATCCCCAAGTCTGAGGCGGTGATGGAGCGCCTGAAAGAAATTGCAACTACTGGTTTTTCTCCTTCTGCTTTGACAAGTTATATTAGGAATCCTATTGATTTTTATTTTCAAAAAATACTTCGAATTAGAGAAGTAGAAGAGGTTGAAGAAAATATTGCCTTAAATACGCTCGGAACGATCATTCATGAAACATTAAAAGCACTTTATGATCCTTTTGTCGGTAGGTTTATTTCTGAAACAGATATTTCAAATTGTTTCAAGCTTTTGGATGACGAAGTTTTAAAACAATTTAAATTGGTGTATAAAGAAGGCGAAATCAAGAAAGGAAGAAATTTATTGGCTTTTGAAGTCGCTAAACGTAATGTTCTCAATTTTCTTAAATTAGAACTGGAAGCAATTAAAAGCGGAGACGCCATCAAGATTATTGCTCTGGAAAAAACTTTCGAACGTGAATTAATACATCAGAGTTTGCCTTTTCCTGTTTTGATTAAAGGAAATGTCGATAGAATTGAATTGCGCAACGGAAAAATTAGAATCATTGATTATAAGACCGGAAAGGTTGAGAGAGCCAATGTTGTGCTTAAATCATGGAATGGGTTAACTAAAGACCTTAAAAACGATAAAATTATTCAGGTTTTAGCGTATGCTTTTATGTTTGAAAACGAAATGAAAGACATTCCGATGGAAGCAGGGATTATTTCGTTTAAAAACTTAAAATCAGGTTTTCTGCCTTTTGGTTTTAAAGAAGAAAAAGAATTACATATAACCGTTACAAAAGAAATTCTGGCGAATTATGTCGAGGAGATTGTGGTACTGTTAAACGAAATTTTTGACCGCACTATTTCTTTTGAAGAAAATATCTGACAAATTAAAATTACCGCTATTTTTGCGTTTTCTCCAGAATTAGAAAATTAGCGATAATTAGAAGTTTAAAAGCTGAACTTGTTGAAAGATTTGTTTCAATAAGTTCAGCTTTTTCTATCTATAATTTTTAACTGAAAATTTTTTTAAAGAAGCCCCTTTTCTCTGGTTCTCCCTCATTTTCATTGTTTATACTTCCGTTTTCAAAACGAAATCTTCTAAACTTCATCAATTTTACGTTTAAATCAAAACGCAATTCCTCAACAGTTTTCATCTCAATAATTTTTTGCAAATTTAATAAAAACTTCTCTTAAATTGAGTTTGTATGAGCTTCTGACCTTATAATTCAATTTTATTGAATGTTCTCCTGTATTTTTAAACACATTTACTTTTTCTCCTTCTTTTTTTTGCACATTATAATCTAAAAACAGCTAAAAATCACGTTATAAATAAAAGTAAATCAGTTGATTAGGGTTGGCTTTTTTTTAACAAGTGTTTATGGCATAGTTGTGTTTATTGAAATAACTTTGCCGATTCTTAAACATGATAAAAAAGGAATATGATTGATTTAAACACACTTGTAGAGGAAACCGGAGCCGAATCTGGTTTGGTTTTTACGATAGACGGCGTTTTGGTTGAGTCCGTAAATTTAGAGTATGATGGCAATGTAGCGGCAATGATTGGGATGATATTAAAAATGTCTTTAGAAATGTCTGAAGACCTCAATAATGGAGAGCTCAAGCAAGTGATGATTAAGAACAATGACGGAATTGTGGTGGCCAATAAAAATCAGGATGATAATTGTGTCGCTCTGCTTTCTAAAGATATAAGTAAAATGGGCCTTTTGCTGCGCAGAATGGATACTGTTTTCAACAATTAATTTAATACAATTAAAACATGTCAGATTTTTTACAAAATTTTCAAAACGATTTAAAAGAAAATATCAATGGTTTTATCGCAGTTTCTGTAACTGAGGTTGAAACTGGAATGTCATTCTGTTCTCTTTCTTTAAATCCAAATTTTGATCCAGAATTAGCCTCTGCTTATAATTTAGAAGTTGTAAAAGCAAAATTAAGTGCGATCAAAGCTTTAGGTTTAAATCAAAAAATAAACGATATTTTAATCACACTTACAGATCAAATACATATTATTGATGTTTCTGAAGATGGTAAATATTTTATTTATCTAGCGGTAGACTCAACAAAAGCAAATCTTGGTTTGACAAGAGCAACTTTATCTAAATTTAAAAAAGATATTGTTTCAAAGCTATAATTTCTACAATAAAATTAAAAGGGCTGTCTCAAGTAATTAAGACAGCCTTTTTTGATTGGTTTAAGAACCGAAAAATTTGAGTAAAATGAGTTGTAATGCTTCTTTGTTTTCAATGTGGCTCATGTGGCCATCTTCAAAAGAGATCAATTCTGTTTGCCCATATTCTATTTGGGCGATCGTTTCTTCATAGTTTAAAACGGGATCTTTTTTTCCTAAAACCAATAAAGTAGAGAAACGATTGGTATGTAAAAGCGCTACACGGTCTTTTCTAATTTTCATACCCTCAAGCGAAGCTACTATTCCTTGTAAAGGTGTTTTGAGTGCTTGTGTTTTGACTTTTTCAATTTCATCTCCGAGGCGAATTCTATTGTTTTCGCTAAACAAATTGGCAATCGCAAGACTCACAAAGTTGACATAATTTTGCTTTACAGCTTTGATGGCGCGTGTTCTGTTGAGTTTCTTTTCGGGACTGTCTTCTTTTGAAGTTGAGTTTAATAACACCAATTTCTGAATCGCATTCGGGTACAATTCGGCGAAAGCCAAACCTACATAACCGCCCATAGAATGACCTACAATGGTGGCTTTTTGTATTTTTAAATGTTCAAGAACTTCGTGAACAATATTGGCATTTTCTTCCATAGAATGGATGTAGCCCAGACAATCTGATGCGCCATGTCCCAGTAAATCGATCGTAATCACGCGATACTGATTTGCAAAATAAGTGGCATACTCTTTCCACATCAATTGATTTTCCAGAAAGCCGTGAAGGAATACGATCGCAGTTCCTTGACCTTGATCGGTGTATACTATTGTGGTATTTTTGTATAAAATAGTTTTCAAAATCATGTTTTAAATAGGAAAGCACAAAGATAGGAAACGGTAATCATATTCGAAATTTAAGTTCCATAAGATACAGTTTGCTTTACTGTGCTATAGGAATTTTTATAGCAATAAGTAATTTACAATAAAAAAACGACTAACATTGTTGCTAATCGTTTTTGTGTTTTTTAGTATTTGCCTTTTGAATTAAGAGTTCATCAAGCTCTCGATTTCATCTACTTCGATAGGAATATTGCGCATCAAGTTAAAAGGTTCTCCTTTTTCCTGAACCACTACATTGTCTTCCAAGCGAATTCCGAAACCTTCTGCCGGAATATAAATCCCAGGTTCTACCGTAAAGACCATATTGGCCTTCATTGGTTCGTGAAGTAATCCGTAATCGTGTGTATCAAGACCCATGTGATGAGAGGTTCCGTGCATAAAATATTTTTTGTATGCCGGCCATTCTGGATTTTCGTTCTGTACATCGGCTTTGTCAATTAAACCCAAACCAAGCAATTCCGATGTCATTAACTTACCTACTTCTATATGGTATTGTTTCCAAAGTGTTCCCGGAGTTAACATTTTGGTCGCTTCGTTTTTAACTCTCAAAACGGCATTGTAAACCGCTTTTTGTCGGTCTGAATATTTACCTGAAACCGGAATTGTTCTGGTCATATCACTAGAATAATTGGCATATTCTGCTGCAACATCCAACAAAATTAAATCTCCTGCTTTACATTGCTGATTATTTTCGATATAATGCAAAACATTGGCGTTGTTTCCTGATGCAATAATTGGGGTGTAAGCAAAACCTTTAGAACGGTTGCGGATGAATTCGTGAACCAATTCGGCTTCGATTTCGTATTCCGTAACATTCGGTTTTACAAATGATAATAATCTGCGGAAACCTTTTTCGGTAATATCGCAAGCGTGCTGAATCAGATCGATTTCTTCGCTTTCTTTTATCGAACGGATGCGTTGCAAAATTGGGTTGCTTTTGGCAACTTGGTGTGCCGGGTAATGCTCTTTCCACCATTTTACAAACCGTGCTTCGCGAGTTTCAGTCTCAACTGTTGCGCGATAATGCTCGTTGGTATTGATGTACATCGTATCAGAATACGTCATCATTTCGTTCAGAATTTTATGAAAATCCTGCAGCCAATACACTGTTCTAATTCCAGAAACCTGAAAAGCGCGTTCTTTTGTTAGCTTTTCGCCTTCCCAAATTGCAATATGTTCGCTAGTTTCTTTCAGGAAAAGCATTTCTTTCTGGTTTTCGTAAGGTGCATCCGGAAACAAAAGCAAGATACTTTCTTCTTGATCCACTCCGCTCAGGTAAAAAATATCGCGGTGTTGTGCAAACGGCAACGAACTGTCTGCGCTAACAGGGTAGATGTCGTTTGAATTGAAAACGGCAACACTGTTCGGTTTCATTTCTGCCGTAAATTTTTTGCGATTTTTTACAAAAAGAGCGCTGTTTATTTGGTGATATTTCATAATATTTTCGTTTTTGAACTTCGAATCTCAAAATTACTATTTTTTGAAGAAGTAGCGCAAAATAGCTTTATTAAAGTTTTCTTATTTGTTTGAGTTTTTTGCAGACCAATTTGTCTGCCCAATCTAGTCGTTTCTAACAACAGTTCGAGATCGATAAATACTTGGAGAGATCAGAATAAAGTAGCCCATTTAGGTTTTTTAGGTAAACGTTTAGGTTCCGAACGTAAAACTTTAGGCTCTAGACCCAATCATTTAGGTAAACAACCGAAAAATTACATCATAACACCTAAAAACTGCACTAAAAAACAGTAATCATTGCCTTTATAACCTAAACAATAAGTCATTGCGAGGAACGAAGCAACCACACTAAGAAAAGCAACCAATGTAAAGTGGCAACTGAGATTGCTTCGTTTCTCACAATGACGTTATGGTAAAAAGTTTTTAAGCAAATTTAGAATCTTAACAAGGGCGTGTCCCTCCGGGTCGGGCTTTCGGCTATATCTTTTGTTCCGCTTCTCTTCACAAAAGGATACCGCCTCTATCCCTCACGCGAGTCTCGGTTTCATAAGAAACTTGCAGGCTTAGATAAAAAAATATTGCTAACTAGAAAAAAATGATTTATTTTGAAAAAAGAATTGTGTAATCTTTACATAAAAATCAGATTTTAGTATTTATGATCAACAGAGAAAAAATAATACAGAATTATATTGATGGCTATAATCAATTTGATATTGATAAAATGATAGCTGATTTTGATGGTACAATTGTTTTTGAAAATATTCAGAACGGTGAAGTAAATATGACTTTGTCGGGGCTGAAGGAATTTAAAGATCAGGCAGAAGAAGCGAAAAAGTATTTCTCAAAAAGAGAACAAACGATAACATTATTCAGTCATTCGAAATCTAAAACAGCAATAGATATTGATTATCAGGCTATTCTGGCAATGGACTTTCCCAACGGAATGCAAAAAGGACAGGAATTGAACTTGACAGGTAAATCTGTTTTTGAATTTTTAGATAATAAAATTGTTAGATTGACGGATATAAGTAAATAACTCTTTCTTTATTCGTATTTTCGCTTTGCGGAAAGTTAATAATCCAAATAAAATTGAATAAATATCTAAAATATCTTCTATCGCTCTTTCTGGCTTTTGTCCTGATTGCGAATGACGGAACTTTAGATTCTCAGACAAAATCAGCAGAATATTACCAATCTTCCTTTGTGATTCTGAGAAGAGAATTAGATCTTACAAATTCTCGTTTGTATGTATTAAATCGATTTGTTTCTCTAATAAAAATTGCATTTTTAATTCCGGTACATTATCTTGAACTTAAGCAAGTTTACAGTTTTCAAATTCGGATTCTTATAAAATTACGAATGCTTATTTATCAAAATATAAATTCATTTATTAGACAATCTGTTTTCATGAATGAAATAATCACTTCAAATAACTTCTATAAAAGTTTATACAGCGCTTAGAAATTTCTAAGCATTTATGCGCCTTAACGCATACGATGATACTATAATGTCTAATCATTTATCATTTTCAAAATGTATAAACACAAAAATAAAACACGTTTAGAGCAATCTAAGCGACCACTTCATTGGATAAAAAGAAAAATAATAGTAATAATGACCGCTTTTATGCTAGGAATGGCAAACGGAATGAGTGTAGAAGATCAAACCATTAAAGGAAAGCAGCATTATACAGAACAGCATAAAAAGGATTGATTTTTAATTTTGCAAAATAAAAGATTTGCTAGTCATTGCGAGGAACGAAGCAATCTCACTTTGCATTTTACAATAGTTGCTTTTGTTAGTGTGGTTGCTTCGTTCATCGCAATGACGATAAGGCATAAACTTTTCATAATCTCTATTCTGCAAACCGAATCAAATGATAGCCAGAAATCTAAAATTTTATTGTTTATGACTTTTTTTAATATCTTCGGTCAGGAATAATACCAAAAAAACAGTTTTGATTTTAAAGAACCAGAAAATAGGGTTTGTTTTGTTTGCAATTAGGCGCTAAATCATGAACGCAACATTTGTACACAAGTCATGATCTTGATGGAGATTGAAAGTTATTCTTTAGACAAGACGATCATACGGAGGAAAATGTAAAATTAATTTCACTAAAAAAAGCTTCCGAACTGAATCAATCCATAAATGACTCGTTCAAAATACCAAAAGGTATCGCTGCAGAAAGAAAAATAAATAAGGAAAAACAGAGTCCTTCTTAAACTATAATTTTATTCTAAAAATATATGGTAGCATTAAGTACAGAAATTAAATACTTTACACCAAAACAAAGTGCAGTTTTTTTATCCATTTCTCTGTTTCTTGTCTGGTTCTGGATGTTTATTGCTGCCAGAGTTGATACAGAGAATGATCGTGGCTTCTTAACCACTTTTGGTATCATAATGATAATGTGTTTTATACTTGCAAAGTTTTTCTCGAACGGCAAAGGCGGACAGTTTTTAGCAACCTTATTTTATCTTAGTTTTGGAAGTTTGATTGTTTCTCTATTAACACTCACCTTGGGATTGTTGCTTTCAGCTGTTGTAAGTTGGGCTGGTTTTATCGTTCCGATTGCTGTAACAGGGCTTTTGATGTTTTTTATTCTAAGGAGATTGTTTTCTTTTCCAGATAATTATGTGGCATTTTGGGTCATTATTTCATTGCCAATATTGGTGATTATAACTTTGCAATTATTGCCATTTTATGATAATATTTTCGCTCATGATTACGGAATTGGGTTTCCGATTTCGATATATCTAAGTTTTGTTTTTATTGCAATCTCGGTTCTTTGCAGAGAAAGAAAATCGGAAATTGCAGAAGAGTAAATTCAAAGTCATTGCGAGGAACGAAGCAATCTCATTTTGCATTTTACAATGGTTGCTTTTGTTATTGTGGTTGCTTCGTTCCTCGCAAAGACAAAGATTGCAGATAAAAAAAACCGAAGCAGAAATGCTTCGGTTTTTATCTTATTTATTCGAATTTGGACTTTTTTGAAATAGGAATTTCAAATTTTATTCCACCCATTTGTAATATCGTGCCCCAATCAAGTTAGGGACTTCTTTTTCGATTCGGTCCAGAACCCATTCTTTTTTTGGTGTTCGGATGCTTTGTTTTTGTTCTTTTTTGTGAAGACTTTCGTAAGTTTCAAAATCAATCTCAACACTTTCTGCTAGGTTTGCAAAAAGTTTGGTTTTTGCCAAAGCCGATCGCCATTCGGGTTGAATCGTTCCTTCAAAAACTTTCGATTTTGAGCCACTTCCGTACGCAAGAAATCCAAATGTAGTGCCGGCAACTTCTTGCTTGTTGTCGTAAAAATGTGCTAAAGTCGATAGTAATCCCATAAAAATAGAACCTGTGTAAAGGTTTCCGATCAAGGAAGAAGCCAATTCTGCAGGCTGTAATTTCTCGGTGACAAACTTTTTATATTCGTCTGATTTTGCTACTTCTTTAATTTTATTTTGATAATCTGCTTGTTCGATATTTTCTGAAATGATTTTATCCGCATGATCTAAAGCATAAATTTCAGATAACATTCTGCGTCCTTGAAACGAATACGGCAAGTGCATGATAATGCTGTTCCATTTACTATATAAAGTTTCGGTCGTGTTTTTTAGTTTTTTGAATGAAAAGTAGGCATTTCGCGTACGATCCATATAACATTGATTGGAATATTGACCGTCAAAAACAGGTTGGTCTTTATGAATTTCGATCTCTGCTTCTAAATTGTCAAACCAAGGATCGTTGTTTTCGTTTTGAGTAATCGCTTCTTTTGAAAGACTTCGATACGGTTTAAAAAAGTCAAAAACACCTTTTGTACTGGTTGCCCAATGATCATCAAAAGCAATGATTCTGGGATTAGAGGTTACCAACATTGCTAGTGCTCCGGCACCTTGTGTGTATTCTCCCGTAGAATTTAAATCGTATTTTGCAAAATCGGTGGTTACAACAATGGCTTTTTTGGTCGGATGTAGTTGTACAAAATCAATACAATTTTGCAAAGCATCAACGCCGCCAATACAGGCAAAAGTAAAATCGACTACGTCACATTCTGCAAGAGCGTCTTCGCCAAATTTTTGTTCCATTAAATTAATTAAAAAAGAAGCAATTGGTTTAGAACTGTCGATACTACTTTCAGTCCCGACATAAATACGGCTAATTTCGTTAAGGTTGATGTTGTTTTCGAGGATGAGTTTGGTGAGGGCATTGGCTCCAAAAACTACCGCATCCTGATGTACGTCTGGCAAAGTCATTTTGATTAATCCGAGGCCTTTTTCTAGTTTTTCGGGCTCGATATTTCTGGCATTGGCCAAAGTTTTTATAGGTAAATGTATGTTGGCTACGTCAAAAGAAATAGCGTCTATTCCTGTTTTCATGGGTGATATTTTATGCCGATAAAGGTAAAATTATGCTGTTTAATTTTGGCTGTTTTATTCGAATAAAATGAGTCGAACTTTTACTTTTGAGAAAAATAAATTAAAAGGCTCAAAAAAATAGCAATTTGGTAATTATATAAAAATCAGGATTTGATCAAAATGACTTCAGAATAAAACCTATTTTGGGGTTTTTAAACCATTTGCTTTAAAGTCTCTAAAAGCTCTTTAAAATGATTATAAATAACAACGAAATGGTTGTAGTTGATGTCTATTTGCTTTATTTTTGTGTAATTTTTTAAAACAAACTACTTAAACTCTTATGGCACAATCTGCACTATTGAATGCGTCCATCTTAAAGAAAGTTGCAATGGCGCTTTCTGGACTGTTCTTAATCACGTTTTTAGCGCTGCATGTTTCCTTAAATCTAATTTCTGTTTTTAGTGAAAACGTTTTCAACGAAGCGTCACATTTTATGGGATACAATCCGCTGATACAATTTGTAATGCAACCTGTTTTGGCTTTTGGTGTAATTTTCCATTTTGTGATGGGATTTGTTCTAACCATTCAAAACAAAAATGCTAGACCAATTGGTTATGCAAAATACAATGGAGCAGCAAATGCTTCTTGGACTTCTAGAAATATGATTATTTCTGGATTAGTTATTTTGGCTTTCTTAGGATTGCATTTTTATGATTTTTGGTTTCCCGAAATCGGATACAAATACGTTGCGGGCACTGCTCCTGATGCTACAAGGTATTACGGTGAATTAGTTCATAAATTTCACGATCCAATTCGTACCGGTTTGTATTGTGTTTCGTTTATTTTATTAGGTCTTCACCTTTGGCACGGATTCAGTTCGTCTTTGCAATCAATGGGGATGCATAATAAATATTCAAGATTTTTAAGCAAAGTTGGTTATGGCTATGCGGTAGTAGTACCGGCACTTTTTGTTATAATCGCATTATTTCATCATTTCAATAATTAATATCAATTATAATGGCATTAGATTCAAAAATTCCACATGGTCCAATATCGGACAAATGGACAAATTATAAAGATCATATTAATTTAGTAAACCCTGCTAACAAGCGTAATTTAGATATTATTGTAGTTGGTACAGGTTTGGCTGGAGGTTCTGCTGCGGCAACTTTGGCTGAATTGGGTTATAACGTAAAAGCTTTTTGTTTTCAGGATTCTCCTCGTCGTGCGCACTCTATTGCAGCTCAAGGAGGTATCAATGCGGCAAAAAATTATAAAGGAGACGGAGATTCTGTTTACAGATTGTTTTATGATACTGTAAAAGGGGGTGACTACCGTGCGCGTGAAGCAAACGTGCACCGTTTGGCAGAAGTTTCTACCAATATTATTGATCAATGTGTGGCTCAAGGGGTACCATTGGCTCGTGAATATGGCGGACTTTTAGACAACCGTTCTTTTGGAGGAACTTTGGTTTCCCGTACTTTTTATGCACAAGGACAAACAGGACAACAATTATTGTTAGGAGCTTATTCTGCAATGAACCGTCAGATTGGTCGTGGAAAAATAAAAATGTACAACCGTCACGAAATGCTGGATTTAGTAATCGTTGATGGAAAAGCAAGAGGAATCATCGCTCGTAACCTTGTTACTGGAGAAATAGAAAGACATTCTGCTCACGCAGTAGTAATTGGTTCTGGAGGATACGGAAACGTATTTTTCCTGTCAACAAATGCTATGGGAAGTAACGCAACAGCAGCTTGGAAAATTCATAAAAAAGGAGCGTTTTTTGCTAATCCTTGCTACACACAAATTCACCCAACTTGTATTCCGGTTTCGGGAGATCATCAGTCTAAATTGACTTTGATGTCTGAATCGTTACGTAATGATGGTCGTATTTGGGTTCCTGCAAAACTAGAAGATGCAAAAGCCATTCGCGAAGGAAAGAAAAAAGCAACCGATTTAGCAGAAGAAGACAGAGATTATTTCTTAGAAAGAAGATATCCAGCTTTTGGTAATTTAGTACCTCGTGACGTAGCGTCTCGTGCTGCAAAAGAAAGATGTGATGCTGGTTTTGGAGTGAATAAAACAGGTGAAGCTGTTTATTTAGATTTCGCAGCAGCGATAAAAAGATACGGAACAGAGGAAGCTTACGTAAAAGGTTTAGATGCTAATGATGCTGCGTTGGTAACTAAATTAGGAGCGGAAATCGTGAAAAGTAAATACGGAAACTTATTCCAGATGTATTACAAAATCGTTGACGAAGATCCTTATACAACACCAATGATGATTTACCCAGCCGTGCACTACACAATGGGTGGAACTTGGGTTGATTATAATTTGATGACTACAATTCCGGGTTGTTTTTCTATCGGAGAGTCTAACTTCTCTGATCACGGAGCTAACAGATTGGGAGCTTCTGCTTTGATGCAAGGTCTGGCTGATGGATATTTTGTATTGCCTTATACTATTGGAGATTATCTTGCTCCGGATATTAAAATGGGTCCAATTTCTACAGATTTACCAGAATTTGCTGAAGCTGAGAAAAATGTAAAAGATCAAATCGATAGATTTATCAATAATAAAGGAACACATTCTGTAGATTATTTCCATAAGAAATTAGGGAAAATCATGTGGAATAAAGTAGGTATGGCTCGTAACGAAAAAGGTTTGAATGAAGCGATTGAAGAAATTGCTGCTTTACGTGAAGAGTTTTACAAAGAGGTAAAAGTACCAGGAACAGCTAACGGACTTAACCAAGAATTAGAGAAAGCAACTCGTGTTGCCGATTTCTTAGAATTGGGAGAATTGTTTGCAAAAGATGCTTTGCACCGTAATGAGTCTTGTGGAGGTCACTTCCGTGAAGAATACCAAACAGAAGAAGGTGAAGCACTTCGTGATGATGAAAACTTTGCTTATGTTGCCGCTTGGGAATACAAAGGAAAACCAAGTGAAGCCGTATTACACAAAGAGCCTCTGGTTTACGAAAACATTAAATTAGTACAGCGTAGTTACAAATAGCAATTAGTCAAAAGACAAAAGTCTTAAAGTCTAACGGCAAATTGTCAACTGACTTTCGACTTTCGACTTTATGACTTTCAAACTAAAACAGTATGAAACTTACATTAAAAATATGGCGTCAGAAAAACGCCCAGGATAAAGGAGCAATCGTCGAGTATCCAATTGACGGAATTGAGCCAGACATGTCTTTCCTTGAAATGCTTGATGTTCTTAACGATCAATTAATCAACAAAGGAGACGAACCGGTAGCATTTGATCACGATTGTCGCGAAGGAATTTGCGGAATGTGTTCTTTGTTCATCAACGGAGAAGCCCACGGACCAGATAGAGGTGTTACCACTTGCCAGTTGCACATGCGTATGTTTAAAGATGGCGATACTATTTTTATCGAACCATTTAGAGCAAAAGCTTTCCCAGTAATCAAAGATTTAGTAGTAGACAGAAGTTCTTTTGATAGAATTCAGCATGCCGGAGGATTTATCTCGGTAAACACCTCAGGAAATACTATTGATGCCAATACGATTCCGATTGATAAGCACGATGCGGATAAAGCTTTTGATGCAGCGGCTTGTATTGGTTGCGGAGCTTGTGTGGCTACTTGTAAAAACTCATCAGCAATGCTTTTTGTTTCGGCAAAAGTATCGCAATATGCTTTATTACCTCAAGGTAAAGTAGAAGCAGTTGATCGTGTTTTAAACATGGTACACCAAATGGATCTAGAAGGTTTTGGTAACTGTACCAACACTGGAGCCTGCGAAATAGAGTGTCCTAAAGGAATTTCTCTTGAAAATATTGCACGTATGAATCGCGAGTATTTAGCAGCAAGCTTAAAAGGATAATCTTAAAGAATTTAGTTGTAGATAAAAAAAACGCATTCATTAATTTGGATGCGTTTTTTGTTTCACCATAGTATGGTCATAAATGCTTAAATTTGTGTACCTAAAATGATTTCGAATGAATGATAATGAAATAATAAATTATACCAAGGAAGAACGAAAAAATCATATTCTAAAGGAAATCAACCTGCATACTCGTGTAAGTTTTGAAACACTTTCGGCAAAATTGGGTGTTTCAGAAGATACGGTGAGACGTGATATTAATGAACTGGAGTCAGAATCGCTTTTGATTAAAGTGAAAGGTGGTGCCATGACCAAAGGATATCATTATGCTTCATCCAACCAGACGTATGAAGTCGAGTCGAAACAGGTTATCGCCCAGAAAACCGTCAGTCTCCTGCATGATGGTATGGTGTTGTTATTGGACGGAGGAACTACCATTAGGGAGTTTATCCGATTAATTCCAAATGATTTAAATCTGACTATTTTTACCATTACGGTCGTAACGGCGGTACAACTTTTGGATAAACCCAATATTAAAGTAATCATGATTGGCGGCAGCGTATCTTCTTATAGCCAAATGTGCGTAAGCGGAGAAGTATTCCATCAGTTGGCCAATATCAAGGCAGATTTATTGATTTTAGGCACCAATGCTTTGGATGTTGATGGTGGTTATTCTGACTCAGATTGGGAGACGGTTCAGGTAAAAAAAGCAATGATTCAGGCTTCTAAAAAAACGGCAATTATTACAATTACTGAAAAATTAAATACTGTTTTGAAGATGAAAATTGCTAATTTATCCAAATTCGATTATATTGTTACCGAGGTAGAGCCAAATAATGCAAAATTGGAACCGTATAAAAAGGCTTTCCCGGATTTAATTCTTATTTAATTTAAAGCTCAGAAAAAACAGAATAGTATGAAAATAGCCCTTATTCAATCAGATCTTTATTGGGAAGATATTGCTAAAAACAGGAGTCATTTCAACGAACAAATAAATTCGATTCAGCAAAAAGTAGATCTGATTGTTCTTCCGGAAATGTTTTCTACCGGGTTTACAATGAATGCTTCCGCAGTTGCCGAAACCATGCAGGGAGAAACGATTCTGTGGATGCAATCTGTAGCAAAAGAGAAAAATGTAGCCA
This sequence comes from Flavobacterium flavipigmentatum, assembly GCF_020911905.1. NCBI lineage: Bacteria > Pseudomonadati > Bacteroidota > Flavobacteriia > Flavobacteriales > Flavobacteriaceae > Flavobacterium > Flavobacterium flavipigmentatum. The sequence continues at coordinate 787,951 of NZ_CP087133.1, read as the reverse complement.
TTACAGGAAGTTTAATCGTTACCGAAAAAGCACAATATTACAACAGAATGTTATTTGTTTTTCCGTCAGGCGAAATACAATACTATAACAAGCGCCATTTGTTTTCGTTGGCCGGAGAAGATAAATTTTATACTAAAGGCACACAAAAAACAATAATCGATTATTTAGGCTGGAAGATTTGTCTTCAGATTTGTTATGATTTGCGTTTTCCTGTTTTTGCCAGAAATACAGAAAATTACGATTTGCTTTTGTATGTGGCGAACTGGCCAAAAGTACGAACCAATGCTTGGGATGCGCTACTTAAAGCACGTGCTATCGAGAATATGACCTATGTATTGGGAGTGAATAGAATAGGGGTAGACGCAAATAATTATGAGTATATTGGCCACTCGCAGGCGATAGATTTTTTAGGTCATTTTCTTCTCGAGCCTCAGGAGCAGGAAGGTGTTTTTATAGTCGAACTGGATAAAAAAACAATGCTCGAAACCCGCCAAAAGTTGGATTTTTTGAGCGATAAAGATGAGTTTGAAATTCTGAACTAATTTTCTACTCTTGATCTAAAACGTTTATAGTTGCCTTTTGCTTTTTTAAGCGAATAGTGATTTTTTGGTAATGCCACTCTTTATTCATCTTATGAGCAATAATGTCGATCTTACCGATTTCCTTAACACCAATGATTCTAACAGTAGTGGCAACGGAGTTGTTATGGTTAGTATACAGGACATTTCCTTCCATAATGGACAATTTATCAATGGGTTCTATTCTCCCAATAACAGCCAAAACTTCCCTATTTTTATTGGCTTTTTCGATGGCTTTTTCGTAAAGTAAAGTATCGGAATACGCCTGAATGATCGAGGTAGTGTCTTCTGCAATAGTAGAAGTAAAAAAACAGGCATACAACAGAATGCCCAGCAACGTTGGCAAAAGCCATTTCCAGTTGTTTTGTAACCAGGTTTTCTTAACCGCTAATTCGTTGCTCATTGCAGTACTTTTTGTGAGTTAAAAAGCTGTTTTCTTTCTTTTTGCGTCGTCTTTTTTCTTTTTATCGTCTTCTTTTTTCTCCAGTTCAGGATTGTAGGGTATGCTTACATCAAAAGTTTCATTGACATCCCAATTGCTTCGAACATCAAAATTTTTCTGCATATAATTGACTTCTTCTGAATATTCTTTTTTTAAGAAGTTACCCGCATCGTATATTTTATTTTTATTGTCGTCGTAAATTATCCGCACCGTAAATAACTCAGGTTCTAAAAGGTTAAACTCAAATTTCGTTTCGCCTTCAGAGTATTCCTGTGCAAGAATTTTGTCGCCTTTTTTATTGATTAATTCGATGATAATTGGAAAGCGTTTTACGTTTTTCAAATTCAAAATAACATTTCCGTATTCTTCTATTTCTTTAGTGGTCAATCTATATTGTAATGTATCATTTGATTTCTCGTAAAAATCGGTCAAAGCCCCGGGTAAAAAGGTAAAATTATATTTTTGTGAAGGTTCTTTTTTGAAATCTACGTAGAGTTTTTGCTCAAATTCATTGTACTCGGTGGTAAAATCTACCGCTGTAGAATCTTTATTGACTAGCTTAATTTTTGAGGAATCAAATTTTACCAGTGGAGTAGCGGTTTCAAGTGTAAAACGCTCTCTAAAATTTAGGGTTCCATTTTGTATTGCCGAAATGTTCAGCGTGTCTTTTTTGAGGTCTTTTATCTTAAAAACATATTTCTTTTTGTAATCGTCTTTGCTGATTTCCATCGCCAAAGAATCTACTTTAAGAGGCTTGTACCAAACCTGCAGCGAATCTTTCTTAGGGAATTCGGTCACAATAGTTTCGAGGATTTCATCATTGTTTTTAAGGACGATTTTAGGTTTCGAAGTCTTAAAATTTTGCTTTCCTTCATACGGAACTAATAATCTATTTCCCGAAAGCTGTACAGGTTTTAGAGCCTTTAGCGGAAGCGTTTCTTTAAATAATTCTAACTCAAAAAGGGTGTCGTTGGGGATGTTAATGTAATGCTTTACAAAACCTATTTTGTCTTCTTTAGGATTGTATTTGTTGTTGTTTCCCTTGTCTTTTAGAGCGATTAAAAGGTATTTTCCCGCTTTTAAATTTTCTAATTTAAAAGTGCTCAAACTGTCCAGCGTATTAGTGATATATCTTGGGTTTTCTTTGTAAATAATCGAATCTTCAAATTTGTCATTGACATCGTAAAGCATCACCGAAACAAAGTTGTCGGTGGTTTTATTGTAAGAGTCCTTGATTCTTCCGCCAATTGAAAGCGAGTCAATATAGGAGCCCGTTGAGAAAATATATTTAAATTGATTGTACGGATTACCTTCGTTATTATCGGTTATACTTTGTCCGAAATTAAAGCTGTAAGTTGTATTGGGCTGTAACGTGTCCTGAATTTTTATTTTGATAAATTTACTCGCATTAGAAGGCGTGATAATGGGTTGCGCCTTCATTGGAGGTGAAATAATCAACTGTTTGTTGGTATTTTTAAGTTTTACATATTCGTCAAATGTCAGGACAATTTCGTTTCCTTTAAAATCGGTACTGAAATTTTTTGGCGAACTTGATACCAGAATAGGAGCAAGAGTATCTTTTAATCCTCCCGTTATGCTGCCTCTTTTGGCGCAACTCATCATTAAAAATACCAGTAAAAAAGAAATATATCTGAAGTTGTTTTTCAACATAATCGTTCGTGATTTAATTCCACAAAATAACAATTATATTTGCTTCTATCGAAATTTTTTATCGTTTTATTAGGTTTTAAAGCTTTTCATGGCGTTGTTTTTTTTAAAATTTAAAACCTGTGCCGTACTATAATTTCTTACATTTGGTTTCGCATTTAATTTTTTTGGTTTTGAAGAAGAATATTTTGTTAGGTTTTATGGTCTCTTTATTGATTTCTTGTGGTAAAAACAATGAGCCTGTAATTTCTTTTTACTACTGGAAAACCATCTTCAAACTGTCTGAAACACAAAAGCAAACTCTGAAAGAAAATAATGTGAGCAAACTCTACATTCGCTATTTTGATGTGGGTTTGCATCCTGAAAATAAAAGTCCAATACCAATAAGTCCTATTCATTTTCTAGAAAGTATTGATGCTTTTGAAATCGTTCCTGTGGTTTTTATCAAAAACAAAGTAATGCTCGAATCTGCTCTGGATATTGATGATTTGGCGCAAAAAACCTTAAAATTGGTAAATGAAATTAATGCAAAAAATAAAATTAGCTGTAAAGAAATTCAAATAGACTGCGACTGGACATTGGTGAGCAAAAACAATTATTTGAAATTTATCGAGCGTTTTAAAAAGCTTTCGAACAAAAAACTTTCGGCGACCATTCGTTTGCACCAGGTGAAGTATTTCAAAAAGACAAAGATTCCAAATGTTGATTCTGGTGTGCTTATGTATTATAACATGGGTTCGATCGCTGCGGATACGCTCAACTCGATTTACAGCCAGAAAGTAGCCGAGCGTTATCTCGAAAGCCTCAAAAAATACCCGTTGCATCTTGATTTTGCTTTGCCTATTTATTCTTGGGGAGTTCACATACGCGGTGGGCGCGTGATAGGTTTGCGCTCAAAAGTTACTGCGCAAGAATTAAAAAAAGATATTAATTTTGAATCCATTTCGGGCACTATTTTTTCAGTAAAACATTCCAATTACAAAAAAGGGATATTTTATGAAGAAGGGGATCAGATAAAAATCGAAGCTACTTCCTCCAAAGAGTTAATCGAAATAGCCGAAGATTTAGAGGAAAATACGGCTAAAAAACCAAACGAAATTATTTTTTACGATTTAGACGAATTCAATTTAAAAAACTATGAAAAGAATATTTTTAAACAAGTTGTTTCTTGTTTCTAGTGGTGTCCTGCTTTTTTGTTATGCTATAATTTATGCTTGCGGCGGCGGCGATGACTATGATTATTTTAGTTATAATTCTAATTTCACACCTGAAACTTTTGCAGATAAGTCGTATGCACCTTTGTTTTTGTCTAGTGATGTTTTTTATAGAATAGGGTCTGACACCCAACACAATTCCAGATTTAATGAGCAGATTATAAAAGAGTGGAGCGATTACTTAAAAGGAAAAGTAGATGCCGCAACTGTTAGTTATTTTATGATTGGCGAGGTGAACAATAATTACAATTCCGGCGAAAATAACGAAGCAACAAACTTTACAGATGTTGCACAGCTTCATGTTTATTATAAAAATAAAAAGGAAAATAAACCATCGCTAAAATGGGGTAAAAAAATTAGTTTGAAAGATCCAAAAATTAAAAGTTTTATCGAATTTTTGTATTTGGCTCAAAAAATAGAAACGGTTTCGGTAGTCGAAGAAAATTGGAGTTACGAGCCGGTTGTGGCCAAAACTTTCGATGATTTAAAAATGATACAGTCGATAGAAAATGTCTACAATACAACGGCAGATTCATTCCTGAAAAACAGATATTGGTTTCTTACCATGAAAGGCTATTTTTATAGTAGTAACAAGCAAAAAGCAATTGACTTTTTTAATAAAACCGAAAAATCGGTGGCAAAAAATCAGTTGTATTACAGAGCGTTGGCGTATGTGGCGGGTGTGTATTATAAAGCAAAAAAATATGCCACTTCTAATTATTTGTATGCTCAGGTATTTGATAAATGTCCCGAAATGCGTGTAGTTACGGCGTATAGTTTTAGCCCGAAAAGCGAAAAAGACTGGAATCAATCGTTGGTTATGGCCAAAAATAATAAAGAAAAAGCCGCACTTTGGGCTGTTCATGGTTATTATAAAGACGAAAAACAGGCGGTAGAAAAAATTTACCAATTAGATCCAAAAAGCGAACATCTCAATTATTTGCTGACCCGATTGATAAACCGTCAGGAGCAGCTTATTAATAATTCGTTTACAGAATCAAAAAATAACGATACTAATACACCCGCCCGAAATCAAACGGTAACCGAAAACAAAACAGAAAACCGAGCTAAAATTGACAAAAGCGAAATTGATTTGGTGGCTGCAATTGCGGCAGCAGGAAATACACAGAAACCCTATATGTGGGATGTTGCGCTGGGGTATTTGCAAACGCTAAAAGGTGATTATGACAAAGCAGATACGAATTTTAGCAAAGCCGAAAAAACAATGCCAAAGACACAATTGGCTACTTACCAATTGCGATTGCTTCGATTTGTGAATAATTTGAGTAAAATAGACAAGCTGACTTCTAAAAACGAAAAAACCGTTTTGGCCGATTTGAACTGGTTGTACCTTGAACTTCCAAAAACGTACAAAGGAGATGATTTTAGATATCAAAATGCGGCTGCATGGAGCAAAGCTTATCTGGCCAGTCTCTACAGAGAGCAGCAAAATCCCGTTATGGCCGAATTATTTGGCGAATCCAGAGGGTATTATTGGAATAGTGGAAATTCATTTTATGACAATGAAAAAAATCTGTTAGACATGAAAGCTTTTTTGGCTAAGCCAAATAAAACCGAAATAGAAAAAGTTGGCGCCGATATTTACAGTTATAAATTAAAAGACATCAATAGTTTTCAGGCGGTTCAGGCAACTTTTAATAATAAAGTTCCGGAAGCAATTGAGTTTATTAAACAGACAGATTCGATTCAGTATGCTGTTTTTTTAGGCAATCCTTTCAACGGAAGTATAAAAGATTGTCACGATTGTGATCATGTTGCGCCTCAGAAAAAGAAATATACAATTATCGATTTTCTGACCACTGTAAAAACCATGCAGGACAAAGTGGCTCAAAAAGAAGATCTTTTTACCAATAATATCTTGTTGGGAAATGCTTTTTATAATATTACTCATTTTGGTAATGGTAGAATTTTTTACGAAACCAATATTGTAGGATACGGTTCGAGTCCTTATTCTTTCAGAGATTCGATGAAAAAAATGATTACCAATTGCAGTGTTTCCAAAATGTATTACAAAAAAGCTTTGGAAGCCGCTACCACAAAAGAGCAGAAGGCAAAATGTATCTATTTTATCGCAAAATGTGAGCGTAACGACTATTACAACCAAAAATACAATAGCGTAAATAATTGGTGGGATGTAGAAGATGATAAGATCAATTTTATTGCTTTTGATGCATTTAAGACCTTAAAAAACGATTATTCGGATACAAGATATTATCAGGATGTAATTGCAGAGTGCGGTTATTTTAACACTTACGTGAATCAATAATTTACAAGAGTCATATTGCTTTTAAAGCTAAAATGTAAAATGTTATGATGAATAAAATTGAACATATCGGAATCGCAGTAAAAAATATCGAAGATTCGAATATTTTGTTCGAAAAACTATTGGGAGTTCCTGCTTATAAATCAGAGGAAGTGGCGTCTGAAGGTGTAGTGACTTCTTTTTTTCAGACGGGGACAAACAAAATCGAACTTTTGATGGCAACACATCCAGAAAGTCCTATTGCGAAGTTTCTGGAAAAAAAAGGAGAAGGAATTCATCATATCGCTTTTGATGTGGATGATATAGTAGTCGAAATCGAGCGTTTGAAAAACGAAGGTTTTGTTCTTATAAATGAGGTTCCGAAAAAAGGAGCAGACAACAAATTGGTAGCTTTTTTGCATCCAAAAGCAACAAACGGTGTGCTGATAGAGCTCTGCCAAGAAATTAAATCATAGTTTCTGAAAATTGCTGTTTTTTTTAAATTATTGATTGTCAATATTTTTTTGTCAGATTTGAGCTCATATTTCAATTAAATAAAAATCATCTCTTAAAATATTTGGAACGAATAAAAAATAGTGGTAATATTGCACCCTCAAACCGGTCCTATAGCTCAGCTGGTTAGAGCACCTGACTCATAATCAGGTGGTCCCTGGTTCGAGCCCAGGTGGGACCACTAATAAAATCAAGTCTTTACAGTTATGTAAAGGCTTTTTTGTTTTCTTATGACGAGCATTTGACGAACGTCAGATGTTTTGTAATTAATTAATTAATTAATTAATTAATAATCATCAGATATAGATCATAAATAACCTGTTACTGATTTTCAGTTCATATAGCTAATGATTTTGTTTTATAAGTTAGATGTTAATTTTTTAATACTTTAGTTTAATTTCATTGTAAGTTATCCAACGTTTAAGATTACCTACAAACCTTTTTAGATGATCCTCATTCAGGAATATATTTGTCCAATATTCAAATCTATCACATTGAACACTTATGTAGTAAATCATAATAGCAAGGCAGGCATAAGGCAATAACTTTTTTTCTTCTTCTGATATTTTAGTTTCGCTTTCATAACCTTTTAAGAAGTTCTCAGCCTTAACTGAATAGTCATTTTCATTAAGGTTAGTCAAAAAAAGTTGATGTAAGAAATACGAAATATCAAGACATAACCAGCCATTACCACAAAAGTCAAAATCAAAAAAAGTTACTTCCTTCTCTTTATCAATGTGCATGTTGTCAAACCAAACATCAAGATGGACGGCTCCGGATCTTATTTGTTTTTCATTCAAATTATTAAATTTAGTTTTAAGGAAGTTTGACAAACTTTCTAAAAATTGAACTTCATCAGATGTACCCTTAAAAAAGAGCTTTGTCCTTATCAGAGACTCGTCTAGTAAAGTTTGTATATTATAATTTATCCTGTTTAAAGTGAAATTTTCCGCTGCTTGATGAACTTTAGCTAATTCTTTGCCTATATAGAAGCTTGTATCCGCAGTAAATTTTGCTGTTTTTAAACCCTTCGCGTACGAAAATAAAACTCCATACCTTTTTCCTTCAGGGAAGTCAAACTCCTGAATTAATTCATCCGATGTATCTGTAATTGGATACGCTACCGGAGTATTACTATTTTTTAAATGCAATAAAAATCTTAATTCTTCATCTATTTCCAATTTAGTTCTCCAATCATGTGTATACACTCTAAAAACATACTTTTTTACACCATCTGTGACAATATAGAGATGGTTCATTGCTGCTCTGAAAAGCTTGCAATCTGCATTTTCACTAAGATCGTATTTATATCGTATAAGATCACAGAGTTTATTTGCAGAAAGGGTACTGTTTATAACTTGAAATTCTTGTGTCATTTTTATATACTCTTATATTTTTTTTGAAGAACACAAATGTATAATACTTTATTCAGAAAAGAAATCGACACTGAATACTTAGATGATACCAAAGTGACACTGTCACTTTTGATATCTCTATTAAAATAACTACTTTTCTTCAAAAATTAAAATCTATTTTAAACCCTCAAAAAAACTTAACAAAGGCACAAGATGTTAGACTCTAATTCCTGACACTCCACCAAAAAACTCCTTAATTTCTTAAGGAGTTTTTTTTTGACTTATTTTTCTTGAGTATCTATTTTAATATTTTCCCACAACAATACGTCTTGATCCTTAGTTTTATTTACTTTTATGTAACTTAATTGATTGCAATATGACCATTTATCTTTACATCTTGTTATTTGTTGTAATTTTTGCGAAAATTGTTGTTCCTGTATATCTGCTTTTTAGACTTTTTTTCATAGTTAAACCTCTATTTGTGAATTTATATTTTGAAGAGAAATTTAGGTATTATCTAGGAACAAATAAGAGCAGGTTATTGATCTTGGTTGTAATTTGCTTTTTATCATTTTTTATAGGAACCGCTCTCGGTAAAGAAGTTTTGAAGATTTCGGATAACTACAAAATCTTAATGAATCTCTTTTTGCTTGTTTTTACCCAGTTTCTGTTGTTTTATATGTTTGAAGTAAAAACACCTAGGAGTATTTTTAAAATAGTAAAAGATTGTTTTGAAAACCCTAAGGAAATATTTAAACAAAGAGAAGTTGTTTTTGAAGAAAGTAATGTAATTGGATCAATAAATCAGAATGGGGTAAATTTTAAAGATGCCGTAAATCTAACCAATGGAGATATCATTAAACAGATTCATCAAAGAGAGTTTGATCTGGTAATAGAGAAGTATATTAATATCTTTCGAGATAGTTCTTCAATTAAAAATCTTTATAAGTTATGCAATGGAATGGAAATTAAAGAAGGATCAATTTCAATAAAAATAGATAATAAAAGAAATTCCAAACAGAACATAATTGAAATATTGACATCACTTTTCAATATTCAAAAAAATTGGAATTCTCAGATTAAAGATAAAACAAACACCAAAATCATTGATTTTTTGAATAAGTATATTACAATAAATGATGGAGATAAAATTTTACACATTAACGATTTTACAAGATTTTTTGAAAAATTGCCTTGATCGCTATGTAAAATTTGATTACTCAAATATGTTTTTTAAAGATAAAATAAGCTAAAGTGATTTGTTCTGTTTGAGAATTTATTATTATTAGTTATTTTAAATATGTAAATTGTTTTCACACGATTTTTTACATAACCAAACCTCCGTAAACTTGTTTCATAATTTAAAAATTAGAAACATGGATGCAAGTAATTTTACTTCCAAAATTGATCGATTGGAATTGATCGTAATGGAACTAGTAAAGAAACAAGATGCGTTTATTAAAAAGGCATTAATGAAACTATCTTTAAATAGTAAAGATGTTTATTCCTCTGAAGAAGCTGCCGAGTTTTTATCTATAGAGGTCAAATACATTTATCAGCTCACCCACCAACGAAAGATTAGGGATTCCAAGAAAAAAGGTCAAAAGAAAATCTATTTTAGAAAAGCGGATCTTCTTGATTATTTAAACGGAGAGATCATTAGTACTACTGAAGACCTTGAGAACACAAATGCTGCTTTGTGGAAAAAATAAGACGTTCAACTTCCGCAAAATGAACGCATAAAAAGCCTTTATTTTTTAATCAAATTCTTATAGCAAGATTGTAAGGATTGTAATTTGAATCTTATGGACTTAGATATTCCTTATATCAGAGTAGGAACTTCCTATTTCAAAATTATTGATAAACCTTTAATATCTGGCGATAAAGTAAAAGTAATGGTTCGGTGGAATCGTGAAACAATCATTTCAGATCACGGAAAATCGTTTTTAAACGACATATCTAAATTAGATGGATTTTGCTGTATTCCTAATCATTTTGGTTACAAGCAAATTGTAGATGATTTCTATAATACCTATCATGAACTCCCCAATCAACCGATTGTTGAGGATTTTCTAATTCATGAACTCGAAAAAATGATTCCGAATTCATTGCAATTTATTCAACATATTTTTGGGGATCAAGCACAATTAGGCTTAGACTACATAAAACTTTTATATGAAAAACCTACGCAAACATTGCCAATTCTTTGCTTGGTAAGCAAAGAACGATCGACAGGAAAAAGCTCTTTTGTAAAGTGGTTGAAAGCAATTTTCGGAATGAATATGACTTACATAAAAGGCGATTCATTTGGTTCGCAGTTTAATTCTGATTGGGCTAGTATGTTACTTGTGGCGATTGATGAAGTCTTTTTTGATAAAAAAGAAATTACAGAACGTTTAAAGTACCTTTCTACGACGGACAAAGATAAAATAGAAGCAAAAGGAAAGGATCGACAAGAAATTGAATTCTTTGCAAAATTTATTCTTTGTTCTAATAATGAAGATAATTTTATTCAAATAGATGAAGAAGAAATCCGTTTTTGGATTCGTAAAATTCGTACTATAAATACAGAAGATGTATTCTTTCTTGAAAAACTGAACAAAGAAATTCCGTATTTCTTAAAGTACATGCAAATGAGAAATTATTTTTCCGAGCAAAAAACCAGAATGTGGTTTAAACCCGAACAGATTATGACCGCTTCCTTGTTAAAGCTTGTTAATCGAAATAAAGAGGAAATACTTATTCTTGAGTTGATACATGAATGTTTTGAGAAAATGGAAGAGGATGAGTTGAAATTAGCTCCTAATGATATTTTTATTCTACTAAGGAAGCAAAATAACAGAATAAATATTTCTGCTAATGAAATAAGAAATATTCTCAAACGATGGGGTTTTACACCTGAAGACAATACGAAGTCTTATTGTGGAGTTGAATTATTGTCGTATTGTGAGTACGTAAAAGTAGATCGAAGAGGGCGTTTTTATACCATCAAAAAGATTTTGTTTTATAAAATATTTGATGCTTTGATGCAAAATTAGCATAAAGTCTTGTAATTGAGCTAAACAGATCTGCATCAAAGCTTGCATCAAACTAAAAAACAATCTTTTTTGATGCAAAACTGATGCAGGACAAAAATAAAGTGATGCACTGATGCAGCTATTGATGCAGTGTAATATTTATCTAATCAATTAGTTAGGTTGTATTTGCATCAAAACATCAAAAAAAACAAAAGTTATAATTCTTTTTTTCATTAGCAAATGAACAGATTTTAACCAAATCAAATAGAAGATTTATTAAAAAAAAACAATTATGGAAAAGTTCAATTGTAAAATTGCAAATCAAATTGATTTGGTCAATTATCAGGAAACATTAGGGCATGAGCCATCAAAAATAAAATATCAGGATTATTGGTATCTATCACCACTTAGAAATGAAAACACACCCTCTTTTAAAGTGAATCAGAAATTAAATTTATGGTATGATCATGGCACAGGTAAAGGAGGGAATGTAATTGATTTCGGGATTGAATATTTTAGATGCACTGTTTCGAAATTTTTACAACTTTTAAATGGTAAAAGTATTTCTTCGGGTATAAGTTTATCAATTAAAAATGACAATCAACAGTTTTCAAATCTAAAAATTGCAAATGAAAAGAAAGATAATTCCCTTGATAAAATTGTCATTGTTGATGTACGCATATTGGAAAATAAGTTATTGATGGCTTATTTAGATAAGCGAAGCATTTCACAAGAGATTGCAAGGCAACATTGTAAAGAGGTTGATTTTTGTTTAAATAATCGAAAGTATACTGTTATTGGATTTCAAAATATTTCAGGAGGATATGAATTGCGTAATGAAAATTTTAAAGGTAGCAGCTCACCAAAAGATATTACTTTCATAGATAGCCAAGCAAAATCAGTAGTCGTTTTTGAAGGCTTTTTTGACTACCTCTCTTATAAAATGATGAATCAAAAATTGGTTAACCTACAAACCAATTTCCTGATACTTAATTCCCTGTCTTTTTTTAATAAGTCGCTACAGTTAATGGAAAAACACGAGAGAGTCGATCTCTATTTAGACAGGGATACAGCAGGTTTGAAATTTACTAACGAAGCCCTACAAAGAGATTCTACAAAATATACCGACCAAAGTTTTTTATACCAACAAAAGAAAGATTTAAACGAATGGTTAAACCAGGAGCAGCAAGTTAAGCGAGGTCATGGTTTTAGGCGATCTATATGACGTTCGAGTGGTAGCCAGCTATGTTTTGGTAAAACCAAAACGCTGGCTCACCTCATGCTACCGCATTCGTTGAGGGGATTTTTTTCATGCTATCGCATTCAAAAAATAAATGATGAAAGATTATGGAAGAACAAAATGAAAATAAAAAATATAGAGGCGGTAGACCAAAAAAGGTAATAAAGAGAGACCAATTGCTGGCAATTAAATGTACACTCTATGAGCGTAAAATAATTGAAGCCAAAGCTAAAAAATCGAATCTTACTGTTTCAGAATACCTTCGTGAAATAGGTTTAACTGCCAAAATTGATTATAGAAATAAAGCTCTTCCAAAGGAAATACTAAGCTTTACTGGATTGCTCAACCATTTGGCAGCCAACCTGAATCAGATAGCCAAAAAGAGAAATAGCAATGATGAATTAACCCCGCTTGAACGGGCAGAATTAAAAGTGCAGACCGGGCAGGTTAAAGATCTAGCTGTTCAAATTAAAAACTTTATGTCATGATAGGTCATATAAGCATAGGTGGCTCTTTTTACCATTGTATTAGCTACTGTTTGGAAGATAAAAAAGAATTGTCTGAAGAGAGAAAATTGGTACTTGCAATGCAAGACCATTTGCAACATAAAGGTCGTGCAGAAGTATTAGAATATAATAAATGCTTTGGCAACAAATATGAGCTTACTGGGCAGTTTAAGGATGTTTGAAAATTAAGCAGGCGTGTTGAAAAACCAATGTTGCATCTGACCCTTCGTTTAGCCCCTGAAGATACATTGACTAAAGAACAATTTAGAGAAGTTGGCAGGGAATGCGCTAAGGAGTTCGGTATAGCAGACAACCAATACATCTGCGTACTACATAAGGATACCAAAGAACAGCATATTCATATTGCAGCCAATCGTGTAGGCTTTAATGGCAAGGTTGCAAAGGATAGCAATAGCTATAAACGCATGGCTGAACTTTGTCGTCGTCTTGAAAAAAAATACGGTCTTCAGGAGGTATTAAGTCCAAGAGCATTCCTGTCTCCTAAAGACAGGTTGTTGCCTCGTCATGATAGTAGAAAAGAAAAACTTAAAGCAGATATCGAGCTGACATTAAAGTCTGCCAGTTCTTATCTAGCATTTGAAGAACGAATGCAAAATTTAGGATATAAAGTTCTCAAAGGCAGGGGAATTTCTTTTATAGATGATAAAAAAGTAAAAATAAAAGGAAGCGAAGTTGGTTTTTCATTGATGAAAATTGAAAAGATATTACATCAGAACCAACAGTATGCCAGGAAAAATGTTGGTGAAGAAAAAAATCATGACAGAGATAGTCAGTCAATATCTAATTCTTTCAATACTGGAAAGCAAAACGAAGAAAAGCAAAACTATAACTTAGGTAGGACAGGAGAGGAAGTTGTTAAAGAGATTATAGGGTTTACAGGTCAGCTAATGAATTCCGAATATGAACCGGATTATATTGATCCTGAATTACAGAGAATTCCCCAAAAGAAAAAGAAGAAATCAGCATTAAGGAGATAATATTTAAAAAAATAGTAGTATGGAAACAAATACAAACAAAGATCATATAGAACAAGATACATTACAATTAGTACTGGAAGAATTTACACTGGAACAGAAAACAAACAATCAGCATATTGAGGCGCTTATTATTGCCATAAATAACATAGGGAATAAAATCGATGTATCTATAAAGGAGCATAAACCTGGAAAAAATGTTTCACAACCTTTGGATGTTAAACCAATAGAGGCTATTCTGCAAAAAGGCTTCCTAGATATAAAATTTATGATCGGAAGGCAGCCGAAAAGTATCATTAGGAAATTTCAAATTTTGTTATTTCCAGAACAGGATGCTAAACTATTTTATAAAATTGTTTTTGGCCGGTGGTTTTTATGGCTTGGTATAATGGTAGCTCTAACTAATCTTTATAACTGGGGAATACATTATAGCGACAATAACAAAGAAATTGAAATGCGACAAATTCAAAATGATAGGATAAAAAAAGCATGGGAGTATATGTATATTAATAATGATAAAGAAACTAAAAAGCTTATGAAAAAAGCGTATATAAATTCAGTGGAAAGTAATAACAGTGAAAAATGTGGAGTAAAATGATTTCTTTGGGGGTAGTGTTTAAATAACTGTAAACTCAGCATTTTTTTTGCAAATAAAAAATCCATTATGCTTAGTATCTGTTCACTCTAGTCGCAAATTAGCTGAAATTACATGGTATTAGTTTTAAACAAATAACAAATTGGGTACATCGCTTTGAAAAAGACGCATAGAAGGCCTTGCGGATATAGGGAGGTGAGAAAAGCATCACTAAGCAAAATCCAACTTAATCAACTTAAAAAAGCAATACTACTTCAATCACCTGAAAACTATGTATATTCTGCTCAAAAACGGACTGGCACTATAATTACTGATTGGATAAAAAAAACATTTGAAGTAGAATAAAAAGAAGCCCAAGTATATAATATACTTGCTAAAATTGGTGTGTCTTTTGTAAAAGGAAAGAGATTTGTTGAAAATAAATGTGTGTAATTATTATTTATATTCTCACCATAATTGACGAAGAACCACTTTACTCCGGAATTTGGTTCGCTCTGGTCCATTTCAGCCATTATTTTTCCTCGGTTAGTCCCTGATAAATAAGAAACGGATCAAAACATTCTTTCTGACCTAAACTATAAAATTGAAGATTATCAAATTTAACAGATTGCTAAAAACCAGCTTCTAACTTATAAAACAATATGCATTTATACATTATTCAAGCTTTTAACTCTATCTATTCATTTTTATTACAAAAAAAATAAAAAAAATATTTTTTTTGTAATAAAAAACTTTATATTCGCAAAATAAAAAACAAATTTATAAAATAAAGACTACTTAATTATGACTGCGGATAGCGATTTTATGACATATGTAATTTATATTAATTTATCAAAAAAAATGAAGATTTTCAAGCAACTATTTACTGAGTTTCGGATTCAAATATTTTTGAATCTTAATTGGACATTTTACAAAGTATATATTCTGCTAACTCCAGAGAATGTGATTTCAGTTTTTAAAACAAAATTTTCAGTTTCAAAATTTTTAAGTCAGTGGATTTGTATCCATGAAGAAATAATTATATCAGACTACATTTTCATCGAATCAAATATAGGGCAACAATTTAAAAAATACAAAGTTGGCTATCAAATAAAATATTCACATACTATAGAATCAAGCATTTATTACGAAAATAAAAGCATATCTTATTTGTTTTTTTTCAATCTCTATTCTCTTTTAAATATTGCAATTAGTAACCAATATTATCCTAATATCAGCAATAAAAAGGGTTTAAACTTAATTTGAATTGGTTATACTTTTGATTATTATTGCCATTTATACCTTCCTTAATCCGCCGTGTTATTATAATTGCTACTACTTAAAAAACGGCACAAAATTTAGTAAACCGATAAAAAAGAATGAAAAAAAAACAGTTAATCACTATTTGCCTTTTTTTAATTATTTCAATACAAAGTAAAATATTTTCTCAAATAACTATAAATGGAAAAATTATTAATACTAATGATCAACCAATAGAGTTTGCAGAAATCTTACTATTAACAAAAGACAGTCTTGTAACAAAAAGTGAACTTTCAAACCAAGATGGGATCTTTCAGATAAATGAGAAAAAAGGAAATTACATATTAATGATAAAGCAACTTGGAAACGTTTTATTTAAAAAAGATTTTTATTTAGAGGAAAACATCGAATTGGGAACTATCAAAGCAGTCAATACAAATAGTTTACAAAGTGTTGATATAGTGACAAAAAAGAAATTAATAAAAATCAACAATGAAAAAACTATAATTGATGTTGACAATAGCTCACTAACCGGAGGAAGCAATTTATACGATATTTTAAAGAATACTCCTAATGTAATAATCGATGGCGAAGATAATATAAGTCTCGCCGGAAAATCTGAGGCATCAATTCTAATTGATGATAAACTAATGACTCTGTCTAAAAAAGATCTAGCCAATACATTGAGAAATATACCTAGTTCAAATATAAAAGAAATAGAAATTGTAATAAATCCCTCTTCTAAATATGATGCTACTAGTGCTTTGGGAATGATAAATATAAAACTTAAAAAAAACAGTAAAATAGGTTTGTATTCTAATATTAATTCAGGCTGGGCATATGGAAGAGCCTCCAAATATTATGTTGGTACAAGTATAGGATACAATAAAGACAAATTAAATGTATGGGGAACATACAATTATGTAAATAACACATTTTTACAAGTTGTAAAATTAGACAGAACAATTCTTAATGATAATGAAATTTGGCAATCTAAACAAAATACAAATTTAGATAAAAAATTAAAAAATAATTCTTATATCCTCGGATTGGAATATGAAATTAATAAAAATCACACAGTTAAATCAGACTTTGAATACAAACTAAATAATGATAAATATCCAATAAGCGGAAATACTAATATCTATATCAATAATGAAATTTTATCCAGATTTGAGTCTAGAAACACACAGAATGTAGATTGGAATCAAATGCTTTTCTCTACAAGCTATTTAGGAAAACTTAATAATAATGGAACTGAAATTTCTTCAGGCATAACGTATTTAAATAATAAGGACGATTCAAAATCTGATATTCAGAAAAATTCCCTTAATGATTCTTTAATGCAAAATACTGTATCTGCAAGGGTCAAAATAATTTCAGGACAAATAAATCTAACACAGCTGTTGAACAAAAAAATAAAATTAGATTTTGGGGGAAAAGTTGCTTTTACAAAAACATCTAATTTTAATAACTACTATAATGTTACAAATAGTAATTCTTTAGAACTGTATGATTATAATGATTTTAATTATAATGAAAATGTCCTTGCTTTTTACACTGGTGCTTTCTTTGACTATAAAATTCTTAATATAAAAGCAGGTTTTAGAGTTGAAGATACTCATATTAAAAATGATTTTATAACGATCGAAGAGTCTACTCTAAAAAAGAGCAACTATACTAGTTTTTTTCCCAATTTTTCTCTTACGTATAATCTTAAGAATCACATATTGGGCACAAGTTATTCTAAAAGTATAATAAGGCCAAATTACGATGCACTTAATCCGTATCAGGACTATTTAGACGATTACACCCGATTGTCAGGAAACACTAATCTCCAGCCTCAAATAACAGAAAGTTACAGTATTTCAGATACCTATAAAAAAATTAATTTCTCTTTAAATTACATTCACACAGCAAACCAGTTAAATCGTTTAGCCAAACAAGATGTAGAATCTAAAGAGGAAATATACATGTATGAGAATGTTAAAAAAGCAAATCGATTTAGCTCAAACATATCATTTCCAATTAAATGCTATAAATGGTGGGATATTAGTAATATCATATCAATATACTATGACGATTATTCTCCAGAGGTTAGCGATTTCCCTTCGAAAATTAACGGATGGGGTGGTTACTTCCAAACCATAAGCTCTTTTATTTTTTTCGATAATTTTTCCGGAAGTATTTCTTTAAGATATATGTCTCCACAAGTTTCAAAGGGTGGACTATATAATATTGAAGAGACTTTTTCTATGGACATTGGAGCAAAAATTACTTTTCTTAAAAATAGAGGTGTATTTAAAGCGAGCGTGACAGATTTATTTAATACTGACAGATTTAAAGGAGAATTAGGTTCTTTAGGCAATTCAATTAAGATAAATAACAAATGGGAAAGCCGGCAAATCAAATTCAATATTGGTTATAACATTTTTGAATCTAAACAAAAAGACAAAAAAATAAATACTAATTCCCTGGAAGAGGAAAGAAATAGAATGAAAAAATAAAATAAAAAAAACAAAAATGAATACAATAGATAAAAGTAGAATAATAAAACGCCGAGTAGTACGATATTTCAACTCACAAAATGAAGAAATTATATTTATCAAAGGAAATGGCCCCTTTGTATTTGACAATCAAAAAAGAAAATATATTGATTGTGTATTGGGCTATGGGCCAGTCATTCTCGGTCATAGCAACAGCATTTTTAATAATAAAGTATCAGAATCACTAAACACTGGTATCCATCTTCCAAGTTTCACACCATATCATGAAAATTACATTAGTAATATTTTAAATGAATCTAAAATTGATATAGACGTGGTTTCTGTCTTTATGAAAACATCATCTGAAGCAGTAACAGGAGCAATAAGAATTTCAACCTTAAAGACAGGAAAAAAAGGAGTTCTCAGATGCGGATTCAGTGGGTGGCATGATGTACAACACGCTAATTCTCCCTCTTGGCATCTTCCGCCACAACACCGAAAGGCTATAAGAAATACCGAAGGCTTAAGAGGAGTAAGTAATGATGAAAAAGTTCTTAATTGGGTATCGTTAGAAATAGAAGAACTTAAAAGCATTCTTAATTTACACGGTGATAAAATTGCATGTTTTATAATTGATGCTTTTCAATGGTCTTTTGTTGATAAAGATGTAATGGAAAAAGCTATTGCATATTGTAGAGAATTTGATATAGTTATTGTAATTGACGAAACAAAAACAGCCGGAAGAGTATCGCCTTTGGGGCATATAGGAAATGAAGTAAATCTATGGGATATTTTAATTCTTGGAAAAGCGATAGGAAACGGAGCGCCATTAAGCCTATTATTGGCAAAAGAAGATTATTATGATTACACCTTAAATTCCCAAATAGGAGGAACACATTCGAAAGAATTACTATCCGTTCAATGTGCCCTAATTACTCAGGAAATCATGCAGACAAGTAATGCATATGCTGAATTAAAAAAAATAGGAAATAGCATAGCTAAATCATTTAATTCTGTTACAGAAAAACTTAACTGTACAGAATTATTAAGTATGCATTCAATTTTTGGAGGAAGCTTGTTGGATATACGTTTTAAAGATCAGATATATAATGACCCTTCAAAATTATTCCTTCTGCAAAGATTGTTTTTAGACAATGGTCTTTTATTTCTTGTCGGACATCCTTCATTTGTCTCATTGAGTCATAACCAATTAAAAACTAATGACTTGGAAGATATATTTTATAAATCAATTTTATCATGGTTAAATGAAATTAATTAATACCTCTACATATGAAAAAAGTAAAAACTATTATCGAAGAAGTATCCTACAAGGACTGGGGAATTGAACTTATTAACATTAGTAATGTGAATCTGCTAAAAATCACACCATCAAATAGTGAGGTAGAAATGTCTGATTCATATAAAATTATTTATATCCAGGATGATATAAGATTTCAGGATTTGATTCAGATATGCTTCAATACCATTTTTAATTTGGAAAAATATATTTGTTCGCATAAGTTTCTTTATAAAGATGTTGCGATTTTTTGTCCCAATTCAAATGAAGATAAATTTATCAAAATAGAAAATAAAATAGTAGACCCATACAAATCGAAAATGGTTTCATCTTTTAATGATATTATAGAGATCATCTCTGACATAACTTATGAAGACTGGGAATTTGATGTTTTCGAAGAAAATGAATTACCAACACTGCAAATAAAATTTAAGGAAATTGACACTATATCCGGAGAAGAAAGTTATCAATATTCGAGAAAATGGTTATTTGCTTATAATGAAATGGGTAAAACTCAGGTAATTCAAACTTGTTATTTAGCTTTGTCAACAGCTATTAAACATGAAAGCAGAGAAAATCTTAAATATAAAAATAAGTGGATAGCAAATCCTCATAGAAGCATTAACCTTATATTAGAAGAAAATATCGCATGAGTATAATTATTAAGGTTACTGATTTATCTAAAGTATTTAAAATACATAAAAAAGAAGAAGGCTTTAGAGGATCTTTAAAAGCTCTTTTTAAGAGAGAATATGTAGAAAAAAAAGCATTAAGTAATGTTTCCTTCAATGTAAGCGAAGGAGAAATCATTGGTGTCCTTGGAGCTAACGGAGCAGGAAAAACAACATTGCTAAAAATGCTAACAGGCATTATTAACCCTTCTGAAGGCAGTGTTGAAGTACTTAACTATATTCCTTGGGAAAGAAACAATAATTTTCGCAAACAAATCTCGCTAATTATGGGGCAAAAGGCTCAATTGTGGTGGGATTTGCCTGCTGCAGACTGCTTTTTATTGCTGAAGGAAATTTATCAGATTCCAACAAATGATTATCAGGAAATACTTGATGAACTTTGTTCAATTCTTAATGTTAAGCATTTAATCAATATACAACTAAGGCAATTAAGTTTAGGTGAAAGGATGAAAATGGAATTAATTGCGTCATTATTGCACAAACCAAAAGTTTTGTTTCTTGATGAGCCAACAATAGGTCTTGATGTTAGTTCTCAATATAATATTAGAGAATTTATACTAAAGTATATCGAAAAATATCGTCCGGCAGTAATTCTAACAAGTCATTATATGGAAGACATAGAGAGTCTCTGTAAAAGAGTTTTAATTATTAAAGAAGGTGAATTAGTATATGATGGAAAGTTAGACAAAATTATGAAATTGTATTCTCCTTATAAAGTGGTAAAGGTTCATTTTGAAAATTTTGAAAATTTTAAAAAAAATCCAGATCCACTTTCTGCTTTTGGAAATGTTATAATTAATGATCATTTTATTGAAATTAAAGTTTTAAGAGAAGATATTACTAAAATAATTAATTTGATTTTAGAAAATTATCCTATTATTGATTTAACAATAGAAGAGGTTAATTCTTCCCTAATTATTGATTCAGTTTTAAAAAACATTGTTAATACGTCCGTATGATGAAATTATATTTTAAAGTATTGATTTTAGAAGCAAAAACAAAAATGACATATCGTTTTGATTTTTGGATTAATTCAATAATTAGTTTTCTGGTAGAGTTTTTTGTAGTTTGGTTTTTATGGAGTGCTATTTTTGAACAAACCAAGTTAAAACAAATAGCGGGTTATAATTTATCAAGTATATATCTGTATTATTTAGGAGTTATTTTAATCAGTAAAATTATTCGTGCCCAAAAATCTACTAATGATGTTTCTCAAGATATTTATCAGGGAAATCTAAATAGGTACATAATATTTCCCGTTAATTATATTAGTTTTAAGTATGCCCAATATCTTGGGAAATTAGCCCCTGCCCTAATACAATTTTTTTTGTTTGGCATAATAGCTTTTTTTATAATTGACAAATCTTATGAGATACAAATAAGTACATCATCATTAATTATGGGAATTTGCTCAATAGCGATGGCCAACATTTTATATTTTTTAATAGATTATCTAACTCAATTATTTGCATTTTGGGTAAGCAATGTATGGAGTTTAGATATATTGAAATGGTTTATAGCGTGTTTGTTGGGAGGCTACCTATTTCCGTTAAATATGTTGCCTCCCAATGTCCAAAATATTATTACATATCTTCCTTTTAAATTTTTATTTGATTTGCCAATAAATACTCTTTTTGGAAAAATTTCTTTTGAGGTATGGCTTAAAGAAATGCTAATAGGTTCTATTTGGTGTATTTTGCTATTTTTAATAGGACAATTTACATGGTCAAAGGGCAAAAATTTGTATAGTGGTGTAGGAATTTAAAATAATTAATGATGAGATATTTTATTTTGTATTTGCATTTTATACGTTTTTCATTTAATAAAGCGTTAATTTTTAGATTTGATTTTTTCTTTCGAATATTTATGGATGTACTATGGTATATTACTCAAATTGCATTCTTTTCTGTTATTTTTAGATACACAAGTCTACTAGGCGGCTGGAATTATAATCAAGTCATTATTTTTATGGGAAGCATATTTTTTATTGATGCTTTACATATGACAATATTTTCAAACAATATTTGGTGGTTACCTGTATATATAAATAAAGGAGAATTAGATTACTATTTAATAAGACCTATTTCTTCCTTGTTTTTTTTGACTTTAAGAGATTTTGCTGCTAATTCATTTATGAATTTAATATTATCTTTTTCTTTTTTAATCTGGTCAATTTACAACTACGAACAAACCATTGAATTGCAAAATCTATTTGTTTATTCGATTCTCTTAGTAAGTGGGTTTTTAATATTTTCAATTTTAAGTATTTTATTTACTATACCTGTTTTTTGGACACATTCAGGCAAAGGATTTAAAGATATTTTTTCTTCTTTACAAAGATTTGGTAATCAGCCTCATCAAATCTATACGGGGTTTGTTAAAAAATTATTATTATCTGTTCTGCCTTTTTCCTTAATTGCTTCTGTTCCTGTGTCTGTTTTATTTGATGGATGGACAATGAAAATAGTGGGATGTTATATCGTTTGTTTATTTTTTTTAATCACAATATTATTAATAGTATGGAAACTAGGTTTAAAAACATATTCATCTGCTTCAAGTTAGACAATACTAATATTACATCTGAAAAATCTATATAAACAAAACAAGCAATATTTAACATTTACTTTCGAAAGTATTGATTGATTTATTAGCTGAAAATATTCATTAAAAAAGCGCAAACGTGTCTATTTAGATTTTGTGCATTTTTTTGAGGCAAATTCTCCCTAAAAGATTCAATAAAAATAGTTCGACATTTGTCCTGTTATAAAATGGTTTGAAATGTATCCTTTAGGGTCACCGCAGCCAAAAGAAGTCGTCTTCTATTGAAAACAAGTCTTAGGCTAATTTTTTATTGTTTTTCCTTAAAAAAAGGCAATACTTATTATAATCGTGTTGGAATGTGGTGAATCTGAAAGCTTTTCCATCATTTTAGCACGATTTTTAATTCATAAACCAATCTTTTATTAGTGAACAGTTCCAGTGGGACGTCACAAGTTTGTTCTTATGTTTATTTGCGCAATAAGATAATATACATCTCTGGTTAGCATGATGTCTTGTATTTCTTTTTGCGCAACAGAACCAATATAAACCATTTTTCCGACGTCGGCAGAATAGTTGTTGATGCTTTCTCCGGAAAATTCACATGCAGTTTTGGCTTTGGAAAGTACACTTACAAAATTATCCCATTTGGTATAATATAGTAGATGTTGGAGGCCTCTTGCTAGCCAAGATTCAATACCTTCTTCGGTTTGATTCGATTATGATTCAAAATTAGCGGTTAGTGTATATGTGATTTCTTTTTTCATCTTATTTACTTTTCTTTTTTATTAAATTTTGCGACAATCCGAGGTTTTTTAAGAATTTGTGTTTAAAAAGGAAACTCAAATCAACAAGTTAAAGAGTTGATTTTTAATGCCAATATAAATAAATTTTGATGTTATTTAAGAGGGGTTTAAGTTTGGTTAAGTCGGACTCAAAAAATAATATCATCAATCATTTTGTCTAAAGTGTTACTTGGAAGTGTGTTTAAATAAGACATGGTGGATTTAATGTCTTTATGTCCTAAAGCTTCCTTAATAATATCTATTGATATATTATTGAATTTTAGAATCGTTGCAAATGAATGTCTTTCTCAGTAGTAGGTGATTTTCTTTTGAATGCCTAAATCGGTAGTAATTGTTTTAAGAGGTGTGTTTATATAAACTTTGAGATATTTTCTTTTTCTGTTATTTATATAAATTTTGGAGTTCTGATTGTTATGAATGATGTTGAACAAATAGACTGAATCGGTTGGTGACGTATATTCTTCAATTTTCTGTTCCCAGAACTCGTTTATTTTAAAGTTTACTATGACTTCGGTTTTACTTCTTTTGTAGGTAATCGTTTCTTTGTATAAATCTGTTTTTTTTAATTGCATTAAATCAATGAAATTAATTCCTCTTCCATAAAAACTTAGGAGGAACATATCTCTTGCAATGATGTCGTTTTTTTTCAACAGTTGTGCGCTTTTCAATGTTTCCAGTTCTTTTTCAGATAAGTATTCTTTTTTACCGCTTTCCTTAATTTTCGATACTTTAAATTTATCAAAAGGATAGATTGTTGCGGGAATGATTTCACGTTTAATAGCTTTATTGAAAACAGCTCTTAAAGTACGGATTCTTATGCCAATTGTACTTTGACTGTTCTTGTTGACATTTAAGAAGGATTGATATTTATAAATTGAGTCCACGGATAAATCTCTAAAAGTGATTTCGGTCCTATTGAAAAACAGTTGAATTGATCTTAATGTTTCTTTTTCAATGTTGCTAGTTGACAGTTTTCCTGCGTTTTTAATTTCTTCGATAATACTTTCGTGAAAAGTGGTATAGCTTACCGGTTGTTGTTTTCCTGAATCTTTTTTGAATTTGGTTAGAATATCCTGTAAGGTGAATGGTGTTTCATCTAATTCGAATTCATGAATAATATTGTTGATACGACCCGAATATTTTTCAATCAAATCATTAATTTGCTTGTGTTCTTTATGCGATTTTTTGAGACGTTCTGTTTCAAATGACCAATCTTCGTGCTTACATTTTTTTTTGATTGATAAACTAGTAGTTATTCTGTCTTTGATTAATACAAGATTAATAAAATACTCGCCTTGTGCATTTGGCGTTGCTTTTAGTGTAAATTTGTATGATATCATTGTTGAAAATATAAGTTATAATTTGACGAACATTTGACGAACAAAAGTACAATTAAAATAAAAAATAATAATTTATTGTTTGGTTTTATTTTTATAAGTATCTGATTTATAGATATTATAATAAAAAATAAGCTATAATAAAATTAATTAAACCTGACTCATAATCAGGTGGTCCCTGGTTCGAGCCCAGGTGGGACCACGTTTAAAATCAAAGCCTTACAGAAATGTAAGGCTTTTTTGTTTGTATGGGATCAATAATTTTGAATATACCTCAGTATTAAACCCAACTGCTCGTCTTTTAAACTCCCCGAACAATAAAAATTAAGCTTAAAATATTATTACAAAACTTAAATATTCTAGTTATTGGCAGATTGCGTTAAGGATGGCAGCGGTATCCTTTTGCGATCTATTTGTGTTCTGGCGCGGCAGCCCAAAACCTTATTCGCAAAAGATGTAGCGAACAGCCTGACCCGGAGGGGAACGCCCATATCGTATTAGAATTTAGTTTTTTAGCTATTAAAAGTGGAGGAGTTTAGGGTTTTAAATTCTGTGTTTTGTACTATTTTTATTTCGTTACGGTAGGCAGAGAAAGAAAAGCCTTTCAATAAAAAAGAAAGGTCTTTTTATTGCGGTAAAGTATTGGATTTCTTTAAAAAACTTTTACATTTGCCAAATAATTTTGTTTTAGAGCCTCACTGATACAAAATTAGATACGAGAAAAAAATTAACAAAACCTACACGTCTGTTATTTCAGACGGATTATTTTATGAAGATAGTAAGAACAATTTTTTTAGTATTTTTTTTGATATTGATTAATGTATCAAATGTATGGGCGCAAGATCCACCAGATCCTGAAGAACCGTGTGATACGTGTCCGCCGCCACCTCTGCCAATAAATGACCATTTATTGCTTCTAGGAGTTTCGGCAGTAATGCTTGGGGCAACTGTAATGTACAAGCGTAGAAAAATATAAACAAAAAGCTCTAATTGAAAAATTAGAGCTTTTTTTGGTTTTAAGTTGTTTGTGTTTATTTATTGATCGAGTAAAGTCTCGAAATGTATTTTCCGACTACATCAAACTCTAAATTGATTTTTGTGCCAACTTTAAAGTTTTTAAAATTGGTATTTTCGTACGTATATGGAATAATAGATACGCTAAATTCGTTTGTTTTAGAATGTACCACCGTAAGACTTACTCCGTTTACGGTTATAGAACCTTTTTCTATGGTAATATTGTTTAGGTTTTTGTCGTATTCAAAAGTATAGTTCCAGCTTCCGTTTGCTTCCTCGATGTTTATACAGGTTCCGGTCTGGTCTACGTGGCCTTGCACAATATGTCCGTCAAGGCGATCGCCCAATTTCATGCCTCTTTCCAGATTTACAATATCATTTACTTTCCAGTCTCCAATATTGGTTTTTAAGATGGTTTCGTCTATGGCGGTAACCGTGTACAACGAATCTTTGATCGCGATAACGGTCAGACAAATTCCGTTGTGCGAGACGCTTTGATCTATTTTTAACTCATGGGTAAAAGACGAATCGACGGTGATGTGAAGATTACTCTGGTCTTTTTGTATTTCGTGAATCCTTCCTAAGGTTTCTATGATTCCTGTAAACATTGTTGGTTTTATTTTACTAAATTTGCACATCAAAATTAGTAATAAATAATTGGAGCTCATGAATAAAAAAGCAGAAAATATAATTGTTGGAATTTCGATTGGAGATTTAAACGGTATTGGAAGCGAAGTTATACTTAAAACATTCGAAGATTCTCGTATGTTAGAATTATGTACGCCAGTTATTTTTGCCAATGCGAAAATACTTTCATTCGTAAAAAAAAGTTTTACTTCTACGATTCAATTTCATGGCGTTGATAAGTTAGATCAGATTTTGCCTGGTAAAGTAAATGTTTTTAACCTCTGGAAAGAAGGTGTCGATATTCATTTAGGGGTGAATAATGAAAAAATAGGCGAGTACGCCATCAAATCATTTATAGCGGCTACAAAAGCGCTAAAAGAAGGTGTAATTGATGTTTTGGTTACGGCTCCGATCAATAAATATAATATTCAATCTGAAGATTTTAAATTTCCGGGACATACCGATTATTTGGACAAAGAATTAGACGGAAATGCTCTAATGATGATGGTGCAGGGCGATTTGAGAGTGGGCTTGCTAACCGATCATGTACCAATTAATGAAGTTTCATCGCATTTGACAGAAGAATTAATTACAAGAAAAATAGAAACGGTAAGAAAATCATTAATTCAGGATTTTAGTATTGTAAAGCCAAAAATTGCCGTTTTAGGATTGAATCCTCATGCGGGCGATGGTGGTGTGATTGGCAAAGAAGATGATTTGATTTTGAAACCGGTTTTGAAGAAAATTTTCGATAAAGGAACGATGGTTTTTGGTCCATTTCCTGCTGATGGCTTTTTTGGAAGCGGTCAGTACGAAAAATACGATGCAATAGTAGCGACGTATCACGATCAGGGATTGATTCCTTTTAAAACATTATCGTTTGGAAAAGGAGTTAATTATACCGCCGGTTTAAACAAGGTGAGAACCTCTCCAGATCACGGTACAGCGTACGATATTGCTGGGAAAGACATGGCGGATTACAACTCGTTTAAGGAGGCTGTTTATCTTGCGATAGACATTTTTCGCTCCCGCAATCAGTATGAGGAGATTACCGAAAAACCTCTTAAAATAAAAGAAAAACAGTTATAAACAAAAAAAGGTGAATAAGATTATTAGTTTTATAATAATTTTATATCTTTGCACCCCAATTCAGGTATCTAGTTTTAGATAGGAGTGGGATAAATTGATGTTGAAATGAGCAAATCAAAAGAATTTTTAATTCCTTTTATAGGATTAAAGCTAGGGAAGCACAATTTTGAGTATCAAATAAATAACAAGTTCTTTGAGAACTTTGATTACGAC
This sequence comes from Flavobacterium flavipigmentatum, assembly GCF_020911905.1. Lineage (NCBI taxonomy): Bacteria > Pseudomonadati > Bacteroidota > Flavobacteriia > Flavobacteriales > Flavobacteriaceae > Flavobacterium > Flavobacterium flavipigmentatum. The sequence continues at coordinate 760,227 of NZ_CP087133.1, read as the reverse complement.
GAATTTCAAAGTTCGGATATCAAAGTAAATTTAGTTTTAGATAAGAAAAGCAACATGTTGGAGTTGGAATTCAAACACAAAGGAACTGTAAATGTGCCTTGTGATCTAACCAGCGAAGATTTTGATCTGCCTTTAAAAGGTAAGATGAAATTGATTGTTCGTTTTGGAGATGAATTCAATAATGATAATGAAGAATTGCTAATCTTGCCCCACGGAGAACACGAAATAGATGTTGCACAATACATTTATGAAATGATCGCATTGTCGGTACCACTAAAACGAGTTCATCCAGGAGTAAAAGACGGAAGCTTACAAACAGAAGCCTTAACAAAACTGAATGAATTAAAAGTCAAAGAAGTAAAAAAAGAGAGTAAACAAGAAGAAGATATTGACCCGCGTTGGGACAAATTAAAGCAACTATTAACGGATAAATAATATAGTAAAATGGCACATCCTAAGAGAAAAATCTCGAAAACAAGAAGAGATAAGAGAAGAACACATTATAAAGCTACTGTAGCTCAAATCGCTACATGTCCTATTACTGGAGAAGCACATTTATACCACAGAGCTTACTGGCATGAAGGTAAAATGTATTACAGAGGGCAAGTTGTTATCGATAAATCTGTAGCGGTTGCTTAATACGTTTTTGTAAATGATACTAGAACTCTCACATAGTGAGAGTTTTTTTTGTTGGTTAGAGTTTTCCTTTTTTAGGAAAATTTATACAAATTCATTTCGTTTTTTTTGTAATTTTCAAGTCTTTTAAAAATTTTTCAAATAGCTATATTTGAAACGAAATAATAAAATATAATGAATACAATCACAGCCGCAATTACCGCTGTTGGAGCTTATGTTCCTGACTTTGTACTTTCGAACAAAGTACTGGAAACTATGGTCGATACTAATGACGAATGGATTACTACTCGTACCGGGATTAAAGAAAGAAGAATTCTTCAGGATCCTGACAAAGGAACTTCGTTCCTTGCTATAAAAGCAGCACAGGATTTAATGGCAAAAGCCAATATTGATCCATTAGAGATTGATATGATCATAATGGCGACCGCTACAGCAGATATGCCAGTAGCATCAACAGGAGTTTACGTTGCTACAGAAATTGGCGCTACAAATGCTTTTGCTTATGATTTGCAGGCAGCTTGTTCAAGTTTTTTATACGGAATGTCAACTGCAGCCGCTTACGTTCAATCAGGAAGATATAAAAAAGTACTTTTAATTGGTGCCGATAAAATGTCTTCTATTGTTGATTATACAGACCGTGCCACTTGCATTATTTTTGGAGATGGAGCGGGAGCCGTTTTATTCGAACCAAATTATGAAGGTCTGGGATTGCAGGATGAATATTTACGCAGCGATGGTGTAGGACGCGATTTTCTTAAAATTCCTGCCGGAGGTTCGCTAATACCTACTACTTTAGCAACTGTTCAAGAAAACAGACACAATATTATTCAAGACGGAAAAACAGTTTTTAAATATGCTGTAACCAATATGGCTGATGCCAGCGAATTGATCTTAAAAAGAAATAATTTGACTAACGAAGATGTAAATTGGTTAGTACCGCATCAGGCAAACAAGCGTATTATTGATGCTACCGCAAGCAGAATGAACCTTGAAGACTCAAAAGTATTAATGAATATTGAGAGATACGGTAATACAACCTCTGCGACTTTGCCTTTAGTATTAAGTGACTTTGAACATTTGTTCAAAAAAGGAGATAATGTTATTTTTGCTGCATTTGGTGGTGGATTCACTTGGGGATCTATATACATTAAATGGGCGTACGATAAAAAATAAATTAAAACTAAAAACGAATCATTATGGATTTAAAAGAAATTCAAAACTTAATCAAATTTGTTGCAAATTCGGGTGTTGCAGAAGTAAAGTTGGAAATGGATGATGTAAAAATTACCATTAGAACTACTCTGGAAGGTAACGTTACAGAAACTACTTATGTACAACAATTGCCAGCTCAGGCTGCATTGCCACAGGCCGTTGCCCCTCAGGCATCACCAGTAGTAGTAAACGTAAACACTGAAGCAGCAGCTGCTCCATCTGAAGATTCTAAATTTATTACTATAAAATCGCCAATTATTGGTACTTTTTATAGAAAACCATCTCCAGACAAACCTGTTTTTACAGAAGTTGGAAGCACAATCGCAAAAGGAGATGTTCTTTGTGTAATTGAAGCAATGAAATTATTCAACGAAATAGAATCAGAAGTTTCAGGGAAAATTGTAAAAATTCTTGTTGACGATATGTCTCCTGTAGAATTTGACCAACCTTTATTCTTAGTTGATCCATCATAAAAATTTAGATTCTAGATTTTAGATTTTAGAACGATATCCAAAAAATAAAATTTTTGAGATCGCCTAAAATTATCTAATGATCAATTTGTCTAATTATCTAATTTAAATAAAGATGTTTAAAAAAATACTAATTGCGAATAGAGGAGAAATTGCACTTCGTGTGATTCGTACATGTAAGGAGATGGGAATCAAAACTGTTGCAGTTTATTCTACAGCCGATGCAGAAAGTTTACACGTTAAGTTTGCTGACGAAGCGGTTTGTATTGGTCCCCCTCCAAGCAACTTATCTTATTTGAAAATGTCAAATATTATTGCTGCTGCCGAAATTACAAACGCAGACGCAATACATCCGGGATACGGATTTCTTTCAGAGAATGCTAAATTCTCAAAAATATGTCAAGAGCACGGTATCAAATTTATTGGCGCTTCTCCTGAAATGATTGATAGAATGGGAGACAAAGCTTCTGCAAAATCTACTATGATTGAAGCTGGAGTGCCTTGTGTACCAGGATCAGAAGGGATTCTAGAGTCTTTTGAACAAGCTCTTGTAGTAGCCAAAGAAATTGGTTATCCTGTGATGATGAAAGCTACTGCCGGTGGTGGTGGAAAAGGAATGCGCGCTATCTGGAAAGAAGAAGACCTACACAAAGCTTGGGAAAGTGCGCGTCAGGAAGCTGCTGCAGCCTTTGGAAATGATGGAATGTACATGGAGAAACTTATTGAAGAACCACGTCATATCGAAATTCAGGTTGTAGGAGATTCATACGGAAAAGCATGCCACCTTTCTGAAAGAGATTGCTCTGTACAACGTCGTCACCAAAAATTAACAGAAGAAACGCCTTCGCCATTCATGACAGATGAATTGCGAGCTAAAATGGGAGAAGCTGCTGTAAAAGCGGCAGAATACATTAAATATGAAGGTGCCGGAACAGTAGAATTTCTTGTGGACAAACACAGAAACTTCTATTTTATGGAGATGAATACACGTATTCAAGTTGAGCATCCAATTACAGAACAAGTAATTGATTATGATTTGATTCGTGAGCAAATTATGGTTGCTGCCGGAATTCCGATTTCAGGAAAAAATTATTTGCCACAATTACACGCAATAGAATGTCGTATTAACGCCGAAGATCCTTATAATGATTTTCGCCCTTCACCAGGTAAAATTACGACGCTTCACATGCCAGGAGGTCACGGAGTTCGTTTAGATACTCACGTATACTCTGGTTACAGTATTCCGCCAAACTATGATTCTATGATTGCAAAGTTGATTACGACTGCGCAAACACGTGAAGAAGCCATTAGCAAAATGCGAAGAGCTTTGGATGAATTTGTTATCGAGGGTGTGAAAACTACAATACCTTTCCACAGACAATTAATGGATGATCCGAGATATATCTCAGGCGATTATACAACTGCTTTCATGGATACTTTCAAAATGAATACTCCAGAGTAATTTTCTAAAGGCTGTCAATTTTGACAGCCTTTTTTATTTTGATGTCCCGATGTGTTTGCAAAAACACATCGGGTTTTTTGTTTTCCATTCTTCTCATTACACAATTGACGTGTATACTTTTTATACAACATTTCAAATAATTACACACAAATCGGGATATTATATTTTAAGTATTTTTTTATTAAAGCTTTGAAATATAGGTTTTTATGTGGTTTTGGGATTGATGTAGCTGTTACGGCACAGTTATTTCATTATCTAAAGCGTAAACAACTATCAAATAATTTAAATATACACATTATGAAAAATTTATTTTTATCAGCCGCAATTGTTTTAGGAGGTTTCACTTCATTCGCAACTACTTCTCCTAATGTCAACACTATCGTAAAAACAATTTCTATTCAAGATGAATATACAGAAATTAAATTAGAAGAGTTGCCAGCTCCAATTACAGAAGCTTTAAAAAAGGCCTATCCGACCGCTTTACTTTCAAAAGCATACAAAAATGCAGCTTCTCAATACAAATTAGATGTTACTGTGGGAGAGAAAGTAGGATCGCTTTATGCTAACGCAGACGGAACTTGGATTCAGAAATAATCTGGGAGAGTTTCAAAATTAGATTTATTAAAATTAAAAAAACATTATTATGAAAAATTTATTTTTATCAGCCGCAATCATTTTGGGAGGTTTAACATCATTTGCTACCACTTCTCCAGTTACAATCACAAACGCAAAAACAATTGTTCTTCAGGACGAATACACAGAAATTAAATTAGAAGAAGTACCGGCTGCCGTTACAGATGCACTTAAAAAAGCCTATCCAGATGCCATTCTTTCAAAAGCATACAAAAATGCAAAAATGGAGTATAAACTGGATGTTAAGGTTGGAGACAAAGTTGGGTCTCTTTATGCTAACGCAGACGGATCTTGGATTAAAAAATAATATAAAGTAACCTATAAAACTATTAGTATGAAAAAGTTAATCTTATCAGCAGCAATCGTTTTGGGAACTTTATCGGCAAATGCAACAACGAATGCAATAAAAGTTCCTCTAAAACAGTTTATAACTGTTCAGGATGAATATAAAGAGATTGATGCTGTTCCGGCAGTGATCAAAACAGCTCTGGATAATGCTTATCCGGGAATAAAACTGGACAAAGCATACATTAATGACAAAAAAGAATACAAAATTGAGATCACGGTAAGAGACCAAAAATCGGTTGTGTATACAGATGCTCAGGGGAATATTCTTAAAAAATAATTTAAAAAAAAAAACAATCACTATGAAAAAGCTAATCTTATCAGTAGCAATCGTTTTGGGTACTATGTCTGTTCAGGCTGCTGTCCCTTCGATCACGAAGATAATGTCACAGTCAGTAATTACACAAGATGAATATACAGAAGTTAGCTTAGACGCTCTTCCAGCTGCTGTAAAATCAACTGTCGAAAAATCTTTTCCGGGTACAAAGCTAGAAAAAGCATACAAAAATGAGAAGAATGAGTTTAAACTTGAAATTGCTAATGGAGACAAAAAGTATACCGTTTATACAGATGCTTCAGGGAACATTATAAAAAAATAATTCCCTACTTTTATCAGCTAATACTAATTAAAAATCAAATCAATATGAAAAAATTAATTTTATCAGCTGTAATAATTGTTTTAGGGACTTTATTCACAAACGCTGAAGCGGCAATTGTAAAAAAATCTGTTTTGAATGTTGAAAATGTTCAGGACGATTACAAAGAAATTAAAGCGGATGCTCTTCCTGCAGAAGTAAAAGCTACATTAGAAAAGTCTTTTCCGAACTCTAAACTTGTAAAAGCTTACGTAAACGGGAAGAAACAATACAAATTAGAACTGAATTCTGGCGAGGATTCACCTAAGCATTATGTTTTTACAGATGCCAAAGGTGTGATCGCCGAAAAATACTAAAAATAAATGAGTATGAAAAACGTAATCTTGTCAGCAGCTATTGTTCTTGGGAGTTTATCAATTTACGCTACTACTGATCGAAATGATGAAAAAGTAACGATCGTAAATTTTCAGGAGATTTATACAGAAGTTGCCGTTGATGCTGTTCCCGCAGTGGTAAGAACGGCTTTGAAAACGGCATACCCAGGTGCAAATTTGGATAAAGTGTATGTGAATGAAAAAAAAGAATACAAATTAGAAATATCAGTTGGAGACCAAAAGGCTATTGTATATTCAGATGCCAATGGAAACTGGTTGAAAATATAATTAGGTGAAATTAGATTTATGTTTTTGGTAAAAAAGAGATTACTTCGGTGATCTCTTTTTTTTTGGAAAATTTTATGAAAATACAATTTTAATAGTCTTATTTTAGCAAAAAAGTACCAAAAATAGATGTCAAAGATTTTATTAATAGAAGATGATATTTCATTTTGCAAATTATTAGAAAAATTTCTAATTAAAAAAGCTTATGATGTAACAATTGCTTTCTCGGCTGCCGAAGCTCGATTGGCGATTAACAAAGAATCTTTTGATTTGATTCTGACCGACTTGCGATTACCTGATTCGGATGGAATTGCGCTTATGACAGAATTTAAGAATTTAAATGCTGAGGTTCCTGTCGTACTCATGACAGGTTACTCTGATGTGAATACTGCTGTAAAAGCCATTAAAAATGGAGCTGCAGATTATATTTCGAAACCATTCAATCCTGATGAAGTTTTGCTTGTAATCAACAATGCACTACAAACTCCGACGGAAGCGGTAACTCCAAAAAAAGAAAAGAAAACAACGACCAAAAAAGCCGTAACAGAAAACGAATTTGTAAAAGGAATTTCTGTCGCTTCAAAAAAACTTTTAGACCATATTCAGCTCGTAAGCCCAACCGATATGTCGGTTTTGATTATTGGCGAAAGTGGAACTGGAAAGGAAATTATTGCCAAAAGTATTCATGAGCAAAGCAATCGTAAAAATAATACGTTTATTGCTGTAGATTGTGGCGCCATTCCAAAAGAATTGGCAGCCAGCGAATTTTTCGGACACTTAAAAGGATCATTTACAGGAGCTATCAGCGATAAAGTGGGCTATTTTGAGGCCGCTAATGGAGGAACTATATTTTTGGATGAAATAGGCAATCTTTCATACGAAAATCAAATACAGCTTTTGCGTGCGCTTCAGGAGCGAAAAATAAAACCAGTGGGCAGCAACAAAGAAATCAATGTTGATATCCGAATTATTACCGCTACAAATGAAGACCTGAGAGAAGCTGTAAAAAACGGCGATTTTAGAGAAGATTTATACCATAGAATTAATGAATTTTCAATTGAATCACCATCGCTGACAGACCGGGCAGAAGATTTAATGCTTTTTGCAGATTATTTTCTGGAAAAAGCCAATCAGCAATTAGATAAAGAAGTGATTGGGTTTTCGCCCGAAGTGGTGGCCATTTTTCAAAAATACAGCTGGCCCGGAAATTTACGTGAACTTCAAAATTGCGTCAAACGTGCTACACTTTTATCCAAAGGAAATTTTATAGAAAGTGATGTTTTACCAGCCGAGTTTTTTCAAATTGAAAAGCACCAGAATTCAGGAGGAACTTTCTCGTTATCGGAAAATGAAAAAGAAACCATTATCAATGCTTTGTCTAAAACGCAAAATAATAAGTCTGAAGCCGCCAAACTGCTCAAAATTACCAGAAAAACACTTTATAATAAATTGAAATTATACGATATTGATTAATTTCGATTACATGATTTCTTCACGTAAAGCCACAAAAAGCATGTCGATTTTAGTTTTTAAGTCTTCGAAAATAATTTTTAAGTCAGGATTTTCAAAAGTATTTTGCTCTAGTTTTTTCAAGATTTTACTTATTTCCTGAGCTTCAATTTGCCTAAACATTGGCGTTATTCGGTGCGCTATCGATTTTATCTCAGTGCCGTTTTCCTCACTAATAGCTTTGCTCAAATGCAGCATGTTTTCTTTGCTGCTGTCTATAAGCGAAGAGATAACTTCTTTCAACGCCTCGGGATCGTTTCCTAAAAACTCTTTCAAAGTAATTAAAGAATATAGTTTGTTAGTCTTTTTTTCTTTCTTTTCTTCAATTTCAACTGTGTTGATGATGTCGTTGTTCAGGATGTTTTCAATGGTTTTTAGTAATACTTTTGGCGAGTAAGGTTTTTTGATTACCGTGGTAAATCCAGCCGCAGCATACACAGATAAATCCAAATCTGTTCGACCTGTCAAGGAAATAATAGGTTGGTTTTGATACGTTGTGGTAATGCTTTTTTTCAACTGTTCGATAAACGAAAAACCATCCATTTCCGGCATTTGTATGTCGGTAATAATAAAATCAAACGGAGTCAGTTTTATAGCTTCTAATGCTTTGGCTGCACGGTCAAAAGAAAAAACAGTGTGTTTTTCCTGTCTTAAAACGCCACTGGTTAAATTCAGCAAATTGATGTCGTCATCTACCACGACAAAAGTGAGTTTTCTAGTGTTTTTAGTGCCAGTTTTTATAGCTTTTTCTACCGTATTCACGCTAGTGTCAAACAATAATGGAAGTGTAATTTCAAAAGTGCTTCCTTTGCCAAAAGTACTTTCCAAATGTAATTTTCCTCCAAGAATAGTGATGATTTTTTGGCAAATAGACAATCCCAATCCGGTTCCGCCATACTTCTTTTCTATGCCTTCATTGGCTTGTGCAAATTCTTCGAAAACCAATTTTTGGTTCGCTTTTTCAATTCCTATTCCGGAATCTTCAATGGTGATTTCAAAAAAACGTTCGCCATAAACAACGTCAGCATTGATTTTTATAAAACCTTCTTCGGTAAATTTATAAGCGTTTCCAATAATATTGCTCAAAACCTGTTTGAGCCTAAAAGGATCTCCAACGATTTTTTTGTTTAGTTTTTCGTCAAAAGTAATGCTGAGTTCAATGTTTTTGTTTTTGTAAACGCTCTGAATGCTTCTGGCTACTTCTTCCATAATTTCTGGCAGTACAAAAGGCACTTTTTCTATCGTGATTTTTCCGGCTTCGATTTGCGAAAAATCCAGTAAATCCTGAACGAGTTGTGTGATGTATTCAGACGAGTTTTTTATGTTTTTGATAAAATAAGACTGCTTGTTATTCACATCAGAATTGCCCAGAAGTTCTGTATAACCTACAATTGTACTCAAAGGTGTTTTTAAATCATGACTTACGGTCGAGATTAGTTGTTCTCTGCTTTTGAGGAGGTTTTTGGTTTTAAAATTCGCTATTTCGAGCTGTTTTTTATAAACTTGCGATTTCGAATAATCACTCACAATCAAAATCGAGAAAAATACAGTAAGCAATAAGCCAATAATGGCTGAAATTGTAACAATATCGTTGATCTTTTTTAATGATTTTTCTTTTAATGAATTGTTTTTTATCGAATTGATGATGATTTCTCGTTCGATAATACGAAGCACTTTTCGGAGCTGTTCCGAGATGGCTATTTCGTTTTTCAGCAGTTTGTTTTCTTCAAAATTGAGCGATTCTTTTTTCTTTTCGGCTTTGATTTTTACGGTACTCAAAAGTTTTTTCGAATTGGCCAAAATCGAATCCGAAGCTTGTTTGCTCAGTGTGTTGGTGCTGTCGTCGGGAATATTCTGATTGAGGTAATCTACATATTGCTGCAAAACATTGCGCTGATAGCTCCCGAGTTGGTCGGGGTTTTTTGTAAAATCCTGAATTTCTAATTTCCGAAGTTTAACCTCCATTTTACTAATTTCATCAATCGCATTATTGACCGAAACTTCGTCGTCGGCTTTGTTTTTGATCGTTTTTAGTTGCTGAATATTTTTGGTCTTTTCAGACAATAAATAAGTAACGCTATCCAAAAGCGCTTTTTGATATTGTGTTTTTACAATCGTTTTTAAGGTGTCGATTCGCAAACGAAGCGAATCATTTTCGATCACATAATTTTTAAAATCGTTCTCAGAGTTAGTTTGAATCGTTTTTCGTGCCAGACTTTCTGTTTTGTATACATTCGAAAAAAGTTTGCTCACTCTTAAAATCTTCGTCTTTTCAAGTGCAATTTTGTCTTCGAGTTTGTTATAAACGGCGTTTTCAGAGTATAAAAACCATCCCACAGTAACCACTAATGCAACGAGTGCAACATAACTGAACAGAACTTTTACCGGCATGTAGCTTTTTTTGATTTCCATAGGCTGTAATCGCAGAAATTTGGGTTTGTGTTTTTGGTTTTAAATTCGTGCAATTTATTTAAAATTTTCTACTCTAAATTTATAGAATCTTTTCAGAATTTTACATAATTAAAATTTAGTGTTACAAAATAGCCACCGATTATTAAAGAGTAAACTTGGTCATTCTTTAAAAATCGATGGCTATTATTAGTGTTGTTTATTTATTTGATTAAAGCGTTTCGGCTAACCATTTAAAAAATTCGCCTTGCCAAACCTGAGCATTTTGAGGATGTAAAACCCAGTGATTTTCCTCAGGAAAATACACCAATCTGCTTTTAAGTCCTCTTAGTTGTGCAGCCTGAAAAGCTTCTTGCCCCTGCCCAATTGGTACACGGAAATCTTTTCCTCCCTGAAAAATCAAAATAGGTTTGTTCCAGTGTTCTACCATGGTTGCAGGGTTAAAAGTAGTGTATGTTTTTTGTGCCACAGCATTGTCTTTTTCCCAATAAGCACCGCCAAAGTCCCAGTTGTTAAAGAAAACTTCTTCTGTAGTTCCTAACATACTTACGGTATTAAAAACGCCATCGTGTGCGATAAAAGTCTTAAAACGGTTTTTATGAATTCCGGCCAGATAAAACACAGAATAACCTCCGTAGCTCGCACCTACACAGCCCAAACGACTTTTGTCAACGTAGTTTTCTTTGGCAACATCATCAATCGCAGAAAGGTAATCGTCCATTACTTGCCCGCCCCAGTCTTTACTTATTTGTTCGTTCCACTCTACACCATGTCCTGGCATTCCGCGACGATTTGGCGCTACCACAATATATCCTTTGGCAGCCATTAACTGAAAATTCCAACGGAAAGAGTACGATTGTGTCAAAGGAGATTGTGGTCCGCCTTGGCAAAATAATAAAGTTGGATATTTTTTGGTCGCATCAAAATTAGGAGGAAGAATTACCCAAACCAACATTTTTTTGCCGTCAGTAGTCGTTACAAAACGTTTTTCGGTTTTGCTTAACGCTAATGTTTTATAGGTTTCTGTATTGATGTTAGACAATTGTTTCCAAGTATTTTTCTTTAAATTAAAAGAAAAAATCTCTGATGCATGATTCATGTCTGAGCGTGTTGCAAGAATATCATCTCCAGCAAAGCCAATCAGATCATTCACATCAAAATCACCTTCTGTTATTTGGCGAACTTGAATAGCGATTCGGGTCAACCCCGGAAAATTAACGACAAAAAGTTGTTTGGTACCATCAACTGGTGCTACAAAATAAACGTTTTTACCATCTTTACTCCAGATAAAATTATCTACAGTTCCGTCCCAGTTTGCTGTTAAATTGGTTTTGATTCCTTTAAAATCAACAATAATATCGTTTTTATCCGACTCATAACCGTCGCGTTTCATTTGCAACCAGGTTAGGTTTCCTGTCGGAGAAAATTGTGGAGCCGTATCATAACCCAAATTATCTTCGGTTCTGTTGATCGTTTTTTGAGTCTCTAAATTGTACTCATAAATATTGGTATTGGTAGAAATAGCGTATTGCGTTCCCGCTTTTTTCTTGCACACATACAAAATGCTTTTTCCGTCAGGAGACCAAATATAATCTTCGTCTCCGCCAAAAGGTTTCTGTGGAGAATCAAAGTTTTCGCCTTTTAGAATGTCAATTCCGGCAGCACCTTCTTTGTTTTCTTTGTAAAAAACATGATTAAATTTTCCCTCATTCCACGTATCCCAATGGCGATAATCCAAACCATCATAAATCTGAGCATCAGATTTGTCCAAGTTCGGGTAGAAATCTTTACCTAAAACTTTCTCTAGTTTTACCTCTTCATTGTACACTAAAAATTTTCCGTCAGGCGATATGTTTTTGTCTGCCAAAACATCTTTGGTATCTTTTATTTCAGTTGCATTTCCGCCATTTACAGGCAAAATATACAATTTTGACTGCGATTTGTTTTCCTCGATAGAAGGAGTCGAAACTTTAAAAACTACATTTTTTGCATCTTTCGAAAGCCCAAGCGGGGTCACTCTTCCTAGTTTCCATAACAACTCTGGCGACATCACATTTTGTCCGATAGCGTTTAAACTCATCATTATTAAGGTTGTAAATAATACTTTTTTCATAATAAAATTCTATTTTTCTTGATGCTAAAAGTACAAAATATATTTAATCAACTCTGTGTTTGTAAGCTTTCGATTCTCTAAAATAAATTGTAAAAGGTTGCTGCTGATTAATAGGTTTGAAAAGATTTTAAAAAAAAGTATCTAAATATTTTATCAAAACAATCTATGTTAAACTTGTTAATCTGTGGCAGGAAAAAACATTTAAATCCACTTACATTACGTATAGGTTGAAGCAAAAAATCAGTATTTTTATAAAAAATTAACAAATGGAGTTAAGTTATTGGGAACTTAAAAACTGGTTTACCAACATCGATTATACCATTTTCGGTAGCGGTATCGTGGGTTTGCATGCCGCTTTGCGCTTGCGCGAAAGATTTCCGACCGCAAAAATTCTTGTGCTCGAAAAAGGAATGTTGCCGCAAGGTGCCAGTACCAAAAATGCAGGTTTTGCGTGCTTCGGAAGCCTTTCTGAAATCATTGATGACCTCAAAACACATTCCGAAGAAGAAGTAATTCAACTCATCGCAAAACGTTGGCAAGGCTTGCAATTACTCCGTAAAAAATTGGGTGATGCCGCCATAGATTTCAGACCTCACGGTGGTTACGAACTTTTCCTAAAAGATGACGAAAATACTTTTAACGAATGTGTTGCAAAATTGCCTTTTATCAACGAGTTGCTTCAGCCGCTTTTTAAGGCAAATGTTTTTACTAAAGAAGTAGATCGGTTTGGCTTTCAAAACGTTGAGGACTATTTAATTTTTAATCCTTTTGAAGCGCAAATCGATACCGGAAATACGATGCAGGAATTGCTAAAACAAGCTATCGCAGCCGATATTCTAATCCTCAATCAGCAAACGGTTACCTCTTATGCAGACGCAGGAAATCACGTTGAAGTTGTCTTGGGTGATTTTAGTTTCAATTCTCAAAAAATACTTTTTGCAACCAATGGTTTTGCTAATGCGTTGACTCATGGTGCTGTGCAGCCTGCCAGGGCTCAGGTAGTAATTACAGAACCGATTCCGAATCTGGATATCAAAGGGACTTTTCATTTAGACCGCGGTTATTATTATTTTAGGAATATTGGCGATCGCATATTATTCGGCGGAGGCCGAAACCTTGATTTTGAAGCCGAAACTACCACCGAATTTGGACAAACCAAAATTGTACAAAATAAATTGGAAGATTTACTTAAAAATGTAATTTTACCAAACCAAGATTTTAAAATTGCTCATCGTTGGAGCGGCATCATGGGAATTGGAAATAGTAAAAATCCGATCGTAGAGCAACTGTCTGAAAATGTATTTTGTGGAGTGCGTTTGGGTGGGATGGGCGTTGCGATAGGCGGTTTAATAGGAACAGAATTAGCAGATTTAATATAATGGGAGTTAAAGTAAGAAAAATAAATAAGGCAAAACCGCCAGTTAATAAAGGCAGAAAAACGACAGCTAAAAAAACGACAGGAGAAAAAATAAAATGGTTTTTGATTAAAGCTTTTTTGTGGTTTCTTGGCGTGTCTATTGGTTCTGTAATATTTTTCAAGTTTGTACCTGTACCTTTTACCCCTTTGATGGTCATTCGAGCCATCGAAAATAAAATGGACGGCAAGGAAGTGTATTTTGATCACGATTGGGAACCTTTGGATAAAATTTCTATGAACTTGCAAAAAGCCGTGATCGCCAGCGAAGATGCTACATTTTTGACGCACAACGGCTTCGATTTTAACGCATTGCAAAAAGCATACAAGAGCAACGAACGTGGACGTCGCATTCGCGGTGGAAGCACGATCTCGCAACAAACTGCCAAAAATGTGTTTTTATGGCAGGGCAAAAGTTATTTTAGAAAAGGTTTAGAAGCTTATTTTACGGTGCTTATCGAACTTATTTGGGGCAAAGAACGCATCATGGAGGTGTACTTGAACAGTATCGAAATGGGCGATGGCGTATACGGCGCCTATGCCGCTACCGAACATTGGTACCGCCGTGATGCTGCAAATTTAACCAAAATGCAAGCTGCCGGAATTGCCGCAATATTACCCAATCCGAGGAAGTTTAAGGCCACGGGTTCTTCGAGTTACATCAACAGGAGAAAAGAGCGAATTGTGCGTGAGATGCGTGTTATTGGCAAAATTAATTATTAAATGAGCGTCAAAAAAGTACTTTTTGCCTTCTTACTTTTGAGTTCGTTGGTAAGTTTTGGGCAGGCGAGGACAGCAGAAATTGGTTTTATTACTGATAATGATCTCTATACGTCGTCTAAGAATGACATGTATTATACCAATGGTCTAGAGCTTTTTTATCGCTATTTGTCAAAGAACGACAACCAAAAAATCAATAAAAAAATTACCGAATTTAGAGTTGGGCAATATCTTTACAATCCGAGATTTATTAATGAAGCCGCCGTTACCATAAACGACAGGCCTTTTGCGGGCTACCTTTTTGCCGAAGCGGGTAGAAGCTTTTTTTACCAAAATGAGTCGGTGCTCAAAACCGATTTTCAGTTGGGTTATGTTGGGCCCAATGCTTTTGGCAAAGAGTTGCAGGAGAGTTTTCATAAAATTATTGGTTATAAAAAAGTCTATGGCTGGGAAAATCAGATTCATAATGCGCTCGCGTTGCAGGCTCATGCTGTGTTTTCAAAAAAGATGTTTACCAGTAAGCAACACGATTTTGTCGATTTTCATTGGGTGTCCGAGGCCAATTTAGGAACTGTCTTAACGGGTGCATCAACAGGTTTTCTCGCTCGGTTTGGTTTTAAGAAATTACGAGCTGTTTACGACTCTAATCTCTATGATGCCGCGGTAAGTGCAACGCCTCAATCTCAGGTGCGGGAGTTTTATTTTTACGCCAACCCTTCTTTTAATTACCAAATATACGATGCCACAATTCAGGGCAGTTTGTTCAATGACACGAGCCCTGTGACGTTCGACCTGAAACCATTTCGTTTTAATGCCGAGGCGGGCTTAAAGTACCGTCACGACAATTTGAATCTCGCTTATATTTTTATGTACCGAGGCAAGGAACTGAAGAAAGAAGGTAATACGGGATATTTTTACGGTTCGATACGTGTGTCTTATCTGCTCAAATAAATTACTTTTTGTAGCTTCTTCGTTGTTGGTTTTTTTTCTATTCTAATAAAAAGTATCGCTTTTTAGGTTTGGAACCTAAATTTTTAGGTCTGGAACCTAAAGTTTGAGGTTCCGAACCCCGTCGTTGAGGTTCGGAACCCCATCGTTGGGGTCTCTAACCCCAAATTTGACGTCCTGAACCCCATCGTTACGGTTCGGAACCCCAAATTTGGGGCCAGGTAACCCCAATTTTGACGTCTGGAACCCCATCGTTGTGGTCTCTAACCCCAAATTTGACGTCCTGAACCCCATTGTTGCGGTTCGGAACCCCAAATTTGGGGCTAGGTAACCCCAATTTTGACGTCTGGAACCCCATCGTTGGGGTTCGGAACCCCAAATTTGACGTCTGGAACCCCAACCGAGGAGTAAACAACCCCATCGATGGGTGTTGAGACCCTATTGATCGTCTATTTTGGTTTTGCGAGTGGCGACTCAGAGATAGTCAAATCCTTATCTCTAGAATAAATTATGGTTAACCTTAAATTTTGTATTTCTAAGTTTTGTATTTTTATGACATACGATTATTAAAATTATTTCTTAACTAAAAACCAGAACAGTATGGGCAAATTTGCAATTACTACAAGAGCAAACGGCGAGTTTCAATTTAATTTAAAGGCAGGCAATGGGCAAACTATCCTTGCCAGTGAAGGGTATACGACCAAAGCTGCTTGCTTAAACGGAATAGAATCTGTAAAAACCAACTCGCAAATTGATGAAAGATTCGACAAAAGAGAATCTTCTAACGGGAAACCTTATTTTAACTTAAAAGCAGCCAACGGCCAGATCATTGGCAACAGCGAAATGTACGAAAGTACCGCTGCCCGAGACAATGGTATTGCATCTGTAAAAACAAATGCTCCTGATGCTACAATAGACGATCAAACGGTATAAGTTTTGTCGAAATATAACATAGAGAAAGCGTTCCTTTTGGAGCGCTTTTTTTTGGTTATAAAAGATCAGACTGCTAAAAAAAGAGATCAGCATAAGACACAAATTGAATGTATTTGTGTTTATGAGAAGAAGATTTTTATTGATGTATTTTTTGGTCATCCATAACTTAAAATTTGGATAAATGAGGCTTTTAGTATTGAATAAATTATAGCATAGGTAATTTTGTTATTTACTTAATTTATATCATGGATTGTTCTGTGCTACTGCAAAATTACTGTTGTGTTTTGTTAATCAATGTTTTAAATGATTTTTATAATTCATTTCTTTTTTATGAATGCTTGAATTGTGAATTGTTGCTTAGTTCTAGAAAGCGGTGGCGAAAAAGAGTGAGAAAAACTCAAAATGCAGCTGTAATAAAGACTCAAAAACTGTCATTTTAGCTCGGGTATTTTTTTGATTTGTTGAAGAAAGCTGCTTTTCTTTCCAACTAAAAAGTACCGCTAAAAAACAAAATGTCTCGCTTAGCCCCGATGGCGGCGGCATCCTTTTTCTGGCTTTTTTAGACAGAAAAAGATAAAGCCAACAGCGGGACAATTGGTGCTACTGAAAACAAATCTTCTGCTCCTGATTATTGTAAAGCATAGACCAAATGATGGTTGGTTTATAACAAAGCTGTGTGAAGTTTAACTTTAAGATAATGTGGCGGAGGGATAAAATTTTTACTTTTAAATTAAAATTAAAGTTATGGAAATCAACTGGGTAATTATCGGAATTGTAGTGGCGGTTTTAATTGTTTTGATCGTATTGATAACAAAAAAGAATCAGAGCGAAAAAAAGAAACTGACCGATTTATTGAATAATGATTTTAAGAAAGCAGAGGAAAATGAGCCCGATTTTGATAACGTGAGCGAGCGATAAACATTTTTTGAAGCTGTATAAAAATACAAAACCCTTGTAAAAAAGATTTACAAGGGTTTTTTTGTTGTGGAGAATACCGGATTCGAACCGGTCACCTCTTGCCTGCCAGTAGTAATGGTGTTGAATTTTTACATTAAAAATCAATATGTTATGATTTTTAATATTTGCAAAAAGTAGCATTATTACGCATTTTTCCACTTAATAACTGCACTTAGGAATTTCTAAATACTTTCAGTTTTTCTAATTCTCCGTTTAAATTAATTGTATGTGAAAATATTTTATATAAGAAATTTGGTTTTAAAAAATTAAAATATATAAAAATTGTAGATTTGCATAAACTGACCTTTAAATTTAATGAAAGAGAATACAAATAAATTAACTTACAAAAATTTTGAAGTTGTAGACTTATTTTGCGGAATTGGCGGATTATCACATGGTTTTGTGAAAGAAAAATTTAGTGTAAAAGCTGGAATTGATTTTGACAACTCTTGTGAATTTGCTTTTGAAAATAATAACAATGCCAAATTTCTACATAGAGATATTAAGGATTTTTCACCTTCTGAATTATTATCTCTATATGGCAAAGGGAAGAAAAAAATATTGGTTGGATGTGCTCCCTGCCAGCCTTTCTCAATATATAATCGAAACAGTTCTAATATTGAGAACAGACCAGAAGATAAATGGAAGTTATTATATTCATTTTCAAATTTGATAGATGAAACTGAGCCTGAAATAATTTCTATGGAAAATGTGCCATTAGTGGTGACATTTGATGGTGGAAAGGTTTTTAAAGATTTTATAAGTAGGTTAGAATCAAAAGGCTATTTAGTCTCTTGGAGCGTTGTAAATGCTCAAGATTATGGAGTTGCGCAAAGAAGAAAAAGGTTGATTTTATTTGGAACCAAATTAGGAGAAAAAATCAAGTTAATCGAACCAACTATAAAAGACAAAAAATATAAGACAGTGCAAGATGCGATTGGGCACTTACCAAGCATTGCTGATGGCGAAACTCACTCAGACGACCCTTTGCATCATGCAAAGAAACTAAATAGTTTAAACAAGCAAAGAATTCGAGCAACACCAGAAGGAGGTTCATGGAAGGACTGGGATGAAAGTTTATGGTTAGAATGTCATAAAAAAGATTCTGGAAAAAATTTCAAAAGTGTTTATGGAAGAATGAAATGGAATGATGTTGCTCCAACAATGACCACATATTGTACAGGTTTGAGTAATGGTCGATTTGGTCACCCTGTTCAAGATAGAGCAATTAGTTTAAGAGAGGCTGCATTGATTCAAAGTTTTCCTGAAGATTATAACTTCATTGACCCAAATTCTGAATTCTCTAGTCCAACGATAGCAAGACAAATAGGCAATGCAGTTCCTGTAGGATTAGGGATAGCAGTTGCACAAAGTATTAAAAATCATATTAAAGAAATTGGGAAAAAAGAACAACATTAAAGATATAGATACTAGTCTTCGTTGGAGATTTGATGTTAATACTTTTCGTTTATTAGGAAGAGAGTTAATAACTGATAGAGTTACTGCTGTTTTTGAGTTAGTAAAAAACTGTTATGATGCAAATGCAACGGAAGTTCTAGTCGACTTTGTAGATGTTGGCTCTAAAAATTCAGAAAAGAAAATCATCATAAAAGATAATGGAATAGGTATGTCTTTTATTGATATAAGGGATAAATGGATGGTTGTTGGAACAAATAGTAAAAGAACGAGTCTTTATTCCGACCAGCCTTTTAATCGAAAATTTGTTGGCGAAAAAGGGATTGGTCGTTTTGCAGTTGATAAATTAGGCGAAAAATTATTGATTAGAACTAAACAAAATAGTGAAAATGATTGGCTTAATGTGAAAATTGATTGGGATGAATATGAAGCCTTATCTGATAGTTCAAAAGTCACACAACAGTTGTCATTATTTACTGAAATTGAGAATAAATATTTTTATGAAGATGGAGATTTAGAAGAAAGTGGGACGGAATTAATTATATCAAAAGTAAGTGATTTATGGACTGAAAATGATATTGAAAGACTTTATAAAGAATTATCAAAACTTGTTTCTCCTTTTTATCCTGTAAATCCACCTTTTGATATTAGAATAAATTCTAATGAGTATAAAAGCTTTGCTAATAAATTAGTTAAGCCTGACCCTATAAAATTTTATTCTCATCGAGCAGAAATAGATTTTGACTTAGAAAATAATAAACAAGAGACTTTAATTTTTAATTCTAAAACAGGAGAAATTAATTCCGAATGGATAGATATTCAAAATTTCGGGCCTGTTAAGATGAAAATATATTATTTCAATGAGAACGCAAAGAAAAGATATAATTCAGCTTATAAAAATGATGAGACTAGAATAGATGGAATAAAAATTTACAGAGATGGTATTATTGCTACGCCTTTTGCAGAATTTCAGCAAAACTCTGATAAAAAAAGAGATGTTTTAGGAATTGATAAGCGCAGATGGTCAGCGGCTTTTAACAAGGTTGGAACAAAAGAAGTGATAGGGGTCTTAGATATTACTAAAGAAAATAATCCCAAAATAATTGATGCAACTAATAGACAAGATTTTATTTATACCGAAGAGTATGAATCTATAAAGGAATTTATTATTTCTCAACTGAAGGTATTTGAAGAATTAAAAGAATTTGAAAGAGTTGGAAAGAAAACTACTGTCGAAAAAGAGCTTCTAGTTGCTGGTCAGGATGTTAAGTCTTTTGAAAGAGAAATAGAAAAAATAGAAAAAAGCATTGATAAGGAACTAAATCCTGAGTTTAAAGCTAATCTAAATTTATTAAAGGACCAAGCTAAAAAGCTTCACGTTACTATTAGTAAAGGAATTGATGAACAAAAGAAATATCAAAAAGAAGTAGAAAGAAAAGAAAAGATTCTTTATAGTGTTGTTTCAATGCAAGAATATGCATCACTAATTTCGCATGCTGTTCGCACATCTATTGCAAAGGTTAAACATTTAGGAGAATTTTTTAAATTAAATTTTCCTAATCCTCAATATGACAAGTATTTTTTTCAGTATGCTATCTTAATTTATGATGAAATGAATACGTTGCTTAGTGTAACAGATTTTATGTTGAGCTATGCTAGTGCAGATAAAAGCTATGAAGAATTTGATATAAAAATTCTAATAGATGACTTACTCAAAAATACTTATGAAACTGTTTTCAAAAATGATAGTATCAAGTTAGAAATTGATATAAAAGATGACTTTATCATTGATACAAATAAAAAAGCTTTTCAAGATATATTCCAAAATTTAGTTTCAAACTCCATTAAAGCTCTTAAAAATACAGAAGATAAAATTATAAAATGTTCTGGATTCCTTAATAGCGATAAATATGTAATTTATTTTTCTGATAATGGAATTGGAATCAACGAAAGTGATAAAGAGTGGATATTTGGTTTATACAATACAAGAACTGCGGAACAAGGAGGAGCAGGAATAGGACTTTATATAGTTGAAAATCAGGTAAAAGCATTTGGAGGGAGTATTGAATTAGTTGAAAATGAATTTAAACCAACTGGAGCAACTTTTAAAATTACAATCCCATTTAACAAAAATTAGTTATGAATAATTTAATGAGCACAAAAGTTATTGTCATACATGATGATATATCTGAGATATCGCCAATTATGGTTATGTTGAAAGTTAAGCATGGTGAGGAGAATGTACTTTTATTCACGCATTCACAGGATGGATTGGATTATGTATTGAAAAATTTAGGCTGTAAAATGATTGTCTTGTTAGATAAAAATTTTAAAGAAGCTAAAGATATCTCGGGAATAAGGGTGTTTGAAAAAATTAGGGAGAAAACTTCATTAGTTTACATTATACTAATAACTGTTAGCAAAATTACAGAGCTCGATGATGATGAATTGAAGATGCTAATTAATAAAGATTTATTCAAGTTCGAAAGTTTTACATCGGATTATACTACAATATTAAACTTAGTAGACGAAGCAATTCTTAGCTTAAGTTTAAGAATTGACTGTGTGATTGAAGAATGGATAATGAAACATCCCGATGATGCAAGGAATAAACCTTTAATAAAAAATAAAGAAGGTGTTTCTTTTACAATGAATGAGGTTATGCAAAGTATAAGAGAAGAGAGTGAAGTAGGAATTGAATTTGAAAGAAGTTTGTTAAAATTAGCTATTGAAATTTTTAGCCGTCAACCACTTAGAGACAATGATTAATACTATTATAGCTTATGATAATATTGATTATCAAATAGGAGATTATTTCAACCGAAGTTACTTACATCTTGATGAGTTAAAAAATGATGAAAGTATATCTATAACAGGAGTTGATGGAAATAACTGTTTAGAAACTAATATCAATAATTTAATACCAACATTTAATCAAAATCCATTTGTATTTGTTGGTTTGTCTCATGGCACGGATGATGGACTTTCTTTAAGAGCAGTAGATTACTATGTAAAAGAGAACAATGCAAATCTTTTTTCAAACTCGTTTTTTTATTCGACTGCTTGCCATATTGGTAGAAGTTTAGGAAAAGTTCTAGTAAGTCATGATTGTAAATGTTTCATAGGGTATACAGATGTTTCCGAGGTTCCTCTTGTTGAGGCTTATGAAGACTTGTTTATCGAATGTGAATTACATGCCTTAAAAAATTTCTTTTTGACAACAAAATCAGTTCAAGTCCTTTACGATGAAATGATTGCTTTTACTGATGCTAAAATTATAGAACTTGCAAACGGAGCTGATATCTTAGATGCAATGGCATTAATAAGAAATAGAGATTGTATGGTTATAATTGGCGAGGATGCTAATAAATTATTAACGAGATTAGATTTTGAAGTCTAGTTTGATAAATTACCTTCTGTGTTTTGATAAATTGAATTCAATACTGCCCCAGTAGTTGATATTATCTTCCCTTTTGGTACACCTACTTTATTAAGTAGCATGAGCATTTGTTTTGATGTTAGTTTTAGCTTCATATCTTTCTTTTAATGATAAATATCTCGTAATGGACCCAAACACCAATGAAAAAATAAATTATTCTCCAAAATGAGGTTATGCACTCACACTACTTAATTAATTCATAGTTTTTACTAGTATTTATGAAACAATTCAATAGAGCAAATACAGGAGTGTCTAAGCCCAATAGGTACGGATAAACAATTGATTAAAGCAAAAAATGGAACCCAATTTTCCTCTAAAATATTTTTTTTGATTTTGGACTGTCTAAAAAATAATTGACTTTTTAGGTCTAGATATTTTTTTTGAATATCCAATTGGGTATATAGACGGTTCAAACATACAGTACTATTGAGGCGAGTAACGGTAAGTTTCATTTAATGAAAATAATACAGTAATTAAGAGGGAAGGGGCCTCCCGGCCCTCTAATTGTTAAATTTATGCAGAACCTAAAAATTTGGCTTTGAATAACATAGTTGATTTTTAGATTAAAGGTAAACAGAAAATGGAACTGCATTTTTAGACTGAACTTTTGATGAAATATTTCTGCGAGTTTAGGGATAACTAATTCTAATTAGCTAGCGTTGGCAAAGACATACTTTTTTGCAATTTTTGATTTGTCAGAAGGTTATTGCGAATTATAAATATATATGCTCTTTTATATATTTTCATCTTTTTTTGTTTTCCACCATTGTCTTAATTCAATAATTTTCGGTTCACCAATATTTATAAGCCCTTTTCCTGATTCAAGCTTTTTGATTTCTGTTTCTAATTTGTATTTACTAATCGGTGTACCAACAAAATTAGTAATAGCTTTATAGTCCTTATTTTGTACATTCAAACAAATCGGAAGTTTAACTTGTGAAGCAAAATCAAAATCTTTTGTTTTATAATCTTCAACACCTTGTGAAAGCATGACAATAATTACACCTTTTGACCTTAATAGTCTCAAAAGTTCTTCAAGTGCTTTTCTCGCATTTTTGTTTTTTAAATATATATGAGCCTCATCAATAACAATCACATAACGTATTGGGAAAATATGCTCATGTGGTTCACAATCATTTGTAGAACTAAAATAAGTATTGAAATATCTCAATAATAAAAACACGACTAACTGCCTTAAAGTATCAGATAAAGCTGGTGGAAGATTGAGATATAAACTTTTATCTAAAATATCCGTATTATTTGGACTGCAATTAAAAATATTAGTTGTTAAATCTTGAATACCTGCAAATAATGTATCTGGTCGTCTATTATTTTCTTCATAATATTCTTCAATTTTTTCAAATAATTCATTTATTGTTGGATACAAACCATTTTTACTGTCGAATAATTCGGTAATAACATTTGTCAGAATATTTTTTTGGGAAACTCCGACACTAGGAACAAAAGTTGCTATTGTGTCAACAAAGGCTTTAATACTAAAAGGCCTCTGTCTTTCATCCAAACTTATTGATAAAAATGGATTAAATTCAATACCTCCGTCATTTACAATATCAACAAACTCACATTTTGTAGCATCTAAAAAAGGTTTTAATTGCTCTGGATTTCCTTCTCCTTTATAATCAAAAAAGATAAATTTTAGTTCATTATTACTGTTTTTAGAAATTTGATATAAAATATCTTTCATTAACTGCGTTTTGCCTGAACCTGCCATACCTGCAATTGCAATGTTTCTATTGTCAAACTCTCTTAAATCATTAATTTTTATAACAATTTTTTCACCTTCCGCAGTTTGACCTAATTCAAAAGTTAAAGGTTCTACAAACTCTTTGACTTCAATGTTTTTTGATACAAAATTTGTTTTAACTATGTTTTTTCTTAAATCCAGTCCGCTCTTAACAAATTTTAAAAGAATATCAATATGGTCACCTTTTGAAATGTTAGCTTTTTCAATTTTATTATTCCAAATATCTAAACCATGATTTAAATGAAGTTTAAATAATTTTATAAACTCATCTTCAAATGTATTTTTACCATAATGTTGGTCGAGAATAGATTTAAAAATTATTGTATTAGACCCATTTCCTATAACAGTCCCAAAAATAGCTTTATCATCTCTAAATTCTTTACCATCAGAACTTGGAATCACCTCTTTCTCAATATCAAATATTTTACCCGATAATAAACTATTAGAAAATGCAATACGAGGAACTATACCGTCATTTTTAAAATTGTATAATGTTTTTAGCTTATACAATAATTCGTCATTTTCTTTACTTATTTTAATTCTCAT
The DNA here is from genome assembly GCF_020911905.1 of Flavobacterium flavipigmentatum. Lineage (NCBI taxonomy): Bacteria > Pseudomonadati > Bacteroidota > Flavobacteriia > Flavobacteriales > Flavobacteriaceae > Flavobacterium > Flavobacterium flavipigmentatum. The sequence continues at coordinate 736,045 of NZ_CP087133.1, read as the reverse complement.
AGCCTTGGAAATAACCTGTTTTCAAATTTGTGTTTGCCCCATCATTATATAATAGATAGGATATAGAAATGCTTGCTGAAATATCCTTGTATCTTTTAGGTGTAATCTCACTGTTTGTAGAGAATAAAACAACTTGTTCAGAAAGAGCAGGATAATAACTTTTAGTAATATTATCTCTATGCTCTTCATCAAGTCTACCAAGAGGTGTATCTATAAATATTGGTAAACTTTGTATTGATTCGTTTAATATTGCTTTGATTAAGCAAGAAATATAAATTTGTTTTTCACCAGAGGATAAACTCTCTTTTCTAATTTCATTATCGTCTTGGTCTAAAAGAGTTATTTTCATTCCTTGACCAGATGCTAAAATGGTTACTTTTACATCTTCTATAAACTTGCTTTGGTTTTCTTCACTTCCAAGTTTATGCATCAATGCCTTAAGTTCACTTAGTATTGTTATTTCTAGACTCTCTTTATGCTTGTTTTTTTGCTCTTCTAGGAAGAAATTTAAGCAATCAATGTATTTTTGACTTTCCTTTATTTTTAGTTTATTTAGAGCATTAACGTCAACCTTTTTAACCAATAAAGACAATTGTTGGTTTAGCCTGATTATGTCTCCTTTTAATTTGTTGATTTGTTGATTGTTCTCTCCAATTTTTCTGTTGTTTTCTGTGATATTATAATCTGCTGTTTCTTTTTTGGATGAATAGTCTAAAATCAATTCATCTTCTAAATCAGCATCAACTTTACTTAAGGTTTTATTTAATTCTTCAATTGTAATTCTTGTCTTGTTGAATTCTTCAATAGTAGTTTCGAATAAATCTTTTGATTGAGAATTAACTAGATTAATGGCATCATAAATTAAATTCCTTTCGGAATTGCTTAAATCTTGTTCAAAATCTAATTCTTGGTAATCTCCATTTGGACTAAATAATTCGGAACCTAAATTTTTAGCTTTTTCATAGTAAAAAAGCTTATCCTTAAACGACATTGTAGAATTTTCTGGCTCAGGTGGCTTATTAAAAAGGAGTTCAATGAAATTCTCTATTTTTTCTGAATTTTCTTTCGATGAGTTTTGCGTAATTTTATTTTTCTCTTGAATTTCAAGATGTTCGCTAACTTCTTCAAGTTTTCCTGTTAAAATAGCTAATGGAATTATTTCGCTTAATTCATTAAATCTTTCAGATAGTTCATCTTCCTTTGTTTTTAACTTCTCTATTTCTGATAGAATAGATTCTCTATCGAAAGCTGAATTACCTTGTTTACTGTGTTGAGAAATTAGATTATCGTATTGGCGTATTGTCTTTTTTAAATCATCTATTTCTTTAAGCTTTTCTGCATTTTCTTCTTCAAGTCTATCTATGTTTATGTTAGAAAGTTCTATAGCTTTTTCTTTATCTACAATTTCTTCTTGTAGGTTTTTGGTTGCACCTTCTTTTTTTAAGGTATTAATATAAAATTCAATATCTTCAATAAGTGTGTCATAGGTATCTAATCCCAAAATTTTACCTAAAGCATCATTTATAAAACTCCCTTCTTCTTTAATTGATAAGTTGGCAATTTCAGAGATTTTTTCTGCATCAAAAAACACAAATTTCGCAGCATCTATAGGGATAATATAATCATTGATGAAATTAATTTTATCAGCTTCATCATCAAAGATTTCAATATTTGAATTTGGGTCAGAAATGGAAAGTTTTTCATGCATACTTGTAACATTAAATGTTCTAGTAATTATTACACTTTCTGAATTGGAGTTTAATTTCTTTATTTCAGGTAACTCAATATCTGATACTACTATACTAACTGAAAAGACATCCTTATTTTCTTTTTTTGCAGTCCAATTAATGGATTGTTGCATGAAAGATGAATAATTCTTTTCTTTTTGGATTTCCTTTTTGAAGTTATCATCAATTTGTGATATTTTTTCACCATAAAGGCACCAAACTATAGATAATAAAAAATTTGTTTTACCGTAACCATTTCTACCACCAATCAATATAATGTTTTGGTCGGGATTAGTTGATAAATCAATATTAATAGCACCGTAATATTGCCTAAAATTGTTAATTTCTATGTTTGATAATTTCATTTTATAGCTTTTTCAATAACATCATTAATTTTTTGCTGATGATAATTATTTCTTTTCAGCAACTTTTTTGTTTTAACAGATTCCAATAGAATTTCCATTGATTCAAAATTAACTTCTGTATCATTGCAGATTTCTTTGAGTCTCTGGCTTTGCAATAATTTTGTTTCTTTTATTTTCATATTTTCATATTTTGAAAAAGTTTTGCAACTTCGATAAATTTAATTTTTTCTAGATTGTCAAGTTCATTTGCTTCAAAAAGTTTACGTTGTTTATAATAGAATTTATATAGATTTTCCTCACCATCTTTATTTGCTGATGGTAGTCTATTATTTATTGAAACAAATGATATTAATTCTTCGTATTTTTCCTGTGGGGTTAATCTTCGTTTACTATTTTTAAATCCATATTTTGTCAGTAAACTATTTAGTTTCTCTTTTTTGTTTTCTTCAACTTTTCCTTTTTTTTGTTTAGATTGTTGCAAATTAATCCAACGATACAGTTTTATTTCCTCTTCAGGGACTCCACTTGAAAATGGGAGTCTTTGCTTAATTGAAATAAAATTTTGGAATATTTCAAATGTCTCTGCCCAAGTCCTTACATCGGTTTTTATTATTTCTGATAATTTTTTGAAGTCAGATTCATATTTTTTCGAAGCTAATCCAATATGAGAATCTTTATAAAAAACATATAACCCAGATTCATCAAGCTTTAAATTTTGTAAAATACTGTACTGACTAGATTTTGGGCGATATTTTAAAACATATTCAGTTATGTTTGAAATATGTTTTGGTGTAGAAAATAACATTAAATATTCCTCGACAATATCTCTTATGGTTCCGCCTTTAAAATTCTCTAATTCATTTTCCCATTTTTTTAACCCAAATACGCTTATTCTTCCAACAGGAACAAATCCATTTTTCCGTTTCATTGAAGCTCTTATTTTTGCCTCTTCTGTATTATAATTTGGATGGAGTTCTATTACCCTGTCAAAAATTTCTTTAACCGTCGATGGTTTTCCCAATTCTTCAAGAGCTTCATAAGCATATTGGTGTACTTGTTTACTACTGTTTTTTTTGAAATTTAGATTTTCATCTAAATCAAGATATATTTCAAATTCGTCATTGACTACTCTCTCACATATTGGGAACAATAAATCTAATATTTCTACATTATTATTTGTTAGAAATTTAGATAAATAGCTTTTAAAATTAAAAGAATAAGACTCCTCAATTCTATCGCTCAATCTGCTTGAAACATCGTCTATAAAAAAAGTGAAATCAATTTCGGAGGCTAATTTTTTATCTATTAAATAGAAATTATTCCAATTGTGCTTGTTACGTGAATTAAAGTAATTGAATTGTAATATATCTTCAGAATTGCCAATTAGAGTAAAACTCTTGTGTAGATATACGGAAAGTATGTAGGTAATAAACTCTCTGGAAAAATCGGTGTTATTAAAATTATTGATTTTCTCCAAAATATCAGTATTAATTTCAATATAACTAGATTGAGTATCTATATTGTAATTTTGAAATAAATCATCATTGAAATTAGAAATAAAAAGAAGTTTGCTAAATAACTCCTCAAGACAAACTTTTCTTATTTGTCTAACCCTTTCTCTTGATAAGTCAACTTGTTCAGCAATTTCATCAAGGGTTATTTCTTTTTGACAATTGTACAATTTCAAGCCTTTCTTAACTACGTTTGTTTGAGTTTCATCAAAAAAAGCGTTTTGATTAAATAAAAAGTCTGTAAGAAGAAAAATAGATTCTGATTCCAATATTTCACTAGGAACAAATGGAATATTGAAAGTTTGTTGTATTAAATATTTGTTTTTTAATGCAATTAAATATTTTTCATCAGTTGTTTGACTAACTTCTAAGATAAAGTCTTGAATAATTGAAATATAAACTTCTAATTCAGGAATACATTTAGCTCCAACATTTTTTATTTTTTGAACTTTAAAGTTTTCAGAGAGTAGTATTTTTTCAGTATAGTTTTTAACCTTTAAATTGTTATTTAAATGCATTACTATTGCATTTCTACTTCTAACCGATAAGCTATTTGTTTTTACAAAAATAAAGTTATTTATTACCTCTCTTTGAATCCTGGTTAAATTTAATACTATATTTTTTAGAGGATTTTCTACCTTTACTTCAATTTCAACATTTTCAATATAATAATCTCCTTGATATTTATTACATGTATTAACTAATTCCAAATTTGATTTACTACCGCAGTTTCTAAGTTTTTCAAAGGACTTATTTTTGTAATAATATTTTAAAATATCTAATATAGAGTGTAATTGGTTGTACTTACAAACGTGATAAGTCCTAACGCTTATTTCGTTTCTTTTAAAGATTTCGTCAACAGTTATTATATTTTGCAAATCAATTTTTTGTTAGGTTCAAAAATACAGTTATCCTATTTCTTAATTTTATGGTTTTCCTCAATTCTCTTTAAATTTTGGAGAAAAAACAGTTTTTTTAGGATTTTAGCTGTAATCTAACTGCTTTTTCTATGGTTAATTTCAACTTTTTTTACAACATTTATGCACTTCTAAACGTTTAAAGTTACGAAAACAACTATGTTCGACTATACGAAAATACGAATTAAAACGATAATTCCTGTAAATTCGCTAACGACTATAAGCACGTCTTAGTGGTGCGTTTTATTTAAGAATGGTTTCAATTTTTATTTTCATTTTTTTAAGCTTATTTAAGCTATCATTTTCGGGACTAAATACAGTGCCAAATCAACTTTGATTCCTTTAGTGTTTCCATATCGGGATTTTGTTTTTCTTTATTAGACAATTTGGCTACTGTCTTAATTCCATATTGCTGAATTACTGTATCCATAACCTCTTTTATTCTTTTTGCATAATCTGGATGAAAAAACAAAGCATCATACACGTATCCAACAAATATCCCTTCTTTATTTAATTGCTGAATAACAGCTGTCATTACCTCAACTTCTTTAGCAAACAATCTGCGTGAAGTAATCTTGTGTTTGTACTGACTGCTATATTTCTCGGCAATAATATTCTGAAGCATTATTGGCTCATTATGTTGGTAATATGGGTAAAGAGGGGATTGTTGCATTTGCCAAACCTCTTTATTGAAGAATGATAAATGTTCTTTTTTTACTGTATTAACATCAATATTGAGCTCTGACCCTAAATCACCATGAGTTAAATAAGATGCGGACCCGTCATATAATGTAATAGCTATATTTGGGTGGAGACAACTATAATCACATTCTACATGAGCCTGACCGTTTATTAAAACTAGATTTCTAATCCAACTAGGCATAAGTGTAAAGTAATCTACAACGCGACCGCCACTCTTCACACCACCAAATGTGGGAATCAACAAAACATTATCAGTTAAATATTCGAATATTTCAATAGCATCTTCTACAAAAGAGAGTTCTTTATGATTTTTATAATATGTCCTAGCGTGTCCATTCAACTTCCTTAGTTTCTTGCCTTTCTTTGTCACGTATCCTGAAGCAATTAACCTATCAGCTTCCTTATTAATTTGGTCTATACTAGGAAGGGTAATATCCTGATAGAATCGGATTAGATTCTCACAGATTGGATTCTTTTTAGCTTCACTTAAAACTCTATAATAATGCTTGTTTAGAAGGCTTTTAGCTTCTTTTGTCTTTAAGTCATAACTTACTATCCCTTTACCTAAATAAGGCGGTGTTAAACGATAGAAATGATTCTTTTCACCTATGATGCTGATATGGTCACATTCAAGTATAGCCCCTTTTTTCAAAGGTTCTTCTAGTGCTTTTATTACTTTTTTATAGGTCAAAGGATTCAGACTTAAAAAGTCTCGTAGATATTCGGCTCGAAGTGATTTCCATCCACTAGGTTGGCTTCCATTTTTGATATCAAAGTAAGTGGAATTTAATTGAGTACAAAACAGCAAACACAATTCAATAGCCACCTCAACATCCTTATGGATTTCCTTTAATAGCTTTCTCGACACGTATTTTCTGATTACATATTCTACTTTACTAGGTATCTTTATTCTATTATTATTGATTACGAATAGCGATAATTGAGCAGAAATATCAGTAGTGATATTGTCATCATTATAGGTCGTAACCCTTGGTATATCTAGTACTTTTATATCTTTAGGTAATGTATTATCTAAAACATCATTATTGAATAGATAAGATGAATTAATAAAAAATTTCCCTAGTAGTGACTCATAAGTAAAGTTATCATGTAATTGGAGGTTATTATCAAAAAAATATAAATTTGATAATAGGGATTGGTTTTGTAGCATGGTTTCATAATTATTCTGCTTTTATGTTATTTTTGGATTCTGCTTCTTTAAACTGGGGCAGAACCCAGATAGGAGCTTACTCTATCTGGACCCAGTAATTGCCTGTTAAAGCAATATTATCAACGATACTTCTTTCTATTGGCATAGTCAATAGGGAAATCATCCGAAACGTTATTTTTTTTTTAGATTTTTTTTAATGGCGTCACCAAATGAGCAATCACATCAACTGTCATCGCCAATCCAATGCTTTTTAATTTATTGGTTTTGGATACATTCGGCACGTTTGAAACATAACCATCAGGAATAGTCATAAGCCTTTCACTTTCCAAAACACTAGGTAGCCGATAACATCCGTTTGGAAAATCATATTCGTCAAAACCCAAACGAGATTTCCCAATGTATCCTGATTTGTGAAGTATAAATGGATATTCCAGCAATTTTTGTTCGGTTGGTTGGTCCGCAAATTTTTTGTCCTTATATATAAGGTTTCCAATGTTCATTTTATAGTATCTAAAAATCCCATTGGTTAGGGTGCAATTGCTACCTAATAGTACATTAGCTTTTTCTTTGTCAACATAACCATTGACTACAATATCTTGGTAATTGAATTTTTTAGGTTCAGGAACTCCAACATTGGGAATGTTGGTCCAGTAAAGTCTTCTCCTATTGGCTGGCGCAACATCTGCCGAATTTATCTTTATTAACTTCACATCAGGAAATATTTCTGAAAGCTCATTAGTAATTATGTCTCGGTCCTTTGCGGTCATACTAGCAACATTCTCCATTAGGAAATAGAGCTTTTTATTAGTTGGTGCAAATACATAGATATCTCGGAGGATTCTTTTGGCTTCATAAAACAATTTTGATTCTTTCCCTTCAAGACCTCTTCTGTCCACAGGGTTAATACTACTAAGATTTGTGCAAGGACTTCCAAAAATGACTAGGTCAATTTCGTTTCTTAGGTCGATGCCATCAATCTTGCAAACATCACCCAATTGTATAAAATTGGTATCTCCAGAATAATGATGATTCTGGATTGCAAGAGCATGAGGACATATTTCGCTACTGTAATATTTATTGATTTTTATTCCTGATTTTTCAAGTGCCAGTTTCGCACAACTTATTCCATCGAATAATGATAAGACATTTAGTCCATCTTGGTTGGTTTGGGTTTGTTCCATAATATTTATCTGTTTTAGATAAATATTTCCCCATGTCAAAAAAGACAGATTTTGTAGTGGGTAAACAATAATTATTTTCAACAAGTCCCTATTTACGGGCGGTACAGAGTGAAAAAAAATTAAAATATTTTAATAATCCCTGGCGCAGGAACAAATTTCCTTGTACACTCGCAGTGTACAACAAACAATTAGAAAAATGAGCACAGAAACAAATACAATGGATATAGCTAAAACAATATTAGGACAGATTCAATATGCGGACCGTTCTGCACTAATGGCTTGGGGAGCACAAAATTTCGCAGCGATTAGTGAATCCAAAGAATTTCAAGGTGGAGTAGCTTTTCAGGTAAATGGATTAACTCATCAAGGTTGGGTTAAAGTTTGTCTTCGTTGGGTAGATGACTACACAATCATTTTTATAAATAAAAAAAGAGAAGTCGTTAAAACATTCGAAGGAGCTTATTGTGATATGTTGGTCGATGTCATAGATTGGATTGAAGGGAAGTAATTCCTTTTTTTTGACTTGTCCGCTTTAGGAATAGACCATGGTTCTTTTCTAAATCGGAAGTTGAAAGCGGAAACCCAACAAAACCGATTAGAATGTTTTAAAATAATTTGGACTCTAAAACTAAAACAGATTCAACCTAAATACCTTAATATTATGAAATACTACTTTTATTCTCGTACCTCAACCGTTCTCCAAAATTCTGCTAGACAAATTGAATCGTTTAAATCGCATGAAGGATTTGACCCATCCAGATTGTTTGTTGAAAGAATTCAAGGGAATGTGCCATTTATGGAAAGACCAGAAGCCGTAAAAATGTTTGATGAAATCACAAATCAATCTGAAAGATGTACTGTTGTAGTCGATTCTACGGACCGCCTCGGCAGAAATTTATTGGATATTTTAAATACTATATCTGTATTTAAAAAAAATCACATCAATTTGAAATCACTTAAAGAAGGATTTTCAACATTCTTGGATAATGGAGAAGAAAATCCAATGGCTAATTTAGTGATTTCCGTAATGGGTAGCATCGGTGAGATGAGTCGTAATCAAATCAAAACTCGTTCTATGGAAGGGATAAAAATTGCTCAGGCCCTTGGAAAATTCTCTGGTAGAAAAATTGGAGCTATCCAAAGTGATGAAAAGTTATTGGAACGTCACCAGGCCGTACAAAAGAAATTACAGAAAGGATTAACTGTAAGAGAGATTACAGAGATTACAGGAGCATCAAGTACTACGATTATAAAAGTTAAAAAAGTTATGAGAAACAGGAATATGATTTGAATCGATTTTTGTTAGATGAAAAAAAGGCTTCGAATATATATTCGAAGCCTTTTTAATAATGATTGCTAATTTCCACAGTAGGCAGACACAAAAGTCGATGGACTACTATATTCACCTTGAGTAAAAGTGAATTCGACTGTTCTTCCATTTACTTTAACTTTATCCCATTTTACATCAATTTGAAAATTTCCATCATTGTCAAGACTACTTCGTCCAACTTGACCTTCGCCCCATTCTTCTACTAAAGATTGATAACCTCTATATTTTACATATGAAATAACCTCTGAACATTCAGAAAAATTGGTTTTTGGTTCTCTTTTTTCATTTTTATCTTCTCCACTAGCAAAAGCTAAAAAAATAAAAAAACCTGTTAATAGAACTGAAATAACTGTTTTAATGCGAAAGTTTTTGTTTGTCATTTTGATTGAATTTATAGTTAATTATTATTGCACTTAAACATAAAGCAAGGATAGTAAGAATTAAATCCCACATGTCAAATGTGCCAGGGAATAACTTTAACCCTTGTGCAACTTCTACGATGGAACCTAAAATTAGTGGAGAAAGTAACCAATGTTTACCTATCCTAAATTGGTCTTTCCATAGAATTAGCAAGGCACATGAAAAAGAATAAACCCAAAGTGCATCTGGTAAAGAATAGTAGAACCAAGAAGGAAAATGGCTTTTTAATGGGTGTATTGTGGTACGGATTATTGATGTGAAAAAATCTATTTTGCTCCATTCAAACCAATTAAACATTCTTAAAGATAGACTGCGAAAAGAAATATAAATCAATCCTCCAAGTAGTAATGGAATTGCAACATGAATGAAAACCAGTTTTTTCATATTACAATCCTAAAATTTGTTTTTTCTTCAAATCAAATTCGTGCTCAGTAATGATTCCTTCTTCATGCAATTGCTTTAATTTTTTTAAATCAGAATATGATGTATTTTGGGATGCATCATCTGTAATTGATTTTCTTCTATTTAAAATTTCCTTTTCAACTTCTTTGATTTTTGAAACTTCGTTATCAAGTGCATAAAACTCAATATTATTTCCACTTTTATTTCCTATAGTTACCAATATTCCATGGTCTGAAAAATAATTATTGATTAATCTACTTAAAAAAGGTGTCTGAATTGCCGCAGAAAATACATATCCCCAAAATATTAACCCCGAAATCAAAAAAGAACCAGCAAATATTATTATTGATGACCATGCTAGGAAAATGTCTAATGAACTTGCTGTAAAAAATATGCCACCCCATTCGTCTTTTATTGGTATTGTGATTGTAAAAGCAATAGCCCACCCCAAAACAAGAGTTCTAACAGCTAAAGCAAAAGGAGTAACTCTCGGCTGAATAACACTTTCATAAGTATAATTGTCTAAATTATCATAGCTTATACTGCTATTATATTTAGTACTATTTACATTCAATGAATCATTGAGAAATGTTATATTAACTCCTGTGTTAAAACTAAATTTATTATCTGTACTGTTCATATTTATTAAGTCTTTCCTTGCTAGATTTAAAATTTCAACAAACATAATTATATTTCAATTAACATACTATAGTATGTTAATAAAATTAAGCATTATTCTCAAATTGGCTTCATATGGAAGCTATGGATAACACAAGTGAATTGAAGCGTTTGGGATTGCGAATTAAGCAATTAAGAACGGCTCGTGGTTTGTCACAAGCTAAACTTGGTGCACTTATATTTAAAGACCAACAATCTATTCACAAAGTCGAAGCAGGCGAATTTAACCCTACATATCTCTACCTCCTTGAAATATGTAAAGGACTTGAAATAACATTAAGTGAATTGCTTGATTTTGATAAAAACTTATAAGTCGGTATAGAAGCAGATACTACACATTTTCTGCATTTACTAATTGTCTAAAATATATAGAAAATGAACCACGACAAGTATTTCTCAGAGGATGAATTAAATAGAATATCAGATTTAAAAGGAAAACATTATCTCGATTCTACAGAATTAGATGAAGATGAGATAATAGTTAAAGAACAAGATGAGATTTTTTTAGAGCTTTCCGAAACCGTAATGTCAACAATGGCTTTTATTGACAAAATAATGTCAGTTATAAAAAAGGAACTTGACTTATATGATGCACTTTGCGATGACAATGAGTTTAAAAAAGCAATGCAGAATCAAATTAAGTACGTAATATCTTGTTCTAAATTAAAAGAAGAGCTAAACGAAACATTAAAACTTATTTTTAAATTTAGTAAAACAGAAAACTACTATTGGAAAGATTGTTCTTGTGAAGTTTATATATATTATTATAATGTAATTAAGAATGAATTCTTAAAAAGTAATTCATTCGCTAACGAAATTGATTTTATTAAATTTGAATATGAACGGTTGTTATCTGAGAATGATTCTGATTCAAACATAACTGATTCTCAATTCTTAAATAGAGATTATTTTTTATCCATGAATTACAGAAAATATTTTTCAGATGAAAACAAACAGTTTTTTGAATTAGAAAAATCAAAAAAACTTTCATTTCTTAAAAATGAATTAGGACATCTTGGTTTTGGTTTAGAACCATATACATTAGGCTCCTCAATAAAAATTAAAATCATTGAATTGGAATCGGCAAAGCTCGAAAAACTTAGCCTTAGTAATTTGCCAAATTTCAATGTGAGACAACGATATGAATTATATAAGAAATTTGGGTTTAATGCTATTATAGAAAAATTGGAAGCTCCACAAATGTCCAAATATAAAATGACAGCCTTGATAATGGGGATAAGTCCAGACAATGCAAAGCAATTACACAATGAAACCTATAGAGAAATAAATCAAAAAGACTCTGACGAATTAAAAAATTACCTTATAAATCAGTCAGTTAAATAAAAATAAGTAAAATTGGGTCAACCCCAAATTTGACCCAATCTACATTTGTACCATAGAAATTAAAAAACAATTTTATGGTACATTTTTTATTTATGAGTGTTATTGTCTCAATAATACTAGAAAAAGGAAAAGCAGAATTAGACTAGAATTACTGCTCTAAGTCTTTCATTATTTTGAAAGCAAAAAAAAATCAAACAATTTATTAAATCAAAAAAAATCTATTTAAATGTGGACAGGAATAGGACTGTCTTAACTCAACCCTAAAAATTTAAAACTATGAAAAATTCAATGACAACAACAGTAAATGATTTCCAAGTAATTAGTGTAGTAATTCCAAGTTTAAATGGTTCTTATGCAAAGCTACTGTTCTTAACTGGTGTAGAATATGCCAAACTTAAGGAGACAAGCAAATCAAACATAGGACAAAACAAAAAAATATTTTCATTGTATATGGAATCGAATGTTAATCACGATTTGTTGCAATCTGGAATGGGTGTTCTAACAAAGAAACAATTTGATGAATTACTTAAAGAAAACTACAATTCAAAGATGCAACAAGGGCGAGGTGGAAAATTGCTTAGAGATGCAGTATAAAGTTATAATAGTTGCCAAGCTTCCCAAAAGATATAATCTAATTTCTCTTTCCATTCTGGAAAGCAAATAATCCAAAATTTATTTAATCCAAAAAATCTATTGCAATATGGACACAATGTCTATTGCTTAAACTTAAAAATCAAAAACTATGAAAAATTCAATGACAACAACAGCAAACAATTTTATTACAAGCAAATATGTAGTAAGTGTACACATCCATCAAGTAGATAAAAAAGGGAAACGTAAAAATGAAAATTTAGAGTATGTTTTTGACGAAGGAGAATTATTACAAAAAAGAAGAAGTGCAATTGAAAAAGCGCAAGAAATTATGTATTCTTTTGATAATGACGAAAGCTTTTCTTCTCCTTCTGAAGCGCATGCAAAAAAGTTTAGAAATTTTAAAGGTTATTCTATTGATATCTATCTGGTTATTGAGGATGAAGGAGAGCAATATGATTATCATATTTATGGAGATGAAGAAATTCTATATGAAGCCTTAGAGGCTGAAGCAAAAATTTTTAAAAAAGAGTTTGAAATTACCAAATTCATTAAAATTGAAAACTACGAAGATGAACAGGTTGAAGTGATTGAGGAAAGCCTTGGATTTTTTTTAACCTATAGACTTTAAGAGTGTTTTAAATCTACAAAAAGCACTAAATCCCTATTATCTTCATCTAGTTACAAATACTAGTCGCTAACTAGATTAATTTCTTTTCATTTCTGAAAAGAAGTTCCAAAACAACTTTATCAACAAAAAGAAATACCCAACAATAGGGTAAAGGACTGCCTATCTTTTTATAAAAACAATCATAAACAATTAATATAATAAATTTTAAAAAAAAGCAAAATGAAAACAGTAATAGCAAAATTAAAAAGTGTGACAGTAAAAGAATTAAGAATTATTAATGAGAACTCAACTAAAGCTAAATTCAATGCAACTTATGATATTGATGGCTTGGTTAGTGATGGGATACTTAGTGACATTCCTGATTTTGCCTATAATGTCCAACTCTGTATGATTCACCCAAATCAAGATGGCAGTATGGCAATGAGGGTGTATGTAGGAACAAATAAAGGATTCAATCCATTGATAATGGATATGACTCAAGGAGATTATGATGGTTTATTCAAAATGAAATTTAGAGTAGTCGCCTAATCAAAATATAGTCTGCTTAGACTTTCAAATATTAGAGAATCTGGTGCACAATTCTCTATTATAAATCTATTTGGTTTCTGTTCAGAAATTAGTAAATCAAAGTGAAAAAAATGAAATTTTTTGAAACTCATCTTATTGGGTTAGGGTTTCTATTGTTCAAACTTAAAATAAATCAATGATGTTATATATAAAAAGAATGTATTTGAGTGAAATGGCTAAACTAATAAATCGAAAAGACATTAGGACTGTAAAGAGATGGTGCAAGAAAAACCATTTAAAAGTCTATAAGGATTCATCGGGAGAATTTGCTTTCCTAAATGATTTCGATTTAGTTTTTGATAGGCTTTTGATAGATGATTTGAAGTTGTTGTATGGTAATAATTGGGAGGAGTATTACCATGCTTACAATAAAAATGAATTGTATAAAATATTGGATTCTCCTAAATCAACGAAAGTTCAGAAAACGGGTTATGTCCCAAAGGGCAAATTGTCATCAAAATTATTTGGCGGGTCACTTAAATAAAGTACACTCGCATTAAATTAACTTATAAACTATGAAAATATTGAAATATAAAAAGTTTACTGGTTTGCATATCGTGTGCAAAAAATGCAACAAACTTATTGAGGTTTCTCAGGCTGTATATAAAGACTGTAAACACCCAATTGAAAGACAGAAGTACAAAGCGATACTTAGGCAAGGTGGAAGCCGTAAAACGAGGGATTTAAAGGCATTGGAGTATGATGAAGCTATTAAGGAATTGCTAGAATTCAAACATGAGTTGTCCAATCCAATTCGGTTCGTTTCTAAGGCTCCAAAAGCTGAAGTTAAAATTGAGCTATTGAAGGATTGTATCATGATGTTTGCCGATTGGCTTGAAAATGTTGATGTCCCTAACCATCAAAAAAGGCCTCGTACGAAAGGGTATATTACAACAACAGTTCAATATCTTGTAAGATTCAGTAAGTTCCTAGAAGATAATAAGTTTGACCTCAACAAGTTTAAAATCTATGATTTGAATGATGTTATCGTTGGGAAATACTACGATTATTTAGATGAGACTTGCAAGATGGCAACTACTTATAATCATAATACTAAGGCATTAAAGAATTTTAATAATTTTTTAATTAATCATAAAGGTTTTAATGTCCCAAATTATTTTGGAAAAGTAAAATTGAAATATGAAAGTATGAATCCAACAAGTATTAAAGATGATGATTTTAAAAAACTGTTAGGCATGATATCAAGCGAAGACTCTATAGAAATACATCCAAATGGGCGAAGAAAGAATATGTACAGACCTTATACAAAAGATGCTATAGAGTTAGTTGCTTATACTGGAATGAGAATTGAAGAAACTATGTTTTTAAAGTTCTCCGATATAGTTCTAGATAATGATGGCAATGTTCAACATTTAGTTGGAACAGATTTGAAATTTGAAAGGGCTCATAATTGGAATAACACCAAGGCTCCTAAAAAGGTTATGATTCCAACGTCAATTGAGTTAGAAAATTTATTGAATAGACTAGAGTACAAGAAACATTTAGGTGCTGATAAATATCTGATTGCCGATGACTTTGATATTTCTAGAAAAACTCTTAAAACTCAAATAAGCCATTCGTTTACTTTTTTTAGAAAGAAAGCGGGACTCAGTGATGATTTCAGCATTAAGCATTTGAGGAAAACGTTTTTAACAAAATTGCATACTAAGACTGGTTTTATTGAATCTTTGGGGTATCAAAGGTCAGCAAAAGTAACGTTGAACAATTATATTGATAAGGTTCAAGTTGTAAAAGAGATTAATAAAATTGGGTTTGGTTATTTCAATGAGTAAAGTTATATAACAATAAAAGGGTAGAACTACGTAAAGTTCTGTGATAATAATTTAATACATTTGAAAACAATGTATCATGTATTTGCTGAAATTTATTAGAATAAATAGAATTAATAGTTTAACGCTTTGTAAATTAAGGTATTAAAATTAATTTAGGGCTAATGCTTCGATACACTTCACATAATCAAAAAAAAATTGGATTTATTTAGCAACATAGAACAGGAAGAAGAAAGCCGAAAAAACAAACTCGGACACGCGGATATTGAATATGTTAAATCTGTTGGTATCCTTACTCAAGCGAAAGGGTTTATGGAATCATATGATTATACATTAAACCCTTATTCAGGTTGTTCATTTGGATGTAATTATTGCTATGCTGCTTTTTTCGCACGCTCTACAGAACAAAAAGACAATTGGGGTAAATGGGTAAAAGTTAAGGACAATGCATTGCAATTATTAATTAAATGGAGAAAAAAACCTTTGATAGATAAGACAATCTACATAAGCAGTGTGACTGACCCCTATCAGCCAATTGAGAAGGAGCTTGAATTAACTAGAAGCATATTGAATGAATTGGTAAACTATCACAAGCCAAGATTAGTGATTCAAACAAGAAGCCCATTAATTACAAGAGATATTGATTTACTAACAAAGTTTGATGTTGTTCAAGTTAATATGACTGTTACCACAGATAGCGAGGATGTTAGAAAGGCATTTGAGCCTATATGTCCATCAAATAAGTCAAGGTTAAAAGCAATTCAAGAAGTGACTGCATCAGGAATTCAAACTTGTATAACAATGACACCTCTTTTGCCATTGCAAAATCCAAATGAGTTTGTAAAAGAACTCTTGAATACAGGTGTTAAAAAATTTATAGTTCAACCATTCCATCCAGAAAAAGGAAAATTTGTAGCAAGTACAAGGGAGTTAGCAATAGAACAAATGAAAAAAATGAATTGGAATGAATCAAAGTATAATGAAGCTGTTGAAGTATTTAGAAAGGAACTCCCTTGGCTAGGAGAAGGAAAACAAGGATTTGCTCCAATTTAATAAGTTATGAAGGAACAACTAAAAGCATGGCTTAAGTCCGAACAAAACAATCTTGATTTGATAATTGCTAAGTCTGCAGTTTCGTTCTACAAACAGAATAAGGAAAAATCAAATTTTCAATATGACTTAAAACAGTGTCATATTGAAAGTTACAATCTGATAAGAGGAAAAGATTTATGTTATGATAGGCCAAGTACTGCTTTTGCTTATTCCCTATGGTATCATCCCAGAAGGGTAAACACATTTCTTTCATTTTTTCTAGATAAGATATTGGACCATAATGAACAGCATTTACAGCTGTTTGATTTAGGTGCAGGTGCGGGAGCAATACAATGGGGTTTAGGATTGATTTATGTAGGACTTTTAAGGCTTGGTAAGAAGCCACCTAAGATTACAGTTATAAACATCGATACGAGTCCTTTTATGTTAACATATAATAGAGACTTTTTATGGGCAGAATTTGTAAAATCATATCCTGAGATTGATGAAAATTTTATTGTAGAATATGAAGTTAACTCTTGGAATAATGAAAAAAAATTAGAAACTTCAAACCCAATTCTTTCAGCAAGTTACCTTTTTGACGCGTCGGACAATAAAAATGAAATTGCTAATGATTTTAAATCGTTAGTACAAAAATACAAACCGAAGACAGTTTTGTTGTTAACTTCTAATCAACCAGAAAAACGGCC
This sequence comes from Flavobacterium flavipigmentatum, assembly GCF_020911905.1. NCBI lineage: Bacteria > Pseudomonadati > Bacteroidota > Flavobacteriia > Flavobacteriales > Flavobacteriaceae > Flavobacterium > Flavobacterium flavipigmentatum. The sequence continues at coordinate 718,976 of NZ_CP087133.1, read as the reverse complement.
TTTTATTCAAGAATTAGAAAAGGAATTTAAACAGCAAGGTTTTAATTCACAAGTTGTTTTAGAAAGTAATTTGATGTTTTCAAATCAGCTAACAAATATAAATAATGTTAGGAATAAATTATCTGTAAGCTTAAATGTTTCTGAATTACAACGACCTTCTTATTGGCGTGATAGTAGCCATTATGGTTTGATTTTGCAAAATCCACAGTCTGAAATAACTTTTTCAAGTGGTCCTAATAAAATTTCTAGTATCGATATTTTTAATCCACCGATAACCGTTAGAAAAGATGTAATTTTAAACGACAAACAGAAAAGAGCCGCAAGGAATAGTGATTTGCCTTCTGTTATTGTAGGTCCAGCAGGTTGTGGAAAAAGTATTGTAATCACTGAAAAAGTAAAAAATATAATTGAAGAAAATAAGTATAATCCTGATTTGAAAATTCTTATTACAACTTTTAATAAGGGGTTAATAGGCAAATTAGCTGAATGGCTTATCAGTATTTTAGATTCAACAAAGTATCAAATAAAGTACGATACTAACTTTCATGGTTACAATGATAAATCAAGTCATTTTACTTTCAATAATTCACAACAGACAAATATTAGACTTCTTCATTTTGATATGCTACCAAAATTACTTGGAGGTATCAGGTATAAAGGATTGGTCGAACATTCGAAACACTTTAGTTTACTTGATGAAATTATTAAAGAAGTAAGAATGGAAGAAAAAATAAACAATGACCAATATGATAATATTTTAAATCATGATTTCCTTTTTGAGGAATATCATAGGGTTATTTACGGTTTACAAGTAGGTGTTGCAAAAGGAGAGAATACTTATTTAACGATTAAAAGGAAAGGTAGAGGAAATAATCCATCTATGCCAAAAAATAGTTATAGGAGACAACTAGCTTGGAAATGTTTGACAGAATATGCAAATAAAATGCATGTTTTAAGTCTCCAAAGCTTTACTTTAAGGCGACAATATTTTTATTCTAAATTAAAATCAAAAGAATTAAATATAAAGTACGACCATATTTTAGTTGACGAGTTTCAAGACTGTACTGATGCTGATTTTGAAATATTTTATATGATGATTAAAGACCCTAATAATTTTACGATTTCTGGAGACCTTGCACAATCAATTCACTTAGGCACTGCAGCAAATATTCCAAGAGATGAAAACATGGATAGACGACAATTTTATCGTCTTGAAGGTTCATATCGTTTGCCAGTAAGAATAAGTGAAAGTATAAAAAAACTATCTGAGGCTATTGTTCATAGATTTGGAAATAATGAAGGAGCAATAAGTATCACTCCATATAAAGGTTCACCGCCAGGTGCAAGACCAATTGTTGTTTATGGTAATTCAATATTGGAATTATCTGAGAAAGTTTTAGAAGTATTTAAAACTTATAATATTTACGACCTATCACGCATTACAATTTTAGAAAAAGATTTAGAGCTATTAAGAGAACTTGCTTTAAAAGGGGTAGTAACAGAAACTGATACTATTTTAAGCTTAAAAGGACTTGAAAAAGAATGTGTTTTATGGTCTACAAGAATTCCTTTAGAATTTGAAAAAGAAAAATTTGAATTTGCATATACGATTGTAACTAGAACATCTTGTATATTAATTATAGCGTTAACAGAAGATACCCAAAATGTATACAAAGAAATACTTGGATTATTAGATAGAGAGAGATTGATATTTTGGGATAAACTAAGCGAAACAAAATTCGATACTTTTTGCGAAGAGTATGAATTAATAACAATTGAAGATGAAGACTAATAAAATCTTAATTTATATTCTAAAAACTACACTTAGATAAAATAAAAAAGCCCCACATCTCTGTAAGGCTTGATTTTACTGGTGAAGAATACGAGATTCGAACTCGTCCCCTCTTGCATACTAGTAGTAATAATTTTGATTTTTATGTTTGTAAATCAATGTGCTGCAAATTTTTGAAATTACAAAATGTAGTGTTTTTTGCCAATTTTGTACTCAATAACTGTACTCAATATTCTTTAAAATGTTAAGTGCTTAATTATTTTATTCTAATTAGAATTTTACCGATAAATTCCTCTTTTATAATTTAAAGTGTCTAATTCGACTAATGTAAAAACATTTTTTTTAACATATACACCTGATATGTAGTTAATTGCGTATATTTGGTATGAATATGTGTTAAATTATTTCCTATTTACTTAAGACTAACTAATAAACTTAAAGTATGAGAAATTTTACAATAATTGTTTTTTTAATTCTTTTCGGATTATACTCTTGTGCACCAAAAGGCCCTCTAGCTAGTGTTGAAAATAAAGTAGACAATAAAATTGGTAATGCAGTAATGGACACAATAAAAAATTTCGGTTATGTTCCTATTGACCCAATGCCAGTCAAAGTAAATAATTATGACGGTTTTTTCAATATAACAAATAGCGATTATCTAAATGCATTATCTGATGAAACTATATTAGTAGCTACAGGAATTTATAATAAAAATGGAACAGTAACTTTCGGTCCTATAGGAGGCACAATAACAGGCAAAAAATATGTAGTAATTTTAGACTGGATTAAATACACAACATTATCACAATTAATTTCTGAAAATATGGCGGGAGAAATTGAATTGTATGATAAATATGCCTATAATAAAACTGACTTTAAAGGAAAAATAAATTCAATACCAATTTATGAAGGTATTGGGTTAAGAATTCAAGCTACTTTCATCGCTACTAGCGCAAATTTAGATGTTAATGGTATTTTTGGATTATCAGGAAAAGTCGACTCTTCAAGTTTTAAAGGAAGTATTGTTATACAGTCTATGGGTATAAGTGGTAAATCAGTCAATCTTCCTCTACCAAGTGATATAAACCCCACTTCAATTCAAAATGCTTTAATGGCAATTTCTTCCATAAGAGCTTTGGTATATACATCTGACAATAAAGACTTAAAAATAACACCAAGAATTATAGGTTTTTATAATACGATTGGAGACAAAACAAATAGAGACCAAATGGTATCTTTTTTGTCATCATTAGAAATCCCTTTTATTGTAAGTCCTACTGCCGAACAGCAAATTGATTTTTATGAAAAAAACTTAAAAACTAAAAAAAAGTTACGTGAACTTGAGAAGCTTTACAATGATGAAAAAGTAGAAAATATTTCATCTAGAAAAATTAATACCAACTAAAAAACATGCTAAAAATTATTGATGTTGTTAGTAGTATTTATAATTTGGCTTAAAATAGAAATTGTTACAATTTCAAAATTTTTAGTAGATTATTAATTACGATTAATAACCTCAACCGAATCATTATGTCTTTGCATTCAGTCATGTGGCAAATTATTTCAAACGAATATTAAAGGACAATATGCGGAATCACAAATAGGATGAAAAGGCAAACCCATAATAGCTACTACAGCAGATTGGATGTTATGCTTATTCGAAAAGAGCACTCTAAAACTACACTTAGAGAAAATAAAAAAGCCTTACATTTCTGTAAGGCTTGATTTTACTGGTGGAGAATGTCGGATTCGAACCGACCACCTCTTGCCTGCCAGGCAAGCGCTCTAGCCAAATGAGCTAATCCCCCATTGCGACAGCAAATAAAGGTAATTAATTTTCAAAAAACAAATTTCAAAAGGCTTCGCTTGAAAATATTTTTCAAAAGTGTAACTTTACGAGCAAATCTATCTTTATGAGTGCAGAAAATCCAAACGGAACATTACAAACCACTATTCAGGACGCCGTGGCAACGGTACAATTTGGGCATCCGGCCAGCAATTCTTTTCCGCGTCATTTGCTCGATTTGCTAACGGTTGAGATTCAGAGTTTAAGCAATCATAACGATGTGTCGGTGATTGTTTTGCAGAGCGAAGGCGATAAAGTTTTTTGCTCCGGAGCTTCTTTTGACGAACTTTTGGAGGTGCAAAATGCAGAACAAGGCATTCATTTCTTTTCTGGATTTGCGCTGCTGCTCAATGCGATGCGCAGTTGTTCTAAGTTGATTATTGGTCGCGTGCAAGGCAAGTCTGTAGGCGGTGGTGTCGGAATTATTTCGGCCTGTGATTACGTTTTTGCGACTCCCGAAAGTGCCATAAAATTGTCTGAACTTGCTATTGGTATCGGTCCGTTTGTGATTGAGCCTGCTGTTTCTCGCAAGATTGGCAAGGTTGCCATGACCGAAATGACGCTCGCAGCACACGAGTGGAAATCGGCAGAGTGGGCGTTTCAAAAAGGACTTTTCGCTGCGCTGTATCCCGCCACTCAACTCGATGCTGAGGTCGCTGCTTTTGCTCAAAAATTAAGCCGTTACAATCCAGAGGCTTTGCTGGAGATGAAGAAAATTATCTGGCAAGGTACTGAAAACTGGGATGTCTTGCTTCTGGAACGAGCTAAAATCAGTGGTAAGCTGGTGTTGTCAGATTTTACAAAAACAGCTTTATCGCAGTTTAAGAAATAGTTTTTTCAGGAGCTATTTCCTGCTATCATTCCAATCTTTTTTATTGCAGAAAAAGCAATAAAAAAGGATTTTCCCTTCTATCAGGGCTAGAAACGTAAAACCAGATGTTTAGCGTTTTATAGGAAATTTGAAGAGTGCAAGTTCTTAACGTTTTTGTAATTAAAGCAGGTTTCTCGCATCTATTCCTTAAATTTGCCCAAAATTATACCCGATGAGTAAAATCAGAATTACAAAACAATTTAGTTTCGAAACCGGACACGCCTTATACGGCTATGACGGAAAATGCAAAAATGTTCATGGACACAGTTACAAACTTTCGGTAACGGTTATTGGTACGCCCATAACGGATCGCTCGAATGTAAAGTTCGGAATGGTAATTGATTTTTCGGATCTGAAGAAAATTGTAAAAGAAGAAATCGTCGATCAGTTTGATCATGCCACTGTTTTTAACCAAACAACACCTCATATCGAATTGGCAAACGAATTGAAAAATCGTGGCCATCACGTTATTTTGGTAGATTATCAGCCAACAAGCGAAAACATGGTCGTTGATTTTGCCGAGAGAATTATTGGTCGTCTTCCAGCAGGAATCAATTTGTTTTCGCTTAAACTTCAGGAAACAGAATCGTCTTTTGCAGAATGGTACGCTTCTGATAATATGTAAAAAAAGTAAAATGTTTTCTGTGAAATGTGAGATTTTGAAAGTCTCTGTATTTAGAAGTCAGCAATTCACAACATATTATAAAACACCTTTCACTTTTTACAACAAACATTTCACAACTCCCAACTTTAGAAGGATATGAAAAAAGTATATTTTGCTTCCGATCAGCATTTTGGTGCTCCAACAGCAGCGTTGAGTTTTCCGCGCGAACAAAAATTTGTTGCATGGCTGGATGAGGTAAAACAAGACGCAGAAGCGATTTTTTTATTGGGTGATTTGTTCGACTTTTGGTTTGAATATAAAACTGTGGTACCCAAAGGTTTCGTGCGTGTTTTAGGCAAACTGGCTGAAATTCGCGACAGCGGTATTCCGATTTATTTTTTCGTAGGCAATCACGATTTATGGATGGAAGATTATTTTCAAACCGAATTGAATATTCCAGTCTACCATGATAATAAAGAATTTACTTTTAATGGGAAGACTTTTTTAATAGGTCACGGCGACGGAAAAGGTCCCGGTGATAAAGGGTACAAAAGAATGAAAAAGGTCTTTACCAATCCGTTTTCAAAATGGATTTTTCGCTGGTTGCATCCTGATATTGGTGTGCGATTGGCACAGTATTTATCGGTAAAAAACAAACTGATTTCTGGCGATGAAGATGTGAAATTTTTAGGAGAAGAAAACGAGTGGCTGGTGCTCTACGCCAAACGAAAACTCGAAACCCAACATTATAATTATTTTATTTTTGGCCACCGTCATTTGCCAATGATTATTCCGGTTGGCGAAAATTCCAATTACGTGAATCTTGGCGATTGGATTGGTTATTTTACGTACGGTGTTTTTGATGGCGAAACTTTCGAGCTTCAAAAATTTGATAAATAATTACTTTTTGGCACTTGGATAAATACCTATTTTATGGGTTCTTAAAATATAATTCGATAATTCTTTGCTGTTTGAAGGCTGAAAAGTAATTGCATTTGATGATTTTTTCGGCATGTGGCATTCGACACAATTAGCAGCCAGTAAACTTCCCGACATTGTTTTTAAGGTAGTCGCATTGTGCTGGATTCCTTGATGGCAACTCATGCAAATTTTGGCATACGAAGCCAAATTGGGCGAAGCATTCTGATGCGGATTGTGGCACGTGATGCAATCCATTTTGTCGCTTTTTATAAAACATTTACTTTGTGTGAGCAATCGCATCTGGTTGCCATGTACGTCATAATGGGTGGTGTCATTGGCGTTGGGAACTCCTCTAAAATAATCCAGCAGATTGTCTCCGGGTCTGAATTCGAATCTGGATTTTATTTTTAATTTATCATTTCCAGAATGACAAATGGCGCAGGCATCGAGTTTTTGTTGACGGCTTAGGCTTTTAATGGCAACAATATTTTGCGCTTTTTTTACATCTGGAAATTTAAGGTGAAAGGCCGCGTGTTTTTTTGCCGGACCGTGACAGCGCTCACAATCTATGCCGTAGACCAACGTTTTTTTGTTCATAAAATCCTCAACGTCCATCGACATAAAAGTAATGCTATCGGAGCTGGTTGTAATGTAACGGCTGCCAATATTAGAGCTGTGACAGGCAAAACATTCTTTCTCTATTTTTCGGTTAAAATTGACTTGCGTAGCAGAATATCCAGGGCTAGTAGCCCAATTGTTTAATGATTTATAAAAAGAAACAGGTAGCTCGTACGCAAAATGATTATTCCAATACGCACTTGTCTGTGCATGTTTGGTTCCGAAAAGAATATCAAACGGGTGGGCTTCTACTTCTTTTCCGTTTTTGTACAACACTTGGTATAAACTGTCGTTGCGCTGTTCCATGACCAATTTGGTATTCTTATCGTAAATAAAAACGTGATTGCCTTGGCTGAAATCGCCCAGAATATTTTCTTTAGTTGGCAGCGAAGTCGCCTTGAAGTGTGAGCTGTGAGACGCCATTTCGTACTGTGCTTGATGACATTGTATGCAACTTTCAGAACCTGCGTAGTCGGTGCCGCGCGGATCAATATATTCCTCTGATTTGTTGTTGCAATTTGTTGCAAGCAGCGCCAAAACAGCCAGAGCGAAAAAGGTTCGTAATTTTTTCATCAGTGTAAATATACTTTTTTTAGAGTAATTCTAAAATATATTTCATTAATGTAAAATAACCCTTAAAAACAAAACAATCTGACTTAATTTAAACCTGCGCCATAAACATATTGTTCTAATTCAATTTTAAACAAAGAGCCTTCAATCAAATCTTTTATCGATTTTAGTTCTTTCATAGAAACTGCCAAATCTATTTGATTGCAAGGAGTTTTAAGTAAAAATTTGTGACAAGAATTCTTTAACTGACAGTTTTCGCAAGAGGCATTTTCAACCATACTATCTTCGATCAAGGTACAAAACTGATTCATTTGATCGAGTGTAAGATAAAAACCAGTTTCTCTAAAAACCAATTGCACTTTCTCTGAAATTACCTGGCTGCCTTTTTTCCAGTAGAAAGCAATGCCAAAGCTATTGTGATATATTTCCTCAATTTCTTTCATGGTGAATCTTTTTATTTCAACAAATATAATTATTATTTATATTAATTCTAAATAAAAAAATCATAAAAAAGCTATAAATATTGGAAATCCCATGAGTGATATAAGTTCCTTTTAAAGCAGAATAATAAAAAGCCTAAATTTTCTTTTAGTAATTATAGTAGAGCAGTTCTTACTTTAACCATTTTTGTAAAGTAGTTAGAAATTCATTTTGTTGGTCTACAAAGAGATAATGTGAACAATTTTTTAGTAAAGAAAAATGATTTTGTCCTACTAAATTTTTCATGGAATCCATCTGAGATGTAGAAAAAATACGATCTTCTTTTCCGTAAATGGCATAAATAGGAATACCTTCCTTTTTAATTTTAGTTAAGGAAGTTCTGGTGTCGATGTTGTTTTGCTTTTCGTTTTCATAGAAAAGCAAGGGTGCCTTTTTGTTTCGAATATTGGTTGTAGAGAAAATACTCTTTTCGTAAGAAGTATATAATTTTTTTGATGATGTTGTAGGATGCGGCATCTTAAAATAATCATTTGCTCCTGCCAGATCAAAACAATCTTTGCGATATGCTGCAGAATTTTTATTCAGTTTTGCGATATCAGATATTTTATCGAGGGTTTTAGAGTCGCCTTTGTGTTTTTCCTTTACCGATTTTAAAATATGATCGTAGGTCTCTTGCTGAGAAAACAGAGCTCCCGCCAATACAAGTGCACTAACATTTTGAGGATATTTTTCGGTGTAAAGTGTCGCTACCAAACCTCCAAAACTATGAGCCATAAGAATAGCTTTTTTTAATTGGTATGTTTTATAAATACTATTGAGATCCTGAAAAGCTTCTGAATATGTAAATTTTGCATCAGGATCTTCAGATCTTCCTTCGCCTCTTCGGTCGTACACAATTACATAAAAACCTTTTTCAGCAAGTGCTTGAGCGGTCGTGCCTTCAAATAAGTTGGCGTTGCCACTAGGACCTCCATGAATAAAAATGATGGTTTTGTTTTTATTATTTCCGTACGTTTTGATATAAAGGTTTTGTCCGCTTACAAAAAGTGAAATAGTAAAGAATAAAATAAATAGACATCCTTTCATCTACTCCATATTTTGGTGGTCTTCCATGTCTTTTTGAAGATCTAAATTTCTAAAAGTCGGTGACTGTATTCCGAAACCTAAAACAGTCAAAAGTGTCATGCTTCCGCCAAATACCACCGAAGTCACTGTTCCCATTAATTTGGCAGTCAAACCACTTTCGAAAGCGCCTAATTCATTCGAAGATCCCACAAACATTGAGTTTACAGCAGCTACGCGTCCGCGCATGTGGTCGGGAGTTTTAAGTTGTAAAATCGTTTGGCGTATCACAACAGATATTCCATCGGCAACACCACTTAAAAATAAAGCAACGACAGAGAGCCAAAAAATAGTAGAAATACCGAAGAGAATGATGCACAGTCCGAAAACAAAAATGGCTGCCAAAAGTTTCATTCCTGCTTTTTTGTATAAGGGAACATAGGCCGAGATAAGCATTGTGATAAATGCGCCGATAGCCGGAGCAGCTCTTAAAACACCAAATCCTTCAGGGCCTACTTTTAGAATATCTTGAGCAAATACAGGTAGTAACGCCACTGCACCACCAAATAATACGGCCACCATATCTAGTGAAAGAACACCTAAAATGGTTTTGTTATTAAAGACAAACTTGATTCCTTCTTTGAGGCTTTCCATAACCGGCTCACCGATTTTTGGATTTAAAATTGGTTTTTTGCTTATCTGAAAAAGTATTATCAATGAAAATAAAGAAAAACCAACGACCATACACATCGACCAGTGAACTCCAATTAAATTTATAGAAAATCCTGCAACAGCTGGTCCTAAAACGGCAGCAATTTGCCATACCGAACTGCTCCAGGTAGCCGCATTTGGATATGCTTTTTTAGGTACAATTAAAGACAAGAGCGAGAAGATAGTAGGGCCTAAAAACGCTCGTACCAAACCTCCTAAAAAGACTAAAAAATAAATTGAATACAAAATCACGGTAGAAGAATAGCCGCTTACTACTTTTGGCCAGGTCAATAAAAACAGTCCAAAACTGATGACTGTAAAGCCCAAAATGCATTTTACCAGTAAGCTTTTTTTCTCTTTTTGGTCTACAATATGGCCCGCAAAGAGCGCCATTGAAACGGCGGGAATAACTTCCATAAGACCAATGATTCCTAATGAAAGCGGGTTTTTAGTCAAGCTGTAAACTTCCCATTCGATTACAATAAATTGCATGGACCATGCAAAAACCATAGCGAAACGTAATAATAAAAAAACATTAAATTCTCTGTAGCGCAATGCCTGATAAGGGTCTGCTTTTTTGGTCTTATTTTCCATCTTTTCTGATATCTTTAAGCATAAGTTGTGTCGAAACTTTATCGTTCCATTCGTTTTCAGACAGCGAATACGCCACCTGAAAAGGTTGTTGGTTTTTTGTAATGTTTATTTTTTTTCCGAGTCCAAAACCAATAGCACCAATACCTTCGGAGTTATTTTGTTTTACCCAAAGCCTCAAATGTTCGTCGTCTGCTCCCAAAGTTTTACCGTAACCTGTATCGTTTACGTTTTGTGACATAAATACTGGCGTCATATTTTGAGGGCCAAAAGGTTCAAATTGCTTTAGAATCCGTACCAGTTTTGGTGTGATATCAGAGAAGCTGATTTCGGCATCAATTTCGATTTCTGGTGTTCGCATTTCAGGAAGAATAGTGGCAGCCACTTGTTCTTCGAAAGCCTGTTTGAAAGTCTCGTAATTCTCGGGTTTCAATGTCATTCCGGCAGCGTACATGTGACCACCAAATTGTTCCAAATGCTCCGCGCAAGCATCCAATGCATTGTAAACATCAAATCCTTTTACAGATCGTGCCGAAGCCGCGTACTTGTCGCCGCTTTTGGTAAAAACCAAAGTCGGGCGATAATAGGTTTCGATCAATCGGGAAGCTACAATTCCGATCACGCCTTTGTGCCAATCTTCTTGAAAAACAACGGTTGAAAATTTTTCTTCCTCCTGATTTTCTATAATTTGCTGAAACGCTTCTTTGGTAATTTTTTTGTCTAAATCTTTTCTGTCAGCATTGTATTGCTCTATTTCTGAGGCAAATTGCTGGGCTTGTTCAAAATCAAATTCGGTTAACAATTCCACAGCATGATTGCCGTGTTTGATTCTTCCTGCTGCATTTATTCGAGGTGAAATGATAAAAACAACATCGGTAATATCTAAAGTTTTCTTTTTTATCTGATGCACCAAAGCTTTAATTCCCGGTCGTGGATCACTATTGATTACTTGGAGTCCAAAATACGCTAGAATTCGGTTTTCACCCGTTATTGGGACAATATCGGCAGCAATCGCAGTGGCGACCAAATCGAGATACGGAACAAAATCTTCTATTGTCTCGTTCCGATTTTTACCCAAAGCCTGAATTAATTTAAAACCCACGCCACAACCACACAATTCATCATAAGGATAGCTACAATCTTCTCTTTTTGGGTCTAAAATTGCCACAGCATCCGGGAGAAGTTCCCCTGGCCTGTGGTGGTCGCAAATGATAAAATCGATGTTTTTCTCTTTCGCGTAAGCGATATGTTCAATCGATTTTATACCGCAATCGAGTGCGATAATAAGCGAGAATCCGTTATCGTCGGCAAAGTCAATTCCTTTAAAAGAAATCCCATAACCTTCGTCGTAACGATCCGGAATGTAAGTGGCAATATTGGGATAATGTGATTTTAAATACGAAGAAACCAGCGAAACCGCCGTTGTGCCATCAACATCATAATCGCCAAAAACTAAAATGTTTTCGTGATTTTCAATGGCCAATTCTATTCGCGCAACGGCCTTGTCCATGTCTTTCATCAGAAAAGGATCGTGCAAATGTTCTAGCGACGGGCGAAAGAAATTTTTGGCATCTTCAAAAGTTTCAATCCCACGCTGAAGCAAAAGTGTCGCCACAAAATCTTCTACATTTAAGGCTTGCGCCAAATGTTTGATTTTATCTTCAGAAGGTTTTGGTTTTAATGTCCAACGCATTTTAATTTTAGATTTTAGAGTGTTGATTTTAGATTTTAGAAACCGAAAATCTTTTAATCAGAAACTTAATTTTTTTATTGCCACAGATTAAATGATTTCAAAGGATTTTTTAATCTGTGAAATCTGTGGCAAAATATTTGGGTTTTAACTTTTACAAAGTTTTTTAGAGTTCAAATTTCAGAATAAAGCAGACTTCGGGAAATTTAAAATCTACATTCTAAAATCTAAAATTATTTCAGATCTAAAGCAGTTCCTTCAAACTGAATTCCGTCCCAGCCAGTGTTGATGAAGTTTCTAATATTTTGATGATTGCTTCCGTTTGGATCGCCTAAAACTTCTTCAAAATAGAAAGCTCCAAAACACGCTAAAGTTTCTTCTTTGCTTAAGTTTTGCAGTTTGGCAAAATAAAATACTTTACAAGAGCCGGAATTTTCACCTGCAGCGTTATACTGCGTTCCGTTTTGGAAAGCAGTTGGTGTAAAATTGTAATTTTCTTCGATTACTGCAATGGTTTCAGGAAATGTTATTTGGGTTGGGGTTTGTTTTACTTTTTCTAAAAAGGCTTGTATGTTCATGATTTTTATTATTTGCTGCTTTGCAGTTAGGTTTTCTACCACAGATTAAAATGATTAGAGTGATTTTTTTGCCACGAATTACACAAATTGCCACTAATTAAATTCGTGATAGTTTGTGTAATTCGCGGCTAATTTTTTGGAATCTGTGGCGTAACTATTTTAATCTTCTTCTTCTTCTTCTTCTTCTTGATCTTTAGAAAATTTACTTTTCTTAGGTTCTTTGATTATTGTTTTTCCAGCAACGACAACGACGATTTCGCCTCGTGGCGCTGTTTTTTCAAAATGTGTTAATACTTCTTTTGCGGTTCCTCGCACGTTTTCTTCGTGTAATTTTGATAATTCTCTCGAAACACAAACTTGTCGGTCTTCTCCAAAATATTGAATGAATTCGGCTAAAGTCTTAACGAGTTTATGTGGAGAAACGTATAAAATCATCGTTCGGGTTTCTTCGGCTAAAGCCAAAAAACGAGTCTGACGGCCTTTTTTATCGGGCAAGAAGCCTTCAAAAATAAATTTATCATTTGGTAATCCGCTGTTTACAAGAGCTGGTACAAAAGCGGTTGCTCCGGGTAAACATTCTACTTCGATTTTATTTTCGACACATGCGCGTGTTAGCAAAAAACCCGGATCTGATATCGCCGGAGTTCCTGCGTCAGAAATTAAGGCAATGGTTTCGCCAGCTTTCAAACGTGCAATCAAGTTTTCGGTTGTTTTGTGCTCGTTGTGCATGTGATGGCTGTGCATGTGCGTGCCAATTTCGAAATGCTTGAGCAGTTTACCACTCGTTCTGGTGTCTTCGGCCAAAATCAAATCGACTTCTTTTAGAATCCGAATGGCGCGAAAAGTCATGTCTTCTAGATTGCCAATTGGCGTTGGAACGATATATAATTTAGACATAGGTGTTTATGGGTGAAATGTAAGAAGTGAAAAGTTTTTAAGAGAATTTCTTTTCGACAATGTCCAAAAAGCGTTCTGCATAATCGTCTTTTCCTTCCCAGTTGTTGTAATCGGGTTTTACCATGTTTTCTATAAAATCTTTTGCTTCAGCAAAGCTGTCAAAAGTAAGCAGCTGGTTTAAAACACGGCTGTAATCTTCAGAACAGCTTCCGAAAAGATTTTTGGTAAAAGCAATTCTGTCATTCAAATCAATATGAAAACCTTTTGCCAGTTTTTCGTTTAGCGTCGCTGTCTTTGATTCACTTGATGACAAAACAGTAGTTTCGGCACTATTTTTTTTCTCTTTAAATTCGTTGATGGATAGAGCAGGAGGTACCGGCTCGAAATCATCTACTTTTACAAATTGGGTATCGGCATAATTAACGCCAATAATATCTTCAAAAGAAATCTGTATTTTTTCTAGTTCTTTGGTTGTTTTTGCCTCTGGTTCTTTGGCCAACTCAAAAGCGGGTTTGAATTCAGGAAGCGGATTGATTTCGCTTTTTGTTGTAAAAGACAGGCTTTCGTCCACTTCTTCTTTCTTTGGCTCTTCTTCTGCAACAGGTTCTTCAACTTGTTGCAAAACTGGCTCTTCGGCTGTTTTTAGCACAGGTTCGGGAATTTCTTCTTCTTCAATGCCAGCTATAATTTCTTCTTTTATTTCTGGCTCGAAATTTTCTTCTATCTTTATTGTTTCAGGCATTTTGGTTGCTTCCACGATTGGTTCAGCTGGAATTTCCTCTTGCTTTTCAAACAGGGTTTCTATTTGAGAGGTTACTTCACTGTGACCAATTGTTGGTTTTAAAGTGTCAAAATTTTCGTCAACAAATTTTAAAACCGCTAATTTTTCATATAATTTCTGCGTTTCAAGATACAATTGATTGATATCTGATTTGCTTTTAAGTTTTAAAATTCGATGTGCAATGCTGATTAAATCGGCTTCCAATTTTTTTTTCATAACTGTTGAAATTATTGTGAATAGGGTGTTTTCTTATATTTTGTATTCGAATGTTCAGATTATTGAAGGGAATTCGCAAGACATTTTTTTATTTCTGTTAATAAGCGTTCGCGAATCTCTGTTTTGATAAAAATTTTCTACTTTTGAAAAAAGGTAAAACAGCAAATTTTTACTTTAATTTATTACCAGTACAAAGTAATAAAAACTATTCATTTTTAAAGGTAGAAAAATACAAAATGTTTCTCGAAAATACAGTAAATCACAAAGAACAATTTGGTTGGATTGAAGTTATTTGTGGATCAATGTTTTCGGGTAAAACCGAGGAGTTAATCCGCAGATTAAAACGTGCTCAATTTGCCAAACAAAAAGTCGAAATTTTTAAACCTGCTATTGATACTCGCTATCATGACGAAATGGTAGTATCGCACGATGCTAACGAAATTAGGTCAACACCAGTGCCAGCCGCTGCCAATATTGCGATTCTTGCACAAGGTTGCGATGTTGTTGGTATTGATGAAGCACAGTTTTTTGATGATGAGATTGTTACGGTTTGTAATGACTTGGCCAATCAGGGAATTCGTGTGATAGTCGCAGGTCTTGATATGGATTTTAAAGGAAACCCTTTCGGTCCAATGCCGGCACTTATGGCAACGGCAGAATATGTGACCAAGGTACATGCTGTTTGCACAAGAACTGGAAATCTTGCGAACTATAGTTTTCGCAAAACCGATAATGATAAATTGGTAATGTTGGGAGAAACCGAAGAATATGAACCACTAAGTCGCGCCGCTTATTATAATGCAATGAAAAAAAATCAGGAGTAATTTTTGATATCGAATGTCATTCGAGCTAAAGAACGGAACCCGACAATTTCTTTAAACTGTCGGGTTTGTTGTTTTCTGTAAAAACCAAAAAACGAACAGATTTTAAAGCCTGTTCGTTTTGTTTATTGTGTTTTTATCTTTAGAATTAAATTTTCTTCCTCATTCTCGCCACTGGAATATCAAGCTGTTCGCGGTATTTGGCAATCGTTCTGCGGGCAATAGGATATCCTTTTTCTTTTAAGATTTCTGCCAGTTGATCGTCTGGAAGCGGTTTGTGTTTGTCTTCTTCTTCGATGGTGTTTTTTAGAATTTTTTTAATTTCTAAAGTCGAAACATCTTCCCCCTGATCATTTTTCATCGCTTCAGAGAAAAATTCTTTGATGAGTTTTGTTCCGTATGGCGTTTCAACATATTTGCTGTTAGCAACACGCGAAATTGTTGAAATATCCAAACCAACCATGTCTGCAATGTCTTTCAGGATCATGGGTTTTAGTTTGGTTTCGTCACCGTCTAAGAAAAATTCTTCCTGATAATGCATAATCGCATTCATGGTTACAAAAAGCGTTTCCTGACGTTGTCTGATGGCGTCGATAAACCATTTGGCAGAGTCTAGTTTTTGTTTGATAAACTGAACAGCATCTTTTTGGGCAGTCGATTTATCACGAGAATCTTTATACGTCTGCATCATTTCCTGATAATCTTTAGAAACGTGCAAAGAAGGAGCATTTCTACCGTTTAAGGTCAATTCCAGTTCGCCATCTGTAATTCTGATCGCAAAATCGGGAACAACATTTTCGGTAACTTTATTGTTTCCGGTGTACGAACCGCCTGGTTTTGGATTTAATCTTTCTATTTCGTGAATCGCTTTTTTAAGCTGTTCGTTCGAAACCGCATATTTCTGCAACAGTTTGTCGTAATGTTTTTTGGTAAAGGCATCAAATTGATTTTCGATAATATCAATTGCCAAATCAACATATTCTGTTGGTGTTTTGTGCTTCAACTGCAATAATAAACATTCTTGTAAATCGCGCGCTCCAACTCCCGAAGGTTCGAGTTCGTGAATTACGTGCAACATTCTTTCGACCATTTTATCATCGGTATAAATACCTTGAGTAAAGGCCATATCATCAACAATATCGGCAACGCTTCTGCGAATGTAACCCATGTCATCGATGCTTCCGACAAGGAATTCGGCGATTTCGCGCTCTTCATCATTCAAAATAAAAGTATTCAACTGATTGATTAAATCCTGATGAAAGCTAATAGGAGAAGCAAAAGGTGTTTCGCGCTCTTCCTCTTCACCATAATTGTTTACCTGTGTTTTATAATCTGGAGTATCATCGTCACTCAAATATTCGTCGATGTTGATGTCGTCTGCTTCGATTCTGTCTGATTCGGCATCATCATAATCGTCAAATTCTTCGTTTGCAAATTCGTCTGCTTCGTATTCGTCTTCTTTACCAGTTTCAAGAGCTGGATTTTCGTTCATTTCTTCTAATAAACGTTGCTCAAAAGCTTGCGTTGGCAATTGAATTAACTTCATCAGCTGAATTTGCTGTGGAGATAATTTTTGGGATAATTTTAAATTTAAAAATTGCTTTAGCATAAAAAAAAGTGACTAAGTTACTCAGGCACAAAGGCACTGAGTATCTTTTTATTGACGAATTAAATTCGGGTTAAAATTATTTTTATATTTCTTTTTTAAAACTTAGAACCTTAGCGCCTTAACAACTTAGGAACTCTTTATTAAAATTCTGCACTTCCGGGAGTTCTCGGGAAAGGAATTACGTCTCTGATGTTTGTCATTCCGGTTACAAACAATACCAGACGCTCAAATCCAAGGCCGAAACCGGAGTGTGTCGCTGTACCAAATCTTCTGGTGTCTAAATACCAGTATAATTCTTCTTCATCGATTCCAAGAGCTTTCATTTTTTCAACCAAAACATCGTAACGCTCTTCTCTTTGCGAACCACCAACGATTTCCCCAATTCCCGGGAAAAGGATATCCATTGCACGAACGGTTTCTCTTCCAGGTTCTGTGTTGTCATTCAAACGCATGTAAAACGCTTTGATGTTAGCCGGATAATCAAACAAAATTACCGGACATTTAAAGTGTTTTTCTACCAAGTAACGCTCGTGTTCCGACTGTAAATCAGCGCCCCATTCGTTGATGATGTATTGAAATTTTTTCTTTTTATTTGGAGTTGAATCTCTCAGAATATCAATTGCTTCGGTGTACGAAACACGTTTGAAATTGTTTTCTAATACAAAGTTCAATTTCTCCAACAAAGTCATTTCGCTTCTTTCTGCTTGAGGTTTCGATTTTTCTTCTTCTAAAAGTCTTCCTTCTAAAAATTTCAAATCATCTCCGCAATTGTCTAAAGCATATTTGATTACATATTGAATAAAATCTTCAGCCAAATCCATATTGTCATCCAAATCATTAAAAGCAACTTCTGGCTCGATCATCCAAAATTCTGCCAAGTGACGGGAAGTATTCGAATTTTCGGCTCTAAAAGTAGGTCCAAAAGTATAAATCTGACCCAAAGCCATCGCAAAAGTTTCACCTTCTAATTGTCCAGAAACTGTTAAATTAGTATGTTTTCCGAAGAAATCTTTTTTGAAATCAATATTTCCTTCTTCCGTTTTTGGCAAATTGTCCAAAGGCAATGAAGTCACCTGAAACATTTCTCCGGCACCTTCAGCATCTGCTCCCGTGATAATCGGCGTGTTGACATACACAAAACCTTTTTGCTGAAAATAGTTGTGAACCGCATAAGACAATACCGAACGCACACGCATAATCGCTCCAAAAGCATTCGTACGCACACGTAAATGTGCATTCTCACGCAAGAATTCCAAAGAGTGTTTTTTAGGCTGCATTGGGAATTTCTCCGCATCAGAATCTCCTAAAATTTCAAGTTTGGTAACCTGAATTTCGTATTTCTGACCCGCACCTTTACTCTCCACCAAAGTTCCAATTACTGAAACCGCAGCTCCAGTTGTTACTCTTTTTAAAGTTTCTTCCGGTGTATTTTCAAAATCAACAACACATTGTATATTATTAATGGTAGAACCGTCATTAAGCGCGATAAACTGATTGTTTCTAAAAGTTCTCACCCATCCTTTTGCATTCACTTCCTGAAGCGTCGTCGTACTGTTTAATAAGTCTTTAACTTTTGTGTGTTTCATTTTATATATAATATTGATAGTAAATTATTTGTTGTGCAACAACTGCAAATATAAACGATAATAATTAATTTTTGAAGCTATTTCCCGCTATCCGCTATATCTTTTCCTTGCTAAAGGAGCAAGAAAAAGGATGCCGCTACTATCGGGGCTAGGACACTCGTTTTCATAAAAGACAATTATTTCTTTATTTTTTGTCTTTGCGAGGAACGAAGCAACCTCACTAAGACAACAAAACGTGATCCAGCAAATGAGATTGCTTCGTTCCTCGCAATGACTTAACGTTGTGTATAGAAAAAGAATTCGTGCCAATTCTGGAAATTCATAAAAAAAACTTTTATTCTTCCAAATTCTCCAAATCCTCTTTCTTCGCTTTTTTCTTCTCAAAAGTCAAAACCAAAGCGGGTAAAACCAATAAATTGGCAAACATCGCAAAGGCCAATGTGCAAGAAATTAATCCACCAAGGGCAATAGTTCCACTAAAACTCGAAAGTGTAAATGTTGCAAATCCTAAAATCAAAACCACCGAAGTATAAAAAGTACTAATTCCGGTTTCGCGTAAAGCGCTAAAAATAGATTTTTTTACTTTTCCATTACTCTGCAATAAATCATGACGATATTTGGCCATAAATTGAATCGCATTATCGACTGAAATTCCGAATGCAATACTAAAGACCAAAATAGTCGATGGTTTTAACGGAATTCCAAAATAACCCATTAATCCCGACGTAATGCAAAGCGGTAAAATATTGGTAATGACCGATGCAAAAACCATTTTAAACGATCTGAACAAATACAGCATCAATACTGCGATTACAAAAATGGCAAAAATTAACGATTCGATTAAGTTGCCTACCAAATATGAAGTTCCTTTCTGAAAAACTAATGCTTTTCCGGTAACGGTAACTTCATAACGGTCGCTCGGGAAAATTTCATCAATTTTTGCATGTAATTTTTTCTCGACTTTGGCCATTTCGTCTGTACCAATATCTTTCATAAAAGTCGTGATTCTGGCGTATTGTCCTGTCGAATCAACATAACTTTTCATCAAATTATCTTTAGAATTTTTGGTGGCATTTTTGGCATAACTCAAAATAAAAGTTTGCTCTTGCGAAGTCGGCAATTGATAATATTCTGGTTTTCCGTTATAAAATGCCTGTTTAGAATATTTAACCAAATTGACAATCGAAACCGGTTTTGACAACTCGGGCATGCTCGCAATCGTGTTTTGTAATTCATCCATTTTACGCATGGTCGATAATTTCATCACACCTTTTTTGCGTTTGGTGTCAATCATTATTTCGAGTGGCATTACACCATTAAATTCTTTTTCATAGAATAAAATATCTTTAAAAAACGAAGCACTTCTGGGCATTTCGCCGATCAGACTTCCTGAAACTTTCATCTGAGAAATTCCGATGACGCTAAACAATAAAAGCAAGCCGTAAATCGTGTAAATAACGCGACGCTTGTTTTTTACAATATTTTCAACCCAGTCCAATAAGGTCGAAATATAGTTTTTTGTCAGGTGGTATAAGTGTTTTTCTCCCGGAACCGACATAAAGCTGTATACAATTGGCACGATCAGTAAGGTTAGGATGTAAACCGAAATTACGTTGATAGAAGTTACCAAACCAAATTCAAAAAGCAATTCGTTTCCGGTTATCATAAAAGTGGCAAAACCAATAGCCGTAGTCAGATTGGTCATTAAAGTCGAAACTCCAATTTTGGATATAATACGTTGCAACGCCTTTGCCTGATTGTTGTGCAGTTTTATTTCCTGCTGGTATTTATTGATCAGGAAAATACAATTGGTAATTCCGATTACGATAATCAATGGCGGAATTATAGCCGTTAAAATCGTGATTTTATAATGCAGTAATCCCAAAGTTCCAAACGACCAGATTACGCCCACTACTAAAATACAGACAGAAATAAAAGTTGCTCTGAATGAACGGAAAAAGAAGAAGAAAATCAAAGAAACGATAAACAGTGCGGCTCCAATAAAAAGGGCAATTTCGCCTTTCATATTATTGGCGTTAATGGTCCTGATGTACGGCATTCCCGAAACCCTCAAATCGATGCCCGTTGTTTTTTCGAATTTATCAATTTTCGGAACTAAATTTTCTAAGATAAAGGTTTTTCTTTCGGCGGTATTTACCAAATCTTTATTGATGTAGACAGCAGAACGGATACTGCCGCTTTCTTTATTAAATAACAATCCTTCGTAAAAAGGCAAATTATAAAATAAATCGTGCTGAATCGTCTTTAAATAAGTTGGGTCAAGAACCTTACTTTGATTGATAAAAGGAGCTAAAACAAATTTTTCGTTGACCGTGTCTTTCTCGAGTTTTTTCAAATCATTCAAAGAAACAACCAAATCTACTTCTTTCGATTTTTTTAAACCTGTCATCAAAGTGTTCCAGGCGGCATAATTTTTTGGTGTAAAAAAAGTAGGGTCTTTAAAACCAATTACAATAAGATTACCTTCTTCGCCAAATTTGTCTAAGAATTTTTGATAGTCTTTATTGGCGATATGATCTTTAGGAAGCAAGTTGGCTTCGGTATACGACATAGCAAGATTCTTCCATTGAAAACCAAGGAAAATGGTTATCAAGGCCACAAGTACTAGTATCGTAATTCTATTTTTAAGTATAATTCGGGCTACTTTTTCCCAAAATCCAACTTGAATTGTTTTTTTCATAAATTCTTTAAAATGGATGCAAATGTAGTGAAAAGTGCTATAAATCATTAACAATCGCCTCTGTTTTTGTCGTATGTTAACATAAATTAACATAGGAAGTTAAGGATAATTTACCACTGTTTCTGCAATTAGTACCCTAGCTTTTCTGATATTTGTACTTTAAATTTAAAACAACAAAAATGAATTGGATCATATTGATCATTGCTGGGTTTTTTGAAGTAGCTTTTGCTTCTTGTTTAGGCAAAGCCAAAGAAACTTCTGGGATCATCTCGACCTACTGGATGGTGGGATTTTTTGTTTGTCTTTCAGTCAGCATGTTGCTGCTTTACAAGGCCACGCAGGTGTTGCCAATTGGTACTGCTTATGCCGTTTGGACAGGTATTGGGGCGGTTGGGACTGTTTTGGTCGGGATTTTTATTTTTAAAGAACCGGCAACTTTCTGGAGGATCTTTTTTCTATCGACTTTGATCGCTTCAATTATTGGGCTGAAATTTGTTTCTAGTCATTAATTTACAATAAAATTAGTTTTAAAACATGCAACAAAACGACGCCATCATCTTTATTTTTCTCGCTGTAATAGTGCTTTTAGTGCTGCTCATTTGCTTTATGATTTACCAATTGATTCAATCTAAAAAAGCAAAAGAAGACGCCGAAAAAAGTTTTTATGCCCTCGAAATGAAGGTCAACGATTTGCAATTGGAGACTTTAGAGTCAAAACTCAACCCGCATTTGTTTAAGAATATCCTCAATTCGATTCAATCTCATGCGTATCAAACTTACTTTGCGTTGGATAAATTGGCCAATGTTTTGGATTATATTCTCTACGAAAGTAAAAAGAAATTTGTCACTGCAAAAGAAGAAATTGATTTTGCAATGAATTTAATTGAAATCAATAAAATTAAAATCAGTCCGCTTTTCGAATTAAAAATAAAAACCAACATCAATCAGGAAGACAAGTTGTATGAACAGCCTTTGTTGGCGCCACTGATATCGATAGACTTGATCGAGAATGCTTTTAAACATGCAGATTTGCAAAGTGCTGATGCTTTTATTTCTGTGGTTTTTGAGTTTAAAGACAATGCTTTTTTTATGACCGTTTCGAATAAAATTTCGGATAAAAAAGTATTAAAAAAAGAACGAAGCGGTTTTGGACACACGACTTTGGAACATCGTTTGAGAATTATTTACAAAAATAATTTTAAACTCGAAAGATTTGTAGAAAACGATATTTATATTGCTCATCTAAAAATTGATTTACTTGAATACAAAACTGAAATGCTTGCTTCTGGACGATGAGCTGCCCGGCTTGATGTACCTGAAAATGCTTTGCGAACAAATTGCCGAAGTAGAAATTGTCAAGACCTTTAATGATCCCACAAAACTGCTGACCGAAATCCCGCAACTCGATTTTGATTTATTAATATCAGACATCGAAATGCCGGGTATGGATGGTTTGCATCTGGCTGAAATGTTACAGGACAAATTGGTGATCTTTTGTACGGCATACAAACAATACGCCGCAGATGCCTTTACAATTGATGCTGTAGATTATATTACAAAACCTGTAAAAATGGAACGTTTGCAAAAAGCGATTTCAAAAGCTTATGAGCGATTTCAGAAACCAGATTCTTCAAAAAAGTTCCTGCAGCTCAATACCGATAAAGGGAAAACCTTGTTGTATTTTAGCGAGATTCTTTATATTAAAACCGCAGAAAGTGATAGCCGAGACAAAACAGTGCTGTTGCGTGACGGCAGTTTCCTCAATTTGAAAAACATAAAATTTGATACGCTCCTCGCAGCATTACCCGAAGCCGATTTTTGTCGTGTAAACAAAAAGGAAATTGTAGCCGTAAAAGCCATTAAGTTTTTTAATCATAGCGAAATTGTGTTGCATCACACTGCACAAAACACTAAAAATAGTACGCTGATCATTAGCGAAACCTATCGCTCTGACTTTCTATCGAAGGTTAAGTTGTAACTTATTACAAAGTTTTTCCGCCTTGTTACATACATTAAAAATTAGCGGTAAATTTACTTTTTCGCTAAAAAATCTGTTCTGATATTTGCGGCAATTAATTAAAAAATGAGTTATGAATAACATAAAAAACTCTTTGTTTTACGTAACAATTATTGGAGGTTTTAGTGCTTTGATTTATTGGGTTATTTCAAAAGGTACAACGCTCGAAGTAGGACGTGGAATCGTTGCGAAAAAGATAGAAAGCAACCATTGGAATGATTTTTTGCATTCTATGATCGAAAATTTGCAGCATCCTCTGGCGATTTTATTAGCACAAATTGTCACCATTATTTTGGCTGCACGGTTGTTTGGATGGATTTTTAGAAAAATAGGACAACCCTCTGTAATAGGTGAAATGATTGCCGGAATTGTTTTAGGACCTTCTTTGGTCGGACTTTATTTTCCAGAATTTTCTGGGGCTTTGTTTCCAAAAGAATCGTTAGGTAACTTACAGTTTTTAAGTCAGATTGGTTTGATATTTTTCATGTTTGTAATCGGTATGGAGCTCGATCTAAAAGTACTTAAAAATAAAGCGCATGAATCTGTAGTAATCAGTCATGCAAGTATCGTAATTCCGTTTGCTTTAGGGCTATCTCTGGCTTACTTTATTTATGGCACTTTTGCACCAGATGGTGTAGCTTTTTCTTCTTTCGGACTGTTTATGGGTATTGCTATGAGTATCACTGCATTTCCGGTTTTGGCGAGAATTGTTCAGGAAAGAGGCATGCAAAAAACAAAATTGGGGACTATTGCCATTACTTGCGCTGCCGCTGATGATATTACGGCTTGGTGTATTTTGGCGGTGGTGATCGCGATCGTAAAAGCAGGTTCTTTTTTAAGTGCTTTGTACGTTATTGGTCTAGCCATACTTTACGTAATCGTAATGCTAAAAGTAGTGCGACCGTTCTTAAAACGTGTGGGTGATTTAAACTCAACTCGCGAAAGTCTGAACAAACCAGTTGTTGCGATTTTCTTTATTACCCTTTTATTCTCTTCTTATGCTTCAGAACTAATTGGTATTCATGCTTTGTTTGGCGCTTTTCTGGCAGGAGCTATTATGCCCGAAAATAATAAGTTCAGAAATATTTTTATCGAAAAAGTAGAAGACGTTTCCATTATTGTCTTATTGCCTTTGTTCTTTGTATTTACGGGTTTAAGAACGCAAATCGGATTGCTTAATGATCCTTATTTATGGAAAGTCACAGCGGTAATTATTGCCGTTGCCGTAATAGGAAAGTTTTTTGGAAGTGCTCTTGCAGCCAAATTTGTTGGACAAAATTGGAAAGACAGTTTGGCTATTGGTGCCTTAATGAATACACGTGGTTTGATGGAGTTGGTGGTACTAAACATCGGATATGATCTAGGCGTTTTATCAACAGAAATTTTTACCATGATGGTTATTATGGCATTGGTTACTACTTTTATGACAGGCCCGGCGCTAGATTTTATCGGATATCTTTTTAAAGAAAAAGCAACCGTCATTCCGCAAGAGATTGGTAACAAAAGCAAGTACAAGATTTTGCTTTCTTTTGCAACTCCTGAAAAAGGCAAAAAATTACTTAAAATTGCTAATAGTCTCGTAAAAAAGCAAGGTGATAATTCTATTGTCACAGCAATGCATTTGTCTTTAAGTACTGAAATTCATTCTTTTGATGTAAAAGACCACGAAAGAAAAATGCTGTTTCCGGTAATCGAGGAGTCAGAACGATTGAGCCAAAATATGGTGAGTGTTTTTAAAGTAACCAATGATATTGATATCGATATTATCGAATCGGCCAATCAAGGAGAATATGATTTGCTGCTCGTGGGTTTAGGACAATCTATTTTTGATGGTACTTTGTTAGGTAAGATTCTTGGTTTTACTACTCGAATAGTAAATCCCGATCGTTTGATTGATAAGTTTACAGGAAAAGAAGGCTTATTTGAAAATTCTCCTTTTGATGAAAGAACACGTCACATTATTGCTAAAACAAAAATGCCAGTCGGAATTTTTATCGACAAAGAGTTGGAGGATGTCAATCAGGTTTTTATTCCGATTTTTAGTCACGAAGACGCTTTCCTGATCGAATATGCGAAGAAATTAATCAACAACAACGGGTCTCAAATCACGGTTTTAGATGCCAGTGGCGAAGTAAAAAGCACACGTGACATTCAGGAAACGATTCGTTCAATCGAACAAATTGCACCCAATCATATCATGATTATGAATGACAGAACGATTAAGAAAGAGTTTTTAGAAACACAAAACCTAATGATTATAAGTCTGGATAGCTGGAAGAAATTAATAGAATCTCAAAGCATTTGGCTCAATAATACACCATCTGTTTTGATTTTGAAACCGTAGTTTTAAATTCCAAATTCAAAAAAAAATAAATCCCAAATCCCAATTAGTAAAAGTTGGAATTTGGGATTTTTTTACTTGAAATTTGTGTCAGTTATTACAATCCCAAATCAAGAACATAAGACAACTTTACTGCAATATTGTCTTCAAGTTTTAATAATTGATTCGGGCCATATCGGTAGAAACCACCTAAACCAAGGCCTTTGTAGATTTTGTTTAATTCGATTCCAGACTCAAAGTAACCTCTGTCAAGTGTTTTATAGGTCATTCCAACATGTTGCTCAGGTTGCTTCATATTTCCCCACGCCATTCTGGTCACCAACACCAGCGAAGGACGTACTTTTCTTAAAAGTCTGATGCGGTCTAAGCTATGTTTGAACTGAAAAAACACATACTGGGTAGAGAAGAATTCATTAAAATACATCGTTTCAAAACTGTTTCTTCCCGAAAAAGTAATACGCTGTATAATGGTTTCTTTGTTAAGATTATTTGGTGCGGTATTGTACAAATGGGTAATAGGAATATCGCCCATTGCGATTCCGCACTGCAAAAGCAAATTGGTTTTTTGTCCGTTTAAATATTTTTTTTCATATTCGGTTTTAAAATCTATTTTGGCAAAACTAAAATCGTTATCCAGTACATTGGGTAGTGATTGGGTGTACTGAAACGTGAATTTAGGGAATTGTTTGTCGGTTTCGGTGCGTCCGCTTGGCGTTTGCATAAAATCGCTAAATGGCGCCCAAACGATTGAAGCCATTGCCGTAGTCATCATGTAACTCGAATACAATTTCCCATTCAGATTAAAACGATAATCAAACATCGGCTCTACATACGTGCGCGACAACTCAAAAATCCCTTCCGTTTTCGGAATAATTTTCGACTGAACATTGGCTTTCCAGCTATGGTATTTATAAAAAGTACTAATGTTTATCGGGCGTGGATCGTAAATTTTAAATACACGTTTGTCAACCGCAAAAGTAGTACTTGCAATTTCCTTAATATCAGATGTGTAAGAAGTATTCAGCCAGGTATTGGTTTGTTTTTCTAATAAAATACCGGTGCCCAGATTGTATTTAAAATTAC
Organism: Flavobacterium flavipigmentatum; assembly: GCF_020911905.1. Lineage (NCBI taxonomy): Bacteria > Pseudomonadati > Bacteroidota > Flavobacteriia > Flavobacteriales > Flavobacteriaceae > Flavobacterium > Flavobacterium flavipigmentatum. Next base: position 692,629 of record NZ_CP087133.1, on the reverse strand, counting down.
CGTCTTTTGTTCCGTAAGCTGTGTACCCTTCGATTCTGAAAACTTTCGAAAACCTATCGTTGGTAATACCTCCCAACCCAAGTCTAAAACCTTCATAGTTATTATAACTCACTATTTTTTTTAAATCCAGATCAATTGGCCCAACCGGAAGATAACCGTTTATGATTTTTCGGCCCAAGCCCAAACGTCTTTCGATTCTTTTATTGATAGAAAGGCTGTCGATTAAAAGATAGGTTTTTTGACTTTTTACGTCTAGTTTTTCCTTTCGGTATTGATCCCAGAAACTTTCGGGCTGCTTGCTGGCATTTTCTTTTATTTCGATATAAAGAGAAGGGTCTTTTATCTTCGGATGTGTATTGTATTGGATGTCGAAGTTGTTGCTTTCAGAAAGCAGATAAGTAAAATCGGAAGCGACTTTTTTTCGTGGTTCAAAATTTTCTTCTTCGTCTCCATCAAACTGAATAGTTCCGCCCAGAATTTTGATATCATTTCTGTTTTTACCTTTTACAATTTTGAAAGTCGTATTGCTTTGAAACCAAATTTTTTCTTCGGGAACGTATGTAAATTCATGTATTCCGCTAATGTCCAGAACACCTTTTATCCGCATCACGGCTTTCGCAACAGCGTAATTCTCGCTATCGATATACAAAACTCCTTCCAGTCCTGTTGATTTTCTTGTTTTTTTATTTTTAAAGTGAATCATGTACGTTTCTCGACCATTTATGACAACCGTGTCCAGAAGTTTATAGCTGTAATCACGCTTAGCATCACTGGCAATCGGACTGTTATATTTTGTCTCAAACAGCTCGTATTTGTTGTCATAGATAGAAATAGATTGCAGGTTGAAAGCAATAATTTCGTAAACAGGTTCTTTAAAACCAGCCATTTTGGTTCCTAAAATAGTTTCTTTTAAGGTGTTTTTATCAAACTGATATTGTGATATTTTTTCGGTTTGAAATAAATGTTGCTTGCTTATTATTTCTTTAAACTTGTAATCTGAAGAGTCAATATTTACGATTTTTTTGTCCAGATCTTTATAAGCAGTAGTGGTATCAACACGTCCGTCAATAGAATCGGGCGTTGCGGTTACGATAAGTTTGTTGTATGATTTATATTCAAAACTATGTAGTTTTTTAAGTGGGTCGTTTTGGTTTTTATTAAGAATGACTTTTCTTAAAATAGTCAATGCGGGATTTTCATTAGAAATAACCACTTCTTTTAAATCGGCTGTTCTTTCGGTTAGCGATACGGCATAATATTTTTTTGCCGTGCTTACGGCTATATTTTTGGTGTCAAAACCAACGTAAGAAACAGTAATAGAGGTTGTGCTTGGCGTAATAGTAAGCAGAAACTTTCCGTCAACATCTGTTATGGTGTTGTTGTTTTCAGAGGTTGTAATAGTAGCAAACGGAAGAGGTTTTTTGTTCGAATCGTTTACAACTCCATTTATTTGAAATTGCGCTTGCAACGAAAGCGTAAAAAACAAAGTTAGGAAACAAAATAGCTTCATAGAGAGGTATATAGAGTTGAAACGGGATTATTTAAGTTTTGGTATGGCAAAAATAACAATAAAAAAATCCGTCTGGTACATTTTTACCAAACGGATTTTTAATTTATTACAGATAATTTTAAACTTTCATAATTTCGGCTTCTTTTGCCGCCAATAATTCATCAATTTTTTTAATAAAAATATTGGTTAAGTTTTGCACTTCTTCTTCGGCAGATTTGCAAATGTCTTCTGAAGTTCCTTCTTTTTCTAATTTTTTAATATCACTATTGGCATCTTTACGTACATTACGTACCCCAATTTTAGCGTCTTCTGCTTCTGCTTTTGCTTGCTTTGCCAATTCTCTACGGCGATCTTCTGTTAGAGGCGGCACACTAATAATAATCATGTCTCCGTTGTTCATTGGGTTAAAACCAATATTGGCGACCATAATTGCTTTTTCGATCGTGTGCAACATATTTTTCTCAAAAGGCTGCAAAGTAATGGTTCTGGCATCAGGAACGCTAATTTTTGACACTTGCGAAAGTGGCGTTGCAGATCCGTAATAATCTACAAAAACACTTCCAAGCATGGCCGGAGAAGCTTTTCCTGCACGAATGTTAAGAAATTCTTTTTCTAAATGCGCAATCGAACCATTCATAGATTCTTCAGTACTATCTAATATAAATTCTATTTCTTCAGTCATTTTTTTTTAGTTTTCGGTTTTCATTCTTAGTTAAAGTTCAAGTTTGTGCAACTTAAAACGGTTACTAACGACTATATATTAACTACAGTTCCTATGGTTTCGCCTTCGCAGATTTTTAATAAGTTTCCAATTTTGTTCATATCAAAAACAACTATTGGTAATTTGTTTTCCTGACTCAAAGTAAAAGCGGTGGTGTCCATGACATTCAATCCTTTTTTCAATACATCATCAAAAGAGATGAAATCAAATTTTACTGCCGAAGCATTTTTTTCTGGATCTGAATCATACACACCATCAACGCGGGTTCCTTTCAAAATAACATCAGCATTGATTTCAATTCCTCTTAAAACTGCCGCAGTATCTGTTGTAAAATAAGGATTTCCGGTACCGGCACCAAAAATTACGATTCTTCCTTTTTCAAGATGGCGATCTGCTCTTCTCTTAATGTATGGTTCTGCAATAGACTCCATTTTCAGAGCAGTTTGCAAACGTGTCTTCATTCCTTTGTCTTCCAAAGCCCCTTGCAAGGCCATTCCGTTAATTACTGTAGCAAGCATGCCCATATAATCTCCTTGTACTCTATCCATACCGGCACTTGCTCCCGCAACGCCTCTAAAAATATTTCCTCCCCCAATAACTATAGCAATTTCGACTCCTTTACTGTGAATTTGCTTAATTTCTTCGGCATATTCGGCTAGTCTTTTAGGGTCAATCCCGTATTGTAAATCACCCATTAAGGCTTCGCCGCTAAGTTTTAGAAGAATTCTTTTATATTTCATGTGTGTGTTGCGTTAATTTGTGCAAATATAGACATATTCTGATTTTTAAAAATAATGTTTTAAAAAAATTAATTGCTCTTTTATTTTAATTTTTTAAATATAAAATACCACATAAGATGATAAAAATCATCCTCTTGTCTTTTTTAAATTCTTATTTTTATAGTATCAAAAACTAAAATTTATGAAAAGTATTGTAGCCAAAGCATTATTCAACAGTCATTCTTATGCCGAATATCGAAAATTAGTGACCGATTTATTATCCGAAGGAAAATCAACAGGCGCTGAACAGTCTGAGAGCTTGACGCATTATACGAGTTTGAATGAAGTTCGAATGAATCGTCTCGAGAAAACCATCACTATCACTGAAGATGTGATTGCAAAACTTCAAAATTTAGATCATCATTATATATGGTTGGTACTTTCTGAAGGTTGGTGCGGAGATGCGGCACAGATTTTACCTATTCTGAATAAAATGGCCACAGCATCTCATAAAACAATTGATCTTAGGATTGCGTTACGCGATGAAAATGACGATTTAATGAGTCATTATCTAACCAACGGAGGAAGAGCAATACCCAAAGTAATTGTGATTTGTAAAGAAGCAGGAATCGTTCGTGCAGATTGGGGGCCAAGACCCAAAGGAGCTGCAGAATTGATCGCAAACTATAAAAAAGAATTTGGCGGTATTGATGAGAAAATTAAAACCGATTTGCAGCTGTGGTATTTGCAGGATAAAGGAATTTCGGTTCAGAACGAATTAATCGACATTATGGAAAATATCAAGTACAATAGATTGTAATTTTTTGTTTTGCATTTAATCGTTAAAAATTGTATTTAATCGGGTAATATGTTGTTTTTTAAGTATATATGTTTAAAAAAATCTTAAAATATTTGCTTCTAAAGTAAAATGTTGTACTTTAGTCGAGCCAGCCCGTATCTATTATTCATATTTTTGATTTACTATTTTTATTGGTGTCTATTTAATGTCTAACTATTAAAACGCACTATTATGAAAAGGTTATTTGAAAATTTTTACGATTTTTTTTCAAGATTTTTGTTTGGAGGAAAGAGAATATCTCACTACTAGCTCCAAAAAAAAGTATCAAATAGTAGCGATACTTTTTAAGCCACGAGTTAGCACATTGCTCTCATTCAGGATGGGTAATGTGCTTCTTTATTTTATTGCAGTTTGAGACTTTCCTCAAACAAAGTAACATCGATAGCGTCTTTTACGTCGTAATCACCAATTTTTGTGCGACGCAAGACTGTTAAGTGTGATCCTGAATTCATTGCTTTTCCAAAATCAAAAGCGAGCGAGCGAATATAAGTTCCTTTGCTGCACACAACTCTGAAATCGATTTCCGGCAGTGCAATTCTCGTAATTTCAAATTCGTGTATCGTTGTTTTTCGGCTTGCAATTTCGATCGTTTCTCCTGCGCGTGCATGTTCGTACAAGCGAACGCCATCTTTTTTTATGGCAGAGAAAATAGGCGGTTTTTGATCAATTTCGCCTAAAAATCGTTTTACCGTTTCACGAATTAATGCTTCATCAATGTGAGAGGTTGGAAAAGTCGCATCAATTTCGGTTTCTAAATCATAAGATGGAGTAGTGGCACCGATGTAAAAAGTTCCAGTATATTCTTTGGCCTGGCCTTGCAATTCGGTAATTCTTTTGGTAAATTTTCCCGTACAGATCAACAATAGTCCGGTGGCTAAAGGATCTAAAGTTCCGGCATGACCAATTTTGAATTTTTTGGGAAGTCCGACTTTGTTAATCAGTAAATATTTTAATTTATTGACAGCTTGAAACGAACTCCATTTTAAAGGTTTGTCTATCAATAAAATTTGTCCGTCAAGATATTCTTCAGGTGTCATTATATGATCGTAAGGGGATGAATAAAAAAGTGAATCAGCAATAAGACGATTCCGGCGATAATTCGGTAATAACCAAAAACTTTAAAGCCATTTTTAGTCAAAAATCCGATGAAGGTTTTGATGGCTAAAAGGGCTACAATAAATGCGACGACATTTCCGATTACTAATAAGTTTACCTGATCTTGAGACAACTCAAAACCCGCTTTGTAGTAATCATAACATTTTTTTGCTGTCGCGCCTAACATAGTGGGAACCGCCAGAAAGAATGAAAATTCTGCTGCTGTTGTTCTGCTTAGTTTTTGAGACATTCCGCCCACAATACTGGCACCACTTCTTGAAACTCCCGGAATCATAGCGATACATTGAAATAATCCAATTTTGAAAGCCTGTAAATAACTAATTTCCTGAGAAGATTCGGTTGTATTGGGGTTGTTAAACCATTCGTCTACTTTCAATAAAATAATTCCTCCTACTAAAAGTGAAACGGCAACGGTAACAGGATTTTCTAATAATCCATCAATAAAATCACTCAAAAGCAATCCTAAAACGACGGCAGGAATAAAAGCGACTAAAAGTTTAAAGTAAAAATCAAGTGTTTGAAAAAAACGTTTAAAATACAAAACCACTACCGAAAGTATGGCTCCAAGCTGAATAACAATCGTAAAAAGTTTGGTAAAATCTTCGTGGGCAATTCCAAAAAAAGAAGAGGCAATAATCATGTGCCCTGTTGAAGATACAGGTAAAAACTCTGTAATTCCTTCAATAATGGCAAGAACGATAGCTTGTAAGGTATTCATTAAAGTTAAATTTTAGCCCCGATCGTTTTCAGGATAGATTTTAGATTCAGGATGTGTCAGCTTTAGCAAAGTCGAAGACTTATCCAATCAAGATCTTGAAGATCTATTTATTTTGATTTTTTAAAAATAGAATAAATGGTGATTCCAAAACCAATCAAAACGGTAGTTGGAGCCAATCGGATGCGTCTAAAATTAAAAACTTCTTCGTTAAAAACATTAGGGTTATCACTTCCTCCACCCGACATTAGTATAAAACCTAACGCAATCACGGCAATTCCAACCAAAAGAATTTTATAATTGATAGTGTCAAAAAGAAATTCTTGTTTTGGTGTTTCTATATTATTTTTCATTTATGATAAAGTTTTTTAAAATCTAAAATCTAAAGTCAATAATCTAAAATTAGTAAAGGTCGTCTGTTCTTAAATTTAAGAAACGTTGTGTTGCAAAGTGCGTACTCACCCAAGTGATCAAAATGCCAAGCCCAAATACTGCCAATAATACGATACCAATTAAAATTTTGTCTTCTAAAATTCCTAATCCTGGAAAATTAGTTTCTACGTAAAGTAATAGCGCAATCAACGCAATAATCGCTAATCCGGCACCTAACATTCCTAGTTTTACGCTTCGCATTACAAATGGTTTACGAATAAAAGCTTTTGTTGCGCCCACCATTTGCATGGTTTTGATAATAAAACGGTTCGAATGTATCGACAAACGCAATGAACTATTGATCAATAAAACAGCAATTACGGCAAGAAATCCACTCACGATCAAAATCCACATACTGACTTTTTTGATGTTGTCGTTTACCAGATTGACCAATTGTTTGTCGTAAACAATATCAGAAATCATGGCGTTTTTATGCAAACGGCTTTCTATTTTTAGAATGCTGTCTCTTTCTACATAATCTGCTTTTAAGTGAATGTCAAAAGAGTTTAACAATGGGTTTTCTCCTAAAAAAGTTAGGAAATCTTCGCCAATAATATCAGTATGTTCTTTGGCAGCCTGCTCTTTGGTAACATAAACGTATGATTTTGCAAACGGAGCCCTTTTTAATTCGGTATTGAATGCCTTTATTACACTATCATTTGCCTCATTTTTAAAGAAAACCGTCATCGCAATTTTTTCTTTAAAATCATTGGCCAATTTTTTAGAATTGATAATGAATAATCCAAGTACGCCCAAAAGGAACAATACCAGAAAAACACTTAATACAACCGAAAAATAAGAGGAAATTAACCTGCGTTTTTGAAATTTATCGAAGTTAGAACTCATAGTTTGCTTTAATTTGGTGGTAAAAATAATAAACAATTTCTTTATTTGAAGTTAATAACGGCCAAACTTTCAACTTTCGTACAATAAATGTAAATTTGCGGACTTAATTCGGTGGCGAAATCGTAGAATCTTTGTCACTTTGCAACTTTGAACCTTTTTATAATGAAATACAATCCGAACGAAATCGAAGCGAAATGGCAAAAATATTGGGCTGAAAACCAAACTTTTGCTGCAAAAAATAATTCTGAAACCCGAGGCGAAGCCAAACCTAAACATTATGTCTTAGACATGTTTCCTTATCCGTCTGGTGCGGGTTTACACGTTGGGCATCCGCTGGGATATATTGCTTCAGATGTGTATTCTCGTTTCAAAAGACATCAGGGATTCAATGTGTTGCACCCAATGGGTTACGACAGTTTTGGTTTGCCTGCGGAACAATACGCTATTCAGACCGGACAGCGTCCCGAAGATACAACCCGTGTAAATATTGATGGAGGAGTTGATAAAGAAGGCAAACAAATCGCTGGTTACCGAAAACAATTGGACAAAATTGGTTTTTCTTTTGATTGGAGCCGCGAAGTACGTACTTCAAATCCGGATTATTACAAACATACGCAATGGATTTTTATTCAATTATTTAATTCTTGGTACAATAAAAATGCAGACAAAGCCGAAGATATTTCAACCTTAGTTTCTATCTTCGAAAAAGAAGGAAATGCCAATGTAAATGCGGTTTGCGATGATGCTATTGTTTCTTTTTCGTCAAGCGAATGGAACGCGTTTTCAAAAGACGAGCAAGAAAAAATTCTTTTGCAATACAGGTTGACCTATTTGGCTGAAACCGAAGTAAACTGGTGTCTTGGTTTAGGAACAGTTTTGGCAAATGACGAAATCGTAAACGGCGTTTCAGAGCGTGGAGGCTATCCTGTTATCAGAAAAAAAATGACACAATGGAGTATGCGAATTTCTGCTTATGCCGAACGCTTGCTTCAAGGTCTAAACGATATCGACTGGAGTGAGTCTATAAAAGAATCACAAAGAAACTGGATTGGGAAAAGTGTTGGTGCGCTTGTAAAGTTTCAAGTTTCAAGTTTCAAGTCTCAGGACGTTGCACAAAGTGAGGCAACTTTAAACTTTAAACGTGAAACAAATTTTATAGAGGTTTTCACCACTCGCCCCGATACCATCTTCGGAGTGACGTTTATGACTTTGGCACCAGAACATGATTTGGTAGCCAAAATTACAACTCCAGAACAAAAAGCAGCGGTTGAAGCGTATATCGAAAAAACAGCAAAACGTTCAGAACGCGAGCGTATGGCCGATGTAAAAACCATTTCGGGTGTGTTTACGGGAGCGTACGCCGAACATCCTTTTACCAAAGAACCGATTCCGGTTTGGATCGGTGATTATGTTTTGGCGGGTTACGGAACAGGTGCTGTAATGGCCGTTCCGTGCGGCGATGAGAGAGATTATGCTTTTGCGAATTTCTTTAAAGGTCAAAATGGAATGCCAGCCATCAAGAATATTTTTGATAAAGATATTTCTGAAGCTGCTTTTGGAGCCAAAGAAGGCTTTCAATTAGTAGATTCTGATTTCTTAAACGGATTGAATTACAAAAAAGGAACTTATAAAGTTATTGAAGAATTAGAAAAAATAGGGCAAGGAAAAGGCAAAACAAATTACCGTTTGCGTGATGCTGTTTTTTCCCGCCAGCGTTATTGGGGAGAACCTTTTCCGGTGTATTATGTAAACGGATTACCGAAAATGATTGATGCGCAACATTTACCAATCATTTTGCCAGAAGTAGAGAAATATTTACCAACAGAAGACGGTTTGCCTCCGTTAGGAAACGCCGCAGTTTGGGCTTGGGACAGTGTTAAGTGTTCAGTTGTCAGTACTGAGTTGATAGATCATGCCACGATTTTTCCTTTAGAATTGAACACGATGCCAGGTTGGGCGGGAAGTTCCTGGTATTGGATGCGTTATATGGATGCGCACAACGAAACCGAATTTGCAAGCAAGGAAGCTTTGGCGTATTGGGAGAGCGTTGATTTGTATATTGGAGGAAGCGAACATGCAACTGGTCACTTGTTGTATTCTCGTTTTTGGAACAAATTCTTAAAAGACAAAGGTTTTGCCCCAACCGAAGAGCCCTTCAAAAAACTGATCAATCAGGGAATGATTTTGGGAATGAGTGCTTTTGTATTACAATCATATCATGAATCAATTAATATAGAACCAATATATTTATCAAAAGATTTATTAAATTTAACAGATGTTGAATCAAATCATTTTGACATTAAAGATAAATTTTACCAAGATAAAGGATTGTCAAATGATGAAATATCTCAAATAAAATTTAGATATATTCATATTGATATTTCATTATTAAAAAATGAAACCGATGTTGATTTAGGTAAATTAAAAGATTGGAGAATAGAATTCAAAAACGCACTATTTATTCCTAATCAAAAAGGTGAATTTAAAGTTCTACGCGAAGTCGAAAAAATGTCGAAATCAAAATACAATGTAGTTACGCCAGATGATATTTGTGAAGAATATGGAGCTGATACATTGCGTTTGTATGAAATGTTTTTAGGACCGTTAGAGCAGGCAAAACCTTGGAATACCGCTGGAATTTCGGGAGTTTTTGGTTTTCTTAAAAAATTATGGCGTTTGTATTTTGATGATAACGGTTTAATCGTAAACAACGACGAACCAACCAAAGACAACTTAAAATCATTGCACAAAACCATCAAAAAAGTGGCGGAAGATATTGAGAGTTTCTCTTTTAATACTTCGGTTTCTCAGTTTATGATTTGTGTGAACGAATTGTCAACTCAAAACTGTCATTCAAGAGCAATCTTAGAACCTTTAGCGATTTTGGTTTCGCCTTATGCGCCACATATTGCAGAAGAATTATGGTCACAGTTAGGAAATACAACTTCAATTTCTGAAGTTCCTTTTCCAGTTTTTGAGGAAAAACATTTAGTGGAGACCAATAAAGAATACCCGGTTTCTTTCAACGGAAAAATGCGTTTCACCATCGAATTGCCTTTGGATTTAACCAAGGAACAAATTGAGGAAATCATCATGAAAGATGAAAGAACTTTAAAACAATTGGATGGAAAAACTCCAAATAAAGTGATTATCGTTCCCGGGAAGATTATCAATTTGGTGGGTTAATCAGATTTTTAAATTCCAATATTTTATAAATTCCAAATTCCAATTTCACGATTGGGGTTTGGATTTTTTTTTGTTTTTGACAAAAACATACACGCAAAGTCTTTGCGAGGAACGAAGCAATCACATTCAAAGAGCAACGAACGAAGTTCCTAAACTTGATATTTCCGACCAAAGAGAAATCTCCGCACGCAAAGCACGTCAGAATTTCGGTTCCAACATTAATTTTTTACCAAGAATTGTACGAATTGAATTGGTGGAAATTTGAATAATTTGTGGCAAAAAAACGATTCTCAAATTGTAATTTGGAATTTTTATATTAAAATTTTAATTTCCATTGTAACATTTTAATAGTTCTCGTATCCAAAAGGCGGATCCGATTAATTAACAACTTAAAACTATTAAAAATGAAAAAGTATATTTTGATTGCCGCCCTTATGTTTTCAGTATTGTGTATGAATGTTGCAGCACAAACAAAATCGTATCCGTTTGAAGTTCTTAAAACCGGAAAAGGAAAACAAGCCATTTTATTTATTCCCGGATTTGCTTCTTCAGCTGATGTCTGGAACGAAATCAAAGCCAATTTTGAGAAAGATTTTACCTGTTATGCCCTTACAATGGCGGGTTTTGCAGGTGTAAAACCACAGCCGAATGTTACTTTCGAACATTGGGAAACAGAAATTGCCAACTATGTTAAAAACAATAAAATAGAAAAACCAATCTTGATCGGTCACAGTATGGGTGGCGTATTAGCACTTGCAATTGCTGCTGATTATCCGGAACTAATTGGTAAAATTGTCGTAGTAGATGCACTGCCAAGTTTGTCGGCCTTGATGAATCCTTCTTTTCAATCAAAAGAAAATAACGACTGTTCGCCGATGGTAAATCAAATCACGGCAATGACTGACAGCCAGTTTTATGATATGCAAAAAATGAGTATTCCGAGATTAGTTGAAAATGCTTCAAAAAAGGATTTGATCATCGAATGGAGTGTAAAATCAGACAGAAAAACGTTTGCCGAAATGTATTGCGATTTTTCGAATACCGATTTGAGAGAAAAAATAGCCACTATAAAATGCCCGACTTTAATCTTATTGGAAGCCTATTTCGTAAATTTAAAACCTGCTATCGAAGCGCAATATAAAAACCTAAAAACGGCGAATCTTCAATATGCCAATAAAGGGTTGCATTTTATTATGTACGATGACCCAACATGGTATTTGGAACAATTAAACAATTTTATAAAATAAGAATAATGGAATTTGAAAATATCTATAAAACCTATTGGGATAGAATATTCAGACTCTGCATGGGTTTTGTTAACGATTATGATGTTGCGCAGGATTTGGCTCAGGAGACTTTTATAATTGTTTGGCAAAAATTAGACACTTTTAGAAACGAGTCGAGTATTGGAACCTGGATTTTTAGAATTGCTTCTAATAATTGTTTGCGACAAATAGAAAAAGAAAAACGCTTCCCGAAATCTGAGTTGTCGATGAATATAATGGAAGAAAAGCAACAATCATTCGAACCGCAAATTCAGTTTTTGTACCAATGCATTGCAGAGTTACCGGAAACAGATCGTATCATAATTTCGCTGGAACTGGAAGATGTAAAGCAGGCAGAAATTGCAAAAATCGTTGGGCTTTCAGAAGCCAATACACGAGTAAAAATTCATAGAATAAAGGAAAAATTGACTCAAAAATTTAAAGAAAATGGACAATAATATAGATTTTAAAGATTTATGGAAAAAACAAAAAGTAAATCAACCCAATATAGAAGAATTGCTTTTGAAAATAAGACAATTTAAGAAAGCGGGCTTGAAATCGTTTTGGATTACCAATGTGTTGCTTATCGCCACAAGTGTGTTTATTGGTCTGGTTTGGTATTATTACCAGCCGCAGTTTATTTCGACCAAAATAGGAATTGTAGTCACAATATTATCGATGATTATTTATTTGTCTGTTTATAGTAAATTGTTAAGCTCTTTTAAAACGATCGATAGTGACAAAAGCAATCAGGAGTATTTACTGAAATTGATCGAAATAAAAAAGAAACAACACTTTTTGCAATCTACGATGATGAATTTGTATTTTATAATGTTAACGATTGGGATTGGCTTGTATATGTACGAATACGCGGTGCGAATGACAGCTTTCTGGGCGATTTTTACCTATGGAATTACATTGCTTTGGTTTGCTTTCAATTGGTTTTACATTCGTCCAAAACAAATTAAAAAGCAAGAACAAAAAATAGATGGATTGATCGCTAAATTTGAAGCTGTAAATGAGCAATTAGCGTCAAATTAATAATTATTTTTTTGATGTGAATTATATTAATTTTCATTATTTCCATTCGTAAAAGTTCATGAAATTCTAGGCGAAATATAAATATTCAGGTAAAAGTTTGTTTTTTTTAGAAAAGGCCAATCATAATTAAAATCTAAAATTAGATGTCATTTTGGCATTTTACAAAAATGGTTCGTAAATTGTTGATCATTATAGAGACGGTTAAAAAAATAAACTTTAAAAAGATATAAAAATGGGAAGTGGATATTTAATTCTGGCCGGGCTGATCATGTTGGTGAGCTGGATGGTAAGTTCAAAACTAAAAAGCAAATTCGAATTGTACTCGAAATTGCATTTGCAAAATAATATGAGTGGTGCCGAAATCGCCGAGAAAATGTTGGCGGATAACGGTATTACCGATGTGCGCGTGATTTCTACTCCGGGACAGCTTACGGATCATTACAATCCGACAGATAAAACGGTAAATTTAAGCGAGGCAGTTTACAACCATCGCAGTGCGGCAGCAGCAGCAGTTGCGGCTCACGAATGCGGACACGCCGTGCAACACTCAATAGGTTATGAATGGCTTACAATGCGTTCGAAACTGGTGCCGATCGTAAGTGTGGCTTCTACCTATATGCAATGGATTTTGCTTGCAGGAATCTTGATGATTAGAACTTTTCCTCAATTATTATTAATAGGAATCATTATTTTTGCTGCAACGACTTTGTTTTCTATCATTACACTGCCTGTAGAATATGATGCCAGTAATCGTGCTTTAGCATGGCTAGAAAACAAACACATGCTGACTCAAGAAGAACAGTCGGGTGCGAAAGATGCTTTAAAATGGGCTGCCAGAACCTATGTGGTGGCTGCAATTGGTTCTATCGCAACGTTGTTGTACTATATCTCGATTTACTCGGGCAGCAGCAGGAGGGATTAATTTTTTAATTAGTCAATGAGATAATTTATTCGAAACCCGACAGGTATTTAATGCTTGTCGGGTTTTGTATTTAGTTTCAAGTTATCACATTTATCATCAAATTATCACATTATCTAATTTATAATTGAATCTGCCTGTCAATTTGTTGATCCAGTGAAATAAACGTCTCGGTTCTGGAAACACCTTCTATGGCTTGTATTTTGGTGTTTAAAAGTTGCATTAGATGTTCGTTGTCACGGCAGATTATTTTTATCAAAACCGACCAGTTTCCTGTGGTGTAATGGCATTCTAAAACTTCGGGAATTTTTTTCAGATCTTTTACGGCTTCCGAATTTCGAGAAGCTTTGTCCAGATAAACGCCAACAAATGCCATGGTGTTGTAACCGAGTACTTTTGGATTTATGATAAATTTTGAACCCGAAATTACGCCCGTGGTTTCCAGTTTTTTTAAGCGCTGATGTATCGCAGCCCCCGAAATGCCTATTTTGTTGGCAATCTGCAAAATTGGTTTTCTGGCATCTTCCATGAGATAACGGAGAATTTCTTTGTCGATACCGTCAATTTCAATTAAAAGAGAATTGATTTTCATAGCTTTCGATTTAAAACTAATTTTAGTGAATTAGTTTAAATTAGAAATCAAATATAATCAAAATGATTTAAAAAAAAGAATTCCAAATCCCAACGTTATGAATTGGAATTTGGAATTTTTTAAATTGTTTTTTTTCTAAAGAATTATTTTCCTTTGTTGGCTTCGCTAATGTATTTCTCCAAAGCCATCGTCATAGACGGGGTTTCAGGAGTTGGAGCAAGAATGTCAATTCTCAGACCATAATCAAGAGCTTCTTTTTGAGTTGTGCTTCCAAATACTGCAATTCTAGTATCATTTTGTTTAAAATCTGGAAAGTTTTTAAACAATGATTTAATTCCGGTTGGACTAAAAAATGCTAAAACATCATAGTAAACATCGGCCAAATCAGACAAATCGCTCATTACTGTTTTGTAAAATACAGCTTGTGTCCAGTCTACTTTTAAATTATTTAAAGTGATAGGTGCATCAGCATTTAATTGATCAGAAGCTGGTAAAAGGAATTTTTCGTCTTTGTATTTTTTTATAAGTGGCGATAAATCTGCAAAATCTTTTGCGCCCACATATATTTTACGTTTTCTGTACACTACATATTTTTGCAGGTAAAAAGCAACTGCTTCAGACTGACAAAAATATTTCAATCCTTCAGGGACTTTGTATCGCATTTCTTCTGCTACTCTAAAAAAATGATCAACAGCATTTCGGCTCGTCAAAATAATAGCAGTGTAATGATTAAGATCGATTTTTTGCAGTCGAATCTCTTTAGCGTTAACCCCTTCCACGTGAATAAAAGATCTGAAATCAATTTTTATTTTGTGTTTTTGTTGGAGCTCAAAGTAAGGGGAATTTTCCACTTTAGGTTCAGGCTGTGACACCAAAATTGTTTTCACTTTCATGTTATAAATATTTTCTAAGCACCCACTTTTGTAATCCAATAATACATGAAATAATAAGGTGCTATTTCAAGTGCGCAAAGATACAAAATAAAATAAAATAACTTACTGAATATTGCATTTTGATAGGTTTTTATTGAAATAAAGTAAGAGTAAAGACTTAGACATAGCGAAACCCCTATTATTACTAGCGGGACGCTTTTTGGGATGTTGTCATAATAGAACAAAATAGCATTAATAGGGAGTATTAAAATGCCAATATACGTTCTGTATGTTACTTTTTGGAGGTTGAAAAGTTCTACAAATTCATCAATATTGAAAGAATTTGCTACTATTTTTTCTATTAAATATTTGGCAAGTATAAAATAGAGCAACACGTTTGCGATCTGAATGAATAAAACCCAATCTGTTTTTGACGCATTATTAAATTCAAAAATGCTCATCGTTAGCTGAATAAAAAACGCATACGAAATAATTTGCACCATAAATAAACCAATCGTAAAACTGCTTTTTAAGTGGCTGGTGTCACGATAAATTTTTGAATATTTATCTGAAAAAATAAGTTTGCTAAACTCGCTAAACCTGCTCTCGTAAGAAGATTTAGTAATCGCCACAAGGGCAAAGGCCACCACAAACAAAATTGTCGCCCAGTCTTTGTTTTCTAGTAATCTAGGATGAAGTTGTTCAATCATAACGATACAAAATTAGTAATTTTTTGTTTGAATATTTTTATTATAAATTTATTATGAATCAAATGGCATAAAAAGTTTACTTTTGCGTTGAAATTACTCAGAAAAATGAATGATTCTATTGTTATAATTCCCACTTACAACGAAATCGAAAATATTGAAAGCATTGTTAGAGCAGTACTTTCACAACATAAACCTTTTCATCTTTTGATAATTGATGATAATTCTCCAGATTTTACTGCCAATAAAGTAGTCGCATTAATGGAAGAATTTCCGAATAGGTTATTTTTAGAAAAAAGAGCCAAAAAATCAGGTCTTGGAACTGCTTACGTACATGGTTTTAAATGGGCTTTGGACCGCAATTATGATTTTATATTTGAGATGGATGCCGATTTTTCGCACAATCCAAATGACTTAGAAAAATTATATGATGCTTGTCATTTTGGCGGGGCAGATATGTCTATAGGTTCACGTTATGTAAAGGGTGTAAATGTGGTAAACTGGCCTTTGAGCCGTGTTTTGATGTCTTATTTTGCTTCGGTTTATGTAAAATTTATAACCGGAATGAAAATTCACGATGCCACAGCCGGTTTTGTATGTTACAGAAGAGAAGTTCTCGAAAAAATAAATCTGAACAAAATAAAATTTGTGGGCTATGCGTTTCAGATTGAGATGAAATACAGAACGTATTGTGCTAAATTTGAGATTAGCGAGGTTCCGATCATTTTTACCGACAGAACCAAAGGAGTTTCAAAAATGAGCAATGCCATTATCAAAGAAGCGATTTTAGGTGTAATTGCACTTCGATTAAAAAAATTATTCAATACATTATAAACTCAAATCGATGAATAGGATTTTAATTAAAAATGCTAAGATTGTCAACGAAGGCTCCATTTTCGAAGGCGATGTGTTGATAGAAAACGACTTAATTGTTGAGGTTGCAGACAGTATCAGCCTTAAAACCTCTGATTGTATCGTAATTGATGCCGAAGGAAATTATTTGATGCCCGGTGCGATTGACGATCAGGTGCATTTTAGAGAGCCCGGACTAACGCACAAAGGTGATATCGAGTCAGAATCGAGAGCAGCTGTAGCGGGCGGAATCACTTCGTTTATTGAGCAACCTAACACGGTTCCTAATGCTATAACTCAGGAGATTCTTGAAGAAAAATACCAAATTGCTGCGGTTAAGTCATTTGCGAATTATTCGTTTATGATGGGCGCTACAAACGATAATTTAGAAGAAGTTCTTAAAACCAATCCGAGAAATGTTGCTGGAGTCAAGATTTTCTTGGGTTCTTCTACCGGAAATATGCTGGTAGATAACGAAGCGACTTTAGAAAAAATATTTTCGAGCACGCCACTGCTAATTGCGGTGCATTGCGAAGACGAAACCACCATTCAAAATAATCTTTTGCGATACAAAGAGCAATATGGTGACGATGTTCCGGTAACGGCGCATCATTTAATCAGAAGTACAGAGGCATGTTATATTTCGTCTTCTAAGGCTGTAGCTTTAGCTAAAAAAACCGGTGCACGTTTGCATATTTTTCATCTTTCGACAGCAAAAGAAATGGAGTTGTTTACGAACAAAATTCCATTAGAAGATAAAAAAATTACGGCTGAGGTTTGTATACATCATCTTTGGTTTACGGATGAAGATTACAAAACAAAAGGCAATTTTATAAAATGGAATCCCGCTGTAAAAACAGCTGAAGACAGAAAAGAACTCTGGAAAGCGCTTAACGATGGCCGCATTGATGTAATTGCAACCGATCATGCTCCGCATACCAAAGAAGAAAAAAAACAACCGTACTTAAAAGCTCCTTCGGGTGGCCCATTAGTGCAACATGCTGTCGTGGCAATGTTTGAAGCGCACCATCAGGGTAAAATTTCGATTGAGAAAATCGTGGAAAAAATGTGCCACAATCCGGCTAAAATTTTCAAAATTGAAAAAAGAGGTTTTATAAAAGAAGGTTATTTTGCTGATTTGGTCATAGTTAATCCAAGTTTGCCGTGGAGTGTAAATCCAGATAATATTCTATCTAAATGTGGCTGGTCTCCGTTTGAAGGTTTTGCTTTTAAATCAAGAATTACGCATACTTTCGTAAATGGCGAATTGGTGTATACTAATTCTAAAGTTAAAGATATTCGCGCCGGGAAAAGACTATTGTTTGACAGATAAAAAAGTACAATGAAGAAATTAGTTTTGATATTCTTGGTTTTGTTTCTCGCTGTAAGTTGTAAAAAAGAACTTGTCAAGGAACCAAAAGGGCTTTTAGATAGAGAAAAAATGGTCAATATCATGTATGATTTGTCGGTTCTGGAGGCTGTGAGATATCAAAATCCTTTGTCTGTGGATTCTATGGATACCAATCCGACAAAATTTATTTTAAGAAAATACAAAGTAGATAGTGTGCAATTTTCGCAAAGCAATAAATATTATGCGGCCAATTATGAGACGTATAAAGATATGTTTGATGAAATAAATGCCCGACTTGAAAAGCAGAAAAAAGTGCTCGATTCTTTGGTAAAAATTGAAGACAAAAAAGCAGCAAAAAAGAGTAAAACTAAGATAGATGATAAAGAAGGCGGCAAAAAAACGCAAGATTTAAAAAACGCTGACGCATCAAAGGAAAAAATGGAGTTACGATAATCGTTTATGATTTCGAGAAACTTTTTATGTAGTTATGTACATCATTAAAAACCGTTCCCAGAGCGGTTTTTATTTTTTCATTAGAATACTGATTTCTCGAATAAGAAGCTTTTGCAGTTGCTCTAGTAATACTTCTTTTTTGAAAAAATAGTGTAGAAAACAAACTATCTCCGATCCAGAGAAAATTCATAAAAAAAGGTTTTGCATGTATTGTTGGTCTTTTTACCTGCAGTGCGTCGGCTATGGTATTAAGGATGTCTCTAAAAACAATATTGTCTGCAATAAGAGTAAAACGCTCGTTTTTGATATCGCTTTTCATGAGGTCATAAGTAATGTTTACCACATCAGATATGGTAATAAAACCCGTACTTCCCAGCGTGTAAAAAGAAAGACCTTTAGCTACTTTTTGATATATTTCTGCGCTTCCTTGTGTAAAGATTTCGACCTTTGTCAAAGGACCTAAAATTACACCTGGGTTAACAATGATACTATCCAATCCTTCCTGAACACCGCGCCAAACTTCCATTTCGGCACCATATTTTGATATTGCGTAATCGCTATGCGGTTTTTCGGGATTCCAGTCTGTTTCTTCTGTAATGTGACTTTCATGCGCAGCTAAATCACCCAAAGCAGCAATAGAACTTACAAAGCAGAATTTTTTTATTTTTCTGTCCAGCGAGAAATTGACCATATTGGCTGTTCCTTCGATGTTGGTTTTTCTAATGATAGCTTCGTTTTTAGGTTCAAACGAAATCAAAGCAGCACAGTGATATACATATTTGATGTCTGTAAAAGCGATTTCGAGAGAGGGAACGTCCAGGATGTCGGCTTCAAGCCAATCAATTTGAGCGAACAAATCAACTTTTTGATACAGTTCAAAAACCGACTTTGTTTTTTGAATACTGGCTTCATTTCGGTAAATAGCCCGAACCTTTTCTCCATTTTCAATCAAATGAAGCAATAAATGTGCACCGACCAAACCTGTTCCTCCTGTTACTAATACCATGTTGTAAAGATACTGTTTTTGAAATATTTGTTTATAATTGAACTTTACAATTGTGTAATTTAAATAATAATTGAGAAAAATAATGCAAGGAATACAAATCGGTAGAATTTGTATTCCTTGCATTAAAATATTTTTTTTGAATTATATCTTTTTATAAAAGCGTGTAAGATAACATTAAATCTATAGTGTTGTAATCCGTGTAAAAAGCATTGTAGTATCTTAATAGATTGCGATTGGCATTAACTCTTATTTCTGCGTTAATTTTACTTTTGAAATCATAACCAATGCCGTAAAGAATATTTCCGCCTGATTTTCCATCAATGTTAATTGGTTTACTTTTTAAAGAAAATTTTCCATTAATGTTAAGAGCATAACCGGCATTTATAAATATTTTCGAGTTATTATTTAGAAAAAAATAATGACGTAATCCAATCGGTAGCTGTAAACCTGAATATTTTACTTCTGAGGGGTATTGAAATACGACCCCGTTATTAATACCTGTAACGACCCCATATTCCTGAGTATCTTCGTATTTTTGGTATACCAAATTGATAAAGAGACTCCATTTGTTTTTATTAAAGGGCAGTATGTATTCTCCTTCAAGACCAATTTTTAAACCAATTTTATTGTCATATTCGGCATCTTTAAACCCGTAAGATCCACCTGCTCCATTTACAGTTAAAGAGGAAGAACTTGCTCCTGCTGTTACTTTTAACAAATAAATGCTTTTTTTTGAAGTTAAAGTTTTTTCGATTGTTTTAGCATCGACATTGTTATATTTAAGGAAATATTTTACTAATTGATCTGTTTTGTAATTCAATTTTTTTATTTCACCCAAATTAGTGTTTTCATTACTAATATTGTTGTATAATTGTTGCTTATAATAATTGTTTTCTTCTATAGACTTGGCATCTGTTTCATTATTAGTGAAAAGATATTCTTTGTAAACAAGCTGCTCTATTGGCGTATTGGTTGTTTCGTAAAAAAACCTCGAAATGTCCTTATTTGTATAATAATATAAACTTGCTTTTCCTTGAACTAATACTTTTAAGAACGCTACTTCATCTCTCCAGATAGGATTTTTTATTGATGAAAGATTTTCTAATTTATTACTTGATATGTCGACTTTTATATTTGCTCTCTTGTAAGTTGCGCCATTTTCGATTCCGAATTCTTTTACATTTGCGATTGTTTGTATTTTGATGTTGCCGTCGTTAGCATCAACTTTATAACTAAAATCGACTGGATTATTATACCAATCTATGTTTTTTATAAAACATTCAGTTTTGATTTCATCATTAGAAATAAAATAGCCCTTCTCAAAAGATATTTGAGCGTTTGCAAAGGCATAACAGAGTAAAAAAATAAATAGTAAATTTCTTTTCATATTAAAGGTTTTAGTTGTAGCGAAACTACAAAAAAACATAGGTACTTTTTTTACGTTTTACGTATTTTTCACTAAGTTTTTATAACAATTCTGATGATGGTTGTTTGCTGATTGGAATATTTATAAAAACATACTGATTTGAAAGAATGAATTCTATTTTGGAAAAGTAATTAGTACTGAAACACTAGTGGAATTAATTATATTTGCACAAAATATTTGAAAAAAATGAAGAATCTAGTTGAAGAATTAAAGTGGCGTGGTTTATATCATGACAGCATGCCGGGAACAGAAGAACAATTGCTAAAAGAAGTAACTACGGCGTATATTGGTTTTGATCCAACGGCAGATTCGCTACATATTGGTAGTATGGTTCAGATTATTTTATTGGTTCACTTAAATAGAACGGGTCATAAAGCGATTGCTTTGGTGGGTGGCGCAACGGGTATGATTGGCGACCCTTCTGGAAAATCTGACGAAAGAAACTTGCTAAACGAAGAAACCCTGGCCAAAAATGTTGCTGGAATCAAAAGTGTTTTGTCGCGTTTTTTAGATTTTAATTCAAAGGAAGAAAACGCTCCAATCATGGTGAATAACTACGACTGGATGAAGGAATTCTCTTTTATAGATTTTGCTCGTGAGGTAGGAAAACGCATCACGGTAAATTATATGATGGCGAAGGATTCTGTTAAGAAAAGATTGAGTGGTGAAGGCGAAGGAATGTCTTTTACTGAGTTTACCTATCAATTGATTCAAGGATACGATTTTTATCATTTATACAAAAATAATAATTGCCTTTTGCAAATGGGAGGTTCTGATCAGTGGGGAAATATCACAACCGGAACCGAATTGGTGCGCAGAATGGGAGGAGAAGGCGCTAAAGCTTTTGCTTTGACAACTCCATTGATCACAAAAGCAGATGGTTCTAAATTCGGCAAATCTGAAGGTGGAAATGTTTGGTTGGATGCCGATAAGACATCAGTATATAAATTCTACCAATTTTGGGTAAATACCACAGATGCAGATGCCGAAAAATACATCAAAATCTTTACTTTTTTAGATAAAGAAACTATTGATGCTTTAATAGCAGAGCACCAAACAGCACCGCATTTGAGAATTTTGCAAAAGAAATTAGCAGAAGAAATTACGATTTTTGTTCATTCTGAAGAAGAGTTGGAGAAAGCAATTCAGGCTTCGAATATTTTGTTTGGAAATTCAACATCGGAAGATTTGAAAAAATTAGACGAAACTACTTTCTTGGAAGTTTTTGACGGTGTTCCTCAAGCGGAAATCTCAAAAGAAGATTTAGAAAACGGAATGGATATTATTACTGTTTTGAATGAAAAAACAGGATTCTTTAAATCGAATGGAGAAGCAAGACGCGCCTTAACAGCAAATTCAATCTCGGTAAATAGAGAAAAAATCAAAGAAGATTTTCTGTTAACAACAAATGATTTGATCAACAATCAGTTTGTTTTATTGCAAAGCGGAAAGAAAAATTATTTTGTATTGAGGATTGTTTAACTGTGTAATCGTTTAATTTGTTTACCTGGTTAATCCTTCTAAACATTCGATTAAACGATACAACTACGAATATATCAGAATTATCAAAACGTCCCAATACCTCAAAAGAGTTGTTGGGATTTTTTTTGCGCAAATTCTGAACGTGATATTTGATGAGTATGAAATTATTTTGCCTTAGTATTTTTATTTTTAGTAAGTTTAGTGCTTAAAATATTTAAGGTATGTTTGGATTTCTGTTTATTTATTGGATTTGGAAAGGGTTCAGTAATTTGGCTATTTCGTACAATAAAAATAAATGGAAATATTTTATAATTGGACTGGTGTCTTATTTTGGATTTTCTTTTGTAATTGCGGTTGTTTTTATGGTGATCATGGGTTTTGTCAGCGGATTTGATCTGGTCGAAAATGGAGAATACGACAGTCCCGGTTATAATATTTTTTTCTCGATTTTAGGAGGTTTGTGCTGTTACGGTGTTTATAAACTTTTGGAAAGAAAAGGTGAAAAAGAAAGAGAATTAGCTGAAAAAGAAGGAATAGAAAGTATTGGTTTGATAGAAGAAAATTGAATTTTTTTTTGATGTTTGACCGATTAAATAAATATTCGGTTAAACTTTATAAAACCATCAAATTACATCCACGAATATCAGAATTATCAAAACGTCCCAATACCTCAAAAGAGTTGTTGGGATTTTTTTTGCCTAAATCCTGCGTTGCGATAAAAGAGCAGGAATTGATGTTGGCTAGGTCGATAACGTTGATGCCGCCCGTTTTTCCGTCTTTCACGTAAGTGAGAGCATCTTCGGGATCACGAACCAAAACATGCATCCATGAAGGACATTCAAAAACACCTTCGCCCAATGAATATGCTTGTCCCAAAAGCTCGGTCATACCATATTCTGAATGAACCGCAGTTACACCAAAACCTTTGCAAAGTATTTCATGTAGCTCTTCACGAATCATTTCTTTGCGTTTGCCTTTCATTCCGCCCGTTTCCATAATGATGGTGTTTTGGAGGTTGAATTGATGCTTTTCAATCAAATCTAATAAAGCATAGGTTACGCCAATCAAAATGACATTTTGACCCGATTCGTCAAGCGTAGTTAGTTTTTTGATTATTTCGTCGTGATTGTGCAAATAAAAGCCACTATCGGGCTGATTAGTGAGTTTTATTAGGTCTTCGACCATGTAGATTAGCGAAGAGCTATCGCGCTCAAGATAAGACGGCAAAAGCGCTAAAACAACATAATCTTGAATGTTGCCATAAAATTGCGAGAATCCATTACGGTAACTTTCTTCGTAAAGCGAAACATCAGTAACCAAATGTTTACTGGTGATCATGCCTGTCGTGCCGCTGCTGCTAAAAGTAACTTCTGCAGGATGGGTATTTGAAACTACTTTATGACTTTTGAAAAACTGAATCGGCAAAAAAGGAATTTGTTCTAAAGATTTTACCTGCTGCGGATTTACTTTCAAAAAGTCACAAAAGTCACGATATACCAAATTATTCTCGTACTGAAAACGAAACACCTTTAGTGCTATTTTTTCAAATTGTTTCTGACTCGAAATGGTAAATATATCGTGGGCTGTTATCAAGACTTTTTTTGTGCAAAGATATTGTTTTTTAGTCGTTGCCCCGAAAAGTCTTTTAAAATATATAAAGTAGGGTTATTGTAAGTCCAAAAAAAAGCTCCAACGAAAGGTGGAGCTTTAAGGATGTTTTTTTTATCGAACGATTAACTTTCGGGTCGCTGATGCATTTTCTTCACTAATTTTAATGATGTAAATGCCAGGAGTTAACTCCGAAATGTTTAATTCTCTTGAACCTAGATGTGTTTGAAGTATTTTTTTTCCTAAAATATCAAATATGATAATCTCTTTTTCTAAATCATTTTTAGAAGTAATGTATACTTTTCCATTAGTGACTGGATTAGGATACAAGCTCAGTCCCTCAATGGTTGTACCGTCTTGAGTTTTTGCTAATTGTTTACCCTCTTGAGCAGAAGCGCTCACGGTAAAGAAAAAAGCCAATAAGAATGTAATATAAAAGTAGTTTTTTACCATCGCATGATTTTATTATAGTAAATATACAAAAAAAATTACAAAAATTACACCAAAAAAAAACATCCTAAAAATTTAGGATGTTTTTAACATTTTATGTGTGAGGATTATAACTTCTCTAGTAAGTTTACACCATCAACAATTGCCCATGCTCCTGCAGTTAAAGTAGCTCCAGTTGCTGTTGTGCTTGTTGTAAGGTTTCCTGTTGGGAAAGCTACTGTAAAACCTGTAGCTCCTGTACCAGTTAAAGCGGTAGCAGCATCAACAACTTTTACGTTTAGCATTTTGATTTTTCCACCAGAAACTTGATTTGTGTTTGTAGCAGCTTCTTGAATTCTAACAGCAACAGCACCTGTTGAAGTATATCCAGAAATTACAACATTTGAGTATTCTCCGTTACCTTCTTTTTTAAATTGAACTGCATCAATTTCTGTTGGGTTTCCAGCTTCAGTAACTGTTCCAGCAGCTCTTCTTAAAGTAATGTTAGATACTTTAGGGAAGAAAGCGTTGTTTACACTTTTTGCCTCGATTTCCATTCCAAAATTTCCAGCACCTGTTTGGTATGCAAACCAGTTAGTGTTTGCTTGACCTTGCCATCCATCTTGCCAGTCAAAAGAGTCATCTGTGTTTCCGTATGAGATTAAGTTTTTAGCACTTACAGTTCCACCGTAAAATTCAAAACCATCATCAGCACCTTTGTAAGCTACTAAATTTTCTAAAACTGTTCCTGAACCTACTGCGTAGAATGAGAAACCATTCATTTCTGAATTTCCGTCAAGGATTTTCTTTCCAGCATATTCTACTCGTACATATTTTAATGAACCACTATTGTCATCAGCTTTTGCTCCTCCGTAAATGATGTTTGTTCCGTCTTCAGAAGTCGCAGTTGTAATTGGTGTTCCGTCAGCAGTTTTTCCTGAAACAATTGGCGCTTCACCAAACATGATGATTCCACCCCATGAACCTGCAGTTTTAGATTTCTCTGTAAAAACAACTGGTTCTGCAGCAGTACCAGTGATGATTAATTTACCACCTTTTTCTACTAATAATGCATCTGTACCGTTTGCTACATCAGCAGTAATAGTTGACCCAGCATCAAAAGTTAAAGTAGCACCACTTTTAACTCTTACTGTACCACTCAATGTATATGTTCCTTTTATAAAAGTTTTAGAAACAGTAATGTCTCCTGTAATTTCTCCTGAACCAGTCGCTGGAGGTGTTACAGTATCTTCGTCGCTAGAAGAGCAACTTGCTAGAATCAAGCTCAAAAAAGTAAGACTTAAGGCTAATTTTTTCATTTTTTAATGATTTTAAATTATAGTTTTGTTTGTGTTATTATGTTGTTTCAAAAGTAGTACCGTACTTTCGAAATTTGGTTAGCTAATTGTTATCAAAGTATTATATAACAATCAACCTCATGTAAATTTTATGTTATGTGTTTAAACAAAAAAAAGAGCCGTGAAGCTCTTTTTTGTTTTCTAATTCATTCAATTAAAACGTATATCCAAGGTTTACCGAGAATCCAACTCCTCTTTTGTAATCACGAACAATTAATGATTCTTCGGTGATGTTGATTGTACTGTTTTTTCCTAATTCTTTTCTGTAATAAGGGTTCAATAAATTCTCAGCAGCAAACTTCAATTCGATATTTTTTGAAAGGTTGCTTGTCCAAACAAAATCTAATTTGCTAAATGATTTTTCGTAAATATGATCAATTCCTGATGAACCAACTGCAAAGATTCTGTCTCCATACACATTGTAAACCAATGTCATAGTGTTCTTCCAGTCATTATTCAAAGTAAAATCATATTTCAAATCGGTATTAATCATCCAGTTTGAAGCTCCTTGAAGTTTACGGTTTTTACTGTTTTCTAATTCGTTTCCTTGTTTTGTCAAGTCGATTTTTACATCGGTACTCATCAAAGAGGTATTAAAACCAAAAGTAAAGTTGGATAATGATTCGCTTATTCTATTCAATGACAAAATCATTTCGATCTCTGCACCATAAAGAACAGCCTCTTCAGAGTTTTTGAAAGTTGTAATTTGCCCACCGCTATTTGCCGTTGGTTTGAAAACTCTTTCGATAGGATTCTCAATTAATTTTCCGAAAGCTCCAATTGCGAACAATTCTTTGCTGTTTGGAAACAATTCATATTTAAAATCAGCATTATAATTATTACTGTTTAATAAATTTTGGTTACCACTTTCTGAAGTTGCATCGGCATTGATGTAGTTAATAGGTAATAACTCCATTGCAACTGGTCTTGTGATGGTTTTACTCAAAGATGCACGAAGATTGCTCTTTTCGTTCAACGCATATTTAGTATTTAGAGATGGAAGCAAATCCAAGCTTTCGTCTGTTTTTTTGCGGTAAGCACTTCCAAAAGGATCACCTTGCTCTCTGTATTTGATTTCACGAGTAGAATTTTCAGCTCTTAATCCTGCGTTCAAATCCCATTTTTCGCCAAATGTCCAGTATAAATTAAAATATCCAGCATTTACAAACTGATTCAATTTTACTTTGTAATCTCCATTAGACTCTTCTTGTACATAAACGATTCCGTTATTGATGTCATCGTTGATCTGAGAGCTGATAGTATTTAAATTAGCCGTATAATTTTTGTCGATATTTCTTCTACCGGAAAAGAAACGGTAAGTAGACTGCATATCATTTAGATAATTGTTGTACCCAATAGACAAGTTGTTTTGTTTTTCTTTATCTCCAAATTTTAAATTATACTCTGCCAATGCTGAGAAATAAAAGTTTCCGTTTACATCAAGATACTGACGGTTTAAGTTGTTTCCGCCATACGACATATTAATTTCGGTATCATTGATTTTTTGACCTGTGATGAATTTTCTGTCTGGTTGTTGAAAACCTGTTTTTACAAAAGAACCACCCGCTTTTATAGTCTGTTTTCCGTCTTCTGTCAATTTATAATCTCCAAATAATTGAGTGTTCCAATACCTAGATTCTTCAAATTGATTTAATCGGATAAGATTGTTGGTGATATTTGTCAAACTGTTGGTGTATCCTAACTGATCTTGAATTTTACTTTCCGTAGCTTGAATAAAAAGAGTTGTAAAGTTTAAATTCAATCGGTTGGTTTTGTATTTTAAACCTGCTAAACCAGAAAAAGTAGTTTGATAAGAATATTGTGTATTGTATAAATTGTTGTCGTAGTTACCTTGTCCAAGGTTAAAAGTTCTGTCTACACCTTCTCTAAAAATATATTTGTTATCAAAGTTGAAAGACATGATGTAACTGATATTTCTTTCTTTTTCAAGGTTGAATTTTTGTGAATGTAAAAATCCGATACTTGAGTTTAAAGGGCTTGCAGTTTGGTTAACATCCCAGTTTTTATCTCCGTAAGCACTTTGGTATTCGTCTGGAGATAATCTTTTTCCATTCGGTACAGAACCAAAAACACTTGGTCTTTCTCTATCATTTCCGATAAGTCCAAAAGTACCTTTTGTAGTGTCGGCATCATCAGATAGTAAGAATTTTTTAAGATTGTTGTTGGTTGTGTATCCAAAACCAACATTCAATTTTGTGATGTTTTTTGGTTGAGTAGTTTCGATATTTACTGTTCCTCCAGCAAAATCTCCAGAGATATTTGGGTTGAATGTTTTGTAGATATTCAAAACGCCAACAATATCAGTAGGAAATAAATCAAGAGGGATGATTTTCTTAAAAGGGCTGTTTGATGGTGTTTGCAGATCATTAACCAATAAATTGTTGTAGCGGTCTTCAAGTCCTCTAATAAATAAACCTCTTCCGTCAACTTTGGTAATTCCGGTTACTTTTGTCAAACCTTCTTCGACATCGCTAACGCCTTTACGGGACATTTCCTGTGCTCCGATACTTTGTTTAATAACCACCGCATTTTTTTGATCTAATAATAATGCAGTTTCTTTTTCTCTACTAGTTGTGTTTTTTACTACTACATCCTTTAAAGTATAACCTCCCGAAGAAAGAGTTTGATTGACTGTGATCGTTTCGTTTGCTTTAACTGTAACCAAAGTTTCAATAGATTCATATCCTATAAAACTAAATATAACAGTATAATCTCCTGGATTTACGGTCAATGAATATTTTCCGTCAATATCAGTATTAGTGCTGATGTTTGTGCCTTTAATCAATACATTTGCAAAAGGCAGAGCTTGATTGTTCGCTTCTTTGTCGGTTAAAACTCCAGAAATCGTACCTTTGGTTTGTGCTATCGAAATGGCGCAAATAAATAATGTAATAGATAGAAATTTTAAGTTGAATTTCATTACTGTGTTGTGTTTAATTTATTTTGGTGCAAAGGAATACACTCAGTGTAAAGTTCGTGTTAGCTACTTGTTATGTTTTTGTGTCTAATAGTTTATCAAATTGTTACCAAATTAAATTACGGTTAACACCAATTTTTAAGGCTATTTTTATTAGTATATTTACGCTCATTAAGAAATACCATCGAATATATAATGAAGAAAATTTGATGTAAATGCTTCAATTTTTGCTATTTATGAAAAAAACACAAACAAAAATTTTACTAGTCGACGATGAACCGGATATCCTAGAAATTGTAGGCTACAACCTTGCTCAGGAAGGGTATCAGATTATTACAGCTTCAAACGGAAAAGAAGCAATTGCAAAGGCTCAGAAAGAATTACCGGAACTTATTATCATGGATGTCATGATGGCCGAAATGGACGGGATGGAAGCTTGTGAACACATTAGAAAAATTCCAGAATTAAATAACGTTATCATAACATTCTTAACAGCAAGAAGCGAAGATTACTCGCAAGTGGCTGGTTTTGATGCCGGTGCAGATGATTATATTACAAAACCTATCAAACCAAAATTATTGGTTAGCAAAGTGAAGGCTTTGTTAAGAAGGTTAAAAGAACAAGAAGTTGTTAGCGATACGCTAAATGTAGGCGGAATCGAGATTAATCGCGAAGAATACAAGATCATAAAAGGGAATGTAGAAATTGCATTGCCAAGAAAAGAGTTCGAATTGTTTTATCTACTGGCCTCAAAACCGGGTAAAGTTTTTAAGAGAGATGAAATTCTCGATAAAGTTTGGGGTAATGAAGTTGTAGTAGGCGGAAGAACAATCGACGTACATATCAGAAAGTTACGCGAAAAAATAGGCGAAGACCTTTTTAAAACCATTAAAGGTGTAGGATATAAATTTGAAGTTTAGTTTTTTCAAACCGCTAAGATTCTCAGATACTAAGTTGTTCTTAGTGTAATTTTAGTTAAGATGTAAACTAATTCAAATTGTTTTAAAAACATTCAATACATTTAAACCATATAATAAATTAAAGTTCAGTGTATGCTGTGATTTTTAGTTTATTATATGGTTTTTGAGTTCAGCTTAATTTTTCGTAATCCCTTAATGGTCAATTATTTTAATTTCAAATGAAAATTAATTTTAAAAAAACATACAAATTTGCTATAAAATCGGCATTGTATATCAGTCTTTTTGCTACAGGATTTGTGACAATACTGATGTACTTGTTTTATAAAAATAGCTTAAAACATCAGGTGGCTTTTGCATTAATTTTTATGATATCCATTTATGTTTTCTCTTTTTTGGTATTACAATATCGTGTAGAAAGGTTTATTTATCGAAGGGTAAAAAAAATCTACGATGAGGTTTCATTACTAGAAACGACAACGCTTATCAATCAGCCGATCACGACGGATATGGAAACGCTTTCACGCGAAGTGAAAAAATTTGCTACCGATAAAAAACTCGAGATCGAAATGCTCGAAATTCGGGAGCAATATCGAAGAGAGTTTCTGGGGAACGTTTCGCATGAATTAAAAACACCGCTTTTTACTGTTCAGGGATATGTTTCGACTTTGCTCGATGGTGCAATGGATGATAAAAATATTCGAAAAAAATATTTAAAACGTGCCGAAAAAGGAGTTGAACGCCTTATTTATATCGTTGAAGATCTGGATATGATTACCAAACTCGAGTCGGGAGATCTGGATCTGATGATTACAGATTTTGATATTCACGAACTGATTGCGAATGTTTTTGATCTATTGGAAATGAAGGCTGATAAGAAAAAAATCAAATTACAGTTTGAAAGCAAAAATATAAAATCGGTTATTGTTCGGGGCGATAAAGACAGAATTCAGCAAGTGCTTGAAAACCTGATTGTAAATTCTATAAAGTACGGTAAAGACGGCGGTTTGACCGAAGTTGGTATCGTAAATTTAACGAAGAAAAAAGTGCTTATTCGTATTAGTGATAATGGCGAAGGGGTAGAGAAACAAAATATTCCCAGACTTTTTGAACGTTTTTACCGGGTGGATAAAAGCGGAACCCGATCTGAAGGTGGTTCTGGTTTAGGTCTGGCTATTGTGAAACATATTATTGAAGCTCATAAAGAAAAAGTGTATGTAGAAAGTGAATTCGGAATTGGGTCTGAATTTTCTTTTACACTCGAAAAAGCACACAAAACTATAAAATCTGAAAGTTAAATAATTTTAGGATTGATGCTCTAAAAAGTCTTACTTTTTGGTTTTTAACATAAATCTGAAGTTTATAACGATCAGGAAACAATTAATTTCCATTATCATAACACCTTGTTAACACTATCTTAACATTGTTGATACATCTTTGCATCTTAATTTTAAGTGCTTTAGAAAAAAGAATTAATGAAAAGAAAAATAATTGCAATTTTATTGTTAATTTCTGGTGTCGCTACTGCACAGGATATTAAAAAAGAAGAGATAAAAAAGGAAGTAATTCGTATTTTAGATTCTATTAATGCAACAAAACTTCCTCAAACAGAATTTGGTGTTACAGATACAGAACGTTGGTATGACAGAATTTCATTGCGAGGTTATGTGCAAATACGATACAATGGTTTGTTTTCTACCAATGATAAAGTTTCATGCGATCAGTGTGATAAATCCTGGGGCACAACCTCTACAGCACCAGATGCAAAAGCTAATAATGGTCTTTTTATACGACGTGCACGATTAATTTTTTCAGGGCAGGTGCACCCAAATGTGTTTTTCTACTTTCAACCTGATTTTGCCAGTTCGCCTTCTTCCGGGATTAATAATTTTGTTCAGATTCGAGATATCTATTTTGATGTTTCTTTTGATAAAAAAAGAGAATATCGTGTGCGCATCGGACAAAGTAAGATTCCATTTGGTTTCGAAAACATGCAATCGAGTTCGCAGCGTTTGACTTTAGACAGAGCCGACGGAATCAATAGCGCAATACTAAACGAGCGTGATTTGGGAGTGATTTTTTATTGGGCACCGAGCCAAATCAGAGACCGTTTTGAGATGTTGGTCAAAGAGGGTTACAAGGGTTCAGGCGATTACGGCGTTTTTGCTTTTGGTGTTTACAATGGTCAATCTTCCAATAAATTAGACAGTAACAGAGATTTGAATATTGTATCCAGAATTTCTTATCCTTTTGTTATTGGAAATCAAATTATCGAACCGGGAATTCAGGCCTACAAAGGAAAATGGGCGTTTTCCGGCGAAATTTCTTCTGATGTTACCGTGAATAATCCTCAGTATGCGAAAGACGAAAGGATAGGAGCAACCTTTGTTTTGTATCCTAAGCCTTTTGGTATTCAGACCGAATATAATATTGGTAAAGGTCCTCGATATAATCCAGAAACCAATACGGTTGATGACGCAAGTTTAAACGGAGGTTATGTTTTATTAAATTATAAATGGGATTTGCCCAGAAAGCAAGTGTTGTACCCTTTTGCAAAATTTCAGTATTATGACGGCGGAAAAAAATACGAAAAAGACGCTAGAAGTTATGTGGTTAGAGATTACGAATTTGGACTGGAATGGCAACCAATAAAAGCATTGGAGCTTACAGCAGAATACGTTATTGCCGACAGAACTTTTGAAGACAGCGCACTTCCAGTCAATAGGCAGCAAGGAAACTTACTGCGTTTGCAGGCTCAGTTTAATTTCTAAAATTACATTTATTTCTCAAAAATAAAGAATAAAGAATCCCAATCAATAGTCTCTTTAAATTGAGAAAGACCTTTAAATGATTTTACTTTTGAAAGTTCTTCGATCCTAAAGTCGTCTTGGGTGGCGTATGGTACCAAGTTTTCGTCCTGAAGTTTTTGTGCCAAATAGACTTGCTCGTATTGTCCCGGTGTCGGAATAAAAAACGCCTTTTTTTCTAGCATCGCCAAATCCATCACCGTGGTGTATCCAGAGCGGCACAAGACCAAATCACTTTCGTTAAAGGTTTGCTCCAACTGTTTTGTATTCATAAAATTGTAATGCGTGACATGATCAACTTGCAGTTTGGTTTGGTTTTTTTCTACAACACCTTTTATAAAAACAACGTTGCCGTCATAACGCAAAACTTCTTTTTGCAATTTCTCTTCCAGTAAAGTGCGTTGCGGTTCCGGCCCGGAAAGTATGATCATCAAATCGTATACTTTTGGCGTTTCTTTTTTACGCATTCTGCTCAAAGGGCCAATGTATTTTAGATTGAGATGATTGGTGGTAAGGTGACCCAATTCTCCCGTTAGATTTATTTTTTTATCCGTATCTGGAATCCAGCATTCCTGGTATTTTTTTATGATATGTTGATGCATTTTACTTGTAAACCAAGTCGTATTTCCTGTCATCACATTCAATTGATGCGTAATAAAAACAGAAGGTACTTTTCGGCTAAAAACCCCCAGTCGATTGTCTGAAATGATACCGTCAATACCGTGTTTTTTAACCCACGAATTGATCATTTTTTTTTCGTCAAGAATCGCCGTGATCATTTTAGGCAAACTTTTAATGAGTTTCCATTTAAAATTTTTACCGTTTTTAGCATATTCAATATGATACGAAGGCAATTCTAAGGTTTCAACGTATGGAAATTCTTTACGTAACAAAGCCAAAGCAACGCCATCGGAAGCAATTATCGGAATAAAATTATTCTCTTGAAGGGCTTTTATTATAGGGATACATCTTGTTGCGTGTCCTAATCCCCAGTTCAATGGAGCAATCAAAATAGTTTTATTGGCAGAATATTCAATGCTCATATATGGCGCTTTTTCAAACGAAGATAAAGAAATACTCTTTTTGTATTATTTCGCAGACATTACCAAATCATTAAGTCTAGTGTTTTTTGGGGTTATTCACTTGTTAAAATAAAACCGTATGTTACTTAATCGAAGAGTATTCAAACAAAAAAGAGTTAAACCTTTTTTAGAAATTCAACTCTTCTTTAAAAGCAAAAAATGCTTTATTATTCCTGAATGTATGTTTTGTTTCCGTTTTTATTAATGTAATATTTACCACCTCTGGGACCAGTATACACTTTTTTACCATTGTATTCTCCTGTGATTTTATCGGCTACTTTCGGTGCTTTTTCGTTGGTTTCTTTCAGTGTTTTTACAGAAGTTTTGGCACTTGCTTTTTTGGCGGTAGTCGCTTCTTTTTTGGCTGTTTTGGCTGCTGCATCAGCTTTTATGCTTTCTGTTTTAGCTGTTGATTTAGCAGCTTTTGCGGTTTCGCTTTTTGTCTTTGCAGCTTCTTTTTTTGCTTTTGTGGCAGCTTCAGTAGCGTCGTTTGCCGCTTTTTCGGCTTTTGCTGTTTCTTTTTTTGCTTTTGTTGCAGCGGATTTTGCTTCTTTTTTCTCTTTAGCCGCTTTTTTCTCCTCGGCAGTTTTTGTAGCCGTTTTTTCTTTTAATGCTGCTTTTTCAGCTGCTGTCTTCGTAGTTGTTTTTTTCTTTTTAGGAGCAGTTTCCGTTTTATTTTGGGTTGTCTTAGCGGTCTCTTGTGCATAGAAATTACTGGATAGCACAACTATAAAAAAAAGTAATATTAGTTTTTTCATAATATTTTAGTTTTGGAAGTTTAATCTAAATTACTAAAATTATAGCAATGTTATTGTAAAAGTGTTAAAAATATGCACGAATTTGAACGTTGCCGGTGTGGACGGTGGCGCCAGTTTCACTTTTTCTCCCCTGATAGTTGAGGTTTACATCCAGGAATTGTGTTATGTTTTTCTGAAGCAGTAACTTCCAAACCAAATTTTGTCCCGATTGAAGGCCTTCCAACATCTGAAATCCTACTGATGAAAATTCATTTCCTTCAAATCTATTTTCGTAAAAAGAAAATTCTCCATTGACAGTAATTTTTTTATCACCGGCATACGAAAAGGAAGTTCCAAGCCGATTTTGCGACAAGGTTTCAAAATTTCCGATCCTGTTTTTTTTGTTCTGTAATTCATAAAAGAAATCCAAACTAGTATTTTTTGAAAACAAATAACTAATTTTTGGCGCAAGCTGATATCCTTCTAACTGATAGTTCCTCTCAACGAAATCTTCCGAAATTAATTCGTTCTGAATCGTTTTGGTAAATAAATTAAACAACCAGCTTTTTTGATACAAATGGGTGTACTGCATTTGATGCGAGTAATTTTTAACTTCTTGCGAACCAACCGAAAGTAAATTTTTTCCTTTGTTAATGAGGTAAGAGTAGGTCACAGAATGCCGCTGTTTGCCACGATTGTAGAACAAACTGTTTCTAAAACTTGAGTTCAGTCCTAATATGTTTTCTTCGGATGAACTAAAAGGATTCAGCTCAAAGTTGTCGCCGTTACTTTTTATTTTTCGATCTAAAATAAACGAAGTTTGATTGTAAAAATAAGAAGCAATTTTCCTGAAACCCTTTTCGTTTTGCCATTGCAACGGATTCAGAGTAACCGACTGTGAAAACTTATTTTGATTGGTTTTGATGTAAATCTGGTTGGGTAAAAAGATACGAATAAATTTTGCCTGATCAGGAAATGGTGCTATCTCAAACTCGTTAACTTCCTGAATATTATTATCATTATAGTCGTTCCAGGCGTAAACTCCCTGCCCGGCAGGAACTTCTACATAACTGTATTCTTGCTGTGCGATGGTTCCCGAACTGGTTTCATACGCCACACCGGTCTGAATAAATTGATTAAGAAATCGATCATTATATAAAATTCTCGAGTTTAATGAAGGTTCTCTTTTGCGAGAGGCGTCGGTAAAAGCCAGACTTCGATAATTGGCATAAACCGCCAAATCAGTCTTTTTGTTCTGGATCAATTTAGAGCGTAAAAGAAACGTTTGGGAGTTGCTCACATGCTGCAACAAGCCGTTCTGCAAACTGTCATTTTTTCTTCGCAGATAGCCCAATTCTACAAAAACTTTGGTGCTGTCGCCACGACCGATAAAGCTTCCAAATTCTGAAAATTTTTGGCTCAAGGCCGAAAACTGATCCAAAACATTGTCCTTTTCCTGATTGTCCTCTAGCTGAATGCTTCCGCCAATCCAGTTTTTGGAAAAATGATATTTGGCTTTAGTATGGTTTCTAAAGAATTTTGAAGTCGAAATCGTCGCATCACTGGTCATAAAACTCCCCTGATTTTCGATCGTCCATTTTTTTAATTTAAACAAAGCATTCGCAGTATGTCTGGATCCCGAATAGCTTTGGCTAAAATCTAATTTTTCAAATTGATAAGTAAACAAACCAATATTTGAGGTTTCTTTTTTTGAAAACAAATCAAAATTCAAACCCGAAATCAACAGACTCTGATTGCCCAAAAGTGTGGTGTTTAGATTCCAATCTCTATTAAATTCAATATTGTATAATCGTTCTACAGATTTAAAATCTTCCTGTACGAATTGATAATTGGCAAAGGCGTCTAAAGTCCAGTCTCGAGTAAAAAGACGTTTTTTGATATTCGTTTTAAATGCGATTCCGTCATTATTGGCATCATCATTATTCGAGAATAGATTTTTATCGTTATTACTGATTCCAATTTCAAAATCTATTACGGTTTTTTCGTCAGGATTGTATTTTCCTAAAAAAGTAGCTACCTGAATTTTGGTCGGTGCAACAAGTTGTACAATTGGCTCGTAGTTTCCTTGCGGAATACCGTTTACAGGTACTATATATTCATAAATTCTCTCGACAGAATTACTGTTTTGAATGCGGTAATTTCCAACATTTGCACCAACCAGACTAAATTTTACATTGTACAAAACATCGGTGGAGTTGTTTGAATATTCAAAAAATTCGATACCATTTATAATTGTTTTTTTGTATAAAATTTTATTTTCAGAATACGTGTCTTCAAAGGCAGATGGCGCTTTCATTAAATTAAAATCATCACCCGCCTGACTCAAAATTTGAACTTGTTCTGTGGAAAGATTTTGTTGTAAAGGCTGGTTTTTCAAATCATTTTCAGAATAGAAATAACCGCCAAAACTCCAGCTTTTATTAGTATGAGTTGCACCTGCGTACGTTACAAATCGGTTGTAATTTCTATCCGAATATTGGTATTCTACATTGATTCGCATTTCAGATGTAATGGTATAAAGCGAGGTAAAAATAATTTCGCCTGCATTATAATCGATCACATAATCATTGTTTTCCCCACGTTTTAGCAAGACTCCATTGACGTACACACGCTCAGACCCCGAAATGACCAAAACGTACAATTCGCCATTTTGCCCTTTTAGCTTATAAGGTCCCTGATTGCCTTCTTGTCCCGTAAAAGTGCTTTTTGCATATTGTCCTTTTACCAGCGCAACCGAAGCAAAAATATTGGTCTTACTATTTTCGGTGTCAAAGTCAAAACTGGCGGCGATTCCTTGTACTTTTTTATTAAAGCTTAAAAATTGTGTTTTTCTATTTTCTAAAAAAACATCTCCCGCCCGAATGGTCCAATCGTCGCTAAACAATTCCATAAAAATATTATCAAATTGGTCGAGCTTTTGCGAATAACCACCATTTTGCAGCGGAATATTATTGTCCTGAAGTGAGGCTCTTAAACTAACTTTGTCGGATAGTTTTCCGGTGATCTGCAAGTCCAAATTGGAGTTTAAAACTGTATTTTGGTTGTTTCCAATCGTGACACCACGCGTAATACTTCCAGAAGTACTGAGTCCGTCAAAGGGCACGAATTTTTTAGTAGTGGTATTTTCAATTTTATATAATTTGTCTGTGGTGACATCATTACTCACGACCTGACTCTCGTTATACAAACTATATTCTTTGGTCAGGAAATTTGGGTAATTGACATAATTTACAATTAAAGTATCGCCGACAGGTGCAAAATTTTCGTTTAAAATTAAATCGCCTTTAGCGAAATTTATTTTGTAAAAAATCGAATCAATGGGTTCGTTTTTAGTATTTAAAAGTTGAAAAAAACTCGAATTGATACTGAATTTTTCTAAGTGAATAGTGTCTTTCGTGACCAGTATTTTTTTTGTTTTATACTGCGAGTTGGTTTCCTGCGCCTGAAGCCCAGAAGAAAAAACAAGCGCTATCAAAAAAAGTAATTTTTTCAACATAAAGACTTTAACTGCAAAAAGTCAAAAGTAGTATTTAATACTGGGAAAATGAAAAGGCGATTTACTAAAACAAAAAAGGCTTCACTTTTTGGGTGAAACCTTTTAAGAGTAATTTTTTTAACCAAAAAAACTAATTTACTTCCTTTGTAACCACCTGCATGGTTTCGCGGCTTACTTGTTTTAGTAAAACTTCTTTGTTTTCTTCGACAGTTTGAGCGGCTTGTTCGTTGAAATGACGAATGGTATACAGCGTCACATTTTCGCTATATTCTACTTTGAATTTTTTTGAAAGTATGGCATTCAATTCGTTAAAATTACCAAATTTATCTTCTACGCAAACAGAAAAACTGATGGCCGAGTTTTGAATTAAATTTACTTTTAGTTTGAATTGGTGAAACAATCCAAAAATCTCGCTGATGTTTTCTTCCATAATAAAAGAAAAATCGATAGACGAAAGCGAAATCAAAAGCTGCTCTCTTTTTACAATAAAACACGGTAAAGAAGGCTCCAAATCTACTCCTTTAGAAACGCAAGTCCCTTTTAGTAACGGATTGATAAACGATTTTACGTACAACGGAATTTCCTTCTTTTGCAGCGGCTGCAAGGTCTTTGGATGAATAACGGTTGCGCCGTAAAACGCTAATTCTATAGCTTCACGATACGAAATTTGATTAAGCAAACTTGCATTTTCAAAATAGCGCGGATCGGCATTCATCACACCGGGAACATCTTTCCAGATGGTTACACTTTCGGCATTTAAGCAATAAGCAAAAATTCCGGCTGTATAATCAGAGCCTTCACGACCTAAAGTTGTGGTGAAATTATTTTCGTCAGCACCCAAAAATCCTTGTGTAATGTTTAAGGTTTTGCGAGGCACATTTTTGCTGATGTTTTTTTGAGTCGCATCCCAATCTACTTCGGCATCACGGTAGTTTGAATCGGTTTTTATGAATTCGCGAACATCCAGCCAGTGCGTTTGAATGCCTTTAAAATTCATAAAATGACTCAAAATAGTAGTTGAAATTAGTTCTCCAAAACTTACAACTTGGTCGTAGACAAAATTATAATTGGGAGATTTATTGTGTGCTAAAAAATATTCTAAGTCTGAGAATTGTGCCGTAACAGCTGTAAAAACAGCGTGTTTCTCATCTTCAAATAAGTCTAATAATATCTGATTGTGATATTTTTTTATTTCCTGCACGGATGAATTAAGCTCTGATGATTTATCAAAATAATTTTTGATTACCACTTCAAGTGCGTTGGTGGTTTTTCCCATAGCTGAGACAACCAAAATAACATCCTCGTAACCTACTTTTTGCAAAACGTCATATACGTTTTTTATTCCTGCAGCATCTTTTACCGATGCTCCTCCAAATTTAAATACTCTCATTATTAATTTTAGATTTTTAATTTTAGATTTCAGATTGAATGAAATCCACTATTCTTTATAATTTTCTGCCACAGATTATTTGGATTAAAATGATCTTAAAATCTTTGTCGATTCGTGACATTTTTTTTTAATACTTAAATATTTAGCAAATATTTTTTTTACAATTTTTCTAAGTACGAATTAATTCCCGCTTGGTCCATTTGTACAACTGCCCAGTCGTCCAGAATTTTGGCACCCGAATTTTTATAAAAATTTACTGCAGGAGTATTCCAATCGAGTACATTCCACTCAACTCTTCTCACGTTGTCTCTTTTTCCTTGTTTCATAATTTCGGTATAAAGAGCAGATCCTAA
Source organism: Flavobacterium flavipigmentatum (assembly GCF_020911905.1). Classification (NCBI taxonomy): domain Bacteria; kingdom Pseudomonadati; phylum Bacteroidota; class Flavobacteriia; order Flavobacteriales; family Flavobacteriaceae; genus Flavobacterium; species Flavobacterium flavipigmentatum. The sequence continues at coordinate 653,423 of NZ_CP087133.1, read as the reverse complement.
ACCGGTTCCGCGCATTTTTTCTTTCACAATCAAATCTTCAAGATGTATGGTTTTTCCTTTCCAGGTCGAGTAGCGGTAGTAATAAAGAGCGATTCCAACAATTTCTGAATCGACTTCGGCAACAAATACCTGAAACAATGGCTTTTCTCCAAAACCGTCGCGTATCAAATCTTCTGCTGTTATTACAACGGCATCAGGTTCTTTTTCGAATATCGCCAACTCCTTTATTAATCCTAAAACAGAACTCATGTCCTCAGGATTTCCTTTTCTAATATTCATATATTCTTATTTTTAATCAATTATTAGCAAAAAAAGCATCGTTTTGGGGTCAACTTTTTCTTTTTATTTAGCAAATATACATTAGTAACAAACTAACTAAATAATTTTTAAATCATTGTCACAAAAAAAACGATATTTGTGACGTCAAAAAAACTACAACGATATAGTATAATGGAAGAACGCAATACAACATTAGGTGAGTTTATCATCGAGAATCAAAAAGCATTTCAATATTCATCGGGAGAACTTTCTCGTATTATTAATTCGATACGTTTGGCGGCCAAAGTCGTAAACTATAAAGTAAACAAAGCAGGTCTGGTTGATATTATTGGAGCAGCCGGAGAACAAAATATTCAGGGAGAAGATCAACAAAAATTAGACGTGTATGCTAATGAAGTTTTTATTCAGACTTTAATCAACAGAGAAATTGTGTGCGGAATTGCCTCTGAAGAGAATGACGATTTTATTACGGTACAGGGAAGCGATAACAGTCACAATAATAAATATGTAATTTTGATGGATCCTTTGGACGGTTCTTCAAATATTGATGTCAATGTTTCTGTGGGAACAATTTTCTCGGTTTTTAGAAGAATTACGCCTATTGGAACTCCTGTGACGAGTGAGGATTTCCTGCAACCCGGAATCAATCAGGTGGCAGCGGGATATGTAATTTACGGAACTTCAACGATGTTGGTTTATACAACAGGTCATGGTGTAAACGGATTTACGCTCAATCCTGCTATCGGAACATTTTATCTGTCGCACCCGAATATGAAATTTCCGCCTGACGGAAAAATCTATTCAGTCAATGAAGGTAATTATGTGCATTTTCCGCAAGGAGTAAAAAACTACATCAAATATTGCCAGCGCGAAGAAGACGACAGACCTTACACATCAAGATATATTGGAAGTTTGGTTGCCGATTTTCATCGAAATATGATCAAGGGCGGCATTTATCTTTATCCGACAAGTTCGAAAGCGCCAAACGGAAAGCTGCGTTTGTTGTACGAATGCAATCCGATTGCTTTTATTGCAGAGCAGGCCGGAGGAAAGGCAACGGATGGTTTTGGGAGAATTATGGAAATCCAGCCAACCGAGCTTCATCAGCGTGTTCCTTTTTTCTGCGGAAATCTGAATATGGTCGAAAAAGCCGAAGAATTTATGGCTGCTGAAGCTTAAATATAAAAACCCGATAAATTGAGATTTATCGGGTTTTGTTTTTTATTGTAGTTCCAGATTTTGATGGTGGATCAAAAACCGGAAACTATTTATTCATGTTTTGCATTTCGTATACAAAAGTATCCGAATCTACTTTTTTATCTACCAATGACAAGGCTTTTGCGATAATGTGGTTGACGTTACCTGGCGTAAATCCTAAAGCAATACCTAATTTTCTTAACATTATTTCTTGCTTGTCTTCTAGATGGTGATCAACATGTACCATCCTGGTTAAATCGTATAAACGCTCTAAACGTTGTACATATAAGTAAGGCGGGTTGATTGGATATTTCGAAGGTTGGCTAAGGATTTCTTCGTATTCAGCCTCTGAAATTTCTAAACGAGCAGCTAATTTGTCTAAGAAATCTTTCTCTTCTGGGTGAATGGTTCCATCTGCTAATGCTACACGCACAATAGCTGAAAAGTGACCTTTGTTTCTTTGTTTGAATTCGCTATCGAATAAATCTGAAAATGACATAATTATAGAGTTTTTATCGTACAAAGATATATCTTAATTTTAAATTATTAATTTTAATTTTTTCATAAAATTTTAACTTATTTTATCCGTTGTAATAACGTTGCAGCTTCTGTAATTTTCAAAATTAATCGTAAGTTTACAACCCCTTAATCAATTAATACAAAAATAATGATGTCAGAATTTTGGATTTATTTTCAAATAGGATTGAAGCATGTTTTAGATATTCATGCCTACGATCATGTCCTGTTTTTAATCGCTTTAACCGTTCCTTACTCCTTCAAAGACTGGAAACGCATTCTATTATTAGTTTCTGTTTTTACAATAGGACACACATTGGCATTGTTGCTTTCTGTTTTTGGAATTATTGCAGTAAAGGCCAATATTGTTGAGTTTCTTATTCCGATTACGATTCTGGTAACAGCCGTTTTTCATCTTTTTACAGCCGGGAAAACAGGTAAAAATGAAAGCCTGAATCTGATATTTTTTGTAACCTTATTTTTCGGAATCATTCACGGTCTTGGGTTTTCAAATTATTTTAAAACGATTTTAGGAGGAACTGCAACATCAAAATTACTACCTTTAGGCGAGTTTGCTCTGGGGATCGAAGTAGCACAGTTGGTGGTCGTTTTTATTGTTTTAATATTATCGTATATTGTGCAGACTGTTTTTCGTTTTTCAAAACGCGATTGGACGCTTGTAATGTCAGCTTTTGTTATAGGTGTTGTCATTCCGATGATTATTTCGAGTCCGATCTGGAACAGATAAAATATTAAATGGAAGAAAAAAAATTAAATAAATACGATAAAGCGTATTTGCGAATTGCAAAAGAATGGAGTTTACTCTCTTATTGTAAACGTAAACAAGTAGGAGCCATTATCGTAAGAGACAGAATGATTATCTCAGACGGTTACAACGGAACACCATCCGGATTTGAGAATTGCTGCGAAGATGAAGAAGGATTAACGCGTTGGGATGTTTTGCACGCCGAAGCAAATGCCATTCTAAAAGTAGCCCGTTCTACGCAATCCTGTGAAGGTGCAACATTGTATATTACTCTTTCGCCTTGCAAAGAATGCAGTAAATTGATCCATCAGTCAGGAATAAAAAGAGTGGTTTACCAGAACGGATATCGCGATGATGCCGGAATAGCATTTTTGATAAAAGCGGGTGTAGAAGTAGAGCATATTCCTGTTTTAGAAGAATAAATGAAAACAAATACTAAATACCTGCCTATTATTATCGGGTCGACTTTGGCGCTCGGTATTGTTCTCGGAAGCATGATGAATGCTCCTGTTGAGGATCAGTTTTTGGCTAAAAATTATTCTAAAACTAAACTGAACAAACTAATTGATTTTATCAATAACGAATATGTTGACAGTGTCAACACAGATTCGATTGTAAACTTAACAGTCGATAATATTCTGTCAAAATTAGACCCGCATTCGGTTTACATTCCGCCTGCAGAACAGGTTAGTGTTGTCGAAAGCATGAGAGGTGATTTTGTAGGCATAGGCATCAATTTTTACATGTATAAAGATTCTGTTGCTATTATAAAAACAGTAGAAAATGGTCCTTCTGCAAAAGCAGGATTAAAATCTGGTGACCGAATTTTATTTGCAGGAAAAACAAAATTATACGGTCGAAGATTGCCTTCTGATAGTTTGTTTTCGAAGCTTAAAGGCAAAGTAGGCTCAGAAATTGAGCTGACGGTTTTTAGAAAATCTGAAGAGAAAAAACTTAAATTCAAAATAAAAAGAGATGTCATTCCGCTAAAAAGCGTCGATGCGGCTATGCTATTGGCTAATAAAACGGGTTACATAAAAATAAACCGTTTTGCCGAAACTACTTTTAGTGAGTTTAAGTCGGGTTTGACGAAGTTGAAACAAAAGGGAATCCAGTCTTTAATCATTGATCTTCGTGACAATGGGGGCGGTTATATGGAGGAAGCGGTGGCTATAGCCGATGAATTTTTGAAAGACAAGCAACTTATCGTTTTTACAAAAAATAAAAACGGTGAGACCGAAAAAACCTATGCTACAGCAAAAGGTAGTTTTGAAACCGGAAAAGTCTATGTTTTAATTAATGAAAATAGTGCCTCTGCAAGCGAAATCTTGGCAGGAGCACTTCAAGATAATGACCGTGGCACAATTGTAGGACGCCGCTCTTTTGGAAAAGGATTGGTGCAACGGGAAATGGATTTTAACGACGGATCTGCCGTAAGACTGACCGTTGCCCGCTATTACACACCCACAGGACGCTCTATCCAGAAGCCTTATAAAAAAGGAAATGAAGAATATTTTAAAGAGTCTGAAGACCGTCTAGAAACTGGCGAATTGTATGCCAAAGACAGTATAAAGGTAGCGGATTCTCTAAAGTTTAAAACGCCAAAAGGTAAGGTTGTTTATGGTGGTGGTGGTATCGTTCCTGATGTTTTTGTGCCTCTCCAGGTAGAACACGGCAACGAAAATGTAGCGTATCTGTTGCAAACTGGAGTTGTGGGACATTTTGTTTTTGAGGAATTAGACAAGAATCGTAATGCTTTTGCAGGACTTCATTTTAATGAGTTTCTTGTAAAGATGAAAAACGATGATCTTTATTTCAAACAGTTTAAAAAATATATTGCACTCACAGGTTTGGACTTAAAATTAGACAAAACCAAAGCATTAGTCAATCGCTATATCACGGCCGAATTTGCCCGACAATTGTTTGGAGAATTGTATTATTATGATGTAATTCTAAAAGAAGACGCGATGATTAATAAGATTTTGAATGCTAAGAAATAATGATTTTTTAAAACTAAAAGCAATGTATTCTGCTTAAAATAATGTGTTCTTCGCGCCAATTAAAATACCAACTATGAAAAATATCAAAAAGATAAGTGTGCTTCTCATTGTAATGACTTTTATAATTTCCTGCGCTTGCACCAAAGATAAAAACAACATTTCTGGAAAAGTCGAATCGATAGAATTTGGCAAAGACGGCTATACAGCCAAGATCAAAACTGATAAAAACGAGGTTTATTTTGCAACGATTAGCATTGTTAATGTTGGAGGTCCTCAACATTACAAACAGTTGAAGCAAGGTGAAGAAGTTGCTTTAAAAGGAGAAATTTGGAATACTGACACCGAAAAACATATCAAGGTTAAAGAAATTGTTTCGATTAAATAAAATTTCAAAACAAATTCATAAACTATAACCATTTGCACTAAACCAGTTTATTACGCATTTATCTTAATTCTTGTTTAATGCAAATTTTTTTTATATTTATCGAGTACTGTCGTGAGCGTGAGTTTGAATACCGTTGTTCCACAGCGTAAGAATGTCGGTTGCTACGGCGGCGCCACTTCCCGAGGCAATTGCCAGTTGGCTTCTCCAGCCTGCCAAGGTTCCAATTGCATAAATGCCTTCAGCTACTTTATGATCTTCATTTTTAAGCTGAATGCGTTGTTTTTCCGGTAAAGCTTTTTTGTGTGGTTCGATATATTGCATTAAACCTTCGATATCAAAAGTATTGGCGGAACCAATTCCAACAATGATATTTTTGGTTTTATAGGCCCCTTTGTTGGTCGTTACCGTAAAATTGGGGTACAAACCTTCGATTTTAATTACTTTTTCGTTCGGAAGCTGTGTTATATGAGGATAACTTTCGGCTAAATGTTGCGTACTTTCTGTTAATAGTTCGTGACCAAGTTTGCCCGGAGTTATGCCATAAGCATTGTAGAAAATGGCTTCTTGTAACGAAGAATTTTTCTGATGAGTAAAAATTCCAATTTTTTTGTCAGCAGCAAATGCTTTGTTTCTAGCCGATCCTAAAACAAGAGCACAGGACATGCCTGAAACTCCTCCGCCAATGATTAATGCGTCAAACATCTCTTATCTACCATGTGTTTTTTCTTCAATTCTTTTAGAAATTCTAAAAATCAAAAGAATCAAAACGGCACAAAATGAAGCGGCTATTCCAATAAAAGCTACAGCACTGTCTCCCTGGAAAGGATTTTTGAAGTCAAGCAGCGTAATATTAAAAACAATTAAGGCCAATGCTAAAATTACTAAGATTGAGGTAAAAATTTTCATGTGGTTGTTTATTTGTCTAAAATAATAAAGTAAAGTTTAAAAAGTAGTAATTGCTTAAACTATATTTTAGAAATTTTATGGTGTAAATTTATAAAAATATCTTTTAGACAAACAAACCTTTAACATTAGCAGCGAATAATTTAACAGCAATGGCTAAAAGTATTACTCCAAAGGTCTTACGTACGACTCCCAGTCCGTTTTCTCCTAATAAATTTTCTATTTTTTTCGAAGATTTTAAAACAATATATACCAAAATGATATTTAATAGGATGGCAATAATGATATTGATAGTATGAAATTGCGATCGTAACGATAATAAGGTTGTCATGGTTCCTGCACCGGCTATTAGCGGGAACGCCAGAGGAACGATAGAAGCTGATCCTGGTTCTTCGTCGCGATAGATTCTTATTCCTAAAATCATTTCTAGAGCCAGAAAAAACAACACAAAGGATCCTGCTACAGCAAACGAATGTACATCGATACCAATTAAGCTTAGAAAACCTTCACCAACAAAAAGAAAAACAATCATAATCATTCCGGCTACGATTGATGCTTTCTCCGACTCGATGTGACCAACTTTTGCTCGTAAATTTACAATAATCGGAATAGATCCTACGATATCAATTACTGCAAAAAGTACCATTCCGACAGTGATAATTTCCTTAAAATCAATTTCTAACATTTTTTTTTATTTAGCGATTAAAGTTCGACAAAGGTAATTAATAAAGTTAGTCGTTTTATTTTTTTGAATCAAACGCTGTATTTTTGTTATAAAAACATGTTTTTTTGACTAAAAAAGTGATATTTGTAACAATAAGTAGTTTGTTCTATTGATTCTAAGTGTAATCGAAAGATTTTTTGTGGCTTCTAAATGATTTTTTCTGCTTGTTTGAGGACGCAATTTTATCATTTTTTAAATTTCAATAAAAAAACTGTAATTGTTCTTTGCAATAAAATTTCCACTAAGTCTTAGGGTTGAATATTGGCTGTATTTTATCTGTTTTCTTTGACTATCTTTGCACTTTATAAATTTTAGTACTTTACAATCATGTTTCAATTAGGTAAAACCATTATTTCTGAGGATATTCTTGAAAAAGAATTCGTGTGCAATTTGTCGGCTTGTAAAGGAGCTTGTTGTGTTGACGGAGATGCTGGCGCACCTTTGAGCGAAGCTGAAACTAAAATTCTGGAAGAAATTTATCCTAAAGTAAAACCTTTTTTAAGAAAGGAAGGAATTGCTGCAATCGAAGCGCAGGGAACCTGGGTAAAAGGAACAGACGGTGATCTTGAAACGCCATTAATTGATGAAAAAGATTGTGCGTACGTTATTTTTGATGGTAAAACGGCCCTTTGCGGAATCGAGCAAGCCTACAATCAAGGAATTGTAGATTGGAAGAAACCAGTTTCTTGTCACCTATATCCAATTCGGGTGAAAGATTTTACAGAGTTCGCCGCAGTCAATTATGATAAATGGGACATTTGCGATGATGCTTGTTCTTTAGGTAAAGAATTAGAAGTTCCGGTTTATAAATTTGTCAAAGAAGCTTTAATTCGTCGCTTTGGCGAAGACTGGTATTTGGAGCTTGAAAAAGTGGCTGAGGAGCTAAAAAAATCTTAAAAATCCGTTAGCCATTACTGTCATTGAGAAGGTCTGAATTTTGACTAAAAAAATCAAAAGTAAGCTTCTGAAAAAGTTTTAAAAACAAATCCATTTTCCTTGCTTGGTATGATAAAAAAAAAGTCTATATTTAATAGGTCCTTGAGATAGGGATGTAGATTTTAAATCACTCATTTACAATATTTTAATAATTGTCTGAAAAATATTCTTTTTTTCTCCGTTGTTAAAAACTACCTCGGGTTGTGAATAAGTTTGGCTTTTATTATCAGTATAAAAGGTCGAAATTTGTATTCAACAAAAAAGCCACAGTTCCTAGGCTGCAGCTTTTTTTAAATTACTTATCTCATGGACCCAAGAAATCCTCAAGATTGGCTAACTATTTCCTTAATTGTTTTTAATGTAATACGCACTTTAGATGTGATTGTGCGAGGATTAAAAAAAAAGTAAAATAGTTCCGATTTAGAAACCCGTCTACTAGGCGGGTTCTTTTTATTTTTACAAATGTAAAAATAAATATAAAAATAAACATTAAATCTAATGTTAAAATAAGATCTTTAATTTGTCAATAATAGGCTGTAACTGCCGACCCCTTATTCTCAGTAGCGAATATTTTCAACTGTCATCATTTCTAATTTTGTTGTAGTATTAATTTTTATATCAGTTACAAAGTAAATAGAAGATTATCAATAAAAACAATCATACTTATATCATTTATTTCCCATCTGCGTGAAAGATTTTACAGAGTTCGCCGCAGTCAATTATGATAAATGGGACATTTGCGATGATGCTTGTTCTTTGGGTAAAGAACTGGAAGTTCCGGTTTATAAATTTGTCAAAGAAGCTTTAATTCGTCGCTTTGGCGAAGACTGGTATTTGGAGCTTGAAAAAGTGGCTGAGGAGCTAAAAAAATCTTAAAAATCCGTTAGCCATTACTGTCATTGAGAAGGTCTGAATTTTGACTAAAAAAATCAAAAGTAAGCTTCTGAAAAAGTTTTAAAAACAAATGCATTTTCCTTGCTTGGTATGATAAAAAGTCTATATTTTATAGCTGTTTGAGAACTAGATGATAAATTTAAATCGCTCATTTACAATATTTTAATTATTGTCTGAAAAATATTCTTTTTTTTGGCGTTGTTAAAAACTACCTCCGATTGTGAATAAGTTTGGCTTTTATTTTTGGCAACAAATGACAATCTTTGTACCCTGTTGATTTAGCATAAAATCAACACAAAAATTAAATAAAAACAGTCATGTCACAAGTGGAGCCAATATTACAAGAAAATAAAAATCGTTTCGTTATTTTTCCGATTAAACATCATGATATTTGGGAATGGTATAAGAAAATGGAGGCTAGTTTCTGGACTGCTGAAGAAATTGATTTACACCAAGACTTGACCGATTGGAACAATAAGTTAAGTGACGACGAAAGATATTTCATTAAACATATTTTGGCATTTTTTGCTGCTTCTGACGGAATCGTTAATGAGAACCTTGCAGAGAATTTTGTAAATGAAGTACAATATGCCGAAGCGAAGTTTTTCTATGGTTTTCAGATCATGATGGAAAACATTCACAGCGAAACCTACTCTTTATTAATTGACACTTACGTGAAAGATGAAGCAGAGAAAGCAGAATTGTTTAATGCATTAGAAGTCTTTCCTGCTATCAGAAAAAAAGCAGACTGGGCGCTAAAATGGATCGAGTCTGATTCCTTTGCCGAAAGACTGATTGCCTTTGCAGCCGTTGAAGGGATCTTTTTCTCAGGAGCTTTCTGTTCTATCTACTGGTTGAAAAAACGTGGTTTAATGCCAGGTTTGACTTTCTCTAACGAATTAATTTCGCGTGACGAAGGCGTTCATTGCGATTTTGCCGTTCACTTGCACAATCACCACCTAATCAATAAAGTGCCGAAAGAAAGAATCAAAGAAATTATCGTTGATGCTTTAGACATCGAAAGAGAGTTTGTAACAGAATCGCTTCCGGTAAGTTTAATTGGTATGAATGCGGTTCTAATGACGCAATACCTGGAATTTGTTGCCGATAGATTATTAGTAGAATTAGGTTGCGAGCGCGTATATGGATCAGCAAATCCGTTTGATTTTATGGACATGATCTCTCTTCAGGGAAAAACTAATTTCTTTGAAAAACGTGTTGCCGAGTATCAAAAATCTGGTGTGATGAATACCGATAGTGATGCTCAGAAAATTTCATTTGATGCAGATTTTTAGACAACCAAAATAGTTTAGTGTTTTACCCCAAATCAACGCTAATTAAAATTTTATAACAAAACATTTTAAGAATCTCTTTTCCCAAATCGTAGATTCTGCAATTTTCGACACATTTTCGGTCTGATTTCAGATTGGAACGGGGTAGCTATTGAGAATGCTATAATTCTCAAAAAATAATTTAAAAACACACAATGTTTAAGTGCTGGAATTCGTTTTCTAGTGTCTTTCATTTTCAATAACAATAAAATAGTAAGCTTATGTATGTAGTAAAAAGAGATGGGCACAAAGAGCCGGTAATGTTTGATAAGATTACAGAAAGAATAAAAAAATTGTGTTACGGGCTTAATGAGCTTGTAGATCCTGTTAAGGTAGCCATGCGTGTTATCGAAGGATTGTATGACGGAGTTTCTACATCTGAACTGGATAATCTTGCAGCAGAAACTGCGGCTTCTATGACTATTGCTCATCCTGATTATGCCCAATTGGCAGCTCGTGTAGCAATCTCGAACCTACATTCTAATACTAAAAAATCGTTCTCAGAAACGATGAAAGATATGTATCACTACGTAAATCCGAGAAATGGGCAAGAGGCTCCTTTGCTTTCGGATGAAGTGTTTAAAGTGATTCAGGAAAATGCAGCTTTCTTAGATTCGCATATTATTTATACAAGAGATTTTAATTACGATTACTTCGGATTTAAAACCTTAGAGCGTTCTTACTTGCTAAAAATAAACGGAAAAATCGTCGAAAGACCACAACACATGTTGATGCGTGTTTCGGTAGGGATTCACTTAGACGATTTAAAATCGGTAATTGAAACGTATGATTTAATGTCTAAAAAGTTCTTTACGCATGCAACGCCAACGTTGTTTAATGCGGGAACTCCAAAACCACAAATGTCTTCTTGTTTCCTTTTGGCAATGCAAGATGATAGTATTGATGGTATTTATGATACTTTAAAACAAACGGCCAAAATCTCACAATCAGCGGGAGGAATTGGTCTTTCTATTCATAACGTTCGTGCTACAGGATCTTACATTCGTGGTACAAACGGAACTTCAAACGGAATTGTTCCGATGTTGAGAGTTTTTAATGATACAGCACGTTATGTAGATCAAGGTGGTGGGAAACGTAAAGGTAGTTTTGCGATTTACATCGAAACTTGGCATGCTGATATCTTCGAATTTTTAGATTTGAAGAAAAACACAGGTAAGGAAGAAATGCGTGCGAGAGATTTATTCTTCGCCATGTGGACCTCTGATTTGTTTATGAAACGTGTACAAGAAGATGCTTCATGGACTTTGATGTGCCCTAACGAATGTCCTGGATTGTACGATGTTTACGGAGAAGAATTTGAAGCCATGTATTTGGATTATGAATTTAGAGGAAAAGGCAGAAAAACCATCCGTGCTCGCGAATTGTGGGAGAAAATCCTAGAGTCTCAAATCGAGACAGGAACACCTTATATGTTGTACAAAGATGCAGCAAACCGTAAATCAAACCACAAGAACTTAGGGACAATTCGTTCTTCAAACTTGTGTACAGAGATTATGGAATACACGTCTAAAGACGAAATCGCAGTTTGTAACCTAGCTTCTATTTCGTTGCCAATGTTTATTGAAAACGGAAAATTTGATCACGAAGCACTTTACAATGTTACCAAACGTGTAACGCGTAACCTGAACAAAGTAATCGACAGAAACTATTATCCGGTAAAAGAAGCTGAAAATTCTAACTTACGTCACCGTCCGGTTGGTTTAGGTGTGCAAGGTTTAGCAGATGCTTTTATCATGTTGCGTATGCCGTTTACAAGTGATGAAGCTAAAACTTTGAACCAAGAAATTTTCGAAACTTTATATTTTGCTGCTGTTACCGCTTCTATGGAAATGGCCAAAGAAGAAGGACCTTATTCTACATTTGAAGGTTCTCCAATGTCTAAAGGAGAATTCCAATACAACATGTGGGGAATGAAAGATGAAGAATTATCTGGTCGTTGGGACTGGGCTTCTCTTAGAAAAGAAGTAATGGAGCACGGGGTTCGTAACTCATTGTTAGTGGCGCCAATGCCAACAGCTTCGACTTCGCAAATTTTAGGAAACAATGAGGCATTCGAACCTTATACATCCAATATTTACACACGTCGTGTATTGTCTGGAGAGTTTATAGTTGTCAACAAGCACTTACTTCATGACTTAGTAGAAAGAGGTTTGTGGAACGAGACTTTGAAGCAAGAAATCATGCGTCATAACGGTTCTGTTCAAAATATTGATGTGATTCCGCAAGACTTAAAAGAATTGTACAAAACGGTTTGGGAAATGTCGATGAAAGATATTATCGATATGTCACGCCAAAGAGGTTATTTTATTGACCAATCGCAATCGTTGAACTTGTTTATGCAAGATGCTAATTATTCTAAATTAACGTCTATGCACTTCTACGCTTGGCAATCTGGTCTAAAAACAGGAATGTATTACCTAAGAACAAAATCTGCGGTAGATGCCATTAAATTTACATTAAACAACGACAAAAAAGAAGAAACAGCACCAGCTTTAGTTGCAGAAACAGAAGAAATCAATATTGAGGATTACAAAGCGATGTTGCTAAAAGCACAAGCCGGAGATCCTGAAGATTGTGAAATGTGTGGGTCTTAATAATTTTAGATTGTAGATCTGAGATTTTAGATTTTTAGAATATATAGAAAGCAGTTATCGTAAAGGTAGCTGCTTTTTTTTAGGAGCTATTTACCGCTTTTCGTTCTAAACAAGGTTCACTGAGCCCCAATTGAATAACATAATGTGAAGTAATCTTTTTATTTTTAAAGAAAAATAAAAAGGATTTCCACGGCAATCTGGGCTAGGAAATATTCTCACCACGACAACATTATTTTTAGTGCTTTTTTGCAACTGTTATCATAAAAACCATACCTTAAAGCACCCGTAATTTTTTTTGTGTATTTAAACTAAAAATGTCGCAACGAAATAGCATATCTGTACAACGAAGAATTAAAAACCGCTGTCAGACATTTACAAACTGCTTCGCTAAAAGTACAAACCACTGTCAGACATTTGCAAACTGCTTCGCTAAAAGTATAACCTGCTGTCAGACATTTACAAACTGCTTCGCTAAAAGTATTACCTGCTGTCAGACATTTGCAAACTGCTTCGTTAAAAGTATAACCTGCTGTCAGACATTTGTAAACTGCTTCGCTAAAAGTACAAACCGCTGTCAGACATTTACAAACTGCTTCGCAAAAAGTACAAACTGCTGTCAGACATTTGCAAACTGCTTTGCTAAAAGTACAAACCACTGTCAGACATTTATAAACTGCTTTACTAAAAGTATAACCTGCTGTCAGATTTATAATATTTGTTCATTCCGAGGAACGAGGAATCTCCGCCAGAAGCTCCACAAAGATTGATAATGTAGATTGCGGAGTTTCTTGTGAAGATTCCTCGTTCCTCGGAATGACAATATTAGAGTGAATTCTTAGTTAGAACTATTACCTTGCAATTAAACCTTTTATAAAAACCAACGTCTTATTTCTAAATAAATTACTGCGTTATGGATAAAAGTAATCTTTGGTCATTACGGTTAGGGTTTTCTGGTAAAGAAGCCGCGGCGATCGAAAAGTTGGGATTTGAAAAATTCTTAAAGAAATCCTATGTCCCGAAGTTTGATAAAACGCTCCCGACTTTTTTAGACGATGATCCTAAAACTCTCGCTGAACTTAAAGTTATACGCGAGCAGATCAAGAATGCTGATGCGGAGGAGAAAAAGAAAATCCTGAAAAAAGAAATCTATTCGGCTATTGAATTCAAGAAGTGGTGGATTGGCAAAATGCAAAGCGACGAATTTCCTTTGCGGGAAAAAATGGTTTGTTTCTGGCACAATCATTTTGTGGCTACTTCGCAAAAGGTAAAAGTCAATTACTGGATTTACCAACACAATATGATTTTGCGAGAGCATGCTTTTGGCAATTTTAAAGAACTCACTAAGCAAATCGTAAAATCGAATGCGATGGTGAAGTATTTGGATAATGTAGACAACAAAAAAGGTAAGTTTAACGAAAATCTGAGCCGAGAATTACTGGAATTGTTTACTATCGGAATTGGGAATTACACCGAGAACGACATCAAAGAGGGCGCACGTGCTTTGGCAGGATTGAATCTGGGAGACGAAAGCGCTGTATACAGAAAGTTTGCCGAAGACAATAGCGATAAAACCTATTTTGGAAAAACAGGCAACTGGAAAGCAGATGATTTGGTCGACCTAATTTTCGAACAAAAAAATATTCCATATCTCATTACCAGAAAAATTCTGAAATGGTTTCTGTACGATGCGCCATCAGAGGAATTGGTGACGTATTATGGCGATTATTTCAGAAAAGTAAACTTTGAAATTGAGCCGTTATTGACTAAAATTTTTACTGAAGAATATGCCAAAGATAATTCCGGAAAAAAAATAAAAGATCCGTTGGTTTATATTTTTCAGCTTATTGATGAATTGCAATTGAAAGATTATAATGCAGTAATGATTGTTGCTTTTTTAAAACAGCAAGGAATGGATCTGTACAATCAGGTGAATGTAAAAGGTTGGGATGGCGGTAACTCATGGCTGACTTCTCAGGTGTATTTGCAGCGAAATAATACTTCGGATTTATTGTGCAGCGGAAGAAGTCTTTCAAAAAAAACAATCAATAATATGATGAGTGAAGACAATGCTAAACCGAAAGATGAGTTAGAAAAAAAAGAGGTAAAAATACAATATGATTCAGGCGGAAATAATAAAACCATTATCGCAGAATTATCTGACAGGTTATTGTTTAACGTAAATGAATCGGTACAAAAAGACATGGAAAATTTGCTCAAATATGATTTTGATCCGAAAAACCCTAACGCCAATTTTGCCGTCATCAGATTGTTTAATTACATTACAAAATTGCCTGAATTTCAGTTGATTTAAAAACCGCACGATTATGAACAGAAGAAATTTTCTAACGCTTACAGGAACTTTTACTGGCGGAATGCTGGTGCTTCCTAGTTTTTTGAACGCATTTGGGCATCAGGAAAACTTGGTTATAGGCGAACAATGCTTGGTGTTTATTCAGCTCAACGGAGGGAACGACGGGCTGAATACTTATGTACCGTATGACAATCCGTTGTATTACGATCTGCGAACCAAAATTGCACTGAACAAAGATGCTGTCATTGGTAAAAATAACGGAATGGCTTTTCATCCTTCTTTGAAAGATTTTGCTCAAATACAGCAAAATGGTGATCTAACAGTGTTGCAAAATGTAGGATATCCGGAACCCATTCGGTCGCATTTTAGGAGTCAGGAAATCTGGCAAACCGCCACAGATTCTAATCAATATATAAATGAAGGCTGGCTCGGGCGCTATCTCGATCTACAGTGTCATGATCATCAGCCAACCGCAGGTATTAATCTCGATTCGATCGATAATTTGGCTTTAAAAGGAATGGAGCCCAACGCCATAACGGTAAAAGATCCTAATCGTTTTAAGATAAAACCAACCAAGGAAGAAAGTACGAAGTTGTCTGATAATCCTCAGTTGGATTTTGTTCGAAAAATTGCCAATTCGGTTGTTGAAGGTTCAGATGATATCCAGAAAGCTCTGGCTCAATCAAAGACAGAGATTGCTTATCCGAAAACAGCCTTGTCTAAAAACCTCGAATGGATCGCACGATTGATAAAGGGTAATTTAAATTCGAAAGTATATTATACGTCTCTCGGCGGATTTGATACGCATGATAATCAACTGGCTATTCACGAGCGAAAATTAACCGATTTGAATGATGCGGTATTTAGTTTTTATCAAGATTTAAAAGCCGCTCAGTTACTTCAGAATGTTACGATTGTAGTTTTTTCTGAATTTGGAAGACGCGTAAAAGACAACGGAAACGGTACCGATCACGGCACAGCGGCACCAATGTTTATTATTGGCGGTAATAATAAAGGAAAAGTTTTGGGTAATAATCCAAATTTAGCCGATCTCGACAACGGCGATCTGAAACACGAAATTGATTTTAGAACTGTCTATGCTTCTTTACTAAAAGAAAAAATGCAATTCGATTATGCTAAAATTGGGATACATAATAAGCCGGTTTCTGGATTGTTTTAAGGCTGTAAAAATTTTAAATCTCACGGTTTTCCTTTGATCCATTTAATACTAATTTTAATTAAATTTGTAATACTCAAAATATTAAAACATGGAAATCAAAAATTTATCGAAATATAGTGATGCTGAAAAAATTCTATTGGCTGAGCAACTGTGGGATAGTGTTTCTAAAGATGATTTAGAAGTTTCTGATGCTGCTAAAAGAGAATTGGATATTCGAATACAGAACTTAGAAGAAGGAAAAACTGAATTATATACTTGGGATGAGGTAAAAGCTCATGTAAGATCGATTAGATAATGTATAAAATTAGGTTTGTAAAAGAAGCATTATTTGATGTTGAAGATATTGTAATTTGGTATGAAGAACAAAGAATAGGGCTTTCGTATGATTTCGAACTTTGTCTGGAAGCGGTACTTGATGAAATTTCAAGAAACCCTGAGGCTTTTCAAAAGAAGTATAAAAATATAAAAATTAGATTTATTTCCAGATTTCCATATGGAATTCATTATCAATTTGAAAAAGATGAAATTACTGTAATTGGTATTTTTCATACTTCACGATCACCTAAAAATTGGAATAAAAGATTAAACTTGTAATTCATACCTGAGCTTCTCAGCAACTAGAAACTCAGAACCTTCCTCAAAACCAATTCACTAAATCTCATTTTAAAGGATTTTTTTTATATTATGTTACAAAAGTTAGTCATTTTGTTAAGAAATCCTTTTTTGTTTCATAAAATGCAATATTTTTTTTGGTGGGGTAAAAATAATGTATACATTCGCAATGAATTTATTGAAAAACACAAACAAAATGTCTCATAACCGTTTTTATTTTAGCAACACTTTTTATTTCTTCTTTAGTAGAAGTAAGGATTGTGCTATGGTTATTTGAAAAATATAAAGACAAATAAAACTAATATACAATCCTGATGAAAATCAGGATTTTTTTTTGAATATATGACAACTAAAATTGCAATACAAGGTATAAAAGGATCTTTTCATCATCAAGTAGTAAAGGAGTATTTTGCTGAAAATGTGACTATTGATGAGTGTTTGTCTTTTGAAGAATTGATAGATAGCCTTCTTTCTGGAAAATCGGATCAGGCGGTAATGGCAATTGAAAATTCTATTGCAGGGCCTATTATTCCAAATTATGCCTTGATTGATAAGCATAATTTACACATAATCGGAGAGCATTATTTGAGTATTCATCAAAATTTAATGGCTTTGAAAGGTCAGAAAATAGAGGATATTAAGGAGGTTCATTCGCACCCAATGGCAATATTGCAATGTATGGATTTCTTAAAACAATATCCGAATATTAAATTGGTTGAAGACAAAGATACTGCAGAAACTGCTAGAAGAATTCAGGAAAAACAGTTGACAGGAATTGCTGCTATTGCGAGCAAAACGGCTTCGGAAATGTATCATTTGGAAATTCTGGCGCCTGAAATTCAAACGATAAAAAACAATATGACGCGTTTTGTGATTATCAAAAAACAAAATTCTTTTTTGCCAGAGAGCGAAATCAATAGAGCCTCTATCAAATTTGAATTGGATCACAAAAGAGGCAGTTTAGCAGCGGTTCTGAATGTAATGAGTGATTGCAAATTGAATTTAACCAAAATTCAATCGCTTCCAAAAATTGAAACACCTTGGAAATATTCTTTTTTCGTAGATGTCACATTTGAAAAATACGAAGATTTCGCAAAAGCCAAATCGTTACTCAATATAATGGCGGAATATTTGAAGGTTTTAGGAGAATATAAAAATACAAAACCTTGATTAGTCATAAAGTCGAAAGTTAGAAAGTTTTAAAGTTAAAACAAAAAAGAGCCTAAAGCCTAAAGCAAAAAAAGAATGATTACAACAGCAAAAAGATTAGATACAGTTGAAGAATACTACTTCTCATCCAAATTGAGAGAAGTGCGTCAACTGCAATCTGAAGGAAAACCGATTATCAATATGGGAATTGGAAGCCCTGATTTGAGTCCGTCAAAAGCAGTTATTGAAGCAGTAGCTGCAGCAATTCTGGATGAAAACGGGCACGGTTATCAGAGCTATCAGGGATTGCCAGAATTGAGAAAAGGAATGGCCGATTTTTATCAGAATCAGTTTGGTGTTGCATTAAATCCGAATAATGAGATTTTGCCTTTGATGGGTTCGAAAGAAGGAATTATGCACATTTCGCTAGCTTTTTTAAATGAAGGTGATCATGTTTTGATTCCGAATCCAGGTTATCCGACTTATACTTCGGTAACCAATTTGGTTGGCGCTGTCCCGGTGTATTATGACTTGAAAGAAGCCAATGCTTGGGAACCAGATTTTGAAGCTTTGGAAAAATTAGAGCTGAAGAAAGTAAAAATCATGTGGCTAGGTTATCCGCACATGCCAACAGGGGCGAGAGGAAGTCTGGCGTTGTTTGAAAAATTGGTTGCTTTTGCTAAAAAACACAATATTTTGTTGGTCAATGACAATCCGTATAGTTTTGTTTTGAATGATAATCCGATGAGTTTGTTACAGATTGAAGGGGCAAAAGAAGTGGCTTTAGAATTGAATTCACTAAGTAAAACGTTCAACATGGCAGGTTGGAGAGTTGGAATGGTTTTAGGAAATCCCGAAATTATAGATGCAGTCCTGAAAGTAAAAAGCAACATGGACAGCGGCATGTTTTACGGAATCCAAAAAGGGGCAGTTGCGGCTTTAAATTGTGATAAATCTTGGTTTGAAGACCAGAATAAAATTTACAGACGCCGCAGAGAGTTAACAGAAAAATTAGCAGAAAAATTAGGTTGCGAAGTTTATAAAGAAGGAGTTGGACTTTTTGTGTGGGCAAAATTGCCAGATGGAATTGAATCTTCGGAGAAGTTTATTGACGAAATATTATACGAGAAACATATTTTTATCACACCGGGAACGATTTTTGGAAGTAATGGCGAAGGATATATTAGATTCTCGTTGTGTGTTAAAGAAGAAAAAGTACAAGAAGCGATAGATCGATTTTAGATGTCATTGCGAGGCACGAAGCAATCTCGGCCGCTGGATCAATTGTTAGTAGGGTTGCTTCGTTCCTCGCAATGAAGAAAAATAAAAATAAATATGAATATATACGTAATAGGAATTGGATTAATTGGAGGCTCAATAGCTTTAGACTCAAAAGCATTGTATCCTCAAACCAAAATTTTTGGCATAGATAGCAATGAAGATCATATTAAAGAAGCAATTGCTCTTGGTGTAGTTGATGAAGGAGCTGTCTTTGAAGATGTAGCCAAAGCTGATTTTGTGATAGTTTCGGTTCCTGTGGATGTTGCTATTGTTCTTTTGCCTAAAATATTAGATATAATACCTGATGCAGCAATTGTTTTTGATGTTGGTTCTACTAAAACTCCTATTTGTGAAGCAGTAGTCAACCATCCAAAACGTAGAAATTTTATTGCTACGCATCCTATTGCAGGTACAGAATTTTCGGGGCCATCTGCAGCGATAACGGGATTGTTTCAAGGGAAAACAAATATTATATGTGAAGTAGAAAAAACGGCATTCAAACTGCAGGAAAAAGCATTGTGGCTTTTTAATGCGATGGGTATGAGAATACGATATATGGATGCGAAATCACATGATAAACATATTGCTTATGTGTCGCATCTGTCACACATAAGTTCTTTTATGCTCGGGAAGACGGTTATTAATAAAGAGAAAGACGAGCAGGATATTTTTGACATGGCCGGTTCAGGTTTTGAAAGTACGGTGCGTTTGGCTAAAAGTTCACCAGCGATGTGGACACCAATTTTTAAGCAGAATAAAAAACAAGTGGTTAAAACATTGGAAGAATACATTGCCAATTTGTCAAAGTTTAAAGAACTCCTAGAAAACGAAGATTATGATGCTATTTACAGTGAAATGGAAAGTGTCAATAAGATAAAAGAGATTTTAAACGGAATGAAAAAGTAGTCAGATTAAAAAAAAGAATAATAAAATAAAATTTAAAAAATAAATAAATAGAAAGATGGAAAATAAAAAAGAAATGAGAAAGTGGTTGGAAGATTTCAATTTGAATCACCCACTTGTGATAGCTGGACCATGTAGTGCAGAAACAGAAGATCAAGTATTGAAAATTGCTCACGAATTGAAAGATTCTAAAGTGAGTGTGTTTAGAGCTGGAATCTGGAAACCAAGAACGCGTCCGGGAGGATTTGAAGGTGTTGGAGAAATTGGTTTGAAATGGTTGCAAAAAGCTAAAAAAGAAACGGGTTTACTAATGGGTACTGAAGTTGCAACTGCTGCACACTGTAAACTGGCTTTAGAACATGATATTGATGTTTTATGGGTGGGTGCTCGTACTACCGCAAACCCTTTTGCAGTTCAGGAAATTGCTGACACATTAAAAGGTACTGATAAAATCGTTTTGGTTAAAAACCCTGTAAATCCAGATTTGGCTTTATGGTTAGGTGGTGTTGAGCGTTTACACATGGCTGGAATCGAGAAATTAGGAGTTATTCACAGAGGTTTTTCTACTTACGAAAAAACAAAATACAGAAATATTCCGGAATGGCAGATTGCTATCGAACTGCAAAATAAATTTCCTGATTTACCTTTAATCATCGATCCATCTCACATAACTGGAGATCGCAAAATGATTTTTGAAGTAACGCAAGAGGCTTTAGATTTGAATTATGATGGTATGATTATCGAAACGCACTACGATCCGGACAATGCCTGGTCTGATGCTGCTCAACAGGTTACTCCGGATGCTCTGAAAAAAATCATTAAAGATTTAACCATCAGAAAAACAGATGATACTACAGATGAGTACAGCAACAAAATGACCAAGCTAAGAGCAAACATCGATGTTTTGGATGCTAACTTACTAGAGTTGTTGGGAAAACGTATGAAAGTGGCTGACGAAATTGGTCAAGTGAAAAAAGATGCCAACGTAGCGATTCTTCAAAACAATCGTTGGAATGAAATCTTAGGAAAAATGATTTTGGAAGGTGAGAAAAAAGGTCTTACTGAGGAGTTTGTTTTGAGAATGTTCAAAGCAATTCACCAGGAAAGTATTAGTCACCAGGAAAAAGTATTTAATGCATAATTTTTTTAAAAACCATATAGGTGATATAAGTTTTATTTAGTTTTGAGTAATTAAGATATTAAATTTCCTTATATCAATTGTATGATAAAAGCTTTAAATCTCCATGTTTCGAAAGAAACTTGGAGATTTATTTATTTTACAAACTATCGTATCGGATTCTCAAATCCAGGCTCATTTATATTCCCTTATATAACGTATTATGGTAAAAATTATTAATTTATCTTTGCAGAGATTTAGTTTTTGAATTTAAAATCTAAAATCAGAATATCTAAAATTTAAAAATGACAGGACTCGTTTACAAATCTACAGGAAGTTGGTACACCGTAAAATCTGAAAAAGGCGATTTTATCGAATGCCGTATGAAAGGAAAGTTTAGGATGAAAGGTATCAAAAGTACCAATCCTATTGCTGTAGGCGATGTTGTCGATTATGAACTCGAAGAAACTTCGGATGCTGTTACGGGAACGATTCATCATATTCACGAAAGAAAGAATTATATCGTTCGTAAATCGGTAAATTTATCGCATCAGATGCACATTATTGCTTCTAATATTGATCGCGTTTTTTTATTGATAACAATTAACAATCCCCCAACAACTTTCAATTTTATAGACCGTTTTCTGGTAACTGCCGAAGCTTATAATATTGAAACAATTCTGGTTTTTAATAAAATTGATACTTTTGACGAAACTACATTAGACGACCAATTGTACATGCAGTATGTCTATGAACAAATTGGATACAAATGCCTTCGTGTTTCTTCAACAGAAATGAAAGGAATTGAGGAGTTGAAAGAAATGATGATTGGTAAAGTGAGCATGTTTTCTGGACATTCTGGTGTTGGTAAATCGACTTTGGTCAACGCCATGGAACCGTCTTTGCATCTTAAAACCAAAACCATTTCTGAAGCTAGCAAACAGGGACAGCACACCACAACTTTTGCCGAAATGTATGATTTGTCTTTTGATGCTAAAATTATCGATACACCCGGAATCAAAGGTTTCGGAATTGTAGATATGGAGAAAGAAGAAATCAGCGGTTATTTTCCTGAATTTTTTAGATTGAAAGAACAATGCAAATTTAATAATTGTCTGCATAAAGAAGAACCGCATTGTGCCATAAAAGCAGCCTTAGAAAAAGATGAGATCGCTTGGTCACGCTACAATAGTTATTTGAAAATCCTTGAAGGTGATGAAGAAAATTATCGTACCGATTCGTATGATGAAGATCGAAAAATTAGCGACGAAACCAGAAATCAAAAATAAAACAATCCCAAGTCCAAAGTCGAAAAGTCATAATATACTTAGAGAAAACTTTTGACTTTATGACTTTCAAACTTTAAGACTAAATATATGAAAATCGTTCTTCAAAGAGTCTCTCAAGCCTCAGTAACGGTGGAGGGCAATAAAATCGCTGACATTCAAAACGGATTATTGGTTTTAGTAGGTATTGAAGATTTAGATACGCAAGAGGATGTCGATTGGCTGGTTGGAAAAATCACTAAAATGCGCATTTTTCCTGACGAAAATGAGGTCATGAACTGCTCGGTTCAGGATATTGATGGCGATATTATTGCGGTAAGTCAATTTACGCTGCATGCGTCTACAAAAAAAGGCAATCGCCCTTCGTATATAAAAGCTTCAAAGCCAGAGTTTGCAATTCCCATGTATGAGAATTTTGTAAAATCTTTAGAAAAAGACTTCAACAAAAAAATACAAACCGGGATTTTTGGTGCAGATATGAAAGTGAGTCTGTTAAATGATGGCCCTGTAACGATTTTGATGGATAGCAAAAACAGGGTATAAAAATAACACCCAATTTGTTAATAATTTCTAAAAATAATATATATTTGACGAAATTCCTTACTAATGAAATCTCACGTTGGCGCACTGTTTTTCTTCTTTTTTTCTTCTCTTTTATTGGCTCAAAAGTCGGACTATTCGATACTTTCTATCTCCGATAGTCTTAAAGAAAATGCGAATGCCGTGGTGCGTTTCAATCAAACCGATATTACGATTTTGTCACAACGCAGCATGAATGCTAAAAATCATCGTATTGTAACGGTTTTGAATGAAAAAGGTTTTGATGCCACAGAATCTTTTGAGTTTTATGATAAATCAACTTCTGTAAAAAATATCGAAGCCATCATCTATGATGCTTTTGGTAAAGAGATCAAAAAAGTCAGACGAAAAGATTTTAAAGATCAAAGTGTTGTTGGCGGCGGGACACTTTTTTCAGATAGCAGATACCTCTATTTAGATTACACTCCTATTTCTTATCCTTTTACGGTCGAATTTATCAGTGAAGTTCAAACTTCTTCTACAGCTTTTATTCCAAAATGGATGCCTCTCCAAGGTTTTAATACCAGTGTAGAAAAAGCATCTTTAAATGTTGTTTTTTTGAAGGAATTGGGTTTTAAAAAGAAAGAATTTCAGTTTTCAAACTTTGATATCAAAAAAACGTTAGATACAGATACGCAGCTCTCGTATGTTGCATCAAATATTTTGGCTCAAAAACAAGAAGATTATAGCCCTTCTTACAGAGAGTTATTTCCAAAAGTAATGATGGGTTTAGAATATTTTCATTTAGAAGGTGTTGATGGAACAGCTACGAATTGGGTTGATTTTGGGAAATGGTACTCAGAGAAAATTTTGTCGGGGACAACAGACTTGCCTGAAGAGACAAAAACTAAAATAAAAGCTCTTGTTGGTGAGGAAAAGGATCCAATAAAAAAAGCGAAAATTGTTTACGATTTCGTTCAGAAAAAATCAAGATATGTTAGTATTCAAGTAGGTATCGGGGGGTGGAAACCTATGCTTGCCACTGATGTAGATCGTCTGGGATATGGCGATTGCAAAGCATTAACCAATTATACAAAAGCACTTTTGCAAGCCGTAGACGTACCCTCGTACAATACCGTTTTGTATGGAGACGCTTATAAAACAAATATCGAGTCTGAGTTTGTCTCGATGCAGGGGAATCACATGATTTTGTCTATTCCAACAGGAGATCATTACACTTGGCTCGAATGTACAAGTCAGGATGATCCTTTTGGGTATCAAGGAACCTTTACAGACGACAGAGATGTTTTGGTTATTAAACCTGAAGGAGGAGAAATTGTACACACCAAAATTTACGATGACAAGGGCAACAAACAAACCGATAAAGGATCGTATGCCATCGACCAAAATGGGACTTTGACGGGTGCTATTAGTATCGTTTCCGAAGGCTCGCAATACAGCTCTAAATCCAGAGTAGAAACATTACAGCCTACAGAAAAGGAAGCACATTATAAAGAATATTGGGATTATATCAATAATTTGAAATTGGGCAAAATCACATTCAACAACGATAAAGAAAATGTTCGATTTACCGAGGATATACAAATTAGCGCGGCTAATTACGCTACCATTTCTGCAAACAAATTAATTTTTGCGGTAGATGTTTTCAATCAAAATTCAATGAATGTAAAACGCATTAGAAATCGTAAAAATCCTTTTCAATTTCAGAGAGGATACATCGATACCGATGAAATAGAGGTTAGTTTGCCCACTGGTTTTGCGATCGAATTTTTGCCTTCAAATTTTGAACTTAAAGGAAAATTTGGAGAATATAAAACCGAAATCATCAAAAAAGAGAATAATAAACTCATTTACAAACGCTCCATATCGGTCAATAAAGGAAAATATTCGAATAAAGAATATGACGAATACCGTCTTTTTATGGAACAGGTTTCAAGAAATGATAATGCCAAAATTATATTAACCAAGAACTAATTACCATGAAATTCAGTACTTTTTTTAGTCTCGTAAGTCTTTTGTTTGTCTTGTCTAAAGCAACGGCTCAGGAATTTAAATTAGGGAAAGTATCTATTGCCGAATTGGAGCAGAAGGTACACCCAAAAGACACGGCTGCTGTGGCTGCCATTTTGTATAAGAAAGGGGCGTCTAAGATTGAGTTCAATCAGAATGATGGTTTTGTTCTGGTAACAGAAGTAGAAACACGTATTAAAATTTATAAAAAAGAAGGGTACGATTGGGCAAATCAAGGCGTCGTGTATTATGTTGGTAGCTCGGCAAGCAGAGAAAAAGTCGACTTCTCGGATGCTGTAACTTTCAATTTGGTGAATGGAAAAGTAGAGAAAACAAAACTCAAAAGCGACGGAATTTTTGATGAAAATGTAAACAAATACAGGTCAAGAAAAAAAATAACAATGCCCAATGTAAAAGAAGGCTCTGTGTTAGAATTCAAATATACGGTGAGGACTGCAAGTATAGGAATGATGCGTGACTGGGATTTTCAAACCAGTATTCCTGTCAATTACTCTGAGTTTAAAACCTATATTCCAGAGTATTATGTTTTTAATCCGAGGCAAAAAGGATATGTTTTTCCTAAAGTAGCCACGCAGAAAAATAATAGATCGATAGTTTTTACAAACAAAGACAGAGTTTCTACTGGTGGTCCAGGAGGAGGTGGAGTAAGAACAGAATATTCAACAGATAAACTTGATTATATCGAAACTGAAACTACCTACAGCGGCGAGCATTTCCCAGCCATGAAAGAAGAATCTTTTGTCAACAACATCGATAATTATCTTTCCAGTATATCGCACGAATTGTCAATGGTTAAAAATCCAAATCAACCTGTAAAAATGTTCTCGGCAGACTGGAATTCGGTGGTGAAAACAATTTATGATTATGATACTTTTGGACCTGAATTAAACAAAACAGGTTATTTTGAAGACGATATCAAAACGGTTTTAAACGGTTTGAATACACCAGATGAAAAAATAATAGCACTCTTAAATCATGTAAAATCCAGTGTAAAATGGAATGGTTATTTTGGGTATGATTGCGATAGCGGAGTTAGAAAGGCATACAAAGAGAAAACAGGAAATATCGCCGACATCAATTTGATGCTAACTGCCATGTTGCGTTACGCAGGATTAACAGCAAATCCTGTTCTTACAAGTACGCGCTCAAACGGAATTGCATTGTTCCCGAACAGAACGGCTTTTAATTATGTAATTGCAGCCGTAGAAACTCCAACAGGATATGTGTTATTGGATGCTTCTGATAAGTATTCTGTTCCAAATGTTTTGCCTCTGAGGGTTTTAAACTGGCAGGGAAGATTAATTAGAAAAGACGGAAGCTCTGAAGAAGTTGATCTGATGCCTAAAAAAGTGTCAAACGATATTGTTTTTCTTTCTTATGCGATAGATCCTGAAGGCAAAGTGTCGGGTAAAGCCAGAAGACAATGTTTTGATCATAATGCGATGATTACCAGAAATAATATTGAGGGTTTGAAAGAAGAAGAGTACTTGGAAAAATTGGAAAACGAAAACAATAAAATAGAAATCAGTGATTACGTGAGAACCAATCAGAAAGAAATTTTATTGCCAACCATCGAGACGTATTCTTTTACAGGAAATAATTTATGTGAAGTCATTGGAGGCAAAATATACGTTGATCCGATGTTGTTTTTTAGCAATCACGAAAATCCATTCAAGCAAGAGATTAGAGAATATCCTGTAGATTTTGGATATCCATTTTTAGACAAATACAGCATCACCATTCAGATTCCAGAAGGATTTACAGTAGAAACATTGCCTGCTCCTGTTGTCATGAACATGGAAGATAATTTGGGGAGTTTTAAATTTGTTATTGCTCAAAATCAAAATGTACTACAGCTCAATGTAGTACATCAAATAAACGAAGCCATTGTTACTACAGAAAAATATGATATGCTTAAAGAATATTACAAAGGAATGGTGGCAAAAGAAACTGAAAAGATCGTTTTAAAAAGAATATAATATGAAAATTAAGATTGCTGTAGTTATTTTTTTATTTCTAAGTACACAGGCAAAAGCACAAAATTATGAACTCGGAAAAGTAACTACAGCCGAATTGCAGGAAAAAGCAAATCCTAAGGATACAGCTGCTCCTGCGACAATCTTATTCAAAAAAGCAAGAACTTTTTTTTCGTATAATATCAAAAGTGGTTTTACTGTAAATCATGCCTACGAGTTTAAAATCAAAATTTATAAAAAAGAAGGGCTTAGTTGGGCAGATCAAAAAGTTAGATTTTATGTTGGATATGAAAGTATCAACAAAGATCGGCTGGAATTTTCTGATGCTGCAACATACAATCTCGAAAATGGTAAAGTGGTAAAAACCAAGTTGGACAGTCAGGGCAGCTTTAAGAACAGTGTAAATAAATACTGGAACGAAAAAACCATCACGCTGCCCAACGTAAAAGTGGGTGCTATTATCGAATTTAAATATGTTTTGAAATCCGAGAATATAGTCAAGTTTCCCGATTATGATTTTCAATACGATATTCCTGTAAATTATTTTGAATATAAAACCGAGATCCCGGAGTTTTATATTTACAAATCGATTCTTATTGGCAAACAGGTAGTTGAAGCAGATCATAAAATGGAAAACGGTTCTCAGACGTATGAGAATGAGCATAATCAGACCAGTAGGTTTTCGTACAGACAAATCAGTTCCTTTTATTCGGCCAAAGATATTCCGGCCTTGCAAAACGAGCCCTATGTTGATAATGTCGATAATTACAAAGGATCTCTTCAGCTCGAATTGGAGAGAGTTCGCATGCCAGACCAACCCGTAAAAGATTACACCATGACATGGGAAGGAGTCGCCAAAATGATTTTTAAAGATGATAGTTTTGGAAAACAACTCGGTCAAAGTTCGTTTTTAGTAGAAGATGTAAAACGTTTGCTGGAAGGTGTCGAGGATAAAAAAGAAAGGTTGAATATCATTTTTAAATTCGTCCAGAATAAAATGAATTGGGACGAGAAAAATGATTATTACACAGACAAAGGAGTTTTAGAAGCCTATAAAAGTCAGACAGGAAATGTAGCTGAGATCAATTTTATTTTAATTAATATGCTCAAGCTGGCCGGAATAGAGGTAAGCCCGGTTCTAGTAAGTACGGTAGAAAATGGCACGCCAGTTTACCCCACCCGAACAGGTTTTAATTATGTAATTGCTGCCGCAGAAATAGATGGTAAACAAATTTTGCTAGACGCTACGCACAAATTTACAACTCCCGATATTTTGCCTCTCAATGTTCTTAACTGGAACGGAAGACTTATAAAAAGTGACGGATCTTCGCAGGAAATAAATTTGGTTCCAACGGGGCAGTCCAAAGAATTTTTAAACATCATGGTCAAAATTACTCCTTCGGGTCAGTTACAAG
Organism: Flavobacterium flavipigmentatum; assembly: GCF_020911905.1. Lineage (NCBI taxonomy): Bacteria > Pseudomonadati > Bacteroidota > Flavobacteriia > Flavobacteriales > Flavobacteriaceae > Flavobacterium > Flavobacterium flavipigmentatum. The sequence goes on along the minus strand of NZ_CP087133.1, from coordinate 625,076 downwards.
GAAAAGTTAGAACTCATAAAAGTGACTATGAAGCGTATCGTTTTAGAGTAGCAAATGCCGACAGAAATACAGAAAACTATCTTGAGAAACTCGAACAACAATTAGGCGATGTAAAAATTTCGAAATACAGTGTCGAAAACATAAAAACAAATCTTGATAAACCGCTATTAGAGACTTTCGATTTTATAGCAGACCATCAAACTGAAATTATCGGAGACAAAGTATTTGTTTCTCCGATGCTGTTTTTTACAACAACCAAAAATCCTTTCCATCAGGAAAAAAGACAAATGCCGGTTTCTTTGAGTTTTCCAACCTTAGAAAAATACAATATAAATATGGAGATCCCGGAAGGCTATGCGATAGAGACATTGCCCAAACCAATCCAGATGATGGCAGAAAATAATGGTATCACCTATACGTTTAACATTGCTGCGCAGGACAACAAAATCCAGATTATTTGTATAAAAGAAATCAATAATAGTGTCTTTGCTGTGGATCAGTACGAAGGATTAAAAGAAATTTTTCAGAAAGTGATCGCCAGTCAAAATCAAAAAATTGTTCTTAAACGGCTTTAGTTTATTTACACTATACGTTTGAAAATAAATATAATAGCAAACACAAAGAAAGCTTATTCTTACTTTAAATAAAGTAATTTGTATATTTGGTATAGAAATTTTTCTTTAATTTAAAACCAAATAGTATGCCTTTCGAAAATTTAAACAACAACCATTATCTGGCTACTGAGAAAACATCTATACTGGCAGCAGTAGTTTCTCTTGAAAACATTCTTAGCCCGAAGTTCAAAAATCTTAATCCGGACGAACGCAAAAAGTACGGGAGCATCAACGAGCAAAACAAACTAATCGTAAACAAAGTGATGGATTATCGCACTAGCACGCCGGCTTTGAGTTCGCCAGATGTGGACTGGGCAGAATTTCAGGCCGATTATGATTCTCGCGATTTTATACAGAAACTCATGACCCGTTTGCAAAACATCATAGACAGCCTGAACAACAATAAAATTCTTCATGATTATGATAATTATCAGGCAGCACTAACAGACTACGGATTCAGCCAATACAAGGCAAGTACCAAAGTTGCAGGCTTCGAAAATAAAGTAGCAGAGATTGGGCAGTTTTTTAATCGTACAGGAACAACAAACGCTGTAAATGACTCGGAAACAGAAATCTAAAATCACTATTGAATAGCAAAAAACCTTTTGTAGCAATACAAAGAGGTTTTTTTGTGTTGTAACCTGAACTCGATTAATAAAGTGCTAAATATTAGGAATTTATTAATCCTGCAAGGTTTCAAAAACCTTGTAGGTATGGTTTTTAGTACAATTAATACCTAAAAGGTCAAAAAAAAAACGTGCAGGAATTTTGCAAAGTTTAAAATTAACTAATTTTCAGTATGTTAAGAGTCGGACTCAGATTTGTAGTTAATTGAATTTGGCGATTTGAAAAATAACGTCAAATTTGGCGTCCCTGACGTCAAATTTGACGTTCCTGATGTCAAATTTGGCGTTCCTGATGTCAAATTTGACGTTCCTGATGTCAAATTTGGCGTTACTGATGTCAAACTTGGCGTCTGTGATGTCAAATTTGACGTTCCAGACGTCAAATTTGGGGTAAATTCGATCATTATTGCATAACAAAACCCCAACGCTCCACCAAAATAGGTATAAATACCTGCTCCCCTATCTTTATTTAGTGTTATACTTGCTTAAAATAAATAATTACCCATTACGGTTTCCCTCAGAGATGATGGTGCTGGAATTGTTATATTTGTTTTAGATTGAATGAAGCACTTGTGTTGCTTTGTTGTTAAAACAGAAACACAAAAAAGCGATACAAAACTACGTGTATACACCCATATAAGGGTTGATAGGCTTAACTTTGTAGCGAGTATATATAAGTTGTGCCTTATTATAAAAAACCGACAGAGAATTTAATAACCTAGAGAACGATGCCAATACTAAACGACATAATTGATTGGGCTGAAAACAAGCCAGTTTTTTGGCAAGTAGCAATTGACCGCTTAATTAGAAATAATGAACTTACTGAAAATGACATTGCAGAACTCAAAGAAATTTGTAAAGTAGATTATGGATTATCTGAATTTGCTTTTGATGAAGTTGATTTTGACGATTTAAGAAATTTTGCAAATAACTCAACTAGCAGTGATAATGTGATACTTTCTAAAATTTCCAATGTAGATAATGTAAACGCTCTCTCAAAAGCTAGTGAATTAGAATTTGCACCAAATGGTCTAACAATTGTCTATGGAGATAATGGTTCAGGAAAATCAAGTTATGTGAGTATTTTAAAACACGCTTGTAATACAAGAGGTCATAAACCAAAAATAAATGTTAACTTATATGACCCAACTTGTTTTGGAAAAGATAAAAAGGCAGATATAGAGTACACAACTGATGGAACAAATTTCAATACAGTATATCTCGTTAATGAACAAGTAAATAACTCTGTTTTAAAAAGCATTGACGTTTTTGATACATTTAGTGCAAATCATTACATTGAAGGAGAAGATGAAATTGCTTTCATTCCTCAAGGTTTATCTATTGTAGAAAAATTAGCAATAGATATAAAAAGGGTTGAAAACGGTCTAAATGCAGACTTATTGAGTCCTGCTTTACAGAAATTCGACCATACACTTTTGGAAGTCTCTGATTGTTCAACTGCAAAAACATTTCTCGAAAACTTAAATTCAAATTCAACTCTTGACGAATTAAGAGCTGAATCAATTTGGAATTCAACTAAAAGTTCTAGAATTGAAGAATTAATTATAGAAATTGATAAATTAAAAGCAACAGACCCAAAGAAAAGTTTAAAAGAAAATGAAGAAAAAATAAAGCGTTTCGAAATTTTACAAAACAAATTTCAAGCGCTTGAAAATCAATTAACAGGTGCAATTTTAATAGATTTAAAACTAACATTAAACAATCTTGTAACAACAAGCGAAGCTCTAAAAGAATCTTCTGAAAAAGCATTCTCTGAATTGCCAATTGAAGGTGTTGGTAATAGTTCTTGGAAATTACTTTGGGAGAGTGCTCGGAAATTCTACAATATAAGTACCGAAACAGAAAATTTCCCAGAAGTAAATGAAGACAGCAATTGCCCACTTTGTCTACAAGATTTAGATGAAGATGCAAAAAACAGATTTGTGTCTTTTGAAAGTTTTGTAAAAAATGACATTCAAAAAACTTATGATGAAGCATTTGATGAATTTAATTTAGCAAATGAAAATTTAAATAAAATAGATTTCTCTTTTGAGGAACAAAATCCTACAGCCATTGAACTTGATGAAATAATTGATGATTATTCACAAATTCAAATAAAATATTTAGAATTGCTTTTAAATCAAAGGGATAATTTAACAGGTCTTTTTGAAAGAAAAAAAATAGTTGAAGTAATTGACTCAATTGAAATAGAAAATACTCCTAAGACATTAATTCAAGAATTAATTAAAAGCTTAAAAGAAGAAAATGAAAAATTAAAAGTTCTATCAATTGAAGATGATTTAATTCCACTCAATAAAGAATTAAATCAATTAAAAGGAGAAAAAAAGATTTTCGATTTTAAACCCAAATTAGCTCGCGAAATTTATCGTCAGAAAAAAATAAAACTACTTAATCAGTGCATCAGTAAATGTACTACTCGAACAATTACGACACATAGTAATGAGTTAGCAACAAAATATATCAGTCAAAATCTTAAACAAAACTTCAAAACTGAACTTTCAAAACTAGGTTTTAAAAATATTAAAATAGAAACCGAAACTAAAGGTCAAAGAGGAAAACAATACCATTATTTAAGACTTGACGAACAAAATGCAAATGGAATTGTATTAAAAGACATTTTAAGTGAAGGAGAACATAGATGCATTTCATTAGCAACGTTCTTGTCTGAATTATCCACTTCAGAACATAAAAGTGCTATAATTTTTGACGATCCAGTTTCATCTCTAGACCATAAATGGCGAAATAAAATATCAAAAAGAATTGCAGAAGAAGCTTTAGAACGACAAGTTATAGTTTTTACTCACGACATCACTTTTTTACTAATGATTCAAGAGCATTCTGAAAATCTGAATTGTAATTTAGACATAAAGAGTCTTACAAGAAAGAAACAAGAAACAGGACTAATTGCAAGCAACCCACCTTGGGATGCTTTACATGTTGGAAAGCGTATCGGATTGCTAAAAAATGAATATCAACAATTAGAAAAAATTGAGCGAACTGAAACTGAAGAAGTTTATAAAGAACGAGCAAAATATTTATATGGAAAACTTCGAGAAACTTGGGAGCGTTTTGTTGAAGAAGTATTCTTAAATGGAGCAATTCAAAGATTTGGCAGAGCAATACAAACTCAACGTTTATCAAAAATTGTAGATTTAACGGATGAGGATTATAACCTAGTTGACACAAATATGAGTAAATGTTCTACTTATTTTACGGGACACGATACCGCAGGAACTTTAATTGAGGAAATGCCTGATTCCGCCGAATTTCTTGCTGATTTAACTATATTAGAAAATTATACCGCTGAAATTAGAAAACGTAGAAAATAACAAGGCATAACAGCTAGGGTTTCGTTGCGTGCGCAGCACGAACAATGAAACCCCGGTTGAACGGAACCGATTACAAGTCCGTCATCAACAAGGAACTATTATAAAGCTTTGAAAGGGAAAAAAGATGTTAGATACATCTTACTATGGACTTATCGACAATTGACTAATTATCAATATATTAAATTAAAATAAGAAGCTATGAATCCTTAACAAAAATACAAAAAAATGATTCCCAGCAACAATTTGAAAGTTGCTATTCACGATAGTGCTACCGAAGGTTTAGTTCAACATACAACTCACACTTTACAATAAAAAAAATGGATTTAAAAAACGCACAACTTGACGTAGATACCTGGATAAAAGAACACGGTGTTCGCTATTTTAACGAATTGACCAATATGGCGCAACTTACCGAAGAAGTAGGCGAAGTAGCCCGAATTATTGCCCGCAGATACGGGGAGCAATCAGAGAAAGAAAGCGATAAAAACAAAGATCTGGGCGAGGAATTGGCAGATGTAGTGTTTGTTGTTTTGTGTCTGGCCAACCAAACCGGAATTGATTTGCAAGCAGCCTTTGATAAAAAAATGGATTTAAAGTCGGTTCGAGACAAAGACCGCCACAAAAACAATGATAAATTGAAATAATTGTGAAATATCGATCATAAATTTTGAATTGTGAGTTTTGAATTTTGAATTTTGAGTGTGGAGTGGTAAATTGCACAGCCGAATTATGTTGGAGACTCATTATAACGCGCCATTCACAACTTACAATTATAAAAATGAATTTACTTCTAGAAGCTAAAAGCACCCATCTAAAATCTGAAATAAAAGTTACAGGATCCAAAAGCGAAACCAATCGTTTGTTGTTGTTAAAAGCTTTGTTTCCAAATATTACTTTGGCCAATACTTCCAATTCAGATGATAGCGAAGTGATGCAAAAAGCACTTGCCGGTAGCGACGAGATTGTTGATATTCATCATGCGGGAACAGCAATGCGTTTCTTGACGGCCTATTTTGCTGTAAGCGAAGGTCGTGACGTAGTGATGACGGGTTCTAGCAGAATGCAGGAACGACCGATAAAGATTTTGGTAGAAGCTTTGGCACAATTGGGAGTCGAGATTTCGTATGAAAAAGAAGTAGGCTATCCGCCGATAAAAATTAAAGGAAAAAAGGTAACGGCCTCAAAGGTTACTTTGGCCGCCAATGTAAGCAGCCAGTACATTTCGGCACTTTTACTTGTAGCGTCTAAACTAGAAAATGGTTTAGAGCTTACGTTAGAAGGCGAGATTACCTCGATTCCGTATATTCAAATGACATTGGCGTTGCTGAATGATTTGGATATTCAGACCCGTTTTGAGGGCAATGTGATCAAAGTATATCCAAAAGAAACAGTAGTTGCAAAAGAAATGGTAGTAGAGTCAGACTGGAGTTCGGCTTCTTATTGGTTTAGTATCGCCGCTTTGGCAGACACGGCTTCTATAACGCTGAGCAGTTACAAGCAAAATAGCCTGCAAGGCGATTCGGCTTTGATTGCGATCTACGAAAAAATAGGTATTCAAACTACTTTTGATGGCAATAAAATGACGTTGGTAAAACAACCCGATTTTAAACTCGAAACGTTAAACTTCGATCTAAATAATACACCCGATATCGCGCAAACTATTGTAGTTACCTGTCTTGGTTTAGGAATTGGCTGTCACTTAACGGGACTTCATACCTTAAAAATAAAAGAAACAGACAGATTGGAAGCACTGGGAATTGAGCTTACAAAACTAGGAGCGAATATCACTGTGACCAATGATAGCTTGACTTTGGGGCTTTCAGAAACAATTAATCCTAATATAAAAATAGCTACCTACAACGATCACCGTATGGCAATGGCATTTGCTCCGTTGGCATTAAAGGTTCCGATTATTATCGAAAATGCCGAAGTGGTTTCTAAGTCGTATCCTGATTTCTGGGAAGATTTAAAACAATTACACTTTGAAGTTTCAGAATTGTAGTTTTTGAACCATATAAGACATAGAAGTTCATTTAATAGAAAGGTTCAAAGGTTCAGAGTCGCAAAGATTCAAAGGTTTTGTACCATTAAAGATTAGAACAAGAAGATTAGAATATACATATCCTCCAGTTTTAACTGGAGGTTTTTTTATGATTTGTTTTTCGGCTTTAGCCAAATCAAGAATCCTACTTTAATCCACTTATATTAATTATATGTTAAAAAATATTTTTTGTGGTTCCCAAAACCCTCAGTAAATCAACGAGTTTTGAAAATAAACGTCAAAACACTTGACAACGCCTATCTCACAATCGTATATTTGCACACGATTTAAAATTTTAGATAAAAAAATCTAAAATTGATATTTTAAAATCTACACTTTAATATGAAATTATCACACTTCAGTTTCAATTTACCAAAAGAACTTTTGGCAGAATTTCCAGCAGAAAATAGAGATGAATCTCGTTTAATGGTAATTGACCGAAAAAAACAAACTATAGAGCACAAAATGTTCAAAGATGTTATCAATTATTTTGATGACGGAGACGTTTTGATTCTTAACAATACAAAAGTTTTTCCAGCTCGTTTGTACGGAAACAAAGAAAAAACAGGCGCTAGAATTGAAGTTTTCTTGTTGAGAGAATTGAATGCAGAACAACGTCTTTGGGATGTTTTGGTTGATCCGGCACGTAAAATTAGAATTGGTAACAAACTTTATTTTGGCGATGACGATTCGTTGGTTGCTGAGGTAATCGACAACACTACCTCTCGCGGAAGAACATTGCGTTTCTTGTACGATGGGTCTTATGAAGAATTTAGAAATAAATTGACAGAATTGGGAGAAACGCCAATTCCTAAATACATTAATAGAGAGGTAACCGAAGAAGATGCTGAAAGATACCAAACTATTTATGCAAAAGAAGAAGGAGCTGTAGCGGCACCAACTGCTGGTTTGCACTTCTCGAAACACCTTTTGAAAAAACTGGAAATCAAAGGAATTAACTTTGCTGAGGTGACACTTCACGTTGGTTTAGGAACTTTTAATCCAGTTGAGGTTGAAGATTTATCAAAGCACAAAATGGATTCTGAGGAGTTGATCATCAAACAAGAAGCCTGCGATGTCGTAAACGCCGCCAAAGTAAATAAAAAACGTATTTGCGCAGTAGGAACCACTTCGATGCGTGCTATCGAAAGTTCTGTTTCGTCACAACACACTTTGAATCCTTACGAAGGTTGGACCAATAAATTTATTTTTCCTCCTCACGATTTTAGTATTGCCAACTGTATGATTACTAATTTCCACACACCAAAATCAACATTATTGATGATGATTTCTGCTTTTTGTGGACATGATTTAATGAAACGTGCATACGAGGAAGCGATCAAAGAAGAGTACAAATTCTACTCTTACGGAGACGCAATGTTGATCCTATAATTCGTCAAGCGAAATAATTATAAAGAACCTGTCAGTAATGATGGGTTTTTTTTGTTTATAATTTGGGCGTATTACGGGCTATCCATTACAAGTTTTGCAATAAAAATCAAGTAATACAAGCACTTCGGGAGCTTCCGCTGGTCGCTTCCTCGTTGCAGTATTACTACGGTTTTCATCGCAAAAGCTTTTCATTACTATCCCTAACGCAAGTCAAATTCCAAATTCCAAATTCCAAATTCCAAATTCCAAGTTTCAGGTTTCAAGTTCAAAATTCCAAGCTAAAAAAATCCGTTTCATCTGCGTCTTATTACTCACAACCTAAAACAAATTTTAACTAACTTTTAGAGCATTTTTTGTTATTTTTACGCTTCAAAACAAAAACAATGGCGTTCCAAAATACGCGCGAATTCGCACAACAACTCGATTCAGAAGATTCTTTACAGCAGTATCAGAACCAATTTATTTTTCCTAAAGTCAATGACAAACGGGTTATTTACTTTACAGGAAATTCTCTTGGGCTCCAGCCCAAACGTACCAAAGCCTACGTGGATGAAATCATGAATGACTGGGGAAACCTTGCTGTAGAAGGTCATTTTTATGCCGAAAAGCCTTGGTGGGACTATCAGGAAAGATTTGCAGAACCTTTGAGCAAGATTGTAGGAGCTTTGCCTTCAGAAGTGACGGTGATGAACACTTTAACAGTAAACCTACATTTATTGATGGTGTCGTTTTATCAGCCAACAAAAACCCGTTATAAAATTATTTGCGAAGAAAAAGCGTTTCCTTCCGACCAATATATGTTTCAGAGTCAGGTACATTTTCATGGATACAAACCAGAAGATGCTATTGTAGAAATCAAACGCAGAGAAGGCGAACACAACATTCGACTAGAAGATGTTTTGGCTAAAATAGAAGAAGTAGGTGACGAGCTTGCACTTGTTTTAATAGGAGGCGTAAATTATTATACAGGACAAGTTTTTGATATCAAAACCATTACAGCCGCAGGACAAAAAGCGGGCGCAAAAGTAGGTTGGGATTTGGCGCATGCCGCCGGAAATATTAAACTCGAATTGCACGATTGGAATGTAGATTTTGCTGCCTGGTGCAGTTACAAATACATGAATTCGGGGCCAGGAAATGCTTCGGGTTGCTTTGTGCATGAGCGTCATCATAGCGATTCTAGTTTGCCTCGTTTTGCAGGTTGGTGGGGTCATAATAAAGAACGTCGTTTTAAGATGGAACCCAATTTTGACCCGGTTCACGGTGCGGGCGGTTGGCAAATTAGTAATTTACCAGTGCTTTCGTTGGCGCCTTATTTGGCTTCGGTTGAAATGTTTGCCGAAGTCGGAATGGAGGCGCTTATTGCCAAAAGAGATAAAATTACCGCTTACTTAGAGTTTGTTTTGCACGAAATTGATCGTGAAGTAGCCGGTACTTTCGAAATTATCACACCTTCAAATCCTGCAGAAAGAGCGTCTCAATTGTCTGTTTTTCTTCATGGAGAAGGTAGAAGCTTGTTTGATTATTTAATGAAAAATGGTGTTATTACAGACTGGCGAGAACCCAACGTCATCCGATTAGCACCGGTGCCTTTGTATTGCTCTTTTGAAGACATGTACGATTTTGGACAAATTTTAAAAAACGGAATTTTAAAAGAATAGCCAGCTACTTGAAAACCTCTTAATCATGTAATTTTTTAAAGAAATTGTATAACATTATAAAAGACAGACTAACTTTCTTTGTAGAGTATAATTTTAAAATTTACAATTTATGAAAGTATTATATTCTTTAATGATAGCGTTGACCCTTATTTCTTGTCAAAATCAAGAAAAAATGGATCTTAATAAAGCAAAACAAGCAAGTATCGACTCTATGAAGGTTGAAATCAATAAGCAAAAAATTATTGATTCAATGCAAACAGAGATGGCTAATTTAGAGAAAGAAAAAGCAGCTGCTCAAAAAGTGGTTGTAGTACACCAACAAAATGACGGAACTGCAACAGCAGCCGCACCTAAAAAGAAAGGTTGGAGCTCAGCAGCAAAAGGAGCCGTAATTGGAGCCGGAGTAGGAGCGGTTACAGGAGCTGTAATTAGCAAGAAAAAAGGAGAAGGAGCAATAATTGGCGGTCTTGCAGGTGCCGGAGTAGGTGCCGGAACGGGCGCTATAATTGATAGCAGCAAAAAATAAAAGCAAACACAAACAGTTATAATAAACCCCAAATTATTCGTAATTTGGGGTTTTCTTTTTTTTAGCCATTTTGTGGCGCAATTTGTATTGCCGTTAGTTCTAATCGGTACGATTCAAATTGTTTGATAATGGTATTTAGATCATTTTTAAAATACAAACTAGTAGCAAGCATCGTTTGGTAATAATCAATTCCGCTTAACAAATTTGTTTTAAAGGTGTTCCATTTTTTTAGCTGTAAAGTGGTAATGTCTCCTCGGATATTTTCGACTTCTTTTCTAAAATAATCCACATACATTTTCAGTTCTTTTACAAACAAATTAGGGCGATCCGCAGTTGTAATGACCGATTTGCTTCCGTAAATATGTTGCAACATATCTTTCAATGAAACTTCCTGATCAAAATAAGCCATATTAGGGCCCGGGCATATTACAACTCCTTGTGCCTGCCCTTTTATAGGGATGTCATTGTCTAAATAAGATGCGTTTGCAAGCCCCACACATAAGCATGATTTTTCGGTAATACTGGTTTTTGTTTTCTCGAAATCAGACACAGTAATAGTATCTTTGATGTTTTCTAATTCGGCTAATTTTAAGTCCTGAAATTTTTTCGAAGCAGAACAAATTCCTTTCGGATCATATTCTTTGCTTAACGCTAAAAAGCGTTTCGGGCAAGAACTTCCTGCTTTGTTTTCGTAAATTCTTTTTTGCTTTAACACTTCATTTGTACTGCCTTTTAGCGTATTAAAAGGAACGCCTAACGGGGAAATTTGACTTAAATAAAGATCTTCTTCTTTGGCGTTTATCAGTAAATTTCGAGTCTTTTTATCTACAGAAGTCGCTTCGGGTACCAATAAAAAAGGCGATCCCCAGCCCACTGAATCTATTTCGTAAGTAGCCAATAAAAATTCATGTTCTTCAGCTGTTCCTACGCCGCCCTGAACAGTAATTTTCAAGGGTAGCGGTGCATCCGGAGTGTATAAGTTTTTTTGTTCTAAAGCTTTTGTCATCAAATCGTGTGAAGAATGCACGAGTTGCTCTTTTTTTTGTTTGAATTCTTCTAAAATAGTTCCCAGTAACAATCCGTCGGTAGCAAAAGCATGTCCGCCGCAATTGAGTCCTGACTCTATGCGATACTCAGAAACCCAAAGGCCTTTTTTTGCCAAAAAATTTCCCTGAATCATGGCCGATCGATAATCACTAACTTTCAAGATGATTTTCTTTTTGAGTTGATTGTTTTCGTTAGGAAAAAAATCTGGAAAGTTTTCAAAATAGCTGTAAAGCCTCGGATTCATTCCTGCAGAAAGCACCACCGAAGATTCGAGATTGCTGTTGGCAAAACCTCTCAAAGCGGCATGGGCATCATTAAATTCGAGAGGAAGCTGCGCTTCTTTTTCAAAATTATCTTTATCAAGTTTGGTCATGATATTTACATCGATCGCCCCAGCTGAAAGATGCGACTCGATGTAATTCTGAATGTTTTCTCTGAATGACATACCTTCTTCCAACAAATTTTGAAAACCTTTTTTTATGTCAGAAGTATTGGGCAACATTGCCATGTAATTTTCTACGGCAGTTTTGCTTTCTGCTAATTCTTTTTTAAAATTTTCAAACTTCTGCTTTACAATCTGATCGACTAAATTAAGGTACGAAGTGATTCTCTGTGCCCTGTAATCATGAAACCTGTGACTTATTTCTTCATAAGGAAAATGGAATTTCTTGCTGTAAAAATCACGCATCTTTTCTATCAGATCGTCATCAGCTATAGAAATTACAGACGAAATACCATATTGTGCCACACGTATCGGGCTGTCAATCGTGTAGGCGAGTCCCATTACAGGAATATGGAAAGTGTGGATGGGCTTTTTTGTCATTTGCTTTTATATTAAAATAAAGGCAAATGTTGATAAAAAAAGTTATTTAAAACCTGATAAATGTCAGGTTTGTAAATGGTTGCCGTCACTTTAACACATTAAATCAATATTTTTTTCAAAGATTCTGCAATGCTTCGCCATAAAAAATTATAAAAAGATTTCTCCGGAATACGTTCGATTTCAACCGCTGCTTTTTTGCTTTTTTCATCTGAATCGTTTTTGAGGATCAAATTGGCGATCGCAGTCTTTAATTTGGCTTCTTTCTCGGGATGTTTCTTTTGGTATAATTTTACTTTCAAATCGTCGTAGACTAACGACGCATTTCCGGTAACATTGGTGTCATTTCCATAAAAATTAAAATGATATTTATCAAAAGTCCCTGTAAATGATGTATTCATATATGGCTGAGTAAATCGCTCAAGCGCAGCTACATCAAAGTTGGCGATCGTTCCCTGTATGTGAAAACTGTCTTTGAGGTCTAAAACATTAAAACTCCAGTCGACATTCAACGGCGAAGTTTTCATAAAAAGGCAATTGACTTTTATTTTTAAATCAGCTGCTTTTTTTAATCCAAAACCACTTTGAAGATTAGTGGCCTGCAAATTAAATTGATCAAAGTTTAAAACGCCCGGACCTTTTGTAAAATCGATTTCTTCTTCATAAACCAGTTTCGATTTTAGAATTTGCAAAGTATCTATTTTTAGCGGGAATTTAATTTTTCGCAATAATGAGTTGTACAATTGTTTTTTGCTCAAATCGTCTTTGGGCATTTTATTGCGGTAAATATTTCCGTCAAAATGGTGCATGACCACTGAATTGGCGTTGAAGAAAAAACGATCTTTTTTAAATCCCCAATCCGTTTTGCTGATGCTGGCCGAATCTAATTTTAAGGTGTAAATATCTTTCTCTTTTTCGAGTTTTGCCACAAAATTTCTTCTATCGTATTCGGGCAACATCGCAAAATTTTGAATTTTAAGAAATTTATTTTCAGTGCTGATTTTGCCAATCGTAATGTGGTAAAAGGCATTCGGTTTGTAGTAAAGGCTATCGCACACCAAGACGTATCTTTTGTATTGCATCGGAATTTTTTCTTTCAAAGTCGCATCTGTTACCAGAATACCTTCCAATTTCAAAATAATATTTTTGATGTTTAAAAGTGGTTTGTTGTTTTGCAACCCCACTACATCAAGGCTTCCGTCATTTAAATAGATATTCGAAACGGCCACGATTTTCTGAAATGGTTCTACAATTTCTGTTCGAATGCTCTTGCTGTTGTTGATAAGCGTATTGTTTTTTTTATACAAAATTACCTTGGATTTGTTGATCGTGATGCTTTCGGCTTTAATGATATCACGAAAAACCAAATCCCAAATATTGAAGTGTTTGATTGTTATGGAAGCTATTTTAGAATAAATTCCTGTCTTTTTAGGACTGTTTTTTGGCTGATTTTTAGGATGGATCAGTAACGTTTCGGCATAAATATTTCTCGACCAAAGTGATACTTCTATTTTTTCGTAGTGAATATTGTAAGCGGTGTTATTTTTTTCGTGAATGACTTTTGGTAATTGTTTTTTTATCCAAAAATTAAGGCCAAAATTGAGTACAATCACAAAAAAAACGACTGAAATTATTCCGATTGCTATTTTTTTATAGTTTGACATTTATAGGATTGGTTTTAATTACATAAATTTAGAGTTTTAAAGACATGTTTTTTTATAAAATTTTGTTTTGAAGTTATATATTTTTCCAATGTTTATTTGCTTAGATTTTTGAGGTATGAAAAAAATTAAAAAAGGATTACTGGTTTTATTGGTTTTAATTGTAATTGTGGCTGTTGGTTTGTGCGCATATATTTTTCATCTGAAACCCAAGTACGAAGGGGAATTAAAGTTGCAAAACCTTCAAAACGCAACCACTGTTTATTTTGATGATTTTGGTGTGCCTCATATTTATGCTAGTTCTGAAAAAGATGCTATGATCACTTTAGGTTTTGTACATGCGCAGGAAAGATTGTGGCAAATGGAACTCTTACGCCGAATTGCACCGGGCCGTTTGTCTGAGATATTTGGTTCTATCGCGCTTAAAAACGATAAGTTTTTTGCCGGAATTGGCATCGAAGAAGCTTCGGCGAAAGCCATAGCCAAACTTGATAAAAAGAGTCAGAGTTACCTACTGACAATGGCATACATAGACGGAATTAATCAATATTTGGAGGAAGGCGTTACGCCGCTTGAATTTACTTTGGTTGGCGTTAAAAAAGAAAAATTCACCATAAAAGACGTGTATAATATTTTTGGGTACATGTCGTTTAGTTTTGCTATGGCTCAAAAAACCGATCCTTTATTGACGGATATTCGCAATAAATATGGTGCTGCCTATTTGAAAGATTTAGGTATCGAAGGCGAATTTAACACCACAAAAATTAAAAATTATAAAAAAAACAACGAAGAATATGCTGCAATATCAAAATCGGTTGCGGGACTTCTGGAAGCATCTCCAATTCCGCCTTTTGTAGGCAGTAATAGTTGGGTTGTGGGACCAAAGAAAACCAAAAACGGCAAAGTCATTTTTGCAAATGATCCACACATTGGTTTTTCACAGCCAGCAACTTGGTACGAAGCACATTTGGTAACGCCGCAATTTGAATTGTATGGCTGTTATCTGGCCGGAACGCCTTTTCCTCTTCTGGCGCACAATCGCGATTATGCTTACGGATTGACCATGTTTGAAAACGATGATATCGATTTTTATAAAGAAACCAATAAAATTGGTGATACCAATCAATATCAGACACCAACGGGTTTTAGTAACTACGAAATTAGAAAAAAGACCATCAAGGTAAAAGATACTTCAGATGTGGTTTTGACGGTGAAATCCAGTCGACACGGACCTATTATGAATGATGTATTGGAACATTTAGATAAAAAAAGCCCGATTGCAATGTCTTGGATTTATACCCAGCAACCTATTCAGATTTTAGATGCGGTTTATGGGCTTTCGCATGCTAAAAACAAAGAAGATTTTAAGAAGGCAGTGCAATTGGTTGCCGCGCCCGGATTGAATGTCATGTATGGTGATGCTCAAGGAAACGTGGGTTGGTGGGCGACAGGTACACTTTACAAACACAATAAAGGGGTTAATTCGTTTCTTATTTTAGAAGGTGCCAGTGGCAAGGATGATATCACAGAATATTTGGATTTTTCTAAAAATCCATCGGCTGAAAATCCGAATTGGGGGTATGTATATTCTGCCAATAATCAGCCTGAGGCCATTGACGGTTATTTGTATCCGGGATATTATTTGCCCGAAGATCGCGCCAAAAGAATTTCGGGATTATTGGATGCAAAATCTAATTGGAACAAGGAAGATATCAGCAAAATGATTTATGATAATACTTCGAGCGTGGCCAATATTACGGTTAGTAATTTAATTTTGAATAGTAATTTAACAAACTTAAACGTCACCGAAAAAGAGGCTATTGCTATTTTGAAATTATGGAAAGGAACTCATAATCTGGAAGATGTGGCGCCCACGATTTATAATAAATGGATTTATTTATACCTAAAAAATACTTTTGAAGACGAAATGGGTTCGGATAATTTTAATTTGTTTGTTGGAACTCATATCGGGAAGCAAGTCGTAGCGAGACAAATCGCCAACGAAAATTCGGTTTGGTGGGATAATATTAAAACAAAAAATAAAAAAGAAACGAGAAGTCAAATCGTTTCAAAATCATTCAATCAAGCTATTTCAGAACTGAGAAAACAGTTTGGAGATGCTGTAACCGACTGGACTTGGGCAAAGACACATACCGTTGAGCACGAACATCCTTTGGGAAAAGTGGCTGCTTTGCGCAAATTGTTTAATGTTGGTCCTTTTGCGGCTCCAGGGTCTAATGAGGTGATCAATAATCAGTTTTTTGGATTGAATAAGGAAGGCGAATATGCCGTAAAAGGTGGTCCTTCGACAAGAAGAATAGTTGATTTCTCAGATGTTGAAAACAGTTGGAGTATTCTGCCAACAGGTCAGTCCGGGAATCCTTTTAGTAAACATTACGACGATCAGGCCGAAATGTACAATGCCGGAAAATTTAGAAAAATGAAGTTGAATAAGGAAGAAATTATAAAAACTTCGACCAAATTGGTTTTTAAGCCTGAGTAAAATTTTTTTATATCCCGCAAGATTGTTTTGTCTTGTGGGATATTTTTTTTAAACTGTGATTTTATTCGCTTAATTTATTTAAATAATCGACGATTTCAAATAGCCTTTTTCGGGTAATTTCGAGATAGCCACTGGCGACAATAATTCTTTGCATTGTTCCGCCTCCTGAATATTGATCTTTGGAGATGGCACTATTAAATTTTCTTTCAGAATCTCGAAATGCAATCCAGTTTTTTTGAGACTGTTTTAAGATTTCTTTGTCAGCAGGATCGAGCTTTTTTGCCAGTATTTGATAATATTTATTGAGTAATTTGTCGTACTCGATTTCAGCTTCATAACTTGCATTTACCATGCCTGAAGTAGAATAATCTATTTCTATTTTTTTAGAAAGTAATTTCTCAATTCGAAGGGTGTCAATTTTAAAATCAACTGTTATTTGTTTATCAAAATCAGATAAATATTCTTCTGCATTAAGTTCTTTTCGAAGTTTTACCACTTCTTTTTCAATTTCTAGGTGACATTTTTTCAAATCATTTTCACTAATCTCTTTTGGTGATTGGGCAAAGCCAAATTGATATATAAAAACTAAAATTATAATAATTTGAACGTGTTTCATTTACGATGATTGAAGTTGATTCTGGTTTTTAAAATCTACAGTAATATAATTGTCGTTTGGCGTAATCCTGATCTCTCTACCCAAAATAAGTGTCTGATTGTCGGATTGATGGCCACAAGGAAAATCAAAATATACCGGGAAGTCAAAATCGTTTACTTCCTCCAGAATTATTTCGTAATCTGTTTTGCCGTACTCCAAAGTCGACTCTTTAATGTCCGTCATGGCACCGACCAGAATTGCTTTGAGATTGCTTAATTTATGGCTTCTTTTTAGCGCGATTAACATTCGGTCTAAATGATATAAATATTCGTCGATGTCCTCAAAGAATAAAATTTTATCGGTCGTATCAATATCAGATTTTGAGCCGTTTAAAGCATATAAAATAGAAAGATTTCCGCCGACTAAAATTCCTTCTACGGTTTTTTCGCCCTGTTTATTTTGTTTTTTTTTAGGTATTTTATACGTTAAAATTGTTCCAAACAAAGCATTTTTTAGAGATGCTAAAGCTTCGGGCGCCGCTTTGGGCATTCCTTGCAGCATCACAGCGTGAAGTGTTTCGATATTCAAATTGTGTACGTGGCTATGCAGCACCGTGATGTCGCTATAGCCTACCAGCCACTTTGGTTTTTTTCGGAAATTAGTAAAATCGAGCTGATCAATAATTTTAACCGTTCCGTAGCCACCTCTCGTAAAAATGATGGCTTTTATAGACGCATCGTCAAGCATGGCTTGCAAATCCTCGAGTCTTTCCTGATCTGTTCCCGCAAAGAAACCATAGACATTAAAAGCATTTTTGCCAATAACAGGATCCAACTCCCAGCTTTTTAGAATCTCAAGACCTTCTTCGACTTCTTTGTAACTAACGGTTTTTGCCGTACTTACAATGCCAACTTTGTCTCCTGATTTTAAATATGATGGACTAATCATGGCGCTTTTTTTTTTTGAATATTTTGATTAATGCTCTCTGAATTTTTGATACTGACTCACTCACCATAAAAGTAATAAAAATTGATCTTCCTTCGGTTAGTTCTTCAGGAGATATTTGCCTTTGGCGACGTCTTTGGCATAAATGTTCAGATTGTTCCTCACGACTTTGTTGGTTGTGATTGCATTTTTAGTTTGATAAGCGGTATCGCTTTTATAGGCAGCTAGCAATGTTTCCAGTTCTATTTCGTCATAGAGTGCAAACATATTGTAAATGGCGTCCCTAAAGTTTTTAAAATTGATGCTTTCTATGATTTCGATATTTTTTTGCTCGTTCCATTTTTCTTCAACAGCAGTTTCATTTATTTTGGCAAGGCAATAATCAACAAAATATGTTTTGTATTTTGTGGCTTCTATAATCTTGTCTATTATAATTTTATTTTGCTGAGTTGGCATTGCTGGCGGCGGTGGGCCTTGCTGCGAAAAGCCAACATAAGTATTCAATAGGCATATTAATAAAACAAAAAACGACTGCTTTTTTAAATTCTTCATAGGTTATTTTTTAATTTATGTATAATTTTTTACAATTATACATTGGTTTTATTGGGAACGATTTTGTTTTTTGGGCTGGGCTAAAATAGTATTTTTTTTATGGTAAATCAAGAAACACAAAAGAGGTTTTGAATAAAAAAATAGGTTTAGAAAGGACATTCATAAATCTAATTTTTTTTAGCGTTTTTTTAGATTAAACCCCTCGGTAAAGGCAGAGTAATTGTGCTTAAAGGGTTTTTTGTTACTTGTACAGCAATTGAAAAAAAAGGTTTTTCTTATGAAAATGAGTGCTGCGTGAGGGATTGAGGCGGTATCCTTTTGCGGGCGAAGCAAAGCAAAAGATATAGCCGAAAGCCCGACCCGCCTTTTTTGGCGGGACACGCCCAAGCTAATAATGTGCTGTTGAGGCAAATATTTGGTTTATTTTTGATGAAGTGTGTAATTTATAGTTATTTTTACAATCTTATTATTTAGATTTTTCTTGATGCAAACTCCACTAAAAATTGCTGTTGTAGGTTCTGGATTGGTTGGTTCACTATTGGCAATTTATCTCAAAAAAGAAGGTCACACGGTTCATGTTTATGATCGTAGCCCTGATATTCGTAAAATAAATTTTTCGGGACGCTCCATCAACCTGGCGATGTCTAATCGTGGTTGGAAAGCGCTTGATGGCGTTGGTGTTGGTGATGCGGTGCGTGAAATCGCAATTCCGATGGACAAACGCGCGATACATCTAACGGATAAACTTAATTTTCAGAATTATGGGCAGGAGGGAGAATCGATTTATTCTATTTCGAGAGGAACGCTAAACCGCAAAATGATTGATCTGGCCGAAAATGCCGGTGCCGAATTTTATTTTGAGCAAAAAATCTGGGATGTGACGTTGAGCGATGCGACTTTGCATATCGGTGAAACCGAAAGAGGCGAGTGGGAAGAAAGAAAATTCGATATGGTTTTTGGTGCAGACGGCGCTTTTTCCAGAATTCGCCACAGAATGCAACGCCAGAGTATGTTTAATTATTCACAGGAATTTTTGAATATGGGGTATAAAGAACTGAATATTCCCGCCAATCCTGATGCGAGTCATAAATTGGATAAAAATTCATTTCATATTTGGCCTCGCGGTGATTATATGTTGATCGCATTGCCTAATCTTGACGGAAGTTTTACGTGTACTTTGTTTATGCCTTTTGAAGGCGAAAACTCCTTTGCTTCGCTAACAGATCGTAAAATGGTGGAAGATTTTTTTGAGAAAAATTTTCCAGATTCTATAGAAGTGATTCCAAAATTGGCAGAAGATTTTTTTAAGAATCCGACCAGTACTTTGGTTACTATGAAATGTTTTCCGTGGACATACGAAGACAAAATTGCTTTGATCGGTGACGCATGTCATGCCATTGTTCCGTTTTACGGGCAAGGGATGAATGCCGGTTTTGAAGACATTACGGTTTTGAATGAAATGATCGAAAAATATGGCAACGACTGGCAGAAGATTTTTTCTGAATATCAAATTTCACGTAAACCAAATGCCGATGCGATAGCAGAACTTTCGTACCGTAATTTCATGGAAATGAGTACCAAAACTGCCGATGAGAAATTTTTGTTGCAGAAGAAAATCGAAAAAGCATTTTCAGATAAATATCCAGACAAATGGATTCCGCTTTACAGCCGTGTAACTTTTAGCGATCGCCCGTATGCTGAGGCTTTAGCTATTGGTGATTTTCAAAACGCTATTATGGAAGAGATTCTAAAACTTGACAACATAGAAAATATATGGGATAGTCCCGAAATCGATACTAAGATTTTGGAATTGTTGCAAAAGGCATAATTTTTTTAACCATATAAGTAATTTAAGTTGGTGCTTTTTCTACAATGTAAATCAACTTAAATTACTTATATGGTGAATTTTTATTTTTTGAATATTTTAGTCAGTACCCCAAAAACACCTCTAATAAAAGTAGCGCTTGTTACGACTTTCAGAACCGATTTTCCTACCACACTTGCTGTGCTTGGCTCAGATTTTGATTGTTTCTCGCTTGTTTGCTCTTCTGCGGCTTCTGCACTGGCCTGATTGGCCTCTTCTATTTTTTTATTGAGGATTTCGTAGGCACTTTCACGGTCTGTTTCTTCGCTGTATTTTTTTACCAATTTAGATTTTGAGTTGATACTTTCAATTTCATCGGCAGATAAAATATCCATTCTGCTCATCGGAGCACGCATCATTGTGGCAACAAGTGGTGTCGGAACTCCTTTTTCGTTGAGTGCTGTGACCAAAGCTTCTCCGATTCCTAAACTGGTCAACAATTCATCTGTTTTATAGTAGTCAGAAGTAGGATAATTGTCGGCTGTTTTTTTTATCGCTTGTCGGTCATTGGCAGTAAAAGCTCTCAAAGCGTGCTGAATTTTTAGACCTAATTGTGCCAAAACGCCGCTGGGAACGTCCATTGGGTTTTGCGTAACAAAATAAACACCCACGCCTTTTGAGCGAATTAATTTGACAATGGTCTCGATTTGTTCTAATAAAACTTTACTGGCTTCGTTAAAAATCAGATGCGCTTCGTCTATAAAAATGACAAGTTCCGGCTGATCTGCATCTCCTTTTTCGGGCATTTGCTGGTAAATCTCTGCCAATAAACTCAGCATAAAAGTCGAGAATAATTTGGGTTTGTCCTGAATATCCGTCAAGCGAATGATATTTACGTAGCCTTTTCCGTTTTCGTCAATACGCATCAAATCCTCTATTTCAAAAGACAATTCTCCAAAAAACAAATCGGCACCTTGCTGCTCCAGTTCTATTATTTTGCGCAAAATCGTTCCGGTTGTTGCGGTCGAAATTTTGCCGTAATGTTCCGTGATTTCCTCTTTGCCTTCTTCGGTGATATAATTTATTACTTTTTTAATGTCTTTTAAGTCTAATAAAGGCATTTTGTTGTCGTCACAATATTTAAAAATAACCGAAATGACACCAGCTTGAGTATCATTCAAATCTAAAATTCTGGAAAATAAAACAGGTCCGAATTCAGAAATAGTAGCACGCAAACGCACTCCGTTTTGCTGAGACAGTGTCATCAGTTCAACCGGAAAAGATGCTGTATTATAAGGTAGATTTATTTTGGTATGGCGTTCGGTGATAAAGCCTTCTTCTTTACCTTCTTTGGCGATTCCGCTAAAATCACCTTTAATGTCCATCATTAAAACTGGAATTCCTGCATTAGAAAGTTGTTCCGAAAAAACTTGTATTGTTTTTGTTTTTCCTGTTCCCGTTGCTCCTGCAATAAGTCCGTGACGGTTTAGGGTTTTAAGGGGGATTTTGACATGTGCTTCTGCTATCGCTTCTCCGTCAAGAATGGCGCCGCCTAAGATGATACTGTCTCCTTTGGTTTGATATCCGTTATTTACATCTTGAATGAAATTATCTTTTTTATTCATGTTTTTATTTGTAATTTAGGTGGTTATAAGAGTATCGCTTGATTTTTAAATATTTTTAATTCATTTTTTTAGTAGGAAAAAGCCTTTTTTGGTCAAAAACCGAACAAAAAACAATTTCGCAACTTTTTAAGAAGATATCAAAAGAATGATAGATTATTTACTAAAACGTTGTAATTTCGATGTAATTTGACCTTTTTTTTGTTTTATCAAAAAAACGATGTTGACAAATTAATGAGATATTTTTTAAATTCAAGTTAAATTTACTTCAATAAAATTAAAAAAAGTTTTTTTATTTAAACTAAACGTATAAATTTGCTCCTCTACAAGTTAAATATAACTAAAAAATAAAATTATTTAAAACTATTAAAATTAAGAAAAATGGCAAACGTTAAAGTTAAAAAAGAAAGCACTTCGAATGGAGGAGGAATGATTACTGGAATCATTATTGTTGCGTGTATTTTAGTTGGGGTGTTTATTTGGAAAGTAATCATGGGAGATGCTGCTAACTTCGAAGGAGGTAATCCAGAAACTGGTCATCCAATTAATACATTAGGACAAGTTTACAAAGGAGGTTTTATCGTACCAGTATTATTAGGTATGTTTTTAATGGTTGTTGTTTTTTCTATTGAAAGATTTATCGTTATCGGTAAAGCGGCAGGAAAATCTAACTTGGATACATTTATGAAAAATGTACAAGCTAGCATTAAAGAAGGTAACATCGAAGCTGCAATCGCTTCATGTGACAAACAACAAGGTTCAGTTGCAAACGCAATTAAATCTGCTTTGATTAAATACCAAGATGTTAAAAAAGAAGGTTTCAACAGTGAAGAAGCTTCAGAAGTAATTCACAAAGAAATCGAAGAGGCAACTTCATTAGAAATGCCAATGTTAGAAAAAAATATGACTATTATCTCTACTTTAGTATCATTAGGAACTTTAGGAGGATTATTAGGAACAGTATCAGGTATGATTAAAGCGTTTGGTGCGTTAGCTTCTGCTGGAACTCCAGATCAAGCTGCTCTTGCAACTGGTATCTCTGAGGCACTTATCAACACTGCAACAGGTATCTCTACTTCAATCTTGGCTATCGTTTCTTACAACTTCTTTACTGCTAAAATTGATGATTTAACTTACTCTATTGATGAGGCTGGTACTACAATCGTAAATACTTACAGAAGATTCAGAGGAAGTTTGAAACAATAATTAATTTTTGATATTTATTTATCAAAATAAAATAAAAGATAATGGCTAAAATAAAAATGAAAAAAAAGTCAACATCGACAGATATGACTGCCATGTGTGATGTTGCGTTCCTTTTGCTTACGTTCTTTATTTTGACCGCTACTGCCAAAGTGCCTGAAGCACTTCCTGTAGATACGCCTTCGTCTGTTGCACAAACTAAATTACCAGATACAGATTTAGCTATTATCACGATAGGTAAAGGAAAAGATGGTAAAAGCAAAGTGTTTTTTGACATCAAGGGACGAGATATTCGTAAAAAAACTCTTGAAGGTATGGGAGCAAAATTAGGGGTGAACTTTTCAGAAAAAGATCAGGAGAACTTTTCATTAATGGATGATTTTGGTGTGCCCCTTGCAAACTTGAAGCAGATCATTGATATGAAAGCATCTGATAGAAGTAAAGCAAACCAACCGGGTATTCCTTTGGATTCTTTAGACAATCAATTAAAAGAATGGCTTTTGGTTTCAAGAAGAGCTACAATTGATCTTCATGATAAAGAATTGCAAATTGCAATAAAAGGAGATGCAAAAGAACAATATCCAGCTATCAGAAAAATAATGGATATTTTGCAAGATCAAAAAATCAACTCTTTTAATCTGGTAACAGGTATGAGAGGTAGAGATGACTTTTAATTAAAAAATATACACTAAAATGGCTGAATTAAATACCGGCGACGGTGGCGGCGGAAAAGGTGGCAAAGTAAGAAGTAAAAAACAAAACTCAAAAGTAGATTTAACTGCGATGGTAGATTTGGCTTTCTTATTAATCACGTTCTTTATGTTAACCACGACGTTGTCAAAACCTCAATCGATGGATTTGTCGTTGCCAGATAAAAATCCAGAAAAACCTGAGAAACCTATTAAAGTAGATGAAAATCGTACGATGACAGTGATGTTAGGGGCGGATAATAAAATGGTTTATTATATGGGATTGCTTGCTACTCCAATTGCGGGGCCAAAAGAAATTGCGTATGGTAAAGATGGGATTCGAAAAGAATTGCTATTGAGAAAGAAAACTGTACTTCAATATACAGGTGATAAGGCGAAAGGAATTATAGTTATTATAAAACCAACTAAAAAATCAAATTATCGTAATTTGGTTGATATTTTAGATGAGATGGCTATTTCTGGTGTAACTACTTATGCAATTGTTCCTGAGTTTACTCCTGAGGAAACAAAACTGATAGATAAAACGCCAGCAGTAGAAACACCACAGTAATCTTGTTGAATACCTTAATAATCAAGAAAAATGAAATTAGATATAATTAAAAATCAGTGGCTTGATATCGTATTCGAAGGACGTAATAAGATATATGGTGCGTATGAGTTAAGAAAATCAAATACAAAGACTACAGTAAGAGCGCTTATTTTTGGGTCTATTATTTTTTGCTTAGCTGTTGCAGCTCCTCTTATTGCTAGTTTTTTGCCTGAATCTGCTGAAGAAGACGTAAATAACGATATTAAAATTGCTACAGTAAAATTACCTCCTAAAAAAGAGGAGATAAAGCCTAACCAACCACCACCACCACCACCACCACCAAAAGTGGATCAGGTTAAGTTTGTGAAACCAGTGGTTGCTAAAGCAAATGAGGTTACTGAAGAGCCACCAAAAATAGTAGAACTTAAAGATAAAAAAGTAGGTTCTGAAACTATAAAAGGTGATCCAGATGCAGTTTTAACTGTTGATGAGCCAGTAGGTACTGGAACTGCTGCAGTAGTAGAAGAAGATAACCAGGTTTATAATACAGCTGGTATCGAAGTAAAACCAGATTTCCCTGGAGGAATTGAGAAGTTCTACAAATTTGTAGGAAACAATTACAAGACTCCGGAAGAAGAAGGTTTGAAAGGTAAAGTTTATGTTACTTTTGTAGTTGAAAAAGACGGTTCATTGACCGACATTAAAGTTTTAAGGGATATCGGTTACGGTACAGGAGCAGAAGCAATTCGTGTTCTTAAAAAATGTCCAAGATGGACTCCCGGCGAGCAAAATGGTAAAAAAGTAAGAGTACTGTACTCTCTTCCTATTACTATTCAATCTGCAGAATAATGTTAAAAGAAAAGCTTAATAATATTCAGAAGAAATCGCTCAAAGGGCGATTTCTTCTTGTTTTAGGAATACTGTTTTTTTTGATCTATCTTGTACTTGGTTTAATGATTATGTTTTGGAAAAAATTGCCTTTAAACATGGAACCGATGTACAGATATGCTTTTGGTATTTTACTAATACTATATTCAGGAGTTCGTTTTTTGAGATTAATTAATTCTAACACAGAGTAATTATGTTGAGATATGGTAAGGTTTTTAGTTTGGTCGTTTTTGTCTTTTTGTTTGCCATGTGCAATCAAAAAAGCAAAAGTCAATCTGATAAGGAAACAATTTTAAAGGGAGTTTTAACTATTACAGTTGATGAGACTGTTAAACCTATTGTCGAAGATCAAATTGCTGTTTTTGAAGGAACTTATTATGATGCAAAAATTACGCTCCAGCCCAAGTCGGAAGCAGAAGTTATTAATGACTTGCTGAATGAAAAAGCAAAAGTGGTCGTTATGACAAGAAAATTAACTCCAGAAGAGATTGGTAAATTTGCAAAAACAAAAATAAACCCAAGAGTTACGCCTTTTGCAACAGATGCGATTGCATTTATTTCGAATAAAAGCAATAATGATACTTTAATTGCGTTGAAAACTGTAGTGGATTTTATGCAAGGTAAAGCCGATGCTAGAATTAAAGGATTGGTTTTTGATAATCCAAACTCAAGTACTGTGCGTTACATGAAAGATTTAGCTAACGTAAAAGAGATTCCGAAGACTGGTGTTTTCTCTTTCAAAACAAATGAAGAGGTGATTAAGTTTGTTGCAGAAAATGATGGCATGATTGGCGTTGTTGGTGTAAATTGGCTTTCGCAACCTTCTCCAAATATGTTAGATGTTGTGAAGAAAATCAATGTTTTGAGTGTGAAAGGATTAAAAGAGAATCAGTATTATAGCCCTTCGCAGAATGATATAGCAGAAATGAGGTATCCTTTGGCACGCGAATTGTATATTATAAATTGTCAAGGTTATTCTGGATTGGGAATGGGTTTTGCGTCATTCATATCGGGAGATATTGGACAAAGAATAGTTTTGAAATCGGGTTTGCTGCCAGTGAGAACTCCGGGTAGAAAACTTCAAATTAGAAAACAAATTATAAACGATAAAGAATAAATTAATTACAATAAAGATGAATAAATTTAAAATTTTTAGTATTGCTTTAATTGCTTCAGCTTCTGTTGCAAAAGCGCAAGATCTAAACCAGGCCAAAAAAGCAATTGATGCTGAACAATTCGAGAAAGCAAAATCATTGTTAAAATCAATCATCAAAGCAAAACCATCTGATGGTGAAGCAAATTTTGTTTTAGGAAATGTATATCTAAATCAATCTGTTATTGATTCTGCTAAAATTTATTACTTAAATGGATTAGAGGCATCTGACAAGAAAAATTTAAACTATATCGGTTTAGGTCAATTGGATCTTGATGGTAAAAATGCGGCTTCAGCTCAGGCTAATTTTGGATTGGCTACAAAAGATATGAAACGTAAAGATGTAAATGAATTCATTTATATTGGTAGAGCTTACATCAATTCTACAAACCCTGATTACACCAATGCTATTGCTAGTTTAAAACGCGCTTTGGCTATTGAGCCACAAAATGCTACAGCACTTTTGACAATCGGAGATGCTTATTACGGAGCAAACAATCAAAATGATGCTTACAAAGCATATCGTGATGCATTTACTGCAGATCCAACACTTTTGAGAGCAAAAATGCAATTGGGTGTTTTGCTAAAAGGGGCTAAATCTTATGATGAAGCGATAAAATCGTTTAATGAAGTAATTGCTATTGATGCGAATTACGGACCTGTTTACAGAGAATTGGCCGAGACTTATTACAAATGGGCAAGAAATAAACCTTCTACAAGACAAATAAATTATCAAAAAGCGATTTCTAATTACGAGAAATACTTAACTCTTACCGATTATTCAATAAATTCAAGAATGCGTCATGCTGATTTCTTAATTTTAGTTGAAGATTATAAAGCTTTGGAAGTTGAAGCGAACAAAATGATCGAATTAGACAAAGTTAATCCTAGAATTTACAGATATTTAGGATACTCTGCTTATGAGAACGGTAATATTGATGTAGCTATCAAATCTTTAGAAGATTATATCAAAGTTCCTACGAACAAAGTAATTGCTAAAGATTATTTGTATTTAGGATTTGCAAGAATTAAAAAAGGAACTGATGCAACTGGCGTTATAGAATCGACTGCTTTTGAGGCTGGTTTGAAAGACATCAAAAAAGCGGTAGAAATGGAGCCTCTTGCGGTTGAAGATCTTGGTGATTTTGGAAAAGAATTGTTTGGAAAAAAACAATACAGCCAAGCAGCTGCTATCTATGAGTTGTCTGCAAGTAATTTGGAATCTAAAAATTACCTGAATGATAACGTATATTATGGTATTTCACTTTATTACGCAAATGCTAATAAAGCTGCAGGTACACATGATGCTGCTGCTTTAGAAAAAGGTATTGCAGCATTTGACAAAGTTTTAGTTGCTTCTCCAACTTATGATGAGGCTTACTTGTACAAAGGCAGAATTTATAATTTGTTAAACAATGATGATTTAATTATTAAAAATTACGAAGAGTATATAACTAAAACTACTGCAAAAGGTGCAGAAGAATTGGCAAAACCAGCAACGGTTAAGAAAATTGTAGAAGCTTATAACAGTATCGGGGCTAGTTATGCGAATACCGATAAAACTAAAGCAATCGAATATTTTAATAAGTCTTTGGCTTTAGATCCTGGTAATACTTATGCTTCGCAATCTGTAAAAGCTTTAAAATAAAATAATCTTTTATCTTAAATATTAAACCGATAGTTCTTTGAGCTATCGGTTTTTTTATGTTCCGTATTTAATTGACTATCTTTGCACTTTAAAACAAAATAATGTTATCAAAAGAAATACAATTAGAAGTAAATAAAGGAGCTATGTTGCCTTTGATGGAAGAATTTTATACCATTCAGGGAGAAGGATTTCACACAGGTACTGCTGCTTACTTTATACGAATTGGAGGATGCGACGTGGGGTGTCATTGGTGTGATGTAAAAGAAAGTTGGAATGCAGAGCTACATCCGCCAACAGGAGTTGATTTAATTGTAAAAAATGCTTCTGCATATGCAGATACAGTTGTGATTACAGGAGGAGAACCACTTACTTGGGATATGACTCTGCTTACGCAGCAATTGAAAGACAAAAATTTAAAAGTACATATCGAAACCTCCGGTGCTTATCCGCTTACAGGAACCTGGGATTGGATTTGTCTTTCGCCTAAGAAAAATAAATTGCCAACTCAAACAGTATACGATAATGCCCATGAATTAAAAGTGATTATCTACAACAAACATGATTTTATTTTTGCAGAAGAACAAGCAGAATTGGTAAATGATAACGCTATTTTGTTTCTTCAGCCAGAATGGAGTAAAAAAGAAGAAATGACTCCTCTAATTGTAGAGTATGTCATGAATAATCCAAAATGGCGTGTTTCGCTTCAAACACATAAATATTTGAATATTCCTTAAATTATAAAAACTAAAAGCTCTTCATCTGAAGAGCTTTTAGTTTTTATAATTCGATCATTAATCATTGTTATTGCCAATTTTTATACTTTTTTAAAGTAGTAATATGAGCCAAATGATGGTTGCTGTGCCATGCATAAGTGCCGATAATCTGCTTTATTCTATATTCAGAATTATTCTCAGGATGAATAAAACGTTTTTCAAGATCATCTTCGGATAAATTTTTCATGATATAAGCCAATCTAAAATGAAGTCCTTCGAGTAAAGACAAAGTAGGCTTAATAGGCATTTGTAAACTGTCAGGCAATTGCGACCAAAGATTTTCGTCGTAAGCTTTTATTACAGGCTTGTTTTCTGTAAGCGCCCATTTTATTCTGATATAACAATTCATGTGGCTTTCGGCGCAGTGATGAATCACCTGGCGAATTGTCCATCCGTCAGGACGGTAAGGTGTATCAAGTTGTTCATTGGTTAAATGAATAGTTTCAATTTTCAATTTTTCTGGGAAGGAGGCAATTTCTTCGATTTTTTCAGAAATATATGATGCATTATATGTTGCAGGTTCTATAAATTTTCCAATCGGATATTTTAATTTTTCTAAATCGATATTTTCCATTGATCAAAATATTTTAAGTTTAAATCGAAAGTTTCGCTAAATAATCATAATGCTCACCTTCCAAAACAAGTTCGCATTGTAGTCCGTTAGCAATTGCAGCATTTTGCAAAGTATTATAATCTAAATACAACCAATCAAACGTTGTTTCTTTTTCTCCTTTATAGGAAATTGTAAATTCCAACTCGCCATAATATTCTTTTTCAGACGGAATCCATTTTCCGCCGTCCTCATCTTCATCAAACATGTAGATGATGTCAGAACTGTCTATTAAGATTTGACCACCGGGATTCAGTAAGGATTTTAATTTTGATAAATATTGATTGCAGTTTGCCAGTTTTCCGAAAATTCCGGTTCCATTCATAAGCAATAAGATGGTATCAAATTTCTGGCCTTCAAAATCTAAAATATTCTGAACTTTTGTGTTTTCCAGGCCGCGAAGTTTACAGGTTGCAATGGCTTTTTCAGAAATATCAATTGCCATAACATCTAAATTTCGGTCGTTTTGTAATGTTAAACTATGGCTTCCGGCGCCGCAACCCACATCTAACACTTTTCCAGAAGCCAATTGCAAAGCTTTTTGCTCTATTTTTGGCATTTCATTGTAAGAGCGAAATAAATACTGTACACTCATTTCGTCTTCTTCAGAAATTGAAGTTGCTGTAATAAGATCTTCGGGCGAATTATTAGTTTGAAAGTCAAGAATAGCTTTTCCAAAAAGGTCTTTCATTGTATTTTAGTTCAAAGTTTAAGGTTTCAAGTTCAAAGTTGTTTAATTTTGCAGTTCAACTTTAAAATCTAAACTTGAAACAAATTTTAAATGGCTTACAAAAGTTAGCCAAAGATAAGCATATCGAAAATAAAAAGTATTTTGATAAGCTGAAAAAGAAGCAACCTAAAAATTTAGATTATGTGATGCAGGATTTGCATGACGCCGAATTTAAAAAAACAGATTGTTTACAGTGTGCTAATTGTTGCAAAACAACTGGGCCTTTGTTTACTTTGGCAGATATAGAGAGAATCTCAAAATCTTTCAGACAAAAGCCACAACAGTTTATAGAGCAATATCTAAGAATTGACGAAGATAAAGATTATGTTTTGCAAAGTGTTCCTTGTACTTTTCTGGACCATGAAAATTATTGCATGATTTACGACGTGCGCCCAAAAGCATGCAGGGAATTTCCGCACACAGACCGCAAAAAGTTCAATCAGATTACAGACCTTACGTTAAAAAATGTGGCAATTTGTCCTGCGGCTTATAATATTGTCGAAGAAATGAAAAAGAAGCTTCCGCTATAAAAACTTTTTGAATACTTAAATATTTTGTAATTGTTTTTTTAGAACAAATCATTTTTACTTTTTTAAATGTACTTTTGACTTTAGCGAAAGCAATAAACCCATAAAAGACCTGATACAAATTGAATCTAGAATATTTCATAGCCAAAAGACTCATTACTGCAAAAGATTATAAAAGCAGTATTTCTGCACCGATTATAAAAATTGCTATTTCTGCAATTGCTATTGGTATTATTATGATGTTGGTTTCGGTAGCAACAGGAATAGGTTTGCAGCAAAAAATTCGTGAAAAAGTGGCTGCTTTCAATGGGCATATTATTATTTCGAATTACGATAATAATAATTCAGAGGTTACTTTGGTGCCTATTTCCAAAAAACAAGACTTTTATCCTAATTTTAAATCCCTTCCAGATGTAAAACACATTCAGGCAGTAGCCAGTAAAGCCGGAATCATTAGAACGGAGAATGCTTTTGAAGGAATCATTTTCAAAGGTGTTGGTGGCGATTACGACTGGAATAATATTAAAGAATATTTGGTTGATGGTAAATTGCCTGATTTTTCTAAAAATTTAAACGAAGATGTTATTATTTCAAAATTTCTTGCAGATCGACTTGGTCTGAAAGTAGGAGATAGTTTCAATACTTTTTTTATTAAAGAAGAACAAGGAAAAATGCCCAATAGCCGCCGATTTAAAATCACAGGTATTTTTAATTCCGGATTTCAAGATTTCGATGCTACTTATATATTAGGAGATATCCGTCATATTCAAAGAATCAATAAATGGAATCAGAACCAAGTGGGTGCTTTCGAAGTTTTTGTAAAAGACTTTGGCAATATAAGTCCTGCGGGAGATAAAATCTACAAAGAAACCTCTTCCAACCTTGACACCAAAACCATTATCGAAAAATACGGTTACATTTTCGATTGGTTGCAATTATTCGATTTCAATATTCTCGTTATTCTCGGGGTAATGATTTTAGTAGCCACAATCAATATGGTAGTAGCGTTGCTGGTGCTTATTCTCGAACGCACACAAATGATCGGAATTCTAAAAGCAATGGGTGCTAATAACTGGACTGTGCGCAAAATATTTCTATACAATGCTTTCTATCTTATCTTGCGAGGATTGTTTTGGGGCAACCTAATAGGGATTTCAATATTGCTTATCCAACAGCAATTCGGAATAGTATCTCTAAATCCAGAAAATTACTATGTCAACCAGGCACCGGTGTATTTAAACTGGGGCTATATTGTCCTGCTCAATTTGCTTACGGTCACAGTTTGTTTCTTGGTACTATTAATCCCTTCTTATATCATCACCAAGATTTCTCCTGTCAAAGCGATCCGCTTTGATTAATCGAGAGTAATAATAATAGAATTTCACTCCCACAACCCGACAGTTTTTTCTATCTGTCGGGTTTTTCATTTGTACCTATATATAATGTATTTTTTTTCAGGAGCTATTTCCTGCTATTCGTTTCAATCTTTTGTACCGAACCCCGGCACAAAAGGATTTCCACTTCTATCAGGGCTAGGGGTTGTTGTTTTCATAGGAAGAGATGTAGTTAATACGATATAAGGAGAAAGCATGATGCTATTATTAAAGTCTTATACTATATATGGTATACAAACGAAAAGATATCGCCTTTGCATTGACGATTAAAACGTTTTAAAATGTTTAAATGTGTTCTTAAGGAGAAAAAAAGTATTTTTTAGGTGTGTTTGCGAAGTTGTGATAAAAGGGGTTATATGGTTGTCAAGTCAATAAAAATGGTTGTTTGGGGTTGCGGTGTATTGTGAAGTCTTGAAAAGTAAAAAGATAATCCTTACAAAATCTAAAAACGCATAAAAGCTAAGTTTGGTGTTATCAGAAAGTTAAGAAAAAGTTTTAAGAAAGGATTAAAATATGTAACAAAAAGTCTTGTAAATGTAAATAAAGGTGTTACTTTTGCACCCGCAACAGCGATATACGTTCACTGAGATACTGACAAGTTAAGATAATCAATACGAAAAAATATTTTCAAAAAAAGATTGTAAAAAGCTTGTGAGATTTGAAAACAGATATTACATTTGCACCCCGCAAACAGGGCAAGTTCATTGATAGATTGGTAGGAATTAGGATTTAGATTTGGAGATAAAAATTTTCAAAAAAAAAATTTTAAAAAATTCTTGCTAATTAAAAAAGAAGTTGTAGTTTTGCACCCGCTTTGAGAAACAACGATAAGCGGAAAAGAATAAAGAAACACACGTTCGTAGACATATTGAATTGACAGCCGTTTTAACAGAGATGTTAAAACAAAAGAATAAGAGTAATGGAATCGAGAGATTCGAGAATAACCACTAGAGAAAACATCATTATAAATAGCTTAAGCAATTAAGCACACAATATACGATGAAGAGTTTGATCCTGGCTCAGGATGAACGCTAGCGGCAGGCTTAACACATGCAAGTCGAGGGGTATAGTTCTTCGGAACTAGAGACCGGCGCACGGGTGCGTAACGCGTATGCAATCTACCTTTTACAGAGGGATAGCCCAGAGAAATTTGGATTAATACCTCATAGTATTACGACTCGGCATCGAGATGTAATTAAAGTCACAACGGTAAAAGATGAGCATGCGTCCCATTAGCTAGTTGGTAAGGTAACGGCTTACCAAGGCTACGATGGGTAGGGGTCCTGAGAGGGAGATCCCCCACACTGGTACTGAGACACGGACCAGACTCCTACGGGAGGCAGCAGTGAGGAATATTGGACAATGGGCGCAAGCCTGATCCAGCCATGCCGCGTGCAGGATGACGGTCCTATGGATTGTAAACTGCTTTTATACGAGAAGAAACACTACTTCGTGAAGTAGCTTGACGGTATCGTAAGAATAAGGATCGGCTAACTCCGTGCCAGCAGCCGCGGTAATACGGAGGATCCAAGCGTTATCCGGAATCATTGGGTTTAAAGGGTCCGTAGGCGGTTTAGTAAGTCAGTGGTGAAAGCCCATCGCTCAACGGTGGAACGGCCATTGATACTGCTAAACTTGAATTATTAGGAAGTAACTAGAATATGTAGTGTAGCGGTGAAATGCTTAGAGATTACATGGAATACCAATTGCGAAGGCAGGTTACTACTAATGGATTGACGCTGATGGACGAAAGCGTGGGTAGCGAACAGGATTAGATACCCTGGTAGTCCACGCCGTAAACGATGGATACTAGCTGTTGGAAGCAATTTCAGTGGCTAAGCGAAAGTGATAAGTATCCCACCTGGGGAGTACGTTCGCAAGAATGAAACTCAAAGGAATTGACGGGGGCCCGCACAAGCGGTGGAGCATGTGGTTTAATTCGATGATACGCGAGGAACCTTACCAAGGCTTAAATGTAGTTTGACCGTTTTGGAAACAGAACTTTCGCAAGACAAATTACAAGGTGCTGCATGGTTGTCGTCAGCTCGTGCCGTGAGGTGTCAGGTTAAGTCCTATAACGAGCGCAACCCCTGTTGTTAGTTGCCAGCGAGTCATGTCGGGAACTCTAACAAGACTGCCAGTGCAAACTGTGAGGAAGGTGGGGATGACGTCAAATCATCACGGCCCTTACGCCTTGGGCTACACACGTGCTACAATGGCCGGTACAGAGAGCAGCCACTGGGCGACCAGGAGCGAATCTATAAAACCGGTCACAGTTCGGATCGGAGTCTGCAACTCGACTCCGTGAAGCTGGAATCGCTAGTAATCGGATATCAGCCATGATCCGGTGAATACGTTCCCGGGCCTTGTACACACCGCCCGTCAAGCCATGGAAGCTGGGGGTGCCTGAAGTCGGTGACCGCAAGGAGCTGCCTAGGGTAAAACTGGTAACTAGGGCTAAGTCGTAACAAGGTAGCCGTACCGGAAGGTGCGGCTGGAACACCTCCTTTCTAGAGCCTGAGTGTTAGCACTAGTGCACGCTTAGGAAAAAAGATGTGGATCTTTTGGATATGAATTTTAAAATTCGATTACTCTTGCTGTTAGTTCAAATAATAAATTTTAAGTAAAACAGAGTCTCGTAGCTCAGCTGGTTAGAGTACTACACTGATAATGTAGGGGTCGGCAGTTCGAGTCTGCCCGGGACTACTATTTAACTTAAAAAAAGGAAATTCTAGAAGTTGGAATTCACCAAAAGAAATTAGAGAAGAATTAGAAATCTAAAATCTGAATTCTACAATCTAAGATTGCAAAATGGGGGATTAGCTCAGCTGGCTAGAGCGCCTGCCTTGCACGCAGGAGGTCAACGGTTCGACTCCGTTATTCTCCACAAGAAGTACAAAGATAGTAGTACAAAGTATCAAGATTAGTCTTAATACTTAATACAAGAATCTTACATACTTATTAAAGTTCATTGACATATTGAGATAAGAAAATAATAAAAAGTAGAAAGCGTTTTTTATTATAAGTAGCAATACAAATAATAAAAGACAAAAAAAAACGGTCATAATTGATTTTATGATTGGTACAATAAGCAAAATAAGGGCGTATGGGGGATGCCTTGGCTCTCAGAGGCGATGAAGGGCGTGATAAGCTGCGAAAAGCTACGGGGATCGGCACACACGACTTGATCCGTAGATACCCGAATGGGGCAACCCACTATGTTGAAGACATAGTACACCGATAGGTGGGCAAACCCGCTGAACTGAAACATCTAAGTAGGCGGAGGAGAAGAAAACAAAAGTGATTCCGTAAGTAGTGGCGAGCGAACGCGGATTAGCCCAAACCAATGATGTTACGGCATTGTTGGGGTTGTAGGACCACGAGATTTTATGTACAAGGAACCGGAAGTTACTGGAAAGTGACACCATAGAGGGTGATAGTCCCGTATGGGTAACGAGTATAATAGATAGTGGTATCCTGAGTAGGGCGGGGCACGTGAAACCCTGTCTGAATTTGGCGGGACCATCCGCTAAGGCTAAATACTCCTGAGAGACCGATAGTGAACCAGTACCGTGAGGGAAAGGTGAAAAGAACCGTGAATAACGGAGTGAAATAGATCCTGAAACCATACGCTTACAAGCGGTCGGAGCCCTTTCGTGGGGTGACGGCGTGCCTTTTGCATAATGAGCCTACGAGTTAACGTTGCTGGCAAGGTTAAGTGGTTAAGCCACGGATCCGTAGCGAAAGCGAGTCTGAATAGGGCGCTTTAGTCAGTAGTGTTAGACGCGAAACCGTGTGATCTACCCATGGGCAGGATGAAGCTGTGGTAACACACAGTGGAGGTCCGAACCGGTTGACGTTGAAAAGTCTTCGGATGACCTGTGGGTAGGGGTGAAAGGCCAATCAAACTCGGAAATAGCTCGTACTCCCCGAAATGCATTTAGGTGCAGCGCTGAGCGTAAAATTATATAGAGGTAGAGCTACTGATTGGATGCGGGGGCTTCACCGCCTACCAATTCCTGACAAACTCCGAATGCTATATAATGTTTCTCAGCAGTGAGGGCTTGGGTGCTAAGGTCCAAGTCCGAGAGGGAAAGAACCCAGACCATCAGCTAAGGTCCCCAAATATATACTAAGTTGAAAGAACGAGGTTTGTCTGCCCAGACAGCTAGGATGTTGGCTTGGAAGCAGCCATTCATTTAAAGAGTGCGTAACAGCTCACTAGTCGAGCGGACGAGCATGGATAATAATCGGGCATAAGTATATTACCGAAGCTATGGATTTAGAGTTTACTCTAAGTGGTAGGGGAGCATTCTAACAGGGTTGAAGGTGTATCGTAAGGTATGCTGGACTGGTTAGAAAAGAAAATGTAGGCATAAGTAACGATAATGCGGGCGAGAAACCCGCACACCGAAAAACTAAGGTTTCCACAGCTATGCTAATCAGCTGTGGGTTAGTCTGGTCCTAAGGCGAACCCGAAAGGGACAGTCGATGGCTAACGGGTTAATATTCCCGTACTACTAATTACTGTGATGGGGTGACGGAGTGATGAAAGCGCCGCGAACTGACGGAATAGTTCGTTGAAGTACCTACCTATAAGATCTGCAGGCAAATCCACAGATTTTGGGGAAATACGATAGTACTCGGCGTCTTCGGACAAAGAGATAGTGCGCCTAAGGGCTTCCAAGAAAAACCTCTAAACTTCAGGTAATTAGTACCAGTACCGTAAACCGACACAGGTAGTTGAGGAGAGAATCCTAAGGTGCTCGAGAGATTCATGGCTAAGGAATTAGGCAAAATAGACCTGTAACTTCGGGAGAAAGGTCGCCAGCGCAAGCTGGCCGCAGTGAAGAGGTCCAGGCGACTGTTTATCAAAAACACAGGGCTCTGCAAAATCGTAAGATGAAGTATAGGGCCTGACACCTGCCCGGTGCTGGAAGGTTAAGAGGAGATGTTATCTTCGGAGAAGCATTGAATTGAAGCCCCAGTAAACGGCGGCCGTAACTATAACGGTCCTAAGGTAGCGAAATTCCTTGTCGGGTAAGTTCCGACCTGCACGAATGGTGTAACGATCTGGACACTGTCTCAGCCATGAGCTCGGTGAAATTGTAGTAACGGTGAAGATGCCGTTTACCCGCAGTGGGACGAAAAGACCCTGTGCACCTTTACTATAGCTTAGTATTGACCTTGGATAAATGATGTGTAGGATAGGTTGGAGACTGTGAAGTGGCGTCGCTAGGCGTTGTGGAGTCATTGTTGAAATACAACCCTTTGTTTATCTGAGGCCTAACCCCGCGATTGCGGGGGACATTGCTTGGTGGGTAGTTTGACTGGGGTGGTCGCCTCCAAAAGAGTAACGGAGGCTTCTAAAGGTTCCCTCAGTACGCTTGGTAACCGTGCGTAGAGTGCAATGGCATAAGGGAGCTTGACTGAGAGACATACAGGTCGATCAGGTACGAAAGTAGAGCATAGTGATCCGGTGGTTCCGCATGGAAGGGCCATCGCTCAAAGGATAAAAGGTACGCCGGGGATAACAGGCTGATCTCCCCCAAGAGCTCATATCGACGGGGGGGTTTGGCACCTCGATGTCGGCTCGTCACATCCTGGGGCTGGAGAAGGTCCCAAGGGTTGGGCTGTTCGCCCATTAAAGTGGCACGCGAGCTGGGTTCAGAACGTCGTGAGACAGTTCGGTCTCTATCTACTGTGGGCGCAAGAAATTTGAGTGGATCTGATTCTAGTACGAGAGGACCGAATTGGACAAACCTCTAGTGTATCTGTTGTTCCGCCAGGAGCATCGCAGAGTAGCTACGTTTGGAAGGGATAAGCGCTGAAAGCATATAAGCGCGAAACCCACCACAAGATGAGATTTCTTTTAAGGATCGTGGGAGATGACCACGTTGATAGGCTATAGATGTAAAGGCAGTAATGTCATAGTCGAGTAGTACTAATAATCCGTAAGCTTATGTACACCCTTTTCCCGAGCCGCAAGGCTCGGGGAGAAACTTTCTAAATCAATACTTTTTTCTTTATCTCAGTATGTTAAGATATTTGCTCGACGCAGAGCAGTCTTAAAGACGAAAGTCAAAATTCTTAAAGTGAAATACTTTAGACTTTATGACCTTAGACTTTAGACTAACAACCTTAAGGTGGTTATTGCGGCGGGGCTCACCTCTTCCCATCCCGAACAGAGTAGTTAAGCCCGCCTGCGCAGATGGTACTGCAGTTATGTGGGAGAGTATGTCGTCGCCTTTCTTTTTAAAACCCCTGTTTCAATCGAAACAGGGGTTTTTTGTTTATAAAAAAATCTCCAAATTTAATAAATAAATAGGATCAAGACGAAAACGGATCAAGACGAAAACCTGTGGAGTGATAAAAATTATGCATAAATAGTAGTGAGTCTAAAAAGGAAGTATTCTACATTTCTAACACCTCTGAATTTTGATCTGAATGCTTTTATTTTAGCATTGAATGATTCTGCAGAAGCATTAGTACTTCTGTTGTCAAAATAGTTCAATATCGTTTGATAATGATTCATAATGGTACGAGAGATTGTACCGAAAGACTTAAACCCGGATTGATTTACTTTTTCATGCCATTTGGCCAATTTTGCAAAACCAATGATTTTGTCTTTTGTATTCTCGAAGATACCACGAAGCTCTTGAGTTAGATTGTATCCTTTTTGAATATCGGGATACAATTCAAATAATAGTACAGCACGTTCTGCTTGGTTTGGAGTCCATTTCGTTTTGGTTTTGTACAAGAAATAGCGGCTTCTGGCTAGTAATTGTTTAAGGGTATCTCCATTTGAGAGTGTTTTAGACTCGAAATTTACTTTTGACTTTTTGGCTTTTTCAATAGCATCATTCTCTAGATCGATGGCTTCCCAGCGATATTTAATCCTGATTTCCTGTAGCGCTTCTGTAGCTAGTTTTTGAACATGAAAACGATCAGTAACACGAGTTGCATTAGCAAAACATTTGCGGGCAATTAATCCCATATTACCTGCCATATCCAAAGTGATTTCCTTCACTAGGTTTCTTTCCTTGAGAGGAATTTTTTCAATAATTGAAATTACATTCTCTGCTTTTGTACCAGCAACCATGTCCACTATAGTACCTTTTCTGCCTTTACCTGATTTATTGGTGACTATCGTATAAAGCTCGCCATTAGAAAGAGAAGTTTCGTCTATAGATAAACGTTTTCCAATGTTCTTGGGGAAAAGGAGCCATTTTTTAGCATGTGCTTTTTGATCCCAAGCTTTAAAATCACTTAGAAAATCTTTATATTGAGTTTGCAGGTTTCTACCAGAAACTCCGTAGAAAGAGGCAATGGTATTACAATCATTTGGACTGGAATCTATTAATCTCTTTTAAAAAAGACGCAAACTCCTGGGTGACACGAGTTCCGTCTGCTACTAAATTCCAATCTCTAAAAACCACTTTTCCAGTATCTTCATTAAGCCATCTTCTGCGAGTAATATGAAGATATACTTGATGTCCTCGAATAGGAAAATCCTGAACCGTTATCTCTTCAAAGAATCCTTTTGAGCTCAATTTTGATTCTCTATACTCTTTAGGTATTGAATTAATCTTTTTTAAATACAGATGTAATGTTTCCTCTTCTTTTTTATAAGAAGTAAGTTCAAAGTAGTCTATTAGTATCTCTGGTAATAACAACTTAAGGATGTCGATAAAAGAATCTTGCATTAGGGGAAATTTTAAAATACAAATATCTAGATTTTAATATTTCCCCACAACAATATGCTTTGATCTGTTTTTAAGCAATTTTAATTGGCTTACAAAGTAAACCTAAATCGTGAATTACTCTTTAAGCAATCGCAATAAATTCAATGCTGTTTTATTAGTGTTAACGGTTTTTTTTAAGTGATTTAATTGAGGGTATTTCCAAAATATGATGCCTCTATTTTAAGGGATAGATTTTTAAAATCTTTCCTTTTTATTTATTCAAAACTATTTCTTCCTTAATCCATTTTACCTCGTCATTTTCAACCATGACAATCATTTTATCGCCGTCTTTTACTTCGCCTGATATTATTTTCTTAGCCAATGGTCTTCTCAAGTGACTTCGTATAATGCTCTTTATTGGCCTTGCGCCATATTTAGCACTATAGCCATTTTCAGCAAGATAGAGTTTTGCTTCCATCGGAATTTCTACTGTTATGCTAAGGTTTTTAAGTAAATCCATAAATTCTTTTTTAAGATGGATTTCAAATATTTTCAAAGCATTTTCTTTACTGATAGGTGCAAAAGGTACAATTTCGGTTAGACGCCCTAAAAATTCTGGTCTAAAGTAATTCCCCATAATTTCCATTAAGGAAGTTGAAGTTGGAATCTTACCGTTGTTGAATGTTTCTACAATATGATCTGCTCCAATATTTGAGGTAAAAAGGATGATTGCATTCGAAAAATCACCTTCTTTTCCTAATCGATCATGCAATTTTCCTTCGTCCATAATTTGAAGAAATACATCATAAACAGAAGTATGCGCTTTTTCTATTTCGTCAAATAATACAATAGAATATGGTTTTTGTCTAATTTTATTCACTAGCAATCCCCCTTCTTCATAACCTACATAGCCCGGAGGTGCTCCATAAAGTAAGGCTGCCGAATGTTCTTCTTTAAATTCGGACATGTCAAAGCGGATAATGGCATTTTCATCCTGAAAAAGGAATTCAGCCAAACTTTTTGCTAACTCCGTTTTTCCAGTTCCTGTTGGTCCTAAAAAAAAGAAAGATGCGATAGGTTGTCCTGCTTTACTTAACCCGGAACGAGATTCTAAAATAGAGCCCGCAACCGTAGCAATACAATGATCTTGCCCGATAACGCGTCTATTTAAAACTTCCTCGATATTGTTTAGTTTTTCTTTTTCTTCTTCTTTTAGTTTTCCAGCAGGAATGCCTGTTTTTTGAGCAATAATAAGTGATAGATCAAAAGCTTCGATATGTACACGTTTATCCAATGCTCTCTCTTCAAGAATAGTTATCAGGTTCTCGATATGGTTGATGATAGATGAGGAAGTTTCAAATGTTTTGTTTTCATTTTGTTGCTCCACGACCATCAAAAATGTTGCTTTGTTAAGAAGGTCAGTCAAGAACCAATTGCACTCTTTTATTAGTTGTTCTTCAGATAAACTAATTTCGTTATTCTTTAAAAGCATTAATTTATCAAGAAGAGATTGTTTTTCTTTTAAAAAAGTTTCTCCCGATGTTTTCAAGACCGACATCGTATGATCTATAAGGTTAATTGCCGACTCAGGAAGGCTTTTTTCTTTTAAATATCTTCTGGATAATCGAATGGACTCTGAAATCGTTTCGTCGTCAATTTGTATTTTGTGATGCTCTTGATAAGATTTAATCGATTCCCTAATCATTCGAAATAAAGTGTCATCATCAGATTCTTCGAGTTTTACAATCTCAAACATACCCGACAAGCCTTGTTCTTTTTCAATTCTTTTTGAATATTCGTCGATTGTTGAAGTCGCTATAATGTTCAATCCTTTCGCTAATTCTCCTTTTAAAACATTAGAAACTCCAGAATCTCCACCGTTTTTATCTAATAATGTATGGATTTCTTCTATTATAAGAATCGCTTTTGGAAATTGTTTTAATTCCTGAATACAATTTTTTAGGCGGTCCTCGATTTCTCCTTTGTATGATGCTCCAGCAATTAATGATGATAAATCGAGTTCAAAAAGTTGTACTTTATGTAAAACATCAGGGACCTGATTGGCAATTACATTTTGAACAAGAGTTTCGATGAGTATCGATTTACCAATACCGCGATCGCCGATAAGTAGAACATTAGGTTTTGAAAATCGGCAAAGAATTTCTTTTATCGTATTTAGTTCCGTCTCGCGGCCAATTGCAGAAATTTTTTTCTTCTTTTTCTCTAGATTTTTATGTATTGCGTATTTAGCCAAAAAGCCTTTTTTAATTTCCTGTTTGACAGTGTTGTTGTCTTGTGATATATTGGTTTGTTCTTCCAGTAATTCGTTTCTGGAAATAGGATAAGTTTTCATTTGATCAAAATTAAAACCAACTCCCGGCGAGCTTATCGCCACAATAATAGCATACAGACTGATTTCGTCTTCATTTAAAATGATACGAACAGACTCTGCTTCTTTGATGATTTCATCTATTAAATCGCTGGGTTCGGCATCA
The DNA here is from genome assembly GCF_020911905.1 of Flavobacterium flavipigmentatum. Taxonomy (NCBI): domain Bacteria; kingdom Pseudomonadati; phylum Bacteroidota; class Flavobacteriia; order Flavobacteriales; family Flavobacteriaceae; genus Flavobacterium; species Flavobacterium flavipigmentatum. The sequence goes on along the minus strand of NZ_CP087133.1, from coordinate 582,972 downwards.
GCAACCTGAGTCGATTTTGGCTCTTCTTCCATACGAACTTCTGCCCATTCCTCCAGATAATAGACGTCTTTTTCCATTGCTTCAAGACGCTTTAAAAGTGATAAATCCCTATTTAAGATAGCCTTCAGTAAATGAGACGCAGAGTAATATTTATTTAAATTGGTTTTAGCAATCTTTTTAGCGATGTCTAATGCACTTAGCAATTCTGCACTAAAAATGTTTGTTTCTTCTTCCATACTATTTTTAATCTTTAGACCAGATCATGTATTTTTTTACTTTGTAGCTGATATTCAATCCTTTTACACAGTTATTTTGCTTGTCTTTGTTTAATCTAATCGCGTCTATTCTTATTTTTTTACCTTTTATAGAAGCACATAATTGAGAAAAAGTTAATAAATCATTATCATTTTTTACAACTGGAATATCAAGGTCATCACATAAAAATTCAGCAAAATCGTCTTTAACTTTATTGCCTTCTGCTACTTTAAGTAATAAGATTTCAAATTGATCTTCGGAGACCTTCGGGGCTTTTTTTAGGATATTCGTACTGTCTTTTTCTGTTTTTGTTTTGGGGGCTACAGGAACATATTGCAGCATGTCTTCCAAAGGATCTTTTTTTAACGAACCTCTTGGCAAGGCAAAGGCTTCTGCTTGTTTCTCATATTCATAAGAGGTCACATCAAGAGGATTCGTTTTTTTAATCACTTTTGGATGCACATAGATCATTTTTTTTGCTATACGACTAAAATCTCCATTGATAACAAGTGTGATTGTTTTTTCTCCTGGGGTTGAAAAGGTGTATACCGGATTAGAGGAAGTTTCATCAATTCCTCTATTTTCTCCAAATGCCCATTCCCATGTTTTGGCATTGTTGGATACTGATTTAAAATAGGTTGGCTGTCCTACAAAAATTATTTTTGCCGAGATTATCTTTGGTGTACCCAAAATATCAGCAGCAAACTTGTCTTTAATGATCAATTCTTTAGTGTGTACGCAACTTCCGTTTATGGTTAGAGTGACAAAATAAGATCCTGGGTTTTTATAGACATGAAATGTATGCTTTCTTACATCTATTTCAGAACCGTCTCCAAAATCCCACTTCCATGATTTTGCATTAGGTGTTTTGTCATAAAACTCAATGGATTCCTGGCTTTGGGAGTGATCTGAGAAAATATAAAACTTCGCATCCTCGCAATCTACATGATTGAATAACTGAATTATAAAAGCTACAACTCCAATTAATAACAATATGGTAAAGAAAAAGATAACCCGAATATCAATATTTTTTTTATTCATTGCAATTTTTTAAGAAATCAACTAAGTGAGATATTTTTTATGAAAAACAAAGCAAAAATAGTTTTATTTTTTTTAAAACTTTTAAATTTATACAAATAATTTTACAAAAAATATTTGTATTCTTACAAAACAATTTATTACATTTGCGTCCTTGCGAATTACACATGTAAAAGAATTAATAGTTAAAGAATTAACAGTAACCTTATGGGGTGTTGATTTTATTGCTGTTAAAGAAGTTGAAATGTTAATTTATTTTGGGTATTGCTTAGAATTCAAAATTGAGAATAAATTGGTGTCATTTTTTTGAATATCACGGTAAAACAATAAATAATATTTTTATGAGACAGGCAGTTTTATTACTTATTTTGATGCACTTCTGTTTAGAAAGTAGTGCACAAAATTATATTTCGCAAATTCCTTTCAAATATGATTATTCTTTAGAATTGTTAAAAAAGCAATCTCAAATGAAAGAAGTTGCTCTAAAAAACAACTCAGTTGTCAATGATAATTCAGAAAACTTAAGTGACGCAACCTTAGCTTTAAAGGAAAAATACTCGATTGTGTTGGCGGTTATGCCAAATAAAATCACAAATTACAAATTGTATTCCTATATCGATCCGTGGATAAATACTCCTTATAAAGAAAAAAGTTTCTCTAAAAAAGGAATTGATTGTTCCTATTTTTTGCAGTCTTTGTATAGTGATGTTTATAAAGTAACTCTACCCAAAGACCCCGCTGGGATGTGGAAATCCAAATCGATTCAAATTTTTACAGGAAGAAGCTTCTTAGCAGAAGGTGATCTGGTTTTCTTTAGATATGATAAAGATCATCCTATCTCTGATGTTGGCCTATATCTGCACAACGATAGAATTTTGGCTTGTACTGACAAAGGGTTAGCTATTTATAATTTTAACGATGAATATTTTCAGTTACGTTACATAGGAGCAGGACGAATTAACGAAGATGCAAAGAAAAAATAAAAAGAGTCTTGAAGATTTGGTACACGAAATAGAAAGTATTTCGTTTGATATTAGAGCCGAAGTAGTTGCTAACGAACTTATTGCGGGCAATAACGTCGTTCAGGATGAAATTATGATTTCTAATCAAGGGCAATTTTCGAGAGCCCATAGAAGTGATATTTTAGGAGCAACAATTCAGGATGACAACTACGACAAGCAGGAGTTTCTTAACATATTATTGTCGAGAGACAGTATATATGATACTTTGCCAGAGGGTCTTGTGCATAGCTTAAGCGAGAACAATGCTGATAAATCGGTGGGGCAAATGATCAAGGAGCATAAGCACCAGAAGAGACAGGAAGCCGAAGCTCGTAATTTTTTTGCACCTTTTGAAAACGAAATTTTTCATTTTAGGACTAAAATAGAAAGTGTTGAAAGAGATTTTTTATACAAGTTAAACGGGAGCAAGCCGTTAGAATTTTTCTACGATTTCTGGGGGTTGCCACATATTTATCCGGCAGTTTTGGTATCCAAATTTATCCAGATTTTGCCTTACGCTTATAAAATTGTGGGAGATATTGATTTGGCATGTCGCTGCCTGTCAAGTATTATTGAAGAAAAAGTGAGTTTTACTACCACCACTTCTAAAGAGTACAGTGATGAAGGAGAGCAAAATATATTGGGAGAAAATAGGCTAGGAGTCGATTTTATAGTGGGTAAAGATTATATGGATTATTCGTTGAATGTAACCATGAAGATTGGCCCAATAACGAACAAACCTTTTTATCATTATATCAATAATGGAGAAATTAAAATATTTATAGACTGTTTTTGCGAACATTTTTTTCCGATGGAAGTAGAGGTAAAAACAGTTTTATTGATGGATCATGAAACCGAACAGTTTAATTTTAATAAACTACCTGTGTTAGGGTATACAACACGAATTTAGTAATGGTAAAAAAGCATTTAGGGGCACTTATAGACATTAGGCTTATTGTACTTTTAGTTATAATTATAGCAGTTTGCGCTATTCTAACAATGGTATTTAGCGATAAAGTAAAAGAATTTCAGGTAAAGTATAAAAAGAAATTTTACATCTACCTTTTTTCTTTTGTGGTGATTTATGCCTTGGTAGGTTTTTTAGGATACAACAAATTATTTACAGAACTGTCTGATGAATTTCTTTTTTATCAAATAGCTTCATTATTTTTTGGAATTCTTCATGTTTATTTATACCGATGGTATTTTGAGGAGTTTAATTTAAAAAATATAGTTGGCACAGAATTGTTGTTTGCTTTTTTGGTTACGCTGTATTCTAGTGTCTTGTTTATTGTTATTTACACCGCATTAAACGGAATCAGCTTAACGTTCCTGATGTGTTCTCATTTTCTGGTATTTCTGGTACCCACTGGAGTTTACAGCGTATTTAATTATATGATGCAAATTCCACCTAAAGAATACGTTACCTGGAGAATACCCTCTGGTGATAATCCTTTTCCAGAAATTGATACTGTAGAAATGAAGGATTTATTATTGATCACTTTATTGATTCAAAAAAAAGAAGATAGTCCAATTTATACATCTATTCGGTCTAAAGGTCCGGTAAGGATTGATTTTGGCAAATTGTTTTATCACACCGTTTCAGGGTATAACGAACATAATGCCGAAGGTAAAATCGACTTAAAACATAATGGAGAAAATTGCAACTGGGTCTTTTTTCTGCAACCTAAATGGTATCAATCCGCCAAGTATGTAGATGCAAAATATACTTTAGGAATGAATGGTATTACTGAAAATTCGGTAATTATATGCAAAAGACAAAAGGAAAAAGAAGTGGTCATAAAGAAAAAGAAGCAAAAAGAAGATGATTTTATTTATGAGCCAACTCCAGAAAAGAAGGCAGAAGAAGTAGCATAATAGTTTAACGTGTAGATTTAAGATATTTAGGCGAATGTATTATATAAACGAATCGGAGTTGTTATCGTCTGATAAGCATCGTACTTATAAGATAAGAAAGGGAGATACGCTCGAAAGCGTAGCTCGTGATCTTGGCGTAGCTGCTCAGGAACTCAGAAGATATCATAATATATATTGCGCTATTCCGGATTTGATAGAAGCTGATTTTAAAAGTCATTTAGAATTCTTGATTTTGGCTCCGGAAAAAAAAGAAGATTCAGTAGATGAGATAGTAGAGAAAAAACCTCGAAAAGTCATTTTTGGAAAAGATTATAAATTGCCTTTTCTGCCTGAAGGAATCAAAAAAGAATACAAAGTACAGTATACCACAGAAGTGGGTCAGGAGATTGATACAATAGAAATGGAAGTAAGCCTGAAATGGCTTGCTACGGATAAAAATAAATTTCACCTGTTCGAAATAAACAGAAAATCTATTTTTATCAATAACAAAATGCCAGACACAGTAATGGAGGAACTCGGAGTAAAGACTGCCGCAGTGTTGTATCCGCTAAAGATTGTTGTTGATGGCTCCGGTAAATGGGTTGATATTTATAATTACGATGATATTGTTTATCGTTGGAAGGATACAAAAAGAGAAATTTTAGATTATTATGAAGGAGAGGTTGTTAAAGCATACATAAAAGAAACAGAATTTGCATTAGATAATTCAGAGAGATTATTCACATCACTTCGTTCTGATTATTTTTTGAGGACTTTTTTTAACGGTATCAATGTTGGGTATACAGCTGATTATGGATTCCAGAAAGATTTTTTATTTCCGCTAGAAGAAGAAACTGAATCTGTATTTAGTGTGGAAAACAAAATATCACCTAATCTGGATGGTGCTGGTTTGATTAAGATAGAACAAAAAGGCGATTACGTAGATTCTGGCTTTGGTTTTATGTATGATTATGCTCCTTCGAAAGTCAATTATAATGCTGTTTACTTTCTGAATTCGGATACTTATGTTGTAGAAAAAATGAATCTAGAATGCAATATTGATAATATTGAACCAAAAAAATTAACTATTGTAATTGAGCTTTTTAAGAATAATAAAGAGAAGAAAATAGTTGAAAATTAAGAAGAGTTAATGATTTGTTTGACATCTAAATAAGGTAAAGTCATGAGTAAAAAACATGTAGTAGTACAGGGAGCTACCGTAAAATGTAAATTTAGCGTTGAACCTAAGTTGGATAAACTTATGGTAAAAACGCAGAGTAAGCATTATGCTAATGACAAAGATGCGGAAAATAAACTCATAGCAACCGATAAAGAAATTGGTCAAACATTAGAGAAAAACACCTTTGGTAAATGTAAAATGCAACCCAACGGAAGTGGTGATTACTTGCCATGTCAGGCAGTAATTACTAAATGGAGTGGTTTCTATGAAAAAGTTACATTATCTAATAAAGGAAAGATATTAGTAGAAGACAGCAAAGCTACTTGCCCCATTGGAGGGCCTGATTGCATCACTGTTGACAAACATGGGCAGAAAGCAGAAGCGAGTAAACAGAATGTAAAGAATGCCAAACCCGAAGTCCAAAAGCAAATAAATCCGATGGTAAATATAAAAGAGCTATTTGAAATTGAGCATACAGACGAAGGAATAATATATAGTTAGTAAAAAGATTTGATTATTTTCTAAAAGCATACAAATGGCAAAGGGGGTAAAAAAAATAAAGTGGGTAGGTAATAGTGGTGCACTAAGAGATTTTAGTGTGCCAGATAAAATACTTTGTATAAAACCAAATCAGAAAGCTCCGTTTGCCGTTGGTGAGTGGTATAATGAAACTACAGAGGATCAAAAAAGAGGAAACATCACATGGTTGTGGATGGATCAGAAAAAAAGAAAAATTTTTAATAGAACAATAAAACCAGCTGGTGTTCCTTTCGGCGTTGAATTGCCTAAAAAATTATGCGGATCTTATGCCTATTACTTAGAAGCTAGTTTATATGGAGGACATGATCAAAGAAACACGGGACTACATGTATATGGAAAATGTGAAAAAAAAATAAGTTCTTCCTCATGGAGTAAAAAACAAAATACGGCAGATAAAAGCGAAATAAATTATGGACATGACTTATTTATTACACTAGAAACAGAAGGCATAAATGGTGATACACTAACATTAGAGTCATATACTGCAAAAAAACCGCATACTCCTATAGAAAGTGTAAAAGCAAAATGCATTAACGGAACACTTAAAGCTACGTTTAAAACGATGTCTTGTTTTATGAAAATCCCAGGATTGCCTGAAGATTTAGAAAATTTTTATATAAAAGTTCTTGAAATTACAGGAGAATACGTTAAAAATGCAAACGGGAGTGATAAAATACTTTCTTTTACTATAAAAAACAAAAGGGTAATACCCGTATTTGAAACACCAACGAATACAACACCTTTAATAATTGACGACACCCCTAAAGAGGAAGAAGTAAAAATAGAAGGGATTATTAGTGCCTATTTTGCTAAAGAAGAATTTTCGTTGGAAACTTCAGAGACCGCGGGACAACATGAATACGTTTTTCGAAGCAAAAATGTTGCTATTGACAAAGATAAGATAGCATCGATCATCAAAAAACGAGTAGATGAACAAGTAAAAGCAGATAAAAAATATGCCAAACTTGATGATATTAAAAATGTGCTTACGGAGCGTGGTTCTTATGAAATTGGAGCATCTCTATCTTTTAATTTATGCAAATTAGGTGCTAAATTTATAAAAATAAATAGTGCCCCACTGGAAGAAGAAGTATATGTGGTCGCCAAAACATTTTTATTGGATGGTAAAGAAGTATCGATTACGATAAAAGAAAAAGAAGGCATTGTGGTAGATGCAGATGCAGCTGTACCTGTTACAGAAGCTAAAGAAAACGGAGCAGAACTTACCACACTAAAAGCAACTGTAGAGAATGGGTTAGCCAAAGTAAAAGTAAAGCTGCGCCCAAAAGCAGATGAGGATTTAAAAAAATGGAAAGAAAAACTTCTTAAAGGAAAAAAAGATGAAGCTTACAGCTATAAATTTAAAAATGAAACTGTAATTACCGATAACAACAAAAAGCAATTCGCAGCAATAATACTTAACAATGCAAAGGAAGGAAAACAAGGCAACACAAAAATAGCAACAGGAAAAACGGCCTTTGTAGACGATGTAGAAAAAGCATTAGAAAGCAAAACTTACGGTATTGGAACAACTATTAGTTTTGATACCTACAAAACACTAGCCGAAAGTCTTTGGTTAAAAGCCGAATGCCAAGGTGATACTAAAAAACATGAAGGAGAATTTTTGAAAAGAGATGGTGAGTATTTTGTAATTGGTAAAGGAAAATGCCCTAGATGTGAGGAAAGAATAACTATTAAACAAATAGAAGATTTATTCGGTGTTTTTATTAAACACAGGGTCTTCAGACAAGAAATTATTGACAATTTAAACAAATACATTTTCGATTCGGGTAAAGAAATACACATTAATACTTGTTTGAGAAAGTCACATTTCTTTGCTCAAGTTGGTGCAGAAACATTAGGTATCAATCCTGATTGGATGGTTGAAACCGACGTATATAGATACTCAAAATCAAGATGTTTAGATGTGTTTAAAGACAGAGCTAAAGAATTGAACAATAGTAGATTATTAGATAATTATTGCAATGAAAACCCCCAAAAAAAATTAATGAATTACTTGTATGCAAATGAAAATGGATTTGGTAACGGAAATGGAAATGAAGCTAGTGGAGATGGATATAAATATAGAGGAAGAGGATTAAAACAATTAACAGGTAAAGGAAATTACAAAAGTGCTTCTGAATATATTCAGGAATTTTTCCCAAATGAATACATTGATTTAGAGGCAAATCCAGAAAAAGTAAAAGAAGCAAAATATGCTGTTTTATCAGCAATAGCATATTGGGAAAAGCATAAAATATGGAAAACTGCTGACACTCTAAAAACGTCAAGTGATGAAAACATCAAAAAGATAAGGAGCATCGTAAACCCAGGATTAGCAGGTTGGAAAGATGCGAAGGCATATTTTGAAAAAGGAGTTGATGTTTTTAAAGTTAATTCTTGTTCTCCCCTAGAAGTTGGTAATTCAACATGGAATGACCCTATTGATAATCCTCAAAGAACTTACTATAATTCTGCAGGAGTACATAAAGAACAGAATGGGGCTTTCGGACCTGTGAGAACTAAAATATTAAATGGACAAACTGTACCAAAGAACCATCAAGGTCTTGATATTTTTGCGGATATCGATACTCCATGTAAAGCATGTTTAAATGGCACAATAGTAAGCTACATGAATGAAGGTAATGATGGCTATGGTAATGTGTTGGTTTTAGAAGTCAACGGAGAGGATTTGAGAAATGCGAAAAAGAATTATAATCTTGAGTTTACAACAGAAGTAGAAAGTGGCGCAGGTTTTGATATTAATGCTGACAAATTTTATTTAAGATATGCTCACCTTAATTCGGCAGTTAAAACTAGTGGAGAGGTAAAGTCAGGAGAAACGATTTGTTATACTGGTGATTCTGGCAATGCAGGAGGTGTTCCAAACCCACATTTGCATTTTGAAGTAGCAATGAAAAAATCAGGTAATGGATCAGGGCTTACTAATAGATACAATCCTGCATTTTTTGTGAGGTTAACTAATATAAATCAACAACGCCAAGAAGAAGTGAAAAATGAAAGATCGTAAAAAATGAAAAATTATATGCACAATACTTATTTAAAATTGTTTTTCCTTTTTGGATTAATATTATGTAGCTGTAAACAAGACAATCAGTTTCATCAAAAAGAAAAAGAAATAAAAATTAAATATGATACTACAAAAGTTACTTCTATTGATGTAAAAAACGATAGTAGTTTCATAAAAAAAGAAATCTCATTTGATATCATTCATTCTTTTAAAGAAGAGACTGCTGAAAGTTCTTATACATGTATTGATACGAAGCTAACCTATAAGACAGATAATAGCTTCATGCTAACAAAAAAAGATTTTGTAGTTACTGATGTTGATTTATCTGAAACAAATTATGAAGGCCCTGGTTTTTCAATATATTCCTATCAATCTACCATAAATAAGAGTATAGAAATAATTATTATTGAAGCTTTAGCTGATATTGGTACAAGCTGGTATTATGTAATTGTATTAAATAATAATGATTTGGTTGATAAATTTTATATTAGAGAACCTAGATCAAATTCTGAAAAAACTGAGATCAAAGATTTTATAAGCATCTTTTTAAACAACAAAATATTAATGTTTAAGTTTAAAAAAGACAAAATAGCTAAATATTCTAAAGTTGCTCCTGATTTAAAAAATGATTTAGAATATGTTTATATTGAAAAAATACTGAATTTATAGAATGAAATAATTATTATGGTAATTTATCAAATGTGTTGATAATAAAAACCAGCACCATTGATAGCGGGGATTTGCAATCCGTATCCACAAAAAAATAAACAGAGGAAATTTATAAAAGATTTTAAAAAAAACAAGTTCATTGAAATATTGAAATACAAAAAACAAAATTTGCAGTACAAGGATATGCTCATAGAGCAAATTGTAGATCGTCGCTAGATATTAAGTTTCTAGCGATGCTTCTAAGGTTTTGTAAAAAATAAATCAACTAAAATATCTTATTGAAATCCAATAATCTAAAGCTAAATGCAGCTGTACCCGTTACAGAAGCCAAAGAAAACGGAGCAGAACTTACAACACTAAAAGCAACTGTAGAGAATGGGTTAGCCAAAGTAAAAGTAAAGCTGCGCCCAAAAGCAGATGAGGATTTGAAAAAATGGAAAGAAAAACTCCTTAAAGGAAAAAAAGATGAAGCTTACAGCTATAAATTTAAAAATGAAACTGTAATTACCGATAACAACAAAAAGCAATTCGCAGCAATAATACTTAACAATGCAAAGGAAGGAAAACAAGGCAACACAAAAATAGCAACAGGAAAAACGGCCTTTGTAGACGATGTAGAAAAAGCATTAGAAAGCAAAACTTACGGTATTGGAACAACTATTAGTTTTGATACCTACAAAACACTAGCCGAAAGTCTTTGGTTAAAAGCCGAATGCCAAGGTGATACTAAAAAACATGAAGGAGAATTTTTGAAAAGAGATGGTGAGTATTTTGTAATTGGTAAAGGAAAATGCCCTAGATGTGGTAAATTAACATTAGATGAATTAGATTTAATCTTTACTAGTGCAACTAAAGCTAAAAAGGAAGAATTAATGAATGCTTTCAATTTAGCAAACAGCAAATTTGGATTAAATACTTGTCAACAAAAAGCTCATTTCTTTGCACAAGTAAGAGAAGAAGTTGGTTTAAGTATTAATGTAAAAGATGGAGAAGGCCTAAATTATGCTGTTGAAAAACTTACAGAAAACTATACGCGATTTAGTACAACAGGATTATTAAATGGTCCACCTAATGATTTAGCTTTTACTTACGGTAGAATTGATAGTAGTAATATTACTTTTTTAAGAAACACATACAATAGACACACTTTAACTCAGCATTCTGCTAATGTTCAAATGATTGCAAATATCGCTTATTCTAATAGAAATGGAAATGGTGATATTGCAAGTGGTGATGGATGGAAATATAGGGGTAGAGGTATTATACAAATTACAGGAAAAGATAAATACATTAAAATCAATAAAAGAATCGATTCTGATTATTTAGATTTTACTACAGATATTGATGCAAATAATATCAATAATATTAATGAAGGAACTGTTGCTAGCATGGCGTATTGGAAAGAATATAAGTGCATGGATGAAGCAAATAAAGGATATGAAAAAGAACATTTAGATAAGGTAGTAGATATAATAAATAGTAAGACACCTACAAGAAATGCAAGATGGGAAAATCTAAAAAAAATGATTGAAATATTTAAGGTAAAAGAATGCTCTAAAGATACTACCGCTAATGAATCCTCAGAAGGACAATATGAATATTATATTTATAAAACTGGAAAAGTTAAATTTAAGAACGGAACCCAAAAAAAACATGCTTATTATGTTGAAAAAACGGAAGGTAAATTTAAACTACTTTATTCTTTAGATGAAAATGATTACGGAATGGTTAAGATACCAGATTCAGGTAGTGGTTTTAATAGATATTCAGGTGTAGATTCAGGGGGAACTTCAGGAGGGGAGATAGTAGGGCAAGGAGATCATTACTTGCTGCCTAAAACAGCATCTGCGTTATTTGGTATTATCAATGATGTAAATGAAAAAGGTTGGGAAATTCATTTAGGTGATATGTCTTCGAAAAATGGTAGTGATCCTTGGCAACCTGGTTCGTTTCATCATGCGGGGCATGGCCATAATGGTACTAGGAAAGGTTTAGATTGTGATTTTAGATATTTAAATACTTTAGGGAAAAGCTATCAAGGTTTAAATACTAGTTCAGTTTTCGATCAAGAAAAAAATAAAACGGTTTTTACTTTCGCTTATAAGTATGGCTTTAGAAAAAACTTTTGTGCTAATCCAGTTACTGTTTTAGGAAGTACTGTTTTGGGTGTAATACACCAAAGTGATCATGATGATCATGGGCATATAGGATTAACAGATTTAGATTTAGAAGAAGTTTCGTCAATTAATGTAACAAAAATATGAAAAGAATTTTGATGCTTTTATGGAGTCTATTCTTAATAGGATGTAATGGCCAAATAAAGAATGACAATTTATACGACAAAGCTGATATAATTAAATTAAAATTTAAAAATTCATCTGTAGCTCTTGAAGGAATTAATAGTGTAAATGATAATGCTAAAGAAGATTTTAATATTAAAAATGATGGAGAAAAAGTTTTAATACAACCTGCATTTTTGGAAAGTGACTTATTGGATGGAAAAGAATTAAAATTTTTAAATGGTAATGTCAAAAATATCAAAATAACTTTTAGTTATGATGCAGTTTTTTACGGTGAAGAAAAAATTAAAACTACACTTGGATTCGAACGAGATACTACAATATTTTTGAAATTTGAAAATAAAAAAGTTCAAATTCCAAGTTTTGAAGATATAAAAAAAACAGTATTTAAGAAATTTGAAAATAAAAAAATATATGATGTAGCATATTTAGTCAATCAAAATTATTTTAATAAAATAGTTGAAAATTATGAACTTTATGGAGGTAAAGATTCTCCAGATTATAAATCAGCTTTAGCTTTTTTAAAGAGTAATAAGAAATCTCAAAAATTAGAAGATTTATTTATAAATATTGATTACGTAAAATTTAATATTCAGTTTGAAGATAATTCTAACTTACATTCTTCTATAGTTTTTGATCGAATGTTGAAAAAAAATGATTTTTCAAAAAAAGAAACAAATTCAAATATAGATCAAGTAGCTCCGAAAGGATTTTATGTTTTAGACAGTACTATTATTAATTTAAAAAATGTAGAATTTAAAGTATTGACATTAGAAAAAGATGAAATAAAAAATAAAGAGAATGCTCAACACAATTCAAATCCTATAATTATTTTACAAAAAAACAACAATCAATATCAAAAAGTAAATGATAATTATGGCATAGTTTTTAAATATGATGATAATTGTCCTGCTGATGGATATGGAGGTATTGTAAGTAAAAATAATTATTTTACTGTTCAGCAAATATTTTGTGAGGATTTTTTATTTGTTAACTCGTATACAACATTTAAAATAGATGAAAATACAGGAAATATAAATCTTCACAAATATGGTGAAGAATATACAGACAGAAGTAATCCCGAATTGAAAATTCCTGCAAAAACCTGGTCAATAAAAGATTTCGGAAGTGTCAAATTTGAAAGTGTAAATGAAGGTTTTTTAATTGATCTTAGAAATAAGAAACCATTAAATAAATAGATTTATAATCGATAATATTCGATTATATATAAAAAAAATACAACAAGCTCCTTGACATTTTGAAAAGAAAAGCCTCAGCTAGCAAGAATAAGATATTCTTGTTAGCTAGAGGAATTTTAATTTGTCATTTTATCTTTTTTTGTTTTTGTAATTGCGAGAAAGTTAATCGTGATAAATGCAAGGTGCAACTTTTAATTAAAAATGTAGATAAGCAAAAGTTTAAAAGTTATAAATATGTTCGAACGGATATTAAGTAGGGAGCTATCCAAGAGAGTGTCCTTAAAACAAATTTTGTTAAAAAAATATGTTATCACAATCTTATGGAGAAAGAAAAGAAAAACTACTCAATAAATGTACTAATGATTCTGATAATAATCATAACGACCACCTACATATACAAGGGTATGCACCAACATTAAAAGAACTTTAATATGAAATATTTTATTTATCTCCTTTTTTTAATTCAATTTCAAAGTTGCAAATCGGATACTGTCTCAACTTCAATTATTTCATCCAATAAAGAAATTAAGGTCGACACTGTTAATCAAGATGGTTATTTAATAAACTCAATAGATAAAATTGCTATTGGAAAAAAAATTGAAGAAGAAAACAAAATAAAACAATTAAAAATAACATTGAAAAATTCTTTTGAGAGGGAAGTTGTTAGGCCATATATGTGGGATATTTTCATTTCAAACAATGACACTTTATTGCAATTTTACAATTATAAAAAATTTATAATCAATAATGTTAAGTTTAAATCTTATTATATAAAAATAGATTATGAAGATGGTAATTATGAAAGTATCCTATTGGTAAATGAATCTTTAAGTACTGAATATAATAGTATGATAGTATACGAAGAACTGGAATCTGAAGAAAAACATTTAAGAAATGCACAGATTAAAGGAGATAAAATTCAAATCATTTTGAAAAGTCCCAATCGATCCGAAAATCTAGATTTTCAGGTAAAAGATGGATTATTTTTAGATTATTTTGATCTACCAATCGTTAATAAAAAGTTTGGTAATAAAAAAATATTGAATGATAATGAAATTTTTGAATATCAATTGAAAGGAAATACAAATAATCATTTAAAAAATGGTTACTGGATTGAAAAAAGGTATTCATACGAATATGGCAAAAGTATAATTCAAGATGGATATTATATCAATGGATTAAGAAATGGTGATTGGAATTTTTCTCCCGAAGGTCCAGTAGATATGATAAAGAAATTTGATAATGGGAGATTTATTTCACAATCATATCCTTAAGATAAAAAAAAGGATTTTAACATAAAGAAAGCTCCTTGACATTTTGAAAAGAAAAGCCTCAGCTAGCAAGAATAAGATATTCTTGTTAGCTCGAGGAATTTAATAATATTTTTTAATTTTCATTTTTTTTGTTTTGTAATTGGGAGAAATTGTATCGTGATAAATGTGAGGTGCAACTTTTAATTAAAAATGTAGATAAGCAAAAGTTTAAAATTTATAGACATGTTGGGACGCTACGAAGTCGAGAGACTTCGCAGAGCTTGGCTTCAACAAGTTATATTGCTGATACTGCAACTTTTTTAAATGTAGCTTCTTCAAGAGTTAATCCTGAGTATTATATGAAAACAAAATTTGACAATAATGGTGAGAAAATATAATACGATGAAATTAATAATAAAAGTAGTTTTAGTCTGCTTATTAATTATTTCTTGTAATGGTCAAGTTAAAAATAAAAATAAGCAGGAGATAGAAGAGGATAAAAAACAGGTTGAAAAAATAGATAAGGTACAACCGCCTGTTAATTTTTTTGAAAAAAAATACTTTAATGGCTATATGATTTCATTTGGAGATTTTGATATATCAGAACATCCATATCGTTTTTATTATAATTATGAAAATAAAGAGGTACAATGGTTTGCCATAAGTTATGTTCCAAAATACATTTCTTTACACAAATATTGGCTTAACTATCTTCATGTCCCTAATAAAGAGGAAATTACAGGGAGTTCAATAATTGAAAAAATAGTCAGTAAAGATTTAAGTTCATATAATATTTTTGCAGTTTATATTCCTAAAGAATATTTAGACATATCGAATGGAAAATCAGAAGAGGCTATGTTTTTTAAAAATAATACCGAAGTCTATTTTTATCTATATAATCTATCTGAGAAAAAATGGAGTCTTTTAAGAAAAGTAAAAACAAATAATCCATTAATTGGAAAATATGATTTTTTTTATAAACTGTTTCCAGAATTATTTTCATTTGATGAAGTTTCGAAATTAAATGAGAATAGAAATGTTGCTTATTCGTATGATTTTGATTTAGATCAAGACGGAATAAAAGATAAAATCATACTTTATACAAATGATGAAGAGAAAGGAGAGTTTGAGAGAATTCATTTTGGACTTCCTATGGAAATAAAAAAGGGGTTACCTGATAAAACTTATCAAACGTGGTATAATAATAATTTGATAATACGTAAAAATAATTTTAATTGTGCCACAGAAGGATTTAGTACAATAGTTTCTAAGGATAACTACTTTACAATAGAAAGCCAAATTTGTTCAGATTACATTGAGATATCGTCCTACCTAACCTTTAAAGTAATTGGGAAAAATATATTACTTTACAAATACAGTGAAACTTATTTTGATAAAGCTGATCACGACAGAATAATACCTCAAAGAACGTGGGGAGTTAAGGATTTCCATAATGTGAATTTTGAAGATGTTACAGATGATTTTCTAATTAAGTTAATTCAAACTAAACCAAAAAGGTAATAATTAAATTCAATGCTGAAAATTAAAAAAAAGGTTTGAACTGTTTCTATCGAAGCATTTCAACTTTTGTGAATTAGTTTTTTAATCTATGTTTAAATCTCAATTTGAGAACAAAAAAAATAGATTAAAATTATTGAAGCTAAAAGCAATTAAAATAACTGTAAAGTATTTCATAAAATAAAAAATCACAGTGTAAATATTTTCCTTAAAATCGGGCTCAGTGCGCGTCATTGTTGGTATTTAACCCGAAAAAGCTTGTTAGAAAAATCTTTTTAAATCTTATACAAATCAAAAACGGAAAATAGCAATTGAACGATTCCTTTTATTTAAAATACAGAAAATGAATATAAAATATAAACACAAGATATCAAATAAAAAACATATAGAGCCATGATAGAAAAATTAAGTCATTTTCCCGTTAACTGGATTGATGGGATGAAGATCAACAAGAGTCATTTTTTAGCGATGCAGGACAATGTTTCTGAATTGGTAAATGATGCGATAGGTATCCATACCACACCGATAAGTTACGGATTGCTAGATTCGGGAAATCAAAACAAGGAATCGACAAAAATTACTTTAGGAATCGATAATCACAAATTGTTACGCGTACGTGTTGAAGAATGTCACGCCATTACTCCAAACGGATCACGAATCGAAATTAGTAAAAGCAATACCGATACGCTTGACCTACAAGTTCCTTATCCAGAAGATACCTACGAAATAAAAGAAGGAGAGCAATTAGTCTTACTGGCTTGTATTTCGGTGAATTCAAAGAAAAAAATTCCGTTTGGCGAGCCAGATCCAGATGAAGTTCCACCTAGATACCCTAACACACAGCCAGAATACAAGCTTCATTTAATCAAAGCGGATGAGTTTCGTTCAGGAATAGGATACGGAGGGTTTTACTTGGCAATAGGTAAGGTTTTGATTGGTGATACCACTGTTTTGGATGAAGATTATATTCCGTCATCTGTTACTGTTGCGTGTCATCCAAAATTGGTCGATATGCAAGCACAAATAGCGCGTTCGTTTGGCCAAATCGAAATATACTCGGTACAAATATCTCAAAAAATTAACCGTATTCAGCAAACAGGTCTTTTGGCACAAACAGTCATGCAATTGGCAGATAGCACTGGATACTACTTAGGGACCAACCTGACTCAGTTTCGTTGGTTTTCATTGCATCAGCATCCAGCCGCAATGTTGGGTACCGTGGTGGCTTTTGCAAGGGTGATGAAAAACTTTATCGACTCAAAATCAGGAGCAGGTAAAGAAGAGTTGCTAAATTATTTTGCAGAGTGGTGTGATATTTCGCAAGGAAATCTGGAAATAATGTTTACATCGGTGATTAATTTAGGTTATGATCATGTGAATATAGACAAAACAGCTTCGTTGGTGATGAGCACACTTATCAGAATCGAAAAATTGTTCGAAACATTAAACAAGCTGGATTACATCGGTAAGAAAAAAGAAAATATCGAATTGTTTGTTGCCGAAACAGATAAAAAAGATATCATTCATAACCCAAAAAGACATGGTTTCTTTATAAAAGATTAAGAAAATAATAGTAATTATAAATTATGGAAGTTTTAAACAAACAAGAACGTCAGAAGGCATTTATTGCTTTTCTAATTGCATTTATCCTCACTTTTTCGGTTATGTTAATTGCGGTATCATTTAATTTTTACATGCCGATTGCCGAAAATAAAATGCTTAAAGCCGAGAATGAAATGATGAAAAGAGAGTATGATTATCAGACTAATTTTTCGGTAAAAATTGATAGTGTGCGAATGACAATAGACTCTATTAATTCGCCAAAAGTAGATAATGATTTTCAACAGCGTTTGGCCAATGTCATGATAGCCAATATCTATCAGAAAATACCAAAAGATACTACAGATAATAAAAAACTTTATAATAATGTAATCTTGGCTTACAAGAATATCATTGATTATAAAAAGCAAATTAGAAGTCTAACTCACAATTCACATTTAATAGACAGTTTGAACCAATCGGCGAAAACCTATAAAGAAGAGTTAGAGAAAGTTAGTAGGGATTTGGATGTCTGTCGTCAGATTTATCAAAACCAATAATTTAGAAATCAGAGTAAAAAGAACCAATAATATAATCATTTAAAAAGTCGAAAGTATGTTATCAAACTATGGAATTGGAGGTAATGAAGTAAAATTAGATGCAGATGAAGCAATCTCTGCAATCCCTCAAAACAGAACAATTGTTGCGCAAAAGCTAACTGTTGATGCACCAGTAAAACCAGAATTAGTAGAAGGAATTACAAGTGTTGAAAAAGCATTTGAGCATTTTAAACCAGAAGTAAAAGTAAATTTTGAGACCGTAGACGGAGCTACTAAAGTAGAAGCGTTAAACTTTAAAAATTTAGGAGATTTTGGAATAAAAGGAATCACCTCACAAAGTAATTTTTTATCAGATCTTGAAACAGAAAAAGATCAATATCAAAAAATTATTCGTCAGTTAAAATCGAATAAAATTTTAAAAGCGGCACTTGAAGATGGAGAAGCAAAAAAAGCTTTGTTGGAAAGTCTTGGAACGTTGATTAATGAGTTAAAAGAGAATAAATAAGAATTTTAAAGATATAAGATATGGCAAATAAAGAAGCATATAAAGGTGTTGACGCTGATACTGCGGTATTAGAACGTAAAGTAAGTGGAGGTTCGATTGATAAAAATGTAGAAAAACTGGCCAAATACGGTGGTTTTGATTTATTAGAAATGTCAATCGAAGGGATTCAAAATCTTAATCCAGAGAGAAAAGCAAGAAGAAAAATTTTCCTTGGAGAAGTAAACAAAGCCAAAGAAAGAGAAACACTTTTGAAGACATTAGAACTTTGGACTTCGGTTTTAAGCAGTAATGAAGCTTTGACAGATATGGTCGCACAAAGCGAAGATAAATGCAAAGAATCAGAAGTGTTATTAAAAAAGAATCTGATAAAAGCGGTTGAAGATACAAGAGAAATCGAAGCTGCTTACAGAACTCTTGCTTTGTTTTTTAAAAATACAGAAACAGACAAAGTTAAGAATGTTACGATCGTAAACGCTGATTTAGAGCAGTTAAAAGATCTTGATAATACACGTTTTATTGATGCAATTCACGCTGAATTGGTAGATAACTACGATCGTTTAGACCTTAAAAATAATTATGGAATTTTGGTTATTCCTGGTTATTTAGGATCCAATAAAGTTATCGAAAAATGGGCAAAAATTGCGCATGAAAACAAAGTAATGTTGGTTACAGATTTCGAACATCTTGACGAACCAGATGATGTAATGGAAATGTTTGACGCTGCTTCTTTAACTGGAGGTGAGGTATACCGTTCAAACGTAATCATGACTTGTAACTGGTTAGTGGGTCGCGGAAGATTTGATCAAATTGGTGAAAATGAGGATCTACATGTTGCTCCTTCTGCAGCACTTGCAGGAAAAATTTATAAAACATTAATGTCTCAGGTTACTGCAGGTAAAAAATTCGGTGGAATCAACGAAGTAGATGGAGTGAAATTTGACCTTAAGAAAAGTGAAATTGCGAATCTTGAAAACTTAGGATTAGTTCCAATGGTAAACGAGTATGGTAAAGTAATGGCTTTCTCTGCAAAAACATTGTTTAACGGAGATAATTTAGGCTTACAAACCTATTCTGTAGTTCGTGTTTTTGATTACGTAACCAAAGTTTTAATGGATTTCTTAAACCGTCGTGCTTTCGAAAACTTTACTGCCAAAACTCGTAAAGAGATTATGAATCAGATCGTTGCTTTCCTTGACGGAATCACTGGTCCAGATAAATTAATCGAGAATTTTGAAATTCGCAGATTTGAGCAAGATCCAATTCAAAAGGATAGAATTTACATGGACATACACATGAAACCTTATTTTCCAGCAAAAAACTTTTTGATCAAAATGGACGGTCAGAAAGGAAATGACGGAACAGAATGGGATACAGATTACGAACAAAAATAGTATTTGTACTTTAAATCAAAAAAGGAAGCACAGCAAAATGTGTTTCCTTTTTTAAATAAAAAAAATTGATCTTTTGAATGGTCAAACCAAATAATTCAAAAACATGAACGTACTTAAAATTTTACTTTTTATTGCCTTATTTTCTTTTTCAAATTCCGTAAAAGCACAAAAAGTAATTGACACCGTTAGTTGCCCTATTTCGCAAAATGAATTATTGCTTTCGGGTAAACGTTTTGCAAGTGCGCCTCCTATTTTATTGCGTGTCTTTAATGAAGATTATGAATATGCTGTTTTTCAGCTCGGCAAAAGAAAAAGTAGCATCTTCCTGTATTTTAAGATTTTTACAGATAATGTGTGCGTGAAACAAAAGCAACCTTTGGAACTTTATTTTACAAATGGAGACATGTATATCTTAAAGAATGATTTTAACGTCAACTGTGATGGCACCGCTGCTTTGCAATTGACAAGAAGGGACATCAAAAAATTGATGGGGAATTCTATTAAAACCATAAAATTTTATACACTTAAAAGAGATTATGAGTTTAGCCCTAGTGCATCTGATAATCAAAATATAAGATTATATCTGCATTGTCTCAAAAAGTACAAAATCAAGAGGAGGTAATTCAAACTTACAAAGAGAGATTAAAAATATTTAAAAAAATCCAACTATGCCAATTCCAGAACTCAATCTTTCATTAGGACTTACAGATAACGACGGCTCTGTTTTTTACGCAGGAAGTGGCGAAGGTAAAGTCATTGTGCGAACTGATTCTGCTTTAAGACAACATACGATTACGATAACAATTTCAGAACAGCAAGTGGGATCGGTATTTTTGAAAACGCATTTTAAAGGAGCTGAAATCCCTGCTGAAATTGAAGTGCCTACTTATCAAATGATTGTTACAGATGATAAAACCAATGAAAGAGAACTATATAAAGTAACTCGAGATACTTATTTTTATAAACAGCAAAGTGTCAAAAAGGGTGTTTGGAGTTTTCTAGGTTTAAAATTTTTAGCACCCAAAAACTTTCTCTTTGAGAATATCCCTTTTGAGCCGCTAAAGGAGGAAATAGAAGCATTTGATATTTCGAAATATAGAAAATTAAATCAGGACGAACTTACCTATACTTTTCAGAAGGAAGAGCAAAATATTCAGATTTTTGCGGGTGATATCAATTCACTTGCGATTGAAAAAGGAACAAGTTATTTTGTAATTGTCGATGAAAAAAAGGGCCAACGATTTATTGGCGATATTTTGTATCGTGAGAAATTTTTAAAACTGACGCCAAAAGTAAAACTCCATATTATAAAAAGAAAGCAAGTTTCTAAAGCAATGGAAGCAAACAAACGCGGAGGGACAGATAGGTTGATTTACATTTAAATACTAAAAAAGATGAAAGGAGCTTTTTATAAACTGCCTATAGATTTTAATAGCATTATCCAGAAAAAGGAGTTAGAGAAAACCTCAATTGAACATTCAATTGCGCAACAGATTATTTTGCTGGCAACAACCACATTTGGTGAATGCAAGTTTGACGAAACATTTGGATCTAAAATTTGGGAAATAGATTTTGATTTATTGATGAACGAAAATACATTGAAAGAAATCATTTCAAAAACAATGAAACAATCTTTACTCTTTCATGAAAAAAGAATAAAAGTAAATGAATTGAGAGTAGAGCTATCAGAAACAATGTACTTGGTTGATGATGTAAGCAGAGCAAAAAAAAAGGTAGATATTATTGTCGAGGCAACAATAAAAAGTACGAATCGTGCTTTTGACTTTAGAGGATATTTTTTTGTTGGTCCACTGTCTTACAAATAATCCTTTTGCCTAGTTTTTGGTATTTTTAAGATTGAAAATTCATTCATTTTTAAATGTAAACTATTGAAAACATGAAATTTAAAAAATATCAATAAAATTTTATTAAAAAATTAATCTTCATAAGATTTTATTTATATATTTACAACATAAATAAATAAATTAATAATTAAAATTTTTCATTATGTCGTTTTTAACATCATTAACAGTAGCAGGTAAAGATTACAAAGTATTAAACGTGAGTTATGATTTGGCTCAAGAAACAGATGCTTCTGGGCGTCCATCTACGGTAACACGTGGAGGAAGAATCATGCTGGAGGTAGAGTCTACCGGAAGTACTGAATTGTTTGAATGGATGACCAACAATTTCGAAAGAAAAGATGGTTCAGTAAAATTCATCAAACGTGACTCAAACGCTACTTTAAAAGAGCTAAAGTTTACAGAAGCTTACATGGTTAAGTACAAAGAAAACTTTGATCATAACAGCGAAAATCCTTTAACGGAAACTTTTATGATCTCTGCGCGTAAAATTTCGATGGGTGGAGGAGAATTTGATAATGCTTGGGTGTAATCCTTTGGACTTTATCAAACTTTATTAAGCTTGAACTATTAAGGAAGTCCATTTATTGGACTTCCTTTTTTGTTTTATAGCTAAAAATTACATCAAATAAGCAGGAGTCAAATTTTTTAACAATCTAATACATCTACACATGAGTTTTTTATCTAAATTACATATAGACGGCGAAGAATATAATGTTCTTGAATTTAATATTAGTTTCAAACAAGAAATAGATACCACAAGCAAACCTACTGGAAATGCGAAGGGCGGTATCATAAGAATGATCATTGAGGCAAGTCAAAACAGCCATTTCTTGTCATGGATGTTAAATGGAGATTTAACAAAAGACGGCAAAATAGTTTTTTACAGAAGAGATGCTTTAAGCAAAATGAAAGAACTTACTTTTTCAAAAGCATTTTGTGTGGGTTACGATGAGCAATTTACAAGTACTACAGAGGTTCCGATGAAAATAACCATGGAATTGGTGGCGAAAGAATTGACATTTGGAGATGCAAAATTCTCTAACAACTGGATCGCTTTAGATTAAATTGTAAAAAAGCTAATTAAAAAACCGTATTAAAATGGCACATTTTTCAGAACAAGTACATATAAGTATAGGCAGTTTTACCCAAAACGTTGTGTATTATGATTTAAAGCTATCGCAAAAAATGGCTGATCATCATCATTTTTCATTCGTTTGGCAATATACAGGAAAAGCCATCATCAATCCTGCTGATCAGGCAAAAGCCTTGAGAAGTTATTTAGGCGATGAAGTCATTTTTACTTTTAAGAGTCTAACCGGAATTAGATTGATGAGTAAAGGTATTATTACCGAGCTTTCGTCTGTTGATCTTCATGGGAGCGCAGTAGGCTTGCATGTTTCGGGAGTTAGTCATAGTATTGTGATCAATGACATAAAAAAAGCTAGGGCCTTTAAAGAGCGTAGTATGGATGATATCGTACTCAGTATTTTTGCCGAAGGTCCAGGAGAATTTTACCAAAGAGATTCTATAAAATCAACGTACCTTAAAGAGTTTCCGAATATTTTGCAATACAATGAAACCAGTTTTGAGTTTTTAAAAAGACTGGCAACACGTTACGGACAGTGGTTTTATTTTGATGGTATGCGCATGCAATACGGCCAGACCAAAACCAGCAAAACTGTGCTGATTAACGGAGCATCACTTCATAGCTTTAAGATACAGGCCAACATGGTTTCGCATAAAATAGCCTTAGCAGGTTATGATTATAATAATGCGGCCAATATTCAGAACGCAGCAACAAAAACCAGTGTAGGGAGTAAAGATAGTTTTGCATCCAATGTGAATTACAATCAAGGAACGGTTACAAACGCTGAGTTAAGCAGTGGTGTGTATACGGTAAATGCCCAAAACAAGGAGGAAATTGACGAGATGATCCAACTGCAAACTGCAGGTAATGATGCCAATAGTGTGTATTATAGCGGAATATCGTATTTCCCGATAGGACTTGGTCAAGTATTTACGATACAAAATCAAACGGTACAACATGAGTTAATAGCTATTGAGGTAACACATCATTCTGAGGTACACGGAAACTATTCTTGCGAGTTTAAGGCAATCCCGGCAGATGTTGCGGCGCCACATTATACCGATGTACATGTTTTTGCAAAAGCAGAAAACCAGCCTGCTCAAGTAAAAGACAACAATGATCCCGAAGGATTAGGACGCATAAAAGTACAGTTTTACGGAGTAAGCAGCAATATTGTAAGTGAGTGGATACGTATGATTCAGCCACATTCAGGCGCAGGCAAAGGATTTTATTTTATTCCAGAAATAGGAGAAGAAGTCTTAGTAGGTTTTGAAGGCAACAATGTGCAAAATCCTTATGTTATGGGAACACAATACAATGGCCAAGACAAAAGCGGTTATGCTGATAGCCAGAATAATATAAAAGCCATTCATACCCGAAGCGGACACATTATAAAATTTACAGAAGAAGAAAGTATTATTATTACTGATAAAAGTGGAAATGAAATACAGTTTGATACCGTTGGCGGAAATATAAATATTACGGCACCAAAAGTATTAACAATGAATGCTACAAATATTATAATGAATGCTTCTGAAAATATTACCACTACAGCAGGCGTAAATATTACTGAAAGTGCTGGTGCTGATAAAACTACGATGGTTGGTATGATGCTTAATACTACGGTTGGAGGTGATAGTATGACCAATGTAGACGGAAGTTTATTTGAAAATATAAAAGGGAACAGAGAGTCTGAGAGTACAGACCGAAAAGAAATAGCAAAATTGGTTAGTTTAAATAGTACAGAATCTGCGATAAATATAAAGAGTGCCAAAAATATAAACTCACATAGCGGCGAAAAATCTAAAAATGCTTAACTATGAGTATTACAAGAATTATTGGTGGAGAAATGAAGAATACCACCACAGGAATAATGGATTTGCATGCAAGTGAGGGTGATTACAATATTCTTGCAACCACACAAAATAATTGGCATGGAGAAGAAGATGGAATTATTCATAAAGAATATGAGCCCTTGGATCCTGTAGAAACGATTTCAAACACGCTGGAACTTACTCTGAATATATTTTTTGATGGTACAACCAACAACAAAACCAATACCGAAGCCAGAGAAAAAAATGATAGTGCCTATCAAAAAAACTCTAATAAAAAAGATGATAGTTACGAGAATGATTTTACCAATGTGGCAAGGGCCTATGATGCGGTTTCTATAAAAGATCCTAAACATAAATCGATATATGTTGAAGGTGTAGGCACGAACGATTTAGATTCAGATGATACCCTGCCTATTGGTATTGCACAAAGTGCTGGATTTTGGCATTCGGGTTTAAGGGACAAGGTTAAAATAGGCTGCGAAAAAGGGGCACTAGAAGTTAAAAAAGCTTCTGATGGAAAACCGATTGATTTGCTGACTATCAATGTATATGGTTTTAGCCGTGGTGCAGCAACGGCAAGGCACTTTTTGCATCTTACCAATGAATCATACACAGCATCTATTTTATCCAATGGGTCTTTTTATCTTCCAGGGAGAAACAATCCGTTGACTCACCCTAAAAACGAGAAAAATGCAAAAGCCCCATATCCAAAACAGATAGTAGTAAAGCATGGCTATTTTGGACAATGCCTGATTGCCAATGGTATGTATGAGGTAAAAAAAATAGCATTCAATTTCGTAGGTTTATACGATACGGTTTCTTCGCACGGATTTTATCATGGTAACGATGTTTCAGATTTAGGTCTTGATGCAATAAAAAAAGCAAGAATGGTGTTTCAGCTTTCGGCAGCCGATGAATACCGTGAAAATTTCGATTTAACAGATATTCGCAGTGCTGGTTTGCACGGACTCGAATTGATTCTGCCGGGTGTGCACTCGGATATTGGTGGTTCGTACTTGCATAATGACAATGAACGCTCTGCCGTTTATGGTGAGACGTATACAGAAACCTACAATAAAAACCGAGAGACTACTCCCTATACTAAAAAAGCGGATGCTTTTAAAAAAATACTAGTAGAAGAAGGATGGTATGCACCAAGCGAATTAAATGTTGAATTTAAATATGACGAAACTAAAACCTATCTTGTGGGTACTCGTACTTTGCAAAATACGTACGATAAAGTACCCCTGAATAAAATGATAATGGTCTCGAAACAGTTTGATGTAAAATACGATGAAACTCTTGAAAAACAAAAAACAAATATTTCAGACCCTTTTATCGCAGATGTCTTTACACAGTTAACACAGTACAGTAAGGCCGTTATGGAGCATCGGAATAATTCTATCAAAGAGAATAAGGATATACAACAGTATATTGCCGAGTCAGCAAAAATAAGTTATCTTGATTATATAAAGTCTGAAGATTTAAAAAGACTGCGTCACGAGTATCTACACTGGTCGGTAAAGGCAGACAAGTTTGGTTTAGGGCCAAGATTTGATGAAGTATTGCCCATAGAAAAACGAAAAAGAGAAATACATCATGGATAGGTTTTATAAAATAGTATTTTTAGTAATAGTAAGTTTAAACGCGAGTTGCCAAATGAAAAACAAATACGAATGGAATAGTTATACTTGCCAGCCATCAATAGAAAAAATAAATGGTAATGAAAATATATATAGAGTAGAATTTGTCCGCGGCGATATTATTACGCTCGAAGGCATTCCTGCCTCTTTGCCTTTTGGAGGGTCTTCGGGTCGTTGGGGAGATTCTGGAAAAAGCTGGACTTCTCAGCACGGTACTCCTATAGGTACCGATGTTATTTATTATGCGGGTTACGAAGACAAATTTTATCATCTTAAAGTAGATTTTCCTGTAGAAGAGATGAAAAAAGCAGTCGACACCACCTATCAATATAATGATGATACTTATGAAAAGTTTTCAGGATTAATATTCGGTTTTGCTTCACAAGGTATGGTGGTAGTCTGGAAAGAATATAGCGTTTTCAGAATTGAATTAGGCCGTTATCAAGCAGAAGTAATTACTGATGATAAGGAACTGGAGAAAAAACTCTTTAGAGACTGGTCAATGAACCGTGAGGAGGTAAAAGCACGCGATTTTATGCCCAATGCTTCCTGTGCCCAGTGGGACATGTACCGCAAGCGTTATACCTTTAGGGTAGTGATGCATAATGAAAATCCAAATTTGCGTTTGTTTAGATATTGTTTTACCAATTATAATGGAGAAAAAGATATTATTTTTATGCCACCCTTACCTGCCACCAGTTATGACAATCGAGCGTTACCTCAAATATTTGAGCTGGACTGGGAAACAAGCGGGCAAGAACGTTTTCGAGGTAATATCTTTTTAAATGAGAAAATAATTTTCGAAAAATTTAAAAACTTCAAACCTGAGGACAAGCAGGAGTTTCAGGTGAAAATCAGCAAAGACAACAAAAAACTAGAATTGTTTCTAAACAATCAACCTGTTGAAGTAGACAGCGTGCGCATTTATAAAGGGTCGGTTATGTATAAAGCGTCTTATTAATAAATTCAGCCTGTTAAATACAAGATAGAAGGAGATACAGCAAATTATAGAAGAGAAATATATGCAAACAAATAAAATATACCTTCTGTTTCTTTTTTTTAGTTTATTAGTTTCTTGCCAGCCAAAAGAAAAATTTGATTGGGAAATAGGTCTTTCTGCCCCTATATATTATTCAAGCTCTCCTTCTGTGCGTTTTTTTTATAATAATAAAACTATCCATAGTGCATCATCAAACATTGGAATTCAACCTGGGTGGGGAGAGGCTTCTGGGGGGTATGCAAGTGGTAGTGAATCCGATGAAATTCCCGATAGTTTGCATGTAGAATGGCTTTGTGGCACAGATAGATACCATTATCAAGGCGATTTTAAACTCCCACGAGAAAAAATGTTGAAATTGTTTCAAACCCCGGTTACTGATAGTGATGGTACAATGCGTCATTACAGTTTAATAATCGTAGGTACCGCTCCTGGGGGTAATGTAACGGTTTGGATGCGAGCCGGAAATGTGCAAACAGTAATTGCAAAATTTAAAGCTGAAAATAAAGGAATTTGGAAAGAAAATGATGTAAATTTTAATAAATACTGGGGAAATGAAGAAGAAAATTCTAAATACAAAAATACCGAATATAACATCTTCCATTATTTACATGGGATTCCTTATTCTGTATGGGAAAAAGGAGAAAAACAATATGGTTACGATGTAGGTTTTACTAGTGAAGATAATGTTTCAAAAATTAATATTTTAACTTTCTACACAAAATCTGGAATTATTTTCCAACCCGATTCATTTTCAGAAGCTCCTTTTACTATTGATGAGTCAGATTGGGATTATTCAAATTTTAATCCTAATAATAATCGGGTTAAAACGAAACCAATTCCTATTATGATGAAGGTGGAGGTAGAAAATTTGAAAAACCCTAAAATATATCATTCTACTTTGGTTGTTTTACCAAATGATTTTGAAAAATCATATAATCGACAATATTTAGATTCTATTACAGGTAAAAAAGAAAATTTCAATAGGATTATTATTGGAGTTAAATCAAGTGAAAATAATGGATTCGTATGGTTAGAAGGTAAGAATAAAAGAATAAAAGTAATGGAATTCAAGTGTTTTTTACCTAAAATGAATGGTACAACTTATGAAAGCGGAGGGTATTCTCTTCCAAAAGGATTCGAGTTTCCAAAATGGGAGGGTAGGGAGAAATTAATAAAACCAGATATTGAGTTTTGGCAAGAGAAATAATGGATGTAAAAAATAAAAATAGAGTAGTAAATAATACTTTAATAAGGAAAGCAAACAAAATCTTAGATTTACCGAGAGCAACATCTTTTTGATTTTGGTAGTTTCTCACTAAATATATTATAATTTAAAAAATGATGAGGTTCTTAAAACTACCCCATCATTTTTTTTAACTTTTATGGAGTCTTATGAAAAAAGAAGATGTATTGTCAGATGAATTCTTTAAACAATTCAAAATAGGCAAAGACTTAAATGATTTGATTGTTTGGAGCTTCAAAATTTAATAAAGAACATCCTCAGCGATTAGTTTTTTTGTCGGAAGTAATTTATTTAAAAAAATACTGTGTCACTAAATTATAAGGTTAATAAGACTCTATCGTAAAATTTTTATTATATATTTAACGAGTTTTTTAATGTTTGAAAAATAGAACTCCAACACAATATTGCGCTGTTATAGAAAATGAAAAATAAAATTATAATTTCAATTGCAGTAATTGCTCTTTTGTACGCCCTATTTGTAGTAATCAAAAAAGTAAATTGGAATTCTAAACATGAAGTCGGAGAAGTTATAGACAGTTTTAATGATGTAAAGGTATACTATAATGGAGGTGTTAGTAATGCTGAGGAACGAAATTTAGCTGCTGATGGTTATAATCTAGGCATGAAATACCAATGCGTAGAATTTATAAAAAGATATTATTATCAACATTTGCAACACAAAATGCCCGATACTTACGGGAATGCTGTCGATTTTTATAATAAAAAACTCACTGACGGAAGCATCAATACAAAAAGAAATTTAGTACAATATTCAAATCCAAGTAGTACAAAACCTAAAGAAGACGATATCATTATTTTTAACAAATCATTATTTAATCAATACGGGCACGTAGCTATAATTTGTAAAGTTGAAGATAATTTTATTGAAATTATTCAGCAAAATCCTGGTCCATTTGGAAGTTCAAGAGAAAAAATCAAATTGAAATACAAAAACGACCATTGGGTATTAGAAAATGATAGAATTTTGGGAAGACTTAGTAAAAAATAAATTCAAATCGGATAAAATTTCCGATCTTCAATAAAATAATATAACAATGAGACAAGAGCGCATAAAAGACAGAGTATTAAAAAGAGCGGCTAGATCGTGGGGCTTTTCAGATGTTGAGATGGAAACCTCTTTTGATCCCGTGGTGTCAATGATGTTAAATGCTTTATCTTATGAACTAGAAAAAGTAGCGCATGAACTAGAAGATTCTAAAACCAGAGTGGTCGAGAGAGTCCTCGAAATTATGTTTCCTGAAGTTACAGCGGGAGCAAAACCGGCGAGAGCGATTATGCATGCTTTGCCGATAGACAACAACATGAAAGTTTCGTTGCAGAACCAAATGACGGTAAACAGAAGAATTCATAACATTTACAATCCACTGGCTCCCATTACCAAAGAGATTGCGCTCTCGCCTACACTCGAAGTAAAACTATCGTCTTGTGAAGTGAAGTATATTGCGTATGAAAGAAATTTATACGAAGTTTCGAACCTTTTTTATAAAGACGCCGTGCGAGGTTATAATAATTCTTTGCCTTCGGGGGAAGTTTTTCTGGGTATCGAATTAAACGGTGCGAATGTAGATGAGGTGGAAGATTTGATGTTGTATATCGATATTAAAAATACCCATCAAAAAGAAATGTTTCATTACTACTTAAAGCAGATGAAATGTTTTTATGATACTACAGAGATCAAAGTAGAAGAGGGTTACAATGTTCCTGTTAACCATCTCGATATCGAAAATATAATCAATCGCAATTATACGCATCTTAGCGAAGTAATGCAGGAAGTAAATGAGTTTTATTTTGATAATTTCTATACGTTAAAAGGAGTATTAAAGCACAAGAATATTAAGGATTATCAGTCAGAGTATAAACATTTTGAGGAGACAACCTATAATAGCGGTAAAGATATTATTTGGTTAAAATTAGTCTTTCCAGAATCTTTAATACCTCAAATAATTGATAATGTTTCTTTTACGGCAAATTGTTTTCCTGTCATCAATAAAAAAAGTCATACGATCAATAAAACAATTGGAAATTTCTTGTCGTATGTTGCATTAGAAACAGATAATAATATTTATCTCGATGTTGATACTGTTATTGACGGATTTAATAATCATTATGAAATAAAAGAGTTTAAAGATGGCGTTATAGAAGAGGGGAATGCAGTTTTAAGAACTGGAGGGGTTTCTCGATTCGATTCGAGAAGTGCTTCAGAATTGCTTCAAAATGTTTTAGACTTATTAAAAGACGAAAGCTCCTCTTTTGCGGGTTTAGGAAAAGATTTTATGAGTAGTTCTTTGATCGAAATTAATCAGTTACTAGCATCTGTAGAGCAGCAGGCTAAAGAAAGCAGCTTTGCAAAGAATAATGATCCATACTTGATGATCAAACCTAAAAATGATGAATCGGCTGGTAAATCATTTGCTATAAAATATTGGTCGACTTGTGCAGAAGAAGGAAATGATATCAAAGCAGGCACAATATTAGAATCAAAAGATGATTTGTTTTTTATTAGCAAAGAGGCCATATTGGTTACCAATACTGTCGGGGGTGCCAATAAACAAAATAACAAAGATCGTATCCTGGCTTATAGAAATGCCTTGCTAACACGAGGCCGAATTGTAACTTTTGCAGATATCAAAGCGTTTGGTTTTAATCATTTTAAGAGCTCGATTATTCATATTAAAATAGAAAAAGGAACCCGAAAAGAAATTTCTGTAAAAGCAGGTTTTAGCAGAACAGTAGATATTCATATAAAAATAAATCCAGTCGAAAGAGAATATTTATCGGCGTCTGAATGGGATTATTTGTGCGAAAGTTTTATGAAAAATTTAAAGAATAAATCTTCTAATGTGTTTCCTTACAGGCTGTTTATAGAAGATTAGCTCTCAATAGTAACTTCATTTTTTTGATAGTTTTAATTCAATATTAAATTTGATTTTAAGAGCAAATAATAATTTAAACAAAAAGTAGTTTTATTTAACAAACTAAACTGTTAGTTTTGCTTTATAATTTAGTATATAACAATCATGAAAGATTTATTAGTAAAAATCAACGCCGAAATTGAAACATTTAAAACAGAATCTGAAACACTTATTGAAAAAGGTGTTAAAGCTGCTGGACCAAGAGCTCGTAAATCAAGTTTAGAACTTGAAAAGCTATTCAAAGAATTTAGAAAAGTCTCTGTAGAATCAGCAAAAAAATAATTTGTGCTAAAAGTGATACTCGCTTAAGATTTTTAAGCGAGTTCTTTTTTTGGTTTGAAAAAATCCTATTCTTGTATCTAATATTTTTGAGAGATTTTTTTTCTTTCAAAAAGCAAAAGGTACAGCGTAATGCCCAATCCAGAGAACGCCCAGAAAATTCCTCAATCTAAAGTCTGTTTGATGATAATTTAGGATTACGATAATATTGACTAAAAAGCAAAAATCCTGCCTTAAAAACTCTCCAAAAGCTTTTGTTTGTATAGTAAAGAATTTTGATAATTGAAACTCTTTTTTCATTTGCTTAAAAAGCTTCTAAATTACTGCGGGTTGGTGCTGCGATTTTAAGCACGATTAGAACTTTAATTATTTGATTTCAAAAAAACATTTGAAATGTGATGTCAAATAAGAAGCTGTCTCATTCTAAGGGGCTATTTCCACTTATTATCGAATCATTTTTATATAAGCGCTATAGACATTATCCTTGATGGAGGTTCGAAGATAAACTTCGTTTTCGTCTTTTGTTTTAAAATCAAATTGAATTAATGCAGCATCAGAATAGTAAAACAAAGAATCATCATCTGGAAATTCGAGGTTTGAAATAGGCATTGTTGTTAGTTTTGTTTCAAGTGCTATTTCGCCATTAGTAATGTCTAATTGAAAAAGTTTTCCCTTACGGGTATATCCAAAAATATTATCACTTTCCTCAATAATGTATTCGATATTATCCTCTTTAAAATCTGTTTTCCATAATCGGGTTCCTGTTTTTGAATCAACAGCATATACAGAAGAAACTTCTGAACCTTGTGCTGCAAAATATAGTTTTTTGTCTTTACAAAAGATACGCTCTTTGATATTAAATTGATTTTCATCTAATTTAAATTGCCATAATATATCTGGTGTATTCGGACTTAAAGCAAAAACAATATCTTTTTCATTAGCTATAAATATATTTTCGCCATCTGTTACAGGTTTTCCGTGTATAGCTTCCTCAAAAGTTTTTTGGTAAAGAAGTTTTCCTGTATTTGCATCAAAACTATAGAAATTAGATCCGCTTTGAGCAAAAATTTTATTGTCAAAAAACAGAACCGGAATATCGTTATTTGTCGAATCTAGTTTATAATTCCAAAGTAAACTACCGTCTTTTATATTGAGGGCGTAAATATTTTGATTTTGAGCAGTTATAAACAGTTTCCCATCATTTATGACTGGAATCTGATCCTTTAGTACAATTTGATCTGTACTATTTCCTAATCTAGATTTCCAAAAAATAGCACCGGTTTGGTTGTCAATTGCAAAAATTTCACCGTTAATAAATGGAACGTATATGACTCCATCATGGAGTGTAACTTTATTGGCGCACATTTCAGTGTAGGCATCTGTAGCTTTTACAGTCCAGCTAATTTGTTCCGATTCTAAATCAAAAGAAAACAGAGATCCATCGTAATCATAAATCAAAATTAATGCGGTATCTAACGGCACTTTTTTAAGCGGATTTATGGATTTATTAGTGACCATATCACTTACGGTTAAAACTGTATTAGTAGAATAATTGTTTTTGTCGGGTATTGAAGTGGTTGGCGTTTGCCCAAAAGTAGTTATAGCTGTAAATACAAGTAAAATAGTTATTAGTTTTTGTTTCATTTTTAAAATTTTGGTTTTAAAATTTGATTTCTTTTTTTACCTCTATGAAATTGTTCTTTCAAAGTAACGGAGAGAAGCATCTTTTGTTGTAACTTTTTTGATTATACGGTTGCCATATTTACATTAGTTTTTTCTGATCAAGATCTTTTTTATATCAATAGACTTCATAATCTCATTACATTTAACTCTTTGTTAGAATTATTTGGAATGAAAATATAATTATTTGTTGTTAAAGAGATGGATTAAGTATTGTTCAAAATACAGAAATTCAGGATATTGAAGTCAATAAAAAAGCCAATGTCTGGATCAAATATAATCAAAAATTATTAGAGCGTTTTAGAAGTTATAAGTTCTTTGTGTTTTGAATTTGGATGCAAAAAAAGAATTGGTAAAAAAGAAATTTCAATCTGTCCTCGCAACAGTGAATTACAAGAAAGCATAAAAAAACTCCTTAATTTCTTAAGGAGTTTCTTGGTGGGCGATGAGGGGTTCGAACCTAATGAGTTAAACCCGCACCAATACCGTCTTTTTACCTTTTAGTCCATTCTTCCATTAGGTATGTTACGGATTTGGAAATGAATATTTCAATTTTAACGGTCAATATATCTAATCTTCTATAGCTTTTTTGATTACAAAAATCAGTCGGAAGTTCTATTTTTACTTTTTATAGCCGGAGCAATGCTATCTGTAAAACTTGCAATACCGTCGTTAGTCGAGATTATTCCCTTAACAAAAGTGTCGTATTGCTTTTCCGGCATATAATAGACAGGACTGGCTTTGATAATAGAATTAATGTTGTGAGTAGCTTTTTCATACTGATTGTTTATTTGAAAACTTTGATTCACTAGTTAATTAAGGTTTATAATTTGATATTTTGTTGCGTACATTGTTTGTTAGATTGTAAGTTAGACCTATAAAAAAACCAACTTTATAATTATCAGATAAGACTGTTGTTATATCACTACTCTGGGTAATAATGGTATCATTTATAACATAGCCATTTTTTAGTTTTCCCACGTTTCTTATTGCCGCACCAACGGTAAGCATGATTCGATCGTATTTTCCTAAAATTAGTGTTGGCCCAATGAAAAAATTACTCAATTGAATTTTTCCATTATTGGTATCAATTCCTAAACCAGCACTTCCTCCAATTGCTCCGTATTTAGTTGTACGATTGGTCATTGAAATCATCGTAACCAATGATGGAACTGTTAAGTTTTTACTTTTTAATCCTATTTTGTTTTGACCATTTATTGTATATATTTCATACACATTTGTATTGCTAAAGTAGCTAGCTGCTAATCCAATGCTAAAATCAATGCGTGTGCCGCCTTTTACTGATACAGAATGTG
The DNA here is from genome assembly GCF_020911905.1 of Flavobacterium flavipigmentatum. NCBI lineage: Bacteria > Pseudomonadati > Bacteroidota > Flavobacteriia > Flavobacteriales > Flavobacteriaceae > Flavobacterium > Flavobacterium flavipigmentatum. Next base: position 548,255 of record NZ_CP087133.1, on the reverse strand, counting down.
TAAAACTTCTAGAATTATCAACTTCAATATCCTTGATTTTGGCTTTTATTACAACATCAAAAGTTGCCATATCATTTTTGGGTTGAATGGGAGCAGAAATATATTCGTAGGTTTCATTTTTTTCTAACAAATGAATAACTCTTTGAACTTGTTGGGCAAGTTTTTCAAAATTTATTAACTCTCCTTTGAGTTTTATTTTTTTAGCATTATCCATTAATAAATCAATGTCATCAAAATATTTTTTTAGGGATGTTTCATCGAAATAAGTTGTAAGATCATTAACATCTTTTAGTTTATTGTATGCTACAACTAAATCTGTGTATTGACTGTTTATGGTATTTGAAGTTATATTACCAACATTCAATTCTACTAAGATTAATCTAAAATCTGCTTGATGGTTTAATTTATATTCTTCTAAATTCAAAAAGGGCAGTGTGGCAATAGGTAGTACTCTATTGGATTTCTGAATGATTTTATTTACTGTATTGTACGATTTAATAAAATCATCGTATGCGATAGTAAAATTATTTTTTGCAATTTGAAACTTATCTAATTTTTCGTTTATAAGATTCTCAAGTTTTTTTATATCCTCGTTTATTGTTTTAATTTCTTTTTCTTTTTCTTTTATTATTATATCATCGGGCTTTTCTATTCCTCTAATAGTGGCAGAATCACCGAAAATTGATTTATAATAATCATATTTTATTTTATTGTTGTTTAAACCATCTACAACTTTTTGTTCGTGTTGTAATTTAATATTTAAACCCTCTAATTTTGTTAAAAGTCCTAAATCTTTCTTAACAGTTGCTTTATCTTTAAGAATTTCAGCATCACTTTTGCTTTCTGGCAATTTTATATTTTCAGCTGTAGGCTGACTAGCAGGACTTGCTTGATTTAGTAAGCCAGTAATCTTCTTTAAATCTTCTGCACTTGTAAACCAATCCGTTTCTGCAACTACAACATCTTTAGAGTTAACTTGAACATCAAAAGCCAACCTATTAATGTTTATTACTTTATAAACAATGGGGCGATCTACTTTGGGTTTAACTAAGCTTTTTAAATATTCGCCTTTCTTGAAATCATAGATTACGGTATAAGTTTTAGTAGTATCAACATCTTTATTTTTTAATAATTTCGATTTTGCTACTTCTACTGTCTCTTTCTCTGTTATAATCTGTCCATTGATAGTGTATTTTCTTTCAGTAATAACACTGATTTTATCGTCTTTTTGAGCGTAAATATTAAAACCAAACAACAGTGAAATGAATAGATATAAAATTGCTTTCATAATTTATATTTTTAGAAGTTACTATTTGGGTTTAAAATGTTTTGTTAATTTTTTCTTTAATATCTTTTTATATCGCTAAATTTTTCATTTATCCTGTTGTCATCCTTATATGAGCCACTCATTCCAAGATATTTAACTTTGGATTTCATTTCTATTGCTTTTGCTTTATCCTTTACAACTTTCCCATTTTTGTAGAGTAGGAATATTTCATAACAGGCACTAGGAACATTATACGAGCTGCTAGCAAGATATGTGTGAGTGGAAGACTCTGATCTTGAATAAATAGATTCTTTATAATTAGGCTGATCTGCTTTAATAAACCAATTTAACGCAAATCTTTCATCCGGCGCTATATCATATTTTATAAAAAGAGGTTGTTCGTATTTGTCTCTTGTAATTTGCTTGTATTTGTAAATCATACCTAGAAAATACATTGCATTTGGGCTACCCGCTCCAGCCGCTTTATTAAACCATTTCAAAGATTTTTCCTGATCTTCACCACCTACTAGTCCCTTATAATTATTTTTACGACTGTACCACATTGCCAATATTATCATTGCATCTAAATTTCCAAGATTAGCAACCTTTTCTAACTGACCAATTGATTCTGTTCCCATGTACGGCAGGCTTTTAACTTTTGCTAAAATAGCATCCTGATTGTTATTGGCTATAGCTTCTTTTAACCATTGTTTTTTATTTGGTACAAATTCATCACATCGTAATGCTTCGCTTGCATAGTACAGTGTCATCCGGGCATTTTCATCTCCTTTTTCGGCTTGTCTCAGCAGAGGTAAAAATTCTTCTACAAATTTAGTTTTCTCTTTTTTCCTTTTTAGATCATATTCATCAGATATCTTTTGCTTATATTCTGCATCAAGTCGTGCCTTTTTTTTTCATAATTAGTATTCATTTCTTCTAACAGGTTCCCCGCAATATTAGCTGCTGCCTGTGTATAAATTTCTTTTTTAGTAGTCTGAGCATAATTATTTGATTCAGATGAAGTGAGAGGAATAGTTTGGCTTGTTCCTAGAGGATTATTACTTGAGCCTTGATTTTGAAGGTTTGTATTAGTAGATTTTTGCTGTTCTTTTTTTTGATTTAGTTTTTTGATAATTTCTTCAAGCTGGGGATCTCCTCCTTGATTATATCTGAAATTAGAAATAGAAGTTATTCTAAAAGAACTTAAATCTACTTTATCAGCATCAATTCCTTCAATTGAAAATTCATCGCAAGTAAAATTTACATTGCAAAAAATATCTTTGTTAAAATTTCCTCCTCTATAACTCCCGCTTACATTAATTGTCATTGACCATGGTTTTTGATTTTGAGGCCATTGGCTTATGCCTAAATCAGATTTTGTATAATGTTGTCCATATGCATTATAGATTGTATTGCTGGGAACATTCATTTTAAGATTAGAACATTTTATATATACCGAATTATTTTTTGCGTAAAAACTAAAAGTTGCATCTATATCAACCTGAGTGAAATATGAACTTGTACCTTGTCTATCTTCATGACAGTTGCCTCTTAAGCTTTGAGCATATAGGTAATACCAATTGCTAAAAAGTAAAAACGTAAGTAATATAGTTTTTTTCATGTGTGTTTATTTTTTCAGAGTTTTTTTACTAACTATTCCTTTTAATTAATTGTAAATCTGATTACAAATTAAAAATAATCCCAATACTCGCACAATACCCAAAAAGTAGTATCTTTTTGAAAATGACAAAAACTAAATCACTCCTTTATAAACTAACTGAGTCGTATTTTTACTTATTTGCTAAGAATATTTTTGCGATATCGAATCACTGATAAAAAGTTTTCAGACAAGTGTGAGGAGTTTTTGATGATATTAAAAAAACTAAATATCAATATTCGAAAGTTTTCCTAATTAAATCTATTGTACTGCCAACTCTAATTATCGCAGTTCTATAGCTTCATCCATTGTTAATTCCAATTTAATTATTCTATCATTTGCATCACAGTAATAGACGAAACGATTGTAGTTCCTACTGCTTTTTGATGGAGTAGGATCAACAACTATAAATGCTTTCCATTTGTCTTGACCTCCCAATTTTTTCTCCATAAATATTTCAGAATTACTTAAACTTGGTAGTTTATAACACTCAGTATTTAAAGATTGATAACTTCCATGAATAAATCTATAATTTTGTATAATAAAACTTGTAATTCCATGAAAACCATAGTATCCTAGAGATACTACATTATTATAATCTTTTTCAGCAATATCAATAAATTGCTTTGTTTTAACATTATAGAGCTTAGCTTGACCCAATTTATTTTGATAACTACCATCATAAAAATCATAGCCAATAACAAACCAATTACCATAAAAATGTTCTATTAATGCAATTCGATCAGAATTAAAAAACCTCTTCTCATTAACATCTATTAAATCAAAAACATTGTATTCTTGTTTATTAAAAAAGGAAGCCATAGGTTCTTGAGCTGAAGCCTTTTTTTTTAATTTAACAATACCAACATTAGCAGGAAAACCCTCCAATACTCCACATTCATTCATGACTGCTCCATAAGTATCTAAATAAGGAGATGTTTGGGCATCATAAAATATAATCTTAGAATCAGTTATTCCATTTTTAAAGCCTTGCCCGTAATTAAGATCACTCATGTAAATCTTATTTCCTTCCGTGGTATTCATCTTTTTCACAACCCCGGTTTGAGTAGGCTTATTTACAACTTTTGATTTAGGAATAGTTACAAAAACCTCAGTCACTTTATTTTTTTTATCTATTTCAACTTGTTCCTTTTTTCTAGTAATTTCCCGTTCTTTTTTATCTGCTTGTGATTTTGCAAATACTGCATCTGTCTTACGCTTATCTTCTGCTGCTTTTACTTCTTTTTCATTTTCCAGCTTTTTTTACAAGCTGGGCAAATATACCAGCCTTCTCCAACTCCCTTACAATTACACGTAAGAAAACAAACATATTTTGGATCCATTTTTGCATTAATATGTTCTTGCCCATTCATTTGTAAACTTGCTATCATTACAATGAAAAATGTAAGTAAAATTTTTATTTTCATGATTTATTGTTTTTATACTATCTAAATAATGTCTTTATTCAAAATCAATTTTGATTTATAGCAAATTACAACTAATCCCAAACTCAAAACAATACCCAAAAAGTAGTATTTTTGGAAAATGAATAAAACTAAATCATCCCCTGAAGAAAACAATCCTTAACAAGTTGAGCAATATTTTTACAATACGATTTGCTTAAAATATTTTTTTTTACTGTCAAATCACTAATAAAAAGTTTTGTGGCAATTTCACGACTACTCAAACCATCGGCAATATTTTTAATAACATCGTTTTCTGGTTTTGAGAGTTCAATCACATTTTTAAAATGACTAGTAGTATTGAGATTAATATAAGATGGTTCGCCGTTCAAGCCGATGAGAAAAATTTTACAAGTATTATGATTTGTTAGGAGATGAATTTTGGTATGTGTATTAAGTGACTTCCCATACCTTGCTAATTCAATCTAGTGTAAGTATTAAATGCTGATGATTAAATCTTTAGTATATCCTCTCTTTCAGCATAGAGCGTAAACATTTATAATTTAACATTTTTTTTACTCCGCTAATGTTATAAAAAAATCGTTATGAAAAGTCTCTGTCTGCCCACATAAGCAACATCATCTGGATGTATATTAATCTTTTAGAAAGAAATTAAAAAACTAAATCACCCCCTGAAGAATACAAGTTTTAACCAGCTGAGCAGTATTCTTGCAAGCCGATTTACTTAGAATGTTTTTTCGGTGTTTTTTGACTGTCAAATCACTGATAAAAAGTTTTTCGGCAATTTCTATACTGCTCAAACCATCCGCAATATTTTTGATAATATCGATTTCTCGTTTTGAGAATTCAGCAGTATTTTTGATATCACTATTAGTATTAAGGTTCATATAAGAAGGCTCGCCATCCAACCCAATTAGCGAAAATTGATAATTATTATGAGTAGCCAAGTGATCGATACGAGTGTGGATATTAAGCGATTTCCCATAACCACCTTTATCATCCATAGTAAGTATTAAAGCTTGGTGATTACATAAAACATATTCTCCATTTTTAAGCTTTCCCCTTAAATTGTAACTTATTTTATATTTCAATAATTGCTCGCGACCAATATTATTATAAAAAAAGTTTGCAACTGCTGCTTCTGCTGCAGTTACAAACTCAATATCATCGGGATGTATAGTTCCCAAAATATCATTAAAAGACACATTATCAGAATCAAAATCATGGAATTCCCTAATAGATGGGCTCACATGAGATAATGACATATCAAAAAAATCTACTATATAATAATAGAATGGTCCTGTACTAATGATAGAATTAGTAAGATCATCAAAAGTTATTTTAGGAAGAGTAGTATTTTGAATAGCTTTATTTTGAGAAGATATCCAAACATCATGAAGCTTTTGTATTTCTTGTGTCATATTACTTAATTAGCAATCGTAAGCAAACATATAATAGATTAAACTTGATTCTAAATATAACCTTATACATCAAAACCTTATATTTTTTACTTGTAAAATTACAGTGTTTTAACAAAAAAAGAAAACAAATACTAAAATATTGTATTAAGTTATATTCGAGCAGTGTGTTAAAACTTAATAAGTAAAACACGTATTATTTAATTTATAAAAAGATTTCTTAGAGGAAAAGTAGCACGCCTATATGGTCCTGGCATCTTCTTTAGAGCCTATTGCTCTTTCAGCTTTTTGATCCCATCTTGTAATATCCCATTTACGTTTGGTGGAAGTTTCCTTAGGGATTCCATCAACGATAACTCTTAGATAAATATATCTGAGATTGTTCTTTTTTCGTGGAGCCTTCAAAAAGAAGGTTAATCCAAAACTGCTTTCTAACATAATTCAACAATTTAAATTAGTAAATGTCGAACTATAGCTTCTTAAAATCAAGTCGTTAACGTGCTTTACATGTTGATAATCAGGTTTTTGAACCTTATTTTATGGCACATTTTTTTAAAATTTAAAAGTGCCACAAAAATGCCATGTAATTTTGAGCGTTTTTGAAAATTTTGTAGAAATGGATATAAATAAAAATACCTGCAAAATTTAAATTTGCAGGTATTTAGTAAGATTGTCGAATTTTATGTACTCATTCCTTAAATAGGTTGTGGGCGATGAGGGGTTCGAACCCCCGACCCCCTCGGTGTAAACGAGGTGCTCTGAACCAGCTGAGCTAATCGCCCTATTTTATTAGGTTGCTATCATTTGGTGATTGCGTGTGCAAATATACGCTAGTTTTTCAGTTGTGCAAAGGAAATTCATTAAAAATTTAAACTTTTTTTACGAATATTTATATCTTACTGGTGCTGAATTTATTATGACTTGCGAGTTTTTTGCTTTTAAAAGAAAATCTATCACAAAGGTAATTCTGCAACCACAAAGGTGCTTCCGCCAACATAAATAAAATCGTTTTGGGTTGCATTTTTCTTCGCTTCTAGAAAAGCTGCTGAGACAGAACTATATTTTTCTCCAATTAATTGATGTTTTATTGCTGCTTCTTGCAGAACTTGTGTGTCTAAACCCCTTGCAGAATCGGGTTTGCAGAAATAATAACATGCTTTTTTAGGAAAAAGCGGTAAAATAGCTTCTAAATCTTTATCATTTACGACTCCTAAAACAATATGTAGGTTTTCGAAAACCTCCTTTTCAATCTGAGAAATCACAATGGCTAAGCCGTGTTTGTTGTGTGCGGTGTCGCAAATTATTTTTGGATTCTCGCCCAATTGCTGCCATCTTCCTTGCAATCCAGTATTTTTTACGACTTTCGATAAACCAGATTTTAGATTTTCGTCTGAAATTTTAAATTCTTTTTGTGAATTTAAAACGGTAATAGTTTGCTGAACCGTTTTTTTATTATGAAATTGATAATCACCTAATAGATCTGACGGAAGAACTGTGGTAATAAGATCCGAAGCAAAATAAATAGGCGCTTTGTTTGCTTCGGCTTTAGCCAAAAATACAGGCTGCGTTTCGGGGGTGTATTCTCCAATAACAACAGGAACATTTGGTTTTATAATTCCTGCTTTTTCACCAGCAATTGCTGCCAGCGTGTTTCCTAAAAATTGCGTGTGATCTAAATCGATGTTGGTAATTACAGATACCAGAGGAGTGATAATGTTGGTGGCGTCCAATCTTCCGCCAAGACCTACTTCGATAACAGCAATGTCTACTTTTTCTGCTACAAAATAATCAAAGGCCAAACCAACCGACATTTCGAAAAAACTCAAATCATTTGCTTCAAAAAAAGATTTATGTTGCGCAATGAAACTACAAACAAAATCTTCGGAGATTTCTTCTCCGTTAATTTTGATTCTTTCTCGAAAGTCTTTAAGATGCGGCGAAGTATACAACCCTACTTTAAATCCGGCTTCTTGCAAAACCGAAGCCAGCATGTGCGATGTAGAGCCTTTGCCGTTAGTTCCTGCGACATGAATGCATTTTAACTTATTTTGCGGATTATCAAGATGTGTTGCCAACAATTTGATGTTGGTTAAATCTTCTTTGTACGCAGAAGTGCCCTGTAATTGGTACATTGGTAACTGATTAAACATCCAGTTGGTGGTTTCTTGATAGTTCATTTATTTTGGATAAAATGGTTCTTGATTGAAATAATTTTCGATTTTTTTAGTTTTATATTACAGCGAAAATTATCTTTAGTGCAAAATTGAAATATTTTTTAGAATTAATTATTAAAAACACGAATTAAAATATGTTTAGCCTCATTCAATTACAAACTGATACCATTGCAAACGCCGCTTCTAATGTAGTTATCGAAAAAATTGCTCCCAATACCGAGATTTCTGTTTTAGGATTTATCTTAAAAGGAGGTTTTTTTCTTATTCCAATTGCGATTTTATTGTTTTATACTTTTTATGTCATTATAGAGCGTTATTTATACATTAGTAAAGCTTCTAAAATTGATGCCAGATTGATGCAGGATGTTGGAGATAAATTAAATTCTGGTAATATAGAATTGGCGAGAACAATTGTTGAAAGAAGCGATACTGCGGCCGGAAAAATTTTGAAAGAAGGTGTTTTGGTTATTGGAAGGCCGATTGCTGAAATTGAGTCGAATATGGATCGTGCTGCCGATATTGAAATTGGTGAAATGGAAAGACGTTTAGGTCATCTCGGACTGATCGCGGGGATTGCACCAACTCTCGGTTTTGTTGGTACTATTTCTGGGGTTATCAAAATCTTTTACAGCATCTCGATTACAGAAAATATCAGTATTGGAAATATTTCGGGAGGTTTGTACGAAAAAATGATTAGTAGTGGTGCAGGACTTATTGTCGGAATTATAGCCTACAGTGCCTACCACTTATTAAACGGTAAAATTGATGATTTTGCTTTAAAAATTCAGAAGCAAATATTAGAATTTGTGAATATAATTCAAAGAGCATAAGGTATGTCTATCAAAAGAAAAAGAAGGTTTCATGCCGAAGTGGCGACTTCATCCTTGAGCGATATTATGTTTTTCTTGTTGTTGTTTTTTTTAATTATTTCAACACTTGCAAATCCTAATGTAATCAAAATGACTTTGCCAAAAGCAAAAGCCAACGAAAAAACCAACAAACAACTGATCAGTTTATCGGTTACAGAAGATAAAAAATTCTACATTGACAAAGAAGCTGTTGACTTCGAAAATCTTGAAACTACGTTAATGTCAAAAATTGGCGACAATAAAGAGCAAACAGTTGTAGTAAGAATTCCGTTTAATCTGCAAGTACAGGATTTAGTAGATGTGCTGCAAATTGGTGTGAAGAACAATCTAAAGTTTGTAATTGCTACGAGTCCGAAGTAGTTATAATTAGTTGCATTTTGTGTCTTTGCGAGGAACGAAGCAATCTCATATAGAGGAGGAGTTAACGTAGATTTCTTTTGTTGACACTGTCCTAAAAAGTGTGTAAGTTTAAAAATAATGGGGTTTGACTTTTTAATTAAAGTTGAACCCTTTTTTCAAATATAGTTAAGAACTGATTGAGTATTAATCCCCAATTATGGATTGGCATTGTCCATTTTTTGGTAGCTTCTCTTAAAGCCAAATATACAGATTTTAAAACTGCTTCATCGGTTGGGAATGATAATTTATTTTTGGTGTATTTTCTAATCTTACCGTTTAGATTTTCGATTAGATTAGTGGTATAAATTATTTTTCTAATCTCAACGGGGAAGTCAAAGAATACGGTAAGCTCTTCCCAATTGTCTTGCCATGATTTTACAGCATATGGATATTTACTATTCCATTTATTAGCAAAATCTTCAAGAGAAGCCCTGGCAGCCTGTTTGGTTGGAGCATCATAAATCTGCTTCATATCTTTAGAGAATTCCTTCTTATCTTTCCACACTACATAACGCGCTGAGTTGCGTATTTGGTGCACTACACAGATTTGAGTCTGTGATTCAGGAAATACATTTTTAATGGTTTGAGTAAAGCCGTTTAGGTTATCTGTAGCAGTAATTAATATATCTTCAACACCTCTGGCTTTTAAATCGGTTAAAACTCCCAACCAAAAACTGGAACTTTCATTCTTGCCCAGCCACATACCTAAAACTTCTTTTTTCCATCTCGATTCAGGCCTACAGCTAAATAAATAGTTTTGTTAATGACCTTAGAGTTTTCTCGAACTTTAAATACAATCCCGTCCATCCAAACAATTAAATAAACAGCTTCTAGTGGGCGATTTTGCCAAGCTATTACATCATTAGAAACAGATTCAGTAATTCTAGAAATAGTGGAGGTTGAGATATCAAATTTATAGACTTCTCTTATTTGTTCTTCAATATCACTAACGGTCATTCCTTTGGCATAAAGAGAAATAATTACATTCTCTAATCCATCAACCATATTTTGACGTTTTGGAATAATCATGGGATTAAAAGAAGATTCTCTGTCCCTTGGAACCTGAATGTCTGATTCTCCAAATGAAGTTTTTATCTTCTTATTGGAAAAACCATTACGAGAATTAGTTGAAGGCGTCTTTTCGTGTTTCTCATAACCTAGATGAGAATCTAACTCTCCTGATAAAATAGCTTCTATCCCTCGTTTTTGTAATTGAGCAAGAAAACCATTTAGGTCTTCGCCTGTTTTGAATTGTTTTAAAAATTCATCTGATAATAAATCTTCTTTTTTCATAAGACTGTGTAAAAGTTAAAGTTAAAAAAAAATGATGGGTGATTTTAAACCCCATCATTTTTTAACTTACACAGTTAGTGAGACACTACCCTTTTGTTAAGGAGATTGCTTCGTTCCTCGCAAAGACTCCATTAAAATCTATAATAAAAAAGGCTTTCTGAACTATTTCAGAAAGCCTTTTTTATTTGTCTCTTTATATTTTTTAATTCAAACTAAAATTATAAACAATTTTCCCTACTTGTTTTGCAGCTGCATTACTATCAGGTGACCATTTGGTATTCATAGCAGCAATTTTTGCCTGTTCAAGTAGGCAACTTGCTGTATTTGTGGTTCCTTTTATTCCAGGAGTCGCACTAATCGTTCTTCCGTTTTGATCAACAGTTACTTCTACAACAACTTTTCCGGCTTCATCACAAGTATATTTTGGGGCAGGTTTAGAAAGTGCTTTTCGGTTTCCTAAAGAATATCCTGAGCCGCCACCTGAACCTCCGCCACTTCCGGCTCCGTAACCGCTTCCTGTACCAATACCATTTCCGGTTCCGTTGCCTCCTCCGGTTCCGCCACCTGAGCCACCTGTACCGTAATAACCATTAGATCCTAGACTTCCGGTTGTTTTTCCTTTGTTTCCAGCTGCTTTATCATCGCCGTCACCGCCTTTGTTTGATCCTTTTAAAATACTGGATAAGGCATCGTTGGTAGAATTAGAAACTTTTGGTTTCTGAGGAGCGGGTTTTGCTTCTGGTTTAACGACCGGAGTATTTTTTTTAGGTTTTTCTTTTACCGGAATTACCACACTTTCTTCTGCAGATGTCTCTTGCGAAAGAATAGCCTCGTCAGGAGTTGCTTTTGCGGGAGTAGGTTTGGCTTCGTTTTTTACATCCAAAACGTCACTTTTATAATTGGCGCCAGAACCTAAGTCGCTATCACCAAAATTAATTGTTACCCCGCCGCCGCCGCCTCCAGCAGCAAGAGCTACGTTGTTTTCGGGATTATATGGAGGCCAAAAACGTATAAAAAATAGCAGCAACAATAGCGCAGCATAAATTGTTATAGAAATGATTAAGGATTTTTTTTTATCTGAAGAATCGGTTGCACTCATTTTGATTCTGAATTTTGTACTTTATTTTTTAAAAACGTTTAAAAGTAGTAAAAATTGTTTAGAATAAAAGACCGAGAAGCAATTTGCTCTCAAGTTTACTATGGTTTTGCGCAAGCTTCTTAAAGTTTTGAGAAAAGATTGAATCTTTAAAATTGGGGTTAAAAAAAAAACGAGCTAAATAAATTTAGCCCGTTTAGAATAGAGTAAAAAAAATTACACTAATTGTTTCAACGCAATTTCAAATGCTGTTGCGCTGATATTTGTTTTTGATGGATTCAAAGCATGTGCTTTTACAATCGCATTTTTGATGATTTCTGAAGTATCATGAAAAATAGCTTCATCGGTCATTTGTACTTTTTTCTCCATAAAATAAGCAAAAACTCTCGCCATTCCGCAGTTCGAAATAAAATCGGGAATCAAACTTACTTTGCTGTCAACTTGTTCCATGATAGAGCCAAAGAAAATTTCTTTATCAGCAAAAGGCACATTTGCCCCACAGGAAATAACTTCCAATCCGTTAGCAATTAAACCATCAATCTGATTTTGTGTTACCAATCTTGAAGCCGCACAAGGCGTGAAAATTTCTGCACCAATTGTCCAGATTTTAGCATTGATTTCCTCAAACGGAATCATATTATCGGCTACTAATTTGTTTCCGTCTTTGTTTAAAAATAAAGTTCTGATTTCTTCAAAAGAAAAACCTTCTTCATTTATCAGTCCGCCATCGCGGTCAATAATTCCGATTACTTTTGCACCCATATCGGCCAGGTAAAAAGCAGCTGCAGAACCCACATTGCCAAAACCTTGTACGATTGCTTTTTTGCCTTTTATATCACCACCGTAAGTAGCATAAAAATGACGAACAGCTTCGGCAACCCCAAAACCAGTAATCATATCGGCAACGGTGTATTTTTGTGTAACATCCGGCGAGAATTTTGGGTTTTCGATCACTTTTATAACACCCTGACGCAATTGTCCTATTCTATTGATTTTGTCGGCTTCTGTTGGTCTAAAATGCCCGTTGAAAACACCTTCTTGAGGATGCCAAACGCCACATTCTTCTGTCATCGGAATTACCTCATGAATTTCATCAACATTTAAATCTCCACCTGTCCCGTAGTAACTTTTTAACAAAGGAGAAACGGCTTTGTACCAACGTTGCAAAACACCTTTTTTACGAGGATCGTTCGGGTCAAAATTAATTCCAGATTTGGCACCTCCAATCGCAGGTCCAGAAACAGAAAATTTCACTTCCATCGTTTTTGCCAGAGACAAAACTTCGTTCATATCTAAGCCTTTTCTCATTCTGGTTCCTCCACCAGCGGCTCCTCCGCGAAGTGAGTTAATCACTGTCCATCCTTCAGCTTCTGTTTCAGAATCTTTCCAGTTAAAAACAATTTCAGGTGCTTTATTTTCAAATTGCTGTAATAAATCTTTCATTTTGTTGAGATATGTTTATTTTTAGCAAATATATAGAATTGATTAATGCGAATACTCTATTGATGCAGAAATCTGAAAATGGTTTTTAAATTAGTTGTTTTTACCTAACAACTCATCTTTTAAATCTTTGTCTACTGGGTTTTCTGAAAGCCAAATACCAAAAAATGCTTTTTTAAATTCGAAACTTTCAATTTTACCTTCGTATTTATCATTTTTATAAATCCATAATGATCTGTCCAAAGGATTGTAAATTAAGTTAAAACTGTCTCCTGCTTTTGTAATTTCTCTACCTATTAAGTTTTCTAATTCTTGTACTTCCTTAGTTAATTTTAGAATTCCAACTTCCCCAACAGACTTTTCCATTCCTTTTGCCAATGCTTTTGATAGCTTTTTTGATGTAACAAGTGATGATGTTATCTGAATTCTGATAGCCATCTCGATATCACTTTCCAAAATAAGATTCGCATCCTGAGTCAGTTGTGATAAATATAAAGCTTGTACATATAATTCTGTAAACATTTTAGAGCGTTCTCCAACACCATTTAAGGTCAGGGTCTTTCCCTTAAAATCAATAGTTCTTGGTACAGTAACTCCGCCTACTTCTAATTTAGTTTGTGCTGAGACTGTCGAAAATTGTGAACTAAAAATGAATGCTAATACTAATAAAATCTTTTTCATACGTTGTCAATAATTTATTTTTTTTGGCAAAAATAATGTAATTTATAATTTTTGGCTATTTAAAGTTAATATTTTTTTCTAATGAATTGCTATTTCTTTTATTTGTAGGATATTCATAATCAAAATAGTAGGAGTTTTTTTATCTACATATACGCACTTTTTTGGTTTTTGGTTTTTTTGAGATTATAATAATTTGCTTATTTTTTAAATTTTATTTTTGTTTGATAATTTTACTCTTAAAATTTGAAGAAAATACTGGAAATTTCATTTTCGATAGTAGAAAATTCAACAGAATCACGAAAACGTTATCGTGATTAAGGATAATATCTTAAAATTGTATGCATGCATTGTTAATTCGTATTTAAAATTTATCTTTGGAAGCCTTTATTCAAAAAAAAAGAGGCTTCGATAAAATAAAAAACCAAAAACATCTAATATGAATTTTAATCTAACCGAAGAACATTTGATGATTCAGCAAGCAGCAAGAGATTTTGCTCAAAACGAATTATTAGAAGGTGTCATAGAGCGCGATGAAAAACAAATTTTTCCAGCGGAACAAATAAAAAAAATGGGACAATTAGGTTTCATGGGAATGATGGTTGATCCTAAATATGGAGGAAGCGGTTTAGATACTATTTCGTATGTAATTGCCATGGAAGAAATCTCTAAAGTAGATGCTTCTGCCTCTGTAGTGATGTCGGTAAACAATTCATTGGTTTGCTGGGGATTACAAGAATTTGGTACAGAAGAACAAAAACTAAAATATTTGCCAGGTTTGGCTTCAGGAGAAATTCACGGTGCTTTTTGTTTGAGTGAGCCCGAAGCCGGAAGCGATGCGACTTCGCAAAAAACAACGGCTATTGATATGGGGGACCATTATTTGGTAAACGGAACAAAAAACTGGATCACCAACGGTAATACTGCCTCTGTTTATTTGGTTATTGCACAAACGCATGCTGAGAAAAAACACAAAGGAATCAATGCTTTGATTATGACCAAAGATATGCCTGGTTTTTCTGTTGGGCCTAAAGAACAAAAAATGGGTATTCGTGGTTCAGACACACATTCTTTGATGTTTAATGATGTAAAAGTACCAAAGGAAAACAGAATTGGTGAAGACGGTTTTGGTTTTAAATTTGCCATGAAAACACTTGCCGGCGGTCGTATTGGTATTGCAGCTCAAGCCTTAGGAATTGCTTCTGGTGCTTATGAGTTGGCGCTGAAATATTCTAAAGAGCGTAAAGCCTTTGGAACAGAAATTTGTAATCATCAGGCTATCGCTTTCAAATTGGCAGATATGGCGGTAAATATTGAGGCAGCTCGTCATCTTTGTATGAAGGCCGCTTGGGACAAAGACCAACATAATAACTATGATGTAAGTGGTGCAATGGCAAAATTATTTGCTTCGCAAGTCGCTATGGACACAGCTGTAGAAGCTGTACAAATACACGGAGGAAATGGTTACGTAAAAGAATACCACGTAGAGCGTTTTATGCGCGATGCCAAAATTACTCAGATTTACGAAGGAACTTCAGAAATTCAGAAAATTGTAATTTCACGAGCTGTGATTGCAGGATAATTTTCTTTCTACATAAAATTTTAAAACCCTTTTCTAGCTATTTTTTGGCTTCAAAAGGGTTTTTATTTTTTCGTTAAAATTAGTTACATTTACCTAAAGCAACTTCCTATGTACGAAGATTTAAAATATTGGTACCTGCGCGACCACAAATTATTTAGAACATTAAGCTTTTCTCAGATTAGGCAATTGTGCATTATTACCGGTTTTAAAACAGCTTCAAAAGGAGAGATTATTTATTTTTCATCTTCGGATGTGCCTCGTATTTTTTTACTTAAAAAAGGAAATATTAAAATTGTCGCTGTCGATGAAGATGGTAACGAAACCATAAAAGACATTATCCAGAAAGGAGATTTGTTTGGGGAACTCACTTTAGAAACAGACGAAAAAGTAGAAGAATACGCCAAAGTCTTGTCGGATGACGTGTCTATTTGTAGTTTTCTAATGTCTGATTTTGAAGATTTATTACTCAAAAATCCCACATTGGCTTTGTCGTATACCAAGTTTGTAGGTCTGAAAATGAAGCGCATCAAAAATAGTTACAGCAATCTTATTTCTAAAGATGCCAAAACACGATTGTATCAGTTTCTAAAGGATTGGGCGGCTAGCGAAGGTGTGCATAATAGTGATGATAATTCGGTTAAGATTTTAAATTATTTAACCCAAAATGATATTGCTCAAATTATTTGTACGTCCCGACAAACTACGACACAATTGCTAAATGAGATGGAAGCCAACCAAATTTTGATTTACAATCGCAAGGAGATTTTGATTCAGGATATCACTAAATTATGATATTTTGGTCGAACTGTAAATTAGCCGACATTTGGTTTTCTGATGCTGAAGTAGTTTTGTAAAGTAAAAATATAAAACTATGAAAAAGATAATTTGTGTTGTCTTAACAACAATTGCTTCATTTGCAAATGCGCAAAGCATACTTCCGAAATCGGCGACCGAAATCGCTCCGTTATTAATAGGAGAAAAAATACCCGATGTTATCCTAAAATCATCTGATAATGTAGCGGTGCCAATTAAATCGTTATTAAAAAAGAAAAAAACAGTTCTCGTTTTTTATCGCGGCGGCTGGTGTCCTTACTGCAACATGCATTTGTCTGCTTTGGCTGAAGCCGAAGAGCAAATTCTTGGTTTGGGATATCAAATTATTGCGATAAGTCCTGATGCTCCCGAAAATCTAAAACTTACCGAGGAAAAAGATAAGATAAAATATAGTTTACTTTCGGATTCGAGAGGAGAATTGGCAAAGGCTGTGGGGATTTCTTTTGAAGCTCCGGAAAACTATAAATCAATAATTAACGTAAATTCTAAAGGAGAAAACAAGGAGTTTTTGCCAGTTCCATCGATTTTTGTTTTGAATACAGATAGTGAAATCGAGTTCGAATTTATAACTCCCGACTTTAAACACAGAATTACAACTGAGCTGTTAATCGCTGTTTTGAAAACCTTAAAATAACATAACATGAAAAAGTTACTAGTTTTTGTATGGTTTTTTATCTCTGTTGCAACATTTGCTCAAAACGATTCAAAACGGATTAGTCAGTATAATTTAGAAAAAAAAGTAGCGATTCAGGGTTACGATCCTGTGGCTTATTTTAAACAAGCAAAAGCAATTAAAGGAAAAAAAGAAGTGAGCGTTTCTTATCAGGGAGTTATTTATCAATTTTCGTCTAGCGAAAATAAAGATACGTTCTTAAAAAATCCTTCAAAATACGAACCTCAATATGGTGGATGGTGTGCGTACGCTTTGGGAAGTTCGGGTGAGAAAGTAGAGATTAATCCGGAAACTTTCAAAATTATAGATGGTAAATTGTATTTGTTTTACAATGCTTATTTCAATAACACATTGAAAATCTGGAATAAAGATGAAACAAGTCTAAAGTTGAAAGCAGATAGCAATTGGAAGAAAATCTATAATTAGAATGATGAAAAAAGTAATATTACAATGGGTTTTAAGATTTTTTGCAGTGATAATTTTAATGCAAACTTTATATTTTAAATTTAGTGGAGCCGAAGAAAGTATTTATATTTTTTCGACTCTCGGAATCGAACCTTACGGAAGAATTGGTTCTGGAATTGCAGAAGCGATTGTTTCGATTTTATTAGTGATTCCAAGAACAACATGGCTGGGAGCTTTGGGTGGAATCGCGGTAATGAGTGGAGCTATTTTATCACACTTATTTGTTCTAGGAATAACCGTTCAGAATGACGGTGGCCTTCTGTTTTTGCTTGCTGTTCTGGTATTATTGTCTTGTTTGGCTTTGCTTTATTTGGATAAAGAGAAATTTTTGAACGTTTTAAAACTAAATAAATATGTTAATTAAATCGATACACCGCAGTTTAGACAAATTAACTGGTTTGCTGAATCAGTTGTCTGAAAACGAATATTCAAATTCCTGCCCGGCATTAAGCAACGCCAGTATTGGGGAGCATACACGGCATATTCTTGAAATGTTTCAATGTCTTGAAAATAGTTACGAACTCGGTATCTTGAATTATGATAACAGAGCGCGTGATAAACGTATTCAAACTGACACTGCATTTGCTATGCAAACAATTTTGGAAGTAAAAAAAGGACTGAAAACCGAGAACAAAATCATCTATCTGGAACAAATAATTGACGGACTCAATCTTCGCATTCAAAGTAATTATTATAGAGAATTATTGTATAATTTAGAGCATTGCATTCACCATCAGGCTTTGATAAAAGTCGCTGTTTTACAGTGTGAAAATGTGTCGATAGATGAGAATTTTGGCGTAGCAGGCTCAACAATAGAGCATAGAAAACAATGTGTACAGTAAGTTTTATCAATACCGGCCAAGAAATCATTATTACATCAAATCGTGATGAAAAGGTGCTGCGTCCAAGTGCAATTCCGCCCAGAAATTATGTCAAAAACGGAAAGAATATTATTTTTCCAAAAGATAAAAAAGCAGGAGGAACTTGGTTTGCAGTAGATGCAGAAGGAACAATTTTGGTGTTACTCAATGGTGCTTTAGAAAAACATGAGGTACAATTGCCTTACCGAAAAAGCAGAGGATTGATAGTGCTCGACATGATAAGCCACGAATCTCCAAAGGAATTCTGGAAGGAAATTGACTTGCAGAATATCGAACCTTTTACGCTGGTTTTATATCAAAATAAAAAATTACACGAACTCATTTGGAATGGCATCAGCAAACAAACCAATTTGCTCGAGGTAACCAAAAATCATATTTGGTCGTCGGTGACTTTGTATCCAGAGGCAATTCGAAAAGAAAGAAAGAACTGGTTTTATGATTTTTTAGAAATGAAAAAGGAAATTTCTGCTTTAGAAATGCTAAATTTTCATCGGTACACGGAGGAAAATAATTCAGAAAACGGATTGGTTATCAACAGAAACAATCAGATGAAAACGCTTAGTATCACGCAGACGACCATCAGAAAAAATAAAGGAGTAATTGGGTATCATGATTTACAAAGCCACGAAGAATTTTATACTTCGTTTATCAGTATTTAAAAACAAGAAGGATGAAATTATTTTTTCATAAAATTACCAATTGGGAGTATTGGCCGTTTCAGGTCTTGTATTTTCCTATTTATTTTCTTTGGGGGTATTATGCCATCAGAGCAAAGTCGATTTTTTTCTTTAATGCTTCCAATCCAACTATTAAAAACGGTGGTTTTATGATGGAAAGCAAAAAAGCGATTTACGATTTGTTGCCCAAGAAATATTATCCCAAAACAATCTTGATACGAGAACAAACAGATTTGTCTCAAATTGTAAATAAAGTAGTTGAACAAGAAATTTATTTTCCGCTAATAGTAAAGCCAGATATTGGTTTGCGTGGTTCGGGAGTTAAGAAAATCAAGACCATTTCTGAGTTGAAAATATATGTTGAAAAAGCAAATTTTGATTTTCTGGTACAGGATTTAATTCCGTATCAAAACGAATTGGGTATTTTTTATGTACGTCATCCGCATGAAAAAGAAGGAAGAATAACAGGAATTGTAGCCAAAGAATTCTTGATTGTCAAAGGTGATGGAGTTTCATCGATAGAAGATTTGATTAGGAAGACGCCACGATTTATGTTGCAATGGGATAATTTGCACGAAGAATATGGTGATGGCTTAAAAAGGGTTCTGACTAAAGAGGAGGAAATAAATCTCGTTCCTTTTGGTAATCATGCCAGAGGAGCGAAGTTTCTGGATGCGAGCAATTTGATTTCTGAAAAATTAACACAGACAATCAACGAAATTTCAGCCCAGATTCCAGAATTTTATTTTGGAAGATTTGATATTATGTACAATTCTATCGAAGAATTAGAACGTGGTGAAAATTTTCAGATAGTAGAACTTAATGGTGCTGCCAGCGAACCCACTCATATTTACGATCCAAAACACTCTGTTTGGTTTGCCTGGAAAGAGTTGGCCCGCCACATTACATACATGTACGAGATTAGTGTAGCCAACCATAAAAGAGGATTTCCTTATCTGACACATAAAGTTGGAATGCATCAATATCGCTTGCACTTGGCTCAAAACAATAAAATTTTAAATTTTTGATTTTTTTGAAAAAGGTAAAAAATATAGCCATCGGATTTGTAGTGAGTTTCCTCGGGTCTATTCCGTTGGGTTATTTAAACGTGGTTGGTCTGGAAATTTACTCAAAATCAGGTTTCAATAATTTGACACTATTTTTATTTGGGGTTGTTTTTATAGAAGCTTTCGTAATTTATTTTACACTAATGTTTGCAAAAAAATTAGTGAACAATAAAAAATTAATGAAGGTAATTGACTTATTTACCATTGTTTTTATGTTTGTTCTGGCTTATTTTTTTTATTCGAATGCCCGTCAAACGCCAAATTCCACATTCAATTTCAATCAATATTTAATGTTTTCGCCTTTTATAATAGGTGTAATTTTAAATTGCATTAATTTTCTGCAAGTTCCTTTCTGGACGAGCTGGAATTTATATCTCATTAACGGAAAATACATAGCTATCGAAAATAAATTAAAATATTATTATCTTGCAGGAACTTTGATGGGTGTTTTTTTAGGAATGTTAAGCTTGATTGTTGTTTTGCAAACATTTTTTCAAAAGTACACATCTTTTTCAAAGTATGTAATGCCTGTTTTTATTCCACTATTTTTTATTGTTTTAGGAAGTGTTCAGGTGTTTAAAGTGTATAAAAAATATTTCAAACCGTCTGTTTTAGAAGGCTGACTTCTAAATCTAATTCATTTTTTCATGAAAAAATCATGCTTTTTACTTTCGTTTGTTTTCTTAATCTGTTTCTCAAATTTAACTGTTCAAGCTCAAAAATCTGAAGCTTTTACCCACAAAGTAAAAGAAGAAGATGTAGCTGCAACCTTAAAATATCTTTCGTCAGATGAATTAGAAGGTCGCGAAACCGGAACTGCCGGAATAGAAAAAGCAGCTGTGTTTTTAGAACTTTTTTTAAAAAATAATAATATAAAGCCGTATTTTACTTCTTACCGTGATACACTTTCAAACTTTGATGCGCCTGCTTATAATATTGTCGGATTTTTGGAAGGAACCGATCCTGTTCTTAAAAACGAGTTTGTGGTTTTGAGTGCACATTACGATCATATCGGACTTGAGAAAAACAAACAAGGTGATTTGATCAATAATGGAGCCAATGACGATGCTTCGGGTGTTACAGCCGTTGCCGAAATGGCAAAATATTTTAGCCAGACAAAATCGAATAAACGCAGTATTCTTTTTGCTTTTTTTGCAGGTGAAGAAAAAGGTTTATTAGGGTCGAAAAGTTTGGTGCAAAAACTGAAAGCGAAAAATTTTAATTTATACGCTCAACTCAACATCGAAATGATCGGCGTGCCAATGAAACGTGATTATCTGGCGTATATAACAGGTTTTGACAAGTCGAATATGGCCGGTAAAATAAACGAATACACGGGTAAAAAGACAATTGGGTTTTTACCAAAAGAAGCCGAATATGAATTGTTTTATCGCTCTGATAATTTTTCTTTTTACGATGTTTTCAAAAAACCTTGTCAATCGATAAGTACTTTCGATTTTGAGAATTTCGAATTTTACCATCATGTTTCAGACGACTTCAAAGCAATGGATATTCCGCACATGACGCATTTTATACAAGAATTATTGCCTGCGATAACACAAATGGCAACGACACCAACAGAAGAAATTACCATGACCAAATAGTCGCTCTTTTTAAGGGATTTGCTTATTTTTGCTGCATGAAAAATATTATTGTTACAGGAACAAGTAGAGGAATTGGGTACGAACTAGCGTTGCAATTTGCAAATGCGGGTCATCAGGTTCTGGCTATTTCGAGAAAAATACCTCAGGCACTTCTAGAAAACGAAAACATTACGTGCCTATCTATTGATTTATCAGACGAATCTGCTCTGGCAGTTGTGGATGATTTTCTTTCTAAAACATGGAAAAAAGTAGATGCCATTGTTCATAATGCGGGCGCCTTATTACTAAAACCTTTTGCTGAAACGACTCAGGCAGATTTTGAAACTATTTACAAAGTGAATGTTTTTGCAGTTGCAAATCTTACCAGAATTTGTTTGCCGTACCTTCAAAAAGGAAGTCACGTAGTCACCATTAGTTCTATTGGTGGCGTGAGAGGAAGTCTTAAGTTTCCTGGTTTGGCAGCTTATAGCTCTAGTAAAGGAGCGGTGACTACTCTTTCTGAATTATTAGCAGAAGAATACAAAGAGCAAGGAATTGCATTTAACGTTCTGGCCTTGGGTGCTGTTCAGACAGAAATGTTGGAAGATGCTTTTCCGGGTTATCAAGCGCCTATTTCTGCTCAAGGAATGGCTAATTATATTTATGATTTTACGCTTAACGGAAATAAATATTTTAACGGAAAAGTATTGGAAGTTTCTTCTACGAATCCATAGATAAATTTCAATTTTAGAAAAAAACTTTTAAACTCTCACAAATAACTTTTAACTAAAAAATTGAGCGATACTTTAGCCAAATACATTCCGGAGCACGCAGTAAAGCCTGTTTTTGATTTGATTGTAGCCAATCAGGTGCACCTAAAAATCGTAAATGAGCGTCAGACACGCCATGGCGATTACAGGCGCGGGCATACGGGTAAACATGAAATTACAGTGAACTCAAGTTTAAATAAATATCGTTTTTTGATCACATTGATTCATGAGATCGCACATTTGGTGGCTTTCGAAAAATTTGGTCGAAATATAAAACCTCACGGAAATGAGTGGAAATATACGTTTCAGCGGATCATGGTGCCGTTTATTCGTCCCGAGATTTTTCCGGCACAGTTGCTGCCACTTTTAGCGAGGCATTTTAAGAACCCAACTGCAAGTAGTGATACAGATACAACCCTTTCTCTCGCTTTAAAGCAATACGATCAGGGTAATGATAAAAATTATGTTTTTGAGATTCCGTACGGAAGTATTTTTAGAATTAAAAACGGAAAAATTTTTAAAAAAATAGCGGTACGTACCAAGCGGTTTGAATGTTTAGAAATTAGTTCTGGTAAAACGTATCTTTTTAATCCAAATGCGGAGGTAGAACTTTTACCGAATCATTAGTTTTTATAAATTCAATTTAAAAAAGATATTCTAATAAAAAATCCAAATTCTATTCGCGATGCGGTTAGAATTTGGATTTTTATATTTTAAAATAAATTATTCTTTCAAATAGGCTTCTCTTACTTTTTTGAATAAATTAGAGGAATAAACAAATTTTACGATGGCTTCATTATCGGTTCTAAAAATTTCTTCTTTAGTTCCCTGCCAAGCTTTTACTCCTTTTTTTAGAAACAAAATATTTTCTCCGATTTCCATCACCGAGTTCATATCATGTGTATTTATGACGGTGGTAATATTGTATTCTTCGGTAATTTCTTTAATTAAATTATCAATTATAGTGGAGGTATTTGGATCTAAACCTGAGTTGGGTTCGTCACAAAACAAATATTTTGGGTTGTTGACAATCGCACGGGCAATAGCTACACGTTTTTGCATACCTCCTGAAATTTCCGACGGTAATTTTTTATGTGCATCAATAAGATTGACTCTTTCAAGAACAAAATCTACGCGTTCTTTAATTTTTGCTCTGTTGTCGTGGGTGAACATTTTAAGAGGAAAAGCGACATTTTCTTCAACAGTCATCGAATCGAATAAAGCACTTCCCTGAAAAACCATTCCAATTTCAGTTCTTAATTCTCTTTTTTCGTCTGAGTCTAATTCAGAATAGATACGTCCATCAAACGAAATGGTACCAACATCTGGCGAGTGAATTCCTAATAAGCTTTTTAGTAAAACTGTTTTTCCAGAGCCACTTTGCCCGATAATAAGGTTGGTCTTTCCAGTTTCAAAAACTGTCGAAACTCCTTTTAGAACTCTACTGTCGCCAAACGATTTTTCTAAATTTTTTACTTCTATCATGATCCTAGTAGCAATTGTGTTAGTATATAATTAAAAAGAATGATGCAAACAGAGGTCCAAACAAACGAAACCGTACTTGCCTTTCCTACTTCAAGTGCGCCACCTTTCATATAATAACCATGAAAAGAAGGGATGGTTGCCAATAACATCGCAAAAATTAAGGTTTTGATAAAAGCGTATACAATATGAAAAGGAATAAACTCCATTTGTGCTCCGTTGATAAATTCTACACTGGTCGTAAAACCACCGTAAACACCAGCAAGCCAACCACCAAAAATACCCAAAAACATACTGATTCCTATTACAAAGGGATACAAAAACAAAGCAATAATTTTTGGAAAAACCAAGTAATTGAGCGAGTTGACACCCATTACTTCGAGCGCATCAATTTGCTCGGTAACGCGCATCGTGCCAATACTAGAGGTGATAAATGAACCCATTTTTCCGGCCATAATAACCGATATAAAAGTAGGCGCAAATTCCAGAATCACCGATTGGCGTGTGGCAAAACCAATTAAATATTTTGGAATTAAAGGATTGGTAAGGTTTAATGCTGTTTGAATTGCTACAACTCCTCCTACGAAGAAAGAAATAAAACAAACGATACCCAGAGAGTCGATAATCAAATCATCGATTTCTTTGAAAATTAATTGTCGCATAACGGACCATTTGGTCTGTTTATTGAAAATTTCCTTGAGCATTAAAAAATATCTTCCTATTTGAGATAAGTAACGAATGAGCATCATAGTTTTACAAATATTGGCTAAGGTAAAAAGAAGTTATGAGTTATGGGTTATGACTTTAGGCTTTTTAGGCTAAAAAAGCTTTTGTTTCATTTTCTGAAAACGATACTTTCTAATAAATTTAGCTTGTTCGGGTGTTACCAATAATGGTGTTTTTGCGGTTTTTGCTTTCCAAAAACCTTTTATGTAATCAAAAAAGAGCAGTGGTTTTTTCTTCATCATCGCCAATTTTGCAGATGCAATGGCTGTAATCCAAAAACCATATCCTAATGTAAAAAAAGCTTCTCCTTGTTTGTAACGTGCTGTTTTGTTGTAGTTTGCGCCAGTTGGTTTCAGGTGTTTTACATGTAAGCTCGTATCGGTAACTATTTTCCAACCATAATATTTACAGAGTAATTCATCAACGGTGTCCCAGCCCATAGCAGGTTTTAAACCTCCAATTTGTTGGTAAGTTTCTTTTCGATAGGCTTTTAATGCTCCGCGAATATGATCCTTATCGGTTAGGTTTTCCAGAACCCACTCACCATTTTTTTCAATGTAACAAAATCCTCCCGCCATTCCGATTTTTGAATCAGATTGAAAATGTTTGATGATTGTTTCAAAATAATTAGAAGGAAAAATTAAATCGCCGTCTATTTTTACAAGAATATCATAATCGTTATCCAAAGTTTCAAAACCTTTCTGAAACGCCTGAATTACTTTGCTTCCCGGCATGTGTATAGCATCCGAAGTTTTGTTTACAATAGAAATAAACGGATTTTTTTGGGCGAATTCTAAAACAATTTCTTCAGTTTTATCTGTTGAATTATCATTGACAACGACAATCTTTGTTGGTAAAACGGTTTGAGAAATCAATGATTCTAAAGTAAGACCAATCAAATCTTGTTCGTTATGCGCAGGAATGACGATATAATATTTCATTTAAAATATTTTTGAATGAAGATTTACGATTCTTGATTTTAGATTTTTTACATCCATTATCACTCTCATAAATTAGCATTCGTTACTTTACAATTTTAAATTTTGATTTTTTCTGCATAAACAATATAATACCTGTTGGTAAAACTTCTTAAAAGCGGACGAATGCCAAGTTTTTTTACAGGATTGGTCCATTTTTGTCTGTCTATGATTTTCCAGCCCGTTTTTTCTAAAAGCCAATCCAGCTGCCAATCTTCAAATTCATGGTAGTGCCTGTCCCACATGTCTGTTTTACTGCGATAAGCAGGAGAAAACCACAAACGCATCGGGATAGAAATAAAAAGTTTGTCTGATTTAATTTCGCTTAAAATGGTAAACGGATTCAATAAATGTTCGAAGATTTCGAAAGCAGTTACCACCTCTTGTTTTTCGGTTTGAAAAACACTTTGGTCTAAATCCAGATCTTCGCCGCTGGTGTTTTTTACGCTGAAACCAGCTTCTTTCATGATTTTAGAAAACGGATTTTCTACACCTAAGTCTAGAATGCTCTGGGAAGTTTGGATGTGCTTTTGTAAAAATTCTAGAGTAAGCTTGAATCTTTTATTCGGAAACGTTTTTTCGTACATTTTTTATTTTTTAACGGCAAAGGCGCAAAGATACAAAGATATCTTCTTTTTTTGATTTTTTTTAATAGGGATGAAAATGAAAAGGCCAGATTTAAAATTTAATTTTTAAATCCGGACTTTAAACGATATGATAAAATTCTAAATTTCTCGGTTTACAATAATTTAGTAGCGATAAACAAATGCATTGACATTCATTCCTGCTCCAACCGAAGCAAAAATTACTACATCACCTTTATTGATTTCGTGATTTTCTAATTTTCCTTGTATTAAAAGATCAAAAAGAGTAGGAACTGTTGCTACGCTGCTGTTCCCAAGATCATGAATACTCATCGGCATAATGTTTTCAGGAGCAATTTTGTCGTATAATTTATAAAAACGGGTTATAATGGCTTCGTCCATTTTTTCGTTGGCCTGATGAATCAGTATTTTCTTCACCTCATCAATCGCAATGCCACTTTTGTCCAGGCACTCTTTCATTGCACATGGTACTTGGCTTAAAGCAAATTCATAAATTTTACGACCGTACATTTTGATATATTTAATGTCCGGGTCTAAATCTGGATTGTATGATTTTCCGAAGTATAAATAATTGGCTTCGTCGGTGGCAAAAGTGGCACTTTCGTAAGATAACAAACCGGCTTCATCATTTGAGGCTTCTAAAATTGAAGCTCCTGCACCATCTGAATAAATCATAGAATCACGGTCATGGTCGTCAACTACTCTAGAAAGTGTTTCTGCGCCAATTACCAAACAACGTTTTGCCATGCCAGATTTAATAAAAGCGTTGGCTTGCAACACACCTTCAATCCATCCAGGGCAACCAAAAAGAATATCGTAAGCAACACATTTTGGGTTTTGGATCCCTAATTTGTGCTTTACTCGAGTGGCTAAACTCGGAATCATATCTGATTGATTGGTTCCTAATTTTACGTCTCCAAAATTATGGGCAAAAATAATATAATCGATAGATTCTTTGTCAATTTTAGCGTTTTCAATGGCTCTTTCAGCTGCAAAAAAAGCTAAGTCTGATGAGGTTTGATGATCTTCGGCGTACCGACGATTTTCTATTCCGGTAATTCCTTTGAATTTTTTTATTACAACCTCGTTTGGGTAGCCAAAAGGAGTTCCGTCATCATTTAAAAAAACATGCTTGTCAAAATCAGTATTGCGTACTTCTTTATTAGGAATGTAACTTCCTATACCTATTATTTTTATTTTCATTATTCCTTTATTATCCGATAAATTTAGGGCTAAATTATAAATAAAATTATGATAACTATCATAAAAAATACTATGCACGCATATAATTATGGAATAATAATTATTTATGGAATATATTGTTTATTTTTTAATGAAATTTGAGTTTAACCGAGATTTCAAACGTTTGAAATGGAATACTGGTGGTATTTTTTTGTTTAAAGTTTCGGGTTTCAGGTTATTTTTAGGTTGCGTAAAACACACCATCTTGTCTTTTTATGAAAATGTGAATACTATAGTTCTGTAAGACCTGTTTTTTCTTGTGCGTGAGGGATAGAAGTACGCTACCGAAGTAGCACGTATAGCCCGACAGCATCTCGACAAGAGGGCGTATAGGCGCACTGTAACATAGCCCTCTTGTGGGGATGGTGGCACGCCCAGATTAATAGTAGGTTTAAAAAGTTTCAAGTTTGAGGTTTCAAGTTGTACTGTAACCTGAAACAAAAAAATAAACCCGACAAGTAAAGACCTGTCGGGTTTGAATATTATTTAATAAAAACAAGTTTTTAACTCTCCATATACGCTTCAATAGGAGCACAGCTGCAAACTAAGTTTCTGTCTCCAAAAGCATCATCGGCTCTGCGGACAGTAGGCCAGAATTTGTTTTCGGCGATATATTCTAATGGAAATGCGGCTTGTTCTCTTGTGTAAGGAAAATTCCAAGTCTCGGCAGTTAGCATAGCTAAAGTGTGAGGAGAATTTTTTAATACATTATTAGGATCTTCGATCGTAGCAGCTTCAATTTCTTTTCTGATGGAAATCATAGCATCGCAAAAACGATCTAATTCTTCTACGTTTTCGCTTTCTGTTGGCTCAATCATCAAAGTTCCGGCAACCGGGAAAGAAACGGTTGGTGCATGAAAACCATAATCCATCAAACGTTTGGCGATGTCCGTAACTTCGATTCCTTTTTGTTTAAAAGGACGGCATTCTAGAATCATTTCGTGAGCCGCACGACCCATTTCTCCAGAATACAAAGTCTCGTAATGACCGCTTAATTTTTCTTTGATATAGTTTGCGTTTAAAATAGCATGCTCTGTCGCGCTTTTTAAACCATCAGCGCCTAACATCGAAATGTATCCGTACGAAATCAAACATACTAAAGCAGAACCCCAAGGAGCAGCAGAAATAGCCGTAATAGCGGTTTCTCCGCCTGTTGGAATTACAGGATTTCCCGGTAAGAAAGGAACCAATTGTGGCGCCACGCAAATTGGGCCCACACCCGGACCTCCTCCACCGTGAGGAATTGCAAATGTTTTATGTAGGTTTAAGTGACAAACGTCTGCACCAATGGTAGCCGGATTTGTTAATCCAACTTGTGCGTTCATGTTGGCGCCGTCCATATAAACTTGTCCACCGTTATCGTGAATAATTTTTGTAATTTCTTTAATAGCACTTTCAAAAACACCATGTGTAGACGGGTAAGTAACCATTAGACATGACAAATTGTCTTTATGAAGAAGTGCTTTTTCACGCAAATCGTCGATATCGATGTTTCCGTTTTCTAATGTTTTGGTAACTACTACTTGCATTCCGGCCATTGCGGCAGAAGCAGGATTGGTTCCGTGAGCTGATGAAGGAATCAAAGCAATATTTCTGTGATCGTCTCCACGAGATTGGTGGTAGGCACGAATGACCATAAGTCCTGCATATTCTCCTTGCGCACCTGAGTTAGGTTGCAAAGTAGTTCCTGCAAAACCAGTAATTACATTTAATTGTTCTTCTAATTTTTTCAACATTTCTTGATAACCTTGTGCTTGATCCAATGGTGCAAAAGGGTGAATGTTGTTCCATTGTGGATTGCTTAACGGCAGCATTTCTGCAGCAGCATTCAATTTCATTGTACAAGATCCTAACGAAATCATAGAGTGATTTAAAGCCAAATCTTTGCGCTCTAACATTTTGATGTAGCGCATCAATGCAGTCTCTGAATGGTATTTGTTGAAAACATCATGCTGTAAGAAAGCAGAAGTTCTTTGCAAGTTTTCAGGGAAATGATTGGTTGCTGTCAATTCAGAAATGGTAGTTGCCTGAGTATCTTTAGCGGAAGCGAAAATACTAACGATTTGATTTAAATCAGCAATACTAGTGGTTTCGTTTAGCGAAATAGAAATGGTGTTTTCATCAACATAGTAAAAGTTTACTTCGTTTGCTTCAGCAATTGCTTTTACTTTTTGTGCGTCTGCTTTAACCAAAATAGTATCAAAAAAAGCAGCGTTAATTTGCTCAACACCTAATTTTTTTAATTCGTTTGCTAAAGTAGCTGCCGAAGCATGTACTTTATCAGCAATGTATTTTAAACCTTTTGGTCCGTGATAAACAGCATACATTCCCGCCATTACAGACAATAAAACCTGTGCAGTACAAATGTTTGAAGTTGCTTTATCACGTTTGATATGTTGTTCACGTGTTTGCAAAGCCATACGTAAAGCGCGGTTTCCGTTGGTGTCAACCGTTACCCCAATGATACGTCCCGGCATGCTGCGTTTGTATTCGTCTTTTGTTGCAAAATAAGCAGCGTGAGGACCGCCGTAACCTAATGGAATCCCGAAACGTTGTGTTGTTCCAACCACCACTGCAGCACCCATTTCTCCCGGAGGAGTTAATTTTGTTAAACTCAAAATATCTGCAGCAACGGCTACTTTGATTTCGCTTGCTGCGGCTTTTTCGATAAAAGCAGCGTAATCATAAACTTGTCCGTATTTACCAGGATATTGTAAAATAGCTCCGAAAAATTCAGTTGAGAAATCAAAAGTTTCGTGATTTCCAATTACCAATTCAATTCCAATTGGAGTTGCACGTGTTTGTAAAACAGAAAGTGTTTGTGGTAGAATTTCTTCAGAAACAAAAAATTTATTGACATTATTTTTCTTTTGATCGCGAGTACGAACATCCAATAGTAAAGCCATTGCTTCTGCAGCAGCAGTTCCTTCGTCTAATAAAGAAGCATTGGCAATCTCCATTCCAGTTAATTCAATAACCGTAGTTTGGAAATTTAGAATAGCTTCTAAACGACCTTGTGCGATTTCAGCTTGATAAGGCGTGTAAGCCGTATACCATCCTGGGTTTTCAAAAACGTTACGTTGAATTACAGCAGGAACAATCGCCTGATTGTAACCTAAACCAATGTAGGTTTTAAATATTTTATTTTTATTACCCAATTGTTGAATATGATTTGCAAATTCATATTCAGTCATTGCCGGAGCTAAGTCTAAAGGTGCTTTTAAACGAATGTCATCCGGAAGGGTTTCATAAACAAGTTGTTCGATCGATTCAACTCCAATGGTTTGTAACATGTGTTGAAGATCTGTCTCTCTTGGGCCAATGTGTCTTAAAGCAAAAGCATCTGTTTTCATTTGTAGCTATCTAATTTTAAAGGTCAATGCAATTCGCAAAGCATATTTTCGAGGTCTGATCGAACTTTTTACGATACTGATTACATTTTTTAGTAAAAGTGTTGTTTTTTTGTGGCGCAAAATTAAGTATTATTAATAATTTAACGCTGATTTTTAGAGGCAATTTTTATGAAATTTACAACTAAAGACTTGATTTGTTAATAATTGATTAGATTTAATGAATGAAATTATTAAAACAAATATTCGATTTTTATCTCAACAGCAGTATTCACGTGGCTTTGTCTTGTTTTGCGTTGGTTCAGATTACGTTTTATTTTTTTCATCTTCAATATAATGCCGCCATCACTTTTTTCGTTTTTTTTGGAACAATTGTAGGATATAATTTTGTAAAATATGATGCATTGGTTCGGGTTAAAAAGAAACCGATCGGAAACCCATTAAAAATTATTGCATTTCTGAGTTTAATTTCGCTCTTTTTAGTGGCCTACTCATTTTTTCAGTTGAAGAGAATCACTCAAATTGTTTCTATTGTCATTTTTGCCATCACGGCTTTGTACACACTTCCGTTTTTTCCAAATAAAAAGAATGCCCGAAATTGGGCTGGCGTAAAAATTTATATTGTGGCAATTTGCTGGGTTGGCGCTACTTTGGTTCTGCCTTATATGGATGCTGAAATTCCATTTACAACTCATTTTTTTGTAAAATGTTTCCAGCGTTTTGTATTGGTTTTTGTATTGATTTTAGTTTTTGAAATTATTGATTTGGCCAATGATGACCCGCATTTAAAGACCGTACCGCAAACAATAGGTGTTAAGCGAACAAAAATTTTAGGGTTTTCGTTGCTAATTCCTTTTTGGATCTTAGGAATCCTAACGTTTACTTTTCATGACCTCGTGATCAACCTCATAATGGTCATCACCCTGATGTTGTTTATCCTTTTTGCAAATCCCGGCCGCTCTCATTATTACACTTCTTTTTGGGTCGAAAGCGTTCCGATTTTTTGGTGGCTGATGATCGTTTTTTTCTAAATTTTTGTTTTTTTCTAAAAACAAATCGACACGATTTTTTTTAATCAATGCTCTTTTGTGGGCTTTATAACAAAGAATCTTTTTCTTATGACATCTTTTGTCTTCTCTATAGATGTCTGATATAGATTTGATTGCAGAAATAAAAAAGAATCGTAAATGTAGGTTTCAAGATTTTTTCCCTTTCATATTATTGAACCAAAGGTTTGGTAGTTGGGACCATAAAAGTAACTCAGGAAAATTATGATTCAAAACAGCGCTATTACTGTTGAGCTTTATCTGCTTTGCTTTAACGAAGAAAAAATGATCAGGCATACTTTAAATTATTATTCTCAAATCTGCAGTAAAATAATTATTATCGACAATCAGAGCACAGATGATTCTATGCGACTGGCAAGGAGTTATAAAAACTTAGAATTCAGATATCTAGACTCTAGGAATGAATTCGTTGAAGATGAATTGACAGCATCAAAAAACAACTGTTGGAAGGGAAGTAATGCAGATTATGTGATAGTTTGCGATATGGATGAATTTTTATATGATGAAAATTTACTGGAAAAGTTAGCATTAGCGAAACACCAAAATATAATTATACCCAGCATAATTGGGTACAATATGATGAGTGATAAGTTTCCGACAAACTATAAAAAATTGATAACAGAACAGGTTAAACATGGCGTGCGTTCTGAAAGATTTGATAAACATATCATTTTTGATCCCAAAAAAATCAAAGAGATGAACTACAGACCCGGCGCACATTTGTGTAATCCTGTTTTTTATGAAAAAAGAGATTTAGATTCAAAAATTGAATTTAAACTCTTGCATTACAAATATCTAGGTAAGGATTATTTATATAAAAAGCACAAAGGATATGTCAATCGAATGAGCGAGATAAGTCGAGAAAAAAAGCATGGTTATGAGTACTTAGAAGGAGAAGATCATATCAATAATATGTTTGAATCAGCAAAATCATTAGAGAGAATCGTAAAATAAATTTTCATAAAAAAATATAAAATGGACTTTACAATAGAATTTACCTCTGGAGGAAATCACGGTCATCAACTGAAAGATGCTTTGGGAGGTCTTACCATTGGTCGCTTATTTAATATGAATTACGTGCATACTCCCTACGAGTATTTGGATTATTTTGGACTTGGATTTAAATATCCGGTCGTAGCAAAAGCAGATCGTAAATCGAAATATAAAAATATTGTAAGAGTTGAAGGTCCTCTATGGTGCGGAATTGATGATTACGATGAATTATTAGAATATTTTGAAAAGGTTTTACCCAAAAACAGTAATGACACACTGGTAATCTTAGAAAATGCTTTGCGAATTCATCCATTTCAAACGATACCATGGTATCTGGAAGGAAAAACAACTCGAAATGTTTTTGCCGAAATTCAACAAGAAGTCTCTCAGAATTTTAATGAACTTCATTCTTTAAAAATAAATAAATTCAGATCACCGATAGAAGTTGCGGTTCATATTAACAGAGGAACAGATTACGATCGCGACAAATTTCCAGAACATTTTACAAGCCCTTTTGCAGTACGATATATGTTTGATATGGATTATTATGAAAACATTATTTTGCACATAGAAAAAGCTTTCGGAGTAGGTAATGTTCATTTTAATATCTATACCGAAAAGCAAAATGCAGAGTCTATTCTGCAAAGATTTGATAACAGAAAGCACACTAAAGTATTACTTGGCTCAGATCGTGAGGAAAAAAATTATGATCAAATTCATTCTATTTTTAGATCTTTTGTTGAAGCTGACATTCTCGTTTGCTCCAATAGTAGCTTTTCTGTAATGTGTGCGTATTTCCGTAAAGGCAGAAAAACAGTGTATCATCCGCACCTTCAATTGCGTTATTTGCCAGAGCCCAATTACATCAAAACGGAAGATGATGGTAGTCTTAATATTGAGTTACTTCGACAAGAAATAAAGTTTGATTCCTTTTCTTTTTACTCGGGCAATACTATTGTTCAGTAACAGACAGATTACTCGTATAGCGAGGTTTTGCGGTTTAAGCCAAACTATTCCAATAAGTTTTTTACTCTAGTCCATAATTTTACTAAAAAGAATACAACTATATTTTTTATTTTGATAATGAGTGTTTTATAAAAATAATAATGACCTTGTTTTACTTTTTACGGTTCTCATACTTAAAAATCCCCGTCTCATAGCATTTTTTTATTTCCGACTTTTTTTCTACTATAATTTTAGTATGAAAATAGAAGCTAGCACCATTTATTTTTAGGATTTTTTTCTGATACATTTCTTCTAAAGCAAAGTATAAGATTCATAAAGATTTGTTTATTGAAAAATGTTGATTCGGAACGAAAAAAATATAAAGTAGAATTCACTAAAAAAACGAACTGTTTCGCACAGTAAAAGGCGAAGGTGTCATCTGAAAAACCTTATGAGTAAGACAAATAATTAAATCATTAAAATATGAATTCATTTATTGGAAAATGGGTAGATCAAAAAAATGTGTTAATCACAGTTACAGGATCTAAAACTAATAGTGTTAGTGTAACGTATGGCAACGGACGCGGCCCTTTTCAAGGTACTCTAAACGCTTCTAATCCATCAGTAATTACCGTAAACTTTACAGATGATGGCGGAAATAAAACAGGTGCGTTGTCAAATAACAATTCTGAGATAGATTGGGATAATGGAACAACTTGGAAGCAATTAATTTATTTAAGAAAAAATGCATGGGATGACAACAACGGCGGTCAATTTATAGATAAATCGGGCAATTATACCGACCTTTATTGGTATGCAAAAGCGGTTAAGGTAATGCAATCTCGCCCAATAAGCGACCCTACTAGTTGGTGGTTCTATGCTGCTATTCATGGTGAATTGTTATTGCCTAAATCTTTATATCCAAAGCCATATCAATATTTAAACTGGGTCAATGTTAACTACATAGGAGCAGCTGCAAATTTAAGTACACTTCCATCCAAGACATTAACAACTATTTTTTGGGATCAGTGTCAGCACGGTACTTGGTTTTTTCCTCCTTGGCATAGAGGGTATTTGGTAGCACTGGAAAATATTCTTCGTACCATTATATCTGAATTAAATGGTCCTTCGGACTGGGCATTGCCCTATTGGAATTATCTAAGCCAATCGACTATATATACCGAGTCTAATATTCCTCCAGCATTTACACTAGCTGTTTTACCGGATAACACGCCAAATCCTTTGTACGTACCTGAGCGTTATGGCTCAAATGTACAAGTGGGTAACGATGAGAATTCAGCAAATGATCAATGTCAATGGGACACGATTTATAGTGAAGGATCTGCTCCTGCAAAACTTGGACCAGGTGATTTAAATGGCTATTTTTATGGCGGTGGAGAAACCGGATTTTCACATGGTGGTTCAGAAACGGGAGATCTTGAGCAGAATCCTCATAATTTTGTACATGGTATGATAGGTGGGCAAAATGCTGCCGGACAGATAGGTTTGATGGGTGTGCCAGCGACAGCAGGGCTCGATCCTGTATTTTTCTTGCATCATTCTAATATTGACCGTATGTGGGATGCTTGGAATGTAACAGGAAAAAATAGTAATCCAACGCAAACAGATTGGTTGGTTGGACCAACAGCCAATGGCAATTCACAATTTGCTATGCCTTTGGATGCAAACGGTACTGCTTGGTATTATACACCTGCAGATGTTCAAACTACAAATAATTTGAAGTATAACGGATCGTATTATTCCTATACCTATAGCGATCTTTCTTTAACCTCTTATGACACCATTCAACCGAATTCTTTGAAAGAGAGTTTATCTCTTAGATTAAATAAACTTGGGGCAACAAATTTAGAAACAGGAAGTAAGATGGCTAATAAACAAAATAAGGAATTGGTAGGAGCAAGTAGTGGTTCCATTACTTTAAAGGATAAAGAAACCAAAGCTACTGTTCAATTGGATAAAACGGCATGGAAATCAGTAAAGAATAGTCTTTTAAAAGCGTCTGTTTCTAATGTCCCAGATGAGGTGTATCTTCAGTTAGAAGGTGTAAAAGGTGGCGAGGACTCCAATTTTCTTTCCGTTTATGTAAATCAAACATTTATCAAGTCTGTTTCCCTTTTTGGTCTCCTTGGTGCATCCATGAAAAATAGCGCTCATGGAGGATCAGGACTTACTTTTAAATTTAATATCACAAGTGTTATTGACGAATTACATCTTGATAGTGCCATTGATATTAATTCACTAGATGTTCAAATAAAGAGTAAAGATGCTCCTCTTGATGGTAGTGAAATCACAGTAGAGCGAATAGGAGTTTATCGTTCAGGGCAATAAGTCAAAAAAACATGAAACTTTCACAGAATAAGCGCATTACAATTAATTTAGTAATTGTCAGCATTTTTGTCTGGACGTTACTTTTGGTAAACCCTGGCCACATTATGGCAATGAAATACTGTCATGTCTTTGCTTCATGTCCCTCTGCGACATCATTTCAGATGTTGCTCGAGATGAAGCTTTTTTCAGCGCAATTAATTGGTTGGGGGCTTATGGTGGTTGCAATGATGCTTCCTAAATTAATTCTGCCCATTCAGTTTATTTACCAACAGAGTTTCAAACGCTATCGTTTCTTGTGTTCTTTATTATTTGTGTTTGGTTATATACTAGTTTGGATGATTGTTGGTGTTTTTATGATAGAAATAATAATGGGCGTTAATCTTTTACTCCCCGGGTCCTATATTCCTGCATTGGGATTGTTTCTTATTGTGGTAGTATGGGAGATTTCACCAATTAAGCAACGGTGTTTAAACCTCGGTCATGATCATCAGGTTTTATCAGCATTTGGATGGAAGGCTTTTAGAGATTCATTATTTTTTGGGCTTACCCACGGTGTTTGGTGCGTTGGTTCTGGATGGGCATTGATGCTTTTGCCTATGCTTTTACCCAAAGGGCACAATGTAGCGATGCTAATTGTCACTTTTATTATGATTAGTGAGCACCTCGAATATCCAAGATTCCCTCAGTGGCTCTTTATTACTCGTTTTAAATTATTGAAAATCATTGTAGTGCAAACAAAAATCAGACTGATGACCTTTTGATAGTAGAGTGCCTAAAATTAGAATCCACATCAGAAATTAATTACAGTTAAAATTTCCTTCAAGAACTACTCCTGTATAGGTATTAAAATACAGAAAGAGTAGTTCATGGGGGATTATTTTTATTGGCATGTACTGAATTTTGTTTTCTGCTTCAATAATAGTCTCTTACTTCTTGTTTTATTTAATAATTCAGATGTGTTTAATTTTTTTTTAACACTGATAATGAGTGTTTTATAAAAAAAAATGCCCTCGTTTTACTTTTTACGGCTTTCATACTTAAAAATCCCCATCTCATACCATTTTTTTATTTCGGACTTTATTTCTGATGTAATTTTAGTACAGAAAATAAAAGCTAGCAAAATTTATTTTCAGGATTTGTTTCCGATTTATTTCTTATAAAATAAAGATATGATTCATAAAAGTTTGTTTGTTGAGAAATGTTTATTCGGAGCAAAAAAATTATAAAGTGGAGCAGAACCCACTAAAAAAACGAACTGTTTCGCACAGTAAAAAGCGAAGGCGGATCTGAAAAGCCTACGAGTAAGAATAAAAATTAAATATCATGCAAGCAATACCTGTAAAAGTAAAAAATGTAAAAGTATATCCTTATATCGACTGGAAGGGTGGCGGTGTGGGGCCGGTTATTCTTCCAGTCATTGAAGGAGCAAGCGGAACATACGCAGTTGGTACCCTTATCATGTCTGTGTTCTATAATCTTGATCTAAATTCAATAGGTCAAGGCACTAAATTGGGCATGCATCAAAGATATATAGCAACGGGAGAGACAGAAGACGGAACTCCTTTTACGACTCCTTGGATGTATTGTACCAACACGAGTGATCAACCACAGTTTGGTAGAACCATTAGAATGAATAAACAAGACGCTGAGGGTGTTAACATGGGCAATAGCGTAGTGCCAGCTTATATCACGCTAGGTGCATTGACAGATATTACGGTGACTCAGTCGTTTCCTCCTCCTGCAATTGGAGAAATAATGCTTATCGAAAACGGATCGGGTAACGTGATCGCCACCAGAACGGGAACACCTCATGAAATGGGAGTTGAAGTAAAAGTAGGCAAACGATACGGCACATTAAGAGCTGGAATGAAAAATATTATGATTACCGGAAAAACCACAGAAGGCAAAATGGTTACAATGGGTAATTTAACCTGCGTGAGTCCGGATGAACCAGCACTTTTTCTACATGAATTTGGGTTCTAAAAAACCAAGATATTTTGCTTTAAAAAGTTATTTATCAAAGAAAAAAATAAGAAGTTTTATTAACAATTAAAACATAAAAATCATGGGAGTAATTATGCCTTACGGAGCAGCAATTAGAGAAGCTATCGTTTCTAACGATTTGGCAAAAATGGAAGCCATCGCAGAACAAACAAAACAAATAGTAAAGGGACAAGGAGACATGCATTTGGCTTTGTTAGAATTGTTGGAAGCAATTGATTCTTTAAAAAATAAAAAATAAAAGACGCTATCAAAAAGCGTAAAAAGTAGAAATAATTATAAAAATTAAAAAGTATGGGATTTATACCAATGTACGGCGTTGCCATCAGAGACGCTATTGCTTCAAATGATTTGGCAAACATGGAAGCTGTTGCTGAACAAGCAAAACAGGCAGTAAAAGAACAAGGAGATCTGAGTGTTGCTTTGTTAGAATTGTTGGATGCGATAGATACTTTGAAGAAGAAATAATAAAAAACTTTTTCAGAGTGATAGATAAACTGACTTGTACAGAAAAAACAAGGGTGTAGCCGAAAAACCTAAAGAGTAGGAATAACTAAAATACAACTATTATGGGAGTAGTAATGCTTTACGCAGCAGGAATTAGAGAAGCCATTGCTTCTAATGATTTAGAAAAAATGATTGCAGTAGCCGAACAAGCGAAACAAACTGTAAGAGAACAAAAAGACCTAACCGCAGCATTGTTGGAATTGCTAGATGCAATTGATGCGCTGAAAAAGTAATCTAAATTAGAAAACGGTTTATCAAGCTTTACTTTTTAAACCGTTTTTTAGTATTGAAAAGAACTGTAAATACCCAAAACGATGGATAAGACTTCAACACGATATAGAGTAAGAGACGATTATAAAACGGCTACACCGGTACATGTGGTGTGGGAAATAACGCTGGCCTGTAATTTAAAATGTTCACATTGTGGTTCCAGAGCCGGAAAAGTCAGACCTGGCGAATTGACTACTGAACAGTGCTTTGGCGTTATTGATAGTCTAAAACGTCTGGGCACAAGAGAAATTACCATTATTGGAGGAGAAGCTTTTTTAAGGAAAGACTGGTTAGAAATTATAGAGAGAATCCATCAAAGCGGGATCGAATGTTCTATGCAGTCAGGAGCTTATAATCTAACAGAAGAACGAATTATTGATGCCAAAAAAGCAGGAATAAGAAATATTGGTGTTTCTATAGACGGTATGCCTGAAACGCACAATAAAATCAGAGGAAGAAAAGATTCTTTTGAACATGTAATTCATTGTTTGCAATTATTAAAAAAGCACAATATACCATCGAGTGTCAATACGGTTGTTACAAAAAGCAGTAAAAACGAATTGAATGATCTTTTGGATGTTCTTATCGAAAATGATGTAAAAAATTGGCAAATACAACTGGCAGTCGCTATGGGAAATGCCGTAGATAATTCGGAAGAACTGATACTACAGCCTTACGAATTAAATGATTTTTATGATAATCTTATTCTAATTTACCGAAAAGCCTTAGCCAATAAGGTATTAATTCAGGCAGGAAATAATATAGGTTATTTTGGGCCTTACGAACATATTTGGAGACAAGGTAACGAAAAATATTACACAGGATGTTCTGCCGG
Organism: Flavobacterium flavipigmentatum; assembly: GCF_020911905.1. Classification (NCBI taxonomy): domain Bacteria; kingdom Pseudomonadati; phylum Bacteroidota; class Flavobacteriia; order Flavobacteriales; family Flavobacteriaceae; genus Flavobacterium; species Flavobacterium flavipigmentatum. The sequence goes on along the minus strand of NZ_CP087133.1, from coordinate 508,659 downwards.
ACATACTGGAATTGGTATTGAAGCAGATGGCAAAATCAAAGGGTGCCCGTCTTTACCAACGACCGAATACACTGGAGGAAACGTAAAAGACATGGATCTGGAAGACATTTGGAAATATAGTGAAGAAATGGTTTTTTCCCGCTATAGAAATAAAGAAGAATTGTGGGGAGGCTGCAAAGGCTGCTATTACGAGTCTTCTTGCCTGGCAGGCTGCACATGGACCAGTCATGTGTTATTTGGAAAGAGAGGGAATAATCCTTTTTGTCACTATCGCGCTTTAGAGCTAAAAAAGAAAGGTCTCAAAGAACGCATCAGAAAAATACAGGAAGCGCCCGGATTATCATTTGATATTGGTCTTTTTGAAATTGTTGTAGAAAACGAAAAGGGCGAAATCGTAGAAGTGCAATCCCCTAATGATGTTGCTCCAGTAGTCGTTTCAGCTATTTCAGACAGATCACCGAGGATTCCAAAAGCACTAAAAATGTGCAACGGCTGCGATAATTATGTTTACGAAGAAGAAACTACCTGTACTTTCTGCAACGCCGACATTCAAAAAGTAAATAATGAATATGCCGAAAAGATGAAAAAAGCAATTCTTTCTTTAGAAAAATTAGAACTATTAATGATGAAATAAATGGATGCTTTTACAAAAATTCAAACGGCAATTGATCATTATTCTGAAGGTATAGAAAATGAATTAAGCCTTTCTGAGATTACCATTCAACACGGGCTTAATTCTTTTAGATATGGGTCTTCAAGTTTTTTATTTGAGCTTTTTGACCCTCTTGAAATCACAGAAGAAACAGTGTTTTATGATCTGGGTTCGGGTTACGGAAATATCATTTTATATGGCGCTCTAAAATATCCCGAAGCACACTTTAAAGGAATCGAAATTTTGCAAGAGCGAAATGACGTTTGCGCTACTTTAATCGAAAAAGAGCAAATAAAAAATGCTTCTGCCATTTGCGGGGATATTTTAAAGACCGATGTTTCTGATGGAAATGTCTTTTATCTCTACAATCCTCTTTTTGATTTTCAATATGACGAATTGCTAAATAAATTATATCAGATTTCATTAACCAAATCGATTATTGTAATTGCCGAATCCCGTTGTATTTTCTTTGATCAGGCGAGTTGGTTAGAGCAATATCATGAAAAAGATATTGATGTGGTGAGAAAAATAAAATACTATCGCGCCACCCGTACCAACAAATTTTAAATCATAATTAATACGTTAACAAACCATTTAAAATCAAATAATCATGACCAATTTAAGTTCAATTATTCTTCCGGTTCTTCAAGGAATGGAGGAATCATATTTAAAAGATCAATTATTAAAATTCTTGCCAAATCAACAAGAATCATTTTCAAAAATCGAAAAAAGTTTTAATCAATTGACGTCGAAAGTACAAGAGAAAGAACACTTACAACGTTTTTTTCATAGTTGGAGCCAAACCAATAATAGCGCCATGACGGTGGCAGGAATTAGCAATCGCATGACGATGCTGGTTCATAAAAATCAACCTGTCGCTGACGAAAAAGCGCTTTTGCAGTCGATTACGAGTCTCAACAGAATTGTAGATGAAGATTTGGCGGTGGTGGGCAGAATTTTACATTCTCAAATGTTTTACACAATGGCCACTACAATTTGTACAGATGATGATTGGCTTTCACGTAAGTATTTAAACCAAAGTGCTTGTGACTTTAAAGCCTGGAAAGATCAAAATTCGTTGCGAAATAAAGACATAATGATTGCTTTACTGACAACCTTGATACATGAAATTTACACGCATGGCGAAGTAGAATTGATACTTCCAAAATTCAAATCATGGTTGATAAACGATTATAATTTCTCCGAAGAGGAATGCGAAAAAACATTGGCATGGATAAGCGTTCACTGTGGCCCAACTGAAAAAAATCATTTCTTTTTTGCCGTGAGTGCTGTTTTTCATTATGCAAAAGCAAAGAATATCGATGTTGAAGCGTATGATCTGGAGCCTATTATTAAAGATTATTTAGAAAAAAAATCGGCCGTAATGGAAGATATCATGGAACTAGAAGAACTTAGTTTTTAATTTATTATTCTACTAATGACGATCACAAAGAAAGAAGCGAAATCTCAACTCATGATGCCTAAAATTAGGTTACAGCAAAACCAAGCTGACAAACAGAAAAAATGGGACGAGTTGTTTTCTGAGTATTTTCAAAAAGACAGCGGATTAATTAGAAGTTCTTTTGCCAATTCTTCGGTACTGTTATCTTCGGGCTACCGTCAGAAAATGAATCGCTTGTGTTCTATTTTAAATAAAGCCTGCAACGCAATCGTTCTCAATTATTTTGAAGATGATAGAATTCGAAACTATTATCAATTGAATGAAGATTTAGAAGCTTTATTGAAGAAAACCAATAACAAATTATACAATCAGGGTTTTTATCGCCCTGATTTTTTATATGACATCCATGATCAGGCAAAAATATGCGAGATAGGCGCACGATATCCCTTAAACGGCTGGATGATTAGTTATTATTTGAAATTAATAAACGATCAGATAAATTTAGACCAAGATGTAGTAACTACTTCAAATAAAGATTTAAAAGATATTGTTGATGATCTTTACCATCAATTCGCTTCTCATAAAAAGGTAGCTGTCGTTCATGATGATGAAAAAGGAACGGAGATTTTTTATCTTCAAAAAGAATTGGCAAAAATAGAAATTGACATAATTTCTGTAAAACCTCAGGATTTAGTGCTGGTTAATGATTCGATTTATGTCGATGACGAACCTGTTTCGCAATTTATTTTAGAAATGGATCGTGAAGAATTAAAAAAAATAAATCCAGATGTACTCGATAAATTGATTGAAGGAAACTCTTATTTTAATGATATCCGTACTTTAATTTTAATTCATGATAAGCGGGTTTTGGCTGTAATGTATGATGCTCAAATCATGACCGATTACCTGAGCGAGGAGGAATATGGTTTTTTACAAAATTACCTAATTCCCACTTTTGTTATTCAAGATCCTGCGGGCTGTGATGCTTTTATAAAGAGTAAAGAGAATTTTATTTTGAAATTAAACAGTGGCGGCAGAGGTATTGGAGCGTATGCCAAAAAGGATTGTACGGCAGAGGAGTGGGAAGTCATTATTCGGGAAAACTGGAGCAAATACGTCATTCAGCATTTTGTCGACCAAAAAGAATTTACTGATATCGAAAATCATCGCCAGATCCATTTGGTAGGGATGTTGTTGTGCAAAGAGGATAAAATGTATGGAGCAGGATTGTTTCGTGGTTCAGATGAATCAGTGGTGAATGTGCACCAGGGAAGGGCTTTAATTTACCCATTATTAGAGTAGAAAAAATATGAAACATACGGTTGTTATACCTCTTTACAACAAAGAAAACTATATTTATGATGCCATTCGGTCACTGGCTTTTCAGGAAAAAAAACCATCTCAAATTATTATTGTAGATGATGCCAGTACCGATAAAAGTTTGGTTTGTCTCAAAGATTCATTATTGTTTTTTGCGCCGCAATTTTTGCAAACCGAGATTCAAATTATCGAATTGAAAGAAAACATAGGTCCGGGTAACGCAAGAAATTTAGGGATCGAACAAGCCACGGGAGAGCTAATTAGTTTTTTGGATGCGGATGATTGTTATACACCTTCCAGCTTAAGAGAGGTGGGTTCGATCATGGAGCAAAAAAATATAGATGTTTTGGTAGTTGGAATTTTATTGCTTCCATCGAATTATTATTTGCCAAATATTAAATCTTTTGCAACAGAACTAATTTTACTTTCCGATCAATTGTATCTGATACCCAATGTGCTGCACACCATCAGCGCGCCAGATTTTATTATGGGTCTCGGGAGTAATGTGGTAATACGTAAAAAATGTCTAAACGACATTCGCTACGAGAAGAATGTTTCCTTAAATGAGGGGATTGATTTTTGGTACCGTGTGCTCAAAAATATCAAAAAAGAAGCTCAGGTAGGACTGCTCAATAAAGCCTGTATCGAAGTGCGTGAAATCGAAGGGAGTTTGTCTCGAATTAGTTATACAAACTGGGCAGCATTAGAAATTCCGGTTACTATAAAGCGATATCAAAAAAGTGCTAATCGATATGATCAACAGTTAATGGGGATGTTGTCTCAGCGATGGTTAGAACACGCCATGGAGCGATTGCCTTCGTGGCAACAAAAAGTGTTGTTTGTTTTAAATCATGCGTCAACTTTACTTAAAAACTATTATTATTTTAAAAAGAGAAATAAATAAAATGATAAACATGAATTCAGTTGATACTTCTTCAAAAACTCATAATCTCCTTTTGCAGGATTATTTCGAATTGGCAAAACGAAGTTCTTTGTACAGCCAATTTTATAAAGGACATGATCTTGCTCCTGAGGCTCCGATACTCAGTAAAAAAGAATTAATGCCAATTTTAAAAACAAATTTTAACCTTCAGGAAGAAAAGACGGGAGTGTATTTGGTGCGTTCTGGTGGAAGCACTCAAAATCCTTTGATTTTTCCAGTCGATATACAAGAAAATCAAGATCAACGTCTTGCGATGGCGGCAGAACTTACAAAAAACAACTTTTTCACCCCTAAAACGATTGCCTTAAATATTTTTGGCTACTCAGACATGTACCGCACAGCCGCAATTATGGATGATATTTTAGAAAAATGTCAAGCTACCACATTAGCATTGAGCGCGCATGCAAGTTACAATGATATGGAACAAACGGCTACTTATTTTAAGCCAGATTTTATACTCGGTACTCCTTCGAAATTGTTGTGTTTTGCGCAATTTCTTGAGGAGAAGAACACAAAACTGCAAATTGAAAACTTATTTTATGGAGGCGAATTTTTGAGACCCAACGTACAAAAGTTTTTACAAAAAATATTGGGTTGCAAACAAATTTATTCGATGTACGGTTCTGCCGAAACAGGTATTTGGGCTTGGTCAAATTTCACTAAAAACCCATCATTATTTTCAGTAATTAACGGAATTATTGTCGAAATTTTGAATCCAGATACAGACGGTTATGGTACAATTGCCGTCACGAATACTTTTCGCAAAAGATTTCCTGTTTTTCGATATGCCATTGGCGATGTAGGACGATGGGTAGATCAAGATGGCGAATCTTTTTTGGAATTAAAATCCAGAGAAACAAAATCTTTTATTGTTTGTGAACAACATTATGATGTAGATGAATTTACTTCTCTCACCAGTGGAGCAACTGCTTTTCAGATTCAATTGTCTACAGATAAAAATTTTAAGGAAGTTGTTCGGATGTTAATTGTACAAAATGTTCCCGAATATCAAAGGTTGGATTTTGTTCATGAAAAATGTACCCAATTAAAAAAACTATTAAATTTTAATGAACGTTTCATGGAAGTTGATGTTTTGCTAGTTACAGCAGCTGATTTGTATACAGATCCCAATACTACCAAAACGCCGATGTTATGGGACAGAAGGTGAAAAAGTTCCCGAAAGGTCTAGTAACATAGAATATCTGTTTCGTGAATCAAATACGTTGTTTTGTGACAAATTTTATTTTTGACTTTTGTATTCTTGCTATTTTTAAGCAAAGAAATTGTTAATACAGGCAAAAGTATTCTGAAACCTTTTAAGAATGTATTCGTACTTTATCAAAATAATCAATGATGGACTGTATTTTTTTGGGGAAAAATTTATAAATTTTCTATCGATTATAAAGGATGATTTTAAAATAGGTCTACTGGTTTTCTGCTATTTTTTTGAGCATTTTATTTCTTTCTAAAAGAAAACCTATAAGATGTTTTTTTAAAAATAAAGTATCGAATAGTTTGCCAATACTGCCAAACGGAGTTTCATATTGTAATAAGTCATTCATAATAGTTACTCCGTTTTCTTCTTTAAAAAAATGTTGGTGTTTGAAGGATTTGAATTTTCCCTCCACCATTTCATCCACAAAATAATCATAATAGTTCATGGCGCTAATAATGCTTTTATGAGTGAGATAAAACCCAAAATGTTTCCCTCGCCAAGTTACCGTTTCGTTCAAATTGATTAATCCTGTCGTAACTCCCGCAATCGATACTTCATTTGATTTGCTGGCAGATTGCTGATGCACATCGATGTTTCTTGAAACATCAAAAACAATTTGTTTGGATGCTTTTATTTTGGTGATGAGGTTTATGATTGTCATTTGTTTAGTAGATTTTTAAAAGTATTACCGATGTTTTCAAATTGAAATTTAAATCCGTTTTCTAAAAGTCTTCTCGGAATCACATTTCTACTTTTCAAAACTAATTCGGTTTCTGTTCGAATAATAAAAGAGCCCATTTCAAGTAAAAAAGTACTAATCGGAATTCCGAAAGGAGCACCAACCGCTGTTCGAAGCTGCTTCATAAACTCAGAATTTCGAATCGGTTGAGGCGAAACAATATTAATACGACCCGTAATTTCTTTTTGAAGAATAAATTCGACTGCATTGGCAAAATCGTCTTCGTGAATCCAGCTGATAAATTGATTTCCTTTTCCTTGTTTTCCTCCAAAACCTAATTTTGCCAAAGTTTTCAGTGGCACAAAAGCGCCACCCTTTTTTCCTAAAACAATCGAAGTTCGCAAAGCCGTTTTTAAGGTATTTGGAGTTTCGGTTTTAAAAAATGCTTTTTCCCAAGAAAGTGCAACATTCATAGAAAAATCATTTCCTGTTTCGCCATCAACTTCATCCATTTGTTTGTCTAACGAAAAACGATATATAGTTGAGGTAGAGGAATTCAGCCAATGTTTAGGCGGGTTCTGGCACTTTAAAACCGCTTGGTTTAGAATCTTGGTACTTTCTATTCGAGATAGTAAAATTTCTTTTTTATTTTCTTTGGTATAGCGGCAATCAACAGATTTTCCGGCAAGATTGATTAAAACAGTTGCGTTTTCCAATTCTTTTTCCCAGCCAGAAAGGGTTCTGGCATCCCAATTTACATATCGTATTCCGTCGATTGTTTTTGAATTTCCTCTTGTGAGAATTACTATTTCTTCAAATTTATTTTTGAAATGATCTACCAAAACATGTCCTAAAAAACCAGTTCCGGCTACTATGATGAGTTTTCTCATTTTTATAAATTTAAAATTAATAGTAGCGCAATTATTCTGTAAATGACCCAAGTGTAAGATAAGTAAAAAGGAAGATTTAAAATTTTAATTCTTCTAAAATGCTCCATAAACATGATTAAAACGGTACTTGCAAACCAACCTAAAATTAGATTTTCAGGTAAAATTATAACTTCATTCAGCAGTAGGATTGGCAGTAAAATAAGAGAACCCATTAAAGAAACAGTCATCAAATTTCCAGCATAATTGATAATCGTTTTTTTGTCTAATTTGAGAAGAAATATACTTTGAAAAACAATTTGTCCTAACGCTAAAATGAGTTCTCTTAAAACAGTTGATTTTGGCAAATTCGGAATCAAATTAGAAAAGGCAAATAGTGCAAAAGTCGTAATCATTAATGCAAATGCAATAAAAATAAATCTGTATTTGTAATTAAAATCCGGGACACATTGCAATTTGTTTGCTTCTTTTATTTGGCTAGGAATAATTACTTTTCGATTGTAAGAAACAAAAGAATACAGTTTTTTTAGAAAATATTTCACGGGTTTTACACTCCCGATTTTTTCTATCCATGGAAATGAAAATCCTATTACTTTAAGCAAACTGTCAATTCCGTAGGTCACTGTTTTGGTTTTGTTGTCTACCAAAGCAATTTCATTTGCTGCACGTTTTATGTCTACAAAATTTTGTTCGTCTTCAGATAATTGGCAATAAGGTTTTCTTCCGTTTTCATCTAACATACCCGTTTTTACAAAGCCCTTTGTATAAACTTGACACAGCGGACAGTCTTCGTCATAAAGTAAGGTTTGGTTTTGTAGCGTTTTCATAACGTTTGGTTTTTTTATTTTCGACTTTTGTTTTTGATCCCTTTGCCAATAAAACAGATAGCGGTTTCGCATTTTGTAAAATTTCGAAATCACTGCCATAATTTCTTTTAAAATCTACCTTGAGCATGAAGTTTTTAACTTCTAGTTGTTTCCATCTCGGATGTTTTACTTCGTACTCAAAGGTTGTATTGTCGTTGTATTTGGTGTAACCAAAGTAATGCTCTGTTATAAATTCGGCTTCAGAATTTACCTCAATTTCTTGCGACTCTTTGAATGTTTCAAGTTGAATGGTATTCCATTTTCCATCTACTTTCCATTGATAATTAAAAAGGGTTGTGTTCTCCTTTTCAATAATTCTATGTCTCATTTTACAAGTTTCGTAATGTTCTTTATACAAACCATTGGCTATAAAAGTGATGGCCTTTTTGGGTACAATTTCTTTTATAAAAACAACGCCTCTTTTCCATTCTCCATTATCGAAATGTTTTACATAAAATCTAAGATTGACCTCCTCAAAATTGATGTGAAACGGAAATTTAATACCTAAAATTTTCGTTTCTTCAAACATAAAACCAACTACGCTCACGTAACATTTGCCATTCCAAAAGTCAATTTCTGTTCCAGCGGGAAGGTATTTTTTTAGTAATTGAGGATCAATTTCATAATTTATTAAGGCTAAGTTTCTCCATTGTGCGTTTAAAAAAGTCATGATTATTGTTTTTTATAGATTATTATAGAAAGATAGATAGCTAATATTGGCGGGACACTTAATAGGATATAGTTTATCCAATCATACAAACCTACTTTTGAAATTATAAATAATGTTGCAAAAAATGCAATCACTGCAATTATATAAATTCGAAGATTTTTGTCATTTGGTTCGTCTTGCAGCATTTTTATGCCAACAATTACTTGGAATAATCCCGTTAAAGTGGTTGATAATAAACCAAAGCAAAGAAAATCATTATCAACAAAACCTATTAAGCATAAAGCAATTGGAAAGCCAACAAAAAAGTAATTTAGGTAGTTTAGATTTTTCATAATCACTAAGTGTTTTAAACTTTCAGAAAAAAATGAAAGTTTTAATTAGATTTTTTTAGTTCGAAATTTATTTCATGATTTTTAAAACCAAACGTCCCAGCCAATTTTCGTTAAACTCCGTCATTTTGTCTAACATATTGTCTGCTTTCAAAACAAAATCATACAATTTAGAGGTTTGATCGACAAAGTGTTTCTCTTCAGCAGAATCTTTAGATTCGATAGAGGAAACTTCTTTTAAGATTTTGAGCGCAGGTTTGATTTCTCTTTTGCTTCTTTCTCGGGCAATTTTTACGGCTAATTCGTCTAAGTCTTTTTCGGCCGTAAAAAACTCTCTTCTTTCGCCTGCTTTGTATTCTTTGTAAACAATTCCCCAATCCATTAAGGCTCTTAGGTTCATGCTGGCGTTCCCGCGCGAAATTTGCAATTCCTCCATGATGTCTTCCATCGAAACGGCTTGGTTCGAAATCATCAATAAAGCATGAATTTGCGCCATGGTTTTATTAATGCCCCACTGAGAGCCTAATGCCCCCCAGGTTTGTACAAACTTATTTTTTGCTTCTTTGAATTCCATAGAGCAAATGTAAGTAAAAGTTTTTAAACTTTCAATAATAAATGAAACTTTATTAAAAAAGTATATCATTTTGGTTGTTAAACCTTCAAACAAAATCGTTTTGCATCATCTTTCCTTTTGCTTGCAACCAAAAAATCCTCTCTTGTACCATTTTTTTATTCGAGTATAAAGCTAAAAGATACTTTTGGTGTACAAAATGTAAAAACATTTCGGGTTATCTCCGAAGGTGTTTTTTTTAGCACCATTATTTTCGATAGTATTTATCAACTATCGTAAAGTGTAGCACAACTAATCAAGAAGTTTCACATTCAACCCAAAAACAACAAACCAATTAACAACAACACATTATGAAAAAAATAACAATAAAAAGTATAGCGCTACTTATGGGGCTGCTTATCATTCTTTTTCTGGGATGTAAAAAGAAAGATTTAGTAGCCAATGTCGATTCGGACTATCAATATCTTCCGCAGGATGTAAAACAATCTTGCACCGTTTCTGACGCTGTATTTAATTCCTGGTTTGCAGGAAAAAAAGCAACCGAAAACGGACTGGTGTCACCTGCCAACAGTGTCACATTTCCGCACAATAACAATTGCGATTTCTACCAATGGTCTGAACAGATGTTTTTATGGATTACCTCTCCGTCTTCCGGCCAATATGGTAATAAAGGAACCATCATGGAATCGCCAGTTTTTTACAATGTTTCTCCTCAAGATCCAGTTACAGGAAAACGCAAGCTTACTGCGCACCAACCTAATGTTTTGTTGAATGCTGCTAGTACGATCAATCAGAGTGGCCCTAACAGATTGCCTGTTTTGATAGACAAGTCTGGAAAAATGTTCGAAATTGAGTCTCAAAAGAAAGATGAGAAAGTAAAAAATGATGCCAACAAATTAGTTCTACTCGGCAGCGTAAAGGCCGATGCAAAAGGCATTCATTCTTTTCTGGATACCAAGGGCAACATTATAAAAAAACCAAAACCTGTTATTGATAGTAAAATTAAACCATCAGAGGTTGTACAAGAATTCAAAGTAGGTGCTAAATCAATTTTTCTTGATTCTAACGGCAACGAAGTAGAGTCAGAGCAAGGACAAGCAGGTTCTCACGGCGCTCTAATGGGCGAAAACCAATCGCTAGTTTACTACATAACAATGGTCAATGATGTTTATGCTTATTATCTCACAGGTGTTAATGAAGGCAAACTCAACGGCAATCAATTTCCAACTACCGCCTCAGCAAGAGATAGTATTCTGGCATACGCAAAAACCAAAGGCTGGGCCACACCTCCAGATGCAGACGCACTCGCAATGGAAATTAAAACATCATGGGTAGAAGTCAAAGACTTGCCGAATCCAGAGACTTATGTAACCATCGAGGCCACTATTCCTACTTACGACAAAACAAACCCAAACAAATGGGTAGAAAATGGACAAACTACTGCAAAACTGGCTTTGGTTGGTATGCATGTCGTGGGCAGTGTTGCAGGACATCCTGAAATGATCTGGGCCACTTTCGAACACGAAAAAAATTCACCTAATAGTGCCTATGCTTATGTAGACAAAAACAATAAAATCAAGCAAGTTGCAGCAGATACTGGCAAAGGTTGGCTTTTTAATGGCAATGCCAACGATACAACGGGAGCACAAAACATTCAGAACATGAGAGTAAAAGACAATACAATTCTTATCACCAATGCTGCTCTCACCAGCCCAACAGCAAGAAGAATTATGGCTTGGGGTGTTGCCTCAAATACGCCTCCTAATGCCGAAGACAAAACTCCAGCAGATTCTAATAGTCAAATTATCTCGATCAACAATTCCGTGCGCAGCAAGCTAGTAGGCAACGACATCAGAAAGAATTACTTACTCATAGGCGCTACATGGACTTTTGGTGGAGCCGCACCAAACGGAAACGTATATCCTTATGGAGGCACGAATGGTGATGCGATCGGCACAGGACAATTATCCAATAGCACTATGGAAACCTATGTCCAGTCTCCGTCATCTGCCTCTACAGAACAAAATGCGATTTCTTGTTTCTCTTGCCACAGTAATAGCAATAATAATGGCGTGCTACCAGATGATTTAAGTCACATTTTCGAAGATCTATTACCGTTACCCGCCAACAACAAAAGAGTCATAAAATAACACATAAGCAACACATTCGTTGGTGAAATACCAATCGTTAAAATTGCAATTTACAATAGAAACGAATTTTCATTTTTATCATTTAAAATTGAAGATTGCTTTCTAGGGCTGTCACCATACCGATAAGAGGGCTATAGTACTTTGTGCATATACGCCCTCTTTTCGGTATGCTGTCGGGCTATCCGCGCTACTTCGGTAGCTTGCTACTATCCCTCATCCAAAACGACACGATACTTTTTGGGAGTTTTATAGTAGGTTTCAAATTTCAGAAAAACCTCTTCCTTTTTTTCCTTCCCACTACAAAAAAACCTTTTTCTATACAGTAATAAGAACTTTGCATACGGTCGAATGCTACTTTACAGTTGTCAAATCCAACTTGCATACGGTAGAATTCTACTTTACAGTGGTCAAATCCAACTTGCATACGGTCGAATTCTACTTTACAGTGGTTAAATCTAACTTGCATACTGTCGAATTCTACTTTACAGTGGTCAAATCTAACTTGCATACGGTCGAATTCTTTTTTACAGTGGTTAAATCATACTTGCATACGGTAGAATTCTACTTTACAGTGATTAAATCTAACTTGTATACGGTATAATTCTACTTTACAATGGTCAAATCATGTTTTCAGTCGCTCGAATCATGTTTTCAGTCACTCAAATCAAGTTTTCAGTCGGTCGAATCAAGTTTTCAGTCGGTTAAATCAAGTTTTCAGTCGCTTGAATCAAGTTTTCAGTCGCTCGAATTCTTTTTACAGTGATCAAATCAAGTTTTCAGTCGCTCGAATCAAGTTTTCAGTCGGTCGAATTCTTTTTACAGTGATCAAATCTAGTTTTCAGTCGGTCGAATTCTTTTTACAGTGATCAAATCAAGTTTTCAGTGAGGAGAATTCTTTTTTACGAAGACTATAATTAAACCGAAGACCAAACAGGTTTCTAAAACCTGTTTGGTCTAACTAAAAGAGAAGTATTTTTTATACAATATTATCAAATAAAAAAGGCCAGAACTCATAGCATTGCGTTCTGGCCTTTTGTTTTATCGTTTGTCCTCTTTAGAATAATTAGACAGTCCGTTTATATCTATCGGATTGCCTAAAAAATGAGGGTCCCGATCTCGTAAAACATCAAAAAAAGCTTTAAAAACCGAAAGGTATTCTCTTGTCGTAACATATTTGTAACCCAAATATTCGCCGGAATTGGCAGAATAGCCAACCGATTTGATGCCGAGATTTTGCCCGATATAAATTGCCCGATTCAAATGGTATTTCTGAGAGATGAGGGTCGCTTTTTTAATTTTAAAAATATGTTTGGCACGATACATCGTAGAGTAGGTGTCAAAACCAGCATAGTCAATAAATATTTTGCTTGTGTCTACTCCGTGTCTAAAACAGTAATTTTTCATCACGGTTAGTTCGTCATATCCTTCACGGCCATTGTCTCCCGAAAGCAAAATTTTATTAATGCGCTTTGCTTTATACAGTAAAATTCCGGCGTCAAGACGATCCTTCAAATATTTGCTGGGCTGATCACCATTGATGCCCGCTCCAAAAATAATTCCGACATCATTTTTAGGAAACCTTCTCATCGAGTTGTACACATGCTTTTTGGTCGTTGACTTCACATATAAGTTAATCGACACAATGGCGATCAATCCAAGAATAGCGATATAAAAGAGTATTTTTAAGTATTTTTTCAAATTTTATTGGTTTTAAGCATGAATACAAAAGGTTTTGGCAGCACAATTGTAAATTTTGATTTTGCAGGCACAGGCTATTTTGCCTTAAAGAAGTCCAGCACGTTTCAACAAAGCTTCCGGTTTTGGTTCTTGCCCTCTAAAACGTTTGTACAAAATCATCGGATGTTCTGTGCCTCCTTTTGAAAGGACATTTTCTTTAAATTTTGTGGCAACTTCAATATTAAAAATCCCTTTCTCCTGAAAATAGTCAAAAGCATCGGCATCTAAAACTTCTGCCCATTTGTAGCTGTAATATCCAGAAGAATAACCACCCTGAAAAATATGCGAGAAAGCGGTACTCATGGCGTTTTCTTTTACGTCAGGATACAATTGTGTATTGGCAAATTGCTCGGTCTCAAAAGTTTTTAAGTCGGTAATGCCTGTCGGATCCTGACCGTGCCACGCCATGTCTAATAATCCAAAACTCAACTGTCGCAACGTTGCCATTCCTTCCTGAAAGCTCGCACTTTCCTTGATTTTTTGTACATATTCTATTGGAATAATTTCTCCTGTTTCGTAGTGATTGGCAAACAAAGCCAAGGCTTCGGGCTCGTAACACCAATTCTCCATAATCTGACTTGGCAATTCTACAAAATCCCAGAAAACAGAGGTTCCTGACAAACTAGGATAGGTGGTGTTGGCCAGCATTCCGTGTAATCCGTGACCAAATTCGTGAAATAGGGTTGTTACTTCATTAAAAGTCAATAACGATGGTTTGGTTTCTGTTGGTTTGGTAAAATTGCAGACATTAGAAATATGAGGCCTTTCGTTGATGCCGTCTTTTATATATTGCGATTTAAACGAAGTCATCCAAGCGCCGTTTCGTTTTCCTTTTCTCGGAAAAAAATCGGCGTAGAAAATCGAGACTAAATTATTTTGAGCATGAGTTACTTCATAAGTCGTTACTTCTTCGTGGTATTTGTCAATGTCAAATACTTCGGTAAAGGTAAGTCCGTATAATTTTTTGGCAACTGTAAATGCTCCGTTTAACACTTTTTCTAACTGAAAATAAGGTTTGAGTTTTTCATCATCTAAATTAAAAAGCTGTTGTTTTAATTTTTCAGAATAGTACGCACCATCCCATTTTTCTAACTGTTCAATTCCGTCTAAATTTTTCGCGAAAGCGGACAATTCTGTAAATTCTTTTTGTGCGGCAGGTTTTGCTTTTGCTAATAAATCATTCAAAAAAGAAAATACTTTTTCAGGACTTTCGGACATTCTTTCTTCCAGAACAAAATGAGCATGGGTTTTATATCCCAGCAAATTGGCTCTTTCAAAACGCAATTTGGCTATTTTTAATACATTTTCCTGATTGTCAAATTCGTTGTTCTGAAATCCTCTCGCTCCAAAAGCAATCGCCATTTTTTTGCGCAATTCACGATTGTCGGCATACGTCAAAAAAGGAATATAACTTGGATGATCCAAAGTGAAAATCCAGCCTTCTTTTTCCTGGTTTTTAGCCAGTAATCTTGCCGCCTCAATTGTGCCTTCAGGCAAACCTGCTAAATCTTTTTCATTTGTTAAATGCAATTCAAAGGCATTGGTTTCTGCCAAAATATTCTCTTCAAATTGTAGTTTTAATTTAGATAATTCTTTGTCAATTGCTCTAAGTTTATCTTTTTTGTCTTCAGGCAAATTGGCTCCGTTTCTAGAAAAGCTTTTGTATTTTTTGTCTAAAAGCGTGGTTTGCTCGGGAGTTAAATTGAGTTGTTCTTTTTGATCGTAAACGGCTTTTATTTTAGCAAATAAAGCAGCGTTTAGTGTAATGTCGTTTCCAAATTCAGATAATAAAGGCGAAACTTCCTGAGCAATTTTCTGCATTTCATCGCTGGTTTCGGCCGAATTTAAATTGAAGAAAATACTCGAAAGACGATCTAGAATATCACCAGAGAAATCCATCGCTACCACTGTGTTCTCAAAAGTAGGTGCTTCTGGATTGTTGACGATGGCATCAATTTCGGCTTTAGCCAAAGCAATTCCTTCTTGAAAAGCTGGGGAATAATCTTCTATTTTAATTTGAGAAAAAGGTGCTGTATCGTGCTTTGTTATAAATTTTGAAAGTAATACGTTCATTTTGATATTATATTTTTTATGGATTGAAGTCAAAATATTGAATTCCAAAGATAACAATTTATAAAAATGTAATCATCGATATGGAATTGATTATTGGCATAAAATACTCTTAAATTGTGTTATAGATTTGTTATTTATTGCTGTAGTAGATATTAAAAGCGTAAATTGAAAAAAAACGATTTAGCAGTATAAAATGCTAATCATAAATTAAATAAAAAAAGGATGAATTATCAAGTTGTAATCAAGAATATAGATACGGTAAATGAAGTAGAAGGATATTGGTCTGATGAAGATTTTGTTGTTTTATTACAAAAATTCAATTATCCGGATGGAGCTACAGCCGAGAAAAGCACTTTACCGGAATTATTAGAAATGGCCATTTCGGATTATGAACCTAACGAAGCTGCACAGATTGTATTAGACTATAAATTGGGAGAGGAATTAAGTGAAGGACAGATTGAGCAGATATCAAACAACATGTTAATTGATAAAGTGTGTGAGGAATATCCGGAAATACACATGCAAGGCAGATTATTTCATGTCAATCAATTGCTTTTTAAAGCTTACAATGGGAAATTTCCAAATGCAAAAGCTTCTGTTGTGCATTTCTCTATGACACCAACTAATGGTGAAGTACAAAAACTGACAGCCGAAAATATATTGAAGTTGTTGAATAATGGTTTGTCTGACAGAAACCTGATTAAAAGGTTGTTTGAAAATCAAATGTCTCAAAATATTCCGTTTCCTGAAGCAGAAAGTATTATCTGGGAATTGACAACAGAAGATGATGTAAACTATAACCTGGTTACTTCTGAGAATTGGATCAATAAGGATGATGTGATAGCATCTGAATTTGAATCTGTTTTGGAGCAAATTGAAGATGAAGCATAATTAAAAAAGACCCTAAAAACATAAAGGCTTCCTGTAATGTGAAGCCTTTGTGTTGAAATATTCATATTATTTTTATCCTGCAAGGTTTTCAAAACCTTGTAGGTGTTTTAGAAGTATTAATTGAGCTTTATAATCATACTTACAAGGTTTTGAAAACCTTGTAGGAATTGGAGAAATACCTTATCTCTTTAAGCCATCAGCGGCTTTATTTACTGCTGCTTTCAGCTCTTCTTTGTAGGCAATAATCGTGTCAAGTACTTTTTTGTCGTGACTTCCAATAATTTGTGCTGCTAAAATTCCAGCATTTTTTGCTCCGTTCAAAGCAACGGTTGCAACCGGAACGCCACCTGGCATTTGAAGAATCGACAAAACCGAATCCCAACCATCAATTGAATTGCTTGATTTTACAGGAACACCAATTACAGGAAGCGGCGACATCGAAGCGACCATTCCCGGTAAATGCGCCGCACCACCAGCTCCTGCAATAATTACCGAAATCCCGCGGGTATGTGCATTCTTGCTAAAATCGAATAATTTTTCCGGCGTTCTGTGTGCCGAAACAATATCAACCTCAACTTCAATATTAAATTGTTTTAATATGTCAATAGCATCCTGCATGACTGGCATGTCTGAGATGCTTCCCATTATAATGGCTACTTTGCTCATGTGGTTTTTTTTTGTTTTGTTTAAAACTGTTTTTTTTGTTTCATGTTTCAGGTTTTTGTTGAGACTGAAAACGGTTTGTTTATTCTATTTCTGGAATCAGATCCCAAATATGAACATCAAATTCTATTTCTAAACTTCTAATAAATTTGAGTTCGATTGGGCTTTTTTGAATTATTTTTTGAAAATATATTGTTGGACTGTCGAAGTAGTTCATCAATTCTTTGCATAATTCAATATATTTTTTTCGTTCGATTGATAAATCGTAATCGTCTAATTTTAATAGTTTAACAAGATGTTTTGCCTCATTATCCTTTTCATCTGTAGCTTCAAAAAGTTTTAATTCCTTATTGTATGAGATTCTATCTTCAAAATCATCATTCAATGGCGATAATGAAGGTTGAAAATCAGTCCATTTATTTGATTTTTCCTTGTTCCATTGTGATTTGCAAAGGAATAGATTTAAATAATTATTTCTTTCACTATAATCTTGAGAAGGATTAAAATGATCTATGTCTTTTTGATCAGTTCTTCCTAGATAAGTTTCGGTATAAGAACAAAAACCTTTTTGTTCTTTGAAAAGTATTTCACGAAGAATTGAATTATCTCCACCTTTTTTATATTCAATATCTTTTGCTAACGAATTTGAATGTTTAGTCTGCTTTCTCATTAAAACTTATAGGCATTTGCTAAAGAAAGGATTTCTTCCAATAATTTGTCTTTTTCTTCATCATCATTTGCAGAAGCTAGAAGTTTTTTTAAATTTCTATATCTTTCAAATGCTTTTATTCCTTTTTCATTCATTAGAAATTCTAGATCGAAATCATTCTTCAACATATCATTTGGATCATCTCCAATTGGAGAAATTCCTCTTCTAACAGCAACCTTTCCTTCTTCATCAAAATATAAAATGAATCGTTCTTCTGGCTCAAATGAAGCGGCAATAAACGGGGAATGAGTAGCAACTATAAATTGTGCTTCTGGAGCAAGTTTTTTATAATAATCCATTACTTCCATCTGAATATTTGGATATAATGAGCGTTCGGGCTCATCAATTAAAATAATAGAATCTTTTGTTTCTAGTGAATATAATGGCAATGAAGTTAGTAGAAGTTGCTTGGTTCCTGTACTTGTATCTTGAAATGGAATGATTTCATCTATTCGCTTGTTTTTTATAGGTACTGAATATTCTGTGTTTACTAAATCAACTTCTAAATTTAAAAGCTCTAGAATATAATTAAATTCTTTTGCAAATGATTCTAATCTATTTGGATTTTCCTTTTGCCATTTATTAAATTCTACGCTCAATTTATTCACATCATGAATAAAACCATTATGGATTAATTCAGACATTTTTTGAGTAAAGTTTTTTCGGTAATTTAGATAATCTACTAACAGATGAAGCCAAATTTTCGTGTCCACATTATCATTAAATAATAACCCATAATTTTCTTCCATTAAAAAAAGGTTATCTCTATGCTGAAATTCTTGTTTAATAGCGTTAAGTTGGTTACTATGTTTTTCTATTAATTCGATTGGGTTAGTTGAAAGAAAATTTATGTTTTGATCGGATACTAAATTCGCTTTAAAGTAAAAAACATCTTTTTTATCTTTTTTTGAAATTAAACTAGTTACTTGTCCGCCTCCACTATTAAAATCATTTCTATAGATGCGGTTTCTGAAAGAAACTTCGTTATTTTTTAAATGAAAAACATCACTTTCTATTAAGAAGGTAACTTCGCTTTTATTTAGATTATCTTTTAATCTGAATATTTGACCGTTTATAAGTTCTAAATTTAAAAGATTAATAGAATGATCATAAATCAGTTGTAACAATCCAGTCTTTCCAGTAGCACTCTGCCCAATAAAACATATTTTGTCTAATGGTTTTCCTCTTTTTTCTTCAATATGGAAATCTTCAGGATAGGTAAAATCAAAATCTAGATTTTCTAAATGTCTGAACTGATCGATATGTAATTTTGAAATTTTCATTTATTGAATTTTTACAAAGCTAATTAATAAAGATTGAAATAAAGTTAAGTTTTTCTAGTGGCTAAAAACAGATCACTAATTACTTTTTACTAATCACCCGAATCGTATTCTTAACTTCCTCCGCAATTCGTCTCGCCTCGGCCATATCTTCGTTGACGATGGTGACGTGACCCATTTTCCTGAAAGGGCGCGTTTGTTTTTTGCCGTAAATGTGAGGTGTAACACCATTCCATCCTAAAATGGTTTCGATGTTTTCGTAAATAACTTCTCCGGAAAAACCTTCGGCGCCCACTAAATTGACCATAATTCCGGCAACTTTGCTGTCGGTATTTCCTAAAGGAAGATCTAAAATGGCACGCAAATGATTTTCGAATTGTGATGTATAACTGGCTTCGATAGAATAATGTCCTGAATTGTGTGGGCGAGGAGCAACTTCGTTGACCAGAATTTCATCATCGTGGGTCTGAAACATTTCGACAGCCAGAAGTCCGACATGATTGAATTTTTCTGAAACATTCAAAGCAATAGCCCTGGCTTTTTGAGCTACTTTTTCATCAATTCGGGCAGGACAAATTACATATTCTACTTGGTTGGCTTCTGGGTGAAATTCCATTTCGACCACAGGATACGTTTTGATTTCGCCTGACGGATTGCGGCAAACAATCACAGCCAATTCATTTTTAAACGGAATCATAGTTTCGGCAATGCATTCTACGTTAGGCAAATTGTCTAAATCTGATGTTTGACGAATTACTTTTACGCCGTTGCCATCATAACCAAATTCGGTACATTTCCAGACAAAAGGCAAGTTGATTGTAGAGTGTTGATTAACGATTGCTGATTTTAGATTTTCGAGATTCTCAAATCTTGCAAAGGGAGCTGTAGGTATATTGTGCTGCGCGTAAAAATCTTTTTGAACTCCTTTATTCTGAATGCCTTTTAATGTTTTTGGCGAAGGATATATTTTTAGGCCTTCGTTTTCTAATTGTGTCAGTGCTTCCAGATTGACCAATTCGATTTCAAAAGTCAAAACATCGACTTGTTTTCCAAAATTGTAAACCGTTTCATAATCCATCAAATCGCCTTTGAAGAACTGATTGCAGGCAATTTTACTCGGGGCTTCATCGCTCGGGTCTAAAACATAAGTCTGTATGTCAAATTTTCGAGTGTCAAACAAAAGCATTTTGCCCAATTGTCCGCCACCTAATATTCCTAATTTAAAATCAGAAGAAAAATAATTCATTGTAGTTGTATTTCTGCAAAGATAATTTTTAATCTTTTTTTTGCCACGAATTTCCCAAATTTCATAATTTTTTTCACTTATTAAGTTTTAAATTGACTCAATTAGTCTAAATCTGTGGCAAAAAGGCTATTTTATTTTTTTCAAAACTTCTCTGGCAACGGCTTTGTACGCAGCAGAATGAGTGTGATATTCTTTGTTGAGGATAATTTGTAACTCAGGATGAATCCAATTATGATGATTTCCTAGGATATACAACGTTCTAATCGAATAGGCTTTTGTGGCCACTTTTACGTCTGTGATCAGCCAATCAAAAGATGTTTCGATGCATTGCTGAAGGTTTTTTTCTGAAAGGGCAATGCTGTTTTCTACCTCCTTATAATGTGATTGTACCAGGAGCTGCATCACTTTTGCAAGAGGCCTAATAGCACTTTCGTCTTTTATATGAGGAATATTTTCGAAAAAGAAATTAAGATGAGGTTGCAACCAAATAAGCTCCCGGTAGGATATAAATTCTAAAATCCAACAGGCTTTGTGGTGCTTTTCATGATTAGGATCAAAACAAATCTGAACCAGTTCGTCAAAAAGGTGCTTGTTTTCTAAGATTTCTTGCGAAACTTTCAAGCGGCTCTCTCTACATGCCTGTACAGAGTTTAGTTTTATTTGCAGTTCAGAAGGCATCTTTTTTTAAATTTAATAAGCATCTAAAATAGGTAATTTAACGAAATACTGCCATAATAATTTACAGGAAGTCCGGGATAATAATATCGTGGCTCAGCGTTTCCAACAGCTGTCGCATTGGGCAAAATTAACGAAGCATATTTTTCATCCAGCACATTATTTATGCCTGCTGCCAAATGGGTAGTCAGCTTTGGAAGTATCTCTAAACGGTATCCAGTTTTTAGGTTTACGACCTTATAAGCGTCAGAGTAAGCGGTATTTGCATCGTTCATTGGAATTTCGTCTACAAACTGAAAATCGGCGGCAAAATAAAGCCCTGAATTACTGTTCAAACTCAATCCTGCATTGGCTTTGTTGGCGGCAACTCCGGTTGGTTTATTTCCCGAAAAATCATTTCCGCTATCGATGAATTCTTTAAATTCATAATTTCCAAGGGAAGCTGAAACATAAGATATCATCCATAAAGCAGAATTTATGTTCCAATTGTGTTTTGCTAAAACTTCGATACCTTCATGAAGTGTTTTGCCAGCATTTATGCCCACATATTGATCATCGCCAATGCGTTTTGCTACAAATAAATCTTTTATTTCCATTCGATATAGAGAAAATTCGACATACAGATTTTTATTCAAAAAATAATATTTTCCCCCTGCTTCAAAATTATAACCATTTTCGGGTTTTATATCCGGATTGATGGTTCCTTCACTCGTAAGCGTTTCTTCTGTAGCCGGCAACGAAAATCCCCGGCTTGCCGAAAAATAAAAGGTTTTTTGTGTATTTGGCTTGAATAAAAGAGAAAGTTGCGGCGAAAAAATACCGCTGTAAGCATATTTCTTAATCGTATTGGTATCGTAATTCTCTATTTCAAATTGTGTTTTGTTATAATTTAGCCCCGCTTGAAACTCCATTTTTTGAGAAAGTAACGTTCTTATTTGCGAAAAAACATTGTAAAAATGCCTTTTCTGTCCCGTTGCCGCCAGTTGATTTCCTTGTAAACTACCTAAACCATTATTTTGCTGATACCAATTTTCAAAAGTATTTCCTTTATAATTATCTGAAAAATATTCTATTCCCGCAATAAATTGATTTTCTGTTTCTCTGATTTTAAAGTTTCCTGAAAACTGTGATCTTGCTCCGGCAGCAAAAGTATTTTGCAGCAGAACATCAAAAGGACGAGGCTCATTACTGTCCTTATAATTGATAAAAACAGAGGTCGCATTGTTTAGACGATCATTAATTTTAAAATCATACGCCAATCCTCCCAAAACCGATTTGTATTCTTTATATCCTTTTGAAGCAGCCCAAGTAGGTGCCGCAAGTCGCGGATTTGTCTCGTATACCGTCTTGCTGATCGAACTCGGTATGTACGCTTTCACGTAAGTGTAATTTGAAAAATAAGTAAGTTGGCTATTTTGCTTTTTGAATAATGCTCCCGCAAGCGTAATTCCCTCACGATGGTACGCGCTATTTTGTCGCCATCCGTCGGTTTCCAGTTTATGATAACTGATATTTAAACTTGAATGCTTTTCATTTAATGCATAATTCAGACTGTTTTTTAAGAGACCAAAAGAACCGAAAACGGTACTGATCGAGGTATTTTGCCCTTCGGTTTGAAAAAGCTGAGGTGACACTAAAATAGCACCGCCCAAACCTGCGCCATAAATACTCGAAAGCGGACCTTTGATAATCTCGATCTGACTAATGCTTTCTAAGTCGATGTCGTCAATGACCGTTTCGCTATTGCCAGATGTCAGCGGAATACTGCCGTAAAAAGCCCTTATTTTGTTGGTGCCATATGTGGTTCTCGCTCCAATACCCCGAATAGAAATGCGGGTGGTGGTAAAGTTAGACGATTGCATCAGCACACCCGGAATTGTATTGAGAACGGTGCTTATATCAGTGGTATTGTTTTGCAGCAATTCTCTTTTTGATAAAATGCCAACAGCGGCGGGAGTATTTAATAAGTTGCTGTCAAGATGCAGCGAACTTATAATAACTTCTTCGAGTTTTTCTCCTTTGATAGTATCATTTATTTTGCTTTCTTGTTCCTGTGCGATAATGTTCTGAGAAACAATCAGCCAGGAAATAAGAAAGTAGTGTTTTTTTAAAATCATACCTATTATTTGTTTGCCGTAACTTTCCAAACGGTATTTCCGCTGTCGTCATTGACAAGAAGCGAACCATCATTCATAACGGTAACGGCAACAGGTCGGCCATAGACTTCGGCTTTGTCTTCATTGGAAATAAAACCTGTTAGAAAATCCTCTGGTTTTCCGGATGGTTTTCCGTTGGCAAACGGTACAAATATTACTTTGTAACCTGAAATTTTTTCGCGATTCCACGAGCCATGCTGACCGACAAAAATTCCGTTTTTATACTTTGCAGGAAAGCTATTTTTGTTATAAAAAGCCAGTCCCAAAGAAGCCGTATGAGCGCCAACTGAAACATCTGGCACGATTGCTTTTGCAGCCAAATCTTTGCGTTCTCCTTTCATTCTGGGGTCTAAAATATTGCCATAATACGAGTAAGGCCAACCGTAAAATCCATTGCGTTTTACGCTGGTGATATAATCGGGAACTAAATCATCGCCCAGATCATCTCGCTCGTTAACTGCTGTCCAAAGTTCATTGTTTACGGGATTCCAATCCATTCCAACAGGATTTCTAAGTCCGTCAGCATAGATTTTTTCGCCAGTTCCATCGGGATTAATTTCCAGAATAGCGGCGCGACGTATCTCTTTATCCATTCCGTTCTCGCCAACATTACTTCCTGAGCCAACAGAAACATAAATTTTGGTGCCGTCAGGATTTGCAAGTAGATTTCGTGTCCAGTGATTGTTGTAGCCGCCTGCGGGTAGTTCGAGAATTTTTACGCCCTGAGTTGTTAGTTGTAAAGGATTGTTTTGATAAGGATAGCGGTACAATCCATCTGTGTTGGCAATGTAAAAAAAGTCTTTTAGCACCAGCATCCCAAAAGGTTTGTTGAGATCTTTAATAAAAACTGCTCTGGTTTCAAATTTCCCGTCTTTATCCGTATCTCTAAAAATAGTGATCTGATTTTTACTGGTTCTTGTTCCGCTTTCAACCACAAAAATATCATTGTTGGGTGCTATGTATGTCCAACGAGGATTTTCTAAACCATCAGCAAATTTAGAAACCGTAAATCCTTGGGGTGCTTTGGGCATAAGTCCTTCTGGCCACTTTACGACACGGCTCGAATTTCTGGCAGATTCTGTAGCATAAGGTGGTGGGAGCGTAATGTTGCCTACAGCTGTTTTTACAATATTTCCGGGCTGTGTGGCCAAAGTTTCTTTTGCTTCTTTTTTTACCTGGCCCATGCAGGCACTCATTATCAGTAATAAGGAAAGAGACAATATGGGTGTGGCGTTTTTCATTTCAATTTTAAGTTAAAAGTTTTAAAGACAACAATTTAATGATTTAAAAAATAAATTTAAGGAAAGATTTGTAAATATTAAGTGATATTTAACATTCTGAAAAAAGTATCATTACAATACAATTTGATCCGTACAGTTTGGTTGTAATTCTGTATCTTTGCACATTATTTTAAAGAGAAAATAATGATACAACTTCACGATAAACAATTTGTTCCGTTTATTTCGGCTACAGAAATTGATTTTGCTTTGACCAAAATCGTTGCTCAGGTAGAAGATGATTTTGCAGATGACACGCCCATTTTTGTGGGGGTTCTTAATGGCGCATTTATGGTTGTTGCAGATTTTTTAAAAAAATACAAAAGTCCTTGCGAAGTTTCTTTTATCAAAATGGCTTCTTACGAAGGCACAAGCTCGACCAATACGGTAAAGGAATTGATCGGAATTAATCAGGATTTAACAGGCAGAACCGTGATCATCATCGAAGATATTGTCGATACAGGAAATACTGTCGAAGAATTAAAACAGCTTTTTAAAGCCCAAAATGTAAAGCATTTTAAAATTGCTACCTTGTTTTTTAAACCGGAAGCGTACAAAAAAGACATTAAAATAGATTATATCGGAATCAGGATTCCAAATAAATTTATAGTAGGCTACGGACTGGATTACAACGGATTAGGAAGAAATTTGAACGAAGTCTATAAATTAGCCGAATAATTAGAAACACAACATAACTACATATTCATTTTAAACTTCTTTCATAAAAAATAGAAGTCACAACACTTACTCATATTATGATTAACATTGTTTTATTTGGAAAGCCAGGAGCAGGAAAAGGAACTCAGGCAGAATTTTTAAAAGAAAAATACAAATTAACACATCTTTCAACAGGAGATATTTTTCGTTTCAATTTAAAAAATGATACTGATTTAGGTAAAAAAGCAAGAACTTTTATGGACAATGGAGAATTGGTTCCTTGCGAAATTACCACAGCAATGTTAATTGACGAAGTAAACAAACATCCAGATACACAAGGGTTTTTGTTTGACGGATATCCAAGAACGTTAGATCAGGCCAAAGCGCTGGATCAGTTTTTGCCAACAATCGGGTCAAGTGTTACGGCTACAATTGCCCTCGAAGCCGATGACGAAATTCTAGTGGCACGTTTGCTAGAAAGAGGAAAAACCAGTGGAAGAGTTGATGATCAGGACGAAGAAAAAATTCGTGTAAGATATCAGGAATATAACGAAAAAACGGCTCCGCTAATTGGGTATTATAAAGAACAAAATAAGTTTTATGCCGTAAATGGTATTGGGACTATCGAAGAAATTACAGAGCGATTAACGTCAGTTATAGATAATTTGTAGAAGCTTTTTCCAGCTGTACGTTGCAAGTCCTCGCTAAAAAAACTATTTTTCTAAACCATAAAACGAGCTTCCGCTGGTCGCTGTTTTCTGGCTAGAAAAATTAGTTTTTTTGGCTCCGGGCTTTTCTCTTCCATCTGGGCTAGAAGCCACCGGAGTTACGATTACCATTAACGAATCAAATTAATAACGAATCAACTAAAAATTGGAAATACTAATTATATTTTTTCTGATATTACTAAACGGGGTGTTCTCAATGTCTGAGATTGCACTAATTTCGGCCAGAAAAAACCGACTGGAAACAGCGGCAAAAAAAGGCAACAAAAGTGCCAAAATAGCGCTCGATCTCGCCAACTCTCCAAATAAATTTTTGTCAACAGTACAAATCGGAATCACCTTAATCGGAATTTTAACGGGTATTTATAGTGGCGACAAAATCACAATGGATGTTGAAGTCTTCGTAACCGGATTTGCATTTTTAAAACCCTACGCACATACCGTTGCCGTTGGGATTGTTGTAGTGACCTTGACGTTTTTCTCGTTGGTTCTCGGAGAGTTATTACCAAAACGTATTGGTTTAAATTATCCTGAATCTATTGCAAAAGCCGTGGCATTGCCCATGAAAATTGTTTCGATTATTACAGCACCCTTTATCTGGTTGTTAACGTCTTCGACTGATTTTTTACTAAATATCCTTCAAATAAAACCAAGTGCTGACGGTAGAGTTACTGAGGAAGAAATAAAAGCGATCATCAAAGAAGGAACAGAAGGCGGAGAGGTACAAGAAATTGAGCAGGATATCGTAGAACGTGTTTTTCATATTGGCGACAGAAAAGTAAATTCGCTAATGACACATCGCAAATCGGTAGACATGCTGCCCCTAAATGCTGATAAAGCCAGAATAAAAGAATTGGTTTTGATGGATTTACACACTGTTTATCCAGTGTATAGCGACAACTATGATGATATTGTGGGTATCGTAACCTTAAAAAATATATTTGCCAATATCGAGAGCGAACATTTCGATTTAGCAGCAATCATGACCGATCCTCCTTATTTAATGGAGCAGACAACGGCTTACAAAGCGTTGGAGAATTTTAAAAGAACCGGTGTGCATTATGCTTTGGTTTCTGACGAATATGGTGTTTTTCAAGGAATTATTACCTTAAATGATATTTTGGAAGCTTTGGTTGGCGATGCATCCGATTTTTATAAAGATGAATTTCAATTGATCGAAAGAGAAGACGGTTCATGGCTGGTTGACGGACATTATTCGTTGCACGATTTTCTAACGTATTTTGAGTTGGATGAACTCACAAACGATTATGATGTAAATACCGTAAGCGGCATGATTATGACCGAACTTTCACATATTCCGAAAGAAGGCGAGAAATTAATCTGGCAAAAATTTGTACTGGAAGTATTGGATATGGATGGTGTAAAGATTGATAAAGTGTTGGTGAAAACACTTAAAGAATAGAGAGAATTTGTTTCAGGTTTAAAGTTTCAGGTTGGTTGATGTTGCGTTAACTTGAAACATGATACATGAAACTATTATAAACAAAAATAGAAGGACGATTTAATTTTAGTTTTTAATCTAAAATCTAAAATCTGAATTCTGAAATTCAAAACAATGACAGAAGGAAATTTTGTAGATTATGTTAAGATATACGTTTCTTCCGGAAAGGGAGGAAAGGGATCTACACACTTACATAGAGAAAAATTTATTGAAAAAGGTGGGCCGGACGGTGGTGATGGTGGTCGCGGCGGACACGTATACTTGGTTGGAAATAAAGGTCTTTGGACATTGTTTCACTTAAAGTTTGCCCGTCACATAAAAGCAGGTCACGGTGGCGATGGTGGAGGAGACCGTAGTACAGGTGCAGATGGAGAAGATAAATTTATCGAAGTGCCTTTAGGAACGGTTGTAAAAGACAAAGAAACGGGAGAAACGTTGTTCGAAATTACCGAAGACGGTGAAAAAAGAATTCTTTCGAAAGGAGGAAAAGGAGGTTTAGGAAACTGGCATTTTAGAAGTTCAACCAACCAAACACCAAGATACGCGCAGCCCGGTTTACCAGGTGTAGAAATGGATGTTATTTTAGAACTTAAAGTATTGGCCGATGTTGGTTTGGTAGGTTTTCCAAATGCTGGAAAATCAACTTTGTTGTCTGTATTAACGTCTGCAAAACCTAAAATAGCTGATTATCCTTTTACTACTCTAAAACCAAATTTAGGAATTGTGGCTTACAGAGATTATCAATCGTTTGTAATTGCTGATATTCCTGGTATTATAGAAGGTGCTGCAGAAGGAAAAGGTCTTGGGCATTACTTTTTGCGCCATATTGAGCGTAATTCTACTTTACTATTTTTGGTTCCAGTAGATACGCCAGACATCAAGGGAGAATATGATATTTTGGTCAATGAGTTAACCAAATACAATCCTGAAATGTTGGATAAAGAACGTCTTTTGGTAATCTCAAAATGCGATATGCTAGATGATGAACTGAAAGCCGAGTTAAAAGTAGAACTTGATGTTGCTTTTAAAGATATTCCATATATGTTTATTTCTTCTGTGGCGCAACAAGGGCTTACAGATTTAAAAGACAAGCTTTGGAAAATGTTGAATGAGTAGAAAAATAAAAAACCCGACAAAATTGTATTTTGCCGGGCAGCACTAACTATCAAAACTTCAAACAAAAAAACAAAAGGCCGTTTTTACGGTCTTTTGTTTTTTGAGGGTTATTTATAGTGCAAAGTTTTTAGAGATTCCGATATTAAATGTTTTTCCAAAATCAAATCCAATGCTTTCTCTTCTGGCATCATTGCGGCCATCTATATTGTTGTAACCAACTCCGCCAATAGAAAAATTTAAACCAAAACCTTTTTTCATATTTATAAATAAGTTAGGAACAAGAGTAGCGTACATACCTTTTGCATTATTTAAAGATTCGTTTTGATACCCAGCTCCAAGGTCAGCAAATACAGAAAATGTCTCAGAAAGTGGTTGCGTATAACGTAAAAACCCTCCAACTTTGTAATTTTCGGTTTTTTCAGACCAATCGGTATCAACACTAGCGATCGATCCTTCAATTCCTGCGGTCCAGTTGTCTGTAAATTGATATCCGACTTTTGGGTTAAATTCGAAAGAGGTTGATTTTGCTTCTCCAACTTTATCAGATGAAAATCCAACGTTACCACCTACCAGTACGGAACCTTTTTGTGCGCTAGCCATTCCTGATATAATCAATGCAGCACTTAATAATAATTTTTTCATTTTGTTTATTTAATTAATTTCTGACAAAACTAAACAAAACAATATTGTAAGAAAATAATTATTTGTTAATTTTTTATTGAAAGTTAATTTTTACAAAATCAATAAGTTTTTAAGGAAAATTTTCTTTTAATTTTTGAAAGTTTTAGTTTTCATAGTTTTAAATTACTACGAAAACGGTTTCTTCTTTTTTATTCCGTAAATATTGATTTCATAAAATTGTCTCATAATAGATCGTTTATATTTTGTTTTTAGGTGTTCTGCACTGGTTTTACTGAGAAAATGAATTATATTCGCATAACTAAAATAAATAAACATGAAAAAAATAATTTTATTCTTAACAATGTGTCTTATGGCTTTTCCTGTAAGAGCCGATGAGGGAATGTGGTTTTTGATGTTCATCGAAAGATTGAACCATAGGGATATGGAAAAAATGGGTCTGCAATTGACCGCTGAAGAAATTTACAGTATCAATCATCATAGCTTAAAAGATGCTATTGTACAATTTAACGGAGGCTGTACTGCCGAAATTGTATCTAAAGAAGGATTGGTACTTACGAATCATCACTGCGGATACAATGCAATTGCTGAACTTTCGACAGCAGAACAAAACTATTTAAAAGATGGGTTTTGGGCTAAAGAAAAAAGTGCCGAAATGAAACCAAAATCATTATACGTTCGTTTCTTCGTGCGTATGGATGATGTTTCTAAAAGAATTTTATCAAAAGTAAATGATAAAATGACGGAAACAGAGCGAAATAAAATCATTCAGCAAGAGATTGCATTGATCGAAAAAGAAAATAACGAAGGTGGAAAATATACCGTTTCTGTTCGTCCTTTCTTTCAAGGAAATGAATATTACTATTTTGTTTACCAGGATTACACCGATGTTCGTTTGGTAGGGACCCCTCCGGAAAGTGTTGGTAAATTTGGTGGAGATACAGATAACTGGGAGTGGCCACGTCATACAGGAGATTTCTCAATGTTTAGAGTATACGCTGATAAAGACGGAAATCCTGCAACTTATTCTAAGGACAATGTGCCATTGCAGCCGAAACATTATTTACCGGTAAATATTAAAGGAGTAAAAGAGAAAGATTTTGCCATGATTCTGGGTTATCCTGGAAGAACGAATCGCTGGATGCCAGCGGGCGGAATTGAGCAAAATGTTAAATATGCTTATCCTGCTTGGGTTGAAGGTGCAAAAACCGGAATGGACCAAATGAAAAAATATATGGATGCCGACGCAACAGTTCGTTTGCAATATGCTTCAAAATATGCCTCGACTGCCAATTATTGGAAAAACCGTAAGGGTATGATTGATGCTTTGACAAAAGCAGGAACTGCAGCAACAAAAGAGGAGCAGGAAGATAAATTTTATGAATGGTCGACTAAACCTGCTAATAAGGATAAGTACGAAAATGTAATTCCTACTATCAATGAATATTACAGAGCGACTAACTTAAAAGCAACTCACGATAATTACTTAATGCAACTTTTGCGTACGTCAAGTTATGCAGCAGGACCAGCAAATTTAGGAAATGCATTGATTACTTATTATAACGAAAATGATGCTAAAAAAGCCGAAATGTTGCCTAAGATTACTGCCATGATCGACAATATTTATGGCGATTTTTATGCACCTCTTGAAAAAGATGTTTTAACGGCACAATTGAATTTATATGCTGCAAAAGCGTCTGAATACGGGTTGGCTCCACAAATAGCAAAAATGAAATCTGAAAATAACGGTGATTTTACTGCAGATGTTGCAAAAGCAATCGAAATAAGTTATTTCTCAACCAAAGAGAAAGTCGTAGCTTTTATGGCAGATCCAAAACCATTGGCCATTGTACACGATCCTTTGTATATTATTTCTAATGATTTACTAACAAAATACCGTACTAAAACCGCAGACCAAACAAAATCGGATGATGATTTTGCAACTGCTTATCGCAAATTGGTAGAAGGTTTTAGAGAATCAAAACTTAATGCCATTCAATATCCTGACGCCAACTCAACTTTGAGATTGACGTACGGAAAAGTTCGTGCTTTACCAGCTGACAATCGCAACGATGCGAAAATAAACAATTATACTACCATGGACGGTATGGTAAAAAAGTATAAAGCAGGAGATCAGGAATTTGATTTGCCAGCTCGTTTGTTAGAATTGAACAAAGCCAAAGATTTTGGCCAGTATGCAGATAAAAATGGTTACATGCCTGTAAATTTCCTTACTGATAATGATATCACAGGAGGAAATTCAGGATCGCCAGTTCTTAACGGAAAAGGAGAATTAATTGGTGTTGCTTTTGATGGAAATATCGAAGCAATGGCAGGAGATGTAATTTTTGATCCCAATTTACAAAGAACCATCAACGTAGATATTCGTTATGTACTTTGGCTGATCGATAAATACGCCGGGGCAAAAAATATTATTGACGAAATGACGATTGTAAAATAATTCGATCTTTGTTCTAAAAGCAAACCCGACACATTTCAAAAATGTGTC
This sequence comes from Flavobacterium flavipigmentatum, assembly GCF_020911905.1. NCBI lineage: Bacteria > Pseudomonadati > Bacteroidota > Flavobacteriia > Flavobacteriales > Flavobacteriaceae > Flavobacterium > Flavobacterium flavipigmentatum. Next base: position 477,159 of record NZ_CP087133.1, on the reverse strand, counting down.
GGGTTTTTTATGTTTTTTGGTTAGTTCTAAAGAATATTTGTTTGACCAAATTTTTATTTTTAAAAGTAAAAAATCATTACTTGATTTTTACCCGAATTCCTTTGGTATGACTTGCAAATTCGGGAGCATACATACTCTGAATTGTAGTGATTCCGTTTGAGAATTCTCCGCTATTGTTCACTCTAATATCATATTCTAATACATAAGTTCCTTTGTTAATTTCTTCAAAAAAGAAGTGTGTAGCTGCATCTTTTGTACTCATATAAAACCCTAATCCGTCTTTGTATTGGTACTCCGAAAGTACATTTACTGGTTCAAAACAAGAAGCACGCATGTCTTTTAAATGAACAAATTCCATGTCTTCTTTTGATTTAATAATTAATCGTACAGTAACCAAATCGCCTGTTTTTAATTCTTCTTTAGAAGTGATTTTTTCTAACTCCTTTCCTTTGAGGCTAACATTTTTCAGATACAATTCTTTGGTTACGGATAAAGCCGTTTCAGTACTGGTTTTTATTTTATCCAGATCTTCAAAATACTGCCAATACACGCCGCCAAAACCTGGTACCTTGGATTTGTTTTGTATGTTAACAGTCGCCATTTCGTTTTTTACTTCGTTTGCTTTCCAGCTAAGTTTAATGTAGCCAGTTTCTGCCTCTTTTTCGTTTTCGGATAATTTTTTGGTCATGATTTTTTCATCTCCAATTTTAATGATGGTATTGTCTTTCACACTCATCCAGTCATTGCCCTGTAATAATAAAGCATAAATGGCTTCGGTTGTAGATTTTGTGGTAGGCCAATTTTTGGTTTGCTTGTTTTTTAATAACCAGACTTTCATAGCATCCACAGATTTGTCGTCGTGCGTCACTTCGGCGAAAGCCTCAATCAATAAAGCTTGCGTTTCTATCGGTGCCTGATACCAATACCAGCTAGCTTTGTTGGTAATCCAGTACATGCCCCAATCTTCGTTATTTGATGCATTTTCTTTAAGGCTTTCTATGATTTTTTTAGCGACTTCAGTTTCTCCAAAACGGTTGAGAGTGAGAGCAGCAAGACCTTTTTCATAAAGTGAGTACGTCATCCAGTCTTTTTTGGCAGTTTCCAAATAGATTTTTGTCGCTGCTTGCAGTTTTTTAGAAAGGGGATATTTTTCTAAATAAAAACTTCTGGTGTATAAATAATGCAAATCTGAGTACGGGTTGATCCAGATTAATTTTGAAGTTTTTTTTGAGTTCTCTATTCGTCTGTTATGAACCTCCATGAATTTTTGGTCTAAAAAAGGAATCCCATTTTTAGCAATTTCGTTTGTTTGCGAGGCATTGTCGTCATTTTTGCTTAATTTAGAAAGATGTCCCAAGCCTGCCAGAATATGCCTTGTGATGTATTCACTTTCGTTACCTCCGTCAAACCACGCAAAACCTCCAGATGTTTTTTGTTTTTGTTTTAATTTATCGAAGATCGTTTTTTGAGAAGTTTTCATTTTTTCTAAATCGAATAAAAGTGCAAGATTTTTTTTCTTTTCTTCTTCAGTTTTAGAGTCATTCAACCAAGGGGTTTCCGCCAGAATAATCGATTTTAACTCTTCGTTTTCTTCCAGTTTCGACGCTGGTTTTTCGCTTTTTTTCCAATTTTCAAAAACAGTTGCAATTTTAGGATTACTCAAAATAATTTCAGAGGCCAAAGCATTCGCATAAAATCTCGCAAAAGTTTGTTCGGCACATTCGTGTTCATATTCCATTAAATAAGGCAATGATTGCATCCCAATCCATGTTGGATTTGAAGTGTATTCTAATGTAAATTGATGATTTTTTAATGTTGTTGAATTGTTGTTTTTTAAGTTTTCAAATGTGTATTCTTTAGAGCTGTTTTCACGTACCCAAATCGGAATGCTTTCTGTGACTAGCATATTGTTACTAAGAACCGGAAGAATGTTTTCTTCGCCATCGGAGAAATCACCGGATTTAGCCATAATTTTATACTGAACACCTTGCAAACCTTCAAGAATAGTGATAGTCCAGCTGGTATTGGTGTTGCCAAAAGCAGGAATTGTAAAGTTTTTTACGTTCTGTGTATTGAGCATTTTGGTATCGATAGGTTCCATCGTTGTTGCGTCAAAAAGCTGTAAAATTGCGATTCCGGTTTTAGATTCATTGGTGATATTCGAAATTTTAGCGTTGATCACAATAGTGTCTTTTTCTCTAAAAAATCTAGGAAAATTAGGCAAAATCATCAAATCTTTTTGTGTTACGACACTTTTCTCTAAATAACCTGTAACAGCTTTTTTGTTATGAGCCATTAGACGAAATTTCCAGGCAGTCAAAGCTTCAGGCGAAGTAAAATTGAAACTCACTTTTCCGGTTGTATCCGTTTTTAAATTTGGATAAAAGAAAGCCATTTCTGAGAGATTTTTTCTGGCTTTTACCTGAGTTAGCTCTTCTAATGCTTTTTTTGTAGTAATAATAATCACTCCATTTGCCCCTTTACTTCCATAAAGAGCAATAGCATCTTTTTCTTTTAAAGTTGTAATGGAGAGAATATCTGCTGGATCTAGGTTATTAGCAGTTTCGGCTGTTTCTATTTTTCCATCAATTAGATATAAGGTTGCGTCATTAATTATCAAAGATGTTAGACCATTCACGATCTTTTTACCAGACATAAAAATAAGTTTTTTGGTACTAAAATAATATTGAATAGAATCTAACTCTGCATTTGCTGGAGAGACAGAACCTTTTATTTTAAATTCGGAACTTTCTTCTCCTACCGCATACGAAAGAGATTGTTTTTCTTTTTTAATTCCATATCCAGTAACTACAACTTCTTCTAAACTACTTTTGTCCTCAATTAAAACGACATCAAGAGTATTGGTGTTCTTGACTGAGACAACTTGTTCTTTAAAACCGATATAATTAAAGATGAGCTCTTCGTTTTCTGCTGCTTCAATTTCATAATAACCATCAAAATCAGAGGATGTTGTTCTTTGCGTTCCTTTTATAGTAATAGAGACACCCGGAAGTGGCATCTCTGATTCATCTGTTATGATTCCCGAAATTATTTTTGCGTTTGCTGGTTTTTGTACTTTTTTACTAAGCTGTTTTTGATATTCTTTCTGCAGGTAAACAGAAGTATTGGCGTTGTTAAAATCAAATCCAAACCAAATAAGTTTTGAGTTTTCGTTATTTAGTTGGACTCTTTTTTTGGGAGTGTTCAGATTCATTAAATAACGGGATGTTTTATCAAAACCCAAACTAGACTTACTATTGCTGCCATTATAAAAATAGTCGTTAAAACCCAAAACATCCCAACTTCTCGTTGTAAATTGGTCTAGCGAGCTATCGTACATCGAGGCAAGTACCTCGGCTTCATTGAGAGTATTGGTCGATTTTAGTATAAACGACCAATTCTCGCTAATCCCAGGTTGTAGTTTGTTTCGAAATGTTTCTACACCAAACTCTAGTTTTGTCGCTTCTTCTTTTAGTAATACAGCAATATCATCATAAAAAACAGCGTTTTCAAAAACACTTTGAAAACCTATTTTTAAGTATTTTTCAAATTCTTTGTTAAGTGGAATTTTAACAATGCTTTCATTATTTTCTAAGTGAATGTTGGTTTCAAAAAAAACTTTATTATTGTAATTTCCTGTCGCTGAAATATAAAGTTCCGGAATAACCGAAGTTACTTTTAGCGCCACAAAACCATCTTTTTTCGGATTTTCATTCACTTGTTTGATGGTAAATAAAGTGCTCGTATTAAATTTGTCTTTGCTTTGCAGAATTTGAAATTCTGTTGAAGATTCAATTAGATTATCAAAACTGTCCTTTGCAGAAAAAATAACTTTGTAATTACCGGATTTATAATTTTCGATAAAATCCAAAACAATTTTTTTGTCTTTTTCTGTGTTAATTTTTTTTGAGTAGACTAATTTTGTTGCTGTATTGTTGTTATTTGTTTCTTCATTTTTTTCATAAGGAAATAATTTTTCAAATGTTTCTTTATTGATCGTTTCAATGTCCGGATTTGTCCAAACTCTAGGCTTGAATTTATTTGAAAACGGACTTTTATAATAAATTTTAATTTCACCTTTTGCTGCCAAAAACTCTCCGTTTAGGTTGGTGCTTGTTAGTGCGATTTCGTTTTTGTCTTTAGTCTCAATTTGATTAGGAAGAGTGGCAGCGAGAACCAAGTCGTGATAGCCTACTTTGACAATGGTTTCGGCCTCATGAGTTTCTCCGTTAATATCGGTAACACTCGTATTTATGCGATAATTAAAAATAGGTAATTGCTCTTTATTGCTGTTTTTAGAAGGAACAGCAATAAAGTCAATGGTAAATTTTCCCGAAGCATCGGTTTTTGTCTCTCCGGTGACCAAAGTTTCGGTTTCTTCCTGCTGGCCATAATAATTTCTAAAATAATTAGTATATCGAGTAACGCTGTATTTGACTACCGCATCAGAAATGTTGCTCCCTGCAAAAGCTTTGGCATTACCTTTTACCTTGATGGCTTGATTAACCTGAAAACTGTCTTTTTTGGGTTCAAAACTAACCTCAAATTTAGGGCGTTTGTATTCTTCTACGCTAAAATCAGTACTCGAATCTTCAAAATCAACGTTTTCCCAAAACGGATGTTCGTCTGTTTTTTTGTTATAAACAATGTCATTTTCGTGTGTTGTAGGTTCGTCGGCTTCTATTGTAAAATTGCCTGTCAGGCCATTTTTGGGCAATATAAATTCGCCAGAAAAAGAACCAAACTCATTAGTTGTGACATCAAATTTTTTAAATTCGTTATCATCTGCGTCCTGAATTATAATTTTGAATGTTGTAAAAGGAACTACAGTTGTTTCGTTTTTCTTTTTTTGAATCGCAATTCCTTTATAATAGACCGTTTGACCGGGGCGATAAATGGCACGATCTAAATAAAAATCGACTTTTCCTTTAAAATCAGTATTTTCATTATCCTTTTCTGAAAATTCACTAATATGATTGAGGTAATTTTTTTTAACTAAAATAGTATCCGTTTTACTGGCCACTTCAAGATCATTGTTGTTATAAATGTATTTTTTTTGAGGAGAAACGGCTACACCATTGTTATTGGTTTTAATTCTAAAATGATTCGATTTGATCGTGACATTTTCCAGAGGTCTTCCTGTTTTTCTATCCAGAACCTGAAAAGTTTCTGCGGCTTCGTTTTGAGAGGCTAAAACCGCCAAATTTGAAGCTGTAATGGTTTCATAAGCAAAGGCTTTGTTGTCTTTTGTGTCAGAATCACTTTCAAAATAAACCAAATAAGAACCTGTTTTTAATTGAGGCAAAAGGACTTCGGTAGTGTATTCAAAAAAATCATTTTTATTCAACATCAGATAATTCTCTGTTGCGATCGCGTTCTTTTTTTGTAACAAAGCGTTTATTAAACTATCTTTTTTAGTAGTGTTCTCGCCAAATTGCAAAAGTTGTTTTTGATTGATCGGGTAAAAAGAAACTTTTAACTGTGAAACATTTTTATATCGAATGTATGCTCTGGTATTTTCATTAGCATAAATAAATTTTTGAAGCTCAATATTTATTGATTTAGAAACAATATTTGCTTTTTGCTGCAGCGCCAATTTGTGCGCATTTGATCGATTATTTAACGAAATAATACTGTCTAATATTGTAATAGATTGTATGTTGTACTCTGGATAAGTTTCTTTTGAAGCCTTTTGTGATAGTATAATTGCTTTCTCTAACTGAATTTTCTGAATGAAATCGGCGTCTTTGACCTCTTTCTGTAAACTAACTAAGGCTTTAAAATACTTGTCATCAGACTCAAGTAGCATATTTTTGGCATATTGCATGCGCTCCAACTGATTGTCTCCCGAAGGATAATTTGCCTCTTGTTTTTGGTATAAAGTCAAAACAGTACGTAAATTTTCATTGGTGACAAAATCGAAATTTATTTGTGAAAAATCAGCTGATTTTCCTAAAAGCTGCTGTGTGTAAGGAGTAAAATCACTTTTTGAAAACTCCCATTGTCGTACTTTTTGTTGATACAAGTCGATATTTTCTTTTAATAGGTAAGAAAATAAAGTTTCTTTTTTGAATTTTTCGAGTGTAAAAAAATCAAAAATAAGTTCGTATTTTTCTAACGAAGTCTCTTTTAAAACTTTTTCGTTTTCCAGCGTTTTTTGTAATACCAACTTTATTTGACTTTTAAAATTAACTTCTGTCCAGGTTAGAAAGTCTTCGTCAAGAACAGCAGTATTGGTTCTACGCTGAATTTGATACGTATTTCTGTTATAATAATCGTTTAGACATTTTGCATAAACAAAATTCAAAATCGCTTGTGATGGTATAGAAACACTATTGATTTCACTTTTCAAATGATCTAAAATTTTTGTTTTTGCGTTTTCATCAACTGCTTGCAAATATTTAGACTGATAAAAAAAACATTTTATCATTTGTACTTCGTCTTTGGTTGCTCTGGCGTTTTTGTAAATTTCGAGAACAATTTCATTAGCCGATTTTATTTTACCTTCATTTTCAAAGGCAATTACTTTTTCCCATTTTTTATCATTTTGTTGGGCAAATAACGAACATGAAAGCAGCAGGAATGCAAATACTATATTTTTCATAACATGGTTTTAATATATAGAGCGCTAATTTTAGAAAAAGGTTGGGAGGGTTTTAAAAATAAATTCGTACAAATTACTAATTTCTCACCAAAAGCAAACAATACATTTTATATTTCCTTATTTTTGAGATATGAAAAACCTACTAATCTTTTTTTTATTTGTTCCAATCTCTGTTTGGTCTCAATCTAATTTTGAAAAGGCCGAGAAGTTGTTTCATGCAAAAAAACATGAAGAAGCACAACTTATCTTTGAAAGAGTTTTAGAAAGTAAACCCTCAGATATAAAGACACTTGAGTATTTGGGCGAAATCGCATCTCATGCTAAATCATGGGTCAAAGCGGCAGAATATTTTAAAAAACTAAAAGAATTAAAACCCAACGAGGCCGATTATTTTTACAAATACGGCGGAGCTTTGGCCATGAGAGCTATGGAAGTAAATAAATTCAAAGCTCTTGGAATGGTTGATGATATGAAGGAGGCATTTGAAAGAGCAATTGTTTTGGAACCCAAACATATTCCGGCCAGATGGGCATTGATCGAAATCTATCTGCAATTGCCAAGTATTGTGGGAGGAAGTGAGTCAAAAGCGATTTCATTTTCAAATCAGTTGTTACAAATTTCGGCAGTTGATGGGTATTTGTCGAGAGGAAGAATTGAAGAATATTTTAAAAGATATACATTGGCAGAAAAATATTATTTGAAAGCCAACGAAATTGGTAAATCAAAAGTCACATTTCAAAAATTATATAATTTATATTTGAACAAATTAAAAGACCCTAAAAAAGCACAAGAATTAAAACGAAAATTTGAGGCATAATTTGCAGCTTCAGGTAATAATTGGAATTTAAATGAAAACACATTTCATCGCCATAGGCGGAAGTGCGATGCACAATTTAGCATTAGCGCTGCATAACAAAGGATATCAGGTAACAGGGAGTGATGATGCAATTTTTGAACCTTCAAAATCAAGATTAGAAAAAAAAGGAATTTTACCCCCTGAACTGGGCTGGTTTCCAGAAAAAATCACCTCTGATATCGAAGCTGTAATTTTAGGAATGCACGCCAAAGCAGATAATCCGGAATTGCTAAAAGCCCAGGAATTGGGTTTGAAAATATATTCGTATCCAGAGTTTTTATACGAACAATCTAAGAATAAAACACGTGTTGTAATTGGTGGTTCACACGGAAAAACAACCATTACTTCAATGATTTTGCACGTCATGCATTATCATAATATACAAGTAGATTATATGGTGGGCGCCCAATTAGAAGGGTTTGATACGATGGTACATCTTACTGAAGAGAATGATTTTATGGTTTTAGAAGGCGATGAGTATCTGTCTTCTCCTATAGATAGAAGGCCAAAATTTCATTTGTACCAACCTAACATAGCTTTGATTTCAGGAATTGCCTGGGATCATATCAACGTTTTTCCCACGTATGAAAACTATGTCGAGCAATTCGAAATTTTTATTGCCAAAATTACCAATGGCGGTATTTTAGTATACAACGAGAATGACCCGGAGGTAAAACGTGTTGCAGAAGCCGCTACAAACCCAATTCGAAAATTAGCGTATCATACTCCCGAATACAGTGTAAACGATGGCGTAACGTTGTTGAAAACTCCCGAAGGCGATATGCCAATTGAAGTTTTTGGAGCGCACAATCTGAATAATTTGGCTGGAGCCAAATGGATTTGCCAAAACATGGGCGTTGACGAAGCCGATTTTTACGAAGCGATTGCGAGTTTTAAAGGTGCTTCTAAACGTTTAGAAAAAATCGCTGAAGGAAAAGGGAAAGTGGCTTACAAAGATTTTGCGCATTCACCAAGTAAAGTGGCAGCAACCACAAAAGCCGTAAAAGAGCAATATCCAAACAGAACTTTGGTCGCTTGTTTAGAATTACACACGTATTCTAGTTTGAATGCTGAGTTTCTTAAAGAATACGAAGGAACTCTTGAATATGCTGATGTGGCCGTGGTTTTTTATTCGCCTGACGCGGTAAAAATTAAACAGTTAGAAGAAGTAACCTATGATCAAATTGCAAGTGCCTTCAATAGAAAAGATTTAATCATTTATACCAATCCAGCGGAATTTAAAGAATATCTATTCAATTTAAATTTAGACAATTCAGCTCTTTTATTGATGAGTTCAGGCAACTATGGTGGACTGAATTTTGATGAAGTAAAAGGTTTGATCGAGTAATTAAAATGGAAGGGAAAAGCAATAATAGGCTTGTTTATAAATCTAATTTGAATACATTCGATTATATTAATTTAATTTTATATTTATCGATGGCTTTCTTTCTAATTATTAGCCTTTACGGTTTAGTATTGGTGGAAAGTATTTGTAATAAAATTTTATTACTTGCTTTACCTTTGTTTTTGATTGTTCAAGCGGTAAGAACTTTTAAAGTTTTTATTCTTTTTGAAAATAGATTGCTTATAAAAAGACCATTGAGCTTAAAGCTTTTTAATAATTTTTATAGTTTATCTGATATAAAAGAAATTGAATTTAAGAGTTTAAAAGGAATGCACAAAGGTAATATTTTGATAGTTTGGACTAAGTATACTTCAAGTAAAAAAGACGAAAGCTTTTCTTTTAATTTACGAAAGGATGAAGTTTGTTTTTTTTCTGAAAATTTAAAAAAATTAGGAATTGAGGTAAAGGATGAGGGCTTTAATTATTAATAAGTTTAATGATTTGATATAATTTGTCTTTTAGATAATTATAAAATATGTGAATGTGTCAGTTGCAAGTTTGTAACTGACACTTTTTTTTGGAATTAGGATTTTAGATTTTACTTTTTGAGATTTTATTTCTCATATTTAAAATGTCCCACAATTTCGTATTCAAATAAACAATCTTCCAGTACTTGTCCGCCGCCAACATTGTGTACAATTAGGTTTCGTTCTCCATCATCAGATTTTTTGTTGGTAATAATCCCGATGTGCGGTAATTTTCGGTTGATCATCCAAGTGACTAATTCTCCTGTTTTGTAGTCTTCGGGATTTTTTGTTATTGCTAATTTTGAACCTTTTCTTTCGAAGAAAATTTCCAGATTAGGCACTCTTCTATGGTCAATATTAGTGTCGGTTTTGGTCATGCCCCATTTTATTAAATTTGGATATTTTGCAAAATTTGCGACCATATCTTCATGAACTTCTTGCTGTAAATCGATGTCTAATTTTCGATAAGAACGAATAATAACATCCGTGCAAACGCCCTTTTGAGCAGGTACATCGCCGTTTGGATATTCAATAGAAAAATAAGTTGGATCGTATTCTATTGAAGGATCAAGTATAGAAATTGCCGCATTAGATAATTTTTCTCCAAATGTTTTTGCTTTGGACGTTGAAGAAGGCGTAAAGGCAAGTTCCTGTCTTTCTTTTTGATGGCAAGAAAGCAATAAAATAGTGATCAAAAGAATACAGAGAGATTTCATTTTTTTTATTCAAATTTAATACTATTCAGGATAATAAATAATTTTTTATTGAGTGATTTTTCTTATTTTTATACAAAATATTTCCAAAACAATTCGATTAATATGAATCCAGAAATTAAAGTACTAGCGACTACAAGCGAAAACGCTGATTTTGTATCTCTAATAAAAACATTTGACAATTATTTATTAGAACGTTACCCAGAATTACAAACCAGTTATTGGGGTAATAATCTGGTAGAATCTAATCCTGATGCGATTTTAATCTATGTTGATGATAAGGCGGTTGGCTGTGGCTGTTTTAAGAAATACGATCCAACGTCAGCCGAGTTAAAAAGAATCTTCGTTTCGCCCGAAGCAAGAGGTTTGGGAGTGGCACAGTTAATCGTTAGGCAACTTGAAATGAAGGCTAAACAACAGGGTTTTGAAACTTTAGTTTTAGAAACTCTTTACAAACAAATTGAAGCAATCAGTTTGTATCAGAAGATGGGCTTCGAAATAGTCGAAAACTTTGGGCCTTACGTTGGCCTAACGAATAGTATCTGCATGAGCAAAAGCATTATCTAAAAAATTACTCAAAAATGGAACCCACTCATTTCCCTATTACCAATTGGTCTCAAGATGACAGGCCACGCGAAAAACTGATGCTAAAAGGCAAAAGTGCTTTGAGTGATGCCGAGTTGATTGCCATTTTGATTGGTTCCGGAAGCCGTAACGAGTCGGCAGTAGATCTTAGTAAACGAATATTAGCGAGTGTGGATACCTTAAATTCTCTTGGAAAAATGTCATTGGCGCAACTCACCAATTTTAAAGGAATAGGAGAGGCCAAAGCGATTTCGATCATTGCAGCATTAGAATTAGGCAGGCGCCGAAGAGCCGAAGATGTTGGCGAGCTGGTGAAAATAACTTCGAGTAAATTGGTTTTTGAAATCATGCAACCTATCATTGGTGAATTGCCTCACGAAGAATTTTGGGTATTATTTCTGAATAATTCCAACAAGGTGATTTTGAAATCTCAACTGAGCAAAGGCGGTATTTCGGGCACAATTGTAGATGTGCGATTGGTTTTTAAATTGGCGCTTGAAACGGGCGCTACAGGCTTGATACTGTGTCATAATCACCCTTCGGGACTTCTAAAACCCAGTGAGGCCGATATCAAAATCACTAAAAGTCTAAAAATAGCAGGAGATAGTTTAGATGTTAAAGTTTTGGATCATTTGATTATTACTGAAACAAAATATTATAGTTTTGTAGATGAAGGAATTTTTTAGTTATGAAAACCACAATTACAGACATTTTTTTCGATCTAGATCATACGCTTTGGGATTTTGATAAAAACTCAGAAATAGCTTTCGATCGAATCTTTAAAAATAAATACCCGCACATACAAACGGCAGATTTTATTGCCCAATACGCTCCAATCAATCAGGCTTGCTGGAAGTTGTATCAAAATGATCAAATTACTCATCTCGAATTGCGTTACAATAGGTTGAAGTTTTCTTTTGATGCATTGAATCTTGAAATGTCAGACGAAGAAATCAACGCAATAGCCAATGATTACATCGAATATCTTACCGATAATAATCACCTTTTTGATGGTGCAATTGAAGTCTTAGAATATTTGAAGTCTAAATATAATTTGCACATTATCACCAATGGATTTGCTACTGTACAAGACAAAAAAATAAAAAATGCTGCGCTTTCGGGATATTTTTCTACTATTACAAATTCTGAATCAGCAGGAGTAAAAAAGCCAAATAGTAGTATCTTTGATTTTGCTATCAATCTGGCTAATGCTTCCAAAGAAAATAGTGTCATGATTGGCGATTGCCTCGATGCAGATATTAATGGAGCACTAAACGCGGGTCTGGATGCTATTTTTTTTAATGAAAAAAAGATTGAAGCTCCCGCAAACATCAAACAAATAAATCATTTATTAGAACTAAAAAAATATTTATAATTATGAAAATTAAATTTTTCTTTCTTGCTTTACTTATTTCTGTGATCGGATTTGGACAATCTATCAACGATTACAAAGCGGTTATTGTACCATTAAAATATGACTTTCTTAAAGGTGAAAATCAATACAGATCAGCGACAATGACAAAATCTAATTTGATAAAGGCCGGTTTTAAGGCTTTTTACGCCAATGAACAACTTTCTTCTGAATACAGTGATCGTTGCGAACTTTTGTACATAGATATGAAAAAAGAGAGTGGTTTTTTGGTCACCAAACTTTTTGTTGAGTTTAAAGATTGTTACGGCAAAGTGATTTATACTTCTGAAATAGGGAAGAGCAAAGAAAAAGAATATGAGCTGGCTTACAAAGAATGCATTGATTTAGCTTTTGTTTCAGTTAATAAATTGCGTTATAAATACAACGGAAAATCGGGTGCTTCTGTGGTAAAAGCTACTGCGGCAGTGGTAACACCTGCGGTAACGACCAACATAGTTGAAGCTCCTGTAGCAGACATGACCGATCCGAATTTGTTGTACGCACAGCCAACAGAAACAGGTTATCAGCTAATTGATAAAACGCCAAAAGTAGTAATGAAGTTGATGAAAACTTCGCGTCCAGACAGCTTTATTGCTATAAAAGATGGTGTTCAAGGTACTTTAAACGCAAAAGACAATCAATGGTTTTTTGAATATTACCAAAACGACAAATTGGTTTCTGAAAAGATTGTAGTGAAATTCTAACTATGAAATTTGGTTTTAATAACCATATTTATCCTTCCAACGGTTCTTTAAAAATTCGCGGTTGCTGTTCTCTCGAGAATTGCTTCCCGGATTATAAAGAACCGTTTCTTTTATCGCTTCGGGCAGAAATTCTTGCTCTGCAAAGTTGTTGGTATAATCGTGCGAGTATTTATAATCATCACCATAACCCAACTCTTTCATAAGTTTAGTGGGCGCATTTCTTAAATGTATCGGAACGGGCAGATCACCTGTTTGTTTTACCAATTGCTGTGCATTGCCGATCGCCAGATAAGAGGCATTGCTTTTAGGAGAAGTGGCCAAATAAATAGCGCACTGGCTCAATATGATCCTACTTTCTGGATAGCCAATTGTGGCTACCGCCTGAAAAGTATTATTGGCCATAATAAAAGCAGTTGGGTTGGCATTACCAATATCTTCACTCGATAAAATAAGCATTCTACGGGCGATAAATTTCACATCTTCGCCACCTTCAATCATTCTGGCCAGCCAATAAACAGCACCATTGGGGTCACTCCCGCGTATCGATTTTATAAAAGCCGACACTATATCATAATGTTGTTCACCACTTTTGTCATACAAAACAGTATTTTGTTGCACCAGTGCGAAAACAATATCGTTCGTAATAATAATCTCGTCGCTAGCAGAAGCATTAACCACGAGTTCAAAAATATTCAATAATTTTCTTCCGTCACCGCCAGAAAGTCTTAGCAGGGCTTCCGTCTCTTTCAAAACAATGTTTTTTGTGGCCAAATACGAGTCGGTTTTCATCGCACGAAGCAACAAAGTTTCCAAATCGGCTTTTGTAAAAGCATTCAAAACATAGACTTGACAACGTGACAATAATGCAGGAATGACCTCAAAACTTGGGTTTTCGGTCGTTGCCCCAATCAATGTAATCCAACCTTTTTCTACCGCAGCCAAAAGCGAATCTTGTTGTGATTTACTAAATCTATGAATCTCATCAATAAACAAAATCGGATTTCTTGCCGTAAACAAACCGCCGCTCTGTTTGGCTTTTTCAATGACATCCCGAATGTCTTTTACCCCGGAGTTTATCGCACTCAAAATATAAAACGGGCGTTTGGACTCCTGCGCAATAATCTGCGCTAAAGTCGTTTTTCCAGTTCCTGGTGGTCCCCAAAAGATCAACGATGGAATAATTCCTTTCGAAATCTGTTGCGTCAACGAACCGTTGGGTCCAACCAAATGACTCTGACTTACGTAGTCTTCCAATTTTTGCGGGCGTATGCGTTCGGCTAGTGGTGCTTCCATTTTGTAAAATTACTATTTTCAATTTTAATTTAATAGTTTTCTGGAGCTATTTCTAGCTATCTCCTCCATCTTTACTTGCCTAAAGAAGGCAAGCAAAGGATGCCGTTTCTATCTGGGCTAGTACTCGTAATCAAGACATTTTGTGGTAGCTGACAATTTATCAGTAATTTATTTTTGGATAGTTTTTTGATAACTTCTTATCCTATCTAGTACATTATTATGAACGACAATCATTTTAAATTTTCAAACACAGTTATAGCGCTTCCTTTATTTTTTGTGCTTTTATTGTGGTTTATATATTGGCTTCAAATCCGTTTTGATTTCGATTTCTACCAATACGGTATTTATCCTCGTGATTTTTCGGGTTTAAAAGGTGTTTTATTCAGTCCTTTTATTCACGAAAATTTGGGTCATTTGTATAATAATTCAATTCCACTTTTGGTATTATTACCAGCTTTACACTATTTTTATCCAAAACAATCTTTGCCTGTTATAGTGTACGGAATTTTATTTTCTGGACTCATTACATGGGTTATCGGACGAACCAATTATCATATTGGCGCCAGCGGACTCATTTATGTGTTGGTAAGTTTTATTTTCTTCAAAGGAATTCAAACACGTTATTATCGCTTAGTAGCGCTCTCTTTTTCGGTAATTTTGCTTTATGGAGGAATGATTTGGTACGTGTTTCCAGAAGTCGATGCCAACATTTCCTGGGAAGGGCATTTGGCAGGTTTCCTAACCGGATTTACTTTGACTTTGTTTTATAAAACGCCAGAATATGCAAAGCCAATCGTTTACGACTGGCAAAAGCCAGAATTCGACCCTGAACAAGATGCTTTTATGAAGCATTTTGATGAGAAAGGCAATTTTGTCAATGCTGAACTTCCAGAGGAAGAACCCGAAAATTACGTGACTTATTTTAGTTCAGATCCTTGGGTGAAATATACCATTACCAAGTCTGATTCTGAAGAAAACAAATAAAAAAGAAGTGTTCTAAGGTGTTTGAATTTTACATTTTAATAGACTTGAAATACAGTTGTCAAGATGTCTTTCTATGAAAAAAATAGAAAACTTTCAAATTTCTTAGTTGTAAGGTTTGAGTTGTTTTTTATAAATGACTTGACAGAATCAATAAACGTTCAAACGAAATCAATATAGGAGTTCATAAAATTGATAAATGCATTCACATAATCAATATATGAATGCACATAATTAATAAATGCTCACAAGAAATCATTATGGGAGTTTATGAAATTAATTTATAGGTTCTATCTCAAGGTAATGCCTTTGACAATAGTCAAAAAGACGAAAATTGAGATCGTTGATTTTTAGAAGAGATACTTGTGTTCACAAATCAAACAAAGAATTCCTTAACCTCTCTGACGCACGGCTTCGTATAAAAAAGCGCCACATGCAACAGAAACATTCAAAGAACCGATGGTGCCAAACATAGGGAGTTTTGCCTTTTCATCTACTATTTTTAGTACAGAAGGGTTGATGCCTCGATCTTCAGATCCCATGATGATGGCCACAGGTTCGTTCAATTCTAAATCATAAATATTAGATTCGGTTTTTTCTGTAGCCGCTACAGTTTTTATTCCAGAACCTTGCAGGTAAAAGATAGCATCTTTAATGTGTTCTACTTTACAAATAGGAACATTAAATACCGCACCAGCAGATGTTTTTACAGTATCGCCGTTTACAGGAGCAGACCCAGCTTTTTGTACGATGATTCCGTTTACACCAGTACATTCTGCCGTTCTAATGATCGCGCCAAAGTTTCTAGCATCAGAAATTTGATCCAGTATTAAAAATAAAGGTTTCGATCCCGAAGCAATTGTCGATTCTACCAAATGTTCCAAGTCAATAAAACCAATAGGCGAGATTGTTGCCACAGCCCCTTGGTGATTGTTTGGTGTTAACCGATTTAGTTTTTCTAAAGGTACGTACGAAAAATTAATGTTGGCGCGTTTCATCACCTTCATCAAATCTTTCATTAATTCTCCAGAAATTTCTTTTTGTATAAATACTTTATCAACTTCTTTACCTGCTTGAATCGCTTCTATTATGGCTCTTATTCCAAATATTTGATGTTCTTTTTCCATGGTGCAAATATAGGGTAATGTTTTTATAAAAAAAAACCACCCTGAATTAACAGAGTGGCTTTGGTATGGTTGTATGAGAATAAAATTAGTTTTTATCCCAGAAGATACGTGTTTTTAATTTGTCTCCACCAATAGCAGCAGATCCAGCCGTATAGTTGTCACCATTAACTGTTTGCTCGTTAATTGGATAAGTTAATCTTTTTGGTACTTGACCTTCTGCTTCTGCATATGCGTTTGTAGGAGCAACTAAAACAGGGAAATTTAACCTACGGTATGATGTCCATGATTCAAATCCTCTATTATAAAAAGCAATCCATTCTTGATTAGCAATTTTTTCTTCAGCAGTTAGTCCTGATGCAGTAGCAAAATTAACACTTGGGTTTAATAAATAAGCCGCAGCTTGATCTTTTATACCCCAGTTTTCAAATGAAGATGTAATTGCTGCATTGTAATAAAATTCAGTATTGTTTCCAACTGAAAATCCATTTGCTGCTGCTTCTGCTAGATAGAAATTCACTTCAGTTGCTTCCATCAATAATGAAGGGAAGTCTGGAGCCGTAAGAATTGGATTCACATGGGAGAAATTTGTATATATATTAGTAAATCCATATTTTCCTCCTGCATAACTTCCATCCGCTAGTGGTGTAAAGTATTTAGCTCTTCTTGGGTCATTTAATGCGTTCATCGCATTAACGATTGTTGATGCAGCAACAAAATCATTTCTGTTTGATGCTACAAGATTCTCGTAAATCGGATTGTAATTTGGAGCTGATACAGCGTAATTAAATGAAGCGTTATTTTCATTTGTTAGTATTACTCCAGAATTATAAGCACTCTCTATTGTACTTTTTGCTAACGCTACATTCGAATCAATAAGATTAACTCCTAGTTTTACTTTTAATGAATTTGCTAAAAGTTTCCATTTTGTTGTATCACCGTTGTAAATTATGTCACCTGAGCTAAAAGATCCATTGCTGGTGTCTAATTTTGCTATAGCAGCATCTAAACGTACAATTAATTTTCCATAAATTGATGCTGCATCGTCATACCTAGGTAGTACTATTGTTTTCGGTTGTAGAGCATCTGTATACGGTACATCTCCAAATGAATCAACTATTATTTGGTATGTATAAACTTCAAATATTTCTATGATTGCAAGTTTATTTGCTTGCTCACTTTGAAATTGTGAAGCAGAAACTCCTGTAGGAGCAACTTCGGTAGGGATAATCTCTTTTGCAGATTCTAGACCACTAAGAACGGTAGCGTATAAGATTCTCCATTGACGATCAGCAATTGATCTGGAGCTTATCCTGTATCTCGATTCTGTAGTGTACTGAGTTGCTGCTAAGTATTGAGGAAAATATCTAAATATAGAACCTTCATTTACACTTGGGCTAGTCAATTGATCAGTTAATGCTTTTTGAGAGTTTGCAAATAAAGTAGCTGCAGGAACTTCATAAGCAGCGTCTTTATTTTCATTAAAAGATAGATCGTCACTTACGCAACTTGTCATCAATAATGACAAAATAGCTATTGAATATATTATTTTTTTCATTTTTTTAGAATTTTACTTTTACGTTAAAAGAATATACTTTAACTGTAGGCATAACTCCAGATTGAAATCCTTGAATGTTACCAGCAGATGTTCCAGCTTCTGGATCTGCATCTGGTAAATTTTTGTGGATAATCCAAACGTTATTTCCTATTAAACTAAAGGACATATCTTTAATAAAGGTTTGATCAAGATATTTTGAAGGAAGAGAATAAGTTAAAGCAACTTCTCTAAGTTTAACATAAGAAGCATCATAGACAAAATTACTGTTTGGATTTCCAGAAACTCCAAAACCTACTCCGCTTGCTTCACTAGAGTCTGATGCATCTACACGTGTTGTGTTTTGAACATAGTTACCATTGCCATCCAACACAACTCCCGGATTAATATACCCACCTCCGTTAGCTAAAGTATTTCTAACTGGATTGCCTAAGTCGTTGATATAGGCTGTTTGAACTCCAACTCCTGTGTCTTGTCCGTATGCTTGATCAAGAGAGAAAACACTTCCTCCTTTTTTAACATCAACTAAGAAATTGAAAGCAAGATTTTTATAGGTAATTCTATTGGATACACCACCGATCCAATCTGCTTGGATGTTACCAATTATCTGGTTTTCTACTGTAACATAATTTCCGTCGGCATCTACAATTTTATTTCCGTTAGGATCGCGTGCTATTCCTTGTCCTCTAATAGCGCCATATTGTTCTCCAACTGTTGCATTAAGAGTAACGTTTTGATTCCAGCTAGCCAATTGTAGATTTGTTCTTCCTTCGTTTAATGAAACTACTGTATTTTTGTTTTTTGACCAGTTTACCGCAACTTGCCATTGAAAGTCTTTAGTTTTAATTGGAGATCCTGATAAAACTACCTCGATACCTTTGTTTTCAAGTTCTCCAGCATTAATTTGTGAGAAGCTATATCCTGTTGAAGGAGATTGAGGTACGTTGAAAATTTGGTCTTCTGTATTGGTTTTGTAAACAGATAAATCTAAACTTAATCTATTATCGAAAAGTGTAGCTTCTAAACCGGCTTCCCAGCTTTTTTGTGTTTCAGGTTTTAAATTTTTGAAATCAACATATGTAGCGCTATTTTGGAATAATGGGTTTCCATTAAGTAAACCGTTATTAATTCTAGCACCCAATAACCCAGCAGCAGGATCATTTCCAACTTGGGCATAATTTAATCTTAGTTTTCCTAATGACAACCAGTCTGCTTTTACTATTTCTGAAAAGACAAAACTTGATCCTATTGAATAATAGCTGTAAGAGTTGTTATCAATATATAAACTTGTCGATTGATCTCTACGGTATGATCCTTCTAGATATACTGTTTTGTTGTAATCTAATGAAGCTTGAGCATATAGCCCTGATTTTTCAGAATTTATTTCACTTTCTACTGGTGCAACAAATGTGTTTGAATTTGCTAATGTGTAAAGTCCTGGTTTAACAAGGCCACCTGTAGTAGATCCATCAAATGAATCAGCATGCGATTTAATAAATGTCGCTCCACCTAATACTTTACCACTAATGATAGGGCTTAATTTAAAATCGTAAGTAGCTATGAAATCGTAAGTTTGTTGAAGAAAAGCTCTTGTGTATAATGAATATCCTGAAGATTCACTAATTTGGCTAACGCCAAATTCTTCTGCATGACTTCCTATTTGTTTTCTAAGTTCTTGTCTGTCATTAGAGTTGTCAATTGTTACTCTACCTAGTAAGTTTAAATTATCGGTAACATCATAGCTTACGTTAACGCCTGTTAAGATTCTGCGTCTAACATCACTTTCATAATTTTCGTATCTATCCCAGTATGGATTATTCCAATAGGCAGGGGTTAGGTTACCTGACAATGGATCATTCATATTCCATGTAATGTTTTCACGGTTTCTGAAATATTCTTGCTTTTGTTCTTTTATATCAACATTGGTTTGCCACCATTGTCTAAAACCTCCTATGAAATTGTCTCCATAACCTAAGCTGTTTCTACCGATAGTATTTTGATCTGTAAAGGTAAAGAAAGCTCTTGCAGTTAATTTGTCACTAAAGTCTTTTGAGAAACTACCACTAAGTATATTTCTTTTAAGGCTACTATTTGGTAAAACACCTTTGTCGGTATTGTTAGTGATGCTTAAGTTAAAAGTACTTGTTTCATCTCCTCCATTTAAGTTCAAATTGTTTACAGTGTTAAACGCTTTTTCAAAGAAAGTTGTAGGGTCATTTGCAGCAGCAACCCATGGAGTTGCTTTTCCGAAATTAGGATTTCCAGGAGCAAAAGCATTCCATTGATAAGCAGGTAAACCATCAAAAGCATTTCCATAAGAAATGTCGTAACCTGTAGGTACAACTCTGTCTTCGTTGCCATCTCCATCAACATCTGTGTAGGTGAAGTTATCACTACCGTCATAACCACCACCACCATATTGTTTTTGATATTTTACAAAGGTAGATTTGTCAATTGTTCCAACTGAGGCAGTTGAGCTAAAAGTAATTCCTAAACCAGCGTTTTTCTTTCCTTTTTTTGTAGTAATCATTATCGCTCCATTGGCAGCAGAACTACCATACAAAGCTGTGGCCGCTGCGCCTTTAAGTACGTTTACAGATTCAACATTATTTGGATCAATATCTGATGCTGAATTACCAAAGTCGAATCCATCTCTTCCGGTTTGAGCATCTGAACTATTTAAGTTAGCATTATTCAAAGGTACACCGTCTACAACAATTAATGCTTGATTATTTCCTGTAATACTTTTGGTTCCTCTTAAAACGATGTTTGTTGATCCACCGAAGTTTGAATTACTTCTTACTTCAAGACCAGCAACTTTTCCAGATAGGTTATTCAAGAAATTTGTTGTTGGTGCAGTGTTAATTGCAGCGGCTTCAAGTTTTTGAGATGAATATCCAAGAGATTTTTTTTCTCTTGAAACTCCTAAAGCGGTAACTACTACTCCTTCGAGTTCTTGAGCATCTCCTGATAACTTGATGTTAACATTTTCTGAACTTGCAGCTATCTCTTGGGTTTTCATTCCAATATAGCTAAATACCAAGATTTGGCTTGGTGATGCTTTGATAGTAAACTTACCATCAAAATCAGTTTGTGTTCCAGATTTAGTTCCTTTAACTAGTACACTCACACCTGGTAAAGGCATGCCTGTATTGTCGGAAACAGTTCCTGAAACCGCTCTTTCTTGCGCAAAAGTTAGTTGCGCTACTAGTACCAATAGCAGTACTAGGAATCCATTGAACTTTAGTTTCATTTTTAAATATTTTGAATTAGTATCGCAAAACTCATAATAATTTGTTAACAATCCTAATATTAATTTAATCTTTTTCGCTTTCTTATTAAAATTTAACATTATAACAGATGTTTATGATGGTATTATATAATTGTATGTTTTGTCTTTCAGGAACACTATTTGAAATATTTATTTTAATTATTCCATTCTGTGTTTGTAGTCCGAGACCCGCTCCAAGACCTATTAGTTTTTCTATTTTTTTCGGGTTGTTAGATCTTGTTAAGTCTTGATATATAGCATAGTCTGTAATGGAATGAAGATATAAATTTCTGGAAACGATATATCTATACTCGGTAATTAGTGCTGAAACATAATTAGCCTGAAGGCTGTTTTCGATAAATCCTCGAATTGAATTGCTTCCGCCAAAACGGAATAATTCGTTCGTAAGGTAGTTTTGGCTCTTCAAATAAAAATTCTGTAAATTTATGTTAATGTAATTTTTCTTGTTCAGTTCAAAATTATAACTAAATGTTAGGTTTGTGTAAACTTGCTTGCTGGATTCAAGAGTTTTTGGTTCTGCGTTCGTATTTCTTTTTCCGAATCCAATGCTTAAATTAGTACTTGTCTTTTTTGGAAACAGATCATTCAGGTTGTCCATTTTTACGTAATCAAAACTTGTAGTGAAAAATGAGTTTTTAAAATCACTTACAGAAATGCTATTGGCGTTCTGAATGTCGCTTGATTCTGTAGATTGATAGCCTAAATATATTTTTGAATTGTATTTTAGGTAATAACCTAAGTCGATTGCGTTTTTTGAATTTTGAAAGGTACTGTCTTGTTTGAAAATATTTAGTTGCGCTTTTATTCCTAATGAAGAATTAAAAATATAAGGAATTTCTAATTTGGTGTCAAAGGTGCGCTGCTGATTGCCATCGCTTTTCCAGTATAATGAAAATTGCTCGCCTGCGCGCAATATGTTTTGTAATGTTACATCTAGATAACCATTAATATTCAATTTTTTCTTTTCGTCATTGGTGAATCCGATGTAGCCGTCAAAATTATTTGCTTTTCTTTTTTCGATATAAAGGTAAATTTTTGTAGAGTCTGTAGTGAATAATATTTCAGGATATTTGCTTGGTAATACGAACGCATAATTGTTGATTTCAGAATTTAATTCTTTTACAATATCTTGGTTAAAAGTCTTGCTCATGTATTTTTTATTTAATTGCTTGAGATGGCTTTTCGGAAAATAATTTGTGCGATTGTCATCTGTGTAATTAACAATGATGGAATTTACTGTACGTTTTTTTTCGGAATTATAATTTAAATCAGCATACATTATCAAATTCTTCCTTTGGATATTTGTTAAGCTAAGTTTGTTTAAAGCGAAACCTTGCTTTTCTCTTTCAACAATTTTTTGATTAAGATGATTTTCGATTTCTTGATAAGGTATAATAATGGTGTCATTTTTTATTTCCGCAGCATCATAAAAGGGATTGTTTCTACCTATATATATATGTATCTTTTTTGTTCTTGCGCCTAAGTTAATTTTATGAATATAGGTTGTGTCGTTTAATTTGCTGTTTTCTATTAATTTAAGATCCAAATAGCCTTTTCGTATTAGCGCATCAGAAGTCTTTGCTTGTTCATCAGACAAAGATTTAAAATTTGAATGTATTTTTTTGTAATTTAAAGAGTCAATAATTTGGTTTTCAAAATCGTTTGAGCCTTCAATTTTTAATTGAATTTTTTGAGTATAACAACTAAATGTAATAAAGAAAAATAATATGTGTAGTAATTGTTTCAAGGGCAATTTGTTGTTTTATTAAAGATATTGCAAATATCTAGTGTTTGTTTCTAAAATCATAAGTTTAAATAATGTTATTGAAAATTAATGAATTAACGTTTGTATAGTGAAAAATATTTTATACATTTGCAACCCCGTAAAAAGCGGGAATTTAATATACATAATAAATTTTTAGTATTAATTATGCCAACAATTCAACAATTAGTAAGAACAGGAAGAACTCAGATCACTAAGAAGAGTAAATCGGTTGCTTTAGATTCTTGTCCTCAAAGAAGAGGGGTTTGTACGCGTGTTTACACTACTACACCAAAAAAACCAAACTCTGCAATGCGTAAAGTTGCGCGTGTACGTTTGACAAATGGTAATGAAGTGAATGCTTACATCCCTGGAGAAGGACACAATTTACAAGAGCACTCGATAGTATTAGTGCGAGGTGGAAGGGTAAAAGATTTACCAGGTGTTAGATATCATATCGTTCGTGGAGCGCTTGACACGTCAGGTGTTGCAGGAAGAACGCAAAGAAGATCTAAGTACGGTGCTAAACGCCCAAAAGAAGCAAAAAAGTAATTTAAACTTTTAAGAAAAAGACATGAGAAAAAGAGCGGCAAAGAAAAGACCACTTTTACCAGATCCGAGGTTTAACGACCAATTGGTAACGCGTTTTGTGAACAACTTAATGTGGGACGGTAAGAAATCTACAGCTTTCAAAGTATTTTATGATGCAATTGACATCATCGAATCTAAAAAGCAAGATTCAGAAAAATCTTCATTAGAAATTTGGAAAGATGCTTTAACAAACGTTATGCCTCACGTAGAAGTACGTAGTCGTAGAGTAGGTGGAGCTACATTTCAAATCCCAATGCAAATTAGACCAGATAGAAAAATTTCTATGGCGATGAAGTGGTTGATACTTTATTCTAGAAGAAGAAATGAAAAATCTATGGCACAACGTTTAGCGTCAGAATGTTTAGCTGCTGCTAAAGAAGAAGGTGCTGCAGTTAAGAAAAGAATGGATACTCACAAGATGGCAGAGGCTAACAAAGCTTTCTCTCACTTTAGATTTTAATTCGTAAGAAATGGCTAGAGATTTAAAATATACAAGAAATATTGGAATTGCTGCTCACATTGATGCTGGTAAAACAACAACAACAGAGCGTATCCTTTTTTATACTGGAAAATCACATAAAATTGGTGAAGTACACGATGGTGCTGCAACAATGGACTGGATGGCTCAGGAGCAAGAAAGAGGTATTACAATTACTTCGGCTGCAACTACTTGTGAGTGGAATTTTCCAACTGAGCAAGGTAAAATTTTGCCTGAATCATTGCCATACCACTTTAATATTATTGATACCCCGGGACACGTTGACTTTACTGTAGAGGTAAACCGTTCTTTACGTGTACTTGATGGTTTGGTTTTCTTGTTTAGTGCAGTTGATGGTGTTGAGCCACAGTCTGAAACTAACTGGAGACTTGCAGATCAATATAGAGTTCCTCGTATGGGATTCGTAAACAAAATGGACCGTCAAGGATCTAACTTTTTGGCAGTTTGTCAACAAGTTCGTGATATGTTAAAATCAAATGCTGTTGCGATCACTTTGCCAATTGGTGAAGAGAATGATTTTAAAGGTGTTGTAGATTTAGTAAAAAACCAAGCTATCATCTGGCATGATGCTACTCAAGGGGCAACTTTTGATATTGTGCCAATTCCTGAGGATATGATTGCAGAGGTTAAAGAATACAGATCTATTCTTATTGAAGCAGTTGCTGATTACGATGAAAATCTTTTAGAGAAATTCATGGAAGATGAAAACTCTATCACTGAGGAAGAAATCAACAACGCTTTAAGAGCTGCTACTATGGACATGGCTATCATTCCGATGATTGCTGGTTCTTCTTTCAAAAACAAAGGAGTTCAATTCATGTTAGATGCAGTTTGTAAATATTTGCCTTCTCCAATGGATAAAGAAGGTATCGAAGGAATTCATCCTGATGATGCTGAATTATTAGAAGAAGATCAAACAAAAATCTTGCGTAAGCCAGATGTAAAAGAGCCGTTCGCAGCTCTAGCATTTAAAATCGCTACTGACCCATTCGTAGGTCGTTTGGCTTTCTTCCGTGCTTACTCTGGACGTTTAGATGCTGGTTCTTATGTTTTGAACACTCGTTCAGGAAATAAAGAAAGAATTTCTCGTATCTACCAAATGCATGCTAACAAACAAAATCCAATCGATTATATCGAAGCTGGAGATATTGGAGCTGCTGTTGGATTTAAAGATATCAAAACTGGAGATACATTGTGTGATGAAAAACACCCAATTATTCTTGAGTCTATGAAATTCCCTGCGCCGGTAATTGGTATTGCAATTGAACCTAAAACTAAAGCTGACGTTGATAAAATGGGTATGGCTTTGGCTAAATTAGCTGAAGAGGATCCTACATTTACTGTTAGAACAGATGAGGCTTCAGGGCAAACGATTATTTCTGGTATGGGTGAGCTTCACTTAGATATCTTAGTAGATCGTATGAAACGTGAATTTAAAGTTGAAGTAAACCAAGGTGAGCCTCAAGTTGAATATAAAGAAGCGTTTACAAGAACTGCAACACACAGAGAGACTTACAAGAAACAATCAGGAGGTCGTGGTAAATTCGGTGATATCGTATTTACACTTGAGCCAGCTGACGAAGTTGATGGTAAAGTTCCTGTTGGATTACAGTTTATCAATGCAGTAAAAGGTGGTAACGTTCCTAAAGAATATATCCCATCTGTAGAAAAAGGTTTCCGTGAAGCTATGAAAACTGGTCCTTTGGCTGGTTATCAAGTGGATAGTTTGAAAGTAACTTTGACAGACGGATCTTTCCACCCTGTCGATTCTGATGCACTTTCTTTTGAGTTAGCAGCAAGAATGGGTTATAGAGAAGTGGCTAAAGCTGCTGGAGCAATTATTTTGGAGCCAATCATGAAAATGGAGGTTATTACTCCTGAAGAAAACATGGGAGATATCGTTGGTGATATCAACCGTCGTAGAGGTCAGGTGAATGACATGGGTGACAGAAATGGTGCTAAAACTATTAAAGCTGATGTGCCTTTATCAGAAATGTTTGGATATGTAACTACATTAAGAACATTGTCTTCTGGTAGAGCTACTTCAACAATGGAGTTTTCACATTATGCAGAAACACCTTCTAATATTTCAGAAGCTGTAATTAAAAAAGCAAAAGGTAACGCGTAATTCTTAAGAAAATGAGTCAAAAAATCAGAATAAAACTAAAATCTTACGATCACATGTTGGTAGACAAGTCTGCTGAAAAGATCGTAAAAACAGTAAAAACTACTGGAGCGGTTGTAACAGGTCCAATTCCGTTGCCAACTCACAAAAAACTTTTCACTGTTCTGCGTTCTCCGCACGTAAACAAAAAAGCGAGAGAACAATTTGAAGTAATGTCATACAAGAGATTGATTGATATTTATTCATCTTCATCTAAAACTATTGATGCTTTAATGAAACTTGAATTGCCAAGTGGAGTTGAAGTTGAAATAAAAGTATAATTTTTTTATTATATTTAATATAGAAAAAGCGAAACAGAAATGTTTCGCTTTTTTTTGTTTTTGGCGGTTTTGATTTTGATTTTAAAGGATTTGCTGTTTTAATTTAAAACAGTTCTTTTTATCGGAATGTCTTTTGTTTAGGCTCTTGCCGATGTTTTTCTATAGACTCTTTAAAGAATTGTTAAGCTTAATGTTGTGCTAGGTTAAAACTGGTAAATTCAATTTTTATAAGATGTAAAAATTTGTTTCGTGCAGATTTGATCCTTTAATTTTGATAATGAGCGATTTAATTTTTCTAACTGTTTGGTATATTCGATTTTAATATATACTTTTGCACTCCCTGTTTGGAAATTTCTGTTATTTTCAAATTGAAGGGAATTTTAGTAATTAATAATTAATATTTATGTCTGGGTTAATTGGTAAAAAAATCGGCATGACTAGCATTTTTGATGAAAACGGGAAAAACATTCCTTGTACAGTAATCGAAGCTGGGCCGTGTGTTGTTACCCAAGTCAGAACCAAAGGTGTTGACGGGTACGAAGCGTTGCAACTTGGTTTCGATGACAAAAACGAGAAACATTCCACTAAAGCGGCTCTAGGTCACTTTAAAAAAGCTGGAACTGTTGCTAAGAAAAAAGTCGTTGAATTTCAAGATTTTGCAACTGAACAAAAATTAGGAGATCTTATTGATGTTTCTATTTTTGCTGAAGGAGAATTTGTAGATGTACAAGGTGTATCTAAAGGTAAAGGTTTTCAAGGGGTTGTTAAACGTCACGGATTTGGTGGTGTTGGACAAGCAACTCACGGTCAACACAACCGTTTAAGAGCGCCAGGTTCTGTGGGAGCTTCTTCTTATCCATCTAGAGTATTCAAAGGAATGCGTATGGCTGGAAGAATGGGAGGAGACAATGTAAAAGTTCAAAACCTTAGAGTTTTAAAAGTAGTGGCAGAAAAGAACCTACTTGTTATTAAAGGATGTGTTCCTGGACATAAAAACTCTTATGTAATCATTCAGAAGTAATGGAAGTAAAAGTATTAGATTTCAACGGAAAAGATACTGGAAGAAAAGTTCAACTTTCTGATTCAGTATTCGCAATTGAACCAAACAATCACGCTGTATACCTTGATGTAAAGCAATATCTTGCTAATCAAAGACAAGGAACTCACAAAGCAAAAGAAAGAGCTGAAGTGACAGGAAGTACACGTAAGATTAAAAAACAAAAAGGAACTGGTACAGCTCGTGCGGGAAGTATCAAAAATCCATTGTTTAAAGGTGGTGGAACAGTTTTCGGACCAAGACCAAGAAGTTATTCATTCAAACTGAATAAAAGCTTGAAAAGATTGGCAAGAAAATCAGCTTTCTCAATCAAAGCAAAAGAGGCGAGTATTATCGTTCTTGAAGACTTTAATTTTGAAGCGCCAAACACTAAAAATTTCATTAACGTTTTGAAAGCTTTAGGGTTAGAAAATAAAAAATCTCTATTTGTGTTGGGAGAGTCAAATAAAAATGTATATTTGTCGTCACGCAATTTAAAGGCTTCTAATGTCGTAACTAGCTCAGAATTAAGCACTTACGCTATTTTAAACACTAATAATTTAGTGCTTTTAGAAGGTTCTTTGGAGTTAATCGAAGAAAATTTAAGCAAATAATAGGAATATGAGTATCATAATTAGACCTATAGTAACAGAAAAAGTAACCAAAGAAAGTGAAGTTTTAAACCGCTTCGGATTCGTTGTTGACAAAAAAGCAAACAAAGTTCAAATTAAGAAAGCTATTGAAGCTGCTTATGGAGTAACTATCGTTTCAGTTAACACGATGAACGTAAGACCGGATAGAACTACAAAATACACTAAAAGTGGTTTGATCAGTGGAAAGACAAATGCAATTAAAAAAGCGATTGTTCAAGTACAAGAAGGAGAAACAATTGATTTTTACAACAATATCTAAGATAGAAAAATGTCAGTAAGAAAATTAAAACCTATTACCCCAGGTCAGCGATTTAGAGTTGTGAATGGTTATGACGCCATTACAACTGATAAGCCGGAACGCTCTTTGATAGCGCCGATAAAAAACTCTGGAGGTAGAAATAGTCAAGGAAAGATGACCATGCGTTATACGGGTGGTGGTCACAAGCAGAGATATCGTATTATTGATTTTAAAAGAACTAAAGTCGGAATTCCAGCTACTGTGAAATCAATCGAATACGATCCAAATCGTACTGCATTTATCGCTTTGTTAGCTTATGCTGATGGAGAGAAAACTTATGTTATTGCTCAAAACGGATTGAAAGTTGGTCAGAAATTAGTTTCTGGTCCAGAATCTCAACCTGAAATTGGTAATACATTACCTTTAAGCAGAATTCCTTTAGGAACTGTAATCTCTTGTATTGAGTTACGTCCAGGTCAAGGAGCAGTAATTGCTCGTTCAGCTGGTACATTTGCTCAGTTAATGGCAAGAGACGGAAAATATGCTACAATCAAAATGCCTTCTGGTGAAACGAGATTGATCTTGTTAACTTGTTCGGCTACTATTGGAGCTGTTTCTAATTCAGACCACCAATTAGTTGTATCAGGAAAAGCTGGTAGAACAAGATGGTTAGGAAGAAGACCTAGAACAAGACCTGTTGCAATGAACCCTGTTGATCACCCGATGGGTGGTGGAGAAGGACGTTCTTCTGGTGGACATCCACGTTCAAGAAATGGAATACCAGCAAAAGGTTATAGAACTCGTTCTAAGAAAAACCCGAGTAACAAGTATATCGTAGAACGTAGAAAGAAATAATAAGATATGGCACGTTCATTAAAAAAAGGACCTTTCGTTCATTATAAGTTAGACAAGAAAGTTCAAGAAAACGTAGAAAGTGGTAAAAATAGTGTAGTGAAGACTTGGTCAAGAGCTTCTATGATTACTCCAGATTTCGTTGGGCAGACTATCGCAGTTCATAACGGTCGTCAATTTGTACCAGTTTACGTAACAGAAAACATGGTAGGTCACAAATTAGGAGAATTTTCACCAACTAGATCTTTTAGAGGTCATGCTGGAGCAAAAAATAAAGGTAAAAAATAAGAAGCAATGGGAGTTCGTAAAAGAGAAACAGCAGATGCGAGAAAAGAGGCTAATAAGTCTATTGCTTTCGCAAAATTGAATAACTGCCCTACTTCACCTAGAAAAATGCGCTTAGTAGCGGACTTGGTAAGAGGTCAGAAGGTAGAAAGAGCACTTAACATCTTAAGATTCAGTTCTAAAGAGGCTTCAAGAAAATTAGAGAAACTATTATTATCTGCAATCAACAACTGGGAGCAAAAAAATAGTGAAGGTAATTTGGAAGAAGCTGGATTATTTGTTAAAGAGATCAGAGTAGATGGTGGAATGATGTTGAAAAGACTTCGTCCAGCTCCACAAGGTCGTGCACACAGAATAAGAAAACGTTCTAACCACGTAACAATCGTGCTTGGAGCTATCAATAACACACAAAGCAATTCTTAAGCAGCATGGGACAAAAGACAAATCCAATTGGAAATAGACTTGGTATCATCAGAGGGTGGGACTCAAACTGGTATGGTGGAAATGATTACGGTGATAAACTTGCCGAAGATCACAAAATCAGAAAGTATATCCACGCTCGTTTATCAAAAGCTAGTGTATCTAAAGTAATTATCGAGAGAACTTTAAAACTTGTAACCGTTACTATCACTACTGCAAGACCTGGTATTATTATCGGAAAAGGCGGACAAGAGGTAGACAAGTTGAAAGAAGAACTTAAGAAAGTTACTGACAAAGAGGTTCAAATCAACATCTTTGAAATCAAAAGACCTGAATTAGATGCTTATCTTGTGGCGACAAGCATCGCTCGTCAAATCGAAAGCCGTATTTCTTACAGACGTGCAATCAAAATGGCTATTGCTGCTTCTATGCGTATGAACGCTGAAGGTATCAAAGTTTTGATTTCTGGTCGTTTGAATGGTGCTGAGATGGCGCGTTCAGAAGGTTTCAAAGAAGGTAGAATTCCTCTATCAACTTTCAGAGCTGATATTGATTATGCTTTGGCTGAAGCTCATACTACTTATGGTAGAATGGGTATCAAAGTATGGATCATGAAAGGTGAAGTTTATGGAAAGAGAGATCTTTCTCCGCTTGCAGGAATGGATAAAAAACAATCTGGAACTGGTGGTGGTAAAGGTGGAGATGCTCCAAGAGGAGACAGAAAACCTTTTAATAAAGGTGGTAAACCAGACGCTCGTAAACGAAAGTAAATTTTTAAACTAAAGAAAAATGTTACAGCCTAAAAGAACAAAATACCGTAAGGTACAAAAAGGTAAAATGAAAGGTAACTCTCAAAGAGGGCATGAACTTTCTAATGGAATGTTTGGTATTAAATCTGTACATGAAGATGGAATGTTCTTAACCTCTCGTCAAATCGAAGCTGCGCGTATTGCTGCAACTCGTTTCATGAAGAGAGAAGGACAATTATGGATCAAAATATTTCCAGACAAACCAATTACTAAGAAACCTCTTGAGGTACGTATGGGTAAAGGTAAAGGTGCCGTTGAATATTGGGCTGCCGTTGTTAAACCCGGAAGAATTATGTTTGAAGTTGGAGGAGTTCCTTTATCAGTTGCAAAAGAGGCGTTACGTCTTGCAGCTCAAAAGCTTCCAGTAAAAACTAAGTTCGTCGTTGCTAGAGATTTCGAAGCATAATTTATAATATATTATGAAACAATCAGAAATAAAAGATCTTTCTGCAGCGGAGTTGCAAGAAAAACTTAGTCAAACTAAGAAGATATATGCTGACCTAAAAATGGCCCACGCTATTTCTCCAATTGAGAATCCACTTCAAATTAGAAGTGTAAGAAGAACAGTTGCAAGATTGGCTACAGAGCTAACTAAAAGAGAGTTACAATAATTGTATTCTGCTGAAAGATGGAAGAAAAAAGAAATTTAAGAAAAGAAAGAATTGGTGTTGTTACTTCAAATAAAATGGATAAGTCTATTGTTATTGCTGAAGTAAGAAAAGTAAAACACCCATTATACGGTAAGTTCGTGTTGAAAACAAAAAAATACGTTGCACACGACGAAACAAACGACTGTAACATTGGAGATACTGTAAGAATTAGCGAAACGCGTCCTTTAAGTAAAACAAAATGTTGGAGATTAGTTGAAATCTTAGAAAGAGCTAAATAATTATGGTACAACAGGAATCAAGACTAAAAGTAGCAGATAACACGGGAGCAAAAGAAGTTTTAACTATCCGTGTTTTAGGAGGTACCAAAAGAAGGTATGCCTCTGTTGGTGACAAGATTGTAGTATCTATTAAAGATGCAACTCCTAACGGTAACGTTAAAAAAGGAGCTGTTTCAACTGCAGTTGTTGTACGTACCAAAAAAGAAGTGAGAAGAGCTGATGGTTCTTATATCCGTTTCGATGATAATGCATGTGTTCTTTTGAACGCTGCAGGGGAAATGAGAGGAACTCGTGTTTTTGGTCCGGTAGCAAGAGAACTTCGTGAAAAACAATTCATGAAAATTGTATCATTAGCACCAGAAGTGCTTTAATTCGTTTTAAGATGATAAAGCTAAAAATAAAATCAGGAGACATCGTAAGAGTAATTGCTGGAGACCATAAAGGTGCTGAAGGTAAAGTTTTACGTGTTTACCGTGAGAAAAATAAAGCGATAGTTGAAGGTGTAAACATGGTTTCGAAACATACAAAACCAAGTGCTAAAAACCCTCAAGGTGGTATCGTTAAGAAAGAAGCTTCTATACAAATATCTAACATTTCGCTAATTGATCCTAAAACTAAGGAAACAACTAGAGTTGGTATTAGAGTAGAAGGAGATAAGAAAGTAAGATTTTCAAAAAAATCTAATCAAGTACTATAGTAATGGCATATACACCTAGACTAAAAGAAGAATATAAGAGTAGAGTAATCTCTGCTCTTAAAGAGGAATTCGGATATACAAACGTAATGCAAGTTCCAAAATTGGAAAAAATCGTTTTGAGCCGTGGAGTTGGTGCAGCTGTATCTGATAAAAAACTTATTGACTATGCAGTTGATGAGTTAACAAAGATCACTGGACAAAAAGCAGTATCTACAATCTCTAAGAAAGACGTTGCGTCTTTCAAATTGAGAAAAGGGATGCCTATTGGAGCAAAAGTTACTTTACGTGGTGAAAGAATGTATGAGTTTTTAGATAGACTTATTACTTCTGCTTTACCGCGTGTTAGAGATTTTAGTGGTATCAAAGCTACTGGTTTCGACGGAAGAGGTAACTATAACCTTGGAGTTTTGGAGCAAATCATTTTCCCTGAAATTGATATTGATAAAGTAAACAAAATTTCAGGAATGGATATTACATTTGTTACTACTGCAAAAACAGACAAGGAAGCAAAGTCATTATTGGCTGAATTAGGATTACCTTTTAAAAAGAATTAAGACATGGCTAAAGAATCAATGAAAGCCCGCGAGGTTAAGAGAGAAAAAACGGTAGCGAAGTATGCTGAGAAAAGAAAAGCTTTGAAAGAAGCTGGAGATTTTGAAGGATTACAAAAATTACCTAAAAATGCTTCACCAGTTCGTTTACACAATCGTTGTAAATTAACAGGTAGACCTAGAGGGTATATCCGTCAATTCGGTATTTCACGTGTAACTTTCCGTGAGATGGCTAATAATGGATTAATTCCTGGTGTTAAAAAAGCATCTTGGTAATCTCGCAATAAGTTACTACTTTTGCAAACCAAAAAATAATTTTAATTGATTAAAGGTTCGGGAGGCGAGTGCCTCCCGAAAACCATAATCGCAATCAAATACATATGTATACAGATCCTATTGCAGATTATTTGACTAGAGTTCGTAACGCTGTGGCTGCAAACCACAAAGTTGTCGAAATTCCAGCATCTAATCTTAAAAAAGAAATAACTAAGATCTTATTTGATCAAGGTTATATCTTAAGTTACAAATTTGAAAGCAACACCGTTCAGGGTTCTATCAAAATCGCTTTGAAGTATGATAAAGATACTAAGGAGCCTGTAATTAAAGATATCCAAAGAATTAGTAAACCTGGTTTGCGTAAATATGCAGGTGCTGATAAATTACCTAGAATCCTTAACGGGTTAGGAATTGCTATTGTTTCTACATCTAAAGGTTTGATGACAGGAAAACAAGCTAAGCAATTACATGTAGGTGGTGAAGTAATTTGTTACGTATACTAATTATAAAGACTAGATAAGATGTCAAGAATAGGTAAAAATCCAATTGTAATTACTGCTGGCGTAACTGTTGAAGTTAAAGACGGTATAGTTACAGTAAAAGGAAAAAAAGGTCAACTAACTCAGGAGTTTTCGGACGTAACTGTAACTGTTGAAGGCGATCAAGTATTAGTAGAAAGATCGTCTGATCATAAAGACCAAAGAGCAAAACACGGATTATACAGATCATTAATCAATAACATGATTGTGGGTGTAAATGAAGGTTTTACTAAAGAACTTGAATTAGTTGGAGTTGGTTATAGAGCTTCAAACCAAGGACAAAAGCTAGATTTAGCTCTTGGATATTCTCACAATATTGTTTTAGAAGTTGCTCCAGAAGTAGTGGTAGAAACAATATCTGAAAAAGGTAAAAACCCTATCGTAAAATTAACATCATTTGACAAACAACTTTTAGGCCAAGTTGCTGCGAAAATCAGAGGTTTCCGTAAACCAGAGCCGTACAAAGGAAAAGGTGTTAAATTTGTGGGTGAAGTATTAAGAAGAAAAGCAGGTAAATCAGCTTAAAAAATAAGATTATGTCATTAACAAAATCTGATAGAAGACAGAGAATTAGATTCAGAATTAGAAAATCGATTAGTGGTACTGCTACTAATCCTAGACTATCTGTATTTAGAAGTAACAAAGAAATTTATGCGCAACTTATTGATGACGTAAACGGTGTTACTTTATTAGCTGCATCTTCAAGAGAAAAAGAAATAGGAAAAGGTACAAACGTTGAAGTAGCGGCTGCAGTTGGAAAACTAGTTGCTGAAAAAGCGTTAAAGGCTGGGATTGATACCATCACTTTTGATAGAGGTGGATATTTATATCACGGACGTATTAAATCATTAGCAGAAGGCGCAAGAGCGGCTGGACTTAAATTCTAATATATTATGTCTAAATACAAAAATGTAGAATTGGTAAAACCAAGTGGTCTTGAACTTAAAGATCGTCTGGTAAGTGTTAATCGTGTTACTAAGGTTACAAAAGGTGGTAGAGCTTTCGGTTTTTCTGCTATTGTAGTTGTAGGTGATGAAAACGGAGTAGTGGGTCACGGATTAGGAAAATCTAAAGACGTTTCTGAAGCAATTGCGAAAGCAGTAGAAGATGCTAAGAAAAATTTAGTAAAAATTCCTTTGAATGGACAATCTGTTCCTCACGAACAAAAAGGTAAATTTGGTGGTGCACGTGTATTCTTAATTCCGGCCTCTCATGGTACAGGAGTTATTGCTGGTGGAGCTGTTCGTTCAGTTCTTGAGTCAGTAGGTATACATGATGTATTATCTAAATCTCAAGGATCATCAAATCCTCATAACGTAGTGAAAGCAACTTTTGATGCTTTATTACAAATGAGAAGCGCTTACACTGTTGCAAAACAAAGAGGTGTTTCTTTAGAAAAAGTTTTTAAAGGTTAATTCAAGGAAATTATGGCTAAATTATTAGTAAAACAAGTACGAAGCAAAATCAACTGTCCTCTTTCTCAAAAGAGAGGTTTGGAAGCTTTGGGTCTACGTAAAATGGGACAAGTTGTAGAGCATGATTCAAACCCTGCTATCCTTGGGATGATAAACAAAGTTAAACACTTAGTTTCTGTTGAAGAAGCTAAATAACAAATACTGTTATGAATTTAAGTAACTTACAACCAGCTGAAGGGTCAACACACAATCAAAATAAAAGATTAGGTAGAGGAGAAGGTTCAGGAAAAGGTGGTACTTCTGCAAGAGGTCACAAAGGAGCAAAATCTCGTTCTGGTTATTCTAAAAAGATTGGTTTTGAAGGTGGACAAATGCCACTTCAAAGACGTGTGCCTAAGTTTGGTTTCACAAACATCAACCGTAAAGAATACGAAGGTGTTAATTTAGATACGCTTCAATTATTAGTAGACAATGGTGTAATTACTGACTCTGTTTCAATGACAGATTACGTAGCAAACCGTCTAGCTACCAAAAACGAAATCGTTAAGATTTTAGGTAGAGGAGAATTGAAAGCAAAATTAAAAGTAACTGCTCACAAATTTACTGCTACTGCAAAAGCCGCTATTGAAGCTGCTGGTGGAGAGGCTGTAACAATATAATTTTTCTATTGTATGAAGAAATTTATTGAATCAATAAGTAATGTTTGGAAAATCGAAGAACTGAAAAACAGAATCCTAATCACTTTAGGTTTATTGTTAGTATATCGTTTTGGAGCACACGTTACGCTTCCCGGAATTGACGCAACTCAATTGACTGGTTTAGCGGGACAAACAAAAAATGGTTTAGGATCTATTCTAGACATGTTCACCGGAGGTGCTTTTTCTAAAGCTTCAGTTTTTGCTTTAGGGATTATGCCTTACATTTCTGCGTCTATTGTTGTTCAGTTAATGGGAATTGCGATTCCATATTTGCAAAAGCTTCAAAATGATGGAGAGAGTGGTAGAAAAAAGATTAATCAAATTACACGTTGGTTAACTATTGCTATTACATTGGTTCAAGGTCCAACTTATATCTATAATTTATACAGAACATTACCTAGCAATGCATTTTTGCTAGGGTTTAACTCTCCGGAGTTCTTGTTTTCTTCTGTTATTATCTTAGTCTCAGGTACTATTTTTGCTATGTGGCTTGGAGAAAAAATTACAGATAAAGGAATTGGAAATGGAATTTCATTATTAATTATGGTTGGTATCTTAGCTCGTTTACCTCAGGCTTTTATACAAGAATTTACAACCAGAGTTACGAATAACAACGGTGGTCCGATGTTATTGGTTATTGAAATTATTGTATGGTTATTAGTGATCATTGCTTGTGTATTGCTTACAATGGCAGTACGTAGAATTCCTGTGCAATACGCTCGTCGTACAACAACAGGAGATTACGAGCAAGATTTGGCAGGTGGTAATAGACAATGGATACCATTAAAACTTAATGCTTCTGGAGTTATGCCTATCATTTTTGCGCAAGCAATTATGTTTATACCTGCAGCTGTAGCTGGGTTGTCTAAATCAGATGCATCACAATCTATTGTTGGTACATTTAGTAATATGTTTGGTTTTTGGTATAACTTTGTTTTTGCAACATTAATTATTGTATTTACATTCTTTTATACTGCAATCACAGTACCTACTAACAAAATGGCCGATGATTTAAAAAGAAGCGGTGGTTTTATTCCAGGTGTAAGACCGGGAGCTGAAACTTCAGACTTTCTTGATAAAGTGATGTCTTTAATAACTTTCCCAGGATCTTTATTCCTTGCTTTGATTGCTGTGTTCCCAGCCATTGTTGTAAGTGTTATGGATGTACAACAATCTTGGGCAATGTTTTTTGGAGGTACCTCTTTAATAATTATGGTTGGTGTTGCGATAGATACTATTCAACAGATCAATTCATACTTGTTAAATAAACATTATGATGGTTTAATGAAGACTGGTAAAAATAGAAAAGCAGTAGCTTAATATATTTATGGCAAAACAATCAGCAATAGAACAAGACGGTTCAATCATCGAAGCATTATCAAATGCGATGTTCCGTGTAGAGTTAGAAAATGGACATATTGTAATCGCTCATATTTCTGGAAAAATGCGTATGCATTACATCAAGTTATTACCTGGTGATAAAGTGAAATTAGAAATGAGCCCTTATGACTTGTCAAAAGCAAGAATTACTTATCGATATTAAAGGATATTCACTATGAAAGTTAGAGCATCAGTAAAAAAGAGAAGTCCCGAGTGCATCATTGTGCGTAGAAAAGGGAGATTGTACGTAATAAACAAAAAGAATCCTAGATTTAAACAAAGACAAGGATAATTATGGCAAGAATAGCAGGGGTAGATATCCCAAAAAATAAGAGAGGTGTTATAGCACTTACCTATATCTTCGGATTAGGAAGAAGTAGAGCAATTGAGATTTTAGAAAAAGCTCAAGTTAGCCAAGACAAAAAAGTTCAAGATTGGAATGATGACGAGATCGGAGCAATTCGTGAGGCTGTTGGAGTTTACAAAATTGAAGGAGAATTGCGTTCAGAAGTTTCTTTAAACATCAAACGTTTAATGGATATTGGATGTTACAGAGGTATCCGTCATAGATCTGGTCTTCCTTTAAGAGGACAAAGAACTAAAAACAACTCTAGAACAAGAAAAGGTAAAAGAAAAACTGTTGCTAACAAGAAAAAAGCAACTAAATAATAAGTAATATGGCTAAAGCAACTGCAAAAAAACGTAAAGTTATCGTTGAATCAACGGGTGAAGCTCATATTTCTGCCACTTTCAACAACATCATTATTTCTTTGACAAACAAGAAAGGTGAAGTTATTTCTTGGTCTTCAGCTGGTAAAATGGGTTTCAGAGGTTCTAAAAAGAACACTCCGTATGCAGCTCAAATGGCAGCAGAAGATTGTAGTAAAGTAGCTCTTGAGGCAGGACTTAAAAAAGTTAAAGTTTATGTAAAAGGACCAGGAAACGGGCGTGAGTCTGCTATCCGTTCTATACATAACGGTGGAATTGAAGTTACAGAGATTATCGATGTTACTCCAATGCCTCACAACGGATGTCGTCCTCCAAAGAGACGTAGAGTTTAATAAATTTATTTAAGTATAACAAGGTAGAATAAACGATTATCGAAGGATATGACCTGAATTCATAATCTCTACCTTAAATTTAATTTTTAGAAATGGCAAGATATACTGGTCCTAAAACTAGAATTGCTCGTAAATTTGGCGAAGCAATCTTCGGAGATGACAAATCTTTCGAAAAAAGAAATTACCCACCTGGACAACACGGGATGGCTAAAAAAAGAGGTAAAAAATCTGAGTACGCTGTTCAGTTAATGGAAAAGCAAAAAGCTAAATATTCTTATGGAATTTTAGAAAAACAATTCAGAGGCTTGTTCAAAAAAGCATCAGCTACTAAAGGTGTTACTGGTGAAGTTCTTTTACAATTATGTGAAGCAAGATTAGATAACGTTGTTTTTAGAATGGGTATCGCTCCTTCTAGAAGAGGTGCTAGACAATTAGTTTCTCACAGACACGTTACTGTAAATGGTGAAGTTGTAAATATTCCTTCTTACCACCTTAAGCCTGGTGATAAAGTTGCTGTTCGTGAAAAATCTAAATCTTTAGAAGCTATCGAACGTTCTTTGTCAAATTCAAGTCATGTTTATGAATGGATTACCTGGAACAATGATCTTAAAGAAGGAACTTTCGTTTCTGTACCTGCGAGACTTCAAATTCCAGAAAACATTAAAGAACAATTAATCGTAGAGTTGTACAACAAATAATAATTGACTTAGTCGAAATTTATGGCAATATTTAATTTTCAAAAGCCCGATAAAGTTATCATGATCGATTCAACCGATTTTGAAGGTAAATTCGAATTTAGACCTTTAGAACCTGGTTACGGATTGACAGTTGGTAATGCACTTAGAAGAGTTTTGCTTTCAGCATTAGAAGGTTATGCAATTACATCTGTTCGTATCGAAGGTGTAGATCATGAGTTTTCTACTATTTCAGGTGTTGTTGAAGATGTTACCGAAATTATCCTTAATCTAAAACAAGTACGTTTCAAACGTCAAATTGAAGATATCGATAACGAAGCAGTTACAATTTCTGTTTCAGGTAAAGATCAATTAACAGCAGGTGATTTTCAAAAATTTATCTCAGGTTTTCAAGTTCTGAATCCAGACTTAGTAATCTGTAACTTAGATTCAAAAATCAAATTGAACTTCGATTTAACAATCGAAAAAGGTAGAGGATATGTTCCTGCTGAGGAGAACAAAAAACAGAATGCGGCCATTGGTACTATTTTTACAGATTCTATTTTTACTCCGGTAAAAAACGTAAAATATGCAATAGAAAACTTCCGTGTAGAACAAAAAACAGATTACGAAAAATTAGTTTTTGAAATAAAAACTGATGGCTCTATTAATCCAAAAGATGCTCTTACTGAAGCTGCTAAAGTTTTAATTCACCACTTCATGTTGTTTTCTGACGAAAGAATTACACTCGAGGCTGACGAAATTGCACAAACAGAATCGTATGATGAAGAGTCATTGCATATGAGACAATTGCTTAAAACTAAGCTTGTTGATATGGATTTATCTGTGAGAGCATTAAATTGCTTGAAAGCGGCTGAAGTTGATACACTTGGTGATTTAGTATCGTTCAATAAAAATGACCTGATGAAATTCCGTAATTTTGGTAAAAAATCTTTAACTGAGCTTGACGAACTTGTTGCAGTTAAAAATTTAACCTTCGGAATGGATTTAGCTAAATACAAATTAGATAAAGAATAATTCAATCCCGCTTGCGGGATTAAATTTAAAATAGCAATGAGACACGGAAAAAAATTCAATCACTTAAGCAGACAGACTGGACATAGAAAAGCTATGTTGGCTAATATGGCTTGTTCTCTTATTGAGCACAAACGTATTAACACTACTGTTGCTAAGGCTAAAGCGCTTAAACAATTCGTTGAGCCTTTAATCACAAAATCAAAAGAAGATACGACTCACAATCGTCGTATTGTTTTTGCTTACTTACGTAGTAAATATGCGGTAACTGACTTGTTCAGAGACGTAGCTGCTAAAGTTGGAGACCGTCCAGGTGGATACACTCGTATCATTAAAGTTGGAAATCGTTTGGGAGATAATGCTGATATGGCAATGATCGAGCTTGTAGATTTTAACGAACTTTACAATGGAGGTAAAAAAGAAGTTAAAAAAGCAAAAAGCCGTCGTGGTGGTAAAGCTAAAAAAGCTGAGGAGACTACTCCGGAAGCTCCTGCCGCTGAATCAGAATCGACTACTGAAGCTTCTGAATAATTATGAAAGTAATGATTCTATAATAATCAAGGATAAACTAATTTTTAGTTTATCCTTTTTTTTTGATTTTTTTTAAAGGAAATCCCAGATTTAACTTATTTGTCATCTCACGTTTTATTTTTGTGAATGAAATTTTTAAAAAATCTTGGAAGCACTCTTTTAAAGAAGTAAATTTGCAAAATAGTTAAACTACAAATGAAATTGTCTCTTCAAGTTTCATAAGACGATAAAAAAAACAATACAAATTCAAGAATGAAATACACTACACGACAAAGCGCCATTTTATTACTAAGTGATGGAACAATTTTTCACGGAAAATCTATAGGTATCAGCGGTAAAACTTTTGGTGAGGTTTGTTTTAATACTGGGATGACAGGATATCAGGAGATTTTTACAGATCCTTCTTATTTTGGACAAATTATGGTAGCTACAAATCCTCACATTGGTAATTATGGTGTTAATGATTTAGAAATAGAATCAGATAGTATCAAAATTGCTGGTTTGGTTTGTAAAAACTTTAGTTTTAACTATTCCAGAGAAGATGCTTCCGGCAGTTTGGAAGATTATTTTATCAAACAAAACCTAATCTGTATTTCTGATGTTGACACTCGTGCTCTGGTAAGTTACATTCGCGACAACGGTGCAATGAATGCTGTTATCTGCACAGACGGAACTTCGATTGAAGATTTGAAAAAAGAATTGGCAAATGTGCCAAACATGGAAGGTTTAGAGTTGGCATCAAAAGTTTCAACTACTGAACCTTATTTTTTTGGTGACGAAAATGCAACTTACAAAATATCTGCATTAGACCTGGGAATTAAAAAGAATATCTTGAGAAACCTTGCTAAGAGAGATTGCTACATAAAAGTTTATCCCTACAATTCGACTTATAAGGATTTGACCGAATTTAATCCAGACGGGTATTTCCTGTCAAATGGGCCTGGTGATCCGGATCCGCTTTTTGGCGCTATTGAAGTGGCAAAAGAAATTTTGGAAAATGATAAGCCATTATTCGGAATTTGCCTCGGACACCAAGTAATTGCACTCGCAAATGGAGTACAAACTTACAAAATGTTTAATGGTCACAGAGGTATCAATCATCCCGTAAAAAACTTAATTACGGGTAAAGGAGAAATTACTTCTCAAAATCACGGTTTTGCGGTAAACAAAGAAGCTTTGGAGAGTCATCCTGATTTAGAGATTACACATTTGCATTTGAATGACGGAACCGTTGCCGGTATGCGTATGAAGAATAAGAACTGTTTTTCAGTACAATACCATCCGGAAGCAAGTCCTGGACCACATGATTCGTCTTATTTGTTTGATCAATTTGTAGAGAACATAAAAGAGACTTTATCTAAAACGATGTAGTTAATAAATAAAGGTATTTAATTGCTGAATAACGTATTTAGTATTAAATATTTTTATAATTTCGAAAAATAATTATAATTTATTAATAAAAAACAAATATAATGAGTATTATAATAAAAGTTCACGCGAGACAAATTTTTGATTCCAGAGGTAATCCTACTATAGAAGTTGATGTAGTTACAGAAAACGGAGTTTTAGGAAGAGCAGCTGTTCCATCTGGAGCTTCAACTGGAGAACATGAAGCTGTTGAATTACGTGATGGCGGAAAAGCATTCTTAGGAAAAGGAGTTTTGAATGCAGTGAATAATGTAAATACCGTTATTGCTGAAGAATTAGTTGGTACTTCGGTTTTCGAACAAAATACTATTGATCAATTGATGATTGATCTTGACGGTACTCCAAACAAATCAAAATTAGGTGCTAATGCTATCTTAGGTGTTTCTTTGGCTGCTGCAAAAGCTGCTGCTAACGAACTTGGATTGCCATTATACAGATATGTTGGCGGTGTTTCTGCTAACACGTTACCTGTGCCTATGATGAATATTATCAATGGTGGTTCGCACTCTGACGCTCCAATCGCTTTTCAAGAATTTATGATCTTCCCTGTAAAAGCGACTTCTTTTTCTCATTCTATGCAAATGGGTACTGAAATTTTTCATAGCTTAAAAAAAGTGTTACATGACAGAGGTTTAAGTACTGCTGTTGGTGATGAAGGTGGTTTTGCTCCAAATTTGGCTGGTGGAACTGAAGATGCTTTAGATACTATAAAATTAGCAGTTGAAAATGCAGGATATTCTTTCGGAGACGAAATTATGATTGCACTTGACTGTGCTTCGGCAGAATTTTATGTAAACGGTAAATACGATTACTCTAAATTTGAAGGGGAAACGGGTAAAGTAAGAACTTCTGCTGAGCAAGTTGAATATTTAGCTGAATTGGTTGCAAAATACCCAATTATTTCTATCGAAGATGGAATGGACGAAAATGACTGGGATGGTTGGAAATTGCTTACCGAAAAAATTGGTGATAAAGTACAATTAGTTGGGGATGATTTATTTGTTACTAATGTTGAGCGTTTGTCAACAGGAATTGAAAAAGGTATTGCCAATTCAATTTTAGTAAAAGTAAATCAAATTGGTACTTTGACAGAAACTATTGCAGCAGTAAATATGGCTAAAAATGCGGGTTATACTTCAGTAATGTCTCACCGATCTGGAGAAACAGAAGATAATACCATCGCAGATTTGGCTGTTGCTTTAAATTGTGGTCAAATAAAAACAGGTTCGGCTTCTCGTTCTGATCGTATGGCAAAATACAATCAGTTGTTGAGAATTGAGGAAGAGTTAGGAAGTACGGCTTATTTCCCTGGATTAAATGCTTTCAAAATCAAATAATTTGTAAGATTTATATTTATATTTAAAACCATTCGTTTTTACGGATGGTTTTTTTTTGGAGTTTTAACAAATTCATAGCAGTATTCTTTTTTTAATTAGTGTTAAATTCCTTAGATTTGATAAATTATTATTTTAAAGATTTATTTCCGATATATTATGTCAAAAATAGCTACATTAGAAGTAGATGGTCAAAAAATTGAACTTCCGGTTATCACAGGAAGCGAAAATGAATCAGCTATCGATATTAACAAATTACGTGATTTAACCGGTATCATTACAATTGATCCTGGCTATAAAAATTCTGGCTCTTGTAAAAGTGAAATCACTTTCTTGGATGGAGAATTAGGAATTTTACGTTACAGAGGGTATTCAATCGAAGATTTAGCTGAAAAAGCTAGTTTTCTAGAGGTTTCTTATCTTCTGGTTTTTGGTGAATTACCAACTGCTCAACAATTGGAGCAATTTGAAACTGATATTAAAAAACATACTTTGGTAAACGAAGAGATGAAAAATATCATTGATGGTTTTCCAAAAACAGCACATCCAATGGGTGTATTATCTGCATTAACAAGTGCTTTGACAGCATTTAATCCAAAAGCAGTAAATGTTGATAATGAAAAAGAAATGTACGAAGCCATTTGTAAAACAATGGGTAAATTTCTTGTAATTGCAACATGGACCTACAGAAAATCTATGGGTTATCCATTAAACTATTACGACAATACAAAAGGTTATGTAGAGAATTTTATGCACTTGATGTTTCAATTGCCTACAGGTCCTTACAAAGCCAATCCTATTATTGTCGATGCATTAGATAAATTATTTATTCTTCATGCAGATCATGAACAAAACTGCTCTACTTCTACGGTAAGAATGGTAGGTTCTTCTCATGCTGGCTTGTTTGCTTCAATCTCTGCTGGAGTTTCTGCTCTTTGGGGGCCACTTCACGGAGGAGCTAATCAAGCAGTTTTAGAAATGCTTGAAGA
Organism: Flavobacterium flavipigmentatum; assembly: GCF_020911905.1. Taxonomy (NCBI): domain Bacteria; kingdom Pseudomonadati; phylum Bacteroidota; class Flavobacteriia; order Flavobacteriales; family Flavobacteriaceae; genus Flavobacterium; species Flavobacterium flavipigmentatum. Next base: position 433,082 of record NZ_CP087133.1, on the reverse strand, counting down.
GATTAACAAAGATGGAGGCGATACAGAAAAGTTTTTAGCTAAAGCTAAAGATAAAAACGATCCTTTCCGTTTGATGGGTTTTGGTCACAGAGTCTACAAAAACTTTGATCCAAGAGCAAGAATCATCAAAAAAGCAGCTAAAGAAGTATTAGAAACTTTAGGTGTTGAAGATCCAATTTTAGAAATCGCTAAGAAATTAGAAGCTGCGGCTCTTGAGGATGAATATTTCAAATCAAGAAATTTATATCCTAATGTTGATTTCTACTCTGGAATCATTTACAGAGCACTAGGAATCCCAACCGATATGTTTACAGTAATGTTTGCTATCGGAAGATTGCCAGGTTGGATTGCACAATGGAAAGAAATGCGTGAAAACAAAGAGCCAATAGGTAGACCAAGACAAATTTACACTGGACATCCGCTCCGAGAATTTAAGTCAAACAAATAAAAAACTTTAAAGCTTCACTTAACTGTGAAGCTTTTTTTATATTTGTTCAAAATTTAATACTATTATGTTGCAATTAAATATAAAGAATGAAACGTCAAGATTGCGTGCTGTAGTTTTGGGTTCTGCCGTTCATAATGGGCCAACTCCATCTGTAGAGGAGGCTTATGATCCCAAATCTTTGGAACATATAAAAGCAGGGACGTATCCGATAGAACAAGATATGGTTGCTGAAATGGAAGCTTTTAATGCCGTTTTTAAAAAATATAATGTCACGGTTTATCGACCTGAAATGATTGAAAATTACAATCAGATTTTTGCTCGCGATATTGGTTTTGTAATTGATGATACGTTTGTAAAATCGAATATTTTACCAGATAGAGAACGCGAGTTAGACGCTATTCAATATATCATTGACCAAATGAATTCCGAAAAAGTAGTTCGACCACCAGAAGAAGTACATATTGAAGGCGGTGATGTCATGTTATGGAACGATCATATTTTTATAGGAACCTACAAAGGAAGCGATTACAAAGATTATATCACGGCAAGAACCAATATACAAGGTGTAAATTACATCAAACAATTGTTTCCCAATAAAATCGTCAAAGAATTTGACTTGGTAAAATCAAAAATTGAGGCTCGTGATAATGCCCTGCATTTAGACTGTTGCTTTCAGCCAGTAGGAAAAGACAAAGGCATTATTTACAAAAGAGGTTTTCGTGAAGAAGCAGATTATATGTACCTGGTCAATCTTTTCGGAAAAGAAAATTTATTTCATATCGAAAGAGAGGAAATGTACAATATGTGTTCAAACGTGTTTTCTATAGACGAAAATGTAGTAGTTTCTGAGAAAAATTTCACAAGATTAAACAATTGGCTGCGTGCCAATGGTTTTATCGTTGAGGAAATTCCTTATGCCGAAATCGCGAAACAAGAAGGATTGTTGAGATGCTCGACTTTACCGCTAATTAGAGATTAAGATCGGTTGTGAGTTTTGGGTTATGAGTTTTGAAATACTGATATAAAATGAAGTTGATTAGATGAAGAGTTATAAAGATTTAGATGTTTACAAAATTGGATTAGAATTATTTTACTTGGTTCATCCGTCATCATTAAAACTCCCAAAATATGAATTGTATGAACTTGGAAGTCAAATAAGAAGATCTTCTGATTCTGTTGTTTCTAATATAATTGAAGGCTACGGTAGAAGACGATATAAGGCTGATTTTTTAAAATTTTTAGTTTATTCACATTCTAGTTGTCTTGAAACAATTGGTCATTTAGAAAAAATAGGAAAACTTTATCCACATTGCTTCGATAGTATGGATGAGTTAATTAATAATTATGAAGGGTTAGGAGGTAAAATATTTAATTTTATTAAATACGTTGAAGAGCATTGGAAAAATTGATCTTGATTAATCGACTCTGTTATAAAACTCAAAACTCACAACTCAGACCCCAAAACAAAAAAGAAAATGAAACAAACTACAAACGCAATCGTCATGATTCGCCCGGTTGCTTTCAGAATGAATGAACAAACGGCTGTAAATAATTATTATCAGAAGGTATTAGACGGACTATTACCTAGTACGGTAAATGCCAAAGCACAACAAGAGTTTGATACTTTTGTAGAAAAACTGAGAGCAGTTGGAGTAGATGTTACCGTTATCGAGGACAGTTTAGAAACCGATACACCGGATAGTATTTTTCCAAACAATTGGGTTTCATTTCATGAAAATGGAGATGTTGCATTGTATCCTATGTTTGCCGAAAATCGCCGTCACGAGCGTCGCGAAGATATTTTAGACACGCTGGAAGACAAAGGTTTTCAAATTGCTAATATCATGGATTATACCTCGGCAGAAGAAGACGGTATTTTTCTGGAAGGGACTGGAAGCTTGCTTCTGGATCGAGCCAATGGAAAAGCCTACTGTGCTTTATCGCCTCGCGCTGATGAAGAATTGTTTATCGAATTCTGCGAAGATTTTGATTATGCACCAGTAATTTTTGAAGCTTATCAAACTGTTGATGGAGAACGTAAACTAATCTACCACACCAATGTAATGATGTGTTTAGGTGAAACTTTTGCTGTTATCTGTGCCGATTGTATCGACGATAAAAAAGAACGCAAAATGGTCCTGGAAAACCTAAAAGCAGATAAAAAAGAAGTTATTTTAATAACAGAAGCCCAAGTAAATAACTTTGCAGGAAATATGCTGGAAGTTCGTGGTACAAATGATAAAAAATACATTGTCATGAGTGCATCAGCGCATCAGAGTTTAACAGCAAAACAAATAGCACAATTAGAAAATCATGCAGAAATTTTAAGCTCAAGTCTAGATACAATAGAAGCTTGCGGTGGCGGAAGTGCCAGATGTATGATGGCCGAAGTGTTTTTGCCAAAAAGCTAAACTTGTTTATTCTAACCAAAAAAAGGGATAGAGCCAACGTGCTTTATCCCTTTTTTTGGTTATAAAAGAAAAACAATTTACATCAAATTTCCTTTTACAATATTAATGATAGAGCTTACGATGTATTGAATACCGATCGAGATTACAATAAAACCAACAATTCTAGAAATCGCTACAATTCCTGAAGCACCTAATATTCGGGCGAGATAATGAGCACTTTTTAAAATAGCAAAAATAGCAAAGGCAATTGCGGCAATAGCCAAGGTCGAAATGATAATTTCGTTCATTTCGTGATGTTCCTGATAAAAAGCAATTAGTAACGATATTGATCCTGGTCCCGCCAACATAGGTATGGCCAATGGCGTTAAAGCAATGTCATTACGCTGTTGTACTTCATTTTCAATTTTTTTATTGATTCCGCGTTTTTTATTAAATTTCCCCGAAAGCAATGAAAATCCCGAATTGACAATCACAATTCCGCCGGCAATCCTGAGAGCATCAATGCTAATTCCGAAAAAAGTCAATACATATTGACCAATAAAATACGAAACAATCAAAATAATAAAGACGTTTATAGCTGTCCATAAGGATATTCTGGAACGTTCTTTTTGCGAGTCATCGTGGGTGAGCCCAACAAATATTGGGATTGTTCCAATTGGATTCAATACAGAGAAAAGAGCGGCAAACAAATAAATAAATAAATCCATACAATCTTTTGGTTAATAAAGTAAAAATAGTCAAATTTTATCTTTTTGCTACAAATAGATGTTAGGATATTGTTTTTTATCGCGCACAATTCAAAATCAAATACCTGCAAACAACCTCATTCTTTTTGATTACTTTTGTAGCATATTTTAAAACAATGAAAAACAAAAAAACTTTAGTTCTGGGTGCCACAACAAAACCGGAACGTTATGCTTTTAGAGCAATAAATATGCTGGTAGAAAAAGGACATACTGTGCTGGCAATCGGTCAAAATACAGGCGAAGTTGCGGGTGTAAAAATTCATACAAAAGCCATTCCTGTAAAAAATATCGACACCGTAACCTTGTATCTCAATCCAGCGCGTCAGCGTGATTACTACAATTACATTGTCGAAGCACAGCCCAAAAGAGTTGTTTTTAATCCCGGAACCGAAAATCCCGAGCTGTATCAACTTTTAGAACTTAACAATATCAAAGCCGAGGTTGCTTGTACACTGGTTTTATTGGCTACCAATCAATATTAGTTTTTTCAGGAGCTATTTCCTGATGTACACTGTATCTTTTGTGCTGAACCCCAGCACAAAAGGATGCCGTTTCCATCAGGGCTAGAAAAGCTGGTTTACGAGGTTATTTAGAGCTTATCGGAAACAGTAATTTTACAGTTGTCTAAGTCAAGTAAACCATTAAAAGTGTTATTTTTGTCGTCATGGAATTTTCATCAAAATTAATAGAAAAAGCAGTCAACGAAATGTCGCAATTACCCGGAATTGGTAAACGCACCGCATTGCGATTGGTGCTGCATTTATTAAAACAACCCAAAGAACAAACGGGTTTTTTGTCTCAGGCACTTTTGAACATGCGTGAGGATATTAAATTTTGCGAAAATTGCCATAATATTTCAGACACAAAAATTTGCGAAATTTGTGCCAATCAAGTTAGAAACCACCAGACGATTTGTGTGGTCGAAGATATTCGCGATGTAATGGCCATCGAAAATACAGGTCAGTACAAAGGAATTTACCATGTTTTAGGCGGAAAAATTTCGCCAATAGAAGGCGTGGGGCCTAGTCAGTTGAATATTCCGACTTTGGTCGAAAAAGTAAAATCAGGAACTGTTGTCGAAATTATTTTTGCACTAAGCTCAACAATGGAAGGCGATACGACCAATTTTTATATTTATAAGCAAATTGCAGGATCAGAAATTGTAATTTCAACAATAGCGAGGGGAATCTCCGTAGGGGATGAACTGGAATATGCCGACGAAGTTACCCTTGGCAGAAGTATTTTGCACAGAGTACCATTCGAAAAAACATTTAAAAATAATTAATCCCAGATCAAATAATTATGCATTTTCAGATGTTTAATGTAAAAACGATATTTGTGAACAAATTTTTAGTAATGACCAGAAAAGCCTTTTATATAGTAGTATTCATAAGTTTGTTTTTTACTTCTTGTATCCCTGTAAAGGATTTGCATTATTTGCAGGATAAAAATTCTTCGGGCGAACAAAATAACATAACGGCTGTAGAATCTAAGCCTTACAGGTTGCAGGCAAACGATGTTTTGAGTATCGATATAAAAGCGATTGATCCCAAATTAGTGGCTATCTTTTCTACCAATGCTTCTGAGCAATCTGCCGCAGGAAAAAGCGAGTCGAGTTTGTATTTTAATGGTTTTACAGTAGACGATCATGGCAATATCAGAATGCCAATTTTAGGCGAAATTAATGTTATTGGTTATACTCTTGAAGAGGTTCGCCTTAATATTGAGAAAAAATTATTAGAAGAATATTTTAAAAGTGAAGCTAATATTTTTGTAACCGTAAAACTAGCAGGTTTTAGATATACTATAAACGGAGAAGTCGCCAGTACAGGAACCAAAACACTGTTTCAGGAACACGTAAATGTGATGGAGGCTATTGCAAATGCTGGAGATATTACTACCGTAGGAAATAGAAAAGCAGTTACGATAATTCGTCAGACACCAACAGGTGTACAGATGCATGATATCGATTTGACAGATGTGAATGTAATGAAATCTCCTTATTATTATTTGCAGCCTAATGATTATATTTATATAAAACCATTGAAGCAAAAAACTTGGGGAACGGGTCAGACAGGGATACAATCTATAGGTACAGTTATTACTTTATTATCGCTGGCAACCACTGTTTATTTGATCCTAAAAAATTAATACGAAGTTTAAAAGATGTTAGATATAAAAGATTTTTCGATTTTTGAGAATCAATCCAACTTTGATTTTAAAGGTTTTTTGTTCAAAATTGCCAGCTACTGGAAGTTGTTCTTGATAAGTTTGATAATTGCTTTTGCAGTTGCCTATCAGGTAAATATTCGTAAAGAAAAAATTTACTCGATGCAAACTTTAATTTCGATCAAAGAAGAGAGCAATCCATTTTTTACCTCCAATACAAGTTTGGTATTCAATTGGGGAGGTATTTCTGATCAGGTAAACGGAATTTCTACCATATTACAATCTCGATCTCATAACGAGTTGGTAGTAAGTAAGCTACAGTTTTATATTGATTATCTTGAAAAAGGGAAATACAATTTTATAGATTCTTACGGCGCTGTTCCTTTTTATGTAGATATCGATAAGTCAAAAGGGCAACTGGTTAATACGCTTATTAAAATTAAATTTTTAACTGAAAATCAATACGAAATTCAAATTCCTTTTGAGAATAATTCTGTTTCATTAATTAATTACGCTACAAATTCTTATAGCAATACTGCTGTTCAACCAGGCGAAATTACAAAGCGCTATAAAGTTGGAGAACAAGTTTCGTTGCCTTTTCTAAATTGGAAATTGCAGATTAATGAAGCTCCGGGAAATTACAAAGGCAACGAATATTTTGTAAAATTTAATGATTTTGATGGAACTGTTTCCCGTTACAAAGGTGTAAATGTAAACTCTGATGATAAGGGTGGGTCTATCCTTACTTTGAGTATGCAGGGAACCAACAAAGCCAGAATGGTAGCCTATTTGAATGCGACTGTAAAAATGCTGATCAAAATTCAGCTTGACGGGAAAAACCAGTTTGCAAACAATACCATCAGTTTTATTGACAGTACACTTGTGGCAATGGAATCTCAGCTGAAAGAAACTGGTAATGAGCTGAAATCTTTTAGACAAGGAAAAAACATTTATGATATAGAAGGTGGAGGGGTCAAATTTTCGGATAAAATAGGTGATTTTGATACCGAAAAAGATTTGATAAGCAGAAAAGTAGCGTATTACAATTCCTTAAAATCATATTTAAACAGTAGTGTTGATTACTCTAAATTACCGGCGCCATCTGTGGCGGGAATTGATGATCCTAATATTGTGGTTAATGTTGCAAAACTGATTAGCCTTTCGACACAACGATCAGAAATGGCGTATGCGGTAAAAAGTGATAAGATTTTTAAGGATTTTGATAATCAGATGATGGCTGTCAAGAATGTTTTATTAGAGAATATTTTATCAGCCAAATCCTCCCTGTTGTATGATTTGAACATGATTAATGCTAAAATAGGGCAGGCCGAAAACACGATTAGAAAACTTCCGGAAGAGCAACAGGAATTGCTAAAAATCAAAAGAAAATACGATTTAAATGATAATATTTACAGTGAATTTCTTCAGAAACGTAATGAAGCTGAAATTGTAAAAGCATCCAATTTATCAGATATTCATTTTATCGATCCTGCAAAAGATATTGGAGGAGGTTTAATTGGGCCTAAAACTTCTGTCAATTATGTGTTGGCGCTATTTTTGGGACTTTTGCTTCCGTTATTGTTTGTTTTGGGAATTTTCTTTGTAAATAATTCGATTCAGAATACAGATGATATTAGTAAATTGACTAAAATTCCTTTGTTGGGAGTTGTAGGTGTTAATAAAGGTTTTTTGAGTTTGGCAGTGTTTGATCAGCCAAAATCAGCGCTTTCAGAATCTTTTAGAACAATTCGCTCTTCGCTGCAATTTTTGTATAAAAAGCAGCAGCTCAGTGGCGCAAAAACTTTGATGATAACGTCCTCAATTAGTGGAGAAGGAAAAACTTTTTGTTCCATCAACATTGCTACTGTTTTTGCTTTAAGCGATAAAAAAACGGTTATTGTGGGTCTGGATTTGAGAAAACCAAGATTGGCGGACGAATTTAATCTTACGAACCATGTTGGTGTTGTAAATTATCTGATTAAGCAAAAAACATTAGAGGAAATCACGAGTAAAACTGAAGTCCCAAATCTTGATGTTATCCTTTCAGGGCCTATCCCGCCTAATCCTTCAGAGCTTATCTTGTCAGATGCTATGGGTGAATTGATAAATGAGCTGAAGCAGAAATACGATTATATCATTTTAGATACGCCTCCAGTAGGATTGGTTTCTGATGCTTTGGAGTTAGCTCAATATAGCGATGTAACACTTTATATTGTAAGACAGAATTATACCAAAAAAGACATGATCACGTTGTTGAATACACGTGTAAAGAGAGGAGAACTCAACAATATAAGTATTGTTTTGAATGGTTACGAGAATAAAGCAAAATATGGTGCTGCTTATGGCTACGGTTATGGGTATGGAGCCTACAGCTATCATGACGAACCCGAAAAAGAGAATTTTATAAAAGAATTTTTCTCAAAATTTAAAAGAAAATAAGCTGCGCCTAATGGAAAAAACTATTCAAAATACAGTTTTAATCACTGGCGGCGCTGGTTTTATTGGCTCAAATCTAACGGAATATTTTTTAGCATCTGGTTGGAAAGTGGTTGGTTTGGATAATTTTTCGACAGGGCATAAACATAACATTAACGACTTTTTAAGTAATCAAAATTATAAGTTGATTGAAGGAGATATTCGTAATATCGAAGATTGTAATTTGGCAGTACAAGGTGTCGATTATGTGTTACATCAAGCTGCTTTGGGATCTGTGCCAAGATCTATAAACGATCCAATCACCACAAATGATGTCAATGTTTCCGGGTTTTTGAATATGTTGGTGGCGGCTCGTGATGCCAGAATAAAACGTTTTGTGTATGCCGCTAGTTCATCAACTTACGGAGATTCTGAAGGATTGCCAAAAGTAGAAGAGGTTATAGGTAAACCTTTATCGCCTTACGCTATTACAAAATATGTAAACGAAATGTATGCTGAGATTTTCAGTAAAACGTATGGATTAGAAACGATTGGTTTGCGTTATTTTAATGTTTTTGGGAGGAAACAAGATCCAAAAGGAGCCTACGCTGCGGTAATTCCTAAGTTTGTTACTCAATTGATGCATTACGAAAGTCCCGTAATTAATGGAGACGGGAATTATTCACGCGATTTTACTTATATCGACAATGTTATTCAAATGAATTATTTGGCGCTTACAAGTCAAAATCCTGAAGCAATGAATACGGTTTATAATACAGCATTTGGAGATCGAAATACGCTAAATGATTTAGTGAAATATTTAAAACAATACTTATCAGAGCTGGATCCAAAAATTGCCGATGTCGAAGTTGTTTATGGAGCCAAAAGAGCTGGAGACATTCCGCATTCATTAGCAAGTATTCAAAAAGCAAAGACTTTGCTGGGGTATGATCCTAAATATTCATTACAAGAAGGTTTAAAAGAAGCGGTGACTTGGTATTGGAACAATTTGAAATAAACTACAAGAAGAAAATTTTAATTAAATGAAAATTACAAAAATTTGCTGCATTGGTGCAGGTTATGTTGGAGGTCCAACTATGGCTGTTATAGCTCAAAAATGCCCGCATATTCAGGTGACAGTTGTTGATTTGAATGTAGACAGAATCAATGCTTGGAATGATCCCAATACAGATAATATCCCGATATACGAGCCAGGCCTTTCTGAAATTGTCGCTGCGGCAAGAGGACGCAATCTTTTCTTTTCTACCAATGTCGAAAAAGCTATTGATGAAGCTCAAGTGATTTTTATCTCGGTAAATACACCAACAAAAACATACGGAAAAGGAAAGGGTATGGCCGCTGACTTAAAATATATTGAGTTATGTGCCAGACAAATTGCTAAAATTGCCAAAGAGAACAAAATTGTGGTCGAGAAATCGACTTTGCCGGTTCGTACAGCTGAAGCCATAAAAAGTATTTTAGACAATACAGGAAATGGTGTTCAGTTTCAGATTTTATCAAACCCGGAGTTTTTGGCAGAAGGTACCGCTGTAACAGATTTATTAGATCCGGATCGAATTTTAATAGGTGGCGATACCACACCGGAGGGAGAAAAAGCGATTAATGCTTTGGTAGAAGTATATTCAAGTTGGGTAGAGAAAGATAAAATCCTAACCACCAATGTTTGGTCATCAGAATTATCAAAGCTTACAGCAAATGCATTTTTGGCACAAAGAATTTCCTCTATAAATGCCATGTCTGAATTGTGTGAAAAAACTGGTGCAGATGTAAACGAAGTGGCCAGAGCTATCGGTATGGATAGTCGAATTGGTTCTAAATTCCTGAAATCATCTGTTGGATTTGGAGGTTCTTGTTTTCAAAAAGATATTTTAAATTTAGTGTATATCGCCAAATCCTATGGGCTGAGCGAAGTGGCAGATTATTGGGAACAAGTAATTATTATGAATGATCATCAAAAAAGAAGGTTTTCTAATAAAATTGTTCAGACATTGTACAATACTGTTGCCGATAAAAAAATTACTTTTTTAGGATGGGCTTTCAAAAAAGACACCAACGATACACGTGAGTCTGCGGCCATATATGTGGCAGATGATTTGATTAATGAACAGGCAAAAATTTCGGTGTATGATCCAAAGGTTTCCAGAAGCAAAATACTGTCTGATTTGGATTATTTAGCCACCCGATCTTCTACCGAAAACGAAAACTTGGTTCAGGCTTTTGATGATGCTTATGCTGCTTGCAATAATGCTCATGCGGTTGCCATACTTACAGAGTGGGACGAGTTTAAAACATACGACTGGAAAAAAATATATGATTCGATGCAAAAACCAGCTTTTGTTTTTGATGGAAGAAATATTTTAAATAAAAAAGAAATGGAAGCTATTGGTTTTGTATACCAAGGTATCGGTTCTTAAAATAGAAGTATATTGATTAAAATTTAATTGATAAGGAATAGGTATTAGTAGAAATTTTATTTCAATATTAAAGAATATGAGTTGGTATGTGGTTTATACAAAACCCAAATGGGAAAAAAAAGTTGCAGAAAAATTAAATCAAATAGGGATTGAGTGTTACTGCCCGATGATTACCCAGATAAAACAGTGGTCGGACAGAAAAAAGAAGGTCGAAGTTCCTCTTTTTAACTCCTATGTATTTGTAAAGTTAGAAGATGTTGATCGTAATGCTGTTTTTCAGATTGCGGGAGTAATTAGGTACTTGTTTTGGTTGGGTACGCCCGCTATTGTTCGTGATGATGAAATTGATATTATCAAAAAAAGTATCGCGGTTTCAGATGGCCATGATATTGTAGTTGAATCACATAAAGTGGGAGACAAAATCAAATTAGAATCAGGTGTTTTTAGTAATCAAGAAGCAACAATACAAGAGATTTCAAAAACACATTATATATTAGTTTTAGAGTCTTTGGGTTGTGTTTTAAAAATAAAACATAAATAAAGTTCTGTTTTTTTAAAGTCTTAGTAATTAGTTAAATAAAGTTTAAAATTCGCTAAATAGTGCGATTTTTAAACTTTATTCTTTTTTAAAGAAAAGCGCTACTGTCTGATTAGTAAAGACTTGGTGCTGTATAGGTATTTGCAATTTTATATCTTTTGAAGAAGTACGGAAAACCATATTGAATAAATTGAGTTAATATGTTATATTTGCCAAAAAGGAATTCGCGGTATCTGTGTCAAATAAATGTGACTCAGAGGGGCGAAGCCGTGAACTGTAATGAACAAAATAGATATAAAATCAAATAAAATAGACGAAAACATAAAGATAGCAGTCGTAGGACTTGGTTATGTTGGTTTGCCTTTGGCTCGACTATTTGCTACAAAATATAGTGTTATAGGATTTGATATTAATGAGTCAAGAGTTGCTTCTTTAAAATCGGGTACAGATACTACCTTAGAAGTAGATGATGAGACTTTACAAAAAGTTCTTGTTTTAGAGCCTTCTGAAAATATCGGATTGTATTGTTCTTCAAATATTCAAGATATTGCAGAGTGTAATTATTTTGTAATCACAGTTCCAACTCCAGTTGATAAAAATAATCGACCAGATTTGACTCCTTTGTATAAATCCAGCGAATCAGTAGGAAAAGTGCTGAAAAAAGGCGATATTGTCATCTATGAATCAACAGTTTATCCGGGTGTTACAGAAGAGGAGTGTGTTCCCGTTTTAGAAAGAGTTTCAGGATTAAAGTTTAACGAAGACTTTTTTGCAGGATATTCCCCAGAAAGAATAAATCCGGGCGACAAAGAGCATACTGTAGAGAAAATTTTAAAAGTTACATCGGGTTCAACTCCGGAGATCGGTCAAAAAGTAGATGCCCTTTATAAATCGGTTATCACAGCAGGGACGCATTTGGCACCAACTATTAAGGTGGCTGAGGCTGCAAAAGTCATTGAAAATTCTCAAAGAGATATCAATATTGCTTTTGTAAATGAATTGGCTAAAATATTTAATCTGATGGATATTGATACACATGATGTGTTGACAGCAGCTGCTACCAAATGGAACTTCTTACCCTTTAAGCCGGGTTTGGTTGGAGGACATTGTATAGGGGTTGATCCTTATTATTTGGCTCAAAGAGCACAAGAATTTGGGTATCATCCAGAAATAATACTCGCAGGAAGACGTTTGAATGATAGTATGGGCGAATATGTTGCTTCTCAAATTGTAAAATTGATGATCAAAAAAGGTATTTCTGTCAATGGTGCAAACCTTTTGATGTTGGGAATTACTTTTAAAGAAAATTGTCCAGATGTAAGAAATACTAAAATAGTAGATGTTGTAAAAGCATTATCTGAATATGGAATTTCGGTAACAGTTTACGATCCGCTCGCAAATGTTGATGAAGTTAAAAAAGAATACAAGTTGCAAACTATTCATGTATTAAGCGACACTAAATATGACGCCATTGTTTTAGGAGTTGCTCATAAGGAGTTTCTGGATTTGGATTTTTCAAGTTTGCAAAACGAAAAAAGCTTATTATATGATGTCAAAGGAGTTTTAGGCTCTCTGGCTGATAACAGATTATAATTAAAAAAAAATAAAAATGGATAACGCAATTATACATGTTATTTTAACAGGAGGTGTTGGTAGCAGATTATGGCCGCTTTCTAGAAAGAGTCAACCGAAGCAATATCTGGAAATATTTGAAGGGAAATCTTTATTTGAGATGACTGTAGATCGCAACAGAAGTCTTGCAGATAGGGTTATGGTTGTGGGTAATAATGATAACTGCCATTTAAGTGAAAGAGTATTCGATAAATCAAGTACTTCTTTTATCAATATTGTAGAATCAACGCCAAGAAATACAGCTGCTGCAATTGCTTTTGCTGCTTTTGCATCAAATCCTGATGATGTTTTAATTGTTACTCCATCTGATCATATTATTGAAAAAATGGATCAATATAATGAGGCAATCAGTGAAGCCATTTCTAAAGCAAATCAAGGTTTTATTGTAACTTTCGGAATTGTTCCAACCAAACCAGAAACAGGTTATGGCTACATAGAGGCAAAAGGTGATAATGTGGTTTCCTTTCGCGAAAAGCCAAATAAAGTGACTGCAAAAGAGTTTATTGCAAAAGGCAATTTTTTATGGAATAGTGGAATGTTTTGTTTTAAAGCTGGAGTACTTCTAGAAGAACTGAAGCAATTTCAGCTCGATGTATATGATAAATCTAAAAAAGCTTGGGAAAATAGTGCCAATGGTAAGTTAGATTTAGATTTATCTTTAGAAATTCCTTCTATCAGTATCGATTATGCTGTAATGGAGCGAAGTAAAAAAATTAAAGTAGTCCCAGCCTCATTTTCATGGTCAGATCTTGGGTCTTTCGAATCTGTTTATGATTATTTGGTTGCTAACGGTCATCCAGTAGATAAAAACGGAAATATGGTCATAGGATGTGATACACACACTTCTTTTTTAGGATTGAAAAACACAATTTTTGTTGCAACGGCCAATGCCAATTTAATTTTACAAAAAGAAAATTCGCAAGATGTAAAAGATTTATATTCGGAACTAGAACGTCAAAATTCTGAATTATTAAATTAATTTAAATTTAAAATGAAAAAAATTCTTATCACAGGTGGTGCAGGTTTTATAGGTTCTCACGTAGTAAGACGCTTTGTAAATCAGTATCCTGAGTGTCAAATATTCAATTTAGATGCCTTAACGTATGCAGGCAATCTGGAAAATATAAAAGATATCGAAAATCAACCTAATTATAATTTTATAAAAGGAGATATTGTAGATGAGCTTTTTATAAACGAATTGTTTGCAATTCATAACTTTGATGGTGTGTTGCATTTGGCAGCAGAATCTCATGTAGATCGTTCTATAGAAGACCCGTTAGCATTTGTAAAAACGAATGTTATTGGGACAATGAATTTATTGAATGCTGCAAAAAATCAATGGAAAGATAATTTTGAGGGTAAACGTTTTTATCACATTAGTACCGATGAAGTCTATGGTTCTTTGGGAGCAGAAGGTCTTTTTACAGAAACCACTTCTTACGATCCAAATTCTCCTTATTCTGCTTCAAAAGCAAGTTCAGATCATTTCGTAAGGGCGTACGGCGAGACCTACGGGTTGCCTTATGTATTGACAAACTGCTCCAACAATTACGGCTCTTATCATTTTCCTGAAAAATTAATTCCGCTTTTCATCAATAATATTATCAATAATAAACCTTTACCGGTTTATGGGGATGGTAATTACACTCGTGATTGGTTATTTGTTGAGGATCATGCTATTGCAATCGACTTGGTTTTTCATAAAGGAAAAAATCACGAAACGTACAATATTGGAGGTTTTAATGAATGGAAAAATATTGATTTGGTAAAATTATTATGCCAAATTATGGATCAAAAATTAGGCAGAGCCGAAGGAACTTCTCAAGAACTAATTACTTACGTGAAAGACAGACCGGGTCATGATTTACGTTACGCTATCGATGCCTCAAAAATTAATAAAGAACTGGGTTGGAAGCCTTCTGTAACTTTTGAAGAAGGCTTAGAGAAAACGATAAACTGGTATTTGACCAATGAAGAGTGGCTGAAAAACGTAACTTCTGGTTCTTACAAAGATTATTATCAAAAACAATATTCATAAATAAACAATTTTAATTCAACCAAAATTCCAGGTTTAAATTATAATTAACATGAAAAAATTATTTTACGTTCTTACGTTTCTTTTGTTACTGCTAGCATCTTCAAATGCTAATTCGCAAGATATTATTAAATCTAAAGATTTAAGTACTATTAAAGTAGATTATTTGTCAGATGATGAAATTTCTAAAGTAGTTGTTCAACTAAAAAGTAATAATGCTACAATTGATGATGTTGAATCTATGGCTTTATCGAAAGGCATGAGTCAGACAGAATTTGATAAATTAAGAACTCGAGTTAAAGAATATGAGAAAAAAAACTCAAAAGATATTGATAAGGATAAAAAAGATAAGGATAAAAAGAAAGACGATAAATCAAAAGATATAGATAAAGATTCTGAGTTTGGAAGAAGGCAAGAAAAAATTAAGAATGAAAAAGTAAAAGACTCCTTAAATGCTTTAATTTTTGGTTCTCAACTGTTTGATAACCCTACTTTAAATTTTGAGCCAGATTTAAAAATGGCAACTCCATTAAATTATGTTTTAGGGCCAGGTGATAAATTAGAGGTTAGTATTTATGGTATTCAGCAATTTGATGATACTGTAACAGTTAATTTTGAAGGTAAAATTGCCATTCAAAATGTTGGTCAAATCGCGGTTGCTGGAATGTCTATCGAAGCTGCCACACAAAAAATCAAAGCTGCTATTGCAAAAGTATACAGTACTGTGAGGTCGGGACAATCTCAGGTAAGCGTAAGTTTGAGTGAAATACGTACCATAAAAATAACGGTCGTTGGAGGAAAACAACCGGGCAATTATTCGATTTCATCTTTAGCGACTGTTTATAATGCTTTGCATTTAGCAGGTGGTCCAGGGAAAGACGGAAGTTATCGAAATATTGAATTGATAAGAAACAATCGTGTTTTCAAAAATATTGATGTTTACAGATTTTTAGTAAAAGGAGATCAGTCTGATAATGTTGGATTAAAAGACAATGATGTCATTAGAATTCCAGCTTATAATCAGCGAGTTACAGTTGAGGGTGAAGTGAAAAGACCTGGGATTTTTGAAATGAAAAAAGGTGAAACTTTTGCGGATTTACTAAATTTTGCTTCAGGATTTAATGAGTTCGCTTACACAGCGTCTGTAAACGTTTTACAAAAAACGGGTAAGGAGTTTAAAGTGCATGATATAAAAGAAAGTGAGTATGCTTCTTATTTGCCTCAATCCGGAGATGTTTTTAAAATCACAAAAATTTTGAATCGATTTGAGAATCGTATTAAAATTGAAGGAGCTGTCTTTAGGCCAGATTATTATTCTTTTACAGAAGGCATGCGAGTTTCTGAGTTAATCGCTAAAGCGGAAGGCCTCAAGGAAGATGCCTACAGTAAGAGAGCAAGAGTAATTCGTTTGCAATCTGATTTAACCACAGAAATTGTAAATGTAGATTTGAGTGCCGCTTTATCAGGAGATGTAACTGCAGATATTGAGTTGAAAAGAGAAGATATTGTTACCATCTATTCTATTTTAGATTTTAGAGAAGAATATAAAGTGACTATTGATGGAGAGGTCAAAAATCCTGGTGAATATGAATATTTTGAGAATTTGACATTGAATGACTTAGTAATTCAAGTGGGTGGATTAACTGGCTCTGCATCAAAAAGAGTTGAAGTAGCCAGAATGGTAAAGTCAGATCAAATCGATGATGCTGATCCTAAGCGCATTGAGTTGTTAGAACTTCAAATTACGTCAGATAATAACGAACAAATTAAAAATTTTGTATTACAGCCCTTTGATGTTATCAATATTCGTAAGATGGCGGTTTACGAAAAACCAGAAATGGTTAAAGTTAGCGGTGCCGTTACTTATCCGGGTAAGTACGCTATTGCTAATAAAAAAGAGACTGTTTACAATGTTGTAATGAGAGCCGGAGGTTTGACATCCATTGCTAACTTAGATGGTATGAAAATAAAAAGACCTATTAAAGAAGAGCAACTTAAGCAATTAGAAAGTATAGACCTTAATCTTGATAAAAAACAAATTGGAGAAGACGGAAAGGAATCTAACTTGAAGGATAAAGATTCACTTAACTCAAAATTGACTAAAAAACTTAGAGATGATCTAAAATTTGCTACAATTCCAGTTAACTGGGAAAAAATTGTTAAAGATAAAAATCATTATTCTAATGTTACGTTGTTTCCTGGTGATGAAATTGAAGTATCAGTGTATAACGAAGGAGTAAAAGTTACAGGAAATGTATTGTTGACCTCTGAAATCCCTTACAGAAGCGGAAAAGGATTTAAATATTACATCAATGCAGTTGGTGGTGTTGATAATAAAGGCTGGAAGAGAAAAGCCTATATTATTTACCCTAATGGGAAGGCCTCTGTTACAGGTTCATTTTTGTTTTTTAGGTCTTACCCAAAAGTTACACCTGATTCGCAGATTGTAGTTCCAGAAAAGCCCGAAGCGAAAAAGATGAGTGCCGGAGAATGGGTTAGTATTGGAAGTGTATTGGCAAGTCTGGCTTTATTAATAGTTACCGCTTTTAAATAAATTATTTTTTTGATGGAGAATAATAATATACCGATTGAAAACGATGAAATTTCGTTAAAAGAATTAATACTTAAGGCCAAAGAATGGTATCATTATTTGTTATCACAATGGAAAATTATTGTTTTAGCAGGAATAATAGGTGCTGTTTTAGGAGTAACATATTCGTTTTTTAAGAAGCCAGTTTACACAGCTACCTTATCTTTCGCAGTTGAAGATGAAAAAAGCGGAGGGGGAGGTTTAGGAAGTGCTTTGGGGTTGGCAAGTTCTTTCGGTCTGGATTTAGGAGTTAGTGGAGGCGGAATTTTTACTGGTGCTAACTTAACAGAATTGTTTAAATCTAGGTCTATGGTTGAGAAAACATTATTGTCCCCTGTTAACGTAAATGGTAAGGTTATTTCTTTAGCAGAGATGTATATTCAGAATAATGATTGGAGAAAAAAGTGGAAAGAAAATCCAAAATTTTCATCTATTCAATTTTTGCCAAATGCGAAGCGTGATGATTTTACTAGGATTCAAGATAGTATAATGGGTGTTATGTATGCTAATTTGTCTAAATCTGGTTTGGTAGTAGGTCAAAAGGATAAAAAAATAGCTATAATTAATATTGATGTTTCTTCTACAAATGAATTATTTGCAAAATACTTCTGTGAAGCATTAGCTAAAGAAGTTTCAGATTTTTATGTAGATACTAAAAGTAAAAAAGCAAGAATGAATATGGCTATTTTAGAACGTCAAGTTGATTCTATCAGAGGACAATTAAACGGTTCTATAACAAGAGTTGCTGTAGCGAATGATAATACTTTTAGTTTAAATCCGGCTCTTAATGTGCGTCGTACTCCAGCAGCTCGAAGTCAAGTCGATGTACAAGCAAATACTGCTATTTTAACAGAATTAGTTAAGCAGTCAGAGTTAGCAAAAGTAACATTAAGAAAGGAAACGCCTTTAATTCAGGTGATTGATCGTCCTATTTTACCATTGCCAAAAGAACGTTTTGGTAAAGCCAAAGGATTAGTTATGGGAGTGGTCATAGTAGTTTTTTTTACTATTTTGTTTTTGATCTTCAGGCGATTGTTGAAGGAGTTGATATGGTAAAATACTAGAAGTTTAGTCATTCTGTTTTCCTTTTAGAGTTTTCAATTAACCCTATGCGAAATTAGAATTAATTTTTTATGCGATCTAGCTTTAAATTTGAGTTAACACTAATACGAAATTATTAATAATAGATTGAACATAATATATAACCTAAAAATTTAATTGATTAAAAAAAAGCACAATCGAATAAAATAGAAACAGGAGTAACCTTTAGGGTTGAGTAGAGACGTAAAAAAGAAATGAATAAAAAATAAAATTTTATAAGATTAATATGTTAAAACTAATTGATTCATTTATAAATAAGGAAAAAATTATTTCCGTAACAGGTTTAGGGTATGTAGGATTACCGCTAGCATTAGAATTTGCGAAGTATTTCAAAGTGATAGGTTTTGATATAAATGTATCCCGTGTAGATTTAATGAAAAAAGGAATAGATCCTTCCAAAGAGTTAGGAGCTGATGCTTTTGATGGATGTGATATCATGTTTACTTCTGATGTAGAGGATTTGAAAAAAGCGCATTTTCATATAATAGGTGTGCCAACAGATATAGATGAGAATCAAGTGCCAAATTTAAATCCATTATTAAGTGCCTCCAGAAGTGTTGCTTCTTCACTTAAAAAAGGAGATTATGTAGTTTATGAATCTACAGTTTATCCAGGATGTACTGAAGAAGATTGTGTTCCCATATTGGAAGAAGTTTCAGGATTTAAAGGAGGGATAGATTTTAAATTTGGATATAGTCCAGAACGTATAGTTCCTGGTGATAAAGTGAAAACTTTAACTAATATATTAAAAATTGTTTCAGGGAATGATGATGAAGCTTTGAAAGTCATTTCAGAAGTATATGGTACTATCATTAAAGCTGGATTACATAAGGCAGAATCGATAAAAGTTGCGGAAGCTGCAAAAGTTATCGAAAATACACAACGAGATATCAATATTTCCTTGATGAATGAGTTGGCAATTATTTTTGATAAAATGGGAATTGACACCAAAGCTGTAATTGAAGCAGCAGGGACAAAATGGAATTTCCATAAATATCAACCAGGTTTGGTAGGAGGACATTGTATAAGTGTTGATCCATTTTATTTAATGCATAAAGCCAAACAATTAGGGATAGATCCACAAGTAATTGCAGCTGGTAGAAGAGTTAATGATTTTATACCAAGTTTTATAGCTAAAAGAATTGTTCAAGCTTTAATTGAACAAGATAAAAACCCCGGAAAATCTAAGGTTTTGGTAATGGGAATAACATTCAAAGAAGATGTAGCCGATATTCGGAATTCAAAAGTGGTAGATTTAGTGAAGGAATTGATGGATTATTCGATTCATGTTCATGTTATTGATCCACATGGAAGTGCAAATGAATTGGCTCATGAATACGCAATCACGTTGATCGAAGAGCCTGTGGGTTTATATGATATAATTGTATTGGCAGTAGGGCATAATGAATACATTAAAATGACCTCAGAAGACTTTCAAAAATTATCGAAAGATGAAATCTATATGTTCGATATAAAAGGAATAAAGAACCCAAAGGAATTTAAAAATTACTGGAGATTATAAGTAATCCTATTAAAATAAGAGAATATTTAAATTATTTTCTATATAAAACAAGAAGCATAAAAGTGATTTATCTTAAGACAAAACTTTTTTTTAATTCATTAAAGGTAAAGTTTCTTAATAATAAGAAAGTAATTGAGAATTATTTTTTTATGACAGTTTTGCAGATTCTAAATTCGTTGTTTTATCTTATTATTTACCCCTTTTTGATCCGAACCTTAGGTGCTGAGAGTTATGGACATTATGTTTTTGCATTTTCAATTTCCGTATATTTTGTAAGTTTAGTACAGTTTGGTTTTGATACACCAGCTTTAAAAAGTATATCTGAATTTCCAAATGATAAAAAAATACACTCAGAAGTTATTTCAGCTGTTTTTTTTTCTAAGCTAGTCCTTTTCTTTTTGTCACTGATTATTTTTTTGCCTTTGTTAGTTACAGTAAGTCTTTTTCGAGTAAACTATTTGCTGTTTATTGTTTGTTACCTCCAAGTTTTTTCAAATATTTTATTTCCTACTTGGTATTTTCAAGGTATTCAAAAAATGAAAGTCGTTACTTATATACAATTGTCATTAAAATTAATATCACTCCCAATATTGTTTGTATTTATAAGACATCCTAATGATATTGTTAAATTTGCTGCAATTACTATTTTAACAGCTCTAATAGGAGGGATTATAGCAATGGCGATTTTAAGATATAGTCATTCTATAAAGTTAATTTGGATTCCTGTACGAAAATTAAAGCAAGTTTTTAAAGATGCTGTGCCTTTCTTTTTGTCCTCAAGTATGAACACGATTAAACAGCAAACAGCAACTATTCTTATAGGGTCTTTTTTTTCAATGACAGATGTAGCTTTGTATGACTTGGCTATGAAAATTTATTCAGTTCCTACAACATTGATTTCGAGTATCAATAGTGCTTTATTTCCTAAAATGTTGAATTCAAAATGGGACACAATAAAGAAAGTAATAAATATTGAAAATCTTATTGGCGTATTTGTTATTTTGGCTTTAGTTATTTTTGGTAAATGGATTATATTGATTATGGGGGGTACGGAAATGATTGAGGCATATCCCATATTAATTATTTTAAGTTTTAGTGTTTTCACAGTTTTAACAGTGGGAGCTATTTTTAGTTTTGTTTTTATTCCAAAAGGATTGTATAAATACGTTGCGATGAATCAATTTTTGGCTTTATTTGGTTTTGTTTTGTTTTCATCAGTGGGACTTGTGTTTTTTTC
Source organism: Flavobacterium flavipigmentatum (assembly GCF_020911905.1). Classification (NCBI taxonomy): domain Bacteria; kingdom Pseudomonadati; phylum Bacteroidota; class Flavobacteriia; order Flavobacteriales; family Flavobacteriaceae; genus Flavobacterium; species Flavobacterium flavipigmentatum. The sequence goes on along the minus strand of NZ_CP087133.1, from coordinate 411,803 downwards.
TAATATGTTAATTCTTCCATTAGCATTCGCTTTTTCTGCTTTGGTTGAACTAGTATATAGTTATTTCTTATTAAACAAATTAAAGAATGATTTTAAAAAAAATAACTACAATTTTATTGTATAAGCTTAAATTAGCTTTTTTTAAAATAAATTGGAGGCATAATAACAAACACAATTTTACAACTGTAAATTGCTTGTTTTCAAAAGATTTAGTTAAAGTAGGTAATTATACTTATGGACCAATTCATGTCTATGATTATGGGGAACTTAATTCTGGGTTATTAATTGGAAATCTATGTTCAATAGCATTAGATGTTAAATTTATTTTAGGTGGTAATCATTTTACAAACAGATTATTTACTTATCCAATCACGCCTATGTTAACATCGTTTGGTAATGATGGCTCTTATTCTAAAGGTAAAATAATTATTGGCCACGATTGTTGGATTGGAATTGGGGTAACTATATTGTCTGGAGTAGAAATGGGTAACGGATGTGTTATTGCTGCTGGTTCAGTAGTAACAAAATCATTCCCTCCATATTCAATTTTGGGAGGTTCACCCGCAAAATTGATTCGTATGAGATTTTCGGATAAAGTAATTGATAAATTGCAAAATAGTAATTTTATTTATGATTTACCCAAAAGTAAATTTATTGAAAATATAATGATGATCGAAAAAGAGTTGATGGTTGAAGATGTTGAAACTATTTTATTAAAATTAAAGTAATATAAACTGAGAGTTTTTTAAACAAATCTTTCATTATAACCAATTAATGGACATACTTTTACTTTTATTTTTTTTTATAGGCTGTTTTTTGGTAACCTTTCTAGAGCGTAAAAGTTTAATCCCTTTTCTTAAATGGTTCTTTATTTTACCGTTTTGTTTTATACTTGCAAATAGGAGTTTAAAGGTTCCTGACACGGAGGCTTATTATGAGTATTTTTACGATTCTGATTATACTAGTATTGATGATTTTTCACATTCTTCATTTGAAATAGGATTTCAATTTTTTAGTAAAGTTATAAAGGTCATTGTGGGAGATAATTTTGTTTTTTATCTTGCTATAATTACATTATTGAATTTATTAATTATAGATTTTGCTACAAAACGGATAAGTTATTTATTTGAAATTGAACAGAAAAATAGCGGTTTACAAGATTGCTTTTATGGCAAGAATAGATTTTTAAGTAATTCCTATTTTTCAATTATTCCATTAACACTTTACGTGGCTTATTTTGGAATATATACAAACGCAATTGTATTAAGAGTAGGAATTGCAATATCATTACTTGTCTTAATAGTTTCCTATGCATTAAAAGAAAGAAAATCTGTTTTGGATATTTTTAAAATAGTTGGATTATTTGTTTTAGGCTATTTTTTTCATGCTACAATGTTACTTGGTATTTTTGTTGTTTTGATAATGTTTATAAATAAAAGTTTTCCCCAAAAAAGATATTTATGGATTTGTTTTATAATTGGCTTTGTTTATTTTTCAAATTTATCCACCTTACTTAGTATCTCTGTATTTTCTTTTATTACATCATTAAATGAGCTAACAGTGTTAGCGTCAAAGATGTCATCTTATGAAGGAAATGTTGTTCAGGAAGTAGGTGGTATTTCAAATAAATTTGTCTTTTATTGGGTTATGGCATTTGTCTTAATATTCTATAGCTCTTCAAGTAAAATTTATTTTAAATTATTAAATGTTTATTTAGTTGGATTGGCAATATTTGCTTTATTTCGATCTGTAATTTTGATTGAAAGGGTTACAGATTATTTTTTAACTTTCTCATTTATAATTTTTTATATTTTTTTAATTACGCAAAAGCCACACAAATTCTGGCTGTTTTTTATTCCAATTGTCATTGTGCAATTGGTCTTTGTTTTGCGAATAACAAATTAAATTTTACTCTCATATATGGACTTAAGTAAAATGAAAATTGCAATTTTCACTAGATCAATGAATTATTCATTGTATAAGATATCAAATAATACTCTAACATTACCTTTTAAGCATTATAGGTTAACATATACTACAGCTCAAGGCTATTTAGATAAAATTCTTGAATATGATATAGATTATGCTATTAATATTGACGAAGATGCTTTTGTTGTTGATAATCTTGCTATTTTAGATTTATTGGAATACTGTATTAAGGAAGAAATTGTAAATTGTGGTATTCGTGATGGTGGGGTTTTGCAAATTCGATATGGTAATCCTTTAGTAACCAATCCCTTTTTTAATATTTTCAATGTGAAAAAGATAAAAGAAAATTATTCAAAATCGCAAGTTGATGATTGTTTAAAAAAAGATATAGACTACGATAATTTGCTACCAAATAATTTACCTTATAAATATGAAATATCAAATAATTATGAACCTTTTTATCCTTTTTTTTTATGGTTAAATATAAATCATAAAGTCTTGTATTTAGAAGGTAAGCAACATAATGATAATTATTCAACTATTCTTTATAATCATAAAGGAGAACAAATGTTATTTCATTCCTGGTTTTCTCGTGAATATGGTGTAGATCAGTTTCATACAAATAGGATTAATGATCTTTATCGATCTTGTACTAATGTAGTTATTCATTTCTCAATTTTGGAGAAAGCAAAAATAGAGTCAGAAAAACTTATAAACCAAGTTTTGATACCTGTAGTCTTGCCTATTAGACGAATAGTCAAGAAAATGATTAAATAGATTTTAGGTAAATAAATATGAAATTTTCTATTATAATTCCAGTCTATAATGTTGAAAAATATGTTGAACGTTGTATTTTAAGTTGCGTTAACCAAAATTTAGCAAGTACTGAGTACGAAATTATTGTTATAAATGATGGATCACCAGACAACAGTTTAGAAATCATTAACGGCTTAGCAAAACTCTATGACAATATAAAAGTATTTACGCAAGAAAATCAAGGATTAAGTGTTGCAAGAAATAATGGATTGAAGTTTGCTATAGGAGAGTATATTTGGTTTGTAGATTCTGATGATTGGATAGAACCAAATTGTATTTTAGACTTATATAATAAATGTAAAAAGTTTAGCTTAGATGTGTTGTTGTTTGATGCAAATGATTACTTTGGAGAAGTTTGCACCAAACGTATGTCTTTAACATCTTATGATGAATTTCCAATTGACGGGAGAACTTATTTGTTATCTGATAAAATTGTTTTTCCGGTATGTTTTAAAATAATGAAGCGAGATTTTTTAATAGATAATCATCTTTTTTTCATGGAGAATATAATGCATGAGGATAATGAATTTATTCCTAGGATGTTTTTTTTCGCAACAAAAGTTTTGAGAGCAAATACAATTTTATACAACGTTTATAATAACCCAAAATCAATTACAAGGAGTATTAATCCTAAAAAGTCTTTTGATTTGATCAAAGTTGCAAAATCACATGCTACTTTTTTGATTGACAAAATTAGGGATGATCACTTAAAAATTGAGTTTTATGATTATTTAGGATTAGCTATAAATTCAGCACTTAATAACACTAAATTGATGGATAATACTAATAGAGCTTTTTTTTATTTGGAATTAAAAAAAAATAAAGACTTATTCTTTTTAATGAAAAAAAGTAGTTCATTGAAATATCGATTAGAGGCTCAATTTTACTTAATTTCTCCTAATTTATTTAGAGCAATATATTCGATTTATTTGAAATATAATTGATTAATTAATGATGAAGTTTATATAAATGATTGAGAGAGGTAAAATTAAGATTGCTATTGTTACAAATATAATTCCATCTTACAGAGAGCATTTTTATGATATTGTGCTGGATAATGATTCATATGAAATTGAAGTATTTTGCCAATCAAAGGTTGAGGGCTCCAATATTAAATCTTCTCATGAGAGATATGGTAAAAAAATCAATATTTTAAAAAGCTATTCACCATTTAAGAGCGAAAGGCTTGTAATCCAATTTTTACCAGTATTTAAACTCTTTAAAGATTTCGATATCTTGGTTGTCGATGGAAATTTAAGACACATAACACAAGCTCTTTTGAGCACCATTTTTAAAATATTTGGAAAAAAAATAGTCGTTTGGAGCAATGTTTATACTTTTGGTGGAAGTAAACAGAAACAAAGTTTTAGATTAAAATGGTGGCGAATATTTGATAATTTCTTGATGTACACTGAAAAAGATGTTGAGGAACTAATTAAAATGGATTTTAAAAATAAAAATATACTAGCCATAAATAATGGATTAAATCAAAATTTAATTGATAATCAAAGACAATTGTGGAATAATGATTTATTGTTGAAATTTAAAAAGCAACATAATATAAATTCAGAAAATATAATTATTTCTTCAGGTAGAGTAAATATAGTAAATGACCATGCTTTGACAATTGAAGCAATTAAAATTGTAAAAAAATCAATAACTGACATTCTTTGGATAGTGATTGGTAATGGATCAGAGTTAGAAAACTTAAAGGAAATAATCAAAAAGAATGATTTAGATAACAATATTTTATTACTAGGCGAAATATATGAAGAAGATAAAAAGTGTCCTTGGTTTTTAATTTCCAAAGCATTTGTGCATTCAGGACCAATTGGATTAAGTTTATTTAATGCTTTTGGTTATTCATTGCCAGTTATTACACATGATTATTTTAGTTATCATGGACCAGAATTTTGCTTATTTGAAGATGGTAAAACAGGATATCTATTTCAATATAAAAATGCTCATCACTTTGCTTCAAAAATACTAGAAGCGTTAGAGAAAGAAAACGAAATTAGTGAAATAAGAAAAAATGTTTATGATATAGTAAAATCAAAGAATAATACAAATATTATGGCATCACAATTCTTTAAAATGATTAAATCAGTTAGTTAATGCCGAAACTTTTACAAATAAGTATTGAAGTCAACAGTGGTTCTGTAGGAAAAATAGCCGAACAAATTGGCGAAACTGTTCTAGAAGAAGGATGGCTGAGCTATATTACGTATGCAAGAAATATTAATCCGAGTAAGTCTGAAGTAATAAAAATAGGTAATAAATTCGATTTGTATGAGCATGGTTTAGAAACTAGAATATTTGATAATCATTGTTTTAGTTCTAGATCTGCAACTAAAAACCTGATAAAAACAATTGATCAGATAGATCCCGATATTATACATTTACATCATTTACATGGTTATTTTATTAATGTAGAAATATTATTTATATATCTAAAAAAAAGAGCTACTCCAGTCGTCTGGACTTTTCATGATTGCTGGTCATTTACAGGTCATTGCGCTTATTTTGATTTTGTTGGTTGCGAGAAATGGAAAACGGAGTGTCATCATTGTGAACAAAAAAATGAATATCCTAAAAGTTTATTTTTTGATCGCTCAAGGAAAAATTATAGGGATAAAAAAAGAATATTTAATTCGCTGAATAATTTAACTATTGTGCCCGTTTCATATTGGCTGGCTGAAAAAGTTAAAGACTCATTTCTTATGGATTATACTTGTCAAGTTATACAAAATGGTATAGACTTAAATACCTTTTATATTAAAAATTCAAGAAATACTGTAAACAAAATGTATCCAATTAAGAATAAATTTGTTATCCTAGGAGTAGCAAGTACATGGGAAAAAAGAAAAGGATTAGACGAATTCGTTAAATTATCTGAGTTAATTAATAACGAGGTTTATACAATTATTTTGGTTGGTCTTTCGAGTATCCAAATTAGTAAACTACCAAAAACTATTATCGGAATAGAAAGAACTGAAAATTTGGGACAGCTTGTAGACCTGTATTCTGCCGCTGATGTGTTTGTTAATCCTACTTTTGAAGATACATATCCTACAACAAATTTAGAGTCTATGGCTTGTGGTACACCTGTTATTACCTATAGAACAGGTGGTAGTATAGAGTCTGTAAATGACAATACAGGCATTGTTATTGATAAAGGTGATGTTAGTGAATTAGTGAAAGCTATCGAAAAAATAAAAAATAATGGGAAAGGTTTTTATCAAAATAATTGTAGAGAACATTCAGTTAAAAACTTTGACAAAAAAATAAAGTTTATGGATTATTACAAACTTTATGAAGAAATATTAAAAAATAATTCGAATGAAAAACAATAGAGCCTACCAAATCTGTACTAAAACTATTATGGATACATCAGATCCAAACATAGTTTTTGATAAAAGTGGAATATCAGATTATTATAATAATTTTCAGAATATTATTCTTCCTAACTGGCATACAGACGAAAAAGGGCATTCACAATTAATGCAAGTTGCAGAAAAAATCAAAAAAGAAGGTAAAGGAAAAGATTTTGATTGTATTATTGGGTTAAGTGGAGGATTAGATAGTTCTTATGTAGCATATGTTGCAAAAGAAATTATGGGTTTAAGGCCACTTTTGTTTCATGTTGATGCAGGCTGGAATACTGATAAAGCTGTTGGTAACATAGAAAAGTTGTGTAATGGTCTAGGATTAGACTTATACACTGATGTTATAAATTGGGAAGAAATGAAGGATTTGCAAGTAGCATTTCTTAAATCTCAGATCGCTGATCAGGACTTACCTCAGGATTATGCGTTTTTTTCTGGATTATATAAGTTCGCTAAGAAGAATAAAATAAAACATGTTTTGACTGGTGGAAACTTTTCTACAGAATGTTGTAGAGAACCTGAGGAATGGGGGGGATTTCCAGGTATAGATACTATACTTGTAAAAGATATACATTCTAAGTTTGGCAAACGTCCTCTTAAAACCTTTCCTCTGGTGGATATCTTAAGCTATAAACTTTATTATAGATATGTATTGGGAATGAAAGTTTTTAAACCATTAAATTTAGTTCCTTATATTAAAGCCGATGCCGAAAAATTATTGATGGAGAAATATGGTTGGGAACCTTTTCAACATAAACATCATGAATCTCGATTTACACGTTTCTATGAAGATTATTGGCTTCCTAAAAAATTTGGCTTTCAAAAAAGAAGAGCTCACTTTTCTAGTTTAATCCTAACGGGACAAATGACTAGAGATGAAGCTTTGGATCGTGTTTCAAGACCTGAATTAAGTGAAGAATTTTTGAAAAAAGAATTCGAATATGTTGCAGACAAATTAGATTTGTCGGTTGAGGAACTTCAAGAATTATTCGAAGGAGAAAATAAAACTTTTCACGATTACAAGAATAAAATTAAATTAATTGGTTTTGGAGCAAAAATGATGCAAAAACTTGGACTAGAAAAGCGACTATTTAGATGATAACAATTATTGATTATGGTGTGGGTAATATTAATGCTTTTGTAAATGTTTATAAAAGAGTTAATGTATCAACTAAGATTGCCAAAACGACTGCTGATTTAGAAGATGCTCAAAAAATAATTCTACCAGGAGTTGGGCACTTTGATCATGCTATGTCAGAATTAATAAAATCTGGTATGCGTGAAAAATTAGATGAATTAGTGATGGAGAAAAAAATACCAGTTATTGGTATTTGTGTAGGTATGCAGATGATGGGCCATTCAAGTGATGAAGGTAAATTGGCAGGTTTAGGATGGATTGACGCCTCTATCAAAAAATTTGATGAAACCAAAATTAAGCAAGTTACCAGATTACCGCATATGGGCTGGAATGATGTAAATCCTGTAATTTTGAATCCATTGTTTCAGGGGTTAGAAAAAGATGCTTTGTTTTATTTTTTACATTCTTATTATTTTGAGTGTAATAATCCTGATGATATATTGGCAACCTCAGATTATGGCGGACAATTTGCTTGTGCAGCACATCATGAAAATATCTATGGAATTCAATTTCACCCAGAAAAAAGCCATCATTATGGTGAAACTTTATTACATAATTTTGCAAAACTCTAAACATGCTTAGACCTAGAATAATTCCAAGCCTTTTGGTTCATGATAATGGATTAGTGAAAACTGTAAATTTTAAGAATCCGAAATATGTTGGAGACCCTATTAATGCAGTTAAAATTTTTAATGAAAAAGCAGTTGATGAGTTATCCATTTTTGATATTGACGCAACAGTTTTAGGAAAAGAACCCAATTATAGTCTTATTGAGAGACTTGCTAGTCAGTCTATGATGCCATTATGTTATGGAGGTGGTGTAAAGACAGTAGAGCAAGCACAACGTATCTTTAGTTTGGGTATTGAAAAAATAGCACTAAGTTCGGCCGTCATTCAAAATCCAAATTTAATTACTGAAATTTCTGATCGTGTAGGAGCTCAAAGTGTCATTGTCGTGTTAGATGTTAAAAAGAAATTATTAGGAGGTTATGAAGTTTATACTCATAATGGAAAAAAAAGCACAGGAATCAATCCTTTTAAATTTGTAGAAGAGACTCAAAGATTAGGAGCAGGGGAAATAGTTATCAATTCTATTGATAAAGACGGGCAAATGAAGGGATATGATTTAGACTTAATAGATAAAGTGAGAGAAAAAATAACACTACCTATGACTGTTTTAGGTGGAGCAGGTTCTTTAAACGATATTGAAAAAATTATTGATAGACATGGTGTTATTGGAGTAGCAGCTGGAAGTTTATTTGTTTTTAAAGGACCTTATAAAGCCGTTTTAATTAATTATCCAACTCAATTAGAAAAAAACAAGATTTTCAAAATAAATCAATAATGAAAATACAAAATAAAATTCTTCTTATAACAGGAGGAACAGGCTCTTTCGGGCATGCAGTATTAAATCGTTTTTTGCATACGGATCATTTTAAAGAAATCAGAATTTTTTCTCGTGACGAGAAGAAGCAGGATGACATGCGAAATCAATTAAAAAATGATAAACTCAAATTTTATATAGGTGACGTAAGAGATTATAATAGTGTCGAAAGAGCAATGCGTGGTGTAGATTATGTGTTTCATGCAGCTGCATTAAAACAAGTTCCTTCATGTGAGTTTTTTCCATTAGAAGCTACTAAAACAAATGTTTTTGGCACGCAAAATGTTATCGATGCGGCTGGAACTAATAAAGTGAAAAAGGTAATTTGTCTGAGTACAGACAAAGCAGCTTATCCCATTAATGCGATGGGAATTTCAAAGGCTTTAATGGAAAAAGTTGCAGTAGCGGCTTCTAGAAATTTGACCGATACTACAGTTTGTTTGACTAGATATGGAAATGTAATGGCATCCAGAGGTTCCGTGATTCCTTTGTTTTTAAAACAAATAAAAGAGAATAACCCAATCACTATAACAGACCCTAATATGACACGTTTTTTGATGTCATTAGATGAGGCTGTAGAATTAGTATTGTTTGCTTTTGAAAATGGTAATCCTGGAGATTTATTCGTAAATAAAGCACCAGCGGGAACGATTGGAGATCTTGCACAAGCTTTAAAAGAGCTTTGTAAAGCAGATACTGAAATTAAGATTATTGGGACGCGCCATGGCGAAAAATTATATGAAACTTTATGCACTCGTGAAGAAATGGTAAAAGCTGAGGACATGGGTGATTTTTATCGTATTCCTGCCGATAATCGCGATTTAAATTATGCACAATATTTTTTTGAAGGAGAAGAAGATATTTCTTTAATTGAAGATTATCATTCGCATAATACAGAGCAGCAAGGTGTTGAAGGAATGAAAAAGCTTTTGTCGACTCTGCCACTTATTAGAAAAGAAGTTTTTGGCGAAGATGTTACTCAAATGCCTGGCTAGATAAAGAATGGAGCCAAGATTAATTAATGGGAATTACCATTCTGACCAACGCGGAACCTTATTATATAATAATGATTTTGATGCTTCATTAATCAAAAGAATTTATATTATAGAAAATGAGAGTCCGGAATTTATTAGAGGCTGGCAAGGACATCAAATCGAGCAAAGATGGTTTTCTGTTTTTAGTGGTAAATTTAAAATCCAGCTAATAAAAGTAGATAATTGGGAAAAACCTCTGTAAATTTAGAAATTCTTCCCTATTTAATTGATTCTGAAAAATTAAATGTATTGCATGTTCCTAAAGGATATGTAAGCAGTATTCAATCTTTAGAGTTAAATTCTAAATTACTGGTAATGGCTGATTATTTGCTGGGCGAAATTAAAGATGAATATCGATATGATATTGACTATTTTAAAAAATAAAATCAAAGAATGTTAAAAGTAGGTATTACAGGTCAGTTAGGTTTTATTGGCACACATTTATATAATACAATTGGACTTTTCCCGGAAGAGTTTATACGAATTGAGTTTCAAAAGGAATATTTTGAAGATCACAATAAATTAAACAACTTTGTTGCAGAATGTGATGTTATAGTGCATTTAGCAGCTATGAATCGTCATAATGATCCTCAGGTAATTTATGATACCAATCTAAGTTTGGTTCAGAAATTAGTAGAATCTCTTAAAACTACAAAAAGTAATTCTCATGTAATTTTTTCTTCATCAACGCAAGAGGAAAGAGATAATCTTTATGGGAAATCAAAAAAAGAAGGTAGAGAATTAATGATCAATTGGTCAAATAATTCGGAAGGAAAATTTACAGGAATGATAATTCCAAATGTTTTCGGGCCTTTTGGACATCCAAATTATAATTCAGTTGTTGCTACTTTTTGTCATAAGTTAGCACATAATGAAACACCCACTATTGATGTAGATGGTGATTTGAAATTGATATATGTTGGACAATTAGTTAACGCAATTATTGCTGAAATTAGAAGTAAAGAAGGAAAACCTGAAATTCTAGTACAGCATACTTCAGAATCTAAGGTTTCACAAATATTAACTTCGTTAGAAAAATACAAATCAGAATATCAGGATAAAGGTATCATTCCTAGCATCGAAAATTTATTTGAATTGAACTTATTCAACACATTTCGTTGCTATATGGATATTAAAAATCATTTCCCTGTCAAATTTGTTGAACATACAGATCCCAGAGGTTCATTTGTAGAAATTATTCGATTAGGAGTTGGAGGGCAAGTTTCATTTTCAACAACGGTGCCTGGTATTACTCGCGGAAATCATTATCATACGAGAAAAATTGAACGATTTGCTGTTATTAAAGGAAAAGCTCTAATTCAATTACGTAGAATTGGTACAGAAGAAGTTTTGGATTTTTATCTTGACGGAAACGAACCAGCCTACGTAGATATGCCAATTTGGTATACTCATAATATTAAAAACATTGGAGAAGAGGTATTGTATACTAATTTTTGGATTAATGAATTCTATGATCCAAATGACCCAGATACTTATTTTGAAAATGTATAATTAAAAATAATAATATCCTAAATAAGATAATGAAATCAAAATTAAAAGTGATGACTGTGGTCGGTACGAGACCAGAAATTATTCGTCTTTCAAGAGTTATGGCAGCTCTCGATAATTCAGAGGCTATTGAGCATGTAATAGTTCATACCGGACAAAACTATGATTATGAATTGAATCAAATATTTTTTGATGATTTAGGAATACGCAAACCAGATTTTTTTCTTAACGCTGCAGGAGCAACAGCAACCGAAACAGTTGGGCAAATATTGATTAAAATAGATCCCTTATTAGAAACAGAAAATCCTGATGCTTTTTTAGTTTTAGGTGATACAAATAGTTGTTTATGTGCTATTCCAGCTAAGAAAAGACATATTCCTATTTTTCATATGGAAGCAGGAAATCGTTGTTTTGACCAGCGTGTTCCCGAAGAAACGAACAGAAAAATCGTTGACCATATCTCAGATGTTAATCTTACTTATAGTGATATAGCAAGAGAATATTTATTGAGAGAAGGTTTGCCAGCTGATAGGATTATCAAAACTGGTTCACCTATGTTTGAAGTTTTAAATTATTATTTACCAGTGATTGAATCTTCTGATGTTTTAGAAAGATTGAAATTAAATGAAGGTGAGTTTTTTGTGGTTTCATCACATAGAGAAGAAAACATCAATAGTGAGAAAAATTTTCAAGGTTTAATGGATAGTTTAAATCTTATTGCTGAAAAATATAATTTCCCAATCATTGTTAGTACACATCCAAGGACTAGAAATATGATAGAGAAAAAAAACATTCAAATGCATAAAAATGTCCAGTTTTTAAAACCACTTGGGTTTAATGACTATAACGCTTTGCAAATGAAATCTTTTGCAGTCCTGTCAGACTCTGGAACAATTTCAGAGGAGTCATCCGTATTAAATTTTAGAGCGCTGAATATTAGGGATGCCCATGAAAGACCAGAAGCAATGGAAGAAACTTCTGTAATGATGGTTGGTTTGAGCCCAGAAAGAATCATGCAGGGATTAGTACAATTGCAATATCAGAAAATTGGACAGGAAAGAAATTTTAGACCAGTTGCTGATTATTCAATGCCAAACGTTTCCGAAAAAATGGTTCGTATTATTTTGAGTTATACGGATTATGTAAAACGTGTAGTATGGAGAAAGCTATAGAATGAAAATAGTATTAGTTACTCAATATTTTTTTCCTGAAAATTTTAAGAGCAATGATATTGCCTTTGAATTAGTTAGAAGAGGACATGATGTTACTGTTTTAACTGGACTGCCCAATTATCCTGAAGGAAAGATTTATAATGGTTATGGTTTTTTTAAGAAGCGCCGCGAGACTATTAACGGTGTAAAAGTTATCAGGGCTTCATTAATTCCGAGAGGAAAAGGTGGAGGAATAAGGCTTTTTTTAAATTATTTCAGCTGGGCATTCTTTGCTTCAATAAGAGCTTTTTTTTTAGCTTTTCAAGATAAATTTGATTTGGTTTTAGTGCATGAGCCGTCTCCAATAACTCAAGGTTTTCCTGCTATAATTATAAAGAAAATACAAAAAATACCATTATATTTTTGGGTATTGGATTTGTGGCCCGAAAGTCTTACTTCAGCAGGAGGGATCAAAGATAAAACGGTATTATCATTTTTTACAGGAATGGTAAAGTACATTTATAATAATTCAGATAAAATCTTAATTAGTTCGAAGGGATTTAAAGAATCAATTTTGACAAAGGGGAATTATGAAGATAAGCTGATTTATTTTCCCAATTGGGCTGAAGATTCTATTTTAAAAGGCGATTCTAATTACCCAATTCCTGAATTACCGCAAGGGTTTAAAATTCTTTTTGCTGGAAATATCGGAGTAGCGCAAGATGTTAACTCTATAATAAAAGCAGCCTTACTTCTTAAAGAAACATTAGATATTCATTTTGTTTTTGTTGGTGATGGAAGAAGCAAGCAGGAACTTGAAGATTTTGTAATGGCTAACAATTTAGAGCAGACAGTATATTTTATGGGCAGATTTCCAATAGATGCGATGAAAACTTTTTTTAGTCGGGCAGATGTATTGTTAGTCTCTCTTAAGGATGAGTTGATCTTTAATGTAACAGTACCAGCAAAATTGCAAGCCTATTTATGTACTCAAAAACCAATTTTAGGAATTCTTAATGGTGAAGGTGCTGAATTAATAAAGGAAGCCAACTGTGGCTTTTCTGTAAATGCTGGAAATTCTGAAGGATTAGCAAAAGAAATTCTCAAGTTGTATGATTTAAACGAAGAGGAACGAAATATTCTTGGGCAAAATGGATTCAGATATTTTGAAGAAAATTTTACAATGACGAAATGTATCAATAATTTAGAACTCATATTAAAAAGCTAATGCTAAAAATTGCAATTACGGGATTAACAGGATTCGTAGGAACGAATTTGAAAAAATATTTAAGTTCGTATGATATTGAACCCTTAGGTGTTCGTTATCTGCCGAATCAAAAAATCGAAATTAAATCAGATGTTATTATTCATCTTGCCGGAAAGGCTCATGATTTAAAAAAAGTTTCTAAACCAAACGATTATTACGATGCAAATTATGAATTAACGAAACAATTGTTTGATGCTTTTTTAGAGTCAGACGCAGCAGTATTTATTTTTATGAGTACTGTAAAAGCGGTTGCAGATAAAGTTGATGAGATTTTAACAGAAAAGACTATTTCAGACCCTAAAACTCACTATGGTATAGCTAAGCAGCAAGCAGAAGAATATATATTGGGAAAAGGATTACCTGAGGGAAAACGAGTTTATATACTAAGACCTTGTATGATTCATGGCCCTGAAAATAAAGGAAATCTAAATCTTCTATATAAATTAGTTGCAAAAGGACTGCCTTGGCCATTGGGTGCTTTCCAAAATCAACGTTCATTTTTAAGTGTTGAAAATCTTTGCTTTTTGATTCAGAAATTAATTGAAAATGAAAAAATAGTTTCGGGTGTATATAACTGTGCAGACGATGAAGTTCTGTCTACAAATGAAGTAGTGCAAATTATATCTTTGGTTTTAAACAAAAAAAACCGATCAGTCGCAATTCGAAAGTCTATTATTAATGGTATTGCTAAAATTGGAGATATTATTAGATTTCCTTTGAATACGGAAACAGTTCAGAAATTAACGGAAAATTACATGGTTTCAAATCACAAAATAAAAAAAGCTTTAGAAATTGAAAAACTTCCTTATACGGCACAAGAAGGTTTAGAAAAAACAATCAAAAGTTTCATAAATAAATAATGGAATACACAATACTAGGAATTCTTTTAATTATTTTAATGCTACTCTACTTCAAAGTAGCAGACAAGTTTAACATCATTGACAAACCCAATCAAAGAAGCTCACATACCGAAATAACTTTAAGAGGAGGTGGAATTATTTTTTGGTTTTCTGCCTTGCTTTACTTTGTGCAGCATATTCAAAGTAATTACTTTTTCTTTACCGGAATTACTTTGGTGAGTTTAGTAAGTTTTTGGGATGATATCCAGAGTTTATCAAATAAAATCAGAATGTCAGTTCAGTTTTTGGCTATAACATTGATTTTTTTTGAAATTGGTGTTTTTAATGCTGTTCCTCTTTTTGGGATAGTAGTAGCTTATATTTTAGCAGTAGGGCTAATAAATGCCTATAATTTCATGGATGGCATAAACGGAATAACGGGACTTTATACTTTGGTAGTTATGGGTTCGTTATTGTATATCAATCAAAAGATTCAACTTTTTACAGACAGTAGTTTTATAAAGTATGCGATGATTGCGAGCCTCGTTTTTCTTTTTTTTAATTATAGAAAAAGAGCAAAATGTTTTGCGGGAGATGTTGGGAGCATTGCTATTGCATTTTGGGTCATTTATTTGGTTTTGAAACTTATTTTAAGAACAGATTCTGTAATCTGGCTTTTGTTTTTAGCAGTTTACGGAGTTGATGCCATTTGTACAATCATACACAGACTGTATTTAAAACAGAATATATTTGAAGCACATCGTTTGCATTTATATCAGGTTTTGAGTAATGAATACAAAATCCAGCACAGGCTGGTGGCTGCGTACTATGCAATTGCTCAGCTTGTAGTTTCAGCTTTGATTATTTGTTTATACCAAAAAGTACAAGACATCATTTTATTTGTACTTGTACTTGCACCTTTACTGCTGATATATACTCTGAAATTTTATTTATTGAATAAAAGTAATTTGAAGCAAACGATATGAATCCTAAAATAATTCAAGGAGGAAGTTTTTCAGATCATCGCGGAACCATTTCCTATGTAAATGATTTTAGTTTTAAGGATATTGAAAGGTTTTATATCATTAGTAATTCTGATGAAAACCCTATTCGAGCTTGGCAAGGACATAAATTAGATGCAAAAAACTTTTATTGTTTAAATGGATCTTTCAAAATTCATTTTATAAAAATTGATAATTGGGATAATCCATCGAAAGATTTAAGGATCGAAACTATTTTTGTTTCCGCATCAGAAAGTAAAATTGTTCATATTCCAGCGGGTTATGCAAATGCCATTCAATCATTAGAAAAAGATTCAAAATTAATTTCATTTTCTACTTTACCACTTGCAAATGTTAAAGAAGACGATGTTAGATACGAGTCAGATTATTGGAAAATTGATGAGCAATAAAAGAATTTTTTTATCATTGTCTGAACAAAGTGGTTTTGAAGCAGATTATATTCAGAAAGCACTCAATTCGAGCTGGATTACTTCTGGAGGACCCAATGTAGATGAGTTTGAAAAAGAATTAGAAAGTTATATTGATGAAAAATGTTTTGTAACGGCATCAAATTCTGGAACTTCAGCCATTCATTTGGCATTAATTTTATTAGGAGTTCAATCTGGGGATGAAGTAATTTGTCAGAGCATGACTTTTTCGGCTTCTGCCAATCCTATTTTGTATCAGGGAGCCATTCCGGTTTTTATAGATAGCGAATGGGATACTTGGAATCTTTGTCCGGAAAATCTGGAAATAGCGATTAAGGACAGAATTGAAAAAGGTAAAAAACCTAAAGCTATTATTACGGTTCATCTTTACGGCAATCCCTATAAAATTGATGAAATTCATGCGATTGCCGACAAATATAACATTCCGATTATAGAAGATAGTGCCGAAGCTTTGGGAAGTTCTTACAAAGGAAAAAAGTGCGGAACTTTTGGTGAGTTTGGAGTTTTTTCATTTAATGGAAATAAAATTATTACGACCTCAAGCGGAGGAGCGTTAATTACAAATTCAAAAAAGTTAAAAGAAAAAGCTATTTTTTATGCTACTCAATCTAAAGATGAAGCAGTACATTACCAACATAGTAAAATTGGTTATAATTATAGAATGAGTAATATTTGCGCCGGAGTTGGATTAGGGCAAATGAAAATTCTCCAACACAATATAAATTCCAGAAGAGCAATACACAGTTTTTATAAAGAAATTTTTAAGAGTATTGAAGGAGTAACCCTTTTTGAAGTGCCAAGTTATAAATACTATTCAAATTATTGGTTGAGTACAATTTTGATAGAACCTGACACTGTAAAAAATAGAAGTCGTGAATATTTAAGGCTCGCTTTTGAAAACGCAAACATAGAAACTAGACCACTTTGGAAACCGATGCATTTACAATCAGTTTTTGAAAAATATCCTTATTATGGAGGAAAAATCGCTGAAGAATTATTCGAAAAAGGTTTGTGTTTGCCCTCAGGATCCAATATAACAGAAGAAGATAGAAATAGAATTAAAGAGGTGGTTAGTGTTTTTTTTAAATAAGAATTATAGTTTAATATGAAAATTGAAGAGACGTTTATAAAAGATTTAGTAGTTGTAGAACCAACGGTATTTGGCGACGAGAGAGGTTACTTTTTTGAGTCTTATAGTAAAACCAAATTTGAAGATTTGGGAATTGATATTGAGTTTGTTCAGGACAATCAGTCATTCTCTAAAAAAGGAACTTTAAGAGGTTTGCATTATCAAAATCCGCCTTTTGCACAAACAAAATTGGTTCGTGTTCTTGAAGGTGAGATTATAGATGTTGCAGTAGATTTAAGAAAAGATTCTCCAACTTACGGACAATCATTTAGTGTTTTATTGTCTGCCGAAAATAAAAAACAATTGTTAGTTCCTCAAGGTTTTGCACATGGTTTTTCGGTAATTAGTGAAACAGCTTCGGTAATGTATAAATGCGATCAGTTTTATAACAAAGCTTCTGAAGGAGGTATTAAATTTGATGATCCGTCTTTGAGTATTGATTGGGGAATGGATTTAAAAGAAGCAATCGTTTCAGAAAAAGATCAGATACTTCCGTTTATTGATAATTGTAATAGTTTGTTTTAATGAAAAAAATTCTTGTAACAGGAGCAAACGGTCAATTAGGTTCTGAACTTTCGGTTTTATCTTCAAAATATCCGGAATACAATTGGATTTTTGCAGATAGAACTCAAATTACGTTGGATAATTTAGAAGTTTTAAAATTACAATTAAATGAAATTAAACCTGATATAATTTTAAATTGTGGTGCTTATACGGCAGTTGATAAAGCTGAGACAGAAACAGAATTTGCTTTTACAATTAATGAGTTATCTGTAAAGTTAATAGCAGAATTTGCATTAGAGAATAGAGCGAAATTAATTCATATTTCTACTGATTATGTTTTTGACGGAACTTCTTCGGTTGCTTTAAATGAAGAGGAGAAGACGAATCCGATTAATGTGTACGGGGCTAGTAAAAGAGCGGGTGAAATTGCTTGTTTAGAAAAAAATCCAGACGCAATTATTATAAGAACTTCTTGGGTATATAGTAAATTTGGAAACAATTTTGTAAAAACCATGCAGCGATTAATGCAGGAAAGAGAATCCTTAAATGTGGTAAATGATCAAATTGGTTCGCCAACTTATGCTGCCGATCTTGCTCAGGCAATACTTGATATTTTGAAAGCTCCAAATTGGATACCAGGAATTTATAATTATTCAAATGAAGGAGAAATAAGTTGGTATGAATTTGCGTTGGATATAAAAGAATTTGGCGGTTATAATTGTAACGTTAGCGGAATTCCATCAGCAGTTTATCCAACACCTGCAAAACGTCCGGAATTTTCTTTATTAGATAAGAAAAAAATTAAAACCATTTATAATTTGGAAGTACCATATTATAAAGAAAGTTTGAAAAAAATATTCATGTAAAATAAGATGATTTGACTTTAGCATTTCAATAACGAAATCTAAAATCTAAAATCTAAAATCTAAAATCAAGATTTATGAAAGGAATTATTCTAGCGGGAGGTTCTGGCACAAGATTGCATCCGTTGACACTTGCCATGAGCAAACAAATGATGCCGGTTTACGATAAGCCGATGATTTATTATCCGTTATCGACTTTGATGATGTCAGGGATTAACGAAATTTTAATTATTTCTACCCCTCATGATCTCCCAAATTTTAAAAAACTTTTAGGAGATGGTTCCGCTTTAGGATGTAAATTTAGTTATGCAGAGCAGGCTGTTCCAAATGGTCTGGCTCAAGCTTTTGTAATTGGAGAAGAGTTTATCGGCGATGATGATGTTGCTTTAATATTAGGTGATAATATCTTTTTTGGTTCTAATATGCAGGAACTTTTAAAATCTAATACCAAACCAACGGGTGGTGTTGTTTTTGCTTACCATGTTTCGGATCCGGAGAGATACGGTGTAGTTGAGTTTGATGAAAATTTGAAAGCGATTTCTATCGAAGAAAAACCTGAAAATCCTAAATCAAGTTATGCTGTACCGGGATTGTATTTTTATGATAATTCTGTTGTCGAAATTGCCAAAAATATTAAACCGAGTGCTCGTGGAGAATATGAAATTACAGATGTAAATAAGGTATATCTCGAAAGAGGAGCTTTAAAAGTTGGCATATTAAGCAGAGGTACAGCCTGGCTTGATACTGGAACTTTTAATAGTTTGATGCAAGCAGGGCAATTTGTTCAGGTGCTTGAAGAGCGACAAGGACTTAAAGTTGGTTGTATTGAAGAAATAGCTTGGAGACAAGGTTTTATCAATGACGATCAATTAGAAACATTAGCTTTACCATTGGTCAAATCTGGTTATGGGGCGTACCTGATCGAATTTTTGAAACAGAAAAAAAGAGGCGTTAGATTTTAATTTCGATAGAAAATAATTTTTTGAAATCTTTAATTTGTATTTTTGTAATACAAATCGTGAATTTAATATTAAAACCAAACTCATTTGGATACCAATAAACAAAACAAAATAGGGGATTTGTTGCATAATTTATTGTCACCAAGAAATTTAAGACTCAGTATTCATAATCTTAGTTATCTGCCAAGATGGATTATTGTTGCGATAGATATTTTAGTTATTGCATTTGCATTTTCTTTCACTTACATGTTATTTGAGGGCACTGCTATGGGGTATATTATAACGTCGCATCATTATGTTTACATAAGTGGTATTATAGTAACAAATATTTTCTTTTTCTGGTTGTTCCGAACTTATTCAGGAATTATCAGGCACTCTTCTTACATAGACGCGATAAAATTGCTTTTTTCGCAAATGTCTGTTTTGGTATTCTTTTTATTTGTTAATCTACTTTATGAACTATATTCAGGACACAAAGCTTTTCTAAATACTGCTCTTTTTATAAATATTGTACTGTCATTTTGTGGCTTATTTTTATACAGAGTAGTCGTAAAGCAAACCTTTGAGCTTTATTTTTCTGAAAAAACGTCATCAAAATTAATTAGAACTGTAATTTACGGTACAGACGCTAATGCTATCTCCGTTGCCAATGCCTTAAAATTTGAAACGCCTTCTCGTTTTAAAATAGTTGGTTTTATTGATAAAAACAGTCAGAATGCATCTAAGCGAATGCTGGATCTGCCCATACTTATTCAGAGAAAAAGATTACCAGCCTTAATGCGATCTGTTGCCGCAGAAGGAGTAATTATAGCAGATAAAAGTTTGACCAAAGACGAACAATTGGTAATTGTAGATCAATGTTTAGAGTTCAATTATAGGGTTTATACGGTTCCATTAATTTCCGACTGGGAAAATCAAAAAGAAATTTCTCAAAAGGTAAAGAACATTCAAATTGAAGATTTATTAGAGAGAAAACCAATTGTTTTGGATAGCAAGTCTATTTCAAAACAATTAAAAGATAAAACGATTCTTATTACAGGTGCCGCTGGTTCTATTGGTAGCGAAATAGTACGCCAAGTAGCCGGTTTTAGTCCTAAAGCCATTATAATATTAGATCAGGCAGAAACGCCACTTCATAGTTTGCATTTGGAAATGCAGGCGGCAGGAACAAATGCTAAAATACATGCTGTTATTGCCGATGTAAAAAGCAAACAAGCTATCGAAAGAGTGTTTAAAAACTTACAACCTCAAGTTGTATTTCATGCAGCGGCCTATAAACACGTTCCTCTAATGGAAGAAAATCCATCACAGGCGATTCTAACCAATATAGAAGGAACAAAAAATTTGGCTGATCTTGCATGTAAATATGGTGTCAAGAAGTTTGTAATGGTTTCTACAGACAAAGCGGTGAATCCGAGTAATGTTATGGGAGCTAGTAAGCGTATTGCCGAAAAATACGTACAATCATTGTTTCTGAAAAATCAAAAAGAGGAGAATAATTATAAAACGAAGTTTATTACTACTCGATTTGGAAATGTATTAGGTTCCAACGGATCGGTTGTGCCTCTGTTTACAAAACAAATTGCCGAAGGTGGTCCTGTTACCATAACCCATCAAGATATTATTCGTTATTTTATGACGATTCCTGAGGCTTGTCAACTTGTGCTTGAAGCAGGAGCAATGGGTAATGGTGGTGAAATTTATATTTTTGATATGGGAAAACCTGTCAAAATTATAGACTTGGCCAAAAAAATGATAAAATTAGCAGGTTTTATTCCTGACAAAGAGATAAAAATAAAGATCGTTGGTTTGCGCCCAGGCGAAAAATTGTATGAAGAATTACTAAATGATAATTCGAAAACATTACCAACCTACCACAACAAAATTATGATTGCTCAGGAAATTCAGGATGAATACGAAAATTTGCATACTGAGATTGACGAGTTAATCGGGATAGCCAATTTTTTTGATAATGATGATATCGTTTCAAAAATGAAGAAAATTGTTCCGGAGTTCAAAAGTATGAATTCCAGTTTTGAAGTACTGGACAAATAATGGTATAGATTTCTAAATTTAAATAAGGTGTTTTTTTGCAAAAAGCACCTTTTTGCGTTTTAGAGCCGTAGTGTTTTACATAAAAATCTGGTTAATTGACAGAAACTTTATTGCGAATAGAATTTTAGTTTTTTCAATCTGTTATGGAATCAAAATAAAAGTATATTTGCTGTCAATTAGTTTTATCATTCTGGTGAGACTATTTAGAATTCTAGAGCATATATAACTATAATGTAGCAATGAATAATTCGGAAAATAATCCATCCTGGTTGTTTGAAATAACGCCAAAAAATAATTTTTTCTCCTTAAATTTTAAAGAAATTTGGCAATACAGAGATTTGTTATTTCTGTTTGTAAAAAGAGATGTAATTACAGTGTACAAACAGACTGTTTTGGGGCCGCTCTGGTACTTAATTCAGCCTTTGTTTACCTCAGTCACTTTTACTATCATTTTTAACAATGTTGCCGGAATTAAAACAGGTGGGATTCCGCCATTTTTATTCAATTTAGCAGGCATCACCGTTTGGAATTATTTTACAGCCTGTCTTACTGGAACTTCAGATACTTTTAAAGCTAACGCCAGTATTTTTGGAAAAGTTTATTTCCCTCGAATTATTACACCCCTTTCGATCGTGATTTCAAATTTGATAAAGTTTGGAATTCAATTTCTAATTTTTATCGCTTTTTACATTTACCACTATATTGTAGGATATGATTTGGTTTTGAATGGTTATCTGGTGTTTTTCCCCGTTCTAATTGCTATTATGGGTATTTTAGGACTTGGATTAGGAATGTTAATCTCTTCGATGGTAACAAAATATAGAGATTTTAGCCATTTGATTGGTTTTGGAATACAATTGCTAATGTACCTCTCGGCGGTGATGTACCCAATGCAATTATTAAAGCAAAAGTTGCCCAAACTAGGTTGGCTTGTCGAGTATAATCCGCTGGCTTATATTATCGAGACTTCACGCTATATGCTTTTGAACGTTGGCAATGTTTCGGTAATGGGGCTAATTTATACATTCATAGTCACTGTTATATTGTTTTTTATCGGACTTTTAATTTTTAATAAAACTGAAAAAAGCTTTATTGATACTGTTTAATTAGCTTTAGCGAAAGAAAAAATGAGTAAAGATATTATATTAAAAGCCGAAAATATTTCTAAACAATATCGTTTAGGACAGGTGGGTACCGGAACTTTAAGCCATGACATAAATCGCTGGTGGCATCAAATAAGAGGAAAAGAAAATCCGTATTTGAAAATTGGCGAGATCAATGACCGTTCGACAAAAGGTTCTTCAGATTATGTTTGGGCATTGCAGGATATTAATTTTGAAGTAGAAAGAGGGGAAGTTTTAGGTATTATTGGTAAAAATGGTGCTGGAAAATCTACTTTGCTAAAAATACTTTCAAAAGTAACAGCTCCAACGACCGGAAGTATTAAATCTCGTGGTAGAATTGCTTCACTTTTAGAGGTAGGTACCGGTTTTAACGGAGAAATGACAGGACGAGAAAATATTTTTCTTAACGGAGCCATTCTTGGTATGACCAAAAAAGAAATTACCTCTAAACTTGCTGAGATAATAGAGTTTTCAGGTTGCGAACGTTATATAGATACCCCCGTAAAAAGATATAGTTCCGGAATGACAGTTCGTTTGGCGTTTGCTGTAGCTGCTTTTTTAGAGCCTGAAATTTTGGTCATCGATGAGGTGCTTGCAGTGGGCGATGCAGAGTTTCAGAAAAAAGCGATCGGCAAAATGCAGGATATTTCAAAAGGCGAAGGAAGAACAGTTTTATTTGTCAGCCATAATATGGCAGCGGTAAAAAGCCTCTGTACAAGAGGAATTGTCATGGAACATGGTAAAGTTGTTTTTGATGGAGGTATTGATCAATCGATTCAGAGATATTTATCTACCAAAAATAATAATATTGGTCTCATTGATAGGAAGGACAGACTTGGAACTGGAAATGTAAAAATAATAGATGTAAAAATTCAAGACTACGAAAAAATAATGACTGGTTCAAATATGATAATTGAGCTCTTTTATAAAACGGTTGTTGAAAATTCTAGAATTAATGAATTTGGTTTGAGTATATGGGATTATAAAGAAAATAGGATAATTAGCCTGTCTTCAACGTTTAAAGATCAATTAAATGACATATCTGAGTCAGGTGTAATATTATGTGAAATTCCCAACATGCCTTTAGTGAAGGGTACTTATAAACTAAATTGTTTTGTAAGTTCTATATTTGGTTTAGAAGATTATATAGAAAATGTACAAGAGTTTGATGTTGAAGATAGTGATATATTTGGTACTGGAAAGACAATAAACCCTGAGTGGGGGATGATAATTGTAGAACATAACTGGAGTAAAAAAGATGTTACAAAAAATTGAAGATTTAGAAAAATGGAATGATATCGAAGATCCCTGGGGATATAATGATAATGTTCATGATGCATTAAGAAAAAGAATTCTATTGGACGAAATACCAAAAATGCAATACAAGAATGTTTTGGATATAGGTTGTGGACAGGGATTTGTTACAAAAGATTTACCAGGTGAAAAAGTTTACGGCGTTGATATTTCGGAAACAGCCATAAAATATGCACAAAATAATAATAAGAATGTTATTTATTCAACGGGTTCGATTTTCGAAATTGACAAATTGTTTGATATTAAATTTGATTTAATAATAATTACAGGAGTTTTATATCCGCAATATATTGGAAACTCGTCATCACTTATTTATTTATTAATAGATAAAATTTTAAAGTCTAATGGAATTTTAATTTCTGTACATATAAATGAATGGTATTCTTGTCAGTTTCCGTATTTAAAAATAAATCAAGTGTTTTATGATTACAGAGAATTTACACATAATTTAGAAATATATTCAAAATGATTTTAATGTATCACAAAATCCATCCTGATACACCAACAATGTGGTGGGTTTCTGTAAATGAGTTTTATAGACAGATGGTAGAATTATCAAATAAAAAGGTAGTTTATTTGAATGATTATGATTGTAAAAATGAAAATCATGTAGTAATAACTTTCGATGGTATTTATAAAAATATATATGAATATGCATTGCCTATTTTAAAGCATTTTAATTATCCTTTTGAACTTTTTCTAACTTCTGATTATGTGGGATATGATAATTCTTTTGACTCAGTCGAGCCATTAACCAAGTTTACAAATTCTTTTGAATTGTTAAAACTTGTTGAAGGAGGAGGTAGATTACAATGGCATACGAAGAGTCATCCCAACTTAAAAAATGTTAGTGATTTAGAAGTCATAATTGAAGAATTAACTGTCCCAGAAGAAATTAAAATTTTAGATATAAATGGATTCGACTGGTTTGCCTACCCACATGGAGAGTTTAATGATTTAGTTGTGAATGAAGTTAAATTAAGATTTAGAGGGGCATTATCATGTAACCAAGGGGATGAATTTGATAAATATCGATTTAATAGACTTACAGTAGAAAACCATACTTCCTTAAAGAAAAATACCATTGCATGTATAATTCCTTGCTATAATTATGGGCGGTTTTTAATTGAAGCAATTGAGTCAGTCATTAAACAAACAATTATTCCAGATGAAATATTAATCTCAGATGATTGCTCAACGGATGAAACTCAAATTATTGCGCAAGAATATGTAAAAAAATTTCCTGGATTGATAAAGTACAATAGGAATGAAACTAATCTTGGGATTGTTAAACATTTCAATGAAGCAATTAAATTAACAAAGGCAGATTTTATTTTTTTTCTAGGGGCAGATAACCGTTTATTAAGTAATTATGTTGAAGAATGTATCAAAATTCTAAATAAAAGTGAAGAAATAGGTATTGCTTATACGGATTATACTTTTTTTGGGCCAAGAGCAAAAATGGCTTATGAACTCTTACCAGATTTTAGACATTTTGGAATTATTAATAATAGTTTTTTTAAAGTTTTTTTCCCTGAAACAAATTCTCGATTTGAGTTACTGGATATTTTAAATCAGTCTAACATAATACATGGTTCTTCGATGTTTAAAAGAACAGCCTATGATAGTGTACAAGGTTACATTCAGAGTGAGATGCCAGAGGATTATAACCTCTTTAAAAGAATTGTTGAGAAAGGTTGGGATGCTAAAAAAGCCAAAAATACTAATCTGGAGTATAGACAACATAGTGATTCACAAGCTAATAATGTTCTTTCATTACAAAAACTGATGCTATTTTATAAAGATTCATATTTATCTTTAAAAAAAGAAAAGAACGATTATGAAAATAGTAAAGTTTTTCGAATTTCTTATAAGCTATATCGTTTTTATAGATTCATTAAGAGAAATTATAACAATCCAAGAAAAATTTTTAAAAGAATTTTAAAAATAAAGTAATTCGACACTACTTTAATACTCATTTTAATACTCATTTTAATAATATAAAATTGAATCAAGTTACTCCATTAATATCTGTGATTGTGCCAAATTATAATCACGAGAAATTTTTAATTCAACGTTTAGATAGTATATTTAGTCAAAACTATCCTAATTTTGAAGTTATATTAATTGATGATTGTAGCTCTGATAATAGCCGAGCAATAATTTTAGAGTATGCCAAAAGAAGAGAAGTTGTTCATTGTATTATGAATGAAGTAAATTCAGGAAATACTTTTGTTCAATGGAATAAAGGAATAAATTTGGCTAGCGGAGAATATATTTGGATTGCAGAATCTGACGATTTTTGTACGAGCGATTTTCTTTATAGATTAATACAACCATTACTAAAAGATCAAAATGTCGTGTTATCTTATTGCCAATCTAATCGAGTGGATGAAAGAGGAGAAGTTTATGGTAATTGGATTGAATATACGAAAAGATTTGATACGTCATTGTTCAATAAAGATTTCATCTTATCTGGTAATGATTTCATTAAACGATTTTTAGTTTACCGAAATGTTATTCCTAATGCAAGTGCAGTACTTTTTAGAAAATCTAGAGTGATGGAAATAGGCCCTTTAGATGAGGATCCATATTTGAAATGTAATGGTGATTGGTTGTTTTACACGAAGTTGATTTTAAATAAAAAAATAGCCTTCCTGTCAGATTCGAAGAATAATTTTAGATTCCATTCTCAAAGTGTAATAGCTAGATCAACAAAAACTCAGAAAAGACTTGTTACTATAGAAATACTAATAGCAATGAGAAAAACAATGATTAATTACTTTTTAAAACAAAATTCTCACGAGATTGCTTTAATAGAATTAAATAAAAAGCAAATTAGAGTTCTAAGATATGAGAAAGCGCTGTTTTTAATTAGAAATAAGGATCAAATTAAAGGCTGCTTGATTCTTTTATCTGTTTTTGATTTGTTTATCAAAGAGTACAAATTTTATAAAAATCTGAAGTTAAAAGTTAAAACTTTAATTTAATTCGACTACTGTGTTACAAATGTTGGTTTCGATAATAATTCCTGTACACAAAACAGCCAATTTTTTTAAAATGTGTTTAGAAAGTTGTTTGGCTCAGACCTATAAAGAAATTGAAATAATAATAGCATGTAACGGGGGGTTAAGCATCCGGGAGTGTAAAGATTTTTTAAATATTGATGACGCACGAATTATTTATTTAGAAACAAAAAATGGAAGACATAATGCAAGAAACGAAGCACTATTAGTTGCTGGGGGTACTTTTGTTCAGTTTTTAGACTACGATGATTTTTTGTTCGCTAATAAATTTTCAGCTCAGATAAATTTGATAAAAGAAAATTTTAATAATCAGGTTTTAATTTCAAAGTGGAAAAAATTTAGAACAAATGTAAATGAAGATTATACTTTTCCGTTTGATCTGATGTTTGAAGAGGGAAATCTTTCTGTTGGAAGATTAATTGAAAAACTTGGTCAAAGTGGAGGATTTATTGCTACAGCTTCATGGATTGTTTCAAGAGATCTGCTTACCGGGATTGAGTGGATAGACAGTCCTAATGATGATGCAGTTTTTTTCTCTGAGATATGCAAAAAAAATCCAAATGTGATGATGGTACCTCAGGTATTAGCGGGTTGCAGAATTCATGATGATAACACGAGTGCCATCCGATCTCAACAACAATTTGATCTTTTGTTAAAAGGCTGGAGCCATATTTCTAATAATTTAAAAGCAATAAGAGGTTTTCAAACAAATCTTTACTTATATAAATCATATTTGTATTTGATAAGTTACTCTAAGTCAATCAAAAGATATCGCCTTTTGGAAGTAATTTGTAAAAGTGTTTTTTACGGTCTGAAAAGTGGTTTGGGTTTTAATGTCATAAGAGATCTCAGAAAGAAAATTCTTAAATGATTTTGATTTAAAATAATGAAAAAAAAAATACTGTTATTTGGTCCAATTGGAGATTTTGGCGGGAGAGAATTAGAAGCAGGTTTTATAGCTTCAATTCTGTCTACAAAGTATGATGTTGATGTTTGTACTACCAGTGTAGTTTCTGATCAATCACAAGTATTTGGCTTTAATAAAAATCAAAAGGTATTTTCTTTAAATGACTTATTATGTAATGATGATTTTACTATAAAAACACTTTCTTTTTTAGCTTATTTGAAAAATCGTTTTAGAGGTAGTTTTAGAAATTATGCTAATAATGTAGTCGTTAAGCGTTATTTTAAATATGATAAAAAAGTAAATAACATTCTTGAAGAATTAGTAAAACAGTATAACGCTGTACTTATATGTGCAAATTTATCTTCCAATTATATTACTGATATTGTCTCTTTTTCAAAAAAATACAATGTTAAAGTGGTTTTTAGAACGACTGGGCAAATTAAGGATATAAAGTTTGACTACCTAGGCAATGTAGATTTGTTTATTCATCATTCTACTAGCAACGCTGGAAAACTCAAATTAGAAAATTATAAAATAATTGATCAATGTAGTTTCATCGAAGATAAATTACTTTCTTTAGTCAATAATAATAACAACACTAATTTTTTATTGCTAGGAAGATTATCTGCTGAAAAAGGTTTTGAAGAAGCAATAGATTTTTTTATGAGATGCAAAGGAGAAATGGATAATCTTACTATTGTAGGAGACGGCGAATTAAAGGAAAAATTACAATTAAAATACGCATCATTTCCTGAAATAAAGTTTACTGGTTTTATAAAATCTGAGGATTTAGACAAAATTTTTAGTGAAATAGATTGTTTAATTATTCCATCTTTGGAGGAGTCTGGACCGCTAGTTGGCATTGAAGCCATGGTAGCAGCAAAATCAATTATTTCGACAAAAGTGGGAGCTATGGAGGAAAGATTGCAAGATACTTTAAATGATTTTTGGTTTGATATTAATGATTATAATTCATTTGAAAGAGCATTTACCAGATTTAAAAATCTTGATTACCAATTTCTGAATGAAATAAGTCAGAGCCTTAGAAATAAGTATAAAAAAGTATATTCTATTGAATCTATTTCGATAAAATATTTAAAATCAATTGATAAAGTTTTAGAAGCATGAGATTAGGAATGAATCCTCAGAAAGAGGAAAAGAAAGTGATTTTGACAACCAATCATAGAATAGTAATAGTGGTGTATATTCCTAACGAAGAGGGTTTTTATAAAGATTCATTAAATGTTTTTAAACTATGTCTAGATTCATTAATAAGAACAATCAATTCTTCCGCGGCTATTACGGTAGTTAACAATGGGTCTTATGATAAGGTATCTGATATTTTACAGATCTATCTAAAAGAAAAAAAAATAGATACATTAATATCGCACAACGTAAATATTGGTAAAATCGATGCGCAAATAGGAGCAGCAAGAGGTGCAAGAGAAAAGTATATCACGCTTACAGATGCAGATATATTATTTGATTATGGATGGCAGGAAAAAGTCGAAGAAGTTTTTATGGCATTTCCTAATGCAGGATCTGTATCGCCCATACCTGTGCGAACAGGCTTATACGCAGGTACAAGTTCTGTTTTAAAGCAGATTTTATTGAGGAAAATAAAATTTAAATTTATTCCAATACCTGAAAACTTTGACAGCTATAATAAATTTTTAACAAGTATTAATTGGGATTTAGATGAGGATAAAAATATTAAATGGCCAGTAGTAGAAAACAGGGGAATAAGTGCAATCATTGGTAGTGCTCACCAAGTGCTTACTATAGATCGGGATATTTTGTTTACTACCTCACCATCAAATCCGTCTTTAACTCTTGTAGGAGGTAATTCTGAACACAATTATGTAGATGTACCAATTGATAAAGCAGGAAAGCTGAGGTTGTCTACTATTCATAATTTTGCTTATCACATAGGCAATACAGTAGAAGAATGGATGCTGGATGTTCAGTCAGAAAATAAAGATTACAAAAAGAACAAAATAATAGGAAAGACGGAAGTCTTATCAGATCTATTCAATTCAAGGTTTAGCAAAAAAAAATATGTTTTAAAAAAAATGATTGTAAAAAAAGCATTTGCATTGCTTTATGCTAAAGAACTTAAGAAGTAGATAATGCAAGCCAAAAAAAAGTTTTCTATCCTTATCACTACCAAAAATCGTAAAGACGATTTGGTTTTTACATTGCTGAAAATCAATTCTTTATTGAGTAGAGAAGATGTAGAATGCATTATTTGCGATGATGGCTCGGAGGATGGAACGACAGATTTTATTGAGGCAAATTATCCAAAGATTTTATTAATTAGAAATGAGAAAAGTAAAGGATTAATTTACAGCCGAAATCGGCTCTTATCGTTGGTGAGTTCTGAATATGCTATTTCTATTGATGACGACTTGCATTTTATTACTCAAAATCCTTTGGAGATTATCGAAGAAGCATTCGATAAAAATCCTAAAATAGCGCTTCTTGGTTTTAGAGTTTTTTGGAATTTGAAAGAACCGCAAATCACTTATTCTGAAGAGCACTCTCACCGAATGAAGAGCTTTGTTGGCTGCGGTCATGTATGGCGAATGAAGGCTTGGCGCGAAATACCTAATTATCCAGATTGGTTTGTTTTCTATGGAGAAGAAGATTTTGCTTCTTATCAGTTATTCAAAAGAAACTGGGAAATACATTATTTACCAGAAGTTTTGGTCAATCATAGAGTGGATATTAAAGGAAGAAAAAAAAACGCAGATTATACGATTCGCCTAAGACGCTCTTTGCGATCCGGCTGGTATTTGTATTTTTTGTTTTACCCAATTCGCCATATTCCGAGGAGACTATTTTATACTATTTGGATACAGCTTAAAACAAAAGTTTTTAAAGGAGATTTTAAAGCCCTAAAAGCATTAATTTTGGCTTTATTTGATGTAGTGATTTCAATTCCGAAAATTATCAAAAATGCCAACAGATTATCTTTGAAGGAATTCGAAAACTATCAAAATTTAGAAGAAACCAAACTGTACTGGAATCCAAAAGAAAAGGCAAAAACGTAATTCTTTTTAAATGAAAACCATCGCTATTATTCCTGCCCGAGGAGGTTCTAAAAGATTACCTCAAAAAAATATAAAACTGCTTGGCGGATTGCCGTTACTGGCACACAGTATTTTATTCGCTCAGGCGAATAGCGAAATAATAGACGAAATTTATGTTTCGACGGATGATGCAGCAATAAAAAAAATAGCATTAGAAATGGGTGTCAAAGTCATGGACAGACCGAAAGCACTTTCCGGAGATTTAGAGCCTACAGTTACTGCGCTTAAAAATGTATTAGAGCAAATTGACGATGTTGAAAATGTAGTATTATTGCAACCCACAAATCCGTTAAGGTCAGAAAATTTGCTAAGAGAAGCTTTCGATCATTATCTGGAAAAAAAATGTGATAGTTTGTTTACAGTTAGCCAGAATCATCAAAAATTCGGCAAAATTGAAGATAAAAAATTTGTTCCTTTTAATTATAAAGTCGGACAAAGAAGTCAGGATTTAGAGCCTCTTTTTTATGAAAACGGATTATTATATATCTGTAAAGCAAAATTGATTTTAGAGGATAAAATTATTTCAGAAAATGCTTTTCCATTCGTAATAGATACTATTTTTGCCAAAATTGATATTGATACCCAAGAGGATTTTGATTACGCCGAATATGTATTCGATAAACACATAAAAATTAATTCATAACCTACTTTATGAACCCATACATAGAAATTGCAGGAAGAAAAATAGGCCAGGATTTCCCTCCTTTGGTCATAGCAGAAATCGGAATTAATCATGAAGGCTCTTTGCAGGTGGCCAAAGAGATGGTAGATGCAGCTCATCGAGCAGGAGTTGAGGTAGTAAAACATCAGACTCATATTGTAGAAGATGAAATGAGCGGAGCTGCCAAAAAAGTAATTCCGGGCAATGCCGATGTTTCTATTTACGAAATCATGGAACGCTGCTCTCTTAACGAAGCAGACGAATTAGAACTTAAAAATTATGTAGAAAGCAAAGGCATGATTTTTATTTCTACACCGTTTTCCAGAGCTGCCGCAGAACGCTTAAAGAAATTTGATATTCCAGCTTATAAAATAGGTTCTGGAGAATGTAATAATTATCCGTTATTAGAACATATTGCTTCTTTTGGCAAACC
Organism: Flavobacterium flavipigmentatum; assembly: GCF_020911905.1. Lineage (NCBI taxonomy): Bacteria > Pseudomonadati > Bacteroidota > Flavobacteriia > Flavobacteriales > Flavobacteriaceae > Flavobacterium > Flavobacterium flavipigmentatum. The sequence goes on along the minus strand of NZ_CP087133.1, from coordinate 379,833 downwards.
TGTTATTTTAAGTACAGGTATGAATACAATAGAAAGTGTTCAGAAAGCAGTTGCTATTTTTGATAAATTCAATATTCCTGTAGCGCTTCTGCATACCACAAATTTGTACCCAACGCCAATACATTTGGTTCGTTTTGGTGCAATGGTAGAATTGCATCAGGCATTTCCGGACAAAGTTTTTGGGTTGAGCGATCATACCCTGAATAATAATGCTTGCTTAGGTGCAGTTGCCCTTGGCGGAAGCATTTTAGAAAGGCATTTTACAGATCACATGCAAAGAACAGGCCCGGATATCGTTTGTAGTATGGATGAAAAAGCGTGTCAGGAACTTATTGTATCTTCTGCAGAAATGGCTTTAATGCGTGGCGGAACAAAAAAACCGGCTATTGAAGAACAAGTAACAATTGATTTTGCATTTGCAACTGTTTGTGCAATAGCGCCTATTAAAAAAGGCGAAGTTTTATCGAAAGAAAATATTTGGGTAAAACGCCCAGGAACGGGTAAGATTTTAGCAGAACATTTTAATGATCTGATTGGAAAAACGGCTGCCAGAGATATTCAAAATGATGAACAATTAAATTGGAACGATATTCAATAAATCCCATTCCCATTTCTAACCTAGATTTATAATTTTGAAACAAAATACCCGATTAAGAGAACTTGATTTTTTAAGAGGAATCGCTATTATTCTCGTTTTAATGCGTCATCAGCAGTTATTCGACTTTACATCAAAAATGGGATGGATAGGTGTTGACTTATTTTTTGTTTTGAGTGGTTTTCTGGTTTCAGGTTTGTTATTTAAAGAATATTTGAAATTTGGCAATATTAAGCCGGGTTTGTTTTTAATAAGAAGAGCATTTAAAATTTATCCAATTTATTACTTAACTTATTTTTTATATCTCATACCCAAAATAATAAAACATCAATTTGAATGGTCTGGACTTTTGTCTGATCTTTTCTTTGTTCAGAATTATGTTTATGGATGGGGATATGCTAACGTACCTAGTTGGTCTTTGGCAGTAGAGGAACATTTTTATTTTGGTTTTGCTCTGCTATTATGGTCAGTGATTAAATATAAGTGGATTGATTTAAAACAAGATTTAGCAGAAAAAATCAGCAAATTTGAAATCGTAATTTTTGTAATTATGATTGCTTGTCTAGCTTTAAGATTGATCAGCAATGTTTATTTTCAGGTAAATGGAGATAAAAATTTCACAATGTCACATTTGAGGATGGATTCACTTTTGGCAGGAGTTCTTGTTTCTTATTTGTATTATTTCAAAAGAGAAAAACTAAGTGTTTTCTTTAACTCAAAGAAATATCTTTTGATGTTTTTGTCAATTAGTTTAATTTTATTTACGCCTTTTATAGATTTCGAAGAATCTTTTTTTGTAAGAACATTTGGTTTCTCTTTTCTTTATATTTCATTTGCTATTTTGCTTGTTCATTTTTTATTAGATAAAGACATAAATAAGAAACTTAACAGAGTTTTTTCACGGCAATTGGTAGATATAATAAGTAAAATTGGTTTTTCATCTTATAGTATTTATATTATTCATAGTTTTATAAATTTTCTTTTCAATTTAATAAATAATTTTGTTCTTAATAATTTATTAGGTCCAATGACATCTTTTTTTATAACATCAATTATGAGTGTTTTAGTCGGATTGTTTATGACATTTAAAATAGAAAAATTCTTTTTAAATTATAGAGAAAAATATTTTGCAAATCGAATAAATTAATTGTTACACTTATATTCCTTTCTGATAGATTCAGGATTGTAATTTTAAAAAAAATGAAAAAAATCCTATTCCTAACAGGTACTCGTGCCGATTTTGGAAAAATAAAATCATTAATTCAAACACTTGAGAAACAAGAAAATTTTGAAGTTTTTGTTTTTGTTACAGGCATGCATTTGCAGGAAGTTTACGGTTATACTTTGATCGAAATTGAGCGCTGTAGTTTCAAGAATGTTTTTACTTTCGAGAATCATACCCACGAAACCACAATGGATTTGACACTTGCAAAAACGATTGAAGGTCTGTCAAATTATTGTAAAACCATTAATCCTGATATGATTGTGGTGCATGGAGATCGTGTAGAAACCCTTGCAGGAGCTATCGTAGGATCGTTAAATAATATTTTGGTCGCTCATATCGAAGGCGGTGAGGTTTCAGGAACAGTTGATGAATTAATTCGTCACAGCGTGAGCAAATTGAGCCACGTTCATTTTGTTTCGAATGAGCAGGCAGCTAAAAGATTGCTGCAAATGGGAGAAATTAAAGACTCCATTTTTACGATTGGTTCTCCCGATATTGATATTATGTTTTCGGATCAATTGCCGGATTTAAGAACAGCAAAAGAATATTACAAAATTGATTTTGAGCAGTATGCTATAGTTATGTTTCATCCTGTTACGACCGAAATTAAGGAAATGCAAAAATATGCAGCAACCTTTGTAGATTCATTATTAGATGACAATCACAACTATGTAGTTATTTTTCCAAATAATGATTTGGGAAGTCAATTTATTCTTGAGGAATATCAAAGATTAAAAGAGAATTCAAGATTCAGAATTTTCCCATCGTTGCGATTTGAATATTTTTTGACTTTGTTAAAAAATAGTCAGTTCATTATTGGCAACAGCAGCGCCGGAATTCGCGAGGCTCCATATTACGGAATCCCTATTATAAATATTGGGACTCGCCAGCAAAACAGAGCAGTTCATGCCGAAATTATTCATGCCGATTATACGCAAAAAAAGATTAAAGAAGCTTTAGCAATAATCGATTCACATCAAATTCAAGCTGTAAACGATGATTTTGGTCATGGAAATAGTGCTGAATTATTTCTTCAATATCTTAAAAAAGCCGAGATTTGGGAGCTTAATCATCAAAAACAATTTAGAGAGAATTAATTCTATAACAGCAATATAAAATGATTACATTCTCTAAACTTGGGAAAAAAGGAAATCTTGGAAATCAACTTTTTCAGATAGCATCTACAATTGGTTTTGCTGAAAAATTTGGACATGAGTATTTTTTTCCAGATTGGAATTATTCAAAATATTTTAAAAATTGGCCACCTGCTTTTTATAAAGATGAATCTTTTGAAATAGTAAATGAAAAAGAGTTTAACTATTATGAATGGAACCTGAAAAAAGGTAATTATGATATTGATGGATGGCTTCAGTCTGAAAAGTATTTTAATGTTGAAAAAACTAAAAAACTTTTTCAGTTTGAAAGTTTTAGCCAGGATTTATATGCTAAATACAGTTTTCTTTTTTCAAAAAAAACAATATTGGTATCTGTTAGAAGAGGCGATTTTGTAAGACACCCTCATTATTATCAATTATCATATTTGTTTTATTTTAAATCAATTATAGAAAATTTTCCTGACTGGAGAGATAGAAATATAGTGTTTACAAGTGATGATATATCGTATTGCAAATATCATTTTTCATTTTTAAAAAATGTATTCTTCTTAGAAGATTTAACACCAATTAATCAATTAGTTTTAGGAGCAAAATGTGATGATTTTATTATTAGTAATTCAACTTTTTCTTGGTGGATCGCTTGGCTAGGAGAAAAGGAAAAATCTAAAATTATTCGGCCAATTAAAATTTTCCAAGGTGAATTCGCAGAGAGAAATAATGATTCAGATTATTTTCCAGATAGATGGTTTAGTTTTGATGACTCTAGTTTTGGAATAGAAAAAAAATATTTTACTCTTTATATAAGAGGCTTTTTATATGAGTTTTTAATTGATATTAGGTTTTTTTATCATAAAAGTAAAAAACGAATTAAAGTACTAATAAAACAATTATTTAGAGGGCTAAAATGAAAAAATTAGGGATAGTAATAACCGATGGTGTAGGATTTCGAAATTTTGTTATGAGTAATTTTATAATAGAAGCTTCTCAACAATTTGACAAAATTGTTATTTATTCTGGTCTACCAGCAAGCTGTTATCGAGATGTAGAAAATTGTAAAATTGAGATAAAGGAACTTACTGTTTTTAATGAAGGGAAAGTAACTTGGGCTTTCAGAAAATGGAAAGAGTTAGCCCATTTACAAAAATATAAAATCTTTTATGGGATGAATGATAATCTCGTTTCAGGTTATCCTAAAAATAATTCTATTAGGTCAATATTTATAAAAATTATTTATTTTTTTACTAAATATATTAATTCAGATTCGAGTATTTTATTTGCAGAAAAGATGCAGTTTTTATCGTTTTCTAAAAATAATGTAACAAAAGAATATCTTGAATTACTTAAAAAAGATACACCATCTCATTTGTTTTTTACACATCAAAGACCTCCTTATTTGGCGCCGTTTTTGTATGCCGCAATCCAATTGAAAATTCCTGCTGGGACTTTTATTTTTAGTTGGGACAATTTGGCATCTAAAGGGAGAATGTTGGGTAATTTTGATTATTTTTTGGTTTGGAGCCAGTTGATGAAAGAAGAGTTGTTCTACTTCTATCCAAATGTAAAAAATGAAAATGTAAAGATTGTGGGAACACCGCAATTTGAGCCTTATGTTCTAAGTAAATACGAATCGACAAGCGAAAGCTTTTTTGCTAAATTTGGTTTAGATAACGCTAAAAAAATAATTTGTTATAGTTGTGCAGATGCTTCAATCGGTCAAAATGATCCTCTAGTAATCAAAGCAATAGCTGAGGGTATTAGAAATAATGAAATAAAGCATCAGGTGCAGCTTCTCGTTAGAACATCTCCAGCTGAAGATGATAGTAGATTTCGATCTATTCGAGATGAATTTCCCGGGATAATATGGAATGTACCAAAATGGATTTTAACCAGAGAAAATCATAGTGAAAATTGGTCCCAAAGAATACCAAGTCAGGAAGATATATCAGACTTGAGATCAATACTCGAAAACTCCGATCTTAGTATTAACATGTGCTCAACTATGAGTCTGGATTTTATGCTATTTGATAAACCAGTAATAAATGCTGTATTTGGAAATTTAGAAAATGGTCTTTACAACGACCAAAGATTTTTAAACTACGATCACTATAAAAAAGTTGTTGATAGTAATGCAGTAATGATTGCTAAGAATACAAAAGTATTAATTGATCAAATTAATACAACTCTTAATAATCCATCAGAAAGAATGAAGTACAGAAAAGCTATGATTGATTTGCAAGTTGGCAAAGAATTAGTGGGAACCAGTAAAAGAATTATTAAAGTTTTGTCAGAGCTATGAGTGAAACCAATTTAAAGTCTTTAAATCTCAATAACAGAATTGCCATTCTAGATGGTTTTAGAGCTCTTGCAATTCTTTCCGTTATATTTTATCATTATTTCTACAGATGGAATAATCCAGTAACACCTTATGACGGAGCTGAGTTTTTTCATTACGGATTTAGAGGTGTTCCTTTTTTCTTTATGATTAGCGGGTTTGTAATTTGCTACTCATTAGAAGGAACTGAAAGTCGTATCGTTTTCTGGAAAAAAAGGTTTATAAGATTATTTCCTTCAATGTTTATAGCCTCAGTTCTAACGTTTGTTTTTTTATCTCTATTCGACAAAACTAAAATGTTTGAAGATAGTAATCAAATTCATAACTTGATTACCAGCATCACTTTCCTGCCTCCAAATGTTTACGATTTACTATTCGGAACCCGAAATTACTTTAGTTATATTAATTTTTCATACTGGAGTCTATGGCCAGAAATTCAATTTTATTTTTTAGCCAGTACAATTTATTTTTTAGATAAAATCAGTTTCAAAAGAAATTTTATAATAGTTTGTATTGCGCTAATGTTGTTGTATAACACCATACTTTTTTTTAATTTAAGTCAAATTAAGTTTCTCGAAAAAGCAATAAATCTGTTTAATCTTATCAAACATTTATCTTTTTTTCTTTCTGGCGCTCTATTCTACATGTTGTATAGAAAAAGTAACCATTATGTATATTTACTTTTTCTCTTGTTTGCTTATTTAAGTGCAAATCTTTCTTTGTCGATTCCCGAATTGATTGCAACTGCAATTATGTTTGGTTTATTTCTCTGTTTTATATACTGTCCGTGGATTTTGACAATTTTTAAAAATAAGATTCTAGCTGCGATTGGTTTTTCTTCTTATTTTTTATATCTAATTCATGAAAATATTGGGGTAGTATGGATTTTAAAAATAGTTCCTTTTTTCCGTTCCAATAGTTTTATCGCTCCGGTTTTAATTATAATTTTCATGACTCTTTTTAGTGTTTTTTATACTAATACAATTGAATATAAGATTATTAAGTATCTTAATAAAACCTTATTAAAAAAGAAAATATGACCAAAATAGCCATACTTTGCAATTACAAATTACATCCTGAAAGAGTTGGCGGAATGGATTATTTTTTCTGGGAATTTGATAAAAAATGCAAAGAAAATAATATAGAAGTCGATTGGTTTTTTCCGAACGAAATTGACAATACAAATTATAAAGGAATGACAATTATTAGTTTTGAGAATTATCAATTAGAAACTTTTTTTATTGATTACATAAATAAAAATAATTCAAAATACGATGTTATCATTACTCATTTTGTTGAGTTATGTAGTTCTTTTTTTAAGGATGTAAAAAAGTATTATCCTTCAAAAATTATTTGTGTTGATCATAATCCAAGACCTCTTGAAGGGTTTACTTTTAAGAAAAAACTAATAAAGAAATTAAAGGGTATTTTGTATTCTAAATACACCGATACATTTATTGGAGTTTCAGATTATACTACTAAAAATATTCTGAAAGATTATGGTTCGTTTTTAAGAAAAAAAACAAAAACAGTTTATAATGGCGTAAAAGAAGAATTGTTTTTGAAGAGAGAAAACAATGAAAGAGATTTTAAAAAATTTATTCTGACTTCAAATTTGAGATACGTAAAGGGAATACAAGATCTCATCGAGGCAGTTTCTCTTTTGCCTGAAACAATAATTGCTAACAGTGTTTTTCATCTTTACGGAGAAGGAGACTATGAAATAAAGTTGAAAGAGATGGTAAAAAAGTATCATTTAGAAAAAAACATTCTTTTTTTCGGAAGTTCTTCTGTTTTAAATGAGATTTATTGCGAGTACGACTACATGATTCAACCTACCTATATGGAATGTTTTAGTTTGTCAATTCTGGAAAGCCTTAGTGCAAATGTTCCAGTAATCACAACTACAGTTGGAGGAAATGCTGAGGTTGTCATTCACAATGAAAATGGCTATTTGATTGAGCCACATCAACCAAAACAGTTAGCGAAACTTTTACAACAGATTTGTCAAGGAGAGAAAAAAATTGATAATGAAACTTTTGCAAATATTCGCCAAAATTTTAATTTACAATTAATGGTCAATAATCATTTTAAAGAATTATGATTTTATTATTAATTAAGGTTTTTAAAATTTATAAGTATATTTTTGCCTTTTAAAACCAGTTTAATTTTATGTTTTTTAATTCCCTCGCATTTGCTGTTTTTCTGCCAATCGTTTTTCTCTTATATTGGTTTGTATTCAATAAAAACAAAAGCACACAAAATGCATTATTGATTATTGCCAGCTATTATTTTTATTCTTGTTGGGATTGGAGATTTTTATTTTTACTCGTTTTCTCTACTTTTCTTGATTATTACACAGGAATTCAAATCGAAAAAGGAAAATCAGAAAAAAGTAGGAAGTTTTGGTTTTGGCTGAGTATTATAGTCAATTTAGGGTTTCTTGGAATCTTTAAATATTATAATTTTTTTGCGGCGTCATTTTCAGAATTGCTAAATTCAGCGGGTATAAAGGTAAGTCCGCTTTTGCTGGATGTAATTCTCCCGGTTGGAATTTCATTTTACACTTTTCATGGTTTGTCGTATGTTATCGATATTTATTTGAAAAGAATAAAAGCAGAATACAATTTTATAGATTATTCTTTATTTGTTAGTTATTTTCCGCTATTAGTGGCGGGACCAATAGAGAGAGCCACCCATTTATTACCTCAGTTAAAAGTAAAAAGAGAATTCGATTTTGAAAAAGCCCAAGAGGGTGTATGCCAAATTATTTGGGGATTGGTCAAAAAAGTGGTTATCGCAGATACCTGCGCAACGTATGCCAATGCTATTTTTGATCATTATCCTTCAATGAATTCTTTTTCTCTTATTTTAGGGGCTATTTATTTTGCTTTTCAGATTTATGGAGATTTCTCAGGATATTCGGATATCGCTTTGGGGGTTTCAAAATTATTTGGTTTAGACCTGTTGCGAAACTTTAATTATCCTTATTTTTCAAGAGATATTGCCGAATTCTGGCGTCGTTGGCACATTTCGCTTTCGTCTTGGTTTCGCGATTATTTATACATTCCGCTTGGTGGAAGCAAAGGCGGAATCTGGATAAAAATTAGAAATACATTCATCATTTTCTTAGTCAGCGGATTTTGGCATGGCGCCAATTGGACATACATTGCCTGGGGTTTCATAAATGCACTGTACTTTTTCCCTTTGCTTTTAAGTAATAGCAATCGGAATAATATGGATGACATTCAGTTAAAATTCGATTTTAGTTCTGTAAAGGTCATCATAAGTATTGTATTTACTTTTGCTTTAACTTGTATTGCATGGGTTTTCTTTAGAGCAAAAACCATAACAGATGCAGTTTTGTATCTAAAACAAATTATTTCTAATAGAGAATTTAAAATTGAATATTTAGCAAACGATAGAAGTAATTACGAACTTATTGTTATGATTGCTTTATTTACTTTGGTTGAATGGAATATTCGCAATAAGATAGAGCCTATTTCAGGAAAAAGGACGACACTGAAATTAGCGTTGGCAATTGCAGCAATTATGGCTTTTGGGACTTTTTCAGATTATAAAGAATTTATATATTTTCAGTTCTAATGAAGAATTTTTTAGTTTACATGACCAAAATTTTGATTGTAATATTTTTGGTTGCAATGATTTTAGATTGTATTTATACTGCTGTTTTTTTGCAATCTAAGAATAGAGGAAAAATAGAAACCGTATTTAATTCTAAAGCGCAAAAACTTGATGTTTTAATTTTAGGAACATCACGCGCTCATAATCATTTTGTTGCACAAATGTTTGAAGACAGAGGTTTGAAAACGTTTAATTATGGAATTAGTGGCGGACATTTGTTTGAGACATCATTGCTTTTGAAATTGATGATAGAAAGAAAGTATACTATTAAAAATATAATTCTTGAAGCTGATTTAAGTCTGGCTAGTGATAAGGAATCTGAAGGTATTACAGCTAAATTTTTGCCATATATTCATAATTCAGCAATTATTAAAGAACATTTTAAATCAGATGCCAATTTTAATAAGTTCTATTATATTCCATTTTATAGATATATCAAATATGATAGTAAAATTGGTTTTAGAGAAGTCTTTTATGCTGCAGTTCATAAAAAGACAAATGTTCTAGATAATTTAGGATATTATCCTTTGATAAAACATAAAAATGGTAATATGAAAAATAATATTGTCAATCTTAACCCACTACCTCATAATAAATATTACCAAGAAATAAAGAATATTTGCAAAGCCAATAATATTAATTTGATAGCAGTTATGACTCCTATGTGCGAAAATGTTGTCGGTATGAATTATTTTGAAAAGGTAAAAAAAGTTTATCCGGAAATTCATAATTACGAAAATGTAGTGGTAGAAAATAAATATTTTTCCTCTTGCGGACACATGAATGACACAGGAGCTAGGATGTTTACAGCCAGAATATTAAAAGACTTTTTTAAGAAATAAATGCATATAGCTTTTTTAACTCCTGAATTTCCTCACAGTAAAGTTGCGTATGCAGCGGGGATTGGTACCAGTATAAATAATCTTGTTACAGCTCTGATCAAGCAAGGAACAAAAGTTTCTGTATTTGTTTATGGGCAAAAAACGCAGGAAATTATTAGGGAGAACGGAATCACGATTCATTTGATTAAAAACAAAAAGTATCCAATTTTGGGTTGGTTTTTCTATCGAAAATATATTCAGAATTATTGTGAATCAATTATAAAAAGAGATAATATTTCTGTAATTGAAGCGCCAGATTGGACTGGTATTACTGCCTTTATGAATTTTAAGATCCCTTTGGTGATTCGTTTTCACGGAAGTGATACTTATTTTTGTCACTTAGAAAAGCGAAAACAAAAACTTAAAAATTATTGGTTCGAAAAATTAGCTTTACAAAAGGCTAAAGCTTTTATTGCACCGACTGAATTTGCCGGAAAACTGACGAATTTACTTTTTAAAGCGAAAAATAAAGAAATTAAAGTTATTCATTATGGTTTAGAACTTCACAAATTTCAGAATGATTTTCCTGAAAAATATGAAAAAAATCTCATCTTATATATTGGAACTTTGATTAGAAAAAAAGGCGTTTTAGAATTGCCTGAAATTTTTAATAGAGTTCGAAGAGAGTTTCCTAATGCAAAATTAGTGCTGATAGGGAATGACTCTTATGATGTGAAAACTAACTCAGATTCAACTTGGCAACTGATGCAAAATCAATTTGATAAAAGAGATTTAGAAAATGTGGATTATATAGGCAAAATTCCGTATTCAGAAGTACAAAATTTTATAAAAAAAGCAAATGTTTGTGTGTTTCCTACTTTTGCAGAAACATTAGGTATGGTGACCATAGAGTCTATGGCCATGCAAAAGGCAGTGGTAAACAGTAACATTGGATGGGCAAATGAATTAATAGAGGACGGTGTAAATGGTTTCTTGGTTCATCCTGAGAATCACGATTTATTTGCAGAAAAAATAAAAAATGTTTTAAGAGATGAAGATTTCGCTCTGAGTATTGGTAAAGCAGCAAGAGAGAAAACCGAAATTTCTTTTGATATAACAATAATCGCAAAGCAGAATATCGAATTTTATAAAAGAATTATTAATCCAGTATAAGGCAAATGAAACTAAAAAAATTTATAACAAAAACTGGAGAAATTATTTTATACAACGGAACGCCAGATCTAGATCAATTAGAAATTTTAACCTCTGGTGCGGGAGATATTTGGCACAGTTCGTTTGAGCAAGGTTACAAAAATGCTTTTCCAGAATTGGTCTATCAAACGGCAGTTTTTTTCTGGTACATTAATGATTTTGATCATCTTGACGAATGCGTGAGTTGGAGAATAAACCCACATCAATTTGCAATACGTAAGTCTGTTTGGGAAACTTTGGGAGGTTTTGATTCTGAGTACGGAAATCTGCAAATGCAAGCACTCGATTTCGGCTATAATGCTTTGAGGATTTCAGCTGCAATTCCGCTCTATATAAAAGGTCTTTTTAAAGAGAAAGAAATAGCAGAAATCAATATTTCAATAAATGATCGATATGTCTTTTTTCGAAAAAACTTCAAGATTGATCACTCAATATTTATGTTGTATCGAGAGGGTTTTTGGAAATGGAAAGAATGGAGTGCTTTTTTTTATGCCAGAAAAAATTTTAAACAAAGAATTGAAAAAAGACCTCTTGTAAAACCTCGCCCATTGAATGTTATTGAAGGCAATCCAAAGGTTAGTTACATCATTCCAACAATGATGCGTCAACAGTTTGCTTTACAGCTTATAAACGATTTAGCACACCAAACGTATCCTGTTTCTCAGGTAGTGGTCATAGATGCAACTCCAGAAAATCAAAGAAATGAAAGTTTGTATGATGAAAAAAAATATCCTTTTGAGTTAATTATAAAATGGCAGGAAACAAAAGGGAGCTGCAGGGCAAGGAACGAAGCCATAGAATTATGTAAGGGCGACTATATTGTTTTTGGAGATGATGATATAAGGATTCAGCCAAATTTTATCGAAAATCATATTAGAATACTGCAAACGTACAAGGCGCATGCATCAGACGGTTTAGATGTTAGGGCGGATAATCAGGAACAAGACTTGACAGATCTGGAAAATAAACTGACACAGTTAGGTGATAAAAGATGGAAAGTAGGAATATCACATACTTTTAATAACGCCAATACTTGTGTCAAAGCAGAGTATGTTCGAAAATTGATAGGAAATGATGTCAATTTTGATGGAGGTTATGGCGAAGATACAGATTTTGGTTTGTCTTTGGCAAAATTAGGAGTAGCACTGATTTCAAATCCATTTTCGGTCAATTTACACTTAAAGCCAGCAACGGGAGGATATCGTTTTTGGGGGACTCAGGCTAAAATTTTAGGTAAAAAGAGAAAAGCCCAACCTTGGGAGCTTGATGTTCCTGTAAAAAGAATAAAGCCAGTTCCGAGTCCAACAATTATGTACGGAATTGTAAAACACTTTACACCGCAACAAGTCAGGGAGTACAAATACAAACATTTTTTCCTGTACCTTTTCAAAGGTTCTAAAACAGGGCTTTTATATCGTTTTCTGCGTTTGCCGTATAAAAATTTACAGTTTAAACGATCTTTATTTTATGCTCGAAAATTAAACCAGTTAGGAATTAGACACAAATAGAGCATGAAATTTTCTTTAATTATTTGTACCTATATGCGTCCTGAACCGTTGCTGAAATTACTGCAATCGGTTCACAAACAGTCCTTGTATCCTGATGAGATACTCATTATTGATGGTTCGATCAACGATGAAACTAAAGAAGTAATAGCGCAAAATAATTTTGAAAATTTACACTATTTTTTAGTTGCGAAAGAAAATCGAGGACTAACAAAACAGCGAAATTTCGGAATTTCGAAAGTAAATTCAGTAATTGAAATCGTTTGTTTTTTGGATGATGATACAGTTTTAGAAACTGATTATTTTGAAATTTTACTAGGTACATATAAAAAAAATCCAGAAGCTCTCGGAGTTGGCGGTTACATTACAAATGAAGTAAAGTGGGATAAAGTAGTAAGGAATTATATTTCTAAAAGTAACGAATTTTGTTTTGACGAATGGAAGCGTAAAGATGGAAGTCGTTTTGTGTTGCGAAAGAAAATTGGTTTAGATACTGATTGTCCACCAGGTTTTTCTCCTAATTTTTCTCATGGAAGGAGTATAGGTTTTTTACCTCCCAGCAATAAAATATATGAAGTGGAACAATTAATGGGTGGTGTTTCGTCTTTTAGGAAAGTAATTTTTGAAACATTTTCATTTTCTACTTATTTTGAAGGTTACGGTTTGTATGAAGATGCAGATTTTTCGCTAAGAGTATCAAAAACGGGGAAATTATATGTAAATACAGATGCAAAATTAAGTCATTTTCATGCAGAGTCAGGAAGGCCTAACCAATATAAGTATGGTAAAATGGTAGTAAGAAATGGTTGGTATGTATGGAGAGTTAAAAATCCAAGACCAATTCTAAAAGACCGCTTAAAATGGAATGCGATTACAATTTTACTCATAATTATAAGGTTGACAAATGTCATTACAGATAAAAATAAAAAAGCTGCATTTACAGAGTCTTTGGGCAGAATAATAGGGTGGTGGAGTCTGATTTTTAATAAACCAATATAAAGGAAATTAACGAATGAGTTCTTCAATTATTAAATTTGCAATAATCACTCATGTAAATCATATTCAAAATGAAATGAAATTTTTTGGCTATGCACCTTATACGCGCGAAATGAATATTTGGTTAAAATATGTTGATGAACTAATTGTTGTTGCACCCTTAAAACATAATAATCCTTCAGTAATCGATCATTTTTATCAGCACCATATCATCGATTTTAGAAAGGTTCCCGATTTTAATGTAACGAGTCTAAAAAACATTTTTTTTTCGGTATTCAAATTGCCAATTATTTTTTGGCAGATTTTTAAGGCTATGAAAAATGCAAATCACATTCATTTGCGATGCCCCGGAAATATTGGATTGATTGGTTGCGTGGTACAAATGTTTTTTCCTCATAAAATAAAAACGGCTAAATATGCCGGAAATTGGGATCCAGGGAGCAAACAACCTTGGACATACAAATTGCAAAAGTATATTTTGAGCAATACTTTTTTGACTCGAAATATGCAGGTTTTGGTTTACGGAGAATGGGAAAATCAAACAAGTAATATAAAACCATTTTTTACAGCCACTTATTCAGAGAATGAAAAAAAAGTCGTAATAAAAGAAAATTTTAAAACTAAAATACAGTTTGTTTTTGTTGGAAGTTTGGTATCCGGTAAAAACCCTATGTATGCAATTCAATTAATTGAGAAGTTAAAAAATAAAGGAAAAAATGTTGTTTTAAATGTGTACGGAAATGGTACTGAAAGTACAGTTCTGGAAGGATATATTAAAACACATCAATTAGAAAATACTATTTTTTTGCACGGTAATCAAAACCAGGAAATTGTTAAAAAGGCCTATCAAAAAAGCCATTTTGTCTTATTGCCGTCAAAAAGCGAAGGTTGGCCCAAGGCCATTGCAGAGGGAATGTTTTGGGGTTGTGTTCCTGTTGCAACCAAGGTTTCTTGTGTACCATACATGCTTGATTTTGGTAATCGCGGCATTTTATTAGAGATGAATCTGGATAAAGATGTTCTTCAACTAGAAAAAATAGTTGAAGATGAGAAAATTTTTATGATCCTGAGCGAACTAGCAAAAGATTGGTCGCAAATATATACTACAGATGTTTTTGAAACTGAAATCAAAAAGCTTTTAGAAAAAAGATGAGAATAGTACAAATCATAGACTCACTAGAAGCAGGAGGAGCAGAACGAATGGCAGTAAATTATGCCAATGCTTTGGTCGGTAGAATTGCATTTTCGGGATTAGTGGTTACCCGAAAAGAAGGAATCTTAAAAAAACAATTAGATGCAAAGGTTTCGTATTTATTTCTTCAAAAAACAAAAAGTATTGACTTTGGAGCAGTTTTTAGGCTTAGGAAATTTATAAAAGACAACAAAATCGGTTTTATTCATGCTCATAGTTCTTCTTTTTTTATTGCTGTTTTGGTAAAACTAACTTTTCCAAAAGTAAAAATCATTTGGCATGATCATTATGGTATTTCACAGGATTTGAACGCAAGAAAAAATATAAGTTTAAAAATTGGTTCACTATTTTTTGCAGGAAGTATTGCAGTTAATCTAGCACTAAAAAAATGGGCAGAATCTTATCTCTGGTCATCAAATATCGTTTATTTTTCTAATTTTATAATTAGTTCTTTTTCCTCAGACGAAGAGTTACCTTTACAAGGTGTTGATCATAAAAGAATTATATGTGTAGCAAATCTTCGGGAGCAAAAAAATCATAAATTATTAATTAGCGCCGCTAATATAATCTGTAAAAAATATCCCGACTGGACTTTTCACTTGTTTGGAAAAGATTTTGAAGATGATTATTCTAAAGAGATTATGAATCTAATTCTAAATTTAAGATTAAATAATAATGTCTTTTTTTACGGAACAACAGAGCATGTTGTTTCGGCATTAAAACAATGCAATATTGCAGTTTTACCTTCATTATCAGAGGGACTTCCTTTGGCTATTTTAGAATATGGTAGGTGTAAAATGCCTGTGGTTGCAACAAATGTTGGGGAAGTATCGAGTGTAATCAATTCTGGAAAAGAAGGTTTGGTGGTTGAATCAGATAATTTGGAACAATTTTCAAATTCGATTATTAAATTCATAGAAAATGAAGAGTATAGAAATAAAATGGGAAAAGCTTTGTTTAGAAAAATCGAATTAAGTTTTAGTGAGCAATCTATTATTAAAGAATACCTATATTGGCTGAATTCTTTGAGTAATTTTAGATAAAATATTTAAAAAAATAAATGAAAAACACTCCATTATCTTATGGCTATCTACTTATAATTCATGCCGCAATTGCTTTGACAGTTTTTGCAATACCTTTTTTGTCTAAAATCTACGCTCTTTTAATACCTATTATTGGCTTTTTTATTGTTTTTAAAACCAAAAACAGAAATAACGAAGTTCTTCTGATTGCTGGTTATCTGGTAGGAGTTGAAGTTTTTCTCCGCATGACAGGTGGAAATTTTAACAATGAGTATATAAAGGTCGCTGTGATTATTTTTATGCTAATCGGCATGATGTACAGCAACTTCTCTGTCAATGGGATGATTTATGCCGTCTTTATACTTCTTTTGGTGCCAGGAATTTTAATAACTACAATAACGGCCGATTTTAGTACAGATATTAAGAAAGCGTTAGTTTTTAATTTGTCGGGAGCAGTTTGTTTGGGGATTTCCTCCATATATATGTATAATAGGAGGATTGGATTTTCTGATTTACAAAATATTCTGGTAGCGATTGGACTTCCCGTAATCACTACAACTATTTATTTGTTTTTATACAATCCAAGTGTTCAGGGTGTTGTGACGGGTACGCAGTCTAACTTTGAAACTTCTGGGGGGTTTGGTCCTAATCAGGTCTCTACTATTTTAGGTTTAGGGATTTTTGTTTTTTTTACACAATTAGTGCTGTTTTCAAAAACTAAAAAAGAAATTTTCTTAAATATTATATTATTTGTTTTGGTGAGTTACAGAGGAATTGTGACTTTCTCCAGAGGCGGTATTATTACCGGAGTGGTGATGATTTGCGCTCTTTTAGCAATCTTGTATTTGTTTTCTTCGTCAAAAAGTAAAGGGAAGTTGGGTTTTGTAATTCTCTTGACATTTATAATGGGTCTTGGTATTTGGGTATATAGTTCGGTGCAGACTTCGGGATTAATTAATAAACGATACGCCAATGAAGATTCGAGAGGTAGAACGAAGAAAGATCGTCTGGGAGGTCGCGAATTAATCATGCAGGACGAGTTCAAACTTTTTATTGATAACCCTGTCATGGGTATTGGAGCAGGTATGGGAAAGCAATTTAGGAAAGAAACATTTGGTGGAGAAGTTGCCTCACATAACGAGATATCAAGGATGTTAAGTGAGCATGGAATATTTGGTATCTTAGGACTTTTATTGCTTTTTATAATACCTTTTGCTGTTTATATCAATAATCGACAACATTTGTATTTTTTGTCGTTTTATTTTTTTTGGTTATTGACAATAAATCATGCTTCAATGCGTACCGCAGCACCAGCGTTTATTTATGCTCTAACACTTCTTTGGGTAGAAATTAGAGTTCCGAAAAAAGCTGAAAATTCGCTAAACTAATTTCTATTTTTATAATACATTTGCCTTAATTAGTGACTCGGAATAAATTTAAAAAAGATGTTTACAAACAATAAAATGCATTTCGAAATTTCAGAAAGAAAAGTATTACTTCATATTTTTGATGCTTTTTTTGTTCTGGGCAGTTTGCATTTATTGAGTTTAATAGTAGAGTTTCATTATTTCAAATTTTCTTTAGAAAATTATTACTGGGAAGCTGTTTTAGTGCTTTATTTATTCCTGTTCGGGACCATTTTTGAAATGTACAATCTGCAA
This sequence comes from Flavobacterium flavipigmentatum, assembly GCF_020911905.1. NCBI lineage: Bacteria > Pseudomonadati > Bacteroidota > Flavobacteriia > Flavobacteriales > Flavobacteriaceae > Flavobacterium > Flavobacterium flavipigmentatum. The sequence continues at coordinate 362,512 of NZ_CP087133.1, read as the reverse complement.
GTAGCAAGCAATCAATTTCAGATTCTCAAAAGCACTATTTTTACCACCACATCAACAGTTATTGTCTATTTACTTACACCGGTTTTGTCTCCAGAACTTCCAAAACACAGGATTGCCATCCTGACATTTTATCTTACGGTGCTTTTTGCGTTATTAATTTGGAGAAGTATTTATGTCTATTTTTTAGCTTCCTATCGGTTTTTACAAAACGTAGTTTTAATTTGTGATCAAAATCAGGTAGAAGAGTTGGTGTTAGGTCTGGAAAGTGTTGATCCGCATTATAAAATAATAGGATTTGTGAATTCAGATTCTTCCGTAGATAAAAAAAATCATTACATAAAAGAAGTCAATAAAACAGATTTAAAGGTTTTTGTGAAAAAGAATAATGTTTCAGAAATTATTATAGCCTCACAAAAAACGGACGGAATTACTCCAGATTTATACCAGCAATTATTACATCTTTTAGAATCTGGAAGTGTAATACGCGAGTACACGCAAGTGTACGAAAGCAAAACCCAACGCATTCCCGTGCAATACATAGCACGAGATTTTTATCGCTTTTTCCCTTTTAGCCGAAATAATCATAATAAATTATATTTATTATTAGTGCTTCTTATCGGATACATTTTTTCTTTGATTGGTATGTCGCTCTGTTTGGTTTTTATTCCTATTATTTTTGTTGGAAATTTAATAGGAAACAAAGGGCCTTTGTTCTATACGCAAGAGCGTGTTGGCAAAGACGGAGTAGTTTTCGAGATTTATAAATTCCGGACAATGATAGCAAACTCTGAGCAAAACGGAGTTGTTTTTGCAACTTCAAATGATAAAAGAATTACTCCTTTTGGAAAGTTTTTGCGCAAAACCCGACTTGACGAATTTCCGCAATTCATCAACATTCTAAAAGGAGATATGGCTGTTATTGGCCCCAGACCAGAGCGTCCATTTTTTGTAAAAGAAATTGCCGAAATTATGCCTTTTTATGAGACGAGACATGTTATCAAACCCGGTCTTACAGGCTGGGCGCAGGTAAATTATTCTTATGGAGAATCTATAGAAGAGAGTTTGATAAAGTTGCAATACGATTTGTATTATATCAAACACAGAAGTATTTTTCTCGATCTGAGCATTACTTTAAAAACATTTACAACCATACTTTTTTATCGCGGACAATAATCTCTAAATAATAATCGGAATTGGTTTTTTGTTCCGAAGAGCTACTCTAACCAAAACGATCCCGCTGGTAATAATCATAGGGAGTACTATCAAAAGATGTGCTTTGTTGATCATAAACAAGAAATAAACGACCAAAAATAATAAGTGCAAAACTGCAAATCGATAGGTCCATTTTTTGTTTTTAATGAGAGATAGCAAAATTAAAATCAGTAAAAAAGGACTAAATAAAAGCACATTATAATTCATTGCCAACTCCTGATGAAGTGAGTAAAATCCAACGATTATAAAAAAGATCCCCATTAGAGATAAAACAAAAAGATAGCTTTTGTCGACAATTTTGTTTTTTGCTACCGCTACAAAGGCAAGGATAAAAAGATAAGTATAAAGGTTATTCCACCATGAAAAAGGTGTTTCTTTTTCGAAATTTAAAATTGTCTTGCTTTTACTGGTTAACGGATGATTTTGAAAATTGATTTGCTCTAAGCTATTTTTTAATTCAAAAGGCAAAAATATTTTAGTTCCCGGTTGGTCTACTTTAGTTCCGAAAATAATACTTGTTCCTAGTTTTTCATAAAAATGTCCATCAAAATAAGGAAATAAAATACTTCTATAAGTAATAGTAGTGTCTCCTTTTTTTACAATTGCATTGCTTTTTAAAGTTTTATTGATGATGTCGACCACCATTGAAGTACAATTTTTGTCGATAAATTTATAAGTATAATAACGATCTTCTGAAAGTAAAGTGCGATTAAGATTAGAAAATAATTCTTGTTTCAGATTAATAGGAATTAGTAATTCTTGCTCGTAAACGCTTCTTTTTTCATTATTATAATCGTTAATAAAATCTACGTAGGCATGCGCCGTAACAAAATATTGTAAATCTCCTTTTGCAAATTTGGCTATAAAATTTGGCGTTCTAAAATCAAAGGCACCATAATTATAAACGATATCGATATGGTTTGTTGTATCGGTAACCCGAATAGCGGTATGACCAAAATAAGAATAGGTCTCGTTACCCAGTCCGCATGTTAAAATGCTTACTTTTAAATCTTTAGAAACAGGTATGTCTTGGCCAAAACCAACGCAACAACTTAGTACTAATAGTATGCTAAAAAGTGTTTTTTGAAGGAAGACTTTTTTCATGATTTAAAATGTTAAGAAGTTTGTGGTTTTTAAATTATTTTCTAAAGATACCTAAATCTACTTTCAAGGAAAAAATATTCGAATACAAAGCGGTACTTTGATTGCCTAAATCGGTCAAAGCGTAATCAATTTGTATGCCTTTATATTTAAAACCAAGACCAATATTGGGCTGAAAACTAAGTTTTTCGGTGCTGTCTAATTGCGTTACATTCTGAAAATTTCCAGCTCCGGCTCTTAAAAAAACGAGATCTGTATAACCAAATTCAAAGCCCACTGCCGGATCAATACTTACTATTTGAGATGAAATAACATCATTGGTTTGTTCAAAACGCATATTTAGATTGGTTGCCACCAAAAGGCTGTAATCATTATGGAAGTCAATTTTTTTGGCGACTCCTAATTGTGCTTTGGGCAAAGTAATTTCGGTACTTTCTGGCAATTCCTGATTTTCTCCCGGAATAGCATCAGAGATTTTCTTGTATTCTTTTTCGTCAATATTCCAAATATTATATGTCGTGGTAATGTCGCGAAGCATTAGGCCAAACTGCCAATCATTTTTTTCGAATTGTATTCCAAAATCAAAACCAAAACCCCAGGAATTGGCAAATTTACCAATGATTCTTCGAATGATTTTAGCATTTACCCCGTATTGAAAACCCTCTACAGGCAATTTTCTCGCATACGAAAAGGTAAAACCATAATCGGCAGTTGAAAATAAGCTAATTCGGTTGTAATCTATATTGCCTTGGTTGTCAATTAATTCTGTAGTGTCTAAGATGTCGTCAACTCCAAAACGAATCATCGAAATTCCCCAAGCACTTCTGTCATCAATAGGGATTGCATAACCAATGTAGTCGTACTGCGCAATGTTGGCAAAATAATTTGCGTGCATCAATGATATTTGATGATCTTCGAGATGCAATAAACCTGCTGGATTCCAGTAGCCCGAATTAACATCGCTGGTCGAAGCAACAACGGCATTCGACATCCCTAAGGCTGCGGCATCAACACCAATATTCATAAATTCATTCGAATATTTACGAGTTGTTTGGCTATATTGGGCGGTACAATAGCTAAGTAATAATAAGACTAAAAATTTTTTCAACGTTTATTTTTTTGAAAACAGAGGCTTGTTTAAATTTTTATCAAAAATATAATAATTTACTGAGCTTATTTACTCCTTTTAGTAAATATTGCTGATGGGTATGATTTAATAAAAATCTATTTTAAAAACACGTGCAACATTAACATATTATGCTAAATTTGTTCCTCAAGACTATCAAATTTATAAAACATGAATATCAAAAAACACATTCCGAATTTAATTACGTTAATCAATCTTTTTTGTGGTTGTATCGCAGTTGTTTTTGTATCGCAAGCTAATTGTTGGCAAGATTCTTTTTACTTTCTTATGGCTTTTTACATGGTGTGTTTGGGGATATTTTTTGATTTTTTTGATGGTTTTTTTGCGAGATTATTCAAAGTCTCAAGTCCACTTGGATTGCAATTAGATTCTTTGGCAGATATGGTGACGAGCGGCGTTGTTCCAGGTTATGTAATGTATAGTATGTTCGAAAGAAGCGGTCATCAATTAGGAAATCAGGCTATCATTCCTTTTTTAGGATTTATTATCACTTTAGGTGCGTGTTACAGATTAGCCAATTTTAATATTGACACTCGTCAGACAGATTCATTTATTGGTTTGCCAACTCCTGCCAATGCATTGTTTATTTTAAGCCTTCCATTGGTTGTAGAATTTTCAAATTCTATCATCATTCTTGAAGTTTTAACAAATGAATGGGTTTTACTACTTATTACATTATGTAGTGCTTATGTTATGAATGCTGAAATTCCATTGTTTTCATTAAAAATCAAGAAATTCAATTTGAAAGACAATGCACTTCAAATACTATTTTTATTGATTTCTGGCGTATTGCTCGTTTTACTTCGTTACATCGCAATTCCTTTGATTATTATTTTTTATGTGTTATTGTCGATTACAAACAATATCTTTTCTAAAAAGTAGTTTTTTGGTTTGAATAAAAAACAAAATGGCGCAACGAAGAACTTCTTATACCAAAAAATCAAAACCTGCAAAATCGATCTTTAATCAGGTCTTACGATGGATAGTGGGAACTTTTTTTACGATGCTTTTTTTAGGTGCCGTTTATCATTATCGTCATGGACTGGCGTATTATTTGGGTTTTAAATCCAATAGAACAGAAGATAGTGTTGAAAAACGCCTTTCGGATGTTCGAAATATTCAGGTTTTAGAAAATCATAAAGGAAAAGTTGTAGGGATTGATGTTTCTGAATTTCAAGGAGTTATTGAGTGGGATGATGTCGAAATGCTGGAGGAAAAATATCCTGTGCAGTTTGTTTTTGTTCGCGCTACAGCCGGTAACGATAGGGTTGACAGACAATTTAAAAATAACTGGTTAGAAGCCAAAAAGCATAAAATTATTCGTGGGGCTTATCATTATTACCGTCCGAACGAAAATTCTATCGAGCAGGCTAATCTTTTTATAAAAACGGTCAAGCTAAAAAAAGGTGATTTGCCTCCGGTTTTGGATATTGAAAAGTTGCCTAAAAATCAGCCTTTGGATTCATTAAAAAAAGGCTTGAAAAGATGGTTAAATAAAGTAGAATCACATTATGGTGTGCGCCCAATCATCTATACGGGAGAACGCTATTATAGTGATTTTTTGCAAGATGGTTTTGGAGAATACTTATTCTGGATTGCCAATTATAATTTTTACAGAGAAAAAATGGACGAAGAATGGCTTTTCTGGCAATTTACAGAAAAAGCGACTGTGCCGGGAATAGAACGGAGTGTCGACGTAAATATTTACAATGGCGACTTAGAACAATTGCAATTTATAACTGTGGAGTAGTTTTTTCTGTTTGATAAAAATTATTTCGACAAAAGTGCCAAAGGTATTAATGAGAGCAATGCAATAGCTATCACAACCGAATAAGGATTTGCAAAATTTAAGGTGTAGCCCATCCAAGCGACCCTTTTAGGAGGCAATAAACGATTGTCTTTTGGGTTGTAATAAATAAAACCACAGATCCAATTATTTGGGTCTTTGTGCCAATTGTCGTAATCTTCTTGTGTTGGTTCTTGCTGACTCATTTTCTTTATTTTTAAAGTAAAAAAAAGGTTAATCTCGAAAAAAGCTATTTTTAGAACTCTAATTTCTTTTTACGCAATTCAAAATTTTGACCCAAATAAACACGGCGTACCATTTCGTCTTCTACCAATTCTTCCGGAATTCCTGCTTTTAAAATTCCACCTTCAAACATCAAATAAGTTTTGTCTGTAATGGCCAAAGTTTCCTGAACGTTGTGATCGGTAATTAGGATTCCGATGTTTTTGTTTTTTAATTGTGCAACAATTCGCTGAATATCTTCAACGGCAACGGGGTCAACACCTGCAAAAGGTTCGTCTAATAAAATAAATTTCGGATCGGTTGCCAAAGCACGAGCGATTTCGGTACGACGACGCTCACCTCCCGAAAGTAAATCACCTCGGTTGGTGCGAATATGTTCTAAGCTAAATTCTTCAATTAAACTTTCCATCTTTGCAATTTGCTCTTCTTTAGAAAGTTTGGTCAATTGCAAAACGCTAAGAATATTGTCTTCGATACTTAATTTTCTAAAAACAGAAGCTTCCTGAGCCAGATAGCCAATACCTTGCTGTGCGCGCTTGTACATTGGATAGTCGGTAATATTCAGATCATCAAGATAGATATTTCCTGAGTTTGGTTTTACCAATCCTACGATCATGTAAAATGAAGTTGTTTTTCCGGCACCATTTGGTCCTAAAAGTCCAACGATTTCCCCTTGGTTTACTTCAACAGAAATTCCTTTTACAACGCTTCGACCTTTGTAGGTTTTGATTAAATTATCGGCTCGTAGTTTCATTTTTTTAGTTTAAGCGTTTAAGCGTTTGAATCGTTTATTCGCTGCAAATTAACGAATAAACGATTCAACAAATAAACCTGTTAACATTTATTTAGTTTCGGCTTCTTCCAAAGCTTCCCAGAATTCGTATGCTCTGCGCAAATGCGGGATTACGATTGTTCCTCCAACAAGAGTTGCAATTCCCATTGCTTCCATCATTTCTTCTTTGGTTACTCCTTCTTTATGGCTGGTTTCTAAGTGGTATTTTACACAATCATCGCAGCGTAAAACGGCAGATGCAACAAGCCCTAAAAGTTCTTTTGTTTTTACATCAAGGGCACCGGGTGCGTAGGCATTGGTGTCAAGATTAAAGATTCGCTTAACAATTTTGTTGTTATCTGCGAGCAATTTTTCGTTCATTTTAGAACGATAGTCGTTAAATTCTTGAATTAATTCAGACATTTTCTTTGATTTTATTTTTATAAACAATTCTCGAAATAAGGATACTCACCTCGTAAATTAATAACATTGGTATAGCAACGATGGTTTGACTCACAACGTCTGGAGGTGTTACGATTGCTGCTACAATTAAGATGATGATAACAGCATATTTCCAATATTTCCTCAAAAAAGTAGGTGTTACCAGTCCTAATTTGGTTAAGAAATAAATGATGATGGGCAATTCAAAAAATAATCCGCTGGCGAGAATACTTGTTTTTACCATTCCCATATACGAGTCTAATGTAAATTGATTTTTTACTACATCACTCACTGAGAAAGTAGCAACAAAATTTACAGACATCGGAATGACTACATAATAGCCAAAAAGCACTCCCAAGAAAAATAATAAAGAAGAAGTGAAAATAAATGTCTTAGCATTTTTCTTTTCTTTTTCATACAAAGCGGGACTGATAAATTTCCAAACTTCCCATAGAATATAAGGAAAACTCATAACAAATCCTGCCAAAATACACATCCATACAAAGATGTTGACTTGACCTTCCATCTCGGTATTTTGTATAATAAAATTCAGTTCGGTGATGCAAATGCTATCTGCAAAGCCTAACTGATGAGATAAATCACAAAACCATTGATAGGTAAAAAACGTTGGCCGAGTTGGTCCCAAAAGAATTACATCAAAAAGATAATCACTAACAAAATAAGTAATAAAAGCCATGATGACTACTGCAATTGTACTTCTAACTAAAAGCCATCTTAGTTCTTCAAGATGGTCTAAGAACGACATTTCGCTCAGGTTTTTTTTTGCCATTATACGATTCCTTCTTTTAAAATATCATGTAAATGTAAAACTCCTTTGTATGTCCCTTCGTCTGAGACAATCAATTGGGTTATTGAAAAATCTTCAAGAATATTCAGGGCATCTACCGCCATAGTTTCTGAAGAAACCAGTTTCGGATTTTTAGTCATAATATCTTTGGCGGTTAAATCTGCGATGGAATCTCTGTCATTGAGCATTCTTCTAATGTCTCCATCGGTGATGATACCAATTATTTTGTCGTTTTCTATCACTGCGGTAACGCCCAATCGCTTTTCTGAAATTTCAAAAATTACTTTTTTAACAGAAGTTTCTGGAGTTACCATTGGTTTTAAAGAATGCTCTATCATATCTTTTACACGAAGCAAAAGTTTTTTACCTAATGCGCCACCAGGATGATAAACGGCAAAATCTTCGGGTTTAAAATCTCGCATTTCCATTAAACAAACGGCTAAGGCATCCCCCATGACAAGCTGTGCTGTAGTGCTGTTTGTTGGTGCTAAATTTATTGGACAGGCTTCCATATCAACCGTAGTGTTCAAAATGTAATCTGAACCTTTGGCCAAAAAAGAGGTAATATTTCCTGTTATTGCAATCAAAGTATTTCCAAAACGTTTTAATAATGGAACTAGAACTTTTATTTCAGGACTGTTTCCGCTTTTCGAAATACAAATAATAATATCTTCTTTTTGTATCATGCCTAAGTCGCCATGTATGGCTTCTGAAGCATGTAAAAACATAGAAGGTGTTCCTGTTGAATTGAAAGTAGCGACCATTTTTTGAGCAATTATGGCACTTTTCCCGATGCCTGTAACGATCAAACGGCCTTTGGTTTCGTAAATGCGTTGGGTAGCTTCGTAGAAATTTTCGTCAAGAAAATCAATTAGTTTTGTAATTGCTTCACTTTCAGAGAGTATTGTTTTTTTGGCGATAGCCAATATATTTTCTTTTGTTATCAAAACAGAATATTTAAAAATTTGTATGTATAAAAGAAAGTTGTATCTTTATGTGTTGCAAATTTATACAAAATACCATAATATAAAGAATGAATTCAAACGAAATTGAAATACACAAAGAATTAAAGAAGTATTTCGGCTTTAGCCAATTTAAGGGATTGCAGGAGCAGGTCATAACAAGTATCTTAGGTAAAAAGAATACGTTTGTGATTATGCCAACTGGTGGTGGAAAATCTCTTTGTTATCAATTGCCCGCTTTAATTCAAGATGGAACAGCAATAGTTGTTTCTCCTTTGATTGCTTTGATGAAAAATCAGGTAGATGCTATTCGAAGTCTTTCTTCAGAAAATGGCATTGCCCATGTTTTAAATTCTTCTCTTACCAAAACCGAAATTACTCAGGTAAAAAAAGATATTACTTCTGGTTTGACAAAGCTTTTGTATGTTGCTCCAGAATCTTTAACTAAAGAAGAATACGTGGCTTTCTTGCAAAGTGTTCCTATTTCTTTTGTAGCCATCGACGAAGCGCATTGTATTTCAGAATGGGGTCATGATTTTAGACCGGAGTACAGAAATCTGAAAAATATTATCAAGCAATTAGGAAGTGTACCCATTATTGGCCTTACCGCAACTGCAACGCCAAAAGTTCAGGAAGATATTCTTAAAAATCTTGAAATGTCGGATGCAACCACTTTTAAAGCATCCTTTAACAGACCTAATTTATATTACGAAGTTCGTACTAAAACTAAAAATATAGAATCGGATATTATTCGATTTATCAAACAACACAAAGGCAAATCTGGGATTATTTATTGCCTGAGCCGCAAAAAAGTCGAGTCAATTGCTGAGGTTTTACAGGTAAACGGTATTAGCGCGGTTCCTTATCACGCAGGTTTAGATGCCAAAACAAGAGCCAAACATCAAGACATGTTTTTGATGGAAGATGTAGACGTTGTAGTCGCTACAATAGCGTTTGGGATGGGAATTGATAAGCCAGACGTTCGATTCGTGATTCATCATGATATTCCAAAATCACTGGAAAGTTATTATCAAGAAACTGGTCGTGCAGGTCGTGATGGAGGAGAGGGACATTGCTTGGCATATTACTCGTATAAAGATGTCGAAAAACTAGAAAAATTCATGTCTGGAAAACCCGTTGCAGAGCAAGAAATAGGTTTTGCTTTATTGCAGGAAGTGGTGGCTTACGCCGAAACTTCGATGTCACGCCGTAAATTTCTGTTGCATTATTTTGGTGAAGAATTTCCGGATGACGGAGATGGTGCCGACATGGATGATAACGTTCGCAATCCTAAAAGCCGAATCGAAGCTCAGGATCAAGTGGTTAAATTGTTAGAAATTGTTCGCGATACCAAACATATTTATAAATCTAAAGAACTTGTTTATACCTTAATTGGACGCGTGAATGCAGTGATTAAAGCTCATAAAACAGATACGCAATCTTTTTTTGGGTCTGGTGCCGATCATGACGAAAAATATTGGATGGCTTTGCTTCGCCAAGTTTTGGTGACTGGTTATTTATCTAAGGATATCGAAACTTATGGGATTGTAAAAATCACCCAAAACGGATTGGACTTTATCAAAAAACCAGTTTCGTTTATGATGTCTGAAGACCACGAATATAACGAATCTGAAGATGATGCAATAGTAACAGCCGCAAAATCATCCGGAACAGCCGATGAAGTGTTGATGGGAATGTTGCGAGAATTACGAAAAAAAGTAGCCAAAAAACTCGGAGTACCACCATTTGTGGTCTTTCAGGATCCTTCGCTTGAAGATATGGCTTTAAAATATCCGATTAGCTTAACCGAGTTGTACAACATTCACGGTGTTGGAGAAGGAAAAGCTAAAAAATACGGAGGCGATTTTATAACTTTAATTAATCGCTATGTAGAGGATAACGATATTATTCGCCCAGACGATTTGGTCGTAAAATCTACCGGAGTAAATTCTGCCAACAAATTATACATCATCCAAAATATTGATAGAAAATTATCGCTTAACGATATTGCTTCTGCCAAAGGTCTTACAATGGATGCTTTGATTAAAGAAATGGAGCAAATTGTCTATGCGGGTACTAAGCTCAATATAAAATATTGGGTTGATGACATGCTCGATGATGATCAGCAAGAAGAAATTCATGATTATTTTATGGAATCAGAATCCGATAAAATCGAAGATGCTTTAAAAGAATTTGATGGGGATTATGATATTGATGAATTACGCTTAATGCGAATAAAATTTATTAGCGAAGTAGCGAATTAGATAAAAGTTAAATGTGAGATGTAAAATGTATTTTCGATACTTTCATCTCACATTTTTCATTTTACAGATTATCAGAATATACTTCCCCGCGATGTGGTTTCAAAGCATCACGAACCACGATCATATTTTCGTCAGTGACAACCATAAAAGCAATTGCATGCATGTCGTTGATGATTTTAAAGCCCGTAATATTTAGCGGAAGCTTTTCCATAGTGATATATTCTTTCAAATGAATTTCGTGGTGTTCTGCTGTTTTTGCAGCGGCTGGACCTCGAAAATCCCAAATCAATTTTATTTTTCTAGACATTATTTTTTGAGGTACAAAGGTTTTGAGGTACAAAGGTACAAAGTCTTTTTTAGCAAGATTAAAAATTTACTGTAGAATTAACCGTAAAGTGTGCTAAGATTTAATTTTACTTTGCGCATAGAAAATACCAAGTTCGCAAAGCTTTGTGTTTATCTAGCTTTGCAAACTTGGTCTTTTTGTAAAACAATACCTTTAAAATCTTATCGTACTTTGTGGTTAATTATATAAAGTCAGTTCAAAATACTATTTTTGCATCTTCTTTTCATAAATAGAAAAGCTAATTGAATAAATAAAAAAACAATGCCAAGAGAACTTTTACTTCAGGTGACACCCGAAATAGCCGCAAACGAATTGTTGCTGAAAGACTATTTATCCAAACAAATAAAAGTTTCCCCAAAAGAAATTCAACATGTTGCTATTTTAAAACGATCCATTGATGCACGTCAGAAAGCGATAAAAATCAATCTGAAAGTTAGTATTTTTCTGCAAGGAGAGCCTTTTCAGGAAAATAAAATAGAGTTACCTATATATAAGGATGTTTCTTCGGCTCAGGAAGTAATCGTCGTAGGAGCAGGTCCAGCCGGCCTTTTTGCTGCTTTGCAATTAATAGAATTAGGCTTAAAGCCGATTGTAATCGAACGTGGAAAAGATGTTCGTGGCCGTCGCCGAGACTTAAAAGCAATAAATGTAGATCATATCGTCAACGAAGATTCTAATTACTGTTTTGGCGAAGGTGGGGCAGGAACTTATTCTGACGGGAAATTGTACACACGCTCTAAAAAACGGGGCGATGTTACCCGAATTTTAGAACTTTTAGTAGCTTTTGGTGCTTCAGAAGATATTTTAATCGAAGCGCATCCGCATATTGGGACCAATAAATTACCAAAAATTATCGAAGACATTCGAAATAAAATCATCGAGTTTGGTGGTCAGGTTTTATTTGATACCCGAGTGACTGATATTTTGATAAAAAATAATGAAGTAGCAGGGATTGTGACTCAAAAGGGTGATCAAATTCTTGCTCAAAAATTAATCTTGGCCACAGGACATTCGGCACGAGATATTTTTGAATTATTAGACAGAAAGAAAATTTTTATCGAAGCAAAACCTTTTGCGTTAGGCGTTCGTGCAGAGCATTCGCAAACCTTAATTGATAGTATTCAGTATAGTTGTGATTATCGCGGAGAACATTTGCCACCGGCACCATATTCGATAGTAAAACAAGTAGGAGGTCGCGGAATGTATTCTTTTTGTATGTGTCCCGGTGGTGTAATTGCTGCTTGTGCCACAAGCCCTGGCGAAGTAGTTACCAACGGTTGGTCGCCATCAAAAAGAGATCAGATTACTGCAAATTCTGGAATTGTAATCGAATTAAAATTAGAAGATTTTAAACCTTTTGCCAAATTTGGCGCTTTGGCAGGAATGGAGTTTCAGAAAAGTATCGAGCAAAAAGCATGGCATTTAGCGGGACACTCGAGCGTTAGCGAACAGGCAAAGCAAACTCAAAAAGTACCCGCGCAACGAATGGTCGATTTTACGCAAAATAAAGTGTCTTCAGATATCCCGAAGACCTCTTATGTGCCAGGGACAACTTCCGTAGAAATGGGGCAGGTTTTTCCCGGGTTTCTTTCTCAGATATTGCGTGAAGGTTTTCAGGAATTCGGAAAATCGATGCGTGGTTATTTAACTAATGAAGCCATCCTGCATGCGCCGGAAAGTAGAACTTCATCACCAGTTCGTATTCCTAGAAATCCCGAAACTTACGAGCATTTGCAAATAAAAGGTTTGTATCCGTGCGGAGAGGGCGCTGGTTACGCAGGCGGAATAATATCGGCGGCTATTGATGGCGAAAAATGCGCTTTGATGATTGCTGCAACTTTAAAATAAAATAATTTTATGAAAAACTTCTTTTCAAATTTTTTCGGAAGAAATCATAATCCAGAATCAATAGTTTCGTTTGATGTTCTAAATTCGATTTACACTTATTTATATGAAGAAGTAAATCAGTTTGAATTTAAAATGAAAGGGATTCACGATACGGTTGCTGTGAATTTGTATTCTTTTCCAACGGCTTTTGATTATGAAGAGGCCCGAAATGAAATGGAGAAAAGTGGTTTTAAAAATGCTTATGAAGTTTTAAACGAATTATATAAAAAGATAAACATAGGGCCACTTTCTGCTGATCAAATCGAGCAGGGATTAGAATATGATTACATTCACATTCAATTTTATTCGGCTCCAACTCCAGAAATGAAGCAATATGTAAAACATGTTTTGCATAATTTTATCATTTTCTTTTGTTGTACCAATAGTTTAGAAACCAATGATTTTAGGGTTTTGTACAGCAATAGTTATTTTCTTAACTACACCAGAGCATTATTAGAAACAGAACCTATTACTGTCAATGAGCCGAAAAACGATATTCAGAAAATAGGTTTTAAAGAATTGGAGCGAGTGTTGCAAGGAATGTCTCAGTACTTAGAAATTGAATTACCGGAGGGCATTGTACTTTCTTCTCAGGAAAATTTATTGCCAGAAATTATCGAAGTTACTCAGGAAACTTTTCAGGAGTTTATCAGATTGGTTTCGAGAGGAAATATTGAAGAAAAGCTTCTCAAAAAACTATCAAAAAAGCTTTTAAAAAATTCTACAAAAGAATATTACGAAATGGTTGAGGGACATTTTGATTTTTTTGAAAGTATTGATTGCTGGAATAGTGACTGGAAATTTGATCCTGAAGATGCCGAATATTTCATTTCTGAAATGATTGGCAAAGCGCTTAATTTCGAGTATCCCGAAGAAACATATAGCCATGATTTATTTCCTTATATTCAGTCGGCATTAGGAAAATATGATCTCGAATTAATGACTTACGATACGCACGGCGATAATTACTTGTTTTTTGTAGCCAATAAAAAAGACGTTAACAGAATCTTAGAATTGTCTGAACTAACCAAGATTGAAGTCAATCAGTTGTAAAACAAAAAATAGTCTCATTTACAATTCAAATAAGACTATTTTTATATTTTGTTAAAACTTATATTTTAGGTAATTTCAATTCATTGAAAGTGCTTTTTTCTGAAGCTAATTTTTCAATTTCTTCCCATTTCCTTGGTGATTCAGCAGAGAGGTTTTCGTAAGAATCTTTTTTTATCAAAATATCATCTTCGATGCGAACACCAATATTCCACCATTTTTTATCACAATTGCTATTGGCTGGGATATAAATTCCTGGTTCGACGGTAATGATCATATTTTCTTTTAGCGCAGTTTTCGTACTCTTAAAATTTCCTTTGTCATGCACGTCTAAACCAAGGAAATGTGAGCACCCATGCGGATAATAAATTTTTACCTCTTCACGGTTTTTAATGATTCCTAATTTTAGTAATCCATTGGCTAAAAATTCTTTGGCAGTACTATTCAAATCGATAAGCGGAGTTCCTTCTTTACAGATTTTAAAAACAGCTTCCTGAGCATCGTATACCAACTGGTAGATGGCTTTTTGCTCTTCTGTAAATTTTCCGTTGGCCGGAATTGTTCTCGTGACATCTGCGGAGTAGCCGTGATATTCAGACCCAACATCCATCAATAATAGCTGATTATTCATTTTTGTGCTGTTGTTTTCGCCATAATGCAAAATACAACCGTTGGCACCAACACCCACAATTGGAGGATAGCCTTCGCCTTCTGCGCCATATTTTCTATGGATGTAGGCATGAATACCATCCGCTTCATTTTCGCTCATTTCGGTGTTTATCGCTTTCATCACTTCATTGTGAGCCACGCACGATAATCGAACAGATTTACGCATTAAATCGACCTCTTCGGGAGTTTTTATTTCGCGCAACGTACTGGTGATGTCATAAAAAGTTGCCAGTGATGCCGGGTCTTCTTGATTAATGCTCGCTTTTGCTTTGAAAGTTTGAAGTAACCCAAAAAGATCAAAGCCTGAAGTGTCGTTTGTTATGTCGGTTGGAATTTTGTCGTAGATAATTTTGCTGAATTTTTTAAAATCAATAGTAAAATCTTTAAAATCGCCTCCATTATAAACTGTCGAAACTCCTAGTTTTGCTTTCGTTCCCTCCACTCCAAGTCGTCTTCCGGTCCAGATTTCACGAGCGGCATTTCTTTCTCTGACAAAAAACACTTCGTTGTAAGAATCTGCTCCGACATTTTGTATTTCTTTAAATATAAATAAAACAGCATCTGGTTCTTTATAGCCCGTTAGGTAATATAAGTCTGGATTTTGATGAAAATTATAATTGATATCTCTTGAAAAAACTCTTTCGGGATACGAAAAAATAACGGCTACCGAATTTGCCGGCATCAAATTTCTAAATGCTTCACGTCTGCCTTTATGAAATTCTTTTGATAAATAGTCAGTCGGTAAATTTTCTTGCGAATGTATCAGATTTGTGCAAATTAAGAAAGTGAAAAATAGAAATAACTGCTTCATTTTTAGGTTTATTTGATGATTTTTTTGAGTTGCTCTTGACTGCAAATTACAAAAAAATACGAAAAGTAGTTCTAAATAAAAAACCGCCCATGAAAATGAGCGGTTATCTGAATCAATAATGTATAAAAAATATTATTTCTTTTTGAGTTTGTCTTTAAAAACCTTCTCGAACTTTTCTATTTTAGGTTGAATGACCATTTTACAGTAAGGCTGACTCTTGTTGTTGGCATAGTAGTTCTGATGATAATCTTCGGCTTTGTAAAAAGCTTTAAAAGGTTCAATCTTGGTCACAATTGGACTGTCATACACTTTTGCTTTGTTAAGCTCTGCAATGATACTTTCTGCTGCTTTTTTTTGCTCTGCATTTTTATAAAAAATTACAGAACGGTACTGAGTACCAACATCGGCACCTTGTCTGTTGAGTGTCGTTGGATCGTGAACGGTAAAAAAGACTTTAAAAATTTCATTAAGATCAGTGGTATTTTTATCAAAGGTTATTTGAACAACTTCCGCAGCTCCTGTTGTACCAGTACAAACCTCTTCGTAGCTGGGATTGGCAACGTGTCCTCCGGAAAAACCTGAAACTACAGATTTTACACCGTTCAAATTTTCATAAACAGCTTCAACGCACCAATAACAGCCTCCTCCAATGGTAATGGTTTCTATATTGATTGTTTTTTTTGTTTTGTCATTTTGTGCAAATCCGCTTAAAGAAAGCACAAAAAAACAAACTGCAATTATATTTTTCATAGTCAATTTATTTAGTATCAGGAATAAAATCAAGTGCAATCGAGTTCATGCAGTAACGTTTACCGGTTGGTTCTGGACCGTCATCAAATAAATGTCCCAGATGACCGTTACATCTTCCGCAAAGGGCTTCAATTCTTTCCATTCCCAGTGAGTTATCATTTTTATAAACAACGCTTTTTTTATTGTCTTGCTCAAAAAAACTTGGCCATCCGCAACTGCTTGCAAATTTGGCTCCGGATCTAAAAAGTTTGTTGCCGCAGGATGCGCAATAATACGTTCCCTTTTCGTCGGTGTTCCAGTATTTTCCTGTAAAAGGCCTTTCAGTATCTGCATTTCTCATCACATCATAAACATCTTCTGGAAGTACTTTTTTCCATTCGGCATTGCTCACAATAAGTTTTGTAGTGTCTGTGTTTGAATAATAAGGATTTCCTGGTTTTGATATTTTATTTTCCATAGTGGTAACTTTAGATGTTCCTTTTTTTGCAGTTTGTCCGCAAGCTTGAAGGATAAAAAGAGGTAATAAAAAGCAAATGCTAAAAAAATGTGTTTTTGTTTTCATAATGCATTAATTTTTGTATGTCAAAGGTACGAAGAGAGTTTGTTTAGAAATGTCGTACAGTTTACAATTCGGTTATTTTTAAGTATGTTTTAACTTTTTTTTATTTACGCAAAATAAAAGCCAATAGTTTTTAAAGATTATTTTTAATGGATTTTCTAAAAATATTTTTTTGTAATAATTTAAAAATTAAGGCTTTAAAAAGATTAATCCAAAGTTAAAATTATCACAATCTTTTCTGAGATTTTCTAAGCATTTCTTTTTTCGTATTTTTGTTAGGACAATAAGCCCTATGATAGAAGAAAACGTAATATTAGTTAATCAATATGATGAGCAAATTGGCTTAATGCCAAAATTAGAAGCACATGAAAAAGCACTTTTACACCGCGCTTTTTCAGTTTTTGTTTTAAATAATAAAAACGAAATCATGCTGCAGCAGCGAGCTCATCAAAAGTATCACTCACCTTTACTCTGGACCAATACATGCTGCAGTCATCAGCGTGAAGGGGAAAGCAACATCGAAGCCGGAAGCCGAAGATTGTTTGAAGAAATGGGTTTTAAAACCGAGTTGAAAGAGCTTTTTCATTTTATATATAAAGCTCCTTTTGATAATGGTTTGACTGAGCACGAACTCGATCACGTAATGATAGGTTATTTTAACGAGGAACCTATTATCAATCGAGAGGAAGTAGAAGACTGGAAATGGATGCCAATTGAAGAGGTTAAAAACGACATTCAACATCATCCTGAAAAGTATACTGTATGGTTCAAAATTATATTTGACGAATTTTATCACTATTTAGAAGATCACAAAATTTAAATTATTCTAACTAAAACCCGAAATGAGAGTAACCATATCAAGAAAAGCACATTTTAATGCTGCACATCGATTGTACAGAAAAGATTGGTCATTTGAAAAAAACGATGCTGTTTTTGGAAAATGCAACAATCCCAATTTTCACGGTCATAATTATGGTTTAACAGTAAGTGTTACAGGAAAAATTGACCCAGAAACTGGCTTTGTTTTGGATGTAAAAGTATTAGCGGACATTATACGTGAAGAAGTAGAAATTCCGTTTGATCACAAAAATCTGAATCTGGATGTACCGGAATTTCAGGATTTGAATCCAACTGCAGAAAATATTGCCGTTGTGATATGGAATAAAATTAGGAACAAAATTCAACCCAATTTTGATTTAGAAGTGGTGTTGAATGAAACAGATCGCAATTTTGTAACTTATAAAGGAGAAGAATAAATGTCACTAAAGATAGGAGATATCGTTCCGAATTTTACTGCAAAAGATAGTCATGGAGAGGTTTTCGAAAGCAAAAGTGTTTTAGGAAGAAAGCCACTAGTGATTTATTTTTACCCAAAAGACAATACGCCAGGTTGCACAACCGAAGCGTGCAGTTTTAGGGATCAATATGAAGATTTTAAAGATTTAGGCGCCGAAGTAATCGGAATTAGCAGCGATAGTGTAAAGTCGCACCAGAAATTTGCAAATAAATACCAGTTGCCTTTTCTATTGCTGTCAGATCAGGATAAAAAATTGAGACACCTTTTTGGTGTGCGCGATAATTTATTTGGTCTGTTGCCAGGAAGAGTCACTTATATCATTGATAGAAATGGTGTCGTTATTTATATTTTTGATAGTATGAATGCTTCAAAACATATCTCGAAAGCATTACAAATGATCAAAGAATTAGTTCTCTAAAGTATCTTATAAATTAATATTATCCAAAGAAAGTTATGTCAGCAAAATTATATCCTTTACAGTTTGAGCCCATTCTAAAAGAAAGAATTTGGGGAGGGCAAAAACTAAAAACAATTTTGAACAAACCAATTACTTCTCAAATTACAGGTGAAAGTTGGGAATTATCGACTGTAGAGGGCGATGTAAGTATTATCGCCAACGGAGATTTGAAAGGAAAATCATTGATGGAAATCATTAATGAATGGCCAAACGAAGTTTTAGGAACCAATGTTTATGAACGTTTTGGTAAACAATTTCCGCTGCTTTTTAAGTATTTAGATGCTCGTGAAGACCTTTCGATACAGGTGCATCCTAATGACAAATTAGCAAAAGAGCGTCATAACTCTTTTGGAAAAACCGAAATGTGGTTTGTAACTCAGGCAGATGAGGATGCCCGAATTATTGTTGGTTTTAAAGAAAATTCGAGTAAAGAAGAATATCTAAAACATTTGCAAGACAATACTTTGGTTGCTGTTTTAGACCAGGTAAAAGCAAAAGCCGGAGATGTTTTCTTTTTAGAAACAGGTACGGTTCATGCTATTGGCGCAGGTTTGGTCGTGGCTGAAATACAGCAGACCTCTGATATTACGTATCGTTTATACGATTTTGATCGTAAGGATGCTCAGGGCAATACCAGAGAATTACATGTAGATTTGGCATTGGATGCGATAAATTATAATAAGGTAGAAACGCAGAAAAAATATACTTCAACCGCGGATGCTTCTAATCTTGTTGTGGATTGCCCTTACTTTACGACCAATTTTATTCCGTTAGAAAATAAACAAGATGTGCATAAATCCGGTGTATCTTTTACGGTGTATATGTGTATCGAAGGAAGCTTTGATATTGAATTTGATGGTTTTAAACAGTCTTATAAAAAAGGAGATACAGTGTTGATTCCGGCAGCGATAATTAGATTTGTTCTGAGCGGAAAAGCTTCAATTTTAGAAATTTACATTTCATAGCACGTAATATAAAGATTATATGTACTTTTGCACACGCAAATTAAAATTAAAATAAAATGGCAAACGTTAAAAATTTAAAGAAAGACATCAACTTCGTATTAGGAGATATTATTGAAGCAATTTACTTGTTTGAAATGTCTACAACAGGAAATCCTACTCCAGAAACGAATGCTTTGATCGATGAGGCTATTGCTGCTTTTGATACTTTAATCACAAAAGTAAACGCAAAGAACGTTGAAAATAAAAAATCTCACTTCAAGCAAATAAATGTTGAATTGGAACAAACTGCAAATCAATTGATTGCTAAAATCAACGAATTGTAGGCAAAAAAAAGTATAAAAAAGTGCAAATATATTTTGGTAAAACGAAAAACAGACTTATATTTGCACCCGTAATGAGTCGCCAGCGTAGCTCAGTTGGCTAGAGCAGCTGATTTGTAATCAGCAGGTCGTGGGTTCGAGTCCCTCCGCCGGCTCAACAATAAACCATCACTTTTTAGTGGTGGTTTTTTTTTGGATAAAATTGAAAGATAGTAGTTTTTTATTTTAATTTAAAAACTTATCAACTCCAAAACCTACGGCGTTAGAAAGATTGGAAACCCAAATTTCTACTGGATGCAAATTGCGTTAGGGATGGAAGCGGTATCCTTTTGCGACCTTTTGTCTTATGGCGGAGCCAATCAAAATTTCCTCGCAAAAGATTTAGCGGACAGCCCGGCCCGGAGGGAAACGCCCCAATCATCCATCAATCTGTGAAGTATTTGGTACTGAAACGAGAGATATTATAAAATCAATGCCATAAGTGTAAAAGGAAAAATGATGCTTTGCAAGTGCGGTAAATTACTTTTGTATCGATTTTGTTTTGGAGTGCAGCATTTTTTGCAGGAATAGAAATTGTTTGGGTGATTGAAATAGTTCAATTTAGAGTGATGTTGTTTGGTAAATAGTGTAAACGATGAGGTTTTACTGTGGTAATTTATTTTTAGAATTAATAATAAGTTAGCAATAATTTTCCTATGTTTGTTATCTAACCAGTAAAATTATCACTAATGGAAGAATCATCAGTTTTTGAAAAATTTGAGTTGCAGCTCGATGAATCTGCAAAAAACTTTTTGAAGGAAACGGCCAAATGGGCTTATTTCTTGGGTATTATGGGCTTTGTCGGAATTGCCTTTATTGTAGTAATCGCAATTTTTGCAGGAGCAATTTTTTCTACAATGAGTAATACGGTTCCCGGAATGGGCGCAATGGGTGGCTCGTTTGGGGCCATTATAAGCGTTGTTTACATTCTTATTGCTATTGTTTATTTCTTTCCGGTTTATTATTTATTCAAGTTTGGTTCGAATACCAAAACGGCTTTTAGAGAAAATGATTCTGAAGCATTGACGGTTTCACTAGGATACTTAAAATCACATTTTAAATTTCTTGGAATATTTACTATTTCTATTCTGGTATTGTACGGACTTATTTTGGTTTTTGCAGTTCTTGGTTCTTTATTTGCAAGATAAATACTTCTTCTATAACGCAAAAAACGTCCTGAAATTCAGGACGTTTTTTTTTATAAAATAAAAATAATTTTATTTTTCTGACTTTTTAATATCGGCAACATATTTGGTTAGTTTTTTACCATAAAGCGATTGAGCCACTTTTGGTGTCATCGATTTTTGGATGGTGTCGAGAAATTTAATATTAATGTCGTAGATCTCTGCCAAAGCAATATAAGGCGCTATCTCGTGATCTTTATTGTTGATGGCAAAGTTGGTCGCAAATAAGTATTTTCTTTTGATATTAGAATCATTTTTAGCGTCAATACTATCGACTGCTTTTTGGTCTTGTCTTTTTATAGCCTTAAATCTGGCTTCAACCAATGCAAGGTTTTCATCATTAAAACGAGAGTTGATTTTCTTGTATTCGTCATACAACTCCTGATTTTTAGAGCCCGTAATTTTAGCTCCGAAAATAAAATTATCCAAATTGGTTTCGATATGGACATTTCCGGGCTCAGCAAAAAATAAAATATTATTGTCTAAAGAATTGGTTACACCACGATCTAAAAATAAATAAAGCATTTCTGGGGATGCTAGTTTTATATCTCTTTCGAAAGTTGAATTTCCATCGATTTTGATACTGTCTATTGCCACTAACGAAGTGTTAACGATGTGCTGAATGTACAAAGTACCGTTTTTTAATCCTTTTATGTTTCCAGTAAGATGTAAGGTGTCGGTTGATTCTTTTTTGTCACAAGAGGCGAATAGCGCAATTGCGGCAAAGGCAATAATTGATTTTTTCATTGGTTTTTACATTTTGCTGCAAAATAAAGAAAATAGTTTAAATGATAGGAGATCGTGCTTTAAAATTTCCA
The DNA here is from genome assembly GCF_020911905.1 of Flavobacterium flavipigmentatum. NCBI lineage: Bacteria > Pseudomonadati > Bacteroidota > Flavobacteriia > Flavobacteriales > Flavobacteriaceae > Flavobacterium > Flavobacterium flavipigmentatum. The sequence continues at coordinate 340,624 of NZ_CP087133.1, read as the reverse complement.
AAAAAAAATCCCAATCTATTGTTTAGATTGGGATTTCTTTAAGGTTTTATTTTTAATTTTTTAACCATGCATTTCTAAGTTTTTCTTTAGAAGCATCAGTTGCTTTGAAGGTTTCGATTTCTTCGTAAGGAAGTTTTACTGTTCCTTTGATCGTTTGCTCTGCTCCGTTGCGTTTTATCAAAATCGTGATTGGATCATTTTCTTTCCAGCCTTGGCTTTCTCCTACTAAATCATAAATATTATCTAGTGAATAAGGCTTGTTGTTTACTGATAAAATAATATCGCCGCTTTTAAGATTTAAATTCTTGTAAAAATCATTTAATTCTATTTCAGGGCGTATCGAAATTTGTTTTGTCTCTTTACTCACTTTAATATATGGAGTCTGTCCTTTTATGAAAACACCTCCTGGCTTTTTGTCGGTGCTTTTGGTTACACCTACTTTGGCCAAATAAGTATCATAAGCGATTGGAGTAGTTCCTGCAACATGTGTTTTTAAGAATTCACCCACTTCAGGATAGGTTAATTGTGTGATTTTTGCAAAAAGTTCGTTGTCATTGAATGGTTTTTCAACACCATATTCCTCCGCTAATTTATGCATCAAATCAAGGATTCCTCTCTCTCCATTGCTTTTTTCTCTAATAATGATGTCAATACACATACCTATTAAAGCGCCTTTTTGGTATACATTCAAATATTGTGCTTTGTAAGGCTCTTTTAGGACATTGGCACTCATTGTGGTAAATGACATGGTGTCGTTTAGTGCTTTTGCTTGCTCAATTTTGTCTGCAATACGATTGTAAAAATCAGCCTCATCAATCAGCCCTTGATTGATTTGAAAAAGATTAGCAAAATACTCAGTTACACCTTCGTACATCCATAAATGCTCTGACATTTTAGGATCGTTGTAATCAAAGTACTGAATTTCTTTTGAGTGAATAGTCAATGGTGTTACAATATGAAAAAACTCATGCGATACAACATCTTTCATAGATTCTACCAATCTTTCTTTAGGCATTGTTTCTGGTAAGACTACCGTTGTAGCAGTAGGATGTTCTAGCGCTCCAAAACCATGAGCGTCATCTTTTGCCATGCTGGACAAATACAATAAAACGGTGTATTTTTTGGTAGCATTTACTTTGCCTAAAAAGTTTTTCTGGGCAGTCATCATCGTTTTCATCTCCGGAGTGATGCTTTCTGCGGTAAATTTTCCTGTTGGAGAATACACAGCGATCAAAATATCCATTCCGTTTACATTAAAAGTAGTATAATCTGGTTTAGAGTACATGATAGGGTTTTCTACCAGAATAGCATAACGTGGCGTTGTAAATTTATCACTTGTAGTATTGGCATCTTCATCTGTCATAGATGTAGCACCCCAAAGTGTTTCAGGATGCGTAATAGTGACATTATACGGAACATCTAATTTGTCTTTAAAGTATCCCACAAAACCATGTGTGTTTACCATAAAGTTGATTCCTGCATTGATGTTTGTTCCAGCTGGCGAGAATACATCATCATTGCCAAAACCTGTACCTTTTTCGGTATCAAAAGTGTCACCTACCAAATAAGTGATCTTTTGTAATTTTTTAGCATCAGCAATAGACCATGAGTTATCATCAATTCTTTTTACTGTTAACTCATTTCCTTTAGCATCAAAAGCTTTAAAACTATCAGAATATTTCCCGTAGTTGTCTGTAGAGTAGGTTCCCGGAACTGTTTTTGGAATGCTGTAAACAATCTCATCTGTTTTGATCGAAGGCGCTGTTACCGTTACCAAAACTTTATCATCTTTTACATCTGTCAGGTTGATGTTGACATCAACTGTGTTTTTTTTTGCAGCATTAGAACCGCTACCTGTTTTACAGCTCCAAAGTGTTACTGCAAGAACCAGGGTATAAACTATTTTTTTCATTTGTTTGTGTTTAGTTATTCATTTGTCTTACAAAATGTAAAATTGTTACAACAAATATAAAATAAAAAAACTCCTGTGTTTTCAGGAGTTTATAATTTAGTCTAGTTTGTTTTTTATATAGTACTTACCATCCAAATCTTCATCAAAATCATCTATTTTAGCTGGTTTTGGTTTTGGTTTAGCTGCAGTAGCCTTCTTTTTCCACATCTCATATTTTTCAAGAGGCATTTTCTTTTTCATGATTTCCAGAACTTCTTTTTCTGCTAATCCAAATTCTTTCTTTATAATTTCAAATGGATTTCTTTCTTCTAAAGCCAACGAAACCAATTTTTCCGTTTGTTCCCAATTCAATTCTTTGCGGTTACTCTTTTTCATCACGTGAAAATTAATTCAAAATAGAGGTTAATGATTAATAGATTGATTTTCAATTTAAGTATCAATATTAATAAAAAAAATAATTAGTTCGTCAGATAAAGTGTGTTTTTTTTACTGAATTTAATTGTTTTTTGGATTTTTTATTTTTTCAAATGGATTTCGTTGTAATTTTTTTAATTTATTGCGTTCCTTCGCTTGTAAATAAGTGATTTTATGTGGATAATTTTAAATTTCACTTTAGTGTAAAACAAAAAAAGAGAAAATGCAGATAAAACGATCTGATCTTCTCTTTAAAAAAATTAAAAGCTTAAAAATTATTAGGCTTCTTCGTGATTTTGCAATATTGTTTTGTAGATAAATCCCGCAGCAATAGCGCCTAGAATGGGTGCTAACCAAAATAACCACACTTGTATTAAAGGCTCACCTCCTGCAAAAATTGCCTGTGATAGTGATCGTGCAGGATTTACAGAAGTATTGGTAATCGGAATACTGATTAAGTGAATTAGGGTAAGCGCTAAACCAATAGCAATACCAGCAAATTTTCCGTTTGCAAATTTGTCTGTTGCCCCCAAAATTATCAGTAAAAAGAATAAAGTAAGTACAAATTCTGCAAGAAAAGCAGCTTGCAGCGAGTAACCGTCTGGTGAGAAAGCGCCAAAACCATTGGATGCAAAAGCACCTGCTCTGGTGTTATCAATAACAAATCCGGCTTTTCCTGAAGCAATTGTATATAATGTTCCTGCGGCAGCTATCGCTCCAACGCATTGTGCGATGATATAAGGTACGAGATCTTTTGCAGAGAATCTTCCGCCAGCCCACAAGCCAAATGATACGGCAGGATTAAAATGGCCTCCAGATATATGTCCAACAGCATACGCCATTGTTAATATTGTTAAACCAAAAGCTAATGCAACACCTGCAAATCCGATTCCTAAATCTGGAAATCCAGCAGCAAAAATGGCACTGCCACAACCTCCAAAAACCAACCAGTAAGTTCCAAAAAACTCTGCAAATAATTTTTTCATAATAAATAATTTTAATTAATAGTTTGATTATCAACAGGTATATTGATATGCCCACAGCATCAATACGATCTGTAAAGGCAAACGTACAAATAAAATCCATTTAGGTAAGTTAAAACCTGCTTTTTTATTTTGATACATAAATAAATTTGCAGGAAACACAGCAATCAACAACGCTATAATTCCCCATGCAGCAATATGTGTTGTTACTGGTATTGCCAGGAGAATCCCTAAAATTACTTCTGCTGCACCACTTAAAATATTTAGTAATTTAGGGTTAGAGAAGTACGAAGGTATGATTTTGATATACATTTTAGGATTTCTAAAATGATTGAGTCCTGCTGATATGTATAAAAAAGCCATCAGATATAAGTGCCAAGGTAAAGTCATATTTGCGAAATTTTCTTACGAATTTATGAAAAAAAATATAGAATTGTTGTTGTAGAATCTTGTTTTTTAGTACAGATAAAAATATCAAACTTTTTTCTTAAAGTTGACATTCATTATAATAATGGCCAAAATGATCAATACGATTCCAATCCATTGCAATAACATCACTTTTTCATGCAGTAATATAAAAGCCATCAGTACAGAAACGGGTAATTCTAGTGCAGACACGATGCTTCCGAGTCCAATTCCGGTTAACGGAAAACCTGCGTTCATTAGCATTGGTGGAATAATGGTTCCGAAAAGTGATAAAACGATTCCCCATTTTAGGAAAATAGAAAAATCAAAAGGTGTATTTTGGGTAGCCAATGCAAAAGAAAATACGATGATTGCGCCTCCTAAAAGCATGTATAAACTACGTTGCGCTGACGAAATTTCTGTAGCAACACGATTGGCAGTAAACATTGTGGTAGTAAAAGAAGCGGCTGCCAAAATTCCCCAGGCGATTCCCCTCCAATCGAGTTCCATTTCATTATTGATGATGTTTGTTGCTAAAATAGTTCCTAAAAGAACGATAAATACGGCGACCACTTTTTGCTTTGAAGGCAGTTTTTTTTCTAAAATCATTTCGAGTAAAACTCCCATCCAAACGGTTTGCATCAGTAAAACGATTCCTATTGAAACCGGAATGTAGCGAACCGCCAAGTAATAAAAAACACTTGTCATACCCAATGAAGTTCCTGCGAGCATTAAATTAAAAATGTTTTTAGAAGTTGCTTTTACCACATTTTTTTTATGTTTTACTTTCTGAAAAGCATTAATGAGTAAAATACCTAAAATACCTAATATAAATTGTGATGAAGTGACTTCGGCAGTGGTGTACCCTTCGTTATAAGCCATTTTTACAAACGTGGCCAGCATTCCGTAACTTGTAGCGCCAAGAGCAACTAAGAACACACCTTTTAGAACATTGTTTTGTGACATTTTATTTTTTTATTTTTAAAAATTGAGCCTGCAAAGATAGGGCTTAGTTTGGAGGAACGTTTTTTTATTTGAAAAAAATAAAATGGCAGGATTTTAGTTATTAGAAATAAACTCTAATAATCTTCCTAAATGCGTAGTCTTAAAATATTATTCTTTCTTTTTTTATCAGTAGTGAGTTGTAATAAAGTAGCAGAAAACAAAGAATCTATTTCAATAAATAAAAAAGTGTATACTGATTTTCATAAAGAAGCTAAAGCATTCTGCAAGAGAGAAAAATTAAATTCAGATTATTATTTTCTTATTGATATGAGTCTGCATTCCGGAAAAAACAGGTTTTTTGTTTATGATTTTAGAACTAAAAAAATCATTGCTCAAAATTTGGTCACACACGGAAGTTGTGATGTTTTGTCTGTCAATACCTCCAAGTTAAAAAAAGCAAAATTTAGTAATACAAATGATAGTCATTGTTCTTCTCTTGGAAAGTATAAGATTGGAAAAAGAGACAGTAGTGCTTGGGGAATAAAAATTAAATACTGGCTTGAAGGACTTGAGGCGACCAATAAAAATGCAGAAAACAGGGTAGTGGTTTTGCATTCTTGGTCGGCAGTTTCTAATAATGAAATCTACCCAGAATATGCTCCGCTAAGTTGGGGCTGCCCCGCAGTTTCGGATGATTTTATGAAAGTTCTGGACAAAAAATTAAGACCTACCCAAAAGCCCGTTTTACTTTGGATCATTCAATAAAAATCCTCACTAAGTACGACGATTACGGAATCTTGTTGTAAAAAGCGATTTTATTAAACACCCAACGTATAAAGAGTTCCGTCTTCGTGCGTATACGTGTATTTAGGATCACACTCATTGTTTCCGTAATCAATAATTCCGTTTAGGAAACCTCCTTCTATTTTTAGTTTTCCCTTCGAAATAAAGGCACAAGAGTATTTTTTTACTAAAGCTTCGTGAATGGTCAAAGTTAGTTTTCCTCCTGTATCTGAGGTTACAACATATTCTCCTTCTGTTATTTCATAAACTTTGTCTTCGAGTGTTGTAGTAGAAAAACCTTCTGTTTGTTGCACAACGTGAAATCCATTTTTGGTATAGATTTTTCCGTTTCGATCTATTAATTTGGCATTTTCAACTTTACCTGTCCACTCCGGGAATGTGTCGTCGGCAGTGGTATTGGTGTACACAATTGTCCCTTCCAATTTAATTCCGTTTACGGCATAATCAATTCTTTCTACTTTCATTTGACTTCCTGTAGTAGTAAGTGGACCTGAAAGTGTGATTTTTAATTTTCCATTTTTTGTAATTTCATTTTCAGTAGAATTAGTGTTTCCAAAATCGAGATTGAAAACTTTAGGATAAGCTTCTGCTGTTGGTTTCTCTACTGTAATATTATTGCAAATTCCGGGAACAGCTGTCGTAAAAGAAGTTTTTGTTTCGTGATCCGCTTCTGCTTTTGTTTCCCTACTAATCAACTGATCTGTAAAAGAACTATCAGCTTGATTGACAATCGCTTCTTTTGAGCAAAAAACATAAATTAATTCTGATGCACAGATTGTCAATAACGAAATTTTAGTTTTTTCCATAGTCATTCCTGTTTAATGATAGATTAAGAGGCAATCAAAAATAGGTAAAAAAACAATAACAAATAAAAAATCCTGTAAGATTTGCCTACAGGATTTATAACGGTTTTTTTTTTAAAATCTTATTTAATCATCTCAAAACTTCTTTTAACAAAAGCAGTTAAGGCTTCACCTTTTAAAAGGTTTTGTGATAATTTTGCTAAGTCTAGGGCTTGTTTTACCAAGTGTTCCTGATGTGTTTTGTCTTCAGTATTCAAAATGTTGGTTGCCAAATCTGAGTTGGTATTCACCACCAAATTGTACATTTCTGGCATATTGCCCATTCCAAACATTCCGCCACCACCAGACTGACTCATTTCTTTCATTCTACGCATAAATTCTGGCTGCGTGATAATAAACGGCGCAGCTTGGCTGTCCATCGCTTCTAGTTGAACAGAATATGCTTTTGGAATATAAGCTTCTAAAGAAGTTTTTAAAGTTTCTTTTTCTTCATCAGATAATTTAGAAATCGTGTTTTCGTCTTTTTTGATCAAATTATCAATATGATCAGAATCTACACGTACAAAAGTCAAATCTTTGTTGTCACCTTCAATTTTTTGAATCAAATGTGAGATAATCGGAGAATCCAACAGCAATACTTCGTAACCTTTTTCTTTGGCAGTTTCGATGTAAGAGTGTTGTGCTTCTTTGTTTCCTGCATATAAAACAACCAATTTCCCGTCTTTGTCGGTTTGGTTTTCTTTTAATTTTTCTTTTAATTCTTCTAAAGTAAAATAAGTATCATCTACCGTTGGATACAGTACAAATGCTCCGGCTTTTTCGTAGAATTTATCTTCAGAAAGCATTCCGTATTCTAAAACAATTTTAATATCGTTCCATTTTTGTTCAAAATCAGCACGGTTTTCATTAAATAATGCTTTCAATTTGTCAGCTACTTTACGGGTAATGTAGTTCGAAATTTTCTTTACAGCACCATCTGCCTGCAAACCAGAGCGAGAAACGTTCAAAGGAATGTCCGGAGAATCAATTACACCTTTCAACATCGTCAAAAATTCAGGTACAATTCCTTCTACATTGTCGGTTACATAAACCTGGTTTTGGTACAATTGAATTTTATCTTTTTGAATTTGCAAATCCGAACCTAATTTAGGGAAATATAAAATTCCTGTCAGGTTAAACGGATAATCAACATTTAAATGAATATTGAATAACGGCTCTTCAAATTGCATTGGATACAACTCTCTGTAGAAACTTTTGTAATCTTCATCAGATAATTCAGTTGGTTGTTTGGTCCAGGCTGGATTTGGATTGTTGATGATATTGTCAGTTTCAACAGTCTCATTTACATAATCCTCAGGAGCATCTTCTGGTTTTGGAAGCGTTTGTGTTCTGGTACCAAATTTAATCGGAATAGGCATAAATTTATTATACTTATTCAATAATCCACTGATTTTTGAATCTTCTAAAAATTCAAGAGAATCTTCGGCAACGTGCAAAATAATTTCTGTACCACGTGAAGTTTTGTCAGCTGGTTCTAATGTAAATTCCGGGCTTCCGTCACATGTCCAGTGCGCAGCTGGCTCGTCTTTGTACGATTTTGTGATGATTTCTACTTTTTCTGCCACCATAAATGCAGAATAAAAACCAAGACCAAAATGACCAATAATTCCTGAATCTTTAGCAGAATCTTTGTATTTGTCCAGGAATTCTTCTGCTCCTGAAAAAGCCACTTGATTGATGTATTTTTCTACCTCATCAGCAGTCATACCTAAACCTTGGTCGATAATGTGAATTTTTTTTCCTTCCTTATCTACTTTAATTTCAATAACCGGATTTCCAAATTCTACTTTAGCTTCGCCAATACTAATAAGGTGTTTTAATTTTAAAGTAGCATCGGTTCCGTTTGAAACGAGCTCACGCAAGAAAATTTCGTGATCGCTGTACAAGAATTTTTTGATTAAAGGAAAGATGTTTTCTACCGAAACATTAATTTTACCTGTTGTCATATTTTTATAATTTAAGTTTAATGTGATTGGTATTCAGTTCTTCAAATAGAATACCAATTGTTTTTTAAATGACAAAATGTCGGGGTGGGAGTTTTGAAAGAAAATAAGTAACAATATGAAAAGAAAATATTTTTATGATTTGTATCTTTGCGGTACAATAATTGCCTAAAAAGTAAGTAATAACTTAAATATTGTTAAAAATGAAGAAAATTTTTCTCTTATGCATGATCACTTCGATGTTTATGGCGTGCAAATCTGCGTCTACTACGACTGCTTCTACTGAAGCCGCTCCGCTTTCAAAAAAACTTGATAGACCCACTCAAGTAGCGATCAAAGGAAATTGGGTAATTACAAATGTTTCCTATCCTGGTTCTGATTACATAAAAGTAAATTCGTTTGATCTTGCCGACTCTAAATGTTTTATTGGTAGTAACTGGAATTTTATTTCGAATAATAACAAAGGGACTTTGTCTTTGGCTGCCGTAAATTGTACAGAATTCAGTTCTCCAATTGTTTGGAGCATTAACAATCAAGGACTTTTTGTGCTTAAAGTTTTAAATGCAGGAGTAAAAGCAAAAAAAGTAAGAGAAGGTTATTTACTAAAAGTTGCGGGTTTGACAGAAAACTCATTTCAATTGGTAGATAATATTAATGTTGGAGGACAAACAAAAGAGGTTGTGTACCAATTTCAGAGAGCAAATTAATTTAAAATAAAAAAAAGAAAAAGATGAAAAAAATAGCAATATTAGGTTTGAGCAGTTTACTGGTTTTAAGTAGCTTGTTTGTAAGCTGTGATTCAGTAAAAAACGCTAATAATACACAAAAAGGAGCTGGAATTGGTGTTGTTGCCGGAGGTATTATCGGAGGTATTTTAGGTAATAATCTGGGTAAAGGTGGTAACGCTGCATTAGGAGCTGCCATTGGAGCTGCTGTTGGTGGTGGAACTGGTGCTCTTATTGGAAATAAAATGGACAAACAAGCGCGCGAAATTGATCAAGCTTTACCAGGCGCTGATGTAGAAAGAATAGGAGAAGGAATTCACTTGACTTTAAATGAAAATGCAGTACGTTTTGATACTAATAAATCAACTCTTACAGCTGGTGCTAAGGCAAATTTGGATAAATTAGTTCCTGTTTTTAAAGAATATGGAGATACCAACATTGAAATTTTTGGCTACACAGATAACACTGGAAAACCAGAATACAATCTAACACTTTCTGGTCAAAGAGCAGCATCTGTAAAAACATACTTAATCTCTAAAGGAATAAGTTCAGGTCGTTTTAAAACCTCAGGTTTAGGAATTGCAGATCCAATCGCAAGTAATGATACTGCCGAAGGAAGAACTCAAAACCGTCGTGTAGAATTTGCTATTACTGCAAACGATAAAATGGTAAACGACGCAAAAGCTGAGGCTGGAAAATAGTTGTATCATACAATAAAAAAATCAAAAGCTGCCTCATATTGAAGCAGCTTTTTTTTTGACTTTCGGAATTAAACATTGTAAATTTGCTTTCTCAATTTGTATTCATGCTTGATATTAAAAATATTTCTTTTTCATATACTGATAAACCAGTTATTAAAAATCTCAATTTCACTATTAATAAAGGTGAAAATATTGCTATTATTGGCGAAAGTGGGTGCGGAAAAAGTACACTGCTTAAATTGATTTATGGATTGTACGACCTAGATGAAGGCGAAATTTTTTATGAAGGGAAACCTGTTTTAGGACCAAAATACAATTTGATTCCCGGAATGCCGTATATGAAATATCTGGCGCAGGATTTTGATTTGTCTCCTTTTGAAACCGTGGCAGAAAATGTGGGCAAGTTTCTTTCTAATGGTTTTGCCAACATGAAAAAATTGCGTGTTCAGGAATTGCTCGAAATGGTAGAAATGGAACAGTTTTCTAATGTAAAAGCTAAATTTTTAAGCGGAGGACAACAACAACGCGTGGCTCTGGTAAGAGTACTGGCACTGGAACCCGAAGTGATTTTACTGGATGAGCCTTTTAGCCAAATTGATGCTTTTAGGAAAAATGCTTTACGCCGAAATTTATTTAAATATTTAAAACAAAAAAATATTACTTGTATACTCGCCACTCATGATAGTAGTGACGCACTTTCTTTTGCAGATGAGACAATCGTGATGCGCAACGGAGAAATAATAGTAAAAGACAATCCCGCAAAAATTTATGAAGATCCTGAAAGCCGTTATGTAGCATCGCTTTTTGGAGAAGTAAACGAAATTGCGACACATTTACTCCTTTCTTACGAAGATGAAAATCATAAAACATTAGTGTATCCGCATCAGTTAAAAATGACTGCTGAGTCGGATTTGCCGGTAAAAATCAGGCGAACTTATTTTAGAGGGAATCATTATCTGATCGAATCGGTTTACAAACGACAATTAATATTTTTTGAAAGTGAAATAGATTTACCGCTAGAAGAAAATGTTTTTTTGAAGTTGAATTACTTATAAAAACACAAAAACAAACCCGACAGTTTTCAAAATCTGTCGGGTTTGTTTTTTTAATAATGTAAAGAAATATTAGTTCTTTAAATATTTTTCTAAAAACTGATCTTGCTCCCAAAGTAAATGCAAAATATTTTCTTTGGCCACATAACCGTGTGCTTCTTTAGGTAAAATCACCATTCTTGCTGGAGCTCCCAAACCTTTTAAAGCTTGAAAATAACGCTCTGTCTGTAAGGTAAAAGTCCCTGGATTATTATCGGCTTCGCCATGAACCAATAAAAGAGGAGTTTTCATTTTGTTGGCATTCATAAACGGAGACATGGTGTTATACACATCTGTAGCCTCCCAATAATTGCGCTGTTCCGTTTGAAAACCGAATGGAGTTAAAGTTCTGTTGTAGGCACCACTTCTGGCAATTCCGCAGGTAAAAAGATTAGAATGCGTCAATAAATTAGCGGTCATAAAAGCTCCGTAAGAATGTCCTCCAACGGCGACTTTTTTTCTATTGATATAACCTAAGGCATCAACAGCATCAATTGCTGCTGCGGCATTATCAACCAATTGCGAGATAAAGTTGTCGTTGGGTTCTGTGGTTCCTTCACCAATGATCGGGAAAGCAGCATCGTCAAGAACAACATATCCTCTTGTTACCCAGTAAACAAAGGAACCGTAATACGGGAGCGTAAATTCGTTTGAGTTTTGAGTCGATTGTCCAGCACTATTTTTATCCTTATATTCTGCAGGATAAGCCCAGATTAATAAAGGTAATTTTTCTTTTTTTACTTTGTCGTAACCAGCTGGCAAATATAATGTTCCAGACAATTCAACGCCATCTTTACGTTTGTATTTGATGACTTCTTTACTCACCTCTTTGATACTTTCGAAAGGATTTTTGAAAAAAGTAATCGGCGTTAAGCTGTTTTGTTTTTTGATGTTTCTAAAATAATAATTTGGATACTCGCTTTTAGATTGAATCTGTACCAAAACTTTTCCGGTTTTATAATCTTCAATTTCCAGTAAATCTTCTTTTTTGTCTTTATAAGGAGAAGTATAAATTCGTTTGGATTGTAAAGTTTTTAAATTGAATACATCAATAAAAGGAAATTGTCCTTCTTTGGTGTAACCATCACCAATACGATAAGCATTTTCACCTTCTATCGCGAGCACATATTTGTTATACGCATTTTTCTTCGTTTCAAAAACTCCCGGATCTGCATAAACATCCTGTTGGTTTCTGTCTGTAATGACTTTTGGCTGTTGTGCCGGATTTGAAGGATTAATGACATACGTTTTTGTGTTTCGAGTGTCGTACCATTCGTCAGAAAGAATAGCAATATTGTCATTACCCCAAATAATATCACTATAGCGCTGAGGTGTTTTTACCAATGAAGTTGCTTCAGCATCAAAAGGAGCATTCCATAAAAAAACTTCGTCTCTAAAATCTACTTTATTGGCAGGATTTCCTTCGTCTAATGCTACTACGTAAGATAAAGTGGCAGGTTTGTCGTTTCTCCACGCCATCTCTCTTTTTCCTTTTCGAACGGCCATAAAACCTTTAGGAATTATTTCGTTCAAAGGGACTTCATTTACCACTTTTATTTCTTTTCCATTACTGTCGTATACTACTGTTTTAGAAGGGAATCGGTATAGCGGAACGACATAAGAAAATGGTTTTTGAATAGTGCTTAACATAATATAGTTTCCGTCTGGCGAAATTTTTTCTCCAGCGTACATAGCAGCTTCTTTAAATAAAGTCGCTGTTCCGTTAAGGTTTATTTTATATAATTCAGAAGTCATGATGTTTTCAAAATTGGCTTCGTCATTTTTGTTTTTCAACATATCCGGGTAAGTTCTGTTTTGAGATTTTTCTCCCGAAGCATTCGAAATAATCGGTCCAGTTGGCAAATCTTTTTTAGAATCTAATAGTGGTTGTCTGTTTTTAGGCAACATTTTTACTAAAATGGTTTCATTGTCCAAAAGCCAATTAAACGGATTTCCAAGGTTGGCGTTTACAGTAGCATCAGTTAGTTTTTTGGCTTGTGCGGTTGCTACATCCAAAACCCATAATTCAACTCCTGAGTTTGTTGTATTCGAAAATAAGATTTTCTTATCGTTTGGTGACCACGAAATATTACTGATTTTAGGATTAGAAGGTAATCCTGCAACCTGCATTTCGGAGACACCCGATATTTTTCGTACTTTTAGATTGGTGATATACGTTACTGTACTTGAAATATTAGTAACAGGATTGATTCGTAAACCTGCTAGACGAAGTTCGTCTTGGTTCAGATCATCCAAAGTTTTATAAGTGCTTCGATACATAAAAAGCATGTATTCTTTTTTAGTATCCATAGAAACAGTTGGAGCTTTTTCGTAATCGGCTAAATCGAGGATCGATTTTGGTGGTTTTTGATACGTTAAATTTTCCTGGGCAAAAGCAATAAAGCCAATGTTTAAGAATAAGAGTAAAGTAACCTTTAATTTCATAATTTGAATTTTTATGGTTGTAGAATGGTATTTATAAAGTTTGTCTAAAGTACTTTGATCTTGTTACACTTTTTAGGCAATTTTTCATGCTTTTTATAAAATGAAGCAGAAAATCGATTTTTTGATAATAAAAAAAATGAATGTTGACAGGTTTTTAAAGAATAATAGATTGTCAATTTCGAAAAAAACAGTAATTTGTACGCTTATGTTTTAAAGTATAAGTAAATTTGCAATGCAATTTTTTAACAAATAATAAAAAGAATATGTATCATTCAAAAATAGCGGGCTTAGGATATTATGTTCCTGCAAATGTCGTAACCAATGATGATCTGTCTAAGATTATTGATACCAATGACGAATGGATTCAGGAAAGAACAGGGATTCAGGAACGCCGACATATTATTCGTGGAGAGGATACCACCACTACGATGGGAGTAAAAGCTGCTAAAATAGCGATAGAAAGATCGGGCATTGCCAAAGAAGATATTGATTTTGTGGTTTTTGCTACTTTAAGTCCGGATTATTATTTTCCAGGGCCAGGAGTTTTAGTACAGCGTGATTTAGGATTGCGAACTGTAGGGGCATTAGATGTTAGAAATCAATGCTCAGGCTTTATTTATGCTATCTCGGTTGCTGATCAATACATCAAGACCGGAATGTATAAAAATATTTTGGTAATCGGCTCAGAAGTACATTCAACTGGTTTAGACATGACTACTCGCGGACGCGGTGTTTCGGTAATTTTTGGAGACGGAGCGGGAGCAGCTGTTTTAAGTCGTGAAGAAGATCTTACAAAAGGAATTTTATCTACTCATCTGCATTCAGAAGGACAACATGCAGAAGAATTGGCTCTGCAGGCACCAGGAATGGGAGCCCGTTGGGTAACCGATATTCTGGCAGATAATGATCCTAATGATGAAAGTTATTATCCTTACATGAATGGGCAATTTGTGTTTAAAAATGCAGTAGTTCGTTTTGCTGAGGTAATCAATGAAGGTTTGGAAGCAAACGGTTTACAGGTTTCGGATATTGATATGTTGATTCCGCATCAGGCCAATTTGAGAATTTCGCAGTTCATTCAAAATAAATTTAAATTGACTGATGATCAAGTCCACAACAATATTCAGAAATACGGTAACACCACGGCTGCCTCGATTCCGATTGCTTTAACAGAAGCTTGGGAACAAGGAAAGATTAAATCTGGAGATACTGTGGTTTTGGCTGCTTTCGGAAGTGGTTTTACATGGGCAAGTGCCATCATAAAATGGTAATTTAGTTTTTTTAAAATACGTAGAACCTGTTCGATTTTTTGAGCAGGTTTTTTTTATATTTGATTGTCAAGCGGAGCGAAGTCGAAGCTTCTCTTATAAGGAATACAAATGAAAAAAAATCAACTCGAAATAGCTTGTTTTAATTTTGAATCTGCTTTAACAGCCCAAGAAAATGGTGCTGACAGAATAGAATTGTGCGAAAACATGAAATTGGGCGGGACCACGCCAAACTATATTTTGGCACTCAAAGTAAGAGAACAGTTGGCTACAAAAATGCATGTTATTATAAGACCAAGAGGTGGTGATTTTGTGTATTCTGATGACGAGATTGTCGAAATGAAGCAAGACATCAAACAATTTAAAAAATTAAAAGTGGATGGTTTTGTTTTCGGAATTTTAAATGCAGACGGTACTGTTAATACGACCCGAAATAGGGAATTGGTGCAATTGGCGAGTCCGCTGCCGTGTACTTTTCATCGTGCTTTTGATGTTGTAAAAGACGTAGAGCAATCGCTGGAAGAGGTAATCAGTTGTGGTTTTTCGACGATTTTAACTTCCGGGCAGGGTAAATCTGTGGTTGAGGGAATTTCTGTTTTAAAACAAATTCAAAAATTAAGCAAAAACAGGATTGTAATCATGCCGGGCGGTGGTTTGCGTTCTGCGAATGTTTTGACAATAAAAGAAAAATTAAAACCAACTTTTTATCATTCTTCGGCGATTACCGGGAATGACGAAACTGCGGATCCTCAAGAAATAAAGGCGTTAGTGACACATTTACAGAAATAAAAAAGCTCAGAGTTGGCAGACTCCGAGCTTTTCTTCTACTAAAAAATAATTTTAAAAAATATTAAATCTACTAATAAGAGCGGGACTAAAACATTCCGCCACCACCTTTATTAGTGTTGTCATCTCTTTGTTTACGTTGCAAAGTTTTGCTTTTCGCACCTCCAAAATTGTATGTAAGACCCAAATAAACCGTTTGGCTCTCCCAAGTAAATTCTCCGGTTTGCGGATAAGGATACAAACTATCAAAAGCATATCTCATTGTGTTGAAAACATCATTAAAACGTACGCTTAGATTCATTTTGTTGTTTAATAAAGTGTATCTAGCACCAGTGTCAACTTTGTACATCTCTTTTCTGTTATTTTGAATTTCATTAACAGGACCTCTGTAGAATCCGAATAACAAAAAGCTTAAACGTTTGTTGGCTTTAAAATTAGAGTTTAATCTCGCATTAAATGCCGATGTAGTGACGCTTCTCTCAAGAGGGCTGCTAGTTTGAGTTACCGGATCATAAGCAAAAATTACTCCTTCTTGATTGATGCTGGAGAAATCAATTGACGGCTGGATATCCCACCATTTTGTGATTTTATAATTGGCAGAAACCTCAAAACCATACGATGTATTGCTATCATTGTTTGTGAAAGTCATGATTTGTTTCTCGTTTGTAGCGTCATTTTTATCAGGATATAGTACTCTGCTAATCTGATCGTTAATTCTTCTCACAAAAACTCCGGCAGTAAAACTTCCTTTTTCAAGGGTTTTCGTGTAATTCAGCTCAACTGAGTTTGTAAATTGAGGACGTAACTCCTGATTTCCAAAAGAAGTTACCAATGGGGTCGAAAATTCACGAATAGGCTTTGTTTGCTCTAAGCTAGGACGGTCAACACGACGGCTATAACTTAATTGAAACATGTTTTTTTCGTTCAAATTATATGTTAAATAAGCAGACGGATACAAGGTAATATAGTCATCATCAAACTTTGTTTCGCCACGATTTAAGTTGGCCGTAACTTTATAACTCTCAAAACGAGCTCCCACTTGATAGCTAAGTTTTTTAAATTTTTGTCCAAAAGTTACATAGGCAGAATAAATATCAATATCATACGTATAATTTGAAATCTGATCCTCAACTGCAACCGAAGAATTACCTGTGATGTAATTATTCTCAGTTCTTGTTAATCTTGCCTCAGCTCCGGCTTCAAGCGTAGATTTTTCGCTTAACGGATTTACGTAGTCAATGTTTAAAGTACTTAGTTTTTGGTCGTCTTTAATATTATCTGTATAAAAATTATTGCTCACCGAATTGTTGGTCAAGGTGGTGTTGGTGTCAAAAAAAGCATTCTGAGTTTCTTTTGAGTCGTTATAATTTCCTTCAACGTCTAATGTATGTCCTTCTTTGAATATGTGTTTGTAAGCCAAATTGTAAGTTCCGTTAGTACTTGGTCCATCATATTGTGATTTCTGAAAAAGGTTTCGGGTCTGCGAACCATTAAAATAATCAATATTGGTGTCTACATATCCTATACCGGTCGATTTGTTTTGATTGGTGTAGATCGAAATAGTATTGTTGTCATTGATAAAATAATCCATCCCGATTTTATACAAATACGATTCGTTATCATTTAAAATGTCTAATCGTTGTTGGATGTCCTGATCCAATCTTAATATTTCTCCTTTATTGTGATATGTTCCAAAATTTTGACCTGCATTTCCAAAGAAATTTACTTTTCCGGTTTTGTAGTTCAAGTCTAAAGATTGATTGTATTTGGCTGTTTCTCCAAAAGTAATTCCGCCACTATAACTTCCGTTAAAGCCAGAATTAGCATTTTTATGCAACACGACATTAATGATTCCGGACATTCCTTCTGGGTTGTATTTTGCACTTGGATTGGTGATCAACTCAATTTTTTTGATAGATGTTGACGGAATTTGCTTCAACAATTGCGCTGGGTCAATATTGGTCGGTCTTCCATCAATTAAAACACGAACATTTGAATTTCCGCGAAGCGAAAGCTTTCCGTCCTGATCAACATTCACAGAAGGAATATTGTTCATAATATCAGAGGCTGAAGCTCCTGCGGTAGTCAAATCTTTTCCAACAGTAATTACTTTTCGGTCAATTTTTTGTTCGATAGTCGAGCGCTCACTAATGATGTTAACACCTTTTAGTTGTGTCGCTTCTTCTTCCAGCGCTACTTTAAAAATCGCTTCTTTTTTGTTGTCACTCAAAAGTACAGAACCAATGTATTTTCTAAAACCAATGTATTGAATTTCGATGGTATAACTTTTTAAAGCCAAATTTTTAATGATAAAATCACCATTATCGTCTGTATTTACGCCCGATACTACTTTTCCGTTGTCTTTAATCGATACGGTAGCGTAGGAGATTGGAGCGTTGTTTGATTTTTCGGTAATTTTTCCGGAAACTGTTCCTGAGTTCTGAGCTTGCGCTATTCCCATTACACCCAGTAATGCGAACAGAAAGAATTTTAATTTCATAGTTTAATTTGATTATTTTGATTGATTGATGATGCTTATTTTTTTCTTCAAATAAAATCTGAAGTTGCTATTAAGACTCTTTAATTCCCGATATGTTACAGGAAATTTTGAAAAAAAATGTAATTTTTTACAGAACGGCTGTTTTAGAGCAGTTTAAGGTTTTAATTTTTTAATAAAAATCAGCTTGTATTGATGTGATATTTTGAGAAATTCAGATCGATTTGTTTTATTTTATATGTTTTTCGTTTTCTCTAATTGATGAATAAGCAGTATATTTGCTCACTTTAAAAATAAGTTTACATGTCATTATCACAAATTCTTACACCCTCTATACAAAGCGCCATCCAGGCATTATTTGATGTAACTGTTGATAAAATCGAGTTTCAAACGACTAGAAAAGAGTTTGAAGGCGATATTACAATGGTTATTTTTCCTTTATTGAAAGTAATAAAAAGTAATCCTGCCGAATTAGGAAATAAAATCGGAGATTATCTGGTTGAAAATGTTGCCGAAGTTGCCCGTTTTAATGTGGTTTCAGGTTTCTTGAATATCGTAATTGCAGACACTTATTATTTGAATTTCTTTAATGAAATAAAAGACAACAATACGTTTGGATTTGTAACGCCAAACCCAGATGATAAAGCAATAATGGTCGAATATTCTTCGCCAAACACCAACAAACCACTGCATTTAGGTCACGTTCGTAACAATTTGTTAGGATATTCTGTTGCTGAAATTATTAAAGCTTCGGGTAAAAAAGTATACAAAACACAGATCATCAACGATCGTGGAATTCATATCTGCAAGTCGATGTTGGCCTGGGAAAAGTTTGGAAACGGCGAAACACCGGAAAGTTCAAATTTAAAAGGAGATAAATTAGTTGGTAAATATTATGTTGAGTTTGATAAAGCATACAAAGCCGAAATCAGTCAACTAATGGAGACGGGCAAAACAGAGGAAGAAGCAAAAAAACAAGCTCCGATTATTATTCAAGCACAAGAAATGCTTAAAAAATGGGAAGCGGGAGATGAGCATGTAATTACGCTTTGGAAAAAAATGAACCAATGGGTATATGATGGTTTTGCAACGACGTACACTAATTTAGGAGTTAATTTTGATAAATATTACTACGAAAGCAATACCTATTTGTTAGGTAAAGACGTGGTTCAGGTAGGTCTTGATAAAGGTGTTTTTGAGAAAGATCCTGATGGTTCTGTTTGGATAGACCTTACAGACGAAGGTTTAGACCGTAAAATCGTATTGCGTTCAGACGGAACGGCGGTGTATATGACACAAGATATTGGTACTGCAATTCAGCGTGTAAAAGATATGCCGGATGTTGGAGGAATGGTATATACTGTCGGTAACGAACAGGATTATCATTTCAAAGTATTGTTTTTGATTCTAAAAAAATTAGGTTTTGATTGGGCTTCAAGCCTCTATCATTTATCTTACGGAATGGTAGATTTGCCTTCTGGAAAAATGAAAAGCCGTGAAGGAACTGTCGTAGATGCGGATGATTTGATGCAGGATATGACCGATACGGCAAAACAAATTTCTGAAGATTTAGGTAAATTGGATAGTTACTCTGAAGAGGAAAAAGCCAAATTATACAAAACAATTGGTTTGGGTGCCTTAAAATATTATATCTTAAAAGTAGATCCTAAAAAACGTATTTTGTTTAACCCAGAAGAATCTGTTGATTTTGCTGGTAATACGGGACCTTTTATACAATATACGTATGCGAGAATTCAATCCATCATTCGTAAAGCCGATTTTGATTTTTCAGCGAAAGCGGATATTAAAGAACTTCATGAAAAAGAAAAGGAACTGGTAAAACAAATCGAACTTTTTCCGGAAGTCATTCAAAATGCGGCGCATAACCACAGTCCAGCTTTGCTTGCCAATTATACGTATGATTTGGTAAAAGAATACAACTCGTTCTACCAATCGGTACACATATTGGGAGAAGTAGATTTGACCAAAAAAATATTCAGAGTACAGCTTTCTCAAAAAGTAGCCGAAGTAATAAAATCTTCTTTTACACTATTAGGAATTGAAGTTCCGGAGAGAATGTAAAAAAGCAAATTTGTTCTCATATAAAAAAGGCCAGTCGTTCTAAAACTACTGGCCTTTTTACAACTAACACAAACATTTTTATTTTACAAACTTGTCGATAATGGCATCAGTATCGGCTTTTTTAGTGTCTGGTTTTAAATCAAACAAAAGCGAGTAAAGCGCTTTTTTATCTACTTTTGCTTCCAGGTTTAAGTCTTTATGTCTGTCAAAGAGTGTTTGCCATTTGTCACGTACGTTTTTCCAAAGTACCGTATTCTCTTTCCACCAGTTTTGTGCTGCGATACATTTAATATCCGGAACTTTAGTATATACATCCATTCCTTTTTCTTGCGCAAGCAAAACATCTTTTCCGCTATTATCTCTGATCAACTTGTCATTGTCCTGCTCATGGTTCCAGCCCGTAGCAGTAATTTGGTGAATATTTCTTCTCTTCAAAACATTATAATCATTGCGCTTTGTATGTTCTCTTCGCGGAAGCGGAGCATCTGTAGTATTGGTCCAATAATCTTGCCCATCAACATGTACCCATGTCGCAGATCCTTCATATCTCGGGCTATCATCTACTTGATATACTTTTTGTGTCCATTGCCCTTTTACGTCTTTTTTGTCTCGTTTTTGATACTTCCAGGAGGTGTTTTTATCAAAGGCATAAAAGTCGGTATTTTCGAATAACCAATCTTGTCTCCAGTGTTTGATGATCATGTCATCGCTCACAATCAGTAAATGCTGCATTACGATTTTATTTGGAGTGTCTTCTACCAATTCTACCCATTCCAAACCACTTTCATGTTTTGTTGGAGAGGGTTTGTATGTAAGGGTATCTTTAGGATATTGAAAAGTTTCTGCGAAATTAAATTTCACTTCATAACAACCACACATCGACTTAATCGATTTAATATCTTGTTGTTTTTTAGCATCCTGACCAAATCCAATGCTGCATGTCAAGGCCATTACGGCCGAAAAATAGAGACTTTTTGTAATCATAATTCCTTTCTTTTACTTTTAAAAAATTTCAGCAAATATATAAATTTTATTTAGATTGAATAAAAATAATTATATATTTGCCGAGTTATTAAGAATGAATAAAAATAATGAAAATAAAAATCACCCTTTTTACGGCGCTTCTTTTTGGTCAACTTTCTCACTCGCAGGAGAAAGATACTACGGCTGTAAACAAACTTTCTGAAGTTGTTGTGACAGGTCAGTTTAAGCCTCAATCGATAAAAAAGTCTGTGTTTAATGTGAGACTGATAACGAGTAAAGACATTCAGAATCTGGCAGCTACGAATTTAGCAGATGTATTAAATCAGTATTTGAACATTACAGTAAGACCAAGTGGAAACGATGGACGATCAACTGTTTCTATGTTTGGATTGGATGCGCAATATTTTAAAATTTTAGTAGATAATGTACCATTGGTTAATGAGGCCGGTTTAGGAAATAATATCGATTTGTCTCAGATAAATTTAAATGATGTAGAACAAATCGAAATAATAGAAGGCTCAATGGGAGTTACACACGGAGCAAATGCCGTGAGCGGTGTTTTGAACATTATTACAAAAACGTCATCAAAGTACAAATTGAGTATTGCTGCAACGGCTCAGGAAGAAACTGTTGGCGATGAGTATTCTCTTTTTGATAAAGGACGTCATATCCAGAATTTAAAAGTTTCTTATAATATTAATAAAAACTGGTTTGTCTCTATCGGAGCAAACAGAAATGATTTTCAGGGTTTTTTAAGTACTAAAAAAGGAAAAGATTATAGCGAAAATGACGGTTTACGTGGTTATACATGGCTTCCAAAAGAGCAATTAAATACGACAGCTTTAATTTCATACAAAAAAAATGATTTCAGCTTTTTCTACAAATTTGAATTTTTAGATGAAGATGTTGATTTCTATAACAGTACAGTGCAATCTGGTTTTAGTACAACTTTGGGTTCTTACAGATATTCACTTGATAAAAAATACTTAACCAATAGATTTTTTCATCACTTAAATACAACCGGAAAAATATTCTCTCAACTTAACTATAATGTTTCTGTTTCACATCAAAAACAGGCAAGAGATGTTGAAAATTTTAGATATTATCTGGCTACTAAAACGGAGGCAGATAATGTTAAAGTAGAAGATCAATCTATGGAAGTGTTGTATTCTACAGGAACTTTAAGCAATTTCTTTCCGAACAGTAAAGTCGATATGCAAATTGGTTACGAATTTGTAAATAATCTTGGGTTTTCTTTGGTTCAGGAAGCTAATAATGTATTTGTTCCAGTGACTAAACGTCTTGAGAATTATGACTTTTTTGTAGCTTCAGAAATAAAAGTGACAGAGCGCCTTTCAATTAGACCCGGACTTCGTTTTTCTGATCAGTCAAAATTTAAAGATCAATATGCTTCTTCTTTAGGACTACGTTATCTATTCGAGAAAGGAATTGAGCTTCGTGGTTCTGCCGGAAAATCTTTTAGAACACCGACTTTTAATGAATTGTATTCTAAATTAATTTTTGATAGTCACTTTTTTATCGGAAACGAAAATCTTGTTCCTGAAACAAGCAGCTCTTACGAAATCAGCCTTAAAAAATTAACGCTTTATTCGTCAGGATTGCAAATGTCGAACATGCTTACAGGCAGTTTTCTGGATGTAAATGACAGAATCGATATGGCATTGGTTGGTTTTAATGACGCAACCGGATCGCCGGAATACCAATACATCAATATTAGTAAATATCGAATGTGGAATGCTTCAACAATGCATCAATTTAAAAAAGACAATTTGACTTTTAATTTTGGAGCTTCTTTGGTTGGAATATCTCAAAAAATTGACAATCTGACTTTTACTTCAGATGATAAATTTTTGTATTCTTTTAATTTGAATAGCAGTATTTCTTACACTGTTCCGAAATGGAATACTGTTTTCTCCGCCTATTATAAATACAATGGAAAATCGCAGCAATTTATAGAAACTACCAATGCTTTTGTTATTTCAGAAATAGATTCAAGCAATTGGCTTGATGCTTCTGCAAGAAAGACTTTTTTCAATAATAAATTAGAAGCTACTATTGGAGCAAGAAACCTATTTGATATAAAAAATATCAATCAAACAAGAACGAGTGAAACTGCAGGACATGCAACGTCTAGTGAAGTAATGCTTGCCTACGGACGTTCTTATTTTGTAAAATTAACATATAACCTTAATCTTTAATATAAATCAAATACAATGAAAAAATCATTTTTAATCTTATCATTTGCCTTACTAAGTCTTGCGTCTTGTTCTAGTGACGATGAAGCTTCTGTTGAAATTCCTTCTGTTGGAGCTGTTTTACAACCATCAGTTGGAGGGCCAAACCAGCCAAATCAGGTTTATCTTGATTTAAGCAGTGAGGAATCTAAATCTGTAAACAGAACTGCATGGGATTTCGGATTCTCAACTGGAGCTGACTTTAGAGTAGTGATCAACGGATCTCTTAAAATGGCTGTAAAAAAATTAGAAACTACTGATATTACTTTAACTCAGCAAATCGATAATACTGTCAATGTTGGATCTGATACAGCAGCTTCTAAAGGTTACGTTGATAATCCTACAGGAGTTTTAGCAGGTGCTGGAGCAGGAGTTGGAACTGCAATTGCTGAGATTTCTGCTAATGATGCTGACAACAAAGTATATTTAGTAAATCTTGGATTTGGTATTGGTACTACTAAACCGGCTGTTGGTTCAGCTGCTGTTGATGGTGATGCCAGAGGGTGGAAAAAAGTTAGAATCTTAAGAAACGGAACAGGATACAAAATTCAATATGCTGACTTAGCTTCTGCTACATTTACAGAAAAAACAATTTCAAAAGATGCTGATTTTAATTTTACATTTTTTAGTTTAGGTACTGGAAATACCGTTTCTATTGAGCCTCAAAAAGCAAAATGGGACATAAATTTTACAACTTTCACAAATTATACTCCTTATAACGGTCAAGATGTAACTTATGGATATTCTGATTTTATTACTACAAACTCAAAAGGAGGAACTTTAGCTTATCAAGTTGTAGTAACAGATGCAGTAACCTATGCGAACTTTACAAAAGCAAGTGTAGTTGAGGCTAATTTTACAGTTTCGGCAACAGATCAAAGAGTTATTGGTGCTAACTGGAGAATTGGTGGAGGACCAACTACTTTACCAAGTGTAAGGACAGATCGTTTTTATGTAGTGAAAGATGCTTCCGGAAATTACTATAAAGTAAAATTCCTTGCAATGACAAACCAAGCAGGCGAAAGAGGACATGCTGCTTTTGAGTATGCAATTTTATTATAATTGAATGAGTTAGTGACTTTGTTTTTTTTATTTTTTTTTGGAAAAGGGGTTGGATTTATCTGACCTCTTTTTTTATTTCTAAGACATTGCAGTGTTGGTTTTTCCGAATCAAATAAAACAGCTTTAAACTTTAAACCTTTGCGCCTCTGAATCTTTGAAACTTTCTAACTTTGTTCTATATTTGCAACTTCAAAAAAAACAATACTATGTTTGATAATTTAAGTGATAAATTAGATAAAGCGTTCCATATATTAAAAGGACACGGGAAAATTACAGAAGTAAACGTTGCCGATACCTTAAAAGAAGTGCGTCGTGCCTTATTAGATGCCGATGTTAACTTTAAAATTGCTAAAGATTTTACTACCAAAGTAAAAGAAAAAGCAATTGGTCAAGACGTTTTAACGACGCTTCAGCCAGGACAATTGTTGGTGAAGTTAGTAAAAGACGAGCTAACAGAGTTGATGGGAGGCGATGTTGCAGGGATTAATCTTTCTGGAAATCCTTCGGTTATTTTAATGTCTGGATTGCAAGGTTCTGGTAAAACGACTTTCTCAGGAAAACTAGCCAATTTTTTAAAAACAAAGAAAAATAAAAAACCACTTTTGGTAGCGTGTGATATCTACCGTCCTGCGGCGATTAATCAGTTGCATGTAGTGGGAGATCAAATAGGAGTTGAGGTATACTCAGAACCAGAGAATAAAAATCCTGTTGAAATTGCTCAAAACGCAATCAAACACGCCAAAGCAAACGGCTTTAATGTTGTGATTGTTGATACCGCCGGTCGTTTGGCAGTAGACAAAGAAATGATGGACGAGATTGCTCGTGTTCATAAAGCCATTCAGCCACAGGAAACCTTGTTTGTTGTAGATGCAATGACAGGGCAAGATGCTGTAAATACCGCAAAAGCATTCAATGACATCCTTAATTTTGATGGGGTAATCCTAACCAAGTTAGATGGTGATACCCGTGGTGGAGCTGCAATTTCGATTAAATCGGTTGTAAACAAACCAATCAAATTTGTAGGTACAGGCGAGAAGATGGAGGCAATTGATGTTTTCTATCCAGACCGTATGGCCGAGCGTATCTTAGGTATGGGTGATGTTGTGTCGCTTGTAGAGAGAGCGCAGGAGCAGTTTGATGAAGAGGAAGCCAGAAAACTTCAAAAGAAAATCGCTAAAAACGAATTTGGTTTTGATGATTTCCTTACTCAGATTCAACAAGTGAAGAAAATGGGTAATATGAAGGATTTGGTCGGAATGATTCCAGGTGCTTCAAAAGCCATGAAAGATGTAGAAATAGAAGATGACGCTTTTAAACATATAGAGGCCATCATACACTCGATGACACCAGTCGAAAGAAGTAAACCTGCCATAATCGATGTAAAAAGGAAAGCCAGAATTGCCAAAGGTTCGGGAACCAAAATCGAGCAGGTAAACCAGCTGATGAAGCAGTTTGAGCAAATGAGTAAGATGATGAAAATGATGCAGGGCCCGGGCGGAAAAAACCTGATGAAAATGATGGGAGGCATGAAAGGAATGCCAGGCGGAATGCCGAGATAAAAAAAATAAAAAGTTTCAAGTTTCAGGTTTCAAGTTGTTGAGACTGAAATTTGAAACTTTTTTTAATATAACAACATATCAGTTCCATTTTTCAAAACTTGAAACTTGAAACTAAAAATTTTAAACTTGAAACTTTTTTAAAAATGCAACTACTAGACGGTAAAAAAACATCAGAGGACATTAAAAACGAAATTGCAGCCGAAGTTCAATCGATAAAAGATGCGGGAGGCAAAGTGCCTCATTTGGCCGCAGTAATCGTGGGAAACAACGGAGCAAGTTTAACTTACGTAGGAAGTAAAGTAAAATCTTGCCAGCAAATTGGTTTCGATTCAACTTTGATTGCTTTACCCGAAACTATTACTGAAGCTGAGTTGCTTGATAAAATAAAAGAGCTAAACGAAGATGATAACCTGGACGGTTTTATTGTACAGTTGCCGTTACCAAAACATATCGACGAGCAAAAAATTTTAATGGCAATTGATCCTGATAAAGATGTCGATGGTTTTCATCCGACCAACTTCGGTAAAATGGCGCTGGACATGGAAACATTTATTCCAGCTACACCATTCGGAATCATGCAATTATTAGAGCGTTATAACGTAGAAACTGCCGGAAAGCATACTGTTGTTATTGGTAGAAGTCATATTGTAGGTCGCCCAATGAGTATCTTGATGAGCCGTAAAGGAAATCCCGGAGATTCAACTGTTACTTTGACACACAGCAGAACAAAAAACTTAGCCGAATTTACTAAAAATGCAGATATTATTATTACAGCTTTAGGAGTTCCTGAATTTTTAAAAGGAGATATGGTGAAAGACGGAGTTGTAATCGTAGATGTTGGAATTACAAGAGTTGACGATGCATCAAACCCAAAAGGTTATGTTATAAAAGGTGATGTTGATTTTGACGAAGTAAGCAAAAAATCATCATTTATTACTCCAGTTCCTGGTGGAGTAGGGCCAATGACAATTGCCATGTTGCTTAAAAACACGCTTTTAGCACGAAAAATAAGAAGCGCAAGAAAATAATTTCTTAAGGATTTACGACATACAAAGCCTATTCTGCTAGAGTAGGCTTTGTTGTTTTTAATAAATAATTAGTATTTTAAAGTTTCGCGTTTTAAAAATAAAAGATACTTTTGGCAAACTTAAAAAAACACTTCTCCAAATGGACGATTATGATTCGTTAATATTAAATTAAAGTAGCTTTTGAATTTTTTCAAAATGCTATGATAACACCATGATTTTTGAAATGAAAGCCTTTTACACAAACAATAACGGATTTAAAGAAATACCAAAATGGAATTCAAACTGTTGGATTAACGTCGAAGTACCAACAGCAGCAGAAAAAAAATACCTCTTAGAAGAACTTCAGATTCCCGAAGCATTTTACAATGATATAGAAGATGTTGACGAAAGACCTCGTATTGAGATCGAAGACGGCTGGACACTCATTATCATGCGTGTGCCCATAAAAAGCGACGATGTGAAGCTTCCTTTTCAGACCGTCCCGATGGGTTTGATTTTTAGAGAAGATATTTGCGTTACGATCAGCTTTTACAAAACAGAAATTATTGCCGACTTTGTACTGTATTCTCAACGAAAAAATATCGAAATCAGAGATAACCACGATTTGGTGCTCCGATTATTGTTGTCCTCAAGTGTCTGGTATTTAAAATACCTCAAACAAATCAATCAGAAAATAAAGCTCGCAGAAGATAATTTAGAAAAATCAATCAAAAACGAAGAATTACAGGCTTTGTTGCAAATCGAGAAATGTCTCGTGTTTTTTATCACTTCCTTAAAAGGGAATGATGTTTTATTTCATCGAATAAAAAACTTAAAAGCACAAAAAGCCAATTACGACCTCGATTTGCTGGAAGATGTTGAAATCGAATTGAGTCAGGCGCAAGATACCGCAAACATTTACAGCAATATCTTGACCGGAATGATGGATGCCTATGCGTCTGTAATTTCCAACAACATGAATAATATCATGAAACAAATGACCTCCATTTCAATCATCTTAATGATTCCCACCTTAATCGCCAGTTTGTACGGGATGAACGTGCCAAACGGCCTCGAAGAAAGTAAATACGGTATCTGGATTCTGCTTTTTGTTTCAGTTGTGCTATCTGCTTTTGGCGTATTTTTGTTTAAAAGACGAAGATGGTTCTGATACAATTTTAGAAAAAAAATATACAAATTAGTGTAAAAGTCTGTTCATTAGAATAGGCTTTTTTTGTTCTATATATTGGGCGTGCCCGTATTTGCAAAAGGCGCATCCTAACAACCGCATATTGCGCGCCTTTCGCAAATACGGTCGGGCTATCCGCACTGCTTCGGCAGTTAGCTCCTATCCCTCACGCATTTTCTCGGTAATAGCGGCAATGGTTTTGGTGAGATTTTTAAGCGTTAAAGAGTTGTTTTTACAACAGTAAATAAAAAGCTATTTTTTGTTGCTCAATTCAAAATAATACATAACTTTGCAACACAAAGTACTTTAATCATGAATCAAAAGCACCAGGAAGACTTATCACATATTCGCTCAATGATGGAGCGTTCTTCAAGATTTATATCCCTAAGCGGACTCTCAGGAGTTTTTGCAGGATTGTCTGCCTTGATTGGCGGGTTGTATGTGTACCAACTGTTAGAGTCAAACGGGCTCGATTATCTTCATGACGAGCATAGATTGTATTCGGGCAATTTGGTTTCAGAGTTATTTTTGATCGCTTTTATCGTGCTAGTATTTGCATTTGCGTTCGGTATTTTTTTTACCATCAGAAAAAGTAAAAAATACAATTTGCCTATCTGGACAACCGCCACAAAAAAAATGCTTTTCAATTTGGCTATTCCTCTCGTTGTCGGAGGTATTTTTTGTCTGTCACTTTTATACCATCAAATCTATGTGTTGGTGGCTCCTGCTACTTTAATTTTTTATGGTTTGGCATTGATCAATGCAGAAAAATATACATTTTCAGACGTGAAATATTTAGGCTTTAGCGAACTTCTTTTAGGTTGTGTTTCTCTTTTCTATTTAGGATACGGCTTGGTCTTTTGGATATTGGGATTTGGCGTTCTACACATTTTATATGGACTGGTGATGTTCAAAAAATACAAATAACCTCAATGGGAATTATTGATAAATTAAATAAAGATTTTGAAAGTCGCGTCAGATTAGGCATCATGTCTATCCTGATGGTCAATGATTGGATAGATTTTACAGAAATGAAAACGCTTTTGAACATCACAGACGGCAATCTGGCAAGTCATTCCTCAGCTTTAGAGAAATCTGAATACATAGAAGTAAAGAAAGAATTTGTGGGTAAAAAACCCAAAACGTCTTACAGGGTTACCAATAGAGGACGTGCGGCCTTTAACGAACATTTAAATAGTCTTGAAAAATTAATGAAATCCAATAAATAAAAATTTTTATCCAAAAACTTTGAATTACAAAGTACTTTTAAATTAATCAACATGAAAAAACATCATTTTATTTTAGTCAGCAGTTTGATTTTTACACTGCTTTTTTACAATCAGGGATTAGGCGTAAATCTCGCCCTATTCGGAATGGCTCTTACAGCCCTAATTTGCTATTACTTTCAGGAGCAATTTACCAGTCGCACACATTTGGTTTTGGTGCTGACATCGGTTTTGTCGTGTTTTGCGTTTGCCTGGTACGGCGATTTTGTTTCTTTTCTAGCTTTGGCCTTGTCAGTTCTTTTTTTGCAATTTAAAACGCAGGAAAATAAACTTAAAGTGGTACAGGTTTTTCCGCTTATAATAGTAAATGCATTTGCTTCTTTAGGTCGCATCCTCATGTTCAGTCAGTGGCTTCCAGAGCGTAAAATTCACAACAACTTAGCCAAAAAAATCATTGCCTATTTTGTCATTCCTTTAGTATTTTTAGGGCTGTTTCTTATCGTTTACTCTTTCGGAAGTGCGCATTTTTCTTCATTGTTTACTGATTACTATTTAGATATAGACATTTGGCAACTGATCATTATTGCAGGTCTTGGATTTTATATTTCTTTTAATTTCTGGAATT
Source organism: Flavobacterium flavipigmentatum (assembly GCF_020911905.1). NCBI lineage: Bacteria > Pseudomonadati > Bacteroidota > Flavobacteriia > Flavobacteriales > Flavobacteriaceae > Flavobacterium > Flavobacterium flavipigmentatum. Next base: position 310,853 of record NZ_CP087133.1, on the reverse strand, counting down.
ATTGGATACCTGAAATTTGTTACGAAAAAAATGTACTGTTAGATAATGATTTTAGTGACGATGCCAAAATTCAAAATAAGAGCACATTTTCGTTTCTGGATATTGATTTTGAGAGAAAAAGTGGTGAAATTACTTTGTTCTTGCTCAATGCTTTGCTTTTGGTTTTTATAGCGACATATATTTACGAACAGTTTTTTGAAGTCATTCAAACATCAAATTTAAGCGCTGATACACACGAAAGAGTAAATGCTGTTATTTTTTCTATCGTTATGGCTGTCGGAGTCTTGTTGTTCTATTTTAAAGGCGGATTTAATTTTGATGAAAAAGCAAAAAATCTAAAACGTCTCTCAAAAATTTGGATTTTCTTAAACGCAGTTCTGATTACAAGTACTATTTTCAAAAATTCAGAATACATTTCATTTTATGGACTCACTTACAAAAGATTAGGGGTTTATGCTTTCCTTATTTTAGCAATAATTGGGTTGTTTTATGCTTTTCTTAAAATCAGCAAGCAAAAAACCAACGCTTATCTTTTTAATCAAATGCTGTGGTATTTTTACGCGACAATTTTGTTGTGCAGTTTTATCAATTGGGGCAACCTGATTACGAACTATAATATTTCTGTAAATAAAGGAGTTGAGCCAAAATTTTTGAGTAATTTAAATTTTAATGATGATGCACGTCGCGAATATTTTCTGCTTCATTCTCTTGATGGGCAATTTATAGAGTCATATCGAGAGGAGGAAATTGCCAGAAGACAAAAAGATCCTTTGCTGTCAAAATTTTTTTATTACGAATTTGTAAAAGACAAAAAATAATTTTAAAAACCCATTCAGTTTAGAATGGGTTTTTTTAGAATTTCAAGAGTATGTAGGGCTATTTTTATGAAATGTTGAGGTGTAAAATTGTTAATTAATATAGTTATTACAAAGGGTTAAAACTTATTAAGAAAATCTTTATTATATTTGAATTATGAAAATTTAAAATTTTTGTATTTCCAAAACAAATAAGCAAGATTTTGCTTTAAAATTTAAGTAATCAATAATTTAATCCTAATAACAAATACCATGGAAAAAACTACCCAAAAATCGTGTACTGAAATTAATTTACCTCCAGGCAGTGTGATCGTTTCAGGACAAAGTACTCCTCAATTAGGGAGCGTAACATTTCCTCAGACAAAGTCTGTAGATATTTTATCACCTTATGTCGAGGCATACTATAATGCCAAAGATAATTCGCTTACTGCAACCGCTGTTGTTTATGTTGATGAGACGACTATTCAAAATGGAGTATTTTATTATAGTGTATTTCAAAACTCATATATAGATATTGCAGGAGCTCCTCAATTGCAATTTTTTATTGTATACGACATGCCAGAAGAATTATCAGTGAATTTTGGTATTTATGAAATAACTTTTCAGGCAGATCCAACTATTTTTTCTGGTGGACTTTCAAATGTAGAATCAATCCAGACTTTTTTGTGGGATGCTGATCCTATAACCTCAAGAGGTACCGAAACAACCGTTCAACACGGATAATTAATAAATAAAGATTCTTACTTAAATGACGTAAAAGCGACAGGAATAAGTCTTGTACGCTTTTATGTCATTGTCATCTTTTAAATATAAAGCATAATAGTGTAATGATTAAAATTAGATCGTTTACTTATTTAATATTATTTTTTGTTTCCTTACCTCTCTTTTCACAAGAGTCACAACATGTTGTTTCCTTGATAGATACAGAAGTTAAAGCCAAATCCCTACAATTCAAAGAGAGGGTTAATTTTGATAAAGCTCAAACATTTTTCAGAGAAAGTAACTGGGATTCGACTTTAGTTTACTCCATGAAAGAAATGAGTAACTCTAAAAATATTGAACTCATAGATTATTGTCATTATTTTAGGGGAATTAGTTTTCAGGAAAAAAAACTACTCGATGAATCTAAAAAAGAGTTTGGTAAAATTTCACAAAGTTTCCGCTTTCTTTTTAAGGTTAAAATGAAATTAGGTGAAATTGCTTTAGACCAAAAAGAATTTAAAAAAGCATTAAAATATTTTCAACAAGTCGAAAAAGCATCTAAGATTGCTTCTCATGATATGAAAAAAAGTACCGTTTTGCATAATATCGGATTGTGTTATTTGCATCTGCAGGAATTCCATCAATCTGAAAAGTATTTATTCGAAAGTGTGAAATTACAAGAAATTCAAAAAGATACTTTAATGATTATAAGTTCTTATATGGATATTGCTAATTTATATTACACACAATATAAAGATGCACAGGCAATTCCGTATTTTCAAAAAGCATATTTTTTATCAAAAAAGGCCAACTCGTTTAATTTGAAAAAAACGGCAGCTATGAATATGGCCGTTGTAGAAGAAAATAGAAAAAATTTGCCGCTGGCATTGGCTTACAGAAAAGAATACGAAATATGGAAAGATTCTTTAAACGATCAGAATAAAGTTTGGGCCATTGCTGATCTCGAAAAAAAGTTTGCCATAAAACAAAAGCAAAAAGAGGTAGATGTTCTTGCAGCTGAAAATAAAGTAAAAATAGCCGAGAGAAACGGATTTATTCTTTCTTCGGTTTTACTGTTCGTATTGTTTGGTACAGGCGTTTATTTTTATCGTCAGAAGATAAAAAATAGTAAGATCATTTTGGCTCAGAAAAATGAGTTAGACCAACTGAACGCAACTAAGGATAAGTTGTTTTCGATAGTAAGTCATGATTTAAGGTCTTCGGTCAATGCTTTAACGACGAGTAATGGCAAACTGATGGAAAATCTGGAAAATAAAAATTTTACAGAGCTAGATGTTTTGCTTCATAACAACAGCACCATTGCCAATGGCGCTTATAATTTATTGGACAATTTGCTCAATTGGGCTTTGTTACAGACCAAGCAAGCTTATTTTTATCAGGAATCGCTGCATTTGGCTTCTATTGTACAGCATGTAGAGTACAATTATAAACCCTTGATGCTAAACAAAAATCTCCATTATAAAAATAATGTTTCTGCGACAGATTATGTATTTGCAGACATGGATTCTCTCAAAATAATGATTCGAAATCTGCTGGATAATGCCATTAAATTCTCCAAAGAAAACGGAACAATCTCTATTTATACGAGACCTTCATCAGAGGATTTTTGCTTTTTGGTGATAGAGGATACGGGATCTGGAATGAATGATTCAACAAAAGAAGAATTGCTTAAAGACACCGTTTTACTTTCGAAAAAGAAAGATGACGAGGCGATAGGAACTGGCTTAGGAATGCAGTTGTGTAAAAGCCTGATTCGCAAAAATGGTGGAAAATTAGACATCGAAAGCGAAGAAAATGTGGGTACTAAAATAATCATTGCATTACAAAAGTTTAAAAATCATGGATAATATTAACGTACTTATTATCGAGGACACTCCTGTTGAAAGTGATGCGCTTGTAAAAGTCCTTACGGAAAACAATTATAATGTTGTAGGAGTTGCTGCAAACTATAACGATGCACTAAAACTTTTTTATCAAAACACGATTGATATTGTTATTATTGATGTTTTTTTAGATGGAAAACCAGACGGAATTACTTTTGCAGAAACCATCAATATCGTTCCAAATGGATTAAAACCATTTGTTTTTTTAACGAGCTCTAAAGATCGCCAAATTTTTGAAAGAGCAAAATTGACTAAACCTTTCAGCTTTTTGTTGAAGCCATTTAATGAACTCGAAATTCTCTACGCACTAGAGATGGCAGTGGAGAAGTTTTACGGTCAGGCGAATGTTTTTCACAGCGAAGATCAAAATACAGTAGTAAGCAACGATTCCCTTTTTATCAAAAAGAATAAAGTTCTAAAAAAAGTCCAAGTAGAAGATATTGTTTATATCGAGGTCGAAGATCGCTATTGTAACATCATAACCGAAGTTGAAAAATTTGTTATTTTAATATCATTAACCAAAATTATACAGCTTTTGGATGCGACTAAATTTTGTCAGACACATCGCAATTATATCGTAAATATTAGTAAAATCGAAGAGATAATTGTCAATGATAACTTGGTGATACTAAAAGGGAATCATAAAGTAACTTTAAGCGATAAGTATAAAGATTTTGTGAAAAACTTCCGAATTTTGAGATAACCGAATTATAAATCAAAAAAAAGAGCCTTTTTTTAAGGCTCTTTTTTTTTGATTCTAAACAAATTAGTAATCTCCTTTTTTCTTAAATCGAGGATCGCTTTTTGAGATAAATTCGGTTCTTCTTTTTGTTGCTGTTGGAGTTGTTTCCACTTTTGGTAAACTAGCTTCCTGAGTTTTACTCGATGGCTCGATTAATGCATTTAGTTCTTTGATTTCGGCATCTGTTAGATCGCGATAGCGCCCCACGGGAACGTCCAGTGAGATATTGATAATTCGAATACGTTTAAGAGCCGTTACTTCATAGCCTAAATATTCGCACATTCTACGAATCTGTCTGTTCAGTCCTTGAGTCAGAATGATTTTAAAAATGTATTTACTAATTTGTTCTACTTTGCAATCTCGCGTTACAGTGTCCAAAATCGGTACTCCACTTCCCATTCGTTGTATAAAACGATCTGTGATAGGTTTGTTCACGGTTACGGTATATTCTTTTTCATGGTTGTTTCTGGCACGTAAAATCTTGTTTACGATATCACCATCATTGGTCATAAAAATCAATCCTTCGCTCGCTTTGTCTAGTCTTCCAATTGGGAAAATACGTTTTGGGTAATTGATGTAATCGACAATGTTATTTCGAACTTCTAAATTGGTAGTACATTCTATTCCAACAGGTTTATTAAAAGCTAAATAAACTGGTTTTTCGTGTTTCTCAACGATCAATTTTCCGTCAATGCGTACTTCATCACTTTGAGAAACTTTGGTTCCCATTTCTGGCACAACACCATTTATTGTTACGCGTCTTTCTTCAATCAATTTATCGGCTTCACGACGGGAGCAATACCCGGTTTCACCAATAAATTTATTAAGACGTTTTAAATTCTCTTCCATGATGCAAAAGTAGTCAAAATTTAGATTTTAGACTTCAGATTTCAGTTTTTAGATTTTCACTTTCAAAAAAACTAGGAGTTAAAATCTTAAAAAAACTCTGTTACTCTGAATCTTTTAAAATTTAAGAGAACAAAAAAGCATAGACTTTTTGATACAATTCATCATCGTGCATGCCGTGTCCCAAACCTTTGGTTTCAATAAACTGACTGTTTTTCCAGTTGCTGGCAATTTTTTTTCCTTCTTCAAAAGCAACGATTTTATCAGTGGTATCGTGAGCAATTAACCCGGAAACATTAAATTGAGAGGCAAATTTTTGTCCTGAAAAATCCTCTAGTTTAAAATTGAAACGTGTTAGGAAGCGATCCTCCAAGAGAGAGTACATTTTAGTATTCAGGCTCAGCATCGAAACATAATTGTTTATCAAGATTTTTAAGTCTGAAGGTGCTCCAAGAATTACCATTTTATTGATACTTGTATTTGGAAATAAATATTGATGATATACGCAAGCCGCACCTCCAATTGAATGTCCGATAATGATAGACGGCTGGTATTTTTCTACCGCTTTGTTGATGAATTCGGCATAAAGTGGCACATTAAATTCTTTTCCACTGCTTTGTCCGTGAGCAGGGGCATCAATGGCAATAATAGTACTTCCTGACTTTTGTAAATGAGGCAATGTTTTTTTCCAGCGGGAAGAATTGCTTTCCCACCCGTGTACGAGAAGTATTTTGGTTTCATTTCCTTTCCAAATATACGTTTGAAAATGATGTTCGTTGTGATGAAAGGTTTCTGTTTCTGTATTTCTTAAAACTTTAGGTAAGTTTTCTTTCTGCAATCGACCAATTCTGGGCTGACTAAAAAGTGCGTAGGAGAGCGCTATGGCTTTTTGTGGTCGAACATGGCTTAAGAAATTGATGTATTGTCCAACCGATTTTACGGTAATAAAACGTATTCCTTTTTTAATTCCCAAAACAAGTGGTTTAATGATGAAAAAATATAACTATTTGCGATCTGATCTAAAAAAGTTCGCCACGAATAACACAAATTTAGCATGAATTTTTATTCTTAGATATAAAGAAAATATAAATTAGTGAAATTAAGGAAATTCGTGGCAAAAAAAAGTCCCGATTAGATCGGGACAATGTTATTTAGAATTTAGAGAACAATTGTTCCATTTTTTCTTTTTCTTCTTCAGCCAATGCGCTGTCTACCAAAATTCTTCCAGAGTGCTCATCAGTAATGATTTTCTTTCTTGAAGCAATTTCAACCTGCGTTTGAGGCGGAATCGTAAAGAATGATCCTGCAGAAGCACCTCTTTCGATAGAAACTACAGCCAAACCGTTACGAACACTGGTTCTGATTCTGTTGTAAGCAGCCAATAATCTTTCTTCTATCTGAGCCGAAAATTCAGCAGATTTCTCAGACAAGAAGATTTCTTCTTTTTGAGTTTCTGCCATAATCGCGTCTAATTCAGATTTTTTATGTTTTAAATGCGAACTTTTAGCATCAAGTTTTTCCTTTAAATTAGAAATAACTTCTTTTTTATGCTCGATAGAAGCTTTCATTTCTTTGATTTGCTTTTCAGCCAACTGAATTTCTAATTCTTGAAATTCAACTTCTTTAGTCAAAGAATTAAATTCTCTATTATTACGAACTGATTCTTGTTGTTTTGTGTATTTTTTGATAAATTCTTTGTGCTCATCAATAGCATTTTTCTTTGCTTTGATTTGCTCTTCAACCACCTCAAGTTCACTTTTCAGTTTCTCTGAACGCGTGCTTAAACCTGCAACTTCATCTTCTAAATCTTCAACTTCTAATGGAAGCTCTCCTCTTACGTTTCTGATTTCGTCAATTCTAGAGTCAATAAGCTGTAAATCGTATATTGCTCTTAACTTGTCCTCAACACTTAATTCTTTCGTATTCGCCATATTCTATAAGTACTTAACTGGATTTGTATTTTCTTCTGATAAAATGATGGCAAAATTAAGGATTTTTTTTCGAAGATAATCAACAATATAGTTTTTTGTATAGCGTTCACTCTCAAAATGACCAATATCTGCCAAAAGCAACTTGTTTTCGGCTTCATAAAACTGATGGTATTTTAAATCGGCCGTCAAAAAAACATCCGCTCCCGCTTCAATAGCATTTTTTATCGCGTAACTTCCAGAACCTCCTAAGACCGCTACTTTTTTTATTTTTTTTCCTAGAAAGGCAGAATGACGGATACCATCGGCTATCATTTTGTCTTTCACGAAAGTGAGAAACTCTTTTTCATCCATTTCTAACGAAAGTTCACCAATCATTCCTAAACCAATATTTTGATGAGAATTTTCTAAAGTATAGATTTCATAAGCTACTTCTTCGTAAATATGATTCGAAAAAAGCGCTTTTAAAATTTTAGATTGTAAATGTTTTTCAAAAATAACTTCTGTTTTTATTTCGGTTCCAGTGTGTAGTTTTCCTCTTTCTCCGATTACAGGATTACTCTCTTCGTTTCCTTGAAAAGTAAAAAAACCTTCGGTATTAAAACTACAATTGTCATAATTACCAATTGTTCCCGCACCAGCTTCAAAGAATGCATTTCGTACCTTTTCAGAATTATCAGGAGTGGTATAAGTGACTAATTTTTGAATAAAATTTAGCTTCGGAATTAAAACTTTCGTATTGGTTAAACCCAAAGCATCACAAAAGATTTTGTTAACGCCCTGCGAATGATTGTCCAGCGCAGTATGAACGGCATAAATAGCAATATCATTTTTGAGGGCTTTTAAAATCGCGCGCTCGACATAGTTTTTGCCCGTGATTTTTTTAATACCCGAGAATAAAATTGGGTGAAAACAAACTACCAAATTGCAATTTTTAGTAATCGCTTCTTCGATAACATTTTCCAGGGCATCATGGCAAACCAATACGCCCGTAGTTTCGGACTGAGAATCGCCAACCAAAAGGCCTACATTGTCAAAATCTTCGGCGTAAGCCAAAGGAGCCATTTCTTCGAGAACTTCGATGATATCTTTGATTTTCATTTTATATTTTGTTTCAAGTTTCAAGTTTCAGGTTTGAATTTGAAACTTAAAACAAATTAACGAAAAAAATTATACTTTCGTAAAATGAATCTACTTCGAAAAATACTTTTCCCGTTTGCCATTTTATATGGATTTATTACTTCGTTTCGGAATTTTCTTTTTGATAAAGGAGTTCTAAAATCTACTTCATTTGATATTCCTGTAATTGCAGTAGGAAATCTAAGCGTTGGCGGAACCGGAAAAACCCCTCAGATAGAATACCTGATTCGATTATTATCAGATCAATATAAAATTGCAACTCTAAGTCGTGGCTACAAACGTCAGTCTAAAGGTTTTGTTTTGGCTAGTGCAACTTCAAATGCATTAATTTTAGGCGATGAACCTTTTCAGTTTTATCAAAAATTCCCTAACATTCAGGTGGCGGTTGATGCCGATCGTACCAACGGAATTATTCAGCTTATTTCTCAGCAGGAAAAACCGCAAATAATTTTGCTTGACGATGCATATCAGCACCGAAAAGTAAAAGCTGGTTTTTATATTTTGCTTACTTCCTATGGAGATTTATACGCAGATGATTGTATGTTGCCCACTGGAAATTTGCGGGAGAGCAGGAGCGGAGCTAATCGTGCCAATATTATTGTTGTGACCAAATGCCCGAAAGATTTGCCAGATGAAATACAAAATGATATTAGAAAAAAATTAAGGATTAATTCTTCGCAACAACTGTATTTTACTGGTATCGATTATGATGATTTTATTGGTAATCAAGAGAAAAAAATAGCGGTAAGCGACATAAAAAAAGAACCAAAGCTTCTTTTGGCGGGTATTGCAAAACCAAAACCTTTTTTTGATTATTTAAAAAATAAAAACGACGAATGTCTTACGTTTCCTGATCATCATCATTTTTCTGAAGCTGATATAGAATCGATTTTGATCAAAGCACAAGGCAAAAAAATTGTCACTACCGAAAAAGATTATGTACGATTGAAAGATTCTAAATTGGCGACGCAATTGTATTATTTGCCCATAAGAAGTCATTTTCTGGGTAATAAGCAAAATTTTGATGCAACAGTTTTAGAATATGTTAAAAGGAGTGCTAATTTGAATTTTGAAAACCTCTAACAAGGATCAAAATATTTGGCAATTGTACTGTAGAATTCTTCTGGTACAAATGGTTTTGTGATAACATCGTTCATTCCGTAAGATAAAAGTGTATCTCTGTTTTCGTTAAGCGAAATAGCTGTTAGGGCAATAATAGGTGTTGTTTTGTCAAATTCGCGTATTTGTTTTGTAGCTGTCGTTCCGTTAATTCCGGGCAAATGTACATCCATCAAAATCATATCAAATGGTTTTACTTTTAGTAGTTCTACAGCCTCTTCGCCGTTGTCTATTATTTGGCAGGTGACAGCTTTGTTCTCGAGCATTTTTCTTGTAATCATCTGATTGATTTTGTTGTCTTCAACTAACAAAATAGATTTATCGCGCAACTGCAAATCATTGTAAGATTTAGCTTCTGACGCACTGAGTAACGGCTCGTTATTGATTTGGAGTTTTAACTTAAAGTTAAAAGTAGATCCTTTTCCAATTTCACTTTTTAAGTTGATCTCACCACCCAAAATTTCGATCAATTTTTTTACAATCGTAAGTCCCAAACCCGTTCCGCCATATTTTCTGTTAATTTCGACCGAACCTTGAACAAAACTTTCAAAAACAGTTTGCAATTTGTCTTCAGGAATTCCGATTCCGTTATCGATAATCTCAAAATAAATAGTAGCTTTTTCATCCTCAATCGAATGTAATTTTGCGATTAAATTCACATCTCCGTTTTGTGTAAACTTCAATGCATTGTTAATCAAATTCATAATGATTTGAGATATTTTGGTAGGATCGCCAATCAAATGATCGGGTATCGCTTCGTCTATTTCTAAGTTGAAATTGTTTTTGTTGGCTGCAGCCAATTCTTCGAGGGAACGCTGAATGTTAACCAATAACATTTTTAGATTAAAACCAATGTTTTCAATTTCTATTTTGGTCGAATCTATTTTGTTAATTTCGAGAATTTCATTGATAAAATTAGTCAAGTAATTGCCGGAAAATTTTAGAGATTCCAAATACTTTAATTGTGATGGATTTGGATTTTCTTCTAGTAAAAGATGTGTGATTCCGTTAATGGCATTTAAGGGCGTTCTGAGTTCATGGCTTACTGTCGATAAAAATTCAGAACGTGCTTTTGAGGCTTCTTCTGCTTTGTTTTTGGCCAAAATAAGTTCTTTGTTTTTCTCTCTTAAAAGTAAATTGCTTTGATTTCTAATGATGTTGTTCTTGTATAAAGCCAGACTCAGTAAAGATAATATTGAAATTAAGGCAATGGCAAGAATACTGATAAGTTTTGAGTAACGATATGTTTTGATCTGAATTTTTTCTTCGTTTTTTCTTTTTAATTCATTGTCTTTTAGTGTTTTATATTCTTCAGAATTTAAGTTGTTGTTTTTAAGTTTTAAAATATACTTTTCTACAACATAATATTCATGTAGATAATGGAAAGCGTTTTGATATTCTTTCTGATCTTTATAATATTGACTGATTGCCAATAATATTTTTGATTTTTGTTTGAGATCACTACTTTTTTTGCTCAAATTGAGAGCACTATTAAAATAGAAAAGTGCCGAATCGTTTTTGCGAAGTTGCGTTGGTTCTAAATTAAACTTTTGGTAAATAGTGCCAAGTTTGAAATGTTGATTGGCTAAAACCTCAGATTGTTTTTTTTTTGTACAATAAGCTATCGATTGTTTGGTGAGGTCGATAGCTTTTTTATAGTTTTTCTCTTTTAAATTTTTAGTAATGAGTTCATTGTAATAAGCAATGCTATCTGTATTCTGTTTGGTTTGAGAATACAAAAATGAATTTAAAAAACTAAAAAGAATAAAAAGTCTGTACTTCATGTTTTGTAAGCCTACTTGACATTGAATATTATTTTTTTCTTATCAGTAAAATCAAATCTATCAATCTCGACGAATACCCAATTTCGTTATCATACCATCCCACAACTTTTACCATTTTATCGATAACAGAGGTGAGTTGAGCATCAAACAAACACGAGTGTCTATTGCCTATTACGTCGACCGAAACGATTGGATCTTCTGTATAATCAAGTATTCCTTTCAGAGTACTTTTTGATGCTTTCTCAAAGGCTTCATTGATTTCTTCGATAGTTACAGCACGCTTTACATTAAACGTAATATCGGTTAATGAGCCGTCTGGAACAGGAACTCGAATCCCGCAACCTCCAATTTTATTATGCAAGTTAGGGAAAATTTTTGTTAATGCTTTGGCTGCACCAGTAGTTGTTGGCACAATTGATTGACTTGCACCTCTGGCTCTTCGTAAATCCTTGTGTGGTTGGTCATGCAAGCTTTGGTCTGTGGTGTACGAATGTATAGTGGTAATATACGCCTGCTCAATGCCACATAGCTCATTAATGATTTTGATCATCGGAGCAGCGTTGTTGGTTGTGCAACTTGCATTAGAAACAATATCTTCTTCTCCGTCTAAAATACTTTCATTAACTCCTAAAACAACTGTTTTTATGGTATCTACTTCTGATGGAGCAGAAAGAATTACTTTTTTAGCTCCAGCGGTAATATGAGCCTGTAATTCTTCATGCGTTTTATATTTTCCGGTAGATTCTATCACAAAGTCTATAGCATTGCTTTTCCAGTCAAGATCTGCTATTTTTTTTTCGTGAAAAAACAAATAATGTTTCCCATCTACAATAATTCCTTTTTCGTCATGACTTACGGGATAAGGTAAGACACCGTGAATGCTGTCATATTTTATCAAATGTGACATGGTTTTTTTGTCGGCAATATCATTGATAGCAATGACTTCAATATCAGGGTGGTTGATTAATAATCGAAATAAATTTCGACCTATTCTACCAAAACCATTAATAGCAATTCTAGTTTTCAAACTTTTTGATTATTCGGTTAATTGTTCCAACGATTAATTGGTTAATCACTTAATCAGGTTGGTGATTACACGATTAACCAATTAAACGAATAAACTTTTTTTATAAAATGTGTTTTTGCGCTTTATAAGAAGAACGCACCAAAGGCCCGCTCTCTACATGACGGAAGCCCAATTCCAGACCAAACTTTTCATATTTGGCAAATTGATCCGGCGTGATAAATTCCTTTACAGGTAAATGTTTTTTACTGGGTTGCAGATATTGCCCAATAGTTACGACATCTACATTTGCATTTCGCAAGTCGGTCATAGTCTGAAAAACTTCTTCTTCAGTTTCGCCAAGACCCAACATAATGCCCGATTTGGTTCTGTTGATTCCTTTTTCTTTCAAGTAGCGTAAAACTTCGAGACTACGATCATATTTTGCCTGAATACGCACTTCTCTTGTTAAACGTCGAACGGTTTCTAAGTTGTGTGAAACCACTTCGGGATTGGCTGCTACAATTCTGTCTATATTTTTTTCAATTCCTTGAAAATCAGGAATTAAAGTCTCAAGAGTGGTGTTTGGGTTCATTCTACGAATCGCTTTCACGGTTTCTATCCAAATAATAGAACCTCCATCTTTCAAATCATCTCTGTCTACACTTGTAATTACAGCATGTTTGATGTTCATTATTTTTATAGAGCGCGCTACTTTTTCAGGTTCGTCCCAATCTACTGTTTCGGGCCTTCCTGTTTTTACACCACAAAAGCCACAAGAACGCGTGCAGACGTTACCCAAAATCATAAATGTAGCTGTCCCTTCGCCCCAGCATTCGCCCATATTTGGGCAACTTCCAGAAGTACAAATGGTATTTAAGCTATATTTATCAACCAAACCACGAAGTTCGGTATATTTTTGTCCAATAGGAAGTTTAACTTTTAACCATTTAGGTTTTCCTGTTGGTATATTTTCAGTAATAGTTTCCATATATTTAAATTCAAAATGCAAAGATAAGCATTGTAGTTTATTTCAAGATTGGTTTAGAGGTTATTTTGATAAGCAGCCTTTTTTAGTTATCCAATTAAAAAATTTACAAAAGAATTAAATGTTAAAATGCTTAATTGAAGTATGTTATATTGTTAATTTTTTTGTTTTTTAAACTATTATTTCTTTAAAATATTAGTATTGTAAATTGTTTTAAGATTTAGGAAAAATAAGTACCTTTAAAGTGAAATTCTTTAAGCTGATAAAATTTTATTCGGCATTAAAATTGTAGTACATTTGGTGTTAAATAATTAAAAATAAAAAATGAAAAAGAAATTTATAGTTTTAGGAGTGTTGTTTGCCATGTTTGGTGTTACAAAAATGAATGCGCAAATTAATCTGGGAGACAGAGCTATGGGAGCTGTTTCTAAAGGGATTTCCGGATTTACTTTTAGTGATGCTGATGCAGCAACGTTGTCGAAGGCAGCTGTAGCTCAAATGGATAAAGAGCATGAAGTTGCGGGACCAACAGATCCTTACACCTTGAGATTGAACAGGGTTTTTGGGAAACATACCGCTGGAGACGGATATACTTTGAATTATAAAGTGTATAAAATAAAAGAGGTGAATGCTTTTGCCACAGCAGATGGCAGTGTGCGTGTTTATTCTGGCTTGATGGATATCATGGATGATAACGAATTACTAGCTGTAATTGGTCACGAAATTGGTCACGTTGCCAACCACGACTCCAGAGATGCGGTAAAGGCTGCTTATCAAAAAGAAGCGCTAATAGATGCTGTAGCGTCTCAATCTAAAACTGTTAGTACGCTTACTGATAGTGAATATGGAAAAATTGGTAGTGCGATGATTGATAGCAAACATAGCCGTAAACAAGAAGCCGAAGCCGATTTGTTTTCGTATGATTTTTTGAAAAAAAATGGTTATAATGTAAACGCCGAAGAATCAGCATTTAGAATTTTGGCTAAAATGAGTGAAGGTGCAGAAGCTTCCTTTATTGATCAGATGATGAGTTCGCATCCGGATTCTAAGAAAAGAGCTGAGGATGCAAAAATGAGAGCAGAAAAGGACGGAATGTACAAGCCTTATGTGCAGCAAAAAATTGTAAATACGGTACCTGTTCCAGCTAAGAAAAAAGCAGTTAAAAAAACAGCTACTAAAAAGAAATAATTTTTAGTAAAAAAATAAAACCCGACATATTCCTTCAAATGTGTCGGGTTTGCTGTTTTTATGGGTTATTCTAAAACGTGATGTGCTAGTACTTTTTGCACTTCATAAACATTTACAGATTTATTAAATTGTTTGATGATACTGGGTTGCAATTCGCTCGAAACCCAAATTTTTAATTCGGCATCGAGATCAAACGTACCTGCTGTTTCTACACTAAATCTTGTAATACTTTTGTATGCAATAGATTTGTATTCGGTTTTGCTTCCTGTAAGACCTTGTTTGTCTACCAAAATCAATCGCTTGTTGGTAAAGATAAAAGTATCTCTGATGAGTTTGAAACCCATTTCGATTTCTTCATTTGCCGTCAAAAGCTGACCGTAATTTTTAATTAATTCTTCTTGATTCACAGCGCCTGCGTTACCAAGAATAGCAGAAAATATTCCCATTTTTTTGTTTTTTTAATTGAATTGTTGCTTTTTACTTTATAAGTTGTAAAAATAGAAGTTTTGAATATGTTTTACGAATTAACTTTCAATTTTATTAAAAATGGTGTTAGAATCAGAGCAATCATTAAAGCCGAAATTATAAAAACAATGGCGTTTCCGATCGCATTAATGTTGAAGTTAACTGATATTCTTATTATTAGAATAAATAAAGCTAATAGTGCTACAATAAGCCAATATTTTTTATTGGGATAAGACTTGTAAATTTTGTTTTTTGGCATCTTTAATATTGAGAGTATAATGACCAACATTCCCACTAAAGAACTTAAATGTTGTGCGATTTTATAGTACGGAATTTCAAAATCAGCAATATAGATAGTGTTTTGAAGAACCTTAATTTCATTGACAAAATAACCGGTTTCGTGAGTAAAACTGTCCCAGAAAAGATGAGAAGCAATTCCGATTAGAAAGGAGATGATTATGACAATCCAGTTTTCTTTGAAATAATCATTCCAATTAAATTCGGTAAAAAATAAAACTCTTGATTTAATTATTTTAGGTAGATTATAGAATAAACTGTTGCGAACAATATTGTGAAAGACAAAAGCTAGTAAAAGACCAAGAGGTAAATCAAACCAGAAAATTCCATAAATAGCATGGCTGTAAGTGCTTTGAACTTTCATTCGAAGAAAATATTCAAAATCTGGAGTTAGGGTGCCAATAATAAGGCCGGTGAGAGAAAACCATTTTTTGGGTAAAAAATGTAGAGGTAAAACGATTGCTGGATGCGAAAAAGTAAAAGGCATTTATGAATTTGATTATTTTTAAAAGGTAAATTTAAAATTTTAGATTGATGATATAAAAAAAGCAGAACCTAAATTCTGCTTTTTGCTTTTTATTATTCTGCTTCCGTTTTTATTGTAATTGGAAGGCTGTATAAGGTTCGTACTGCTTTTCCGTTAAGAATTCCAGGACTCCATTTTGTTTTTATTGATTTTAAGACACGAATGGCTTCTTTTCCGATACCGTATCCTGGGTCATTTTTTACCATGACGTCAGTGATAGAACCATCTTTTTCGATCACGAAAGTAACATATACTTTTAATGTTCTTTCGGCATCTAGTTCCGGTCTGTTGAAATTGTTACCAACATAAGTGTAAAATTTGCTCATTCCTCCAGGAAATTCAGGCATTTTGTCTAGCACGCCTGGTGCAACCGGATCATTTGTCGGAGCTGCTGGTAGTAAGGCTTCGCCACCACCTGTTGATGGTAATACATTAGTAACTCCTGTAGTTCCAGTGGCCGAAGTATTGTCTGAAACAGGCACATTGTTGGTATTGGTAGCAATTTCTGTTATTGCTTGCTCCGTAGAAACGATTTCCGGGTTTACCAACTGATCTGTTTCTGATGAAGTTGCGGCGGCTTGTTGCTGTTGCTGAATTGGTTCTTCTGTCCTAGGTTGCTCAATTCGAGGCGTTAAATCGACTGGTGTAATAGGTTCGGTAAAAGCTTCTGGTGGACTAGGCACAACATCGGTACCGCTAAATTTACTAACCAAAGCAGATACGCTTCCAATAGTTGCTATAATCAGCAAGGCCATGAATAATGCTGCGAATGAATTTTTTGAGGTTTCTTGGCGCAATTGATAAGCACCGTACTCTTTGTTTTTGTTCTCGAAAACAAGGTCAGTCCATTTGGTTTCGTAAAGGCTTAATTTTGACATAATTGATTGGATTTTAAGGTTAAGTAACATTAAATCATAAGCATCATTTTTTGGTTGGGACTCATTACGAAATCGATTGAGTTTTTATTAAGTTAGTATTTAGATAATTAAGAAAAAAGATATTAATATCTTAATCTTTAACTAAAGATAATGAATTATCTATTACGTTCGATGATTTCTGCTAATAATTTTTTAGCGCGAAGTAATTTTACTTTGACATTACTCAAAGGTTCATCAATTTTTAATGCAATTTCCTGATAACTCATTTCCTGAAAATAGCGTAACTGAATGACTTCCTGATAATGTGGTTTTAGTTCTTTAACACATTGTAGTAATCGGGAGAGGTTTTGCTCCTTAATTAAAGCATCTTCTGCAGACGGAGTGGTGTCGGCAATATTGTAAGCTTGTTGGTCTTCGGCGTCTGTGATTTCTATAAAAAGATTGGTTTTTCTTTTACGTAACAAATCAATATAGACATTTTTTGCAATAGCAATTAGCCACGTGTTAAATTGAAATTCAGAGTTGTATGAAGCAATTTTGTCAAAGGCTTTGGCAAACGTTTCAATTGCAATATCTTCTGCTGTGGTTTCGTTTTCGGTGCGTTTTAGCATAAAACCGTACACTTCATTCCAGTAATAATCTAATAAAAAAGTGAAGGCTATTTGGTCGCCTTTTTTTGCTTTTTCTATTTTAGAATTTATTTCCAATGTACAGGTTTTGAAAAGATATTAGTAATAAAGATATTAATTTGTGTAAATATAAGCGCTATTTCTAAAACGGGAAACCAAATTTTAATATCGTGTTCCTTTAGTTTGCCCGCAGAAAAACCTACTACAATCCATGCAATGGTGTAACGTGTGGCAAGCAAAGCCAGTACAGCGATCCATTGAAATTGGAAAGCCAATAAAACGATAACTGATAAAAAGAAAAATAATTGTGAGCTGTAGAAAATTCCCAACTGAATTTTATCAAAAGCTTTGTAGTAATTTGCTGTAGTAACGTGTCGTCTTTTTTGGGTGAACCACTCTTTGTAGCTTTCTTTTGGTTTTGAATACGTAAAACTTTCGGGGATGTACGAAATAGAAGTATTGGCTTTATTGGCAGCCTGATTGATAAATAAATCATCGTCTCCAGAACGAACCTGAATGTGTTCGATAAAACCATTTACATTAAAAAATTCTTCTTTTTTATACGCTAAGTTGCGACCAACACCCATATATGGCAAGCCTACTTTTGCCCACGAGAAATATTGTAGCGCGGTACAAACGGTTTCAAAACGAATGATTTTATTCAATAAAGAACGCTCTATTTTTTCATAACCTCCATATCCTAAAACAATGGTTTTATTCATTGTAAATTGAGAAGTCATTGCCGTGATCCATTCTGTAGAGGTTGGGTAACAGTCGGCGTCTGTAAATAACAAATACTCTTTTTTGGATGCTTTTATTCCTAATGTCAAGGCATATTTTTTGTTGCCCCAAAAGGCTTCGTTGTTTTGCACTTTTACCAAACGAATATTAGAATATTGTTTTTCAAATTCTTCAAAAACTTCTAATGTTTCGTCACTGGACGCATCATCAATCAAAACAATTTCGAAATCAGGATAATTTTGCTGGGCCAGTAGCGGAATAAAGTTTTTTACGTTTTCTTCTTCGTTTTTGGCACAAACAATTACAGAAACCGGAAGGTTTTTTTGTGTGATTTGTTGCGGTTTAGCAAATGCAAATTTTCCAAAGATTCCTAAATAATAAGCAATTTGGATTACAACAATAGCAATAAAAAAGTAAAAAGTAATTGTAAGCATCTGATTTTAATGTCTTTTAATTTCAAGTCTTGCGCGTGCAAATGTACTTATGAATTCTTAATTTTCAATACTTAAAACCAATTTACTTTCGGCATTTAGACATTTCTTTTGCAACGGCAATAGCCTGAGGGTTTTCGGTTTTTTCTAACGCTGTGATTATGTTTTTATAATTAGTATCATCTCTGTTCTGAGACATTTTTTTAGTGGCTTGGATTTCATCAATTTCTATTTCAAAAGCATAGATTCCTCTGGCTTCGCGCATAGTTTTTTCAGACAAATCCTCGATGCGTACTGGGTTTGCAGAATTGGCTTCGTATTTGTCTACTAATTTTTTTAAAGATGCAATTGCTGCCTCTTCGTCTACAATTTTTATGCGTCCGTAAACATGTACGGCAATATAATTCCATGTCGGTACATTTTCGTGGTCGTACCAAGACGAAGAAATGTACGCATGTGGTCCTGTAAAAACCGCCAAAACCTGATCGTTTTCTGCAAAGCCTTCCGCTTGCGGATTGAGTTTAGAAAGATGTCCCTGCAGAATTTCTTTTCCATCGGCATTCATCTCTAGCTCTATCGGAATGTGAGTTGCACACAACTTTCCGTGAGTTTGATTGATTAAAATTCCAAAACTATTTTCTTTAAGAAAAGTTCTTATGGCTTCCTGATCTTCGTTTTTATAGAGGTTGGGTGTGTACATAACAATTTTTTGTCCTTAATTTAAAATGTCTTTATTATAAATTTGTGTTTTAAATCACATTGACTTCTGCTTCGATAGCGATGCCAAATGTTTCAAAAACAGTTGTTTGAACGGCTTTTGAAACTGCCAAAATTTCCTGACCTGTAGCATTACCATAATTGACCAAAACCAACGCTTGATTTTTATGTACTCCTGCATCGCCAAAACGTTTTCCTTTAAAACCTGCCTGTTCGATCAACCATCCGGCGGGTACTTTTACTTCGGTTTCTGAAACTTCGTAGAATTTCATTTCGGGAAATTTTTGATGAATAGGTTCAAAATCTGTCTTTAATAAAATAGGGTTTTTAAAAAAACTGCCGCTGTTTCCTAACTCTTTCGGGTCGGGTAATTTGCTTTGTCTAATGGCAATTACGGCATTGCTCACGTCTTTTAGGGTGGGAGCAGTGATGTTGTTTTTTGCCAATTCGGTGGTAATATCACCGTACGAAATATTTATTTTATGATTGCGTTTGGTGAGTTTGTACACTACCGAAGTAATGATGTATTGGTCTTTGGCTTTGTTTTTGAAGATACTTTCGCGATAGCCAAAATTACATTCGGCATTGGTGAAAGTTTTTGTTTTCTGAGTGTTGATGTTCATGGCGTTGCAGGAAACAAAGGTGTCTTTTATTTCGGTTCCGTAGGCGCCAATGTTCTGCACGGGAGTGGTGCCAACGTTGCCCGGAATGAGCGACATGTTTTCTAAACCTCCAAAATTATGGTCAATTGTCCAGAGAACAAAATCATGCCAGTTCTCGCCAGCCTGACTTTCTACCCAAACAAAATCATCGTTTTCTTCGATTATTTTTTTGCCTTTTAAATCAATATGAATCACCAAAGCATCAATATCTTGGGTCAAAAGCATGTTACTGCCGCCGCCTAAAATAAATTTTTTCTGCGTTTTGTTTTCCTCTAAAATACTTTTTAATTCAGCTATCGAATGCACAGCGATAAACTGTTTTGCCTTGGCTTCGATACCAAAAGTGTTGTGGTTTTTTAGAGAAAAATTAGATTGAATTTCCATAAATAAAAGACTTTTTTGAAGAATTGATTCCGACTTCAAAAGTAAGGATTATAATTTATTTGTGTTGAATTTTGAAGAAATATCCAATAGGGACTTTGGATGTATTTCTTCAATAAAATAAATAACGTTTTGCGGCTAGTTGAAAGAGCAAAGCAATACGTAATATGGCGTTGCTGAATTTTATACTTTAAAAAGATCAATTCTTTTCATCCAAAAGATATCTGATGCTAAGAATTGTAATTTTGTTTTGATTATTTGGTCTGTTTTGTTTCTTGGAGATTTGATGATCAATCGTGCTTTGGTGTTGGTAAAGTCGAGAGTATGTTTGTCGTCAAAATCTTTTTCTTTATCAGCAAAAAATGAAACCAAGTTGTTTGCTATCGTCCAGTTTCCTTTGCCGTATTTATTGCTCTCGGGCGGAATTCCGGACTTAATATTTGAATAGTAGTGGAAGAAAAATGTTCCGTCTGGATTTAGCGTCAGATTGTATTCGAGTAAATGAGTCTCTTTGTTTTCGAGTTGAAGCGTGTAGTTACCAACCACTTTTTCTGCCTGAGCGAAACAGGTGAAACTAGTAATAAAAAATATAATTGTAACGATTGCTTTCATGTTTTTTATGGCTAATTGCTAAAAGGGAGGTGTTTTTTTGCCTAGTACTTCTTTTTATTACAAACGAAGTTATGGAAAATTTTGTTACTGTTTTAATTGATGCGTTTTCCATACGTTTTCAGACTTTATGCATTTATATAGAGACTGCGTAACTATATTTTTTAGTTATAACTTTGTCGGTATTCGATTGGTGTTAAACTGGTTTTGGTTTTGAATAATTTGCTGAAAGATTGTGGGTATTCAAAACCTAAATGATAGGCAATTTCACTAACAGTCAAATTGGTGGTGGTTAGAATTTCTTTGGCTTTTTCGATAAGTTTATCATGTATGTGTTGTTGCGTATTTTGGCCGGTGAGGTTTCGCAACATATCACTTAAATAAGAAGAGGAAACATGGAGTTCGGTGGCTAGTTTTTCGACCGTTGGTAATTTTAAATCGGAATTATCACTAAAATAATTTTCTAAAAGATGCTCAAAGTTGGTTAGCAAGTCATTGGTTGCCATTTTTCGGGTAATAAATTGCCTGTTGTAGAAACGGTTGCAGTAACTTAAAAGTAACTCGAGATTGGAGACGATCACGTCTTGACTAAAATTATCTAATCTCGAATTTATTTCTTTTTGGATGTTTTGCACAAGGGCTTCCAGCGTTTTTTCTTCCTCTTCTGAAAGATGCAGTGCTTCGTTTACTCCGTAAGAAAAAAAGCCATAATTTTTGATTGCCTTGCCCAACTGATATTGCCTGATGAGGTCAAGATGGAACAATAATGACCAGCCATCTGTATTTCTATCTTCTTCGTTATCAATACTAATGATTTGGTTGGGTGCAATAAAAGACATTGTGCCATCATCAAAATCATAGAGATTTTTACCGTATTTTAATTTTCCTTTAAAACTTCGTTTGATGGATATATTATAAAAATCTAAAAGCAGTTTTTGAGACGAAGGCAGATTGTTTTTTTGGGTTTGAGCATGATCAATTATGGTAATTAGAGGATTTAATGGACTTGGTAAGCCCATAAAAGTGTGTAATTCTTTTACCGAAACAATTTTTTTTATGTTTTGTTCTGTGTTTTTCATCATCAAAAATGAGCAGGCAGCATTATTTTACTGCCTGCTAGTATGTAAATTTAAGCATTTAAAAAATCAACTCCTGCACTACTTCTGTCCATCGTCATGATTTCTAAAACATTTGCAGGATATTCTACAGGTAATTTGCTGACTTCGTTTAACAAATCTAATTCTTCTTTTGTAAATGCAACCGCAACGGCTTTTAGATTGTCCTGAAGCTGATGTAATTTGGTAGCACCAATAATCACGCTGCTTACAACGGGCTGATGTAATAACCACGCCAATGCCAGTTGAGAAACTGAAACTTGTTTTTGCTCTGCCATTGGCATCAGTACGTCTAATACATCATAAGCTCTGTCTTCGTGAAAAGGAGGGAAAGGAAAATTGTTTAATCGGCCTTCTTGGTTGCTTCCGTTTCTGGTGTATTTGCCTGTTAGTAAGCCACCACTTAAAGGGCTCCAAACCATCAAACCTACTTTTTGGTCAAGGAGCATTGGTACAATTTCTCGCTCTGCATCTCTTACATCTAAGGAGTAATTGGCTTGAAGAGAGGCAAATTTATCCAAATGATTGTAGTGCGAATATCCCAGACCTTTCATTAATTGCCAAGCCGACATGTTGCTGGCGCCAAAGTATCTTATTTTGCCGCTTCGTACTAAATCGTCTAGTGTTTTAATGGTTTCTTCGATGGGCGTTAAAGGATCGGCTGTGTGAATTTGATAAAGATCAATATAGTCGGTTCCGAGTCTTTTTAGGCTGGCTTCAACTTGCTGAATAATGTGTTTTTTTGAAAGACCTCTGTTGTTTTCGCCATTACCCATTGAACCTCTGACTTTGGTAGCCAAAACCAAATCGTCTCTGTTGATCGAAAGATTTTTGATGGCCTGTCCGATCATCGTCTCTGAAAGCCCTTCTGAATAAATATTTGCGGTGTCAATAAAGTTTACGCCAGCTTCTGTTACGGTTTTAATTTGTTCATCAACTGCTTTCTGATCAAGATTGCCCATGTAGCCAAAGAAGCCTTTTCCTCCGTAATTCATTGTGCCCAAACAAAGTGTTGAAACTTTCAATCCTGTATTTCCTAAAATTTTGTACTTCATCTTTTTTACTTTAATTGTGAAGTACAAAAGTCAGCAGTTTATCTAGCCTACAAGTGTTCAAAATGAAGTTGTTTGTGTTCAAAATGAAGTTTGAACACTTGTGCTTTTTATGGATGTTATTATTATTGAAGTTTAAACATGTAAATTAATTTCATCAAATATTGTTTTCAGATGCTATTATTTTTGCAAATCCAACAATGCGTGATATTGCTCAGAAATGATTTTCATGTTAAGATCGTAATTAGCGTTTTCTTCAACAAACTTTCGGTTTTGTAGAATGGCCTGATTTCGGGAAGCGGAATTTTCAAAAGTAAGTACCAATGCTTCTGCCAGTTTTTCGATATTATCAATTTCAATCAATTGTCCGTTTTGGCCGTGTGTAATCCAACTTTGATTTCCAGGAATGTCTGAAACGATGGGGTAGGTACAACACGCCATTGCCTCAAATAAAGAAGCCGAAACCCCTTCTGTAGTGGGCATGCTGATATAAATATTCGATTCTTGTAATAACTTAGGAAGCGTTGTATTGGGGATTCTTCCAGTAAAAATCACCTTGTTGTCAATTTGTAATGCTGTGGCCAAATCTTTCATAAATTGTAAACGACTTCCATCTCCCACAATGGTCAGCGAAAAATCAATTTGTTTCTGATGTAAAATTCCGAAAGCTCTCAAGATAATGTCATGGCGGTATTCGGGCTGTAAAGAGCGGGTGACAATGGCTTCAATTTTGTTTGAAGTATTGATCGAAGGTGTAAAAAGCGACAAGTTAATTCCTTTTGGAAGCACCAAAACTTTACGCATATCAACACCAATGGCTTTCATAGAAATGGTCATGACGGGACCCCAAGCGTGAATTAAATGTGCTTTTTTGAAGGCATGTTTTTGTATTAATTTCTTGAAAGGATATAAAAAAGAACCTTCCGGCCATAAATCGGTGCGGCCTTGTTGGGCAATAGCAATGGTTTTCATACCAGAAATAGCAGCGAGAAAGCCGTAACTGGTGGTGCGCTCGGCAATGATCATGTCTGGTTGTTCTTTTCGGATGGTTTTTCGAATTGAAATAGGTGCAAAGAGGTATTCCAGAATTCGTTTGAATTTTTTGCTGTTTGGAGTTTGCAGTTCCCAGGTGCAAATTTCAAAATCGCCAAATTCTTTCAGACCCTTCATCCAAGTAATGGCGTCTGCTCGGTAAGATTCTCCAAGAAAAAGTATTTTCCTTTTGTTCATCAAGTGATTTGTTTTTTGCCACAGATTAAAAGATTTAAAAGATTTTTTAATCTGTGCGAATCCTTCAAATCAGTGGCGACCTTTTTAAAATTTAAAATTCTTCTGTTTCTAAAGCGCGATTGATGAATTCGTTCAGAGGTTTTAAAGCGATTAATTTCTGACTCATTTTGGTCACAAAATCTTTTTGAGTGACTTCTGAAATATCAAATTTTTGAGCAGCAGTGAAACTTTTTAGTTTTAAGAACTCAATTGCAGGATGGTCTTTTTCGTAACCTCTTGGCGGATTTTTAAGTGCATTACTTTCGTTAATATCCAAACTGCCAAACTCTTTTTTGAAGTTTTTATCGTTCAGAATAGCTTCTAAATCATCGTAAAAAAAAGCAATTTCTTTGCGTACTTTTTTTAGTTCTTCCGCTTCAGGCGAATAAAATCCTCCAGCGATAAAACTCGCCCCTTTTTCTATATGAACGTAATAACCAGAACGATTTTGACCTTTTGCGCCAGACGAGAGCCAAACGCCCAAATGTGCTTTATAAGGTGATTTGTCTTTAGAAAACCGAATGTCACGATTGATTCTGAATGTGCAATTTTTAACTTCTAATAATTCTAAAGAAGGATCTAGCGGTTTCATCGCATCCAGAAAGTCTTGCACCAATTGGTGATAGTCTTTCTTGAAAATCTCGTATCGTTTTTTTTGGTCCTGAAACCAATCTCTATTATTGTTCTTTTTTAAATCGTCTAAAAATTGCAATGATTCTTTCGTTAGCATATTGAGTATTTATTGCAGTTGTTTTTTAAAATTTTGCTTTCGCTAAAGTAATGATTTTTAAAATTTACTAAATCACAAATTGAATATTTTGTAACTCTGATGCGTCGATTTTACAATGGCTTCGGTTCTTTCGGGATGTGTGTCTGAAATGAATAACTGGCCAAAAGTTTCGCTGTTGACCATTTCGACAATTTTAGCAACGCGGCTTTCGTCTAATTTGTCAAAAATATCATCAAAGAGCAAGATCGGTTTTACACCACTTTGTTTTTTCAAAAATTCAAATTGCGCTAATTTTAAAGCAATCAAAAATGACTTTTGCTGACCTTGTGAGCCGAATTTTTTTATGGGATGCGAATCAATTTCAAAAGACAAATCGTCTTTGTGAATGCCTACGCTTGTATAATGCAATGCTCTGTCTTTGTTGATGTTTTCTTGTAAAAGTGTCAGTAAGTCTTTTTCATACAAATGACTTTCGTAAACCAATTGCACCGATTCTTCGGCTCCTGTTATTGCTTGGTGGTGTGCCTTAAATATTGGTATAAATTGTGCGAGGAATTCTTTTCTTTTTTCGAAAATAGATTGTCCGATGCCGTTTAGTTGTTCATTATATATAGATAAGGTATCGTTGTCAAAAGTATGATTGAGCGCAAAATATTTGAGTAAAGCGTTGCGCTGCACAATTATTTTTTGGTATTGAATGAGCTGATGCAAATAAGTCGCATCGAGTTGCGAGATCACGCTGTCCATAAATTTACGTCGCGTTTCGCTTCCTTCTACAATTAAATCACGATCGGCTGGCGAAATAATTACCAGAGGAATAAAACCAATGTGGTCTGAGAATTTATCGTAGGCTTTTCCGTTTCTTTTTAAGATTTTTTTTTGCCCTTTTTTTAAACTGCATACAATTTGCTCGGTTCTTTCATTTTTTTCGAGTTCGGCATCAATTACAAAAAACTCTTCACCGTGTTTGATGTTTTGCACCGCCAACGGATTAAAATAGCTTTTTCCGTATGCCAAATGATAAATTGCATCGAGCACATTTGTCTTTCCGATTCCGTTTTTTCCAACAAAACAATTGATTTTGTGGTCGAATTCGAAACTGGCTTCGGAGAAATTTTTATAATTGAATAAAGAAATTTTGTTTAAATGCATTTTTAAGGGACTGAAATGGTAATGTTTGGCGTTTTAGAGCCGTAGTAATTTGAGGGTGCAAATTATTGAAAATTATCGATATAATGGGCTTTTAGGCTTTTTGAAGATGAATTATTTTACTGTCTAAATGAAACAACTTCTTGATATTCGAATTATTTTTTATAAAATTAGCTATAAAGTTGATTTTTTATACTTCAGTTTCAATAAAAATTTTATTTTTGCCGTTCACTAAATTAATTTTAAATGGCTACTTACAATAAAAGAGGATATAAAACACCAAAAGAAAAGGAAGTTAAAGAAGTTGTTACCGAAGATCAACAAGTAATCATTGATGAGAAAGATAGTACAACTGCCGGTGTTTTTTCAAAATTAGATGAAACAGCTTCTAAAACAGAAGACTGGGTTGCTAAAAATCAAAAAATTATTATTGGATTAGTTGCTGGTATTGCTGTTGCAACTATCGGATATTTGGCTTATCAAAAATTTATTGAAGCTCCTAAACAAGATGAAGCTGCTAACGAAATGTTTGTTGCACAACAAAACTTTCAGAAAGCAACAGAAGGTGTAGCAAGCGATTCATTATACAAATTGGCATTGAATGGTTCTGAAGGAAAATTTGGATTTGTAAAAATTGCTGACGAATATTCTGGTACAGATGCTGGAAATTTGGCTAATTATTATGCGGGTATGGCATACCTAAATACAGGTAAATTTGACGAAGCTATTAAATATTTAGGTGATTTTAAATCGGAAGATTTAATTTTAAGTGCTCTGGCCAAAGGCGGAATTGGAGATGCATATTCTCAAAAAAACAAGCAAAAAGAAGCTTTAGACTATTATGTAAAAGCAGCAGAATCTAACAAAAATGATTTTACAACGCCTCGTTTTTTATTAAAAGCAGGGAAAACGGCTTTGGCTTTAGGTCAGAAAGAAGATGCTTTGAAATATTTTACAGATATTAAAGACAATTATGATGCAACACCAGAAGCAGCTTCTGTAGATGCTTTAATTGGATTAGCGCAATAATATAATTTATGGAGTTCAGATTTTAGATTTTAGATTTGTATTTTTGCAATCTGAAATCTTAATTCTAAAATATACAGATGGCTACCGAAAATAAAAATTTATCAGAATACGATAAAAACACAATCCCAAATGCGAAAGATTTTCGATTTGGGATTGTTGTTTCTGAATGGAACGAAACCATAACCGAAGGACTTTACACAGGCGCTTTTGAAGCATTAATCGATTGTGAAGTTCCTGCTCAGCAAATTATTCGTTGGAATGTTCCAGGGAGTTTTGAACTGATTTACGGCGCAAAAAAAATGTTGCAGACACAAAATGTAGATGCCGTTATTGTTATTGGATGTGTAATTCAGGGGCAGACAAAGCATTTTGATTTTGTTTGCGAAGGTGTTACGCAAGGAATTAAGGACTTGAATGTTCAAACCGATATTCCGGTTATTTTTTGTGTTTTGACAGACAATACTATGCAACAGTCTATTGACAGAAGTGGAGGAATTCACGGAAACAAAGGAACTGAAGCAGCGATTGCGGCTATCAAAATGGCTTACATTCGTCAACAGGCTTCTATGTCACATCCTTTTAATCAGCCGTTGCTATCATCGGGGGCTCTTCAAATCGAAGAAACTCCTATGAAAATAGAAAAAGAATAAAAAAAGATTATGGATGAGTTTTTCTGTAAAACTAGGGTGTTTTGGGCAATTTCTAGAATTTTACTAACAATTTGTGTTTTCTGGAATTCCTTTAATATGTTGGAACATTATCCAGAATCAGCTGACTCTCTGATAAATATGTTTATTTGGGTTTATGCAGTATGTATGTCAGTTGTTGCTATTAATGAATTTAGAGAAACAGATTCAAATTCAGTTTTCTATTTATAGTCGGTATAGGTTCATTTGCATTTGCTCTTTTCCTTGTTTATATGACTCTTGGTCAATTAAAACCTGGATATGCAATATTGCTTTTTGCAATTTTTGTCTGGTTGGTTTTAGTGGCTTTGAAAGATATATTAGGAAATCACTTTTATATTAGGGAATAAATACATTTGCTATGAAAATACTAAGAACCTGTACTTTGTAAAATAGTACAGGTTTTTTGTTTTTTTTATGACAAGACTTATTCTGAAAGCCCATAGAAATTCATTAAATTTGTACACCTTGGTTTAGATTTTAAATCAAAAATCAAAAATCTTTAATCGACAATCAAAAATTTTCAATGTCTAGTATTATTCAATTACTTCCTGATCACGTTGCTAATCAAATTGCCGCTGGAGAAGTGGTTCAAAGACCCGCTTCAGTTGTAAAAGAATTGCTGGAAAATGCTGTTGATGCAAAAGCAACCGACATTAAATTAATCATTAAAGATGCCGGAAAATCACTGGTTCAGGTTATTGATAATGGTATGGGAATGAGTGTTACCGATGCTCGTTTGTGTTTTGAACGTCATGCCACCTCAAAAATTCGTCAGGCCGAAGATTTATTTTCACTACATACAAAAGGGTTTCGAGGTGAGGCATTGGCTTCTATTGCGGCAATTGCCCACATGGAAATGAAAACCAAACAGGATCAGGAAGAGTTAGGAACACATATTGTAATAGAAGGCAGTAAATTTGTGTCGCAAGAAGTTGCCGTTTTGCCAAAAGGAACGTCGTTTGCCGTCAAAAATTTGTTTTTTAATATTCCTGCCAGACGAAATTTCTTAAAGTCTGATACGGTAGAGTTTCGTCACGTTATGGACGAGTTTCAGCGTGTAGCTTTGGCACATCCTAATATTCATTTTACTTTTTATCATAATGGAAGTGAAATGTACAATCTGCCTGCAGCAGGATACCGTCAGCGAATTGTCGGAATCATGTCGGGTAAAACCAATGAAAAATTGGTTCCAGTTAATGAAGATACCGAAATTATAAATGTGCAGGGATTCGTTTGTAAACCTGAATTTGCCAAGAAAAACAGGGGAGAGCAATTCTTTTTTGTTAACGATCGTTTTATTAAAAGTGGTTATTTGCATCATGCTGTGATGGCTGCTTATGACGGATTGCTTAAAGACGGCTCGCAACCTAGCTATTTTTTGTATTTGCAGGTGCCGCCCAACACCATCGATATTAACATTCATCCCACCAAAACAGAGATTAAGTTTGATGATGAGCAGGCTTTGTATGCGATTTTAAGAGCTTCGATAAAGCATAGTTTAGGTCAGTTTAATGTAGCGCCAGTTTTAGATTTTGATCGTGACGCCAATTTAGATACACCTTATCACTATAAAGATGTAGAGGCAGAGACACCCACTATTCAGGTAGATGGTACTTTTAATCCTTTTACAGATGACAAAACCAATCAGCATTATGCTAAAGCCAGTTCTGGATCTGGAGGAAATTTTAGTTCGGTTTCCTATTCAGGATACAATAAAAGAGTAGAGCCAACAGCGAGCTGGGAAAGTTTGTACGTGGGTCTGGAAACAGATAACATAGAAAGTTCTCCTTTTACGTTCGAAAACGAAGAGGTAACTTCGTCATTATTTAATGATGATGAGGTAGAACAGGCTATTCATAAAACATATCAAATACATAAAAAATATATTGTTTCGCCAATAAAGTCGGGAATGGTCATTGTCGATCAAAAGCGGGCGCATGAGCGTATTTTATACGAACAATTTTTGCTGAATATGACGGTTAATCAGGCTTTGAGCCAGCAATTGTTATTTCCTTTAAATTTGTTTTTCTCGTCAAGCGAAATGAAACTAATCGAAGAATTAAAACCTTCACTCGCCACCACAGGTTTTGTTTTTGAGGAAGCCCAAAGTGATCATGTGGTGATTTCCGGAATTCCCGTAAACATCACCGAAAGTGAAGTTTCGCTTGTAATCGAACAGTTGGTGAGTGATCTGCAAGACGGAATTCCAGCGAGCAGTTACAGCCAAAATGATACCATAGCCAAATCTATGGCCAAAAGTTTAGCAGTTAAAACCGGATCTTATTTAACCGAAAAAGAACAGGACAACATTGTAAATGGTTTGTTTGCCTGTAAAGATCCTAATATTTCACCTTTTCAAAAACCAACTTTCATCACCATGCGTGTGGAAGATATTGATAAAAAGTTTGCCTTATGATGAACGTGACTCCCGTAGTAAAACAATTATTGATCATTAATATTATATTTTTTATAGGATCTCAGCTTGTGCCTGTGTCGTATGAATATTTTATGATGTTTTTTCCAGAAAACCCTGGTTTTAAGCTTTGGCAGCCTCTTACGCACATGTTTATGCACGCAGGAATTGGGCATATTGCTTTTAATATGTTTGCTTTGTATTCATTTGGTTCTACTTTAGAACATTTTTGGGGAGGAAAGAAGTTTTTGTTCTTTTACATTTCGTGTGGTTTGGGCGCTGCGCTGATTAATTATGCTGTAAATTATTATTTCTTTCAAGATGGTTTGAATACTTTGGTAAACAGTGGGTTTCCAAAAAGTACTATTTTAAATCTTTTACACGATGGAAAAATCGATACGAGATGGCAAGAGCTTTTGTCTGTTTCTCAATATCAACATTTTATAGGTTCGTATTTGGGGACTGTTTTAGGGGCTTCAGGGGCTGTTTACGGATTGATGGTGGCCTTTGTGTTTATGTTTCCTAATGCTGAGTTAGGACTTTTGTTTATTCCTATTCCGATAAAAGCGAAGTATTTTGTTCCAGGTTATATCCTTTTATATGATGGGTTCTTCGGAATATTTGGAAACTCATTTTTGGGACTTAACGACGGAGTAGCACATTATGCACATATTGGAGGAGCTTTATTTGCCTTTCTGATTATGTGGTATTGGAAAAAAAATCAATTTAATAAAAATCGTTGGAATTAATTTTTAATTTAGATAAAAAATAGAAAACCAAAAGAAAGTCTGTATGAATATTTTAGATGATTTAAAATTACAATATAAATTAGGAGGTATCGCAATGCGTGTTATTTACTGGAACATTGCTTGTTTCCTGATTTCTTTGGTATTCTTCTATGAATATTCGGGAGGTGGTTTTGCGTATCCAAATTGGCTTGCACTATCATCAGATCCAAATGCGTTTATGTTTAAACCATGGACATTTTTAACGTATGCATTTTTTCATGCTACATTTTTTCATTTACTGTTTAATATGATGGTCTTGAATTTTGCCAGCAATTTATTTATGACCTTTTTTACTCAAAAGCAATATTTAGGATTGTACATTTTAAGTGCTATTTTTTCTGGTGTTGTTTTTTCGTTGAGTTTTTATTTTTTAAACGTTGCAGGATCTATTGTTGGAGCCTCCGCTGCAATTATGGCAATTTTAGTTGCCGTAACAACCTATCAGCCATTAATGAATGTAAGTTTGTTACTAATTGGCAATGTTAAACTTTGGCATATTACGGCAGTAATTCTGGTTCTTGATTTAATGCAGTTTCGTTTAGATAATACCGGCGGACATATTTCACATTTAGCTGGAGCTTTTTTTGGATTCATTTTTATTAAATTACTTCAAAACGGAATTGATTTGAGTAAGATAGTCTCCAAAATAATAGATTTTTTCGTAAATTTATTCCGAAAATCCCCTTCGACCCCTTTCAAAAAAGTACATAAAAATTACAAAAAACCTACAGAAAAAACGCCATCAAAAATTGTTACGAAAGATAAAACGCAACAACAGATTGATGAAATTTTAGACAAAATTAGTCAGTCTGGCTATGATTGTTTAACACAAGAAGAAAAAGAATTTCTATTTAAAGCTGGAAAATAATCCATTAGCAAAAAAATATGAAAAACCTTTCGTGGTTTAATAAAATAATGTTCTTTTTGAATATAGTACTGACGGTCTTGACTTTTAGTGTCTATGTCTTGCCATTTCTGGCGCCCAAAAGTTTTCCGTTATTGTCGGTACTCACGCTTTTTATGCCCGCCTTTTTTGTGCTCAACGGTTTGTTCTTCGTTTATTGGGGAATCCAGTTTAAAAAACGCCTTATTTTGTCTGGTTTGGTGTTGTTAACCGGAATTACTTTTATAAGTAAGTTTTACAAATTTTCGGCAAAAGAATATGTCCAGGACGAAAAGGATTTCTCTGTCATGAGCTATAATGTTCGTCTTTTTAATGTGTTTAAATGGCTGCAGCGAGATGATATTCCGTCTAACATAAAAACATTTATAGATGATAAAAATCCGGATATTTTATGCATTCAGGAATATTCAAACTCGGCTCATATTGATCTGAAAGTATATCCGCATCGCTATATTTTTATCGAAGGTGATCAGATAAAAACAGGTCAGGCCATTTTCTCTAAGTTTCCTATTTTGTACGAAGGGAATATTGTTTTTCCAAAATCAAATAATAATGTGATTTATGCCGATATCAAAAGGGGAAAGGATGTTATTCGTGTGTACAATATGCATTTGCAGTCTATTAAAATTTCTCCCGATGTCAATGAGATTTCGGATAATATAGATAATGTAAATCAGCAAAAATCACAACTTATTTTTACCAGAATTAGTAAAGCATTTAGACAGCAGCAGGAGCAGGCAGCAGTTTTTAAGGAAAATATAAAGGAATGCAAATATCCAATTATTATTTGCGGAGACATGAATAATAGTCCGTTTTCGTACGTTTATCGCAATATAAAAGGCAAACTGAAAGACTCTTTTGAAGAAGCTGGAGAAGGCTTTGGAGCTACTTATAAATTTAAATATTATCCAGCTCGTATCGATTATATTTTTGCAGATAGCAAGATGAAAGTGAAGCAATTTGAAAGTTTTTCTGATTTTGAAAATTCTGACCATTATCCTGTAATGGCAAGGCTATCTATGGAATAAAATAACAGAAAAAATTCTAAAAATAGAAATCTCACGAACCAACTACTTATAAAACAAACAAACATACATATAAGAATAGTGATCGCTTATTTTACTGCTATCTTCTGTGATTTTAAGTAATCTAATGCAAATTTACCTTCATTAAAAAGTAAATCTAAAATACTGAGATTGTTGATAAAGCCATGTTTGTCATCAAAAACCTGTGGATATTTTTCGAACAAATTAAGGTCTTTTTTGCCATTTGCCAAAGGTCTGAAATCAACCAAATTATTCACTTCATGAAAATATTCAGTTGTTTTACTAAAATCTAATTTCAGTCTCATACATTTCGTCAAAAGGTCTAAAACTTCCATATTTAAGTCCATCAAGAAGGTGTGTTTTTTTTCGAAAATAGGTCGAATATCATCTTCAAAAAACTCAAAAAACGGTGAACTTCTATATCCTGCTTCTAAAGATTTAAAATGTTGTTTTTGCCAGTCAAATTCATTTTCTATCAGGACATCTTTTGTTTTTTGATGTAGTGTTTTAGAATGTTTTATGGGTATATTCAGAAGCTGAATTCCGTTTGGACTATAAATGTAGGTACGATTTCGATTAGTTTGTTTCTGAAAATTATCTTCCATTTCAAAAGTTAAATTTTCAGATTGCACCATAATCGCAAAATGACTGATAGACGGAAAATAGGTAGGAAGTAGTAGAGAGTTCATTGTAATTTTTGTTTAATTGGTAAATCGTTTAATCGTACTCTTAAAGAAACGATTAAACGATTTACCAGTGCAACGAATAATTTTTTTTATGCTTTATTCTCTTTTCTTTTTCTCCATAAAAACTCACCAACAAAATAAGCAGCAAGCAGAATTAAGAAATATTTGAAGTACGATTGAGGTTGTCCTTCTCCGCTCACAGTAGTAAAAACTCTGTCCCAGCGAATTTTGTTTATTCCTTTTCCGTTGCTATCCCAGCTCATCCAAATAAAAACTGGTTTTCCTACAATGTGGTTTTCAGGTGTGTATCCAAAATAACGTGCATCTAAGGAGTTATGACGGTTGTCTCCCATCATCCAGTAATAATTTTGTTCGAAAGTGTAGCTCGTAGTCGGTTTGTCATCAATAACAATTTGATCGCCGTTAACAACTAATTTATGTCCTTCATAATTGGTAATAATGGCTTTGTACAGCGGAAGATTTTCTTTTGTCAAAGTAATGGTTTTTCCGGCTTGCGGGATGTAAATTGGGCCCATATTATCGCAGCTCCAATTGTTGGTTGTAGAAGGTTTTCCGTCTTGATAATCAGGAAATATACCGTCTTCCGGCCCTTTTTTGATTTCTCTATTTATAGCTGTTACTCCAGGTGTGTTTTTGATTCTTTCTGCACTAGCTTGTGTCAGGGCAGTAAAAATTAAGGTGTCTCTTTTCTGAACATCCGGGAAATAAGCACCATCTGTAATGTCTAATTCTTTGGCCAGAGACTCAAAATCTATAGGTGTTTTGCCGTCTAAAGCAACTGCATACGAATACTGTGGTTTTGCTCTTTCAGGTAAAATAAGTTCTTTGCCATTAATAAAAACAATACCGTCTTTGATCTGCAACTGATCGCCAGGAATCCCTACGCAACGTTTTACATAGTTGGTTTTTTTATCAATAGGTTTGTAATAACTTTTGTCGGGACGAATGTACATATTAAAAGCGGTGTCTGTTGGCCAGTTAAACACTACAATGTCATTGTTCTTTATTTTTTCTAAAGCGGGTAGTCTGAAATAAGGCAATTGCGGTCTGCTTAAATACGATTTGATTTTTACAAACGGAATAGTGTCATGCACCATTGGAAACGCAACTGTTGTCATTGGAGTTCTAGGGCCGTAATTTACTTTGCTTACAAAAAGAAAATCTCCAATAAGTAGGGATTTTTCTAATGATGCTGTTGGAATAGTAAAAGGTTGTACCACGTATGTATGTACCAAAGTTGCCACAATAATCGCAAAAAGTAAAGAGCTTACCGTATCTGCAGTCCTGTTTTCGGGAGTTAATTTTCTGTCGCTATTGTATACTAGTTTTTGTGTATAATTTACATAATAGATATAAAATCCCAAGGTGAAGATTCCTAGAAAAGTGTCTGCAGTTGATTTTTTTCCGAAGGTTTTCAACGTTTCTACCCAAACGACAGGAAACATGATGAGGTTAATAATCGGAATAAAAAGCAATAAAGTCCACCAAGTTGGTCGACTGATGATTTTCATTAAAATAATTGAATTATAAACAGGAACGGCGGCTTCCCAGCTTTTTCTTCCGGCAGCCTGATATAATTTCCAGGTTCCTAAAAAATGGATTACTTGTACTGCTAAGAAAAAAAGAAACCAGTGATTGATTGTCATAATATTTTTTTTAAAGTTTAAAGTTTAAGGCTTTTTAAAAAATTAAAATGATACCTTAAATGTTTAAAATCTGTTTATTTTAAGTTTAATACGTCTTTCATGGTAAAAACACCTTTTTTGCCTGCTAGCCATTCTGCGGCAATAACGGCTCCTAGCGCAAAACCTTCACGATTATGTGCCGTATGTTTGATTTCGATGCTATCAACAGTAGAATTGTATGTTACGGTGTGAGTTCCGGGAACATCACCGATTCTTTTGGCCTCGATAAAGATTTCATCTTTTTTGGCTTCTTCCAAAGTCCATTTCGCG
Source organism: Flavobacterium flavipigmentatum (assembly GCF_020911905.1). Taxonomy (NCBI): domain Bacteria; kingdom Pseudomonadati; phylum Bacteroidota; class Flavobacteriia; order Flavobacteriales; family Flavobacteriaceae; genus Flavobacterium; species Flavobacterium flavipigmentatum. The sequence goes on along the minus strand of NZ_CP087133.1, from coordinate 275,512 downwards.
TAAGCGCTATTTTCTATAACTCCTTTTGCAAGGGAAATAGCAGTTCCGCTGGGAGCATCTAGTTTTTGAGTATGATGAATTTCTTCCATCGACACATTGTAAGAGTCAAATTGAGACATGATTTTGGCCAAATATTCATTCAATTCGAAGAAAATATTGACGCCCAAGCTAAAATTTGAACTTGAGATAAAACCGCCTTGTTTTTCGTTACAAAGAGTTACCATTTCGTCATAATGTTCTAACCATCCTGTTGTTCCCGAAACTACTGGAACATTGGCGTTAAAAGAGTTCGAAATATTGTCTACAGCAGCAGTTGGCACACTAAAATCTATGGCGACATCGGCGGTCGAAAGTCCTTCAAAAGAATTGGATTCATCCTTTTTTAAAACAATTTCATGACCTCTTTCTAAAGCAATTCTTTCGATTACTTTACCCATCTTTCCATATCCTAATAATGCAATTTTCATTTTGTATTTTTTTATTAATTTTAGATAGCAGTGCTATTTAGAACTTGTAATTAAAAGTTAGTCCAACGTTTGGTTTAAACGTTACATCGTTGGGGTAAATTTCGGGATGCATGGACAATCTTTCATTTACATTAAATTGAATTAAATGCGCGTCTACATTGGCATCTATAATGTTTAAAGCGTAAAAAGCGACTACAAACAAAGCCGATAAATCTCTGTTTCGCTGATAGAATTTTTGTCCTGCAATCAGTCTGCTTTCGTCCAGATAGTCATATTTACCTCCGGTTCCGATACCATTTCCTTCGAGCCTTCTTTTATATTCGTTGCGATAATCGCGGTATTTTTTATTATTGTCGATATAAAAATATAAACTTGTACCAATTGCTCCGTACACGAGCGGAATTTTCCAGTATTTTTTGTTGTATGCCTGACCTAAACCAGGTAAAATGGCCGAATAAAAGGCAGCTTTGGCTGGTGTAAGCGGGTCTATTTCTTGCAATGCAACAGTGTCTTTAACAATCAAAACCGCATCTTCTTTTGCCTGAGCAAAAAGAGAAACGGTTCCTATAAGAAAGAACAAGAAACTTATGGGGACAATTTTATTCACTATCCGTTTATTAATTTTATGATTCGATTAAAGTCGGCTTCAGAATTAAAAGGAATTGTAATTTTTCCTTTTCCGTTACCAGCGACTTTTATATCAACTTTCGCACCAAAATAATCAGTGATAGCGTTTTTCTTCTCTTCTTCAATGGCAAAAGAAGATTCTGGTTTTGCTTTTCCTTCTACTTTTGGTTTCAGACTTTCATGATAATTTTTAACCAAAGTTTCCGTCTCTCGAACTGATAAATTTTGGCTGACAATTTTTTGATAAATATCGGTTTGAATGTCTAAATCTTCAATATTGATGATGGCTCTACCGTGTCCCATGCTAATAAAACCGTCACGAATACCCGTTTGGATAATTGGGTCTAATTTTAAAAGGCGCAAATAATTGGCAATTGTAGAGCGTTTTTTTCCTACTCGTTCACTCATTTGTTCCTGTGTCAATTGAATTTCATCAATCAAACGTTGGTACGAAAGTGCAATCTCGATAGGGTCTAAATCATGACGCTGAATGTTCTCCACCAATGCCATAACCAAAGATTCGTTATCGTTGGCAATACGAATGTAAGCGGGAACTGTCGTTAAGCCAACCAAAGTAGAAGCACGCAAACGACGCTCTCCAGAAATTAATTGGTATTTGTTGAAGTCTAATTTCCGAACAGTAATAGGTTGAATGACACCAAGTTCCTTGATAGAAGTCGCTAATTCTCGTAAGGACTCTTCATTAAAATTACTTCTAGGCTGAAAAGGATTTATTTCTATAGCACTTATTTCAAGCTCAATAATATTTCCAACAACTTTGTCAGCATTTTTGTCCTCTACTGATGTAATGTCGTTTTCCGGATCTTTTAATAATGCCGATAATCCTCTTCCTAAGGCTTGTTTTTTAATTGCTTTTGTCATAAAAACTATTTGCTGTTTTTCTTTATAATTTCTTGAGCTAAATTGATATAATTAATCGCTCCTTTGCTGGTGGCGTCATAATTGATGATGCTTTCTCCAAAACTTGGAGCTTCGCTTAATTTTACATTTCGCTGAATGACGGTTTCAAAAACCATGTCGTTAAAGTGTTTCTGAACTTCTTCTACAACCTGATTGGATAATCGTAATCTGGAATCGTACATGGTTAGCAATAATCCTTCGATGTCAAGATCGGGGTTGTGAATTTTTTGAATACTTTTTATGGTATTCAATAATTTACCTAATCCTTCTAATGCAAAATATTCGCACTGGATAGGGATTACGACAGAATCTGCAGCTGTCAAAGCATTTAAAGTTAGCAAGCCTAATGATGGAGCACAATCAATGATAATAAAATCATACTCATCTTTAACACTTTCTAATGCTTTTTTTAGCATGTATTCTCTGTTTTCTTTATCGACCAACTCGATTTCAATGGCAACAAGATCAATGTGAGCAGGAATCACATCAACGTTAGGGGCCGAACATTGAATGATGGTTTCTTTGGGTGTGTGGCTGTGTTCAAGTATTTGGTAGGTTCCAATCTCAACAGATTCTACATCAATACCAAGGCCAGACGTGGCATTTGCTTGAGGATCAGCATCTATTAATAATACTTTTTTTTCTAAAACACCCAATGAGGCCGCTAGGTTTACTGATGTAGTAGTCTTTCCAACGCCTCCTTTTTGATTAGCAATCGCAATGATTTTGCCCATTTATTTTCTGAATTTTGAACCGTAAAAATACAATTATTTATGGTTTCTGAAAATCTATTTTGTTAACATTTAATAAACTTTGATGAACCGTTGTTTGATAGGTCTTAGGAAGAATTTATTTTTAACAGAATTGTAATTTTTTTTCAAAATCAACAAATCTAAAATGCTTTTTTTAGTTAAAAAACAACTTCAAATTGAGTATTAAAGAAAGCAAAAGAAGAATAATTGATGTGTGAGGACAATTTTGATCAAAAAAAAAGTCTTTCCAATTTTTTTGAAAAGACTTTTGTCGGGGTGGCAGGATTCGAACCTGCGGCCTCCTGCTCCCAAAGCAGGCGCGATAACCGGGCTACGCTACACCCCGTAAGCGGTTGCAAATATAGCAATAAATTTCTTTTACAAAAGGAAAAAGAGCAAATAAATAAAACTTATTTTCTAATAGTTATTTTGGATTTGTTTTGGCTGGAAATTTTTATAATTAAGTTTACCTTTGTTCCATCAAAAAACATTAATACGATCACACTATGTCAGATACAATCGAAAAAATTAAATGCTTAATTATTGGTTCTGGTCCTGCCGGATATACTGCTGCAATTTATGCTGCCAGAGCAAATATGAATCCAGTTTTATATCAAGGAATGCAGCCAGGTGGTCAATTGACTACGACTAATGAGGTTGAAAACTGGCCTGGTAACCCTGAGGGAATAACTGGTCCGGAAATGATGATTCAGTTGCAAGAGCAAGCCCGACGTTTTGGTACTGATATTCGTGATGGTTGGGCAACTAAAGTTGATTTTTCCGGAGAGATCAAAAAAGTTTGGATAAACGATACAATCGAATTGCACTGTGAAACAGTCATTATTTCTACAGGAGCTTCGGCAAAATATTTAGGATTACCTTCTGAACAACATTATTTGCAAATGGGCGGAGGAGTTTCGGCTTGTGCAGTTTGTGATGGATTTTTCTACCGTAATCAGGAAGTGGTAATCGTTGGGGCAGGAGATTCTGCCTGTGAAGAGGCTCATTATTTGTCTAAACTTTGCAAGAAAGTGACAATGTTGGTAAGAAGCGAAAAATTCAGAGCTTCAAAAATCATGGAAGAACGTGTTCGTAAAACCGAAAATATTGAGATTTTGATGAATCACGATACAGTTGAAGTTTTAGGAGATCAGCAAGTGGTTCACGCTATAAAAGCAATGAATAAAACAACTGGAGAGGTTTTTGAGATTCCTGCAACCGGATTTTTTGTTGCAATTGGTCATAAACCCAATACAGATATTTTTAAAGATTACATTACTCTTGACGAAACGGGTTATATCATTAATACTCCGGGAACATCAAAAACAAATGTTGAAGGTGTTTTTGTAGCCGGTGATGCTGCTGACCATGTGTATCGTCAGGCAATTACCGCTGCGGGTACAGGTTGTATGGCGGCGCTGGATGCGGAACGTTATTTAGCTTCAAAAGAATAAATTTTTAGAGGTTTAAATAATTTCAGGTTTCAAGTTTATTAGAACGTAAAATTTCGAGTAAAAAAAATCCCATTCTATTATCGAATGGGATTTTTTTATAGGTGTAGTAACCTGAAACTATTTACTAATCTTCTTAATCAATTTTGCTTCTTCGCTAAATCGGGTCAGTTCTATTTTAGGATTTCCGTAAAGGGTAACTTCAGATTTGTCTCCTGCAGCTATTGAAATTCCAATTTCTGCAAAAATAGTGGCAGTAGAATAACTCTCTGCAACAAGAGAAGCTTGCTTTATAGAAAGTTTTGTTCCTGTAAAAGTAGTATTATTGTCTAAACGTATGCTTCCTTTTTCAACAAAACCTTCAAGAGTCGCTGTTCCTCGTTGGTACTGATCACACTTAAATTCTTTGGCAGTAATTAATGCTTTTACAACAGCATTTTTACTCAATTGCAAGTTACCATTGTCTGCTTTCAAATTCAATTCGGTTTTTGTTTTGTCGTCTACTACGAGACTAAATTTTTTAGAATTTACATTCAAAAATAATTTAGAATAATCATAGGCATTGATCGTCAAATCGTCTAATGTAAGTTCTTGAATAGCATAAATAATGGCTTCATTTTTGGCAATTGCTTTTTTAAGTGAGCTAGTGTACGTCACGCGAACACTTAGTTTTTTAAAAATAGAAGATTCTTTAGAAGTATATAAACGAAGCGTTTTATCTCTCAAATCCATTCCGATAATATCATGTAAATTGTCATCGGCTTCAATTTTTATTTCGTTTTTTTCTCCTCTTTCCAGATACAATTCGATGTTGTCATCTACCTCAATGGCATCAAAATCACCAACTTCTTTTATCGAAGTCGTTACGATTTTAGATCCTTTTATCTTCTCTCTCTTTTGAGCAAATGATGTAGCGGTTACTACTAACAGTAAAAGTAATATGCTGATTTTTTTCATTTCGTATTTAATTTGATTTTCACAAATATAAAAAAATCATCCACTTTTGATGAATGATTCCTTTATATTTTATAACTATTTTAAGTTTAACCTTTACTGATGCTTCCGCCAGAATGTGAACTTTTTTCAATGATTTTTGGAGTTGTATCATAATTAATGCTTCCTCCGCTTGAAGCTTCTGCTTTAAGTTTTACTATCGGATGAATGTTTACACTCGCTCCGCTTGAGGCTTCAGCTTCGATCTCGTTTGCTAATAATTTTTCTGCATTAATACTAGAACCGCTTGAAGCAGAAGTAACCAGTTTTAATGCTTTTCCTTTGATGCTAACAGAACTTCCGCTACCAGAATCCAGAGAAATTGTATCAGATTCTATCGTCACATCCATCGTGGCGGCACTCGAAGTTTCTAAATCAATATCTTGCCCTTCGATAGTATTTTTACTGCTTACAGCTGCGGCACTCGATGCTTCAATTTGATCAATAATCGGCATTTTTACAAGTACTCTTCTGGTTGCGTTGCTAAAAGATCCGTGTTCGCTGCGAATCACCAATGTACCCTCCTCAACCGAAACCGAAATTTCTTTTTGTACATTATCATCTGCTTCTACAATGATTTCCGTGCTGTCAGATTGTTCTATTACCAATTCGATTGCGTTGCTTACAGACACTTTTTTAAATTCGCCCTGCACTATTCTTTTTTCTTTGGTTACATTGCCGCTTCCTTCGATAGCGTTGACATTAAAATTACAAGAAGCAAATAATAATGCGGTAATCGTTGCAATTAAAAACTTGGTTATGTGTATGATTATTTTTATCATGACTTAATTAATTTTAATTATTACTCCGTTTTTATCAGTGGTTAATTTTCCTGAGCTTTTTTTACCGTTTAAAACTTCTTTACCATTTATTTTTATCGAAACTTCTTTTACTGTGTCATTTTCGATATCATTCTGTTCCTCAACATCATTGTATTCATTCTCGTCTTCAGGGCAGTTTAAACATTTTATATTCGAATTTTGAACTTTATAAATGTAGTTTCCACTAAAATGTAAGTTAAAAAATGAATCATCAGAATTGTCATAATCTTGTACAGACGTGTCTGGTTTAAACAATTGTCCTTCTGGTAAGTACAAATATACATCAACTTCCTGACCTCTGAATTTATTTTTTACATCTGTTAAAAAATAATTATCCAATACCAAATGATTTCCGTTAATCTGAACTTTATAATTTATCTTCTCGGCTCTTTGTTTTGCTGCAATAAGCGAATTTCCTCTGGCACTTTTTTCTATCTGCAAATAAGGCGTTGCTTCATCTGTGTGTAAAACATGCAAGCGCACATCTGTAGAATAAATCAGCTGATTGTTGGCAGAGTCTTGTACAAATTCAAAATCTCCGTGGTGATCAAGATCTTTGGCAAAATAATCATTGTATCTAAATTTTACATACAAGGTATCTTTTGCGGTAATGTTGATTGCTTTTTTCTCAACCGATTTATTATCGTGCGAAATTTCAGTTGCTTGTTTGATTCCGATACTGATTGCAATTGCTACCGAAATGATCCAAACCGCAAGTAAAGTGTATTTTGCAATATTGCCTATTGTTTTAATGTTTGGAGCCAATAGTTTAAAGCCTAAAAGCGTCAAAAAGAAAAACGGAATTCCAACAGCAAAGAACATCAATAAGCCAAATGACCAGATAGGATATTCTGTAAAATTACCAGCTTCTACAAAGTTTTGCCAAGGAAAATCAATAAAAATATTAGTTCCCAAAGTAAAAACTCCAATTAAAAGCAGAATCAAAGTTGTGATTCCGGCCATGATCAAAATAACGCCTAAAAATTTTGCGAAGATTTTAAAAACGGTCATTATAAAGTCTCCAAACGAACTACTTATTCTCTCAGCTCCCGACTTTACCTGGTTTCCCATTTGGTCATAATCAGCATTTTTAAAACGGTCAGATAATGACTCAATTTCTTCACGTACTTTTCTTTCGATATTCGAAATAGTAACCGGCTCGCCAGTCATTTCCAATTTCTCAGAGGTTGTAACTGCTTCAGGAGTTACAATCCAAAGTACAAAATAGGCTAAGATTCCAGTTCCAAAACCAGCAAAAACAAAGATCAGGAAAAGCACTTTTATCCAAACGGCTTCAATTCCAAAATAATGTCCCAACCCAGTTGCTACACCTCCAATCATACCGTTTTCTTTATCTCGGTATAATTTTTTGTTTTTTCTCGTAGCGCTATTATTAAACGATTGATTCGATTTTGTATCGTCTTCAATGATGTAATCTTCTGGTTGTCCCATCACTACAATTACCTCATCAACATCTTTTAAACCCACAACGTGTTTTTCGCTTTTTTGTTTCTCTGTAAGTAATTCAGAAACACGCATTTCGATGTCTTTAATGATCTCGTCTTGTCCGGATGAGTTGTTCAAAGAACGTTTTATGGCGTCAAAATAGCGCGTTAATTTTAAGTATGCATCTTCATCAATGTGAAAAAACATGCCTCCTAAGTTTATATTTACTGTTTTGTTCATGACTATTGGTTTTGTTGATTGGTGATTAGTTTTACAGCATCAGACAATTCTGTCCAGGTACCGCTAAGTTCGTTTAAAAAAGTTTGTCCTATCTCGGTTAATCCATAATATTTTCGCGGTGGCCCTGAAGTCGATTCTTCCCATCGATAATTAAGTAAGCCGTCGTTTTTTAATCTAGTCAGAAGCGGATAAACCGTTCCCTCAACAACTAGTAATTTTGCGTTTTTTAAAGTGTCTAATATTTCTGAGGTGTAGGCATCTTTTTCTTTCAATACAGATAAGATGCAAAACTCAAGAACACCTTTGCGCATCTGTGCTTTTGTGTTTTCAATGTTCATAATTTCATTTTGTTTTTTTTAGATTGAACAATTCGTTTTTTGATTGATGATGATGATTGATGATTGTTTTTTTAGGAGCTGTTTCCTGCTATTCGCTGTATCTTTTTCTGGCTAAAGGAGCCAGAAAAAGGATGCCGCTTCTATCAGGGCTAGTGCTCTTGTATTTCAAAATAACTTTTAATCTTTTTACGGATTACTTTATAAAGGGTATCGTCATTGGATATTTATATAAATCTCCGTTTGAAGTTTTTATAGCAGCATAAATCACTAAGAAAAACTCCACAATTTTTAATAGCCCAAAAAGTAAAACCGCTGTCGCACCAATACTTAATAATCCAATATTTCCTTCAAAATTAAAGTTTCTGATTACGTAGTTTTCATTGTGCATAAATGCTTCAATTGGAATGTTTTTTAACACTACTGCGACAAAAATCGGAATAGCGATCAAAGCCAAAATTAAAGTGTAAAGCAATAAACTTAACTGAAAGTTTAAGGTCTGTTTCCCGTGGTGATTCACAAATTCTGACTTTCCTTTGTAATTTGTCCAGATTAAAATCGGAAAAATATAATTCCCAAACGGAATGAAGTACTGACTTAAAGTGCTTAAGTGTGTGAACGTTGCAATATTCTTTTCTGATGTGTTTTCCATGATGAGTGGTGTTGATGTTTCCATGATTAAAAGTATATAGTAATTTCTTATGCAAATATATATCTAAAAGACAGTACTTTGTTTCGCATAGTACCAAATGTTAACAAAATTTTAACACTTTAAAAATTTTAAATATGCTTTTAGATTGTTGAAAACTATCATAAATCCCCGATTTTATTGGCTTCTTCTGAAAGTAACTGTAATTTGTTGTGCGTGCATAGTTTTTTTGTATTTTTACCTAAAAAAGATAAACAATGGCAATTTCAGTTTCAAAACTTAACAAATTTGTATTATTCAAATTACCATCTGCCTTCATTTGTGGGGTGCGCGTAAAAGCAATTAGCGAAGAAAGCTGTAAAGTAAGTGTAAAGCACCGTTGGATCAACCAAAATCCGTTTAATTCGATGTATTTTGCAGTTCAAGCTATGGCTGCCGAACTCTCAACTGGCGCATTGGTAATTTCACAAATTCAAGAAAGTGGGAGAAAAATTTCTATGCTGGTAGCCAATAACAAGGGAAACTTTACCAAAAAAGCAACCGGAAGAATCACTTTTGTTTGCAATGACGGTCATCTCATAGCCGACGCCATCAAACAAACCATCGCAACAGGCGAGGGGCAAACCTTTTGGATGAAATCTATCGGAACTGACGAAAAAGGCATTCAGGTCTCAGAAATGGATTTTGAATGGAGCGTTCGCCTGAAATAATAATTTCCGAAATCAATTAAGGAGCACATAAAAAGCCCCCAAATAGTCTCTGACTTTTTGGGGGCTATTCAATTTTAGGGGCATTTTTATTGAGTAAAAAGAAGTTGTTATTTTTTAACTATTTTAAAACTTTCGCTGCTTCCATTTTCAAAATTTATCCGAACAAAATAGATGCCGCTCTCAACATTGGTTGGCTGTACAAGAATTTTTGAATCTAATCTGCTTTCAAAATCTTGCTGCCATACTTGTATTCCACTTGGGTCGAAAATAGTTATTCTTGCCTTGTTAAAGGATGCGTTATTCAACTCAATTGTAAAGACATCGCTGAAAGGATTTGGATAAACACTAAACAATTGGTTTTTCTTCAATTCAAAATCATCATTTCCTAAATTAGGGCTGTAAGTACCAGCTTCATTATTGTTTTTGTCTAGAGAAGTAACTACTATAAATTTGGTATCCACTTGGTTTTGCGTTAAAGTGTATTGATTTCCTGCTGTAATCTCAATTATTTTCGAACCATCATCTTTATTGGTAACCGCTTCGGCGGTATTGCTAAAAGCATAAATCACATATTTTGAAGGTAAATCCCCATCAGCGGCAGCAGCTGGAGTATCCCAGCTTAATGTTGTTCCATTAATTTTAATATTAGTTGGTGGGTTCGGGCAAATGGCATCTTTGCCAGTAATTGGGGGAGCAAAAGATTTGTATTTGTATTCTGCAGCAAGAAGATTAGTGTTGATTGATTTAGAATTGTTTTTTATTGAGGTATAGCTGTAAGCGATTTGCCCAAAAGTGGCATTCATAGAGGCCACTCTGTTTTGAATTGTCTGATTTTGTAACTCAGCTGAAAGCCAGTTATTTGAATCGTCCATTTTGTAATAGGCCTGACTTACATATAATTGTTTGTTTTTTGCTTTTACTTGGTCATTCCACCATTGCGAAAGGCTTATATAATCTTGTGCACCAGTAATTTTCCAATACAACTGTGGGGCCAGATAATCAACTTTTCCAGCATTTAACCAGGCAATCGGATCATAAAATAAATCATTATAGGTAGAATTTCCAGATATGCCCGTTGGTGTTCCAGATTTCCAGATTCCTGTTGGGCTTACTCCAAAAACAATGTTTTTGTTCAGGTTGGTATTAATTGCCTGTATGGCGTCGTAAACCATTGTGATCATTTTATTGCCATTCTCTCTCCTCCAATCTCCCAGACTAAGTGCAGCGGGATTATTGTCAATATAAGCTTGATTGTCCTGATTGTTTGGTGCAGCTGTCATTGCACCACTAGGATAAAAATAATCATCAAAATGTATTCCGTCTACATCATATCGTGTTGCAATATCCTGTACAATCGATACGATATAATCTCTTACCTGCGGAATTCCTGGGTTTAGAATCTTTAGATTAGCGTTATTGGAAGCGGTAAATACCCAAGAAGGGTTTTTAATTATCGGGTGATTGGATGCGTTGGCATAAGTACCGTTTTTAGCCCTGTAAGGATTGATCCAAGCATGTAAATCGAGCCCGCGCTTATGTGATTCGTTGATGGCAAATGTCAAAGGATCCCAAACTGGGTTTGGTGCTGTTCCCTCAGTTCCTGTTAAATAATTAGACCAAGGTTCTATCGCAGAAACATAAAGTGCATCACTTGCTGGGCGAACTTGCAAAAAAACAGTATTATAATTATTGGTTTTTAAGTGATCCAAAATAGTAATCAACTCGTTTTGTTGTGCTTGCTGCGTAGCGAGAGTAGTACCTTTGGTAGTTGGCCATGTCAGGTTGAATACGGTGGGAAGAAAAACGCCTCTTAAATCCCTTTTTGGGGTCACTTTGCTAAATTCATTGTCCTGTGGACATTGAGAATTTGCAATGAAGTAGCATAAAATAAGACAGCTAGTAAAAGCAGTCTTTAGTTTTGGTAGCGTAATTTTTTGCATGTTGAATTAATTTAAAATTTGTGGTTTTTTTAGTTTGTTGATTGATTTTCAAGAGATAAACTTAATAAATATTTTTAAAAGCAACAATTTATAATGCATTTTTATTGTTTTTAAAGTATAATAACGCAAAATAACGCAAAAAATAATAACGAAATATTTATTTTACTAGCAGTTACAACATTTGAATTCGTATTATTTTTGATAAGAAGAGAAAATGGAACCATAAAAAAACGCCTCAATTTCTTGAGACGTTTTATCGAATTTGTATCTAAGTTGCATCCAACGGGTTTCTGTAATAATTTTCTAATAATTCAGATTAACCCCAAAACCAACTCCCATATCGCTATCATAATGCGTAGTGACTCCGAAGTTTCTGGCCACGATATATTTTAAACCGGCCATATATTCACGGTCGGTATTCCACATAACATTCATTCGTAAACGTCTCGAAAGCGGAATATCTTTTCTTTCAAACTGAACTCTCAAATTTCCATCTGTATAAACTTCAACCTGAGCTTTTACAAGCATTGGCAGAGTATACTCGATACCCGCACTAAAAACCGAGCGATTGTCTTTGGTGCTGGATTGATTAAAAATATTTTGCTCGTTGTCGCCCATTTCCATTTTACGATAGCGCCAGTCAAAACCTATAAAAGGCATCAGCCATTGCATTTTGCCAATATATCGGCCAATATGTGTTTCTGTTTCGTAACCGTGTTTGTCATTATAACCCAATCTCCATTCGGTGCCAATGCTCCAGCGCGTGTTGCTAAACATTGCTTCTCCATCATTTCCGTTGGAAGCAAAATCATTTTCAGCCATAAAATGGAACATTCGATCATCCATTTTTAGCATTTTATACGCCATTTTCGGATCATGAATCAGCGGATTTGGAGCTGAATTTTCATAACTAAAAATACGCCCCATTCCAGCCATCATGTGGTATAAAATATGGCAGTGAAAAAACCAGTCACCATCTGCATTTGCCTGAAATTCTATGGTATCAGTTTCCATTGGCATAATATCGATCACATTTTTCAGCGGAGAATAATCGCCGTGTTCATTCAAAATTCTAAAATCGTGCCCATGCAAATGCATCGGATGACGCATCATAGAATTATTGTACAACACAATTCGAACATTTTCACCTTTTTTAATCAAAATTTTGTCGGTTTCAGAAACCACTTTATTGTCTAAACTCCAAACGTACCGATTCATGTTTCCGGACAATTCAAAACGCAATTCTTTTACCGGTGCCTCTTTTGGCAACGTAGTTTTGGTTGGAGATTTCAGCATTCCATAATTAAGAGTTGTGATTTCGGCGACAGCTGTTGTATCGCTTTCTTCCGTTGTCATTTTCATGCCTTCCATATTGTGGCCAGAATGATTTTTAACTTTTTCAGATTCATCATCTCCCGAAATTTCAGGATACATTACAGCATTCATGTCCATTTTGTTTAGAGACATTTTCATGCCCATATCGTTCATTTCACCATTCATTTTCATCATGTCATTCATCATTTTCATCCCTTCAAAATATTTTAATTTTGGAAGAGGTGCAACAGGCTGTTTGGTTCCGCTTCCCAAAAATAATGACGCAGATCCCGTTCGATCTTCCGCTGTAGCCAAAAAAGCAAATGATTTTTTTTCTTCAGGAATCGTAACCACAATGTCATAGGTTTCAGAAACGGCGATAATCAGTCGGTCAACTTCTACGGGCTCGACATCGTTGCCGTCGCTGGCAACAACAGTTATTTTTCCGCCTCCGTAAGTCAGCCAGAAATAACTTGAAGCTCCTCCGTTGGCAATTCGTAATCTAACTTTATCACCAGCTTTGAATTGCGGCAACTGATCTTCATTTTTTCCATTAATTAAAAATTTTTCATAATAAACATCACTAACGTCCATGGCATTCATGCGTTTCCATTCGTTGGTGATTTTTGTCGAAAACTGATCTTTTTTGATGGCTTCGGCGTAACTTTGTGTTGTGCCTTTTTTTATTGCAAACCAATCGTTGGCATTGTGCAGCATTCGCTGGACATTTTCAGGTTTTAGATCCGTCCATTCGCTTAAAATAACGGGAACTGTTGGTAAATCATCGATTCCTTTTCTAAAAGTTGAATCGGCTGCTTTTTTGTTGATGATAAAAAGTCCGTACAAACCAATTTGTTCTTGCAAACCCGAATGGCTGTGGTACCAATACGTTCCGTTCTGGATAATTGGGAAAGTATATTTGTGTGTAGTGCCCGGTTTAATGGGCATTTGAGTCAGATACGGAACTCCATCTTCTTTATTGGGCAGGAATAATCCGTGCCAATGCAAGGCCGTATTTTCTTTTTTTAGATCGTTATGCACATAAATTTCTGCAATATCGCCTTCGGTAAAAGTTAATGTCGGCATCGGGATTTGTCCGTTAACACTGATAGCGCGTTTTTCTTTTCCAGAAAAATGTACCAAAGTGTCGCGAACGTGCAAATCATAACGAATCACTTTTTGGGCTTTTACACTAACAGTTATCAAAATAAAAATAATAATAGTATGCAGTTTCATATAATTTTTTTAAAGATTTAGATTTCGCAATCGTAACGCATTTACAATTACCGAAACCGAACTCAGACTCATGGCCAATGCCGCCAACATTGGCGAAAGCAAGATTCCAAATACGGGATAGAGCATTCCTGCTGCAATTGGTACCCCCAAAACATTATATATAAAAGCAAAAAATAGATTTTGCTTGATGTTTTTCATGACTGCATGACTTAGTTTTTTTGCTTTTAAAATTCCGTTTAAATCTCCTTTTACAAGTGTTATTTTAGCGCTTTTTATGGCAACATCGGTTCCGGTTCCCATTGCAATTCCAATATTCGCTTGCGCTAAAGCAGGAGCATCATTGATTCCATCCCCAGCCATGGCTACGATTTTGCCTTCGGCTTGTAAACGTTTGATTTCCTTTAATTTGTCTTCGGGAAGGCAATCGGCTTTAAAAGAGCTCAGATGTAAATCGTCTGCTACTGCTTTTGCGGTATGAATGTTATCACCTGTCATCATAATCACTTCGACACCCTGACCAATTAAATTTTTGATTGCGTTTGCGCTATTTTCTTTAATGGCATCCGTAATGCTTACATAACCCAAAACAACGTTGTCTATCGCGATATAAGAAACTGTTTTGCCTAAATTTTGTTCGGCAATAATTTTATTTTCAATTTCTTGAGAAATGGAAGCACCAACCTGAAGCATTAATTTTTTATTTCCTAATGCTACTTTTAAATTATTGACGGTTCCTATAACGCCTTTTCCGGCAACGGCTTCAAAGTCGGGAACTTCAAGAATAGTCTGATTTTTTCTTTTAGCAAATTCAACAACTGCTTGCGCCAAAGGATGCTCGCTATGTTGATTAAGTGAGGCGATATTTTGCAATAAGAAATCTCCATCATTATTTACAGCATAGATTTTTTCTACAGATGGTTTTCCTTCAGTAATTGTACCTGTTTTATCGACGATCAACACTTCTATTTTGTTCATGTTTTCTAGAGCTTCGGCATTTTTTATCAGGATTCCGTGTTGCGCTCCTTTCCCAACACCTACCATTACCGACATTGGAGTTGCCAATCCTAAAGCACATGGGCAAGCGATAATTAATACGGCAATAGCATTAATTAAACCATAAATATAAGCGGGCTCTGGACCAAATTTTACCCACACAAAAAAGGTTAGTATAGAAATTATAACAACAGTAGGAACAAAATATTTGGCCACTCGATCGGCTAATTTCTGAATCGGAGCTCTTGAGCGGCTTGCATCATTTACCATTTGAATAATTTGCGAAAGCATGGTTTCTGAACCTACTTTTTCTGCGATCATTACAAATGATTTTGTTCCGTTTATCGTTCCTGCAATCACTTTATCGCCAGATTTTTTATCCACAGGAATTGGTTCTCCAGTAATCATGGCTTCATCAATACTGCTTTCTCCGGTCGTGATTTTTCCGTCAACGGGAATTTTTTCTCCTGGTTTTACACGTAGTAAATCTCCTTTTACGATATCGTGAATAGAAATTACTTTATCTGCTCCTTCTGCTACCAAAGTTGCTTGGGTTGGGGCTAATTTTAATAATTCTTTTATAGCTCCGTTAGTTTGTCCGTGGGCTTTGGCTTCTAATAATTGTCCTAATAAGACCAAGGTGATAATAACGGTTGCGGCTTCAAAATAAAGAGGAATGGCTCCGTGATGTGATCTAAATTCAACAGGAAAAATATCTGGTAAAAACATTCCTAAAACACTAAATAAGAAGGCTACGCTGGTTCCAATTCCAATTAGTGTAAACATATTTAAATTCCAAGTAATAATCGATTTGTAAGCACGGACAAAAAACATCCAGCCTGCATAAAAAAGTACCGGAATTGAAAATAAGAATTGTACCCAATTCCATTTTGCAACAGACATTATATGGTAAATAGGGTTATTCGGAATCATTTCTGACATCGAAATAATAAAAATGGGCAGCGTAAATAATGTAGCCACCTTCATTTTCTTTGCTAAATCTTTGTAAGCTGTGTTTTCGTCTGTTTCAGAAGTTTGGATCGCAACCAAGTCCATTCCGCAAATTGGACAATCACCTGGTTCGTTCGAAACAATTTCGGGATGCATCGGGCAGGTATATTGTGCTGCCTTTTGGGTAACTTGCGGAACTAAATCCATTCCGCAAACAGGGCAATCGCCTGCTTTAGTGTACGTTTTGTCGCCTTCGCAATGCATTGGGCAATAATAAACTCCAGCGGTATTGTGATTGTGAATTGCAGTTGTTTCTTTTTTGTGAAGATGTTCAGCGTGATTTTCTTTTTTCTGAGTGGAACAGCAAGATTTAACGGGAGTTTCTGAATTTTTTTTAGAAGAATACATTTCAATAGTGTACTTTCCTACTTCGGTTAAGGCTTCCTGAAATTTTTCGGTTGGAACATGCTTCTCCATTGTGATAGTGGCCAAGGGAGGATTTAAGGTAACCTCTGCCTGAATTCCTTCAATGGTATTCAAAGTTTTTTCGACTTTGGTACGACAGCCATCGCACGACATTCCTGAAATAGTATATTGATGAGTCATTGTCTTATCTTTTAAAGTATTACAATGCAAATTTCCGAAGTAACGATTACTTAGGGTTGTATAATTTTGTGTATGATTTGTAAGATTTATGAAAAATAGATAATTACAGAAAGCTACTACGCTGTTTTATAATCTCGAAAAGTCGCAGATTCGTTTTAGCGACTTTTTGAGATATTGTTTTTACAAATTCTCAATCTGAATCCGTTTTTTGTCTTTCAACTGCTTAAAATGGGTAGGGGTAAAGCCCGTAACTTTCTTAAATTGATTGCTCAAATGTGCTACATTACTATAGTTTAAAATATCGGCAATTTCGCTAAGCGAAAGTTCATTGTAGACCAATAATTCTTTGACCTTCTCTATTTTCTGACTTATAAAATATTTTTCGATAGTGATGTTTTCGAGTTCTGAAAACAAATTACTTAATGTGCTGTAATCCTGGTGAAGGTTTTCGACCAAATAATCAGATAAGTTGATTTTGAGCTCATTATTTTTATGATGAACCAAATCGACAATAAGATTTTTTATTTTCTCGGCCGTTATACTTTTTTTATCATCTATAATATCAAAACCTATAGCTTGCAGATTTTTTAACAATATTTCTTTTTGGCTTTCAGTAATTGCCTCTTTTAGTTCAACTTGGCCCAGTTCAACAGAAATAGTAGGAAGTCCGAGTTGATCAAACTCAGACTTCACCACCATTTTACATCGACCACACACCATGTTTTTGATGTAGAGTATCATATATTTATTTGATCGTTTCTACCACATTTCCACAAGTCAACATCGAAGAACCGTAATACGGATTTTTTACTGCTTTTTCCTTGCTCAACCAGTCTGCATCCGCCATTGGGCAATGTTGTTTGTAAACTACTTCATTTGATTTAGAAACTTTTATCAAATCATAAGTGCTTTTAGTCACTGATTTAAAAGTTTCACGTTGTTTTTTAAGATCAGTACTTGTCGAAATACTTTTGGCATCAGCAGTTAATTTTTTAACCACTTTCACCCAAACGGTATGTTCATCGCTGCTCAGTTTGTCCATTTTTATGGCTGTAATTGCGGTCAGTAAATCTTTCGCTTTCGCGGAGGTTAACTTAGCATCACTTTTAATTAAGGCATCTTTTACAGTAAAATAAGCATCGTAAACAGATTGAAGTTGCGAGTCAGCGACCTCAAAAATAATGGTTTTTGATGTCTTAGTATGAGCCTGAATAGTATTGGCAGATAAAAATAATGTAAGTAGAATTGCTATAGTTGTTATTGAATTTTTCATTTTATATAAATTTTGATAGAGAATTTAAATCATTCTCGAAATTAATAATTTTAGTTTAAAATTGTAATTGAGCGTTATTGTCTCAAAAAGGAATAGATGCCAAAATCTAATGTTTTTTGCTAGCGTTTTGCTTCATAAACACAATTATGGCTGTTACGAATGCAATTATTTTATTTTTGGTAGCAACCAAATAGAAGGAAAACCAGCAGAAATAGAAGCAGTTTTATGGTATGAAACAGATTTTTCTGAAGAAAAATTAAAGAGATTATTTGTGAATTCAAATTTGTTTTCTGCGACCAAACTAAATAGCGTAGCCGTTGTTGTACAGTTTGTATGATCACATTTTCCGTTGCAACCGTGCTGATCTTTGTCAGAATCATGATTTTGTGTGCAACATTCTTTTTTGCCAGCAGTTGTTTTTTCTTCGCTTGAAGTCATTTTCTGCTCACATGATTTTTTTTCAGATTTTTTTTCGCAAGCAAAACTCATATTGGGCATCAAAGAGAAGCCAAGAGCTAAGACAAAAAACAATATGTAAATTCTTTTTAGCAATGAAAATGTTTTGAATGACAAAGTTAGATATTTTTTTTGAGAGCTGCTATCTTTTTAAGATTTCAAATGTTACGTTTTTAACATCAGCAGGTTTTATCTTTTTTATTCTTATCGATATGTAAATCAGAATAGCTTTTTCTTGAATGTAAACCCGTAAACCATTTTTTGATGTAGAATGAATTGTGTAAAATGTCTTTTCGATTAAGTTGTTCTCTAGTTAGAATTGTAATTGTAAATCTTCTCTTAATATTATAATTAAAGTTTATTTAGATAATCATAAAATGATCCATTGTTTAAATTAATAATTGGCAAGAACAAAAACCTGATAATATGATAATATTTTATTGTGTAATCGATTGTTTTTTCACTTTAAATGTAGTAAATGGTGAAATAATAAAAAGATATTTAATATTTATTTGCTATTTAAATTACACATGTCATATAAATAAGCTAATTTATTTCTAATTGTTAAATTATTTTATGAAATTTTTGTGAATTTTTACTTTTCGTATAAAAAAAATATTTATGTTTGTGCAATCGATTACATAAATTGATTTTAAGATAAAATGATACTATTTACTGTTGTTACATGCTTCAGAGAATTAGAAAAAACAATGTTACTATAACGTAATAGCTGTTTTTTAAACAGAAATAGCAAAAAATAAGGAAAATAAAAACCAATAACAGATTAATAACTTAAACAATAAACCATGAATTGTAAAGATTTATTTAATAAAGGAACAAATTGTTGTTTTGCAATTGTTTTCTTGCTTTGCTTACTGGCGAGCAATAAAATGAATGCGCAGAATCTAACCCTAGAAGGTACTGTTAAAGATGCCACAGGTATGAGCTTACCAGGTGTTAATATTTTAGAAAAAGGAACAAATAATGGTGTTTCTACTGATTTTGACGGACGCTATAAATTAAAACTTACCAGTCCAAAAGCAGTGGTGACTTTTTCATTCATAGGTTTTAAAACGAAAGAAGTTGTTGCTGCAGGTAAAACTAAAGCAGATATTGTGCTGCTTGAAGATTCTAATGCATTAAATGAAGTTGTAGTCGTAGGATACAGCAGCGTAAAAAAATCTGATTTAACGGGTTCGGTTGCTACAATTTCTGGAAATGATTTAAGAAAAAATCCAGTTGCAAATTTAGCTGAGGCACTTACAGGCCGTGTTGCAGGTGTACAAGTCACTTCATCTGAGGGATCTCCGGATTCTGATATAAAAATTAGAATTCGTGGAGGTACGTCACTAACTCAAGATAGCGCTCCACTTATTTTAGTAGATGGGTTTCCGGTAAACAGTATGAATGATGTTGCAGCGGCAGATGTAGAATCTCAAACTATTTTAAAAGATGCTTCGGCTACCGCAATCTATGGTTCGAGAGGTGCAAATGGAGTTATTCTTATCACGACTAAAAGAGGTAAAAATGGAGCTTTGTCTGTCAACTATAATATGTTTTATGGCATGAAAAATTTGGCCAATCAAATTGATGTGCTTCCAACTGAAGATTTTGTAAAATGGCAATATGAATATGCTTTACTTGACGGAACTAACGGAGATGTAAGTTCTTATGAAAAATACTTTGGCAAATGGCAAGATAGAGATTTATACAATGGTGTAAAAGGCGATAATTGGCAAAAGCAAATTTATGGACGTACGGGAGAAGTGCAAAGCCGTGATTTAGGAATACGTGGTGGTTCTGATAAATTCAGTTTTAATTTTAATTATGCACATTATGATGAAAAAGCAATTATGGTGGGTTCTGATTTTAACAGAAACAACTTATCATTGGCTTTAAACAGTAAAGCTTCAGACAAAGTAGATCTTGCTTTTACAGTACGTTATTCTGATACCGAAATAAATGGTGGTGGAGTTAACGAACAAAGAGAGGTTTCTTCTGCAGATGCCCGTTTGCGTCACAGTGTTGGTTATTCTCCAATTCCGCTACCAGGTTTAACAACAGATAACACAGACGAAGCGCTTTCCAGCTATCTTGTAAATCCTTTTGTGGCTGTTACAGATACAGATCGTCAGCAGCTTAGAAAAAACTTCAATATGTTAGGAAGTCTTTCTTGGAAAATAATTGATAATCTTCAATTTAAAACAGAATTAGGAGCAGATAATTATAATTATCAGGATTATCGTTTTTACGGACGCAGTACGTATTATGTGAGTAACATACCATCTTCAGAAAATCAAGGAATGCCTGCGCTAACTATTGGGGATCGTAAGGATTACAGATTTAGAAATGCCAATACACTTAGTTATGATTTCAAAAAAGTAATAGGAGAAAATCATCATTTAAAAGTTCTTGGTGGACAAGAGATGATTAATTCGCGTTCAAACGAAGTATTTACTACCATTCATGGTTTTCCAAAACTTTTTGACTTTGATACAGCACAAAAACTGACTACTCAGGGAAAACCAAATTCTGTCGATAATTATTACAGTCCAGACGATAAATTACTTTCGTTTTTTGGTAGTATGAATTATGATTTTAAAGATCGTTATTTATTAACAGCTACTTATCGTGCCGATGGATCTAGCAGATTTTTAGGTGGTAATCGTTGGGGGTATTTTCCAGCAGCAGCTGTAGCTTGGAAACTTTCGGAAGAGAGCTTCTTGAAAAACTCTTCTTGGATTAATTTGTTAAAACTGAGATTGAGTTATGGAGAGGCTGGAAACAATAACATTCCAGTAGGACAAACAGTTCAGAATTTTGATTCTTCAACAACTACTTGGATTAACGGAGTAAATAGTTTCTTGGCTGCTTCTAAAACATTGGCTAATCCAGATTTGAAATGGGAGACAACTGTAACGCAAAATTTAGGTCTTGATTTTGACTTTTTTAAAAGCCGTGTAACAGGATCTTTAGAGGTTTATAAAAATGTAACCAAAGACCTTTTAATTCTCTTTCCAGTAGCTGGAACGGGTTATGATAATCAATACAGAAATATGGGAGAAACTCAAAATAAAGGTTTTGAGGCTACTTTGAATGTTGTGGCTCTGGAAAGACCTAATTATGGGGTGAGTTTTTCTTTTAATATTGGTGTGAATGAAAACAGAATTAACTCTCTTGGAGTGATGAGTGACTTTGGTACAAACACCAACTGGGCATCTACTCAAATTGGCAATGACTATACAGTAAGAGTGGGTTCTCCAATAGGTTTGATGTACGGTTACAAAAATGATGGTCGCTACGAAGTGTCAGACTTTGATTATAATGCAGGAGTTTATACCCTGAGAGCGGGTGTTGCAAATGCTTCAACCGTTGTAGGGAATGTACAGCCAGGTTATATGAAATTGAAAGATATCAACGGAGACGGTTTGGTAAATAATAGTGATCTTACCATCATTGGAAATGCCAATCCAAAAAGTACAGGAGGTTTTGCAATTAATGCCAATGCTTACGGATTTGATCTTTCGGCTGCATTCAACTACAGTATCGGAAATGATATTTATAACGCAAATAAAATTGAATTCACTACTTCTAACGAAAATGGTCAGTACAGAAATTTAAGTTCGGAAATGGCCGATGGTAAAAGATGGACTAATTTAGATACAGAAACGGGTCAATTGGTTACAGATCCTGCAGCTTTAACAGCACTTAATGCCAACACTACTATGTGGTCTCCGTATATGAACCGCTTCGTTTTTAGTGACTGGGCAGTTGAAGATGGTTCTTTTTTAAGACTGAATACACTTACATTAGGATATACTTCGCCAAGTTCTTTGGTTAAAGCTTTGCATGCTACAAAATTACGCGCTTACGTAACAGCAACAAATGTTTTTGTTCTTACCAATTATTCAGGTCCAGACCCAGAGGTTTCTACAAGAAGAAATACTCCACTTACGCCAGGTGTTGATTATTCAGCATATCCACGTAGTAGACAATTTGTTTTTGGTTTAAACCTTAGTTTCTAATTAAAATAATTTTCGAAATATGAAAAATAAAATAATAATAGCGGGATTAATTATAGCAAGTCTTTTTACTTCTTGTCAAGATGATTATCTGGATGCTCCGGCAAAATCAACTCTGGACGAATCAGTCATTTTTTCTACACCAGATTTAGCCGAAGGTGCGATAGATGGAATAAAAGTGCCGTTTGCAGAAACCAACTCTTACAGAGGTCGTTTTCTTCCTCTTTATGGATTAAATACCGATACCGAATGGTACAATACTTCTCAAACTGCCGGTGATGCTGCCGATTTATGTGTTTATGATGCAAAGACTATTAATTCTCAAATGAATACAACTAACAATGCTTGGGCAATGATGTATTCCGGAATCGAACGTGCTAATATCTGTATTCGTGGTTTACGTACTTATGGAGATCCACGACCTGGAACAGAACTTGGTTATTTATTAGGAGAAGCGCTAACGCTAAGAGCAATTTATTATGCTGATTTGATTAAAGCCTGGGGAGATGTTCCTGCACGTTTTGAACCCATTTCTACAGCGACTATTTATTTGCCTAAATCAAGTCGTGATGTAGTTTACAAACAAATTATCGCCGATTTAGGAGAAGCTGCTACCTTGGTTCCTTGGCCAGGCGAAACTGCAGCTACAAGTTCTGTAGAAAGAATTAATAAAGCTTTTGTAAAAGGATTTCGCGCCCGTTTAGCTCTTGCTGCAAGCGGATTTCAACAATATCCTGACGGAATAAGAAGAAGCACCGACCCTGAACTTTCAGTTGGAAACATGTATGGTTTGGCATTAAGCGAAGCCCGATCTGTAATTGCCAGTGGAAAAGCTAGTTTAGAATCTTCATTTGAAAATTTCTGGAGAAAATACAATCAGGAAAATACTACCGCAGGAGGAGAATCTCTTTGGGAACTTCCTTTTGCTGATGGTAGAGGTAGAATGTTATTTAGTTTTGCGGTTCGCCACACAACAAACGACCAATTTCATGCCAATGGTGCAAACCGTGGTGGTACTGCCGGACCACTTCCGCATGTATTTTACGATTATGATCAAACAGATACTCGTAGAGATGTTACTTGTGTTCCTTATAAATATGGTACCGCAGTAAACGGAATTGCAAAACAAGAATTAGGCGCTTTAAATACCTGGTATTTTGGTAAATATCGCTATGAGTGGATGATCCGTTTTGTTACTTCAACGAATGATGATGGTGTTAATAAAATTTACATGCGTTATGCGGAAGTACTTTTAATTGCTGCAGAAGCGGCTAACGAATTAGAAGGTCCAGCAGCAGCAGCTCCTTACTTAAAAGCAATAAGAAGACGTGCTTTTGCTCCAGCCAATCAGGCAGTAAAAGTAGATGCTTACGTAGATGCCTTGACAGATAAACAGTCTATGTTTAATGCTCTTGTAGAAGAAAATAAATTTGAGTTTACTGGTGAAATGGAACGTAAGCAAGCACTTATTCGTTGGAATTTGCTAAAAACAAAATTAGATCAGGCAAAACAAAAAATGGCAGATTTAGCTGCGCACACAGGGGAGTACCAAGATGTACCTGCTACTTTGTATTACAAGTTTAAAGCTGATAATGTAACTCTTGATATTTATGGATTGAATAGAGGAGAAAATACAAATCCGGGTGTGGAGTATACTTCTTTTGCTTGGGATAATTTAAATGCTGCTAAGGTTGCATCACTTTACAAAGCAGGTGTAAATCCGGATAACAGACAATTCTGGCCAATCTGGCAAGTATTTATTGACGGAAGCAACGGTCAATTGACTAATGATTACGGTTATTAGAATTTTAAAAAGAAATAATAAATTATAAGTTATTATGATTATGAAAACAAAATATGTAATAAAAGGAATAATAGCCACAGTATTGCTAACGTTTATTTTCTCTAACACTAGTTGTGAAAGTTATACGGAGGAATTAAATGATGGCATTGGAAATACAAGAGAGTTTTCTCCTATCGGACTTGATGCAAAAATTAGAAATCAAACTTTTGTTGAGTTAAACTGGACTGTAAACGAAGCAGCAGATCATTATGTTGTGCAATTTAGTGCCGACGATCCTGACTTTAAGACTATTTTTAAAACAGTTGAGGTAACAGGTGACAAATTGCCTCTAAGAGTACAATTAGAAGGAGAAACCGTTTATTCGATAAGAGTAAAAGCAATCACTACAGGATTGGAAGATTCTAAATGGTCTGTGACTACTGCCACTACACTATCTGAGCAGCTTTTTATTGCTTCTATAGATGGAGATATTGATGCAAAGCAAGCGACTTTAAGATGGTTGCCAAATAGTAATGTAACAGAAATTGTCTTAAATCCTGGTGCAATAAAACATACGATTACTGCCGAAGAAAAAGTGAGCGGTATTGCAGTTGTTACAGGACTAACAGCAGAGACGTTGTATACAGCAGACTTACTTAACGGAACCAAAAAAAGAGGAACTAAAGATTTTACAACTGGTATTGACATCGGAACTGGTATTCTGGTAAAATCAACAGATGATTTATTGCAAAAAATCGCTCAGGCAGCATCAGGAGCTATCCTAGTTTTGGAACCAGGTGATTATACCCAAGCCAATCAAACTGGAGAAATTACTTTAAATAAATCAATAACATTAAGAGGATTACGTAGTTTTAACAAACCAAAACTTCATGTAAACTTTCTTATGACCACGGGAGCGGGTGACGTAAGTTTAATTGATTTGGATTTAAAAGGAGATAAAATAGTTGGGACAACTCAAGTTTCAGTTGTAAAATACAATAATAACACTGTCACTTATGGTGCTCTTTTATTTAGTGGTTGTAATATACATGATTACGGCGTATCCTTAATTAGCGCAAACTTAAATGCTGCCAAAATTCCTTCTATAATCGTAGAAAATAGTATAATTACAAATGTATTAACAAGTGGTGGAGAGTTTATAGATGTTAGAGGTTCTCATGTAGGACAACTTACTCTTAAAAATAGTACGTTCAATAATTGTGCGACAGCAAGAGCTTTTATTCGTTTGGATGCTGGTTTAACAGGGCTAACGGCTAATATATTGATTGATGCATGCACTATATCTAATCCAAATATGTTAGGTACTGCTGCTTTTTCACTTTTATATGCTCGTTTTGTTTCCAATGTAATAACAGTTAGAAAAACATTGTTTGCAAACACACCAGCACCTTATACAAGAGAGATTGTAACCGCAAACCCAACTTTTACAGGTAATAATTATTTCAATTCACCAAATTTAAATGGTAATCCTAACGCGCTCGCAAATAATAGACCTGACGCTGCTGGAACAGCTTTAGATCCACAATTTGTTAGTGCCGCAACGGGTGATTTTACAGTTAAAAATCAAACTTTAATCGACAATCAAGTTGGAGATCCACGTTGGAGACAATAATATTTTTTGAGAATTAGTAATTTAAAAAGGGGATGCAGCAATGCTCCCCTTTTTGTATTATGACTTTTTTAATAATATAACCTAAAATCGAGTAGTTTACAAAGGGCATAATGCTTTTCATACAAAGCTTCTACGATATCTACAACATCATCATATTCCTGACATAAACTAAAAAATGTTTTGTCGAGAGTGCTGCAACTAGCAATTTTATTGTAGCTGGATCCATAGCCAGAAATAGCATAAGCCCCCGTAATATCTAAGAAATATTGTGATTCTTCCGGATTTAAATCTAATATTTTTGTGTTGGCAAAATGAATGATCTTCCCGCGCATTTTTCCTTCAAATAATTCAGCTATTTCTTCTAAGCTGTAGTAATAATCATGAAGGCAAATGTTGTTTTCCTGTCCTTTCATCACCAAATAAATGATTTCGTAATCCTTAAAATTATGATCGTGATAAAGTAATGCTTGTAAGCTTTCTTCTAATCCTTCGATAGTATCGCAGGTTTTATAAATACTGTTAATACCTTGGTCAAATGCAACTTCTTCCAGGTTTTTCATCACTAGGGTAGTTGTGCTTGTTTCTACGTCTGGAACTCCTTCCAGACAAAAAATAAATTTATCAGAATCCATACAATTGTATTTTTCTATTCGTGAAGAAAAGCATCACGATGATTTGGTTAACACAAAAGTATTTTTTATTGCTATAAAGCCCTACATCGAAATGTTTTTTAACTATTTTTTTATCATAAAATAGTAGAAGAAATACAATAGTGATTAAGGTGCTATCTTAAATTTAAATAATGGAGATAAAGCGATTTATTTGTATGAATAATAAACGGCTACTTAAAAATATAAAGTGCTTAGGAATATTAGCCTGCTCGATTTAGGATTTTTAATTTCTTCCACCATTTTTGTTTAATTTGTGGGGTATTATAGAGTGTCTTCGGTATTTTAATGGGTCTTTTATGACCGCATGCGGCACAAAAAGATGCTTTTGGAGTTCTATAAGGTTTAGAACAATTTTCACATGGTGGGCCGTATTGTTTGATCCTGTGATGCATTATGCTATTGCATTCGGTTGGTCTGACACCGGTTAATTCAAAATAGTAATCTAATACATCTTTAAAACGTTCCTCTCTTGTCATATTGCAGGTTCCTGTTGCAAAACCCGTGCGATAGAGCTTTGTCGCAACCGCAAATTCTTCCTCATTTAGCATAGGAACTTCTGTTTTGCATCTCCAACACCAAAGTTTTTTCATGGTTATATTGTTTGTAGATTTAGTTAAGGAACAATTTTTTATGTTTATGACTTTACGTTACTGCTTTATAATTCAAAATTCTTTTTAGGTTTAATCGCCTGAATACAAAAATCGATTTTATTGCAAACAAATTAGCAGGTAGAAATACGTGTTTTTGAGTTTGCAATAGAAAAAACAAATAAAAAAGGTGTTTTGATATTTTTTAAGTTTTTAAGATTGATTTTCAAACTATTATCAGGTAATAGTAATTTGGAAAAGAACCAGCTAGCAAAATGTGATATAAAAAAAAGAGGCTTTAAAAAAGCCTCTTTTGTATTTAATGTTTTCCGTTTCCTTTACCATGACCTTTATTGCCATGATTATCGTTGCCTTTATGTTCCTTATTATTTCCTTTGCCGGGTTTTTGTCCAATCGTTTTTTGGGGTTTCCCTTTATAACCTTTTGCATATTTTACTTTGTGGGTTTTAAAATTATAGTACGGATCATTTCCTCTATAATCTTTCAGAACTACTTTATATCCATTATAAAGATCATAATTTCGATAAGCAGATGGGAGTGATCGGGTTCTTACCCATTTTCCGTTACGGCTGTATACATAATTAGATGTGTTAACGTCATAATAGGTTTCGAGATCAGGCAAATAATAATAGCGGACATCTGTATACCCTGCAGGGCCCCATGCTGGTGGCGTTCCAATATTGACATTTACAGAGACCTGAGCCTCTACGTTGCTAAAAGAAAGGAATAACATCCCTATCAAAAAAATCTTTATCAGTTTCATAATTTTTAACTTTATTAGTTAATATAACCGTATAAATACAAAAACCAAGCCTAGATTTTTATATTATTGCATAATTTTTTAATTATTCTTATTTTTTATCTAATGTCGGGACAAAAGAAATAATATAACCCTTCTTTTTTTTTGAGTTTTACGAAATTAGAACCTTCAATATCAGTAAATTGATTTTTTATTTGAGATTGATTTTTTTTACTCCTCCAAAATTTGTTTTTAAAAATTCTCGTATTTGAAATTGTGTTTTATTTCGGGTACTATTTTTCCACTCGTTCATATCGTAAATATGAATTTGCTGGGCGTTTGGATTGGTAAGAAATGAAATACGTGCTATAGAATATTTGTATTTCTTTATGCTGTTTGTAACATGCCGATTAGGAACCACAATTAGAATATTTTCCCAGTTAAGGTAATTTTTTGCGATATCTTCTCGCTCTTCCAATCCCAGAGAAGCAAAAAAAGCTATTATTTTTTCATCATTTAATTTGTCAATCTTTTTGTCAATTTCTTTAAAAAGATCCTGTAGCGCATTTTCATCTGTAATACCGTCCATTGCTAAAGATTTTATTTTTTAAATTCTAAATAAAATTACTTTAAATAATCATTAATTATGAAACGATAGTTGTTAGAATGATTCTAAATTTTAGAACAAGGTAGTTTTGATCCTATCTTCAATTCGATTGAGTATGTAAAGGATATCAAGCTTAGTAGATTTTTCAATTTCAGCAGAATTTTTGCCCAATTCTGAAGCTAAAAAAAGAGTTCTAACGAGCGATTTTGATTTAGACGAGTGTTTTTTTGTTGCTTTAAATAATTAAGGTTTTTAGTTAGTACCAAGTATTTTCCTCATTAGAATATTCAAATTAAATGGCAAAACCCAATAAAAAACCCCTAATCAATTGATGACTAGGGGTTTGTTTTTGTAGCGAGGACGGGAGTTGAACCCGTGACCTCAGGGTTATGAATCCTGCGCTCTAACCAACTGAGCTACCTCGCCAAGACTGCATGAGGAATCAATCCCTCATTGCGGGTGCAAATATAAAAATTATATTAAAGCTGACAAGCATAAATCGAAGAAAAAAAAATATTTTTAAAAAAGCTTTTTTTTTGAACATATATTCTTATATTTCAAAAAAATTAAAAGTAGTCCATGGATTCAAAAATACGTTACGAAATCGAGTTCCCGATCAATTCTTCGCCGCAATTATTGTATCAATATATATCAACTCCATCTGGTTTGTCAGAGTGGTTTGCCGATAATGTAAATTCGAGAGGAGAGTTTTTTACTTTTATCTGGAACGACTCACAAGAAAAAGCGCGTTTGGCATCAAAAAAAACAGGAGAAAAGGTAAAATTTAAATGGGTTGATGATAGCAGTAAGGACACAGAATATTTCTTTGAATTGCATATTTTGGTAGATGAGCTAACCAAAGATGTCTCATTGATGGTAGTAGATTTTGCAGAAAAAGAAGAAATTGGTGAGGCCAAACAATTGTGGGAGAATCAAATCTCAGACTTAAAACATCTTATAGGATCTGTTTAGTAAAAGTCTATTTTATAGTTTATATTTGCCCTGAACAAAATTCAGGGTTTTTTTATGATTAATTTTAACGGAAATATAGTAGATCAGAATGATAATATATTAACTCAAAATCGTGCTTTCTTGTATGGTGATGGCGTTTTTGAAACACTAAAAATTATTAACAGCAAAATACTATTTCTTGAAGACCATTATTTTAGATTAATGGCTGCAATGCGCGTAGTTAGAATGGAAATTCCGATGAATTTTACCATGGAATACCTCGAAGAGCAAATTTTGAAATTGGCGCATCAAAATGCTGTTTCCGATTCTGCAAGAGCAAGAATTACTGTTTTTCGCAACGATGGAGGTTTGTATTTGCCTCTTACAAATGAGGTTTCTTTTTTAATACAGGCTTCTTCGCTCGAAAATACTTTGTATCCTGTGCATACAAATGCTTACGAGGTCGATTTGTACAAAGATTTCTATGTTTCAAAACAATTGCTGTCTTCTATAAAATCGACCAATAAAATGATCAATATTACAGGTAGTATTTTTGCACACGAAAATGGTTTAGATAATTGTATTTTGCTTAATGATGCTAAAAACGTTGTAGAAGCGCTACAAGGTAATTTGTTTATGGTTTTGGAGAAAAAACTTATTACACCGCCTGTTTCAGAAGGTTGTCTGAATGGAGTGATGCGTAAACAAATTTTAGCTTTGGCTAAAAAAATAAAAGACTTAGAGGTTGTTGAAGAAGTTATTTCTCCATTTGATCTTCAAAAAGCAGACGAGTTATTTTTGACAAATGTAATCACAGGAATACAGCCGATAACCCAATATCGAAAAAAGGAATTTAAAACTGATTTGGCGCATTTATTATTGCAAAAGCTAAACGAATCCCTATCTGAAAATTAATTCAGATAAGGGTTTTCAGGAGCATTAGACCATATTAGATAATCGCCGCCAAGCTCAATAATCTGTTCTTTCCAGAAATGAGTGGTAGATTTTCCGATAATCTTGTTCTTATAACTATTGTTGGTGATGATCCAAGAGTTGCCTTGCATTTCGTTTTCAAGCTGGTTTTCGTCCCAACCAGTGTATCCTAAGAAAAAGCGGATATTATTTTTACTAATAGATCCGTTATTTATTAAGTCCTTCGTGGATTCAAAGTCACCTCCCCAATAAATGCCATTTGAAATTTCAACACTATTCGGAATCAAATCAGGAATATTGTGAATAAAATACAAATTGTCTTGCTCTACAGGCCCTCCGTTATATATCTTAAAGGTCGCTTCGATTTCAGGAATTAAGTCATTAATGGTATATTTTAATGGCTTATTGATAATGAAACCTATTGATCCTTCTTTGTTATGGTCTGCTAATAAAATTACCGATCTATTAAATGATAAATCTCCAATTATCGAAGGTTCGGCTATAAGCAGGTGTCCTTTTTTTAATTTTTCTGAAATCATACGGCTACAATTTTTATTAAATTTAATAATAAAAATTTTAAAAACCCAAAGAAAACCAATAAACTGCATAAAAAAAAACCTTCCAGAAGGAAGGTTTTGACTATATTAAAAGCGTAATAAACTAATTATTAGTTTACTGCACCTTCTAATTCAGCTCCAGCTTTGAATTTTACAACATTCTTAGCAGCGATTTGAATAGTTTTTCCAGTTTGAGGATTTCTACCGTCTCTAGCAGCTCTAGCAGATACTGACCATGATCCAAAACCTACCAATGATACTCTTCCACCTTTTTTCAAAGTAGTACCTACGTTCCCTAAAAATGACTCTAAAGCTAATTTTGCCGCAGCTTTTGTGATTCCTGCATCAGCAGCGATAGCATCGATTAATTCTGATTTGTTCATAATAATTTAGTTATTAATTGTTGGTTAAAAAAAATTGTTAATACACAAATTTAGGAGGAAATCCGTTCCTTGCAAGTGTTTTCTCTAAATTTAGCAATAATTGTTAATAACTTGCTTTTTTTGTTCATAACACCGTCAGTTTTATCACCAAATACAGGTAGAAACCCCTGTTTTGTTGGTGTTAATAGACTTTTGCAGTTACCTGAAAAATGATTCCGTTTAGCAATTCTGACGCTTTCATTTTCTTTTTGCCTGGTAATTGTAAACTTAAAATTTCAATAAAACCTTCTTTAATGGCAATTTTAATCTCTTTTTTACTGCTAATTAAGCTTCCGATCTCATAAGAATGTTCTTCCAGAATAAGTTTTGCTTCGTATATTTTGATGTTTAATTCTTCTTCTTTGTCTTTAAGAAAACACCAGGCAGCTGGATAAGGACTCAAGCCACGAATCAGATTATTGATTTCCTCGCCCGATTTTGTCCAGTCAATTTTGCAGTTTTCTTTGTTTAGTTTGTACGCTGTTTTTATTTCTGCATCTTCTTCTTGAATGGTTGTGGAGACATTTCCTTTTTCAATTACTTTCAGGGTTTCAATAACAGTTGTACTTCCCAAATTCATCAGGCGGTCGTGCAATTGTCCCGCATTTTCGTCTGGATCAATGCCAATTTCCGAATTTAGGATCATGGCACCGGTGTCTATTTTATCATCAATAAAAAAAGTGGTAACTCCGGTTTTGGTTTCTCCATTTATGATAGCCCAATTGATTGGGGCGGCTCCTCTGTAATTAGGTAATAGCGATGCATGAAGATTAAAAGTCCCTAAAGCCGGCATTTCCCAAACTACTTTAGGTAACATTCTAAAAGCAACTACGATTTGCAAATTAGCATTCAATGCCTTCAATTCAGCAAGGAAATTCTCGTCTTTAAGATTTGTGGGTTGTAACAAAGTCAGATTGTTTGCCAGCGCATATTCTTTTACAGCCGAATATTTTATCTTTTGCCCGCGACCCGCCGGTTTATCAGCAGCGGTAATAACGCCTACGACATCGTAATTGTTTTTGATAATGGTAGCTAGAATTCCGACAGCGAATTCTGGAGTTCCCATAAATATAATTCTCAATTTTTCCATTATAATTTTAAAGTGTATGTATTATTGGGTTGTATGATAATGTAATTGTTTTCTAATAATTCCTGAAGTGCCAGAATAACGTCACCGGCATCCATTTTTATTTTGGTTTGAATTTCTCTCGAAGTCAGGGATGCATTCTTTAGTAAAAGCAAAATTTTATCAGGAACCGAATCGGCATCGCTAATTTTACCTTTTTGCCTAATGCAATAGGAGCAGACACCACAATTTTCGGTAGTTTTTTCTCCAAAATAATCCAAAATCAATCTGTTTTTACAGGTTTTTTGCTCCTTAACATAATAAAGAACCGATAAAAGCTGGTCTTTTTTTAATTGATTTTGTTTTTCCAAATATTTAGAAACTCGGTTGATGGTAAGGTTGTCTTCCCGAACTTCATTAAATAATATCGTGGCATCGTTATTTTTTGCTTTATAATCGATGATGTCTTTTTCTTTTAATTTTTCTAAAACTCCGCTCACTTGTTGCTCGGTATGATTGGATTTTTTCGCAATAAGCGAAAGATTAAAAGGAGTCTTCATTTCGTAAATTCCAGGATAGGTACGAAGAATGGCCAGAATAATTTCTTCGTCATTCGGATTCAGGCTCATGTACCGAATGACTTCTTTAGACTCAATTAAAAACTGCATTGTAATTTTTTCCGAAAATTCCTGAGACATGGTGATAATGCCTTGCTGATTCAGAAATTGTAACGCATTATACGTTTTTAGTGTCGGAAAGTCATATTTTTGGCAAAAATGATTCAGTTTAAAAGAAAAAGAATCGTCTAGACCTTCGCCATAAGCAATCTGAAAATAATTGCAAAGTTTGATATAAATCGCATTTAGGAACTTTTTGTCGGGCAAAATGCTCAAAAACTGCTGCTCAGATTGATTGCTGTCTGAGGGATTTGTCAGTAAAACAGCAAACGCTTTTTCGCCATTACGTCCCGCTCTTCCAGATTCTTGATAATAATTTTCGATGTTTTCCGGAAGTTGGGTATGAATAACGGTTTTTACGTTGTCTTTGTCAATTCCCATCCCGAAGGCATTTGTAGCTACGATTACTTGCACTTGTTCGGACATCCACAGTTGCATATTTTTGTCTTTTTCTTTAGCCGAAAGGCCGCCATGATAATAAGTTGCTTTAAAACCCAAAGACTGTAATTGTGTCGACATGTTCAGGCACGATTTTCTATTTCGTACATATATAATAGAAGGCTGCGGATTTTTCTTCAAAATCTGTTCTGTTCGGTACAGCTTGTCTTCGACTTCAAAAACCATGTAAGCGATATTTTTTCTTTCAAAAGACTGCTGAAAAAGTACAGGTGTTTTCAATCCTAACTCAGTTTTGATATCTTCAATCACTCTGGGAGTCGCGGTAGCGGTCAAAGCCAAAAACGGAATCTTAGGAAAATGTTTTTTAAGTTCTGAAATCTTCAAATAAGCCGGGCGAAAATCGTGTCCCCACTGCGAAACACAATGTGCTTCATCAATGGCAATCAAATTGATAGGAAGGTTTTTAATGCGTTCCAGAATCCAATCTGATTGCAATCGCTCTGGCGAAAGGTATAAAAACTTGTAATTTCCGTATTGACAATTATCTAGCAGGTCAATAATTTCTTCTGTATGAATGCCGCCTGTCAGCGCGATAGCCTTTATTTCACGCTTTTGCAAATTTGCTACCTGATCTTTCATAAGAGCGACCAAAGGCGAAATTACCAGGCAGATTCCGTCTTGCATCATGGCGGGAACCTGAAAACAAATCGATTTTCCGCCGCCGGTGGGCAGCAAAGCAAAAGTGTCCTGACCATCCAAAACAGAGTCGATAATCTCTTCCTGCAGTGGCCTAAAACGGTCGTGTTTCCAGTATTTTAAAAGAATCTCTTGCGCTTTGGACATGGGGTTTTGTTTTAAAGTTTAAAAATTTAGAAATCAGTTTCTAGTTTTACAACTTTAAACACATGCCTAAATTTTATCTAAGATATAAAGAATTCTGTTCTCTACCGTATCTTTAGGCACTTCAATTAAGTCGTAACCGTATTTATTGTATGTGTCAATAAGATGCTTTTGTATCGTCAATGCCTGTTCAAAATTTTCGTAACGCTCAGTATCGCTCTCGTAAATTTCTTCCCAAGGTGGCAAAATAAAAGTCTTAGAATATTTAAAATCCTTGCATGCTTCTATGAAATTTGACGGATAATTATCGCCAATATAATCCATATAAGCCACAACATCAGGAATTCCACGGTCTATAAAAACGACTTTGTGTGGTTCTTCAAGAGCATTTTCAAATTGTTTTATGCGTCCTTCCAGCAACATTTCGCTAAACAACAAAGGCTGTTCCAAAAACAATTGATCGATGCCGCGTTGCTGCGCTTCAAGAGTCACTTGTCTCGAAATTTCAGGATAACAACAGTAGCCACGAGCTACCAATTCGTTGATAAGAGTAGATTTTCCCGTTCCCGGGCCACCAATGAGTACTATGATTTGTTTTTGCACTTTCTTAAAATAAAGCGCAAATTTACCTAAACTTATTCGTATTTGAAAAGAATTTTTTGTCAGAAGCGAATGATTTCGCAATTTTAGTAGATATGAGTTCCTGCTGTCCGCTAAAATCTTTTGCTTTTTAAAGGAAAAAACAAAAGGATTTCCGCTCCCATCAGGGCTAGATAGCAAAAATGGTTTTGTTTTTGGAGGCATCTCAATCGTTATTTTTTCTGAAAGTTTTAGAAAACCTTGCTGGTCTTTCAAGATTTAGTTGATTCTTGAATTTTCTCTAATTATAAGAGTAAATTTTACAGCGAAATAGCGTTGCAAAGTTTTTTTCTCTGCCCCTTTGAGCCTTTGTAACTTTGCCCCTTTTTTCTAAATAAAAAATCTAAAAAGTCTGAAACCAAAACCGTATATTTGCCTTTATTTTTAATTAAGAATGGATAACGATAAAGAAAAAAAAACCGCCGAATTTTACGAAAGATTAAAAGTGGAGTTGGACAATTCAAATACTTGGCCAGCAGAATATTTGTATAAATTTATTATGCCTTCAGTAGGTGATAATGTCGAGAGAGTAGAGAATGCTTTTGACAACATGGGAGCGGTTATCAAAACAACAAAATCTAAAACAGGTAAATTTACCAGCGTTTCTGTAGATGTAACAATGAATAGTGCTGATGAAGTGATTGGCAAATACAAAGAAGTCTCTACAATAGAAGGTATAGTTTCATTATAAATTATGGTCGAAAAATATAAAAAAGAAAACGCGAATGATGTTGTTTTTAATTTAGAATACAACTCTGAAAGACAACATTTACTTATTCCGGAATATGGTCGTCATTTGCAAAAATTGATTGATCAGGCTACTGCTATCGAAGATGATGAGACGCGAAATAAAGCGGCAAAATACATCATCCAAGTAATGGGAAGCCTGAATCCGCATTTGCGTGACGTGCCTGATTTTCAGCATAAATTATGGGATCAGCTTTTTATCATGTCTGATTTTAGACTCAATGTAGATTCGCCATATCCTATTCCGTCTCGTGAAGTTTTACAACTCAAGCCAGACGTTTTGCAATATCCTCAAAATTTTCCAAAATACAGATTTTACGGAAACAATATCAAATATATGATTGATGTTGCGAACAAATGGGAAGACGGCGAAATGAAAAATGCATTAGTATTGGTAATCGCCAATCACATGAAAAAATCGTATTTGAGCTGGAACAAAGACACGGTAAAAGACGATGTGATTTTTGAGCATTTATTTGAATTGTCTGGTGGCAAAATCAACCTGTTGCAAAGCACAGAAGAGCTTCTGAATACAACAGATTTGTTGCGTACTAACAAACGCATTTCAAATAAAATCGCTCCGGCAGGACCACCAAAAATCCAAAGCAATAAAAATAATAAAGGACCGGGAAAGCCAAAGCCTTTTCAGAAAAATAATAATCAGAAATAAAAAAAGCTACTAAGGTGCTAAGTGCCTAAGGTTCTGAGTTTTTTATAACTCAGAACCTTAGAATCTCAGAATCTTAGCAACTTAAAAGAAGAACCTTAAAAAAAGAATATGGGAGTATTTAAAATCGAAGGAGGAATTCCTTTAAAAGGAGAAATCACGCCACAAGGTGCTAAAAACGAGGCATTACAAATTTTATGCGCGGTGCTTTTAACAGGCGAAAAAGTAAAAATTAATAATATTCCCGATATTATTGACATCAATAAATTAATCACTTTGTTGGGTAATTTAGGAGTTAAAATTCAAAAAAATGAACCTGGTTCGATTACATTTCAATCTGATGAGGTAAATGTTGGCTATTTAGAAACCGAAGCTTTCAAAAAAGAAGGTGGAGCACTTCGTGGCTCTATTATGATTGTTGGACCTCTTTTGGCTCGTTTCGGAAAAGGATATATCCCAAAACCGGGTGGTGATAAAATTGGCCGTCGCAGGCTGGATACACACTTTGAAGGTTTTATTAATCTTGGAGCAAAATTTAGATACAATAGAGAAGATCATTTTTATGGTGTAGAATCTCCAAAAGGCGGACTTACAGGAACAGATATGTTGCTTGATGAAGCATCTGTAACAGGAACAGCCAATATTGTAATGGCTGCTGTTTTGGCAAAAGGCACAACAACCGTTTACAACGCTGCTTGCGAACCTTACTTGCAGCAATTGTGTAAAATGTTGAACTCTATGGGTGCTAAAATTACCGGAGTGGGTTCAAATTTACTGACTATCGAAGGTGTTGAAAGCCTTGTTGGATGCGAACATACAATCTTGCCGGATATGATTGAAATTGGTTCTTGGATTGGTCTTGCAGCCATGACAAAAAGCGAAATTACAATCAAAAATGTGAGTTGGGAGAATTTAGGTTTGATTCCAAACACCTTCAGAAAATTAGGTATTACGATCGAAAGACGTGGTGATGATATTTACATTCCCGCTCACAAAAACGGCTACGAAGTAAAAACAGATATAGATGGTTCTATTTTGACCATTGCCGATGCGCCATGGCCGGGATTTACGCCTGATTTATTAAGTATCGTTCTGGTCGTGGCAACACAGGCAAAAGGAGATGTTCTTATTCATCAGAAAATGTTCGAAAGCCGTTTGTTTTTCGTCGATAAACTAATCGATATGGGAGCAAAAATCATGTTATGTGATCCGCACAGAGCGGTGGTTATGGGGCATAATTTTGAGTCTCAACTAAAAGCGACAACCATGTCGTCTCCAGATATCCGTGCGGGTATTTCATTGTTAATCGCTGCACTTTCGGCAAAAGGAACAAGTACAATTCAAAATATAGAGCAAATCGACCGTGGATACGAGCGTATCGACGAGCGTTTAAGAGCTATTGGAGCAAAAATCGTGAGAGCGTAAAATAGCGGCTTCGAATTTCGCAAATCACACTAATTTTTTAAGCTCTAATTTGTGAAATTCGTGGCAAAAGAAAAATAAATTTAGTTCAAAAATAGTCTAAATGACAAACGAACAAAAAGCTATAAAAGCTACCTATTTTAGTATAGCTGGAAACACCTGCTTAGCCATTTTAAAAGGCTTTGCAGGTTTTTTTGGCAATTCTTATGCCCTGATTGCAGACGCCATAGAATCGACTACAGATATATTTTCGTCTTTCCTTGTGTTATTCGGAATCAAATATTCTAATAAACCGGCTGACGAAAATCATCCGTATGGGCACGGTCGCGCAGAACCTCTCATTACTTTTTTGGTTGTAGGTTTTTTAATTACATCGGCAACGATTATTGGCTACGAAAGTATTGCCAACATTCAAACTTCGCATGATTTACCAAAATCGTGGACACTTTATGTTTTGGGCGCTATTATTATCTGGAAAGAGTACTCTTTTAGATTGGTCATGAAACGCAGCAAGCAAACCAATAGCTCTGCTTTGGCCGCAGATGCGTGGCATCATCGCAGTGACGCCATTACTTCTGTAGCAGCGTTTCTCGGAATTTCGATCGCGCTCTTTATGGGAAAAGGATACGAATCTGCCGATGATTGGGCAGCACTTTTTGCTGCTTTTTTTATACTTTACAACAGTTATAAAATTTTCAGACCTGCTCTTGGCGAAATCATGGACGAACATCTAAACGATGATTTAGTAGAAGAAATTCGCGTAAAATCATTAACCGTTGACGGTATTTTGGGTACCGAAAAATGTTTTATACGCAAAGCCGGTATGCGTTATCATGTAGATCTTCACGCTATAGTTTCGGCAAAAATATCAGTAAAAGCGGGGCACGATCTGTCACATCAGTTGCAAGATACTTTAAAAGAAAAAATTCCTCAATTGGGCAATGTGCTCATTCATATCGAGCCAGACGATTATCATTGATAAAAGATTCTAAGGTTGTAAGTCACTAAGATTTTTCTTTAGTAGATTAAAAAGTAAAATCCGTTTATTCTATGATGAGTAAACGGATTTTTTTATGGGGGTTACCTTCGGCCGGGCTATCCGCTATATCTTTTGCTTTTTAAAGAAAAAAGATTAGTGAAAAGCAAAAATAAGCAAAACGAATAAAACCGTTACTATATAGTAGTTTATAAAACGCAGTCTAAAATTGGAGTTCAATGTCCGATAGGTTTTGGGCTTAAAATGACAAGGCTAGGTTACTAAATCATTACTTATTATATTTTGATTAAACAAAATACAAGAGTTTATATTTCAGTAGTTTGCATTGCTTTTCATATTTCCTTGTAATTCAATAAAAGTTAATTTTAAACATTAAATTTTTGAGTTATGGAGAAAACAAAAAGATCCACGTTCAAGTTATTATTCTACCTGAAGAAAAACGAACCAAAGAAGAACGGTAATGTGCCTATTATGGCGCGTATTACCATTGATGGAATCCCGAAAACCTTCGGAACAAAGTTAGAAATTAATCCTGATAATTGGGATTTAAAGCACGGAAGAATTTTAGGCAAGAGTGCTCCAGCATTAAGTGCTAATCTTAAATTAGATAATATACGGGTGCGCATAAACAAGATTTATGATGATATGCTCAAAGACGAGGGTTTTGTCACCGCACAAAAAGTAAAGTTTTCCTTTTTAGGAGTTGGTGTTATAGATGGTGCCGTCCTCAAAGTATTTAAGGAACAGAATGACGATTTTGAAAGAATGGTCAGCAATGGAAAGCGTTCTCAAAATACCTACAATAAATACAAGGCAGTGTATAATCATCTTTGTGAATTTATCAAGGAACGTTATCATAAGGAGGATATGGACTTTCGAGAATTTACTTCCGATTTTATTCGGGAGTTCGATTTCTTTCTCCGAATAGATAAAGATTGTACTCATAATACAGTTTGGGTCTATACAATGCCAATCATTGCTTTGACAGAATTGGCTATAAAAAAAGGTCTGATACGCAAAAAACCTTTTGAAGATTATAAAATCAGCATGGAAGAAACTGATCGTAGCTATCTTTTAAAAGATGGTGTAGAAAAGTTAATGCTTCTAAAGCCTTCTAAACCAAAATACGAACTTGTAAAAGACCTCTTTATTTTTAGTTGTTTTACAGGTCTTTCCTATGTAGATATTCAAAAGCTAAAATGGAGCAACATACAGTCATTTTTTGATGGTCACCAATGGATTATTAGCAGGAGAAAGAAATCAGATGTTGCTTCAAACGTTCGTTTATTGGAAATCCCAATACATATTATCGAAAAGTACAGAGGAGTAACCCGTAATGATTATGTTTTTCCGATACCTTCCAATCCAACCTGTAATACTCACATTAAGAAATTAATAGTGGAAGCGGAAATCATTACTGAACAGAAAGTAACCTTTCATACAGCACGTCACACATTTGCTACGATGTTCCTAACTGAAGGTGTACCACTTGAAAGCCTTAGTAAAATGATGGGGCATAAAAATATTTCCACCACACAGATTTATGCCAAGATTACAAATCAGAAAATAAGCAAGGATATGGATTTGGTATCACATAAATTCTCTGGAATGGAAGCTGCATTTGTTGTTATGGGGTCGGATGTATCAGCACAGGACGAAATTATTTTGAATGGAGAAGAAGTTGAACTTGTTACTTGATTCTTTTCATCACACATCAATATAAGCAGGATTTAACGATCCTGCTTTTTTTATGTCCCTACTTAATCCTCAAAGCACATTTTTTTCCTGTACAAATTCCACTACTCCTAAAAGAGCTTTGAACGGATGTTTCAGTAAAGCGTATTGAAAAATTCAATGCACAATCCACAACAATATTTTTCATTACCCTTTCAGTGGCATCAAGCCATCCTATTTAAAACCCCCATAAACAATAGTTGTTTAGAAATTCTGCTACGATGAGTGCAGGTTTTCTAAATCACATAGACCATTTCCTAAATGCCTCTTCCAATGGCTTCCACATGAGTTTTTATCCAAGAACCGGTATGCTGTTTTGTCCCATTTCAAGAGCAAAGGTATCTCCGTGTTCTTAACGCAGAAACAAGGTCATGCCCTACGGGTTTGCAAAAAAATCTCCACCCATGCGGGTTGTATTTGTTTTGCAAAACCTTGTTCCTGCTAAACACTAACCTTTCTTGCTCGTGAAACGAAACAAAGCATACTCCGGCTCTTTAGACGAATAAAAAAAATGTCAGAAAAGAAAAAATACAGCATTAGAAATGGTAAAAAAGTGAAACAAAACTTCAGCACCTCCTCTCATTGCCGAATAAATCAAAACAAAAGAAATAAGAATAAAATTAATAACGCAAAAAAGATAAAATCATGAACATCACAGGAAGACTGACAAGGGATGCGGAAGTACGCACAACGTCACAGGAAAAACAAGTAGTAAATTTTTCAGTAGCAACCAACGACAGCTACCGTAACAAGCAGGGCGAACGAATTGAGCAAACAACCTATTTCGACTGCTCCTATTGGATAACTCC
Organism: Flavobacterium flavipigmentatum; assembly: GCF_020911905.1. Classification (NCBI taxonomy): domain Bacteria; kingdom Pseudomonadati; phylum Bacteroidota; class Flavobacteriia; order Flavobacteriales; family Flavobacteriaceae; genus Flavobacterium; species Flavobacterium flavipigmentatum. Next base: position 234,408 of record NZ_CP087133.1, on the reverse strand, counting down.
GAACGTAGCCAAGTTACTCACAAAAGGCACATTGGTAGAATTATCAGGCAGGGTAAGCGCAAGAGCGTGGACAGGTAACGACGGAGAAGCACACGCAGGACTGAATTTCCATACCTCAAACATCAAACTGCATGGCGGTGGCAAAAAATCAGAAACAGCACAGACAACCACAGCAACAACCAATAACAAAAAAGAGGACGACCTCCCATTTTAGTAACGTGTAATCATTTTTTTTAACCTTTTAAATCATTTATTATGGCACATAATATCAATTTCAACGAGAGAACAGGGCATTATTCATTCTTTAGCGTTCAACAAAAAGCGTGGCATGGCTTAGGGCAAATCGTTTCTGATTACCCAACAAGCGAAGAAGCCATAAAACAAGCAGGATTAGACTATGAAGTCGCTAAAAGTCCTTTATATACAAAAGGTTCGGGTATTATCCAAACCGCAAACGATATTGAGATAGGCAACAGCGAATTGGAAGTACCCAATTATTTTGCGAACATCCGTACCGATAACAATGCCGTCTTGGGTGTTGTGGGTAAAGATTACCACATTGTACAAAATCGTGAAGCATTTAATTTCTTTGATGCTATTGTAGGCGGTGGCGATGGCATTTTATACGAAACCGCAGGAGCATTGGGCAATGGAGAACGTATTTTTATCACAGCCAAATTGCCCGATTATATCCGTGTAGGTAATGGCGATGATGTTACAGAAAAGTATATTTTCTTAACCACTTCGCACGATGGTAGCGGAAGTATAACAGCCGCATTTACCCCAATTAGAGTTGTTTGTCAAAACACCTTAAACGCCTCGTTACGCAGTATGACCAATGTAGTGCGCATCAAGCACACTTCGGGAGCAAAAGGGCGTATCGAAAACGCTCACAAGATTATGGGACTTGCCAATACATTGAGTAATCAATTAGAGGGGATTTTCAATGAGTGGACAAAAGTAAAAGTATCAGACCGAGAGGTAAAAAAGCTAATACAGTTGGCACTATGCCCCAACAAAGAAACGCTTGACCTTATCAAAAAAGGTGCGGAAGATGAAATTTCCACCGTGTTCAAAAACACTGTTGAAGATGCTTTTACGTATGCGATGATAAGCGATACACAGCAAATGGACACGACCAAAGGTACATTATTCGGAGCGTATAATGCCGTTACGGGCTACTATCAGAATGTGAGAAATTACAAGAACGATGAAGCCAAGTTGCAAAGCATTGTATTGGGAGGTACTGCCCAACTCAAATCGCAAAAAGCTTTTGAATTATGTACCTCTTTTGCAATAGACGGAGTGGAAATTCTAAATCTTAATTAAACAACTACAGGCTACTGCCTTAAACGGTGGTAGCCTACTAAAGAAATAGATGTGTAATGTATGTAACAGATTTAAACGGTTATCTCATTGAGATAACAGACCTCAAAGAAGCCATTAAGATGGCGCAAGAATACAAAGAATACCGACACGAGGATAAAAATTTCTCCGAGTTTGACAAAAGGCAAAAAGCCTATTGGCAGGATATGTACGAGAAACTAACAGCAATCAAAAAGGATTAGATAATAATTAAAAATTTTAGCACAATGAATACAAATTTTTTCAATCAGATACAGCAGTTAGACTTTACAGGAGTATTGCAACTGAACATTTCAAAGGGAGCAGAAGCCAACCTAATTGTATCGGTAATGCTCAATAATGACGGATGCGGAGATAACGCCAAAAACCGTATTCCCCCATTGATATTTAATGCCACGCCCCAAGAGTTTGACGAGGGATTTTTTGAACAGATAACCATACCAATACAAAAGGTATCAGGTTTAATGGTCGATATGGAAGGTTTTATGAAGCAATTGGAAGAAGCCAAAAAGCATTCGGCAATGGAGAAAGAAAAAGCCGATAAACAGAAAAAAGAACAGGAAGCCAAAGACAAGAAGTTTAAGGACGGTATGGCAAAGGCTGACGAACTGGAGAAAGAAGGCAAATTTCGTGAAGCGTGGATGAAAGTACCCGAAATAGCAGAATTTCCCGAAAAAGCAGACGAGATACGCAAACGCAAAACAACATTGTCTGACAAGTTTGCCACACCGAACCTTTTCGGAGCAATGGAAGAAACAGCACCCGAACCGCCACAAGAGGAAGAAGTTACAGCCGACTATCCCATAGATGAAACGGACGAAGAAGAAAACAAGTAGTAACCCTTAAAAACGAACATTATGTTATTAGCAACCCAATTAGAGCGAGTGTTTATACTCAAAGATAAAGGACAGGAAGTCCGATTGACCGACCCAGAACCACGATGGAGCGTGGAAGCAGTATTGAACTTTTACGCCAATATGTACCCGATTTTGACCACCGCCAAAATTTCTGTACCTGCCATTAAAGATGATGCAGTCGAATACCAATTTGAGAGCGTTATGGGAACGAAAGGTTAAACCTAAAACTAAAGTAATGAACGATGCAACGCAATATCATATCGGGTATAATCAAAACCCCACAGCAGTCCAAACAACAGATTTTGCACAAACAGTTGGGCGAGTTCGCAGACTCGATGCAAAGACCCAAAGATGCAAACGAAATTCGGAAAGACAAACAGAAATCAGTACCCACGGAAATGTTGCCAATGGTTTTCTAAAGACTACTTTTCTGCCTAAACTGCAAGAAAATAATATGGCACAGGCTTGTAAGGAAACAGTAAAAATGGAGAGGGATTTTTATAATTCCCTTTCCAAACTTGCCGAGCATTACAAAATAGTACCAATACAGACCAATCAATTCAAGTATCCCTACAATGTAGCCTTGGCTATATGGGATATGGAGGAAAAGCTAAAAGAGCGTGTTTTAAATTGGGAAGAAATACGTTTGATACAGGACAGCAAGAAAACCTATTTTGTTAGTGAAGAACGCTACAATACAGGATCAACACTATTTTACATTCCTGTTTCGCCATTGTACCGCCTTTTACACGACAAAAACAAAAAAGCTAACGCACATTTATTATTATCCGTTTGTGCCTATCTGTACCACGTAGCCGATATTCCGTATTACAGACAGGAAGCAAGCTATCTCTATTGGATGTACGAAATGATGAACGATTGGGTGGAACAGGACGACTACACGGAAGAAACGCAAGGTTATCTTGCAGAGATAAAAGAAGCCGAGTTTATCGGGGATTTTATCGAGCAACGGCTTTACAACTGTACCAATCTGAACGTATTTGAACAACGGATTGAAAAGTTCAAAGTAAGGAATGATTTTGACAGGGAATGTTTAGCAGTAGCAAAAGAAGCCTTTACCCTATATCAAATATATCCCAATGAAAATGTATTCCGTAATGCAAAACCTAACGGAGAAGCATCTGAAGAAGATATGGAGAACGTTATCGGAATGGAAAAGTACATTTCATTTTATGCAGACCACAAAGGGTGGCTCAATGAAACCTTGATACAATCCGTAAACAGTGATATACAGGAATACGGACAAATGGAAGAACCGATTATACTGAAACAGTTTGACGGCAGGGATATATCTGCCAAGAATCTTTGTTTTGAAAACAAATTATTTCAACTGTTACTCAACTTATGCGATATTTTGAACCAATGCTAAATACTGGAATATGGAAACGATAAACGATATAACACAGGATTTCGGCACTCTATACCACCCAAAATCCGCTTTGGTATTTTATGAAACCAAAGGACGTACGACCGATGTATATGTGGAGTATTTTGATATGGATAAAAACGGAAGTCCCATAAACTCCCATCCTTTGACCGTGAGAGAAGCAAACGTATTGGTAAAGGCACTCCGAACTGAAGAAGACAAGGACAAAGCCTTTTTAAAACCTAGCGGAATTTTGCCGACAAACATTTTACACCTTAATCCGAGTACAGAAAAAGGTACGGTAATATGGTACACCAAAGCACAGCAAAGGCAGTTGTTTTTTGTGGACAGTCTGCAAATACCCAACGGCAATGCTTATGTACCGCCAATGGTCTGGAAAGCGAGCAAAAATAGCCTTACCGTTTATGCCCTTGCGAGTGACAGAAGACCTACAGAGAAAACACCTTTATATTTCACTCCTTTTTTTAATATTTATGAAGATGGCAAAGTATGTATGGGTACTGTTAGTATTGATACTAAAAATTCGGCTTCGGTAGAGAAATTTGTGTGTGCTTGGGAAAACTATTTTTTCAACAGCTATTTCAGTCACTTATTGGGCAGAAACAGCCCGATAAAAGGCAATTGTGTAAACCTTTGGAAAGACCTCGTCAATACAGACAAACCCTTTCCAAAAGAAGTTTTAAAAAAGAATAACAAAACACTTAAAAATCTATTGTGATGAATACAGATAAAACCAAAGTGCATTTTACGGATAACTACCTGCTTAATCCGACAAATCCAATTACCGTAAACGTAATTGGTGCAGGTGGCACCGGCTCAAAACTGATTACCGCCTTGCTTGAAATTAATCATAGTTTAATTGAATTAGGACACGCAGGGTTATTTGTACGTCTTTGGGATGATGATGTTCTAACCAATGCCAATTTAGGCAGACAGCGTTTTGCGGAATGTGAAACAGGATTGCATAAATCGGTTGCTATTATCAACCGTGTAAATCGCTGGGCGGGTACAAACTGGAAAGCCGAAGCAAGAAAATTTGAAAAGGACTGTTTGGGCAGAATACCCCAAGAAGCACAGGCAACCATTTACATTACCTGTGTGGATAAGGTACAGGCGAGGTTTGGGGTTGCTGAGATACTAAAAGAATTAAGCAACCGCAGATACCACAGGGATGCACCTAAATATTGGCTGGATTTTGGCAACAGCCAATATACAGGACAGGTAATACTATCCACTATCGGAGAGATAAAGCAACCCAATTCTGAAAAGTATGAAACGGTGGCAAGTCTGCCATTTGTTACCGATGAATATGGCGATTTGTTGAAGCAGTCCGAGCAAGACGACGACACACCAAGTTGCTCCCTTGCCGAAGCATTGGAAAAACAGGATTTGTACATTAATTCGTCATTGGTACAAATGGGATGCTCTTTATTATGGAGCTTATTTCGCAACGGAATGACACCGTACAGAGGCTTTTTTCATAATCTGAAAGATTTTACGACTCATCCCATAAAAGTCGCCTGATCGCAAAATCGGGTGGCAAAAAGACAGATCCTTCCGATGGTCGGAACTGTCTTTTTGCGTTAAATCGGTACAATCACTTTGCCAAAATGTATCGTTCCATAAATTCCTCTCTTTACATTTTATCAAACAGATTGCTGTATTTTTTCATGGGATATTCAGTATCCCATCTTTCGCATCTGCCAATGACTTCTTTTCTTTTCACACAGCGACTAAAGAAAAGAAGCAAAAGGACGTTGCTTTTTTACGTCTGGTTTTTGATTTAGCATTTTCTAAATGATATTTTTAATTTATTAAATTTGTTGCTATTTCGTCTTCATAAAACCACACTTAAAAGCTCATCAATGATAGAAACGTCGATTGCTATATCTGTAAACCGAAAATCAGATATTGAATTAATACAACAAAAAATTATTGAAAGAAGCTTGCAGTTTCCTGTTTATATCTGTGAATACGAAAACAGTTATCAAATAAACTTTACCAGTGATTATGAAGAATGGGAATTGGATACTACAATACTAAATTGTTTCCCAGATTACGAATATACTACAGACCTTGAAAGAGGTCGCAAAGAAATCAGAATTCAAATTTCAAGATACCAATCAGAACTTTGTACTGATGGCTGGGGAAGACGACTTGAAAATCCTTTAGATGAAACCAAATATCTTATTAAAAAATCCGTTAATAAACCTGAAAATTTCAATCCTAAAATCAAGGTTTTATTTGAAGATAGAGAACAATATTATTATGTGAATATTGTGGATGTTATAAACAAAGTAACTAATGAAAAGGGATTTCTATTATTAGATGATTTCAAAACTGATAATGAAGATGATACAGCTGAAATATTAAAAAATAAACTTTATAAATCCTCTTTAGAAGCTTTTCATTCAGGATATAATAAATTGTCTGAATTGGTAGATAGCGATTTTAGATTGCACCTTGAGTATAAAAAGAAAAAAATTAGAGAAATTGAAAAATTGCCAAGAAAAATTATCAGGGATTTTATAAAGGCTTGTAATAGTTTTGAGGAGGTTGCTATGTTTAAAAACCTTGATAAAGAACTTGTTTATGAAAAGCGATTAAATTGGAGAACTATTTTACAAACGGATGGAATAGCTGAATTTAAAGAATATCTAAATTCATCAGAGCAAAGCTTATGCAGTAAAAATTTAAAAATCAGATCATCTTGGACTTTCAACTTACCGAATGTAAATATTGGTGTAAAATATTTCCCTATTTTAGCCGATATACAGAAACAACCTTTTCAAAAATATGGACAAATTAACTTCACTTTGGAAAACAACATGATTATCTGCATTATTGACGAAAGCTAAATACTTTAGCTTTTTGACAACTGATACAATTGCCATCTAGTTTTTTTATAAATTTACAAAAGTAAAAAGCAATATCTCTTTGTTCAAAAAAAATACTAGAAGCTATCAAAGTGTCTTACAACTAATAAAAACAAACTAACAACCCATAATGAGTAGAATTAATATACAAGGAACTATTGATAACATACGCAGTAAATCAAATATTTACACTCCTATTATTGAAGCCATTGTAAATTCTATACAGTCAATTGTGTTGAAGAAAATTGAAAATGGCAAAATTGAAATAATTCTAAACAGGGAAAAAGTACTCGAAATTGACAATTCCATACCAAGCGTAAAAACAATTGAAATACGAGATAATGGTATTGGCTTTACACAAGAAAACAGAGATAGTTTCGATACATTTTACAGTGAGTATAAAAAATCTATTGGAGGAAAAGGTTTCGGAAGGTTTATGTATGTTAAGTACTTTAACAATGTCTATGTAAACAGTGTTTTTAAAGATAACAACGCAACATTAAATTCTCGTTATTTCCGTTTTGGGAGAGAATATGAGATAATTGTTGATGAAAAAATTGAGTTTAGCAAAGCTATTGATACCTATAGCAGTGTAACACTTGAAAATATTAAATCTGGACAGAACTTTGACAAGCAAATAGAAACAATAGCTCGCAGAATTCTTGATAAAATATTAATTTATTTCATTAATGACACTTTCACTCCCCCAACTATTATTTTAAAGGAAGCAGAGGGAAACCATTCCATTGTTTTGAACGATTTTCTTACCGAAATCAATGAAATAAAACTATGGAAAAGTAAAGATTTTGTTCTCGAAGACGATAAGCAACAGAAATTTGATTTTGTTGCAAAAGTTTTCAAAATTTACTACCCTGGAAACCAAAAAAGCAAAGTTAGTTTAGCTGGTCATAATCGAGAGGTTACCGATACTCCTTTACATAAATATATTCCTGAGTTTGAAGATGAATTTTTTGAAGAAGATGAGAATAAAGTAAAAAGGAATTATATCATCAAGACTTACATTTTAGGAGATTATTTGGATAATAATGTATCGCTGGAGAGAGAAACCTTTGATTTTCCAAAAGACACAAAAGACATGTACTTCCCATTCGGACAAGCAGATTTGGAAAGGAAAGCAAGCGAAATATCGAAAGAAGCATTTGGAGAAGATGTTCAGGTACGTGTTCAGAAAAAAAGTGAACAGATTAGAAATTATGTCAATGAATTAGCTCCTTGGCATAAACCATATCTGAATGAATTAGATATGTCTTCAATTCCTTATCATTTAAAAGATGAAAATATAGAACTTGCTTTGCAAGAGGTTAAATTTAGAAAAGAACAAAAAACCAGAGCTGAACTTAAAATTCTTTTAGCAGATCCTGAAGTTTCTCATAACGGACAAATGGCTGAAGCTATCTCGAAAATTTCAGAAATAGGAAAAAGTGATTTAGCTCATTATGTTTTTAATAGAAAAATTGTTTTAGATGCATTCCGCCAATTATTAAAGCGAAAAGAAGACGGAAAAGGAGAATTGGAAAAAGATATTCATAATCTGATTTTTCCAATGGGTAAAACTTCTGAAAATTGCGATTATCAAGAACACAATTTATGGTTGCTAGATGAGCGATTGATTTTTTCAGAATATGTAGCATCAGACAAAAAAATATCAACAAAAAAAGATGCTTTAGGAGAACCTGATCTGGTTGTTTTTGATAAAAAGCAATCTTTCAGAAGCGGAGATAATAATTATAGTAATCCACTTACCATTTTTGAGTTTAAACGCCCCAAAAGAGATGCTTATAAAACTGATGATGACCCAATCATGCAAATTGGAAAATATGTAAAAGATATTCGTGCTGGAAAATACGAAATGCCTGAAGGACTTGAGAAAATTAAAGTCAACGACTTTACTCCAGTTTATGCTTACGTTATTTGTGATTTGACCTCTAAAATAAGAGAGTTTGCTGAGGAACTACATTCTTTAACCAAAAGCCCCGATGACGAAGGTTATTTTGGCTTTTTAAGAGGTTACAATATGTATATTGAGGTTATAAGTTTCAAAAAAATGATGGATGATGCAACCCTTAGAAATAAAATTTTCTTCAAAAAACTACATCTGGAATAACAGTTTCAAGAAGGTAAACTTATATTTTAATCAGCCATTGTAAACTTTCTCGAAGACTTTTTTAAAATCGTCAGCACTACTACCAACCAGCAAATAACTAGAAAAGCCAAAATACAACAAGCCGTAACCGACTTTCTCATCATCAATATCACTATGAGCAATAAGTTTTATTGTTGGGTATTGAGTCCTCAATTCTTGAAGCTGTGCCAATATAATCGTATCATAAAAATCAAGGTCAATAATACACACTTTGGGAAGCTCTTTTAATGGTGATAATCGAGATAGTCCTTCATCAATGCTTTCCGATCGAAAAAATACTTCAGTTCCTGAAGCAATGAGGTCATTGCAGATAAGATCCAAAATTGGGCTTTTATCATTGATAAAGGCGATAGTAATTTTTTGTTGTGTTGTACCAGTTTTCATATCATCATACTTTTTTGAAGTTGATCTAGTCCTGCACAAAAAATAAGGCGCAGACAACTACACTTACCGCACATTGAGGTACTGGTATACCCGACAACGAATAAGCGAGCGCCCACGCCTATGGCATGAGCGTTCTTTCTTATTGTCCCGTTGTCTAAAAATTACCAGTTTTCAATGTGGGACTTAAAGTAAAAACACTTTAAGATTTCTATATTTTACATAGCAAATATACTAAAGTCGTTCCGATAGAAATAGAGTCTGTGCAAAAATATTTACAAGCATTGCCTGTCGTTAGTCACATAGTTCTGTTCCAAGAGAGTCAGGATATCACTTTCCTTGTAGATGATTTTTCCACCTATCTGTATAAACGGCAATATATTGTCATCACGATATTGCTGTAAAGTACGTTTGCTGATATGTAACAGCTTGCACAAATCTTCGCCAGATAGATAGATCTCACCGTTCATTATAGGCCGGTAGTTTTTCAATATTTCTTCAATACGGTATCTCAACTGCTTTAACATTTCCTGATGGGTTATAATCTCTATCGTATCATTCGTCAGTAAGTCCATTTTCGTTAGCTTTATACGGTTGACCAACTTTAAGTAAAGCCTGCACATCCGATAATTTATAATAGTTCTTTCGGTTCAAACTGGAAAAAGACAACAAGCCTTTATCTTTATAAGTCTGTAAAGTCCGTTTGGTTATGTTCATTATCAAACAGACTTCTTGGTTGTCAAGCCATTTCTCCTGTTTAAAAATTGTAGAATATTTTTGTGTAGCACTTTCTGTCATTTCCAAAAGTTCCTTCAGCTCGTTTTCCAATCCATCGAAAGTGGATTTCTGTATTGCGATTACTTCCATAATTTACTCATTTTTTCTGTGGAAGTCAAATTTATCAATGCTTTTCAAGAGGCTGAATAATACTGTAGCTATTGGCATTGAAAGGTACTGTTTGGCTGTTTACTAACCTTAAAAACAAAAATCGGATAACCTTTTTGGCTATCCGATTTGTAGTAAATGTTATTGAAATAATGAGTATCAGAGTTTGATATATTATTCAGCTTTTATCTCCTGTTTTTCTGTATCTTTTTTCTCACGGGAATAAACCCATAAAGACAATAGACCGAAGATAATCAATGCATAAGCTATCCATTTACCAGCCCGTTCAATAAATTTAATGGCAACTGACTTTTCATAAGAAGAAAAGCCTTCCGCTCCCATAGGGCTTCGCCTATAAAACTTTCGGCGGTTAATCCAGTAACGAAGTCCTAAGCCTAAAACCAAAAATATTATCCCTATAACTAATGATGCAACCATAATAAAACTACTTTCGTTCAGCATTTAAATTTACAACAAAAAGAAGCCCTGCTACATAAAAACAGGACTTCTTTTTTTAATCACTACTGTTAAACTGAAAGGTTAACTGCTTTTCATTCCCGAGGTTATCCGAAATCCATACGTCAAAGGATTGGGAAACGGCGGACTGTGAAGTATAATACAACCTGAACTGCTCCGTTGGCAACGAATACAGATCGTTCGGCAGATAAGGCGGTTCATCATAATATCTAAGCGCTCCCTGTCCGCCAAATTGAAAGTAACGGATAAAGTATTGCGTGTTGCTGTAATTACCGCTTCGCTGTATTGTTATCCTTATTTCTACTGTTTGTCCATTGGCGACATCTTTAGGTACAGGCATTATTTTTACATCAAAAGGAAAATCGTTCTGTATCTCAAGTTCATCGTCTTTGCTACAAGATACCAAAGAAACCGAAGCTGTAAGGATTGCCAGCAATACATACATCGGCAGTAATCCTATTTTGAATTTATTGAATATTGCTATCATTGTTTTCACTTTAAAAATTAAACCTTAATCCTACACCTGCAGATGGACGGAATTGCTTAAAGTTCGTACCCCAAAGAACTTTTGTACGTCCTTGCAGGACTAATACAAAACGGTCTGATAGGTACGTTTCAAATGTGAGTCGTCCGCCGGTTCCATAAATGAAATTGTCTTCACTTAATATTTTCGCTCCGTCATACAGCATTGCTTCGCCACGGTTAATGCTTTCATAACCTACTAAGCCAGTTATTGCGGTATTCAACGTAATGTTCTTACGGACGTCGCCCAGTAAAAAAAAGCTGTAACCACCTTCTGCAATGTAGGTTTCCTGTGGAATGCGCAGGTCTTTGTAGTTGTGATATTGGTACGTATATTCTAACGCCCAAATCTGGTAGTTGCCGTTTTTTCCGTTTACAGTCAAACCGATGTTGAGATAATAATCATTACCGATTTTATCATCAGATAATACTCCTGCACTTACTTCCAATCCTTTCTGTTTTGGCAACATTCGTTGTGCTTGGCTGGTAGTGATCCCTATCAGAATAAGCATCACGATATAGATATACTTTTTCATATTATATTTCTGTTTTGAATGATTATTAAAATTTCAGATGCATATCATTAATCAGTCGGGCTCTTATCAAATCTGAATTTTCTATCTGAAGCATTTGGTGTCTGCCACCATTCTTCTCGAAAATCTCAATCTGTAATACCTTATCATCCGTAATGGTAAACTGTTCCAGCAGGAACACATTCTGTTCGACTGTTTTTCCGTCAATTATATCCAGCGGCTTGTAAATACGAAGTGGAGTGATTGATCTTTGCTGCACTACGGTACGCTTGACCAACTTTTTGTCCACTACTTTGAAATTCATAAAATCTATCTGAAAAGGAACGTTGGTGCGATTAACAAGTTCTGTATGAAAATAGTATTGTCCCTTATGGATGTAAATGCCTTTGAGGATAAACTGTATGCCGAAACTTTTAGCACCGATATGATTAATAATACGCTTGTTCTTTTTGTAGATGGTTTCCAGTAACAGGCCTGCCAGAGATGGCGGATTGTTTCCCAGTTCTTCAAAAAGGACATCGTTCCCATTGGATTTATCGATGGCTTTTTGCATCGCCTGCAGGTCATAGCTTAACGTCTCAGGACAGGGATTGTAATGTACATTGAAGCTGTAAAATCGTCCATCATTGGTAATTACTGAAAAATTGGTTTCGGGTTCAAACTCCTTTACCGATGCTTTAATTCGCAGTACATTTTCTGCATCATCAGCCTTTCCTGCAATCAGGTATTCGCTTCCAAGATCCACATAACGGATAGCGGTCGGGAAAATCAGATGGGAAGTCTTGTCATACGTCACTTCCATTTGATAGGGCTCTATACTGCCTGAAGCAAGTGGCGATTTTTCATTATCCTGTGCCTTGACAGACACAACAGACATAATCATTAGGGTAAAAGCCCAAAAGCTTTTAAATTGTTTTTTCATTGTTAAATTGATTTTAAGATTACTATTATTTTTTAGAGACCAGGAACAACTGATACCCTGCTTTCAGGGTGACTTTGGGTGTTCTTACTTTTTTGGCGAAGTAACCCGAGATTCCTTGAACGACTCCTTTGCTCATCTCTGCCGCTATTTGCTGTCCTGCCGATTGAGTCAGAATCAAGCTTGTTCCTGATTGCTGGCTCATATTGCCTGCCATTTCGGTAAGGGCATTCATTTCAGGAGAATACGGTACGTTTAAACCCTGCTGTCCATCGAGGTCATAAATGGTAATATCCACCGGAATGATATTGCCCTCCACTTCAATAGAAGTAACTTTCAGCTGTAAACGACCTCCCTGAAATTTGCTGGCTGCCGTTAACAGGGTTCCCTTGTCAAGGATATGGTCGGGTGTTTTAGCGGGCTCCAATAAACGCAATTGTACCATACTTTCTCCAATGATGATCTGTGTTTCCTGTATGCAGGCTTTGATGCTGTTCCTGGGCAGTATCACTTGAGGCACAGAACCTGCTGTATGAAAGCTAGTTTTTTTGGTTTCGCTCCAATCAGCCAAAAAAGTACTGTCGCTGGGTTCACGATACAAGGTTGATACAACACTTTTCCTTACTGGTGTAAATGAGGTAAAATAGGCTGTCTTTGTAGCCACAGGAGTAACAGTACTGGTACTGTTACTAGATGGAGCCTGATTGGTATTGGTTCCTGATGGAAGATACTTGGCAGCCATCTGATAGGATTTTTCCATAAGTGCCAATTGGTCATTTGCTGTTATGCCGGCAGGGACTTCCTTTTCAGCCAACTGTTCTTTGAGTTCGTCCAATTGTTTGCGGAGCTCCTTTGTTTGGTTGTTATCGTCCTGATAGAAAGAACCCAATGTACTTTGTGCATTGCGATAGCTGTTTAGGACAGGATTGCCAGATTTCCTAGAACTACTGCCAGTTCCATTCCCTGAATCTTCTTCATCAGTGCCAGTCAGAGTTGCTTCATCCGATGAACCGTCTTCATTCCAATAGTCAGAGAGTGTGGTAAGAGCACTACGTTTTTTTTGTTCTTCCTGTTCCAGCATCTCTTGTTCATAGGCTTTTTGTTTGTCTTCCTGCATTCCGGCATCACTAGCCTGAGGAACAGAATCGTTGAGTCCAAGTCCAATGTTTTCGATTCCTTTTTTATCAGGAGATGGTTTAAATATCAGGTACATACAGCCTAAAAACACAATACCCATTAAAACGAATATCAGCGGTTTTTTAAACCGTTCCTTCTTGCTTTTTCCATCATCAGGAAGATTGGATGTTTTGTTTTGGTCACCTTCTCCAACAAGAAGACTGACCTTTTTTTCATTTTCCTTCATAAATCTTATTTTTTAAAATTGTTATTAAAGAGTCCTGTAGTGCTGTTGGACTTTCTTTCTTTTTTAAACCAGGGTTTTTGATAGGTTCAATTACTATGTCATTATCGGATCTTGCTATATCAAATCCAACTTTAAAAATCACCCCTATGGTCAGCAGCAGATAGCCTGCAAAAAAATACAGGGTATATTGATGCTGTTTCGCTATTGTCAAAGCCCGCCAGCGCTGGTCTTGTTTATCAAACCATTCGCTTATGTTTGTTCTTACCTTTTTCATACAGCATTTTTTAGCGTTCGATGACTTCAATATCCTTATTCTCCATTACGGCGAACTTCTCCATATTAAAGCCCTGCGGGTTATTGTCTGAGCGAACTGAATTGACCAGAAAACAGGATGTAACCAAATTCCGTTTTGTTTCGTTACTCGAACGAATGATGAACTCTTTGGCGTAGGTGCGTACCGCATAGGGATAGGTATCAAAGTTGCAGGACACACTGTCTATTTCGATACGCTGCTGTACATTTCCCGATATGATGCGGTTGTAATAGCCTTTTTCCGAAAGGTCTTTGTAATAATCAAAGGCACTTTTATCTGCAAGATTGAATGCCCGTTTCATGTTGCTTTCGATGGCATTCTTGTCGGGAGCGAGTGTAAAGAAGAGTTCGTGAAACCGTCTTACGTGTTCTCGTGCTTCCACTGGGCGGTTGATGGAGGCATCCTGTGCGAGTGCCAGCATCAAGGATTTGCCATTGTCCAGCACATAGATTTTCTGACGTTGCTGTTCTGCAAAGCGGTAGGAATGCCATACGGCATATCCTGTAACTCCTGTGCAAAGCACCGCAAATACAAGTGCGTACAGCCTAATCTGCCTGAAACTGTTTTCTATATTTCTTAGCGTTTTAAATTCCATTTTTTTAAGGATTAATTATTTTACTTGTTCATTAGCTGACCACCAATATTTCCGACTGTTGAACCAGCCCCGGCTCCTGCAAGGTTTCCGGCTTTCATCGCTGTTTGGTTGACATTACGGGTAAAGTTGCCTGCACCGCCAGCCTGAATAATCCAGCCTGTTACCGTTGGGATAGTAAAGTATCCGATAATGCCGATAATCATAAAAATGATATACACAGTGTTACTGGTATCGGGGATATAGGCAGGATCGGTCAGCATTGTTATATCTTTTTCCAATATGAGCGATTGTATTCTTGCCAGCATAGAACTGAACAGATCTGAAACAGGAAGCCAGAGGTAAACACTTACATATCTGGTAATCCATTGCGTGAGTGTGGACTGAAAACCATCCCATACAGAAATAGCAAAGGCTATCGGACCTAGTATGGACAGGACTATCAGGAAAAAGGTTCGGATGGTATCAATAACCAATGCTGCTGCCTGAAAAAGGATTTCCAGCAAATTGCGAAACCAATCCTTTATGGCTTTTTCTATCTTGTAGGCTTGCCTGTCCATATACATTCCCGCCATAGTTCCGATGTCGGACGGTGATAAACCCAATTCATCCAGCTTTTTATCAAACTCTTCGTCTGATGCCATATAGGCGGTTTCGGGATTTCTTACCATTGCTTCATATTCCAACTGGTCTTTCTGCTGTTGTAGTTTGTTAAGGTCAAGCACTTGGTCTTCGAGGATAGAATGAGTTCCTGTTACCACCGGACTTAATACTGCATTGATGGTTCCCAGCACCATAGTCGGAAAAAACATAATGCAAAGCCCTAGAGCAAACGGACGTAAAAGTGGGTACATATCTATCGGTTCAGCACGGCTTAAAGCCTGCCAAACCTTAGTGGCGACATAGAACAAAGCTCCCAAACCCGCCAGACCTTTGGCCACTGCCGCCATATCACCAGCAAGCGGCATCACATCATCATACAGCGAACGCAGGACTTCGTGAAGATTATTCCATTCCATAACTTACCAGTATTTTTGGTTAGAAGTCCCATAGAGGTCAAGCACTCTCTTGGAATCGTTTTTTCTTTTCGCTCTTAGATAGCTAACCGATATATTCTTATTGGTATAATAGCGTACAAGACTGTGATAGTCTTTTACCTCTTTATATACACGGTCAATAATATCCATACGCTCTTTGTCGTTCAGTGAAAGGCTGGAAGAGGATACTATCTGCTTCAATTCTTTCAGCAGTTCGGTACTCTCATTGAGCAATGCTGCATATCCATTGCCAATAGCCGTCAATTCCTGTGGTGTGAAATTGGGATCGTTCAACATCTTACCAAAATTGGTAACGTACATTTCGGACACATTGCCCACCAGCAAAACAGTCTGCTGTACTTTGCGGGCATCTTTCACAAGGTTATTGACAGCTTGTAATTTGTCGTAGTATTCTTTTCCCTGTTTGTACACTTTTTCCACTTCCTTGAAATTTTTAATCACATTGGATACCGTGGAGGAAGTCTGTACAATTTCATTGGCACTGTTGAGAATACCCGATGCCAGATTGGTAGGGTCGGTTACTACCCATTGGGCTTTTGCGGACGATGCTGCGGCAAGCATTAGTGCCGTACACACCAGATACATGATCTTTTTCATTTTTTTCTGATTTTTAAATTATTAATGATTATTGATTTATTTTATCACGTCGCCTCATGGCGATGTGCTTGATGGCGAGTTCTACATTGCCGTCGAGTTCTGCAGCAAGCTGCATCACTTCCATTTTTTCGGTTTCTTCGGTGGTGTATGCGAGATATTCCTCGCTGGAAACTTCTGTAGCATACACTGCCGAGTGCGTACCGCCCAAGCCTATCCATACTTCCTTGTACAGTCGTGAGGTATCGTTGTTCATGTTGATGGAAAGAACCTGTGCCTTTTCCTTGTCAGTAAGTCCTAACATTGCCTGTATATCATCAAACTTGTTCATATACTTGCGCTGGTCTAAGAGGATTTTACAGTCGGAATTGTTGATGATGCTTTCCTTTACAATGGGCGACTGTATGATGTCATCTACTTCTTGCGTGACCACGATGGCTTCTCCAAAAAACTTCCTCACGGTTTTAAACAAATATTTAATGTATTCTGCCATTCCCTCTTTGGCAATTGCTTTCCATGCTTCTTCAATCAGGATAAGTTTACGAATCCCTTTAAGTCTTCGCATCTTGTTGATGAACACTTCCATAATGATGATGGTCACAATTGGGAAAAGGATTTTGTGGTCTTTGATGGCATCAATCTCAAACACGATAAAACGTTTGGATAACAGGTCTAACTGCTTATCAGAGTTGAGTAAGTAGTCATATTCGCCTCCCTTGTAATAGGGTTCGAGTACGTTCAGGAAATTGGCAATATCAAAGTCTTTTTCCCGTACCTGTTTTTGCTCCAGTACCTTGCGGTAATCTCCTTTTACATATTCGTAAAAACTATTAAATGAGGGATACACATCATCCGTTTTGATACGCTCGATATAACCACTTACGGCATTGGAAAGTGCGACTTCTTCCGAGCGGGTTGGCGGTTCATCATCACGTTTCCAAAGGGTCAGAATCAAAGTTTTGACACTTTCTCTCTTTTCAATGTCAAACACGCCATCATCTGTATAGAATGGGTTAAAGGCAATCGGGTTATCTTCAGTGTAAGTAAAATACACTCCGTCTTCCCCTTTGGTCTTGCCTTTAATGAGTTCGCACAATCCCTGATAGGAATTCCCTGTATCTACGAGCAGCACATGTGCACCCTGCTCATAATACTGCCTTACCATGTGGTTGGTAAAGAAGGATTTACCGCTTCCCGAAGGTCCCAATATAAACTTGTTCCGGTTCGTGATGATACCACGCTTCATAGGCAGGTCTGAAATATCCAGATGGATGGGTTTGCCTGTGAGCCTGTCCGCCATCTTGATCCCAAACGGGGATGGGGAATTGTGATAGTTGGTTTCTTCGGTGAAGAAACACAAGGAAGGTTCAATAAAGGTATAAAAGCTTTCTTCACTTGGAAAATCAGCTGCATTGCCAGGCATTCCCGCCCAATACAGCGTAGCTGTATCGGTGGTATTATGTCTCGGTTTGCATTCCATAAGTGCCAAAGCACTACCGCAATCGTTCTTCAACTGTTTCAATTCTGCAGGGTCATCCGACCAAGCCATAATGTTGAAGTGCGCACGGATAGAAGATAGCCCAAAACTGTGGGCTTCGTTCAGGTAACGTTCAATCCATTCTTTGTTGATCTGGTTTGCCCGACTGTAACGAGCCAGCGAGTGCATATTTCTTGCGGACTTCTCAAACTTTTGGAGGTTGGCTTCACTGTTATCCAAGAATAAATACTGGTTGTAGATATGATTGCAGCTTAACAATAATCCTACAGGAGCAGCAAAAGATAAACGACAGTCGCTTCGGTCAGTAGATAGTTTTTCGTAACGGGTATCGGCAGATACCGTTCCAGGCAGGTCGTCTGTATCGGACAATGTATGCAGGCATAACCTTTTGTTACCGATACGCACACCTTCGTCTCCCAATGCGATGTCCTGCATTGGTGTACCAGGTTCTCTTGACAATGTTAGGTATTGTTCTAATAAGCCCTGCGTCCCGTCAGTACCAATTATATCCTCTTCACTCAGGCGCTGTAGTTTGACAAATCCACAGTCGTTGATAATACGCTCAAACTGGGCAACTGCTTCCATAAAGCGATGAATCGCTTCTTTATCTCGGATTTCCTTAGGGATAAGCGAACCTTTGCATAGCGAAGAGAAATTACTCTGCATCCGCATTCTTTCCTTGGAGGTTTTGGTCAAGAATAGATAACAGTAATGGTTCAGGAACGGACGCTCGTTAAAATGGCGTTGATAAGACTTTGCCAAAAAGCTCTGGTCTTCTTTTGCCAAATCAGGTGCATAGCTTTCTTTAATGTACCAATCCTGTTTGTGAACAACTGTAAAATCCGGCAGGGTCTTGATGGCTTTATGCCAAGCGGAATGTATGGCTTCGTATTCGGCTGAAGCTATCGTGAACAGTTCCGGTAAATGAACCTGAAAGCAGGCGGTAATGTCCGCATCCTTTGACAGAATACAATTGTTCTCTACTGCAAGTAGTGGAAACTTGCTTTCGAGTGTTGTGATTTTTGCTGCATTTCTCATACGATACTGGATTTAGGTGTAAACTTCAGGTAGCGGTAGACAGATTTGCGACAGATGATGTGTTGAGGATGTCTTTTTCGTGCTCCAACTTTCATAAGTCCGTGTTCTCCGTACTTCTTGTTTAAGGAGAAGGTCTGCCATACAATCAGCGAAGCTCCTCCTGCTCCTAGAAACAAGCAGATATAGGAATTGACGCCAGCCATGTAAAGAATCATTACCAGAATAAGGGTTACGAGTAATCCACCAGCGAAGATGAACAGGTATTGCGCTTTCAGCCCCTTAAACTCCACGGTTCTTCCAATACCTTTGTTGATGTTGTAATTCATAAGGTAAAAGATTAAAGGAAGAATGAACGCAGAACAGTTGCCGCAACGATCAAGAAGATACACGCACCGAACCACGATGCCGCAGTCTTACTTGTATCAGGGTCGCCGGAACTGAATTTGTTGTACACTTTAACCCCTCCGATTAACCCGACCACCGCACCGATGGCGTAAATCAATTGGGTTGCGGGGTCAAAATAAGAGGTTACCATTTGTGTAGCCTCGTTGATACCTGCCGTACCGTTTCCTTGTGCGAACGCACCGTAGCCTGCCAGCATTGCCATTGTTACTAATAGAACTTTTTTTCTTTGTTTTTCCATGATTGAAACACATTAAATTGTTACTGTTTTCCCGCACCATGCGGGTTTTAGGGACAAAGATGTTTCGGAAATCAGGGCGCTATAACAAAGTGGCAGTGAGAGGAATTGTTTGGCTGTGAGTGGCAGTCAAAAAGAAGAAATGTAGTATATTAGTACTTTTTAAAGTTCAATTTTATAAACCTTTTTTAATGTATATATCTAAAGTTAGCCTCATCAATTACAGAAATTTTGCAAATGCAAATTTCCATTTTAAGAAAGGAATTAATACCATTATAGGCGAGAATGGATCTGGAAAAACAAATGTTTTTAAAGCTATAAGATTGCTATTGGAAGATGCTTCTTTGCAGTATGCTTACAAGCTTACTGAAGGAGATTTTAATAGAACTTTGGATAAGAATAAATGGAAAGGTCATTGGATTATAATCAGTATTGAGTTTGATGAACTTAACGATGAAGAAGCTATTCAATCCTTGTTTATTCACGGAGCTGGAATTGCAGAAGAAGATTATGTAAAAAAAGCTACCTACAACCTTTTCTTTCGTCCTAAAGCGGATATAAGACAAAAACTATCTGAATTAGCCGAAGGAGATACTGCTGGATTGCAAACCTTACTTGATGATATTACTATTCAGGATAACTACGAAACTTTTTTTACAGGAAAAAGCATCGCTGATTTTAATAATCCAGCAGTATATAAAGAGTTGGTGGGTGATTTTGAAAATGTTATTTTCCCTCCCACAATAGATACCTCAAAATTTGGATCTAAAATTCCACATCAAATGTCCGTTGCTAAAGAAATTTCTTTTACATTCATTCAAGCCTTGCGAGATGTTGTAAGTGATTTTCATAATAATAGAACTAATCCATTATTTACACTTTTGAAAAATAAAAGTGGTGAAATTAAAGAAGCGGATTATAAGCCAATTAGTGATTTGGTAAAGGATTTAAATGAAAGCATTGAAGCACTTCCCGATGTACAAAATATTAGGGATGATATTAAATCTACAATTCAAGATGCTGTTGGACTTACTTATTCTCCGTCATCTTTGTCTATTAAATCCAGTGTTCCAAACGAAGCAGAAAAATTGCTTCAATCTTTAAAGCTATTTATTGGCGAACCTGGAGAAGAATATGAAGGTGGTATTCACGAATTGAGTTTAGGTGGAGCAAATCTAATTTTCTTAACCCTAAAGCTGTTAGAGTTTAAATATCAAAAGTCCAAAGATACTTTTGCTAATTTTTTAATTATTGAAGAACCCGAAGCCCATATTCACAATCATATTCAAAAGGCTTTATTTGATAAGCTGGATTATGGAGATACGCAGATTATATACTCAACACATTCTACACAAATATCAGAAGTAAGCAATGTTGAGAACATTAATATTTTGGCTAAAAAATTAAATTATGCTGAAGTATATCAGCCTTCTACGGGATTAGCACCTGAAAACATAAATCAGATACAACGCTATTTGGATGCTGTGAGAACCAATTTGCTTTTTGCTAAAGGGATAATTTTAGTAGAAGGAGATGCTGAAGAAATTCTAATTCCTATAATGGTTAAAAAAGTTTTTGGAGTAAGTCTGGATGAACTTGGCATTAGTCTGATAAATATTAGAAGTACCGGTTTTGAAAACGTAGCTCAACTTTTTCATAATGACCGAATACAAAGAAAGTGTGCTATACTGACAGATTTAGATGATGCTATCTGTGACACTACAGAAATTGTGGGTGATAGTGATTCTTTGAAAAAATATAAAAAGAAAGTTGCCGGTTCCAAACAAAAAGGTTTAGCTAGAAAGGTAAAATTAGATGCATTTGAAGCTGGTAATGTTTGGATTAAAGCTTTTTATGCAAAACATACTTTTGAAGTAGATTTTATTACTGAAGGAAATGGATGGGAAGTTAAAAAAATAATTAAACAAGTTTATGTAGATCAAGATACACGTGATACTGCAAAAGCAGATATTGAAGATGCTGATATTTCTATCTATGGTAAACGTGTTCTCACGATGGCAAAACAAGAAGGAAAAGGTTGGTTTGCTATAATGTTAGGAAAGCATATTTCGTACAAGACTATACTTCCCAGTTATATAATTGATGCCATTTTTTTTGCTAAAGAAACGTCCCCAAATATCATTGCAGATATAATTGATTATCGAATTAAGAAAAATTTCGAGGATAATAATGCATTAGATTTTACAAGTTGCAGAGCGGAAATATTAAAATATCGAAAAGGAGAAATTGAATTGAAAGACTTAACTTTTGATTTCGACCTTGTCATCCCTGACGATCAAGTTTTAACCCTAATTGATAAACTGAAATAGTTATGTTTGTTTGGGAAAAAGATAGTATCAATAAAGAACAGGAAGATGCAATTATTGAAAACAACAGCGTACTTCTTATTGCTTGTCCCGGTAGTGGTAAAACAAGGACTTTGACATTTAAAATTGCTTATGAGTTAAGCAGATTGAAGTCAGACAAGGAGTTCGTGATTGCTATAACCTATACCAATAGAGCCTCTGATGAAATCAAGGAACGAGTTGAATTATTAGGTGTTGATACAACGCAATTATGGATAGGTACTATCCATTCCTTTTGTATGGAATGGATTTTAAAGCCATATCATTTGTATTCTGAAAGATTGAAGAACGGCTTTAAGGTTATCAATTCTTTTGATAGTGAAATGATATTGACCGAATTATGCAAACCCTATAAAGGAGAAAAAATAACCTATTATGATTGTGGTATCCTTGCCAAAACAGATAATTTCTATTTGACTTGCCTAGACACAAAAAAACATAATTCGTTACAAAAAATTCTTGGGGAATATTTTGCAATCCTTGAAAAAAATCAACAAATCGACTTTGAGCAAATTTTATTCTATGCTTACGAAATACTTAAATCAAAACCAGTAATAGCTAATATTCTATCCAAACTATTTCCGTTTATTTTAATTGACGAGTACCAAGATACCAAAGAAATACAGTATCACATTATATCTAAAATATTAAGCGTAAACAAAGGCACTTCAAAAACATTGATTGTAGGCGACCCAAACCAATCTATTTACGACTCGCTGGGAGGCTACCCAATGCCTAAAGATGAATTAGAAAAATTATTAGGATTTGAACTGACCCCATTAAGCTTAGATAAAAACTATAGGTCATCGTCGACTATTATTAACTATTTTGATTATTATAAAACTTTCGAAACTCCAATTGTTGCATTCGGTAATGGAAAAGATTACCCAAGTACAATTACATTCAATTCAGTTGTCTCAGTAGATGATTTAATTGAAGAATTAGCTCAGTTAATTTTGTACAATGTAGAAACAGCCGGAATTAACCCAAACGAAATATGCATCACTGCTCCACAATGGGTACATATCGCAAGCATTACAAGAAAACTTATCATCAGACTTCCTGATTTTAGTTTTGACGGACCAGGAATGGCTCCTTTTTCTCGGGATATTGATAATTTTTGGTTCAAGGTTTCAAGAGTTGCATTGACGGAACCTTCTCCATTTATGTATGTAAGAAGGTTAAGGTGGAGTAAAGAAATATTAAATGAATTGGATAGTGCAGGAGTTGATGTTTCAAATGTAAGTAGTAAAAAATTTTTAAGAATTTGTAATTCTTTTGAGATAAACGAGACAGATGGTTTAACTTATTTAAAAATTTTCTTTAATCAGATTTGTGAAAAGTTAAAAATTGTACTGCCCAATTTTCCCTTGTTAGATGAACATTTCAATTCATTTTTTGCAAGTTCTGAAAATAGAATTCAGAGACTGATTGATGAAGGAAATCCATATATTGGGGATATTGAAAATTTCAGAAAAGTATTCAGACAGCGAGATGGAATTACTGTTTCAACAATACACGGAACTAAAGGTGAAGAATACGATGCAGTTATTGGCTTTGGCTTATTGGACGGTTATGTTCCTCATTTTAATGATAATAATGGTATTGAAAATTCAAAGAAACTCTTGTATGTTTTAGCTTCAAGAGCAAGAAAGAATTTACATCTTATTTCTGAAAAATATAGAAATGTTCACTGGTACCACGCACCTGAAGGAAAACCACCAACCTCACATTTGCTTGAATATGCTTATGATTATTCTTTCCAAAAATTTGAGGATATGGATTGATCCAATAAAAATTAAATTACTATGCCATTAAAATTAAATGTACCCTATAGCGATAAAGATGTTGCGAAATTAAAAGGCGCTTTTTGGGATTTGGAACAAAAAACGTGGTTTATTCCTGACCATAAGGATATTAATGATTTCCAACAATGGATAGACAAATCAAAAGTATCGGTTATTATAAAATCGCCCGTATCAATTGCTTTAAATAGTAGTGATTGTTATAAATGTGCAAACAAAACTGCTGTCATCTCCATAGCTTCAAATAATTTTTATCATTTGGGTGCAGACGAAAATGAGGATGAAAAATGGTTTCGGGCGGATGGGTTGTCTTTCTTTAGTATGCCGGTATTTATTGAAAATGAACTTGCAGACAAAATCAATAGATTATTTCCAAATTATAAAATTGCGTATTCTAAAACGGCGGAAAGTAGTTATTGGGCAAACCATTGTGATCATTGTGGTGCCTTACAAGGCGATTTTTTTCTGCATTCAGAACCTGGTGGTGCTTTCTTTCCTTTAGAAATAGAAGAATATGAACAATTAACTTTCATTACTTTTCCGTCAAAATTTGATGTAGGAATAGATGCTAATTATTCTTGGTTGAGCAATGCTGATGACATTCCTAACTATGCTAAATCAATAACTCTTGAAGAGTTTTTAGACCAAAGAGAATAAAAAGGAAGTTTGTATGAGCTGACTCCCAAATATCAAAATCACTAGATTCACTTTTCTGTAAATATGGAAGATAGCTTGGTAATGTAAATCAAACTGTGTCAAAGGATAATCATTTATATTCAATTATCTAAAAACGAATATCAAGAATGAAAAGACCTTTACAAAAGACAAGATTGTCATGTGTTTTTACAGTTTTTTTTCACAGTCGCAGCGATACTCCCTTATATAAATTACTTCAAATTACTTATTAATCTTCTGAAATTCAAATTAATAATTTTCTGAACTTCGTAAATAGTGATATCCCAAATTTTTGATAAATACTCAATTACTTCTTCAACTTCACCAGGTAATAAAGGCTCATTACCTTTATTAATAAAAGGTCCGTCAGTTTCTGTCAATACATTTTCCTTTGGTATTTTAGATATTATTTTTTGACCAGATATAGACTTTACCATCGCAGGATTGATAGAGAAATAATAACCTGCATCTGATATATTGCTAATTAAATTAAGCCCTCCTGAATACCAATGAAAAATTGCATTTTGAATTTTATATTTTATTAGTAATTCTAAAACTTCCTTTTCTGCCTTTCTCGAATGTATACTAAGTATTTTCTTTTTATCAAAAACCAACTTTAAAATTCGATTAAATGAAACTAGTTGGATCTCTTTTGTTTCAATACCCACTTTAGAAAAGTCTAATCCAATTTCACCTATATATGAAGTTTTAGAAAGACATAATTCAAATTTTGAAAATTCATTTTCATGAAGAGCAGCATAGAGAGGGTGCATCCCTAGTGCTATTCTTATATGTTTTTTAGATTGAAAAAATGGAAACCCCATCTCAAAGTGACTAGGTAAATTTGTCATCGAAAAAATGGTAATACCTTTATTTTCGCATACATCTAATATGACTTTAGGATTTTTATATAAGTCTATATGACAATGAGTATCTAACATTTATAAACCAGATTTTGTTTTTATCAATGAATTACCATTTTTGCTAATCCATCTAGATAATTCAATTCTTGTTCGCGATACTACATCAACATATTTATTCAATTTATTAATATTCTTTATCCCGTTAACTATTAATTCTATTTTAATATCATTTTGGGTAATATTTTTTTTGAGAAAATCTAGACATATACCTACATCCTGTGATTTTTTTGTATTAAAAGGAATTAGAGAATTAATAGTATTTCCATAGTTAGTAGAGTCTTTTTGGTTAATTAATGATGCTTGTCTGTAAATACAGGGCATACAAACACCACAATGACTTGCAGTCAAATTTTGCCAGTGAGCTCTATGTCCTCTTTTTCCACATGAATTTGAAAATCCAATTATCTGTTTTAAAAATTTTAAGTCTTTACAATTATCTACCATTTCACCTTTTGTCATAAATTCATAAGGGTTAGAAATGTTACTTATAATATTTAGTTTCTTTAAAACCAAATTGGTTTTGTCTAATACAAATGAATGGGTGGTTCTAGTACTACAAGAAGTTCGCCTTGAAGGACTCAAAGGATAATTTAGAGATACCGAACCATTTTCAGGTACAATAATTTCATTAACTTCTTTGCCTTGGGAAACTAAAAGAGCAATACCAATAAATAAAATTGAACGGCTTCTGAAGGTCGTTTCT
Organism: Flavobacterium flavipigmentatum; assembly: GCF_020911905.1. Taxonomy (NCBI): domain Bacteria; kingdom Pseudomonadati; phylum Bacteroidota; class Flavobacteriia; order Flavobacteriales; family Flavobacteriaceae; genus Flavobacterium; species Flavobacterium flavipigmentatum. Next base: position 208,453 of record NZ_CP087133.1, on the reverse strand, counting down.
CGTTTTGTGGTTGTCTGAGATAAAGTTACTTTAATAGAAGGCACATGTTCAAAGAGGCCTGTATATTTATCTTTTAATTTTTCTAACAAAACATTTTGGTCACTTAAAGGACCTTTCATTTGAGGGTCATAGTGCGATGCTAAAAGGATTTTATCTTTAGGGTGTGTGCTTAAAAAATCAACTGCTCCTATCAAAGAATCTAAGCCTCCAGAAAAAAGATTTAATTGCTTATATTTTTCATCAAAATCCAGCGATAATGGAAACTCCGGATTTGTAAAATCAGATTTATAAAAATCAATATTCCAATAATCCCCTGTCAAAAAAGAAAAAAGTTCTTCCAAATCATTCTTGACATTATTCCAAACCTTAATTTCTGAAACAGGAAATGATATATTTAGCTCTCTTGACCAACCATCAACTGAATGTTGTTTTCGATTTACAAACCGATCAATCCCATAAACTGAGCACGTTATAAAGAAGAAATCTCTAATTTCTGAATTCACAGAAATGGCAAATGGCAATAATGTTTTATAATCAACACTAACAGTAGAAGAGTCTCCTTTATCTTCTGTAAGTTTTATATTTAGAATTCCACTTTTCAAATCATACTTAGGAATTTCAACATTAATTTTTTTCATTGCAGATGATTTTAATTATGGAATCAAATATTTTCTCAATTTCTTTTTTCCCTTCAGCTTTATTCCAATCTATTTTTGATACAGCTCTTTGTGTATTTAAAACTTTTACACGACCTAATATGTCATCTTTTATAATTTTAAAAGTTTCTTTGCTGACTTCCTCTCCTTTTTGCTGTTGTATTTTTTCTTCAAAACGTTGTGATAAATGTTCGAAAATGTAAAGTCCCCAAAATTTGCATAACGTGTCCGCTAACCCTTGACCATCAACTAATTCCTTTATTAAATCCTGGTATTTTTTAACATCGTTATCCGATTGAGCTGCAATTTCTTTCATGATTTCACATGAAGCTTTATTAGCTGCAGTCTCATCCATTCCTTGGTTGGAGTCTGAACAATAAATTAATAAATAGTCAATTACATCATTAAACGATTTACCTTGAAGCGAACCAAAACCAATTTCGGTTAAGGCTTTATCAAGACCATTGTTTGCTACACTTGTAAAAAATCCAGTAAGTTTGCCCGCAGATTTTAATCCCGCCTTACCGATAGAAGACGATTTACCAGATGCTATAGCTTTGCGACCACCACCTGTTTTTACCAGATTTTTAAATACCGATCTAACATGTTCAGTTCTCCTATCTAATATTTTTTTATACTGTTTAGAGTTATCACTGACTACGGTTTTTTTGCTATCATCCTTTTCATCCTCGTTTTTATCCTTTTCATTATCTTTAACTCCTTCATCATCAAGTTTTTTTTCCTGTTCTAAAGTTTTAGCTATTTGAGTAATTGAATTTGATAAATCCCCCCAATTGGGTTGATTAGTTACTCCTGGATTAATTCTTTGTGTAGTACCCATTATTTATCATTATTTATTGCTTTATAAATCTGACTTTCCTTTGTGAAAATCTTATATAATGTTTTAATCTCAGGATTTCTTGATTCGACTAGCTTATAGTCATTGTGTAAATTAAACGGAATCTTATTATTATCAACCTTTTTGATAGTTCTTTTGTAAGCTTCAATAATGTTAGGACAATTTCCAGCAATCAACTCAATAAAGGCTTGATGTATTTCTGTTTTTTCAGGTGCTTTGGTAAGTTCTTTTTCGAGTAACGATATCAGTGTCTCATAATCTCCTTCACTTAATTTGTCCTTAATTTCATTAGTAACAGTTCTTGTTAAAGCAGTACCAGAAACTGGTTCAATTAGTTTTTTGATTAATGACCTAATATGTGGTGATATTAATGAGCTGCCACTAATCGAGGTTGTTAATTGATCTCTGGTTATCCAATAGTAATCACGTAAATCTACATTTGTTAGTTTCGGTTCTGAATTTAACCATCTTAAAACTTTATCCGTACCCCATGCAGAAGTATATTTATCTTTAATTTCTTTTACTTTATTCTCACTTACTAAAAGTTCTAAATCAATAATTTCTGCTGGTTCTCCTTTTTGAGATGACTGCCATTCATAAATTTGCCTAAATAAACTTTGTGATGAATATTCGAGTACCATTAACTTAGCTAAAATATCCATTTTAAAATCTGATATTTTAGCAACTCTGACAAGCCTATCCCTTAATGAATAGGTGTTTAAAAATCTTTTAATTTGTCGAGGATTTCCCTTTAAGCCTTCAGTTATAATAGGTGCTAAGGAAGCTATAATTGATACACTCTTTGTCAGTTTATCCTTTTCATTAGATTCTAAAATTGATTCCATATCTCCTAAACCAAATACGCCGTATCTATTATTCTCTCTTGATAAATAAAAAGCATCTAAGACTTTATTGAAATCGCTACCAAGCTCTTTTTGACAGAACAATAATGATAAATAGGTTTCCACTTCATTATCAGTTAATTTAGGCAGATAGTAAGGAACCTGTATTAATTTCTCTAAATAATCACTAACAATCCTCTCATTTCGGCTTTCTATATCGGGAGAGTTTTCAATACCATCTGTTTTGTAACGTAGCTCTATTGCATGTCTTACAATTCTTGGGTCAGCTCCAATAACGAAAGCAGTCTTATCAACATTTAAAAAGAGTTTAATAGCTTCTAGGTTTTCTATTAATCTATCAGGAGTACAACGGTCTAAATCATCAATAATCACAACAAGCTTTTCTATCTTGGATTTATCAAGCATTTTTTTGAAATCGTCTCTGAACTCACGAACCATGGTAATTTCATCATCTTCATTTTTTTTGATGATACTGCTCAAAAAATTTTCTGCTTCATCGCCTTTTAACTTATTAGCTAATTCTGTAGGCTCTATTTTTGAAAACTCATTTAATAAATATGGTATTAATGAAACTCCTCCTGTAAGATATGCTGTTGCAGCAGGGACCGCAATTTTTTTAAAACCTAAACCCATTAAACGCATCCATTTAACAGACTTTAAAAGTTTTATGGTTTCATCCTTAACTTTTGAGCCTAATTTTTTATGTTTCGCAAATTTTTCAATAATTGATTCTAATAAAGCAGCTTTTGCATCATCATAACCTTCGAAAACCCAACCATTAAAATACAAAACTAGAGTACCGTCATTAAAACCATCTTCACCATCTCCGATTAGTTCCTTTTCTACTATTTTTAGTATGCTAGATTTTCCACTTCCCCAATCTCCGAAAACGCCAATCGTTACAGGTAGTACATCATTATCATTGATTACATCTACAATTAAATCTGCATGAACTTTAAAACCGAGTAAATCATCAGAGGTTTCATTATCTGCCCACATATATTAAAGAATATTAGTTGTTAAAAAATAATTCTAATCGCTTTTAGTTTTGAAACAAATTCGGTCAACTTAACAGAAAAACAATTAAAATTTTATGGAATAGTAAATGTATGAATTTTAACTCTTTTTCATATTATTTTGATTTAGGATAATTTAAGTAAGTTTTTTTGGGATTTTAGCAAATAAACTAAGCATATCTAAAAACTTATTTTTTGATATTTATTGGGAAGTTGAAATTATTCGAACGAAGAAAATAATCAAAAAAAAATTTGCTCTAAAAGTGAGACAATCCCTTTTTTAAACAAACTCCCCAATATCAAACCCCTCCAAATCATTATTCCGAAAAGTGGAAGAACTGGCTTCTGTTTCAGATGAAAGTGTGCTATCCAAAAGCTCGGCAATTTTTTGGGAAGCACCCTCGATGGAATTTTCCAGCAGGCTGAATAATTCAGTACCCTGTAATCTTTGAACTATCGCAATCGCCGTTTCCTTTTGGGCTTGCTCCAAACTTTCTTTTTGGAGTAACACTCCCACGGAGCTTAGTTCGTCATAGGTAACCCCTTGGGCAAGACTGTCATCGCTACCAGATATTCCGTACCTGTTCCATTCTTCTTCCTCTTCCTCTAAATCAGGCATATTTCTGAAAACATCGTCTAGTTCTTCCTGCGGAACTTGAATACCTACGTTTTCATTTTTGTCGTATTCAATGTCTAAATTATCAGGGTTTATCTCAGGTTCCTGAATTTGGCGTTCAATGGCACTGTTTGGCACTGAAAGGTTTCGTACAGGCTTGGGCTGACCCATAATATCAGGCAAGTTTGGATTAATTTTTTCCTGCGTTGGCTTTTGCTTTGGCCTTTTTTTAATGATGATCTTATCTTGCACAAGCAGGATAATAATTATCAGCAGGCATATCACAATTACTGTTTCCATAATCAAATAATAGGTTTTTGTTTTTCATTATGCAACGTTTTTATATCCTCTCCAAAATCCTGAAAATGTTGCTTCAGCACATTGTACAGGTAATCAGAAATTGTGATTTTTCCATCTCCGAGCATAAAAACAATACGGGATATATTTTGATGGAACTCCTCATTGTTATAGACTGACTTTCCGTTTTTAGCCAAAAATCCTGTTGGCTGTAAAAAAATGTACTTGTATTGCCCAATAAAATCGGGCTGTTTCTTTTTCTTAAATAAATTTTCCATAATCAAATATTTTAAAAAATGGGTTTAAATTTTTCATTAAAATCTTCTGTAATTGCTTTCTCGAATAGTTCAAAATGATGTTCCAGTATATTGTCAAGATAGGCATATAGCGGTATTTCATCTCTTCCGATAACCTGTATGATACGTGAGAGTCTTTCGTGATATTCCTGTCGGATATAGATGCTTTTATCTCCACGCTTCGTCATTGAGTGGGTTTTCAAAAAATGGGCGCCATAACTTCCGTCAAGGCTTTTCTTTGTTCGGTTCTTTTCCCTTTGTAGAGGTATGCTTCGTAGTAATTCTTCCTGCTTGTTATCTACTTTTTCCGGCTCTTCGATTGCTTCAGGCGGGAGATGTATTCCTTCTTTTTTAATGCCATCAACCATCAGGTTCATCATCATTTCTTCGTTAATGTCCGGAGTGACTTTTCTTTTATTATCTTTCTCCATAAGGCTATAATTGAATAATTTTCAGTAATTCTTCTATAAACAGGTCTAACTGACAGGCTTTCATCAAGCGTTCATCGGGAGGCATTACGGTAGAACGGAAAACGGTTCTGCTGTCCATTTCACTTTCTTTGCGAAAACGTGTGCTGTTCTTGACTTGGCTTTGCATCAGGCTTAACCCTAATTGTTCAATCAGCTGATTATACACTCCATATAAAGGTGTGCTTTCCCTGCCATCTACCTGATTCCAGAAAAGGTTAATGGTTTCTATGGAAGTTTCCCCCTTTTTCATAATCACATCCTGCAAAAGCTGTGTGAAGATGAGCGTACTTTCCATTACTAGACGGTCTGCCGTGATGGGCGTAAAAATGTGATTCATTCCAGCTAATGCTTTCAGAATGCCTGGCGTGTTCACGGTTCCGGGCAGGTCAAAGAATACAACATCAAGAGGAACTGAAGAAGCATTTACAAATTCGTGAGCCGATTGCAATACGCTATCCGCTTTGTATTGCATAATCGGATAGGCTTTTTTATTGATAGTGGTAAATTGTTTGTACGCCAGCTTTTTCAAAGCCTCATTTTCCATTACCATTGCCAAATCCCTTGTCTTCATTTTCATAAGACTGTGCTGTGGAAAATCAGCATCAAATACGGCTACATTATAGCCCAAACGATAATGCATTGTACTGGCAACAAGCGTTGTAAATGTACTTTTGCCAACACCGCCTTTTTGAGATGAAAATGCAATAAACTGAGGTTTCTTTTTTGTGTTCATATTTTTAAAATTTAAAGTTTATATATTCCTGCTTAAGTCTTGAAGACTATCAGGCAGGCTATACTGATTTCCTTCTATCTTTCTTGCAGGATAGCCATCAAATTTGCCTGCCAGAATTTCTGATTGCCTGCATTTTTGCAATACAGCAGTACTGTATTCATTCCCGTATCTTATCAATCAGGATTGCCGTCTTTCTTATGTTCCGTCAATCTAGAGAGCACGATATTTTGATAGCAAGCTGTCACGCTTTCTGACATTCCTGAATTCTTGCATTCCTGCATTCCTGCAATCAGGAAAGCCGAATTATCTGCTATCTTGAATGTACTCAATCCGTTCGTCCTGAAGTACGGGCTGACTGTCTTCCTGCCGACATTCAAAGGCAAAGAACTAATCATTTTCATTCGATTGTATAGGTGTGGCAGTATTTGGCATTCAAAGGCAGTGTTTGTCTCGGTATTGTATTGCAATACTCTTACAGGCAGGGCTTTACTTTGTAAAGTGATTTTTATTAACGGATTTATGCAAAAGCCTCTTGGCAAAATGGACTCTAAGCAGAACGGCATCGAGCCGTTTTCCCTGTTACATTTAATCCGTCCCGCAGGGCGGATTTTTGTGTTCAACAGAACACGGCAAGTTGTGTTTTGAGGCACTCGAAACCGAGTTAGTGCCTCAAAACAACTTGCCCTGCTGGGAGCTGAAAAAACCACTCCGAAGTCGATGTTTTGTGTGAATTAAAAATGGATTAGTGATGAACGAGAATAGTAACAAAAAACAGAATAAGGGCGGACGGACACCAAAAACCGACCCGAGCATCCACCGCCACGTTTTCCGTCTTACAGACGAGGAAAATGCAAAACTTTTATCGCTTTTTGAAGCATCGGGAATGCCCAATAAAGCAAAGTTTATCATTTCCCTGTTGTTCAGTAAGGAAATGAAATCGGTTAAAATTGATAAAGGAACGGTTGATTTTTATATGCGATTGACCTCGTTTCACAGTCAATTTCGCTCCATAGGCGTGAATTATAATCAGATTGTAAAGCTATTGTACCGTCATTTTTCCGAGAAAAAAGCCGTAGCGTTTCTCTACAAATTGGAAAAACAGACAGCAGAAATGGTGGTATTATGCCAAAAAATCATTCAGATAACCGAAGAATTTGAAGCAAAACATCTGAAAAAACAGCCTTAAAAATGATAGCAAAAATCGGCAGAAGCGGAAATTTATACGGAGCATTGGCATACAATCAACTCAAAGTGGAGAATGAAAACGGAAAAATTTTGTTTGCTAATAAAATGATTGAAACCGCTAATGATCATTATTCTGTTGCACAATTAGCCCAATCTTTTGCCCCTTATCTGATAGCCAATCGCAATACCGAGAAACATACCTTGCATATTTCGCTCAACCCCGACCCGAAAGATAAGGTTAGCGATGATAAATTCCGTGAAATGGTGGAAGAATACATGCGGGAAATGGGTTACGGCGAACAGCCTTTTGTGGTATTCAAACATACCGATATTGACCGTAGCCATATTCATATTGTATCGGTTTGCGTGAACGAAGAAGGCAAAAAGATTTCGGACAAGTTTGAAAAAATGCGGTCGATGAATGTATGCCGAGAACTTGAAAGGAAACACGAATTAATAACCGCAGTGGATAAACAACATAAGCCAAGCTACAAAATTTTCCGTCCGATAGATTATAGGGTAGGCGATGTGAAAAATCAGATAGCTTCAGTAGTCCGACACCTGCCGAACTATTATCAATATCAAACTTTGGGGGAATACAACGCTTTGCTTTCGCTGTTCAATATTACTACCGAAAAAGTGGAGGGCGAATTGCAGGGAAAGATGCAACGAGGTTTATTGTACATTCCCTTGAATGAAAAAGGAGAAAGAGCGGGACATCCGTTCAAGGCTTCTTTGTTCGGAAAAAGTGCTGGAATTCCTGCTTTGGAATTGCATTTTGAGAAAAGTAGAACTGCTTTGAAAAATCATCCAAGCCAAAAAATGTTGCAATCAGCCGTTATCATTTCGTTGCAATCTACAAGTGATGAATTGCGTTTTAAGAAACAGTTAACCGAACAAGGTATTAATGTAGTGGTTCGTAGAAATGAAACAGGACGTATTTACGGAATAACTTTTATAGACCATAATTCTAAAGTGGTTTGGAACGGTTCACGTTTGGACAAGGAGCTTTCTGCCAATACCTTTAATGATTATTGGAACAATAATATCAAACCCGAGATTAAAGAGCCAGTTGAACTACAATCGAAAATATCCACATCAAATGATGCAGATCTTCCTGCGGAAGAACCTCATCATTTGTTCGACTTCCTGAATACTACTGAAAAACACGAAGAAGGTTTGATTGAGGCATTAGGAGGTTTATTGCCCGAAACACAGAGTGAAGATTACGAGGAACAGGATTTTTCTAATAAGATGAAGAAGAAAAGAAAAAGAAGAACAGGTCATTAAAGATAAAATCGTAACTATCCGAAAAGGATTAACTTTGTCGGATAGTTCGGACTTTAATAAAGAGTTACTCCTGCAACTATTTATTCCAATTTTTAGCAACAAACTCATTTAGTTTGTCTCGCATCACAATGCTACTGGCTTCAGTCATCCTGATTATCTTTTCAACCTTTTGAAAACTTGCTTTTGTTTTAGGTACTTGATAGTTTTTTACAAAAGCATTACAAAAGTAGACAACTTCATAACGTTCTTTTTTATTTACACGTTCCCGATCACGAATAGCCGTGTAATCAGGATTATCGCCTTTGGTGGTTGTGTTTTCATAATCTTGATTGACCAAGTCATTCTCATCAAATTCTACCATAACTATAATTTTAAATTTCGTTAAAACTATAGGTTTTAAAATTGCATCCGTTACGGTTTTCCGTAAGAACATAATTTATTTAGAATAAGCCAAACCCTGCCACTTACCGCCAATGACTGCCATATTCTTATATTCAGCCTTTACAGTCTTTAAATTCACGCCCGAACATTAAAAAATTAAATAATGCAGGGAGAAGACGATTTAAGAGGACTTGCCAAGATTATGGCTTTTATGCGGGCAGTAAGTATCCTTTTGGTACTGATGCACCTTTATTGGTTTTGTTATGGTTTCTTTATGGAACGTGGCTGGACTTTAGAAGTAATCAACAAAATATTAGGCAACTTTCAGCGTACCGCTGGACTGTTTTCGCATACCTTATATACCAAGCTGTTTGCTTTGGTATTATTGACATTAAGCTGTTTAGGCACAAAAGGCGTAAAGAATGAAAAAATAACCTGGTCTAAAATCTATGTGGCTTTAGTGATTGGCTTTGTGTTGTTTTTTCTGAACACACCTTTGTTAAAGTTGGCTCCAGTAATAGGAACATTTTTGTATATACTAACTATCTCGTTAGGTTATATAGCCTTACTGATGGCGGGCGTATGGATGAGCCGTTTACTTCGTACCAATCTGATGGACGATGTTTTCAACAACGAGAATGAGAGCTTTCAGCAGGAAACCAAACTGATGGAAAACGAATATTCTGTCAATCTTCCCACAAAATTTTATTACAAAGGCAAATGGAACAACGGCTGGATAAACATCGTCAATCCTTTCCGCGCAACGATTGTTTTGGGAACTCCAGGTTCAGGAAAATCGTATGCTATCGTAAATAACTACATCAAGCAACAAATTGAAAAGGGATTTTCGATGTACATCTACGATTTCAAGTTTGACGATCTTTCTACCATTGCTTACAATCATCTATTGAAGCATCGGGATAAGTACAAAGTTCAGCCAAAATTTTACGTTATCAACTTTGACGATCCACGCAAGAGTCACCGTTGCAATCCACTTAATCCCGACTTTATGACGGACATTTCAGATGCTTACGAAGCAGCCTATACTATAATGCTTAACCTCAACCGTAGCTGGATACAGAAGCAGGGCGATTTCTTTGTAGAAAGCCCAATTATCCTGTTGGCTGCCATAATCTGGTATCTGAAAATCTATGAGGACGGTAAATATTGTACATTTCCACATGCCATCGAATTGCTGAACAAAAAGTATTCTGATGTATTTACTATACTTACCTTATATCCCGATTTGGAAAATTATCTATCGCCTTTTATGGATGCGTGGCAAAGCGGAGCGCAAGACCAATTACAAGGGCAAATAGCATCGGCAAAAATTCCTTTGTCGAGAATGATTAGCCCGCAGTTGTATTGGGTTATGACAGGAGATGATTTCTCGCTGGATATCAACAATCCCAAAGAGCCGAAGATATTATGTGTAGGGAACAATCCCGATCGTCAAAATATCTATTCTGCAGCACTGGGGTTATATAATTCTAGAATAGTAAAACTCATTAATAAGAAAGGACAATTAAAAAGCTCTATAATCATTGATGAGCTGCCAACCATTTATTTTCGAGGACTGGATAATCTTATAGCCACTGCCCGTAGTAATAAGGTGGCGGTATGTTTAGGATTTCAGGATTATTCGCAATTGACAAGAGATTATGGTGACAAAGAGAGTAAGGTTATTCAGAATACTGTGGGTAATATATTTTCTGGTCAGGTTGTTGGTGAAACGGCAAAAAGTCTTTCAGAACGTTTTGGGAAAGTATTGCAGAAAAGGCAGAGTATGAGCATCAACCGCAACGACACATCAACTTCAATATCTACACAATTGGACAGTCTTATACCAGCTTCCAAAATATCCACATTGACACAAGGTTTTTTTGTTGGTTCTGTATCGGACAATTTTGATGAACGCATAGAACAGAAAATCTTTCATGCTGAAATTGTTGTTGACAATGATAAGGTAGCTACCGACACCAAAGCTTATCAAAAAATTCCTGATATTCTATCCTTCATTAATGATCAAGGCGAGGACAAAATGAAACAGGAAATAGAAAATAACTACCGCCAAATAAAACAAGACATTGCACAAATTATTGGGGCGGAATTGGAACGAATTAAGAATGATCTTAGTTTACAGCATTTAGTTAAAGAATAATGATATTTTTCTCTAGTATACTTCTTTTGACATACAATCATTTACTAATAATGTTCTAATAGTGAGTATTGTTAAAATGTAGTGCCATAAAATTTTTAAAAAAACATAGTATTATTAAAAGTTACAGATAAAAAGTTAAACAAAATACAAATAAAACTAACACCAAAAAAATTAAATTTTGAATCCAATTTAATGAGGTGTTCTATAAAAATCAAACTCTAAATAGAAATAACCAACTAGCTTTGTTAAACTATTAACCATTACTTGACAATTATTCTTTTTTTTAATAAAATTATTTCAACTATTTTTTTTGTATTTATTCTTGAAAAGAATAATTGAAAAAAAATTCGAGATTATGCAAGCAATTATCCAAGAACGCATCCAAATTAAAAAGAAGTAATTATAGTTTGAAGAATTCACATATGTTAATGTAAGGGTTATAAACAGAGTTGTTAAACAATTTTTTACAATAGTATTTTTTTTTGTACTCATGTGCTCTTTTTGTGAAATAAAAAAACTGCTATAGAATCCTAAAGATAATATAGCAGTTAATTCTAATTTAAATTTATTAATCCTGGACTAAACTCTTCATAAAAGATATTTTCTTTATCAACATTTAAATTAAGTAAAGAATTATATTGAGCTTTTATAAATAATTCCGGGCCACATATGTAGTATCTTGCTTTGTCCAATAATATTGAATCCTTACAAATTTCTAAATCAATCCTTCCTTTAATTACATTTTCTCTAAGTTCACTTTCTTCAATATCCTCATAAAAAACGAATGTTCTTAGCCAATCTGCATCTTTGTCGATTGTTTCTACATCATTATTAAATGCCTGAACAGATTGATTTCTACAACTATGAATCCAAACTGTCTTACTTTTTTCCACTTTAATTTTATTGGTTTCCAAAATGCTTAACATTGGGGTAATTCCAATTCCACCGCTTATTAATACAATCGGTTCATTCGATTCCTTATTATGAAAAAAGATACCTGCAGGCGAGGAAAGCATAACTGAATCTCCTTCAAGTTTAGAATGCAAAGTATTTGAAACAATTCCCGCTGGATTATCATTAATTGATGATTCTTTTTTAACCGAAATTCTGTAATGATCACTATTGTGTGCGCTTGATAAACTGTATTGACGTGGCTGTAGTAAATCAAGTTCAGGAACATAAACCTGAACACTAACGAATTGTCCAGGGTTGTAATCTGCAACACTTTTACCATCTTCTGGATACAGATAAAATGACTTAATTTCTGTGGATTCTTCTACTATTTTTTTTATGATAAACTTTCTCCAACCAATCCAGCCACCACTTTTCTGTTTGTTTTCTTGATAAATGTTTTCTTCTAAATTAATCATTATAGCAGCAAGCTGGTTGTATGCAATGGTCCACGCCTCGAGTATCTCGCTAGTTGCAAGATGTCCAATTACTTCCTCGATTGAGGCAATAAGATGTGTTCCTACAATTTTATAGTGCTCAGGCTTAATGTTTAAACTTGTATGTTTTGAACCAATTCCTTTTAAAACATTTATTAATACTTCAGGATTTTCAATGTTTTCAGCATAGGCAAGAACAGCATTGGCTAAAGCCATTTTTTGCTTTCCGTTTGCTTGATTTCCCATATTAAACACTTCCTTCAATTCTGGACTATGTCTAAACATTCTATCATAAAAGTGAGCAGTTAAGGCTTCTCCTCCAGTTCTCAAAATTGGTATTGTTGCTTTTATTAATTCTTTTTGTGCAGTATTCAAAATATTTGATTTTATAATTATACAATTTGATTTTTACAAGGATAACGTGTTTATAAGAGTCATTAATAAGTTAAAACTAACACTTATCAATAAGGTATTGAATATTACTTTTGGACTTTGTTGTGATAAAACCATCACATTAAAACCCATACTTAGTATTATTACAAAAAAGAGTTCTACCATCTGTACTGGTCTAGTTCCATTCATCAAAATTGTCATAGCAGCTATTGAACCCAGGCAACTTTGAGCTAAAATCCCAAGGGTATTGAATCCCAAAAGACCTCTTGTATACGCTTCTAAATATGATTTGTAAGTTTCCATAATTAAATTAATTTAAAATTTATGGTACAAATTTATTTAGCTTTCTGGTTAACAATTTATGACCTCAATCATAATTGAAAATATTTTTTTAATGAAACTTAATGGAATAATTTATCTAAAAACCTTGCCCTTATTTATATAAAGTAGTTTCTTTTTTTCTAAAGATTTTATGGCGCGAATAACTGTTTCAACGCGCAAACCAGTGAAATCAGCAATTTGTTGTCTTGTTAAATCAACTTGATATTTTTCATCAACTGTAGTTTTATTGATAGTTTCTTTAAAATAGTCTATCAATTTTATGATGCGATGCTCAGGTTCTTGTGAGGATATCTCGGAAGCCATTATCGATTTAAAATATAATCGTTGGGCTAGTGCAGTTGTGATTTGTAAATTGACCTCTGGATTTAATTGTAATAGTTTAATAAATGAATCCCTTTTTAGAGCATAAACCTCCGAATCTATAATAGCTGTTGCATTAGCTGGATATTTTTTATTTATCAACAGCGGTGGTTCTCCAAAACTATCACCGGTAGTAAAAATACCTTGAATAAATTCCTTTCCATCGTCATTAAAATTATGCATTTTAATTTCTCCAGAATACATCTGGTAAAAGTTTTTAGCTTTATCAGATTCGTTGAATAAAATTTCGGTCTTTTTTATACTAATCCTTATTGCTCCATATTGAATCAACAAACTTTCACTAATCATATTTCAATAATTTACTATAAACAAAAAACTTATGATTAAAGAATTATAAATTTTTATCCTGCAAAAGTAATTATAATAAATTTGAAATCAGGTTTCACTGTATAACCTTGGTTTACCTTCTTTAATGGTTTATTAATAACACTGATGACAAGCGCAATATTATAATTTATTCTATATCAGCAATATAATATTAAAAAATCACTAAATATTTTGATTATTGTAATCGAAAAAGAACAATAAAAATCCAGAAAACTTCAAATATTGTAAAAACTGGACTATATATATAGTTAGTATTGCTAACTACTTTTGTCCTGTAATTACAAATACAACAAAATTTAACACTTAAAAAATAATCTTATGAGCAAATCAATTTTTTATCACGCAGGTTGTCCAGTTTGCATTAGTGCAGAACACGATGTAATTGACCTAATCGGACATTCAAAAGTTCAAATTATTCATCTTGGAAATGACAAATCTAGAATAGACGAAGCTATGAAAGCAGGAGTAAAATCTGTTCCAGCTTTAGTAACTCCTAATGGAAACGTATTACATATCAATTTCGGTGCCTCAATGGAGGAAGTTATCGGATAAGAAATAATTTATTCTGTTAAGAATAAAATTTAATTTAAAATAGTCAAATGAAAAATATATTATTTTCAGTGTTTATACTTCTTACAAGTATAGCAGTATTTGGTCAAGGCAATAATGCTAATCCGTCATTTACAAATTCTTTAGATTTACAAATTCAAAGTACAACAGCTACTTTTTCTAAAGATTTGCAACAAATAGTTTTCAAAATTCAGGTACAAGGTACTGCAGGACTCAGCAAACCAACTGCTTATGGACAATTAAATGGTGCTCCGGTTTTAGGATACGTATTTCCCACGACTTTATCTCCAACAGATGTTGGTTTTAATCAAACTTCGGGAATTGTAGCTCTTGCACTTACCTCACATCCTGATTTTGATGATACACCATTATGGGATGAAAATTTTGATAACAATTTCGAAAACGATGGATTAGTATGGCACGCCCATTGGGTTATTTTAGAAAATAACACTGCAGTAGCTGGTGGATTATCTGTTAAAGAGTTTGTACAAGGCGACACAACGGTAAAACTTCCACCAACGAATCCTGGTATGCCAATGTATATGGATTCTCCAGGATATTCTGTAGTAACAAAAACTAATACAATTAAAGTAATTGTACCTGCTTATAGAATAAATAACAAGACAAATTTCAATTTTGATGCGGTAGCAGCTTATATGGAAGTCAATACTTCAAATCCTGCATATCCTATGCTTGGTGTATACGCTGTTTACAGTGTTGCCTCTGGAAATTTATCATTACCCTATACAGTAACAATTAATTAGTAATCAATATGAAAACAAATAATATTTTTAAAAATAGATTTTTAAGTTCTATTTACTTAGCAATTTTATTGATAGCCACATCTTGTTCTAATGATGACGAAGCACAGGAGCCGGAAACAGTAAATCAGGATTTTAGAATTGAACAAGTAGCCGCTAAATACGACAATGTTCTAGATCAAATTATTATGACTATGACCGTTAAAGGTATGGCTGGTAACACACGTCCAACCGCTATTGGCAGCGAAAATGGCGCACCTGTATTGGGATATGTTTTTCCTACATCGCTAAGCTCCTCTGACGTTGGTTTTGGAACCACTACTGGTATTGTTGCAATGGCTTTGACTTCACACCCTGATTTTGATGACACTCCTTTATGGGATGAGAATAATGATAAAAATTATTTAAATGATGGTATAGTTTGGCACGCACACTGGGTTATTCTAAAAGAAGATTTAAGAGTGAATGGTAAACTATCTGTAAAAGAATTTAACGCTGGCGATCAAACTGTTGTACTTCCAAAAACAAATCCAGGGATGCCAATGTATATGGATTCCCCAGGTTTTCAGGTTGTAACAAATAATAAAACTATTAAAGTTATTTTTCCTATTACTGCTGTTAAAAACAAAACAAATTTCAATTTCGATGGAGTAACAGCATTTATGAAAGTAAATACAACTAATAGCGCCTTGCCTTTGCTCGGAGTTTATGAAGTGTATAATGTTGCCTCTGGAAATCTATCATTACCGTATACGGTTCAACAATAATAATAATCAGTTTATAATTATGAGCAAATCAATTTTTTATCACGCAGGTTGTCCAGTTTGCGTTAGTGCGGAACATGATGTTATCGACCTGATCGGACATTCAAAAGTTCAAATTATTCATCTTGGAAATGACAAGTCTAGAATAGACGAAGCTGTGAAAGCAGGAGTAAAATCCGTTCCAGCTTTAGTAACTCCAAATAGAAACGTATTACATATCAATTTCGGTGCCTCAATGGAGGAAGTTATTGGATAGTAGTCTTAATAAATTCAACAAGTAATCACTAATTTTTAAATTTAATTTTATGAGCAAATCAATTTTTTATCACGCAGGTTGTACAGTATGTATCAGCGCAGAGCACGATGTTATCGAGTTAATCGGTAAAGACAATGTAGAAATCGTTCATTTTGGCGATGACAAATCTCGAATTGACGAAGCAGTTAAGGCAGGTGTTAAATCTGTACCTGCTTTAGTTACTCCAAAAGGAAATGTATTGCACATCAATTTCGGAGCATCAATGGCTGATGTTATTGGTTAATTAATGTTGGTTTACCCAGTTGGGATTCACCCAGCTGGGTTTTTTAAAAATCTTTAAATTCAAAAAAAATGAAAAATTCAATTATCGTATTAGTAGCAATCCTTTCATTATCGATTGCACAAGCACAAACACAAAAGCCATCAGGATATACTTATGGTACAAAAGAAGTTGCAAAATCTCCTTTCACATTAGAAGAATTAAAATTATTGCAACAATCAATGCTTTTTACTGATGAGGATGTAAAGTACTTAAAAATGAGTAAAGACATCCTTAAAGATCAAACTAATGCAATACTTGATGTATGGTACGGTTTTGTAGGTGGTACTCCACAGTTAGTTTATTTTTTCGGTAATAAAACTACAGGAAAACCCGAAGGAGAATATTTGGCGAAAGTTAGAGGTCGATTTGAAGCTTGGATTTTGAATACCGCTGATGCTAATTATAATCAAGATTGGTTAAATTATCAATATGAAATCGGTTTACGTCATTACACCACTAAGAAAAACAAAACCGATAATGCTAAATCTGTTCCAGTTATCAATTACAGATATATCCCTGCATTAACTATACCGGTTACAACTACGTTAAAACCTTTCCTTGCAAAAAAAGGAGCTAGTGCTGAAGATGTTGAAAAAATGTACAATGCTTGGGTAAAGTCAGTTTTAATGCAATCTATACTTTGGGGACAACCTTACATGAAAAAAGGAGAATTTTAATATTGAATATATGAAAGTAGCAGTATGGGATACTTATGTAACCCGAAAAGATGGTAAGGTTATGCATTTTGATATTCTTGTAGATGAAAATCAAAAAGATCAAAACATAATTTTTGAATATGGAAAAAAGTATTTAAAAAACGTAATGCAAGAAGGACAACCTTTAACTTCAAAAGAATGTAATTTTTGTCATATAGACAAAGCACCAGAAAATGTTGAAAAGGAAATTTTAAATAGAGGGTATTCTATTATCGAAATGGAAAACTGCTATTAGTTTTAATCAGGAACATTATTTTTGTAAACCGAAGGTTAAACATGCCTTCGGTTTATTAATTATAACATTATGGAGAGTATATACAATCTAGATTATCAGAATTCAAGCCTTGAAAACAAAATAGTTATTGGTTTTGACCGAATTTCTCAAGTATTCAAAACGTTACTAATTGAGGAATCAAAGCACTACAATTTAAGTCCAATTCAAATACAGTTACTTATTTTTATAAATTATCATTCAGAGAATAAATCAACAATTAGTTATCTATCAAAAGAATTCAATTTATCAAAACCTACTGTTAGCGAAACTATTAAAACGCTTGAGAAAAAAAAATACATAACAAAAATTTCAGACAAATTTGATACAAGAAGCTATTTTATTCAGATAACTGATTTAGGAAAAAGTATAGTTCAACAAACAGAACAATATGTAAACCCATTGGTAAATATTATATCAAATATTAGTGAAGCCAACAAGGTTATGTTGTGGCAAAGCATAACCAATATTATTAACGAGTTAAATAATATTCAATTAATAAACTCGCATAGAACCTGCACCAATTGTCAGTTTTATTCACAAAATAATAACATTCCATATTGTGCACTACTTAACCAAGTACTGAAAATTGAAGATATACGAATAGATTGTCCAGAGTTCAAATAATTACAAATAAAATGATTAAAAACGATTTATTTCTTCGAGCCTTAAGCAACCAGCCGGTCGAGCGTCCGCCAGTATGGATGATGCGACAAGCGGGCAGATATCTGCCCGAATTTAGAGACATCCGCGATAAATATGATTTTTTTACTCGTTGCGAAACACCCGAATTAGCTGCAGAAATTACAATGCAACCAATCCGAATAATTAAACCAGATGCTGCTATTTTGTTTTCTGATATTTTGGTTGTGCCTCGTGCAATGGGAATTTATGTGGAACTAAAAGATAATTTAGGACCAATAATTCCTAATCCAATTCGATCACTCGAAGATGTTAATAAAACTATTATTCCTGATGTAAATCAAACTTTGGGTTATGTTTTTGAAGCCATAAAAATAACCAAAGAAATGTTGAATAATGAAGTACCTCTAATTGGATTTGCAGGTTCGCCTTGGACAATATTGTGTTATGTTGTTGAAGGGAAAGGATCCAAAACATTTGATACTGCTAAAGGATTTTGCTTTTCAAATCCAATCGCAGCACATACTTTATTACAAAAAATTACCGACACAACTATTTTATATTTAAAAGGGAAAATAAAAGCGGGATGTGATGTTATTCAAGTTTTTGATTCTTGGGGCGGTATGTTATCGCCAGTCGATTATCAAGAGTTTTCTTGGAGATACATTAATCAAATAATTGAGGCAATAGCAGATGATACAAAGGTTATTGTTTTTGCGAAAGGTTGCTGGTTCGCTTTACCAGCGATGTCAAATTCAAAAGCAGCTGCTTTAGGAATTGATTGGACTTGTTCCGCTGAAAACGCAAGATATTTAACTGGAGGTCAAATTACATTA
The DNA here is from genome assembly GCF_020911905.1 of Flavobacterium flavipigmentatum. NCBI lineage: Bacteria > Pseudomonadati > Bacteroidota > Flavobacteriia > Flavobacteriales > Flavobacteriaceae > Flavobacterium > Flavobacterium flavipigmentatum. The sequence continues at coordinate 189,661 of NZ_CP087133.1, read as the reverse complement.
CAAGGAAATTTTGACCCAAGCAGGTTGTTGTCACCTATTCCAAAAATAAAGAAGATGGTTCATCAGATGATTAATGAGTTTGGTACAGATAACTACATTGTAAATCTTGGGCACGGCATATTACCCAATATTCCTGTTGATAATGCTAAAGCTTTTATTGATGCTGTAAAAGAATATAATCCATAGTTAAATTTATGATCTACACTCAGAAGGAAAAAGCACAGCAATTCCATAAACTTCATAATACGGGAGAGTTATTTGTATTACCTAATATTTGGGATCCTTTGGGTGCTGCTTTATTAGAAAATTTAGAATATCCAGCCATTGCTACCGCTAGTGCATCTGTGGCATACAGTAACGGATTAAGTGATGGTGAAAAAATTACTTTTGATGAAGTTCTCAATAATTTAGGCAAAATTACAAATAGTGTAAATATCCCTGTAACTGCCGATATTGAAAGTGGTTATGCAACCAATAATAAAGAGCTTGAAAACAACATAAAACGGTTGATTGAAAAAGGAATCGTTGGTATTAATATTGAAGATACCAATAGGTCAACTAACAACCTGTATACAATAAAAGCGCAATGTGATCGAATCAAGTTGATTAAAAAGGTAAGTATTGAAATGGATATACCACTTTTTATAAATGCACGTACAGATGTTTTTCTTCACGAAGATAGTTACACAACTGAAGAATCAAAATTTGAGGAAATACTTAATAGAGGTTTAGCATACAAAGATGCAGGAGCGAACTGCTTTTTCCCAATCGCTATAACTTCTCAAGAGAATATTCAACAATTGTTTGCTCAATTAAAGATGCCAATAAATATCTTAACAATACCCGGAATTCCGGATTTAATTACACTTCACAATCTTGGTGTAGTTAGAGTTAGTTTAGGACCGTCATTATTAAAAATTGCAATAAAAGCAATGAAACACATTGCACTACAATTTAAGGAGAACCAAGGATTGTCGACAATAATAGAAAACGAAATAACATCTGACTATTTAAAAATGTTAATAAAGAAAAAATGAGCCAACGAATTTCTATAAAAAATTCTGATAGAAAGACCTATGATTTGATGCTAGAATTAGAAGCACAAGCAAAGTTTATTCAAGTTAATCCTAAACTTTTAGAACTTATAAAGATTAGAGCATCACAAATAAATGGTTGCACCTATTGTATCAAAATGCACACAGAATTAGCTATAAAATTAGGCGAAGACCCAAATAAAATCTCTGCATTATCAACTTGGGATAAATTAAGTCTTTTTTTAGAAGAAGAGAAAGCAGTTCTACAATTAACCGAAGAGATAACCAATATCAATTTGGTTGGTGTTACAAAAAGTACATACAATAGTGTGGTTAATATTTTTGGTAATAAAATAACAGCACAATTAATAATGCAAGTTGTCTTAATAAATTCTTGGAATAGAATTGCTATGGCAACCGAAATGAATTAAAAACAATTAAAATTACTAATCTAAAAAATTTAAGTTATGAAAGCTACATTGTATCACGATGGTTGTAAAATTTGTTCAGAAGTAGGACAAGACATTGTTAATCTAATAGGATTGACAAATTTAGACATTACTCACGTGGGGTTACATCCAGAAAAAGAAGAAGAAGCGAAATTAAAAGGAGTTAAAGTGTTTCCAGCATTAGTACTAAGTAATGGCAACGTACTCCACTTTAATGTATTGGAACACGAGGGTAATATCGAGTGTTTGTTGTAAATAACCTATCTTATCAATGTCAAAATTTCATCTCAATACTCAAAAATTAATTCAAGGAGAATTCAAAATACAAAAAGTAAATCTTGCATTTGTTTTTCAGGTAAATTGTCCGGGTTGCTTTATATATGGTATCCCAATAGTCAATAATTTGTTTAAATTACTCAATGATAAAGTTGGATTTATTGGAGTAGCTACAGCTTTTGAGGATTTTGAATTTAACAACGAGGAAAACCTAAAATTACTTTTAAAAAGTGGTACACTAATCGGAGAAACTAAAAAGTATTACAATACAAATTTTGGACTTTCTAATTATTTCGAGAAACTTAATTTTCCTGTAGCATTTGATAGTATTGCACCTAGTAGTCAATTTATAAATTCAAATAAAATTAAATTAGTTTGTGAAGCAATACCAAATTTTAAAAATTTTTCTGAAAAAGATAAGGAAATTTTAATGATAAAAATAAAGGCATATTACAGTCAAGTCCCATTAATTGCTGAAACATTTACAATAAATCAATTGCAAGGCACTCCATCATTTATCATTTTTGACTACAATAAAAATATTTTATATTCTTATTTTGGTCATTTGGAAGAAACTATTTTGAACTCAAAATTGAAAGAATTGCTATTATTAAGATGACCTTGATTTATAAACAAATGGTTTATAAATGTATTGGTTCATTTTTATAATTTACAAAGTAAAATATTAGTGCATTTATTTGTGCCAAAGATTAAATACCCATTAAATAAATGTGTTCACGTAATTAATCACCCTATAAAATTAGTGAATAGAAGTAGCTGCATTGAAGTATAAGTTTAATAAAATAAATTAACAATGGAAGAAGTACATACTAAATACTCGAACGAAGAACTCTTGAAATCCCTTCCAAACTTTACAAGTAATTATGCGGAGGTTAATAATACTAAATTACATTATGTAAAAGGCGGAAAAGGAGAGCCATTAATTTTAATTCCTGGTTATCCGGAGACATGGTGGTCTTACCATAAAATAATGCCAACACTTGCAGAGAAATACTGTATAATAGTTGTGGAGATGAGAGGAATGGGAAGTTCTGACAAACCGTTATTTGGTTATGACAAAAAAAATATGGCAAAAGATATTTACGAACTAATATTGCAGTTGGGATATGAAAAGGTTTATATTGCTGGTCACGATATTGGAGCACATATTGCTTTTAGCTTTGCTTCAAATTTCACACAGGCAACTTCCAAATTAATACTTCTTGATACACCTCATCCAGATACAGGAATGTACCAACTTCCTATGCTTCCTATTCTAGGCGCAAGTTATATTTATCCTTGGTGGCTTGCTTTTAATCAGGTTGAAGATATACCGGAACAACTTCTTGAAGGGCGAATGGAAATTTTAATAGAATGGCTATATAAAAAATTATTAATTAATTATAACAGTGTCAGTGACTTTGATAAGGCAGTATATGCATACGCATATAATAGCAAAGACGCAATTAGAGCTTCCAATGCTTGGTATCAAGCATTTCCAATAGATATTGAAGATTCCAAAAATTACAAAAAAATTGCAATGCCTGTTTTGGGAATTGGCGGAAGTGGTTATGAAATGCTAAAAATTTCGTTAGAGTCTACAACAACCGATTATAAGTTACATAAAATATATGAATGCGGGCATTTTATATTAGCAGAAAAACCACAGCAAACAGTAAACATTATAATGCAATTTTTGGGAGAAACAAAAAATCAGTAAAGTGATTATCATAAGATGTTAATAATTAACATAAAAACAATTTGAATGTATAATAGTAAACAAATAGCTTTAAATTTTATAAAATCTTTTGAAAATAGTTATGAGCAAGTTTTAAGTTTTTTATTAGACGAATGTATAATTGAATATCCGTATGCAGATAGTTTAAATACGTCATCAAAATTAAACAAATACGATTACTCGATTTACCTTAAAAATGCACTGAAGGCTATGAATGATTTTAAAGTTTCAGACATAGAAATATATTCTGTAAGTGAGAATCTTGTTTGGGCTGAATTTTGTGGAGAATCATTTCAGTTAGGAATAAAACTGGGTTTAGGTAAAAAATATTCACAAAAGTATGTAGTACGCATAAAATTTAAAAAGGGTCTAATTATCAATTATAAAGAATATTGGAATCCATTAGCATTAACACCAAATACTTCAAATACACAAATTAAAGAAATCTTTAAAAAAGAAAATTAATGAAAATAGCAATTGGAACTGCAACTGGAAATATTGGTAGCTTTATCGCAAAAGAACTATCAAATACTGATAATGATTTGATATTATTAGGACGAAACTTTTCTAAACTTAAAAATTTAGAAGTTACTAATGCAAAACTAATACAATTAGACAGTTTAAATGCTAACGATGTTATAAACGCTACCAGAAACTGTGATGCACTTTTTTGGATTATCCCTCCAATATTAACATTAGAAAGTATTGAGGAAAGTTATAATAAGATGATACATTCAGGTGCAACAGCAGTTCAACAAAATGATATTAAAAGAGTAGTTTTGGTTTCATCATTAGGCTCAAATTTTCCAGGAAATCTAAGTACAATCAGTTATGTGAATAAACTAGAGAATACCTTTGCAGCAATTTGTAAAAATGTTGCGGTAATAAGACCAGGATATTTTATGGAAAATTTGTTAAACCAAAAGGATGCTATTTTGAAAAATAATAGGGTTGAATGTCCATTTGATGAAAATCACAAAATTCCTTTTATAAGCACAGATGATATTGGAATTATTGCTGCAAATTATTTACAAGATAAAAATTGGCAAGGAATTATTATAAAAGAACTTATGGGACCTGAACACCTTTCAATGCTGGACGTGGTGAAAATGTTTAGTAAAATGCTAAATAAAAATATTAAATACAAACAGATTACGTACGAAGAGATAAAAATCCAGACAGCGAAAATGGGCTTAAATAATGCAATTCAGATCGAATTATTTAATTTATACAAGGCATTGGGTGATCCAAAAGGAATATATTCTTTACCAAGAACTAAAGAAGCTTTTACTCCAATAACATTAAAAAATATGATTAATAAAAAATTTTTAAGTTAATGGAATAAGACAAATTTTTGTAGTTGATTCAAATTTTCCAATATATTTAATCAGCTGCAAAGCAGTCCAAAATAATTTTAAGTTAAATGGAAAAATATTACTTACAAATTTTATCTTCTAAAATTTAACATTTTAAATTTAATTTTTCTAATATTTTAATAATTTCTTTTGCGTCAAATTTATCTCTTTCAATCCTGATAATTTTATGTCCACAAGGATAACCCATTATTGGTTCATTGAAATCGTAGTCAACTTACAAATTACTTTGTTACTTTTTTTATATTAATAATAATATTTTGAGCTTGTTCTTTACGTTTTATATCTGTGGTAAATACTTAACCATTTTAAAATTTTTCCTCTACTAATTTCCCATTTACTACTGCTCCTGTAACGTTGTTGGTCAATACATTGGAGCTCATATAGCTTTTAGATTTGCTTCAAATTTCACACAGGCAACTTCCAAATTAATACTTCTTGATACAACTCATCCAGATACAGTAATGTACAAACTTCCTATTCTGGGCGCAAATTATATTTATCCTTGGTGGCTTGCTTTTAATCAGCTTGAAGATATACCGGAACAACTTCTTGAAGAGCGAATTGAAATTTTAATAGAATGTCTATATAAAAAATACTACTAAATTATAACGGTGTCAGTGACTTTGATAAGCCAGTATATACATATGCATATGATAGCAAAGATGCAAATAGAGTTTCTAATGCTTGATATCAAATATTTCCAGTAGATATTGAAGATTCCAAAAATTACAAAAAAATTACAATCCCTGTTTTGGGAATTGGCGGAAGTGGTTATGAAATGCTGAAAATTTCGTTAGAGACTACAACAACCGATTATAAGTTATATAAAATAGAAAAATCTGGGCATTTTATAGTAGCAGAAAAACCTAAAGAAACAGCAAACGTTATAATTCGTTTTTTAGAATAAATCTAAAAACACCCATCAATAACGCTGAAATTATTAAAATTGTAGGCGATAGTATATTAAATATTTATCTCAACCTAATCTGTTGTATAGCTTGGATAATCAATATAACCACTAGCACCTCCTGTATAAAATGTATTTGAATCTGGATCATTCAGTATCCAATTATTACTAATTCTTTCAACCAAATCAGGGTTAGAAATATAGTATTTACCAAATGATATTAAATCTGCATCACCATCTTCTATAGCACTTTCTGCTGTTACTGGATTATAGCCTCCATTGGATATAATCACACCTTTAAATAGTGGTCTGAAGTGCTTAGTTACACGGCTAATACCGTATGGATGATTATCAACTGATATAAAAGGCTCAGCTAAATGTAAATATGCTAAATCGTATTCGTTCAATTTTTTAACAATGTATTCGTGAACATCGATACTGCTTTCATCTAGCATCATACCCAGTATATCATTTTGAGATGGGTTAAGCCGTATTGCAATACGATTAATAGGTACTGCACCTTTGAGAGAGTCCAATAATTCAAATAAAATTCGGGCTCTATTCTCAATACTACCGCCATATTCATCAATTCTGTTGTTTGAATATAAATTAAAAAACTGATGCAATAAATATCCATTTCCGGCTTGTAATTCTATACCATCAAATCCAGCTTCAAAAGCATTAATAGCTGCCTGTTTAAAATCCTTAATGGTTTGTTTTATGTCCTGTACTGTCATTTCGCGAGGTATAACGGTATCTGTAAATCCAGTCGGAATATAAACTTGAGTATTTGGGTTTAAGGGTGAAGGAGCTAATGGAGCAAGTCCATTATGATAAAAAGGATGTGACATTCTCCCAGTATGCCACAATTGTATAAAAATTGATCCATTTTGATTATGTACAGCATCAGTTACTAATCGCCAAGAATCAATTTGCTCTTGGTTGTAAATTGCTGGTAGATTAATGCCTCCTTGAGCATCTCTACTAACTAAAACTCCTTCTGTAATTATTAATCCCGCAGATGCTCTTTGTTTGTAATAAGTAACTTGAAGCTCATCAACAGTATTTGTATTATTATCCGCTCTTGAGCGACCCATAGGAGCCATAATGATTCTATTTCTAAGTAATAAACCATTCATTTCGAATGGCATTGATAGCATCTTTGTTTTCATCTGTAGTGTATTAAAATTTATTATAGTTACTTTTGGAGTGTAAAGCTATAATAAAGATTATACATAAAAAATAACTTACTTTACAGTAACACAGTTACCTTGAAGTAATTAATATTGATTATCAAATGGATACAGCAACAAAAAAAATTAAACAATTAACTAATGATATAAATCGTTGCCCTGTTAGAGATGTTTTAAATCACGTAGCAGACAAATGGTCTATTACAATTATACATATATTGGGCGAGTATGAGACTTTACGATTTAATGAAATTAGTTACATCGTCAATGGCATCTCACAAAAAATGTTAACTGTAACACTCAAAAAACTATTGCAAGATGGCATAATTACAAGAAAGCAATACCCTGTAATGCCTCCTAAAGTAGAGTATTCCTTAACGGAGCTTGGCAAAAATTTACTACCTATACTATCTCAATTAGTAGAATGGGCAACAGTTAATTTACCAAAAATAAAAGAAAATCAAGAAAAATATAATAAAAAATAACGTTTATATTGTTTTTAGTTTAAAGAATTTAGAAGCAATTTCTAAAAAAAAATTGTAAGTCATTCACTTTATAAAAACCGTGATAGTGCTAAAATACCATCTTTAATTTGGTTTTCGGTCAAAGAAGCGTACCCAAGTCTAAATCCTACTATTGGTTCATCAAAACTAAAACTTTGTGGTAACATAATTTTTATACCTTGTTTAAGTAATTTTTCAGCAACTACATTAGTATTTACGTTATTATTCGGTACAATCCAAAAAGCCAAGCCACCTTCAGGCTTATTATAAGTAGCCTTATCTTTTAGGTAATGATCACAAATACTTTCAAAATAATCACGCTTAGCTTTATAAATTAAACTAGTCCGTTTTAAATGACGCTTAATATCACCATCATTAATCAACTGCAATATTGCCTCTTCCATAATATTATCACCCTGTACATCAATCATTTTGCGGTGTTTTCCAACTTTTTGAATAATTTCAACATTACTTACTAAATAGCCAATTCGTAAAGCAGGAGCTACAATTTTACTTAGTGTACCAATATAAATATAATTGTGTGCAGTTTCAAAACTACTTAAAGGCAAAATAGGTCTCTGACCAAAATGGAATTCATTATCATAATCATCTTCTATAATATAAAAGCCATATCGATTTGATAAATCAATCAACTGCAATCGTCTCTTTAAACTTAGCGTTACAGTTGTTGGAAACTGATGATGAGGTGTTACATATATGGCTTTAATAGCAGCATTCTTTTTTAAATACGCTTCAACCTCATCAACTATTAATCCATTCTTATCAACATTTACAGGAAGTAACTTTGCGCCGGCATTTTGAAACGTTTCCCAAGCAGGTTTATAACCGGGGTTTTCTATCATAACACAATCACCAGAAGAAAAAATAGAATGTGACGCTAAATACATTGCCATTTGACTACCTCTAGTAATGCATATTTCATTAATAGTAACGTTCATTCCTCTTTTAAAATTAAGCATTTGAACAATAGCTTTTCTAAATTCAATATCACCAAATTCATTGCTATAACCCATTATTTGCCAACGCGACTTTCTATTAAAAATTTGTCTGTATGCTCTAGCCAATTCATTCATTGGTGCAAGCCGGCTATCAGGCAATCCATCATCAAAATGTAAACTTGGTTTACTAACTTCTTCTTCTTTATTAATGGGTTGTTTATCATCCTTTAAATTTAGCTTTTCTGGTAAAATTTCAGAGATAAAAGTACCTTTCCTTTCAACAGCAATAAGCCAACCCTCAGCAAGTAATACATCTATAGCTTCAATTACTGTATTCCTATTCACACTCAATAAACTAGCTAATTGCCTGCTTCCTGGCAAAGCGTTACCGCTAATCAGTTTTCCTGATTTTATAGCATCAATTATAGCATCAGCAATTTGCAAATAAATTGCTTTTTCTGAACTACTATTTAAAACAATTTCTAATTTCCACGGTCGCAACATCTGGTCTAGCTATTAATGATAAAACTGTACTATTTAAACAGTCCAAAGATACAGTAATTTTGTAATGCAATAATGCACAATCTAAATTTTATTATAATGGAAACTAAAGAAAAACAATTTACGTCAAAAGATTTTCATCAAACATTTGCAAGACCAACATTTGTGATGCCTGAAAAACTAATTCACAAAAATGTTGAACAAGCTGGTGAACACAATCAATTTTCTACAGAAAGAAAACATCCTGTTTTTTTTATTGATTTACCAAGCAAGAATGTAAGTATGACAGTTGGTGGTTTACTGCCAGATCAATTGACTAATCGTCACAGACATACTTATGAAACAATGCTTTATGTTATTGAAGGACACGGTTACACAGAAATTGAAGATACAAAAGTAGAATGGAAAGCTGGTGATGCTGTTTACATTCCAAGTTGGGCTTGGCACAGACATAAAAATTTAAGCAATACTGAAAATGCTAAATATTTAGCTTGTGAAAATGCACCTCAGCTACAAAACTTAGGAGTAGCATTAAGAGAAGAAGAAGGAAGAGACATTTAATACCAAAAAAACAAAATGAAAAACGTACCATTCAAAGGCATTATCGCCTACCCTATAACTCCATTTGATGCAAATGAGAACGTAGATATTAATTTATACAAAACACTTTTAGAAAAGTTGATTGTAAACGGAGCTCACGGAGTTGCGCCATTAGGTAGTACAGGTGTTATGCCTTACTTGACTGATAGTGAAAAAGAAGCAATTACTGAAGCAACTATCCAACAAACAAATGGTCGAGTTCCAGTTTTAGTAGGTGTATCAAATCTAACGACTGAGAGAACTATTTATCACGCAAAATTTGCGGAAAAAGCTGGAGCAACGGCAGCTATGATAATACCTATGAGTTATTGGAAACTTACTGATGATGAAATAGTAAAACACTATGATGCTGTAGCAAGTAAAATTTCTATTCCAATTATGGCATACAACAATCCCGCAACTGGTGGTGTAGATATGTCTCCAGCTTTACTTAAAAGATTACTAGAAATTCCTAATGTTACTATGATTAAGGAAAGTACGGGCGATGTGCAGAGAATGCACTTTTTAAGAAAAGAACTTGGCGAGGATGTTGCTTTCTACAATGGTTCTAACCCTTTAGCATTAGCTGCTTTTGCTGCTGGTGCTGCTGGTTGGTGTACTGCCGCTCCTAATTTAATACCTAAATTAAATGTCGATTTGTACAATGCTATTCAAAATAATGATTTAAAAGCTGCTCAAGATATATTCTACAAACAAGTAAATCTTTTAAAATTCATTGTAAACAAAGGATTACCTAGAGCTATAAAATCAGGACTTGAAATTCAAGGACAAAATGGTGGTCATTTAAGAAGTCCACTACAACCTCTTAGCGAAAGTGAAGTTGCCGAATTAAAACAAGTATTGAATGGAATTCAAGTTTAGTTATGCACAAATTGTATTAAAAGAACATAAATTTCCTTTCACACTATTCAAATGTGAAAGGAAATTCTTGGTATCAAGTAATAAATTAAAAAACGTAAAATGAATTTAAAAAAATTAACATCGGTTTCAGGAAGACCCATCGCAGAGAATCAGAACGTAAAAACAGCAGGAAAAAGAGGTCCTTTATTGATAGAAGATTTTTGGTTTCTTGAAAAATTAGCACATTTTGACAGAGAAGTCATCCCCGAGAGAAGAATGCATGCCAAAGGCTCTGGTGCATTTGGTACATTTACGGTAACAAATGATATTACCAAATATACAAAGGCTAAAATTTTCTCTGGTATCAATAAAAAAACAGAGCTTTTTGTCCGTTTTTCTACAGTAGCAGGAGAAAGAGGTGCCGCGGATGCTGAGAGAGATATAAGAGGATTTGCTGTTAAGTTTTACACTGAAGAAGGGAATTGGGATTTAGTTGGTAACAACACACCAGTATTTTTCCTTAAAGATCCTTATAAGTTTCCAGATTTAAACAAAGCTGTAAAAAGAGATCCAAAAACAAACTTGCGTACAGCAAATCACAATTGGGATTTTTGGACACTTTTACCCGAAGCTCTTCATCAAATAACAATTGTAATGAGCGAAAGGGGAATTCCAAAATCATACCGACAAATGCACGGATTTGGTAGTCACACTTTCAGTCTGATCAATGCACAAAATGAAAGATTTTGGGTAAAGTTTCATATAAAATCAGAACAAGGTATTCAAAACCTTACTAATGAAGAAGCAGAAAATTTGATTGGTAAAGACCGAGAAAGCCACCAAAGAGATCTATTTGAAGCAATTGAACAAGGAGATTTCCCAAAATGGAAATTAAAAATCCAGGTTATGCCAGAAGCCGATGCTAAAACATATCGATTTGATCCTTTTGATTTAACTAAAGTTTGGCCCCACGGTGATTATCCTCTAATAGAAGTTGGAGTTTTAGAACTCAACAGAAACCCTGAAAATTATTTTGCTGATGTAGAACAAGCCGCTTTTAATCCAGCCAACGTTGTTCCAGGAATAGGTTTTTCTCCAGACAAAATGTTGCAAGGTCGCTTGTTTTCCTATGGCGATGCACAACGATATAGACTTGGTGTAAATCATTATCAAATTCCTGTAAACACACCCAAATGCCCTTTTAACAATTTCCATAGAGATGGTGCGATGCGTGTTGATGGAAACGAAGGAGCAACCATTCACTATGAGCCAAATAGTTACGGACAATGGTCAGAAAGTAAAGAATATACTGAACCATCTTTAGAATTAGAGGGTGCTGCATTTCATTACGATCATCGGGAAGATGAAGATTACTTTACGCAACCTGGTAATTTATTTAGGTTAATGACAACTGAGCAACAACAAACTTTATTTAATAATACAGCAGCTGCAATTCAAGGTGCGGAAAAATTCATTCAAGAGCGACACATCATCAATTGTTATCAAGCCGATCCTAACTATGGTGTAGGAATTGCTAAGGCATTAAATATTGATATAACAGAAGTAATATTATAAAAAATAACCAGATGATTATAATACAGTTCAAAGCTCTTGTTGCAAATATAATCATCTGGATAATTTCTAATTTTTAAAATTCAAATTACTAAGGATATAAACTTATAAATTTGACTATGTACGTATTTTAAATCAATACTTACTAAGTAAAAATTAAAAATCAAATTAATAATTAGAATATTAGAGTAGTAATAAAATTAGAAAAAAAATATGAAAGCTATACCTCAAGAGTATCAAATAAAAAAATTACTACATCAGGATACTTATCTAGTAAATGGTGAATTAAAAAAATGGAATGGTGGAACAACACCAGTTTTTTCAACTATTTCTACAACCACTGATTACCAGCCTACTTTATTGGGTTCTATACCATCTATGGGAATTATCGAAGCTAATGAAGCAGTTGCAGCAGCCACAGAAGCTTACAATAATGGGCAAGGATTATGGCCCACTATGAAGGTAGCAGATCGTATTAAATGTATGGAAAATTTCGTAACTCTGATGAAAACACATCGATCCGAAACAGTAAAACTTTTAATGTGGGAAATTGGGAAAAGCCTAACTGACTCTCAGAAAGAGTTTGACAGGACTGTTGAATACATTTACGATACCATCAATAGTCTTAAAGAACTAAACAGAAGTAACGCTCGTTTTACAAAAGTACAAGGTATCAACGCTATGGTACGTCGTGGTCCGTTAGGCGTAGTTTTGTGTTTAGGTCCTTACAACTATCCGTTAAACGAAACCTTTTCTTTGCTTATTCCCGCACTGATAATGGGAAATCCAGTAATCTTCAAACCTGCTAAGCATGGAGTTCTATTACTATCCCCATTACTACAAGCTTTTAAAGAGAGTTTTCCAAAAGGAGCAATAAATATAATTTATGGAAGAGGTCGAGATGTAGCATCTCCAATTATGAAATCAGGAAAAGTAGATATTCTTGCCTTAATTGGAAACAGCAAGTCAGCAATAGCATTACAAGACCAGCATCCTAATAAAAATCGTTTACGATTGATACTCGGTTTAGAAGCCAAAAATCCAGCGATAATCCTTCCGGATGCCGATTTAGATTTGGCTATACAAGAATGTATCAATGGTTCTTTGTCATTTAATGGACAACGTTGTACTGCACTAAAACTTCTATATGTTCACGAATCAATTGCAGATGAGTTTAATATACGCTTTGCCAACAAAGTTGATGAATTGATTTATGGTAATCCTTGGGAAGAAAATGTATTTCTTACACCTTTGCCTGAACCTAATAAAACAGATTACATTAAATCACTAATAGATGATGCCATTTCAAAAGGAGCTAAAGTAATTAACCCTAAAGGTGGAATACAAACTGAAAACTTTATATTTCCTGCTGTATTACATCCGGTAAATAAGGATATGCGAGTATATCACGAAGAACAATTTGGTCCCGTAGTACCCATAATCACATTCAAAGATATTCAAGAACCATTGCAAGATATGGCAGAATCAAACTATGGTCAACAAGTGAGTTTATTTGGTACAGATATTAAAACTTTAGCTCCTCTGATTGACGGGTTAGTTAATCTGGTTTGTCGAGTTAATTTAAACAGTTCTTGTCAGCGAGGTCCCGATGTTTTTCCGTTTACAGGACGAAAAGATTCTGCGGTAGGTACATTAAGTACCCACGATGCACTTCGTTCTTTCTCAATAAGAACATTTGTTGCTTCAAAAGATAATGCAGACAACAACACCATTTTACAAGAGCTATTAAACAGCAAACAATCAAACTTTATTAATACAGATTATATTTTGTAAATCTTAAATTGTTCAAAAAGTATAAATAAATGGACAATTATATGTGATAATAAATAAAATAGTAGACTAACATCAATCAATTATGGTTTTAGAAAAAAACAATATCCGCTTAGTTCCCATAGTTTCAGAGGACATCAATGAGCTGAAAAAATTTGCTTTTGACGATAAGCTATGGGAATTCGGATTAAACAAATTATCAAATACAGCGGAACTTAAGGCATATATTAACGATGCACTAGTAAAAGTAGAAAGTTCATCCGCAATTGTTTGGGTTATTCACAATGCAAATGAAACTATTGGTACCACAAGAATAGCAAACATTGACTGCAATACTAAAACAGCCCAATTAGGTTGGACTTGGATAAACCCAAAATTTCAAGGAACAAAAGTGAATAAAATTTCAAAGTATTTGATATTACAATATGTTTTTGAAGAATTGAACTTAGAAAAAATCATAATACAGATTGACAAACAAAACATTGTTTCAAACAAAGCTGCACAATCAATAGGTGCCAAATTACAAGAAATAATTACAAACCATCTTAAAACTTGGAGGGGCAATTACAGAGACACAAACGTTTATACAATTGAAAAAAATGATTGGCAAAATATCAAAATACAATTACTAAATAAAATTGATTTATGAGAATTCATTATCTACAGCACGTACCTTTTGAAGATCTCGGTTTCATTGAAAATTGGATTCTTGAAAACAACCATACAGTAACCCATACCAAGTTTTTTGAAAGTCAGTTTTTACCTAATCAAGAGAGTTTTGATTGGCTAATTATCTTAGGTGGTTCAATGAATATCTATGATGAATATAAGTTTAACTGGTTGGAAAACGAAAAAAAATTTATTAAAAAGACAATTCAAAACAGTAAAATTGTTCTAGGTATTTGTCTAGGAGCACAATTAATTGCAAATTGTTTGGGCGCAAAAATAATTCCTAATAAAGAAAAAGAAATTGGATGGTTTTCTATAAAGCAGATTAATAATCAAAGTCCAGTTTTCAACTTAATCCCAAACAATCATATTACTTTTCATTGGCATGGTGACACGTTTGATTTACCAAACGAAAGCATTCACTTATTATCCAGCGACGGATGCAGAAACCAAGCATTTCTTCACAACACAAATGTACTTGGATTACAATTTCATCTTGAAGTTTCTAAGAAATCAATTACTAGTATGGTTGAAAATTGCCGAAGAGACATCACTACAGGAAAGTATGTTCAATCAATAAACGATATTTTAGCAAATGATAATTTAATTGAAAATAATAAAAACATTCTATTTAAAGTTCTCGATTTTTTAGAAAATACCAATAAATAAAATACAATAAAAATAAAATGACTTATTGTCAAGTTATTACAAAAGATAAAAAAACAAATTTAAAAAATTTAAGATGATACAAGAAATAGAAAAAGTAAAATGTTTAATTATTGGTTCTGGTCCAGCGGGTTATACTGCAGCGATTTATGCAGCTCGCGCTAATATGTTTCCGGTTTTATATCAAGGTTCACAACCTGGTGGACAACTTACAACAACAAATGAAGTGGAGAATTGGCCAGGAAACCCCGAGAGTATTACTGGGCCAGAAATGATGATTAACATTATGGAACAAGCTAAACGATTTGATGCTGACATTCGAGATGGTTGGGCAACTAGAGTCGATTTTTCTTTTCAACCTCTAAAGGTTTGGATTAATGAAACCAAAGAAATACATTGCGAAACAGTAATAATTTCTACAGGTGCAAGCGCAAAATACTTGGGACTTCCATCCGAGCAGCACTATCTACAATCTGGCGGTGGAGTTTCGGCTTGCGCCATCTGTGATGGTTTTTTTTATAAAAACCAAGAAGTGGTTATTGTCGGAGCTGGTGATTCAGCTTGTGAAGAAGCACATTACTTGTCTAAACTTTGCAAAAAAGTAACTATGTTGGTGAGATCAGAAAAATTCAAAGCATCAAAAATAATGGAACAGAGAGTTCGCAAAACAGAAAACATTACAATTTTGATGAACCACGATACCCTTGAAGTTGTTGGTGATGGTCAAGTGGTGACTAGTGTAAAGGCAATAAATAAAAATAACAATACTTCAATTGATATTCTCGCAACAGGTTTTTTTGTAGCCATTGGTCACAAACCTAACACCGATATTTTCAAAGATTACATAACCTTGGACGAAACAGGTTACGTAGTCAACAAACCAGGAACATCTAAAACAAATATAGATGGCGTATTCGTAGCAGGTGATGCTGCTGATCATAATTATAGGCAAGCAATTACCGCAGCAGGAACAGGATGTATGGCTGCTTTAGATGCTGAAAGATATTTGGCGAGCAAATAATAAACGTATCATATACTGAATGCAAAAAAAATAATTCTAATTTTGGTAGATGTAGTGTAATATCGCAATGCATAAAATAAAAGAGGATACTACAGAAAACGGCCAGTTAAAAAAGGTTATTTTTACTGAAGATAAAATTGACAGAGTAATATAGATGTTCCTGTTTCAGTAACTCATTTTCTTTAAAAGAAAAGAGGTTATTGAATGTTCAGTATTCAAGAGTATTGTTGAGTACTCTATTATAAATTCTTTTCATCAAATCCTCAAATTATAAATTCTACAACCTTACTAACATTATATATTATTAATAATTATGACCATTCAACAATTAAAATATGTTTTAGCATTAGATCAAGAGCGTCATTTTGCAAAAGCTGCTGAAGTATGTATGGTTACTCAACCTGGACTTACAATACAGCTTAAAAATTTAGAAGAAGAAATAGGGATTAAAATTTTTGACAGAAATAAAGTACCATTAACACCCACAAAACTTGGAATAGAAATTATTAATCGTGCAAAAAAAATACTTCGAGAAGCAGATGAGATTCGCGATTTTGTAGTAAACGAAAAAAATAGTTTAGAAGGCGAAATCAAGGTGGGAATAATTACTACGTTATCTCCATATTTAATCCCATTGTTTATTAATCGTATCAAAGAAGCTACTCCAAAAGTTCATTTTATAATAAAGGAAGCCAATACTGGTCAATTAATGAATGATCTCGAAACAGGTTTATTAGATGTTGCAATAATGGCTACCCCCACAGGTAATACAAATCTAATTGAACATCCCATTTTCAAAGAGCCCTTTATGGCCTATTTAAATGCAAATCACCCAATGGCAAAAGATGATTTTTATGAAATGCAACCCGCTGATAAAGCAGAATTATTATTACTTCATAGTGAATTTTGCTACAATGCTCAGTTACTTGATATTTGTGGATTAGAAAATCCTGAAAAGATAAAAGCGCAGTTTACATACGATGTTAGTTCAATTGAAACTTTAAAAAATTTAGTGCGTGCAGATCTAGGATTTGCAATAATTCCTGAATTATCCATTGTTTACGAAAAGGATTCTAGGCTTATTAAGCCTTTTAAAGAGCCAGTACCAGTTAGGGAAATTAGTTTAGTTGTTTCAGATTCTTTTTCAAAAAAATTACTACTTGAAAAAATGAATGAAGCCATCTGGAGCTCTTTACCTGACTCCATCAAAAAAGACTTTGCCTATCGAAAAATAAGATGGAATGATTCTCCATACTTTGTAAAATCTATAAATAGTTTTATGTAATGTAAAAAAACCTGACAGGAATGTCAGGTTTTTTTAATGTATAATTAAATAACATGTTATTTTTGTACAATTGTATTTTTAGAAGCAGTTACAATTACTTTTGCAACGCCTTCAGGCTGGGACATAAATACTACATGACTACCTTTAATTTCAGTAATTTTTGTATTAGAACGTTTGTACATCATACGTTGAATTTGTGGGGCGATACTTTTATCATTTGTAGCAACTACTGCATAGGTTGGTTTATCTCTCCACGATGCTTTTATAATTGGTGTTGCAAATCCTTTACCATAAAAAGCCCCTTGTGAAGCAAACATAAAAGCAGCTTCTTCTTTACTTATGTCAGCACAGAATCCTGCATGATATTTTGCTTGGTCATAATAAACAATTCCTTTTGCATCAGGAGCTAAGACTCCATTTTCTGGAGATGGTGGCACTGTTTGGAACCACTGCAGTGCTGTTTCACCATTATCAGGCTGAAAGGCTGCAATATAAACTAGAGCCACAACATTTTTATGATTACCAGCTTCTGTTATTACAGCACCTCCCCATGAATGTCCTACAAGAATTGTTGGACCAGTCTGTTTGTCAAGTACTACATTAGTTGCTGCAACATCATCCTCAAGAGACGTCAGCGTGTTTTGAACAATCGTAACATTATATCCTTTTTTGCTAAGTGATTCATAAAGTGCTTTCCATCCAGAACCATCAGCAAATGCACCATGCACAAGCACAATGTTTTTTACGGATTTTGTTCCAGTCTGTGCTATCGAAGTAGTGTTTACTAATAAAAAACTAAATATAAATAGTGCAAATAAGTAACAAGGATTCAACTGTTGTTTTAAATTAATTGGTTTCATTTTTTTAGGTTTTAAAATTATTATTTTTAACTACAAAATTAAGGTTGCTAATAAGCTGATTTCGGTGTTTAAAAGTTTCGATATAGGACAAATTTCTTTAGCTTTTTTTGCTAAATTCTGAAACTCTTCCTCACTAATTTGTGAAACTTTCCCACTAAGTTCTAACGCAATTAACGTTATGGTGCCATCTTCAAAAGTTACTTTAGCTTCTGTTCTCAAATCTTCTGCTATATACCCTACTTCACTTAATAGAAAGCTTAATTGCATAGTAAAACAACTAGCATGTGCCGCAGCAATTAATTCTTCAGGATTCGTTCCTATGCCTTGTTCAAAGCGAGTTTTAAATGATACTTGAGTACTGTCTAAAGTCTTGCTTTGTGTAGTGATAGTTCCATTCCCATCCATTCCAGTACCCTTCCAATTTGCATTTGCTTTTCTTGTAAATTTCATAATCTCAATTTTAATAATTATTATTTATTTATGTTTCAAACCATTCTTTTGATTTGATGGGACAAATTTATGTTTGATGCTTTCATAAATCAAATTAATAATTTTTGAACTTCATAATTTTTTTTTATAATTAGTTGATTGTTTTAAATAAATATTTGAGTTTATTTCTTTGATACATATAATACTTACCTAGTTGTTTATAGATTATACTTTTATAGATTATACTAAATTAAGTCAACTTTATCATCAATATTAATTGAGTTATTTTATTATAATATCAAACCTAGCATTACGATTGGCAATGTTTTAAAACGATATTAAAAATGCAGAGAAATGATTTACATATAGTAAGGGTTTATATAAATAAAATTCTAGTCCAGTAAGTGGTAATAAAAATTAAAAGTGGATTATTTTATCTTGAACTTTTCCTTGTCCTTTGCAACTTGTGTTGAATTTTAATAAGTAGATGTAAATGGTTTAAATCTTAATTCTAGCTATGGACATTAAAGAAGATATAAAAACTGAAGAAAATATAAAAACATTAATTTATGCTTTCTACGATATAGTGAGAAAAGACGAGTTACTGTCTCCCATTTTTAACGAAGTAATAAAAAAGGATTGGGACACTCATCTTGAAACAATGTGCCGGTTTTGGAGTACGATGCTTTTATATAGCCGCACTTACAAAGGAGATCCCATGTCAAAACATATACCACTTATACTTTCAAACGAACATTTTGAAAGATGGTTTTTACTTTTTACAGAAACTGTTGACAAGCTATTTCAAGGAAAGACTGCTAACGATGCTAAAAGAGCAGCAGAGAATATTGGCAGAATAATGCAGAAAGTAAAAGGTATAAATACCAAAAATTAAAAACTATGTTATCCATAAGAAAAATAGCAATAACTGCAATTAGCTTCACTTGGTGTGGTTTAATTATAGGAATAAGTTTTATCGAAAGTTGGTTAAAATTTAGAGCACCTAATGTTACTTTATCTATAGGACTGGGCATTGGAAAACTAGTTTTTGGAGTACTAAACAAAATAGAAATACTTCTATTATTTACGATAATTATAATTTCATTTAATATTATGTCTCAAATTTTAAAAATTAATAAACTTTTGTTTTTAATAGTAATAATTGCACTAGTGTTACAAACATTTTGGATACTTCCAATACTAGATTTCAGAGCAAAAAGTATAATAGAGGGATTGAAACCAATTCCATCGTTCTTTCATTTATATTTTATTTTACTAGAACTTATTAAGTTAGTCGCTCTTTTCACTTTTGGACTTCTTATCAATAAATCAATTAATAAAAAAATATAAAAATTAAATTATGGAAGATCAATGGCTTAAATCATTAATAACAAAAACGCCTCAAGAAGGATTTGAATTAGCAATAACACTCTCGAGAAAAGGGGTACGATATACCCAACCTGATCCAGAGGTGTTAAAAAAACTTAGACCAGAATATGCAAATGATCCTGAAAAATTAACTGCAGCATCACATGTAATAGCAGTAAATTTTCAAACGATTGCAGCAGCAAACAATTATTGGAAATAATACTAAAAAAGCTTTTCCTAAATCAAACTTAAACTAATATTTTCAATGTACTCTTTATAAAAATTAGTTTAAGTTATGGGCAGGTTGAATTTTCAGAGTTAATAAGCGCTTAATAAAATATGGTGATCACTTATAAAGAAATGAATTAAAAATAAAATAACTGCTATTACAGGCTAATGAAGAATTACAATTCATATAAAAGATGAATTGGGTCAAATCAATATTTATAGGAGCTTTTAAAAAACTTAACTATTTTAACAAGTTTAATGATCAAATTCTACAATATAAAGCTTTACGAACTCGAAACCACAATCATCGAAATGGAGGTTGACACAAATGGTTCAATACTTAAAATTGAGTCTGTTATATTCATTATAATACAGTGTCTTGCCGAATTGAAAGAATATGTTTTAGAAAACAAATTTAAAAATATTGAAGAAGAAATCAGCTTCTTTAAACATCAAAAGCCGGTTATTGTCTCAAAACTTATTTATTACAACGCTATTTATAAGATCGAAACAAAAAAGCCTAACGATAAAAAAGCTGTTAGAAAATATTTGAACGCCGAGTTAAAAAAGCTTAAAATATATTTTGATAACAACCTTGAATTCTATAAATATTACCGAACAAACAATTCATTTATTGATGAAAAGCTTTTTGTTCGGGGGAAACACGATATTAAACTAAGCTTGGATACTGTCTATTTTGAAACAGATCATAGGTTTTCAACCTCTCACGATTATAAAGCTGCAAAAATTATTGCAAATGACCTGATACAAGTATATCTAGAAGACCAACTTAATAATAATAGGCATAAGCCAACGGATAAAACTACTCTAAAATGGACAGGAAGCAAAACTGCGCTAATAGAATTGATATATTCACTTTATTCAAAGGGTGTATTCGATAATGGCAATGTAGATATTAAAGTCATTGCAAAAGTATTAGGAAGTGCGTTTGATATCAATTTGGGTGATTTTTACCACACCTTTATGGAAATTAAAAGCCGAAAAATAAATCGAACCAAATTTCTAGACAGTTTGCGTGATGCTTTGATTAAAAAGATGGATGAAGATGACAAAATTTAGAATAGTTTCGCTATCTACTGCCTGGACTATGAAAACTTTTTGTTTTTAAAATATCTGGATTTTCTGTCTTATTTTCAGTCAAATCCTTAATTTCCTTTTTTTCAGGAGCAATAGACAACTGTATCTTTCGTTCAATGGCCGCCAGTTCGGTTTTTAGTTCGCTCAATCTGATTTCTTTTGTCCAAGTACCATTGACCACTTCTTGAAGAACAGGTAAATCTTTTTCCAGTTCAGCAATTTTCTTTTTTTTTTGCTCGATATAGCTGGGCAATTTTTCCAATGCATTGAGAAAGTTCATACAAGCCAATTTTTCATCTTTGGCAATGATACCATTATTGTAGGTATATTTGATATTGCCCTCGCCCATTACCAAAAAGCGGTTTACCCGTAAATCTACACCCTCTTTTTCGGAGATTTCGGTTTTGACTAATAAGGTAAATCCGTATAAACTGCCGATTTCTTCATACTGACCTCCGGTTCGGGCTTTATCTGCAAGTTGATTGAGCTTTGCACCGATTTGTTTGATATCAGCATTGGACGGTAAACTGTCCAATCGCAACTTATTTTCTATAGTACCATCCGAAGATTTTTGTATGCGTTGCAGTAAGTTTTCCCAATCAAGGCTCATTCGGTTAAAACTGGATTGAGCACTTTCAAGTAATTCAGTAAAGTCCTGCAGTTTGTATTTGGCACTGAATTTAGAACGATTGAATGCCTGTTTTTCGCTTTCCAATCCTGCAATCTGCTTTTCTAATTTGGCTTTATCTAATAGGTCAGTATTTCCCGAAAGGATAGCGACGTATTCCGAGAAGTTCATTCCTGATTTTTCATCCATACTTCCTTCGTCAATCGTTCGCTTGCCAAGGTTATTGTTTTTTAATTGGTCTATGAATAGTTGCTTATTGTACAGGAGGTTAAACTTATAGCTATCCAATGATTTTTCTACGGCATAGATAATCACATCTACTTTATTGTCTGCAAAATGTTTCGCAATTTCATTGCCTTTGCGAACAGCCCTTCCGTCACGTTGAGCAAGGTCGCTTGGTCGCCACGGTGTATCGAGATGATGAACGACAACGGCTCTTTTCTGTGCATTAACACCTGTTCCAAGCATACTCGTAGAACCAAAAAGTACACGAATTTTTCCCTCATTCATTCCTTTGATAAGTTCCTTTCGTTGCTTATCACTTTTAGCTTCTTGTATGAAGCGAACTTCGTGTGCAGGTATGCTGTGGTCTTCCACGAGCTTGCGTTTGATTTCGGAGTACACATTCCATTCGTTTGATTTGTAGGTTCCTAAATCGGAGAAAACGAACTGCGTTCCTTTCTGTGCATTGTATTGGTTGTAATATTGGGCAATATTTTTTGCACAATGCGAAGCCTTGTTGTCGGGATGGTCTTCATATATTGCACTTACCATCCGCATATCCAAAGACATTTTTCGGGCATAATCTGTAGCGATGAGCATTTTTGCTTTTTCTTCACTTTGTGACAATGGAGGTCTTCCGAGCAATTCGCCATTTCCTGTTTTGGCAAAATCCATTAATTTTTGAATAAACACAGACTGGTCTGGAGTTGGAGGAATGTTGTATAAAACCTCATTCTTATTCGGTCGGTCAATGCCTATATCTTTTGCCGTTCGGTAATCTGTAATTTCCGAATAGAATTGCGCCAATTCTGGCACTTTAATAAAAAACCGAAAACGTTCTTTTGCAACAATGTTATTAGCAACAGAAAATTCATAATCGGTCGTTTTTCTTGCATAGATAGCCGCCCACGCATCAAAAGAATGAATGCCCTGTTTTTCCATTGCCCTTGGTCGCAGATATTTGAACAGCAGGTACAGTTCAGTTAATGAATTACTGATAGTTGTCCCCGAAAGAAAAGTGGCTCCCATATCTGCATTGGTACGTTCCTGAATGGTGCGGATAGCGAACAACAGGTTCATTGCCTTTAAACTTCCGTCCACGTTTCCCAATCCAGCAACCCTTGTATGCCTTGTGTTGAACATTAGGTTTTTAAATTGGTGGCTTTCGTCCACAAACAAATGGTCTATTCCCATCATCTTAAAATCCACTACATCATCTTTGCGGTTTTCAATATCGTGTTGTAACGTTTTCAGTTTGACTTCCAGGTTTTCTTTCCGCTTGATAACTCCGGCAAGCTTACCTCTGGTAACTTCCTTGCCCTGTGCTTGAAGTGCATCGAGGTTTCGTTCTACGCTGTCTAATTCTACTTGGAGAATTTCTTTTTGCATTTCTGGCGATTGCGGTATCATTCCGAATTGGTCGTGTGTGAGGATGACACAATCCCAATCGTTATTTTTAATGTCTCCAAATTTTCGCAAGCGTTTTTGAGGTGTGAAATCTTCTTTGCCCGGAAACAAAATTTTTGCATGTGGATAGGCAGTACGGTAGGCTTCGGCGATTTCGTGAACATTGCTTTTCAGCCCGATTATCATTGGTTTGTGTGCCAATCCCAAACGCTTCATTTCTTGTGCTGCGGTACACATTACCAACGTCTTTCCTGCACCTACTTCGTGGTCACAGATAGCACCGTTGTTCAGTTTTATCATCCAAACGGTGTCCTTTTGGCTTGAATACAGGTCGTCAATACCTAATGCTTTACGGTCTAATCCTGGAAAGTCTTGATGCGTTCCGTCATAGTTTGGTCGGACGAAGCAGTTAAAAGTATCGTTGTATTGATCGGTCAGCCTGTTTTTAAATTCATCATTTTGGTCGTGAAGCCAACCGGTAAAGGCGGTACGAATTTCGTCAATCTTGGTGTTCGCCATTTGTATAGCTTCCATATCCCGCACCTTAACCTCTTGGTCTCCAACCTTAATTTTCTTGGTAATGTCTGGTGTGGTATTGACAAGTGCGTGTTTGAGCAAGGCAATTCCGTCAAACGTCCTGCTTTCGGCTTTGACTGCATATTTATCCCAGATATGAACATTCTTCTGGTTACATGTTACGTAAAAGTCATCGGCGCTTTCGGAATAATGAATGGCTACCTCTGTATCGAACAGGTGCGAAGCAAATCGTGCATAAAGGCCTGTGGGAATCCAGCGTTCGCCCAAATTAAAATCGAGTTCCTCAAATTCTATACGTCTTGGTCTGGCTTCTTCCAGAACAGTTAGGCTTGCTTTGGCTTGACTATCTTCAGGATTCTTTTCAAGGTAGGCTTTAACCTCTTGAGCTTTTTCTATTACGTTACCTGCAATCCAGCGTTCGGATATTTCGTATTCTTTTTGCAGAGGATTGTAGTAAATACGACCGTGTAAAGCTTCTTTCAAAGCATCTTTAGGCATACTACTGACTTCGGACATATATTCCAAATCCACGCTTCCGTATTTGTTCAGCGAATTCGCTAATGCTTCTTCGGGATTGTCTGTCGCTATTGTTAAGGTAGAGAAACTCACTGGACGGCTGAAAATATCCGCTTTATGAACTACACCGCCAACAACACGTTCCAAATAAGGGATTTCCTTACCAGAACTATCTGTTTTAATCAATTTAGCATTATCGGCACTGTTGAGATTGCCGTACTTTTTGACAAAGGCATCGTATAAACGGTTAAGGTTTTCCCTTTCTCCTTTGTGTTCGGTCTGAAGCGATGCCTCTTTATTGTAAAGCTCTTGGTAAACATCACGTACAGCAATGTATGCTTCGGCTCTTGCTTTTTGTAAAGGTGGTAATTGCAAAGGGTTAAAAACAGCAGTACCGTTTGATATATCTACATCTTGCAGATGACCGACCCAGCCATTATCCACGACAAGGCAATCGTTACGGTAGAACGGTTGGAGTTCGCTACTATACGGAGAAGGTTTGGGAATGGTGTCGAGTATGGCTGACTTATCAGCTTGTCCGTTCCCGTTGCTACTCGAAAACAGGTCGACGATAGCTTCCTGTTTTTTGCCGTTGACTGATGTACTTCCGTTAGTAATTCTATTTGTGATTGGAGGTGTATAAGTTTGTTGCATCGCATTAAACAGATCGGTTTGGCGGCCTATTGCACGGCTACTTTTTTTAGTACTTTGTCTTTTGGCTTGTGTCGTTGTTTTGGGTGAAACAAGAACCATTACAGGTTCTCCCTCATTTTCAAACAGGTCAAAAAAGCTTAACTGTTTAAATTCCTGTGGGTTTTGTCGATTGATTGATAAAGGTTGTTTTTCTGACTGAATGTTTACTGGTTGGACAATTGGAGGTGTTACCTTTGGAGTAGTGGGAATTTGTACAATGGGTTCATCGTTCCGTTCGCTTTTGTATAAAATCAAATTCAGATGCTTGCCAAAATCTTCGGAAAGCATTTGTTTGAGGTCTTTGGCAATTCCCTCAACACCCTCTTTATGTGTATAGATCATAGCAGGTTGTCCATAAGGGTCGGTATCTAATTTGCGAGAGGTATGTACAATTCTTGTGCTGTCCTTAAACAATGTATTGCTTGGAATATCGTATTCCGTTCGGTTGCTTTGGCAAAACAAATCTTCCCTTTCTGTCAGACCTTGTTTTGCTGTGTTCTTTTGCAGTATAATCAAATCACTGCCAACCTCCGTACCTGCATATTGTGTAAAAAGGTTGTTGGGTAATCGTACAACCGAAACCAAATTATTATCCTGCATTAACGCCCTGCGTATCGGTTCGTTCTTTGGGCTATTTAGAATGCCCTGTGAAGTAATGTAAACCAACAAACCGCCTTCTCGGAGCATATCAGTACCTTTGAGAAAGAAGTAATTGTGTATGCTTCGGGAAGCCTGTACTTTTGCACTATCTCTGCTTCGGGAATAGGAAAGGTCAAATATTGAAGTGTCCCCAAAAGGAATATTGCTGGCAAGTACATCATAGCTGTTTTGTTCCTTTTCAGGAATTTCCTCAAAACCACTTATACGGATATTGCTTTCAGGATAAAGCAGTTTTAAAATTTTACCTGTGAGCAAGTCTTTTTCATAAGCGGTAACACTGGCTTTTTGATTTTCTGAAAAGGATTGTATGAATGAGCCGTTACCAGCGGAGGGGTCGAGAAATTTATCAATGTTCAGACCATTATAACGTAAGGTTGCGGAAATAGCATCTATAACCTGTGGCGGTGTATAAAAAGCCGTCAGTACGGAGCTTTTCATACTATCAACATACCTGCGGTATTGCTTTTCGTCTTCGGAATTTTTCTTTAGTAATTGATGGAGTTCCTGCGTGAGTGGAAAAAGATCGTGTTCCGTTTTTCTCCAATTGTTGATGTCTATTTCGTTTGCTATGGGGTTCAACACGAATTTAAGACCGCCAAATCCGCTGTATCGCATCATTAGCAATCTTTCGCCTGCGGTGGCTTGTCGTTTCTCCTTTTCAAGTTTGAAAGCAATTCGTAAGGCATCAATATTCTGTTGGAGATGTTGCTTTTTACTGAAGCCCATTTACAGCTATCCATATTGCGATGGTTCCCGTTATTTCGGTATATAGCAAGTCAAACTCATAACCGTATGCGAAATCATCGGTTAGTTCATAATTGGAGAAAACAGACTCACAAACAGGAAACATTTTCAGAGCAAACGGGCGCAATTCCTCATCTGCCATTATGGTATCAAACTCATTGCATACCACCTGAAACAAGGTATCGAATTTGGAGAAATGCAGTTTTTCAAACAGGATATGATGGGCTATTTCGTTGCATTGCTCAATTGTATTTCCCGTACGAAAAGCACTCTCATAAGCATTGGAAGCCCACGAGGAACGTTGCTCAATAAATTTTTGGTCGTTTGCTTTTTCGGGAAAGCTGGTGTTTAATAATTCTTGCAGTCGTAATCCGAAATACGATAAGTCTTTTTGCTGTGTATTCATAACTATACTCTTGTTTAGAATTTTACTTAAAGCCTAAAATTATAGCAGAGATTAACAGGGTTTAAAGAAGTGGCAGGGTTTGGCTTTGAGAGGTAGAATTTGGCGTGAAACAAATTACTATCAAGGGTATTAATTTGTACTTTTAACATTTCAATAAATAAGCATTTATAAATCCAGTATTAAAATGAATGAACAAATAGAAAACCTTGAAACACAATTATCTTATGAGGACTTATCAGAGTTAAATGACATGAAGCAACATGCTGATAAGATTATTCAAGGGATAAAAAAATTGGAAGAAAATGACGCCAATCGTGCAATTTGGGAGCTTTTTCAAAATGCCATCGATTTAAGTGACAATTGCGATATAACTATTACTCTAACAGAAGAATATTTAGAGTTTAAACACAATGGACAGCCATTTACACCTATGACACTTGACTGTCTTTTCAAACAAGTTAGTTCAAAAACACTCGAAGAAAGAAAGATAACTTTTGAAGATAATGAGCCAGTTGGTCAATACGGTACAGGTTTTATTACTTCTCATACATTTGGAAAGAGAATTGAGGTAAGTGGGGCACTCATAAAAGATGAGGGATATGTAGCTTTAAATAATTTTTTTATTGATAGAAATACAGATAATTGGAAAGAACTTGGACAAAGGATTAGACTTCTAAAAAAAGAGGTAGGCAGATTACTAAAAAAAGAAAGTACATTACCACCGTATCCAGATACCGTATTTTCATTTCAAACAATTTCAAAGAATAATAGAGATTGTGCAATAAAAGCAGTAAACTCTTTACGAACAATTTTGCCCTACGTAATAACTTTAAATCCAAGATTGCAAAAAGTCAAGGTAAAAGATTTATTAGGTGAAACAACAGTTTATCAACGCAGTGGATATTCTTGTGAAGAAGGACTTCACGCTACTTCCATTCTTATTAATAGCAATAGTGTTGAGGTTTTCTATCTAAAATCAAAAGACAATAAAATCACTGTAATCTTACCTTTTTCTGGAAGTCTGACGGCCACAGACTTAAGTGGCGAATTACCAAAACTATTTTTGTTCTATCCGTTGGTCGGAACTCAGGATTTTGGAATTAATTATCTTTTGCATTCAAGGCATTTTCTACCGAATGAACCAAGAAATGGGTTATACTTGAAATCGAGTAATGAGGACAACCAAAATGAAGAAGAAGCAAACCGCAACTTAATAGATATTGCGTCACAGTTAATTTTTGAATACGTGGAATCAAATGCAAAAGAAATAAGAAATCCAATCAAATTAGCTCGTATAAATTTTAGAACAGATAGTGATAAACCTTTATTAAATGAATACTTTAAAAGTTTAAAATATTCTTGGATAAACAGCTTTAAATCTTTTCCATTAGTTGAGTCCAAATCTGGAAATATTCTTGTGTCTAAATCCGTTTTTATTGCTCCAGTTTTACTCCAAGACGACAGTGTTTTTGAATCAATTTTTACATTAATAGATTTCTTCTGGGATAATACACCTCTAAAACACTTAACAAAAGAATGGTCATCAATTATTCAAGAATGGAATCTCGATGAAATTGAATACATCGGCTATAAGGATCTTGCTATCAAAATTAAGGAGGTCGGTAATCTTACAGCGATTCCACACATACAAGAACTTAAAATTCTATATCAACATTTGATTAAAGAGGAGCATGGAGATTTGTTCAATTCATTTGAACTCCTTCCTAATATCAAAGGAGAATTTAGATTGCTATCGGGTTTGAACAATAATATCAGTTTACCAAAAGAATTGATTGATATTGCAGATATTGTTATGCCAGATATACCAAAAAGGCATATAGATCCAGAATTTAGATTTGAATTGGAGCTAAACCCTTACACGAGAAAAAATTATACAACCGACATTAATGCAACAATAGGTGAAAAAATCAAGGACAAAACACTCACTTCTGAGATCTCGTCAGAATTTTTAGAAGCATTAATCAGCTATTCAAAAATATGTTCATCAGTTGAGTCTAATAGCGTACCTACAAAATTAGTCAAACTGATTTGCGATTATTATCACTCTGATAGTTCCATTTTAGAAATCCCCAGTGTAAAGGATGATGAGTTAGATAATAGAGTATCACAACGTCGGCTAATCCGTTTGTTCTTAAATGATTTAAGTAAGGAAGATTCCCAGTGGGTAGTTGAAAATCGAGAATTTTTAAAGGACATATTAGAAATAGGGCCTTCATATTATGATTATGAAGAAATGTTCAGCACTTTGGCAGTATTTCCAAATCAATTAAACGAGCTTACAACGCAGAATTTTTTAAAGGTTGATGATAATATTCCTGAAGAAATTAAAGATCTTTATGACAAAATAGTAAAACCAAATTTTCCGGTTAGAGCAAATCTAATTCAAAAGGAATTTGCTAAATACTTAAAAGTTCAAGACAAGAAAACCGTTAGAAATCTTACAGAGAAAATCGAAACAGTATTTTTTGAGACTTCCCAATTCACCGCTATAGAAAATCATCCACTTAAGGAATATATTATTGATATAATTCAAAAGTTCAAAACCACAGATGAATACGAAAAGTATTTCCCAATCGTGTTCAGTAAACGATCATCTATCCTTGTTGAACTTGCGGATGGGGATGACTCATTCTCAATCTTAAGTCTTGATTCTTCAAAAATTAAGAAGCTTGCTGAACTTGGTAAAAATCCTAATATTGAAGAAATTATTAATCTTGGTAAGGAAGCATTTATGCAGAAGCAACAAGAAAATGCTAACTTTCAACACAAATATACCATAGGAACGCACATTGAAAATGTTTTAAGGAATGCGATAACAACTCTAATCCCTACCGCTATTAAAGCTGATATTAAAAATGTTCAGGATGGACAGGATATCGTTATTTTAATAAATACAGTTCCCGTATATTTTATTGAAGTTAAATCAAGGTGGGACGCTAACAATTCCGTAAGAATGTCAAAAAATCAGACACTTCGAGCATTTGAGCAAAAAGAAAACTATTCATTATGTTCTGTCGATATGACAAATTACAATGGAGATAATAAGTATAAGGTAGAAGATATTAATGAGATTAAAGACCTTATAAAATTCAATACGGACATAGGTAATAACGTTGTACATTTAATTGATGTATTGAACAAATCAAGTGAACCGGAAACGATACATCTCGATGGTGATTTTAGAACTTTAATTCCACAAACTTATATTGGGAAAGGGATGAATTTGGATAAATTTGAAACTTTTATCATTGATTTTCTAAAAATTAAAATAAACTAATTAGTTGTAAAACATTCAATTAATGATTTTCCCGTTACGTCAGGAAACTGAGCATCCTACCAACCTCAATATCCATTCTAGAAAACGCAAACCATTTTTTACCTAGGTCTTTCAGTGATGCTCCGATATGGTAAAGTTCCGTATTGTCAATAATCAAGAAGCGGTCGTGAGCATCGGAAAAAACTTCAATTTCAATAGGAGGATATTGGCTGTTGTATCGTTGCACATCCAGCCGTAGCTGATTGCTGATGCTTTTGGTATAGATTGTCGCGATTACATCATCGCTTCGCTTGCCTAATAAGATCAATACCGTATCATCAGTATAATTATCCAAAAGAATAATAGAACTTTTGGCACTCCGGATAATATCCGAAACAAATGTATAGGCATCAAAAATCTGCCCGTTGTAGAAAATACCTTTTTCGCTGTGGAGCTTATCGCTTTCCAAAGCCTTAAAAAGCTCTTCAAATTTTTGGTCAGCTTCCAGTTGTTTTAGTTCAATTTTATCCAAACGATGAAATAAAGAAACATTGCTCATTAGTATTCTACGCATTTCTACAAAGGCTTCCATAATTTCAACGCTGAGTTTAACAGCTATATCTGAACGGAGTATTGCAGAAGCCATTGCGACCCCTTGTTCGGTAAATACATAGGGCAAATAACGTCTTCCGCCGTAGCTCAAACTTGAGGTTCCAATTTGGAACCTCAAGTTTTCAACTTCCTCTTCGGTCAGTTGAAAACAAAAAGAAACGGGAAATCTTTCAATATTTCTTTTTACGGCTTTGTTAAGGTTCTTTGTTTCCACTTGGTATAATGACGCAAGGTCACTATCCAACATCACTTGTTTATCACGTATGGTATAAATGAGGTTTCTGATTTCCATTGGGCTAATGGTAGATTAATTTTCCATTACTTTTTATAGCTTTTGTTTTTGGGAAACTCAAAGGAACTTTCGGCTTTGTCATTCAATACGATATAAGCATCGAATTTCTTTCCTGCCTTGCTTTTCATCCCTTTGATGAGTGAAGTTTTTCCCTTGCTGACAAGGCTTTCAATATCGGTTATACCAATTTGTATGCCACAGATATTGCGGAACTGCACCCAATTACAAACCTCATCGGGGCATTTGACAATTTTATCACGGATAAAGAGTTGTTGGCTTTTGCATTTCGGACAAACCAATTTAGGCAGGTTATTTTGGGCAATGGAAGTTTGCAACAATTCATTGGTAATAGATGAAGCGTAAGTTTCCATTTCCTTTTGAAATGCTCCTGCATCTGCTTCGTTGTTCTCGATTTTCTGGAATGCCAATTCCCATTCGGCAGTCATTGCTACATCTGCAATTTTCCTATCTTTTACCAATTCAAAAACTTGGAATCCTTTTTCGGTTGGGATTAAATACTTCTTTTCCCGTTGGATATAATTGCGTGTAAACAATGTTTCGATAATTGAAGCTCTTGTAGCTGGAGTGCCGATACCGATATTTTGCAGGGCTTTCCGTTCCTCTTCATTTTCGATTTTCTTTCCAGCACTTTCCATAGCCGACAAAAGACCTGCTTCGGTATATAACACAGGCGGTTTGGTTTGCTTTTCCAAAACGGTAGCTTCCTTGATTTTGAGCTGATCGCCTTTTTTCAATTCGGGTAAATCCTGTACAGATTCTGTATCATCATCAGAGAAACTGCCTTTAATGGAACGCCAGCCTGCTTCCAAAATCTTGCAACCTTTTGCGGTAAAATCGTAATGTAATACCTGTAAATCAACATCGGTTATCTCTTTGATGCAGGCTTGTGAAATGGCTTCGAGTAAGCGAAAGGCAATCATATCATAAACGGCATTTTCCTTTGCATTCAGTGCTGACGGGATTTTATCTGTAATCAATAATCCGTGATGGTCGGTAACACGCAAATCATTCACGATACGTTTATTGAAACGTCCCCATTTCATTTTTGATACGGCTTGCTTGCAGGTTTCTTTGTCCTGCAAAGCCCTCACTAGGTTGGGAATTTCAGTCCATACATCTTCAGGAATATATTTGCTTCCGGTACGTGGGTAAGTGACAAACTTTTTTTCGTACAAACTTTGGGCAATGTTCAGGGTTTCTTCAGCAGAAAGGTTCAGTTTTTTATTCGCTTCTTTTTGCAAGCCAGTAAGGTCGAATAATAAAGGTGGTTGTTCTGTAACACTTTTTGTTTCTACCGATGTAATTGTTGCTGTTTCGCTTCGCTGAATGGCTTTCAGAGCATCATCGGCAATTTTTTGGTCTTCCCATTTGGTTTTGGAAAGACTTTTAAAATCTAGCAACTCTTTGTTGTGCGATAACTGTATCTGCCAGTATTTCTTTATAGAGTAACTCTTGTTTTCCAGATAGCGTTTGCATATCAAAGCCAATGTAGGCGTTTGCACCCTTCCGAGTGAGTAAATGCCATTTCCTGCAACAATGCTCAACGCTTGTGTAGCATTGATGCCCACCAACCAATCGGCACGGCTTCTGCCTTGTGCGGATTGAAATAATCCGTCAAATTCTTTTCCATCTTTAAGATTATCAAAACCCTGTTTGATGGCTTTTTCGGTAAGCGAACTAATCCAAAGGCGTTCAAAGGGCTTGTTACATTTCAGGTATTCATAAATGTATCGAAAGATGAGTTCGCCCTCACGACCTGCATCGGTTGCCACAATAATACTATCGCTTCTATTAAAAAGTTGTTCGATAACTTTCAGTTGTTTTAATGCTCTTGTATCGGTGGTATAGCCTTTGTCTTTTTTGACCTTGCGAATGGTCAGCAAAAAAGGGTTGGGAAGTATTGGTAGTGATGCTTTGTCAAATCCCGTAATCCCGTAATCTTCTGGCATTCCTAATCCTATTAAATGACCGAATGCCCACGTAACATAATAGCCGTTACCTGTCAGGTAGCCGTCCTTTTTCTCGGAAACTCCCAACAAGCTGGCTATTTCTCTTGCTACGCTTGGTTTTTCTGCAATTATTGTTTTCATACTTTATTACATTTTTCTGCCTTTGGATTTTGCAGGTGCTTCTGGTTTTTCCTGTTCTTCCTGTTGCTTTTTACTATCAGGATTTTTTTGTCCTGATTTTAATGGCTCTTTGATGTTCTTGGTTGCCTCATTGGTTTTACCTTCTGAATTGACGGCAGTTTGTGTTTTATGAGCTTCAGTAGGTTTTATCCTTTCCTTGTATTGATTGGGAAATTCAAAATTGGTTTTCCCATTTTCTTTATTGAAAGTGATATAGCCTTGATAAGGTTGTCCTTTTTTATCTGTCAAGCCGTCAATGTAAATGGTTTGACCGTTTTTGAAATCCTTATTTTGCTCATCGGTCAGTTCCTTACCACGGAATGTTTTTGGAGCTTCCTGTGGTTGATTTTGCTGATTGCTTTGTTGATTGTTCTGTCCGTTGCTTTGCGTTTGCTGATTAGAATTACTTCTATCAAACAGAAACTCAACATAACGCTTGTCTGCATTGAACTGTACTGTTGCCGAAAATTCTGTTCCTTTCGTGGAAATCATACCCTCTAACTTTAGCGGTTTACCCTCCATTAAGGTTTGCTTTTGGGTATCGTCCAATTTAACGCCTTTAATTTCATCTGGGATTTTTATAAAATCCGTTCGTAATGCCACTAGCTCATTAGTAAGCCTGTCCACACTGATAATGGAAGGCATTAGTTCGCCTGTTTTGGAGTTTTTCAAATCAACTACTCGACCCATATTTCCAGTTTCGAGCAGGTTTTTCTTGTCCTCATTCGTAAACTTGTGTCCGAAAAACTCAAAGTTAAGGTTAGGTTCTTTACGGATGCCGTTCAATGCAGGAACTACTCTTCCGTCTTCGGTAGCCTGTAAAGACAAGCGTACATCTGTGCGGAGAATGGCTGTACCGAAATTAACGCTCACAGGTATAAGTTCATTGGTTTTGTAACCTTTCAATAAAGGTTCTAAGAGGTTTCTTTTTTCAAGGTATTCCTTACTTAATCCTAGATTGTTCATTGTATCCCAATCAATCTGTTCCGGCTTGTAGCGGAATTCGCTTGCTTCCGGCGTTGTTTGTGCTGTTTCCATATTATTTTGATTTTCTTGTTTACTATTTTGTTTTGCTTCGACTTTTACTTCGTGTTCTTTCATCACTTTTTCACCTTTGGGAGTTGGGTTATCTACCTGCTTTTGCATTTCCTTTGCTTTATTTACAGCTTCATCAGCCGATACTTTAAAAAATGACAAATTGGTTGGGTTCTTCAGTTGGCTAAAAAAATTGGAGAAGAAGTTGGAAAAGAAATCACCACTTTTGTCCACACGCATAAATTGGTTTTGGTTCTTTTTCGTTGGTTCAACGGTTTCCATTTTTCCGTTTTCGTCAATACTCTTTACTGCTTGGATTTTCATTTTTTCTTTATCCAGCACCAATAATATGTCCGATAGCTGTTCGGGCATTTCCTGTTTATTTGTTGTTTCTTCACTCATAGCCTGAAAATTTTAAAATTCACTGCCGAATGTAAAAGAAGCTTTTATTGCATTACCCAAAGTGGCAGTCAAAGGCAGTGTTTGTCACTTATTGGCGTTCAGTTTAGTTACGGAAGGATTAAAACTCTCCCTTATAAACTGATGAACATCAGACAGCTTGTAATACAATTTTCCGCTAATGGTATAATAGCGCAGTTTTCCGATTGAGCGGTACCGTTGCAGAGAACGGTTACTGATTTTTAGCATTTGGAGCAAATCCTGATTATCCAACAATTCCTCACCGTCTATATTGTTGCGTTTCTTTTGTAATTCGGCTATAGTGTCGCCCAGCATATCAAGGCGACCCATTAGGCGTTCCATCCACGCCAAAAATTCCATTCTATCTATATTCATAGGGATATACTTTAAAGGATTCTTCCTATTTTTTATCTGTCTTTAGCTTTCTGCCTTTTTCGATATAGCTTTTGCCTTTTGCCATAAGTTCCTGTACAAACTCATCGCTACTCTGAATAGCATTGGCATTAAGCATATCCTTAATAGATCCAATAGTATAGAAGTATTGACTATATATTTTTGAATACGTTATCTCTCCTTTGGTACGCATACGCCAAAGGGTTTTTTCGCTGATATGCAGGTATTGGCATACTTCGTGGTTATTGAGCCAAAGGCCATCATAGCTTTTATCTTCTTGTCTTTTCAGATAATCTGCAATGGCGTTGATACGGCTGTTTAGCTGTTGCCAAGCTTCTTCTTCAATGGTTATTATTTTCATTACACAGCATTTAAAGTTCACTATGCAAAATTGTGAAAGGTGGCAGTGGTTGTCTGCCAATACTTGCCAATTGGTTTGGCGTTTTTTTGATTTTTTTTACAATTATGAAAAACCCTTGTTTGGTAAAGGTTTTGGAGGATTAGGGATGTTTTGTAGATGAGTTTTGCCCATATTTACCAATTGGCAGATATGGGCAAAGAAAAAGCTGTACATTTTGTGTACTGCTTTGAACAGGGTTGTTTAATTTAGTTAAAGCTCTTTGTCCATATACTCTTCGAGGGATATCTTTAGTTGGTCTAAAAATGTAGTTCTAGAACCTGTGCGGGTTTTCATACGATGGAAAGCATGATGCAAATCTACGAGAGGAACCCGGAAGAGTATCTGAAACATTAAGCTCATTTTTCGGATACCAATTTTACCGTGAGAAATCGCTCCAGAAGCATAAAGAGCATAAACCAATTCTATGAGTGCATTTTTACTATTTGTCCAAAAAACATCATTTGTTGATTCAGAATTTTTTAAAATGGCATCGGGGTTTTCGTCGAGGTTAATTTTTGTAAGCAAGTAATTATACAATAATTCATTTGCTATAATATAAGCTTTCTTGTTATCATAATAAGTTGAAAAACTAAGATCAATTTCAAATACGCCACTCTTTAAACCATCGTGGTAATTAACTTGACCTAGCCTAAAATATTTATGGTCACGGTCTGTCCTGCCTGCGCGATAGTATCTATAAAAATCCTCATTGCAAATCCTTTCTTTATATTCTGACTTAAGGATTTTTAATAGGTTCCCATAGTAACTTTTATATATCTTACCATTGCTCACAGGGCAGGATGTTTCAATACGGAATACTTTATTGTAATAAATGAGTTTTCCTAAAATTTGCGGTTTAATATTCTTGAAAAAATCAATTTCCTGTTTTTCATTCGCAAAGCTATTTTGTAGTACTTTATCTTTTATGATGTACAACATCTCGTTTAGAAACAAGGTCATTTGGTATGCCTCATCTGCCGTTAGCATCATTGTAGAAGAAATTTTATCTTCCTGAAGATGAATTTGTGTTAATATTTTACTCAACATTATTTCCATAGCATAATCTTTTTTAGTTATCCTATTTATTTCGGATACACAACGATTGTTGCAATGCCAAAATTTCGAAATAATATTGAAAACAATGCCACAGTTTACCCCCTATGGGGTTATATTTATTGATAGTGTAAGTAAAAAGAAGTAAAATAAATAGTAAAGTACTATTATATCTTACTCTTTATTTCATTACATTTGCAGTGCTGATTTACAAGGTATTGAAATGAAAGAAAGTGCAGTAAGCACCATTACTAAATCGTTACTGATAATGTTAACGAATGTTATAAACTACTATTAATAGCGACTTTTATCTTTACTTATTTTTTTAAAGAAAAAAGCTAAAGGATACCGCTTCTATCCCTAACCCAATCTCAGGTAATGAAAAGTTTTAAGGTTTTCAATTTTTATAGTTAGGGAGAGGAAAAATAAAAAAAGACTCGCTTAGTAACTCAGAACCTAAGCGACTTAGTATCTTCTTCCTTAATCTAAAACATTCAAAATCTTAATTCCAAGAACAATTCCGTTTTGCTCGATGCCGCTTTGGTAAGAATGAACATAATCTAATCTGAATAATTTAAATTTTCCAAATCCTAAATTGTCTAATCCCACTGTAAATTCAGAATACGGTTTTCTATCTGGGATAGCCAGAGCATGAAAACCAATATTCATAGTCGACTTTAAAAGGTTCAATAACGGAATTTTATTCATAATAAAACCTTGGTCATTGTGCTCCAAATGTGCTTCAAAATAACTATTATTGGTACTGTTGCTGTAATACGGCATTAGATTAAAAACATTCAGATAACGATCTGCCTGACCAATATGAGTTTGATTTCCGTTAAAATGTCTGTAATCTATAAACGAAATATTCTCGGCATTAAAGAACTTTCCGGCCTTAAAATTCATTCCTAAAATTCCTTTGTTTCCAATTGGTAAATCGTATTGTACAGCAGCGCCAATGCGTTCAAATTCATATTTTTTTTCACTTCCTGCAAATGCTTTTTCAAAGGCCAATAGTACCGTTGGATATTTATCATCTTTAAAATTATACCTGCCATCAGGTCTCGAAATATATTTATTTCCAAAATTGATTCTGGCACCTAAAGTAGCTTTAAATAAATTATGTTTTTCAAAAGCTGAAGTAGTAAAATCATTTGGCAACAAAGGATTGTTAGAAGAGTAGCTGTCGTCTCTCTTGAAGAAAGAATAATCGGTGGTGTTGAATAAAGGTTTGCGCTGCTCGTAACCAAGTTTTGCATTCAGATTTACACCATTTGCAATGTCCTGGACATAGTTTATTTGAGCAAATTCTAAGTTGTAAAGCTTCATATAATTGTCTTTAAAAAATAAAGAACTTACAGAATTGATTAACTTACTGATGGGGTTGGCGTTGTTAAATTGTGCCACTTTTGTCCCTCCAGAAACCGAAAGTGTTGCATAATTGATACTATTAAATCGATGTGTAAAATTTCCTGTAACACGTAAGCGTTCCTCAGAAAAACCATAATTAACATCAGTATTTATAGTGGTGCTTTTTCCGTTTTCTTCATTCCATTTTTTGAAAGTAAAACCACTACCGATATTAAGCCCCTGAACAGTGTTGAAACTTGCCGAAGTGAGGTCCAGTAAACCTTTGTATTCAAAAGAACGACTTTTGAAAGTGTTTTTGTAATCATATCCCATCATGATATCCAAAATTTTAAATTTATTGTTTTTGGCATCAACAGAATCAATATATTTTTGCGATTTACGAATCGTAAGCAGGCTGTCTTTTTTGACATAATCAGTGCTTTCTTCGATTGTCAAAGGTATAGGGCGAATTTCATTCCAGAACGAATCGTCTTTTTTGTTGGCATTTAATTCAAAAGCCACAATTTCGTTGCCAAAAGTCTTCTTCTCAAAAGAACTTGGAAATTCATAATTAGAATAGATATAATTAAATTGTCCCGAAAATTTAATGCCAAACGCACCTGCATTAAAAGCTAAGGTTTGGGAGTTTTTAGACCAAATTTTATTTTTCTGATTATAAGTGAAAGTCTGTTTAAGATTCATTTTTTCGGTAAATTCCTGCTTCATTCTGTAGCCTGGTATGTCTACATCTACGGCATAAATAGCAAAACTATCCTCGACAATATAAATATAGCCCTCAAAAACGGGTTCTTTATCACGTTTCGGTTTGACCTTTATTTTGTTAATCTGCTGATTATTTTCATCAAAAAAAGTACCTTCAAGGGTATAGGTGTAATAATTAAAGGCATTAAAAGCTATTGGCGAAATAATATTAATGCTAAATTCTAAAGTATTTTCATAAAAATCATAAGTTGATAAACTGGCTGTATTGTAGCTGTAACCTCTGTTGTTTCCGGAAATTTTTGAAGCTATAATTTTCTCTTTTATTTTGTTGGGTTTTTCAAAAGTAATTTTTGATAATGTCTCAGATAAATATAAAATTCCCGTTCCGGTAGAGTCGAGATTAGAGGCCATATCTGCACCTAGATCCACTTTTTGTCCAAAGAGTTTTTTAGGTAAGTCTTTGACTTTAAACATTCCTTTCGAATAAAAATCGGCAGTATATCGTGCTGTTTTTTCAGAATTTTCTTTCCTGTTGGCTATCGCACTTTTTATAATGGCGTTTGCAGGATTGTTTTTGGGGTCAATTATTACTTCGTTTAGCGTAAAACTTTCCTCTAGCATTTTTACATTCAAGGTTAGAGTTTTCGCTTCTGGAGCAACATCTATTTTTTGAGTTTTGAAACCTAAATATTGAAAAATAATTTTATTTTGCCCAAGTTTTTTCACATTCAACTGATAAACTCCCTGCTCGTTTGATGTAGTGCTGCTATAGGTGTTTTCTTCAAAAACAGAAACAAAAGGAAGCGGGTTTCCTTTTTCGTCTGTAATAGTCCCTTTGATTTGGGAAAAATGCGAAATCGAAAAAAATAAAAGGGCTAGTAGGTAGTGTTTTTTCATGAAAGTTTTTTCTCTCACAAAAATAGGATAAGTTAGTGGTGTGGTTATTAAAAATTTGTTAAAAATCAAACCAGAAAAAAGGATTGAATGGCTAATTCATAACTTTTTAATCCAAAACCCAGAATCACGCCTTTTGCATTTCCAGACAAATACGATTGGTGTCTGAAGCTTTCGCGTGCATACGTATTCGAGATATGTACTTCTATTACTGGTGTTGTAATGGCTTTTATAGCGTCACCCAAACCTATAGAAGTATGTGTGTATGCACCCGCATTGAGAATAATTCCGTCGTATGAAAAACCATATTCCTGAATTTTGCCTATCAATTCGCCCTCAATATTACTTTGAAAGTAGGCGAGCTCTGCATTCATAAATTTCTTTTGCAGGCTTTCAAAATAATCTTCAAAATTCTGACTTCCATATACTTCGGGTTCTCTTTTTCCAAGAAGGTTTAAATTGGGACCGTTGATAATTGCAATTCTCATAAAAATAATTTTTGTAAAAATAAAAAAAACCGTCCTAATTAGAACGGCTTTTATAAAACTATATGTTTTTTTAGAATAAAAATCCTGCAGATAATTGTACTGTTGAGTTTTTAACATCAGCATTTTTTGAAGCTTCTGTCAATCCTAAGCTATAACGTCCCTGAATAAACAAACTTTTTGTTATTTTAAAACCTAATCCTGCATTAACTCCAAACTCAAAAGTTTCAGCATCTTTAACATCAAAATCGTTTTTTTCGCTTAATAAAAATGAAGCTTGTGGCCCAACTTCTAAGCTGAATGAATCTGTTAAATATAATTTAGCCATTACAGGAATAGATAAATATCCTAATTCGTTTTTAAATTCGTCTACAGCATTTTTATAGCTTGCTCCCTGAGTTGAGTATAAAAGTTCTGGTTGTATAGCAAATCTATCTAGTAGCTTGAGCTCTGCAACTAAACCTGCATGAAAACTCGTAATGCCATCTTTATCAAAAGCGACTCCTTCCAAAGAAGCATCTCCCGTTTGATTTGCAAAATTTACTCCTCCTTTAACTCCAATTCTTAAAAACTGCGCTTGCAGGGTTGCAGATGTTGCTACCAATAATACTGCTGCTAATAGTATCTTTTTCATAAATTTTGTTTTTTTGATTAAACTTGATACCATTAAAAACTATAGAATTGTAATTTTATTGTCTTCTAATGAGTGCAGATTTGTTAAAAAACAAACATAATCACTGTTTTTTATTAAATCAGCATATACTTTTTTAATCTATATAATGATAATGTATGGCTATTTTCTGGACTTATTTTTGCTTATTTACTGCTTTATTTCTAAAAAAACAAATTATTCTTTAAAGAGAATGGTGTTATATTTGACCTTTGTAACCCCAAAAAAAAATTGTAATGAAAAGAATTATTTTGACTGCAGTTGCAGTAATTTCCTTTGCATTTGCGAATGCACAAAGTACTAGATTTGGAATAAAAGGCGGATTGAACATCGCGACAATTGGCAACGCTGAAAACGCTGAAGCTCTGGTTGGTTTTCAATTAGGAGGTTTTGCAGAAATCAATGTTTGGAAAAAATTATTTGTTCAGCCGGAACTTTTGTTTTCTACACAAGGTGCCAGAATTGATAATTATGGTAATGCTGCCGATTATACTGTAAATTTAAATTACATAAATATTCCGGTTTTGGCAAAATATTACATTACTAAAACTTTTAGCGTTGAAGCAGGTCCTCAGATTGGATTGCTAGTTTCTAGCGAAAATATTGACGATGAGCGTACTGTAGATGCCGCTTTTAATATTGGTGGAGGATATAATTTTACTCAAAATTTCTCTGTAGGTATTCGCTACACAGTTGGTTTGTCTAATGTTTACGACAATGACAGATATAATGACGGATACTATTATGATGACAGATATACCAACAATGTTTTGGCTTTGACTGCAGCGTATAAATTTTAATCTTCTCAGATTCAAATTAGATTCAAAAACCTTCCCTAATTCGGAAGGTTTTTTTGTGCCAAAATGTTTTACTTTGCAAGCATGAACTGGTACACCTATATAAAAGACTATCAATCGTATTTGCGAATCGAGAGAGGTTTGTCTAAAAATACGATCGAGAATTATAGTTTTGATATTGAACGGCTCTGTGTTTTTTTAGAAATCAATCAAATCGAGGTTTCGCCTGTAAAAATTAAAGAGGAAACTCTTCAGGAATTTATCTATGCCGTTGCCAAAGAGGTGAATCCTAGGTCGCAGGCCAGAATCATTTCTGGGCTAAAAAGTTTTTTTAATTATCTGGTTTTCGAAGATTACAGAATTGATAATCCGTTGGAGCTGATAGAGAGCCCCAAAACAGGTAGAAAACTTCCTGATACCTTATCGGTTGAAGAAATTGACCGACTTATTGAGGCAATTGATTTAAGCTCTAACGAAGGAGAGCGAAATCGTGCTATGATGGAAACTTTATACGGTTGCGGCCTTCGTGTCTCGGAGTTGATAGCCCTAAAAATATCAGATTTGTTTTTTGAGGAAGGTTTTATAAAAGTGACAGGAAAAGGAAATAAAGAACGATTTGTGCCTATTGGTATGCAAACTCAGCACTATATTGAGCTTTACCAAAAAACGGTCAGAATACATCAAACTATTAAAAAAGGCGCGGAGGATACTTTGTTTTTAAACCGCAGAGGCAATCAGCTTACAAGGGCAATGATTTTTACGATCATCAAAGATTTGGCATCCAAAATCAATTTAAATAAAAATATTAGTCCACATACGTTACGCCATTCCTTCGCAACACATTTGCTCGAAAATGGTGCCGATTTGCGGTCTATTCAGTTAATGTTAGGGCATGAATCTATTACAACTACAGAAATCTATGTACATTTAGACCGGCGTTTTTTAAAAGATATCGTCAATAATTTTCATCCTAGAAAATAATGTGTATATTTATACTATATTTCGTGTTAATTTATTTATAATAATAACTCTTTCTTGAATGTATTGCTGATTGTTTTAGGTCCTGATGATTGATAATTTATTCCATAAATATGGCTTTTGATTTAAATGAAAATGATGACAGTGTGAAAGCAAATAACTTTTATAAAAAATTATTTGCTCAGATTCCCTATTTTTTTTTCCAGTTGGTAGTCGATTCCAACTTTAATTACACTCTTCCTTTCGTCAGTAAATCGGTCAGGGAAATTTTTGAATTGAATGATGAAGACTTCTTAAAAAATACCGAACTGATGCTTCACGGAAGAATTTTTCATCTTGACAAACAACGTTTTTTTGATAGTTTTCTAGCCTCAAAAAAAGAGTTGGTAACATGGGAAATGGAGTTTAGAGTGGTCTTGCCGCAGAAAGGATTAAGATGGTTTAAGATAATGGCCACACCCGAAAAGACTGCAGAAGATAGTGTTGTTTTTCTGGGTCATGTTTCGGATGTAAGTGATTTAAAGGAACACGAATTGCAGCTTAAAATTTCTGAAGAACGATTTAAATTTGCGCTTGAAGCTTCTACGGTCGGAATTTGGGATTGGAATTTAGTTACCAATGATGTTTTCTATTCTTCGCTTTCGCTGAAGATTTTAGAGTTAGATTCTGCTGATGTAATGGATAATCCCGAGCGTTGGGATAAGATTGTGCATCCGGATGATTTGAATAAATATTATGCCGACATTCACGAACATTTTGATAATAAAATTCCGTTTTATGAAAATTATCATCGTGTAATGACTTCCAACGGAAAATACAAATGGATTTTGGATCGCGGTAAGGTAATCGAAAGGGATTCCAGCGGATCGCCTTTACGGGTTATTGGTACTCATACCGATGTTTCGGCTCAAAAAGAAAAAGAACTCGAACTTTTAAAAACTATGAAGTTATACAGCGATCAAAACAGTCGTTTACTCAATTTTTCGCATATTGTTTCGCATAATTTACTAACACAGGCAGGTAATATAAAATCGATTTTAGACTTTATAGACGCCGATCAGAAGAAAG
Organism: Flavobacterium flavipigmentatum; assembly: GCF_020911905.1. Lineage (NCBI taxonomy): Bacteria > Pseudomonadati > Bacteroidota > Flavobacteriia > Flavobacteriales > Flavobacteriaceae > Flavobacterium > Flavobacterium flavipigmentatum. Next base: position 145,888 of record NZ_CP087133.1, on the reverse strand, counting down.
AAAACGTAGATGAAATGTTGCTCCATCTACGAACGATTTCTAATAGTTTAAACGATACTATTTCAGATCTGGCGCAAATTGTAAAAACGCAAACCAATATCAATATTATAGTAAAGTCGTTAAACTTGCATGAGTATATAAGCAGAACCATTACGGCTATCACGGGTTTTGAGAATCATGAAAATAAATTTACCGTTATCAATAATGTACCTGAATATGTTTTTATTGATTTTAATCCCGCTTATCTCGAAAGTGTGTTGTTAAATTTTGCTACAAATGCTCTAAAATATGCACATCCTCAGCGTGATCCTGTTATTATTTTTGAGTTTTCGATAGAATCAGATGGTCATAAAGCCTTAAAAATAAAAGACAATGGGCTGGGGATAGATTTGACTGTCTATGGCGATTTGCTTTTCGGAATGTATAAGACATTTCATAAACACGAAGACGCAAGGGGTTTGGGTTTGTACATCATCAAAAACCAACTCGATGCGATGAAAGCCAGTGTCTCAGTAGAGAGCGAAGTAGAAGTTGGAACCACTTTTAAAATTATTTTTGATGATCTCTAAAAGTCTCAAAACAAAAAAAGCTGTCAATTGACAGCTTTTTTTGTTTATAAAGAAGGAATTATTTCGCAATATTTACTGCTCTTGTTTCTCTAATTACCGTAACTTTTACCTGACCTGGATAAGTCATTTCTGTTTGAATTTTTTGTGAAATTTCAAAAGATAAATTGGCTGCGTTTTCATCAGAAACTTTTTCGCTTTCTACAATGACACGTAATTCTCTACCAGCCTGAATTGCATAAGCATTTTTAACTCCGTTGAATCCATAAGCAACTTCTTCAAGATCTTTTAAACGCTGAATGTAAGAATCTAAAACCTGACGTCTTGCGCCTGGTCTCGCTCCCGAAATAGCATCACAAACCTGAATAATAGGAGACAATAATGATTTCATTTCAATCTCATCGTGGTGTGCTCCAATTGCATTGCAAACTTCTTCTTTTTCGCCATATTTCTCTGCCCATTGCATTCCTAACAAAGCGTGAGGCAGATCACTTTCTGTATCCGGAACTTTACCAATATCGTGAAGTAAACCAGCTCTTTTTGCCAGTTTTACATTCAATCCTAATTCGGCGGCCATGATACCACAAAGCTTAGAAACCTCTCTCGAGTGTTGTAGTAAGTTTTGTCCGTAAGAAGAACGGTATTTCATTCTACCCACAACTTTTATCAATTCAGGATGTAATCCGTGAATTCCTAAGTCGATAACGGTACGTTTTCCAACTTCAATAATCTCATCGTCAATTTGTTTGGCTGTTTTTGCCACAACTTCTTCAATTCTTGCAGGGTGAATTCGGCCGTCTGTTACTAATTTGTGCAAAGACAAACGGGCAATTTCTCTACGAACCGGATCAAAACAAGAAAGAATAATAGCCTCAGGTGTATCATCTACAATGATTTCTACTCCTGTTGCAGCTTCAAGAGCTCTAATATTACGACCTTCACGACCAATAATTCTACCTTTTACATCGTCAGACTCAATATTGAATACAGAAACACAGTTTTCAACCGCTTCTTCCGTTCCAACTCTTTGTATCGTATTAATGATAATTTTCTTAGCTTCCTGTTGTGCAGTCAATTTTGCTTCTTCAATAGTATCCTGAATATGCGACATTGCTTTACTCTTGGCTTCGGCTTTCAAACCTTCTACCAATTGCTCTTTTGCTTCTTCTGCAGATAATCCCGAAATAACTTCTAATTGTTGTAATTGGCTTTTGTGTAATTTATCAACTTCGGCCTGTTTTTTGTCTAAAACTTCAATTTTGTTATTGTATTCCTGTGTTTTAGCTTCAAAATCGTCGTTTACTTTTTTAGCTTTCGAAAGTTCATTCGAAATTTGTGATTCCTTGTCACGTACTCTCTTTTCTACTTCTGCTACTTTTTTATCTCTCGCTAAAATTACTTGTTCGTGCTCTGATTTTAGTTCGATAAAACGCTCTTTTGCCTGAAGTATTTTATCTTTTTTAATGTTTTCGGCTTCTAAATTGGCATCTTTTAAAATTGACGCTGCTTCCTTTTTGGCGTTTTTTATTAAGTTTGAAATATTGCTTTTTTCGATAATTTTAGCTATTCCAAAACCTCCTGCAATACCTATTATACCTGAAATAATGATCGTTATAATGTCCATGTTTGTTAAAATTTATATATAAAAAAAGCCTACATTAATTGCTTGAATAAACTCGTAAAGACAAGTTTTGAGCTAACTCACTGTTCAAGTTTCCTTGCCAAAGCAGGGCATGCTATAGTAGTGATGATTCGCTCATTCTAAATTGTTAGTGTTGAGTTTACCAAAAAATGAACTAATGTAGGCAGTATCTTAGTTGCTGTAAAGAACGTTTAATTTTCGAGATATTGATCTAAAAGCGAATTTAATCTTTTAATTCTGTCAATGGTTGCTACTCCATCAACTGCGCTGTCAATTTGTTTTTGTTCTACTTGCGAAGCAAATTGTAAAGCACACATCGCCAACACATCCTGTTTGTCACGAACAGCATAATTCTCCTCGAATTGCTTGATCATAGCATCAATTTTTTTTGAAGCACTTCGCAGTCCTTCTTCCTGATTGGGTTCAACCGTGAGCGGATAAACTCTGTCTGCAATTGATATTTTGATTCGTAGCTTTCCGTCCATGTGTCTAATCTGATAATTGCGCTATACAGTAATCAATTTCGCGAATTAATGAATTTATCTTAAGCTTTGTCTCTCTCTTATTATTGTCACTGCCCAGTAACGAATTGGCTATTTTAAGTGTGTCATATTGCTTTTGCAAAGCCTCAATTTCTTCAGATTGTTTCTGGATAATTTGCGCAGCTTTGGTGAGTTCTAATCGTAAGTCTTGATTGTTTTTCTCTAAACCTTTTATTTTCGAAAAAAGTTTTTCGACTTTATATTCAAGAGTATCAATTATTTCGGCAATTACACTCATTATAAATCCTATTCATTACTTAATCATACAAAGTTAGTATTCCTTTTTATTAATGCAATTTTTTATCGATTTTTTTACATTAAAAATAGATAAATAAATGAAATTCAAACAATTGTATTTTTATCGATTTTTTAAGCTTTTTTGGGTCTTATTTTTTATCTTAGCAAAAAGCTTACCCATGAAACTGACTATTTTTTCCTTGTTATTTTGCAATTTCATTTTTTCGCAGACAGAATATCCTAAAGATTATTTTCGTTCACCGCTTGATATTCCGATGCAGCTTTCTGGAAATTTTGGAGAACTTAGACCAAATCATTTTCATGCTGGTTTCGACTTAAAAACCAATCAAAGAGAAGGCTTAAATGTTTACGCTGTGGCGGATGGCTATGTTTCGAGAATAAAAATTTCTACTTTCGGAAACGGTAAATGCATTTATATTACGCACCCAAACGGTTATACTTCTGTATACGGACACTTGCAGAATCCGGTTGGCGCCATTCAGGATTATGTTCAAAAAAACCATTATAAAGAAAAGGCTTTCGAGATAGAGTTGTTTCTAAAACCTGATGAGTTGCCCGTGACAAAAGGACAAATAATTGCGCTTTCCGGCAATACGGGTTCTTCTGAAGGCCCGCATTTGCATTTCGAATTTCGTGATTCTAAAACCGAATTTATAATCAATCCGCTATTTTTTGGGTTTGATAAAGAATTTAAAGATACCAAAAAACCAACTATTTCGAGTTTATACGTTTATCCACTAAAAAATACCGTCGTAAATCAGTCAAAACTACCTTTATTGCTGAATCTTTCTCTTCAAAAAGACGGAACGTATCTTGCCAATAAAGTAAAAGCCAACGGAGCAATTGGTTTCGGAATCAATACGGTCGATTTTGATGATGTTTCCTTTAATAAAAATGGTGTTTATAATGTGACCGCTTTTTTAAACGGAAGCCAGAATTATCAATACACCTTCAACACATATTCTTTTGATGAAATGCGGTATATTAATGCTTTTATAGATTACTCAAAATACAAAAAATCAGGTCAGCGCATTCAGAAACTTTTTATGGAAAAGCCTTTTGCCCTGAGTATTATCAAAACAGATTCGCTGCACGGGGAAATTCCTGTGGTTCCAAATTTAAGTTCGACTTACCGAGTTGAAGTTTCGGATTATTTTGGCAATCAAAATTCGGTAACAATTCCTGTAGAGTTTGATAATCTTTCACCAATCGTCAAGGCTGAAAATGAAACGGCGCCGTATTTTATTCGTTCAGACAAAGATTCTAATTTTGAAAAGGACAACATGTCGGTCTTTTTTCCTGCAGGCACATTTTATAATGATTTTAAAATGAATTTTGATGTAAAAAATAACCGAATTTACATTCACGACGATACGGTTCCGGCGCATTCTAATTTTACCATAACCATTCAGGATAGCACTTCTTACACAGCGGCGCAACGCGAGAAAGTATTCATCGGAAAATTTTCGGGAAATAGTATCAGCTATTATTCGACGACAGAAAAAAATGGTGTTTTTTCAACTAAATCTAAAATTTTAGGACAATATGGTTTGGCGATCGATACAATTGCTCCTACAATAAAAATACTAAAACCGATTCAGGACAAATGGATTTCGGAGATGAAAACCATTCAATTTATTATTAACGATAATTTGTCGGGCATAAAATCGTATAACGGATATCTAAATGGAAACTGGATTTTGTTTGAATATGATAATAAAACGAGAAAAATCACCCATAAATTTGATGATACTTTATTAGCGGAAGGAGCTAATGATTTAAAAATTGAAGTGGTCGATAATATGGGTAATTCTGCTATCTTTGAGACTCATTTTTTTAGAAGTCAACAAAAATAAAATCATAAAGATTGAATAATAATAAGTTACTTTTTGTTTTCCTTTTTTTAGGCATTGGTTATTTTTCGATGGCGCAAAATGCTCGTGTAAAAGGAGTTATTTTAGATATTGAAAATCATCCGGTAACTGATGTTAATATTTCCTGTTCCGGAAATGTTTCGCAATCAGATGCGAATGGTTTTTTTGAAATTGAAGTGGCTTCCAATAAAAAAACAGTTTTGGTTTTTACACATATTTCGTTAAAAATGATGACTTTAACGGTGACTTTAAAGCCAAATGAAACCTTTGTTTTTAATCCCGTTATGAGTGGATCAGAAGAACAAATGGGCGAAGTTTTTGTAAGTTCTCGAAACAAAAAACGCGTACAAGGCATCACGATTATCAATTCAGAAACCATCAGAAAAATTCCGGGTGCCAACGCCGGAATCGAGAATATCCTTAAAACATTACCGGGTGTAAATTCTAATAACGAATTGAGTACGCAGTATGCCGTTCGCGGGGGAAATTATGATGAGAATTTAGTGTATGTAAACGAAATTGAAGTCTATCGTCCTTTCTTAATAAGGTCAGGGCAGCAAGAAGGTCTGAGTTTTACAAATACTGATCTGGTACAAAATATAGATTTTTCTGCGGGAGGATTTTCGGCCAAATTTGGCGATAAATTGTCTTCGGTTTTAGACATTACGTACAGAAAACCAACCGAATTTGGAGCTGTTCTCGAGGCAAGTTTTCTTGGCGGAAGCTTTGCAGTTGATGCCGTTTCTAAAAATAAAAAATGGTCTGCCGTAACAGGTGTTCGCTATCGAAATAATAGCCTTTTGGTAAACAGTCAGGATACGCAAACCAATTATACTCCGACTTTTGCAGATATTCAGACGAATATAAATTACGATATTTCAGAGAAATGGCAAATGAGTTTTTTAGGGAATATTTCGCAAAATAAATATTTGTATCGTCCTCTCACACGGGAAACAAAATTTGGAACCATAGACCAGCCAATGTCGCTTGCCGTATACTATGAAGGTCAGGAAAAAGATCAGTACGATACTTATTTTGGTGCTTTTAAAACCATTTACAAAGTATCGCAAAGTTTTAATTTGAAGCTGATAAGTTCCCTATTTCATACAACCGAACAAGAACATTTTGATATTTTGGCGCAATATCGTTTAGGTAATGTAAATCCGGACGGGACAACAAATCCTGATAATGTAGATTTTACACGTGGAATCGGTTCTCAACTCAATCATGCAAGAAATGATTTAGACGCTTTGATTGCCAATATTGAAATAAAAGGTTTTAAAGAATGGCAGACGAGTGAGTTAGAATTTGGTTTAAAATATACCCGAGAATCCATTCGTGACCGAATAGTCGAGTGGGAAGTAATTGATTCGGCAGGGTTTTCTATAAATCCTCCAATTATCGTTTTACCTCGAAATAATCAGCCCGATGTGCCTTATACGGGTCCGCTTTTGCCTTATCAGGATATTCGTGCGACTAATTTTAATACAATCAATCGATTTTCGGGGTTTACACAGTGGAGCAATAAAGGAGCGTTGGGTTCTAGCGAAATTTGGTATACGATTGGTGCTCGTTTTCAGAGTTGGCAGGTGAGTGGAGCTGCCGTAGAAGGTAAAAATCAAGTTGTTTTTAGTCCACGTGCGCAATTTGCTATAAAACCCGATTGGGAGAAGGACATGGTTTTTAGAATTTCGGGAGGATTATACCATCAGCCTCCTTTTTATAGAGAGCTACGTGATGCAGATGGGGTGGTAAATCCTGATGTAAAAGCACAGCAATCTGTTCATATTGTCTTGAGTAATGATTATAGTTTTAAGATGTGGGACCGCCCTTTTAAGTGGGTAACAGAGCTTTACTATAAATCGCTTACAGATGTTAATACCTATTCTATCGACAATGTTCGCATCCGTTACGTAGCAGATAATAATGCCAAAGCGTACGCACAAGGACTTGATTTTAGATTGAATGGTGAGTTTGTTCCGGGAACTGAATCGTGGATTAGTTTTGGCTATTTAAAAACGGAAGAAAATTACCAAAATAAGGGATTTATAGCGCGTCCAACGGATCAAAGGTTGAAGTTTGCGATGTTGTTTCAGGATTATATGCCGAATATTCCGAGTGTAAAATTATACCTGAATTTGGTTTACAATACAGGTTTGCCTGGAGGCTCGCCCTCATATTCTGATCCTTATTTTTATCAAAACCGCCTCAATGATTATCGTAGAGTAGATGTTGGTTTTTCTAAAGTTTTTGTCAATACCAACACAAAAGTAGCCAAAGCCAATTGGCTTAAAAACTTCAAAGAATTGTCATTAGGTTTAGAGATTTTCAATTTGTTTAACAATCAAAACGCGATAACCAATACTTGGGTGCGAGATGTGTATTCTAAAAACCAATATGCTATTCCGAATTATATGACTTCGAGAGTTTTTAATTTAAAACTGAACGCAAGGTTATAAATGGATAAAAAACTTAAAAGAAGGAAAATTTTTTACGTTCCGGGAATGATTTCTTTGATTTTTATTCCTCTTATGTGTTTTTATTATTTTTATAAAATTGATGCTTTTAAGGTTTATGGTTCTTTGGAATTCGGCATTCCCGATAAAGAAGATTTTGAAAAATATAAAGTTGAAGATTTAAGAAAATATAGGACTTTTAGTTTTAACGAAAAGAAATCAAAACATAAACAACAGTTAAACGAATTGAGATTCTTCACCCGTGATTTAGTGAAAAGATTTGATAGTATAAATGGAGCTAAAATTCATTTCGGATCAAAAACAGATTATGATACTTTTGTTAGTATAATGGATATAATGGTTGAAGAAAAAATGCCTGTTTGGGCATTGTTTTCAGACAATATGTATGCATTCGCACATGCAAAGCCGAAAAAGAAACACGGGTTTATTTGTGGAACTATGGCAAGTACAAGAGAAAATACGCTTAGAATGGAAGAAGAAAATCAAAAAAAAGAACTTCATGTTTTTCAAGTTTCTTTTTTTAAAGAACAATGGATTCTTTTTCTAGGCTATCTCGGAATTGCACTTCTCAATATCTTCGCGCTAGTAAAATTCAATAAAAACAAATAATACAATCAAAAATACTATATTTGATATTCTAATAGAATTTTGTCAATGAAAAATTATTTTAAATATATAGCCCTAGTAATCGTTGGAACCTTAATGAGTTGCAAAGACGAAGCCCAGAAGCCAAAAGTAATTTATGATGGTTCTAGTAAAGTAAATGTAGCTGTTAAAACCGATTCTACGCAGATAGAAGTGGCAGATTTGCCAATTCAGATGGAAGGAACGAATTATTTGATCCATCCGGTTGGTGATTTACGCGTTTTCGAAAAAGGATCAAAGTCACGATATGGCTCTTCAAGTGTTAATGATGTGAGTTTTACAATTTCGAATTTAGGTGAATATGAAATCACGGGTTATTTGCAAAATCTAAAATTTCAGGAGGTAAATTCAGACTCTATTCGACCTTTGTCTGACAAGCCAATTCTAATTTTAACAGCGACTTATTTAAAAGCGGTTGCCGATAAAACGCAAAACAAAATAATGGTGTATACTTTAACCGATTCGGACACCAATAAAGACGGCAAAATAGATACCGGAGATATCAAAACGTTGTACCTTAGTGATATTAGCGGGCAAAATTTCACGAAAGTGTCAACCGACTTAGAAGAATTGGTAGATTGGAGTTTGATCGAGTCTAAAAGCCGATTGTATTTTAGAACTATTGAAGATACCAACCAAAATGGGCAGTTTGATAAAAATGATGTCCTGCATTACAACTACATTGATTTAGGTTTGAAAAAATGGGAAGTTAAAAATTATAAACCAATCTGATCTAAGATGCTAAGGTTCTGAGATTCTGAGATTTTTTTTAAATCTTTCTGAATAATATAAAAAGCCATTTAAAAATTAACTAAAATAATTTTAAATGGCTTTTTATATTTATAAATAAAATAAGTCCTTTTAATCTGAGTAATCTGTGGCAAAAAAACTTAGTATCTCAGCAACTTAGAACCTTAGATTAAAATATCGCTTTCCAGATCTGATTTCTCGATCTCAAACCCAAAACCAAGTTGTTCCACCAGTTCGATCACCAATTTTTTGTACCAGTTTTCAGATTTGGGATGAATGTAAATCTTTTCAATTAACTGATTGAGATCGACGTTTATTTTTAGACCATCATTTAGTTTTTGATTGCTTTTAGAAGTATCTGTAATAATGCGGAGTTCACGCTCGTACTGAAAACTCTTTCGCTTAAACAAAAACGGAAAAAACAAATCATCAAACGGAATGTATTCTTTTTTGTAGTCAATGTAGTTGACTTCGCCGATGTATTGATCAAAATTATTCTCGGGATTTAATGCTTTTTGTAACCTCCCAATCGTAGACTGAATCGCCAAACCTTCGCTGTTTTGGGTAAATATTTGCCACATTGCAAACGATTCGTACTCGTTGATGTGCCAACTGCTCACCGCTACTTTTTCGCGATGTGTTTTATAATAATTTAAAAAGTCAGGATTGTCTTTTGCCAGCTTTTTAATCTCCTCAAAAGTAGGTTCACTAAAAGTACCTTCATACTGATCCTCAAATTTATCCGAACGGGACATAAATAATTTTTTAGACAGCAATAAATCCAGGAATTTAGACAAATCCAAATACTTCCAAACTACTGTATCTTGATCTTCTGGCAACTTTATATTTGGATTGTTAAGATACATTTTTGTCGATTTAATGGATGTTTAAAAAAAAACAAGCCACAGATTACAGGATTAAATGATTTTTTTTCGTTAAAAAATTAATCTGCGTTAATCTTGTAATCTGTGATTAAAATTTTATTTATGACTCGAATGACTGCATCGTAACCAGTTTGTTGTAGGTGCCGTTATGCGCAATCAATTCGTCATGTGTTCCTTTTTCAACGATTTTTCCTTTTTGCATGACCACAATAATATCTGCTTTTTGAATGGTAGACAAACGGTGTGCAATGACGATTGAAGTTCTGTTTTGCATCATGTTTTCAAGAGCCACCTGCACAAATTTTTCGCTTTCGGTGTCTAATGCAGATGTTGCTTCATCCAAAATCATAATAGGAGGATTTTTTAGTACCGCTCGAGCAATCGATAAACGTTGTTTTTGACCACCCGAAAGTTTATTTCCGCTATCGCCAATATTGGTGTAGATGCCCAAAGGCAAATCTTTTACAAATTCGTAAGCATTCGCGATTTTCAGCGCTTCGAGAATTTCTTCATCGGAAGCATCCAATTTTCCTAAGGCGATATTGGCTTTAATCGTGTCATTAAACAAAATACTGTCTTGTGTAACCAGTCCCATCAAACCTCGAAGCGACTGCAAATTCATGTCTTTGATATTAATGCCGTCAATCGAAATGGTTCCGTCATTCACATCATAAAAACGAGTTAGTAGATTGGCAATGGTACTTTTTCCGCTTCCGGATTGCCCCACAAGTGCAACAGTTTGTCCTTTTTTAATTTGAAGTGAAAAGTCTTTTAAAACAGTTTCTTCTTCATACTTAAAATTGATATTTTGAATCGTAATCTCGTGCTCAAAACCTGTTTTTTCGATAGCATCTGTTTTGCTTTGAATAGGATTTTCCTGATCCAGAATCTCCAAAACGCGATCGGCAGCTGCATTTCCTCTTTTGACACCATAAGAAGCTTTAGAAATTGCTTTTGCAGGTGTCAAAATATTATAGGCCAATCCCATGTAAGCAATAAATGAGGGTCCGTCAAGTGTTTTTTCAATCAAAACCATTTGCCCTCCATACCATAATAATACCGCAATAACCGTTATTCCCATAAACTCACTTGCGGGTGAAGCTAAGTTTTGACGATTTCCGATACTATTAGACAACGCAAAAAAGCGTTCTGTAGAGTTTTGGAATACTTTATTAAAATAGTTTTCAGAATTGTACCCTTTTACTACTTTCAAACCGCCAATAGTTTCTTCTATGGTAGATAAAAAAGTCCCTTGTTCCTGTTGTGCTTTGCTTGATTGCTTTTTAAGTTGCTTTCCGATCAGTGATATAACATACCCGGAAATAGGAATAAAAATGAATACAAATAAAGTAAGTTTAACGCTGATTAAAAGCATGGCAATTATCGTAAAAATAATGGTTAAAGGTTCTTTTACGATAAGTTCTAAAATCGCTAAAAATGAAGTTTGAACTTCATTCACATCAGCAGAAATTCTTGAAATGACATCACCTTTTCTTTTTTCAGAATAAAATGCTAGAGGCAATTCCAGTGTTTTTTTATATAATGCATTTCGCATATCTCTTAAAACGCCATTTCGCAAAAAAGTAATGAAAAACATTGCTAAATAATCAGCCAAATTTTTTAATAAAAATATAGAAATAATCAGCGTAACCATTACCGAAAGTACAAAACCAGGATTACTAGGATCTGTGTTTTTTGTGATATAATAACTTAGATAATTTTCGCCATAATCTTTTATATGTGTAATTCCTTCGTAAGTTGGCATTGTATAATTCTTCTTTGTTTTATCAAATATAACCTGAAGCATCGGAATCAGTGCCATAAAAGAAAGCGTGCTGAAAAGCGCATACAAAACATTGAAAAAAATGTTTAAGAATGCGTATTTTTTATATGGATATATAAAAGGAACTATTTTTTTGAAATTACTCATTTAGGTCGTTTTTTATCATTAAAACCCGACAATGTTTAAAACATGTCGGGTTTATGAAAAATATATTTTTTATTGTGTTAATTCAATTGCATTCCTGCAATGATATTTTGTATTTTCTTATCTAAGAAACTTTCTGCTTCGTCAAAATGCTCTACCGAATCCAACTCGGCATTGACACTAATGTAGAATTTAATTTTTGGTTCGGTACCGCTTGGTCTTGCGCAAATTTTCGAACCGTCTTCAGTATAATAAATCAATACATTCGATTTTGGAATATCCATTATAGATTCTTCGCCGGTCAATAAATTCAAAGCGATAGACGATTGATAATCTTCTACCATAATTACGCGTTGTCCGCTAATTTCTTTCAAAGGATTTTGACGTAAATTAATCATCATTTGGTTGATTTCTTCCAAGCCTTCGATTCCTTTTTTGGTTAATGAAACCAAATATTCTTTATAAAAACCATTTTCTACATACAATTGCAAAAGCTCTTTATAAACAGAGCTTCCGGCAGCTTTTGCTTGAGCAGCAACCTCGCAGATCAATAGGGTAGCGGCAACAGCATCTTTGTCTCTTACTGCATCACCAACCATAAAACCAAAACTTTCTTCACCACCACCAATAAATTGCAGTTCAGGAAAATCTTTAATCATTTTGGCAATCCATTTAAAACCGGTCAGGCCTACTTTGCATTCTACACCATAGCTTGTTGCTAATTCCATCATCATCGGAGTAGAAACAATGGTAGAGCCTACAAATTGTTTTCCGTTAATTTTTCCGGCTTTTTTCCATTGTTTCAATAAAAAAGCAGTCATCAAAATCATGGTCTGATTTCCGTTAAGCAAAATCATCTTGCCTTCGTTGTTTCGTACAGCAACACCCAAACGATCGCAGTCAGGATCAGTTCCTACCACAATATCAGAATTGGTTTTATCGGCCAGAGCCAATGCCATAGTCAGGGCTTCCGGTTCTTCTGGATTCGGCGATTTAACTGTTGGGAAATCACCATTGGGTATGGCTTGTTCAGGCACGATATGCACTTTGGTGTAACCTGCCTGAGATAAAGTGTCCGGAATCGATTTTATCGAAGTGCCGTGCAAAGAAGTAAAGACAACCTGTAAGTTTTCTTTCGCGGCAGCTGGTGTATTAAAACTGGCATTTTCGATAGAGGATTTTACAAACGCTTTATCAATTTCGGTGTCAATATATTTAATTAAACTTTCGTTCGCATTAAATTTTATTTTATCGTAGTTTAAGCTTTCAATAACTTTAATAATCGCGGCATCTTCCGGAGGAACAATTTGTCCGCCGTCTTCCCAATATACTTTATATCCGTTGTATTCTGGTGGGTTATGCGATGCTGTAAGTACGATTCCGCATTGGCAATCTAGGTATTTTAGCGCAAAAGACAGCTCTGGAGTAGGTCTCAAATCAGAGAATAAATACACCTGAATTCCGTTGGCAGAAAAAACATCAGCCACCACTTTTGCCAAGGTATTGCTATTATGGCGACAATCATACGCAATCACCACCTTTATGGGCTGATTCGGAAAAACTTCATGCAAATAATCCGAAAGACCTTGTGTGTTCTTCCCGAGCGTATATTTGTTAATTCTGTTGTTCCCAACGCCCATGACACCTCGCATTCCGCCAGTTCCAAATTCCAGATTTTTATAAAAACTTTCCTCTAGTTCCTTGGGCGATGTAGTCATTAATTCCTTAACGGCATCTTGTGTTTCTTTATCAAATGTTGGTGTTAACCATTCATTTACAGCATTTAAAATCGGAGCTTCAATATTCATATTCTATATTTTTTACAATTAAAATAAAAAAAATAATTGTGGTATTTAGGAGCTATTTCCTGCTGTCCGCTTTATCTTTTTCTGTCTGAAAAAAGCCAGAAAAAGGATATCGCTTCCATCAGGGCTAGGGCTTTTGTATTAAAAATTAACTTCTCGGGACACTTTATAGCGTTCTTCGTTATTTTTAGTTCGTAAAATAATTTCGCCCAAAAATCCCGCCAGAAACAACTGAGTTCCCAAAATCATGGTGGTGAGTGCAATAAAAAACCAAGGATTACTGGTTACCAGGCTGTATCTCATTCCGTTGTACATGTGGTACAATTTTGAAACTCCAATATAACCGGCCAATAAAAATCCTATGATAAACATCAACGAGCCCATCGCACCAAATAAATGCATCGGTCTTTTTCCGAATCTCGATAAAAACCAAATTGTAATCAAGTCAAGAAAACCGTTGATGAATCGCTCCATCCCAAATTTGGTCTCACCATACTTACGGGCCTGATGAATCACCACTTTTTCTCCAATTTTATTAAAACCTGCATTTTTTGCCAAAACCGGAATGTATCGGTGCATTTCGCCCGAAACTTCTATATTTTTTACAACAGTATTTTTGTACGCTTTTAAGCCGCAATTAAAATCATTCAATTCAACTCCTGATGTTTTTCTTGCTGCCCAATTAAATAATTTAGAAGGAAGGTTCTTTGCTACAACAGAGTCGTAACGCTTTTTTTTCCAACCCGAAACCAAATCAAACTTTTCGGCAGTAATCATTTCATACAATCCCGGAATTTCATCCGGACTGTCTTGCAAATCGGCATCCATTGTTATAATAACATCGCCTTTTGCTTTGGCAAAACCAGCATGTAAAGCCTGAGATTTACCAAAATTCTTCATAAAACGAATGCCTTTTACATTCGAATTTTCATTAGAAAAACCTTCAATAATAGTCCAAGAATTGTCTGTACTTCCATCATCCACAAAGATAATTTCATACGAGTAATTATTAGATTGCATCACTTTAATAATCCAATTGTAGAGTTCTTGCAGTGATTCCTCTTCGTTAAGAAGCGGGATAAGTATAGATAAATTCATTTATTTTTATTATAAACTTTAGGGTTTGTCGTTTTTTACGATGGCTCCGATGATTAAGGAATATATCAGGCCGAAAAAGGAATACATAACAAGTGTTGCCGGAAAAACAATAAACGGATTCATGAATTTTTTGACCATGCCAAGACCCATCTCTAGTTCTTTTGCACTTACTTGTGGGTTTTTGGCAATCATTCCATCTCGGGTAATTTCCAACATTTCATTAATAAATTCAGGAAATATAAGGTTAAAAATCAAATTGAAAATAGCGTAAATTAAAGCAGCCATGACTGTTATCGAAACTCCGGTTTTTAAGGATTCAGAAAAAGATATAAATCCGTTATTGATATCTTTTTTGTAATGGTTGCAACCTAAATATATAAAGATGATAGGTAAAACCAGATAATTGGCAATATTGACAATCATTCCCGCACTTGAATTCATTAATGATTTCATGCCAATTACATACATAATGACAAATTCTAAAACCATTATGACACCGAACAAAACACCATACAAAATTCCTGACTTGGCAGGAGATATATTTTTATCCATAAAACCATAATTTAATTAATCTACAAATATAACAATTCCCAAATTATAGAGAGATAAAAAAGCTTATTGAATTTAATTAAAAAAAGTGGTACAAAGATTTGTTTATTAAAAAATAATTGTAAATTTGCACACTCAAAAATAATTAAATTTTTAAACAAAAAAAGAGTGGTGCTGTTTACACCTTTTTCTAACCATGAAAAAGCTTCAAAACAAAAATGCTCTAAACAATAAATAAAAAGAAAGATGAAAAAAGGAATTCACCCAGAAAATTACAGATTAGTTGCGTTTAAAGACATGTCAAATGACGATGTATTTATCACTAAATCTACTGCAGATACTAGAGAAACAATTGAAGTAGACGGAGTAGAGTATCCAGTTGTAAAAATGGAGATTTCTAGAACATCTCACCCTTTTTATACTGGTAAATCTAAACTTATCGATACTGCAGGACGTATTGACAAATTCAAAACTAAATACGCTAAGCTTGCTAAAAAATAATAGCTCGCTGCTTACTATACTAAAGCCTTCCATTCGGGAGGCTTTTTTTATGGACAATTTTATATGTTTTTAAAATTGAACCGCAAGGAGCGCAAAGATTTTTTTACCTGGTAGTATGTTTAAAAAACATAAAGTTCGCAAAGCATTGTGTCGATCTAGCTTTGCGAACTTTGTCTTTTTTATAAAAATTCAATAGCAAAAATCTTTGCGCGCCTTGCGGTTAAATAATTATTAATATGAAGACCATGTTTCTTTGCGATATTTAGCTTTAACTCTAGAAAGTAATTGTTTTCTTTATTTTGGATAAAATGCTTTTTAATGAAACTCATAAATATTTGTAACTTTGAATTCGGTAACCAAATCAATTTTAACAATATTAAATCAATTTTATGAACTACATTCTTTTTGACGGTCCCGTCCGGAATGCGTTATTGCCTTTTACATTTACCCGCCCTGTCGCCGATATTTTAATAGGAATTATGACTATTCGACAAAAATGGGAAATGCGTTTAGGGTCTACTACAACTACGATTACCGAAGAGTATTTGTCTGAGAAATTCCCAATGGTGGAGCTGGAAGAAAATATAATGATTAATGCTTCTTTTTTGCCTAATGATACGCTGGCCGAAATGGTTTCGGATCTAAAAGTTAATCAGGCAATTTTTAAAGGTGATGAAGTAATTGCTTTTTTTACGAACGAAAATCAGGAAGAAGTTGATTTTGATAGTTACGAAATCATTCAATATGACGGCGATTGTTTAACTGTTGAACATACTTGGGATATTTTTTCTAAAAATGATTTGGCGATTCGCGAAGATTTTAACTTTTTGACTGAAGATAGAAAATCACAAGCCATCCCTAAAAGTGTGAACGTAATAGCGCCAGAAAATATTTTTATAGAAGAAGGAGCAAAGTTGGAGTTTGTGACTCTTAATGCTTCGGCTGGTCCTATTTATATCGGAAAAAATGCCGAGATTATGGAGGGTACAGTAATTCGTGGGCCTTTCGCTTTGTGTGAGAATGCACAAGTAAAATTGAATGCAAAAATATATGGTGCGACCACTGTTGGACCAGGTTCTAGAATTGGAGGAGAAGTAAAAAACTCTGTTTTGTTTGCAAATTCTAACAAAGGTCATGATGGTTTTTTAGGAGATTCTGTTTTGGGCGAATGGTGTAATATTGGAGCAGATAGCAATAATTCAAACCTAAAAAATAACTATGAAGAAGTGAAATTATGGAGCTATGAGACTGAAAATTTTGCGAAAACAGGACTTCAATTTTGTGGTTTAATGATGGGAGATCATAGCAAATGCGGTATCAATACAATGTTTAACACGGGTACTGTAGTAGGGGTAAGTGCGAATATCTTTGGTTCTGGTTTTCCGCGCAATTTTGTTCCGAGTTTTTCGTGGGGAGGAGCTGCAGGCTTTACAACTTACATCACAAAAAAAGCTTTTGAAACGGCTAAATTAGTAATGGGTAGAAGAAATATCGATTTTGATGCAACCGAAGCAGCTATTCTGGAACATGTTTTTGAAGAGACTAAAAAATGGAGAAAGGATTAATTAGATAATTGGTCAATTTGAAAATGAGATAATTTTTGCGAACCCGACAGGTTGTTAAAACCTGTCGGGTTTCGCTTTTTAGTAGGTTTAGAAAATTATCTAATTCGTAAATTCTCAAATTGACACATTTTCTAATTGCCTAATTATCTAATTAATCTATCTTTGCACCACAAAAAAATGGGTGATCAAAGAAACGATTAACCGATTAAACCAATTCATATAAAATAATGATTACAGTTAACGATATTTCGGTTCAGTTTGGCGGAACTACATTATTTAGCGATGTTTCTTTTGCTATCAATGAAAATGATAAAATTGCCCTTATGGGTAAAAATGGTGCGGGAAAATCGACGCTTTTAAAAATAATTGCAGGTCAAAGTAAGCCTTCTACCGGTAGTATTTCGACTCCAAAAGAGGCTGTCGTGGCCTATTTGCCACAGCATTTATTAACTCAGGATGGGTCAACTGTTATGGAAGAGGCATCCAAAGCGTTTGGTGAAATTTTTAAAATGAAAGCTGAAATGGATGAAATCAACGAGCAGTTGACGATCCGTACTGATTATGAAAGTGACGCTTACATGAAATTAATCGAAAGAGTTTCAGATTTAAGCGAAAAATTTTATGCGATTGAAGAAGTAAATTACGAAGCTGAAGTAGAGAAAATTTTGGTTGGTTTAGGTTTCGAACGTGAAGACTTTGGACGCCAGACTTCTGAATTTTCCGGAGGTTGGAGAATGCGTATCGAACTTGCAAAAATTTTATTGCAAAAACCAGATTTGATTTTACTCGATGAGCCAACCAATCACATGGATATCGAAAGTATTCAATGGCTGGAAGAGTTTTTAATAAATCAGGCAAAAGCAGTGGTAGTTATTTCGCACGATAGGGCTTTTGTAGACAATATCACCAATCGTACTATCGAAGTCACAATGGGAAGAATTTACGATTATAAAGCAAAATATTCTCATTATTTAGAACTTAGAAAAGATCGTCGTGTGCACCAGCAAAAAGCGTACGATGAGCAGCAAAAAATGATTGCCGATAACCGTGCTTTTATTGATCGTTTTAAAGGTACTTTCTCTAAAACAGATGCGGTGCAGTCTCGTGTAAAGATGCTCGAAAAATTGATTATCGTGCAAGTTGACGAAGTAGATAATTCGGCATTAAAATTAAAATTTCCGCCTGCAGCGCGTTCAGGACAATATCCTGTTGTGGTAAAAGATTTGTCTAAATCATATGGTGATCATGTGGTTTTTAAAGATGCAAATATTGTAATCGAAAGAGGTCAGAAAGTAGCTTTTGTGGGTAAAAATGGTGAAGGGAAATCGACTATGATCAAAGCTATTATGAAAGAAATTGGCATTGATGAAGGTAGTGTAGAAATTGGTCATAATTCACAAATTGGATATTTTGCTCAAAATCAAGCTTCCTTATTAGACGAAAATGCTACCATTTTTGAAACTATTGATAATATTGCAGTTGGAGATGTTCGAACTCAGATTAAGAATATTTTGGGCGCTTTTATGTTCCAGGGTGACGATATTACCAAAAAAGTAAAAGTGCTTTCAGGTGGAGAAAAAACACGTCTTGCGATGATAAAATTGTTGTTGGAACCAGTAAATTTATTAATTCTGGATGAGCCTTCAAATCACTTAGACATGAAAACTAAGGATATTATCAAAGACGCTTTGCGCGATTTTGATGGAACTTTAATTCTGGTTTCGCACGATCGTGATTTCCTTGACGGATTGGCAACTAAGGTTTTTGAGTTTGGAAATAAACGTGTAAAAGAGCACTTTGAGGATGTTGCTGGTTTCTTAGCACACAAAAAAATGGATTCGATGAGAGAAATTGAGAAGTAATTTTCGATTCGATATAAAACCAAAAAGCACAAGATTCAACTTGTGCTTTTTTTATGAAATTACATGCGTATTCCTGGTGGGAGTAACTCTTTATAAATAGGGTTTTTTTTGATAAACTGTACAACTCTGGGAAAAATAGGCATCAATTTGAATTTTTTCTCGGTAATAATTTCCATGATGTTGGTTAGTACTTCATCAATAACGGCTTCGTCTTCAAATAGATCAGGTTTGTTGATTTTTGTTAGAAAAATTTTCTTTTCTTGAAATGAATATTCTACTGTCAGTAATCCTTCAGGGACTGTAATCTCAAATTGTCGTGCAAACGTATTGTCTTTGATTTCCATAGAGGCGAGAGGTTTCTTAATTATTGGGGATGATTACAAAGATAATCATTTGATTTTCAATATTGAACTATTTAACAAAGTGGTAATTTTAACTTGTTTTACAACTGAATATAATTTTAAGACAATTAGGTATAAGATTTGCTATCGGTATTACTAAAAAAAGTAATTTTAGCTTTAAATTTTTAAAACATAATTCTAATTCCTTTTCAGAATAATGAGTAAGATTCCCGTTTATTTTATGCCAGGTTTAGCAGCAAGTTCGACTATTTTTGAAAGAATCAAATTGGATGAGTCTGTTTTTGAAATGTGTTTGCTGGAGTGGGAAATTCCGCTTGCAAAAGAATCGTTATCAGATTATGCGCTTCGAATTACTAAAAATATCAATCATGAAAACCCAGTTTTGATAGGGGTTTCTTTCGGTGGTATTTTGGTGCAGGAAATGTCAAAACATATTAAAGTCAGAAAAATAATCATTATTTCGAGTGTAAGGAGCAATGTAGAGTTTCCGAGAAGAATGAAAATCGGAAAAACAACAAAAGCTTACAAATTGATTCCGATGAAATTATTACTGAATATAGAAAATCTGGCTAAATTTTCTTTTGGAGAAAAAATTAATAAACGAATTAAGCTCTACGAGAAGTTTTTAGCTGTTCGTGATTTGACTTATTTGCAATGGGCAGTAGAAGCAGTAATTTGTTGGGAAAGAAGTGAAATTGACGAAAAAGTTGTTCACATCCACGGAGATCAAGATGATGTTTTTCCTATAAAATATATCAAAAAATGTATTATTGTAAAAGGTGGAACGCACATAATGATCATCAATAAATACAAATGGCTGAATGAAAATTTGCCCTCGATTATTTTAGAGGATTAAAATTTTAAAAATTCCAATTTTTTGTAATTCCAAATTCCAATTGTTTTTTACGCAAACAAAGTCCTTGCGAGGAACGAAGCAATCACACTAATAATAAAACATAAAGTTTGATCTGGCAAGTGAGATTGCTTCGTTCCTCGCAAAGACAAACTAAGGGGTGAAATTTTTTAAACGTTTCTGCGAAATTTTTACGCAAAGTTATTTTGCACAATCTTGTCATTCCGAGGAGCGAGGAATCTTAGCGAGAAACTAACACAAAGTTTGTCTTGCTTGTCGAGCTGCTTATGGAGATTCCTCGTTCTTCTGGATCACAAACTACACGATAAAGCTTCTTTTGAAACGGAGAACCCTAGCCCTGATAGCAGCGGTATCCTTTTTCTTGCTCCTTTAGCAAGGAAAAGATACAAGCGGATAGCAGGAAATAGCTCCTGATTGTTTTGATAATAGGCTTAGTGAGGTTGTTTCGTTGCTCACAATGATAAAAAAAATCCCAAACTCTTTAGAATTTGGGATTTTGAGATATTTTTAAAGAAGTTTAGATTTTCTTCATTTGATCTTTCATCATTGTGATTTGCTCTTTTAGCATGCCTTGTTTGTCTAATTTTTTTGCTTCGTTTAATAAATTAGTAGCTTCCAATTTTCTGCGTCTTGACATGGCAACACCTGCAAGATTTAATTTAGCAACTGCCAAGTCCATATCCATAGAAAGTCCCAGTTCGATTGCTTTTTTAAAATGTTTCTCTGCTTGGTTGATATTGGTCTGCGATAACATGATTCCGTGCAAATAATTGAAGTATCCTTGTTGTTTTCGTACCAATGCAGTTTCAGGATTTTTGATGTATGCCAGCCATTTTTTTGCACCTTCGAAGTCTTGTTTTCTTAATTTAAGGAAGGCCAAAAGAATAAATTCGTTTTTGAAATAAAGAAAAATTGGAATCGCAGTCAATAAAATAAGGAAAATTCCATTCCCGATATTGCTCTCTGTAAATTGCCAAACGCCTGCGACTACAAGAAGTCCGGCTAAAATAAGTTTAATATTTTTGTGAAACATAATAGATGTATATTTGTGATTGCAAATATAGTAAAATGAATTAAAAATATTTTTATTAAAGTACTTGCCAGAAAAAAAAGTCTTTGTATATTTGCACTCGGTTTTAGAATAACGATATTCTAAAACAGAAAAGAGATATTAGATACCATTTTAAAGATACAAAGCAATGAGCAAAAGAACATTTCAACCATCGAAAAGAAAAAGAAGAAATAAGCACGGATTTATGGACAGAATGGCTTCTGCAAATGGAAGAAAAGTTCTAGCGCGCAGAAGAGCAAAAGGAAGACATAAATTGACTGTTTCTAGCGAACCTAGACACAAAAAATAATGTTTGTATAAACATAAATAAGGCGTTACTTTTTTAGTATCGCCTTTTTTTATACCTTGTCGGTAAAAAATCTGCAACGTTCTAGTATAGAATACACTACGAATGTTTTTTAAAGTACTTTATATAACTACACAATACAAATAAAATGCCTAAAGACACATCAATAAAATCAGTTTTAATAATAGGGTCAGGACCTATTGTTATTGGTCAAGCTTGCGAATTTGATTATGCAGGTTCTCAATCTGCACGCTCTATTCGTGAAGAAGGAATTGAAGTTATCTTGATCAACTCAAATCCAGCGACAATTATGACCGACCCAACTATGGCCGATCATATATATTTGAAACCATTAACTACAAAATCGATTATTGAAATTCTGAAGGAACATCCACAAATTGATGCCGTTTTGCCAACAATGGGAGGACAAACAGCTTTGAATTTATGTTTGGAAGCGGAAGAAAAAGGAATTTGGCAGGATTTCGGAGTAAAATTGATCGGTGTTGATGTAAATGCTATTAATATTACCGAAGACAGAGAGCAGTTTAAACAGCTTTTAGAAAGAATTAATGTGCCAACTGCACCAGCCAAAACAGCTACTTCTTACCTTGAAGGGAAAGAAATTGCTCAGGAGTTTGGTTTTCCGCTTGTAATTCGTCCTTCGTTTACCCTTGGAGGAACAGGAGCTGCGATTGTGTACAAAAAAGAAGATTTTGATGAGCTTTTAACTCGTGGTTTGGAAGCTTCTCCAATACATGAAGTTCTGATTGATAAAGCTTTGATGGGTTGGAAAGAATATGAGTTAGAGCTTTTAAGAGATAAAAATGATAATGTTGTAATCATCTGTTCGATCGAAAATATGGATCCGATGGGAATTCATACCGGTGATTCAATCACGGTGGCTCCAGCAATGACCTTATCAGATACAACATTCCAGAAATTACGTGATTACGCGATTTTGATGATGCGTAGTATCGGAAATTTTGCAGGAGGATGTAATGTACAGTTCGCAGTTTCGCCAGATGATAAAGAAGATATCGTAGCCATCGAGATCAATCCTCGTGTGTCTCGTTCTTCTGCTTTAGCATCAAAAGCAACGGGTTACCCGATTGCAAAAATTGCTTCTAAACTGGCTTTAGGATATAATCTTGACGAATTGCAAAACCAGATTACAAAATCAACTTCGGCGCTTTTTGAACCGACTTTAGATTATGTAATTGTAAAAATCCCTCGTTGGAATTTTGATAAATTTGAAGGTGCCGACAGAACTTTAGGACTTCAAATGAAATCGGTAGGTGAGGTAATGGGGATCGGAAGATCTTTCCAGGAAGCATTACACAAAGCAACCCAATCATTAGAAATTAAACGTAACGGATTAGGTGCTGACGGAAAAGGATATAAAAACTACGAACAAATTATCGAGAAACTGACTTTTGCAAGTTGGGATCGTGTTTTTGTAATTTATGATGCCATCGCAATGGGGATTCCGTTGAGCCGCATTCACGAAATTACTAAAATAGATATGTGGTTCTTAAAACAATACGAAGAACTTTATACTTTAGAGAAAGAAATTTCGAATTATAAAGTATCCAATCTTCCTAAAGAATTATTGCTTGAAGCGAAACAAAAAGGTTTTGCCGACAGACAAATTGCGCACATGATGAATTGTCTGGAAAGTGAGGTTCATACGTTGCGTATGGATCAGAAGATCAACCGTGTGTTTAAGTTGGTAGATACGTGTGCAGCTGAGTTTAAAGCTAAAACACCGTATTATTATTCGACTTTTGAAGCCGAAATCGAGAAAGCAAACGGCGAGCGTTATGTAGATAATGAAAGCATTGTTACAGACAAAAAGAAAATTATAGTGCTTGGTTCTGGACCTAACAGAATCGGTCAAGGAATTGAGTTTGATTATTCTTGTGTACACGGAGTTTTGGCTGCTAAAGAATGTGGTTACGAGACAATTATGATCAACTGTAATCCTGAAACGGTTTCGACTGATTTTGATACAGCCGATAAATTATACTTTGAACCTGTTTTCTGGGAGCATATTTACGATATTATTCAACACGAAAAACCAGAAGGTGTTATCGTTCAGTTAGGTGGTCAGACGGCTTTGAAACTGGCTGAAAAATTATCTAAATATGGAGTAAAAATCATCGGAACTAGTTTTGATGCACTTGATTTGGCCGAAGATAGAGGACGTTTCTCTGACTTATTGAGAGAATTACACATTCCTTTCCCACAATTCGGGATTGCCGAAACGGCTGACGAAGCTTCTGCTCTCGCCGATACCTTAGACTTCCCATTATTGATTCGTCCTTCTTATGTATTAGGAGGTCAGGGAATGAAAATTGTAATCAACAAGAAAGAATTGGAAGAGCATGTTATCAATTTATTGAAAACGATTCCGGGAAACAAACTGCTTCTGGATCACTATTTGGCAGGAGCGATCGAAGCCGAAGCAGATGCAATCTGCGATGCCGATGGTAATGTTTACATCATTGGGATTATGGAGCATATCGAGCCTTGCGGAGTGCACTCCGGAGATAGTAACGCTACTTTGCCTCCTTTTAACTTAGGCGAATTTGTAATGCAACAAATAAAAGATCATACTTATAAAATTGCGAGAGCTTTAAAAACAGTTGGTTTGATCAATATTCAGTTTGCGATAAAAGATGATACGGTTTATATTATCGAGGCCAATCCTAGAGCTTCTAGAACGGTGCCATTTATTGCAAAAGCTTACGGAGAGCCCTATGTTAATTATGCTACAAAAGTAATGTTAGGACATAATAAAGTAACCGACTTTGATTTTAATCCACAATTAAAAGGATACGCAATCAAGCAACCCGTTTTTTCTTTCAGCAAATTCCATAATGTTAACAAAGCATTAGGGCCAGAAATGAAATCGACAGGAGAAAGCATCTTGTTTATCGATGACTTAAAGGATGATCAATTCTACGAATTGTACTCAAGAAGAAAAATGTATTTGAGTAAATAAAACTCAAATTCTGATATAAAAAAAGCTCCAACTAAATTGGAGCTTTTTTTGGTCTTGTATAGTTACTTTATTATATGTTTATTCATTAGACGCCATATTGTCTCTAGTGTTTTTCTGTACCGAAATGGCACCAAAAAGAGCTAATAAAAATGCAAAAGCATAAAAACCTTTTTCACTTGGTAAAATAGTGGCGTTCCAAAGTCCTACCACCAATAAAACAATGGATAAAAGGGTTCCGAACCAGCAAATCCCATAATACATGTCTGTAACAGGCAATTTTTCTAGTCTGTCTCTAACGCTTTTTTGCAATGAAACTACAGCAAACAATCCGAACATTAAAACGGTAAAATAATAACCTTTTTCGTTCAATAACATTTCTGCTCTTGCAAGTCCCACTATAAATCCGATTGTTCCTGCTCCAAGAGCTACCCAAGATGCCGCTATAAAGGCATTCGATGTTTTTTGTACCATGTTTTAATTTATTTATATTTCGAAAAAATTCCTGAATCTGTCGCTGTCCATAAACAACATTTCTGACCGCTGCTTTTTAAGCCACTATTGGCCCAGGTGTTGCAGGTGCGCAACAAACTGTAACTTCCGTTGGCTTCGTAAAAAGCATCGGTTTTACCATAATTGGCATCGGTTGTAATGAGTACAAAATTGCCTGAAGCATCTTTTTGAAAACTTTCGTTAATGTATTTTATCAAACGATTGTATTGCTCTTTACTGATCATTATTTTTTTGCAATCTTCACCTTCTTTTAGGCTTTTATAGTACGTAGCATGTATGGCAGTGGTGCTTAAACCCGAAGCAGCTTTTAGCGCAACAGAAGCTTTTAGATCTGACCATTCTGGAGTTTCGAGGTAAAAACCTTTGTCACCCCAACCCATTGCTAAGTATTGATAAGTTGTGTCTGCCGACTTGGTGTTTTTAAATTTTATCTGTTTACTCCAATCTATCTGATCATTTTTTGCGGGCATCACAATATCAGTATGAACACCATTTGTCAGGATGTAGATAGGAACTTCTGATTTTGTATCGGATTCTCTTTCAATAGTTATTTTGGAAATTAAATAAGCAGATACAGCATATAAAAAGATAAATCCAACAAAGATTAGGATTGTTTTAAAAAGTACTTTTGCTATTTTTTTCAATTGAATGTATAGTTTTTATCGAAAGAATAAACTTATAAATAAATAATTGTAATTTGAATTATTTTCATCAAATTTAACTAAATATATTTCATATCAAAATAAAATTTAAACAATTACACAGAAAATTCTTTTTAAATATAAAGCATAAAAAAAGCTCCGATAAAGGAGCTTTTAAGTGCTAAAGTAAGATGATTTTATTATTTCATTAATTGCTGCAAAGGCTTCAATTGTTCCATGTCGATCTTTGATTCTTTCAGCACAGACAGTAAAGTCATGATGTTATTCGGATTCATGTCTTTTCCTAAGACACGAACGACTGCAAAGCCATTTTCTTTTCTGTTGGCAAAAACAACAAATTCTTCTATGTTTTCATCAGTGCCAACATAACTTATAGATGCACCGTCTTTACCTGACCCAAATTTCATTAATTGCTGGTATTTTGGATCTTTTAAGATTGTATTGACTTTGATTCTTTCTGCTTCAAATTCGGCTTTATTTTTATCAGTAACTTTAAAAGCTAGAATATTCATTTTATCAAAAGAATTTAAAGCTTCGGTTTGAGTTGCTGATAATTTTGCTTTATCCAAATTTAGAATATTTGGCGAAACATCTAAGGCAATAAAATCTTTGTTCTCGCTATTTTCTACAAAATATTTTTGCAAAGAAGGTTCAGAATTACAACTTATTAACGTTAGTAAAACCAATAGGGCGGAGGTAAAAACACTTATTTTCATCTTATTTTTTGCCTTTAGAGGCTTTTTTTAAGTCTGCACCTCCAGGAAGTTGCATCTTGTCTGTTAGTACTGAAATTTCGTTTAAATCAAAGTTACCTGTTAATGATAATAAAACCGATTCCTGATTTTTTGCTCCGTCAATAAACATTAGTAATTCTTTTACTTGTGTGTCACTAGCGCCAGATTTTACCAATATTTTTACATTTCTTCCGCCATCGTTAATTCGCATCAATTCTTCTAAACCTGCTGTTTTTATGTATTTATCAGCGGTAGCTTTCATATCTGCTTCAACATGGGAACTTTTGGTGGTAAACACTTTTAAATAATCTAATTTTTTGATTAGATTGATGTACTGTTTCATTTCTTTATCCGATGTGTCTACTTTTACTTTACTCATTAAGTCAAACATTTTTTTGTTGACAATTACTGAAGTTACGTCGTCCTGACCATCAAATTTGTCAAAGGCACTTTGGGCATAAAAAGCTGTTGTAAAAAGAGCAAAAACCAGGGTTATGATGAGATTTTTCATGATATATTTTATTTAATTATTGTTTAAAAATTTTGTTTTTTGATTGTTCGTATTCTTTAATGTATTGTACACTTTCAATACCTACATTTACATTGTTTGACAATAACGCCAAAGCTTTTTGAGTAGCCTCTAATGCTTCTTCGGGATTGTCATAGGTTCCTAATTCTGATTGCGCTACAACCGGTGTTGTGTTTTTTTCGCTCACATAAAAAAAGGTTCCTGCTGCCAGTAAAACAGCAACTGAAGCTGCAATTGATAACCACGCCACATTTCGTTTTTTAGTTTGTAGTGGAATCTCCTGCATCGATTTTTGCTCTTTTACTTGAGAGAAATAACCAAACATTGGTTGGTATTGTTCTAAATGCTGCGCAACATTCGATGAAGAAAAATAGTCTTTTAATTGTTTTTCTTCTGCAATACTGGTTTCTCCCTGAAAGTATTTTTCTAGTATGTTTTCTATATTATTTAATTCCATATTGATGTGTATTAAGCATTGATTCTCTAATTTTTTTTCTCGCTCTCGAAAGCGCTACCCGGATAGCGGTTTCATTCATGTTGACAATTTTCGCAATTTCATCAAATTCATATTGTTCAACATCGCGTAACTGAATTAATATTTGCAACTGTTCGGGTAATTGACTTATAATTTTTTCTACCCATTCTAAACTATTACTGTCTTCTAATTTTTTGTCTAATTGTGGCGCCCGATCGGTATAATTATCGTGAACTATTTTAAGATTTCCGGCTCTTTTAGATTTTAACTGATCCAAACAATAATTTTTAGTCATCGTCATCGCCAGTGCTTCTACATTATTATAATGGTTTAAATCTTCTTTTTTGTTCCATAATTTTACCATTACTTCCTGAGTGGCATCTTCTGCTTCTTCAGTACTGGTGAGTAATCTTTTTGCTAGACGAAATACTTTGTCTTTAAAAGGATTTATTAATTCGATAAACACAATTTGATTCATAAATCAAAAATTATTCGTTAGCTTATATAGTCAAGACGAGGTACAATTATTTTTGTTACAACAAGAATAATTTTTTTTTATAAAAAAGAGATATAAATTTCTAGTTGTTAAAACTAAAGGTAGTATTTTTACGTTAATACTATAATTGAAACCTTCTTTTATGAAACCAATATTAAAAACCCTACTATTACTATTTGTCGCTGTTTTTGCTTTGCAATCTTGTGAAGATCAGGATGATGTTCGTGTTTCGTCAGATTTACAAGTAAATGATTTCATCTGGAAAGGACTGAATCAATTCTATTTGTATCAGGCTGATATTCCTAATTTGGCAGACGATCGTTTTGCTAATCAGGATGCTTTAAATTCTTTTTTAAGCGGTTATGACGAACCAAAAACGTTATTTGATGCACTATTGTATAAATCGCAAGATCGTTTTAGCTGGATTGTAGATGATTATACGGTGCTTGAACAAGAGCTTCAGGGTACTTCAAAAAGTAATGGTGTTGATTTTAGACTGGCACGCATTAGTTCGGGTTCTGATAATTTGGTGGGTTTTGTACGCTATATTATTCCAAATTCTGATGCTTCTACAAAAGATATAAAACGTGGTGAACTTTTTACGGGTATAAACGGAACGCAGCTTACTATTTCTAATTATCAAGCTTTGATAGCTGCCGATACTTATACTTTAAATTTTGCGACTTTAAGTGGATCAACGATTCAGTCTAACGGAAAAACGTTGTCTCTGACCAAAACAACTTTAGATGAAAATCCTATTCTTATCAATAAAGTGATTACTTCCGGAAGCCATAAAATTGGATATTTAATGTATAATGGTTTTTATGCCAATTACGATACTCAGTTAAATGCTGCTTTTGGAGAATTAAAAGCGCAAGGAATTACAGATTTAATTTTGGATTTGAGATACAATGGTGGTGGTTCTGTACTAACGGCAACTCGTCTGGCAAGTATGATTACAGGTCAGTTTACAGATAAAATATTTGCTAAAGAAAAATGGAATGCTAAAATTAATACTTATTTTGAAAGCGATGATCCCGAATCATTAAACAATAGATTTGTTGATAAAATAGATGGAACGGCTATTAATAGTCTGAATTTGACAAAAGTTTATGTCATTACAACAGATGCAACCGCATCTGCAAGTGAACTGGTTATAAATGGTTTGGTGCCTTATATTTCTGTGGTACAGGTAGGAGAGACAACAGTTGGTAAAAATGTGGGTTCTATTACGTTGTACGATTCTCCAACATTTGGAAAAGCAAACCGAAATCCGAATCATAAATATGCCATGCAGCCTTTGGTTCTTAAAATCATTAATGCTTCTGGTTTTGGTGAATATGCTAATGGGTTAACACCAACTTATGCCCAGAACGAACAAGTGGAGACTATGGGTGTTTTGGGAGATCCGTCGGAACCTTTATTAAGTACGACTATTTCAAAAATTACAGGTTCGGGTAAAAAAGCAATTGAAAATAAAAGTAAGCAATTTAGCGCTGTGGCTGATTCTAAAATATTAAGCGGAATACGCAATCAAATGTATATCGACGAAGCGCCTGAAGGGCTTTTAAGATCGCTAAAGTAAACACAAAAAAAGCTCTCAGAACTGAGAGCTTTTTTTTTAATAATAAAATTCCAAAAACTATTTAATTATTAAAGTAAAAACCGTTTGGGGCTATACCAACCATTAATTCTTTTTCTAAAACTCCGTTGAAGTTGTAGATATAAGCTTTACTGTCTGATGTATAATTTCCACTATCTGCCATGTAAATGCGATTGTTGTTAACAGCAAATCCGTATAAATTAGCAACCGAAGCCGCTGTAACAATTGCCGTTGTAGAAGCAGTAGTGGCAGAACTGTTTATGGCGTACACAGAATTACTTACAGTATAATAAACTTTGTCATTATAAATGTCTAAATATCCTGCTCCGTCTAATGCTTCAGGAAATGTGATTTTAGAAGTTGTTTTGTCTGATAATTTTACTTTTACAATTTCACTTCTGTCGCTGCTTGGACTTCTTAAAATATATAAAACGCCATCTTTTACATCCATACAATCGGCACTAGTACCAATTGTCACCGGTGTTTCAAGTGTGTTTGTACTCGGATTAATTACTAACAATTTGTCGTTGTTGTATGGTTCTGTAATGTATAATTTTCCGTTTTCTAGTATTATTCTGTTAGCTGTAGCATTTAGCTCAATTTTAGTATCTACAGTATTCGTAGCCAAATTGATTACTGCAACGTAATCATCTGTGATACTTGGAAAAGAATTTGCATTTGTTACATAAGCCTTTCCGTCTTTTGCAACACCATATCTTGGGTTTGCAATTCCAGTCTCTATTTTTGCAATTAATTTGAAAGTATATCTGTTTACGACATTAATTACATTAGAACCACCAGCAATAATATAAGCTCTGTCACCATCAAAAAAGATGTTTTGAGCATATTTCCCGAGCAAATCAGTTCCGTTGGCAGTAGTGTAAGCATCTTTTGTAAAGGCATTGAAATCATCACTTGAGAACGAAACGGTACCTTGTCCTGAAGATCCTTCATTCAAAATAAAAAAACCATTATCATAGATTCCTTTTGGTTCATTAGATTCATCATCATTCGAACATGAAACAAATAACGAAACGCTAAGTGCTATTAAAAATAATTTGCTAAACTTCATTATATTAAAATTTTAAGGTTAAATACATATTAAAATTGCGACCCGGCATCGGTCTGTCTTCAAGACTCTCATACTCTTGATTAAAAAGATTCAAAACCTGAATACCAAGTTTGAAAGAGTCTAGAAATTTAAAATCATAATCAATTCCAATGTTGGAAATCAAATACGCATCTATAATTTCGTTAGGATCATTATCTGCCCTTGTGTATACAAAACCATTGTACAGGATTTGATAATTGGCCGAAATGTTGTTTCTGGAATAGGATATGGCTCCCGTGATTTTGTGAAATGGCACAAAGAAAAGTTGCTTTTTGGTGTCAATATTTTCAGAAATCGTGTAAGCGTAAGTCGCATTTGCTGCAAAATAATTTTTGTCAAACTGTTTTTTCCAACCTAATATTGTTTCGGTTCCGTAGCTTCTTACTTTGTTTGTGTTTTGGGGAGACCAAATACCGTTTTGGCCCGGAACCCACTGTAATAAATCATTGATTTTAATGTAATAGAAGGTCTGAGTCAGCGATAAGTTTTTAAATGTAAAAACATTCCCGATTTCTGTTTGATACGAGTTTTCAGGTTTTAGATTTGGATTACCTCCTTGTTCCCAGTATAAATCATTATAGGTTGGAATTCTGAAATTTCGGGAAAAATTAAATTTCAAATTATATAATTTACTAAACTGATAAGACGATCCTAGTGAGAATAAAATAGGTGATTTATAATTGTCGGTAAACTCTTTTCTAATACCAAATTCATTTTTCCAGTCTTTTGAAACATCTTGTTTGATCAATAAAGAAGCCGAGCTAATTTCTCTTACATGACTTCCAAAACCAGAGCCGTAACCTTTGGTTCTATTATAGTCTACAATCCCGTTTATTTCTACCGATTTAAAAAGCTGGTAACCCAAATCGACTTTGGTAATCAAACTTTCGGTTTTACCATACGTGAAATCTTTACGAGTATTATCAGCAAAATATTGATAATTTTCAAAAATATAGGCCGTTTTAAAATTGGTCGTTAATTTGCCAAAATCACCATTGTACTCAAGTAAATTTCGATTAAAACCATTGATGTATTTGCTCTTTGTTTCGTTTTCAGAAACCAAAGAGGTATTTCGATCGGTGTTAGACGTTTGACTGTATAGTTTTAAGCTGTTTTTAGCATCAAATTTATATCCTAAATTAGCGCTCATCGTAATTATATCATACTGCCCATTTTGGTTCCAGCGCTGTTCGCCTCTCCAGGTATAACGGTTGAGATATTTGTAATCATTGGTAGAGCTGTTTTTTGAAAAACCAATTTGCGTACTCCACTTTTCGTTAGAAATATTTGTTTTGTAATTGATTCCGATAGTGTTGAAGCTACCATAATCTAGTTTTAAAGTATTCTCAAAACGTTTGTAGAAGCTCATGTCATTATCCAAATGAACGGTTCCTCCAACGGCACCACTGCCATAGATCACGCTTCCGCCGCCAGCTTTCACACTGACAGAATTGTAATCAGCACCAGAAATCGTGTTAAAATCAGTACTTCCATTCATTTGCGAATTGATGTTGATTCCGTTCCAGATTACGGCAGTCTGCGAAGACGTCGTTCCTCTAAAGGATACTGTCGACAGCATTCCACGACCGTATTCTTTAAAATAAATAGAAGAATTGAAATTTAATAAATTGGTCAGTAATGCTGCATTTTTGGTAATAACCGAATCGCTAAGTTTTAATACCGATTGCGAATTGGAATATTTTTTGAGATTTTTGTCAGCAACGATAACTTCCTTAAGATTAAGAATAGAGTCTTGCTGCGCCAAAAGTATCTGGCACAAAAATAGAAAGCAAAATGCAAAGCGTTTTTTTAAAGTCATAATTTCTACACTCTTTTTCCCGAGAGCTCGATAATTGTTTCAAAGGCAGGTCTCCTGGCTTGCGTCTTGTTGTTTACCTTCCCACTCGCGGCGGCGAGCAGTGGTTTGTAGCTAACAACAAGCATTCTTTTTACAGAACTAAGCTTACAGTTGCGGGTACAGCTCAAGATTTGAAGCGATCGATTTTTTAGACGATGGCTGTTAACTTGATTCCCTTTTAATGTGTTTTGAAATTAAAACACAACCTTAATTGGCTGCAAATATAAAGTTAAAATTATATAATTATCAAATTTCTTTGTTTTTAATTGTCAAATTTTAGGCAAAACAATATTTACAGAGCAATTTTTATGACTTGCCCAAAATCTACTTTGTTTTGAAAAGCATCTTTTAAGTGCAAAGAAGTATGATGGCACAAGAAGCTTCGAATGGCGCCAGCGTGTGTAACGATAACAAGAGGTTTGTTTGTTTTTTTTGAAAGTTGCTCTGATAGAAATTCGCCGATTCTTTGATGTAAATCTGTAAAAGATTCACCATTATAAGCAGGAATGTTTACAAAATCTTCCATCCAGGGATTGAGTTGCTCTGGAGGGATTTCGTTCCAGTTTTTCAATTCCCAATTTCCAAAATTCATTTCCATTAATCGAAAATCTTCCTGATACGAAATAGTTTTTATGTTGCTTTGAATGTGTTTTGCTAAAATAGTACAACGTTGCAAAGGGCTAGAGAAAATAATAGCTTCTGATGGCAATTGGGTAAGAATTGCATCAAAAGCAGGTTCAAAATTTTCAGCCAAAGCTACATCAGATTGTCCGTAGCAAATTCCTTTTTCACAGGTTGTTTCGGTATGACGAACTAGATAAATTTCCATAGAAAAAGAAGGCTTACATAATAAACAATTTCACAAACCTGTTGTGTTGCGCCGAGACAATCTCCCGTATAACCGCCAATCCATTTTTGGAAATAACGAGCCAAAAAATAGCGCATGACAAAAACTGGAATCAAGGCAAGAAGTATTTTATATTGAAAAGTGGCAAGTGCTACTAAGGGCAAAAGCCCAAAGAAAAAAGCACCCAAAACCTCTTTCCAAGTATAATTTTTAGCAATAGGTTTGCTTTTGCTGGTGGCGTCATCACGCGAATATTCATGTGTAAAAATAATCGTTATTGCCGCCAAACGACTCAAAGCATGAGCGGAAATGAAGAGCAGATAAATTTTAAAAATAGTATTTGTATCGGATGTTTGAAGCAATACAATTGAGTCTGAAAGCAATTTATATTTTAATAAAAAAAGCAAAACCACGCCAATCGCTCCATACGCTCCAATTGCACTATCTTTCATAATTAGCAAAATCTTTTCTTTGGTCCAGCCTCCGCCAAAACCATCACAAACATCTGCAAACCCATCTTCGTGAAAAGCACCTGTTGTAAGCACCGAGGCAATAATTGCCATAATGACAGCGATTTCTATAGATAGAAAAAGTGATGAAATATAGAAGATTGAAAACGAAATGGTTCCCACTATCCAACCAATCAAGGGGAAATAGCGGGTCGCTTTGTTGAGGTAATCTGGATGGTGATCGATGTTTTTTGGACAAGGAATACGCGTATAAAACATCAGAGAGGTAAAGAAAATATGGAGTTCTTTTTTCATTAAAAAGAAGGTTTTTATTGGGGTTAAAATTATTTTTTAAATGACATCAGTTTATTTTTGACTCACGCCAGCGCTTTCAAAACTAGCCATTTTATTCAAAAAGGCTTCCGCTGATTGTAAAATAGGAAAAGCAATCGCACAACCTGTACCTTCGCCCAAACGCAGATCTAGTTGCAAAATAGGTTTTGCGTCTAAATAATCTAGTAATTTTTGATGTGCCTTTTCAGCAGAGCAATGGCAAAAAATGGCATTGTTTTTAATGGCAGGATTTATTTTGGATGCAATTAAAAAAGCGACAGTACAAATAAATCCATCCACCAAAATCAACATTTTTTTCTCGAAAGCTGTTAGCATTCCGCTTGCCATTTGTAGAATTTCAAAACCTCCAAAATAGGCCAGTTGCTCCATTAATTCGGCTTGACCGGAATAATTTTCAATCGCTTTTTGAAGTAAGTTTTGCTTTTCGATAAATTTTGCATCATCAACTCCAGTGCCTTTTCCAACACAATCCTCAATAGTGTAACCTGTTAAAACACTCATTAATACAGCGGCTGTAGAGGTATTTCCGATCCCCATTTCTCCAAAACCGATGCAGTTGGAATCATTTTCAGCAATGTTTTCAACGATGGATTTTCCTTTTTCAAAACACAATTGCAATTCAGCTTCGCTCATCGCTGGAATATGCAGAAAAGACTGTGTTCCCTTGGCAATTTTAGCATTTATTAAATTGATATTTGTTGGAAAATCATAATTCACACCAGCATCTACAATGGATAACTGGATATTATTTTGCTGACAAAAAACATTTATTGCAGCACCACCTTCTAGAAAATTGGCGACCATTTGTCGCGTTACGTCCTGTGGATAGGCACTTACGCCATGATTGGCAATGCCGTGATCTGCTGCAAAAACCACAATATTAGGGTTCGTTATTTTAGGTTCTAAAGTTTGAAAAACTGTCGCCATCTGAAAAGCAAGTGTTTCTAAAACTCCCAAAGCACCGAGTGGCTTTGTTTTTGATTCGATTTTGTCCTTTAAAAGCCGATCAAAATTAGCTGTTGTTTTAAAGATTTTGGCAGATTGTAGAGGCAAATCTACAATACTACTTTCCATAATATTTTTTATTTCGGTACAATCCGGTGCTTCCGATTTTTGTTTCCAATGCAATTGTTGCAACATTGGTTGATTGTCATAGTTGGTAGCTGGTTTTCCGATGCAAAAATAACCTAGCGGCTCTATTTCTTCGGGTAAATTTAGTATTTTCTTAAACTGATAATAATCCAAAATCGAAACCCAACCCATGCCATAACCTTGCTCTGTAAGGGATAACCAAATGTTTTGTGCGGCACAAACCGAACTAAATTTTACCGCTTCATTACTTCCAACAGTGCCAATCGTAAATTGATTCAGAACCGAGCGATCATAAGCGATAATAAGTCCGATGGGCGCTTCTTCAATCGCTTCTAGTTTCAATGATTTATAATGTTCTTTTTGTTCTGGATTGTCAGTGAGCGCTTCTGCTTTTTTATTATAATCTAAAAACAAATTTTTAATGGCGCTTTTTACATCAGCAGACTTGATAATATAATATTTTGTGGCATCAGTCAAACCCACAGATGGCGCCCAATGTCCTGCCTGCAAAGCGTTCTGAATGACTTCATCAGGAACTTCATCAGCTGTAAAGTGGCGAGTATCGCGACGTGATTTTAATATATTATCTAAATAACTCATAAGTTTTAACAATCAAGTACCATTATTTATCCCTTTATTTTGACAGGAATTCCAGAAACCATTAAAACAACTTCATCAGCTTTTGAAGCTAGAAATTGGTTCATCCAGCCTTGCAATTCGGTAAATTTTCTGCCAATATGTGTCTCCGCATGTATGCCCATCCCGATTTCGTTTGTTACAATAATTAAAGTTGTATTTTCTTGGCCGGCCATCATGAGGAACTCTTTTTTGGCTTCTTCAAGACTAATATCTACATCGTTTTTTGTGTCAACAAAAAAGTTCGTTAACCAAAGTGTTACGCAATCAATCAGGGCTACTTTTCCTGAAAAATCAATTTCACTCACGTGTTTTTCTTTTTCAATATTCGTCCAGCGTTCGTCACGTTCTGATTGGTGTCTGTCAATCCTGTTTTGAAAGTCTGTGTCCCATTTTCTTGCTGTTGCCACATACATTGGCGAATTAGAAAGGCTCAATGCCAAATTTTGAGCGTAACTGCTTTTTCCTGAACGTTCGCCTCCGGTAATCAAATAGATCATGTTTTTAAATGGTGTTTTTTATGTTTTTATATTGGTTTTGGTTTTTATTCGAAATGAGTAGTAAAATTTATTTTTTCCAGCTTAATACGGGCAATGTCTGCATTTGTTTCCACAGCAGGAACCTCTTTTCAAGTGAAACCAGGATTTAAATACGAACTTTTCGTCTTCCAAATAATAATCGATTCCCTCAATTAATTTTTCTGTCTTAGGCAAAGATAGGGCTTTATTTGTAAGTGCTTTTTGGGGTGTAATGGTTGCTACATAGTCATTTATTTTGTCGTTACAGGCCTTTTTGAAACAAGAAGGGCACAGACAATCTGCCGATTCTGAGAGCGTAAAAATAGGAGGAAAATCATTGCACCAGCATTTGTTTTCCTTAGAAATATCTCCGCAGCTAAAAGCCGTTTGACAATTGGAACAAACTTTTCTTTTTATGGCATTCATGATGTAAAGATATTATTTGTTTAATTTTTTACAATTAAAAATAAACACTAAATTTAGAAATAGCGCTACCTTTGTCACTATCCAAAACCTAAATCATGAATTTTTATTTGAAAAAAATAGTTTTTTTGGTACTTTTTTGTACCCTCATCGGATGTAAAAAAACGGAAACCGCAGAGGTTGCAAAAACCGCAATAGCCAAAAATAGTATAGAATATGCTTCTGGACTTTCGATTGTAAAACAAGAAGGATATTCTGTAGTTACGGTGACGAATCCTTGGCCAGAAGCCAATAAAAATTTTACTTATGTGCTAAAAGAAAAAGACGTAAACCTACCGGATAGTTTAAAAAGTTATACCACAATTCAGGTTCCTTTAAACTCGGTAGTAGTGACTTCTACAACAAATATTCCTTTTTTAGAAATGCTGGAAGTAGAAAGTAAACTTGTTGGTTTTCCGCATACCGATTATATTTCTTCAAAAAAAACAAGAGCTTTAATTGATAAAGGCGCCGTTAAAAACGTGGGGCAAAACGAAAAATTAAACATTGAACAATTAATTGCATTAGCGCCTGATCTGATTGTTACGTTTGGAGTAGATAACAATAATCCGACTTTGGATAATTTGAAAAAAAGTGGTTTAAATGTCTTTATTCAGGGCGATTGGATGGAGCAATCTCCTTTAGGAAAAGCAGAATGGATCAAACTTTATGGAGTCTTATTTGGTAAAGAGGAAAAAGCCAAAGAATTGTTTGACAAAATAGTACTCAGCTATAATCAATCCAAAAAATTAGTAGCCAGTAAACAGGTTACTTCTACCGTTTTGTATGGGTCAATGTATCAGGATTTGTGGTACGTAGCGAAGGGGAATAGTTGGGTGGCACAATTTATAAAAGATGCGCAAGCCAACTATTTATGGGCAAATTTAGAAGGAACCGGGAGCGAAGGTTTGTCTTTTGAGAAGGTTTTGGATAAAGCAAAAACGGCTGATTTCTGGATTGCGACAAGTTCTTTTAAATCTTTAGACGAATTAGGAAAAAGCAATCCGCATTATAGCGAATTTGATTCTTTTAAAAAGAAAACAATTTATACTTTTGAAGCCAAAATGGGAGCTACTGGCGGAACGATTTATTACGAATTGTCACCAAGCCGTCCTGATTTGGTTTTAAAAGATTATATCAAGATTTTTCACCCCGATGCATTGCCAAGTTATGAGTTTACTTTTGCAACAAAATTGAATTAAATTGGTAAATAAAAACCGAAATATATTTTTATTCCTGTTATTGGCTTTTGTGCTTGTAATCATGTTTTTTGTTAGTATCAGTTTAGGTTCTGTAACGATTCCTTTTAAGGAAGTTTGTACTAGTTTAACAGGTGGTCATGCCAGTAAATCTACCTGGGAATATATTATTATCAATTATCGCTTACCCAAAGCAATTACGGCTGTTTTGGTAGGTATGGGATTGTCAGTTAGTGGTTTGCTGATGCAAACTTTATTCAGAAACCCGCTGGCGGGACCTTATGTTTTAGGATTAAGTTCCGGCGCCAGTTTAGGGGTTGCTTTTGTGATTTTGGGAGCAGGGTTTTTGCCTTCTTTTTTAAGTGAAATTGCCTTATCGTCTTACGGGATCGTCCTCGCCTCTACAGTTGGCAGTAGTCTTGTTTTGCTATTGGTTCTAGTAGTTTCGCAACGATTGCGAGACACCATGGCTATCTTGATTGTAGGTTTGATGTTTGGAAGTTTTACCACCGCTATTGTCAGTGTTTTAACGTACTTTAGTACGGCAGAACAGCTTCAAAAATTTACTTTTTGGTCTATGGGAAATCTTGGAAGCCTCTCATGGAGTACGATTTTTATTTTGACTGTTTGTGTCGGTTTGGGTCTGACTTTAAGTGCGGGAAGTATAAAACCCTTAAATGCGTTGCTTTTGGGCGAGAATTAT
Organism: Flavobacterium flavipigmentatum; assembly: GCF_020911905.1. Taxonomy (NCBI): domain Bacteria; kingdom Pseudomonadati; phylum Bacteroidota; class Flavobacteriia; order Flavobacteriales; family Flavobacteriaceae; genus Flavobacterium; species Flavobacterium flavipigmentatum. Next base: position 107,107 of record NZ_CP087133.1, on the reverse strand, counting down.
GCTAAAAGCATGGGTTTAAATTTTAAAAGAGCCCGTTTAGTCATCATTCTGGCTACTAGTATTTTAGCAGGAAGTATCACTGCTTTTGCGGGGCCAATTGCGTTTGTAGGTCTGGCTGTTCCACATATTGCAAAGCTAACATTTCAAACCAGTAATCATACGATTTTGTTTTGGAGCACCTTGTTTTTGGGTGCCATAATAATGCTTTTTTGCGATGTAGTTTCACAAATGCCAGGTTTTGACGTCACCCTTCCTATCAACGCAATTACTTCTATAATCGGAGCTCCGGTCGTAATTTGGCTTTTGGTTCAAAAAAGAAATTTTCAGTAAAAAGGATTCATCTGGCAACGCAGTAAAGCAGTAAAAATGAAAAATATTTTAACCACTTCAAATTTAACTATTGGCTATAAGTCCAAAAATAATACGGTGACCATTGCAGAAAATCTAAATTTGAATTTCGCTTCTGGAAAACTCATCTCGCTAATCGGTGCAAACGGAATCGGAAAATCAACTTTGTTGCGCACTATTACGGGGATTCAGAAACCTTTGGCGGGACATGTTTTTCTCAAAGATAAAACCATCACGGCATACTCACCCTTAGATTTGGCACAAAATTTAAGTTTGGTTTTAACCGAAAAACTGCCTTCAAGCAATCTGTCTGTTTTCGAGCTCGTAGCTTTAGGAAGGCAGCCCTATACCAACTGGATAGGGACTCTAACTTCAACCGATATCCAGAAAGTTCAGGACGCGCTGGAACTCACCCAAATCTCGGATCTGGCCAAAAAAAAGCATTACGAAATTAGCGATGGACAATTGCAAAAAGTATTAATAGCAAGGGCTTTGGCACAAGATACGCCGCTCATTATTCTCGACGAACCCACCACACACCTCGATCTATTGCACAAAGTATCGTTATTCAAATTACTAAAAAAACTCACGCACGAGACCAATAAATGCATTTTATTTTCTACTCACGACATCGATTTGGCGATACAATTAAGTGACGAAATGATTATTATGACGCCCAATTTAGTCGTGCAGGACGAACCGTGTAACTTGATTTCAAAAGGAAATTTCGCAACATTATTCAAAGACGAACACATTGCTTTTGATGCAGAAAAAGGCAAATTTGTAATTACCTAATACTTTTCTCAGGAGCTCATCCTGCTGTCCGCTGTATCTTTTGTTTTTTAAAGAAAAAAACAAAAGGATGCCGCTCCCATCAGGGCTAGGGCAGTCGTATTCATAATTAAAAAAAAATATATATTAAAGTTTCAACCCAATTTGCCTTTTGGCTTCACCAAGTACAAAAGCCACAGAATTGGCAATATTAAAACTGCGTATCAATTTTGACATCGGGATTGTCAGATGATTTTCAAAACGAGCCAACACTTCCTTGCTCAGGCCAACGCTTTCTTTGCCAAAAACCAACCAGTCTCCGTCACGAAATTCGGTTTCCAAATACGATTTCTCAGCATGCGAACTCATCAAAAAAACACGTGATCGATCCGGAATTTGCTGCATCCATTCTTCTATATTTTCATATTCAGTTACATCAAGGTGTACCCAATAATCCAAACCGGAGCGCTTTAGGTTTTTATCATTAATCACAAACCCAAACGGATGGATCAAATGTAATCTGCTTTCGGTACCCACACATAATCGACCAATATTTCCCGTATTGTTTGGTATTTCAGGTTCTACAAGAACAACATTTAGCATTTTTTTATATTAAAAAGATTAAAAAATTAAAGCTTTTGAGTAGCATCATCGATGTTAAAATTAGAAACCTCTAAAACTTCCCCAGCTTTTAAGTTTTGCAAATATACATTTCCAATGCGTACACGAACCAATCGCAACGTTGGAAATCCTACTGCTGCAGTCATTTTTCGTACCTGACGAAATTTTCCTTCATTTACTGTTATAGACGCCCATGTAGTTGGTCCATGGCGCTCATCTCTGATTTTTTTTGCTCTTGGCCCGAAATCAGGGACTTCAGTAACGATAAAAGCACGGCAGGGTTTTGTAATGTATTTGCCACCGTCAAATCCAATTTCGACCCCTTTTTGCAATTGCTCAATAGCTTCGGGAGTAATTACACCATCAACCTGAACATAATATTCTTTATCTACTTTTTTACTTCTTATTTGCTCACTTACTTTTCCGTCAGTGGTTAGCAAAAGCAATCCTTCTGAGTCTTCATCCAGTCGGCCAATGGCCATAGTGCCTTGAGGGAAATTATAAATTTCGCCTAAAAGTTTTTTCTTTCTTTTAAGTTCATAAATAAATTGACTTAAATAGCCATAAGGTTTAAAAAGTATAAAATGTTGATGCCGGGTATTTTCTAACATTGTGCTGGTTTGTAATGATGCTTTGGTGTGCAAAAATAAGTAATTATCGAGCGACATAGGTTTTGTTTCGAAAACATTATACTCGTTTTCGTTTTATTATTCAAACCTAAAAACAGGATTTCTATAGTTGCTGTATTTGTTTTTATTACAATTGACATAAATTACCTGTTAATTAAATATCGTTCGTGCTAAGTTAGCCGTTAAGTGTTGTTTTTTGTAAGTTTTTGAATATAATTATAGTATTTTTACTGTATTAAATTACTACAAATTAGAAGATGATTTGTGAGGTGAAAATTATTATCATGCGACTAAAATTTGAATATCGTAAAGCAATACATTACACGTTGTTGTGTTGTGTTATTATTTTGCAGATGGCGGTAATTTTTATTTGGTATCATCAAACATCAAACGAGGATAAGATTGCGAAAAAGTTTGATGAAATGGCTGTTTTGGACAAATTATCGGAGTTTACAATCAAGGTCAATAATTCTTTTATTACTTCTCAAGGATATTTTTATGATTATCTGAATACTAAAGACGAGAAGGCATTAAACAAATACACAAATTCATTAAAGCAAATGAGTTTTTTGATAGATAGTCTTGAGTCTATCACCAAGAATAACAATGCTTTGAAAGAAAAATTATTAAAAAGAGATCAAACTCAGCGGGATATTTCTCTCCTAAAACATGCTATAGATTCTGTCTTGGATCACGGTCTAAAGTCAGGCAGTAATCAGCAATCGAGAATTGCAGATTTTACTAAATTTGAATCAGAAAAAATAATAGATAGTATAAAAGTACATTCGACTTTAAAAATAGACAGCATTGCAAAAAAAGGACTTCTTGCCCGTTTAGGAAGTGCCATAGCCGGAAAAACCGAGATACAAAAAGAGCAATTGAATATCATAGTGACCATGAAATACAAAAATAAAGTGGTCTCAGGAAGTTTAGAGGAGCAAATAGCGAATCTTTTTGCAGAAACTAATGCATTTTATAAAACTGAATTTGATAAAATAAAAAGTACATTTTCTAATTTAAGAGAGAAAGATCAGGAGCTTATCGGCGTTAATAAAGATGTATTTAAATTAAGCCAGAGCATTCTGCCTAGTTATATCAACACAATAAACGATTTGCAAAAAAAGAATAAAGAAAACATTCTAAATCAATATGAAGTCAACAAATCTGTACGAAGTTATCATATTGTGATATTGATTTTATTGATGTTGTTTATCACGATAATGCTTTTAAATTTTACCCGCATCTCATTTGATTACGAAAAAAGACTAACTATTGCACAGCAAAAAATCAGTCAAAGTTTGAGTTTTAAAAATAGAATTATGGGAATGATTAGTCACGAAATCAGATCTCCGTTAAGTATTATTTCGATTTACAGTTCAATAATTGATTCGATGGTAAAAGAAAAAGAGGCGAAAGAAGTTTTTAAATCAATTGAGTTTACGACCAATTCCTTATTGCTTCTGGCCAATCAAATTTTAGCTTATTCAAAAGATGAAAACCGCAAATTTGATTTGCAGCACAAGGAAATTATGCTGAAATCAGAACTGGATCAAATTATTAGTTCTTTGGCATATCTGGCCGAAAGTAAGGGTAATAAGGTAGAAATGCAATCGAATATAGATGCAAATTGTAAAGTTTACTCTGATGCAGGAAAAATTCACCAACTTTTTTATAATATTATAGGTAATGCCAACAAGTTTACTAAAAATGGACTAATTTTAGTGGTGCTTGATTTAGAAGACAAATCAAATTTGGAATATAATTTGAAAGTGTCAGTAAAAGATAACGGAATAGGTATTGCAGACCAGGATTTGAAAAACATTTTCGAATCGTATTATCAGGGTATGGTCTCAGAAAAAGTATATGATTTGGGTGTTGGTTTGGGACTGAATTTGTGCAGAGAAATAGTGACTTTGTTTGGAGGCGAAATCCATGTTGAAAGCCAGGAAGGAAAAGGAACCACAATCACATTCAACCTGTTGTTAAATAAAATGTAAAAGAAATTTTTAATCAAATAAAATAATTAGTCAAAAAAATAATGACACAACTATCAAAAAAAAATAATTTTTTATTATCAGATGATCATAGTGTTGTAAGGCAGGGCATTGCTTTGTTGATAAAATCTGAATTTCCCAGCGCAGAAATTTATCAGGCAGGAACTTTCAAAGATACTTTTAAAGTACTGAACGAAACTAAAATTGACATCATGATTTTAGATATCAATTTTCCTGACGGAAGCAGTTTAAATTTAATAAGCGATATTTTAAATATTCAGCCAGAGATCAAGATTTTGATGTTTTCTGCCTATGACGAAAATATTTATGCCATGCGATATCTGAACGCGGGTGCTTCAGGCTATCTTAATAAAGGGAGCACGATGGAGGATATGGCGGCAGCGATAAAAAGTATGGTACTCACAGGAAAATATTTGTCTGTTAATGTAAAGAACAAAATTTTGGATACATACATTTCTAAAAAGTCAATAAATCCAATTGATCACTTGTCTAAAAGAGAGATAGAGGTTGCAAAACTGCTCATCAGGGGTTATGGAAATCTTGAAATTTCTGAATTACTCGATATTAAAAAAAACACGGTAAGTACCTTTAAAAACAGGATTTTTGAAAAATTGGACCTTGATAACGTTGCCGATTTGATTATGTTTTTTCAATTGTATTATGAAGAAAGTCAGTGATCAAATGGCTTTTTTCGGCAGTAATCCAAAAGAAATATTTTAACTGCCATTGTTGTGTTTTTTGTGCTTGCTTGCTGGTGGTTTCGTCCCAAGGCGGATAAACCCGAATTGCTCGCTTACCTTCTTTATTTGAGGTAGAAAAAACTCCTTCTTTAAGTAATATGTGTTTAGGAAAAATAAATTGCCCCAAATCGTTTTCCTTTCTAACACTAACAATTACGGCGTCTATAGGATCATCCGAATCAAAAGGCTCGATAATTTTATCTTTATTTCGTTTCCATAAAGTAACAAACTGCCCCGTTTTTGTAGGTGTGATTTTGGCTGTTCGATAACAAATTTTTATCGAATTAAGAGTAAATCTAAACGCATTATAATCCTGGCTTTCAGGTTCTGACAAAGGTATAGTACATTCTAATTTATGCCTGTCGTAAATCAATTCTTTTGCAATAATTAAATCATTTGGTACGCTTTTTTCAATCCAATTATTGTGTGGTGTCATTTTAATAAGTATGGTAAATATGGGACTAAAAATACATCAATTTTTTTAGAACGAAACATTTAACCCAAAATTGAATGACCACTGAAACTGGTTGAACGACTGATTATCCAACGGATTTACATAATAATTCATCCCAGGTTCTACAAAAATATTTGTTTTTTTGTACAAACGATATTGTAAAGTACTGCTTAACAACGAGCCATAGACAAAACTGTTCGCATTCTGGTTCTCGCCAATAGCGCTGCCGTTTAGATACACATCATTCGAAATTAATTTTCCAACAAAACCTCCCGTATTCAGACTTACAGTCGTTTTATTTTTGTTCAGAATAAAGTAGGAAACTTCAAAAGGCATTTCAAGATATTTCAAACGCTGATCTACATCGCCACTTTCAAAACTAGCGGTATTCATGACTCCGTTATTTACATTATTAGTTACATTGTCATTGGTAGCAGAAGCTACAAAAACAAAATCAGTACTGTTTGAAATTCGGGTTGATGGTGAGCGATCGGCAGAGACTTCTTCTGGCTTCATAAAAGCAATGCTTTTTGTATCGATATACGAAACATTGGCGAGACTTTGCCCGAGTTCGTTAATTTTTAGCCCAGAACTTACTGCCCATTTTTTATTGAGTTTATAATTTGTTTTTACTCCGTAAGCATTACTTTGTTTAGGCGAGTTTACATTGCCCAAAGTTTTGTCGTTTTTATAGTTTTCAGAATTGGCGATACCTGCAAATACCTCTACAGACCATTTTTCCGCTTTAGAAATCAGACTTGCTTTTTCGTCTATTTCCTGCTCTTTTTTCGGGTTTTTTAGTGATTCTTCCAAGTTATGAAGTTCGGCTAATTGAAGAGAATCGGTTTTGGTCAATAAAACAGTTGCATCGGTATTTTTTCTTTCAGTAAAAGCAATCGCCTTCTGACTAGGTAAATTTTCGGTTACTATTCCAGATTGACTTCCGTTTGTTTTATTTTGAATGTTATCATTTGCAGCGATTGCCGTTTTATTTTCAGTATCGAATTTATCTTTTGCTATAAACTCTTTTGAAATGTTTTTATTTTGAATGTTATCATTTGCCGCGATTGCCGTTTTGTTTTCAGCATCGAATTTATCTTTTGCTACAGACTCTTTTGAAATGTTTTTATTTTGAATATTATCATTTGCCGCGATTGCCGTTTTATTTTCAGCATCGAATTTGTCTTTTGCTACAGACTCTTTTGAAATGTTTTTATTTTGAATGTTATCATTTGCTGCGATTGCCGTTTTGTTTTCAGCATCGAATTTATCTTTTCTTACAGCTTCTTTTGAAGCATTTTTATTTTGAATATTATCATTTTCCGCGATTGCCGTTTTGTTTTCAGCATCTAATTTATCTTTTGCTACAGCTTCTTTTGGAGCATTTTTATTTTGAATATTATCATTTGCCGCGATTACTGTTTTATTTCCTGCATCGAATTTTTCTTTTGCTATAGACTCTTTTAAAATATTTTTATTTTGAAGAGAAGAATTTAAAACGACGGCATTAGCATTTTTTAATCCTTTATCATCATTACTTTTAAAGGATGTATTTTGATTAGGAGAAAATCCATTTGGAAGTTTTTCTTCCGTCAATGTTGATTTTGCTGCTATAGTTTCAGATTTGATATTTTCTTTGGTTTTTTCGTGCGATGTTTCAGCATTCACTTTACTTGAAGAATTTGCTTCTACAACAACCAAATTGTTTTGATTGGCCGCATTCTGATTTGATTGTTCTGATTTGTTTTTGATGCTTGAAACTCTGATTGTTTTTTCAGTTTGAATATTTGTATTACTTTTTATTGTACTGTTTTTAGAATCTTGATCAGTATCTATTTCTTTATTTAAAAACACATTTTTATTTTCTATCGCTCCGGGAGAAATTGCTTTGTCGGATTTTGAATTAAAATAAAGCACAGACGGAATCGATAGACCCAACAGTAAACTTGCGGCGGCAGACCACCACAGAACAGCTCTTTTTTTCTTTTTGGGTTGGTCCAACTGCTCTTCAATTTTGTCCCACAATTCGGGTGGCGGAACGCTCGAAAAGTGTTCTATCGATGAAAAAATATCTTCTATATTTTGCTTTTTCATGCTGTCTTAAAATTTTTAATACTCAAAATTCTTTTTTGCAAAATTCCTTTGGCTCGGTTTAAATTTGATTTTGAAGTTCCTTCTGAAATTTTCAATAATTCGGCGATCTCTTTGTGTTTCATTTTTTCAAAAACATACAAATTAAAAACCATCCGGTATTGATCGGGTAAATCCCTTATGTATTCCAGTAATTTTTCTTGTTCTATCGGGAAAATTTCCAGCTCTTCTTCATCAGTAACATTGACATCGGGATCAAAAACATCCAGAAAAAAACTTTCTTTTCTTTTTTTATTCAATGTTTCAATCAGTTTATTGATGAAAATTCGTTTTAACCATCCTTCAAAACTTCCTTCAAATTTGTATTGATGTATTTTTTCAAAAACAATGATAAAAGCTTCTTGAAAAACGTCTTTGGCATCATCTTCGTTTTTCATGTATTTTAGACAAATACCATACAAAACAGGAGAGAACAACTGATAAATTTTCAGTTGTCCTCCTCTGTCATTTTGAACGCATTGCTTGATATATGTCTCTAAATCGTTTTTCAAAAAAGTATTAATTTGATTGTGCAAAAATAAGCTTTTCTATTGTATAGAATTATCTTTTATAAATAGACTTTGCTCCGTCTGTTGCGTTTATTACAATAGTTAGATGTTCATTATCAAGGTTTTCGATCACGTACGTTGTGCCCTCAAAACTGATTAAATCGTGTTCTAAACTATCGATAGCACTAATGCCTTTTTTGAGCTCATATGTACTGTTTCTAATTTCTACATTGTTCTTAAAAGTAATAACTCTGCCATCGCTGGTAAAAGTAATTTTTTTGTTATACCCAATGCTTTTTGGTGTTGAGACATAAGGATTGTTTGCACTGCCAATAGATTTTTCCCAAACCCATGTATCAATAATGGTATTAGACTTTTTGGTGGCAGATTCTAAAGAATAGGCATTCGAAAAAATACTTAATAAGATAAGGAATATGAAGTTTTTTTTCATGATGAGCTGTATTTTTTTAGAGCTGTAATTTTATCCTGAATCGCTTTTTTGAAAGCTTTGATTTCGACACTCTGGTCTGCTGTGTCTTTGTTATCAATATAAATTTTGGTTGTATTGCCATCTTGACGTAGCTCAAAATAAACACCTCCCTGATCTGATGATTCTGGAGCACCATAGGTTTTTGTTTGTCCTTTTAAGTTTAAAATTTCGGCAGGAACGCTTTTTAGAAACAACGTATAATCGCCTACTTTTCCTGTAGTTGTATTTTTGTATTGGCTAAAATTGTACTGATTAAGAACTACGTTTTTAAACTCAATAGTGTTGTAATCGTTTATCTGAAAAAAGTTCAAACAACCACCACCGGCGCAAACACTAGAATAATTACCCACAATCATCGTATTGGCAGACTGTGTAGTTTTGTTAAAATAAATAGTTTTAGAAGTCTTCGGAATCAAAATAAAGTCTGTTGGGTAAGTAGTTCCGTCTGTGATCACTTCGTTTGGAAGTGGCGACTTCTCATAATAATTAATCACGATCTGGCAGTTGTTTTCTACAATAGAACTCATTTTTATAGCATAACCACTAGTAGGTTTGGCTCCGGCGTAAATACCTATCAAATAGTTTTTTGTAAAATCGATGGCTGGATCGCTTGGTACCGTGCAAGTATTTTCATGTTTTGTAAAATTGACTTCCAGTTTTTCTTGCGAATTTACGATTAGTGCGGTTGCATTATTAGGCATAGTTTTTACGCTATAATTGCATAAAAGAGGAAATCCCGTAAAAGAAACGTCTTCATACGCTCCGCATGTATCTTGAATATCATCACCAAGAGAACAAGAACTTAATCCGAAAGCGATCAACAAACTCAACATAATTTTTTTCATGGTCAATATTTTTTTAATAGATTATATGTTAAATAGATGCCTGATATTTGAAATGGTTGCGTCAAAAGAATTATTTTTTTGAGTCCGACTTCGATTTGTTTGTTTAATTTAGGGCTACAAATAAATAGTGAAATTTTATTTTTTGAATCCAGAACTAAGTTTTATGGCGTACTTTTACTCTAAATTAACTGTGATATGTTGCAACAGATTCCGCTTTTCGTAGCTTTTATAATAGCATTATTTTTAGGGATTTACTTGGGTAAATTGCTGTTTTCAGCTCGTTTTCAATCCGAGAAAGTGAGTTTGGATGAAAGATTAAATGCCGCAAACTTTCAATTGCAGGCCTTAAAAGAACAACTGGAACAAGAAAGGAACAATTTCGATAAAAATTTTTCGCAGCTAAATTTCGAAAAAGAAAACATTCGAACAGAAAAAGACAGTCTGGCCATTCAGCTTTCTAAAAAAGAAGTAGATTTTGAGAATTTATGGGAGCGCCACAAAGAACAAAAAGCAGAGATAACAGAGTTGCAGGAAAAATTTACCAAAGAATTTGAAAATCTGGCCAATAAGATACTCGAAGAAAAATCGGCTAAGTTTACAGAGCAGAATAGCGAAAACATGAAGAACATTTTGTTGCCTTTGCAGGATAAAATTCAAGGTTTTGAGCAAAAGGTAGAGCAAACCCATAAAGAGAGTATCGATTATCATGCGGCATTGCGCCAACAAATTTTGGGTTTGAGTGAGATGAATGCGCAAATGAGCAAAGAAACCTTAAACTTAACCAAAGCTTTAAAAGGCGACAGCAAAATGCAGGGCAATTGGGGAGAGCTGGTTCTGGAGCGCGTTTTAGAAAAATCAGGTTTAGAAAAAGGACGTGAGTACGAAGTCCAGCAAAGTTTTACCAATGCCAAAGGAAGTCGCGTATTTCCTGATGTGGTAATCAATTTGCCGGACGGGAAAAAGATGATTGTAGATTCTAAAGTCTCGCTAACGGCCTACGAAAGATGGACAAACGAAGAATCGGAGATTTTAAAAATCGATTTTTTAAAAGAGCATGTCAACTCGATAAAAAGGCATGTCGAGCAACTCGGCAGCAAAAATTATCACGATTTGTATCAAATAGAGAGCCCCGATTTTGTTTTACTTTTTATTCCGATCGAACCTGCTTTTGCGATTGCGCTCAACCAAGATTCCTCTTTATACAACAAAGCCTTTGATCGCAATATTGTTATCGTAACGCCGACTACTTTATTGGCTACTTTGCGCACGATTGATAGTATGTGGACCAACCAAAAACAGCAGGAAAATGCCTTTGAAATTGCACGTCAGGCGGGTGCCTTATACGATAAGTTTGAAGGTTTTGTAGCCGATCTGGTTAGAATAGGAAACAAAATTAAAGATACCAAAACCGAATACGAAAGCGCCATGAGCAAACTTGTTGACGGAAGAGGAAACTTAATATCAAGTGTAGAAAAATTAAAAAAAATGGGGGCAAAAGCCAAAAAATCGCTTCCCGAAAATATTATCGCCAGAGCTAATAATGCCGAGGAAAATCAATCTTTAAATTAGAATAAGATGAAAAAGTTTATCATAATTAGTGTCGCTGCGGGTCTGTTTGTTGCTGCGGTTTATTTTGCATTTGTTTATTATGTGCCTTATAGCGAAGGGTATCGCTCTGGCGAATTGTTCCGAATGAGCCATAAAGGCGTGCTGATGAAAACATGGGAAGGCGAGCTGAGTCAAGGGGTTTCAGGCTCTCAGATTTTCAGGTTCTCTGTTCTCGACACAGATCAAAAAGTAGTAGACGACCTCAACAAATTTCAGGGGCAATATGTAAAACTTACCTACGAAGAGCGCTATAAAACGTTTAGCTGGTGGGGAGAATCTCGGTTTTATGTTACAGCCGTAGAAAAAGAAAGTTCCCCATTTAAATATAAATAATAGAATATGACTTCAGATTTCAAACCCGTTTCTTCCTCAAAAATTAGTATCTCAGAATTAATGCTGCCGTCACACACCAATTTTAGCGGCAAAATCCACGGAGGATACGTCTTGCAATTGCTCGATCAGATTGCCTTTGCCTGTGCCTCAAAGTTTTGCGGAAATTACTGCGTAACAGCCTCTGTCGATACCGTCAATTTTTTAAAACCCATAGAAGTCGGCGAGTTGGTAACCATGAAAGCTTCGGTCAATTATGTCGGGAGAAGTTCCATGATTGTAGGCATTCGAGTAGAAGCCGAAAACATCCAGACCGGCGCCATAAAACATTGTAATTCCTCTTATTTTACAATGGTTGCCAAAGACAAAGAAGGCAAAAGTGTACAGGTTCCGGGGCTTATTTTATCCAATCTTGACGAGGTGCGCCGCTTCAGAAAATGCATCAAACAAATTCAGGCCAAGAAAGAAGTCGAAGAACACGCAAAGCGCACCAATGTCAATTCTATTGAAGATCTGGCGAGTCTCGATCAGTACAATGTGCTTCTGGAAATCAATTAGTATTTCGGCAATTTATCCCAACATAAATAATAAAAAACGCAACTCTTCAATCGCTTAAAAATGCAGCACTTTTTGTTGGGCGTGCCACCATCCCAATAAGAGGGCTATAGTACTGTGCGCCTATACGCCCTCTTATCGGGATGCTGTCGGGCTATTCGCGCTACTTCGGTAGCTTGCTGCTATCCCTCACGCAAAACCACACCAGAAGAAGAGCTTTTTCAGGTTACAATCTTCAAACAGAAGTTTATTTTCGAGCTTTACACGTCAAATTTCACGTCCATGACGCCAAACTTCACGTCCCTGACGTCAAATTTCACATCCCCGACGTCAAATTTCACGTCTCTGACGCCAAATTTCACGTTCCTGATGTCAAATTTCACGTCCTTGACGCCAAATTTCACGTCTCTTACGTAAAACTTCACATTTATTACCCATAAAATAGAGTGCTACTTCATTACCTACTCCAGAGGGCAGACATTCAAAGCCAATAACTCACAATTAAAAAACATCTCACCTTTCACATTTTTACCTCCCAAAAACATTTCACAAATTTTTAGCATACTGCAAACAACTAACTGCCATTAAATTGCGTAACTTTAAGTATGATCATTTGGTTACAGGATAATAGTTACGGAGTACTGCCATCCGATTTTTTTTTTGTTGAATTAATTTCTTTTTTTCCTTCTTTAAATAAAAAAATCGCTTGACATAATTGTTTAAATACTTACGATTATGAAAAAAACTACATTAATTATGTTACTTTTTACTGCTTTTTCAACGCTTGCGCAAGGAAAATTTAAAACCACCACAGCAATCGTAAACTTTGAAGCATCGGTTCCTTTTTTTGAAGAAGTAAAAGCAGTAAATAAGCAGGGGAAGATTGTGTTGGACCCAAAGACAGGCTCGCTCACATGTGTGCTCGTTATGAGAGATTTTCATTTTAAAATGGAACTTATGGAAGAACATTTTAACGAAAATTATATAGAAAGTCATCGCTATCCTAAAGCGGTTTTTAAAGGTAAAATAGTAAAATTTGATCTTAATGATATCGATGAACTCGATAAAGAGTATAAAATTGCAGGAAAATTATACCTGCACGGAAAATCAAAAGAAATTGTAGTAAACGCATTTCTCAAAAAAATTGGCGGAGGTATTCAGATTGTATCAAATTTTCAGATTATGGTAGACGATTTTGATATTGATATTCCGTACATGATTGCGAACAAAATCTCAAAAACGGTCAATACAGACATAATCGGCATCCTGCAGGGAGAAGGTTTTCACTCTAACCCAGTTGCAGTAGCTAATAAATAATAATACAGGAAAAACAAATTACGATAAGCAACTTGATAATGCGGTTTTTAGGTCGGTAAATTCAAACTGAAAACCTGTTTTTTCTATTTTTTCAGAAGAAACTCGCTGACCTTCCAGAATGGCAAGACTCATTTCGCCCAAAATGATTTTCAATAAAAATACGGGAACTTTAGGCAACCAAATAGAGTACCCCAATAGTCTGGCAAATGTTTTTGAAAAGCTTTGGTTGGTTGTGTCATCAGTAACTGCAGCGTTGTAGGCACCACTCGTTTGTTGATCCTGGATGGTTTTTAGGTATATTTTGCACAAATCCTCGATATGAATCCAGGGTAGATATTGTTTTCCGGTTCCTAGAACAGAACCCAATCCTAATTTGAAGCTTGGCTGTATTTTTTCTAAAAAACCTTCGTTTCTGCCCAAAACAATTCCAGTTCTGATTTTTGCGGTACGTATACCCAAAGCACTAATAATATCGACAGCTTTTTCCCATTCCTGGCAAGTATGTCCCAAAAAGTCATCGGCCGCAGGGGAGGTCTCGGTACAGATTGTATCGTTGGTAATCGCACCATAAATACCAATTGCAGATGCAGAAACAAAAGCATCTAATGGTTTATTATGTTTTTTTAAAATAGAAGCAATGAGCTCAATTGGGCGCACACGACTATCTAAAATGGCTTTTTTTCGTCGAGCAGACCATCTTTTTTCTACAATGCCTTCACCGGCAAGATGAATAATGTAATCTGCTTTGAGAATGGCTTCCTCTTCGATGTACCCGAGATCTACATTCCATTTGTAGTAGAAGGTTTTCGAAGTGTTTTTTCTTTCAGAACGACTTAAAATAGATACTGTGTAGCCGTTGGCAATCAAGACATCGGTGAGGTATTTGCCAATAAAACCAGTACCTCCGGTAATTAAAACATTTTTAGCCATATCTTTTGGAATATTTAACAAATTGTTTTGTTTAACAAAATGTAAATATACTTAAACATTTTGTATCTTTATAGCAAATTTTAAATTTTATAAAAATGGCAGCTAAAAAAAAGATTCTGACAAAAGAGGATATTGTTTCAATGTACATGAATGATGTTTTGGAGAAGGGAGAAAAGCTAAAATCGGTTTTTCAATTTGTGAAGGGAAAAGATTTTTCGGAGGCAGAATTTTATGCCTTTTTTGGAACTTTAGAAGGATTAGAAAAAGAAATTTTCAAATTGTTTTTAGTCAATACAATTGATTTATTGCATAAAAACACAGATTATCAGGACTATGACATGAAAAATAAAATGTTGAGTTTTTACTTTACTTTTTTCGAAATATTGACAGCCAATAGAAGTTTTGTGCTTTTAGCATTAAAAAACGATTCAAATCCAATCAAGAATTTAAAGCAGTTGAGCGCTCTTCGCGAAAGTTTTAAAGAATATGTTGCCGAAATTCTAACGGATGATTATAGAATCGAGCAGGAAAGGCTTCAGAAATTCCAGGAAAAATCACTTCAGGAATCTGCTTGGATACAACTGATGTTAACAATTAAATTTTGGATGGATGATGTTTCTCCTGCCTTCGAGAAAACAGATATTTTTATCGAAAAGTCTGTGAATGCTTCATTTGAATTGATGAATATCGCACCGATCAATCATCTTATTGACTTAGGAAAATTTTTATTTAAAGAAAAAATATACAGCAAATAATGAAAACAATAGATTATATACCCACCTCAAAAATAGAAAGAGCCAGTAAATTGGTTCAAACAGGAGCCAAAGTTGGCGTGAACTACATTAAACATTATGCCGAAAAAATGGTCAATTCTGACCTGACGCGTGATAAACTCAACGAGAATAATGCAGAAGACATTTACGACGGACTAAAAAGCCTGAAAGGAAGCGCCTTAAAAGTAGCTCAAATGTTGAGCATGGATAAAAACTTTTTGCCACAAGCCTACGTAGAGAAATTTTCTTTGTCTCAGTTTTCTGTGCCGCCACTTTCGGCACCATTGGTTTTAAAAACGTTTAAAAACAATTTTGGCAAAACACCTTATGAGGTTTTTGACGAATTTAATGCCAATTCTGTCAATGCGGCCAGTATTGGGCAGGTACATCTGGCGGTGAAAGAGGGTAAAAAATTAGCCGTAAAAATTCAGTATCCCGGTGTTGCCAATAGTATTTCATCAGACTTAGCTTTGGTAAAACCAATTGCCATCCGTATGTTTAACCTTCAAGGCAAAGATTCTGATAAGTATTTTAAAGAAGTAGAAGATAAATTGATTGAGGAAACCAATTACTTGCTTGAGCTAAAGCAAAGTCAGGAAGTGGTTGCGGCCTGTGGGAAAATAGAGAACATGCTTTTTCCTAATTATTATCCGGAGTTTTCGTCAGAAAAAATCATCACGATGGATTGGATGACCGGAATTCATCTTTCTGAATTTACAGCCAAAAATACCGACCGTATTGTTGGGGACAAAATAGGTCAGGCACTTTGGGACTTTTATATGTATCAAATTCATGTGCTGAAAAAAGTACACGCAGATCCGCATCCGGGGAATTTTTTGGTAGACGATCAAAATAATCTGATTGCCCTTGATTTTGGATGCATGAAACAAATTCCGGAAGATTTTTATGTCCCGTATTTTGAGTTAATCAATAAAAATGTAATTACAGATCCGAAGCTTTTCAATCAAAAATTATTCGAACTAGAGATTCTTCGCCCGGATGATTCTCCTGCAGAAATTGATTATTTTACCGAAATGTTTCACGATTTGCTATCTCTTTTTACCAAACCTTTTCAGGAAGAAACTTTTGATTTTTCAGACGAGACTTTTTTTGAAAGCATCGCAAAATTAGGGGAACGTTTTTCAAACGATACCAACCTTAAAAAAATGAATGGAAATCGTGGTTCAAAACATTTTATATACATGAACAGAACTTTCTTCGGACTGTATAATCTTATGTTTGATCTGAAAGCGAAAATTGTAGTAACTAACTTTTTAAAATATTAATATTTTTTACAAAAAAAGAAGAAACAATGAGGAATATTGTAGTTATTGGCGGAAGTAAAGGCATCGGAAGTGCCGTTTTATTGCAGCAATTAGAGACAAATAAGGTATATAATATTAGCAGGAGCGCTCCAGATCTTTCGCATCCAAACCTTACTCATTATGGTTTGGATATTTTGCAGGATGATCTTCCGGATATAGAAAACATCGATGCTTTGATTTATTGCCCTGGTTCTATTAATCTAAAACCTATTGCCAGATTAAGTGTTGATGATTTTAGAAATGATTTTGAAATCAATGTGATTGGCGCTGTAAAAGCAATTCAGAAATATTTGCCTGCTTTAAAAAACGGGAACGAGCCTTCTATTGTTTTATTTAGCACCGTGGCTGTAAAATTAGGAATGCCTTTTCATGCAAGTATTGCAACGGCAAAGGCTGGGATAGAAGGTTTGGTAAAGTCGTTAGGGGCAGAGCTGGCTTCTTTTGTTCGTATTAATGCCATTGCGCCGACTATTACAGAAACATCGCTTGCGGCTTCTATTTTAAGAAACGACCGTATGAAAGAAAATATGGTAGAACGTCACCCGATGAAAAGTTATTTAAAACCCGATGAGGTGGCCGGTATGGTTGATTTTTTAATCTCTGAAAAGGCAAAATCTATTTCGGGTCAGATTTTCGAAATGGATTATGGTTTGGTAACTTTTAAAATGTAAACCAGTATGAAAATTCTCTTAACAGGTGCAACAGGTTATATAGGTAAACGTCTTTTGCCGATTTTAGTGGCGCAGGGACATCATGTAATCTGTTGTGTTAGAGATAAAAACAGGTTTTATATACCCGAAGATTTTCAGCAGAATTTAGAAGTTATCGAGGTCGATTTTTTAGAAAAAGATTCATTAAAAGCGATTCCTGAAGCTATTGATGCTGCTTTCTACCTTATTCATTCAATGTCTGGTCCAGATACGAATTATGACGAATTAGAGAGTCAGTCGGCAGCCAATTTCATAGAAAAAATAAATCAGACTCAGGCGCAACAAATCGTTTATTTAAGCGGAATTGTAAACGATAAATCGCTTTCTAAACATTTGTCATCCCGCAAAAATGTCGAAACTATTTTGTCGCAATCCACGGTACCATTAACGACTTTGAGAGCTGGAATTATTGTGGGTTCAGGTAGTGCTTCTTTTGAGATTATCAGAGATTTGGTCAACAAACTTCCGGTCATGATTACGCCCAAATGGCTCAATACCAAATGCCAGCCCATTGCTATAAACGATGTTTTGGAGTTTCTTTCTAAAGCATTACTAAACCCAGCAACGTACCATCAAAATTTTGACATTGGCGGGCCTGATATTCTTACCTACAAAGAGATGTTATTGGGCTTTGCAGAAGCAAAACGCCTCAAGCGATACATTTTTACCGTTCCGGTCATGACGCCAAAACTGTCGTCATATTGGTTGTATTTTGTTACTTCAACGTCTTATAAACTGGCTTCGGCGCTGGTAAGCAGCATGAAAGTGGAAGTTGTTTGCAGCAATCAGCATATCAACAAATTGCTAAACGTCACTCCTATGACGTACAAAGAGGCACTTTCCCGCGCTTTGCAGAAAGTAGACGAAGATAAAGTGGCTTCGAGTTGGAAAGATTCTCTGGTAAGCGGTCGCTTTAAAAGCAATATTTCTGGCTATTTAAAGATTCCGAAAAAGGATTGTTTTATTGACAGGAGAAAAAAAGAAATCGTAAACCTCGAATATACGATCAATAAAATTTGGGCCATAGGTGGAGAAAATGGTTGGTATTACGGTGATTGGCTGTGGAGTTTACGCGGATTTATTGACAAGCTTTTTGGTGGAGTCGGCTCTCGTCGCGGTCGCACCCACAAAAACCAAATTTATTCTGGTGATGCGCTGGACTTTTGGCGTGTTTTGTACGCCAATAAAGAAGAAGGCAAATTGATTTTGTATGCCGAAATGAAACTGCCGGGCGAAGCGTGGCTCGAATTCAAAATCATTCACAACACGCTGTATCAGGCTGCAACCTTTAGGCCAAAAGGTTTTTTAGGAAAATTGTATTGGTATTCAGTGCTGCCATTTCACGGTTTTATTTTCAACGGAATGCTTAATAAATTGATAAAAGAGTAGGAGCTATTTCCTGCTATCCGCTTGTATCTTTTGTTTTTTAAAGAAAAAAACAAAAGGATACCGCTCCTATCAGGGCTATGGCTTTAGTTTTCATAAGGCATTGCGAGGAACGAAGCAATCTCATGCACTATATTCTTGTTAATGAGATTGCTTCGTTCTTCGCAATGAATTCTGCGTAAAAAATTAGAGTTTACTTTAAAATTCCTGCTTTGTATGTTGCAATAGCTCGCTCTCTGGCAAAAGCATGATCAATCATGGGTTTGTTGTAGCCTAAAGAAAATTCCGGAATCCATTTGCGAATGTAAATTCCTTTTTCGTCAAATTTCTTCAACTGAATTTCTGGATTAAAAACTCTAAAATAAGGTGCCGCATCACAACCTGTTCCCGCTGCCCACTGCCAGTTTCCTACATTCGATGCTAATTCGAAATCTAATAATTTTTCAGCAAAATAAGCTTCTCCCCATTGCCAGTCGATGAGCAAATGTTTGCATAAAAAGCTGGCCACGACCATACGCACACGATTGTGCATATAACCCGTTTTGTTTAACTGACGCATACCTGCATCGACCATCGGGTAGCCTGTAGTTCCTGAGCACCAGCGCTTAAAATCGTCTTCGTTATTTTGCCACTCAATACCGTCATACGCCGATTTGAAGTTGCGATTGGCCACATGTGGAAAGCTATAAAGGATCTGAATAAAAAACTCTCTCCAGATCAATTCACTCAAAAAGGTTTGGTTTTTGCGGTTGGCCCAATTGACTAATTTTCGGACACTTACTGTTCCAAAACGTAAATGCGGAGACAAATACGAAGTACTGTCTAAGGCCGGAAAATCGCGTGTTTCTTTATAA
The DNA here is from genome assembly GCF_020911905.1 of Flavobacterium flavipigmentatum. Taxonomy (NCBI): domain Bacteria; kingdom Pseudomonadati; phylum Bacteroidota; class Flavobacteriia; order Flavobacteriales; family Flavobacteriaceae; genus Flavobacterium; species Flavobacterium flavipigmentatum. The sequence goes on along the minus strand of NZ_CP087133.1, from coordinate 87,767 downwards.
TTAGCAATCTGACTCAGGTTATGAGGAATAACTTTTATTGAGCTTCTTTCAAAACCAATGTCTGAAAGTTGTGGAAATAAATAGTGGTTTTTAGCAAAATTTGCAAAAAAAGGCTGCGTATCATTTTCGGCAACGCTTCCCAAAATACGATATTGTTCCAGCCATTTGTTTTTGTAAGGCGTGTAGATGGTATAAGGCAACCCATCTGATTTGCTGATTTCTTTTTCTTCAAAAATAACATGATCTTTAAAGGCAAAAGAGCCAACATTGTTTTCTTTTAATAAAGCAGAAATGTCCACATCACGTTTGATGGCATAAGGCTCATAATCTTTATTGAAGAATACGTTCTGAATGTCAAATTCTTCTACCAGCGATTTCCAAACTTCGGCAGTTTTACCTTTTTTTATCAAAATTGAGGCTTGCACTTTGGCAAGTTCTTCATTTATTTTTTGAAGAGAATCATAGATAAAACTCACCCTCGCATCGTTTTGAGGAAGTCTTTCTAGAATTGCATCATCAAAAATAAACACAGGAATGACAGGTAAATCAGATTGCAGGGCGTGAAATAAAGCGGTGTTGTCATCCAGGCGCAAATCACGTCGGAACCAGAAGAAGTTAACTTTTTGTTTCATTATTTTTTTGAGTTGAACAATTCTTCGATTTTATTGTAACGGTAAGCAAAAATGGTTTTTATTTTTTCTCGTACCATAAGTGTGTTCATAATGCGGCCTAAAAATCCTAAAGGCAAGGCGTAGTGTACAACATCGGTCATTTTTACTCCAGTATCCGTAGCTTCAAAAAAGTGTTTGTGGTGCCATAATGCATAAGGGCCAAAACGTTGCTCGTCTACAAAGTATTCGTTTGTTTTGGAAGTAGTGATGATGGTCATCCATGAAATCTTGATGCCCAATAGCGGTTTTAAGGTGTAAGTTATAACTTGTCCTGGATACATTTGTTTATTGTCGTAATCCTGAATTTCGAAACCCATAGTGTCTGGTGTTATCGTTTCGAGGTTTCTAGGGCTTGAGAAAAAATTCCAACATTCTTCTATTGTGGTATTGAGGTGCTGAACTGTTTCTATTTTATAAATTTTCATTGTTCCTGAAAGTTATTTTGTGATCAATAATTGTTTTGAAAAGCATTGTGCGTTAGGGATAGTAGTGGAGCTCTTTTATGGCGGGCTTTTTTGCCTGCCATAAAAAGCGGGAACGAATAGCCCGACCTTTAGGGAACGCCCAAATAGTGCTACATTTTGTAATATTTGAAAGGAACAAACAACATCCCGAAACATTCTCCGTCTTCTTTACCGAGGTGTTTATGGTGTATTTTGTGCGCTTTTCGCAAACCGATGAGGTATTTGTTTTTGGTGTTTTTGAACCATTTAAACCTTTGATGAATCAATACATCGTGAATCATAAAGTAGCAAAATCCGTAGGCCGTGATGCCACAGGCAATAAAAAATAAATAATTGAAGCCGCCGATGACACCAAAATAAAACAGGGTGATGCTGGGAATGGCAAAAATGACAAAGAAAATGTCGTTGCGCTCGAAGGTATTTGCGTATTTTGGCTGATGATGATCGGCGTGAAAATACCACATAAGACCGTGCATGATGTACTTGTGTGTGAGCCAAGTTACACATTCCATAAAGAGAAAAACACCTAGAAATATTAAAAAAGAAATCATTTTGGTATGTGTTGAATTGTTAAAATTGTGATTGAAATATTAAACTAATTTGAGTTTATAAGTTACGAAAGATTGTGCTAAAAGTCCTGCTTTTGTGTAATTTGAAACCCTGATTCTGGAGTTTCCAATTTCGTAATACGGCGTATTTTTGAGTTTTTTTAATAGTTTTTGATAATAAACATACGCTGTGTAAACGCCAAATTTGGCTTCCATAGGCAATTTTACGATACCTTCGTAAGCGACTCTGAAATCTTCTTCGATTTCGGCGATGATGGCCGTTTTGGCATTTTCATCAAATGTTTTTAGGTCAACTCCCGGGAAATAATTTCGGTTTAAAACGAGATTATCATCTTTTAAATCTCTCAGAAAATTTACTTTTTGAAAGGCCGAACCCAATCGCATGGCTTCGCTTTTAAGCTGCTGATATTTCTCTTCATTTCCGTCTACAAATACTTTAAGGCACATTAATCCTACCACATCGGCAGAGCCATAAATATAGTCTTCGTACTCGGATTTGGAGCTGTAAGTCGATTTGATGAGGTCTAATTTCATGCTTTTTAGAAAAGCCTGAATAAGATCATCTGTGATATTGTATTGTCTTACAGTATGCTGGAATGAATTGAGAATAGGGTTAAGGCTAATATTCAATTCGATTGCTTTGTAATACTCTTTTTCAAAATCTTCGATTAAAATTTCTTTATCATAACCATGAAAAGAGTCTACAATTTCGTCTGCAAAACGCACAAATCCATATATACTATAAATGGCGTCGCGAATAGTTGGCGACAGCATTTTTACCGCCAAAGAAAAGGAAGTACTGTAGGTTTTGGTTACCAACTTGCTACATTTAAAGGAAACAGTGTCAAATAATGATTTCATTTTTATTGAGTTCTGATTGATTTCTTAATTAATTCAGCTACTAATTTTCCTGAAATTAAAGCAGGAGGAACACCAGGTCCAGGCACGGTTAATTGTCCTGTAAAATATAAATTTTTTACTTTTTTGCTCTTTAATTTTGGTCGCAGAAAAGCAGTTTGCAAAAGCGTATTTGCCATGCCGTACGCATTTCCTTTGTACGCATTATAGTCTGCCACAAAATCGTTTTTGCAAAATGATTTCTTAAATATAATATTATTTTTTATCTTTTGCTGCGTAAGTTCCTCAAAACGAGTAATTATTTTGTCAAAATATTCTTCTCTTAACTCTTCAGAATCTTCAATCCCGGGAGCCAAAGGAATGAGGAAAAACCCGCTTTCCATTCCGTCAGGTGCGGCAGTTGTATCTGTTTTTGACGGAAAGTTGGCATAAAACAAAGGAGCTTCAGGCCACTTTGGCTTATCGTAAATATCGGAAGCGTGCTGATCAAAATCGACATCAAAAAATAAAGCATGATGACTAATATTCTCTATTTTTTTATCAAAACCTACATAAAAGAGTAAAGACGAAGGGGCGAAAACACGACTGTCCCAGTATTTTTCAGAATAATTGCGATGTTCGGCGTCCAGTAAAGTTTCGGAATGGTGATAATCGGCTCCACTCAAAATAATATCAGCTTTTATTACTTTTCCTTCAATTACAATAGCTGTGGCTGTTTTTTGCTCGACGATTATTTTTTCGATTACCGAGTTGGTTTTGATGGTAACGCCCAATTCAGTAGCGAGTTTTTCCATGCCTCGTACGACGTCAAACATTCCGGTTTTAGGATGCCATGTACCCAAACCAAAATCAGCGTAATTCATAAAATTGTAAAAGGATGGCGTTTTGGTTGGTTTAGCGCCTAAAAAAAGTACCGGAAATTCTAGAATTTGAATTAATCTCTGATTTTTGAACTTCTTTCTAATATCATTACTAACGGTGCCAAAAAACTGATTTAATTTTAATGCCGTTTCAGGTGTTATTAACTCCAGCGGAGAAACACCCGGTCGGTAGACCAAATCTTTTATCGCAACATCATAATTGCTTTTGGCTTGATTGATAAAGTTTTCCAGTTTTTTGCCACTTCCTTTTTCAATACTTTCAAAAGTAGTTTTGATTTCTTCGAGGTTGTCAAAAATACTTACGAAATCATTTACGCCAAAATAAACCCTGTATGCAGGATTTAGCTTAATGAGTTCATAATAATCGGCAGATTTTTTATCAAAATCATTAAAAAACCGTTCGAAGACATCTGGCATCCAGTACCAGCTTGGCCCCATATCAAAGGTAAAACCTTCTTGTTTTAATTGACGGGCTCTTCCGCCAATGGTTTCGTTTTTCTCATAAACAGTTACTTTATGCCCTTGCTGCGCCAAGTAACATGAGGCTGCGAGAGAAGAGAAACCAGATCCTATTATTGCTATTGTCTTTGTCATTTGTTTAACAAATATACAAAAACTTAAAACAAAAAAAATTAAATTTGATTAATTGTTTCATCCATAGAACTGAATATTCGAATTTTCTCTGATAAATTGTCACGATCTATATGTTCTGTCATGCTTCCCATAAGCCAAATTTCGTTATTGCCTTTAAGTAGTTTTTCTTCCATCGTTTTTACATATTGGTTGATAATATTGCGATCGGGCTGGATGGTCATAAAGGAAACAAAGGTGATGTTCTCAAAATGTTTGGTCAGGTCTTCTAGATTTTCTATCGGCATGCTTTCGCCTAAATAAACGGTTTTATAACCTTGAAGCAGAATTTCGTATTGCAGGTATAACAGGCCTATCTCATGTATTTCGTTAAGTGGCAACGAAAGCACAAATACTTTGTCTGTTTTGGTTGGTTTCAGAATTTGTAAACTTTCGGTATGAATGATTATTTTTTGCTTAATTAAATGGCTCATAAAGTGTTCATTGGCAGGTGTGATGGTTTCGGACTGCCATAATAAGCCCAATTCTTTTAATAAAGGAAGAAAATGATCTTTGAAAACCTCTTTGAATGTTTTTTCTGAAATTAGCCAATCAAATGTATTGAAGAAGATTTCCTGATCAAAATTCATCATAGCCATCTTGAAAGAGTTTATAGCGAAATTCTGAGAATTTTTTTTCGAAATGATTTCTCGAATTAATTGTTGAATTTTTTCTTCTGAATAAGTAGCAATTTTTGAAATTTTATAACCATACTGATGCAGTAATGTAATGTTTAATAATTTCTGTAAATTTTTTAAATTATAAAGTCTAATATTGGTGTCCGTTCGCATAGGCTCAAGGATATTGTATCTTTTTTCCCAGATGCGAATAGTGTGTGCTTTAATGCCAGATAAGTTTTCGAGGTCTTTTATACTGAAAACAGTTTTGATATTGTTTATCATTCTTTGTAATTTGATAAACAAATGTAGAATAAAATTTGATAAAAAAAATAAAACCAGACTAAAATGATAGGTGACTAAAGGTTTACTGAGTTGTAATGGTTAAGTTTGTCCAGATGCAAAATCGTTTTTGAGCCATCTTTGCTTCTGTTATACATGGTCTCAAATTTTGCTCCGTAGATAATTTCTTCAAAAGTATACGAAGTTCGAGCTGCAACGGTATTGCTAAACATGTCATCAAAAGTGGTGATGAATACCAGTATTTCGCCATGAGTTTCTTTAAAATCTTCTTCAGTAAAGTTGTACAACGGGCTGCTTTCTGTTATAGGATGAACCAAAGTCCAGCTTAACGAAAGCGCATTAATGCTATTTAATTCCAGATCTAAAGTATAAAAAGCGTTGGTTCTTTTTCCGTCTTCCTCTACGCTCATTCCTAAAGTAATATTGGCTTTTGCATCTGTAAAATTGGTATTTTTAAAAGGAACTAACCGAATCATTAATGCTTTTCCTTCTCCATAAGGCGAAATTAACGCATTGTGCGAGAATTTTAAAAAGGCTGTGGGTTTGCTAAATCTCCCAAAAAATAAACCTGTGGCGATGGCAAAACTCAGTAACCCAATTAATGCCTCTGCCGCTGACAAAGCACTTGTCAGGAAACCTGTTGGGCTGATGTGTCCGTAACCAACTGTAGTAAATGTTTGGGCACTAAAAAAGTAAGCTTGTCCAAATTGCGTCCATTCACTTCCCGATTTTGCGATTCCATCCAGATGCTCAATTCCGATGGCGTAATAGATTACAGCAAAAACAAAATTTATCGAAATATAAAAACTAAATAAGATGAGCATAAACTTCCAGTTGGGCATCTCAATCATGGTATGGTACCAGCTAATGCGGTGTAAAAAATGCATGCCTCTTTTTTCGATATTTGGAGTGCCGTTTTTGTTGACAAATCTTCCACCGTAGCTATTGGCATTGGTTCCAAAGCCCGAGTTTTTGTCTGTTTGCGCTTTATTATTGGCTTTTTTAAGAAGTTCCATTGAAAATTGAAAGTTACTTCGCAAATGTATGAATATCTTTCAAACAAAAGAATACCACTAAACCACAATAAAAAAAACAAAGCAATTTATAAAATTTCTTTTGTAGATTGCTTTGTTTTATAATTGATTTTGAGTGCTATTTGCAGAAAGTTGCTCTGTTTTTTATAGCGCTTTGGCTGCCCAATTCTATTGCTTTAGAAAAATCTTTACAGGCATTTTTTTTGTCTCCAGTTTTATTATATGCCAAACCACGCAAGTTGTAGGCCACATAATCTCTCGGATTCATTTCCAGACATGCAGAGCAATCATCAATTGCTTCGCGATAATTCATCAATTTATAATTGACGTTGGCTCTTCCTGTAAAAGCATCTGTATTCATGGTGTCCAATTCGATTGCTTTGCTAAAATCTTCAAGAGCGCCTTTTAGATCATTGAGTTTTAGTCTGGCGACACCTCTGTTTTGATATGCTTCTCCAAATTTAGAATTCATTTTAATGGCTCGGGTGTAGTCGTCGATGGCGCCTTTTGTGTTGCCTGCTTCGGCTTTTTTCATGGCTTTGTCAAAATAGCCGGTTGCTGATTGTGCCCAACAAGAGCCGGAGATCAGGAATAATAATGATAGTAAGATCTGTTTCATAAAAAATCTAATTTGGGGTTAGGTTGTTTAATTCTAAAACGAATATAGTAAAGATTTGTTTTGTCAGAGAACTTCTTTTGTGAAATATTAATTAAAGAATCTAATGTATTTTGAAATGTATCCTGTTGAAGATTTTTTTTATTAGATAAAATTTATAGTGAGCCTTTAAAAAAAAACGCCAACTTATATAAATGACTATGATATCTATTTTTGCAAGTTAGTATAAAAAAGACTACTAGATACTTTATTAGAGTTTACTTGCTTTATATTTAAGTCTTTTAAGTCGCTGCAGTTAAAGTCTAAAAAAAATATCAATCATATCGTTTGTTTTTTTCGACATTGACCCTTTAATTGATTTATGAAATTATAAATTAGAAACTTTTATAATAAGACTTTAGGGATGATAGCAAGTTTTTGCTTCCATGACTTACTCTGCTCATTTTGATTGTATTGGATGTTGATGCTTTTAATTACTACATGTGTGTCTCTGGAATCATATTTTAAAAAGATTTAAAGAAAGACATTGCTGTAAATTAAGTATTATTTACAACACTTCTAAACAGCAAATCACGAAAGATATTATAAGAATATTAGCTATATTTGTTATGTGAAAAAATATTTATCCATATTGTTTTTATCTGTTTACCTGCTGTCAATAACACAGTTAGGTGAATTATTAAAAGTGCCGCTGATGGTAGAACATTTTGTGGAGCACAAGGAAAAAAACAGTAAACTAACTATTTTGGGTTTTTTACGTCTTCATTATCAAGGTCAAGATGTTTTTGATGACGATTATGAAAAAGACATGAAACTTCCTTTTAAATCACATACTAATATTTGTTGTATTGCCTTTTATCCATTATTACAAGAATTTAAAACAATACAAAAAATAAACTATAAATATAAAAAGGAGAATCTATATTCATATTCCTTTTTGTATTCCTCAACTTTTCTTTCTTCTATCTGGCAACCTCCCAGAAATTGTTAATCGTTTTTTTATAGCTTACAAATTTTCGCAACAAATTGCGTGTTTTGTGCTATGCTTTACTTTTTATAATCACGATTAACACATAAAAGTATGTTAACTAAAATAATTGAGTTTTCCGTAAGGAATAAACTCATCGTAGGGCTTTTTATAATTGCCCTGATGGGCTATGGCACCTACCAAGCCACCCGATTGCCTATTGATGCTGTCCCTGATATAACCAACAATCAGGTCCAGATTATTACAATAGCACCTTCATTTGGCGCGACTGATATCGAGCGATTGGTCACTTTTCCCATAGAACAGGCCAACAGCAATATTTCGGGAATGAAGGAAATTCGCAGCTTTTCCAGATTTGGATTGTCGCTCGTAACGATTGTATTTGATGATGATATTGATATTTATTGGGCACGACAACAAGTTGCAGAACGATTGCAGCAGGTACAAAATGAGATTCCGCAAGGCATTGGAACGCCTACCTTAGGGCCTATATCTACAGGTCTTGGCGAAATTTATCAATATGTGGTGAAACCTAAAAAAGGGTTTGAGCAAAAATTTGATGTAACCGAATTAAGAACGATTCAGGACTGGATCGTCAGACGACAACTTCTTGGTGTAAAAGGCGTTGCTGAGGTAAGTAGTTTTGGCGGTAAGCTAAAGCAATACGAAATCAGCATCAGCCCCGATAAATTGCATGCTTACGGTTTAACGATTAACGATGTTTTTACGGCTGTTCAAAATAACAATCAGAATACAGGGGGTTCTTATATAGAAAAAGGACCAACCGTACTCTACATTCGCAGCGAAGGTCTCATCGGAAACGTTGAAGATATAGAAAACATTGCTATCCAGAATAAAGACAGCGATCTTCCTTTATTTATAAGAGATGTAGCTGAGGTAAAAACGGGTTTTGCAACACGTTACGGCGCCATGTGTTACAATGACGAGGGTGAGGTTTCCGGCGCAATTGTAATGATGTTAAAAGGAGCCAACAGTAGCCAAGTCATTAAGGATGTAAAAGAAAAAATTGCCCAGATACAAAAAACATTACCTGATGGTGTAGAAATTGAACCGTTTCTTGACAGAACAAAAATGGTCAATAATGCCATTGGCACAGTCGAAAAAAACTTGCTCGAAGGGGCCTTAATTGTGGTGTTTGTTCTGGTGTTATTTCTGGGTAATTTCAGGGCTGGATTGCTCGTGGCATCGGTAATTCCGCTGGCCATGTTGTTTGCAATTTGTATGATGAATCTTTTTGGCGTAAGCGGCAATCTGATGAGTCTCGGAGCTTTGGATTTTGGTTTAATTGTAGATGGAGCTGTGATAATTGTAGAAGCCATTATGCATCAGCTTTCGAGTACCAAACAACATAAGGAACACGCTTCTCTAACTTCCGGACAAATGGATAAAACTGTTACAAGCTCGGCAAGTAAAATGATGAATAGCGCCGTTTTTGGGCAAATAATAATATTAATAGTGTATCTGCCAATTTTTACTTTACAAGGTATCGAAGGTAAGATGTTTAAACCAATGGCACAAACAGTCGCTTTTGCTCTGCTTGGCGCTTTTATTTTATCTCTGACTTATATTCCGATGATGAGTGCTTTTTTTCTAAGTAAAAAAACGGTCCATAAAGAAAATGCATCCGATCGAGTGATGAAATATCTTGAAAATGGCTATCAGCACACCTTAAAAAAAGTGCTTCGTTTTCCTAAAGCCGTTTTGGGTACCGTTGTACTTCTTTTTGTCTTGGCCGTGATTACGCTTACTTCGCTCGGAGGGGAATTTATTCCGGCACTTGAAGAGGGAGATTTTGCTGTTGATACTCGAGTGCTTACGGGTAGTAATCTTAATACAACTATAGAAAGTACGCAAAAAGCAGCGCATATTTTAAAAAGTCAGTTTCCTGAAGTATTAAAAGTTGTCACGAAAATTGGGAGTGGAGAAGTGCCTACAGATCCGATGCCAATGGAAGCCAGCGATATGATGGTGATTTTGAAAGATAAAAAAGAATGGACTTCTGCTACAACTTTTAATGAATTGTCGGCAAAGATGAGCAAAGCTCTCGAAGATGTGCCCGGAATTACTACTGGATTTCAATTTCCGGTACAAATGCGTTTTAATGAGTTGATGACCGGAGCAAGACAGGATGTTGTTCTTAAAATATTCGGAGAGAATCTCGATACACTGGCTGTTACAGCAAGTAAATTAGGTAAAATTATTACCACAGTAGACGGAACGGCAAATTTATTTATAGAACCCATTGCAGGTATGCCGCAAGTAATTATAGCCTACAACCGACCTGCAATTGCGCAACATCGTTTGTCAATAGCCGACATCAATAAGGTGATAAATACTGCTTTTGCAGGACAAAGTACGGGATTGGTTTTTGAGCAGGAAAAAAGATTTGATTTGGTCGTACGCTTAAATGCCACTGAAAGAAAAGATATCGATGATATTCAAAATCTTCTAATTCCTACACCAGGCGGCAGTCAGGTTCCTTTGTCGCAACTGGCTACCGTAGAAATTAAGAACGGCCCTAACCAAATACAGCGTGAAGATACAAAACGCAGAATCGTGGTGGGTTTTAACGTAAAAGACAGAGATGTACAAAGCATCGTGAAGGAGCTGCAAGCCAAAGTAGAGAAACAATTAAAGCTACCAACAGGTTATTATGTTACTTACGGTGGTGCTTTTGAAAATTTAAATCAAGCCAAAGATCGTCTTATGATTGCCGTACCTGTTTCGCTGATCTTAATTTTTATTTTACTGTTTTTTGCTTTCAACTCCGTAAAACATGGGTTGCTTATTTATACTGCAATTCCGCTCTCTGCTATTGGAGGGATATTTTTTCTTGCTCTGCGTGGTATGCCTTTTAGCATTAGCGCCGGAGTAGGTTTTATTGCCTTATTTGGTGTAGCCGTTTTAAACGGAATTGTATTAATAGCGGAATTTAACCGACTTAAAAATAATGGCATGAAAAATCTGGTTCAAATTGTTTTAACAGGTACAAAATCAAGACTTCGCCCTGTATTAATGACTGCATTTGTCGCTTCTTTAGGGTTTTTACCAATGGCACTTAGCAACGGTGCTGGTGCAGAAGTACAACGCCCTCTGGCAACAGTAGTAATAGGTGGTTTGCTGGTGGCGACCTTTCTAACTTTGTTTGTATTGCCTTTGCTTTATATTTTGTTCGAAAAAGGATTTAAAACAAAGAATCTAACACAAAAATTAGCAGTTGTAGTGGTTTTCTTTTCTGTACTTTCTGGTGCTCATGCACAGGAAAAAATAAGTTTGGAGACCGCCTTAAAAATGGCAACAGAGCAAAATAATACCATTAAAAACGAAAGACTGAAAACAGCCTATGCTCAAGCACTTATAAAATCGGCTGCTGATATTCCGAAAGCAACCGTTTTTGCAGAAGCAGGACAAATAAATAGTGCCTACAATGATACCCGATTTGGTATTTCGCAAACCATTGCTTTTCCTACTATTTACAAAAAGCAAAAACAGCTTTTATCTGAACAGTGGAAAACGTCAGAATTGAATACTTCGTTAAAAGAACTGGAAACTAAAAAAGCGGTAACAAATGCGTTTTATACTTTTTTATATTTTAAAGAAAAAGAAAAACTACTGCAACAAGCCGATACCCTATTTAGTGATTTTTATGCAAAAGCAAACCTTCGTTTGCAAAAAGGCGAAAGTAATATTCTGGAAAAAACAACTGCCGAAAATCAGCGCAGTGCAATTACCATACAATTGATGCAATTGCAGCAGGAAATACAAGCTAATTTACTGGAACTGCAAATACTTTTAAACTCGCAAGTTTCCGTGATACCTTCGGAAAAAAGTTTAAAATATCCACTTCTTCTGATGAATGGAGGAATTGATAACAATATGCTTTTAAAACTTTCGCAACAGCAGAAAAGTAATGCCATAGCACAAACAGAATTGGAGAAATCCAAATATTGGCCTGACCTTACGATAGGTTATTTTAATAATAGTTTTAGAGGTATGGGACCCGATAATAATTATTATGATGCGAGCAATCGCTTTAGCTCGATACAGGCAGGATTAGGCATACCTATTTTTACAGGAAGCCAAAGTGCTAAAATAAAAGCGTCTAAGGTAGGCGAAAGTATTGCAGAAAACCAGTACGAAATGCAAAGGCAAATTTTACAAACACGCTACAAACAATTAATGGCTACTTATAAAAGCAATAGCGAGGTAACACAGTATTTTGAAGATACAGGTTTAAAAAATGCCACTTTGATTAAAGAGACAGCCAGCAGGCAATTTAGCAATGGCGAAATTAATTTTCTGGATTTTGTAATGGTAGTCAATCAGGCAATTAGTATTCAAAATAATTATTTAGAAGCTGTACGATTATTAAATGAGAGCAGTATCGAACTTAACTTTATCACTTCAAATTAATACATTAGATGAAAAATATATTATTGTTTTTAAGCATGCTATTTGTTGTAAGCGCATGTAAAAACACAACAGAGAATCAGGAAATAGAACAAAAACCGGCTAACGAAAATAGTGTCACACTTACGGATGCACAGTTCAAAAATGCAGGAATATCAACTGAAGAACTAACAGAAAAAAACATCTCTACCACCATAAAACTGAATGGAAAAATAGATGTGCCGCCGCAGAATTTAGTATCTGTAAATGCTCCTATGGGAGGATATTTAATAAACAGTAAGCTCTTACCGGGTATGCATGTAAAAAAAGGAGAAGTTATTGCTACTTTGCAGGATCAGCAGTATGTACAGTTGCAGCAGGATTTTCTCCTAGCAAAATCTAAACTGCATTTTGCAGAGCTCGAATTTGCACGTCAAAAAGATCTTAACCAGACCAAAGCCAGTAGCGACAAGGTTACACAACTAGCCGAATCTGAGGTGAGTAATCTTCATATAACGGTCAATGCTTTATCAGAAAAACTGAAACTGATTAATGTCAATCCGAATAATTTATCGGCAAATAAAATCTCTAAAAGTATCTTGATTTTGAGCGCTGTAACAGGTTTTGTGAGTAAGGTTAATATCAATATTGGCAAATATATCACTCCTGGCGAAGTAATGTTCGAACTTATAGATCCAAGCGACATTCATTTAAATCTTACTGTTTTTGATAAGAACATTGCACAGCTCGCCATCGGACAAAGAGTAATAGCGTACAGTAATGCGGCACCTAACAAAAAGTATGAATGCACCATTATATTAATTAATAAAGACATTAATGCTACAGGAAATACAGAGGTTCATTGCCATTTTTCAAAATATGACAAATACCTTTTGCCGGGAATGTATATGAATGCTGAAATTGAGACCACAGCTGGTCTTGCCAATGCATTACCAGAATTAAGTATTGTAAATTTTGAAAATAAAGAGTATGTCTTTGTAGAATCAGGTAAGCACCAGTACGAAATAACAGAAGTTACCACAGGTGAAAAAGAAAATGGGTATTTAGAAATTTTAAACCCTAAAAAACTTAAAAACAAAAAAATAGTTACCAATGGAGCTTATACTCTTTTGATGAAAATGAAGAATAAAGAAGAATAAAATAATAACAATTTTTAAAAAAAATAGTATGAACGAAGCGCATTATCACTTAGTATTGAATCACTTGCCTATTATTCTCCCAATTGTAGGTTTGATGGTCATCATCGGCGGATTTATTGTAAAGTCTGAAATTATAAAAAGAACAGCTTATTGCATCTTTATATTTGGTGCACTGACAGCTTTTGCAGCTATGGCAACAGGAGAAGGGGCCGAAGAAGTTGTAGAACAAATGGATGGAATTTCTAAAAGTATAATTCATGAACATGAAGAAAAAGCAGAATTGCTGGCTCTTTTATCGTATGTATTGGGCATAATCTCTGTACTAGCATTGTGGAGCAACTGGAAAGGAAAATCGTATTCAAATTATGTTGCTTACGCCGTGATTGTCTGCTCATTTATAGTTTTATTCTTTGCACAACAAACGGGTACAACTGGTGGTGAAATCAGACATTCTGAAATTAGATAAACGGTAGAATTATGGAAAATGAAAATCATTATATCAACAGAAGCGGCTGGCTCAGGGCAGCCGTTTTAGGAGCCAACGACGGAATTTTATCCACAACCAGTTTAGCCATTGGAGTTGCAGCAGCAAGTGTTACTAGAGAGCCTATTTTATTGGCATCGGTAGCAGGTTTGGTGGCTGGAGCACTCTCGATGGCGGCTGGCGAATATGTTTCGGTAAGTTCTCAGGCTGATGTAGAAAAAGCAGATTTGAAACGTGAAAAAATGGAACTCGAAACGGTTCCAAAATCCGAACTTGAAGAATTGGCTCAAATTTACGTTAAGCGAGGATTAAACAAAGAACTAGCCCAACAGGTTGCCAAAGAACTTACTTCTTTTGATGCGCTTGGGGCGCATGCAAGAGATGAATTAGGAATCAATGAAATCACCCAGGCTTATCCGTTAACTGCTGCTTTTGCTTCGGCGGTTTCATTTGTAATAGGAGGTTTATTGCCGCTTATGGTAGCCATTTTTGCCCCTATAAAAGAAATGGTTTTTTACCAATACGGATTTTCGATACTCTTTTTGGCCTTTTCGGGAATGTTAGCCGCCAAAGCTGGTGGTTCAAATGTTTTAAAAGCGATAATCCGTATTTGCATTTGGGGCACTTTTGCAATGGCGATGTCGGCTCTTGTTGGTTATCTTTTTGGTGTTCAAACTGGTTAAAAATGAATGAATTAAGCTTATTTTAAAAATTAATCGAATCTTAAGCAAATAAAAAAAATAAACCTATTTACTATTCGTTATTTCGTAAGTATCTAAAAACAATCTACAAAATGAAACTAATTGCATTATTCCTTTTTTTTACAGTGCTTCCTATTAATTGGGAACCCGACTTTAATAATGCCAAAAAAAAGGCAAAGGAAAAAAATGAATTAATCTTGCTGAACTTTTCTGGTTCGGACTGGTGCGGCCCCTGTATTGTATTGCGAAGGGATTATCTTGAAAGTTCTGTTTTCTCGGACATGGCAGATAAAAATTTAATTTTAGTGAATGCTGATTTCCCCAGAAAAAAGAAAAATATCGGTACTCCTGAGCAAGTAAAACGCAATGAGGATTTAGCCGAGAGATACAACAAAGAAGGAAGTTTTCCGCTCACGTTGCTTCTTGATGCCGATGGCAAAGTAATCAAAACCTGGAATGGAAAACCAGAAACCAGTCCAGAAGAGTGGACTGCCGAAATAAAAGCAATCTGTGATAGTAGAAAATAACATACAGAAAAAACAAAAATATTCGCAATCCCTGAAACTCATGGGAAACAACTTTACGATTACAGTTGTGGCTCAAAATGAGAAGATAGGCAATGAGAATATTCAGCTTGCTATTGAAGAAATCAGGCGAATTGAAAAACTCCTGACGACATACAAGGAGGATAGTCAAACCAATCTGATTAACCAAAATGCTGGTATTGGGCCTGTAAAAGTTGATGCAGAAGTTTTTAATCTTATCGAAAGATGCCTCGGTATATCGAGAATTACTCAAGGTGCTTTTGATATTTCTTATGGTAGTATAGACAAAAGTCTTTGGAATTTTGATCAATCCATGACCCGGCTTCCTGATGCAGAAACGGCTTTAAAAATGGTACATCTTATTGATTACCGAAACATTATCCTTGACAAAGATAACACAACTGTATTTCTGAAAGAAAAAGGAATGCGTATTGGTTTTGGAGGAATAGGAAAGGGATATGCCGCCGAAATGGCGAAACAAACCTTACTTGAAAATCATGTTGAAAGCGGAATCATTAATGCTAGTGGTGACCTTTCGGCTTGGGGAATGCAGCCTAATGGCAAAAAATGGACGATTGGCGTAGCAGATCCAGATGCTCCAAATGCGGCATTTTCGTATATGGAAATATCTAATAAAGCAGTCGCTACTTCTGGAAATTATGAAAAGTTCGTGACCATTCAAGGCAAAAAATATTCGCATACCATAGATCCAAAAACAGGCTTACCTATTACAGGCATTAAAAGTGTTACTATTATCGCTTCAAATGCAGAATTTGCAGATGCAATGGCAACTCCAATAGCTGTTATGGGCATCAAAGCGGGATTGTATTTAATAGATCAGATACCCGATTTATATTGTATTATCATTGACGACAACAATAAAATTTATACGTCTAAAAACATAAATTTAAAATGAAAAAGCCAAAGCAAAAAAAAATCGCATTCTTATGTAGCATTGTTTTTACAGGCATGTTGCTTACTTCTTGCACTTCGGTAAAAGAATACCAAAAAGGCAAAATTAACGATTCTGAAATGGTGCTTTCTAACAGAAAAATCGAAAAAACAGAACTCAGTTTTCAATCCTACCGTGAAGGCGCTTCCGGAGCAAATGCAGGTAAAAGCGGCGGTGGCTGTGGTTGCAACTAATTCTTATTCGATAAAAAAATGAAAAGAATATTTATTACAGGACTTGCTTTGTTGGGACTTTTTCAGGCAAGAGCACAAAATGTGCCTACAGATTCTACAAGTTATAAAAGCAAAAAATTAAAAATAGAAGAAGTAAATCTAGTTTCTAGTTATTACACGCAAGACGGAAACAATGCTGCTGTTACCGGAGGGATAGGTTCTCAGCACCTTACTGATATCGCCAATACTATTGATGTAAAATTGGTAAAGTACGGAGAAACAGGTATCAAGCATACTTTTGATATTGAAGCGGGTATCGATCATTATACCTCTGCTTCTTCAGATATGATTGATTTGAGTGCCAATTCATCAGCATCTTCAGGAGACAATCGTTTTTATCCTTCCTTAACTTATATCAGAGAAAACGAAGAAAAAGGGCAGACTTTAGCCGTTGGAGTTTCGTCTTCAACGGAGTTTGATTACCAATCTTTTGGAGGGAATATTAGTTTTTCTAAAAAAACAAAAGACAAAAACGGAGAATTTACAGCCAAATTGCAAACCTTTATTGATCAGTTAAAACTTATCGAACCCATTGAGCTTCGAACTCCCGGAGGAGGAGGTTACGATAGTGCCAGCCGAAATACTTTTGCAGGGACCTTGAGCTATTCTCAAATTATAAACCAAAGATTGCAAGTAATGCTGGTTGGAGACATTATTAGCCAAAATGGTTATTTAAGCCTTCCTTTTCATAGAGTTTATTTTACCGATGGATCTGTTCATCAGGAAAAAATGCCCGATACAAGGCTAAAAATTCCTTTGGGACTTAGAGCGAGTTATTTTGTAGGTGACAATGTAATTATTAGGGCGTATTACCGATATTATACTGATGACTGGAATTTGCAAGCGCATACGGCCGATCTTGAAATTCCTGTAAAATTAACTCAGGCTTTTTCATTGAGTCCGTTTTACAGATATTATTCCCAAACAGGGGCCAAATATTTTAAGCCCTACGGAGCGCATACTGCTGCTGATGAATATTACACGAGCAACTATGATTTGTCTAAGTTTGACAGTAGCTTTTTTGGAATGGGGATGAAATTTACGCCTCCTAACGGAGTATTCGGGCTTAAACACTGGAATACCTTAGAGATTCGTTACGGACATTATACCAGAACAACCAACATGACTTCGGATATTATTAGCATCAATATCAAATACAAGTAGTCAAGAGTAGTAACTGAACTACAGGCTGCAAAAAAATGATAATTGTATACGATTTCATTAATACAACCGATCAATTATATTTTGGTATAATTGATTCGGTTTTTTTATTGTTATGACCATTGTTTTGCTTCTAAGTTTTGAATACAATAACATTTCCTCTTTTTAGTAATTTATAGTCAAAATAGCAAGTGTTCAGCGTATGAAAACTACAAATAAGCTCCTGATTTCAGCGGTTAGATTACTTTTTATTTCGTTGTTTTATAACCTACATTTACTTAGAATACAATCATTTTTGTTGAGGATAATTCTTATATTCGTTAAAAAAATAATACTCAAATTCAAACCTTATACTGAAATAAAAAAGGTAAATATTTGTACAAATTCAATCACAAGTAAATGCTAATCGGTTGTAATTTTACATCCTAATACTAGCACTAGATACACAATATTAATAGTAATGATTTTTATATCTAAATGAAACATTTTTTTAAACAAGCTCTTATTGCCAGTACAATTTTATATAGTTCATACAATTCTTTCGCACAAATAAAAGAAGATTATCAAACAAAAATAGACCGCTTAATTCAAGTAACCGATCCAAGAAGTTTTAACGGTGTGGTTTTTATACAACAAAACGGAAAAATAAAATACGAAAAAGCATACGGCTATGCTGATTACAACAAAAAATCAGTATTAAAAATTTCTGATAAATTTTCTACAATGTCAATTGCCAAACAAATTACGGCAACACTTGTTTTGCAAGAAGTAGAAAAAGGAACGATTGATTTACAAATACCTATTCGTAAATATTTACCAGATTGTAAATATTCTTGGGCAGATACTATTACTGTTCACCACTTACTTAACAATACCTCTGGCTTGAGTAGCGACGATATTGAGAAACCTTTAAAGTTTGTTCCAGGAACAGCTTTTAATTACTCAAATATGGGTTATTATGTAGCAGGACAAGTTTTAGAAAAGCAAAGTGGCAAGAGTTTTCAGCAATTAGTCACTGCTTTATTTAAAAAATGTAAAATGACAAACAGTTATTATCCTAATAAAATAACTAGTAAATTTTTAACAAAAGGACATTCGATAAAAAAAGATGGAAGTTTTAAATTGAATGAACAATTGAATTTTGATGCGTCTAATTATTTTGGCAGTCATTTAATAGTTTCGGCTCCGGATTTAGCAAAATGGAATGCATGTTTACATGCTGGAAAGTTGCTAAAACCCGCTACTTACAAAATGATGACCACTTATTCTATAACCAACACACACCAACTTTTTAGTAAAACACCTATCGGATATGGTTACGGGTTAAGAATAAATGACAAAGACAGTATAATGGAGATTGGTCATACAGGTTATCATCCAAGTGAAGGATTTACAGCGGTCAATTTATATTATCCAAAAACTAAAACCAGCGTTATTGTCATAGAAAATCAAGCAAATGAAAATTTTGAGAATGCCTATTATTTTCAAAAAGAAATTAGAAAAATTATTAGAGAAAGTAAGCTTTTAGAATAAGTTATAGCTCTAAAATATATATATTCTTTATCGCTCTTTTATATCATCGCCCATTTTAAAGCGCCATTTTTTTAATTAAAAGAATTTCTAAACTCTAAAGGAGAAACGCCTCTTTTAGCTTTAAACAATTTGCTAAAGGAAGGAGAGTGCTCAAATCCCAACTGAAAAGCAATCTCTGAAATAGATAAATTGGTAGTTGATAATTTTTCTTTTGCTTTTTCTATCAATTTATTATGAATATGTTGTTGTGTGCTTTGTCCGGTCAATACTTTGAGCATCGAACTTAAATAATTGGGTGATACATGTAGCGTTTCGGCAATACTATTGACTGTTGGTAAACTTTTTATTGTTACATCATCATGTTCAAAATAAGTATCTAATAATGCTTCCAGACGAGTTAAAATTTGGTGATTACTAATTTTTCGGGTTAGAAACTGGCGATTGTAAAATCTATCAGCATACTTTAGTAATAACTCTAATTGTGCAATAATTAAATCTTGACTGAACGAGTCAATATTAGATTGGTACTCTTGTTTGATATTCTGTAACATATTGATAATACTGGTTTCTTCTTTTTCTGAAAGAAACAAAGCCTCGTTTATGGAGTAGTCAAAATAATCGTATTTTTTTATTTTTTGTGCCAAACTTGTTCCCCATAAAAAATCAGGATGAACAAGCAACATCCATCCTGTAGTTTGAAAAACCTTACTTTTCTCAGCTTCTATACTGAAAATTTGTCCTGGAGCAATAAAAAACAAAATACCTTCATCAAAATCGTATTTTTGTTGGCCGTATTTAATTTTACCATTAATATTTCGTTTTAGAGCAATTGAATAAAAATCCATAGACCAACTAATCGGACTTTCTTCACCCGAATACTTCATTTCTTCAAAATTGATTAAACTGATTAAGGGATGTTCAGGCTGAGGTAACCCTCTGTATCGATGGTACTCACTAATGGTTTTAAATTTATGAATTGGATTGCTTTTCATTTCTCAAAAATAAATATTTATAGCGAATTATAAGCGTTTGCAAAATCCTTAGCAAAATCTTTCAATTGTATCTTACCCATTTCCTTTGGTTTATTTGCTTTATAATCTTCATACAAAAACCCCGTATGAATAGCAGAATACATTTCGGTTAAACCAACAGCGATTTTTGGTTGTATACCCATTTCTACAAGGCCGTTTTGCATTTCTTCATCAGTAAATTGAACCCATTTCAAGTCTTCTTTGCCAATTGCTGCACCAAGAATACGCGCTAATTCAGTATAAGTTAATTCATCACTAGCGACATAACGAACATTTCTTCCTGAAATTCCGTTTTCAATTTCGTCAACAATCGCGGCCGCAATGTCTACTGGTGAAACCCATGAGTTTACCACATCTTTACCGATATTTGAACCTATAAAACCATTGTTTTTTGCCGAATGAATTTGTGGTAATAAATTATAGTAAAACTCCGTTGGGCGAATGTGTGTTATAGCAACATCTGCAGATAAATTGTTTAAAATATTTTCTACATGATGTGCTCCAAGAAGTATACCGTTTCCGTTATTCAAATTGCCTCCAATTGTACTCAGATTAATGACTTTTTTAATTGCATTTTGTTCAATCGCTTTAGCATAGTTGTTGCCTAATTTTTGATAATAACCTAGTAAATCCAAACTATGATCAAAGTAATTTGCTGGAGGAACCATGCTATAAACAATATCAGCATCTTTAAACGTGTTTACAAGAAAATCCAAATCATTCAATGAGCCAATAGCAGCAACAGCTCCTAAATCTTCAATTGATTTTGTTTTTTCAGCATTGCTGCTTATTACAGTTACTTGATGTCCTTTTTGCACTAACTCTTGTGTTAATGGCTTCCCGACGTTCCCTAAAGAACCTGTTACAATAATTTTCATCTTTTTTATATTTAATTGATGATGCAAATTTCAGTAACATTTGAAGTTTAAAAATAGCCAAATCAACTTTTTAAGTAGCCTTTTATTATTGTTTAGACTATTTTAGATTTGAGTGTTGTTAAAATTAAACAAAAAGTATTTTGCATGTAGTATTCAGAGGTGTTAGGAATGTGGAATACTTCCTTTTTAGACTCACTACTGTTTATGCATAATTTTTATCAATCCACAGGTTTTCGTCTTGATCCAATTATATCCTGATATTCAAAAAGGATACAATCTAACTCAAGAGCTCCGTAACATCTTCGAGAATACAAAAGATAAAATCATTGGTTTTGCAAAATTGGGCAAATGGCATGAAAAAGTAAATCAATCCGGATTTAAGTCTTTCGGTACAATCTCTCGTACCATTATGAATCATTATCAAACCATATTAAATTATTTTGACAACAGAAGTACTAATGCTTCTGCAGAATCATTCAATGCTAAAATAAAAGCATTCAGAGCAAAATTCAGAGGTGTTAGAAATGTAGAATACTTCCTTTTTAGACTCACTACTATTTATGCATAATTTTTATCACTCCACAGGTTTTCGTCTTGATCCTTAAAAATACATAAAATTTTGTAAAATTAAAAAAAGTCTGTAAAATCAATGTTTTACAGACTTTTAAATTTTTTGTGACCACGGTGGGATTTGAACCCACACGCCCTTACGAGCACCACCCCCTCAAGATGGCAAGTCTACCGTTTCTCCACGTGGCCTTTAATAAAAAAAGGTCAAGTAAATAAATACTCGACCTTTTGTGACCCGACTGGGGCTCGAACCCAGGACCCCATCATTAAAAGTGATGTGCTCTACCAACTGAGCTATCGAGTCATTGCATTAAGAATCTTATATTGTGAATCACAATTTGTGACCCGACTGGGGCTCGAACCCAGGACCCCATCATTAAAAGTGATGTGCTCTACCAACTGAGCTATCGAGTCATATTCGATCCTTGAATGCGGGTGCAAATATAAGGAGTTTATTTTATTATTTGCAAGCATTTTTATTATAAATTTGTCTTTTTTTAACCAAAGTTTACAATGCTCTAGTTTATAGGGTTTTATTAGAATGAAAAAAATTATATTATTAGGGTATATGGGGTCTGGTAAGTCTACTATTGCCCAAAAATTATCAAAAATAACCAATATTCCTTTTTTGGATTTAGATATTTGTATCGAAGAAAGAGCAAAAAAATCGATAAATTCAATTTTTGAAGAACATGGAGAAATTTATTTTAGAAAATTAGAACACCAAATTTTTTTAGAATTGCTTCAGTCTTCAGAAAAGAGTATCATCGGTTTGGGTGGAGGAACGCCTTGTTATGCCAAAAATCACGAATTATTAAAAAGAGAAGATGTCATCTCAATTTATTTAAAAGCCTCAATTGATACCTTGTATAATCGATTGGTGCATAATAAAAGCAAACGACCTCTTATCGCTTCGATGAATGAGGATGAAATGAGAGAATTTATCGCCAAACATTTATTCGATAGAAGTTTTTATTACAATCAGGCTCAGAACAAAGTTTCTGTCGATGGTAAAACAGCTGATGAAACTGTTCAGGATATCTTGGCTCTTTTAGCTTAAAAAAGCATAATTAGAACCGTTTTTGTCAAAAACAACTTGTACATGTTCTAACAAAGAGGTAGAAAGCGAGATTCCTTTAAAATCGGCTTTTACAGGGTATTTTTTGTGGTTTCTATCAACAAGTACTGCTGTTTTGAATTTCTTTAAAGGAACGTCTAAAAAGTGGCGAACGGCATAAATTAATGTCGTGCCCGAGTTTAGTACATCATCTACCAAAACCAATCCTTTATTGGTATAGTCGGTAGCTGCTAATGAAGTTTTTATAGGTGATTTTGGATTTTGCTTATCGATAATAACTTCGCATAAAGAAACTTTTAAAGTCGAAATTTTGCTCAATGCAGCAGCTAGTTTTTCTGCAAAAACATATCCATTTGATGCAATTCCGGCAATAATTACCTCTTCTTCGTCGACAAAAGTCTCGTAGATTTGGTAAGCGATACGTTTTATTTTATGCTCGATTTCCTGATTTGTTAAGATGATGTTCTGGCTCATGATTTATTTTTTGTGCTAAAATACAAATTGAATTTTAGATGGAAGATTTTAGATGGAAGATTTCAGGTTTTTAGAATTTGGAATTTAAAAATATTAAAATCTATTCTGTTTCCTCTTCGTCAAATATTTCATTTCCAAATTCGTCAATGTCTCGGCGGTCTTTTTTCGTTGGTCTTCCGGTTCCGTTTTTACGATAGTGCTCTTTTGATAATTTTAGTAGTTCGAGATGTGCGTATGCTTCTGCAGGCGTCTCGTTTTTCCTGTATATATCAACCAGTTTAGCGCCCACACGATTTTCGGGTATGTCCAGAACGGTAATGATCTGGGTGATCTGGTCTTTTCTAAATGTTATTTTATCAGTAGGAAAAACCTCTTTTGATGGTTTTGCTACTTGTCCGTTTACGGTAACGTGATTCTTTTTGCAGGCCTCTGTAACCATATTTCGAGTCTTGTAATATCGAACGCACCATAAGTATTTGTCTATTCTCATATTTTTTCTAAAATCGGAGTTAAAATCTTTACAAAAATAAATCAATATTGTATCTTGCACACCTAAATAATTAAGAATAATGAATAAAATTAAATATTTTTTTATTTTACTAATCGCAGGAGCAAGTTTGGTATCGTGCAGTAAAAGTGATAATAATGCTGATGTTGAGCCAGTAAGAGATTTTGCAGTACAGTATGCAACAGATAAAGCTACTATTGAAAGCTATTTGAATACTCATTTTATTACAGTTACTGAAAATCCTGGTGATGTGTCAGATATGGATATTAAAATTGATTCTATAAAAGATGCCACAACTCAGGTGCCTATTATGTCTTACAAGGCCAATGTAGGAACTCCAACTTTTCCTCAGTTAAAATCTAAAATAGTTAATTTATACGGAGTAGATTTTGAATTGTATTATTTGGTTTTAAGAGAAGGTATTGGCGAATCTCCTATGAATACAGATAATGTTCTAACATCTTATAGTGGTAGTTATTTAACTAATGTTGCTGCAAAAGGAATTTATTCAGCTTATATAAAATCAACCTCATTTGAAGAGGTGAAGTACCCGCAATCTTTTTTTGACTTAACAGGTGTTGTAACGGGTTGGAGTGAGGTTTTTCCAGAATTTAAATCGGGTTCAGTTGATTCCAATTCAAATACTGACGGAACTGTAGTGTACAAAGATTTTGGCGCAGGAGTGATGTTTCTTCCGTCTGCTTTAGGATATTATACTGGTAATGGTACAATACCTTCATATTCTCCCTTAGTTTTTAGTTTTAAATTGTATAAGATTACCAGATTGGATCATGATGCTGATGGTATTCCTGATTATTTAGAAGATCTTAATCACGATGGTTATGTTTATGATTACCGTAGCACCACTTTATATCCAACTAAACCCGCTACAAATCCTGATGATACAGATGGTGACGGAATTCCAGATTTTATAGATGTTGATGATGATGGGGATAGTTTTACAACCAAACTTGAGATAACCAAGCCAACCACAGAAGTTGGAGTAGTAAATGGCGTTAATTTTGGGCCTAGTAAATATTATCCTTACGATGCTTTTACTGTAGAAGATGATCCAGCTACACCTAATATAAACGAAAGTTTAAATAGTGAACCAAAAGGTATTCCGGCATTTGCGGCAACAGGTGAGCCAGATTACACTTCTTCCGGAAGATTGAGAATACATCTTGATAAAGCACATCATACAGCGAAGCCATAATAAGTTTTGTTTTAACCATACAAAAAAACCTCGAAAATGATTTTTCGAGGTTTTTTTGTATAAAGTAAGAAAGTAAAAAATTATTTTCTTTTGATCACTCTTTCTACAGCTTCAACAATCGCTTGATTGTTTAGTTTGTATTTTTCCATTAATTGCTCTGGAGTTCCAGATTCGCCAAAACTATCGTTTACTGCAACAAACTCTTGTGGAGCCGGATGGTGTAAAGCCAATACTCTTGAAACACTTTCTCCTAGTCCTCCTAAAATATTGTGTTCTTCGGCAGTAACCACACATTTAGTTTTAGCCAATGACTTCAAGATAGCTTCTTCGTCAAGTGGTTTTATAGTGTGAATATTGATTACTTCGGCAGAGATTCCTTTTGCTTCCAAAGCTTCGGCAGCAATAAGTGCTTCCCAAACCAAGTGTCCTGTTGCTACAATGGTAACATCGGTTCCTTCGCTTAATAAAATAGCTTTTCCAATTACAAAAGGCTCATCTGCGGGCATAAAATTCGGCACAACAGGGCGTCCAAAACGTAAATAAGCTGGACCATGATGATCTGCCAATGCCAAAGTCGCTGCTTTGGTTTGATTGTAATCGCAAGTATTGATTACGGTCATTCCAGGTAACATTTTCATTAAACCAATATCTTCCAGAATCTGGTGTGTGGCTCCATCTTCACCTAGTGTTAAACCCGCGTGAGAAGCACAGATTTTTACATTTTTATCAGAATAAGCAACCGATTGACGAATTTGATCGTAAACTCTACCTGTAGAAAAGTTAGCGAAAGTTCCTGTAAAAGGAATTTTACCGCCAATTGTTAAACCTGCCGCAATACCAATCATGTTCGCTTCTGCAATACCAATTTGGAAAAAACGCTCCGGGTGGTTTTTCTTAAAATCATCAAATTTTAATGAACCAATTAAGTCAGCACATAAGGCTACTACTTTTTCATTTTTCTGACCTAATTCGGTCATTCCTGCTCCAAAACCAGAACGGGTATCTTTACTTCCTGTATTTGTATATTTTTTCATTTTTTTCATTTGCTGTACGCAATAAGCTGTGGCAATAGGCATAAAGCTTCCTGCTTAGAGCTTAAAGCTTTTTTAATAATCTGCTAAAGTCGATGTGTTTTGAGCCAAAGCATTTGCCAATTGGTCATTGTTTGGCGCTTTACCGTGCCAAGCATGCGTGTGCATCATAAAATCGACACCATTACCCATTTCGGTGTGCAATAAAATACAAACTGGTTTTCCTTTTCCGGTTCTTGATTTTGCATCTGTTAGCCCGGCAATGATAGCATCAATATTATTTCCTTCGGCAATTTCTAAAACATCCCAATCAAAAGCTTCAAATTTAGCGCGAAGACTTCCCATGGCAAGAACTTCATCAGTTGTTCCGTCAATTTGTTTTCCGTTAACGTCAATAGTAGCAATTAAGTTGTCTACTTTTTTAGCAGAAGCATACATGATTGCTTCCCAATTTTGACCTTCCTGTAATTCTCCGTCACCGTGTAAAGTGTAAATTAAGTGCTGATCACCATTTAATTTTTTTGCTTGTGCCGCTCCAAGTGCTACAGATAAACCTTGTCCCAAAGAACCAGATGCCATACGTATTCCAGGCAATCCTTCGTGAGTAGTTGGGTGTCCTTGCAGACGAGAGTTTAATAATCTAAAAGTCGCAAGTTCTGAAACTGGAAAATATCCACTACGAGCTAAAACACTATAAAATACTGGTGAAATGTGTCCGTTTGAAAGGAAGAAGATATCTTCTCCAATTCCGTCCATATCAAAACCTTCTTTGCGGTTCATGATGTTTTGGTAAAGTGTTACCAAAAATTCTGTACAACCTAGTGAACCGCCTGGGTGTCCTGAGTTGACAGCATGTACCATTCGAAGAATATCTCTTCTTACTTGGATAGTTAAATCGCTTAATTGTTGTGTGTTAGGCTTCATTTTATATGTAAAAGTTAAACTGATGCAAAAGTAATTTTTATTTTGCGGTAAGACAAATCATTTTTTGCTTTAGTTGATCAAAATTGTTGCATTTTAGATATTTTTTTATAAATAGTAGAAAAAAAATAGTGCTCTTTTGATTTTTATGAACTGTAAAATGCATTATGTTGCAGATTTGACGTAAAAAATGTATTTTTTTTAAAAAAATAGAAAAATAAAAAAAGCCCTGATTTTTCAAGGCTTTAAAGGTGTTTTTATGAGAACAGTTAATCGTAACTTTTTCTGTAAGAGTTGTTTTCTTCCTCTTCTGAGTCAATTTCTTCCTCATCTTCAGTTTCATTATTAGGAACATCTAAATCATCTTCGGGTTTTTCTTTTTCGTCAATGTTAAAAGTATTTTCGTTCCATTCTCCCTCTTTTTTATCTATCGTTTCTTCGTTCGTAATTTTTTCGGGATCAGTGTTTTCTAGTTTTTCTTCTTGATTGTAAATGTCCTCTGAAGCGGGATAGTTTAATTGCTCAAGATTTCTTTCGATTTCATTTTCGCTTCCTGATTTTTTTTCTTCTGAATTTTTCATTATTACTGTTTTTACTGTATTCTATAAAGTTATGCAATCAAAGTTGTTGCATTGTTATATTTTAGAATCAGTATCTTGCAGTATTCACAGCTTTAACATCACTAATTTTTAACACATAAATAGTAAAAAATGTAATTTAAAATTACTGTTTTGTAAGTTTATTTTAAAGCTTTTCTAATTGCTTTTTCTAATAATGGTTCCATTGTTTTATATCCTACTAAAGTTGGATGTACACCGTCTTGGGTGTATTTTTCATCCAGACCGTTTCTTTGGTCAACCATTGCAGAAAAATAATCTACATACACAATTTGATTTTCTTCGCAATAATTTTTTATCATACTATTTAGTTTTATTACTTTTTCTGCCGGTTCTAAGCCTTTTCTCCATGCAAAATCGTAAGCTGGTAAAACAGAAGAAAGTATTACTCTAATCTTATTTTGTTTGGCTAGCTCAACCATCGAAATGATATTTCCAAAAATGTCTTCGAGTGCTATCGGTCCGTTATTTTGGGCAATATCATTAATTCCAGCAAGAATTACAACCAATTTAGGTTTAAGAGCAATAACGTCGGGGCGAAAGCGCACTAACATTTGCGAAGAGGTTTGTCCGCTAATACCTCTGTTGATGTAGTTTTTGTTAGAAAAAAAATCGGGATCACTGATTTTCCAGCCTTCGGTGATAGAATTTCCAATGAACACTATTCGGTTTTCGGTAGTTTTATCAAGTTTTAAAGTTTGATTTTCTTTAGAATATTTTGAAATATTGGCCCAGTCTGTTTTCATTTCTTGGCTAAAGGTTTTGGTTACGATAAGAAGTAATGCGATGATTATTTTTTTGTTCATTTGGGTTTTGTTGCTAAAAATAGGATGTAAAATATTGATTTTTCTATTTCTTTCCAAGTAAAGAATTGAATGTTGTTTTTTAGTCAAATTTAGAAATTTCTTATGAAACTTTTAGGTCTTTTTTTGCGTTAGGGATAATAACGGCATCCTTTTGTGATAGCCTAAACGTCTTTCTGAACAACTAATAGTCTAGAACAAAAGATATAGTGGATAGCCCGACCCTTGGGTAACGCCAGGAGGAGATTTTAGATTGAAGAATTTAGATTGAAGATTTTTGGAGTTTGTTTTGGTATGTTTGGAGGCGTACTCGTTTGATGAATTGACAAATTTTCTAATTAATAAAATTTCCCTCAAATTAACCTATCTTTGCCGACTGAAAAAAGAAACAGATGAAGTTTGATTTATTACAAAAAGATCCGCAATCAAAAGCCAGAGCGGGGAGTATTACGACAGATCACGGCGTGATCGAAACGCCTATTTTTATGCCTGTTGGAACAGTTGCTTCTGTAAAAGGAGTGCACCAACGCGAACTAAAAGAAGATATTAATCCGGATATTATTCTTGGAAATACCTATCATTTGTATTTGCGTCCGCAGACAGAAATTCTTGAAAAAGCAGGCGGATTACATAAATTTATGAACTGGGATCGTAATATTTTGACAGATTCTGGAGGTTATCAGGTATATTCTCTTTCTAATAACAGAAAAATTAAGGAAGAAGGAGTAAAGTTTAAGTCGCATATTGATGGTTCGTATCATTTTTTTACGCCAGAGAATGTAATGGAAATTCAGCGTACTATTGGGGCTGATATTATCATGGCTTTTGATGAATGCACGCCTTATCCTTGTGATTACAGATACGCGCAGCGCTCGATGCACATGACACACCGCTGGTTGGATCGTTGCATAAGCCATTTGGATAAAGTGCCTTATAAATATGGATATGAGCAAACATTTTTTCCTATTGTTCAGGGAAGTACGTATAAAGATTTGCGCCAACAATCTGCCGAATATATTGCAAATTCTGGTCAACAAGGGAATGCGATTGGCGGATTATCGGTAGGAGAACCTGCCGAAGAAATGTATGCGATGACCGAAGTGGTATGTGAAATTTTGCCGGAAGATAAACCGCGTTATTTGATGGGAGTTGGAACTCCGATAAATATCTTAGAAAATATTGCGTTAGGAATTGACATGTTTGATTGTGTTATGCCAACGCGTAATGCCAGAAATGGTATGTTGTTTACATCAAACGGAACGATCAATATCAAAAATAAAAAATGGGAGGCTGATTTTTCTCCAATTGACGAAATGGGACATACCTTTGTTGATACAGAGTATACAAAAGCATATTTGCGTCATTTATTTGCTGCTAATGAGTATTTAGGAAAGCAAATTGCAACCATTCATAATTTAGGCTTTTATATGTGGTTGGTTCGTGAGGCTAGAAAACATATCTTAGCAGGCGATTTTAGACCATGGAAAGAAATGATGGTTAAAAATATGAGTCAAAGACTATAAAAGGATATGTTGATTTGTTTAATCGGTTATTCGGTTAAACGATTAAACAAATAATCGATTAAACTGTTGCTATGCTGACGATAATAGATAAGTACATTTTAAAAAGATATTTAGCCACTTTCTCGGTGATGATACTGTTATTTATTCCGATTGGAATTGTAATTGATGTCTCTGAAAAGGTGAATAAAATGTTAGAAAATAAAATTCCTTTTACTGCAATTGCGATTTATTATTACAATTTTACGGTTTATTTTGCTAATTCTCTGTTTCCGATTTTTTTGTTTTTATCGGTGATCTGGTTTACCTCTAAGCTGGCCAACAATACCGAGATTATTGCGGTTTTAAGTTCCGGAATTTCGTTTACACGTTTTTTACGTCCTTATATTATTGGTGCATCTATCGTTTCGGTTTTTGTACTTTTGATGGGTTTTTTTATTGTTCCTGCCGCAAGTGAGGGTTTTAATAATTTTAGATATACGTATTTAAAAGGGAACGGAAAAGAGCTCATGCGAGGCGAAAACACCAATGTTTACAGACAGGTAAATGATAATGATTTTATTTTTGTAAATAGTTTTAATGATGAGTCTAAAACGGCTTTTAATTTTACTTTGGAACATTTTGAAAAAGACAAATTAAAATATAAAATTACTGCGAGCCGCATCAAATTCAACCCAAAAAGTAAAACTTATACACTTTACGATTATACCAAAAGAACTCTAGGTGATCTGAATGATGTGATCGAAAAAGCTCCTGAAAAAAATGTCGCTTTTAAGTTTGAGTTAGAAGATTTAACTCCGGTGGTCTACATTGCTGAAACTCTTACTTTGGGTAAATTAATTGATTTTATCGATAAAGAAAAAAAGAGAGGTTCTGGAAATATTAATACCTATTTGGTGGTTCTTTATAAAAAATTTAGTGTTCCAATTTCGGCTTTTATCCTGACCATTATCGCCGTTGCTGTTTCGGCTATGAAGCGTCGTGGCGGTATGGGAATGAATCTGGCCATAGGAATTGCTATTGCTTTTTCGTTTGTGTTTTTTGATAAAATATTTGGTACTCTTGCCGAAAAATCTACTTTCTCACCTTTATTAGCCGTTTGGTTTCCGAATATTTTCTTCGGAATTATGGCAATTTACCTATTACGTAATGCGAAACGATAATTTAAAAAGTTACCTGAATCTTCACTTTATAGTTTTTATTTGGGGTTTTACCGCCATTCTCGGTGCTTTGATTACCATCGATGCCGAAAATTTGGTATGGTTCAGAATGTTCTTGGCTGGGATCTTTCTGGCTGGTTTTATTGTGTATAAAAAGCAATCGTTTATTATTTCGATGCAATCTTTTGCCAAGCTAATTTTTGTCGGATTATTGATCGCTTTGCATTGGATTTTCTTTTTTAAAGCTATTCATGTTTCCAATGTGTCCATTACGCTGTCGATCTTTTCGCTAGGAGCCTTTTTTGCCTCTTTGTTAGAACCGTTATTTTATGGTCGAAAAATTTTATGGTACGAAGTATTCTTCGGATTGATAATTATTGGAGGTTTAGCACTCATTATGCAAGTAGAAGTAAAATATCTAAATGGTATGTATTATGCCTTAGCTTCGATAATTTTGGGCGTATTATTTACTTTAATGAATGGAAAATTAATCTCTGATCATGAACCTTCAGTGATTACCTTTTATGAGTTTGGTGCAGGAGTTTTTTTTATTTCTATTTATTTTTTAGTGCAAGGAAAATTCAACGCAGACTTTTTTTCAATGTCTTTAAATAACTGGCTTTTGTTACTACTTTTGGCTTCCGTTTGTACGGCTTATGCTTTTACAGCTTCAGTAAAAGTGATGCAAAAACTGACGCCTTATACCGTAATGTTAACCACTAATCTTGAGCCTGTTTACGGAATTATTTTGGCTTATTTTATTTTGGGAGGAAAAGAAAAAATGAGTACTGAGTTTTATATTGGTGCCATTATAATCGTAATTACGGTTATTTTAAATGGCGTTTTTAAACATTATCAAAATAAGACTAAAGTGTAATATTTTACTTATTTTTAAATTGCATTTTTATATTTTAAATACAAATTAATCACACGAATAGTATAATATTTTTATATTTGCGGTTCGATTTACAAACAAAATTCAAAAATCCATGGAATATTTAGATTTTGAGCTTCCAATAAAAGAACTTGAAGAACAATTAGAAAAGTGTGTTGTTATTGGAAAAGAATCTGATGTTGATGTAACGCCTACTTGCAAGGAAATCAACAAAAAATTAGAACAAACTAAAAAAGAAATATATAAAAATCTAACGGCTTGGCAGCGTGTCCAGTTGTCCCGACATCCTAGCAGACCTTATACTTTAGATTATATCAGAGCCATTTGCGGCGATACTTTTTTAGAGCTTCATGGAGACAGAAGTTTTAAAGACGATAAAGCGATGGTGGGTGGTTTAGGTAAAGTAAACGGGCAGTCGTTTATGATTGTTGGTCAGCAAAAAGGATACAATACCAAAACACGTCAGTACAGAAATTTTGGTATGGCCAACCCAGAAGGATATCGTAAAGCTTTGCGTTTGATGAAAATGGCAGAAAAATTCGGAATTCCAGTTTTGACTTTGGTTGACACTCCGGGTGCTTATCCGGGATTAGAAGCCGAAGAACGCGGACAAGGTGAAGCTATTGCCAGAAATATTCTTGAAATGGTTCGTTTGAAAGTGCCAATTATTACTATTATTGTAGGTGAAGGTGCTTCTGGTGGAGCTTTGGGAATAGGTGTTGGAGACCGAGTTTTTATGTTAGAAAACACATGGTATTCTGTTATTTCTCCTGAATCATGTTCTTCTATTTTATGGAAAAGCTGGGAGTACAAAGAGCGTGCAGCCGACGCTCTAAAGCTAACTTCATCAGACATGAAAAGACAAAAATTAGTAGACGATGTTATTCCTGAACCATTAGGAGGAGCACATTATGACAGAGAAACGACTTTCAAAACGGTGATAGAATATATCACTAAAGGATATAACGAATTAAAAGACTTATCAACAGCTGACTTAATTGCCCAAAGAATGGACAAATACAGCAATATGGGTGAATATAAAGAGTAAAATCATCAAAAATGATTTAAAATCCGAAGCCTTGCTGTTTCGGATTTTTTTTTGGTTATAAACAAAAAATACTGATTTATAAACATTTATTACTAACAACTCTACAACGATATTTTTTTAAAATTCGTTACTTTCGCAATATGGAAAATTTCAAAAATATAAGCCCTATAAAAGTTGATAAAACAACTATCATTAATTTAGAAAAAGGGAAATTGCCACCTCAAGTACTTGATTTAGAAGAAGCTGTACTTGGGGCAATGATGATTGATAAAAAAGGGGTTGATGATGTAATTGATATTTTGCAGCCAGACGCTTTTTATAAAGATGCGCATAAATATATTTTTGAAGCAATTGTACAGCTTTTTACCGAAACTCAGCCAATTGACTTGTTGACTGTTTCGACACAACTAAAGAAAAACGGAAAACTGGAATTAGCAGGAGGCGATTTTTACTTAATTCAGCTTACGCAAAAAATTGCGTCATCAGCGCATATTGAGTTTCACTCCAGAATCATACTTCAAAAATATATTCAGAGAAGTTTGATTAGAATTTCTTCTGAAATTATCGAAGAATCCTATGACGAAACTACAGATGTTTTTGATTTGCTGGACAAAGCCGAATCAAAATTATACGAGGTAACTCAAGGAAACATCAAACGAAGTTCAGAAACTGCTCAAAGTTTGGTGCTGCAGGCCAAAAAGCGTATTGAAGAAATTGCTGGAAAAGAAGGCTTGAGTGGAGTAGCGACAGGTTTTGAAAAATTAGATCAGGTTACTTCTGGATGGCAGCCTTCGGATTTAATTATTATTGCGGCACGTCCTGGTATGGGAAAAACAGCTTTTGTACTCTCGATGGCAAGAAATGTTGCTATTGATTTTGGACATCCCGTAGCGGTTTTTTCTCTGGAGATGGCATCGGTACAGTTGATTACCCGTCTTATATCTTCTGAAACTGGTTTGTCTTCAGAAAAATTGAGAACTGGAAAACTTGAAAAACACGAGTGGGAACAGCTAAGTACCAAAGTAAAAGATTTAGAAAAAGCTCCTTTATTTATTGATGATTCACCTTCGCTTTCTATTTTTGATTTACGTGCAAAATGCCGTCGTTTGGCATCGCAACACGGAATCAAATTGATTATCGTCGATTATTTGCAGTTGATGACCGCCGGAGGAAGTGGTAAAGGTGGAGGGAATCGTGAGCAGGAAATCTCGACCATTTCGCGAAACTTAAAAGCCTTGGCAAAAGAACTTAACGTTCCGGTTATTGCACTTTCGCAATTATCGCGTGCGGTAGAGACACGTGGTTCGAGTAAGCGACCTTTGCTGTCAGATCTTCGTGAATCTGGAGCTATCGAGCAGGATGCCGATATCGTTTCGTTTATCTATCGTCCTGAATATTATAAAATTGAAGAATGGGATGATGACGAACAATCGCCAACGGCAGGTCAGGCAGAATTTATTATTGCCAAACACCGTAATGGTGGTTTAGAAAATATTCGATTAAAATTTATAGGAAACTTAGGTAAATTTGATAATCTAGAGGATTTTACAGGTGGTTACGATGATTTGCCGTCCAAAATGAATCATGATGATAATCCTTTTATCACTAAAAATCTACCGTCGGCCAATGACGCATTTGGCAGTAATTTGAATGATGACGATGACGATAGCGATGTTCCTTTTTAATAAAATTTAAAAGCCTTTTACGAGGCTTTTTTTTATGTACAAATGTTAATTTATTAAATAAAATTCGATATTTTAGCAAAGCGATGACTTAAACAATCGCTTATTAGTAACAACCAAAAACAACATGAATTATGGCAGAAAATTACGAATTCGAAGATCAAAACACTCAAATTTCATTGGCAGATGCCCAAGAATGGGTAAAGAAATGGAAAGATACTTCAGGAGAAGCAGATATTAAGAAAAAAGTCAATTCTTATTTGATCCCTAAAGTAAATCTTGAAAAAGTTTTAGCACAAGATATCGATGCCGCTAGGGCTTATATCGGAATTAACAACAAAGGTGAACAAACGATAATGATTGTAGGTACTAAAAGAGATCCTGAAACTGGAATTTATGTAGATCTTATTCCTGGTTACGGAACAGCTCAAAAAATGGCTCAAACAGATTCTGGAATCTATGATTTCTCGCAGCCTAGCCCTCCTGAAGTTGGTGATGTGAATAGTCCTATGAACCAATAATATGAGATTATTTTTTGTAAATTTAGGGTATGCTCTGCTTTTACTGAACTTTATTTTGTATGCGCTACATTATTCTAAGCAAAGTAAGGTATATAAAATTTTCACAGGCTATATATTTGTTATAGTCTGTGTTCAGATTGCTACTTATACATGTTTTAGATTGTATAATAACAACCTTTTTTTGTCGCATTTTTATTTTATTGGGCAATTTATAATGTTGAGTTTGTTTTATTCAAAATTAGTAAAAGGTGATTTTCAGAAGAAAGTAATCCGCATTGGTTTAATTTTAGTCTTATCAACTTTAGTCATTCAGTATACTGTAAAACCAGAGCTGTTTCTCAAATTTAATTTGTATGAAATCTTTATCACTTCGTTTTTAATAATTATTTACGCAACGTTTCATTTTTATAATATGCTGGACGAAAAAAAAGAGTTCTACTTTATCAATATGGGAGTAATAATGTATTTATTTGGAAGTACAATATTATTTCTGGTAGGAAATCTTACTACAAATTTTAGTGCCAAATTTAGCTTCATAACATGGACATTAAATGTCGTTTTGTATGCTATTTATCAGCTTTTTATATTATACGAATGGAAAGTAAGTTTTTCAAAAAGCAAAAAAGAAAAAGTACTAGAATAAAAAAAAAGCCTTTGACACCAATAGTCAAAGGCTTTTATTGTATTTTAATGATCTTTAAAAATAGTAATAGATGAGTTTAAAACCAATTCCAGAAGGCGAAATTGTTGCTACAGTTATTTTTAGTTGTGTTTCTTTTCTATTAATGGGACTAGTGCTAGTGCTGTTTTTTTATTATTCAAGAAAAAAAATTACACAAAAAGAACTTGAAAAAAGAGATTTAGAAATTCAATACCAAAAAGAACAGTTGCATGCAGTAATTATTACACAGGAAGAAGAACGCAAACGAATTGCGCAAGATTTGCATGACGATATAAGTTCTAAACTCAATGTCGTTTCTCTTAATTGCTATCTCTTAAATTCACCCAACCTCACCGAAAAAGAAACTGCAGAGATAACTCACAACATTATTAATCTAACGGCGAAAGCTTTGGATAATTCTAGAAAAATAGCGCATAATTTGTTGCCGCCTGTTTTTGAAAAATTCGGACTTCACGCAGGTGTTGAAGAATTGTGTGAGGAGTTTGAAAGCAGTAAAGCCGTAAAAGTGCAGTATACCAATGAGATGAATTTTGACAAAAAGGATATCGATCGGCATTTGCACGTGTTTCGTATTTTGCAGGAATTAATGAATAATTCTCTCAGACACGGAAAAGCGACTGAAATTCGGATTTATTTTAAAGATATTAACGGAATTGCTACGTGCAATTACGAAGATAACGGAATAGGATTTGACGATACAAAAGTGGCAGACTATAAAGGATTGGGAATGAAAAATATCGATAGCAGGGTTTCTTTTTTGAATGGAACTATTAAAATCAGCTCACAAATCGACCACGGAATTGCAGTTAGTTTTACTTTTTAGATAATTATTAAGAAAAGTAGTTAATTTTAGAATCATATTTTGTAATTTCGAAAAATACTACGAAACCAAAAACCAAAAACAAAAACCAAATGAGTACGGCTATTAAAATTGCTTTGGTCGATGATGAAATTTTATTTCGGAAGGGAATTTCTTTTTTATTGCAAAGAGAACAGAATATCGAAATTGTTTTTGAAGCTTCAAATGGTGAAGAACTGATTTCAAGCTTGAATGAAGTTAAAAATAAACCTGATATTATTGTCATGGATTTGAAAATGCCCGTCCTGAATGGGGTGGAAGCAACCCGAATTATCAGAAATAATTTTCCAGAAATCAAAATTATTGCATTAACCAGTTATGATACAAAATCATTTATCACCAATATGATACATGTTGGTGCGGTTGCTTACTTAATAAAGAATACTACCCCAAAAGACCTAATTCATACCATAAATGAAGTCGCTAAAAAAGGTTTTTATTATAGCGATAACATCTTAAAGACAATGCAAGAGACGATAGTTTCTGTTAAAAATTGTAAAGGAAATTTAGAAACAGGTTTTTTATCGCCTCGCGAAATAGAAATTCTTCAACTGATATGCCTGCAAAAAACAACTTCTGAAATTGCAGAAGAACTTTTCTTAAGCCCCAGAACGGTAGAAGGACATCGCAATAATTTGTTGCTCAAAACCGATTCCAGAAATATTGCCGGTTTGGTAGTCTTTGCTATTCAGAATGAAATTGCAGTTTTGGCTATTTAAAAATAGTTTAGCTTGCAAGATATTGAATAGACAGTGCGTAATATAAAATAATCGTTAATACGAGAAAAAATAAACCTATTTTTTGTATTAGATTTAGACCTTCCGGTTGGTTATTGCTTTCATTGATTTTCATAACTAATAATTTCCGTGATTTATATTTGATTTCTTACTAAAAGTAAAATTACTTATAAAATATTTTTTTTTAGTAGGTATATTTACCTGTTTTTTAAAAATTTGCTTTTATTTTAAATAGTAGAATAATTTTTCAAATACGCGCGTAATTATTAAGAGTATGTTGTGTTATTTTTAGAGCTTACTTTATATCTTTACTTAAAATAGTTTTGTAATGAATAAGTTGCTGCTTTATATCCTTATTTTCTTTATTTCTGCAAATGCAAATGCCTCGTTTATTTTGCTTCCAATGGATGAAACTACTCAGCAAAATCATCTAAAAGCCTATGGTATAACCTATTGGTGTTTAAGCAAAGATTATAAAGCAAGTTGGTTGCTCAATTACCGTGGGGGCTCATTTTTGTTGCCTGATGTTGAGGAAATTCGTAAAGAATGTCAAATTCGTGGTGTGAGTTTCGAAATACTTTCAGATAATGAAGAGGCTTCTATTTTAGATGAAATTTCAAGTCCTTCGCAAAATATGGAGTCGGTTGTACTCGAAAAAGCACCCAAAATAGCTGTTTATACTCCCAAAGGGAAACAACCTTGGGATGATGCCGTGACATTGGTTTTGACTTATGCAGAAATTCCGTTTACACCTATTTATGATGAAGAAGTTTTAAGCGACCAACTACTACTTTATGATTGGCTGCATTTGCATCACGAAGATTTTACTGGGCAATACGGGAAATTTTTTGCTGCTTATAAAAATACGCCTTGGTATATTGATCAAAAAAGAGATTCTGAAGCTTTGGCGACTAAACTAGGATATCCAAAAGTGTCACAAGAAAAAGGTGCTGTAGCCAAAAAAATAAGAGATTTTGTTATCGGTGGAGGCTTTATGTTTGCAATGTGTTCTGCAACGGATAGCTTTGATATTGCACTTTCTGCAGACGGAGTTGATATTTGCGAAGCAATGTTTGATGGCGATGCCAGTGAACCTAATTATCAGTCGAAGTTGAATTTTGGTAATTCATTCGCTTTCAAAAATTTTACATTAGAACGCAGACCTGAGCAATATGAGTTTTCAGATATTGATATGACCACTAAAAGACGTGTACCACCAGATAAAGATTATTTTTCTTTGATGGAATTCTCAGCAAAATGGGATCCTATTCCCAGTATGTTATGCCAAAATCATACACAGTTGGTAAAAGGTTTTATGGGACAAACGACTTCTTTTGATTCGGCTCTAATAAAATCCAATGTTTTGGTCATGGGAACTTGTGAATTAAATGGCGAAGCTCGCTATATTCATGGAGAAAAAGGAAAAGGAATGTTTACTTTTTTTGGAGGTCATGATCCTGAAGATTTTCAGCATCAGGTGGGAGATCCGCCAACAGTGCTGGATTTACACCCAAATTCTCCCGGATATCGTTTGATTTTGAATAATGTTTTATTTCCAGCAGCCAGAAAGAAAAAACTTAAAACATAATTATTTTATAGAAAATTCAAACCAAACAGGAATGTGGTCTGATATTTTTCGAGCCTCTTTTAAGGTGTTGAATTTTGTATAGAACGAAACCACTCCGGAATTTATATAATTAATGCTATTTATGTTATAAAACATATTATCAAATTCAGATGCCAGACAATTATTTGTTTGGCATTTTTGCTTTAAAGATGTTTTTTGATTTTGTAAAACAGACGTATAGCCAGTTTTTTTTAAAGGATTGAATACAGAATGAGATTGAGGACAGTTGAAATCCCCCATAAAAAGTAGATTCAAATTAGGGTATTCCTGCGGCAAAAACTTAAAATATTTTATCTCAGTCTCTGGTTGTTTGCTTTTGGTTATGGCGTGAAAATTGACCAGTGTGATGTTTTTTTTGCCAATTTCAAAAGTTGCAAAATACGGCTCGCGATCAATTTCTAAATGGTATTTTTTTTCCAGCCAAGCGTCTTGTTTTAGTTTTGCTTTACTTGTTTTCCAGATAAAAGCATAACGTTCCGTTTTATAAGCGCTGCTGCTGGTGGGGTTACTAATGCTGTAATTCCATGAAGAACCTTTTGTGTTTAATATACTCGTAAGGTTTGCTACAGCTTGTGCGCCGCCATAACCCGCCACAACTTCCTGCAAGGCTATTATGTCGTAATTTTTTACTGTATTGGCGATAAATAATAACTCGGCAGTAGATCTTGACTTACCGAAATTTTCTAAATTCCAAGATATTATTTTAGTTCCAGAAAATAGGAGGGTATGTGATAGAAGTATAAAAAGTAATAGAAGGTTTCTCATATTGGCTTAAAAAGTTTCAAATATACTCAATTCAAAAAGCGAGTTTTACGGTTTTGTATTATTTCAAAAAATATGTTTTTTTGAGCGTTTGATTTTACACTATTTTAAAACTCTAACACAAAGAGTTTGCCATTTTAAAAGGTAACTAATTTTTAGATTTGTTTTACTTTCGATTCTTTAAATTTTGATTTGTATTTTAAAAAAAAAAAGCAAACCCTCCAAAATAGAGGGTTTACAAAAAAGAGTTTTTTTTGAAATTATGCAACTCTTAATCCTGTGGTAATGGCGAATCTGTTCCATGAATTGATGGTAATGATCATCAAAATGATTTCTGCTAAATATTTATCACTAAATAAACGCGCTGCATTTTCATATACTTCGTTCGAAACATGATTATTAATCATGGTGATTTCTTCAGTCAATGCAAAGATTGCTTTTTCTTCTTCGGTATAAATATCAGCTTCTCTCCATGCATTTGCCAGATAAATTCGCTGCTCTGTTTCGCCTTGTTTTCTAGCATCTGCAGTATGCATATTAATGCAAAATGCACATCCATTTAGTTGAGAAGCTCTAATCTTGATTAACTCTTTATGTGTTGGTGTTAATGAGGTAGTAGCAATGTATTTTTCTAAATTCATTAAGGCTTGATACGCTTCGTGTGCCACTGTTGGGATAACAATTCTTGTATTCATTTTGTTTGTTCTTTAAAGTTTGATACAAAGTTCCTGGAATATTTCTTCAAAAAACTTGAACTACTTCAAGAAACAATTATACCTTTCCAGCTCTGATTTTACTCATAAATTCTGCCGAAAAATCAAGATAGGAGGCAAGCATGTATTGGGGGACACGCTGTACAAAATCGGGATTGACATTTTTAAAATGACGATACCTTTCTTCTGCAGACATAGTAAACAGAAATTTGATGCGCATTTGAGAGGCCCCAAATGTTTTTTGAGAGATAATTCTAAAATACCTTTCGAGTTTCGGAATTTGAAGTAGCAATGATTCAAACGATTTTTTTTCAATTGCAATGACTTCTGTGTCTTCAATTGCTTGAATGTAAAAGTGTGACGGAACATGATTATGATAACTTAGATAGTCGGTAATCCACCAGTTTTCAATGGCAAATTGCAGTGTTTGTTCAGTTCCTTTAGTATTGATGATGTATTGTCGAAAACAGCCTTTGGTAACAAAATACATAGTATTAGCAATTTCTCCTTCTCTCAGAACATGTTCTTTCTTTTTAATTTTAGAAAGTATTAGAGAAGAGGCCAAAATAGCTTTTTCTGAAGGCTCTAAGGTTATAAATTTTTGAATGTGTTCAAGAAGTACGGCGTGCATGTTGAATTGAATTTATGATAAAGATAAATATAAAATCGGTTGAGGACTAATGCAGTTTGTAAAGGTTCCTAAAAGCAAAAACCCACTCGTCGAGACGAATGGGTTTTCTATGATAAGTAAGTAATCTAAATTGAGTTTATAAAACGTTTATTTTACTTTGTTAAGTATTGCTTTGAAAGCTTCAGGGTGATTCATTGCTAAATCTGCAAGAACTTTACGGTTCAATTCGATTCCGTTAGCTTTTACTTTCCCCATGAATTGAGAATAAGACATTCCTTCCAATCTAGCTCCAGCGTTGATACGTTGAATCCATAATGCACGGAAATTTCTTTTGTTTTGTTTTCTATCGCGGTAAGCGTAGCACATTGCTTTCTCTACTGCATTCTTAGCAACTGTCCAAACGTTTTTACGTCTACCAAAGAAACCTTTGGCTTGCTTCATTATTTTTTTTCTTCTTGCTCTTTTAGCAACTGAATTTACCGATCTTGGCATAATTTTAATGTGTTTTTGTAGCAGGCGTCCTGAATTAAATCAAAGGAACTTAAAAGCCATACTCCAAGGTTATATTTAAATATTTTTTAACCTAAAGATTATTAGTCAAAAGTTTTTAAAGTCGAATGTCGAAAGCCTTTGAGACTTTTGATTTTTCAACTTTTAAGACTTAATTAAATAATTCTTAATTGTTGTTTGATGCTTTTCATATCTGTAGAGTGAACTAGCGCTGAGTGTGTCAAAGCTAATTTACGTTTTTTAGATTTTTTAGTCAAGATGTGACTTTTAAAAGCATGCTTTCTTTTAATCTTTCCAGAACCAGTAACTTTAAAACGTTTCTTGGCGCTAGATTTTGTTTTCATTTTAGGCATTTTTCCTAGTGTTTTAATTTATTCTTACTTACTTATATTTTTGTTTCAAGTTTAATGTTTCAAGTTCACAACTGAACACTGATACTTAAAACTGAACACTATTTCTTTTTCTTCGGAGCAATGAACATAATCATTCTCTTTCCTTCCAAAACCGGCATAGCTTCTACTTTGCCATGTTCTTCTAAATCTGTAGCCAAACGTAATAATAAAATCTGTCCTTGATCTTTATAGATGATAGAACGTCCTTTAAAGAATACAAATGCTTTTAATTTAGCGCCTTCTTTAAGGAACTTTTCAGCATTTTTTCTTTTAAATTCGTAATCGTGCTCATCTGTTTGAGGACCAAATCTGATTTCCTTTACGACAACCTGAGATGACTTAGCTTTCAAAACCTTGTCACGTTTCTTTTGTTCGTAAACAAATTTCTTGTAATCCATGATTTTACAAACCGGTGGCTCAGCATTAGGAGAAATTTCTACTAAATCCAATTCGAACTGGTCTGCTAATCGCAAAGCTTCAGCAAGTTTAAATACACCGGGCTCGATGTTTTCACCTACTAGTCTTACTTCTTGTACACCACGAATAAGGTTGTTTATTCTGTGTGCATCTTTTTTTTCTACGCGAGGTTGATAACCTCTGTTGCTTCTTATTGCTATGACTTTATAATTTAAGTTAAACTGTAAAAACTTTTAATGTCTTTTTTATTTCTTCGTTTACAATTGCGACAAATTCTTCAATTGTAACTGTAATATTCCCTTTTCCTTCTTGTCCGTGACGACGAATAGAGATGGTTCCGTTTTTCTCCTCTTCCTCACCAACAATCAGCATAAATGGTGTTTTTTGCATTTCTGCATCTCTAATTTTCTTACCAATTGTCTCGCTTCGGTTGTCAATTAGGGCGCGAATTTCGTGATTTTCTAGCAAATCTAAAACTTTTTTAGCATATATTTCATATTTCTCGCTCAAAGACAAGATTATAGCCTGTTCCGGCATCAGCCAAAGCGGGAAATTTCCTGCAGTATGTTCTAGTAAAATTGCGATAAATCGCTCCATAGATCCAAAAGGAGCTCTATGAATCATAACCGGGCGATGTAATTCATTATCAGCACCTTTGTAAGTCAAATCAAAACGTTCAGGAAGGTTGTAATCTACCTGAATTGTTCCTAATTGCCATTGTCTGCCCAAGGCATCTTTTACCATAAAGTCAAGCTTCGGGCCATAAAAAGCAGCCTCGCCATATTCTACTACTGTATTCAATCCTTTATCAGCTGCTGCATTGATAATTGCATTTTCAGCTTTCTCCCAATTTTCATCTGTACCAATATATTTATCTCTATTCTCTTTATCTCTTAATGAGATTTGAGCAGTAAAATTCTCAAAACCTAACGAACCAAATACATACAATACTAAGTCGATTACTTTTTTAAATTCTTCATCCAATTGTTCCGGAGTACAAAAAATGTGCGCATCATCCTGAGTAAACCCTCTTACACGTGTCAAACCGTGCAATTCTCCAGATTGCTCATATCTATATACAGTACCAAATTCAGCATAACGCTTTGGTAAATCTTTATATGACCAAGGTCTTACATTGTATATCTCACAGTGATGAGGACAGTTCATCGGCTTTAATAAAAACTCTTCGCCTTCCGCTGGTGTATTAATCGGCTGGAAGCTATCTGCACCATATTTAGCATAATGTCCTGAAGTTACATAAAGTTCTTTCTGACCAATATGTGGAGTAACTACTTGCTCGTAACCTGCTTTCTTTTGAGCTTTCTTTAAAAATTGCTCTAAACGATCTCTTAACGCAGCACCTTTAGGTAACCATAAAGGTAAGCCTTGTCCAACTTTCTGCGAGAAAGCAAACAATTCAAGTTCTTTACCTAATTTTCTGTGATCACGGCGTTTTGCCTCTTCAAGGAGTTCCAGATATTCAGTCAAGTCTTTTTGTTTAGGAAAAGAAGTTCCGTAAACACGAGTCAATTGCTTGTTTTTCTCGTCACCTCTCCAATAAGCACCGGCTACGCTCATGATTTTTACCGCTTTGATAATTCCGGTATTCGGAATATGTCCGCCACGACATAAGTCAGTAAAAGTAGCATGATCGCAAAAAGTAATCGTTCCGTCTTCAAGATTCGAAATCAATTCTGTCTTGTAAACGTTATCTTTATATAATTCCAATGCTGCTGCTTTTGTAACAGGGCGCATCTTAAATTCGTGTTTCTCTCTCGAAATTTCTAAAATACGATCTTCAATTTTTTTAAAATCAGCTTCTGTGATTTTTTCTCCTTCAAAATCCACATCATAATAAAATCCATTTGCAATCGCTGGACCAAGAGTTAACTTTGCTCCGGGATAAAGTTCTTCAAGAACTTGAGCCATCACATGCGAAGTCGAATGCCAGAAAGCTTTTTTTCCCTCAGCATCATTCCAAGTATATAAAACAAGACTACCGTCGGTCGTCAATGGAGTTTCGGTTTCTATAGTTGTACCATTAAAAGCTGCCGAAATCACGTTTCTAGCAAATCCTTCACTAATGCTTTTAGCAACCTCCATCGGAGTTACGCCTGAAGCAAACTCTCTAATCGACCCATCGGGTAAAGTAATCTTAATCATTGTTTATAATTTTGTGAATGCAAATATAGCGCATTACAAAAATACATACAATATATAAGTACAAGTTTATACATATATATAAAGGAGCGTTTTCAAAACAGCTAAAGTGATGCTGTATCAATTCTAAATCATTACCTTTTAATATATGGTTGTTTTATTTTGAGTATAGTTAGTAGCTATTTCCTGCTCTTCGTTCCAATCTTTTGTGCCGAACCCCGGCACAAAAGGATTTCCACTTCTATCAGGGCTAGGGGTTGTTGTTTTCATAGGAAGAGATGTATCTATAACATATAAGGAACATGGCACCTTAATAAGAATCACCCATCTGATAGGTATTAAATACATTTGTGTGTTTAAAAAAGAAGATTTAAGAATGGTGCAGTTATCTTAAAAAAGGAGTATCACATCTAAAAACTCCCTAAAACGGGGGTTTTTTGGATAGAACTAATTAGGACAAAGGTAATCTATACCAGAAAATTCTTACAAATGCTAAAAAGGCATAAAAGCTAAGTTTGCTGTTATCAGAAAGTTAAGAAAAAGTTTTAAAAAAGGTTTAAAATATGTAACAAAAAGTCTTGTAAATGTAAATAAAGGGACTACTTTTGCACCCGCAACAGCGATAGACGTTCACTGAAATACTGACAAGTTGAGATAATCAAA
Source organism: Flavobacterium flavipigmentatum (assembly GCF_020911905.1). Lineage (NCBI taxonomy): Bacteria > Pseudomonadati > Bacteroidota > Flavobacteriia > Flavobacteriales > Flavobacteriaceae > Flavobacterium > Flavobacterium flavipigmentatum. The sequence continues at coordinate 42,851 of NZ_CP087133.1, read as the reverse complement.
AGAAAATTTATTTTCAAAAAAGATTGTAAAAAGCTTGTGAGATTTGAAAACAGATGTTACATTTGCACCCCGCAAAACACGGAAAGTTCATTGATAGATTGGTAAGGTTGAGAAGTGAAAAAGGAAATAAATTTTCTTAAAAAAAAACTTCAAAAACATTTGCCAGTTAAAAATAATTTTCTACTTTTGCACCCGCTTTGAGAAACAACGATAAGCGTAAAAGAATAAATAAATACACGTTCGTAGACATATTGAATTGACAGCCGTTTTAACAGAGATGTTAGAGCAAAAGAATAAGAGTAATGGAATCGAGAGATTCGAGAATAACCACTAGAGAAAGCATCATTATAAATAGCTTAAGTAATTAAGCACACAATATACGATGAAGAGTTTGATCCTGGCTCAGGATGAACGCTAGCGGCAGGCTTAACACATGCAAGTCGAGGGGTATAGTTCTTCGGAACTAGAGACCGGCGCACGGGTGCGTAACGCGTATGCAATCTACCTTTTACAGAGGGATAGCCCAGAGAAATTTGGATTAATACCTCATAGTATTACGACTCGGCATCGAGATGTAATTAAAGTCACAACGGTAAAAGATGAGCATGCGTCCCATTAGCTAGTTGGTAAGGTAACGGCTTACCAAGGCTACGATGGGTAGGGGTCCTGAGAGGGAGATCCCCCACACTGGTACTGAGACACGGACCAGACTCCTACGGGAGGCAGCAGTGAGGAATATTGGACAATGGGCGCAAGCCTGATCCAGCCATGCCGCGTGCAGGATGACGGTCCTATGGATTGTAAACTGCTTTTATACGAGAAGAAACACTACTTCGTGAAGTAGCTTGACGGTATCGTAAGAATAAGGATCGGCTAACTCCGTGCCAGCAGCCGCGGTAATACGGAGGATCCAAGCGTTATCCGGAATCATTGGGTTTAAAGGGTCCGTAGGCGGTTTAGTAAGTCAGTGGTGAAAGCCCATCGCTCAACGGTGGAACGGCCATTGATACTGCTAAACTTGAATTATTAGGAAGTAACTAGAATATGTAGTGTAGCGGTGAAATGCTTAGAGATTACATGGAATACCAATTGCGAAGGCAGGTTACTACTAATGGATTGACGCTGATGGACGAAAGCGTGGGTAGCGAACAGGATTAGATACCCTGGTAGTCCACGCCGTAAACGATGGATACTAGCTGTTGGAAGCAATTTCAGTGGCTAAGCGAAAGTGATAAGTATCCCACCTGGGGAGTACGTTCGCAAGAATGAAACTCAAAGGAATTGACGGGGGCCCGCACAAGCGGTGGAGCATGTGGTTTAATTCGATGATACGCGAGGAACCTTACCAAGGCTTAAATGTAGTTTGACCGTTTTGGAAACAGAACTTTCGCAAGACAAATTACAAGGTGCTGCATGGTTGTCGTCAGCTCGTGCCGTGAGGTGTCAGGTTAAGTCCTATAACGAGCGCAACCCCTGTTGTTAGTTGCCAGCGAGTCATGTCGGGAACTCTAACAAGACTGCCAGTGCAAACTGTGAGGAAGGTGGGGATGACGTCAAATCATCACGGCCCTTACGCCTTGGGCTACACACGTGCTACAATGGCCGGTACAGAGAGCAGCCACTGGGCGACCAGGAGCGAATCTATAAAACCGGTCACAGTTCGGATCGGAGTCTGCAACTCGACTCCGTGAAGCTGGAATCGCTAGTAATCGGATATCAGCCATGATCCGGTGAATACGTTCCCGGGCCTTGTACACACCGCCCGTCAAGCCATGGAAGCTGGGGGTGCCTGAAGTCGGTGACCGCAAGGAGCTGCCTAGGGTAAAACTGGTAACTAGGGCTAAGTCGTAACAAGGTAGCCGTACCGGAAGGTGCGGCTGGAACACCTCCTTTCTAGAGCCTGAGTGTTAGCACTAGTGCACGCTTAGGAAAAAAGATGTGGATCTTTTGGATATGAATTTTAAAATTCGATTACTCTTGCTGTTAGTTCAAATAATAAATTTTAAGTAAAACAGAGTCTCGTAGCTCAGCTGGTTAGAGTACTACACTGATAATGTAGGGGTCGGCAGTTCGAGTCTGCCCGGGACTACTATTTAACTTAAAAAAAGGAAATTCTAGAAGTTGGAATTCACCAAAAGAAATTAGAGAAGAATTAGAAATCTAAAATCTGAATTCTACAATCTAAGATTGCAAAATGGGGGATTAGCTCAGCTGGCTAGAGCGCCTGCCTTGCACGCAGGAGGTCAACGGTTCGACTCCGTTATTCTCCACAAGAAGTACAAAGATAGTAGTACAAAGTATCAAGATTAGTCTTAATACTTAATACAAGAATCTTACATACTTATTAAAGTTCATTGACATATTGAGATAAGAAAATAATAAAAAGTAGAAAGCGTTTTTTATTATAAGTAGCAATACAAATAATAAAAGACAAAAAAAAACGGTCATAATTGATTTTATGATTGGTACAATAAGCAAAATAAGGGCGTATGGGGGATGCCTTGGCTCTCAGAGGCGATGAAGGGCGTGATAAGCTGCGAAAAGCTACGGGGATCGGCACACACGACTTGATCCGTAGATACCCGAATGGGGCAACCCACTATGTTGAAGACATAGTACACCGATAGGTGGGCAAACCCGCTGAACTGAAACATCTAAGTAGGCGGAGGAGAAGAAAACAAAAGTGATTCCGTAAGTAGTGGCGAGCGAACGCGGATTAGCCCAAACCAATGATGTTACGGCATTGTTGGGGTTGTAGGACCACGAGATTTTATGTACAAGGAACCGGAAGTTACTGGAAAGTGACACCATAGAGGGTGATAGTCCCGTATGGGTAACGAGTATAATAGATAGTGGTATCCTGAGTAGGGCGGGGCACGTGAAACCCTGTCTGAATTTGGCGGGACCATCCGCTAAGGCTAAATACTCCTGAGAGACCGATAGTGAACCAGTACCGTGAGGGAAAGGTGAAAAGAACCGTGAATAACGGAGTGAAATAGATCCTGAAACCATACGCTTACAAGCGGTCGGAGCCCTTTCGTGGGGTGACGGCGTGCCTTTTGCATAATGAGCCTACGAGTTAACGTTGCTGGCAAGGTTAAGTGGTTAAGCCACGGATCCGTAGCGAAAGCGAGTCTGAATAGGGCGCTTTAGTCAGTAGTGTTAGACGCGAAACCGTGTGATCTACCCATGGGCAGGATGAAGCTGTGGTAACACACAGTGGAGGTCCGAACCGGTTGACGTTGAAAAGTCTTCGGATGACCTGTGGGTAGGGGTGAAAGGCCAATCAAACTCGGAAATAGCTCGTACTCCCCGAAATGCATTTAGGTGCAGCGCTGAGCGTAAAATTATATAGAGGTAGAGCTACTGATTGGATGCGGGGGCTTCACCGCCTACCAATTCCTGACAAACTCCGAATGCTATATAATGTTTCTCAGCAGTGAGGGCTTGGGTGCTAAGGTCCAAGTCCGAGAGGGAAAGAACCCAGACCATCAGCTAAGGTCCCCAAATATATACTAAGTTGAAAGAACGAGGTTTGTCTGCCCAGACAGCTAGGATGTTGGCTTGGAAGCAGCCATTCATTTAAAGAGTGCGTAACAGCTCACTAGTCGAGCGGACGAGCATGGATAATAATCGGGCATAAGTATATTACCGAAGCTATGGATTTAGAGTTTACTCTAAGTGGTAGGGGAGCATTCTAACAGGGTTGAAGGTGTATCGTAAGGTATGCTGGACTGGTTAGAAAAGAAAATGTAGGCATAAGTAACGATAATGCGGGCGAGAAACCCGCACACCGAAAAACTAAGGTTTCCACAGCTATGCTAATCAGCTGTGGGTTAGTCTGGTCCTAAGGCGAACCCGAAAGGGACAGTCGATGGCTAACGGGTTAATATTCCCGTACTACTAATTACTGTGATGGGGTGACGGAGTGATGAAAGCGCCGCGAACTGACGGAATAGTTCGTTGAAGTACCTACCTATAAGATCTGCAGGCAAATCCACAGATTTTGGGGAAATACGATAGTACTCGGCGTCTTCGGACAAAGAGATAGTGCGCCTAAGGGCTTCCAAGAAAAACCTCTAAACTTCAGGTAATTAGTACCAGTACCGTAAACCGACACAGGTAGTTGAGGAGAGAATCCTAAGGTGCTCGAGAGATTCATGGCTAAGGAATTAGGCAAAATAGACCTGTAACTTCGGGAGAAAGGTCGCCAGCGCAAGCTGGCCGCAGTGAAGAGGTCCAGGCGACTGTTTATCAAAAACACAGGGCTCTGCAAAATCGTAAGATGAAGTATAGGGCCTGACACCTGCCCGGTGCTGGAAGGTTAAGAGGAGATGTTATCTTCGGAGAAGCATTGAATTGAAGCCCCAGTAAACGGCGGCCGTAACTATAACGGTCCTAAGGTAGCGAAATTCCTTGTCGGGTAAGTTCCGACCTGCACGAATGGTGTAACGATCTGGACACTGTCTCAGCCATGAGCTCGGTGAAATTGTAGTAACGGTGAAGATGCCGTTTACCCGCAGTGGGACGAAAAGACCCTGTGCACCTTTACTATAGCTTAGTATTGACCTTGGATAAATGATGTGTAGGATAGGTTGGAGACTGTGAAGTGGCGTCGCTAGGCGTTGTGGAGTCATTGTTGAAATACAACCCTTTGTTTATCTGAGGCCTAACCCCGCGATTGCGGGGGACATTGCTTGGTGGGTAGTTTGACTGGGGTGGTCGCCTCCAAAAGAGTAACGGAGGCTTCTAAAGGTTCCCTCAGTACGCTTGGTAACCGTGCGTAGAGTGCAATGGCATAAGGGAGCTTGACTGAGAGACATACAGGTCGATCAGGTACGAAAGTAGAGCATAGTGATCCGGTGGTTCCGCATGGAAGGGCCATCGCTCAAAGGATAAAAGGTACGCCGGGGATAACAGGCTGATCTCCCCCAAGAGCTCATATCGACGGGGGGGTTTGGCACCTCGATGTCGGCTCGTCACATCCTGGGGCTGGAGAAGGTCCCAAGGGTTGGGCTGTTCGCCCATTAAAGTGGCACGCGAGCTGGGTTCAGAACGTCGTGAGACAGTTCGGTCTCTATCTACTGTGGGCGCAAGAAATTTGAGTGGATCTGATTCTAGTACGAGAGGACCGAATTGGACAAACCTCTAGTGTATCTGTTGTTCCGCCAGGAGCATCGCAGAGTAGCTACGTTTGGAAGGGATAAGCGCTGAAAGCATATAAGCGCGAAACCCACCACAAGATGAGATTTCTTTTAAGGATCGTGGGAGATGACCACGTTGATAGGCTATAGATGTAAAGGCAGTAATGTCATAGTCGAGTAGTACTAATAATCCGTAAGCTTATGTACACCCTTTTCCCGAGCCGCAAGGCTCGGGGAGAAACTTTCTAAATCAATACTTTTTTCTTTATCTCAGTATGTTAAGATATTTGCTCGACGCAGAGCAGTCTTAAAGACGAAAGTCAAAATTCTTAAAGTGAAATACTTTAGACTTTATGACCTTAGACTTTAGACTAACAACCTTAAGGTGGTTATTGCGGCGGGGCTCACCTCTTCCCATCCCGAACAGAGTAGTTAAGCCCGCCTGCGCAGATGGTACTGCAGTTATGTGGGAGAGTATGTCGTCGCCTTTCTTTTTAAAACCCCTGTTTCAATCGAAACAGGGGTTTTTTGTTTATAAAATGTCTAGACCTGAAATAGCGATACACAAAAAAAGTATCCTATGGAATCATTACAAGAAAGATGTTATTTAAAACGTACGCAAAAGGACTACAGCATGTCTTTAAAATTAGAAATCGTTCAAGAAATAGAACAAGGACAGCTTACCGTGGATCAAGACGAAAACCTGTGGAGTGATAAAAATTATGCATAAATAGTAGTGAGTCTAAAAAGGAAGTATTCTATATTTCTAACACCTCTGAATTTTGCTCTGAATGCTTTTATTTTAGCATTGAATGATTCTGCAGAAGCATTAGTACTTCTGTTGTCAAAATAGTTCAATATCGTTTGATAATGATTCATAATGGTACGAGAGATTGTACCGAAAGACTTAAACCCGGATTGATTTACTTTTTCATGCCATTTGGCCAATTTTGCAAAACCAATGATTTTATCTTTTGTATTCTCGAAGATACCACGAAGCTCTTGAGTTAGATTGTATCCTTTTTGAATATCAGGATACAATTAACAACTTAAGGATGTCGATAAAAGAATCTTGCATTAGGGTATAATTTGAAAATACAAATATCCAGATTTTAATATTTCCCCACAACAATATGCTTTGATCCTATATACTGGATCAGTTACAAAAGTTGGCAGCTAAGCAAAAAGATTAGATATTCTCAATAAGAAGAAGTCTCTATTTCTTACTGTTGTAAATTGAGATATAAATGCTTTAACTTAGAATGTTAATTGAAAGCGGATATAATTTTCTGTTACAGAGACAATTTTTATTATATTCTATTCATTATTCTTTTTTACTTTCAAGCTGTACCTTAAATTTGCCGTAGAAAGGATTGTCAGCCATTAGTGAACGTCCAATTATTATGATATAATTTCCATTTTGCTTAAGATCAATTTGCAAATCCATTCCAAATGGCCCTTCTGATGTTTTATCAGGAAAAATAATTTGGTTAAAGCGGATGTTTCCTTTTCCTGTAGTTGGAATAAGCTTAGCGTTCAATATTCCTAACTCTTTATTTTTAAATCTGACGTATATTCTTGGATGCAAGGAATCTAATAAACTCTCGGCTATCAATAATCCCTTTTCATCCATAAAATTCATAAAGATAGTATCTCCTATTTGTTTATTTACTTCTTTCTTTTTCTTTGTAGTAATTCCATCAGAGTTATTGACTCTCGCTTTGTTTTTTTCTTTTTGCTGGCATGAAAAGCATATAATTGATATTAAAAGGATTAAATAATTTTTCATTTTTTTATATAGTTTTATTCAAAGTTAGTTCATTTGTAAAAATGATTTGTTACATGATATCAATTAAGAACTATTGAATTTAGAACAAGTTTGAATAAAAAAAAAAGACTGAAGACTAGTATTTCCTATAGTGATTAGATTAAAATTTTATGTAAGCGCTGTATAAAAGATTTTTAAGTAGTTGTTTCGTATCGACTATAAAAAACACCTCAAGAAATTAAGTAGTTTTTCATGTCTTTTTTTTGCCTACTCAAAGTTGCGTTAGGGATGGTAGCGGCATCCTTTTGCTTTTTTCTTTAAAAAGCAAAAGATACAGCGGACAGCCCGACCCGGAGGGAAACGCACTAATGTTGTGGATAAATGAACGACTCCATTTTGAAAAAATCATTTGTTAAACTAGTTATATTTTTTCAAGAAGTGCATACTGTATGTTTGCATAAATCTTAAAAATATAAAGTTATGATTACATCAGTAGAAGAAATGATTGAACAGTATGTTTCCGCGTGGAATGAAAATAATCTGGAAGCCTATACTAGAGAGTTTAGTAAATGCTGGGCAGAAGATGCTGTTTATGTTGATCCGTTTTCGGAAAATATAGGGGTTAGCGGAATATCTAATTTTGCACAAAAATCATTCGAAATTATTCCTAGCAGGAAATTTAAAGTTTTAGAAAAACCGGACTATCATCACAAATTTGGCAGATATGCTTGGGAAGTTCAATTTTCTGGAGAAACCAATGTTGGTTTTGATTATTTTGAATTCGATGGCGATTTCAAAATTACTCGTTTAGTTAGTTTTTTTAAGTTACCATCTGATTATCCTTTAGAAAAACTGTAATAAATTATTTCAAAAAGGGCTCATTTGCTTTAAACCATTAAAAAAGAGTCCTTACATTAGCTTAATAAAATAATATGATGTACGGACTTTTTTTAAAAAATATAGCAAAACATATTCAATTAAACCCTTTTGAAGAAAAGCAATTGAAAGAGAAATTGCACTTTAAGACCATTTCTAAGAATGAAATACTTTTAAAAGCGGGAGATTATTGTAAGAGCATCTATTTTGTAAACAAAGGATGCTTGCGTATTTATCAAAACCATCAAAATGGAGAGGAAACTAATATCCTCTTTTGCCCTGAAAATTGGTGGTCGTGTGATATTATTAGTTTTTCAACTGGTAGCACTGCTTCTTATTCTATAGATGCGCTTGAAAATGGAGAGGTTATTTATATTGAACATCATGATTTAGAAAATCTTTATATTGAGATTCCTAAATTGGAGCGCTTTTTTAGAATCTTATTTCAAAACGGATTTGCTTTGTATCAAAATAGATTAACGCTTGCACTTTCTATGTCTGCGGAACTTCGTTATAGTCTTTTTCAAAAGCAATATCCAATGCTGATGAATCGAATTTCTCAAAAACATATTGCATCTTATTTAGGGATTACAGCTGTTTTTTTAAGTATAATAAAAAAAAGACATGTTTCCTCATAAATATAAAGTAACGCTGTTTACTGACTTTACTTTGTGAAAGATACTCAAAAGCTTCTTAGAGCGCATGACTTTTTTTTCGTTTATTACTAAAACATGATATAGTTATTTTTGAAGATGAAAACTTAAACATCTATTATCTAATTAATGCTCTATTTATGCGAAAATTGCGTTAGGGATGGTAGCGGCATCCTTTTGCTTTTTTCTTTTAAAAAGCAAAAGATATAGCGAACAGCCCGACCCAAAGGGAAACGCACAAATAATTCCTATTCTTAGTATACCCAAAACTTACTTAGCAAAGGATATAGCTAAAATTCTGAACCTAAGGGAAACAAACTAATTATCTTGCTACTTGAATTTCTTTTATTGATTTGTATTTAAGTAGTTAATTTTGAGCGATTTAAAGGGGATGTGATTTTTTTAATAAAAAAAAGCGCTCGATAAATCGAACGCTTTTAAGTATAAAATATTTTTTTAATTTTTCTCTATCCATTTTCTTGCATTGACAAAAGCTTCGTGCCAAGGAGAAACCTCATCATTTCTGTCTTTTGGATAGTAGGCCCAGTTCCATTGGAAAGTTGAACGCTCAATATGAGGCATCATTACCAAATGTCTTCCTGTTTTATCACATAGCATTGCTGTGTTATAATCAGATCCGTTAGGATTGGCAGGATAGCCTTCGTACGCATATTTAGAAACAATGTTGTAGTTTTCTTCAGCCAAAGGTAAATTGAATTTTCCTTCTCCGTGAGAAACCCAAACACCTAAAGTGCTTCCAGCCAAACTAGACAACATAACTGAGTTGTTTTTCTGAACTGTTACAGAAGTAAAAATACTTTCGTGTTTCTGGCTTTCGTTATGCAGCATTTTTCCGTGAACTTCATGTTCTGGATTGATAACTTCTAATTCCATAAACAATTGGCATCCATTACAGATTCCAACAGATAAAGTGTCTTCTCTTTTGAAGAAATTGTCTAAAGCTGTTTTTGCTTTTTCATTATATAAAAATGCTCCAGCCCAACCTTTAGCAGATCCTAAAACATCTGAATTTGAGAATCCACCAACTGCGCCAATAAACTGAATGTCTTCTAGTGTTTCACGGCCAGAAATCAAATCAGTCATGTGAACGTCTTTTACATCAAAACCAGCTAAGTACATAGCGTTTGCCATTTCACGCTCAGAATTGCTTCCTTTTTCACGAATAATAGCTGCTTTTGGTCTTGGTTTCGAAGCGTCAATTACTGGTTTTTTTCCTGTAAAGTGGCTTGGGAAAGTATAATTTAAAACCTGATTTTTATAATTTTCAAAACGTGCCTGAGCTCTTCCGTTTTTAGATTGTTTTTGATCTAATAAATAAGAGGTTTCAAACCAGATATCTCTGTACTTCGCAATATCCAAATTATAAATTCCAAATTCCAAACTTGGTGTGTTTTGAACCGAACCAATTTTGAAGAATTCGATATTGTTGGCGCTCAATTTAGCTTCAACAGTTGCATCAGATTTTGCCTGAAAAACGATTCCGATGTTTTCCGCGAAAAGAATTTTTAATACATCTTTTTCAGCAAAAGCACTAAAATCAATTTTTGCTCCCAAGTTCACATCAGCAAAACATATTTCTAAAAGAGTAGTAATTAAACCACCGCTTCCGATATCGTGACCCGCTAGAATTTGGCTTTCGCCGATTAATTCCTGAATGGTATTAAAAGCATTTTTGAAGAAAGAAGCATCCTTAATTGTAGAAGTGTCGTTTCCGATTGTGTTTCTGATTTGTGCAAAAGACGAACCTCCTAATTTGAAATCATCCTGAGACAAATTGATGTAATAAATAGAATCTCCGTTTTTCTGTAAAACAGGTTCTACTACTTTTCTAATATCGGTACAGTTTCCTCCCGCCGAAATAATAACCGTTCCCGGCGCAATTACTTCGTCGTTTGGATATTTTTGTTTCATCGAAAGTGAATCTTTTCCTGTCGGAATATTGATTCCCAATTCGATTGCAAATTCTGAACAACCTTCAACAGCAGCGTATAAACGAGCATCTTCACCTTCGTTTTTACAAGCCCACATCCAGTTGGCAGATAATGAAATTCCTTTTAAACCGCCTTTTATTGGCGCCCAAATAATGTTGGATAACGATTCTGCAATTGCATTTCTGCTTCCTGCAACCGGATCAATCAAAGCAGCAATAGGAGCGTGGCCAATAGAAGTCGCGATTCCTTCTTTACCTAAATAATCAAGAGCCATAACTCCCACATTATTCAATGGCAATTGCAATGGTCCTGCACATTGTTGTTTGGCAACTTTTCCTCCCACACAACGGTCAACTTTATTGGTTAACCAGTCTTTTGAAGCAACCGCTTCTAAACGTAAAACATCTTGTAAATAACTTTCGAAATCATTTGCTGAATATGAAACAGCAGCATATTTTCTATCAATAGTTTTATCTGTCATAACCGTTTTTGGAGAACTGCCGAAGAAATCTTCTAAAGCATAATCCATGGGTTTTGAACCATTTGATTTTGATTGAAAAGTAAAGCGGTGATCACCCGTTACATCTCCAACCTGATACATAGGAGAACGCTCTCTGTCGGCGATTCTTTGTAAAATGTCAATATCTTTTTGACCAATAACCAATCCCATTCTTTCTTGAGATTCATTACCGATAATTTCTTTTGCAGAAAGTGTTGGATCTCCAACAGGCAATTTGTCTAAATCGATTAATCCACCTGTTTCTTCCACTAATTCTGAAAGACAGTTTAAGTGTCCTCCAGCTCCGTGATCGTGAATAGAAACAATTGGGTTATGATCGCTTTCTACCAAACCACGAATGGCATTAGCAGCACGTTTTTGCATTTCTGGATTGGAACGCTGAATGGCGTTTAATTCGATTCCAGAACCAAAAGCTCCTGTGTCTGCAGAAGAAACCGCAGCACCGCCCATTCCGATTCTATAATTTTCTCCACCCAGAATGACAATTTTATCTCCTTTTTGTGGTTTCTTTTTAATAGCCTGATCTAGTTTTCCGTAACCAATTCCGCCCGCCTGCATGATTACTTTATCGTAACCAATTTTGCGGTCGTTTTCTGAATGTTCAAAGGTTAAAACAGAACCTGTAATCAGTGGCTGACCAAATTTATTTCCGAAATCTGATGCTCCGTTAGAAGCTTTGATTAAAATATCCATTGGAGTTTGGTACAACCATTTTCTTTCTTCAACCGCATTCTCCCATTTTCTTTCATCGTTCAAACGAGAATAGGAAGTCATGTAAACTGCAGTTCCTGCTAATGGCAATGAACCTTGTCCACCGGCTAAACGGTCACGAATTTCTCCTCCAGAACCTGTTGCGGCTCCGTTAAAAGGCTCAACTGTTGTTGGAAAATTGTGTGTTTCTGCTTTTAAAGATAAAACCGAATCAAATTCTTTTATTTCGTAATAATCAGGTTTGTCAGCTGATTTTGGTGCAAATTGCTGCACTTTTGGTCCTTTTACAAAAGCAACATTGTCTTTGTAAGCAGACACAATATCATTAGGGTTTTCCTGTGATGTTTTTTTGATTAATTTAAAAAGAGAAGTTTCTTTTTCTTCGCCATCAATTACAAAAGTTCCGTTGAAGATTTTGTGACGACAGTGTTCTGAATTGGCTTGTGAAAAAGCAAAGATTTCAGAATCGGTTAACTTTCTGCCCAGTTTTACAGAAAGGTTATCTAAATAATCAACTTCTTCCTGACTTAAAGCCAAACCTTCGGCCTTATTATAAGTGGCAATATCATCTATTTCCAGAATAGGCTCTGGTTGTACATTGATTGTAAAAATCTCCTGATCCAGTTGATTGAATTTTTGTAAAAGCATCGGATCAAAATCGGTAAAATCTTCTGTTGCCGGATGAAATTCTTCAATTCTGATAATGTCTGTAATACCCATGTTCTGAGTGATTTCTACAGCATTTGTACTCCAAGGTGTGATCATAGTGGCACGAGGACCAACAAAAAAATCCGACAGTGCGGATTTTTCGATCTTATTAGAGTTGGCAAAAAGCCAGTTGAGTTTTGAAATGTCTTGAGCCGAAATTTCGTTTTGCGTTTGTACGGCAAAAACAGTTTTGCTTTGGTTTTCAAAGAAATGGATCATTGTGATGTGTAGTTTGTTGTATTGAGGTGCAAATTTAGTCAATTAAGATCAAAAAAAAAAGCGACAATTTTTGTCGCTTTTAATTATTTTAAGTCTAGTTTTTATTAATTGACTAATAATTTTCTAGTAAGTGTTTTTGAATCTTTGGTTATTTTTAGGATATAGGTTCCTTTTGATAAATTTTGAAACTCAACAGTCTTATTATTAGTGTTTTGTTTTTCGAAAACTTTCTGCCCCAAAATAGAGTAAATAGCCACTGAAAATGATGCATCACCGTCTTGAAAATCAACAATAAAATGGTTATTCGCAGGATTTGGATGAATTGTAAAATTCTTTGAGTCAAAATCTTCTGTACTCAAAGTTTTCAATGTATGACTTCCTAATCCATCACATTTGTCTTTTGCATATACATCCCATTCTGCAGTTTTATTAAAGGTAGTATTTGGTGAAGAAATTGTTGCCTTTCTTCTTATTGTTTCATCTACAGAAAAATCAGCTGTATTTCCAAATGTCCCTATGACATCTATCAAAACATTCTCTTTAAATAATCCAATAGGATCATTTCCATTAAATTGAAGCTCGGCAGCACCACTTGATAAATTAGCATTTGCAGGATTAAAACAAGTTGTTAATCCCTGATTATAAGCAATAACATAAGATGCTCCATTAGCGATCGTGCCCGTTAATACCAATCCGGTTGCAGAAGTCCAGGCACCGGCTCCGTTGATCTGTTTTTTTATAGCATATTTAGTTAAATCAACTGTGCTTCCCGTAAAATTAGAAATTTCTAAAAATTTGTTATTACCACTACCTTCAACATATTCTGAGAAGAAAATTTCAGTGGCAATAGTGCCGCCTCCGGTAGCTGCAGAAGTGCTTCCATCGACTGAAGTACTTCCAACAGATAAATTATTCGAAGTATCCTTTGCAATTATATAAAAAGAATAAGTAGTTGATGGTGTTAAACCTGTTATGATTGCAGTTGTTCCAGTAGTATTTTGCTTAAAAACATTGTTTACATAAATTGCATAACTGGCAATTCCAACATTATCTGTTGATGCTGACCAGCTTAAACTTACTGTACTTGAAGTGCTTCCGGTTACAGCCAAGTTTGTTGGTGCGGAAGGAGTTTCAGTATCAGGAATAAAAATAGTCGTTGTGCCATTTACAGTATTACTCGCAGGTGATGAATTTACGGAGGCATCTTTTGCAATTATATAAAAAGAATAAGTAGTTGATGGTGTTAAACCTGTTATGATTGCAGTTGTACCAGTAGCATTTTGCTTAAAAACATTGTTTACATAAATAGCATAACTCGCAATTCCAACATTATCTGTTGATGCTGACCAGCTTAAACTTACTGTACTTGAAGTGCTTCCTGTAACAGCTAAATTTAACGGAGCACTTGGCGGTGTTGTATCATCTGCTTCGGTTGTCCAAACAGCAGCTACATATTCTGGATGATCGATATAAGGGTTGCGATTATTTTGACGTGCATAAATGGCATTATTTCGAGCAATTTCTCTTGCATTTACAGGGTCTTGATTGTGCCATGCGATTAAGACACTTAAAAAAGCCGGCGTAAACACTTTATTTGAAGTTCCATTGAACATTGGGTAATTGTATCCGGAAACTGTATTTTCGTATCGGGTAGCAAAGTAAAAATACATTCTGGCTATATCTCCTTTAAATTCATCTATTGGTTCAAAAACCAAACCGGTATATCCAGCTGTTGTACTTTCGCCACGCTTGCTACCATTTTGGCTTGTGTAAAGCGGTACCGATACATTGGAGTGAGGGAAGTTATTACGAATGTTGTTTACATATCCATCAGTAGGTGTGATAAAATGCGCATCAGAAACCATTGGTGCTTGCTCATTAAAAATAGACTGCGGAATAATATGCTCTCTGTTGTAGCAGTCTCCTTCATTTTTATAATTGCCACATCTTTGTGTGGTTGCAATACTGTAGGTGTAAGGATCTGTCGCCGTTGGATTTTCTGAATACATGTCTAATACCGAACCGTCATTTTCATAAAAATTATCAATATCAGATGTTGCATAAGTAGTATATAAACCAGCATAACCATTATCAGTATGTCCTTTTATGATATTATATAGTTGTGTTTTTAGGGTATAACCTGTTCCGGTTGCAGTGTCATAATAACCAGCCGGAATCTGGGCAATTACACCCGAAACAATAAAAAACAGTAAAAAAGAGTAAATTTTTTTCATATAATAAATTGGTTTAAGATCTGTAATTTGAAACATTCTGTAATTAAAAATCAAGATGATATAAAGAGAATGTTAATTTATAAGACGCGCCAAATCTACTGTTTTTCTGAAATAATTATGTTAAGTGTTGATTATTTTTTTGATATAATTTCTTGCTAAATGATTCTTAAAAAGATAAAAGCGACAAATTGCCGCTTTTATCTTTTTCTTACTAATTTTAATTAGTTTATAATAATTTTTTTTATGATTGTCTGCTGACCTTGAGAAATACTCATAATATATATTCCTTTTGGAATAGTATCTAAAGTAACGGTCGAAAGATTGCTGATTTCATTTTCAAATACTTTTTGTCCTAAAATAGAAAATATTGTGATTCTTGATACTTCATCTGAATTTTTCATTTGAATTGTAAAATGACCCTCTGAAGGATTTGGGTAAATGATGATTTCCTCCAATTGTGAAATGCTTTCTTCTTCAAGAGGTTGTGCCATTTTACTTGCCAGGTTATTGCAAGTGTCTGTGGTGTATGAGTCCCATTGTGAACTTAGATTGAAGGTGGTTGTAGGAGTCGTTACGGTCGATTTTCTTCTTAAGGTAACATCGGCAGCAAAATTAGCTGTTCCGCCATTAAAAGTTCCAATAATATCAATCAAGACGCCATTTTTGAAAAGTCCCACTGCATCATTTCCATTAAAAGTCAATTCGGTTGCCGTGGTCGAAATATTGGCAGCGCCAGTAGAAAAACAAGTAGACGAAATACTACTATTGACCACAACAAATTTGTTTCCGCTATTCAAAGTTCCTGATAAAGCTAAACCTGTACTCCATGAACCAGCACCATTGGTTTGTTTTTTTATGGTATAAGCAGCTAAACTAACAGCGTTTCCAGTATTATTAGCTATTTCTAATGCTTTGTTATTTCCAGAACCTTCAATATATTCAGAGAATAATAGATCGGTTGCAGCTCCGCCAGTTCCGTTGGCATTCGTTATTACTGAGATGGTGTTGCTTGTTGCAGATGTATTTCCGGCAGCATCTTTTGCTTTTACATAAATAGAATAACTTGTAGAAGCCGTTAAACCTGTAATAGTGGCTGTTAAACCTGTTACGGTTGTTTTTAAAGTATTATTTGCATAAACATTATAACCTGTAACTCCAATATTATCTGAAGAGGCATTCCAGGTAAGTGTAATTGAAGTGGCGGTTTTGGAAGTAGATGCAAGGCTTGCCGGAGCGGTTGGAGCCTGAGTGTCTCCAGAAGAAGTGCCTCCCCAAATTAGATTCACGTATTCCGGATGATCAATAAATGGATTTCTATTGTTCTGACGTGCGTATATAGCATTGTTCCTAACGATTTCGCGAGTACTCACGGGATCCTGAGCATGCCACGCCAATAATACATTTAGAAAAGCAGTTGTAAATACTTTATTGCTAGAACCGTCAAACATGGCATACGAATAACCCGAAACGGTATTTTCGTAACGAGTTGCAAAATAAAAATACATTCTGGCAATGTCACCTTTGAACGCATTTATTGGTTCAAAAACAGTTCCTGAATATCCAGAAACAGAGCTTGATCCCAATTTTCCTCCATTTTGAGAAGTATAAGTTGTTGAGCTAACAGTTCCATGCGGGTAGTTAGAACGTATTCCGTTTACTTTTCCATCTGTAGGGGTAATAAAATGCGCATCGGCTACCATAGGAGATTGTTCATTAAAAACAGATTGCGGAATAATGTGTTCTCTGTTATAACAATCGCCTTCTACAGAATAGCTGCCACATCTTTGCGTGCTTCCTGTACTATAATTGTATGGGTCTGTTCCAGAAGGATTTTCAGAATACATGTCTAAAACGGTTCCGTCATTTTCGTAAAAATTATCTACGTCAGAGGTTTGATAAGTGGTATACAAACCCGCATAACCATTATTGGTATGCCCTTTAATTATATTGTATAGCTGAGTTTTTAGAGTGTAACTGCTTCCAGTTGCTGTGCTGTAATATCCAGATGGAATTTGTGCAAAATTTGCTGAGAAAAAAAGTAATAATAAGAAGGAGTAAAGTTTTTTCATAAAAAGTAATTTAAAATTTGGTTGGTTGTGTAATAGAAAATAACTTTTTCAATAAATTGATTTTGAGTAAGTTATTTTTTTTAATGTACCAAATTTATTACTTTTAAGAATACGATGCGTTAAGAGATGTTTAAATTAAGGAATGTTTTCTTACTGTTGGATTTTGGTTGTCACGAAGACTTGAAGGCATTAGGTTTTTTTAGAACTAGAGATAAAATTATTTTGGAAAATCAGCACTTTGATACGCCCCTAAATCTGGTGGAGAAGTTCTTGTTTTTCCCAAAATATCGGTAGGAATTGCAAATGCCGGATTTCCTTTCGCGAAAGCGCTGGAATTTTTATCAATATTGAATTTATTTTGAGAAACTTTATAAAATTTAGGGTCTTGATTTAAAATTATCTGATTGTAATGAACCGGATCTGTAGCAAATTGATAATCAGGATTGGTGCCTGAACCACCAAACTTCAGCAAACAGTTATTCAGTTGATAAACAAAAGCGGCATTGGGATTTTTATCCAGATTGAATTCGTTCCAATTAGAGCCATAAATAATACAATTGTTAAAAGTCGCCTGTGTCAAAGCATTGTTTTCGGGCTTTGCACCTGCCAGACTGTTACTCAAATGCACGGCCACTTGTGTACTGCTTTGCCAATTATTATTGATTGTCGCGTGCGTAAAAACATAGTTTCCACCATAAACACAGGACAAACTAGCCAAACCACAATAATTAATCACGAGATTTTCGCTATTGAGCAGAGCATTTTTGGCTAAAATTCCATATTGAGAACAATTGTAAATTTGTGTGTTTTTTAATTGAAAAGTGGTGCCATCTTGTCCTTGAATAGATAAACCAATCGTTGCATTTTTTAACGTTAAATGATTGATAGAGTGATTACTGCTCGATGTGGCCAGTAAGATAGAACCCCATTGTCCTGGAACGTCAGCGTATTCAGGCTCTAAACGATCTCCTTCAAAAATAACTTCGTTCTCTAATTTATCAGTTGTAGAAATAGTTCCATTAACTTGAAGCGAAGCTTTGTTGTCAAGAAAAAGTCCGGAATTAGCATGAAAATGAACTCTTGCACCAGCTTCAAACGTTATGGTTTTATTTTCAGGAACGCCCGCATAGCCATAGATTACGTATGGTTTTTGATTGGTAAAAAGTAATTCATTACCATTTACAGCATCATTTTCATCCAAATAAAATCCGTCAACAGATTTTCCTTCTATTTGAATTTTTTCTTTACTTCCATCAGGATTTTGCTTCGGATAAAGAAAAACTGCATCCTGAATTAAGGTAACCAAAGCGACTTCTTGCAAATTAAGGCCGCTATCAAACTGAATTTCATCAGTATACAAAAAATCTGTAGGATTGGCATCCGTGATATCTGCTGTGGTTTCTATAAAAATATATAGGCTGTCTTTGGCCAGAAGTGTTACATCTTTAAAAATTTTACCATTATCACCATTCATACCGTCAACCGTCATGCGATATTTAGAATTTAATCCTTTTTTTAGCTGAATCGACGGAATCGAAATATCATTTTTACTCCGATTAAAAACTTTAAGCTGGTAAGTGCTTGAACCAATATTTTTAAAAACAGTATCCAGATAAACCGTATCTTTTGAAAACTTTAAATCGCCGGAACTCGCAACAGTATCAAAGTCAGTGCGACAAGAAGTGCTGATTAAAAGTAAACCGAAAATAAAAAGTACAATATAATGTCGCATTTGAATAAGTTTTTCTACAGATTTAAAAGGATTAAAATGATTTTTCACTTTTGTGAATGCATTTAAACTCCATAAATCAGTCTAAATCTGCGGCAAAAAATAGTTTTCAGCCAAGGATTGATATTGATTGTTTTTGTAAAAATAATAAAAAACGGACAGGTTTATAAATGATTTTTAATATTAGAAATGTATTTTCTAATTTGTATCTTATCTTTTCTTTAATTTTACGATTTTAAAGCCAATTTAAATGAATTTTACAAAAGAACAAATTTTAGCCTATTGCAATGAGTTTTCAAAGAATACGCTCATGGAAACTCTTAAAATTGAATATATCGATGCAGGAGAAGGTTTTTTGGTGGCCAAAATGCCTGTAAATTCAGGAGTTCATCAACCAATGGGATTACTTCACGGAGGTGCTTCTGTAGCGTTGGCTGAAAGTGTTGGTAGCGCCGCATCACAGTTTTTTATTAACCCGAAAGAGCAGGAAGTGCGAGGTATTGAGATTTCTGCCAACCACTTAAAAAGTATTCGTGAAGGCATTGTTTTTGGGACCGCCAGAATCATCCATAAAGGAAAAAGTATTCATCTCTGGGAAATTAAAATTACAGATGAAGCTGGAAACTTAATTTCGCTTTGCAAACTAACAAATATGATTTTAGAAAAAAAGAAAACCGAATAGAAACTATGAATGACTTTTTTTCTACCATAAGAAAACATCAGGAGCAAAAATTGCCTTTTGTAATTTATTCGAAACCTAATTCTTCGAGTATTTATGCGCTTTTGCAACAAGATGATACTTTGTATAAAGTTTCTGATTACAGCGAAAAAGGTTTTGTATTTGCTTCTTTTGATGAAAAACAACTGATTTTAATTCCTGAAAAAGAATCGAAAATTATAAGTGCTGAACAAACGGAAATTGATTTTAATTTCAGTGAAGTTGATGATGTAGCTTTTGATGCTGAAGCAAAAAAGCAGTACGAAGGTTTGATTGAAAATGGAATTCAGTCCATTAAAAAAGATGAGTTTAAAAAAGTTGTTTTATCAAGATGTGAAAAAATTGATTTAACCAATTTTGATTTTGCTATCACTTTTCAACGTTTGATTCATTTGTATCCTTCTACTTTTACCTACTGTTTTTTTCATCCCGCAATAGGACTTTGGCTAGGAGCAACGCCGGAACAATTATTAAAAGCCAATGGAAAGGCTTTTGAAACAACAGCTTTGGCAGGAACTCAAAAAGCAGAATTGGAAGCTGAAATTTCATGGCAGCAAAAAGAAAAAGACGAACAGCAGTATGTTACTGACTTTATTGTAAAAAGATTACGAGAAGTGGCTTCATCGGTCGAAATTACAGAGCCGTACAGCATAAAAGCAGGATCGATCTGGCACATTAAAACTGATATTTCGGGTATTTTAAACGAAAGTTCAACCTTAGAAGAAGTCATTGATACATTGCATCCAACGCCAGCCGTTTGCGGTTTGCCTAAGAAAAAAGCAAAAGCATTTATAATCGAAAATGAAAATTATGACAGGACTTTTTATACTGGTTTTTTGGGAGAATTAAACAGCAGTTTTGCCAATAAAACGACCAGCACTGATTTATTTGTAAATTTACGTTGCATGCAAATCAAAGAAATGTCTGCTCTTTTATATATGGGATGTGGCATTACCAAAGAAAGTGTTCCTGAAAAAGAGTGGGAGGAAAGTGTCAATAAATCGATGACGATGAAGAGAGTTTTAAATATTAAAAAAATATAGTTATTAGAAAAAAATCAGGTTTCAGCTTAACATACGGAATGTAAAACCTTACACCTGAAAAAAACAAAAAGTAAAATGAAGTTAGACATATTAGCTTTTGGAGCACATCCCGATGATGTCGAGTTGGGTTGTGCAGGAACGATTTTAAAAGAAGTATCACTAGGTAAAAAAGTAGGTATTGTCGATTTGACACGCGGTGAGTTAGGAACCCGCGGAACGGCCGAAACTCGTGATGTAGAGGCAGCCGATGCTGCAAAAATATTAGGGGTTTTGGTACGTGAAAATCTGGCTATGCGAGATGGATTTTTTGTAAACGATGAGAAACATCAGTTGGAAGTGATTAAAATGATTCGAAAGTATCAACCTGAAATAGTATTGTGTAACGCTGTTGACGACCGTCATATCGATCATGGAAAAGGCAGTAAACTAGTCTCTGACGCTTGCTTTTTATCTGGATTAATGAAAATTGAAACCACTATTGACGGACAAAAGCAAGAGGCTTGGCGACCAAAAGTAGTGTATCATTATATGCAATGGAAGAATCTTGAGCCCGATTTTGTTGTTGACATTACCGGTTTTGTAGAGAAAAAAGTAGCCGCTATTTTGGCATATAAAACTCAGTTTTATGATCCAGACTCCAAAGAACCTGACACACCCATAACCAGTAAAAATTTCTTGGAAAGCCTAAATTATCGTGCGCAGGACTTAGGAAGGCTCGTTGGGGTAGATTATGCGGAAGGTTTTACTGTAGAAAGGTGTTTGGCAGTCAATAGCTTAGGGAATTTGATGTAATTTTTTTAATTTTTTCTTTGTAGAAGTAAACCTTTGTTATATATTTGCAACCGCTAAGCAAAATGGTGGTTGTAGCTCAGTTGGTTAGAGTAGCGGTTTGTGGTGCCGCGGGTCGCCGGTTCGAACCCGGTCAGCCACCCAGAAATTTAAAGCCTTGAAGAAATTCAAGGCTTTTTTTGTTTTCTACATTTTCATAAAAAAAAGGATCAAGGATCAATACGAAAACGGATCAAAAACAAAAGTTGTAGGGATTCCTAAAAGTGCGTTAAGGATGGAAGCGGCATCCTTTTGCGATCGATTCATACTCTGTCATAACCAAAACATCCCTCGCAAAAGATATAGCGTACAGCCTGACCCAAAGGGAAACGCCATAAATAGTAAATACGGAAGTCTTTGGTTATTAATTAAATCTTGTAGTAGTCAAGTGTTTTGTTAAATTAAAGTGAATTTTTTGTTTTAGATTGGGCTCAGTTAGCCTATTTTAAAGTGAATCTGTATTTTTGTATGAAATAATAATTTTAATATGAAAAAAAGTATTGTGCTGTTGACATTGTTTGTAATCTCAAATTTAAGTGCTCAACAACGACCAAAATTAGTTGTGGGTATAGTGGTTGATCAGATGAAAATGGAATATTTATATCGCTTTTCGGATGATTTTTCTCCAAACGGATTCAAAAGATTATTGAATAATGGGTATACTTTTCAGAATATGCATTATAACTATATGCCTACTTATACTGCGCCAGGTCATGCATCGATTTATACTGGTACTACGCCTGCTACTCACGGAATTGTGGGTAATGAGTGGTTTAGTAGAATCCTAGGGAAAGATGTGTATTGTACAGATGACGCTGTAGTAAAAACAGTTGGAGATGGTACTCCAGAGGAAGGTGCTATGTCTCCTAAGAACCTGCAAAGCACTACAATTACTGATGAAGTGAGAATGGCAACCAATTTTGCCGGTAAGGTAATTGGTATTAGTATAAAAGACCGTGGTGCGATTTTACCAGCGGGTCATTTTGCCAATTGGGCTTTTTGGTATAGCAAAACTGGATCTTTTATCTCG
Organism: Flavobacterium flavipigmentatum; assembly: GCF_020911905.1. Lineage (NCBI taxonomy): Bacteria > Pseudomonadati > Bacteroidota > Flavobacteriia > Flavobacteriales > Flavobacteriaceae > Flavobacterium > Flavobacterium flavipigmentatum. Next base: position 20,649 of record NZ_CP087133.1, on the reverse strand, counting down.
AGTACTTTTTATGGGGATAAATTGCCTGAATGGGTTTCTGAGTTTAATAAGGAAAAACATTATATGCCTTATATAAACAAAGGTTGGAATTTGTTTAAACCTGCTTCAGTTTACAATGAAAGTTTGGAGGATAATAATCCTTATGAAGGCAAGTTGTATGGAAGCGCTGCGCCAGTTTTTCCTTATGATTTGAAAACTATGTATGATAAAAATGATGCAGGTATTTTGAGAGCGACTCCATTTGGGAATGATTTGTTGGCTGAATTTGCAATGAAAGCCATTGAAAAAGAAGAATTAGGAAAAGATAATATTACAGATTTTCTAGCGGTAAGTTTCTCTTCTACTGATTATGTGGGGCATTTACTTGGGCCGCGATCAATGGAACTTCAGGATACTTACCTGAGACTTGATCAGACTATTGCAGATTTTTTGAATTATTTGGATAAAACGGTGGGTAAAGATAATTACTTACTTTTTTTAACAGCTGATCATGCGGGTGCCGAAAATGTGGCTTATTTGAAAGATCGTAAATATAATGTGAATAATTATCCTTCAAAAGAGGTTAAAAAGAGCATGCAGGATTTTTCTACAAAAACTTTTGGTATAGATTTGATTTTAAATTATTCAAACTTTAATGTTTATCTTAATAAACAAATTATTAAAGACAAAGGATTAGATTTATTAAAGGTAAAACAGGCGTTTAAAGATTTTCTAATTACACAGCCTCAAGTTAAGAAAGTGTATACCGAAGAAGAGATTTTAGCCAATGGCGGAAATGATTATTATTTGAATTTTACAGCAAAAGGATATGATGTTACACAAAATGGTGATTTAGTAATTATTGATAAACCGGGTGATATTGAATATTCGACTACAGGAACATCGCACGGAACTCCTTACAGCTATGATACACATGTGCCGGCTATATTTTATGGGTGGCATATTAAAAAAGGAGAATCGTATGACAGAAAAGTGATTACTGAAATTGCACCAACTATAGCGCTAAAAATTAAAGTTGCGCTCCCGAACGGAACTGATGCTGAAGTATTGCAAGAGGTTTTGGACGAAAAATAAATAATGTAAATACAAAGAAACAAAAAACCTGTCTTTATTATGAAGACAGGTTTTTTTATGGAATAAAAAAGGCTTTCATAATCGAAAGCCTCTTAAAAATAAGTATTAGTAAGCACTCATTTTTATAGTGTTACGCTTTTGCCGACACTATTTCTTCGTTAAAAGGAAGATTCCATGCTTCTGCAACTCCTTTGTAAAGAATTTTTCCGTTTGCAACGTTCAATCCTTTTTTCAGTTCTTCGTTTTCAGCGCAAGCTTTTTCCCATCCTTTGTTTGCCAACTGCACAGCATAAGGTAAAGTAGCGTTTGTTAATGCTAAAGTAGAAGTGTAAGGAACAGCTCCTGGCATGTTAGCCACACAATAGTGTACAATGTCATCAATAATAAAAGTTGGGTTTTCGTGTGTTGTTGGAGTACAAGTTTCTATACAACCACCTTGATCAACAGCAACATCAACAACTACAGTTCCCGGACGCATCAATTTTAGCATATCACGAGTAATCAAGTGTGGTGCTTTTGCTCCCGGTATTAAAACAGCTCCAACGATCAAATCTGCATCTGTAATGGCTTTTACAATATTGTAATGGTTAGACATTTGAGTAGATACGTTGGCAGGCATGATATCATCTAAATAACGTAAACGTGGCAAACTTAGATCCATTATAGTTACTTGTGCACCTAATCCGGCAGCCATTTTAGCAGCTTGAGTTCCTACGATTCCACCACCTAAAATTAAAACTTTTGCAGGAGGCACACCTGGAACTCCTCCTAAAAGTATTCCTCTTCCTTTTAATGGTTTTTCTAAATATTTTGCTCCTTGTTGAATAGCCATACGACCGGCAACTTCTGACATAGGAACTAATAAAGGTAAACTACGATCCGTTTTTTCAACAGTTTCGTAAGCCAAACATACTGCACCTTTTTCGATCATAGCATGAGTTAACGGCTCTGATGAAGCAAAGTGGAAGTACGTGAAAAGTAATTGGTCTTTTTTGATTAAATCATACTCAGAAGCAATTGGCTCTTTTACTTTAATGATCATTTCAGCAATAGCGTATACTTCTTCAATAGTTGCTAAAACTACAGCTCCAGCAGTTGCATATTCTTCATCACTAAAACCACTTCCTAATCCTGCAGTTGCTTGAACATAAACAGTATGTCCGTTTTTTTTCATTTCAGAAACACCAGCTGGAGTTAACGCCACACGGTTTTCATTATTCTTAATTTCTTTTGGAACCCCTATTATCATTTTGTTAAGTTTTTTTATTTGTTTTACAAATCTAGCGATAGAGAATATATTATTGATAATTGACTGATAAATAAGAAAATATTATTTTATTACTTACTTTTACAGAAAAATATTCTTTTTTGGGAATTAAATAGTACTTGAAAAAGAAAAATTGACTGATTTTTAATGATAATTTAAATCGTTTTCGTTATGGCTTTAGATGAAACTGACAAAAAAATCTTACGTCTTTTACAAGAAGATGCGCATTACACCCTAAAAGACATTGCTAACAAAATAAATTTGTCTCTTACTCCTGTTCATGACAGGGTTAAACGTCTTGAAAAAGAGGGTGTTATAGAAAAATATGTTTCTATTTTGAACAAGAAAAAACTGGGTAATAATCTAACAGTTTATTGTCAGGTGACGTTAACCAAACAAACTTATGACACTTCTGAAGGTTTTAATCAATCTATTTTGAATATGCCTGAAGTGGTCGAGTGTAATTATGTTTCAGGTAACTTTGATTATATGTTGAAGATTATAATTCCAGACATGGAAAACTACCATCATTTTCATCAAAAAAAATTATCTGTTTTGCCTGAAGTTTCCTTGATAAACACTGTTTTTGTCATCTCTGAGGTAAAAAGTACTACTGTTTTGCCTATTTAATTTTGGAATTAAAAGAAACAAAAAACCACCAAATTATTTTGGTGGTTTTAAGCATTTTGGTTTTGGTTGTAAATTAATAATAAGTAAAACGTCTTACTTTTGCAATATATTTTGCCAAACGAATCACTTGGTGGCTGTAACCGTATTCGTTATCATACCAAATATAAAGTACGATGTTTTTTCCATCTTTAGAAACGATGGTTGCATTACTGTCATATATTGAAGGTGCAGAAGTGCCCACAATGTCTGATGAAACCAGTTCGTTGTTTAATGAATATTTTATCTGCTCTACCAGTTCACCTTCGAGAGCATATTTTTTCATGATTTTGTTAATCGCTGCTATTGAAGTTGCTTTTTTAACTTCTAAACTTAAAACTACCAACGAGCCATTTGGAACCGGAACTCTAATAGCGTTTGAAGTTAATTTTCCTTCCAATGAAGGCAATGCTTTAGCGACTGCAGTACCTGCACCAGTTTCGGTGATGACCATATTTAAGGCTGCTGCTCTGCCTCGGCGGTATTTTCTGTGCATATTGTCAACCAAATTTTGGTCGTTGGTATAGGCGTGAATGGTTTCCAGATGACCTTTGACCACTCCTAATGTATCTTCGATAACTTTTAAAACCGGCGTTATAGCATTTGTGGTGCAGGAAGCCGCAGAGAAAATGGCTATTTCGTCGGGATTGTAGTCGGTATGATTTACACCATGCACAATGTTCGGAACTCCTTTTCCCGGCGCCGTAAGTAATACTTTGCTGGCGCCTTGTGAAGATAAATGTCTTTTTAGGGCTTCCTCAGTCGTAAAAGCTCCTGTATTGTCAATAACCAACGCATCATTGATTCCGTATTGGGTATAATCGATTTCTTCGGGCGAATTTGCCGTAATAATATGAACGGTTGTTCCGTTAATAATCAAAGCATTATTTTTTGGATCCGCTGTTACTGATCCTTGAAAATCACCATGAATTGAGTCGTATCGTAACAACGAGGCTCTTTTTTCGAGGCTTGTAGCATCATTTTTGTCACGAGTTACAATGGCTCTGAGGCGCAATTGGTTTCCTTTTCCAGTTTTCGACATTAATTCTCGGGCTAGTAAACGACCAATTCTTCCAAATCCGTACAAAACAACATCTTTTGGCTGAATTTCTTCAGATGATTTAGCTCCTTTTAATTTTTCGATAACAAAATATCGTGCATCTGGGTATTTGTCTTCTTCCAAACGATACTCGTACGCTAGTTTTCCAATATCCAATTTTGCAGGTGGAAAATCTATTGATAAAATAACTTTTGCAATTTCAACAGAATCAAAAACAGTAATAGGCTTGCCAACAAATTCTCCCGCATATTGATGCAAATTGATAATGTCGCTGACATTTTTATCCAACAATTGATTTTTGAATAAAACCATTTCGATGGATTTGTCATACCATAAATCGCTTATGACTTTGATTAATTCGACGCCAGCTCTCCTTCGGTCGACTTGAATTGATACTTCTTTTTGGTACAAAGATTTTTTGCTCATAATTGAAAATTTCGAAAAATAAATAGAATACTATTTTATAATTTTGCGCAAAAGTACCCATTTCAATCGATTTCGTAAACTATTTTAGCATTTATTTTATACCTACTTAAAAATTTTTTTTCTTTCATTGAAATAAAAAAAGGTCATCCTAACTGAATAAGATGACCTTTCTAAATTTGAAATTATTTGTTTATTAAATGATGATTCTGAAAATTTCACCATTTCTATTAATCATTTCAATGCGCACACTTTGCCCTTCATCTTTTTGTTTCAAAAGTTTAGAGACACTCTCAACATTAGTCGCTTTTACATTATCAATACTCAAAATGATATTGCCCAGCAGTTCGTTCTGATATTGCATCAAATTTTCGTTGGTGATATTTTTAATCTTAACTCCATAGTCAATACGAAATTTCTTTTTATCCGATGCATCGATATTTTCTAATTCTATTCCTTTAAACTCAGCACTAAAAAATTCATTTTTACTCAAAGTTACAGGAACAACTTTTGTATTTGCATCTCTTATAATCGTCACATTTACAACATCATTTGGCCTTTTTGTATTGATGTAACCTGATAGATCGGCATAAGAAGCAATTCTCTGACTATCCAACTTTACAATTACATCACCTTGCTTTAACCCAGCTTTTTCTGCTCCGGAATTTTTTGAAACTTTATTGATGTAAAATCCTTCTGTTTCTGAAATTTTAAGTTCTTTTGAAGCATTGCCATTCAATTCGCGACCTTCAACTCCTAAAATGCCTCGTTGTACATTTCCAAATTCCATGATGTCTTCAATGATTTTTCGGGCATTATTAGACGGAACAGCAAATGAATATCCTACGTAAGAGCCCGTCTGTGAAGAAATCATAGTATTGATTCCAATTAATTCTCCACGTGTATTTACCAATGCACCACCACTATTTCCCGGATTGACTGCGGCATCTGTCTGAATGAAAGATTGTATACCATTGCCCAAATCTCTGGCTTTCGCCGAAACGATTCCCGCTGTTACTGTAGAATTTAAATTGTAAGGATTACCGACTGCCAAAACCCATTCGCCCACTTTTACGTTGTCTGAATTAGCAAAAGCCGTATAAGGTAATTTTTCTTCTGAATTAATTTTAAGCAATGCGATATCCATTTTAGAATCGGTACCTATCAATTTTGCAGTGTATGTTTTTTTATTATTTAACGTAATTTCTATTTCAGAAGCATCTTTGATCACGTGATTATTTGTAACAATATAACCGTCTTCAGAAATAATAACACCAGAACCTGTACCTACCTGTTCTTGCTGCTGAGCTCCCCCGTAACCATAGAAAAATTCAAGCATTGGATTGGTAACGGTACGTCTGGAAACATTTTTTACGTGCACAACAGAATGAACCGTTTTGTCTGCAGCCTCTGTAAAATCTACTGCTTCGCCTGCATACGCGACATTTTTGTTATACGATTCGGAGGCAAGAGTTACAACAGAATTTCCTTTTCCAAATACAGAGCCATTACTCTCAAACAATAACTTGTAAGCCCCAAGGGTAGTAGCGCCACTTAATAAGGACACTAAAAATAAGGTTGAAAATCTTTTCATGACTATTATTTATGTTTTAAGTTATATAACGTAAAATTAATTGAAAAAATTATTCAGAAAAAGGGTTTAACGCTCTTTAACATTGATTAACATTTCATTAATTAATAGTTTGTACTTTTGTACTTTATAATCAAATAAAAATGCAAATAGAATTTTATAAATATCAAGGAACAGGTAATGATTTTGTCATGATTGACAATCGTTCTAATTTTTTTCCAAAAGAAGATATTAAACTCATTGAACGCTTGTGCGACAGACGTTTCGGTATTGGTGCTGATGGACTTATTTTGTTAGAAAATGACTCCGAAACCGACTTTAAAATGGTGTATTATAACTCAGATGGAAACCAGAGTTCGATGTGCGGTAATGGCGGTCGATGTCTAGTCGCTTTTGCCAATCAACTGGGTGTTATCAATACTAAAACAACTTTTATGGCCATTGATGGTTTGCATCATGCAACGGTAGGAGAGGATGCTATTATTTCGTTGCAAATGATCGATGTTGATCAGGTGCAAAAAAAATCGGATTACAGTTTTCTAAATACCGGTTCACCACATCATGTACAAATTGTAGAAGATTTAGAAAATTATGATGTAAAACAAAATGGAGCGGCCATTCGTTACGGCGCATTGTATGGTGAGAAAGGAAGTAACATCAATTTTGTGAAAAAAGTAAACGATTCTGAATTTTCTCTCCGTACTTACGAAAGAGGTGTTGAAGATGAAACTTTGGCGTGTGGAACTGGTGCCACAGCCGTTGCCATTGCTATGAATGCAACAGGTCAGACGGATAAAAACAAAATAAATCTTAATGTTGAAGGCGGAAAATTAGTGGTTTCTTTTGATAAAGAAGGTGATCATTTTACGAATGTGTTCCTGACGGGTCCTGCAAAATTTGTTTTTAAAGGTACAATTGAAGTTTAAATTAAATGTTTAGCTATTTCACTCAGAAAATCTAAAATCTGAATTCTAAAACAGCATGATTACACTAAAAGGCAAAAATATTTATTTGCGGGCATTAGAACCAAATGACTTAGAGTTTGTCTATGCCATGGAAAATGATCAAAGCATTTGGGAAGTAAGCAACACCTATACGCCTTATAGCCGTTTTTTGGTGCGTCAATATCTCGAAAATGCACAGCAGGATATTTATGAAGCCAAACAATTGCGACTCGCGATTTGTCATGACGACGATTTTCCGGCCATCGGATTGATTGATTTATTCGAATTTGACCCGAAGAATAATCGGGCAGGAGTTGGAATTGTTATTCAGAAAGACGAGTATAAAAAGCAAAACATTGGTTCTGAGGCTTTAGAGCTTTTAATTAAATATGCTTTCTATAATTTAAATTTACATCAATTGTACGCAAATATTAGTGTAGAAAATGCAGCAAGTATAGCTCTTTTTACTAAATTTGGTTTTGAGAAAATTGGAATTAAAAAAGATTGGATTTTGCTAAATGGCCAGTACCAAGACGAGGCAATTTTTCAATTAATTAACAAACAAATTTAAAATTTAAGCTTTGAACATAAAAAAAATCATTTCGCTGACTGCTGTAGCCGTAATTTCTTTACTAATCATTTACGGATTTGTGTTAATTAGTAAAATCTTTAGCTCCAATACTAAATTTGAAGAAAAAGAGGTGTATGTATATGTACCAACTGATGCCAATTATACAGATGTAAAGAAAATATTGGAGCCTTATATCAAAAATTTTGAAAATTTTGAGTTGGTAGCCAGCAAAAGAGACTATCCTGAAAACGTAAAATCAGGTCGATTTTTGCTTAAAAAAGATATGAATAATATGAATTTGGTGCGAGCAATGCGCTCTAATGTCCCTGTAAAACTGGCTTTTAATAATCAAGAGCGTCTAGAGAATTTTGCGGGAAGAGTTGGCTCAGAAATCGAAGCAGATAGTTTGTCCTTAATTAAAGCGATTAAGGATCCTGTTTTTTTGAAGGAAAATGGTTTTAATGAAGAAAATGTTTTTGCCATGTTTATTCCCAATACTTATGAAGTGTATTGGAATACGTCTGCAGAAAAGTTTCGTGACAAAATGATCAAAGAATATCATAATTTCTGGACAGAAGAGAGAATTGAAAAAGCAAAAAAACAAGGATTAACACCTGTAGAAGCTACTATTTTAGCCTCAATAGTGCATAAAGAATCGGTTAAAAAAGACGAAAGACCCCGTATTGCCGGTGTCTATCTAAATCGTCTACGTTTAGAAATGCCTTTACAAGCAGATCCAACCGTAATTTATGCGTTAAAATTAAGAGCAAATGATTTTGATCAGGTGATTAAGAGAGTCTTTTATAATGATTTGATTATGAAATCTCCTTATAACACTTACGTGAATGTCGGACTTCCTCCAGGACCAATTGCCATGCCAGATATTACGGCACTTGAGGCAGTTTTGAATCCCGAAAAAAACGATTATATTTATTTTTGTGCCAGTGTTGAACGTTTTGGCTATCATGAATTTGCTGCCACTCTGCCGGAGCATAATATCAATGCAAAAAAATATTCTGACTGGATTGCCAGCCAGGGTGTAACAAGATAATTTTGAAATTAATAATTCATATTCTTTTATCCTTTTTATTTTTTCAGTCTATTCAGGCTCAGAATAAATTTGAGAGCTTCTTTAAACCTTCAGATTCCTTAAATGAAAAAAGGAAAAATGCAGTTTTGATTACTGAAGGAGCTTTAGCTTCAGTTGCTTTAGTAGGTCTAAATCAGCTTTGGTACGCAGATTATCCGCAATCAAAGTTTCATTTTATAAATGATAACGCTGATTGGCTACAAATGGATAAAGTTGGGCATTTTTATTCGGCTTATCATCTGGGAAGATTTGGTACCGAAGCTCTAAATTGGAGTGGGGCTGATCGTAAAAAACAACTTATTTATGGTGCAGGAATAGGATTTGTATTTCTAACTGCTGTAGAAGTTTTTGATGGTTTTTCATCAGAATGGGGAGCTTCTTCGGGAGATTTAATAGCAAATGCAACGGGCACAGCTCTATATGTTTCGCAGGAATTACTTTGGAAAGAGCAAAGAATTACACCGAAATTTTCTTTTCACACTACTCAATACGCTGGTCAAAGGCCTGATTTGTTAGGAAGTTCAATTAATGAGCAAATTTTAAAAGACTACAACGGACAAACGTATTGGTTGTCAGTCAATTTGCATTCTTTTGCCAAAGACACTAAAATTCCAAAGTGGTTAAATCTGGCTTTTGGGTATGGAGCCGATGGGATGTTGTCGGGCAATAATCAAGATGAAAATCCTTTTTTTATTCAAAACAGCAAACAATTTCGTCAGTTTTATCTTAGTTTTGATGTAAATTTGACAAAAATTGATACAAAATCGCATTTTTTGAAAACTATTTTTTCAGTTTTTAACACGATAAAAATTCCAGCTCCAACTCTCGAATACTCCGCCAATAAAGGGATTAAAGCGCATGTGTTTTATTTTTAGAAAACATTAACTACTTGATTTTCAGCATTATTTTTTATTTATTATCTTTGCACCGTAGAAATTTCAAATGGTGACAGTGTTTGAAGAAAAATAATTTATGATAAAGAAATGGTATTTTTACGCGAGTTTGATCGTTATTATTACATTTTTAAGCTTGGGTTTCAAACCCTTTAATTTAGAAGCCAAACCTTGGTTTTTAACAGAAAAAACAGATGGTTCAGAATATATTTTACCATCTCAGGAAAAGGAGGATTATCCTAATCTTAACATCCCTTACACCGGAAATCATTTTATAGGTTTTAAAGAAGCAGTAGCTTTTAAGGAATCTCAAGGGAAATACCGAAAAGTAAATACTTTAGGTTATATGGGGAAATACCAGTTTGGTTCTAAAACTTTAAGAGCCATTGGTGTACATGACAGCAAAGATTTTCTAAAAGATCCTGCTTTACAAGAAAAAGCTTTTGTTGCGTTATTGTCTAAAAATAAATGGATTTTACGTAATGAAATTGAAAAGTATGATGGAAAAATCATTAATGGTGTCAAAATTACAGAATCCGGAATTTTAGCTGCCGCACACTTAGGAGGTGCAGGATCGGTTAAGAATTTCTTTAAAAACAGAGGAAATAGACGTTTTAGAGATGCTTATGGAACTTCGCTGATAAGTTATTTAAAAGCTTTTGGCGGTTATGATTTGTCTTATATTGAAGCTGATAGTAATGCGACAATACATGATTAATAATCAACTGAATGAGAATAAAAAATCCCGAATTTTTCGGGATTTTTTTATGGAGTAAAATTTAATTAATTAAAATCTCTAATATTTTGATAGCTGCTTCGCTAATTTTTGTTCCAGGACCAAAAATAGCTACCGCACCGGCATCAAATAAAAATTGATAATCTTGCGCAGGAATTACACCTCCCACTATAACCATAATATCTTCGCGACCATGTTTTTTTAGTTCCTCAATAACTTGCGGGACTAATGTTTTATGTCCTGCGGCTAATGATGATACACCAAGAATATGTACGTCATTTTCTACAGCTTGTTTGGCCGCTTCGGCCGGAGTTTGAAACAATGGACCAATGTCTACATCAAAACCTACGTCTGCGTAACCTGTTGCTACGACTTTTGCGCCTCTATCATGGCCATCTTGTCCCATTTTGGCGATCATGATTCTTGGTCTACGGCCTTCTTGTTTGGCAAAAGCATCTGCTAATTGTTTGGCTCTTTCAAAATTCTCATCATTTTTTATTGCTGCACTATACACACCGCTAAAGGATTTAATTTGTGCTTTGTATCGACCAAAAATACTTTCTAGCGCATCGCTTATCTCTCCTAAAGTTGCTCTATTTCTGGCAGCTTCGATCGCAATTTCTAGTAAGTTTCCCTGTCCTGTTTTGGCACAATGAATTAATTTCTCGATTGATTGTTCTACTTTTTTACGATCTCTTTTGGCTTTTATGGTCGAAAGTAATTCGAGTTGTTGCTTCCGAACCATTTGATTGTCGACATCCAGAATATGCAATGGGTCTTCTTTCTCTAGTCGAAATTGATTGACCCCCACAATAATATCTTGTCCACTATCAATTCGCGCCTGCTTTCTGGCAGCCGCTTCTTCGATACGAAGTTTAGGAATTCCAGCTTCTATAGCTTTTGTCATTCCGCCCAATTCTTCTACCTCTTCAATAAGTTTCCACGTATTTTCGACTATTTCATTGGTCAAACTTTCTACATAATAACTGCCTCCCCAAGGATCTACTGTTTTGGTTATTTTGGTTTCTTCCTGCAAAAATATCTGTGTGTTACGTGCAATTCTTGCTGAGAAATCAGTGGGTAACGCTATTGCTTCATCAAGAGCATTGGTGTGCAAAGATTGTGTACCGCCAAAAGCGGCTGCTGTAGCTTCGATACAAGTTCTGGCCACATTATTAAAAGGATCTTGCTCTGTTAAACTCCAGCCACTAGTTTGGCAATGAGTTCTCAAAACTAATGATTTATCATTTTTTGGATTAAATTGTTGTACCAATTTAGCCCAAATCATTCTTCCGGCCCGCATTTTAGCGATTTCCATAAAATGATTCATACCAATGGCCCAGAAAAAAGACAACCTTGGCGCAAATTCATCAATGGTCATACCAGTTGAAAGCCCGGTTCTAATATATTCTAAACCATCGGCCAGCGTGTACGCCAATTCAATATCTGCGGTAGCTCCAGCTTCCTGCATGTGATAACCAGAAATAGAAATCGAATTGAATTTGGGCATTTTTTTGCTTGTAAACTCAAAAATATCAGCAATGATTTTCATAGAAGGAGCTGGCGGATAGATATAGGTATTACGAACCATAAATTCCTTTAAAATATCATTCTGGATTGTACCGGAAAGTTTTTCGATCGCGACACCTTGTTCTTCTGCAGCTACAATATAAAACGCCATGATAGGTAAAACCGCTCCATTCATGGTCATCGAAACCGACATCTCATCCAAAGGAATTTGGTCAAATAAGACTTTCATATCCTCTACAGAATCTATGGCAACACCTGCTTTTCCTACATCTCCAACCACACGTTCGTGATCAGAATCATAACCGCGATGGGTTGGTAGATCAAAAGCAATTGAAAGTCCTTTTTGACCGGCAGCCAAATTTCGTCTATAAAAAGCATTACTTTCTTCGGCAGTAGAAAATCCGGCATACTGACGAATTGTCCAGGGTCTTCTCACATACATAGTTGCGTATGGCCCCCTTAAATTAGGAGCAAAACCTGCTCCGAAATCCAGATATTCTAAATCTTCGATATCTTTTTCAGAATAAGTAGGCTTTAGCTCGATGCCCTCAGCAGTTAAGAAGTTTTGAGTTTCGAGTTCTGAATTTTGATTCGAAACAGCTAACTTTTGACTTTCGAGGGTAATATGTTTAAGGTTCTTTCGTACCATTTGTTCTTTTATTTTTATTAAGTACACGTAGATTATTCTAGTTCTAAACGTTCTTGTTCGAGTTTTTCGGCTAATCTTTTTTCTATTATCGGTGTAATTAATGTTTTTCGGGGTTTTATTTTTACAAAAGGAAACAATTCTAAGTCATGTTTCATTTTATCATCTTTGTTTGGATATTTATTGGTTCCTAATAAAACTTCTTTTTTAGCATCAAACAATTCTTGCTCTTTGGAAGCGCTTTCCTGGATTTTCTTTTTGATAGTTCCATCGTTTAATAGTTTCAAAAATCCTCCTTCAGCTTCTATGTTTTTAAATAAAGCCAAGCTTTTTTCCGCCAGTTGCATGGTCAAACTTTCTATATAATAGCTTCCATCTGCCGGATTATTGACTTTGTCAAAATAGCTTTCATGCTTTAAAATCAGCAATTGATTTCTCGCAATTCTATCCCCAAATTCGTTGTCTTTGTGGTATAAAGCATCATAAGGCAAATTGGCAATTGCATCTGCACCGCCTAAAATTGCCGACATACATTCGGTTGTGGTGCGGAGCATATTGACATTGTAATCGTAAATTGTTTTGTTACGTTTGGTAGGCGTCACCAAAAAATGACATTCTAGATTTGTATTGTATTCGGCGGCGATTACATTAAAAAGCATTCGCAGCGCTCGAAGTTTTGCAATTTCGAAGAAATAATTGGTTCCTACCGAAATTTGAAAAACAATTTGTTGAGGAATATCCGCAATACAGTTGAAGTATTCGTTGGCCTGTGCCAAACTGTAAGCAATTTGCTGTGTAATATTGGCTCCTGCATTTTGATACAAACCTAAATCGATACTTAACAATGAAAGATTTTCGGTCGTTTTTGAAATTTTATCGATTGTTTCGAAATTATTTTTGTCTGAGGTTGGAAGCCAATTTCCTTCTCTCGCAAAATGACCAATTGGGTCTAAATTGCAATAAAATTTTGCCTTTTTTTGAATTGAAATGAGTTCTAATAATTGTACGAAATCGATTGAAATAAAATTCAAATTAAAGTAAACAGATTTATTTTCTAAAGGAAGATTTTCCAGTAATTTCTGAATGTCGATATGCTCGTTTTGGATAGTGAAACGCAAACTTTCGGCACCACGATTCATGGTTTCTAATGCTCTTTTTATCGATTTATCTACATCAAAAACAAATATATTTTGGCAAATTGTAAAATTTGTTGCCTCTGTTTTTACAGGAGCTGCTTTGGTAAATTCGTCTTTATGATAGAAAGGTTTTACCTGAATGTCTTCGGGCGAATTCCAGATTACAGTTTGGTTGTAGTCGGCTCCATCCAACTCAAACTGAATTTTTTGTCTCCATTGTTTGGATGAAATCGGAATAAAATTTTCGAATAGGTTAGTAGCCATCTGCTTTTTTTCTGAGTTATTCTTTGCTTTGAATGGTGTCTCCTTCAAATTGGATGATGTAAATATCTTCACTGTCTTTTTTCATAAAATACTTTTCGCGAGCGTATTTTTCTATTTGTTCAGGATTTTTTAATTGTTTTATTTGTTCCTGATCTTTTTTGATTTCTTCCTGATAATAGGTTTTATTGTCTTCTAATTCGTTGATTTGATTGTCTAAAAACCTATGGTCAAAATAGGAGTAGTTGTCTAAAAACAACATCCAGACTACAAAAAAAAGCAAAACCCAGACATATTTATTGCCTAAGAATTTGAACCAGGATTTGCCTTTATAAGGGTTTTTCATTTTATTTTTATTTTAACCTATTTGTATCTTTTAAATTCCATAGATATTTTAGCCTTGATAACTGTGAAAACCCTTTTGTGATTCCTGATAACTATAGGGACCGGTAGAAAGGATCACTTCACTTAATTTTATTTTAATCCAAGTTTCAGTGAACTTCATTTGTAACAGATAGCGGGAAATAGCTCCTGACTATTCTGGAAATAAATTTACAATAAAATTATGAAATTCGCTGATTTATTACGGCCCGTACTACGTCTATGGCTACAGTATTGTATTTGTCGTTTGGAATAATAATGTCTGCATAAGCTTTTGTGGGTTCGATAAATTGCTCATGCATAGGTTTTAAGGTGTTTTGGTAGCGTGTTATTACTTCATCTATATCACGGCCACGCTCTGAAATATCACGTTTTAGACGGCGAATTAATCTTTCGTCTGAGTCGGCATGAACGAAAATTTTGATGTCACAAAGTTCGCGAAGTTCCGGATTTGTGAGGATAAGAATCCCTTCAACAATCATTACTTTTCTCGGGTGTGTAGAGACGGTATCGTCTGTTCTGTTGTGTTGTACAAACGAATATACGGGCTGGTCGATGGTTTCACCGGCTTTTAATGCTTTTAAATGCGTTACTAATAAATCAAAATCAATAGCGCGTGGATGATCAAAATTAATTAATGCTCTTTCGTCAAATGACAAACCGTGGTTTTGTTTGTAATAGGAATCCTGAGAAATTACGCCGACTTCTGTGTCTGGCAATTCGTTCATGATTTGGTGTACTACCGTTGTTTTTCCACTTCCTGTTCCTCCTGCAAGTCCAATAATGAGCATAAAATTTGATGTTAGATATTTGTTTGGCAAAAATAATAATTTAACTGAACTGTACAGGCAAATTGTGTATTTAAACGATATAAGTTTTAGAGGGGTTTATCAGTTATTGGCAAATTAAAGTGTTTTGATTTTTCATATAAGTATTTTAATCGAATATGAGTCAAAAAAGCTATTGAGATAAAAAAACTCAAAAAAAACTTGCATCACTTATAGGTTTAAAAAAGGATAAAAAAATCCCACCAGCAAAGCCAGCGGGATTTTAGTGCAATCAGTATTTCGTTTAAAATATTCTGACCTTAGTAAGCACTTTATTTGTTCTTTTTTGCTTTTATCATCATTTCTAGCTGATCCCATAATTCTTCTGGAATTGCTTCCAGTGAATTGAATTGTCCTGCGCCTTTTAGCCATTCGCCGCCGTCAATAGTGATAACGTCTCCGTTGATGTATGCTGAAAAATCAGACACCAAATACGCCGCTAAATTGGCTAATTCCTGGTGATCTCCAACGCGTTTCAAAGGTACTTTTTTTGCCATATCAAATTTTTCGGCAAGATCTCCCGGCAATAATCTGTCCCATGCTCCTTTGGTAGGAAATGGTCCCGGAGCAATTGCGTTCGAACGAATCCCGTATTTTGCCCATTCTACCGCCAAACTTCTGGTCATTGCTAGTACTCCTGCTTTTGCAGTAGCGCTTGGTACAACATAGGCAGAACCTGTCCAAGCATACGTAGTCACAATATTTAAGATGGTAGCCGATGTTTGTTTGGTATCGATCCAATGTTTTCCAAAAGCGAGTGTACAGTTTTTAGAACCTTTAAGTACTATATCGATAACGGTATCAAATGCGTTGGCAGATAAACGTTCTGTTGGAGAAATAAAATTTCCTGCAGCATTATTAAGAAGGACATCTACTTTGCCAAAAGATTTTAAAACTTCCTGAAGCATGTTTTCTACTTCTTCATAATGGCGCACGTCACACTGAAGTGGTAAACATTTTCCACCAGTTTCATTTTCAAGTTCTGTAGCCGTTGCTTTTAGTTTTTCAAGATCTCTAGAAGTAATGGCAACTTGCGCTCCTAATTCTAAGAAATATTTAGTCATTGCTTTGCCTAAGCCGCTTCCGCCACCTGTAACCACAATAACTTTTCCTTTTAAAGCGTCGTCACGTAACATTTTGTCTGTATAGCTCATACTTTTCTTTTTTTACAATATTAATTAAAATAATAGGATGCACGCATAATAATGTTATAAAATTTTAATAAACTTTAGATATTACATATTTTTTTGGCAGCAGATTCTAAGGTGAAATCATCTTTGGCAAAACAAAAACGAATTAAGCGTTGGTCTTTATGATCGGAATAAAAAGTAGAAATTGGAATCGCAGCAACACCATGATCGATAATTAATTTTTTGCAAAATGCAATATCATCTTCATTTGAAATAGTGGCGTATGAAGCCACTTGAAAATAGGTTCCTTCGCAAGGTTTTAGTTCAAATCGACTATGTTGAAGCAGTTTTTGAAAATAATCTCGCTTTTCCTGATAGAATTTGCCTAACAGATTTACATCAACAACATCTAGATATTCGCTTATGGTGGCCTGAGAAATGCTGTTGACGCTGAAAACTAAAAATTGATGTGCTTTTTTGATTTCTTTCATCAAATATTCGGGAGCAACCACATAGCCAATTTTCCAACCTGTAATATGAAACGATTTTCCGAATGACGAAATCATAATACATCTGTTGAGAAGAAATTCTTTGGTATGCGCAGAAATATGTCTCTCCTCAAAAGTAATGTATTCATACACTTCATCAGATAAAACAATTATTTCGGGGTATTTTGAAAGTAATTTTTCTAATGCTAAAAAATCATTTTCTGTCAAAATTTTCCCCGTGGGATTATGCGGGTTGTTGATGATGATCATCTTGGTTTTTGAAGAACATGCTTTTTCAATGGTTTCCCAATTCGGTGTATAATCATCATTTAAAGGAACTCGCACTGGTTTTGCATTACAAAGCAGAACAGGAGATTCATACGAATCATAACTCGGATCCAGAATTATAACTTCGTCACTAGTTTTTATTAAAGCTAAAATTGAAGTAAAAATTCCTTGTGTGGCACCAGCAGTTACCAAAAGTTCTAGATCAGGATTTATGATTCTGTTATAAGAACTCTGAACTAAGTTTGCAATTTTGTTCATCAATGGCGGATAACCCGCCATTGGTGTATATTGATGTACATTTTCTTTTGCTAATCTTGCCAGAATATCGGTCAATCTTTCATCAACAGGAAAATTTGGAAATCCCTGCGAAAGATTTATCGCATTGTATTCGGCCGCCATTTTGGACATTACTGTAAAAATACTTGTCGTTACATTAGGAAGTTTACTCATAAAATTAGATTAAGAAAAAGATGGATAATTGGAGACTTATAGTTGTACAGGCACAACAAGTGAGTATATAGTTCTGACTTCTTTACCGTTTAGTTTTCCAGGTTTCCATCTAGGAGATAATTTTAAAACCCTTACCAGTTCCTCTCCGCTATAAGATCCAATATCTCGGAGGATTTTTATATCACTTAATGAACCGTTTATTTCAACGATAAAAGTAGCGAATACTTTTCCTTGTAAAGTCGGTCTCTTGTTTGATTTTTTATAGTTTATATCTATAAATTGATGAAATTCTTCTGTTCCGCCTGGAAACTCTGGTTTTACGTCAATCCCAAGAGGGTTATAAATGTCGATTTCGTTAGGAGGAATGATATTTCCATTTATATCTTTGGTGGGTTCATGTGCTCTTCTGATTTCCTTTTGAGAAAATACACTTTGAGTAAAACCAATTAAAACTAAAATTAAAAACTTTTTCATTATGATAGTTTTAAAGTTAGTTTACATTTTATGGATAATAAAAATCGTAGGTCGGTTATGTAAATCGACTTTTAGTTTTTTCCAATCAGCAACTCGCATTGTTTTGATGAATTCTGTTGGTAATGTAATATCAGTTGCAATACAAAGATGGGTTGAAGGATTTACAATTTGCAAAATATCTTCGACCAATTTATTGTTTCTATAGGGCGTTTCTATAAAAATTTGAGATTGATTTTTATCCTGAGATAATTTTTCAAAATGCTTTAATGCCGATTTTTTTTCGTCTTTATCAATGGGTAAATAGCCGTTGAAAGTAAAACTCTGACCGTTCATTCCGGAAGCCATCATCGCCAGAAGGATAGAGGATGGGCCGACTAAGGGTACTACCTGAATGCCCTTTTCGTGTGCCAATTTTACAATTACTGCTCCTGGATCTGCAACGCCTGGACAACCTGCTTCGCTCATTAAACCTACATTTTTTCCTTCTAATAGTGGTTTTATAAAATCCAAATGTTCACTCGCTTCGGTACGTTTATTAAGAGTGAAAAGGATTAGTTCTGATTGTTTTTTCTCTGGAGAAACTGCTTTTATTGATTTTCTGGCTGTTTTTTCGTTTTCAACAATATAATGATCTATAAAATCAATACTTCTTTTTACTGTTTGTGGCAAAACATCCATAGGATCACTTTCGCCCATTGTAGTTGGAATTAAATATAGTTTTCCTAGAAGTTTCATGTGTGTTTTTTTAGTTAAAAAAGCTGATTTTAATGAGGATAGGCAAGTCTTTTTTGTTTTATTTCTAAAAAATAAAATAAAAATTAAGGATGTGCTTTGATGAGTTTTTCGGCGATAATAGTTGCAACTTCATCTAACATTTTGTAGACATGATCAAAACCATTGGCAGAACCAAAGTAAGGATCTGGAACATCTACATTTTCATCAGGAAATAATTCGTTTAGAATAAGACGAACTTTATTTTTATGTTCGGGTGTTTTTGCAAGCTCAATTATATCGCGGTAATTAGAATTGTCCATGACATAAATATAGTCAAACTCTTCAAAATCATTAATTTGAAATTGTCGCCCTTTTTGATCATCGATACATAATCCGTTTTTTTTGGCAACAGCAATAGATCGTTTGTCAGGAGCATGACCCACATGCCATGACCCTGTGCCTGCTGAGTCAACAATGAATTTATTTTGTGGTAATTTGGATGCTAAAATTCCTTCTGCTAAAGGCGATCTACAAATGTTTCCCAAGCAAACCATTAAAATTTTTACAGGCATGATGCGCGTTTATAGCGTTAGTTTTTTGTTGATATCATCGACAAATTTCTTAAATTGTTTGTCTGTAGAAACTAGATTATCGACTGTTTTACAAGCATGTAATACGGTTGCGTGATCGCGATCCCCAATTTGAGAACCAATATTTGCTAAAGAGGCTTTGGTAAATTTCTTTGCAAAAAACATGGCCAATTGTCTGGCTTGAACCACGTGTCTTTTTCGGGTTTTAGATTGTAGGGTTTCAATATCCAACTGAAAATAGTCAGAAACAATTTTTTGTATGTAATCGATCGATATTTCTCTCTTTACGTTTTTTACAAATTTCTCTACAACACTTTTGGCCAATTCTATCGTAACTTCTTTTTTATTGAAAGAAGATTGCGCGATCAACGAAATAATAGCACCTTCTAATTCTCTGACGTTAGTCTTGATGTTGCGGGCTACATATTCAATAATATCATCCGGCATTTCTACACCATCACGATATAATATATTTTTTAAGATTGAAATTCTGGTTTCGTAATCCGGCTGATGCAACTCAGCAGATAATCCCCATTTGAAACGTGACAATAAGCGTTGCTCGATATCCTGCATGTCAACAGGAGCTTTATCAGAGGTTAAAATAACCTGTTTCCCGTTTTGATGTAAATAATTAAAAATATGAAAGAAAACGTCCTGAGTTCCTGATTTTCCAGAAAGAAACTGAACATCATCAATAATCAAAACATCAATTAGCTGATAAAAATGAATAAAATCGTTACGATTATTCTTTTTTACCGAGTCTATGTATTGTTGTGTAAAAATTTCCGCAGAAATATACAAAACTGTTTTTTCAGGATATTTGTCTTTTACTTCAACGCCTATCGCATGCGCCAAGTGTGTTTTTCCTAGTCCAACTCCTCCAAAAATCAATAAAGGATTGAAAGAAGTTCCTCCTGGTTTGTTCGCAACAGCCATACCCGCAGAACGAGCCAAACGATTAGAATCTCCTTCAAGAAAATTATCAAAACTGTAGTTGGCGTTTAATTGCGACTCAATTTTTAAATTTCTTATCCCGGGAATTACAAAAGGATTTTTAAGTTCTGGATTTAAGTTTTTAAACGGAGCATCAACCTCTTGAGGTTTCATTGGCACTCTGTTGGCGCTTGGCAACTGTTCGGTAAACGGTTGTTTATTGCCATAAGTGTTTTCCATTTTAATTTTATAGAGTAACTTTGCGTTTTTTCCCAGTTCTTTGGTAAGTGCAACTTTCAATAATTTAACGTAATGTTCTTCCAGCCATTCGTAGAAAAATTTACTTGGAACTTGAATGTATAACGCGTTGTCGGTTAGCTCAACTGATTTGATTGGCTCAAACCAAGTTTTGTAGGCTTGATCTTGAATATTGTCTTTTATAAAGGACAAACAGTTTTCCCATACCGATTGAGCAGTTTTAGTCAT